>NZ_CP025135.1:167500-2567500 GCF_002833405.1 Planococcus sp. MB-3u-03 | reverse complement strand
TGCTGTCCGCGATTCCAATCCCGGACCCCGACATCGAAGAAGCCCGTGAACGCGTTATCTTGGAAGGCGAACTGCCAAGCCCGATCGATCCGCCGAGTGGCTGTGTGTTCCGGACGCGCTGCCCACATGCAATGAGCATCTGCGCCGAGAAAAAGCCGGCATGGCAGGAAAAAGAGCCTGGCCATTACGTCGCCTGTCATTTATATGAGTAATTGAAACAGGTGAAATTACCATAAATTTATGCTATAATAGAAAGATAATGTTTTCATTATAGAGAGGCGTGGATAACTATGGCATTTCAACCCCATGAAAAAGAAGTATCTGAATTTGTAGCGGCCCGCAAAATCGGCGAATGGATTTCATTCACCCGCAATGGCGTCGACGTTAACGGAACCATCTTCAAAATTATGGACAACTCGGTGATCGTCGAGATTTCACCAGAAGACGCCAAGGAAATCGGCGCTGCTTCCAACATGACCGTAATTTCACATAAGAAATACAAGATTGTCGCAGATCAATAAAACGAAACCTCCGCAGCCGCGGAGGTTTTTTCATTGTGCGAAAATAAGTGAAGTCAGCGAGTGTTTGTATGTGGAAATAATGCGATGGTCCATTTGAGCGTCTTCTTGGAAGACGCCGCCTTGCTTTGGTTGGCCTTTGGCAATAAGCCAGGAAGAGCACCTGTCTTACTGCGTCGGCTCACCCTTGGCGCTAGCCGGCTGAGAGATTTCGTTGACTCGGGTGAGTTTCATCAGATCTGCTTCTATAATTAGTTGCCGGCTAGTGGGGAAATCGCTTCCCGGGACAAGTTTTGGGAAGATAGCGAGGATTTGTTTGTGGAATTGTTGCGTTGTTCTATTTGTTCTTCATGTTAATATTCGCTGCCTTGCTTTGGGTTGGCCTTTGGCAATAAGCCAGGAAGAACACCTGTCTTACTGCGTCGGCTCACCCTTGGCGCCGGCGGCTGAGAGATTTCATTGAGAGGTGTGATTAGTTGAATCTGCTTCTGTAACTAGTTGCCGGCTAGTTGGGGAATCACTTCCCGAGATGCGGCAAATTGACATTCACCCTCTTTGATCCAAATAATATGAGCTAAAACATAATGCATTTCCACACTTTACTTTAAATGAACTGAAGAAACGATCTTCCACTTTAAAACTAGAGACGGAGTAGAAGGGGCTGACGCCTGTGGGACCGCGCGGGCTGGCGAGACAATCGTGCCGCGCTCTTTGGCACGTTGGCTCAACACCCGCCCACACCCGGGCAGCTGAAAGCGCGACGTCCTGTCGCATCAGCTGCATGACTCGCATCCTGCGAGCCCCAAGCAGCCATTGGGCGCAGTCGAAAAGCGTAAGCTTTTCTACTTACTTCTTTCACATCACTTTTCTTCATTAAACATCTCCTACTTCCACTCCACTTCACCCTTTACTAATTTGAAATTCACCACAATCCTATGCCATTCGTCTCAAAGCCACCAAATATTGAAAATTGTGGCAGGGAATTCGTTCAAAGCATATGTTTTTGGTAAAGTAAAACTAAGCAGAACGCCATTTGCCTGAAAGGACTTAGACGCATGATATCTGATTTTAAATTTTGGCATTTCTTCCTGAACCAAGGCCAACTCATACATAATTTGCGACACACCGAAATGAGGCAAATCAATAAGCGGCTGGCCGTTATTCTTGTGCTCGGCTTGATCGTGTTTGCCTTGCCTGAAATTTGGGGCATGAACACCGGGTCGTTGACGCCGCTGCTCGCGGCAGGCATGTTTGACGGCTATACACTCGCGCGTTGGACCTCGCTTGTCGGCACCTTGCTGTGGGGCGGCTTGTATTTGAGCTTCCATTTGTACATAGCCGCGTATCTGTACGGCCGGATCATCGGCATCCCGTGGAAGGCGATGATCGTCATGCAAGCTTACGTTACGGCATTGTTGGTGCTGGAAAAGGCTTGATTTTGGGATGTTCGCCTGGAATGGCTACACGATGGCCTTTTCACCGTTTTCATTCGGGCCGATCGCCGCGACGTTCCTGGAGAACAGCTACCTGATTTATTTCTTTAATCAATTGACCTTGTTTACGTCATTGATTATCGCGATTCAATACCGTTTCATCAAAGTTTTCGCGTGTATCACCGAAGATCATTTTGCTTTCACTAATCATCATCCATCTGCTTTCGGCATTGTTCGTCGCGTTGTTCAGCCAGATTCCCGTCGACGAAATGCTGCGTGACTTTATGCAAGGGGCCGATCCTATGAACCGCTTTTCTTTATCGGCTTATCCATTGCCATCGTCGCTTTTGACTTCGAACTTCCTGTTGCTGTTCGGTGAGAAGAGCATCATTTCAAAACAACTGTATGTCAGCGAATATGAACAGGCGTATACCCATACATACACCGAAACTTTGCCGAAAGAAGCATTGACGGCACCGCAGGATACGATGGAAATCTACGTCCAGGACGATGAAGCGCTTGAGCAATGGCTCGTCAAAGAAGGCGATGCCGTAACGGCAGGTGCTGAACTGGCACGCTTGAACGAAAGTGAGTCAGAAGACCAGCGAGCGATCTGGCAGTCGGAACAAAGTGCGCTTCAAACAGAACGCAGTGAAGTTCAGTCCACATTGCAGGAATTGACGCAGGCGCGCATCGCAAGACAGCAGTGTATCTGAAGACTCAATAACAGCTCCAGCTATCCAGGGTTTGGCGAAGACATGGAACAGGAATTGCGTATGGATGTCAACGTCTCAGTTGGCGTGGAAGTGCCGGAAGACGGCTCGTATGTTTCAGGCATCGCGCAAGCCCAGCAGCGTCTGGCGGCCATTGATTCTGAACTTGCGGTCGTGGAAGCGCAGCTCGCACAAAGCCAGGAAAATCCGGCGCTCATCAGCCCGGTCGAAGGGACGGTCGCGAGCATCAACCGCGACACCGCTCCGCTCAGCATCGAGATTTACAATAATGAACGCGAATTCGTGACGTATCTATTGGAAGACGAATGGCACGAAGTGGAACAGGCCGATCGCGTATTCATCCAGGCGCCAGGCATTGAAGGCGCGATTCCTGGAACGGTCCGCAGCGTTTCTGAAATTCCGGCAGAAGAATCCAAGTGGTTCGAAGCGTACCGGGATCTCGGCCGCATCGAACAAAACAACCCGATCGCCTTTACGAAGTGCGCATCGCCCTGAAACACCCTTGCAGGACACGATGCCTTATGGCAGCAATGTCAACGCAGAAATCACCTTGGATGAAGCACAAGATGCAATCGCCTTGCGCGATGCTTGGGTTTACGATGACGACGATACGACGGGCACTGCCTATACCTTGAACATTGACGGCCGCCCGAATGCCGTCCCTGTCGAAATCGCCTTCACCCAACAAGGCCGCGTTGTTCTCGCAAGCGGCATGGAAGCAGGGGATATCACCATCAATGAAGAGCAGCTTCACGATTATCCGGGAAGGCCGAAGCTCTTCATGCCGTTCCCGAGCCGCACGCCGGACTTTAACTATGCGAAGAATACAGAATGGCGAGCCTATGTCGAATATTTATTGGCACGCTAAAACCTCCGGGAATTTCCGGAGGTTTTATGGAAATCAACCAGTGAAAGCATATGGGGTTGCTGTGTAAATGGACGCATCGAAAACGCCATGGAAACTTGCGCTTAATTTACGGCCGCCATTGGTGTACGATAGACACAACACATTACAGCCATTGATCGGAGTGGGATATCCATGAAAGAAACAGATTGGCGCTTCCGCGTCGCGCATCGGAAGCCTGGATCGGCCTCGGCCTTGCGCTCTTCAACTTCGTCTGGTGGTTCGCTTTTGCCTACGGGCTCGGCAATCGCCCGGTCGAAGAATACACGTACATATTCGGCTTGCCCGATTGGTTTTCTATAGCTGCATCGTCGGCTTCCTGGTCATGGTCGTGCTCGTCACGGTCGTCGTCAAGTTTTTCTTGTCGATGTGCCATTTGACGAAGAACAGGAGGAAAGCCGATGAACTATTCAGTCCTTATTCCCATGATCGTCTTTTGATCATCATCTTTTCATCGGCTATTGGTCGAGCAGAAAACTGGCCGGCTCTTCGAATTTCATCAGTGATTATTTTCTCGGTGGTCGTGAGCTTGGCGGTTTCGTCCTGGCGATGACCATGGTCGCGACATACGGCAGCGCCTCAAGTTTTCTCGGCGGCCCCGGGACAGCCTATACGATGGGCTTCGGTTGGGTGCTGCTGGCGATGACGCAAGTGGTCACCGGTTATTTTGTCTTAATGATTCTCGGGAAAAAATACGCCATCATGGCCCGCCGTTATAACGCGGTGACGATGATCGATTTTCTGAAAGCCCGCTACAATAGCACAGCTGTCGTTTTATTATCGGCGCTTAGCATCATCATCTTCCTGTTTTCCGCGATGGCGGCACAGTGGATCGGCGGCGCGCGGCTCATCGAGTCGTTAACAGGGCTCAGCTATCAATCGGCATTGTTCTTGTTTGCCATCAGCGTTCTCGTTTACGTGACGATCGGTGGCTTCCGGGCTGTCGCCTTGACCGATGCGGTGCAAGGAGCGGTCATGCTCATCGGCACGCTGATCCTGCTGATCGCCGTCATCATTTCAGGTGGCGGGATCTCGAACATCATGCAGGATTTGATTAATGAAAACCCGAATTTGGTTACGCCGTACGGGGCGGAAGGCAATCTTAGCGCCGCGTACGTGTCTTCGTTCTGGATTCTTGTCGGTGTCGGCGTTGTCGGCTTGCCGCAAATCGCGGTGCGCGCCATGTCTTATAAAAATGCACGTTCGATGCACCGTGCGCTCATTATCGGCACGATCGTCACCGGCTTTATCATGCTCAATATGCATTTGATCGGTGTATTCGCGCGCCCGATCCTTCCGGGCATTGAAGTCGGCGATAAAGTCATTCCGCTGATCGCGCTGGAGACTTTGCCGCCTTGGGTCGCGGGTATCGTCTTGGCAGCTCCGATGGCGGCGATCATGTCGACGGTCGATTCGCTGCTATTGCTCGTCAGTTCGTCGATTGTCAAAGATGTCTATTTGAATTACGTCAAACCGGATGCAAGCCTGAAAACCATCAAACGCATGTCCTTCGGGGTCACGGGGATTCTCGGCGTGATTGTCTTCTTGCTGGCGCTCGATCCGCCTGATTTGCTGATTTTCTTGAATTTATTCGCGTTCGGCGGTCTGGAAGCGGCGTTTATCTGGCCGATCGTTCTCGGGCTTTACTGGAAATGGGGCAATAAATATGGGGCGATTGCGAGTATGGCGACAGGGATCCTAAGCTATATCGCCTTGCATTTCTATAACATCGAAAACGGTAATTTGTTCGGCGTCCATACCGTCACGTTGCCGGTCGTCTTGTCGCTTCTCGCCTTTATCGCCTTCAGTTTACTGATCAAGCGTCAGGCGTATGATTACAATGCCATTCTATACAGAAACGAAAAACAAGCGTAAAATAAGGGGCTATATCTGGAAAAAGGGAAAGAAGGGCTGCACTTTTGACTCCATGGAAAGTTTACGGCATCTTAACATCGGTGATGGTCGTGTGGGGATTCAACCTCGCGGCGGTCAAGTATTTATTGGAATTTGTTGATCCAGTCACGCTGACGGCGTTTCGGATCTTACTGGCAGGCGTGACCGTGCTGATTATTTTGGCATCGCTCGGCATGATGCGCTGGCCAAAGCGCAGCGATTGGAAATACATATTGCTCGGAGCGCTGCTCAATGTAGTGGCGCATCATTATTTTCTGTCACAAGGTTTGGCGATCACTTCCGGAACGAATGCCGGTTTGATTCTCGGGACCGGGCCGATGCTGACGGCAGTTTTGGTATCGCTGATCATGCGCAATGTGCCTTCACGGCTGCAATGGCTCGGGGTGTTCATCGGTTTTGCTGGCGTTGCCACGACGGTAATGGTCGGAAGCGACTCGGCTTCAGGTTTGAGTCTTGGAGATATATTGGTATTCATCTCCATTTTGGCTCAAGTCTTCAGTTATATTGTCATAGCAAATGCGGCACGCTCGCTGGATCCGCGCCTGTTGACGGGATACATGCTCGTGATGGGAGCGATCGTGTTGTTCATCATCGCGCTCATCCAGGAACCGGGAGAAATTGCGGCATTCGCGGCAGTTCCATCGTCATTCTGGCTAGCGTTCTTCTTTTCGGGAATGCTTGGTACAGCAGTCGGGCATATGCTTTACAATTACTCGATTGGCCAGGCAGGACCGACGAAAGCGGCAATTTTCATGAACCTGAATACGCTGTTCTCGCTCGTGGCAGCAAGCCTCATTCTCGGTGAAACGATTACGCCGGGTCATTTGATCGGACTTGTGCTCATAGTGATCGGCGTGATATTCGGGTCAGGGGCAGCGGAGGATTTACTTCGGAAACGCAGGAAACGGCTCCCTACATGAGCCGTTTTTTTCTATAGTGGAATAGCGAAAGGAGAATGAACGATGACGGGTTTATGGGGCACACCAGCACAAGTGCGCCAGCTGACAGAACAATTGGTCGGCTGGGAGTCGCAAGGTTTGACGGAAGGGGAAGTGAAATTCCCGGAACGATTGAAATCCAAATTAATGGAAACAGAGTATTTTCACAAGCACCCGGAACTTGTTTCCTTGGGCGAAGTCAATTGGGAACGCCGGTATTTGACCGCATTATACAAGCATGAAAAAGCCTCACGCACCGTCGTGCTGCTCAGCCATTTCGATACCGTCGCCGTGCACGAATACGGGGATTTGGCGCCGCTCGCTTACCAGCCGGCAGAACTGGAGAAAGCATTCCAAAAGATTAAAAGCGAATTCAAGCGGGAGATGCAGGCCGATCTCGCATCCGGTGATTATTTATTCGGCCGCGGCATCATGGACATGAAGTCAGGGCTGGCGATCCATATGGCGTTGATCGAACGGGCCAGCCTTGAAAATTGGCCGGTCAATATTGTGCTCATGTCAGTGCCGGATGAGGAAGTCAACTCGGCAGGCATGCGTTACGGCGTGTCAAAGCTGCTCGACCTCGAACGCCAATATGGCTTGGAATATGTGCTGTTTCTAAACGGCGAGCCGGTGTTCGCGAAATCGCCTGGCGATGAATCGCAATACATCTACACCGGGTCGATCGGGAAAATCATGCCGAGCGCTTTGTTCTACGGCAAAGAAACGCATGCAGGCGAGCCGCTTGCCGGCATGACCTCGAGCTATCTGTCCACCTATTTGACGCGGAAAATGGAATGGAATCCGGCGTTTTCTGAGACCGTGCACGGAGAAGAAACGCCGCTTCCGGTAACCCTGACGCAAGGGGATATGAAAGAAGAATATTCGGTGCAGACGCCATACCGGACAAAAGCGCTCTATAACGTCTTCACGATGGAAAGAAACGCTGAAGACGTCATGGGTATTTTCGAGAGCTTGGCAAAGGAATCTGCTGCAGAATGCATGGAAGATTATCTTGCCTTGTGCGAAAAAGTCGGCATGGCACCGCGTGTTGAGGAAATCCGCGTCCTCCGTTACGAAGAACTTGTAGAGTACGCCAAAGAGAAATTCGGGCTTGATTACCTAAATCAATTGATTCGCGATACGTTGATGGACCCCGAACGTGACGTCCGCGATAAATCGTTCCATATTGCGGACATTTTGCTGTTAAATTGCCAGGAGTTGACGCCGGGGATCGTGTTATTGTTTGCGCCGCCTTATTACCCAGCGGTCAATTCTAGCGAAGACCCATTCATCGAGAAATGTGTGGCTCATGTCACGCAAGATGCGCTCGAACGTTTCGATTTGGAGCTCGAGCAAGTGCATTTCTTCAACGGCATTTCGGACCTTAGCTACGTCAATTACGAGGATACGGCGAGCGGCTGGGTCAGCTATGAGAAAAACACACCGGTTTACGGCGATCAATACAGCATCCCGTTCCAAGCGATGCAGCAGCTCAAAGCGCCGGTCTTGAATATTGGGCCCTTTGGCAAAGACCCGCATAAACGTACCGAACGGCTCCATATCAAAAATGCTTTCGAGGAAATTCCGGAAATCATCGCAAGCTTGATTTTGCACATTGGAGAACAAGCGGATTAATAGCAATGAATGAAGGTGTTTTCACAATCCGGTTTGTTTTGAATTGAGAAGACAGGTACAATTCAAAAAGATGAAAAATTTAAAGGAGCGAATCTTTTATGGAGTTCAAGCAGCAGACCGAAACTTATTTTGATCATTTCCATGCACATCCCGAAGTCAGCTTCAAAGAAGTCGAGACGACGAAGAAGCTGGCACAAATCATGGATGAACTCGGAGTAGAGTACCGGACATTCGATGATGTCACCGGTTTGTTCGCAGAAGTCGGAGAAGGCGAAGAAGTGATCGCAGTCCGTGCGGATATCGATGCTTTGTGGCAGGAAGTGAATGGGCAAGTGCAAGCCAACCATTCCTGCGGCCATGATGCCAATATGTCGATGGTCCTCGGAGCCCTCCTGCGTTTGAAAGACGAATCCTTGAATAAACGCATCCGCTTTATTTTCCAGCCGGCTGAAGAGCAGGGCAACGGTTCGCTTGCGATGATCGAGCGGGGCGCTCTCGAAGGCGTGACGCATTTGTTCGGAGTCCATTTGCGCCCGCAGGAAGAGCTGCCGTTCGGCAAGGTGACGCCTGCGCTGCATCACGGCTCGGGGATTTTTTTGAAAGGCAAGATCATCGGAGAAGATGCGCACGGTGCTCGGCCGCATCAAGGAAAAAATGCCATCGATGTCATCGCGGCAATCCATCAATTCGTGAAAACGGTTTATTTTTCGCCTTTCGAATCCTATTCAGCAAAGCTAACGAATATCCAGACCGGCGGGGAAAGCTTGAACATCATCCCGGGAAGCGCTACATTCGCGCTTGATGTGCGCTCACAGTCCAACGCATTGATGGATACGATGAAAGTTCGCCTCGAGGAAGGCTTGCGGGCCATTGCAGCGCTTCACGATGTGAAAATCGAGTTGAAATGGGACGATTACACGCCCGCTGCTGAAGTATCCGACGAGGCGATGGAAATTGCCGCACAGGCGATTCGCAATGTGCTCGGAGAGGAAGCTTTCGCTGAACCGATCCAGACGACCGGCGCGGACGATTTCCATTTCTACACGATTAAACAGCCTGAGTTGAAAGCGGCGATGGTCGGAATCGGTGCCGATTTAACACCGGGGCTCCATCATCCGGATATGAAGTTCAACCGGGAAGCGCTCGACATTGGCGCACGCGTTTTGGCAGAGACTTTACGCTTGGCGTAACAGCATGCTTAGGGTGCCCGGAATAGTTTCTGGGCACATATTTAAGGGTATGGAACAATGATTTACACTATAAGAATTTTAAGGGGTCATCAGAGATGGATGCAATATTCAACGGGTTGACGTGGATCGTCGACGAAGGAAATAACTTATTATGGACATATATATTGATCGGGCTCTTGCTCGGTCTTGGTTTATACTTCACCATCCGCACACGCTTCGTGCAAGTGCGCTTGTTTGGCGAAATGTTCCGCGTCATCACGGAAAAGAAAGATGGAACCGGCGGGATTTCCGCATTCCAGGCGTTCACGATTTCGACCGCATCGCGTGTTGGAACCGGTAATATCACAGGCGTTGCTTTGGCAATTGCCATCGGCGGGCCGGGCGCTGTTTTCTGGATGTGGATGGTGGCCTTGATCGGCATGGCGACCGCATTCATCGAAAGCACGCTCGCCCAAGTGTATAAGATCAAAGACGGTGAGCAATTCCGCGGAGGCCCGGCGTATTATATGGAAAAGGCACTCGGCACACGGAAACTGGGCATCGCTTTTGCCATTCTCTTGACGCTGGCATTCGGTTTCATCTTTAACTCGGTGCAATCGAACACCATCGCCCAATCGGTCAGCGATGTGTTGGACATCCCGAACTGGGTCGTCGGCGCAAGCTTGGTCGTTTTATCCGCTATCGTTATTTTCGGTGGCGTACGCCGAATCGCGCACGTGACGCAAATTGTCGTGCCGATCATGGCAACTATTTATTTGATTGTTGTAGCTTACATAATGGTAATGAACTTCACGGAAATTCCAGCGATTTTCACCTTGATTGTCCAGAACGCATTTGGGCTTGAAGAAGTGGTTGGTGGCGGTATCGGTGCTGCGATCATGCAAGGTATACGCCGCGGCTTGTTCTCCAACGAAGCCGGTATGGGTTCTGTCCCGAACGCTGCTGCTTCTGCGAACGTATCGCATCCAGCCAAACAAGGGCTTGTCCAAAGCCTTGGGGTATTCTTTGATACGATCATCATCTGTTCAGCGACTGCATTCGTCATCATTTTGGCGGACTTGTACCGCACAAGCGAACAGGAAGGCATCCTTCTGACACAAGCTTCACTGGATATGCATTTGGGCGGATGGGCGCCTTATTTCCTGGCGATCGCCATCACGTTCTTCGCTTTCAGCTCGATCGTTGGGAACTATTATTACGGCGAGACGAATATTGAATTCATCAATGCCCACAGCATGTGGTTAACTGTTTACCGCTTCGGCGTATTGGCAATGGTTATGTTCGGGTCGATCGCACAAGTCCAGCTTGTCTGGAACATGGCTGACCTGTTCATGGGCATGATGGCCGTCATCAACTTAATCGTCATCGCATTGCTCGGTAAGATCGCGTTCCGCGTCCTCGACGATTATATGGGGCAAAGGAAAGCCGGCAAGAATCCGGTATTCTATGCGAAAAATGTACCTGGCCTGAAAAACACGGAATGCTGGGGAGAAGAAGCACATCGTCACGACGAATAACTTCTAGCCTCTTCCGCATTCGCGGGAGAGGTTTTTCTTTGGGAACCCATCGAGCCATCCTGCGTCCTGTAACGAAACCGTAATGAAAAATACACCAAAACGATTTCTGCCTAAGGCTATGCTATGGTAGAATGAACTATTGATAATATGTGAGTTGAACAAAAATGAACCAGTCAAAGAGCGATGTAATCGTTACAGGCAGACGCTTTCCGCGGGCATGGCTTGAGCCTCCTCGGTCGCTGCGCTTCCTGTGGGGTCTCAAGACTCATGCTATTCCCGCAGGAGTCGCTGCCTTGCACTCTTAATATCTGGATTACATCAATAGATATGGAGCAAAATAGCGCAGACTCCTTGGGAATCAGCGAAGTGCTGAAATCCATTCGGGCAGCAAGCCCGAATTAGTTCAGCGCAAGCCCCCAGGAAAGCCAGCTGTTTTGCGGAATATCGTATGCAATAAAGTCTTAAAGACAAAGTATTAGTTCAACTTATTTAACAAAACTATTGAAACAAATCTCTGCTTGCAAAGCGGGAGATAAAAAATTACTGGCGATTGAGGAGAATTAACGAAATGGAAAAAATCTGTGTAGTTGGATTAGGATATATCGGCTTGCCGACAGCGGTCATGTTCGCAAACCATGGTTATGATGTTCACGGCGTGGACGTCAATCAAAAAGCAGTGGACATGCTGTCTGATGGGCAAATTCACATTGAAGAACCGTTTCTTCAAGATTATTTGAACAAAGCATTGGAAAAAGGCACCTTCTCGGTTTCGACAAAACCTGCAGAAGCAGACATGTTCATCATCGCTGTGCCGTCTCCGATTGCGGAAGATAAAACTGCCAATATGGATTACATTCGCGCAGCGACAGAATCGATTGTGCCATTCCTGAAAAAAGGTGATTTGGTCGTCTTGGAATCAACCGTTCCTCCGCGCACTGTGCTGGATGTCATGATGCCGATTCTCGTGAAGAGCAATTTGGAAATCGGGACAGAACTCTTTGTTTCGCATTCCCCAGAGCGCGTCATTCCTGGAAAAGTTTTCGAAGAGCTCGTGAAAAATGACCGCATCATCGGCGGCATCAACGAGGAATCTTCAAAGCGTACACAAGTTTATTACGAATCATTCGTTAAAGGCGAGTTCATCTTGACGGATGCGACGACTGCTGAAATGGTCAAGGTCATGGAAAACACTTACCGCGACGTCAATATCGCTTTCGCCAATGAAATCGCGAAAATCTCCGACAATGTCGGTGTTGATGCATGGGAAGCGATTCGCCTTGCCAACCATCACCCGCGCGTCAATATCCACTTGCCAGGGCCAGGTGTCGGCGGGCATTGCATCGCTGTCGATCCATGGTTCCTAGTGGAAAAAGAGCAGGAATTATCGAAAATCATCCATTTGTCGCGTACAACCAATGATGGCATGCCGCAATACACGGCAGACAAAATCGACGATATCCTGAAAGATGTGGCCGATGCGAAAGTTGCTGTATTTGGCTTGTCCTTTAAAGGCAATATCGATGACATCCGCGAGAGCCCATCGATGGAAGTGCTGGAACATTTGAAAGCGAAAAACCTGCGTATTTCTTCATTTGACCCGCATGTCAAGAAAACAAAGCGCCATTCAGACGCAATCCTACGATGAAGCAGTCGAAGGTGCGGATTTGATCGTCATCTTGACCGACCATAAAGCATTCAAAGAATACGATCCGAAAACACTTGGCGGAACGATGCGCCATAAAGCCATTTTCGACACGAAAAATGCCATCAGCCGTGAAACGTATGAACAAGCCGGATTCACGGTTTACCGTCTCGGCGACGGCAAGGGCAACCCAAAAAATTAAAATACACGGCCGCATTTTCAAGCTATTGGAAATGCGGTTTTGCATGGAGGCACGAACTACATGAAAGAAGAAATTTTAGGCGTCACCGTCAATAAAGAGACCGAACAGCAATTGCTGGATAAAATCCAAACCGATATCGAAATCGGGCGCAAATCGCGCATTGTCGCCATCAACCCTGAAAAAGTCATGATGGCTTCAAAAGACCCGGCACTCCGGACAATGTTGAACGAATCGACATACCAGATTCCGGACGGAGTCGGCATTAAAATCGCTTCCCGCATGCGCGGAGGCGCGATTCGCGAACGCGTGACTGGCATCGGCATGATGGATGCACTGCTTCAGCTCGCGAATAAACATGGCCACCGCATTTTCATGTACGGGGCGAAAAAAGCGACTGTAGAACTGGCTGCACAAAACATCCAAGCGAAATACCCAAACCTCGTCGTCGCCGGGACACTCGACGGCTATGAGAAAGATCCTGAAAAAATCATCCAGGTGATCAACGAAGCAAAACCTCAGATCTTATTTGTCGCGCTCGGCAGCCCGAAACAGGAATTGTTCATCCGCGAAAACATGGAGCGATTGGACGTCAATATCTTCCAGGGTGTCGGTGGCAGTTTCGATGTCTATAGCGGCAATGTCAAACGTGCGCCAAAGCTGTTCTTGAACACAGGAACCGAATGGCTTTACCGTCTTGCCAGCCAGCCTACGCGCATCAAACGCCAAATGGCGCTCCCGCAATTTCTCATCAAAGCCGTACGCGATAAAGGCGGAAAACGCTGATGAAAGTATTGCATGTAATTAGCGGCGGCGAAACTGGAGGCTCCAAAAAGCATTTATTGCAGCTATTGGCCAACTCTCCTGTAGAAGCAGAGTTGCTATTATTGACTGAAGGCGCCTTTGCGGAAGACGCGAGAAAAGCCGGAATTCCTGTGACGGTTGTCCAGCAAAACAGCCGTCTTGACCGGTCGGCTCCAAGAAAAATTTTGATGGTCTTGAAAAAAGGCAGATTTTCAGTCGTCCATTCCCACGGGGCACGCGCCAATTTTTTGATCGATTCCGTCTATAAAAAATTAGGCATGCCGTGGTTCATCACAGTCCATAGCGACCCGACACTCGACTTTCTTCATCAGCCCAAGCCGCTTGCGAAAGTGTTTACGATCTTGAACCAGCGGGCGATGCGCCGTGCGGACCATTTGTTTGCCGTGTCAGAAAGATTCAAGAATATGCTCGTTCAAATGGGCGTCGAACCGAAAAAAATCACTCCTGTGTTCAACGGCATCAATTTCCATGAAACCTTGCCGGACTTTGATCAACGGGCCATTCGCGAATCGCTCGACACCAGAGAAGATGAGTTCGTCTTTGCGATCGTGGCACGCCTTCATCCAGTCAAAGGCCATGATATCTTGCTTGACGCTTTGGCCCAAATCGACCGGCCATGTAAATTATGGGTAATCGGTGAAGGCGACCTGCGCCAGAAATTAAGTGAACAGGCAGCATCACTCGGCATCTCGGAGCGCGTTCAATTTTTGGGAGCGCGGAATGATGTCGACCAATTATTGTATGCGGCGGATGTATCCTTATTGACTTCGCATAGCGAAAGTTTTCCGCTCGTGCTATTGGAATCTGCAGATATGGCCACACCGGTCATTGCGACAAATGTTGGCGGCGTGCCGGCACTCGTCGATCCTGGAAAAACCGGATGGATCGTTGAACCGGGGCGTGCAGATGCACTCAAACACGTGATGGAAAAGGCGATGGATGCGGATACGCGCGAGATGGGGAGCATGCTTCGAAGCTTCGCAAAAGAAAATTTTTCCAACGAAAACCTGCAACGGGAAACTCAACGAGTTTATAGCGCTGTTTTGAAGCTAAACTAGGTAATTACTCCTGTTTATTTTAAACTGTTAATATTATGAAACATACCGTTCAGCCTATGTATGGCGCGGTTTTTGAAGCCCCTTGAGCTCTGTCTCAAGGGGTTTTTTATTATGCCTGTAATATAAATGTAATATTACTCTCATAAATTCAGTGATAAACTCTGAATTATTCAGAACAAAAAATTACCTAATAAATACAGATAAACAGACTATAGAACTCAGGGGGAAAAAGAAGCATATGAAAATGACAAAATGGTTTGGAACAATGATCGCCGCAACTGCTTTATCAGTGACTGCTTTTGCTTCCACTTCAGAAGCAAGCGTCTTTGAAAATTTTGACCGCATCTCGGGATCGGACCGCTACGAGACTTCCATCAAAGTAGCGCGTGCAGGCTGGGGCTATCACAGCACTAAGGATGTTGTTCTTGTTATCGGCGATAACTACCCGGATGCTCTTGCCGGAGCACCGCTCGCCAAGAAATTGAACGCGCCGATCCTATTGGTGAAAAAAGATGCTGTACCAGCGTCGATCATGTCCGAAATCGGCCGCTTAGGGGCAAAGAACGCAACCATCCTTGGCGGTGAAAGCGTCATTTCCAACCAAGTCGTCAACCAATTAAAAGGCAAAGGCATGCAAGTCGAGCGTATCGCCGGCAGCAACCGCTCTGAAACTTCAGCATTGATCGCAGAAAGAGTGGGTGGAGCATCGGCAGTTGTCGCGAGCGGATCCGGTTACGCCGATTCCTTGTCAATCGCTTCACATGCTGCTGAAAACGGCAAACCGATCTTATTGACTTCAGGAAATGGAATGTCAAAAGAAGTCGCAGCAGCGGTGAAAAACTATAAGAGCGTAACAGTTGTCGGCGGCGAAAGTGCCGTCAGTTCAGCCGTCTATAAAAAAATCGATGAGACAGCAGCTGTATCGCGCATTGCCGGTAAAGACCGCTATGCCACAGCAGCAGCAGTCGTTGCTAAACTTTACCCATCAACTGTTAAAAATTCACTTGTCGCATCCGGCCAGCAGTTTGCCGATGCTCTTACGGGTTCTGCTCTTGGCGGAAAACAGAAGAAGCCAGTCTTGCTTGTGCGTCAAGCGGACCTGCCATCACCGACAAAAGATATCATTAATAATAAAAATGTGAATAATTTAACGGTCATCGGCGGGGAAACAGCAGTTTCCAAAGAAGCACTGAACCCGAATCCAAAGCCGGCTGCTATTCCAGTCGTCAAGCCATCAGTGGATATCCGTTCTGATATTATCGATGAAGCCAAAAAATATATCGGCACTCCGTATCGCTGGGGCGGCACAACGCCATCAGGATTTGATTGCTCAGGCTATTTGATGTATGTCTTCAATAAAAACGGGATCTCCATCCCAAGAACAACGGCATTAATGGCACAATCCGGCAAACCGGTCAGCTATGCGAACGTCAAAGTCGGCGATATTGTGTTGCTTGATTTGGTCAGAAGCACGCCGACACGCCCATCACATGCTGGAATTTATATTGGCGATGGAAAAATCATCCACGCTGGAACAAGCACAGGCGTTGCGATCACAGCGCTTGATACCTCTTGGGGACATTGGGACAAGAAAATCGTCACCATCCGTTCGTACACAGATTAAAAAAATGGCTTCGGCCATTTTTTTTTGCCCGCATAGATAGTGAGAACACAGAGGCATAAGGAAAGTAAATTTTGCTGGTGGTATTATTTACAAATATTTAGAAAATTTATGTACCTTTTAATAAAATTCTAGAATATACTGTTAAAAAAGAGAGAATGTTCATTTAAAACATCACCATTAGGGGGAAAAGCATTGAGAATTTTACTGAAGGGTTTGGCCATGCTATTGTTTATCGGCGTTCTTGCTGGAGGGGCGGCCAACGTTTCTGCAACGGATGATTTCACAGTCAAAGTACGGCTGACCAATAACTTGGGCACAAACACTAGCTTTGATTTCATTCCACAAGGCAATTCGCAATTAAAAGAAGACAAAACCGTGAAGTTGGAAAAAGGAACGCGTTACCAGGTGCAAGTGTCATCTGGCAAACTGGTATTGAAAAAAGGCAGCCAAACCTTGAAAAGCGGCTTGAACACGGTGACGGTTGAACCGTCTGTTTATTCAAAAGCCAACAGCATCCATCTTTATAAGCCTGGATCCCAGACGATCCACCCGTATCTCGGCACCATTCTATTCCGCATGTCCGGCACGACAAAAATCCAGCCGGTCAACTCTTTGCCATTTGAAGATTACCTAAAAGGCGTTGTGCCATCTGAAAGTCCGGCCAGCTGGGGAGCAAGCGGGGGCATGGAATCGCTGAAAGCCCAAGCGATTGCAGCCCGTTCCTATGTTTTCTCCAAAATGAGCCAAAGCACATTGGAAATTGATGACACGACGACTTTCCAAGTTTACAAAGGCTTTATGTGGGATCCATTATCCCCTCATTACAAATCAGCTTACGAATATACGAACCGTGCAGTCGACGAAACACAAGGGCAAATCCTCACTTATAAAAAAGCGGATGGCCAAAAAGGCTTTGTCACAGCCTATTTTTCATCAAGCAACGGCGGGCAAACTGAACTTCCTGAGCAATACTGGTCAGGCAAATTGCCATATCTCTCTACTACGCAAGAAGATGAGTTCGACACCAAAAGCGTTTTGTGGAAACTCAACTGGCTCAAACAGCAGCTGCCTGCGACTGCCGATGTGATGGCTCCGGCCACTTGGTGGAATACGACAGGCGAATTGAACTTGAACAGCGCAATTGTCGGTGAACAAAGCAAAACGACATTTACCAATTTCAAAAAAGATCTATTGAAAAAAGCAAAAGCACAAGATTCGACTGTCGAATCGATCAAAATCGCATCCATCAATAACATCCAAACCGAAAACTCTCGAATACCGGAAAAGTCCAATCCATTACGCTTGAAATGGACTATTATATCCGTAACAGCAAAAACGGCGCATTGAACTTCGACATGGCAGCGGGTGCTGCATCGAAAACATTAGCCGGAAAAGACCGCTACGACACAGCCGTTGAAATTGCTAAAGAAACGGTCGGCACTGAAAAAGCGCCCGCCATCGTCCTCGGACGTGGAGATGTCCCAGCGGATGCACTGGCCGGAACCGTTCTCGCGCATAAACACAGTGCACCCGTCCTATTGACCCGAAATGACAGCTTGCCGTCTTCAGTCGAAAACTTCCTGGAGCAACAGACCGTAAAAGGCGCGACAGTTTATTTGCTTGGCGGAACTTCGGCCATCTCTGAAAACGTTGAAGAAGAACTGAGCCAAAAAGGATTCCAGACCAAGCGTCTAGCAGGCAAAACCCGTTCAGAAACTTCGTTATTGATCGCGAAGGAGATCGGGCAAATGCAAACCGTGCTATTCGCAACGGGCAATGACAACTCGTCCGATGCCTTGTCCGCATCCGCTTATGCAGCAGCGCATCAATTGCCGATCATTATCCATATGGGCGCTAAGAGCCCCGAAGCGACATTATCTTTCTTGGAAAATCAGTCTACTGAAAAAGCCATTTTAATCGGTGGAACGACCGCTGTCCCGGAAGCGGTAGAAACTGCATTGTTCGACCGCGGCATCTTGAGCAACCGCATCAGCGGAAAAGACCGCGTTGAAACCAGCCTGGAAATCAACCGACTGTTGCCGATGAACGGCAAAAACCTGGTGGTCGGCAATGCGCATTCATTTGTCGATGCGCTCGCGGGATCTGTTCTTGCGGCAAAAACAAACTCACCAATTTTGATGCTGCACCCAGATCCAGCGCGTTTGCCGGCTGAGCATATGGAACACATCAGCAAACTGACGAAAGACCAGGCTTATTATCTTGGCGGCGAATCGGTCATTCCATCTGCCTTGAAAACAGCGAGCAACGAATACATCGGCTCTTCCTTGAAAAAGCACCAAGCCATCATCACGTACAAAGCAGGCAGCTCACCGAACATGACCGCTTTCCGTACATTGATGGGCGGGGCGAACTTGAAGAGCGTCGACTTTGACATCGTGGATGCAGTAGACCGTTTCGTCATGGACGGCAGCGGCTTCGGCCACGGCATCGGCATGAGCCAGTGGGGATCCTATAACCGTTCCAAAGCCGGCCACAGCGCCGAACAAATCTTGAATTTCTATTACCAGAACGTATCGATCGAACACACTTCCCAATTTGTGAAATAAATAGTATCGATGATCTAACAAAAGCCGTCCTCACGAGGGCGGCTTTTTGTGTGTGGAATTTTCGCAATCAAGTGATTAGAGAAGCTTCCGCTTTTCAACTGCGTTGCAGGGGCACGCTTTCCGGAGGGCTCGCATTGAGCCGCTTCGTCGCTGCGCTCCTGCAGGGTCTCAATTGTCTCGCTGATCCTCCCGGAGTCGGCCCCTTCCACTTCGTCTCTAGTTTTAAAGGGAAAGAAAAAATTTTTAGTCCACTCGAGGAAAATGTAGAGATGCATTATGTTGTGTAGCTCAAATCACTTTTGCTGTGGAGAGACTAATTAGTTCTGTTCCATCGACAAGGTTTTCGATACAAGCACCAACATGGCAGACGCTAGAACTCAGGAAGCGATTCCCCCACTAGCCGGCAACTAGTTACAGAAGCAGAACAACTTAAACAGCCAGTATGCATTGAAATGTCTTAGCCGCCTAGCGCCAAGGGTGAGCCGATGCAGTAAGACAGGCGTTCTTCCTGGCTTGCGGCAAGAGGCCAACCCAAAGCAGGGTGGCGACTATTCAAGTGAAGTTCGAACAGAGCACGGAAGCAAGTTCACAAGCAAACCCTCGCAAGCCTCACATATACTCCACTCAGGAAGCGATTCCCCCACTAGCCGGCAACTGAATAAAGAAGCAGATCTGACTAAACACACCCGAATCAACGAAATCTCTCAGCCGCCTAGCGCCAAGGGTGAGCCGATGCCGTAAGACAAGTGGTCTTCTTGGCTTATGGCAAGAGGCCAACCCAAAGCCCGGCGGCGACTATTCAAGTGAAGTTCGAACAGAGCACAGAAACAAGTTCACAAGCAAACCCTCGCAAGCCTCAACATGCGCTCGACTCAGGAAGCGATTCCCCCACTAGCCGGCAACTGAATAAAGAAGCAGATCTGATTAAACACACCCGAATCAATGAAATCTCCAAGCCGCCTAGCGCCAAGGGTGAGCCGACGCCGTAAGACAAGTGTTCTTCTTGGCTTATGGCAAGAGGCCAACCCAAAGCACGGCGGCGAATAACAACATGAAGCCAGAATCGAACATCGAAACAATTTAACACCTAAACTCTCACTATCCACTTCAAACATGTCTTGGAAAACGATTCCCCACTAGCCGGCAAAGCTAATAAGAACATAGAACCCCAATCTTCCATATTAATTTTCCGTAAAATCACAATACATCAAAAATAATCGCCATCCCTTGCCGCTCACGGGATGAGAGGGGACATGGGAACCCTGCACTATGGTCTGACGTCTTTACCTAATATTAGCTCTATTGTAATAATTGTAATAAAGATGCTATGATGGATTCATTGATTACGAGGTGTTTATTATGAAAAAGACAAAAAAACTTAATTCCCCGTTGCTGGTATTAGTGATTTTATCCGTCATTCTGCTCATTAAGCTGGGGGTATTCCGTACCCTAGTCTATGGTGAAGTATCCTGGCTACGGCTCGTGGCTATCGACTTTCCGGTATTCATGCTCTTGCCGGTATTACTGTTTGTTGTGCTTCGCCGGATTAGTCCGCTCGTTGCGTTAATCTACAATCTGTTCGTTTCGGCGCTTCTTGTGTCGATCGTCTGGTATGAGCGCTATTTCCAGACCGTGCCGAGCTATTTTGATTTGCAGCAAGGCGATCAAGCCGGATCGGTTATGGAAACGGTGAGCTTATTGTATGCGCCGCTTGACTTCCTGTTCTTTGCAGATATTGTGGTCTATATCGCATTGTTCGTCCTGTATTGGAAGCGGCCGTTGGCAATGAAAAACCGTAAAAAAATAAGCGTTGCAGCAATTGTTTTGGTGGTGCTGAGTGTAGCGACAACTGTAGTTGCTTTGCAAAAGCCGATTTTGGATATGACTTTATTCGCCAAGGAACAAGGCTTTGTCCAGACTCAATTGGTCCAGGCGGCACAGCAAAATAGCGCGTCAGCCCAAATGCATTTAATTTCGGATGAGGAGCTGGCTAAGCTGAAAGGCAACGAGTTTGTGCCTTATACGGAACACGATCGCTTCGGCATCGCAAAAGATCGCCACTTGTTCGTCATCCAAGTCGAATCCCTGCAGAACTTCGCTATCAACCAATCGATCGATGGGCAAGAGTTGACGCCGAATCTCAACGAACTGCTTGGCGACAGCCTGTATTTTGACCGCATGTTCCAACAGATCGGTGCAGGCAACACATCTGATGCCGAGTGGCTATTGCATATGTCACTGTTGACGAGAGGCTTGGATCCGACGGTCAATTATTTGAACGGCAGCCCGTTGCCATCGCTTGTCAATATGCTCAATGAGCGTGATTATTACACGACGACTTACCATGCGGACAAGCTGGAGTATTGGAACCGCGCGGAATTGTACCCATCGCTTGGATTTGATTATGCGTATTCGAGCGATGAGATTCCGAATGAAGACATGATTGGGTTATGGCCATCCGACCGGACGATGTTCGAGTTTGCAGAAGGTGAAATACAAGAGCAAATCGCCTCTGGGAAAAAAATCTATGCAAACTTGATGACCGTAACGAGCCATACGCCTTTTGAAGTGCGTGAACAAGACAAGTATTTGAAGTTGCCGGAAGAATACGTAGATACCTACACAGGAAATTACCTGCAATCCATCCGTTACGCCGATGAAGCAGTAGGGGAATTCATCGATTTCCTAAAAGCGGAAGGCATTTATGAAGATTCCCTAATTGTCGTCAACGGCGATCACTCAGGGCTTCATGGCCGGCCAATGACAAAAGAGGACAACGAGCTGATGGCCGACTTGCTCGGGCATACTTATTCGTTGAAAGATCGTTTTCTTTTGCCGTTCATTGTCGCAGCCCCTGGAGCATTAGAGTCGGAAGTGAATTCGAATTTTGGCGGGCAAGTGGACATGATGCCAACCATCATGAATTTGATGGGCATCGAACCGCAAGCGCCGATGGTCGGGCATAATATGCTGCAATATGAGAATAACCTGCTTGCAGTGCGCTATTATCTCCCAGGTGGCTCTTACATTACGGGAGACCATATGTACTTAGGGGAGAACGCACGGTATCCGGAACGTTATTACGACTTCGAGACGATGGAGCGGATCGAACCGGAGCCAGAAATTATTGAACAGACACAGGAAAGAGCGTTGAAAATCTTAAACCATTCCGATGCATTGCTGAGCAATTTCCTGGATGACGACGAAGAAACAGAGACCGGAGAAGAGAGTTAACTCTTCTCTGGTTTTTTTTGTTAATTCAAATTTACGAATGATAATGCAAATTTATTGCATAATCAATAAAAAGATATTGATTATAAATACCTAAATTTTGTATACAATTAGAGGGTTTTTCGTAATTTACATAGGACTATTATCTTTACGTCTGAAAAATTTACTTTTAAACGCTGTATAAAGAATCATTTTAAGAAAATATTGTAAAATTCTCTTGTTTCTCCTAATTTTCCCCCGTACTATTAGGTCAGAAAGAGGGGAATGTAGCATTGAAAAAGAAACTTTTGTTCGTGCTGTTGTTGCTGCTAGCCATTGGAGTAGGAACCGGAACTGCTTCGGCAGCCGGTAAGCCAACTGTTATTTTAGATCCGGGACACGGAGGAGCATATGGCGGAACGGCTGGTTACTCAGGAAACCGAACCGGCTATTACGAGAAACACGCCAATATGGAAGTGTCGAAGCGATTGAAATCCGAACTAGAGAAAAGAGGATTTGTTGTTCACATGACCAGAACATCCGATGTCCAGTTTTCACGCATTTCATCCAGTGCGGATCTTGTGGAGCGGATGAAAGTCGCAAACGGAATGATCTCAAGTGGGAATAATGATAACACCGTGTTCATCTCTGTTCACCACAACGCGACAGGATCACCTACATACGGTGGGTACGAAACGTATTATTTCGATAATCGATTTGCGAGTTCGTCGTATCCACCATCCGTATTGCAACGCCATTACTCGCCGGAAAGCGGGCGTTTGGCAACGGACACGCATCGCGCAGTCATCAATTCAGGCGTTAAGGAAGGCCGCGGCATCGTCGCAAACAGCCTTTACGTAACACGTACATCAAACGTACCAGCTGTACTGCTTGAAGTTGGGTATATGTCCAACCCGACAGAAGAAGCGATGATCAAGCAAGCTTGGTTCCAACAGAAAGTTGCAGCGAATGTTGCAAAAGGCGTAGATGATTTCTTTAACGTTTATGTCGTCAACGACAAAAACGGCAAAGCAATCAAACACTATACATCGAAAACCGATGCATTGAATTACTCAAAAACTGTTTCAGGCAGTTATGTGATCCATAAGAAAACCGGAAAAGTAGACGGCGCGACAAAGCCAGATCCGGAACCGGTTGACCGTCCATTAGTTTATGGCATTTATCATCCATCCGTAAAAATGAAAGATAATCTATTCGGTACAGAACAAGAAGCGATCAACGAAGCGAAAAAATGGAAGAACACACGCGTTGTCCATACGACAACCGGCATTGTGCTTTGGTCCAATTATTTGCCGAAGAAATACGTAGTCCTAGACGGCAGTGATAAAGAAGTGGCGCGATTCTACCAAGAAGAAGCAGCGATTTCGCATGCAGGAAAAACACCGCAGAGATCCGTAATCGATGAGTCGACGCTTGAAGACGACATCGTCTGGTCGAACTTTAAACGCAAAAACTTCATCGTCCGTTCGAAAGACAAAGGCGAGATGGTCCACCTTTACAACCGTGAGGAAGCCCGCGACTATGCGCGCAACTGGCCGAACTCCGAATTGTATGATGTGTGGGCAAAGAAAGTCATCTTTACGAACACAGACAAAACAAAGTATTCCTACACACCGCAAAACATCGAAGGCTCTGACCGCTTGAAGACGGCTGTCGCGGTTTCGAAATTGCTTTACCCGAACGGCTTTGCTTCTACAAAAGCGCAAAAGACAGTAGTTCTTGCGACATCTGCACAATACGCGGATGCCTTGTCAGCTGGCCCGCTTGCCGCACATTACGGCAACGCACCGATTCTGTTGAGCAGAGCAGGCGCTTTGCCGGCAGAAGTTGAGCAAGAATTGAAACGCTTGAAAGCGAAACACGTCATTATGGTCGGCGGAACAGCTGCACTCTCGACATCAGTCGAAAGCAAGCTGAAGAGCATGGGCATGAGCACAGAGCGCTTGTCCGGCTCGACGCGCTATGAAACAAACGAGAAGATCAACGCGAAACTGCCTTCTGCTGATGGCGTCTTCGTCACAGCTGGCGATAACTACCCAGATGCTTTGACCGCAGCGAGTGTTGCCGTCGTGAAAAACTGGCCGATCGTGCTGGTCCGTGAAGGATTGCCTGTGCCGAATAGCTTGAAAACAGC
This sequence comes from Planococcus sp. MB-3u-03, assembly GCF_002833405.1. Classification (NCBI taxonomy): domain Bacteria; kingdom Bacillati; phylum Bacillota; class Bacilli; order Caryophanales; family Caryophanaceae; genus Planococcus; species Planococcus sp. MB-3u-03. The sequence goes on along the minus strand of NZ_CP025135.1, from coordinate 2,543,434 downwards.
TTTCGGTGACGAAGTCGTCATCATCGGTGGAACATCTGCAGTGCCAGCTTCATTGGAAACAGCAGTTAAACGTGAAATCGGTGCTGACGGCGTCCGCCGCCTATCCGGCAAAACGCGTTACGAAACAGGAACAGCTGCAATTGATTTCTTTGCAGATGATTTCATGTCCAACCGCTTGATCGTCTCAACTGGCACGAACTATCCGGATGCGCTCGTATCCTCGGCAGTCTCTGCCCGTTACAACGCGCCACTATTCCTGGTGCCGGATGATTCAATGCCATCAGATTTAACAACATCATTGACTCAACACAGTACAGAGAAATTGATCAACCGCACGTACTATATCGGCGGCGCCATCAACCCATCTGTGAAAACAACGATCAACGCAATGCAAAAATGATAAGGTGGTTATATACATGAAGAAATTCAGTGGTCTTTTGCTTTCAGCCGTCCTGCTTGGCGGCTGTGGCACCGCTGTGACCGATTCTGCGGAAGACGCTAATAACGGCACAGGCGGCACAGAAACAACCGAAACCGAAGCCACGGAAACAGAAACAACTGAAACAGAAGTGGAAGCAACCGAAGAAGCTCCTGAAGACGCACCAATCGAAGTGACAGACCTAACAGGCTTGCAGCTTTATATGCCTGAACTCGGACTCGTCAAGAAGTTCCAAGTGGAAGACTTCGAATTGACGCGTGAAGTGCTAGAAGTGTCCGGCAACCAAGTGCTCGAAGAAATTACATTCGGCGAAGCTGCTACGATTGAAGTGACGGAGTGGACAGAGTCGTCCATGAACATGCTGATCGAAACATCTGAACTCGAAGGCGAGCGCGACATTTCGATCGAAGGATTGGTGCCGATGAACGCGCCGGTCGTCATGATCGATGAAGCCAACAGCGCAGAAGGCGAGTGGATTGTCGTCTCGAATGATGAAGTCTTGGAAACTGATGCCGGTACATTCGAAGAAGTATTGGTAGTTGAACAAGTACTGAAATCTGACGCTTCCGATCAAGTAACGACCATGACACGCTATTTCGCGCCGGGTCTTGGATTCATCCAGGAAAAAACGGTAGTCGCGAACCGAGACGAAAAACAGGAATCTGTTGTCGGCTTAGTAAGCTACGAATAAAAACGGAGAACCAGCTGCCATTTGGCGGCTGGTTCTTTTTTAATGATCAGCCGAAGAACAGCTTATTCAGCTGAGCAACAGGAAGTCGCGTTTTCAATTTAGGGGATGACAACATATGCCAGGAAACGAGTTCTTATAAGAAGAGCAAATAACTCCTGATAAATTTAATTGCGAGAGGAACATATCGAGAAGCGTGAATAAAATGAAAATAGTAGAAAATGAGATGGATTTTCTTCGAACTAAAAATTTAAGAAAATATTTATACCTAGTAAATTTTAAAAATAAAAAGAAAAATAAAATCACTATTTATAGTCTTAAAGAACCATTATAATTCGTGACTCGAAAATTTTACTTTGCGAAAAGGTACCTTGTACATAGAGAAAACGCAGGAATATATTGTTCTATTAATCATCTTTATACTTATACGATTTCTATAAAATTCCATTAATTCTATTCACAAGAATATTCAAATAACATATTGACATAATTGTAAGACTATTGTTACTATTTTACCTGTGGGAAATGAGTACAGAAGTTGGAAACATACATAATTTGAATTTCCTCGGAAAAACATTAGGGAGGCTACATTGTGCAAAACGGTTCAAAGAGCTGGAAAAGTTTGTATCTGTCGCTATGATCGCAGGTTTAGTTGCAAGTAACGGTGTTATGACTGCAAGTGCTACATCTGGCGATAAAGAAAGCCAATGAAAAGAGTTGCAGGCAATCAACGTTCTTTCCAATGAAAAAGCGGAATTGATCAAACAGCTTAAGAAAAAAGAAAATGATGAAATGGTTCAAAAAGATGCATTGGACCCGAACGAAGAAGTTCGAGTCATTGTTGAAATTGAAGGCCAGTCAGCGGTTGAAGTGGCATCTGCGAAAGGCGTCCAATACAAAGAGCTTGCGAAGACAGAAAGAGAACAGATTGAAACTCAATTAGTAAAAGCGCATACAAACGTGAAGAAAACCATTTCTTCCAAAGGCGTTGAGCTAAACTCACAATTCGATTATACGACGGCATTCAACGGCTTCAGCGGCGTGGTGAAATTCAGCGACGTTGAGAAGATCAAAGACTTGCCGAACGTTAAGAACGTATACATTGCAAACGAATACGAAAGACCAGAAGTAACGCCTGACATGACTACAAGCCATGATTTCATCCAGTCGCGCCAAGTATGGGCTGACAGCAAGTTCCAAGGTGAAGGCATGGTCGTTGCAGTTATCGACACTGGCGTCGATCCAACGCACAAAGATTTCAATATCACTGATGAGTCAAAAGTTGATTTGACGAAATCAGATGTTGATGGGCTGGTTTCAAAAGACGGCTTGAGAGGCACATACAAAAATGTGAAAGTTCCTTATGCTTACAACTATTATGATAAAAACGACCAAATCCAAGACGATGGCCCTGGCGCATCCATGCACGGCATGCACGTAGCAGGTACGGTCGGAGCAAATGGCGATGAAGAAAACGGTGGAATTAAAGGCGTAGCACCTGAATCCCAGATCTTGGGCATGAAAGTGTTCTCGAATGATGTCAACTTCCCGTCAACATTCTCTGATATCTACTTGGCAGCAATCGACGATGCAGTGAAGCTTGGCGCAGATGTATTGAACATGAGCCTAGGTTCAACTTCTTCGTTCTATGACGCTGACAGCGCAGAAGACAAGGCAATCACGAACGCTGTAAACAACGGCATCGTGGCAGCTGTATCTGCAGGCAACTCTGGACATATTGGATATGGCTACGACAACCCACATTACGACAATCCGGATTATGGTTTAGTTGGGTCTCCTGGACTTAACAAGGACACAATCCAAGTCGCAGCGACAGGAAATGTCGTAAACCACTTCACGCATGATGTCGAGTTCGATGATTTCACTGTTGAAGGATTTGGCGTGGATGACTGGACTGATTTCGAAGTAGAAGGCGATGACATCGAAGTTGTATCCTTGAAAGACTTGACTGGCAACCCGAGTGCACTGGGAGCTGCTGCAGACTATGCAAACATTGATGTAGAAGGAAAAGTTGTGGTCGTTGAACGCGGAGAGCATTCGTTCGCGGATAAAACAACTTGGGCGGCAGCAGCTGGAGCAGCCGGAATCATCGTTTATAACTCGGACAACCCGGTATTCTACAAAGATCAAGGCGGCTGGGATATCCCGTTCATGAAGATTACACGTGAAGACGGCTTAGAGCTTGAAGCAGCGCTTGCTGAAGACGGCGAACTTGGCGCTGATGTTGAACAAACGAATGTGGAAGAAGGACCAGAAGTGGGCCGTGCAACAGACTTCACATCATGGGGCGTAACTCCGGACCTTGAGTTCAAACCTGAATTGTCTGCACCAGGCGGAAATATCTTGTCGACGCTTGAAAACGACAAATATGGCGTCATGAGCGGAACATCCATGGCAGCTCCACACGTCGCGGGTGGCGCAGCACTTGTTCAGCAATACTTGAAAAACCATGACGAGTTCAAAAACCTTTCATTAGAAGAACGCACTCGCCTTGCTAAAGTATTGCTATTGAACACAGCTGACATCACTCACGGAAAATCAGGCGACACGATTTCCCCTCGCCGCCAAGGCGCAGGCATGATGCAGCTTAACGGCGCTGTCACGACTCCTGTAGTCTTGACTGAAAAAGCGACAGACGAAGCGAAAGTGAACGTTAAAGATTTCACTGGCGATTCATTCACATTCACATTGAAAGCTGAAAACTTGTCAGACAAAGCGGCAACGTATTCAGTCGACACTTCAGTGCTTGTCGATATGTTCCAGGAACAAGGCAATGTAACGTCCAACTTGCTCCAATCCGGCGCGCTTGAAGGAGCAAAAGTAACGGCTCCGGAAACAGTAACTGTACCAGCTAACGGAACAACGGACGTAACAGTGACAATCGATATCAGCGCAGGCAAAGTGCCAGGGCTTGATAAAGATGGCAACGCAATCACTAAAGCGCTTGAAGAAGATGTCTTTGTAGAAGGCTTCGTGAAATTGACAGCTGAAGAAGGATCGTCTAATCCTGATTTGGTCTTGCCATACATCAGCTTCTACGGCGAATGGGACCGTCCGGACATCATTGATTCCTTCGGTGTCGAAGAAAAAGACGAGCCGCACTTCTATCAGCGGTACTATGATCTAGGCATTAAAGATGCTGATGATGGAGCTTACTACTACGACCTCGTTGAAGTTGATGGCGAGTGGGTTTACCCGGTATCTCCAAACAATGACGGCTTGAACGATAAGATCAACGGCAATATCACGCTCCTACGCAACGCGGACGAGCTCCAAACAAATATCTTGAATGCGGAAGGCGAGAAAGTACGTACGGTCAATATCGAGAAAGATGTTCGCAAGAACTACTTTAACGGTGGATCAGGAACATACCTAAGCTATTCAGAGGCTCGCGCTTGGGATGGCAAATTGAAAGGAAAAGTAGCAGCAGATGGCTTGTACGAATATGAGTACAAAGCGAAAGTTGACTACGAAGATGCAGAATGGCAGAGCAAGTCATTGCCGGTTTACATCGATACAGTCGCACCAGAAGCTTCAGTTACTGTAAATGAAGATGACAACACATTGGAAGTTTCCTTGTCTGATGAAGGAGTAGGCGTCAAACAATTCTCCGTAAATATTGACGGCAAGCGTTTACCAGCGGAAGGTTACTTCAAACCAGAAGAAACAGTCATCGAACTGGATGAATTTGGTTTGGATGCTTCAGAAGCTGACAAAGTTGAAGTCGTAGTTTACGACCATGCTTATAACATGGGTTATGGAATCTCAAATGTGGATGATACTGTGAAACCAGTCATCTACGTGGATGATAACGGCCCAGCTGCTCTTGGCCTTTACGCAACAAACACTGTACCGGTTAAAGGGTATGTAGTGGAAGAAAACTTGAAGACTTTGAAAGTGAACGGCAAAGAAGTAGCATTCACTGAAACAGATAAAGGCTTTGAGTTCGATACAACAATCGAGCTTGAAACTGGCCGCCATGATGTGAAGTTCGAAGCGACAGATTACAACGGCAACACGTCTTCAATCATCCGTCCAGTTTATGTCGATACAACGAACCCGACGCTTGCAATCGACGCTCCTAGCGTTGTTGACCAAGATGAAGAGTCAGTGGAATTCGACATTACAGTAAAAGATAACTTCAATATGGTGAAACTATCACTTGATGGAGATGTGCTTTACAACCAAGACGTCTTTGATGAAATCACTTTGGCTGACCCAATCAGTAAAACAGTAACAGCGAAAGTCGACTTGGCACCTGGCGTTAACACGTTCACGGTTGTTGCAGAAGACGGCGCTGGCAACAAAGTTGAAAAAGAAGTGAAGATCGACCGTGTTGATTCTGAACTTCGTGCAGAACGTATCTCCGGTGCAGACCGCTACATCACTGCAGTTGAGTTGAGCCAAGAAGGCTGGGAATCTTCCGACACAGTCGTTCTTGCGCGCGGCGACAACTACGCTGATGCTCTAGCTGGTGTACCACTCGCGAAGCAACAAGATGCACCGCTTCTATTGTCCCGTACGGCTAAATTGCCTGCTGACACTTATGAAGAAATCAAACGCCTCGGCGCGAAAACAGTCCACGTTCTTGGTGGAACTGGAGCGATTTCTGAAGATGTCGTGAAGCAATTGAAATCTGACGGCATTACAGTAGAACGCATCAGTGGTGCTGATCGTTTCGAAACTGCAGCGAAAATTGCTGAGAAATTCGGTAAATCCGAATCAGCTATCGTTGTCAGCGGAACAAACTTCCCGGATGCTCTAAGCGTAGCTAGCTATGCTGGATCTGAAGGCACACCGATCTTGCTTTCCCGTACAGATTCAGTGCCGAATGCAACAAAAGCAGCATTGGTGAAATTGGGTGTGAAAAACAGCTTGATCATCGGTGGAACTGGCGCTATCAGCGAGAAGGCAGCTTCAGAGCTTCCTAACTCATTCCGTATCAGCGGTTCTGACCGTTACAAAACTTCACTTGAAGTAGCGAAATATTTCGGTAGCCCAACTGATACTGTTTACGTAGCAACAGGCAAATCTTATGCGGATGCTCTAGCAGGCGGCGCGCTGGCAGCGAAACATGACACTGGCGTCTACTTGGTAGGTAAATCCGTACCAGCAGAACTTGGCGAACACTTGCAGAAGAATGGCGTCGAATACGCGAAAGTGATCGGTGGATCACAAGCAGTATCCGATGAAATCCTGAAGCAATTGGACGAGTACTTGAACAACAAATAAGAAGCAGAAAACGGAGTGCCTGAGGGCGCTCCGTTTTTTTCTTTGCCTATGGCAGCTTGATTTTGACTTGTGGGCTAAGCGTTTCAATGAACATGTATTTTATAGAAGAAACTCATTCATTACTTGGACGAAAAAAAGCAATAAGAAATTGAAAAATGGAATAATCAACTTTGTTAAATTGGATAAAATAGTAAAAAAGAAAGTTTCATCAGAAAAAATGTAAACGTTTTCGAAATATTTATCAAAATTTTACTTACCTTCGAAATCTTTTGTAGTATTATGGGTAATAGGGACAAACGTCTTCATACATAGTCAGAAAGATACAGCCCTGAGAGACGTTCGTCAAAAAAAATTGATAGGATGGTGTAGAAATGCCGAAAAAGATTTTCACTTCTGTAATGGCGACGACACTGGCTTTGACAGTCGTCGGGATCTACGATTCGCAAAAAGCGGAGGCAGCTGAAGGCGATTTCGAGTTAACGATCATGCACACGAATGACACGCACGCGAACCTGGACAACGCGCCGAAACGCGCAACTTTGATCAAGCAGCTTCGTGCGGAGAATACGAACAACCTATTGCTTGATGCAGGCGACGTTTTTTCAGGCTCATTGTATTTCAACACCTTCGAAGGGCAAGCGGATTTGGCGTTGATGAATTATATGCAGTATGACGCCATGACGTTCGGTAACCACGAGTTCGACCTTGGTTCGAGCGAAGAAGGCCACGCTTCACTAGCTGAATTCGTTGGCGGAGCAGACTTCCCGTTGGTCGGGGCTAACGTTGATTTCTCAGGCGATGCGAATATGTCACCGCTGGTAGCAGGCGAAGCGTTTACGAAAACGGCTGCTAACGGACAAATCTACAGCGGCGTTGTGAAAGAAGTGAACGGTGAGGAAGTTGGGATCTTTGGCTTAACAACTGCTGAAACAGCTGACATTTCAAGCCCGGAAGATATCCTTTTCACTGATTATATCGACGCGGCAAATGAAGCAGTTGAATGGTTTGAAGGACAAGAAGTCAATAAAATTGTTGCTTTGACGCACATCGGCTATGACGATAACGCAGCAGTCGATAACGACCGTACGCTCGCTGCAGAAGTAGATGGAATCGATGTAATCGTCGGCGGACATACACATACAAAATTATTGCCACCAGTACAAGTTGAAGATACAGTCATCGTCCAAGCGAACGAATATAATAAGTTCCTTGGCCAATTGGACGTCACTTTCGATGAAGCTGGAAATGTAACAAACTTTGTCGGTGAGCACCACGAAGTTGCGCTTGCTGAAGAAGATGCAGAAGCGGCAGAAATCCTTGAGCCATTTAAAGAAGAAGTGGAAGAATTGAAAGAAACGGAAATCGGTGTTGAAGCAAATGTCTTCTTGAACGGCACGCGCGGAGAGTTCGGAATTCGTGCAAGCGAGACGAACCTTGGAAACTTCATCACGGATGGCATGCTCGCAAAAGCGCAGCAAATCAATCCTGATACAACGATCGCCCTACAAAACGGCGGAGGCATCCGTGCTTCCATCGAGCCAGGCCCAATCACTTATGGTGAAGTATTGACAGTCTTGCCATTCGGCAATGCCTTGGCAATCATGGAAGTCACTGGCCAGGAACTCAAAGATGCTCTTGAGCACAGTGTCCGTGAATACCCGAAAGAAAACGGCGGATTCCTTCACGTATCTGGCATGTTTTTCAACTATGACGGCAAAGCACCAGTAGGCGAACGCGTCTTGTCTGTCTTTGTTGACACAGGTGGGGAAACTTACGACGAATTGAATTTGGAAGAAACGTATACAGTCGCAACGAACTCGTTCACTGCTAAAGGCGGCGACGGTTTTGACTCATTTGGTAAAGCTTATGAAGAGGGACGTGTTACTGAGCCTGGCTTCACAGACTGGGAAATGTTCGAAGAGCATGCACAATCCTTCGCTGATGAAGGTGTAGAGCCATACGAAGAGCGCCGTATCAACCAAGTGCGCTTGTCTGGTGAAAACCGTTACGAAACAGCAATCGCCGTTTCGAAACAAGGCTGGGAATCAGCTGATACTGTAGTCATCGCTCGCGGCGACCAATATGCGGACGCTTTGACAGCAGCTCCACTAGCTGACCAAAACGAAGCTCCAATCCTATTGACTCGCTCTGGCGCATTGGCTTCTGGCGTCGCTGAAGAAATCGCACGCCTTGGCGCAACAAATGCCATCGTACTTGGCGGCACAAAAGCCGTTTCAGCTGATGTGGTAGCTGAACTTGAAGAACTTGACCTTGATGTTCAACGCATCGGCGGGGAAACACGTTATGATACAGCTGTTGCCATCGCGAATGAACTTGAAACAGCAGCAACTGATGCAGTTGTCGTAAGCGGCTTGAACTTCCCGGATGCTTTGTCCGCTGGTTCTTATGCAGCAGTCAACGACAAGCCAATCCTGTTGACGCGTCCTGACCGTATCCCATCTGTCATTGCGAACGAACTTGAAAATTATGATACAACAACGATCATCGGCGGATCGCAAGCTGTTTCTGAAGACGTAGCGGACGAATTGCCGAACGCTGACCGCATCAGCGGCGCAGACCGTTACCTGACTTCTGCAGCAGTTGCAGATCGCCTGTTCGATGGCGCGGTTGAAGGCTTGGCTGCAAACGGCCAGAACTTCCCTGATGCTTTGACAGGGAACGCTCTTGCAGCAGCATATGAAGCACCGATGCTTCTTGTTAAGAAAGACAGCGTCAACTCTGTTGTTGAAAATCGTGCGCATTACTATGGCACAGTCTTCACTTCAGGCGGAACGCAAGTCGTTTCTCCAGAAGTCATCAAAGCATTGCACGATTAATCGAAATATCAATACCCGGCTGCTAAGGCAGCCGGGTATTTTTATGTCTTCTCAACTTCTATTCGTAAAGATATTGAGAAAAGTATTAAGACCTGGTTAAGAATCCGTGAGATTCCGTATTTTTTCCATATTTTATAGTAGACTATCTATAGAGATTATGTAGAGAAACGGAAGTGACAACAATGCAAAAAATCGTAACATTCTTAGCGGCGATCATGGTCGCCTTCACAGCCTTCCTCATTTGGCCGCAAAAAGACCAAAGTGAAGGGTTTGGGGATGCAGAAGCACCAGACCGAAAAGAAACAGCTTCAACAGACACCAAGCCAGATGAATCGCCGGAACCAGAACCCGTGGAACCTGAACCGTTCGAACTGACTTTGATCCATACGAACGACACCCATACAGTTATGGACAATATCGCACGGCGAGCTTCACTGATTGAAGACATTCGCGAAACCAGCACCCATCATCTTTTATTATCGGCAGGGGATGTGACCTCTTGGGAAATTGGGCGAAAAGCGCAGGATTCGCTCGCCAATGCCGTGTTCATGAACCACCTCGATTACGACGGGATGGTGCTCGGCAACCACGAGTTCGACCTCGGTGAAGGAGTCGTCGACCATGGCCCGCTCAGCACCTACGTAGAACATGCGGCGCATCCAGTGCTTGGCGCCAATGTCGACTTCTCGCAAGATCAATTCCTTGAACCCTATGCATACTATAGCTATACGGAAGAGCCCGTAGATGGCCGCATCAATAAAGGCTTCGTGCAAACAGTTGGCGACGAAAAAATCGGCATCTTCGGCATCACGCATTATAAGGAAGTCGTGACCGTACCTGGTGACGTATCGTTCGCAGATTATACAGAAGCTGCTAAAAATGCCGTCGCTCATTTTGAATCGATCGGCATCGATAAAATCGTGGCGCTGACACATATCGGCGTCGGGCATGATCGGACATTGGCCAAAGAAGTGCCAGGAATCGACGTCATTATCGGCGGCCACTCGCACGTTACGACCAACCCGCCGAACCAGATCGGCGATACCTTGGTCGTGCAGACCGGCGAATACGATACCAACCTCGGTGAACTGAACGTCGTTTTCGACGAAGCAGGCAAGATCGTCGACCATTCCGGCAAACTGCACCCGACCAAAAACGCAGAAATCCATCCAGACACAGCACGCGTGCAGGAACTGTTCGATGAAGCCACAGCACTCGGCATCGTCAGCTACGAAGACTTTATCGGACATGTCATCAAAGCCGGCGAACTCGATACATATGAAGCGTTTATCAAGTGAACACAAAACAGGCACCCATTCGCGATGAAGGGGTGTTTGTTTTTTTGTGGGATAGGATGTATGGAGAGAAAAAGATGAGAGAGGAACAGTTTCCACTTTCGACTTCGTTTCAGGGGCACGCTTTCCGGAGGGCTCGCATTGAGCCGCTTCGTCGCTGCGCTCCTGCAGGGTCTCAATTGTCTCGCTAATCCTCCCGGAGTCGGCCCCTTCCACTCCGTCTCTAATTTTAGAGAGGAAGGAAATTTATTCTGTTCACTAAATAAAAAGTGTGAAGATACTTCAGGCTTTTTAAGTTGTATCACCTTAATCAAAGACAAGACGATCACGAGTGCTAATTTTAACGAAAGCGTTTCGATTTAACATCATAGGGACAGATGTTTCATCCCGAGAAGCGATTCCCCCACTAGCCGGCAACTCCATACAGAAGCAGGTCCGATTAAACAAGCTGCTCACAACGAATTCTCTTAGCTGTCGAGCGCTAAGGGTGAGCCGATGCCGTAAGACAGTCGTTCTTTCTGGCTTATGGCAAGAGGCCAACCCAAAGCCCGGCAGCGACTACTAAGCTGATGCTGAAATCAATAATTGCAACTGTTGCACACGAAAATCACCGCAACCTCCACACAAGCTCGACTCGGGAAGCGATTTCCCCACTAGCCGGCAACTCCATACAGAAGCAGACCTGCTTAAACAGTCCGTTTGTAATGAAATCTCTCAGCCGCTGGCGCCAAGGGTGAGCCGCCGCAGAGGACAAGAAGTTTGTTTGAGCATCACATCAAGCACCTTGCTCCCACATCTGCTATGCAGATGCGTCGCAAATGAAATGACTCAACTTCCTTTCGCCATTTCATTGGCTTATTGCCAAAGGCCAACCCAATGCAAGGCGGCGACTACTAGAATGAAGCTAAAATCAAACATCGCAACAATTCCACAACCAATGCCTCACTATCTTCGTATACATCTCCACACAAAATTCCCAACCCATAAAAAAAACCCTTCTCCCGGAATCCCGGAAGAAGGGCACGCATTAATACGAATCAACATCCGACTGCGACAAATGCCAATCAGCCAGCTCGTCATAGGCACCCGTGCCAGTGAAATCTTTGATGACAAACGGCATCGGGCTATTGATATGGAAAAAGCCGGCTTTCTTCAATGCACGGTAGCGCGGGCTATCCGGCACGGCCCAGCAATTGAGCGCGTCTGCTTTAGTGAAGCGGCGGATTGCCTTCAATTGATCCGCAATGATCGCTTCATCATTCGGCCCGAACAAATCAACAATCGTTGCAAAGCTCACGCCATTTTCTTTCGTTTCCTCGTGCAGAACGCAATAGCCTTCTGCATAGCCATTCTGCTCTAAAGTATACACTTGGTAATCCTTTGTCGGATGGTCAAGGAAACGACGCTCGATATAGCCGCCGCTGCGTTTGGCATGAAGCGGGTATTGATTTTCAAAACGTCCGTATAACATATCGGCCACTGCGAGGCGATCGCCAAGTTCACGCAATTGATGCGTGCTCTTTTTTGGAACGCTCACAGAAAACACTTTGTCGAGCGGCGACTGGATCGCTTTTAACTTGCCGACCTTTGCCGCAAGCAAAGCTCCTGGCTTATTGACGGCAAGAAAGCGGGGGACATTCCCGAGATCCTTGCCGCCAGCCACTTTCATGAACACTTGCTTAGCCGTTTCAGCAGGGAAACCGTAGAGGATATCGAGCCCTTCCGCTTCACATTCCTGGATCATGCGGGAGACGATTTGCTTGTAGATGCCGCGCCCTTGGAAATCTGGATCGACCATGATGTCGACCCGTTCGCCAAGTGATAGTTCCGTTCCTTGCTGGCGCGCCGTCAGCTTCAAGAAAGCGGCATGGCCGTTAATGTGGCCGTCTTCTTCTGAAACGACAATTGTCGCGCTCTCTGGAAAGGTCTCGAATTTCCATTGCCATTCAGCAAGTGAACGCTTTTTGCCGAACACTTTTTCATAAAGGGCATTGATGCCGATTTCGTCGCCTGTCTGGTAAAGGCGGATCATAAGGTTTCACCGTCATCCCGGAATCCGAAATCTTCCCGGCGAGACGCTGCAGCTAGAAGTGCGAAGAACGCGAGCCCGAAAATATCGGATTCCCATAGGTTGTAAACAAGGCCCATGAAATACGCACCCAGCAAGATGCTGGCAGTTAGTGAATACAGATAGCTTTCCTTATGCTTCTTGCCATAGCGCCAAAGCATCAACAGCAAGAAAGCAGCAAAGGCGATAACGCCGAGTACGCCCGTTTGGACAATGATTTGGATGTATTGGTTATCGGAATAGAACTTGTGGCCGATTTCGTATTCATCATAAATCGGCGAGCCGTTTGAGAGGGTAGTGGAATCGCCGAACGTGGCAAATCCAGTCCCGATAATAGGATAGTCTTTAAATACTTCAAAGCCGGTTTTGACGATGAACAAGCGGCCCGAGCTTTGGCTGCCGGTGACAGTGTCTTCGCTGAACGTACTGCCGATGCGGTCGCGGAAGCCAGACTGTCCACCGACATCGAATTGCTGAATATTGGTGACTTTTTCAGAACCAATGTCGGTGCTCTCAAAGTAATTAGTCAATAGATTCAACGGCAAAACAACGAGTACCAGTGCAATCGCCGTATATTTGACGAAGTCGATGAGTATGCTCAGTTTGCGCGTCATGATCAGGAAGGCGATGGCGGCGATCAAGAATCCGCCCCAAGTGCCACGTGAATACGTCAGTACCAAAATACCGACCAATAGGACATTCAAAATATCCATATAGCGCGGATTGAATTCCTTCAATTTATTCTTCGCGTAATAGAAGGCGATGAATGCGAACATCAAGTAAATGCCGAGCACGTTCGGGTTGCCGAGCATGCCGTATATGCGTACGCGGTTTTTCGCCGACAACGCCATGGCCTCCCATGATTCTGGCAGGAACATATTGCGGATGGACAGTTTTTCAGTGATCGCCTGGATGATGACCAAAATCGCTGTCCAGATGAAAATCCACACGAGGTTGACGAGGTCTTTACGTGTGATCCCAATGCGGTAGACGATGTAATACACCAGGTAAAAGAGCAGGAACTGGCGCAATTGCATAGCGATCAGGATCGGGCTGATGCCCATGATAAGTGCAGAAATCGAACCAATGGCCAGAAAAGCGAAATAGGCGTATTCGAAGTTCTTGAAGTGGAATAATTTCCCTATTGTTTTGCGGTTCATCCAGAATACCTGGAACAGCGCACCGAATACGATAGCTTCGGTCAAATAGCTGAGCCCCGGGTTGTATTGCGTGACAAATTCACGGACCGGGATGTAGACGAACAGCAACAGGATACCGTGCTTCGGATTGATGAACGCATAGGCGAACAACACGGCCGTCAGGGCATAGCCGATGATGGCGAGCTCTGAATAACCTATTAACATGATGGCGATCAAGGCGATGAGCCAAAACCATTTTTCGTTATCGTTCTTAAAAAAGTTCATAATATCCTCCAAATGCATTTATAATTAGCGGCTTTGATAAATCGCCTTTTTCAACTTCAAATTCTTGAAGATGGCCCACCACAAAGTGACGGTGCGGTTCGCTTGCTTGAAATGATTTTCGTACTGGCGGTCTTCGGTCTTCAAGTGATCGGCCGCCTGGATAAATTGCTGCGGTGTGTTTTCGATGAAGGTTTCTACGTAGCGTGCGTTTGTATCGTTTGTTTGGGCAGCTTTGATTTCAGCGAGCGCCAAAAATCCATCGAATGCGATCACTTGGCTTTTGAATGCTTCAGTCGCCCGTTGTTTGAGCGGGAATTGATCGGTAATGTCCATAATACAATTGATTTCCTCTGGCGGTACAGGGCAATTGATCTCATATTCGCGGACGACTTTTGGCTGATGGGCCGTATGCTTCAAGGCATCAGCCACCAAATGGGCGCTGTACACATGATCCGGATGGGCGTCGATCAAGCTCGTTGTATAGATTGTATCAGGACGGATCTCATCGATCAGTTCTCCGAAACGTTCGCTCGAAGCGACATGCTTGATCTCGCTGTCAGGATAATCAAGATAACGAACATCTGTGAAGCCGAGCAGATCCTGGATGGAGCGCAACTCTTGCTTACGGGTTTCAGCCAAGGCATCGGCTTCAACCGGAGCAGCGTTGCTGTTTTTGCCATCGGTGATAATGGCGATGGTGACTTGCGCGCCGGCATCGGCATAACGGCGGATGGTTCCGCCAAGCCCAATCGTTTCGTCGTCGATATGCGGCGCAAATACAAGCACGCGCTCCGCCGGTTCAAGCGGAGTGAGCGGTTTGTCCGCTTTGTAAAAGCGTCGTAAGGATGCCTTGATCGCCGGATTCAGCACCGGCGCAGCATTTTTCATGATTGCCTGTTTCATAATGCGAAAAACTCCTTATGATTTTCTAAGCTTGCTGATGAGGAAGCGTGCGATTTCCGTTTTCAAGGCGAGAGCCGCGATGACGTAGACAATGGCGCCGATGATCGCGGTCAGGCCGAAGCGGATATAGATATGAAGATCTTCGAGTATTCCGGATGCGAGCCATAAGGTAATAGCATCGCAGCGGTCGCTGCAAAAATCTTGGCCGCGTCTTTCACGATAAAGCGCGAATCGAGCTTGCCTTGCGTTCGGTTAAAGACGATCCAGTTAAGCGCAAAATAGACGAGCGCCATGACGGATGAAGCAAGTGGAATCGCCAAATACGAATCAAGAATGGCAATGAACAGGAAGTTCAATGCGACATTGAGCGCGATGGAGAACAAGGAAATGCGCAAAATGACGTGGCCTTGTTTTTTTGAATAGAAAGCTTTGTTCAAGATGTTCTGCAAACTGAAGAACAATACCGATCCCAGATACAGATAGCCGACATTGGCAGTGGCTGTCGTCGCGTCCGCTGTAAAGGCGCCGCGTTCATAGACGATCGTGATGAGATCTTGCATCAGCCACATCATTCCCGCAACAGCCGGCAGCAAAACCAAAAGCGTCAACATCAAGCCATATTCGATACCTTGCTTGAAACTTTTTTCATTGGCATTCGCAATGGCTTTCGACAAAATCGGGAAAATAATCGTCCCGATGGTTACGCCGATGATCGCTTGCGGGAAGTGGACGATGTTCTTGGCGTAGTTAACGTAGTTGACTGCTGAATCGCTGAACGAACTGGCAAAGATATTGTCGATTGTCAAATTGACCTGGCCGACCATAACTGTAATAGCGACCGGGATGAAAATGATCGAAAAGGGCTTGATTTCTTCCCAATCGAGTTTGCCGATTACTTTATGGCTACCTTTAGGGACGAACCAGAGCCGTTTGGCAATATACGATAACAGCGCACCGGCCAAATAACCAAACGCCATTGAGTAGGCGCCGATCTGATCTGCAAACAGCAAGGTGCTTAGAATGGTGCTGCCAATAACGATGATCTGCGAAATGACTGACAGGGAGAATTTGTTCTCCGCATCAAGATAGGCCTCGTAAACCGCGTTCAATGACACTAGAAAAACGGCTATGAAGAAGATGACCGCTAAAGCAACACTCAATTCAATCGCTTCAGCTCGAACATCGGGCTGAAGATTAGGGAACTGAAACAGCAAAGGCAATAGCAACGGGGATACTACTGCGCCGATAGCGGAGACAATCAATCCGAGTACCATCGTTCCACGGATGATCTGGGAGAAATGATGATGGCCCTTGCCATCCGCCTGTGCATGGATGAAACTTGGCACGAAAGCGTTCTTCATGCCGGTAGTGAAGAATAAAATAAAGGTATTTGCCAAAGCGAATGCAGCGAAATATGCAGCTGATTGATAGGAATCCCCAAATTGATAGGCAATAACCATATCCCGGAGAAGCCCGGAAATTTTCAAAAACAGCGACGCGATGACAAACAAAATACCGGTAATAGCAAGTTTTCTACCCAAAACTAAATCCTACTTTCTTCAAATGGTTAAGCGGTGAAACGAAACCAAATTCTTTCCTTATATATAGGAGCAATAATCTCCCAATTCCATTTTCCTATCTTATCACGAAACCTCTAGTTTAGACGTCTCTGGTGATTATGTTGCGGAAAAATTCACATATGACAAGCTTACAGGACTAATGGATTAATCAATGTACAAAATTAGAAAATAGCTTTCTCTTGCACCTAATATACAGGATAAAAAGGGAATATTATAAATAATTTGGTCAAAATAAAGAAATTTACAAATATTCAATAAAGCGTTTACATATGTCTAGTATACTAAATCCGTATGACAATAAATTATCAGAGGAGTGAAGGTTTGTGACAAAAAGCGCGTTCAGCAAGATCTTTTTGAGTCTCCTATTGGCTTTATCAGCTGCCTTGCCATATATGGCGACAGCCGAAGCAGCAGAAACCATTTCAGTTGCAGAAGCCATTGAAAACAATACAGGAACAGCAACGGTGAAAGGCTTTATCGTTGGGACTGCAACTAGCGGCACCAATTATGACCAGGAAGCTCCATTTACTTCAGCAACCAACTTAGGTTTGGCGGATTCCCCGGATGAAACCGACCCGGCGAAAATCTTGCCGGTTCAATTACCGACAGGATCGACTCGTGCCGGATTGAACCTTGTAGACAATCCAGGTAATTTCAAAGCAGAAGTGACAATAACCGGCACACTTGGAGCTTATTTCTCAGTTCCTGGCCTGCGTTCTGCTAATGCTTTTACAATCCTGTCTGAAGGCGAAGCACCGCCGACCGCGACACCGGTTGAAAATGTCCAAGCGGCACGTGACTCAGCAGGCGAATTGATTTCTGTCGAAGCGACTGTGACGACTGAAACAGGATTCTGGGGCGGCAACGCTTTCTATGTGCAGGATGAAACAGCGGGCATTTATGTCTACACATCGAGCGCGTCTGTAACGGCAGGCGATATCGTCCGCTTGGAAGGCAAGGTTTCCGAATACAGCGGCGAGTTGCAATTGCAGCCGAACACAGTAGAAGTCCTAAATTCCGGAACCGAATTGCCGGAAGTACAGACAATTTCACCGGCAGGCGTCAATGAAGAGACTCAAGGCGAACGCATTTCGATCGAACGCGTCGAAATCACTAACTTGAAATCCGTTAACGATTACGGAACGTTTGAGTTCACGGCAGTCACGGAAAATGGCGAGCAAGTCGTCGTCCGCAATGACAATCGCAATGGCTTGACGTTCGAAGATTTCACGAAACAATACAAAGAAGGCGACTTGATTTACCTTTCAGGCATCGCTTCGAAATACAACTCGACTTACCAAGTGAAAACGCTGGGCTTCGAGAGCTTCGAGCTTGTCAACAAGCCTGCTGTGTACACAGACATCTTCCCGGGCGTCGTCTCGGAAGGTACTGAAATCACGCTTGCAAGCGGCTTGGATAATGCAACAATCCATTACACCTTAGACGGATCAGAGCCGACAACGGACAGCGCAGTTTATTCTGAGCCGATCGTCCTGACGCAAGATACGGTGATCAAAGCGATCGCAGTGACAGGCGAAACATCAGAAGTTTTTTCATTTGATTACACGGTCCTGAAAACAGAGGACTTGAAAATCCGCGACATTCAAGGACAAGGGCATTACTCGATCTACGAAGATGCAACAGTGAATGAAGTGACGGGTGTCATCACGCATTTCTATAACGGCGCAAACTTTGTGATCCAAGATACAGAAGGTGACGGCGACTGGAAAACTTCAGAAGCGATCATCGTCAACAAATCATCTGCATCCAGCAGCCTGGCTGTCGGGGATGTCGTAACGGTCGCGGGAACGGTCGAAGAATGGTTCTATAAGGGCTATTCCGATATGCGCGAAAACGATTTGCCACTCACACGCATCCGTTCGACGGACGTTGTGAAAACAGCAACAGCAGAACTACCTGAACCGATCGTTATCGGCGAAGATGTCTTCCCACCGACTCAAAATATCGACAATGACGGCTTGACGGAATTCCAGCCGGAAGAAGACGGCATTGATTTCTGGGAGTCACTGGAATTGATACGTGTCAGCGTAGCTGAGGCACAAATCGTTGGCCCACAAAATTACGGCGAAGTATTCGTCGTATCGAAAAATGCGACAAATAATGAGTTCCACAAGCAAGACGGAATCCTTCTTGAAGAAGACGATTTCAATCCGGAACGTATCACCGTCACAACAGGTGAAGGCGTCGTCGCAAAAGCGGGCGATACATTTGCTGAAGCTCCAGTTGGCGTTCTCGGCTACGGATTCGGCAACTACCAGATCTGGACGGACGAAACCGAAGTGCCGGAAATTGTAGATGGCGGAACTGAGCCGGAACAGACATGGATCGAAAACGCAGATGATAAATTGACGGTTTCCACGTATAACGTCGAGAACTTCTCTGCAGACCCGAGCCACACATCAGATGCTAAAGCACAGCGCATCGCAGAATCATTCGTCAACGACTTGAACTCACCGGACATCATCGCGATGGTCGAAGTACAGGACAGCGACGGGCCGATTGCTTCAAAAGACTCTGATGCGACCGCTTCTTATGAGCGCCTCATCGAAGGCATCCAAGCTGCAGGCGGTCCTGAATACGCTTGGACAGACATCGCACCGGAATACAACCAGGATGGCGGACAGCCAGGCGGCAACATCCGCGTAGGCTTCTTGTACAATCCGGACCGCGTTGATTTGTCTGAAGGCGAAAAAGGAACAGCGACAGAGGACAACTCGTGGACAGATTCAGGCGACCTTGAATTGAACCCGGGACGCGTACAACCGATTCCAATGCCAAACACACGTAAGCCACTCGCGGCACAATTTGAATTCCAAGGCGAAGAAATTGTCGTTATCGCAACGCATTTGAACTCCAAAGGCGGAGACCAAGGCTTGTTTGGGCAAAACCAGCCGCCGGAATTCACTTCTGAAGTGGAACGCATTGAATTGGCGCATGCCATTAATGGCTTTATCGAAGAAGGACTCGAGAAGAATCCGGAACTCAATGTCGTCGTCACTGGCGATATGAACGATTTCGAATTCACGCCGGCACTTGATGCACTAGAAGGCGACATCTTGACGAACAAAGTCAACGATGTTCCTGAAGAAGACCGTTTCTCTTATTACTACCAAGGCAACTCGCAAGTGCTCGATCACTTGTTGGTGACGAACAATTTGGCGGACAACACAGAACTTGATATGGTCCATATTAACTCGATGTTTATGGAAGAACATGGACGCGCATCGGATCATGATCCACTACTTGCACAAATCACGTTCGACAAACCGCAAGTGCCTGGTGAACAGGAAGCGGATCCGGACCTTTCAGGTGAAGAAGCAGTCATCACAGCCGGTGAATTCGATGAAGACGGTACACTCGACATCACATTCACAGAAGGCACAATCGATGAACTTCTTGAAAGCGGCAAGGATTTGACCGTTCAACTGGAACAAGCGAACTTCACATTCACGGCAGCCAACCTCCAGCAATTAGCGGAAGCGGCTGGCGAAGAAATGACGCTTGCCCTTGCAGTCGATGACGCCGAACAAGTAGACAAACGCCCTGCACTCAGCGACCAGCTTGATATCGCTGTACTCGGAGCGGACGGCGAAGAACTCGGCCTGACACTCAGCGAACCGATGGAATTGAACTTCCTGACGAATCCGGATGTCAAAGTCCAATTCGGCGCACGCCAAGATGATAGAGGCAAATGGAAGATCATCCAGGGCGACCTGAATGGCGAAACTTTCACGCTTGAAGTGAACGAGTTCGGCAACTACACCGTTATTACGAACAAAGGGCAATTGAAGAAGAGCAAGAAATAACGAATGGAGCCGCCGGTTTGTACCGGCGGCTTTTTTTGTCTTCACTCAAGTAAAAATCTTCCGGGTCGGGCTTGCCCGTAAACGTTCCTTTTTCAATTCCGGCTTGCTATAATGAACTCACATTACCGGAAGCGGGTTGAGACTATGGAAAAACGGATGATGCAATGGCTGATGGTTTTCCTGTCGGCGATGATTCTCGCGGCTTGCGGAGGGACGGAGACAGAGGCGCCGCCCGAAGCTGAAACAGAGCAGACGGATTCCCCGGTCGATACGGCCGCTCAGGAAAAAGCCGTGATGATAGCGAATGCCAAGACACATGTCTACACGATCTATACCGATTTCGAGCAAGGGTCCGGCTTTTTATTCAATAACCAGGGCGACATTTTGACGAACGCCCATGTCGTGCGAGATGCCACGTTTATTTCACTCGTCAATAGCGACGGCCAGGAATTTGCCGGCAAAGTGATCGGCATGTCGCTCGATGAGGATTTGGCGCTTGTCCGTGTTGAAGACCTCGCAGGAAAAGAGCCACTTGAGCAGGAAATGCAACCGGTCGATATCGGCACACCGGTTATCGCCATCGGCAGCCCCGAGAACGCAGCGAATACTGCGACTGAAGGGGAAATCACCGACACCGGCGTCGATTTCTCGGAAGTCTTTGTCTATACGGATCTTTATGAAATGAATGCTTTGATCAAGCAGGGCTCAAGCGGCGGGCCGTTACTCGATGCAAGCACCGGCCGCGTGCTCGGCATCAATTCGGTCATGCTTGAAGACAATCCCGAAATCGGCTATGCAATCCCGCTTTATTTGAAAAAGGAAATGTTGGATAGCTGGGCGAACAACCCAGATCCGCTTCCTGAATCGCAATTGGTGGAACCGTCCGTAAAGGATGCGTATTTTGAAGAAGCGCTATTATCGAGTTTCATCGAAGCCTATTATGACTTGCTGCCGTATTCGATGAATGACGAGGAGCTGAATTATTATTCTTCCTATTTAGTACAGGGAAGCCAGGCGGTTGAAGCGGTAGACAGCGTCGTCCAAGAGTATTCAGCGGATGGCCGCGTGTTCGATTCCGTCGTGCCGGAAGTCAGTTCCGTCGAAATTGAAGGCGACCGTGCATACGTCGAAGCCGGCGCAGTATTCAATTACCACGAAGCAAACGGCGAGACCGGAACAATCGACCACCGGCGCCTCTATACCGTTGTGATCGATGAGTACGGGGATTATCAGATTGAATATGTAGAAGAATAATAGGAGCCTCCGTTTTTGGAGGTTCTTTTTTTTTAGTGGATTTAGAGTGGGGAGCTTGCGCTGCAACCGGACGCTTTCCGGAGGGCTCGCATTGAGCCGCTTCCCTCGCTTACGCTCAGTCCAGGGTCTCAATTGTCTCGCTATACCTCCCGGAGTCGCCGGTTTCCGCTGCAGCCCTAGTTTTAGAATGAAAACGAAATGCATCGTTCATTGAAGACCGTGTGTGTGAAATGAAAGCTTGCTTGCAAGAGGCAGAACAGTACCATGGTGTCAGTAAATCGATTCCAACTCATTTTCACTTTCGATTATCAATCAATCAAACAAACCAAAGCGGACGAAATCGACAAAACCACTCAACTAGTCACTTATCTATCCAATGGAATCTAAAAGCAGCATCGCGCTTAAGGGTGAAGCGAAGCCGGAAAATGATAAACTTCGCATACTCCACTAGATTGGGAAATGAACGTATAACTTTGCTCCCACATCTGCAAAAGCAGATGCGTCGCAAATGAATCGGCTCAACTGCCTTTCGCCAATTCATTGGCTCATTGTGAAAGCTCAAACCCAAGCGAGGCTGCGGATAACTAGTAGATGAAAAGTGCAAGCTAATTCCAATTAAACAACAAAACTCCTGCTATCTTAATTTCAAAAAGTTTTGAATTCGCTAGCCAGCTATGGTATTCTATTGCCGACAATAAAAAAATATCGCTATTCCACTAGGGGAGCCAAGTTGGCTGAGACGGACAAGAGTCCGGACCCTTTGAACCTGATCTGGATCATACCAGCGTAGGGAAGTGGGCGAATTGTGAGCTTTTCTCCAATTTCTTCAGCTGACCTTTATCGCCGCTTCCTTACCTGGGAAGCGGTGTTTTATTTTGCCCAAAAAAGGAGAGAGCGACATGACATTTTGTAAAGAAGTCCGGTTGGAATGCACAGATTTATGGGACGCCAGTTTTGAACACCCGTTTGTGAAAGGCATCGCGAAAGGCGATTTGCCGCTCGATGTTTTTAAATTCTACGTCATGCAAGATGCCTATTACCTAACCCATTTCGCGAAAGTACAGGCGATCGGTGCCACAAAAGCCAAAGATTTGAAAACGACGCAATCCTTTGCGCATCACGCAGAACAGACCTGCGCCGCGGAACTCGCGCTTCATGAATCGTTTATGGAATTGCTCGGGGTAACAGAGGAAGATTGGAAACTATTCGAACCGTCGCCACACGCCTATGCTTACGTTTCGCATATGTACCGTTCGGCAGAAGGCGATCTTGCAGATGTGCTTGCAGCCTTGCTTCCGTGCTATTGGCTTTATTACGAAATCGGCGAACGGTTGAAAACCGCGACGCCGGAAGAACCGATTTTTCAGAAATGGATTGGCACATACGGATCCGAGTGGTTCGGGGAACTAGTGAACGAACAGATCAATCGGATGGACCATTTAGCTGAGGGCTTGCCGGAAGAGCGGCGCAAGGAATTGAAAACGCGCTTTATGAGAAGCAGCTATTATGAATGGCAGTTCTGGCAGCAGGCGTGGACGATGGAAACGTGGGAGCTGCCCGCGAAAAAGGAGAGTGTCCGCCATGCTTAGGGAATTGCGCGCACGAAAACCCTTGATTCACTGCATCACTAATCACGTCGTCTCGAATTTTCAGGCAAACGGCTTGCTCGCGCTCGGCGTCTCGCCGGTCATGGGAGATGAACAACAGGAAGTCGCCGAGCTCACAGGACACGCCGATGCCTTATCGCTCAATATCGGCACGATCACGGAGCGCTCACTCAACAGCATGCTCATCGCGGGACGCGCCGCCATGGAAAAAGGCATCCCGATTGTGTTGGATCCGGTCGGTGCCGGCGCGACAGCTTATCGATTGAAAGCCGTGAAACGATTGCTGACAGAACTCGATATCACTTTAGTGCGCTGCAACGCAGGCGAACTCGCGGCCATTGCAGGAGTAGATTGGCAAGCGCGCGGCGTCGATGCCGGAGAAGGCCAAGGCGATTTGGAGACCATCGCTAAACAAGTGGCTGATGAATATCGAACACTTGTCGCCGTGACCGGAATGAGCGATCTGGTGACGGACGGAGAACGGACCGAGCACATCACAGGGGGCGATCCCTTGATGGCGTCGGTCACGGGGATGGGGTGTCTGCTCAGTGCTGTGCTTGCCGCATTCTTGACGGACGAAGAAAGCGATCGGTTCGATGCAGTTGCTTACGGCTTGCAGATTTACGCGAATGCAGGAAGCAAGGCATCGAAAATCGCCTTGAACCCGGGAACTTTCCAGATGGCTTTTCTGGACGAACTATCCAAACGACAGGAGGTGGTACTATATGGACGCTAAACCCCAAGTATTGACGATTGCCGGATCTGATTCAGGCGGTGGAGCGGGGATACAAGCGGATTTGAAAACATTCCAGGAACTTAGCGTATTCGGCTGTTCGGCGGTAACGGCGGTGACCGCCCAAAACACGCAGGGCGTTCACGGCATTTATCCGATGGATCGACAAGCGGTCAAAGAACAGCTCGATGCAATTGGGACGGACTTCGATATCCGCGCGCTCAAGACCGGCATGCTGTTTGACGCCGGCATCATCGAAGAAACCGCACAAGGCATCAAACGCTACGGCTGGAACAGGCTCGTCATCGATCCCGTCATGATCGCAAAAGGCGGCGCTTCCTTGTTGCAGCAGGAAGCGGTCGAAGCAATTAAAACGATGCTCGTCCCGCTCGCTGCCATCATCACGCCAAATATCCCGGAAGCGGAAGTATTGAGCGGAATAGACATTACAGACGATGCATCACGCAGAAATGCGGCGGAAGCGATTTTATCGCTCGGTGCGGAAGCTGTGGTCATCAAAGGCGGCCATAGCACTGACCCTGACGTTGCGGAAGACTATTATCTGGATCAGCAAGGAAAGGTCATCTTACTACGCTCAGAGCGTCTCCAAACGGAACAGACACATGGCACGGGCTGCACGTTTTCAGCGGCGCTGACAGCTGAACTCGGCAAAGGCAAACCAGTGGAAGAAGCCTTGTTCACTGCCAAGGAATTCATCCAGGCAGCTCTTGCGTATCCGCTTCACATCGGGCATGGCCACGGCCCGACACATCATGCGGCGTACAAAGAATCTATCGAAAAGGAAGTGGTTCATCTTGTTCGGGAATCCAGCGATTTATTTTCTAATGGGTACGACAAACGCCGGTACTAAAGAGCCGCTCGAGCTGCTCGAAGAAGCGCTGCAAGGCGGCATCACCCATTTTCAGCTGCGCGAAAAAGGGCGCGGCGCATTGACGGGTGATGCGCTCGTGGAGTTCGCGGCAAAGTGCAAGAAGTTGTGCAGTGAATACGATGTCCCGCTATTCATCAATGACGATGTCGAACTGGCTTGCACAATCGAAGCGGACGGCATCCATATCGGCCAGGATGATATGGACTGCGGATCGGTGAGAAAACGAATCGGCGTATCGATGGCTCTTGGGGTTTCGGTGCATTCAGTCAAAGAAGCGAATGAAGCGCTGACGTGCGGCGCGACGTATCTCGGCATGGGACCGGTATTTGGCACGCGCACAAAAGCGATGCCAAACCGCCAGCGGGTGTTGCTGAAATCATTAAAGTGAAACCCAATATCCGCACGTACCCGTCATTGGCATCGGCGGCATCGAACCAGGCAACGCCGAAATGGTGTGGCGGGCAGGCGTATCGGGCATCGCCGTCATCTCTTCGATAGCACAGGCACAAGATGTCGCAAGGCAAATCGAACGCTTCAAACGAGCGATACCGGAGAGGTGTATCGGATGAACACGAAAAAACTCGTACTCATGGCAATGTTCGTCGCACTCGCCGTCGCCGGATCCGCGTTCGTCTGGTTTCCGGCAGGCATCGCCCGAGCATATCCGGTGCAGCATGCGATCAATGTCATCGCAGCAGTCGTCTTCGGCCCAGGGCCTGCGGTCGTCATCGCCTTATTGACTGGAGCGGTGCGCGTCTTGACTGGGACCGGCTCGCTGCTCGCTTTTCCGGGAGGCATGATCGGCGCATTGCTTGCTGGTGTCTTTTATCGCTACAGCGGGCGGCTCGGTTTTGCAGCAGCCGGTGAAATCCTAGGAACCGGTATCATCGCCTCACTGGTCGCGGTGCCCTATGCACGTATTCTGATGGGAACCGAAGTAGGCGCCTTGTTCTTCATGCCGCCGTTTCTCGTATCGAGCATCAGCGGTGCAGTCCTTGGCGTGGTGTTAGTGTACAGGTTGGAGAAAACGAAAAGCAGTAAATTATTGGCATGACAATATAGGAATATCTCATTAAATCTCGAGCATAAAACCGCTGAGTAAACGAACTAGTTTATCTCTAGTGGTTTTATTTTGTGCAAAGTTTTTACAAACTCATGGGAATGGAGCCGGTGACTCCTGCGGGAATAGCATGAGTCTTGAGACCCCGCAGGAAATGATTAAGCGAAGCACCGCTGAGTCTAATCATTTGCGAGGCTCGAGCGCAGTGAGAGCTGAGCACATGGTTTTCGTAGCGACCGAGGAGGCTCAAGCCATGCCCGCGGAAAGCGTCCGGCGCAATGGACATCGGCAACAACTATAACTTCTTATACTTGAACTAATAAAACGATTATAGTATTATTAGTTTTCATAAAGGGGGTTCGGCTATGAAAAATCGGATTATACAGGCGTTTATCGAAGAAACGAGAAATAACGGCATTAAATTTACGATGGATGATTTGGCAAAACGGCTGGGCATCAGCAAGCGCACCTTGTATGAGAACTTTTCATCCAAGCTGGAAATCCTGGAAACGATCATCGACCAGGCCTTTTCGGAGTACGAACAGCGTGCGCGTGCTATCCGCGAAGACGAAACCCTCGACCTGCAGGAAAAAATCCATCAGCTCATCGTCATGATCCCAAACCATAATGACTTTTTCGACTTGCGCATATTGGAGCAATTGAAGCGGTATTACCCGGAACAATGGCAACGCGTCGACCGGGAAATGAACCAATGGGACGACTTGAAGCAATTGCTTGAAGAAGGCATGGAAAGCGGGCTGATCAAGCGACAGAATATCGACCTGTTGATGAAGATGATCTTGAATGTCGTCAATATCACTTTGGACCAGCAGTTCTTCTCGGAGCAAAGCATCTCCATCAAGGAAGCTGTTGAAACGATGAGTGAATTATTATTGGATGGCTTCGTCAAAAACGAATAGGAAAAATGCTGGCTAACCAAAGCCAGTATTTCTTCGGACTGAAAAAACTAAAAAAACAAATATAGTTTTCGTTGTTTTAGAGAGCAAGGAGGCAATTCAATATGGCACAACAATCTATTCACCGTCTCGATACCGAATCTGTCGGCAAGGCATTCATTCGTCATTTAGTACCCTCGACTATCGGCATGCTGCTGATGGCTATCAATATCGTCGCGGACGGCATCATGGTCGGCAATCGTCTCGGGCCGGTCGCACTGGGCGGCGTCGGGATCGCGGCACCGGTCTATACCTTATTCGTCGCGATGTCGCTATGGATCGGCATCGGCGGCGCCACGAGATTTTCTGCCCTCATGGGGGCGAAGCGGACAAAAGAGGCGCGTGTTGTCTTTTCGCACGCGATGGCCTCGATTTTTGCGGTGACGCTCCTCATCGGGCTGTTGGCATTTCCGTTTCGGACAGAACTTGCCTATTTGCTCGGGGCGAACGCGGAAACCTATCCATACGTCTCCGATTATTTATACTTGATGCTGTTGTTCGGCTTCGTCTTCACGATGGAAAATGCCCTCAGCATCATGGTGCGCAATGACGGCAGCCCGAACCTCGCGATGGTATCGCTTATCACGACGTCCTTACTGAACATCGGCTTGAATTACGTGTTCTTGTTCGTCTTGGATTTCGGCGTCAAGGGTGCTGCAGCTGCGACTTTGCTCGCCGCATTTGTCGGCATGCTCGTCTTGTGCACGCATTTCTTTAAAAAAGGCAATCAATTGCGCTTTGTCCGGTTCAAGCCGAACCGCAAATTGCTGCTGTTGATTCTAGTGATCGGCTTCCCGAGCTTCTTGGCGGAAGTCGGCATGTCGGTGTTCACGATTTCGCATAATAATGTCTTTGAACGCCTGGCAGGAACAGAAGGCGTTTCGGCATTCGCGATCCTCAATTATGTTCACAGCGTCATGCTGCTCGCATTCCTTGGGATGGGTTCGGCCATTCAGCCGCTGGTCAGTTATTACAGCGGGGCGAAAGACCAAGCGAAGATCAAAAAGACGCTGCAATTGGCGATCGGGACGGCGTTCGTGGCAGGCTTGCTGTTCTTTATCTTCGGGCAATTCTTTGCCGCCACCATCGCCAGCGTATTCGGCGATTTCCCGGACGCCGTGATGAATCTTGCGACTTCGGGCATCCAGCTGTTCTTTATTGCCTATCTGTTCATGGGCACCAATTTCGTCATGATGACTTATTATCAATCAACGGGCGAAATCCGTATGGCGACATGGATCACCGCAGCGCGTGAAATTGTCGTGCTATTGATTTTACTGAGCATCTTACCCGTGTTTTTCGGCGTGACGGGCGCGTGGCTTGCGATTCCACTTTCGGAATTGATTGTCTTATTGACAATCGTTTACTATCAAATAAAGCAGAAAAAGAAACTGCAGTTCAATGCGGATATGACGGCGCAATACAAATAACCGATTCCAACAGGTCAGGGGAAGATGAGATGCAACTAGCGAAACGGTTGTTTCAAGTGAAAGGCTTGGATTATTCTATTCGAAGTGCGGAGATCCAAGACGCAGCGCAACTGGAGAAAGTCCGTTTGCTGATCGATGGCGAGACGGAAAATATGGACCGCGAGCGGGGAGAAGCTTATTTGGATGCAGAGGCATTCAAGCGGCTCATCGAAGAAGATGCCAAAAGCAGCTGCAATATATTCTTGGTAGCCGAAGTGGACGGGCACATCGCCGGGTTTTCCAGATGCGAAGGAAACGAACTGAAACGGACAAAGCATCAAGTGGAGTTCGGCGTCGGCGTGCTCAAGCAGTATTGGGGCTATCGCATCGGTCGTAAGCTTTTGGAGTCATCGATCCACTGGGCGGAGGATAATGGGTTCAAAAAGATGATCTTGAAAGTGCTCGCAACCAACGAGAACGCGATTGCACTTTATACACAATGCGGCTTTAGAGTGGAAGGCATGCTGAAAATGGACAAGCGCTTAGCGGACGGCAACTATTACGATACGGTAGTGATGGGGCGGATCCGCTAACTAAAGAATCATGATAAAAGACCGTGTTTACGCGAAAGCGCAGACACGGCCTTTTTTATTTCCTTGCCTTAATAATAAAACTCGTCGGGAATTTCTGTGCTTTATAGAGAGTAATAACGGTCGGACACTTCCGGCTCAACATCCTTTAAGTCATGCGGAACATCCGGTTCGACGACTTGTTCGATCGAAAACCGGCTTTCAGCAAGGCATTCAAATATGTGCTGAACTTGCGCTTCGGAATGGTCATCGGTGCATCTTCGCCTTTGAAATTGGCATAATGCACGCTGCCTTCATCCTGGTAAGATCCCTTTAGTGAAACAAGCCCATCTTCGCTTTTCAAATGGACATAGAGTGGATGGTCCCAACTGAAAACGAACGAACCGCCAGGCTTTAAATACGAATAGATCAATCCGAACGTCCGGTCGAGATCAAGTGTCCAGCCGATCGCATAAATCGAGTAGACAATATCGAAATAGGCTTCCGGCAGCCCGATATCTTCTTCCATCGCAGCGCAATATAGCTGTGCATCCAGACCATTTAACATCTCAGTTGCCCGGTCGATTTGCATATCAGACAAATCGACGCCCCAAATATCTTTAGCGCCTTGTCCATTCATGTAAAGCAAGGAATGCCCGCTGCCACAGCCGATATCAAGCACATTTTTACCTTCAATCGAATCGAATAAGCGCAATTCTTCCTCGCTCTGTGTGAATGGCCCGTACCCTGGCAGTGCATCGATGCCGTTAAAATGGTCGGCGACCGTGTTCCAGCTCGTGCGGTTTTGTTTCAGTATTTCTATGTTCACTAAAACTCCTCCTGTCCTTTTAATCATTCTCGGGAAGTGAAAGAATCTCCTTCTTGCCGAATAAGGCAGAAACGAATAACGCGGCTACGTTAAGGGTAAGGAAAGAGAAAGAAAGTTAGCCAATGCGAGGAATGAGGGAATCACATGCCCATGATCTATCATGAAACTTATATTGAAGCATCAATCGAACGTGTATTTGACCTGGCGCGAAGTATCGAAGTGCATATCGAAACCGTCTCGAAGACCAACGAACGCGCGATTGCGGGGACGACGAGCGGCCTGATGGAACTAGGCGATTGGGTGACGTGGAAAGCGACGCATCTTGGCGTCCGCCAAACGCTCACATCGAAAATCACCGATATGGAACGGCCGTACCGATTCAGCGATGCCATGGTAAAAGGCGCTTTTCATTCTTTCCATCACACACATGAGTTTACCGAAAGTGGAAGCGGCACCCTGATGAAAGATTGGTTCGTTTACCGGGCGCCGTTTGGGATTATCGGAAAACTTGCCGATAAATTATTTCTCGAACGCCATATGGAAAAATTCCTGTCGACGCGCGCTGCCGAATTAAAGCGCATCGCTGAAAACCGATAAGCATACAAGAAAATCCATCCGCAGAGACACTGCGGATGGATTTTCTTGTAGTGATTTTAGTTGTTCGTAAACTCTAATTTGTGATAGCGCAAGGCCTGGTCCAATTTATTGTAGACATCGATTTCGCCGAAGTTGACGCCCAATTGGATTGCGGTCTGGGCGATTTCCGGGCTAATGCCGGCGAGTGCCGTGCGCACACCGATGATTTTCAAGCCCTCGATCAGCTGGAAGATTTGGTGGGCGACCATCGTATCGATGATTGGAACACCGGAAAGGTCGATAAACAGACGCTCAATCGATTTCTCATGGCATTGCTGCAAGACTGTTTCGAAGACGATTTTTGCACGGTATGTATTGATCTCACCGATCAACGGAAGCAATCCGCTGTCTTTTGAAAGCAAGATGACCGGTGCGCTCATTTCGACGATCATTTCCTGCTGAGCATTCAAACGGCGTTCGGCCGCTTTCGTGTTCTGGTCGATAAACTCGAGAATGATGGCATTTGTCGTGTCGACCACGGCTTGATTCCATGCATTCAACTGGGCATGCGAAATGGTTTCTTCCTGCAGGACAGCAAATTCCTCGATCAGCTCCAAGTATTGCTTTTGCGTGCGGAAAAATTCTTTGATGACCGAGTTGAACGGTGTCGACAAATGCGCTTCGTCATTGGCAACGCGTACAATCCATTCCTTGAAGATCTCGATGCAATCGTTTTTCTCCTTGCTGAAAGCCGAGCAGAACAGCTCGTGGAACTCATAATTCTGCTGTTTCAGCTTCTCGATTGCCTGTGGCTCGGTTTCGCCGTAGACGCCGCCCGAACTTTTATCGAGTGTTTCATACCATTGTTCCGTCAAGCCTTTCGTTTTCTCAAGCAAAAAATCCTGCAATTCAACATTTTTGAACATTTTTCCTACTCCTCAATAGCACGACATCTCATATATAAAAAATCATGCGTCAAATAAACTTCACGAATTCAAACAAACAGTATTATACATTCATAATATAGCAGTTGAAAAAATATGCACGAAGTCTGATGCTGGAATAGCAGACAAATTTTGCAGGAACGGGGAATCTCTCCGGAATTACGCCTCATGTTGTGCTTTCTGCTTTTGGACGAACGGTTTTCGCTCCAAGGTTGGCCCGAGCTGGAACAATAGGATGCCTGCACTGATCAAAAGCACGCCGAGCAGCGATTGCCATGTGAACGGAACTTGCTCGAGCCCGAACCACCCTGCCGTATCCCACATCAAACCGAAGAAAATCTGCGACACCATGACAATCGAAATCGCGCGGCTCGGGCCCATTGCCTGGACGCCTTGCGTGACGCAGACGACGACTCCGACACCGAGCACGCCGCTGAACCAAAACCACGGCTCTGCCTCGAAACGAAATAGGCCTATTCCATTAAACGAGAGACCTGCGACAAACGAGCCGAAAAATCCAAGAAATAACACGAGTGCCGTCGTCGTCCAGACGCTGACGTGTTGTTTCACATTCGCGTTGAATATATTTTGGAGGCAGACAAAAACGCCGCCTGAAAGGGCCAATATAATGCCAAGAACCATTGTGTGTTCCTCCTATTCGTAAATATTATGCCCTGCCTGATCCAATAAAGCGCCCCGGTCGAGCAAATCGATCTTGCCGTTATTGCGCTGGATCCAGCCCGACTGCTCAAACTTTTGGAGCACCCGGTTCAAATGGCGATAGCTCGTGCCGATCAAGTCCGCCATATCGACGAGCGACGGCGAATCGAGCCGTGGCTTATCCGGCGTCATCGACAGTAAGTAACTCGCCACGCGGACATCGACCGCATACAGCAAATTGAAATTCAATTCCTGTGCTTTCGTCACGAACTTACGTGTAATCGTCTCCAATAGAAATTGCTGGAACAAGGCATTGCCATTCATCTCATTGTCTAAAGCGTGGTGCGGGACGCGCAACAGCACCAAATCGGTCACGGCTTCGACCGTATTGATGAACGGGCATTTTTGCACGTACTCGATATCGCCGACGATATCAAAAGGTGTCTTGAACGCCAAAATCAGCCGCTTGCCTTCCGGGGACAGCATGGAGATCTTCAATTTGCCTTCAACGAGCAAGTACAAAGTATCGGCCTGGTCGCCTTGCGAGAACAATCTATGTCCTGCCGCGAAACGCTCGATCTGTATCGAATCGATGACGCCAGAAGGGAATAAATCCGCCAACTCATACTGATGAAGATACTCGTTAATCAGCTGCATCGTTTTTCCTCCTTACCATTTCAATACAAGAATGCCTGTAATCATCAATAACACGCCGACGATCTGAGTCTTCCCGACATGCTTCTTCGCCATATCGAACCAGCCTTTGCCGTCGATGACGATTGCCGCGATCAGCTGGGCAATGAGGAACAGACTAATCGTCAGTGTCACGCCCATGCGATGGACGGCTGTCATATTACTGAACAAGATGAACGCCGCGAGCAAGCCGCCAGAGGCATATAATGGGGAAACTTGTTTCAAGTGTTTGATTGATGTGTCTCTTAGCGCCAAAACAATTAAGATTGCCAGCACAAAGCCCGTCAGCTGGGTCATTGCAGCCGCTTGCCACGTGCCGATCCGGTCGCTGATCGTCGCGTTCGCTACGCTTTGGAAAGTCAGGAAAAACCCGCCCGCCAGCGCAAATAAAATTCCTTTCATCCGGTCCACCGCCTTTCGTTAATATAAGAATAATCGGCATTTCGAGTGGATGGAAGGACATATGTCCCTATGGGTGAGAATTTACAAAATCTAAAAGACTTAATGGTAAATGCAGATTGGATTGAGGAAAAGAGAGTGTTTGTTCGGGGTAACTTTAGTTATTTCCATAATTATGTAGATATTCCATCTGAGTCTTAGTATATTAAAGGAAATAACCCTTTGTAACCTAAATATAACAATTGATTGATTTATAAAAGGATAGCGAAAAGGTGAGGGCATAAATGATATTCAAAAAGAAGTTTTATGTCTGTTCAGTTTGTGGGGGTTTGACGGACTTCGAGGACCACTTTATAGAAATGGACTCCCCGATTATAGCTTGATCTGCACTTGTTGTGCCTTCCAACCAGGCTATGATGATTTAGACCAGGGCTATACATTTGAAACCTACAGAGCGGAATGGTTAGCGAACGGGGCAGAGTGGTTCATGAAAAAAGAACAGCCGAAACACTGGGATGTGAAGGTGCAACTAAAAAATATTGGCATTAAGCTTAAAAATAAATGACACCATAAACATAAATCTGGAAAGGGGAATTGCATGAAATTCAAAAACATCATCTACCTGATCGGTGCATTTTTGGTATTTATCTTTTCGACCCTCGCCAGTTGGTATGAAGGCGGACAGCTTCGCGATATCTCGTGGGAGTGGAAATACTCGGCTGTTTTCTCCACTTGGCTGAATGGCCCGGTGAATGAAGCGAGCGATATTTTGGTAATCGATCATTTCGTCTATGCGGCGAAATTCGAGCCGCTGTTTCCTTTATTGATGGCAGCGTCACTCTTGTTCATCGTCTTCCAGCTATCAGCTTGGCTGTTGAGAAACCGGAAGACCACGCACATCATCTTCCTATCGCTGATGGCGGTGGGCTTGCTCTTGATGAGCGCGATGCTGCTCAATTCGCCGACGCTCGGGCTCACTTTGTTTTCCGGATTCTTTGGGCTATTAGGTCTCTTGACGCTCGTACTTATTCTGTACCGCAACAATCAAAAATGGATGCGCCGTGCAGCCGAACGGTCGAACTAAGGATTTTTAATTTGGAGGTGTTCGAATGCAATGGTTGGTGGATCTCGTTACGGTTCTTATCATCGCCGGGTTTGCCTAAGGGGCATTTGGGCAAATCAAAGAATCTATTGTCGTCGCAAAGTCGGTGCCATGGGATTCGACAAACGATAAACGAATAATCGTTGGGAGTCATTTACTTACATTCTCGTATGCGGGTTTTGTTCTGGCGTTGATTGTCAATTTGGCTGTCTACAATTATGCGTTTCCTCAGCCCGCTAGCACAGCGAATGCCGCTAGCCTGACGGCGTTCTACTGCTTATTGATGATGTTCGTTGCTGAACTTGGAATCATGCCAAAAAGGCAAGGCCCTAAAAATTGTATTCAATCAGATAAAACAGCCTCCGGTTCGAGCCATAAAATGGTCTCAACCGGAGGCTGTTTTGGAATTAAAAGGAAAAGCAATACACATAAGCTTACGACAGTGGCGCCGAACGAGATTTCGATCTTCGTTTCTTTCGCGCTGCGCTGCTTCACTTTGTGCACGACCGACAGCACGAATAGGCTGTATAGGAACAAAAATAAATAAAGAATCCCGTATAAGATCCAGCGGCCATCCGTAATCCAGTCATTTAAAGGAGTGAACATCCCAGCTGAAATGAATACAACGACTGAAAAGACGAGCACCAGTCCCGACAGCACGTTCATCTTGTTCCATAAGGGATGCGACAAGAAGCGCTCGCTTTTTTTGCTGTGGAAAACGAAAAACAAATGAATCAAGCTCGTGCTCAGCAAGATGAAGGTTAGCACGATTAGCATCGAGCTGATGGCACCCGACGCGAGCGCGTTTCCGATATCAAGTGAATAAAATTCGGCCAGAACAGCTAGCCCAATCAGGCCTGTCAAAGCGGCCGCTTGGTAAACAGTCCATTTTGAAAATAGCATCCAATTCTCCTTTATCGATGAGGTAAACCGTTCATTCTTTATTGGCTTCTGCATAACGAATGCGTGTAAAAGAAGCTCTAGGATCTGAGCTTTTCACAGAATCCCGTGCATCTTCTACTTCCGGTTGCACGATCGGCAATTGTTTCTGCGTAAGCCCTTCAGCGATCGTGATAAAGCAATAGATCAGGATCATGAACACGGCTAAAGGCGGGAGGATCATCCAGAATTGGTTGGTGGAGAAAACTTCCCGGGAAATAGCGATCATGCCCGAGAGTTCGTAAATTTCCGGAACGAGCCGCGGCGAATCGGATTGGGCAACGGCGCCGCCGACAAAGATATTCAAGATGCCGAGGTGAACGAACATCTGCAACACTTGAATGATGTGCTGCACCCACATCAACAAGAGTTTCGGCCAAAGTTCCGGTTGGATGTGCTTCGACAGGATCCAACTCATCGACCCGCCCATCAAGACCGAACTGATGACATAGTCTTTCTTCAAGGTCTCATTCATTTCATTCCCGATGGAGCTCATGGTGATCGGAAAGACGACGAGAGACATGATCAACACTTGGAAGATTAAACGCTCTGCCAAGCTCAACTCCCATTGGCCGAAACTGATGAGGACCGGCAACAACAAAATATAAGTTATTAACGTCAGCGGCAAAAAATGCATGCCTTCTGCGATCGAATTGACGAAATGCCGCAGCCTGTCGGTAAAGAAGAAGGTGTAGACCATGCCGAACAGATAGCCGAAGACGATGCGCAAACTGGCGATCAATAAACTCAAGACAATGGTGTATTTCATGCCGACCACTAATTGCTGGGCGATCGAATAGCCATAAGGGTCGGTTCCGAAAAGGATTTCAGCAGAAGGTGAATGCGGCGCGCTGCTTTCAATGCTGCCTTCTTCGTCGTACACATAATTCGTTTGTGCGATGGCATCGCCTGTGAATACGCCATAAAGGATGCTCGCCGTTAACAGGCCGAGCACAATAAATGCAGGAATGAAGATACGCGGATTCTTATAAGATGCTGTGCGCATCGAAGCAGATTGTCGTTTTGTAAAAAGCGAGCGAAGGCTAGCCCGGATTTCATTCAAGTCGAAGAGGCGCAAATTGAATTTGCCGAAAACCGCATTTCGCTCGATCTCGTATTTTCCAAGCCATAACTCCACCACCGCATAGAAAACAAAGAACGGCATGAACACCGTCAATAAAATGAACGCAATGCCTTTCGGGCTGAGATCATTACGCAAATAATACAAAATGCCTTCAATCCCGAATAGATACTCAATGATCAATAGTGCAGAAAGAGCCAACCAAACAATCGATTTGGATTGATAGAACGCACTTTTCAATACATTGGACGTACAATGTTTCCACAGAACCTCAAAACGGCTCAGCCCTTTGGAACGTGCAAGTTCCACATAAGGGTATCGCTGTTCTTCTTCGTACAATAAAATGAACAGCTTTAAAAACAATACGGCGGGCACGACCGATAAACACACGACGGGCGCCAAGTAAATCTCCTCGCCGCCTAGGCTGTAAAAGCTAAGAAGCAAAAAACCGGTCTGTTGAAAAATGGCGATGACGCCAATTTGAATCAAGAATATGTAGGCGAAGTCAGGGAAAGACTGAAGGACCTTAATGATTTCCAGCATCGAGCGCTTCAAGGCGCCTTTCGACAACAACACGGCAAAAGAGAGGATAAAGGCTGAAACAAAAGCTAATGCCAGTGCCATGAGGAAGATGGACATCGAATACAAATAGGGACCGCTTAAAAACTTCTCGAAGGATACAGGGATTGTCTCAAGAGAAGACGGATTGCTGTAGTTCAAGGTCCATTCGGAAGCGGTCGTAAATCCGCTGAAAATCATTTGCAAAGCCTCTACATAAGAACGGAAATCCAAAAAAGAAGCTCCATTGAATAAAGCTGGAGCAGCGCTGATCAAAATGATGCCGATGACGCCAAAGATAAATTTCGTTAAAATCGTCCAAAGCCGTTTCATATTCGCCCCCCTTAATCAAATTGATCATCGCGTCTCACTTAATTTAAAAAATACTCCCGGTAGGCGAAAAACGTAATCCCGACCATCAGCACTAAATACAAAATCGAGCCGATCAAAATATAGGAACGATCGGAAGGAGCGCCCTGTTCCATCCGGATGCCGGTCGAACCTTGAATCGACATGTCCAACTGGCGGCTGGCCATTCCGCCTTTCGACTTGAAAAAGAACACGATGACGACCGCGAGCCCCGCGAACGGGATAGCGATGTCCAAAAACCCGAGCGGCATGAAAAAGCTTGCAAGCCAATTGCCAAGTACGAGTACGAGCATGGTAATTGAGACGGTGAGTAAGTTTTTCATATGTACCTCCAGTTGGGTTTTTGAAAAAAATGTTAATCCCCTTAACTACTGTACGGTATAATAGGTAAATGGTTTCAAAATTCAGGGAATTACATGTCATTCGAAATAGAGTGGAAGTATGCTGAAGGTTTTTGAGCAATCAAGTATTTTGGACGAGGAGAAGATGAGGTTTGTCGTTATGGATAATAATTGCGCTCACAGTGCTTTTGGCTGGCATTGCACTTCAAAATATATACGTAGCCGTGAAGCCGATGAAAGATGGGGAGAAACGAGATTTGGAAGAAGTGTTTTCGTATGGAGACGGCCCTTTTTTCATTTTCGGTTTCTTGTTCAG
This sequence comes from Planococcus sp. MB-3u-03, assembly GCF_002833405.1. Lineage (NCBI taxonomy): Bacteria > Bacillati > Bacillota > Bacilli > Caryophanales > Caryophanaceae > Planococcus > Planococcus sp. MB-3u-03. The sequence goes on along the minus strand of NZ_CP025135.1, from coordinate 2,505,833 downwards.
CTTCCTGTTTTGGTGTAGCGAGAAGTTTTTCCAGGAGAGGTTCCGGCTCGCTGCTTTCCGTTTGATCAGTTTGTTGATGGCAGCTTCACTCATCGGATTAATCATCTTAATTTGGAATCTCGATATTGTGGCAGATTTTCTACTAAGCCTGTGAACAAGGGCGCGATTCTCCATCTTGGGTGGCATTTGCGACCAGAAAGAGCTATCATGAAATCAACTGATACAAGCCGCATGAACAGAATTTCATGGGAAACAGTCAGCTATCAATTTACGAATTTATAATTTGCTGAAAGGGGAGTTGAACGGTGGCTTATCAATTAAGAGACAATTTCAAGCTATTTTCGTTGAATTCAAATCAGGAACTGGCTCAGGAGATCGCGGATCATCTCGGCTGTGAGCTGGGCAAGAACTCCATCACCCATTTTAGCGATGGGGAAATCCAGATCCATATCGAAGAAAGCGTGCGCGGTGCGGAAGTCTATGTTGTTCAATCGACTTCGCAGCCAGGACACGAACACGTCATGGAATTATTAATCATGATCGACGCCTTGAAGCGGGCATCAGCAGACTCCATCACAGCGGTCATTCCATATTACGGATACGCGCGACAAGACCGGAAAGCGAGTTCACGTGAACCGATCACGGCGAAACTCGTGGCAAACATGCTGGTAAAAGCGGGTGTGGACCATGTCATCACGATGGATTTCCACGCACCGCAAGTACAAGGCTTCTTCAATATTCCGGTTGACCAACTGCTCGGCATTACCGAGTTATCGCAGCATTTCATCAATAAAAACCTCGAAGATGCCATTGTCGTAGCACCGGACAATGGTGGATTGACCAGAGCTCGCAGACTGGCGGATCGTCTCGATGTCCCAATCGGCTTTATCGACAAGCGCAAAATGCCAGGCGAAGCTGAGACGATGAACATCGTCGGAGACATCAAAGGCAAAAACGCCGTCATCATCGTCGACATCGTCGATACAGCGAAGACCATTTCCGATGCAGCGAACCTGCTCGTGGAAAATGGCGCGAAAGCGGTCTACGCTTGCTGTACGCATGCCGTATTGTCCGGCGATTCCGTTCAACGCATCCAAGACTCCGCTTTAACGGAACTCGTGGTCACGAACACAATCCACGTGCCGAAAGAAAAACGCATCCCGAAAATCACCATTCTCTCGATCGCGCCATTGCTTGCAGAAGCAATCGAGCACGTGCACAACGAAAAGCCAGTCAGTCCTTTGTTTGAAGGATGACAATAGAAACATGCAGCGAACCCCAAATGAGTGCCAGTAAGACGGCGCGCATTTGGGGTTCGTTTTGTTTTAGCTAGCTTTCTTTAATTTAATCAGCAATCTCTGGACTCAATATCTTCTTTATAGAAATAGAATTCATCAGCAACCACCTCTATAAAGAGTATATCGATTCTGGAAGAAAACTGTTAAAGTTAAATTATGGAATTAAAAGTGTACAGAGCTCGACCTATGCTTTATTGAGGAGGGGTGAACGATGAACACGTTGAAACAATTTCATTTAGCGATTCCACTCGTGTTGCTCGCCATGAACCTCGTACTATTTTCATTTCTGATGGAAGAGTTATTAGACGCATCGCCCCCGAATTATGGCGGCGGCATGCAATTAATGACGCCGATTTTCGGACTTATTTTATTTCTCTATATCCGGAAGACTGAGGGCCCGAAACCATCAGGTATATGGATTCTCCAGGCTTTGAACTGGCTGTTCATCATTTTTCCCATTGCCGTCATTTTTATTTTTATGCTGGCATTCATCTGACCAGAAATAAAACGAAACGCTTTTCCGTTTTTAACAGTATATATACCAACTAATTAATTTAGGGAGGAAAAGAAAGTGAAAAGATTTTTCTATTACTTCATCTGGAGCATCGCGATCATCTTTATTGTGTATGCAGGATTCCAGCTTCAACAAGTATTGGATGAGAGGGCGGCTGCAGCATTCAACCCAACACCTCTCTGGATTTATGTTGTTATTTTCCCAGTCATTATCGGCTTATTATTGCGGACGCCAAAGTTTATGCTGGAAAGAAAAGAAAGTCGGATCGGCGGCTTCGATTGGAGTAAGTTCTTGGCGGTCGGCGTGCCGGCATTCATCGTATTAGCGTTATCTATTTTGCCTTTATTGCCTATCGGAAACCTGATTTTTTCTGATGAAATCTATGTTCAAATTGACATGCTTCTTTTTAGCAGCACCACAGCACAAACAATCGCCGGTCTCGTATTCGGCTATACATTACTCGACAGCTTCAAGAGCGAGGAGCGGGGATTCCAGGAGTCGACTTCCGACCTGTTCAACGCAGTGATGAAGTTTACGCCGAAATAATCGGACACTAAATGAAAATCAGTTCAAACTTTACAAGGAGTGGCTTTCTATGAGGAAAAGCATGAAGTTCATCTCTGTAATTCTATTGATTTCCGCATTAGCAGCTTGCTTTGCCGAAGATTACGATGTCGGTGTTCCAAGAGCATATCTACATGCGAATGACAGTTTACGCAGCCAGCCCATGCCATTAACAGAAGCCAACATCAGTTGGAGTTCGTCGAGCGGAGATGTAACGGAAACGATAGACGACATCGAAGAGTTCGGTTTATCCCAGGAAGCCACTACAGTTTCTCCTAACCAGCCTGCCTATTTGGAGTTTGAAGAGAATGAAGAAAATGGCGGGGACATTTGGACCGATCCGACAATTACGGCGGCCTTATGGAAAGACGGAGAAGAAACGAAGCTTGAACTTAACGATTCGAGAGAATTTCGCTTTCCGCAAAACGAAGGGAATTATGCATTAGCAGTGGAATTTATCGACCGAGACAATGAAGCTCAATATGTAGGGAATATCGTTATCGAAGAAGCACAAGGACAGAATGTCGGACAGCTTCCAAAGTATACATATATGGAAAGGCCCTCGATTATGAAAATAAATTCCGCAGACCCAAGTGGAGTGGTATTCGATCATAACTATTCCCAAGTATGCTGGAATAATTGTCATTTTCATAACGGTTATGATATACCCGATGTTCACGCTGGAGATGTAGAAGTGGGCGACAGCATTGTAATCGATTGGGAAATGATAGAGCCAAAGCCAAGCGAAGTTATGTTGATTGAGGTAGACGGCAGCAAAGAAGAAGTAAGTGAAGAAATTGTCTCCTCTGGCGATTCTACAATAACCATTGAAGTTGTTGAACAAGACCTGGGAAACCAATATTCAATTCAATATCTATGGCGTAACGGTAAAGAACTTATCGGCCAAAGCAGCTTGAATTTTAAGCTGAAATAATGCCAGGGTAATGAAGAATTCCAGTAAGAGGAAATTTAAGTACGTTCGCAAAGTGTAGTTGCAATTTTAGGTGCGGCGATTCATGTTAATCCACCGTAATAAAAAAGCTGGGAGTACTGATTTTTTTCAATGTGATCGAAAATGTAACTGGACTGTCCAGAGCTAGCTCGAAAAACGCGTGCGAGGGGGAGTGGTTCACTATGTTCAAGTCTTATGTAAAGTTTTTAGAAAAGTATGGTTCCTTCCTCATTGCATTTTACAGTTTGATTTATCTACTCACTTCATGGGGCGATAACTGGGTACTTACTTGGCTTTTATTAGCTGCACTGATTATTTCTCCAATTCTCGGCATTTTGGACATTAAAGAATCGAAATCTCCCAAACCCTAGCTCAGAAGAGTAGCTTCTACAATTAATTACCCTGTCATGTTTAGAACGACTATCCAGAAGAGGAGTAATACCATCATGAAAATACTCAGGATCATCCTCCAGCTAGCATCAATTGGATTTGGAGCTTACGTGTTATGGAGCCAGAACTTTACGCTAATGCCATACGTCATGCTGACGCTTGGAATGTTTATGTTAGTCGCGGGATTTGAAAGAATTCAAAACGATCGAAAAGAGTTTTGGGGCTATATGTTTGTCCTGAGTTCTCTGTTTATCCTCTTTGTTTCGGCACAAGCGTTCTTAGTAAGTGCTTGAGGTTCAAGCTATATTCAAAAATTTACATATAGAAAAATAAAGTTAGAAGTTCACTGATGGGAAAGGAAGAAGCAATATGAAATTCGTAAAAGGCATGTACATAGTTTTAATTCTGTTCATGATCGTCAATTTTCTAAGCGTCTTTGTTTTGAATAATGATTATTCAGGCATCGCTTCCTGGATGAATGTATTGCTTTTTTTACTTGGCAGCGTCTTTTATATAAATGCACGTCATGTTTTCAAAAGAGAGTCTCAGTAAGGCTAACGAGAAAACTGAACGTAACTTAAGTGCAGTTAAGTTACGTTCAAAACAAGTGTTACGATCCAGTAAGTATAAAGGGAGGGCTACATTGAAAAAAATCTCAGAAAAACTGATTTATTATTTAGTGACTTTTGTTATTTTCTTTTTACTTTTAAATTTGTTGCGTGGCTTGAAAATGCATATATCCCTCTAAATACTCAAACTCAATTAATATCAGGCATTATTACTATTCCCGCCATTGTGATTCTTTCGTTTATTTTATCCAGTTTACTTTTAGAGGCTTGAAAGAATCTAAAGTAAATCTGAAAGTAACTTAATGTGAATTAAGTTACTTTCAGATACTAAAGTTGCTTAAGAAAGGATGAACCAATTGAAGTACTTGATATTAGTAATAATAATTGCTCTATTATGGGTGTTAGGACCAGTAATCGGCATTAATTCGATCGTTTTTCAAATGCCATTGCCTGGATCACTAAATTTATTCTGCCGTGGATTGCTTTATACTGGCTCATTAGACTCGTTAAAGTCCAAGAAAAATAGGGAATTTCTTAAGGAAGTGAATGTAACTTAGTAGCAATTAAGTTACATTCAGAATCTCTTTTAAAGAAGTTAGCAATACTAAAGACGAAAGTGAATTTGTTAGAAAAAGTGATACATTCAAAATGCTATATTCTAAGGCTTTAAGATTGTATTTTTGAATGAGTAATAGTTTACATATAATGGGACTATTGGGAGCAGAAAAGCAATATACTTTTCTTCTTCTTTTAATTTATAAATGATAGTTTCACAAACTCTTTCCTATTAAGAAGAGACCAGTATCATTGTTAGAGGTGAATTTTATTTGGATAGAGAAGTATATGATTCACCAGACAGATAGTGAAGTGAATTGTAAGGAGTCTTCAGTGCATTTAGAGGGGGCTAGTAAATGGTTATCCAAACTTATGGGGAAAACGGTCCTTAAAGAGTCGGATCCTCGAGAAATACCTGATTTTGCGAGGTACAAAAAGGGGTTCTCCAGTGTCGCAAACACCACAAAGTTCGTGCAGCAAAGAGGAACTGAAAATATCAAACCATATGTGATTGAAAATATGAGCTTTCCAATTCGTTGAAAGAAGAGATGTATGAAGACATACAGGTGTTCACCTTAAACGACCAGAATTCCCGGGAACAGAAAGTGGTGCTGTATTTGCACGGCGGAGCGTGGACGAACCAGCTTTTGTCTTTCCATTGGAAGCTCATGGATAAGATTGCACAGTCAGTAAATGCAAAGATCATCGCGCCTATTTATCCAAAAGTGCCCCATTTTAATTACAAGCATACATATCCGAAACTGTTGAGCCTGTACAAAGAGATGCTTCGGACAGTTGAGAGTCCTGGGCAACTGACTATCATGGGGATTCAGCCGGGGAATATCGCGCTTGGGCTGGCCCAACTGTTAAAAATAGATGATTTGCCTCAACCGAAGGATATCATTTTGTTATCCCAGCCGTCGATCTAACCCTTGATAATCCCTTATCCCGAAATACGAAAAAGGATCCGATGTTATCGGCCGGGGAATGAACGTAATCACTAATATTTGGTCTGATGATAAAAGCTTAGAGGATCCCTTGATTAGCCCGATTTATGGAGATTTAACTGGACTCGGCAAGATTACTCAATTTGTCGGAACACATGAACTCATATATCAGACGCAGTTAAATTGGACGAAAATTAACGAAGCAAGGAATTGGAATCCAAACTTTTGTATATCCCAAGATGAATCATGTGTTTGTTGTTATGCCGGTTCCTGAAGCTGAAGATGCCCAACATAAAATAATCAATATCATTCGTAATTAGGAACCCGTATTGCCGCTTCTAGGATCGAATGGATTCCCTTTGCCAGTTTTTAAGCAGGAAAACAAATAGGTTTTAAAATTAGTTTATATTTCATCCGTTCATGAAAGTAGCTAACCCTGAATTTAAATAAAAAGACCTATATAATATAGGGTCTCTCTAAAGCTGTTATTAAGCTTTTGTGACGTTTGTAGCTTGTAGGCCACGTTGTCCTTCTTCGATATCAAATGTTACAGTTTGACCTTCGTCTAAAGATTTGAAACCGTCGCTTTGGATAGCTGAGAAATGTACGAATACGTCATCTCCTGCTTCACGCTCGATAAAACCAAAACCTTTTCTGCATTAAACCATTTCACTGTACCTTGTTCCATAATTGTTGCCTCCTGGTGTGGATCTCCACACAATGTGTTACTATCCTTGCTCAAATACCTTAGACGAAAACAAAATGTATTCTCAATCTGAACCGAACAAAAATAACTCTTACTAAAGGTAACATGGATGTGATGAAAAAGATAGCAAAAGGATTCAATCTTATTTTTAGGGATGATATTAATACATGCCTTGTCATTGAAACTGTCTACTTACTTGAGTTGGAAGATGTAGATATGGAAGATTTGTACCATCCCTAAGTAAAATCAAATCATCCCATAGTCCAGCCACCCGACAAAATCCCAGACACATACCTATCACAAATTTACAGAAATATCAGACTTTTAGGTGTGTCTCATTGATAAAATACCCTAAAATATTATAATCCTTTTAAATAAACGCTTTCGTTTCAGGTGGTGTATAGCCGATGCCATCCAGAGATTTTGATTACTGGGAAAGGAGATCAAGGGAATTTTTAAGTCATCCGTCAATATAAAATTCTGCTTTTATTAAAAGGAGAATGAGAGAAATGACAAAGATGGAGTTACCGCGGGGAAGAGTTATATTCGGCTCGAACAGATCAGCCAAGAAGATATCGACAATTTGATTTCAAGAGTCAATAGCTGTACGTGGCGGCAAACCTTCCATATCCAACCGGTTTCTGGGCTTCTCAATGATCCGAACGGCTTTTGTTTTTACAATGGGGAATATCATTTGTATTATCAATGGCATCCGCTTGGTCCTTTCCATGGATTGAAGTATTGGTACCACACCAAATCGACAGACCTTGTAAATTGGCAGAATGTCGGAATAGCGATCAAAGCCGGACGAGTATTTTGACAGCCATGGGGCGTATTCGGGAAGTGCTGTTGAGCATGACGGGAAATTGTATTTGCTATACACCGGCAATACGCGGGATGAGAATCTCGTGAGACATCCTTACCTGTGCATCGCGCTCATGGATGATGAAGGAAATATCATCAAATCGAAAAATCCGTTCTTGATAAAGTGCCGGATGGATATACCGAGCATTTCCGCGATCCGAAGTTATGGAAAGTGGAAGACCGTTATTATGCGGTCATCGGCGCGCAACGAACCGATGAAACAGGGGCTGTCTGTTTACTGAGTTCGAATGATTTGCTGGAATGGAAGTTTGAAGGAGAGCTGGCCACCAACTTGGATAACTTCGGGTTTATGTGGGAGTGCCCGGATTATTTCGAAATGGGAGATAAAGGGATCCTAATCTTCTCTCCGCAAGGACTCGAGCCGGAGGGAGATCTATATCAAAACATTTACCAGGCTGGTTATGTGCTGGGTGAGAAAATCGATTTGGAACGACGAAAATTGACTCACGGAGGTTTTATCGAACTGGACCGCGGGTTTGATTTTTATGCCCCGCACACGATGAAGGATCCGAGCGGCAGGCGGCTAATGGTGGCCTGGATGGGATTGCCTGAAATTGAGTATCCTACCGATATAAGTGGATGGGCCAACTGCTTGACCATCCTTCGGGAATTATCGCTTCGGGACGGGAAAATCATCCAGACGCCGATGCCGGAACTTCAATCACTCCGCAAAACTAAAACCCAGGCACAAGGTGAACTTTCGGATGAAACGAAAGTGGTTGAAGGATTCACAGGGGTCACGTACGAGCTTATCTGTGAATTTGAACGAGGGGACGCCTTGGAATATGGCATCGAATTCCGTGCGGGCAATGAAGAAAAAACGGTGATCAAATTTGATGCCGTCCAGGGGAAAGTAATCATGGACCGCGCGTTATCCGGCAAAGTGATTGGCAGCAAGCATGGAACCGAACGCAAATGCAAGATCGCCGGAGACGTGTACAAGTTTCAGTTGTTTGTCGATTCGTCATCCGTGGAGATTTTTGTGAACGACGGGGAAGAAGTGTTTAGCGCAAGGATCTTCCCGGATATTAGAAGCCAGGAAATCCGGTTTTTTGCGACAGGCGGCCGAGCTGCGTTCAAAGCGGTGAAGTGGGACTATTGATGAATGAAAGTCCAAAGAGGGAGAGGTGCCGAATGGGAAACTTGTTCTCGATTGGCGAAATACTGATCGATTTTATTCCCCATCAAAAAGGCATCGGCTTAAAAGATGTGGATTCTTTTACACGAGTGCCTGGCGGTGCGCCTGCTAATGTGGCAGCGGCGGTTGCAAAGTTTGGCGGCACAGCTTCATTGATCACCAAAGTCGGACAAGATGCCTTTGGTGATTTTCTGTTGGAACGGCTTGCCGAGGTGGGAGTGAAAATCGATAAGATTCCACGGACTAAAGAGGCAAACACCGGGCTTGCTTTCGTCTCATTGCGCGCAGACGGGGAACGGGACTTTTCGTTTTACCGGAATCCTTCCGCCGATTTGCTTCTTCAAGCTTCAGAAGTGAAGGACGGCTGGTTTGGGCAAGGCGATGTGCTGCATTTCGGTTCGGTCGATTTAGTCGACAGCCCGATGAAAAAAGCCCACGTAAAAGCGATCGGGGCAGCCAAGAGGCACGGCGCCATCATCAGTTTTGACCCCAATGTGCGTTTGCCGCTTTGGGACAATCCAAAGCAATGCCGCGAGACCATCCAAGAATTCATTCCGAAGGCGCATATCGTCAAAGTTTCCGACGACGAACTGGAATTCATCACCGGCATAGCGGACGAGTCCGTAGCCATAGCCTCTTTGTTCACTGGAGACGTATTGGCAGTGGTGTTAACGAAAGGCGCGAAAGGTGCAGATTTGTACGTACAGAATGAAAAATATTCATCTCCGGGATATTCGGTGATAGTCGAAGATACAACTGGGGCAGGAGACGCGTTCACAGGCGCTTTCTTGTACCAATTGCTGAAGTTGGATGCAGGACAAGGCAATCTGGAAGCCATACTAAAAGAGCATCATCAAGAACTGCTGGCTTTCTCGAATGCCAGCGGGGCACTGGTCACGACTGGAAAAGGGGCTATTTCTGCGCTACCCACGAAAGATGAGGTTTTGGAGTTGATGAAATAAACTATTGTGGGAAGGCTGGTTTATTGACCCAAGGCTAAATACTTCATTGCCAGAGAAGCAACCAACTTACAACGCAGGCTCTTTTAACGATCTTCTATGATTTTACAACAAGCACTTTAAACGTGGTTCATGTTTTAACTTTTCAGCTAGACGGGTAAACACTAGTAAGACAATACCTTGGAGGCTGATTAGTATGAAACCGACAAACCGTACGTTTGAAGTGGCTTATACTGAACAGGAACTTGAGGCAAAGGTAGAAGCAATGAAATCTCACGGGCATACAAAAAATAATATTCATGTTTTAGCGGAAAATGCGGATATTCTAAATGCCATTGAAACCCAAGAAGAAGTGCAGACGCATGAAACAGAAACTGTTACAGACAAATTTAAGTCTATGTTTACCGGGAAAGACGCGGTACGAGAAGAATTGACCAAACTAAACTTAACCCAAACGGAAATCGAAGAATTTCATGACATTCTTGAAAATGAAGGAATTGTGCTATATACAGAGCATCAACATGGTGGTCAATAGTTTCTGATTACCATGGGAATCAGCATCGCTTTCACACTTTCGAACTGTTACACAATGCTTCATGAAGAAAATTTGATGAGGCAAAGTAAGAGAGGAACTTGTCCCACCTGATTCTGTTGGAGATAACAAAGAGGGAATCTAAAAGACCCACATCACCATGTGTTCATTCACACACGGCGATGTGGGTTTTCTTATCTCATTCTTTCAAAAAATCCTTATCCATATAGCGCGGGTTCGGGTAATCGTAGAATCCCTTACCGTTCTGGATGCCCATGCGGCCTTTGTCGAGGAATTCCGTCTTCAGATATTCTGCGACTTTGGCGGCTTCTCCGTCGCCGGCGTTCGCTTTGGCGACCGACAGGTGATACGGCGTGTTGATGCCGATGACATCCAAAATTGCGAAAGGTCCTCTCGGCGCGCCGGTTGCGATCATCCAGGTCTTGTCGACGGTATGCGGATCGGCGATGCCATTGACGACCAAATACTGCGCAGAGTTCAAAAACGGCACAAGCAAAGTATTCAAAATATAACCAGGCTGTTCTTTCTGTAGCGGCAGCGCGACCATGCCAATCGCTTTAGCGAATTCGACAACATCGTTAAAGACCGACTCGTCGGTTCCGCCATGGCCCATGATTTCTGCGGTATTGCTGCGCCAGATATCGTTAGCGAAATGAAGCGCCAAAAACTTCTCAGGCCGTCCTGTATATTCCGCAAAGGTGCTCGGCAGCATCGTCGAGGTATTGGTCGCAAAGACGGTCTGTTCCGGTGCGACTTTTGCCAAGTCCGTGTAAAATTCCTTTTTGATATCGAGCACTTCAGGCACCGCTTCAATCAGCAAATCAGCGTTTTTCACGGCTTCCCCTAAATCCGTGTGGAAAGACAGGCGATGATAAGCTGCGTCCAATTCTTCATCTGTCGCTTTTAAGTCTTTCTTGAAATGCCCTTTGAGCACTTCGAATCGTTCTTTCGCGCGAGTCAAGGCTTCGTCGGTGATATCGTATACCGCGACCTCGAATCCATGATACGCAGACTGAAAAGCGATTTGGCTGCCCAGCACACCGCTTCCTGCGACCGTTACATACTTGAAATCCATTCCATCCCACTCCCTTTGAATAGATGATGCAAGTCTTGGTGTATTGGCAAAAAATGATGTTTCTGCCAACGATCTCTAATTCTCATAGTAGGGGAAGCGGGAAGATTTCGCCATTCTTTAATTAAGAAACAAGCTTCAACCCGACGGCAGACCCGAGCACCATCGCGATAAACAGGATGCGCCGCCAGTCTTTTGATTCGTTATAGAACAGCATGCCGATGATTGCGCCGCCCGATGCCCCGATGCCGGTCCAGATCGCGTACGCCGTTCCCATCGGCAGTGATTCCATCGCAACGGACAAAAATAAGAAGCTCGCGACAAAGCCGCCGATGAGCATCGCGAGTGACTGCCATTTGCGGTCGTGATGCCATTTATTGATCATGGCGACGCCGACCATTTCAAATATCCCTGCAAATATCAACGAAATCCAAGCCATCATGCTTCACTCCTTTCAGGTGCTGAATCCGGTGTCACGAGTTTCAAGCCGATGACGCCGAGCAGTAAAATCCCGACCAATACCAGTTTCGCGGCACTGACAGGTTCGTTGAAGAAAACGATTTCGGACAAGACCGTTCCGGCCGTCCCAAGCCCGACGAACACTGCATACACCGTACCGACCGGCAATTTGTTTCCGGCATCGATCAGCAAAGTGAAGCTGACACCGATCGCAACGACGGTAATTAGCCAATCGCCGAGCGAATCCGCATGTTTTAATCCCACAACCCACGCCACTTCAAACAATGCCGCGATCAATACTTTTCCCCATTGAAGATTCATTGGAATTCCTCCTAATAATAAATAAAGTAAAAAACTAATAAGTAGATCAACTAATGAATTCGCTGCAGGTGGACGCTTTCCGCGGGCATGGCTTGAGCCTCCTCGGTCGCTTCGCTCCCTGTGGGTCTCAAGACTCATGCTATTCCCGCAGGAGTCGCCACCTTCCGCTTTTCATCCAGGTTAATAAAATTCATAAAACGAAGGTAACACGAATCCAAGTATGTTATTCGAGGTAGTTTTCAACATATTTGCTGTTGCTGGATTTTTAAAAGTGCTGTCGTTTCGGTAACGAACCGATATCTTCCAGACACTGGAAATGGTACAATGAATGTCTCCAATTCCGTGGAATAAAGCTTGTCACTTTACAATTCCGATACAATCAGTCCAGGAATAAGCGAAAAAAAGCCTTGCTTAAGGTCAACAGAGGAGGGATTGCATGGAAGTCTTTGGACTCATGGGCTTTATTTTCGGCCTGTCTGGTTTCACTTTCGCGATTATTGCCTTTACCACTGCGCTTACGAGCAACAATCGTGTCAAAGAACTTGAAAAAAGAATGAACGAGTTAGAGAAACCATCATGAACCGTGCCTCAGGGCGCTGGATTTTCTGAAGCTCGGACCATTAACGAGAACTTCCTGTATGCAGGGGTTCTTTTTTAGTTTGTCCCGTTATTCCGTGCTTCACAACACTCGCAAAAGCATCGGCTTACAAAATAAAAAGCCCAGGAGAACTGTAAAAACAGTTTCTCCCAGGCTTTTGTCCCTCCGTGTCACAGCATGAGCTGTGTGTTTTCTCTCGGACCAGGCCAGCTGTGCTGCGGAACCCTAGAAAACTTTTTTTGTCATTCAATTACCTTAGTTATATAAGAAACGGAACTGAACTTCAAGCGATAAGGGTCAGGCGGCTAGGGGCGTCTTTTGTCCATGACGTCCGCCACTTCGTGCGCAGCCGGATGGTCTTCTTGCCGCAGCCCGTCAATGACGTTCTGGTAATCTTTCGCCGTGCGGTTTTGGCTCAATTTGTAAGCTGCCTGGATTTCGGTGATCTTCAGCTTGAAACCGACAATGCCTTTGATTTCCTGCTCCAGCATTTCTTTTGGCAAGGTATCCCACAGCACTGGCTCGTCACGATGCTGTTCGTATGTTTCCAATAACGTCACCAAATCCTCACGCAGTTCGTCTTCCGACAACAACCGTCCCGTCCCATACACATGCGCCGATTGATAGTTCCAGGTCGGCACATTTTTCTGCTCGTACCAGGAAGATGAAACATAAGCATGAGGACCTTGGAACGTCACGAGAACCTCATTGGCCTCTTCAATCGTGCGCCATTGCGGATTGCCATAAGCGAAATGGCCGGTCAGGTAATAATCCTCGCCTTCCTTTTTGAACTGCAAGGGGAGATGAGTCGCAATCGGCCGGTCTTTTCGCGTCGTGATCAAGGTGCCGAACGCATTGGCCTGGATAAACTCACGAATCTCTTCCGGATCATTCACTTTATAGTATTTTGGGATATACATGACGCACCGCCTTATCTAAATAATATTATCATTTGTGTGGAAAAGATAAGAATAGAACACTTCTACTTAAATGAATATAAGATGTGGAGTGAAACTGCGAAGACGCCTGCGGGAAAGCGAGGCAGATGAGACCCTGCACTGAGCGCAGCGAGGGAAGCAGCTCAGCGCTCGCCCGCGGCAAGCGAAGCAGTTTTACGTAACTTCCTCTATAAACGTCAATGGTTCGCCTCTTTATAGTGTCTTCGTCAAAATCAAATCCGTCTGCTCGTCGTCGCCCATGAAAAACGAATGGCTGCCGGTTTCGACAAAGCCTTTTTTCTCGTAGAAGGCGCGGGCGTTATTGTTATGCTCCCAGACGCCGAGCCAGATTTTGTTCTTGCCGAGTCGTTCCGCCATCTCGAACGCCTGGTTCATTAACACTTTCCCCGCGCCGTTTTTCTGGAATTTCTTCTTGATGTAGATGCGTTCGACTTCGAGCGCTTCGCTGCCCATCGGCTCGGTTTGCGCTTCGTCTGTATTGATTTTTAAGTAGCCGGCCACTTCATTATCGACCATCGCGAAATAGAAATGGGAAGAGGGGGTGGCGAGTTCTCTCTCGAGCTTCGGCTTGTTATAGGCCGCTTCAAGATAGGCGTTCATGTTTTCTTCGCTATTGTGTTCGTCGAAGGTTTCTTTATAAGTGAGAATACTGATGTCTTGCAGTTCTTGAAGATCGTTTGTTGTGCATTTACGTAGGCTTGCCATGAAGATTCGCTCCTTTAATGATTAGTAATCACGCTTATGGCCTTTTTTAACCGATTCGAAATCGACTTCGATGTTCTGGCGGATGCGGCGCAAATAGCGCTCGGCCTCCAACGCTTCCTGTTCGGTAAAGCCCTCGAGTGCCACCGCATTGGAATGCTCATTTTCCCGGATGATGAAGGGGTAGGCCTGGCGAGCTTTTTCGGTCGGGTAGATCTTTTTGATTTTCTTATTGTCCGGGTCACTCTGTTTTTCAATAAATCCGTTGCTCTCCAGTTTCTGGATCGCCCGTGTCGCAGTGGAGCGGTCGACTTTGATGAGGTCGAGCAATTGCTCCTGGATGATGCCGGGATTTTCACAGATGCGGACGAGGTAGAGGTATTGCCCTTTCGTCAGCTCCAGCTCTTTGAATTCGATATTGCTGATGGAATCAAGGGCACGGGCAATCATGCCGATTTCACGCAGAATTTCTGCCATAGAATAACTCCTTTATTATGTTGCATTTGCAACAATAATGAATTATATTGAGTGTACAAGAACCATTCGGCCAATGCAAGAAGGAGGAGCGAAAAAAATGAAATATTTCTTTTACGTCGCAGGCTTACTGTTATTGTCACTCGGAATAGCGCTGACCATTTTGTCAGACCTCGGCACGTCACCATTCGACGCTTTATTGGTCGGCCTCAGCTTTAACATCGGGTTGACGGTCGGGAGTTGGGAAATCATCATCGCCGCCATCATGATCGTCGGCAACGCCATGCTCGGCCGGCAAAAACCGGAACTCCTTGGCATCATGACCGCCGTCATTGTCGGAATTGGCATTGATTTCTGGCTTCATACATTGAGCACAGCGATTACGCCTGTTGGTGTCACCAGCCAGATTCTCTACTTTACAGCGGGTCTCTTCGCAGTAGGGGTGGGCACAGCAATCTATCTCCACACGAATTTCGCGCCGATTCCAGTGGACCGCCTGACGCTTCTCGTAAAAGAACTCGCGAGAACCAATTTGTTTTTCTCCAGAACCGCCATTTATTTGATGTTCCTGGTCTTGGCAATTGTTTTTGGGGGACCAATCGGTATTGGGACAGTGCTGACCGTATGTTTCGGCGGGCTTATCTTGAATGCGATTATGCCTGTGACGGCGAAGACTTTGGATCGTATGCTGCTGCCGAAAGGGTCACTCATACCATAATGTTGAACTTAACGAATGAATGAAAAATGGATAGCAAGAGATCGAAGAGAAGAATCTGAAAATTCTTCTCTTTGTTTGATTTATTGTTGGGTTTTTTTGCTATATTAAAAAGACCAAAAGGAATAGCAATCTAGAAGAGGGTTTAAGGTTTTGCGAGATATGTAGTGAGGAGGTTTCTATGAATTATATAAAAGACATGCGCCAGCTGATCGGTTCGAATCTATTGATGACGGTCGGCTGTGGAATCATCATTGAACAAGATGGCCGGATTTTGCTTCAGCATAGAAAAGATCGAGACGTTTGGGGCATTCCCGGCGGGGTCATGGAGCCTGGCGAAACATTTCTTGAGACGGCCATCCGGGAAACGTATGAAGAAACCGGCCTGCAAGCAGAGAACTTGCAGCTATTCGGTCTTTATTCAGGGGAAGAAGGCTATGCTGAATACCAAAACGGCGACCAGGTCTATAGCGCGCAAATTATTTTCCATACTCAAGAGTTTTCAGGAGAGCTGATTCAAGAAGGGGAAGAAAGCCACGAGCATCGCTTTTTTAAACCGGATGAACTACCGAAAATCAATTCGCATCAGAAGCGTTTTATAGTGGATTGGGTAAATAAGGGGAGCTTGCCCATTTTGAAATAATCCTTCACCTATAAGGAGTAAAGCTGATGAGAGAATACTTAAAAGAAAATAAGGCCTACCATTTATCATTCCTCATCGGTGCCATTATTGCGTTGGTGATAGCGGGAGTTTATGCCGACGGAGCAGGATACAGCTTAGTTCCCTGGGTGCTCGGTGCCTTTTTTGTCGGTGAAATTGTGCGGTACATTGCTTGGCGGATTGAGCAAAGAGAAGATTAGAAAATATATATGGCAAGAAAAAACGACGCAGCTTTTTAAATAAGCCGCGTCTTTTTTTCGAGATGCAAATCAAATAGATATCTCTACTTCTTCAAACAAGGTAATGCCAAAATAGCTGTATTTGATGTGGACGGTCTGAATGACTTCGTCGTGCATGACCGTAAGCCCGTAAGTCTCATCATCTTCAGAAGCGGTGCCGTTGTTCTGTTTTTCTAAAGTGGCGGTAGGAGACGTGCCTGTTTTGATTGTGGCCTCATCGATCTCGGTGAAGCGGTAAGGCTGTGACTCTTCAGATTCAAAATCATCTGTCATGATGAAACCTTGCATTGGATTGCTCATCTGTATTTTGCTTTTCATCGGCTCTTCAAAATTATTGACTGCCACTTCCGTCAATTGGATATCTCCCCATCCCTTATTACCAAATCCGACAATGACAAAATGCTGGTTTTGGTCCGAGGCCACTGTAGTCGTCTCAAGTGGAGGCTTGCTCTTCAAAAACATAAGCGTCCCGCCGACTAAAGCCACAAACACCATCAAGCTTAACACCACAATCAAAATCTTCTTATTCAACTTCCCCAATCCCTTCCGCTAAACGGCCGTCTCAACCGAAAAACATTTGATACAAACCATAAGCAATCACCAAGATCACCAACAGCAAAATGACCCCGCCGATTTCCTTCAAGCCCATCCCTCTCGTATCGGGCATGCCGCTTTGTGCGCGGTTGGTCGAGTCGTTGACATTGCTGCCTGCATGTTCTTTTTGGTCTTTCAATTGCAGGCGGTCGCGTTGGTCTTCTGGTTTGTTGTTTTTAGACATATTGATTCCTCCTTAACTCTAAATTTTTTGCCAAGTCCAGTGTAAATGCGTGTTACTTAATGATTTTCCCAAAAAAAGGCGCATGAAACGGTTCACTCTCTATCTTTTAACACAATGCTTCAAAACGGTTTCATTTAACTATACTGCATTGGTTCCAAAATGTTCCATAATTCAGTTATTTCTTTTAGGTGAAATTGCTCATGATTAACTATATTCTGCCTTGATTATATATGACGATTTATTTATCAATATTTTCCATAAAATCCATATAAATTGCAGTCGAACAAAGGGGGCGAAATCATGGCACCAGGAGCAATGCTCGTAATGCTGCTTCTAACCATTGCGGTCGTTTATTTCGTGATTAAAGCAATTAAGAAAACGATAGATGGCTTTAAAAAGTGAGCAATACATAAAATGTTGCGGGGATGGGAGTGAGAACAATAAAGAAGCTAATTAGTTTACTGATCATTTCATTAGTATTTTTAACAGGTTGCGGAAGGTTGGAAGGAACAGTGGCTGAAAAGACGGAAGCAAGCTTTATTCTGGAAGTCCATACAGATGATGCGCGGCAAGACGCCACAGAGGAAATCTTCCTGACCGACCATACCGAATTCAGCGGAGCCGTCAGCTCGTTCGAGGAGCTGGAAGAAGGCGATCGCGTCAAAGTGACCCCGTTTGATACCACGCCTAATATTCCTTATTTTCTTGCATCCCGAGTAACGGTTGAGTGAATGTTGGTGAAATGGACAGAAACTTATTATGTACCAAGTCCATCTCCACATGGTAATCTAGTAAAAATCAAAATTCAGTGCGACGAAGAGAACAGTAGCTGGCAAATCCTTTTCCTAGAGAGCTCCAGGGTGGTGGAACGGGGCAAAAGGATGCCAGCGAAACAAGCCTCTGAGCACCGCATCGGAACCAGGCGGGGATGATGCGGCGGGAGCTCCCGTTACAGAGCTCAGGTATAGATCCAATGTACCGAATGAGACCCATATGGCGACATATGGGCGAACAGGGGTGGCACCACGACCGGAATCTCGTCCCCAAGACAATTGTCTTGGGGGCGGGATTTTTTTATTTGCCCAAAAATTAACGGAAAGTGGTGGCGGAGATGAAAGGGATATGGAAAGACAAAGAATGGCGGGAGCCAGCTGTATTACTGACAGGCATCGGCATCGCGAACTTCGGGGCATGGGTGTATTTGATCGCCTTGAACTTGATCGTGCTCGACATGACCGGATCGGCGCTTGCAGTCGCGGGGCTTTATATCGTCAAGCCCGCTGCGACACTATTGACGAACTTTTGGTCAGGCAACGTCATCGACCGGGTCGACCAGCGCAATTTGATGATCACGCTTGATCTGTTGCGGGCAGTGCTCATCGCTTGCCTGCCGTTCGCTTCAACTTTATGGCTCATTTACGTATTCGTGCTGCTCATCAATATGGCAGGTTCGATGTTTGAACCGGCGTCGATGACGTATATCACCAAACTGATCCCCGAGAAAAACCGCCAGCGCTTTAATGCATTCCGCAGCCTGATCGACTCAGGCGCCTTTCTTATCGGTCCGGCAGTCGCTGGTGTCTTGTTCATGATGGGAACGCCGGTGACGGCCATTTATTTGAACGCAGTTGCTCTCCTCGTTTCTGCAATCATACTTAGTTTTATGCCGAAGCTTGAACAAAAGAAAGGAGACGTGAAACTTCCTGAACGTATGTCCTGGGAAATAGTCCGTGCTGACTGGAGAATCGTTATAGCCTTCAGCAAACGCTACGTTCTTGTCATGACGGTCTTCTTTTTATTCAGCTGCATGATGGTCATGGCGACGGCGATCGATTCACAGGAAGCGACCTTCTCGAAACGGGTGCTCGGCCTGACAGACGGCGAATACGGATTTCTCGTGAGTATCGCAGGATCCGGGATTATTGTTGGGGCTATCGTCAATACCGTGTTCACGAAGAAATTGACTGTCGCTGCATTGATTGGCGGTGGATCGGTGATGGTGTCGATTGGTTATCTCGTCTACGCGTTCTCGAGTTCATTCGCCGGCGCAGCGACCGGATTTTTCATCCTAGCGTTCTCGCTCGCCTTCGCCAATACCGGTTTCCACACCTTCACGCAAAACCATATCCCTGTCGACGTCATGGGCAGGACCGTCAGCGTCTATAGTCTTCTAGAAGCACTGCTCATCATCATCACGACAGCGATCATCGGTGTGGCGTCGGAACTGATTTCCGTTCAGCCAGTGGTCGTCGCTTCGACCGCCGTCATGTTCGGGATTTCGCTGTTGCTGTTGGCGGTGAGTTTCAAGCAATCCAAAGAGAGCGATGCAGCCGAATTTGCATTGGAAGGCGAAAGGCCGTCAATTTAAAAAGAGAAAGACGTGCTGGAATTTCAGCACGTCTTTCTCTTTGAAATGTTTATTATTCATTCTCTAAGTCCTCGATCAATTGTTCCATCTCCGCGATTTCCTTGCGCTGGGCTTCGATGATTTCATCCGCCAACTGTCTCACGCGCGGGTCGGAAATGTTCGCGCGTTCACTCGTCAAAATCGCAATCGAGTGGTGGGGGATCATCGCTTTCATCCAGCCGGTGTCTTCAATGAGCACTTGGCTGCGTACGAGGTAAAGCGATAAGGCGAAGATCAGCGCGCTGCCGGCAAGGATTCCGGCATTTGCTTTCTTGTTCTTGTACATCGGCCACATGAACAGCAACATGACGATCGCCATCACAGAGCCCATGATCAAAGCCATATAGAGCCGCGTTTCACTAAATGCGACATGTGCAAACTCAAAGACATTCAAATACATCAGCCAATACATAATGAAGGTAGACGTTCCGATCATGATTCCGAATTTCAAATAATTATTCATCATCTCTCTCTCCTTTATGATTTTTTGGTCGTGTGTTACTCAACAGGCGCTAATTCATCTTCTGTGACCCATTTATGGTTGGTCACTTCTTCTTCAGTATCGGTTGTTGTGAAATCAATCATGTAAACAGTCGTCTGTTCGGCAGAATCGATGGTTGCAGAAGCGCCGTCCATGCCTTCCATGTGGTCGGCATCGAGCACGACTTCATCTCCCGCTGCGTAAGGTTCTTCAGGTGCATCTTCTAATTCTTCGTGGATCACCCATTTGTGGTCTTCGACAGGATCGCCACCGCCCTCAGGCGTATAGCTCACCGCGTACACAGTCGTATCATATGCGCCGGCGATGGTTGCTTCAGCACCTTGCATACCGCTCATATGATCTGTCTCGATAATGGCTTGTCCTCCGACTTCATATGTTGGATTTTGTGCTTCCTGCAAATCGTCCGGAACTTCGCCGGAACCGGAATGATCCATCATATGGCATCTTCATCGTCCATATTTTCATCCATTTGGTCGTTCATCTCATCGAATTCTCTCCCATGTTCTCGTCCATTTGCTCATCCATATCCATCGGTGCATCGGAAGGCGACGGATCTGGGTTGCACGCCGATAGCGCCAAAGCAGCCACAATCGACATCGCACCCATCATCATCTTGTCTTTAATCATTTTCTACCCCTCTTTTCTTAGTTGTATGCTTCCTGGAATTAAATACTAACAACGAGCAGCTTCTATTTTCTGTCTGATAGACATGGAGCAAAACTGCGGAGACTCCCGTGGGAAAGCGAGACAGCCGAGACCCCGCAAGGAGCAAAGCGACTGAGGAGGCTTGGCGCTCGCCCACAGGAAAGCGTAGCGGTTTTGCGGAATGTCAACGGAAGAAAATATGAAACACGCCCTATATGGTTAAGCTACCCCGAAGTTCTGCATAAAGTGTGCAGGAAACGTGACAATTTATCTTTCTGGAAATTAATTAAGTTTTATGTGGCAGAAGCAAGCAGCTTTTCCCGGATATGCACAAAAACTCGAAACTTATCCGGTATAGTAGAATGAATTGCTATATATAAAGGAATAATACGTTCAATCCAGAAACTTTTATAAACGATGAAACTTAAATTGATGAAATGATTCTGCTTTTGATACAAACTACAACATCATATTAAGTTCAAAATATGGAGCAAAACTGCGGAGACTCCCGTGGGAAAGCGAGACAGCCGAGACCCCGCAAGGCGCGGAGCGACTGAGGAGGCTCGGCGCTCGCCCACAGGAAATGAATAAGCGAAGAGAAGCTGAGCTTATTCATTTGCGATGCTCGAACAAAGTGAGAGTTGAGCAAAGCTTTTCGGAGCGGTTTTGCGGAATATACGGTATCATTTTGTGAAAAAAAGAGTCGCTGAAAGAGGGAGTATATGTTCAATCGACTGGCATTAAAAATCGGCCTATTATTTTTCTTCTTCATCGTCAGCATCGAATTGTTCTTGTTTTCGACGCTCTACATCACCTATGTCAACGAACGCGTCGATGAAGTGATGACAAACTTGCTCGCGAGGGGCAATACCCATAGCGAAGTGCTCGAAGACAGCTTCAACGAAACGACCTTGTCCCACGTCGCGATGATGGAATCGTCCTCGGACTTCATTGTCATCATCACGGATGAAACCGGCAATGAATTGACCCATTCCGACCGGATCGAACCGGAAATGCTCGACGTGCTCGGCCATACCGATATCGAACAGATTCCGGAACAAGGCGAAATCCTTGAAGACAATTGGCGCGACGAGCGCTTTATCGCGACCGACAGCCCGATCACCATCGGCGGCGAGCACCGCGGCCATGTCTTTATGTTCGCGGAAACGAATCATATTAAAGAAATGGTCGACCGCATGAGAAATCAATTCATTCTCGGCGGCTTGATCTCGGTGCTGTTGACGGTCATCACCATTTTCCTATTGTCGCGCTTTATCACCTTGCCGCTCATTCGCATGAAAGAAGCGACCGAGAAACTGGGCAAAGGCCAAAGCGAAGTGGCGCTTCATATCGAACGCAACGATGAGCTCGGTGAACTGGCGAATGCCATCACCCATCTATCCGATGATTTGGACCGGCTCAAGCAAGAACGCAACGATTTTCTTGCGAGCATCTCCCATGAACTGCGCACGCCGCTCACCTATGTGAAAGGCTACGCCGATATCGCGAGCCGCCCTGGGCTGACGGAACAAGAGCGGGATGAATACCTCGCGATCATCCGCGAGGAAACCGGCCATTTGACGAAGCTCATCAAGCAACTATTCGAACTGGCACAGCTCGACCACAATCAATTTACGATCCAGAAAGAACAAGTGCAGATCGATGCGCTATGCCATTCGGTCGCAGCGCTCGTGCGCCCGGCATTCAATGACAAGAACATCACGATTTCAGTCGAATGCGATCCGGAAATCACCGCGTGGATCGACCCGGCGCGTTTCCAGCAAGTCTTGCTGAATATCCTCGACAATGCGCGCAAGCATTCCGAGCCGAACACTACGTTGACCTTGCAAGGGCGTCAAGACCAGGAATCCATCACACTGAGCGTGACCGATGCGGGCGAAGGCATTCCGCAAAAAGACTTGCCGTTTGTCTTCGACCGCCTGTACCGCGTAGACAAATCCAGATCCCGTCAGTTTGGCGGCAGCGGTCTTGGACTCGCAATCGCCAAGGAGCTGGTCGAATCGCACGGCGGCCACATCACCATCGATTCTACGCCGAAGTTGGGAACGACGGTCACCATTACATTGAAAAGGGGGGACGGGCGTGCATAAAATTTTATTGATCGACGACGAGCAGCGCATGCTCGATTTATTGTCCTTGTATTTAACGCCCCATCAGTATCAATGCACAAAAGCGCAAGGACCGCGGGAAGCTTTGCGTTATTTGGAAACGCAGGCGTTCGATATCGTCTTGCTCGACATCATGATGCCCGAGATGAGCGGTTTTGAGCTATGCGCCAAAATCCGCAGTTTTTCCGATGTGCCGATCATCATGCTGACGGCGCGCGAGCAGCAGGAAGACATCGTCAAAGGGCTCAAGCTCGGCGCGGATGATTACATCACCAAGCCATTTAATGAAGAAGAATTGCTCGCCCGCATCGAAGCGCTGCTCAGGCGGCAGGCGCCGAAAAACATTATCGAAGTGGGCGGTTTGAAATGGAACGAAGAACGCTTTGAACTGAGCTATTTGGGTACGCCGATCAAACTGACGCCGAAAGAATTCTTCATGGTCGGGCAATTAGTGAAAAACCCGGGCAAAGTGTTTTCGCGCGACCAATTGATTTTGCTCATCTGGGGCTATGACTCGGAAACAGAAGGGCGCACGATCGATTCGCACGTCCGCAACGTCCGGGAGAAAATCCGCCAATCCGGCTTTCCGGTCGACAAGCATTTCCTGACCGTTTGGGGCGTCGGCTATAAATGGTTGAACGAAGCCGAATAAACGCACAAAAGAGCCAGCGGGAAACGTTCCAGCTGGCTCTCTCTGTCTTATGCGATTGAACGGCAAGCTTCCGCGCATTTATGGCAAGCTTCTGCACAGCGTTTGCAATGATCGTGCATATCGGCGTGTTTCTGGCATTCGTCGCCGCAAGTCTGGCAGATTTCTGCACATACTTTAGCCAGTTGGGAAACGAACGGTGAATTGCGGGTAATCGCTTGTTCCAGATACGCGCACATATCTGCGCATTCCCGGTCCAACCGGATGCATTCCGCCATCATCTTGACATCGTCTTCCTGTAAGCAAGCATCGAAGCAATGGTTGCACGCTGCCATGCAATCGTGCAGCGTTTCGAGCAATTGCTGGTGTTGTTCTTGAGCCATTCCAAAAACCTCCTCATTAGATTTAAGTTGTCAGTAAGGAAATTTCCCGCTTGAACTGGAAGTAAACGGAATGTGCCGAACTCCACGGAAATTCCATAGAAACTGCACAAATTCCGGATAGGGCATGCTTGGCGGTTCTCGATAATTTCTCGATAATTGAAGCTTATAATGTAGTCAAGAGAACCGAAAAACGATCCGAGAGGTGAAAGCTAATGGCAAAACATGACGAAACGAAACCGCATGCAGACGATCATTCACCAGGTACAGGCCATCATGGCATGCATGAAGGCGATTCGACCGTGCAGGAAGAGCATGTGCACACAGAACATGAGCATAACGGACATGACTCGGAAGATCACGGAGGCGGACACGGCCATCACGGGCACGGTGGACATGAAGACATGGTGGAGGATTTCAAGAAGCGCTTTTTCATCTCGCTGATCCTGACCCTCCCGATCCTTGCGATTTCACCGATGATCCAGCATTTCATGGGCGTCGATTGGCGCTTTGACAACGATATGTATGTGTTGTTTGCCTTGTCGACAATCGTCTTTTTCTATGGCGGCTGGCCGTTTCTTGTGGGCGGCATCGCTGAACTGAAAGACAAAGCGCCAGGCATGATGACCTTGATTGCGCTCGCGATCACCATCGCCTACAGCTATAGCACCGTCGTCGTGTTCGGCTGGGACGGCAATCAGCTGTACTGGGAGCTCGCGACATTGGTCGTCATCATGCTGCTTGGGCATTGGATTGAAATGCGCTCCATTATGGGGGCGTCGAACGCGCTCGAACAGCTCGTCAAATTGATGCCCAATGAAGCGCATCGCTTGGATGACGATAAACAAGTCGAAGATGTGCCTTTGTCCGAAATCCGCAACAAGGACTGGGTATTGGTCAAGCCGGGCGAGAAGATTCCAGTCGATGGTGTCATCGTCGAAGGCCGTTCCGCAGTCGATGAATCGATGCTGACGGGTGAATCGATCCCGATTGAAAAAGAAGACGGCGATGCGGTCATCGGCGGATCGGTCAATAAAGAGGGTTCGCTCGTCGTGGAAGTCGAGAAGACCGGGGAAGATTCGTATTTGTCCCAAGTCATCACGATGGTCAAGGAAGCCCAGGAATCAAAATCCAGAACGCAGGATTTAACGAACCGTGCCGCGAAATGGCTGTTTTATTTGGCGCTCGTCGCCGGATTCGTTACGCTGTTTGCCTGGCTTGCACTCGGCTACTCGTTTGATATCGCCATCGAACGCATGGTGACGGTCATGGTCATCACCTGCCCGCACGCACTTGGTCTTGCAGCACCGCTCGTCGTCGCGGTATCGACATCGATTTCAGCGAAGCAAGGCTTATTGATCCGCAACCGTGCCGATTTCGAAGGGGCGCGCAATTTGAACGCCGTCGTCTTCGATAAAACAGGAACCCTGACGAAGGGCGAGTTTGGGGTCACCGACATCGTCGCCAGCGAAGGCTACAGCGAAGAACAAGTGTTGCAGCTCGCCGCAGCGATCGAGCAGAACTCGGAACACCCGATTGCGACGGGGATCGTCCAATCAGCAAAAGAACGCAACTTGACGATCGGCAAAGTCACCGATTTCGAATCAATCACCGGCAAAGGCATACAAGGCCAAGTAGACGGCATGAAAGTCAACGCCGTCAGCCCTGGTTATATCAAAGGCGAAAACCTGCCATATGATGAACACGTCTTTAACGCTTTGTCGGAAGAAGGCAAAACAGTTGTTTTCGTTCTGGCGGATGACAAGCTCGCCGGCATGATCGCGCTTGCTGATATGGTGCGCGACACAGCAAAACAAGCGGTCGCGGCTTTGAAGGAAAAAGGCATCCACTCGATCATGCTGACAGGCGACAACCAAAAAGTCGCCAACTGGGTCGCCGCGCAACTTGGCATCGAGGAAGTATACGCCGAAGTGCTGCCGGACGACAAAGCGAACCAAATCAAGAAAATCAAAGACAAAGGCTGGCGCGTCGCCATGACCGGAGACGGCGTAAACGATGCCCCCGCACTCGCAACCGCCGACCTCGGCATCGCAATCGGCGCCGGGACAGATGTTGCGATGGAAACAGCAGACGTCGTCCTCGTCAAAAGCAATCCGAACGATGTTGTCGCGCTCATCGATTTGTCGAAAAAGACCTACCGCAAAATGGTCCAGAACTTGTGGTGGGCGACCGGCTATAATATTTTCGCCATCCCGCTCGCTGCCGGCGTCCTGGCACCGTGGGGCATCATCGTCAGCCCGGCAGTCGGTGCCGTGTTCATGAGCTTGAGTACGGTCATCGTCGCGATCAATGCGAAATTACTGAAGGCTTAAAATGAATAGCCATAAAAAAACAGAGCGTCTACTCAATTTGAGTGGACGCTCTGTTTCTGTTGATATGTAAAAGAGATAGGAAATGTATAAAGAAAAATATATAGTAAAGCTAATAAGACCTGGCCGATTGCCAAAGTCGGAACGAACGATGGAATGGAACTCAAAAAACTAGCGATGCGAGCTGCTGAACAGTACGCACACATCCTTAATATAGAAGCGGTCATGCTGGTGGGATCGGTATCGAGGGATTGGCAAGACGAATTTTCGGATATTGAATTGCTCATCTTTTGGAGGCAAGCGCCATCCGACGAAGAGCGTCAACAAATCATCCGTCAACTGGGCGGAGAACTATTGGAATTTCATCCATATGAAGAGGAGGAATGGGCGGAAACCTACACAGTGGACGGCGTGAAATTAGAAATCAGCAGTTTCCTAACCGAGACGATCCGCCAAACCATCCATCAAGTGACCCGAGAACTCGACGTCGATCCGGACAAGCAATGCATTGTCGCAGCTGTCCAATACGGCATTCCGCTCTATGGGGATGCGGCGATTGAGCAGCTGAAAAAACAAGTCGAGCATTATCCGCTTGAATTGCAAGAAGCGGGGATTAATTATTATAGCGACTTCGGAAGCCGTTGGAACAACCGGGAAGCACTCGTTCATCGGAAGGATTGGCTCATGTTCTACAAAGTGGTCGTTTCCGTCCAAACGAATATCATGGGCCTGCTGTTCGGCTTGAATCGCCAATTCATTCCCCATCCGGCATTCAAATGGCAGCGCTCATTGGAGAAATCTTCGGGCTGATCCGTCAAGAACTCCCACATATCGACCTTTCTGAAGCAACCCGCAAAGCGTCGTTTGTCAGGCCAAAGATTTGAACGAACGCGTGATTTCCCTTTTTCGCAATAGCTCGTCAAACAAGAAAAACACCACAGCTACGAATAATGCAAAAAACATGAGCGGTCCGAGGAACAAGTAAGAAAACACGGCGAACCCCACATGGATCAGAAAAGCGAGCGGAAAGCGATAGCGTTTCACATCGGAAGTGGCGAAATCGGAAAGCAAGGAAACAGGAACACCGTAAACCACGGATCCAAACAAGAAAATCAAGAACAAGGAAGCAAGAAAATATACATCTGCAAAGTCAATGCCATTGTAAGTAGTGACCGTGCAGCTATCCAGAAGCAGCGCAATGGCAATTGGAAAAAGTGAAGCGTAGAAAGCTGCTTTGATTTTTCGGAATACCGTACTCTTGGTAGATAGGTATTTGTTAATCGTTAGAAAGAACATCAAGATGATCACGCTGAAGGCGATTTTCAGTCCGGTTGCTATGAAACTGGTCCATATAACAAACGCCAGAATAATAAGGACAGGTATATATAATAGATATTTGTACAAGTGGATTCCCCCTACTTGTATTGTACCAAGCCAAAGTCTATGGAACTATGCAAAATGAAAACAAGATGGGAAGAGCGTAAATAAGGAAAAGGGACAAAGCGGCTGCTTTGTCCCTTTTTTTAACGCTCGACGGCGTGCATCAGAATACCACACCGTCCAGGCTCAAACCCCAGCAGCAATCACCGGTTCCATCGCTTCATACTGCGGCTTTTTGTTCTGCTCGCCGCATCCTGCAAGCAATAACACACCGGCCAGAAACAGCACAAACAATTGGCGCTTCATCGGAACCCCTCCTCAAATTTTATGTAACGAGCTGAAAAGGGAGGGTGAATCGAATTGCATAACTGCCGCCTGGCGTTAGGCATAGGTGTTCTCGTAAGTAGTTGATTCCATTATACCATTCAAGATGACAAAAAACTGCCTCTTTGTACTGAATAATCAGTGAAAATAAGTTACACTAGAATTAACCATATTTTCAATATTATTAGCCTGGGGGCGTCGTTCGGGGCATTGGTCGGAATCGTGTTCGCGAAGCGCTTTCCATCCAAAGTGAAAAGCCTGACGATATCTGGCGTCACGGCAGAAAAGCCGGATAACTGGGCGCAATTGCGTGAACAGGAAACGCGTAACCAACAACAGATTTTCCAATACGAGGAAACGAATGCGTATTTTGACCAACTGCATAAAGGCGATTGGCGGAAGCTTATCGAAATGAGGCAGCGTGAAGAATGGTATCCATTCGAAGAAACGAACGATTTGTCCGGCATTCATGCACCGATCCTCTACATCGCAGGAGAAGGCAACCCGAACGAAACGAAAGGCGTCTTGTATTACCCCAACAAGCATGAAAATGTCCGCGTATCGGTCATTCCCTTCGCATCCCATTTGGTTCATGCCGAACAAGCGGAATTGCATGCGAAAACACTTGAATTGTTCCTAAGCCACGTCGACTAATCACGAGAGGGGCTCGTATCTCATGAAAAAACTCGGATCACTTTTGGCCATAATGATCATCCTTAGCGGCTGTTCGGAAGGCGACCGTTACAACTTCAAAGGAAGCGGCGACAATTGGGATGTCTTCTATACGGTCGACGTCACTTCACAAGACAGCAAGGAAGCGACCGGGAAAATCGTCTACACCGGCGAAGAGCCGCCTCCTGAAACCATCATCTATTCAATTGAATCGACTGCCGGTGCATCGAGTGGAAATGTCTTGGTCGATGAAGGTGAAGTGCTGGTCGGGAAGAGCGCCTGCGAAGGCTGTGCGGTCATTCAACAAGATGAGGAGTTGGATGTGGAGATCAAATGGGACGGGCAAGTCGAGGAATTCGCGTTGACCACGGAATAAAAAAGTTCAGGGATTTTAAGCATAGAGCCTGACGGAGGAGAGTAACCGATGAACACGACAAGAAGCCATGGCTTTCAATTTCTGAACTTTCTATTTATGGAGGAACATGAGATCCATCAGTTTGAGACAATTGCAGGTTCATTTGCAGTCATTAAATGCGGCGGCAAAAATTCGATGGTCTACAATAAATGGCGCGAGCAATGGGAACTGCCGGCTGGCAGGAGAGAAGGCGGAGAGACATCGAAGCAATGTGCCGTAAGGGAATTGTATGAAGAATCCGGCCAGGTGATTGAGGACTTGGAATTCAAAGGCTTGCTCAAACTACAGCATACTGAAATTAGGGAAATCAAATACAATCCTGTTTTTCTTGGAACGGTAGAGAAGTTACAGCCCTTTCTGCCAAACGACGAAACGACGGAAATGAAGTTATGGGATACAAAAGAGGACATCGGGGTCCTGGATGAGATGGATATTAAAATTCTCGATTATATTTAAGGCATTAAAGTGTTAGGGGGGGAATCTGTGGGAGACATTAAAAAAGTTTGGCAAGGCGCAGCTGGAGTAGTGATCGACCAAGGTAAAATCCTCATGGTGAAATCGAAGGCATCCGGTAAATGGAGCATCCCGTCCGGAGAAATCGAAATGGGCGAATCCCCGCAACAAGCATGCGTGAGGGAAGTGTGGGAAGAAACCGGCTTTCTCATTGAGGTGAAGCAACAGCTTCATACGAAAAATGTGCAAATCGGCAATTACGAAGTCACCAGCCATTATTTTCTGTGCGAAGTCATCTCAGGCGATATTTGTTTCCAGGACCCGGATAATGAAATCGACGAAATTACGTGGAAAACAGAAGCCGAACTGAAAGAACTGCTTCACGATTACCCGGAAGACCAAGAACACCTCATTGCGTTCATGAATCGCGCGGCGGCTATCCAGTAATTCATTTTCACAAACCATACGAACGGAGTTGTGCATGTGAACAGAGTAGCGGTCATCACGGTCGGCAAAACCCATAGCGGCAAAACGACATTCGCCAAAGCGCTTGAGCGACAGCTAACCAATGCCATCGTCGTCGATCAGGACAATCATGCAGAAATCCTGCAAAACTATTATCCGGCGCTCGTCCCGAAAGAGGGGGCGAATGCAATCAAGTATGCCCTGA
The DNA here is from genome assembly GCF_002833405.1 of Planococcus sp. MB-3u-03. Classification (NCBI taxonomy): domain Bacteria; kingdom Bacillati; phylum Bacillota; class Bacilli; order Caryophanales; family Caryophanaceae; genus Planococcus; species Planococcus sp. MB-3u-03. Next base: position 2,475,869 of record NZ_CP025135.1, on the reverse strand, counting down.
CACAGACGATTGTTGATCATGCGGTCGACCAAACCGATTGCCACATCATTTTGTGCAACGCCAATCGCAACTTGAAAGGCCGCTTGAAGCTGCTGGATTTTTATCGATTGAAAGGCTTTACGACTATCTTAGTGAACTTTGACATGGCAGACGAGGTATTGAAAACGAGAATCGATCAGTCCCGGCGTGCCATCGCAATCTTGCGCACCGTTTCTTCATTTAAGGATGTCCTCAAGCGTCAACAAATGGAATCTGTCGGTAACCCCGGCGTCACTCCAACGCCGGACGAAGCGGATTATCTGTTTAGCGTAGCAAATGAACAGCAAGTGGAAGCCGCCATTTCCGACATCACAATAATAGCTTCTAGGGGGAGTGACTCGTGAGAAAACTGCAAGTGATCGGCATGCTCCTGGTCATGATAGTTATCTTATCGGCGTGCCAGAACGGACTGCTTAACGCCGAACAACAATCAGCCGAAAAGATCGTCTTGTACCAAATGCAGAGTTTCGGGCAAGTGATGGAAAACTCACGACTCGAAGTGACGGATGAACAAACGATCGAGTTATTTGCAGAAGCCATTTCGCGTGCGGATAAAGTCTCAGGAATCGCAGACGTAGCGGATCCGAATTTCAAAGTGGAGTTTGGTGAAAAGGAATTCTATTTATGGGTATCGGCAGATCATGGGTCCGCTATGGATGAAGCAGACACCCATACACTCTACAGCTTGGATGAACAGCATGCCGAGCAACTTTACAGCTTTCTTTCATCCGAAAATCTGCTTGATTGAATGGACAAAGATAGAGGAGGCGGTTGCATGAAGAAGTTTTTCTTATCGGTCGTGGGCGGTATCGTCTTAGGGCTCATTCTATCGTTCACTTTCATGGACTATGAGAGCAGTTGGACACACCACACCCAAAGGGCTGGCGTCGACCAAGTGGTGGAAGAGATGGATTTCGATTTTGTCTTCATTGCCTCGCTGCCAGTTATTGGGATTTCCATATTGATTTTTGCCGTTTGGAGTTTCATTGAAAAGAAGAAGGATGAAAAGTTTGTCAGAGACTTTCAGAATGAAAAAAACCGAGAAAACTAAATACATTTCAGAGAGTTAGATAAGTTTATAGTCTACTAGATGAAAAAAGGGGACTTTATTTTTACATTTAAAAATGAATGGACTGTCCAAGTATTTGGAGAAGTGTTCGCTCGACTCCTGTGGGACTAGCGGGTTTGAGAGACCCCGCAGGAACGCAGTGACGAGGAGGCTCGATTCCCGCCCCACGGAAAGCGAGCGATAAGCTTCGGAAAATACGGTCTCTCAAGTTTCTCGACAACCTGAAATACACTCCCACGGCATCTCACAGAAGATGCTTTTTTTAATGCCGTTATTTTTCTGCCTAAAAGGGGATACAAGGAAAAGCAGTTGAATTCGTTAGCGATATTAAAGGAGGACAATCATATGGACAAACCAATCAAAGCGTTCATCTTCGATGTGTACGGCACATTATTCGACGTCATCGCCATCAAAGAGCAATGCGAGGACGTATTTCCGGGGCACGGCGAAGCAATCAGCCAGACGTGGCGCACGAAGCAAGTCGAATATTTCATGATGCGCCAGCTCATGGGCAAATATGACACCTTGTACGCCGTCACCCGAAGCGCTCTGAAATACGCACTTGAAGACGAGGGGCTCGAATCGACAGATGATATCGAAGAGCAATTGATGGACGCCTATTTGCATTTGCCGCTCTACGAAGAATCGGAAGCGGTATTGCAACAGCTGCAGGATCACCAACTCGTCGTGTTCTCGAACGGCTCGCACAATATGCTCGACCCTTTGATCGAAAACGCAGGAATAAAAGACTTGCTCGACAAAGCCGTCAGCGTCGATGAAATCAAGCAGTTCAAGCCGGCACCGGCAGCTTATCAATACGTATTGGACCAATTGAACATCGAGCGCGACGAAATCCTGTTCATGTCATCAAATGGCTGGGACATCTCGGGAGCGAAAAATTTCGGCTTCCGCACCGCGTGGATCAACCGCAAAGAAGCGCCGATCGAACAGCTCGGCCTGGAGCCGGATTATGTATTTTCGGACTTGAATGGCTTGTTGAAATGGAAATAGAACGGTCAAAAAGATTAAAGCTTATTATTCCGGGTAAACTACTTATATATAAGAGGAGGCATTCACATGAATAGACTACAATTAGGGGATTTAGCCCCATCATTTACATTGCCGCGCGCTGAAGGCGGAGATTACTCATTGCAACAGGACTTATCTGAACGTCCAGGCTGGCGCTTTGTCATTTTCTTCAGAGGCTCGTGGTGTCCAGTATGCAACGAAGAATTGCAGGAAATCCAAGACAGCCTATCGTATTTTGAAGGCAAGGATATCCATTTCACGTTCTTGTCCACAGACAATCAGCAGGACCTTAATGAAATGAAAGAAAAACACGGCTTGACCTCTCCAATCTTGGCCGATGCGACTGAAGACATCTTGAAACAATACGGGGTCTACCATCATGGAGAAGACGCATTGTACGAAGACCATGGCATTCACGGCGAGCCAGCTTATTACTTGCTCGATGAAGAAGGCAAGGTCATGTACCAGCAGCAGCAAACGAGCCCATTCGGCCGTCCGCACGCAAAAGAATTACGCAAAATCGCTGCGTACATCCGTAAAAACCTAAAATAAGATAATATACAAATGAGCTTGGAGGGAATTCTCCAAGCTCTTTTTCATTGCTTAATCCATCTCGCGCACAGCGAAATAGTTGTCTTCAGCATCGGCGAAATTGAACGTCCGACCTGTCGGCATCTCGACGATATCGCCGACCGTGACACCTTTTTCCGCCAACTCATTCCGCAGCTGCTCGAAATTGTTCGCGTAAAACAATAGCGACGGCGTCTCCAAACTCAAGCCCGTATCCATCTGCTCGAGCAAATTCTTGTCATGCAAGACGATGCTCGTCTCCGCATCTTCACGAGGCGCAATTTCGATCCACCGCATGCCATCATTTTCGACGTCTTGCAAAACCACAAAGCCCATCTTCTCCTTCCAAAACGCAACAGCTGCGTCCTGGTCGCGCACATACACCATGACCTGTCCGATTTTTGAAATCATTGCTTTTCCTCCTCTGAATAAAATGATGAGTCTCGTCACCCTAATAATTCGATGGGGAAAGGGAAAACCCTTTAGATGGCCAGCTATTTAAGGGCTGCGTTTTAATCCAAGGGGAACGATAAAGTTTTCGACAAAAGAAAGGATACCAACCAGAAAGCATAAAAAGCTCAGAAGGAATACTTCAATCCAAGAAGCCCCTAAGAAACGGAATAATAAGATGGAAAGAAAACCTACAATAAAATAAACCGGAACAAATTTCTTGGACAATAATAAGTGGCTCAGATAAATCACTCCTTAACCTATTCAATTTCGGGACTATGTTAAATAAAATGATAAATCCCATCTTTACATAAAAATGGAACATTCACAATCCAAGCCATAGAAGTTTGATACACTAATCATAGCAAGCCTAAAAGAGGAGGAGACCCATGAAAAAAGCACCGAAACTCATTCTATTCTTTACGTTCGGCATCATCACCGGTTTTATCTTGTCATACTTGTTCAGATAAGGAGGCAATTACATAATGGACATCCGTAAAGCACAAGCCGAAGACGCAGCTGGTATCCGAAAAGTCTGCGCAGTCGACAACCCTGAAACCTACCACGGCTTATTGCCGAAGCACGAGATCGAACGCGTCATCGAGCGCCAACAAAACAGCGACTCCCAGAACAAGCATGATGTGCTTGATTTGGGAGTCGCTTTATATGAATTCAGCCGGGGGCAACCCTAGGCCGAAGTGTGGCCAAAGCAGTAAAAGAGAGTTCTAGAACATGCTTCTATTCGATGAGAAGTCACGCCTCCAAGGCATTGAAGGCAGCGGCCAAGCGCGCGGCGAAATCTTCTGGCGCTTCGACCGACTCCATGCAGACACTGACGATATGCGGATTGACCTGTTGCCACTGGCGATAATCGGTCGGTAAGGAAATGTGGAAATCATTCCAGGCAAAAAGGAAAGAAGGATATTCTTCAGGCAATAGAAAAATCTCTGCGCGGTTCAATGCCGTGCCGTCAGCGTTCACTTTCTCAAACGAGATATCGTGCTCGATGATGCACGTAAAGCATTGCTGCTCCCGAAAAATTTTCATTTCACGGGATTTTTTAACGACTGTCTGGCCAGCAGCAATTTCCACTTCAGCATCCAAATAGGATTTGACCTTTTCCGCTGCATTTGCTGTTAACGTCTCCATGTCGATTGTCCTTTCTGCCAGTATTCGGCGCGACTTGTAGAAATCAACTAAATTGAGATTGCTTGTGCCAGCATCTGTCCAGAAAATCTTTGGTTTCTTGAGTCGAACACATCGCTTGTGAAATGTATTCTTCCTGGACCGCTTGAATCAAGGCACTGCCGATTCCTCGATTGCGGAAGGAAGGGTGAACGGCGATGTGCTGCACAGCAAAGGTTTGTTTCTGTATGTGGATGCCGATCACTCCAACCACTTTTTCATTTTCCTCCCACAGATACAATCGGCGCTCCGGTTGTCTTTCGTAGGCGCTGAGTATTTGCTGGACTGAAACTCCTTGCTGGGCTGTGGGTAGATGGGAAAGCAAGCGCAGTACAGCCTCCCGGTGGCGTGGTTCGTATTCAATCATCATTCAAATCCCTCCTTCTCAAACGTGCTTCATCGATGAAAAGGCCATTAAAAAAGCGCCAAAAAGAATAGAACATTCTTTTTGGCGCTACCTCCAGCACTGGTGTCTGGTGTATACGACCGATTCATTATTGAGTTGGCCTTTAAAATGAAAAAGGCAGTTGCTTTGCGTTCAAAGATAACTTGTACAATTACACCATACCCAATTTATTTCATTAAGTAAACTGACTATTGAGAAAATGGTTAGAAAGAAACGCTTGTTATGAAATTTCACCTAAAGTTTAGAAAAAATAGCTTTCGCATCGTAAAACAACAGCGCCTGCTTAGGCGGCGGAAATGACCAGCCATTGTCATGATAAACCCCCGGGCTGTCGCGTTGCCACGACAGGTCCGAGGGAAGTGAAGTTAGGCTTATTTCTTAAAGGCCAGTAGCGCGTAGCCTTTATCTTCTTCAAAGTCCCAGTCAACATAACTGCCGATTAACGGGCGGTTGACGATTGTGGGCACTTCCGATTCTGCAAATAACATATACTCCAGCGGCCGTTTTGCCAGTTTCAAGGCTTCCTGAAATTCATTTTTAATCAGTTCTTTCTCCAGCAAAGTAAAAATGCCGATCCGTTCAATGAGCAGTGTCCGGTCGTTCAGCCAAAAGAAATTGGTTTCTTCCGGTTCTTTCTGTCCGGCGATGCTTAAACGGATCACTTCTTTCCGGAGTTCCGTTTCATCCACTTCTTCCGGCCACCTGAGTTTATGCGATTTTGGTTCTTCCAATACCCCCAGAATCATGCCGGAATGATCGTCCAAATTCCAATCGGCATACAACTCCATCACATCGAGGTCGGCTTGCTTCCAGAAATTCCTCTTGAATTCGGCCATCAACTCAACCATCAATAAATCCCTGGTTTTCAACACGCGGTTCTTTTCATTCTGATCTAACAGAATTCTCTCCATCGGCGCCAGGAAATCCCGGATCTGAATGCAGACGAACGACTTGTAAATGGTCACATACACTGAGCTTGGCCCTTTGCCGAAATGCTCCCGCAAGATGGATGCAGTGAAACCGCTGATGATGGATTCGACCGTTTTCTCTTGTGTCATGTGCTCTCTCCTCTAAACGGAAGAAGCTATCCATTCCATTTGGGCAAGTGTACAGGGCTTTAGCACAAATAGATACCTTATGGGACCAATTCAATAAACTACTGGGCAGACCTAAGTCATGTCATCGTCTCGCATTGGAACTGCTTGTCACTCATCCAGTTTTAAATATCGGTTCAATTGAGTAGAAAACGCTTTGAGTTTCTCTGGCTGAATCGAATAGACGCCTTTATCGACCTTGACAAACTTCGCCGCTTTCAACAAGGTCAATTGATGATGCAAAGTCGTCTTGGCCATTTTGAATCGCTCACTCATTTCCTGCAAGGGAGCAGGGCCCTGGCATAAATAATGCAAGACATTCAAGCGCAGCCCGTCGCCAAGCGCTTTATGCCCTTGGATCAATTCGTTCGGCGGCACTTCCGGATCGAGGAGCTGCTGTTCGCTGACCGGGTAGAAAACAATTTCACATCAGCCGTACGGATCGTCAATAGCCACGGCCGGTACGACACATGCGGGATGAGTTTGACCGACCAAATCGAAGGCTCCGGCGCATACGCGACACCCGCCACGTGCTCGATTTCCTTTACTGCATTTGCCGAATCAAGCCCGCGATGCTGCTGTTCTTCAAACGCCAGTGCTTTCAACCATTTCGAAATATACGGTTTCTCAGCCATCCAATCTTGCCATTCGCTTAACACCGACATAAACAATTCGCTTAGCTCGGCTCTTGTATGCCCGTAAAGTTGCCATACGTAGCCGCTGAGGTAAGCGTGCCCTTCAAACAAGTTGGCATAAGAAGTCCACCAGCCACTGTCTTCAGGGTGTTGTGCCGCCTGTTCCCGTAACGCTTCTGCAGATCGGCTACGATAGGGCAGTAAAACATCGTAAAATCGCTCCTCTGAAATCTCTGCCAGCCGCTTGAAAATTCATCCACTGACTTGGCCCCGAACTTATTTTGCAACAACAGCAAGCCGTACCATAAATTCGTCTCTTCGATCTTTGCCAGTGAGTCGAGCAAAGAAGCAGGCATCGCTTTTGCATCCTGTGTCCATTCATCATCCATTTCAAACGTGAGGCGCAATTGCCCGTGCGTATAGCCCGCAATCCCCACAATCCATTCCCACACCGGCGATTGTTCTACAGCTAAGTGAACTGTCTCTTCTGGTAACGCAGCATCTATGATCTTCATACTGAAAACCTCCTTAAGCATTTTCTTTATTCTAACGGAATGAAATTATAAATTCAATATAAATTGAAAATATAATTCTATTTATTTTGAATTTGGATAACAGCAACCATGTTTATATAGAAGGAAGAAAAAGATGCTGCGCAGGACACAAAGTGTATTCAAAAACGCACAAAAAGAGCACCCGAGATTTCGGATACTCCTGAAGCCTATATTATTTGAAACGTTTGAAGCTGTGGAATTTCTTGCCCCAGTATGGGCCGCTCAAGCTTTTCACTTCTGCTTTAGAACCGCCAGAGTGGACGAACTGGTTGTTCCCGATGTAGATCCCAACGTGTGAGATTCCTGGGCGGTAAGTGTTTGCGAAGAAGACCAAGTCTCCTGGGCGTGGGCTTGAAACTTTGTAAGACTGAGCATATTGAGAAAGCGTTGTGCGTGAAACGCTTTTGCCTGCTTTTTGAATGCATATTGTACAAATCCTGAGCAGTCAAACCCAGCTGTAGTCGTGCCGCCGAAACGGTACGGAATTCCTTTAAGCGCTAGTGCTTTAGAAACGACTGCTGAAGAAGAAACGCTTGCTGTTTTAGCAGAAGCCTGGACAACGCCAGATCCTGATGATTTTGAGACGAGTGAGCTATGTACCCAACCGTGCGTTCCGCCAGTGCGGACTTTGAACCATTTGCCGCTGCCGATTGTAGCGGATTTTGTTACTGTTGCTGTTGCGCCTTTAGAAGCGACTTTGATAACGCCGTGGCTAGTGCCGGCATCTCTGCGGACGTTTGTAGCGTATTTAAATTTGTAAGTGCTGTTAGAGACTTGAACGATTGCTGGCTCAGATGCTTTCTGTGCGACTTCTGTAGTTGGCTGTTGTGCTTGTACTGTATCTTGTGCGTCTGTAGCTGAACTTGAAAGACCAATGCGCCTGCTGCGAGTAGTGTAAAGAATGCTTTTTCATTTAGTCAGTACCTCGAAGGATAGTTTTTAAATTTATGTTATCTGGATATAAGGATTATCATTAATTTGCTCTGCCACTTACTATATAGACTGCCCCTATAAAAACAATGTCTGTGGAGTTTCAATTAGGTTACAGCAATATTACAAGTGAATGACGCCTCATAAACCTAGTTATATCAAGGGTTTTAGAGGTGGTAATATTTACAAGTAGATGTTTATTTCTTTGGAAAACAGGAAATACGAGTGATTTTGCGTGTTTGAATTCACAAAATATTACGGCCGGACAGAAATTATTCTAAATATTAGATCCTTTAATTTCCAAATCGGGACACTAAGCCCTTTCACAGCAGTTTTTAGCTAAAATAATCATATAATTATTAGAAAATCAAAACTATAGCAATAAAGCTTTGTTACATAACTGTAACAATCCATTCATTGCTTTATTTTTGTGGGTTAGGGGTATACGGGAATTAATAGGAATATTTGAGTGGGGAGATTGCGCTGCAATCGGACGCTTTCCGGAGGGCTCGCATTGAGCCGCTTCGTCGCTGCGCTCCTGCAGGGTCTCAATTGTCTCGCTGATCCTCCCGGAGTCGCCGATTTCCGCTCCATCTCTAGTTTTAGAGGGATAAGCAGATATCATATTTCATTGATGTGTAAGCATTGCTAGTAGATACTGTCTTGTGAAATTGAGCTTGTGCTTACTTAATTATAGAAGGAAGTAGTTTTAACGAATCACAACTTGAGTCTAGAAAACCTCATTTCACCGTTAATACAACTCGCAGCGACTCAGCGTGGAGCGCTGGGAGCAGTCTCACATTCTTCATATCACCACAAACTAAAACAATGAAATTCTAGTGGTTCACCCATTTCACAATGATCTGACCCGAGCGCCGGCGCGTCCAAGGGCTAGGCGTTGTGATGAGACCGATGGTCTTTCGGGCTCATCACGGAAGCCATGCCCAAAGCGCCAAGTGGTGTTCTATTCGAAAAACTTCAGCATTCAAAAATCACCTATCACACCCACAAATCATTCATTAACCATTAGAAGAAACGAAATACATATCTATAGAAGGAGGCTGTCCATATGAAGAAGATTCTATCGATCGATGGCGGGGCATACGGGGATTTTGCCGGCGATGATGCTGTGTGAACTGGAGCGGCGGACGGGGAAACCGGTCTCTGAACAATTCGATATCTTCGTTGGCACCTCTACTGGCGCGATCCTGGCACTCGGTCTGTTGGTTCCGGATGGCAAGAAGCCTCGCTATACGGCAAATGACATCCTTGGCCTCTACGAACAAGAAGCTGAGCGCATGTTCCGGAAATCCTTCCTTCACCGCTCGTTCGGCCTCGTCGGGCGTTTTCTTCATACCCAGTACAGCCATAAAGAATTCGAACAAGTGCTCAAGCATTACTTTAAAACTTGAAATTATCCGACCTGCTTCAGCCAGCCGTCATCCCGAGCTACGACATCCACGGGCGGCATGCGCATTTCTTCAAAAGCACCGTCATCAGTTTGAATGACCGACAGCCCGATAGCGAAATCCGCCACATCATTCGGGCAGCAACGGCCGCGCCGAGTTATTTCGCGCCGGCAAAGTGCCGGATTATCCGGAAGCGGCGTTCATTGATGGCGGCGTATTTGCCAACGACCCAGGGCTCAGCGCGTATACCGAAGGACTCGAACTATACGGCGACGAGGAAGAAGACTTTTTGCTCGTGTCGCTCGGCACCGGGAAGCGCAGCGCGAAGTAGAAGTGACCGGCTGGCGGGCGTGGTTTCATTACGGCTGGGCACGTTCGATTTTGAAAGTCATGATGGACGGCAGTTCCGACTCGGTCGACCATCAACTGCGCCACTTGTTGAAAGATGAAGGAATCGATCAGCGCTATTACCGCTTCCAGGAAAAATTGCCGGCGGATGATTCGGGGATCGAACAGCTTGACCGCGTAACGCCGGAAAACCTCGCCCGGCTGCGGCAAGTTGCGAAGCGCATGATCGACAGGCAAAGCGCCGAACTTGATCAATTATGCCGCTTGTTATGACTTGTCATGGAAGTGTAATGCGTTTGTCGTGGTAATTACAGCGTCGGCTCGGTTAAAATAAGCGAGGAATCATAGTGAAAAGAGGTCAACCCAATGGCACGAAGATACGGCTATATGGACTGGATGCGGGTTGTCGCGATCGTTACGGTCGTCGGCGTCCACGTCGCATCGAAAATTATCAATAATTACACAACCGGCGATTGGGAATGGCATTACGCAAACGCGATCGACAGCGCACTCCGTTGGTGCGTGCCGATCTTCTTCATGCTGAGCGGCGCCTTGCTGCTGACGCGCGACTCGAAAGAACCGATCGGTGAATTTCTCCGGAAGCGGCTCGGCAAAGTCCTATTGCCGCTCGTATTCTGGAGCGCGGTCTACATGGCCTATAATGTTTTTCAACTCGGCGAGGAATACACGCCAGGGCAAATGCTTGGTGCATTCATCTCAGACGATATATATTTCCATCTTTGGTTTCTCTACATCATTACGGGGCTGTATTTGATGGCGCCGTTCTTGCGCATCCTTGTTAAGCATATGGACAAAACAATGTTCCATTATTTCTTCGCGTTCTGGTTCTTGTTCTCGGCCGTGGTGCCGATTTTCACGCGGGCGACGGGGTATGAAGTCGCTTTTGCAGGGGAGATGTTCGCACCTTATATTGGCTATTTCCTGCTCGGTGCTTACCTGGTCATGTACCCATTGCCGAAGCGCTGGCTTCCGACACTCGGTGTGCTCGCGATTATTGGCTATGCGGTTACATTATACGGAACGGTATCGGCCAATGTGGGGCGTGAAGCAGGCGATTTTGATGACTTCTTCTACGAGCATTATTACCCGCACGCGATTTTTGTCTCCTTATTCGTTTTCGTCGCGTTCCAGCAGCTCGGCAAGAATTTGAAATCGACGCCGCTCATTACGCGCATCAGCACCGCGACATTCGGTGTCTATATTATCCACCCGCTGATCCAGACCTATTTGAACCGTTTATTGGATTTTAACGAATCAACAATCAATGTATGGATCGGCGTGCCGCTGTCATGGATTGTCATTTTCATCATGTCGTATATTGTCATTCGCCTCATGCAGAAGACACCGGTCGTAAGAAAGCTCGTGCCTTAGAAACGCGACTTCGTTATATAGGACGCATATGCCTATATAACTCTAGCGGGCGATGCTGGAATAGTTACTGTGGCAGTGAGTGATTCGGAGGAATGATTAAATATTTGATGAAAGTGATAGAATCAGTCGCAGTAGAGTGATTATCATGTTAAGCTGTATATAATTGTAAGTTCCGACAGGTTTATGGGTAAAAAGGGGTGATCGCATCAAAAAGTCAATTTGGCTGGGAGCTATCATGGCAATGACGATCTTGCTTTCGGCATGTACACATAATGAAGTCATACGGGTCGGCGTGCCATTTACCGATGGTTTGACCGAAGGGGTTCATTTCCAAAAAGACATAAGTGACAGGGCTTCCATCGTGACACTCAGAACCATTCTGCGAAACGAAACGGAACTCGAGTCGCTCGACCGCTTGTCCGTAGAACCGCAGGCTGTCTTTACCATTGACCGGCCGGATGATGACGTCCAGGAAATCCGCCGCTTTGTCTGGTACCGTGACAATGGCCGGGCCATTATGTCCAACGAACGCAACGTCCTGTCCCATAAAGAAAACCAAGAATTCTTCAGGCTGACAACAGAACAGACGCAAGATTTGAAAAAGATCCTTCAATAACTTTGTGAAATAAATAGTGTGACGTAAGTAAAGCCTTGTCTTGTGCAGGGCTTTTTATATTGGGCCAGATATAAGGAGCTGAAAACTGTCTATAGAATTTCAATGTAGACACTTTAGACAAACGAAGCAGGGCTGAGAATTTTTCTTGGTTCTGCTTTTGTGGTTTCAACTATCCTGGAATTGGAATAAATAGATTTTTGCATTGTTTTAGTAATAATTAATCATTATAATGAAAATTAAGACAATTGGTTCAGTTATAAAGAGCTAACGGGCGGTCTGATAAGTAGTCATTAGTAAACATTAATAGGGTAATACTTGTTTTCAGCTATATATTCACTCAAAGAGGAGGAAGAAGAATGGACAATGTATTCTTGCTGCTGTTTTTGCTTTCCGGGATTGCCTTGGTCATCGGGTTGATCAAACCAGTCCTTATTTTAAAGTGGCTGCCAGAAAACGGACGCAATCGAAAGAAAGTCGTGATGTATTTTGTGCCAGCGCTATTGATTTCATTCGTGATGTTCGGAGTTACAGCAGATCCGGTCGAAGAAGACCTGGCAGCTGTGGAAGAAGTGGAAGCTGAAGCCCCGCCTGAAGAGGAAACAGCCGATGAAGATGCAGAGCGCGAAGCGGAAGAACAGGCCGCCCGCGATGCGGAGGAGGAAGCGGAACGCGAGGCGCAAGAAGAGGCGGAACGTGAAGCGGAAGAAGCCGCAGAACGAGAGGCAGAAGAAGAGGCTGCACGCGAAGCTGAAGAAGCTGCGGAAAAAGAGGCGGAAGAAGCCGCAGCTAAAGAAGCAGAAAAACAAGCCGCACGCGAAGCTGAAGAAAAAGCGGCAGCAGAGGCAGAACGTGAAGCGGAAGAAGCCGCGGCTCGTGAAGCTGAGGAAGAAGCAGCTCGTATTGCAGCCGAAGAGGAAGCAGCAGAACAAGCCGCTGCTGAAAAAGCCGCTGCCGAAGCCGGAACCTTATCCCAGCAGCAAGCAGTCGAACAAGCCAAGAATTATATCAGCTATACCGCTTTCTCAAAGAGCGGCCTAGTCGAGCAATTGGAATTCGAAGGCTATAGCAACGCAGATGCTGTGTATGCAGTCGATAAAATTGATGTCGACTGGAGAGCACAATCTGTTTTGAAAGCCCAAGATTATCTGGCATATCAAGCCTTCTCCAAATCCGGCTTGATCGAACAGCTCGTCTTTGAAGGCTTTAGTAATGAAGACGCAGCGTATGCTGTCGAAAACATCACTGTCGACTGGACAGAACAAGCCGTCAAAAAAGCACAAAATTACCTGGACTATACGCCTTTCTCTAGAGAAGGGCTCATCGAACAACTAGAATTTGAAGGCTTCAGCAACGCCGACGCGGTCTACGCAGTAGACACAATCGGTCTGTAATTGGAGAAGAACCATGCAACACTTGAAAGGGAACGGAGCAGTCACAGCGACTGCTCTTTTTTGATGGATTAAAGTTCCACAAACACTAAGCTGAATTTAACAGCGGATGCGAGATGCAAAACCGTTCATTCGTGACTACCCCCAATCAACCAAATATAAAAGCAGTTCCGCGCCAAGGGTGAAGCGAAGCTATAAGACAAGTGTTCTTCTTGGCTTATTGCGAAAGCTCAACCCCAAGCGGCGACTGCGACTCCTCAAGCAGATGCCTCAAATCGAACCCATTTCATTTATCTAGCGATTTAAGGTGAGCAACCACAAAGCGATTGAATCAATCGATGCCCATCCCCATCCCATCTCACACAACTAATCAATTAGCTATAACTTCCGCATGACTAATTGTTCTCCAAGGTCCCTTCAAAACTTATCCATAAAGTAAAGCTTGTTACAATTGATGCAATTTTGTGTAAACGCATTCTATTCCGAATTCCGAAGTAGTATAATAAACAAGCTTGACCATTATGAACAAAGAGGAGATGGACAGATGAGCAAGAAACTATCCTTGACGCTCGCCGCTTCGGTGTTGGCGCTTGGCAGTTTGACGGCAGGAGCTCCGGCGATTGCTGCAGGGGATCATCACGAATTGGCGAAAGAAAAAGCGCCGAAGACGGTGAAAGGCAATGGGCAAAGCTACAAAGAACGCATCCAGGAATGGAAAAAGAACGGCAAGCCTGGAAAATTGAAAGAAGTGGAACTACAGATTCTCGGCACCTCAGATTTACATACAAACTTCGTCAATTATGATTACTACCGCGACGCAAAATCCAATTCATTATCGCTCGCGAAAACGGGCGTCTTGATTGAAGATGCACGTGAAGAAAACCCGAACAGCTTGTTGTTCGATAACGGCGACTTGATTCAAGGTACTCCGTTCGGCGGCTATAAGGTGAACGTTGATCCGCTCGAAGACGATGAGTTGCACCCGGCATTTGCTGCACTCGAATCGCTTGATTTCGATGCATCGACACTCGGCAACCACGAGTTCAACTTCGGGCTCGAGTATCTCGATAACGCTTTAGAAGAAGCATCGTTCCCAGTATTGAACGCAAACGTTTACGATGCGGAAACGGGCGAAAACCGTTTCACGCCTTACACAATCATGGATAAAGAAGTCACGGACCGCAAAGGCAAAAAGCACACGATCCAAGTCGGCGTCATCGGCGTTGTTGCGCCTGGCATCATGAACTGGGACCGCGCGCATCTTGAAGGCGAAGTCATCGCAGAAGATGCAGCGGACACAGTCGAGAAATTCATTCCAGAAGTTGAGAAAGCTGGAGCGGATGTGGTGGTCGTTCTATCCCACTCCGGAATGGGCGATGAAGTTCATACTGATAAAGAAGACGACATCACGTATCAGCTGACAGAAGTGGACGGCGTGGATGCGATCATCACGGGCCATAACCACGACGTCTTCCCAGGATCATTTGGCGACCTTGAAAATGTCGACCAGGAAAACGGCACGATCAACGGTGTCCCAGTGGTAATGCCAGGTAAATTCGGCAGCCACCTCGGCGTTATCGATTTGACGCTTGAGCCGCGCGGCAAGAAATGGCGCATCACGAACAGTGAAGCAGAATTGCGTGCCATTGATTCAACATCAGATGAAGTAGCCGAGCAAGTCATCGAAGCAGTGAAAGAAACGCACGAAGGCACGGTGGAATACATCCGCAGCCCTGTCGGCGAAACGACTGCTCCGATCAACAGTTATTTCTCACTCGTGCAAGATGATCCATCCGTACAGATCGTCAACAATGCACAGCTTTGGTACGCCGAGCAGCAATTCGCTGGAACGGCAAACGCTGATCTGCCATTGCTATCTGCAGCGGCACCGTTTAAAGCAGGCGGACGCAACGGCGGCGATTACTACACGAACATCGAAACCGGCGAAATCGCCATTAAAAACGTCGCAGACCTTTACGTCTACGACAACACCGTCCTCGTCTTGAAACTGACAGGCGCAGACGTCAAAGAATGGCTCGAAATGTCAGCTGGCCAGTTCACACAAATTGACCCAGCTGCAACGGGCGAGCAGCGATTCATCGATGACAACTACCGCACGTATAACTTCGATGTCATCGATGGCGTAACGTACGACATCGACATCACAGAGCCAGCGAAATACGACGGCGAAGGCGCAGTGGTTAATGAAGGTGCGGAACGCATCGAGAACCTTCAATATGAAGGCGCAGCGATCGACCCGAACCAGGAATTCCTGGTCGTGACGAACAACTACCGTGCGAGCGGCAATTTCCCAGGCGTCCGCAATGCGACAGAGTCGATCGACTTTGCGTATGAGAACCGCCAAGTGCTCCAAGATTACATTTTGGATGTCGGCACGATTGACCCATCCGCAGATGACAACTGGCAGTTTGCGCCGGTAGAAGGCGATCCGAACCTTGTGTTCGAAACGTCGAACTCGGCACAAAGCCTGGCAGAACGCGAGCCAGCAATCCAGTATATCGAAGTCACACAAAACGGCTTCGCGAAATACGGCTACACGATCCAGTAAACACAAAACAGACCCGAGAGAAAATCTCTCGGGTCTGTTTTTTTATAGGAAGAGATAGTGGGGGAGATTGCGCTGCAAGCCGACGCTTTGGGCCCGCAGGATGCGGGTCATGCAGCTGATGCGACAGGACGTCGCGTTTTCAGCTGCCCGGGGGCCCAACTTCCAATGTAATGTTTCTTTGTGCAGTGGATTAGCTAAGCTTTAGTCAATCACCCCAAATACTAAGCGTCGATACAGCCGTGCGATAAATACTGGACCACTCACATCTCACTAACTCTTCACAATGAAATCTCCAAGCAGTTCCGCGCCATGGGTGAAGCGAAGCCATCGTCAGAATTAGCAATGATATTTCTCTATTTTCGCTACGCTAAGGATCGTCTAAACAACTTGCTCCCACATCTGCGAGGCAGCTGCGTCGCAAATGAACCGGCTCAACTACCTTTCGCCAATTCATTGGCTTATGGCGAAAGCTCAACCCTAAGCGGCGACTGCGAATAAAGAACAGACGCCTCAGGCAACCCATTCTCCATTAACTATAACCAAAGCAAGGTGCAAGAGGTAGATTGATACAAATCCCCTAGCAGGGCTGATTCCTCAACCCAAAGCCCCTTCAGCTTTCAGTTTCCGATAAGCCGCAATCCCATAGAACAGATAAATCACGAACACCGTCACAGCAAGCGATCCAGAGATATTGGACAGGCTGAACATCTGATAAATAAACCAAAGAAGAAACAGCGAGCCTACTAATAGGCCGGCGCGTTTGTTCTTGCGGTAGATCGTCATGAAAATAATGGCAGAGAGTGCCCCCATAATGAGCGCAGCGCCTACGAAAAGAATATACATAACAATTGATATCTCGATACGTCACAGCTCCTTTCTTTCTATGTACCATAACATACCCGATTCGACTCTCTTCTATATAAGAACCGCATAATTCCGCACCGAATAACCGAACTTCTCATTCTTTTTATCTAAATTTTCATACAAAAAAGGGATTTCACATAACAATATTTCGAATAAATACCGGATTTACTGAACACTTGTCTTTTTCTGATGAAAATTGGATAATATCTTGAAATAGTTAAAACTAAAGTCTCTTAAAATTTGCATAATGTGTTCCATAATACCTAAATATTTTGTATACTTAAACCATTATTTCAAATGATGGTTTTAACCTATTTTTAACTTCTGAACCATAAACTGCAGGAAACGGCTAAAGAGGTGGGGCACCATGCGAATTGATAAAGAACTTGGAACAGTAGGAAAGGAGGAAAAGCCAGCCATGAGAACGATTTTAGTGACGGGAGGGCACGGCTTTTTAGGGTCGCGCTTTATCCATGAACTCTTGATCAAATACCCGGCGTACCAAGTGGTCGCGATCGACGAGGAGGCAGAAAACGTGCCGGAAATGCTGCGGCCCTTATCAGCCTGCCAGCGCTATGCGTTTCATCAGATCGATATCCGCAATAGCGATGCGGTCGAGCAGGTATTTGAGCATTACGAAATCAGCGACGTCGTCCATTTTGCGGCGAAAACGCATGTCGGAGAGTCGATGAGAAATCCGGGGATTTTTGCAGAAACCAATGTGCTCGGCACTTTCCACGTACTCGATGCGGCGCGCAAGCAATGGATGAACGGACCGTTTGAAATGAAACAACGTTACCAAGGCTCGCGCTTTTTGCATATCTCGACCGATCAAGTCTACGGGCCGCGCGAACAAGGCTTCGCGGATGAGACGATGAAATACGATCCGATCAGCCCGTATGCGGCGAGTAAAGCGAGTTCTGATTTGATGGTGACTGGATTCCACGAAAGCTACGGCATGGATGCGGTCGTGCTGCAAGCATCGAACGTCTACGGCCCGCATCAGCAAGACGATAAGCTCATTCCGATTATTTTGCAAAAAGCCCTGTCCGGAAGCATCATTCCTGTTTATTCAGGAGGGGAAGATGTCCACGACTGGGTGACGGTCCGCGATTTCTGGCGTGCGGCGGATACCGTGTTTCATTTAGGGGATGCAGGAGAGATTTATCTTGCAGGAGGCAACGCGCCGCTAAAGACCCTTGAAATCGTCGAGAAAATCTGCGATTCGCTCGATCTTCATTTCCCGGGAAATGACACGTACAAAAACCAGATCCGTTTTGTCGAACCAGCGACCGGCGCAAAACCGCCTCATCGCTTTGCGGGTTCTTCGAATAAATTGAAACAGCAATTCGATTTCGAGCCGGAGACGGCGTTTGATGCAGGCATTAAAGAAACAATCGATTGGACGCTTTCGAAAAAGCGGCTATGGGAAGTTGTATAACACGTAAACCAAACGACGAGTGCTACGAGGTGTCCCATGATTCCATTTGAAACGGTTGAGAAACAAGGCAAGAATAGGACAGACGGGCAGATCCGAAAAATCGCCCTCGTCCATAAACATATGAAAGCGGGCGGCGTCGAAGCATTGATCGTCCGCATGTCGCGCTGGCTGGCAGAAAACGGCTATGACGTGAGCGTCTATCTCTACAGCAGCGGCGGCCCTCTCCTTAAACATCTCCAGCAAATCAACAAGCTTAAAGTCATCGTCCGGGACAACGGCAAAGAACCGACGCTCGATTTGTCGGTATTGAACCAGCTTGTCAGGTCTGATAAATACGATCTGGTGTATTCCTTCAGTCCATCAGGAATGCTGTTGTCGTATGCGGTGCCTGCGCAGCTGCGCTTATCGGGCGTCTATCAGCCTGAAATGTACAAGCTCGAGCGTAATAAAAAGATCATCCGTGCGCTTAAGGTGATCGATAAAGAATTCCATCAAAAGCTCGTGTTCATGAATCCGACAGTGCGGCGCTATACGGCGAGTGCACTTGGGACAGAAGTGCCGGAACAATTCATGCCGCCGCCAGTTGAACAAGGAGCTAAAGACCAACAGCTCGGCAGCCCGCATTCGAGGCGCATCGTCTCGGTCGGGGCGATTCAGCAATTCACCACGCATTACGCGCAAGTGATCGAATTGATGGAAGAGCTCATCCAAATCGATCCAGAGTTTACTTACCATATTTACGGAGAAGGACCGGACGAAGCACGTTTACGCAAAAGCATTGCGGAATCCGAAGCGCGCGATCATATCTTTTTGCATTCGATGCCAAGAAGCGGTGCGATCGAAGAAGTGCTGCAGGACTGCTTTTGCTTTATCGGCTCCGGTGCGGTGATGATTCAGGCGTGTGGATCGGGTGTCCCGGGCATCACGTCGCGCGCCAATGATGCCGAAGCGTTATCGGAAGGCTATTTTCACGAGTTGCCGCCTTATGAAGTTGGGGAATCCTACTGGGAAGCGCCGGAGACCTATGAAATCGGCGAACTCGTAAAAAACCTGCTAGTCTCGGAAAACGTCTACCGCAAAGTAGCCGAGCGCTGCAAACACAAAGCACGCAAATTCGAGATTGATACGGTGATGACGGAATTCATCGAACTTGCGAATGGTAAATTGACTCACGAGGAAAAAAGTAGCGAATAAGTAACATCGTTAATTTGTCTGAAAGTTCTTTCAAAACATTATGGATAAAGGGTTTTAGACAAAAATGGAAATTTTATATCGATTTCATATATCATTTGGTCTATGAATTGGGAGAATCCTGCTGTATACTAAAAATTAGATAATACAGGAAGGGACTCCAGTCACTCCCTGAATAAGCAGAAAGCAGGTGGAGCAGGATGGATTTTGCTGAATACCAACACCGCTTAGAGAAAAAATACGGGGAACCGATCGAACAAATCATGCGCACCATCTACATCGACAAAGATTACGGCCCTGCCACTGGCGCCCAGGAACTTGGGATCCCGCGGCAAGTGTTTATGCATTTCGTCCATGAACTTAATTTAAAGCCCGATAAGCTGCAGCGCCTATAACTATACAAACCGCCCATTTCACATGGAGCGGTTTTTTCTTTGAAAAGAAATTGTTACGAAAATGCGGAATTATACTGTATATATAGAAGAATGAGGAATAACGAACCGGTTTAAAATAAAATAAGATAATTATTTTTAAATAGTAGGTATAAATATTCAAAAAGGACTAGTCAAAAGGGATTAAAAGGAATATAATAGGTACATCTTATAATACAACACCGTATATAAACGCTATTCGCGGGAGGAGTGCCGGGGGACATGAAGGACTACGAACTGGTAAAGAAGCAATTGGAGAGAGAGCATAAACAAACGATTGATGACATTATGTACAATTACTATATCGAGAAAGATCTAGGCCCGGCGGTCGGTGCAAAAGAACTGGGCATCCCGCGCCGCGCATTCGTCTACTTCGTCCAGCAATGCGAGCTGCGTGCCTCAAAGTTCGACCTCATTAAAAAAAAAGCACTGAACTCCGGTGAATTGATGGCTGCCCTTTGAGGGTGGCTATTTTCTTTGTCCGGCGAGTCCATGCTTTTTGATATCATAAAGATGAGGAGGCAAGTGATGACTAAATATATAATATACTTGCCGTTTTTTATTTTTGTGTTATACATGCCGGTAGTTCATATCGCATCGTTGGAAATATGATTGCCCTTGGGGTGATCGCCCTGACGTTCATTCCGAAAATCAGCAAACAACTGCACAAGCCAGCTCGGGTGAAACGGAAAGCGAAAGCGGCTCTTTATACTTCGCTAGGCTTGGTCTTGGTGCCGTTGGTGATGTATACGATAAGTGAGCTAGAAGGGATAGATGTTGCAGCATTTTTCTTTGGCGTCGCATATCTTACTGATCTTTCTGTTCGGTAATTTTGTCTTCGGCATTCCCACTTCGCTCATTGCTGATTGGGCGACTGTGCGTACGGAGAAGTTCTGTGTTTTATTGGCCTTGTTGATCCATATTGCATTTGACTTTATTTCGTACTTATTCCTGCATGATTATGTAATCTTCGCGGTCATTTCAGCTATTGTGTTCTTTGTAGTGGATGAGATCTTGCGAAAAAGAGAAAAGCCCATTCAACAAACAGAAATGTCTACAGTCCAAATATGACAGCAATCAAAAAACTGCACCCAAGCCACTTAGGCTCAGGTGCAGTTTTTCTTATTATTCCGTTGCTTCTTCCAATTCCAAATGCTCTTTTAAAGTTGATTGGATTTCTGCAAGTTCTGCGTCGTCCATCATATAATACCAGATGCCGTTGATGGTTTCGCCGTAGCCGTCTTCAACAATCATCTGATCAACATTGGTAACGGCGTCTTGGTAATTGCGCTGCACGTCGACCATTTCGTCGAAGGTCATGTTCGTGCGGACGTTTTGCCCGAGCGCGTCAAAGATATCTTTGTAGTTCCAGAGGCTGTTAATGGAAGCGCCTTTTCGCATAACGCCTTGAATGACTTGTTTCTGGCGGTCTTGGCGCCCGAAGTCGCCGCGCGGATCTTCGTAGCGCATGCGGACATACTCCAATGCTTCTTCGCCGTCTAAGTGAATTTCGCCTTCCTGAAAGTTATCAAACGCGAGTGAGTTGTTGACGGTCACGCCATCCACTGCATCGACGATATCTTCAAAGCCTTCCATGTTCACTTGCACGACGTAGTCGATCGGGATATCAAGTAAGTTCTCGGTCGTGTTCATCGACATTTCGATGCCGCCGAATGCATAGGCGTGGTTGATCTTGTCTGTGGTGCCGCGCCCGATAATTTCGGTGTAAGTGTCACGCGGGATGGAAACCATTTTGGTCGACTGTGTTTCCGGGTTGACGGTCATGACGACCATCGTATCCGAACGGCCGCGGTCGTCTTCACGTTCGTCGACGCCGAGCAGTAATACCGAGAAAGGATCTTGCTGGTCGAACTCGACGATTTCAGTCCGTTCAACAGACGGCTGTTCGCGTTCGACTGGTTCGTGCATCGTATCAAGTGTCGTCGTGAAGTTCGAGTAGACGCTATAGGCGTAGATGCCGCCAGCGATAAGTGCCAGAAGCAATGCAATGAGCACGTACTTGGGCCATTTTCTTTTCTTTTTCATGTCGTTCCTCCGTTAGTTCGCGATAAAATAATTTGCTAGTTCAGTTGCCCAAGTTTCAGCGCCCTTACTATTAGGGACGGCGTCTTCGGTCAAATGTTCCTTCAAAGCGATGTCGTCTGTGTCGGGCCATGCATCCCAGTGCTCAATGTACGGATGGCCGTAAAGATTCGCGAATTCCTCGAGTGCCTGCACTTGTGCCAGATAGAAGCCGGCGCCATAAATCGGCTGCGGTGCGTGTAGGACAAGAACTGCATCTGGATTTTCTGCTTCCAGGCGGGTGGCGAAGTCACGGACATCTTTGCGCTCATCTTCAATGGAAATGCGGTCGTTGTTCATAAGCGTCATCGGCTCGAGCAAAACTAGATCGTAGCCGGCGGATAAATCCACGCTCGGCAAATTGTAGGATGTTCCTTCTACTGGCTCAATCGCAACTTCAATCGAATCGCCGTATGCTTCATCTAATGAAGTCTTCAAGCGTTCCGCATAACCTGGATCGCCGGATTCGATTGCTTCAGATCCTGCAATTAATAGTTGGAGCGTTTCGCCTTCGGTCCCTTTTTGAATGAACAGCTCTTGGACTTGTTCATCCATATTGGCGAAGAGGTCGGTGTTCACAGATTCGCCATTTTTTTCTTCACTTTGTGTGTTTTCGGTTTCGCTCGTGGTGTTTTTACTTTCGGTGCTTGCTTCAGCGTTTGTGCCGGTAGCGCCTTGCAATTTGTCCTGCCAAGATAAGTAAGAATAGACAAGGATTCCTAGACAAGCAAGGACTGCAACGAGCCCTCCTAATTTATACAACTTCATACTTTACTCCTTTCAAAAATAGCCATTTATATAAATTAAAGATAGCATAAATCCATCCTTGTTCCTATATAACTTTTAAAATTGGAAGTCCAAATGGTATATTCCTGTGATATACTGTCTTATGTTGTTTAAATTTGTCTATTATTTAAATTGAAATAGAAGGAGCCATTTACTACATGGAAGAGACTATTAGCTTACAGGATTTATTCAAAACCTTAAAGAAAAACCTCGGAATCATTGCCTTAACGACAATCCTGGCACTCACAATTGCGGGAGCGGTTTCGTTCTTATTCCTGACACCGATTTATGAGAGCGCGACACAAATTCTTGTCAATCAAGAACAGTCAGAAACCAATCAAATGATAAATCAGAATATACAAGCTGACTTACAACTTATCAATACTTATTCAGTTATCATTAAGAGCCCTGCAGTTTTAGACCAAGTGATTGAAGAAGTAAGTTTAGATATGAGTGCAGAAGACTTGACGGAGAAAATCACTGTGGACACTGCTGAGAATTCGCAAGTTGTTAACGTCGTAGTTCGCGATGAAAATCCATCACAGGCCGTTGAAATTGCTAATACAACCGCACGAGTATTCGAAAACGATATTAAAGAGCTGATGAATGTCGATAACGTCTCGATCTTATCGGCAGCAGTATTAAAAGAAAATCCAACCCCGGTTGAACCAAACCCTATTCTTAACATGGTGATTGCGGCGGTTGTTGGTTTAATGCTCGGTGTTGGTATCGCATTCTTACGTGAATACTTGGACACATCGATGAAAACTGAACATGACATTGAAGATATCCTTGGCGTGCCATTATTAGGCGTGATATCGCCAATTAGAGAAGAAGCGAAAATGGAATCATCTCCTACTACTAATAGAAGAAAGAGAGGGAATGTGAATGGCCAAGAAGAAACAGCTACAGGAAACCGCACGTAAAGTCGTTACGCATACAACGCCTCGCTCTGTCGTCTCCGAACAATTCCGCACTTTGCGGACGAACGTCAATTTCGCATCGCCTGATATGGAACTGCGTTCAATCGTTGTCACTTCCGCTGCACCAGGTGAAGGGAAGTCGACAACATCTGCTAACTTAGCAACAGTTTTTGCACAAGAAGGAAAGACAGTCTTGCTCGTAGATGGGGATATGCGTAAGCCCACAACTCATTACACATTCCATATGCCAAATACTATTGGACTGTCAAACGTCTTGACGCGCCAAGCGACAGTAGAGGATGCAATTCGTCCAACGACAATTGAGCGATTAGACTTGATGACATGCGGACCAATTCCGCCAAACCCGGCAGAACTATTGGCATCCAATGCAATGGGGATGCTCATTTCTGATTTAAAGAAACGTTATGATGTCGTCATTTTTGACGCTCCTCCTGTATTGTCCGTGACGGACGGACAGGTTCTAGCAAATAAATGCGATGGCGCCATTTTGGTTGTCAATTCCGGAAGCACGGAAAAGGAAATGGCCGCAAAAGCTAAAGAAGCAATCGAAGCTTCCAATAGCAAATTAATCGGCGCCGTATTGAACAATTTTGAGCTGGCAAAAGACAGCTATTATTACCAATACTACGGTAATGCTGAAGAGTAAAAGGGGGATCTCCTCCTTTTGCTTTTTCTTTTAAATGCTACACCCATTTTTTTCAAAGAAAGAATTAGAACAAGCCATAATTGTCAAATCTATCAATCACAAACTAATACATAGAGAACTCTTATAGAGAAATGAATACCTGGACCTGAGAAATGATTGCCTAGCAACAGGAGGGAACTAGACATGATCGATACGCACTCACATATATTACCAGCGCTGGATGACGGTGCAGAAACGATGGAACACACAAAACGGCTATTGGATATGGCAGTAAATGAGCAATTGACGGGCATTATCGCGACGCCGCACGGCCACCACCCGAACTTCAAGACAGACATTGCAGCGCTTCATATGCAATTAAAGACAGTGAAAGACTATGTAAAAGAAGCGCAATTGCCGCTTGAAATCTACAGCGGACAAGAATGC
The DNA here is from genome assembly GCF_002833405.1 of Planococcus sp. MB-3u-03. Classification (NCBI taxonomy): domain Bacteria; kingdom Bacillati; phylum Bacillota; class Bacilli; order Caryophanales; family Caryophanaceae; genus Planococcus; species Planococcus sp. MB-3u-03. The sequence continues at coordinate 2,451,375 of NZ_CP025135.1, read as the reverse complement.
CGATTGTCGGATAAATTGCCGGAACGTCTCGCTAATGGCGAAGCCCTGACTTTAGCGGAATCTCGCTATGTGTTATTAGAATTGCCTTCATCCGGCATTCCAGCTTATACAGTTCCTGTTATTCAGCAATTGATTACGTCTGGTTATATCCCGATTATTGCTCACGCAGAGCGCAATCAAGGCATCATACAAAAACCTGAGCGTTTGAAAAAGCTATTGATTCACGGTGCCATGGCACAAGTTACAGCAGGATCACTTTCAGGTAGTTTCGGCAAAAGCATCCAAAAGACTGCGCTGCAGCTGATCGATGCGAATATGATACATGTATACGGTTCGGATGTGCACAGTGAAGATGTGCGGCCGTTCCATTTCAATGCGGGATTAGATGTACTCGAGAAGAAGAACCGTCACCAGATGATTGACATCCTCCTCGAGAACAATGACCGCATCCTCCTGGACCAAGATTTGTATGTTCTTGAGCCACAAGACATAGAAAAGAGTAAGTGGTGGAATATCTTTGCGTAAAAAATAATTTTTTAGTATTAATTTTACATTTGCGCCCTATCTTTACTCGGTAATACATGTTAAAATTAGCAACGGATTTCCATTAATCAAGTATAAAGTATTACTTGTATACAGGTACATAATCATAATGCGGTTTGTTTAATTAGGTATAATTCATAATAATCTCTTTTAAAATTTTCTTTAGCTCTAGATTTATATCTGTTTTTTAATCCTGTAACATTAGTGTTTTTCGCTTTTATGTTAGCAGATGTTACTTTAACCTTTATGAAAACCGTATTAATTTGTGTTCTCTCGGTGTTCTGTACACAATATTACTAAGAATAAATGGATTAATAATTACTCATTGGAGGCTACCAAATGAAAAAAGTAACTAAGGCAATCATACCAGCCGCTGGCCTAGGTACTAGATTTTGCCAGCAACTAAAGCAATGCCAAAGGAAATGTTACCTATCCTCGATAAACCTACGATTCAATACATAATCGAAGAAGCTGTGGCTTCAGGAATTGAAGATATTATCATCGTAACTGGTAAAGGAAAAGAGCTATTGAAGATCACTTTGATAACAATTTTGAGCTAGAGGCAAATCTTTTAGAGAAAGGAAAACTGGACCTGCTTGAAAAGTTCAGCAAACTTCAAAAGTTGAAATCCATTACATACGTCAAAAGAACCTAAAGGTCTTGGGCATGCTGTCTGGAGTGCAAGGAAGTTCATTGGCAATGAGCCATTTGCTGTATTACTTGGGGACGATATTGTGCAGGCAGAAAACCGGGATTAAAACAATTGATCGACCAATATGAAATCACACAAAGATCTGTAATTGGAGTTCAGCAAGTTCCAAGCGAGAATACTCATCGATATGGAATTATTGATTCAACTAAAGCTGAAGGAAGGTTGCATCAAGTTAAGAACTTTGTTGAGAAACCAGTACAAGGAACTGCGCCTTCTAATTTAGCAATTATGGGGAGATACATACTTACTCCAGAAGTTTTTGATTTTCTTGGTAAACAAGAAACTGGCGCCGGCGGAGAAATACAATTGACAGATGCGATTCAAAAGTTAAATAAGTCGCAAAATGTTTTTGCTTATGATTTTGAAGGTAAGCGTTATGATGTTGGAGAAATGCTTGGGTTTGTAAAAACTACTATCGAATTTGCAATGCAAGATCCAAAATTAAAACGAATTATTAGACTTCATTGACGAATTGAAAATAAATTTTCTAAAGAATTAGTATAGGGGATGAAAATGAGGGCACCAGAAACTGAGTGGGCGTATAAATCTGAACTAATTCATGAAGAAGCTTCGAACATTACCATTGGTTATAAATTAGCAAAACGTACAATAGATATTTTAGGTTCTCTTATCGGATTGTTTATATTGTTCTTAGTAATGTTACCGATGTCGGTTTTTATCTACTTGGAAACAATAGAGGTTCTATTTTTAAACAGGAACGTATCGGTCAAGGTGGGAAAATTTTTATATTTATAAATTCCGTTCTATGATTAGGAATGCTGAAGAAGTATTAAAAAGACTCAAAGTTATATGAAAATATGTAGCAAGCAGCTATAAATTAGAACCAGAAGAAGATCCGCGTATAACTGCATTTGGGAGATTTATAAGAAAACGAGTTTAGATGAATTACCTCAATTTTTCAATGTACTTAAAGGAGATATGAGTCTAGTAGGTCCGAGACCAGTGGTTCAAGTTGAACTAGATGAATATGGTGAGAAAAAGATAAATTTTATCAGTAAAACCCGGCATAACAGGACACTGGCAGACTTGTGGCAGAAGTAATATTAATTATCCAGAAAGAGTTAATATTGAACTTTATTATATGTATAACCAAACTTTTTATTTGATTTAAAATACTGTTCAAGACTATCGTACAAGTGCTGCTGAGAAAAGGTGCATATTAAAATAGTGTAGTAAAATTATAGCGAGAAATATTTAAAAAGATGTACTTTAAAAAGTGTTTGATAAGGGCATTTAATGAAAATTGTGGAGGAAAAATGATTTCTATTGTGATATTAAATTGGAATTCAAAAGAAAAGTTAATTGATTGTTTAGCATCAATAAAAACACACTAAACAGAAGCATGAAATAATTATTGTTGATAATGGTTCAACCGATGGAAGCATTGAATTTTAAAAGATGAGTATCCAGAAGCCAAAAACTAATTTGTAACTCTGTTAATATGGGAGTTGGTCCAGCAAGAAATCAAGGAATGAAAATTGCTGCGGGAGAATATGTATTAATACTAGATGTTGATACAATTTTAAAAATAGTGCAATTGATATATTAAAGAAATACATGGATGAGAATAGAAAAGTAGGTATAGTTGGAGCAAAACTATTAAATCCAGATTTGAGTATTCAAATGTCATGTAGAAACTTCCCAACTTTATATACTAAACTTTCTAGCAGAATAACTAAGTTATCTCAAAAAGACTAAATCAAGAACAATTAAAGCATTGGGCGCATGATAGTGTTGAAAGCGTGGGTTATCTTTTGGGGCGTGCCAACTAATTAGAAGAGAAGTAATATGTGAAATTGGAGTTTATGATGATAAGATTTTTACGGTCCAGAAGATATAGACTATTGTCTTAGAGCCTGGTTAGCGGGTTTTGAAGTGAAATATAATCCAAATGCAATTATTATTCATGATCATCAAAGAATTACTAAAACACTTTGAATAAAATGACACTAATACATTTGCAAGCATTACTTTACTACTTCAAAAATACCATAGTTATTTTACTAATAACTATATAAAAAATAGGTTTAAATAGAGAATGGTATAAATTTTTATAAATAGTGTAGTGGAAGAAGTCAAAGATTTATATAAAAATCAATTTCCAACTACCATTATTAATCTATGCTTTATATATTAAGTTAAGAATTTTCATGTGAATTAAATTTAATTGCTAATGAATGCGAGGAATTACATTGATTAAGGCTGTTCAAAGTCATCTAAGATGGGCTATAAAGAATGCTTCTTATAAAATTTTAAAATGAAAGGTTTCGAAAAAGTTATAGTTAATTACAGTAATAGTGTATTTTACTTCAAAAATTAAATTTTAGTAATGTAAATAAGAATAGTTCCTTTGCAGATATTTTGAATTACAAAGCCATATTGAAAAACATTTTAAATGCGAAGAGTTATATAAAGGAAATTCTCTTTATGGCATTTCAAGCGCCTTCAGAAAATATGCTGGACATCATCGTAAAATAAATGCTTGTATAGAACATGGTGTTTATTTTGGAAGCTACGTTGATTTAAAGGAAACAAGTAAAAGCGGCTTTCCTGCGGTAATAACATTTAGTGAAAATAGGAAAAACATATTAAAATGAAACAAAAAGCCAGTTTTTAGTTGGTCCATACATTAGTTATGTTGAAAGTTTTTACAATGAAACTAAAGTGAATTTGCTTAAAGAAAAACTTGGAAAAACATTGTTAGTATTACCGGTTCATTCTATCGATAGACTAGTTACTAATTATGACATTAAAAGTTTCATAAAAGAAATAAATAAAATAAAGTATGCGCACGACTTCAATACTGTTTTAGTTTGTCTATACTGGAAAGATATTTTGCTTGGAAGAGATGAAATTTATAAAAACGAAGGGTTTACTGTAGTCTCAAACGGTTATAGAGAAGATCCTTATTTTTGAGTCGATTAAAACCTTTATTGAGATTAGTGATCATACCATTTCAAATAGTATTGGTACTCATATAGGATATTCTGTTGCCATGGGAAAACCTCACACTGTAATAAAACAAGATTTAGAATATAAAGGGCCACTGATCTAGATTTAAAATCTGAAAGCGTATTAGCTACGAGCTCTTTTTAGAAAAGAAGAAGTTTTTAAGGTGTTTAAAGATTTTGATGAACAAATTAGTGAAAAGCAAAAAGAAATTTGTAATAAATATTGGGGCTGGACAAAAAGAAATCGAAGGAAGTTTTAAATTTATTCTTAATACTTGTGAGGCTATAGATTTTCAGTTTAAATAGTGAACAGGAAATTCGTAATAAGGTATTAAAATTATATCAAGATGAAAAACCCAGAATTGCGATTTGTCTTAAAAGACGCTTTATAAAGGAAATGGATTGATTTTGTGAAAATTAGCTTAAATAGTTTAAGTGTATATGTTGTGTTTATTTATATATTGTTAGTATTTTTCTATATTCCAGTTGATTACCAAAAATACATAGATGTGTTATATCTTATTGTTACGGCAATTTTAATAGTTATTACTTTGATATATAAGCAAAGCAAAATTTATCTATCAAGTTCAATAAAATGATATTTTGTTATACATTTACTTTTCACTCACTTTAATTATAATTCTTTTGTTAGTCAATATACTAAAACTTACTCTATATTAAACTATCTATTTCTCTTAACTATAATTTTCTACTTTTACCGTAATAATATTGACTTGAGTAAAGCACAAAATATAAGTTTTTCTAGGTTATATATGTGCTAATGCTTATTGGGATATTGATTCAGTATACTTTGAACTTTACTGATGATGTAGAGAATTTCAGTTTTATTACTACTTGGGATAAAAATTACACTGGTGTAATTTTATTTTTATTCTTCTTGTTTTGTCAAAAACCAATACTTTTTAGGAAAGTATTGGTGATTGTTTCAGTCTTTATCGTTGGTAGCAGGGGTCTGCTTCTTATGGTTTTTATACTATTTAACCAGGTATATGAAGAAATTAATTTTAGTATTGAAACAAACTGTTCTTTTAAGAAAACAGTAACTGTTTTGATTATTTTAACTTTATCTTCATTCATATTTAGCCTATTTTGGACTAATTATGTTGCATCAACTAATGTACAGGACTATCAAGAAGGACTAAATGATTCATCTAATAAAATTCGATTTTAGCTAATATTAAGGCAGTAGAACTTTTGATAGAAGAAGAATATTTACTTTTCTATGGTTATGATAATGACATTAAAAGTTATTTGGGTATTGATTCAATAAATACATCGGAACACTCTGTTTATGGTGGTGTAAGATTGGTTCAGACACATAATAATATTCTTAATATATTTATTAAAACAGGAATAGCATTTGCTTTAATATATTTACTTATTTTATCGAAAATAATTGATAAATATTATATTAAAGAAAATATAGAATACATCTTTCCGTACTTAATTAATTCGATCATAATGCATTCAATGCTGAATACTGGTTTTTGGTTTTGGATACTTGTTCTTCATCTTCCTAAGGTGAACAAAAGTCTTATAAAGCTAAAAGGAATTAAAATTTACTCATGAATTTCCAGAGTATTACTTATATATCTTAAAACATATATTTACAAACTTATGTTGATGGATAAATATAAATACTAGATTTTATTAGCCATTGACCTCAAATATATGACGATTATTATTCACACTTAGATGGTGGAAGGGGATTTTAAAATTTAAATAAAGATTTTCCTAAGCTTCAGGAATAGTCACAGTATTTGAAGAAAGAAATCGGTAGAAAGTTCGGTTGATCTACAAATTGTAACTTATCCATCTGAGCCTGATTTTGTATTCATAATTTTAAACTAAATTTTCTTTAAATATTCACTTATCATCCAATATAGGAAGTAGTCATAAAACAATAGTAAGAATCATATATACTGTGAATTTTTAGTTATCAAATTTGAATGAGAGTGAGTTTCACAAAGTAATTAATAAGAAAGGATCTATCTAAATCCTTCTGGTAGAATTTAGTTTTAAAATTTTTGATTTACGAAGAATCTTTAGGATGCGTTTTTATCGGGTAAAACGATTCAATATTTCTAAAGCTCTTATTTAACCGCCCAAACTTAAATATATTGTAATAAAGTAATTAAAATGATGAAAACTTCAATTATTCATGAACACTAAAATTAAATATTATTTAAGAGACTATCTCTTTTTATTAAGTATTATTAGATAGCGTGTAATATTTTATATGTAACGTTACCTTTTTAAGAGGCTATGCTTTTAATGAGATTAATTAAGAAATAATCGTGTGTATTTTTAAGATAAATTGATAAAGTCGTAAAAATGTCTGTGAGTTTAAATTAATTACAACTATTTCGTACATTAACCAAAATAGGGAATGTTTATTGTGAAGTTTAAAAGGTGAAATTAAATAAAGTAGTAGAAGCAGGAGGGGTGGTACACACTATCTAATTTCTTCGTTAGAGGTATGGAATTTCTAACGATACCAGTGTTTACAAGACTTTTGACTACAGAAGAATATGGAATTGTTTTTATTTTATTATACATGGGTAGCTTTATTCACTATAATCCTTAGTTTAAATTTAGTAGTGAATGTCGGTAGAAAATATGACTTTAAAGATGACTATGATAATTTCTTGGCAAGTCTAACTTTTTATCTTTTCTTTTATTCTTATTTTATTTGATAATTTTTATCATATTTAACGGATTTTTCTAGAAATTACTAATTTAACAAAACTACTTTTCTTTTAATGGTATTCCAAGCTTACTTTTCTTTTATACGTCAATTTACTTTATTAAAACTTAAATTTGATTATAAATATAAAACAGCATCAGTAATCAATATCTTATTTTCCTTATTAGGATTATTTCTTTCAATATTTTCATAATCAACTTTTGAAGAAAACAAATATTTAGGTCAAATATTAGGTTCATGGATTGTAATAATTTTGCTAGGTGTTTTCTGCGCTGTTTATTTACTTTTAAAAAGAGGTAAACTTTTTCTGGAGATACTGGAAATATGGACTATCTTTATCAATTCCTTTAATTTTGCACAATCTATCAAATATAAAATGCTCAATTTGATAGAATAGCCATAATAAATATATTGGTGATGCAGAAACGGGCATATATAGCTTTGCGTATAACATTGGAATGATTGTAAGTGTATTAATGATTTCAATTAATGAAGCATGGGTTCCCTGGATGTATGAAAATTAAATAACAATCAATTTTCGATCTTATTGGAAAGAGCAAAATTTATAGAAATATATTTAGTCTATTATTCACTCTGATTCTTTTATTTCTCCTGAGCTTATTAAAATAATGGCTAGTGAAGAATACTGGGCTGGGTTATATATCATTCCATGGATTTTATGGCTTATTACTTTCAATTTATGTATATCTTTGAAGTCAATGTGGAATTTTCTATAAAAACAGGATTAATTTCACTTGGGACTATTTCTTCAGCATTGATAAATATTATTCTAAATATAATATTTGTTCCCCAATATGGTTTTATAGCTGCTGCAATTACCACAGTGATTTCTTTTTCTTGCTCTTTCTATTTCATTACATTATTACTAACAAAATTATAAAGGTAAACGTTTTGGTGCTAAATTTCATTTTATATCAATCATTCAAGGTTCTTTAATCATTATAGTATTCTTTTAATAGAAAACTTGGTAATAATCAGATATTTATTAATATTTTCTTTAATATTTATTGGTTTTATTTACTTTAAAAATATTAAATAATAAATTGCTTGAATAATATAAAGTACAAATATAATTTTAAATAACAAACAGAAGAGTTTAAAACTTCTCTCCTGCTTTTAATTTATACCAGTACCAGATTGTTTTACTTCGAAATAGATCATTTAATCATTTGTAAAAGTATTTTAATTAAGATAATTTCTATTAATTTTGGTGTTTGGTTTTAAGTAAAGACTTTATTTCAGAAATTAAGACATGATTCACTAAAAATAGGTGCTATTGTTTAGTGTTAGAGTTTATAAAATCTCTTTTTAGAATACAGCGGTATTGAGAATGAATCATTTCAATAATTAGAAATGATAATCGGATTCTTGAAAAGTTGTTTTAATTTCCAATATATACAAATTATATTTCGAGCTAGCTATCAAATGTGTTACAACAAATAGTCCTTTTAAATATTGTAAGTTAAAGTAATATCGCTAAGGTGTTCTTGTTTGTGTAGCTTATGTTTGAATTCTAAAATTCGATTTTATGTACTTACTACTGAAACTATCTTAAGCGTTTATCAACTTTATCTGTTTGAAAATCTAGACTTTGAATTGACTGTATAGGTATTAGCTTTTCTTAGCTAATTACTCCCAATAAGTAATTAGTAATACTATTAAAGAAAAGTTCTTGAAAGGAAATGGTCTTTTATGTGTGAATAATAAAAATTCTTGTTATAATTCCAGCTCGTGGAGGATCTAAAGGTATACCCAGAAAAACGTGCGTTTAATGAACGGTAAGCCATTAGTTACTTATTCTATCGAAAACGCAAAGTCGTGTGGTTTAGTAACTGATATTGTAGTCACAACGGATAATGAAGAAATTCAAAGTATTGCCAAAATAAATTAGGGTAGATTGTTTAAAAGAGATAAGGAACTATCGAATGACAGAGTTACTCTAGACCCCGTAGTGTATGATGCTGTGGAGAAAATGGAGAAATTCAAACAGATTTCGTATGATATTGTAATAACTTTACAACCTACATCACCCTTACTGAAAAGTGATACTTTAAATAATGCAATTGAAAGTTTTTAAATAGCGATGCTGATACGTATATAAGTGCAGTTAATGCACCCCATTTAGCGTGGGCCAAATACAAAAACCAATTTATACCTAAATATGAAAAAGAATGAACAGGCAAGAGTTGCCTGAAAACTACATCGAAACAGGTGCTTTTTATCACCAAAAGAAAATACGTTACAGACGAAAGTAGAATGGGGAATGTAATTTCAATTTACGAAGTACCAGAAGAAGAATCAATTGATATAGATACTAATAATGATTGGGTTATATGTGAAAGTGTTTTAAAGAAAAGAGAGTAGTTTTTAGAGTAGATGGATTTAAAGAACTTGGCATGGGACATATTTACCATTGTTTAACTTTAGCTTATAATTTGACGGCTCATGAAGTAATATTTGTGGCTAATGAAGAACATTTAGAAGGAATAAATAAAATTAAAAGCAGTTTTATGCCCTATGTTCTCATTAAGTCTGACGAGGATTTTTAACTTTTAACTTCTTGGAATGCTGATGTAGTAATAAATGATTGTTTGGATACAAGTGAAGAATATATTAAAAGTTAAAAGTTTAGTGGAGAAGGTTATTACTATAGAAGATTTAGGTGCAGGTGCAGAGTATGCAGACGCAGTAATAAATGCGCTTTACAATAAAGAAATAAAGTTACCTAATGAATATTACGGTGAGAATTATGTTTGTCTCAGGGATGAATTTCTTATTAATAAACCTAAAGAGTTCACAAAAGTGTTAATACCATATTGGTGATTTTGGAGGAACGGATCCTTCTAATTTAACGAAGAAAATATACGAATTGGCATCAAAGATAAATGGGATAGATCCTAAATACAATTCAATTTCATTATTGGCAAAGGTTATGATGGAGATGAGAATGGAATAGTTACTAATCAGCAAAAGAAAATATTTGTTCTTAAAGATGTAAAAAGAGTCAGTGATTATATGAAAAAGCTGACTTGGCTTTCACCTCACAGGGAAGAACTGTTTTGAATTAGCCTCATTAGGGATTCCTTCAATTGTTTTGGCTCAGAATGAGAGAACAATTACATACTTTTAAACAGATGCAAAATGGGTTTTAAACTTAGGTATTGGAAAAGTATATCTTTAGAAACAATTAAATCTACTTTTAACTGGTTAGTAGAAGCTGATCAAATTAGATATGAAATGCGAGAGCTTATGTTAAGCTACGATTTGAAAAAAGGGATAAACAGAGTAATAGATATAATTTTAAAGGAGGACTAGAAGTAATGAATACAATTATTAACAGAGCAAAAGAAGGTAAGTTCGTTCTAATAGCTGAAATTGGTGTCAACTATTACGATATAGCTAAAAAATTGAATATCACAGTGATGGAAGCAGCCAAATTAATGGTAAAGGAAGCCAAAGAATCAGGGATTCATGCAGTTAAATTTCAAACATACAAAGCTGGAACTTTAGCCGCCAAAGAATCTCCATCTTATTGGGATACTAGTGAGGAAACAACTACATCACAATATGAATTATTCAAAAAATTTGATAGTTTTACTTATGAAAACTACAAAGAGTTAGCTCAGTACTGCGAAGATTTAGAAATTGAGTTTTTGTCAACCGCATTTGATATAGAATCAGCTGATTACCTTTATGACTTGATGAATGTTTACAAAATATCTTCCTCTGACCTAAACAACTTACCTTTTGTTGAATACCAAGCTAAGAAAGGTAAGCCTATCTTATTATCGGTTGGAGCAGCTAATGTAGATGAAATTGACCAAACACTAGCAACAATTCGAGAATATAATGACCAACCTATAATATTGTTGCATTGTGTACTAGAATATCCAACTCCCTCCAACCATGCGAACCTTAATAAGATAGTCAGTTTGAAGGAAAGGTATCCTCATGTAATTGTTGGATATTCGGATCACACAAAACCAGATATAGATGCAGATATTATTAAAACAGCGTTTAATCTAGGTGCCATTGTAGTAGAAAAACATTTTACTTTAGATAAGACATTACCTGGAAATGATCATTATCATGCCATGGATCCAAACGACGCACGGAAAATTGTTAAGGGTATTGATTTCATTCAAGAAATTAGAGGCTCATATGCTATTAATTATTTAGAAACAGAGTTAGCTTCTAGAAAGAATGCAAGAAGATCTTTAGTCTCTGTGGGCTTCATTAAAAAAGGTCAAATAATTGATGATGATATGCTCACGTTCAAAAGGCCAGGGACCGGTATCCCACCATCAGATATAAAAAATATTATTGGGAAAAAAGCTGCAGTTAACATTACTAATGATTCTATCTTAAAATATGAAATGATAGAGAAAGAATAATCAAGATAGCAGTTAAATTCTTTAATATTTTGAAAATAGATTTAAGATAAAGATATTGAAATTATGCTGTGGAAATGAGGGTTTGAAATATGAATATTTTAGTAACCGGTGGTGCTGGATACATTGGATCGCATACATGTGTAGCTTTATTAGATGCCGGACACTCAGTAATCATTGCTGATAACCTATCAAATAGTAAAAAGGAAACCATTAAAACTATATCCAAGATCACAAGCAAAGAAGTTCTTTTTTATGAAATTGATGTCACTAATGAAAAGTTGGTTGAGGAAGTTTTCATTAGTCATGATATTGACGGTGTTATTCATTTTGCAGGATATAAGGCTGTAGGTGAATCAGTAATGAAACCATTTGAGTATTATCATAATAATCTTGTTAGCACTATGGTTTTAGCAAATGCTTGTCAGAAATTTCAGATAAAAAAATTTGTATTTAGTTCTTCTGCCACTGTATATGGAGAAAATTCGGTACCTTTTATTGAGACGATGAATCTTTTACCTACAACTAATCCTTATGGTGAAACGAAAGCTATGAGTGAAAGAATTTTATCTGACATTGCAAATGCAAACCCCTCAATTTCTTTGTCAATTCTACGTTACTTTAATCCAGTTGGAGCCCATGAAAGTGGTCTAATTGGAGAATCACCTAACGGAATACCAAACAATTTAATGCCATACATAACTCAAGTTGCAAAAGGGAAACTTGAAAAATTATGGATATTTGGAAATGATTACAAAACAATTGATGGCACAGGGATTAGAGATTATATTCACGTTGTAGATCTTGCAAATGGTCATGTCGCGGCATTAGAAAATCAAACTGCTGGAATCAATGTTTATAATTTAGGTACCGGTAAAGGTACAAGTGTATTAGAATTAGTCAATGCTTTTGAAAAAGCAAACAATATTTCAGTTCCATATGAAATTACAAACAGAAGATCTGGGGATATTGCATCGTGCTATGCAGATGTTTCAAAAGCAGAGAAAGAACTAGGGTGGAGAGCTTTACGGGATATCATCATCATGTGTCGAGACTCATGGCGGTTTGAGAAAAGTTATACCGAAGAAAAAATAATAACTTAATATTGATATTTGGGGAGTTTCTAATAATAGAAAGCCTTTTAGGTATTCTATGTGAATGAAAGTCAGTTTTCTGAAGCTGAAAAGTAAAAGTTTATACCAACAGGAATTATAATGAAATAAATTAAAATTTTCTAATGAGTAAGATAAAAGACCTTCTCTAAATTTTATGAAATCTTGGACTTCTAATAAAGAATTACAAACATACTATATGCTTCACGCTGGAAATGAGTTGAGAAATCAGTGGAAGCAAAGGTGCTAGTTTTATCATTTTGGTCATGGTCACAGTAACAAACTACAAATTATAAGGTAAGGTTGAGGTATTGGTCTCACATATCTAATGTTTTGATGTTTTAGTAAGAGGAACATACATGATACCAAATACTAAAACAATGTGGTCATGCCATGCTGATGATAATTTCAATACTTATAATAATGACACTGATGATTGTATTTTCGCTTACGAAGACCAGTGCTAAAGCAGAAGCAATTAGCCAAAACATCGAGCTGAGCTCAAAAGCAAGAAAAATAAATCATAACTTTATGGTGATGTGGGAGTTTTCTGTTAAAATATGTTGACTCGTCGTGCTAATTTTAACTAACTAACTAAAAGATTATATTTCAATAAAGATATAAAGGAGAATAATATGACGATTTTAGTATGTGGGGCGCCGGATATATTGGTAGCCACACCGTAAAAGAATTGACAAGTAAATACGATGTCGTCATTTTGGATAACTTAACTACTGGTTATCCCTTTTATTAAATGACAAAGCTACCTTTGAACAAGGCGATTTAGGAGATTCAGCAGTGTTAGATCGCATTTTAAGAAATATGATATTGATGCGGTATTCCATTTTGCAGCAAATAGCTTGGTCGGCGAGTCTGTTAAAATCCTTTAAAGTACTATAAGAATAATGTCAGCGCTACTATTACTCTTTTAGATAAAATGATGGAGTACGGAGGTAAATTCATTTTCTCATCAACGGCCGCTACTTACGGCATTCCAGACACCGATTTAATCACAGAGGATACAGCTACGAATCCGATCAATCCCTACGGCAAATCGAAACTGATGATAGAAGATATCTTGTCTGATATTTCAGATGTACATAATTTAGAGTATGTAGTATTACGCTATTTCAATGCAGCTGGAGCTCATGAGTCAGCAGAAATTGGAGAAAGTCATGATCCCGAAACACATCTAATTCCAATCGTCTTGCAGCATTTGCTCGGGGAGCGTAAGCAAATTTCTGTATTTGGTACAGATTATGATACGTCAGACGGTACATGTGTAAGAGACTATATCCATGTTACTGACTTAGCTAATGCGCATATCTTAGCTTATGAAGGTCTGGTTAACAAAGAAGTAGCCAATGAGGTATTTAACCTTGGGAACGGCGCTGGTTATTCCGTTAGAGAAATCATTGAGGTATGTGAAAAGTCTCTGGGAAATCAGCAGTTATTGATTATGCTGATCGCCGTCCAGGTGACCCTGCAACTTTAGTGGCGTCTTCTAAGAAAATTGAGGAGAAGCTTGGCTGGAAACCTCATTTTGATTTGGAAGAGATTATTGGTAGTGCTTGGAGATGGCATTCGAAAGAAATAAAATAGAGCTTGGCTGTGTACGACACAATTTAAAGTGAAAAGCCAGTAGTCGGTAGAACCGATTACTGGCTTTTCTATTTCTTTATTAACTGAGAATAATCTTACTAAGAAATATCTGACTAACCATTTTTCTGCATGCAGATTTAAATACTCACAAGGTAAACGCTTACTTTATTTTCATTATTTATTAAATTGGTATAGACAACTATACCTCTTGAAGATATGGTGAGTTTAAGAATACATAAAGGGGTGGAAATTTTATGTTTGGTTTTCTTCAAAAAATAGGGAAGTCGTTGATGTTCCCGATAGCGACATTGCCGGCTGCGGCTTTGTTGCTGCGTTTTGGACAGGATGATTTGCTTGGGATCCCGTTCATGTCGGCAGCTGGTGCGGGGATTATCGATAACTTGGCGATCATCTTTGCGATGGGGCTTGCGATGGGGCTTGCACATGATGGCAGCGGGGGAGCGGCATTGGCCGGTGCGATTGCGTATCTGGTGTTGACCTCCGCGATTGTCACGATCAACGAGACGATCGATATGGGCGTCTTTGCCGGAATTATTTCCGGGATTGTCGCAGGTCTCTTGTACAATAAATTCTATAATGTGAAATTTCCGCAATGGCTGGCCTTTTTCGGCGGCAGGCGTTTTGTGCCGATTATCACCGCAGCCGCCATGACCATTTTGGCGGGTGTGCTCGGTGTTGCCTGGCCTCCGATCCAGGATCTTATTGACGGTGCCGGCAACTGGATTTTGAATGCAGGCATGTTTGGCGTTGGCGCGTACGGGTTCTTGAACCGCCTGTTGTTGCCGACGGGGCTTCACCACGTTATCAATACAATTGTCTGGTTTGATTTTGGCACATTCACCACTGCCAGTGGAGAAGTCGTGCGCGGGGAAATTAACCGTTTCCTTAGAGGAGACCCAACGGCAGGTCCATTCCTGTCCGGGTTCTTCCCAATCATGATGTTTGGTTTACCGGCTGCGTGTCTTGCGATGTACGCAGCAGCGAAAAAAGAACGCAAAGCATTGGTTGGCGGGATGTTCTTCAGTATCGGCTTTACGTCATTTTTAACAGGGATCACCGAACCGATTGAGTTTACGTTCATGTTCTTGTCGCCTGTTTTGTATGTTGTCCACGCGCTACTAACGGGCGTATCGATGATGGTCGCTTATGCTTTGGATATTCATCACGGTTTCGGCTTTTCAGCCGGAGCGATTGACTATGTGCTGAATTTCGGACTCGCTACCAACCCGCTCATTTTATTGTTGGTGGGACTCGTGTTCGGCGTCATTTACTTCTTCATCTTCTATTTCTTGATCGTCAAACTGGATTTGAAAACACCTGGCCGTGAAGACGAAGACGAGGATGCAGACAATCTAGGTTCAGGCGATAATGCCCTTGATGTTCGGGCGTATCACACCATTGAAGCACTGGGCGGCGCGGATAATATTGTCGCGACCGAGTACTGCACGACGCGTCTGCGCATGACGCTGAAAGATGCAGATCTCGTCGATGAAAAAGCGCTGAAGCGTCATGGGGCGATGGGCGTCATGAAAATTAATAAAACAAATGTACAAGTAGTCATCGGAACGGCTGTGGAATTCCTAGGAGATGCAATGAAACCGCGTGTGGCAAGCGGCAACCCGGCTCCTGAGGCGGGTACGGAAACCGCAGCGGTCGCAGAAACGACGAGCGAGGAACCGGCAATGAAAGAAATCATCCCGAAAGATTTCGAAATGCCAATCCAAGGGAAAATCATTCCGCTCTCGGAAGTGCCGGATGACGTGTTTGCAAAAGAAATGATGGGGCCTGGATTTGCCATCTTGCCAACTGGAAACGTTCTTCATTCACCAGTTGACGGCCGTGTGGTCAGCGTATTCCCGACGAAGCACGCGATCGGCATCGAGACCGATACCGGCATTGAAATTCTGATCCACGTCGGCTTGGATACGGTGAAACTGGACGGCGAAGGCTTTGAGCTATTCGTAGAACAAGGGCAATTGGTCCAGCGCGGCGACAAATTGCTGAAGTTGGATCTGGAATTCTTGGATGCCAATGCACCGTCTCTCGCAACGCCAGTCATCTTTACCAATCTAATAGACCAAAAAGTCATCGTCTTGAAAGATGGCGATCAACCGCAAGGAACCCATTCCATTGTAAAAATTGAATAGAAAAGTAGAAAAGCCAGGACATCCATTGCGATTTTCCTGGTTTTTCCTAAGGAGGGATCAACGTGAAGAACAGCCTATTGGTTTCGGGCATCACCATTGCGGATGCGGTGGAAGAAAGTGTTGTAGGGGATATCCTCATCGAAGACGGCAAAATAAGCCGCGTGGCTGAAAAGATCGACGTCGAAGCGGACGTTCATATAGAAGCAAGCGGCAAAAACTGGACAGCGTTTCCCGGATTTATCGATGTCCATATCCACGGGGCGGCAGGGCATGATGCGATGGATGCAACGCCAGAAGCATTAATTGGCTTAGCGGAAGCTTTGCCGAAAGAAGGCACGACCAGTTTTCTCGCGACCACGATGACACAATCGGATGAGGCCATTTCAGCGGCGTTAGAAAATATCCGTGAGTTTCAAGCTAGTGAAGGGCAGGCAGAGATGCTTGGTGTTCATTTGGAAGGACCGTTTATTTCTGCAGAGCGTGCAGGGGCGCAGCCGATTGAACATATTGTTGAAGCCTCGTATCCGTCATTTCGTGAATGGCAAAAAAAGAGCGGCAACCAGATCCGTTTGGTAACTTTAGCGCCAGAAACCCAAGGTGCCATGGAGTTTATCAAAAAGCTGACGGAGGATAAGGTCGTTGCCTCCATCGGCCATTCCGATGCCACATTCGAAGAAGTACAGGCAGCCGTTCGTTCCGGTGCGAGTCACGTGACGCATCTGTATAACCAAATGAGCCCGTTCCATCACCGCAAGCCGGGTGTTGTGGGAGCGGCGTTAATGGAACAGGGTTTGATGGTCGAACTCATTGCCGATTTCATTCACAGCCATCCTGCGTCCGTCGAAATGGCGTATCGTCAAAAAGGAGCCGAGCGCTTGATGTTGATTACCGATGCCATGCGCGCAAAAGGCTTGCCCCCAGGCGTCTATGATTTAGGCGGACAGGATGTACAAGTGACCAACAAAGACGCACGGCTCGCGGATGGCACGTTAGCTGGCAGCATCTTGACGATGGATAGAGCGATTCAAAATGTCCAATCTATCACCGGCTGCAGCGTCAATGAATTGGTGGCTATGACATCCGCCAATGCGGCAAACGAACTGGGCCTAGCGGATAAAGGCAAGATCCGTGACGGTGCGGATGCGGATATCGCCATTTTGGATGACGACTTGAACGTCCAACTGACCATTTGCAGAGGAACAATCGCCTACAGGAAGGAATGACTGTAATGAAACTGATACGAGTCGAAAACTACGAAGAGATGAGCAGCAGCGCGGCAAGTTTAGTGGAACAGCAGATCCTGGACAACAGCCGTTCGGTACTTGGACTTGCCACCGGATCGACACCGCTCGGCCTGTACGAGCAATTGATTCGCGGCGTCCGTGAACGCCATATCTCTTACAAGCAAGTTCAAACGATCAGCTTGGATGAATACCGTGGACTTTCAGCGGATCATCCGAACAGCTACCGCTATTTTATGAATGACCACTTATTCCAGCACATCGACATTCAGCTGGACAACACACATATTCCAGACGGCACAGCTTCTCCGGTAGAAGACGAATGCCGGCGTTATGAGGCCTTGATTGACAGAATCGGCCCGCCGCATCTGCAGATTCTGGGACTCGGGACAAATGGCCATATCGGATTTAATGAACCTGGTACAGCTGAAACGAGTGTGACTCATTGCGTTAAGCTTGAAGAATCGACACGCATCAGCAATGCGCGTTTTTTTAACGACCTGGATAGTGTGCCGACGCATGCCATTACGATGGGCATTCAGTCAATTCTAAAAAGTGAACAAATTCTTGTGCTGGCTTCCGGCAAAAAGAAAGCGCCGGCAGTGAAACGGTTTTTGGCTGGCGGGGTCAGTGAAGATTTTCCGGTGTCGTTTTTATGGAAGCATCCGCATGTTACACTCATAGTAGACAAGGAAGCCTATAGCCTGGCTGCGGCAGAAAAGGAGTGATGGCTGTGCTGGACAAACAATCGCCGATTCCCATTTACATTCAAATAGAAGAACAGCTGAAGCAGCAAATTCAGCAAGGCGACTTTTCCGTCGGCACGTCGATTCCTTCCGAACGCGAACTGTCCGAACGCTTTGCGGTCAGCCGCATGACGGTGCGCCAGTCGATCACCAATTTGGTCAATGACGGCTTGTTGTACCGGGAAAAAGGGCGCGGCACGTTCGTGGCCTCTCCAAAAGTGGAGCAGCCGCTCAATGGCTTGACCAGTTTCACGGAAGACATGGAGTCGCGCGGCATGGTGCCCAGCAGCAAACTGATCGGCTTTGAAATCCTGGAACCGGAATCCGATGTCGCACAAGAGTTGCAGCTGAGCCACGGCGACCAAGTGTATTTTGTTGAGCGCATTCGTTTTGCGGACGACAAGCCAATGGCCATTGAACGCACCTTTTTGCCGGTCAAACGCTTTCCGGATTTGACGGAAGAGTCGTTTCAAGGCTCGTTGTATGCGGTCATCGAGAACCAGCAGCAGCTGAAAATCAGCCGCGCCACACAGCGCATGGAAGCTGGTCTTGTGAAAAAAGAGGATGCCGATTTATTGGAGATTCAACTGCCCGCAGCGATTTTGATAATCGAACGCATCAGCTTTCTAGAAGGCGATTTGCCATTTGAAGTGGTCCGCAGCACATACCGGGCCGACCGTTATAAATTCACGACCGAAATTCAGCGGTAAGCGCAAAGGAGAAATGGACATGATTGAAAAAACGTACACCATCATCAGCGACGAAGGGCTACATGCACGACCAGCTTCGAAATTAGTAGGAGCGGTGTCGCCGTTTTCTGCAGATGTCAAAATGCTCTATAAAGAAAGAGAAGTAAACTTGAAGTCCATTATGGGCGTCATGTCACTCGGCGTCTCAAAAGGCCACACGATCAAAATTACAGCCGATGGCAGCGATGAAGAATCCCTTATGGCCAAAGTGGAAGAATTGATCGTAGCGGAAGGTCTTGGGAAAGTGTAAGTAAGTTGAGGTGGATATACGATGTTAAGCGATTATTTTAAACAAGTGCAGGAACGCTTGGAGCTTGTGGAAAAACAAGCGGGGCCGGCGATGCTTGTGGCGGCCGAAAAAGTGGCCGAGGCGATCCACGCAGGTGGCATCATTCAATTGTTTGGCTGCGGCCATTCGCATATTTTGACAGAAGAAGTATTCTACCGCGCCGGTGGATTGGTGCCGGTCAAGCCGATTTTTGTGGAGCCGCTTATGCTGCACGAAGGTGCGGTCCGATCTTCTCAATTGGAGCGGGAGAACGGCTACGCTAGCGGGTTCTTGGAGGAACAGGATTTCCGTCCTGGCGATGTGGTTTTTGTCATCTCCACTTCCGGCCGCAACCCGGTGCCGGTAGATGTGGCACTCGCGGCTCGTGAGAAAGGCGCGTTTGTCATTGGTATCACATCACTCGACTATTCGGGTAGCCAATCGTCGCGTCATGACACTGGCAAGTACTTGTCTGATTCAGTTGATTTGGTTATCGATAATCATTCGGTGTCAGGCGATGCGATTTTGTCTTATGAAACTGTCGAGGTTCCCTTTGGGCCGACTTCCACGGTGGTCGGCGCGACGATGTTAAATGCCATTTTCGCGGAAGCTATTAAGCGTATGGCTGATTCCGGCTTTGCGCCGCCCATTTTTTTGAGCGGTAATATTGATGGAGCGGATGCGCATAATACGCGGCTCATTGAGAAGTATCGGGAGCGGATTTTGTTGTTGTAGTGGTTGTGTGGTTGTAGTAGTTAGTGTCCCTGTGCACGGAAAGATTCTGACAACGGAAATACTGTCGGGTGGGGATTTGTTGAGGAGTTCGAACGTTTTTGTCCCTGTGCAAGACACAATTTAATACAAGAAAAGCCGAGATTCAAGCCCACAAAGGGTGTTGAATCTCGGCTTTTTTTATGATTTTTATATAGGGGTAATGCTGTTTCATAATGACCAAAAGTTGATAGTATTGTTTGTCCAGAAGTTGACGGGTATAATGTCCTCAATAACTCTGGAGAAAAGAAAATGCGCCTCCCTATGTATCGGCTGTTACCAGTAGCTTGACGGGAGGCGTCTTCCCAAAAACCATAATGATCGTTTTGAATCATAGTATAGCAGTATTAAAAATTCGCGTCCCTGTGTCAAAGATGATTTAGTGTATACACAACACGACAATGTGAATGATGGTGATAATATTGAAAAAATTGTTAATTATACTAGTGGTAGCGATGATCTGTGCAGCTGTGTATATTTTAGGGGGATGCTGTTAAAAATGATCAGCAGTCTGCTTTATTGGATGAAGATGCCTTTCTTTTGATTGCTCATCGGGGGGCAAGCGCAATTGCCTCTGAGCATACGTTGGCATCCTATCAACTGGCGATGGATATGGGTGCAGATTTTATTGAAATTGATTTACAGATGACAAAAGACGGTGTGCTGGTTGCCTTCCATGACGATACTGTGGACCGCACGACCGATGGCAGCGGAAAAGTAGCGGAAATGGACTTGGCCGACATTAAAAGACTGGATGCAGGATCCTGGTTTAATGCCGAAAAGCCGGACATAGCGAAAGATGAGTATGTAGACATTCAAGTTCCGACGCTTGAGGAAATCTTTACAGCTTTCGGTGACAGTGCCAATTATTACATTGAAACCAAGCAACCGGCTGAAAGTGAAGAAATGGAAGAGAAGCTGCTGGAATTGCTCGATCAGTTTGAGTTGTTGGACGAGTCTCTATCGAAAGGCAAAGTGATTATCCAGTCGTTTAGTGCAGACAGTTTAACTACGATTCATCAATTGGACGGCGATATACCACTCATCCAATTGATAGACGACTCGGAGCAAGTAATCCCTTCCCCTGAAACTTTTGAGTTGTATAGGGAATATGCCGTCGGTATTGGCGTTAGCCACAGGGAGGCGGACGAGGCCTATATTGCTGCTGCAAGAGAAGCCGGCTTATTGGTCCATCCTTTTGTTGTCGACAAACTGGCAGTAGGGAAGAAGCTGAAATCCCGGGGAGCAACTGGGATCTTCACGAATGATATCGAAGCTGTTAGCAGTTTAAAATGGTGAACATTAAAATTGTGTCCCTGTGCACGGCACAATTTCAGGGCAAAAAAAAGCTGTAAGGTGAGGGTTTGTATTTGGTTTTGTCCCTGTGCAAGACATAATTCAGAAAGCAGGTAAGCGGATGAGAAAACTAAAAGCGAATCGAAACTTTACGCCTTGTGTACCGGTGGTCGATGATGAAACGTTCGGCGGTTTTCCATTCACTTGGAATATCACGCATGTGCAAACGTGGATTGACAACAATTTGGACCAAGTCGATTTGTCAGTCGTACAAATCGCGCCGCCTTCAAAAGGGACGGATTCGGACTCTTTGGATGAGGCATGGATTCTTGAAGCGGATCTTACGAAGCCGGTAATCATTGTTTGGATGCGTCCGGAATTTTTCAAGTTAATCGACGGCAATCATCGCGTGGCGAAAGCGAGGCGTATGGGCGTAGCGGAACTCCCGGCTTATTATTTGACCGAACAACAGCACCGCCAATTTTTCGCACGCGAACAAGCAGACATGATGTATGTGAAGTATTGGAACGAGAAGCTGGAACAGGTTGAAAAAGGATGGGGCCAGTGGGCTGTGGTCGGACAGATGAAAGTGTAGAGGATTTAATACATTTTCAGGTTCTGTATACGGATTGTTGAAAGAAGTCTGCTGAAAAGCAGGCTTTTTTTGATCAAATCCGCAAAGTGGAGGTAATCTGCAGCGAAGGAAATACGCTTATTTTTGCTTAAATTAAGCTAGAAAACGGCATAATTAAGCTTAACTCTAGTCATTTTCACAGGTCATAATAGCTTTAATAAACTAATGACCATTTTCGTTTAAAAAAGGAAAAAATATCTATACAAGTAGACCATAAAAACTATATAATGATAAAAGTTAGAATAGAGCGACAAATTTTATTCCGCTTTAGCGGCTAGAAGAAATCCGAATGCACTCGCTGGAGATCAACTGCCGCGAGAGCCCGATTGGGTCGACTAGCCATTAGCTTCGTGTTCGCTGATTGGCGTTTCTCTCAGGCGTGGAAGAAGGTAATATGCCGCGATAATGATTGCGGCGTATTGATGAATCGGATAGCTGTTCTCGAAACTGACGATGAATATAGAAATGGGGAGGTGTGCTGTGTTCACTGCTAGGGGGATAAAGACAAACAGAAACCTCCGGATGTCATAGTCTTGGCCGACAAACATCCGGAGGCAGTCAGTTGGAGTGTACCAACTATTAGTTAGTATACTCCTTTTTCGGTAAAGAAATACATCAAAAACCATAAAAGGGGATAGAAACGTGAGAAAGCGTAAGAATTTCAAGTTGGAAATGAACATGGAAAAAGAAATCGGGCAAGAGACCGTATTGATTTTGCCGGACTATGATGAAAATGGTTGCTTGAATTCTGTGATTTACCATACGGACGGCATGATCAAAGTTGAGTCGAAGCCATTCGATTTGATCGATACGAATCTGCGCTTCCGGGGCTCGAGCATGCGCGGCGCGGTGGAAGGCTCAGCGGCGATTCTTGGCAAGCTTAACAAGAACCCGATCATCATCGATCGCGATAAAGGGGTTATTTTATTGCCAAGCAAATCAGCGCTTTTGGATGGCTGTGTCTGGTTATCCTTGCAGCACATTATGGAATGCATCAGCATAGATGGCTGCACGACGAAGGTCAATTTGAGCAATGGCAGTTCGATCATCCTCGATGGCAGCAAGAAGTCGATCCAGCGCCGCATGGAAAAAGCATACGAGCTCCAGTTCAAGATCCCGGAAGCGCAGAAGCGATTTTTTGAAAGTGGCCGGGTGATTCCGGAGACGACGTATCACTTGGTGAAGCAGGCTGGGCAAGTGAATTATGAGCATAAGGCTTTGGAATAGATTAGATGGGAGAGTGGGCGTTTGCCTGCTCTTTTTTTCTTGTTCGTGTCCCTGTGCATCACACAATTCGGAAGTGGAAAAAGATTGATATTACGGGATTCGGTATGGTTTGCGTCCCTGTGCACGACACAATTCGTTGCGGTAGAATGGAGAAAACACAGAGGAAGGAAGTTATACATATGGATAGCATCATTTTTGATTTGGACGGGACGCTTTGGAACCCGCTCGATGTATCGGTAGCGGTGTGGAACCGGGTGTTGGCTGATAATGGGGTAGACGAAATGCTGTCGAAAGACGATTTGCGGGGCATCATGGGGCTGCAGGCGGATCAAGTCGGAGAGAAGTTGTTTCCACATCTCTCGAAAGAGCAATGCGAAAAACTGACAGAAGAGTCCTCGCAATTGGAATGTGAGTATCTGCGAAAACAAGGCGGGCAATTGTATGAGAGTGTGGAGCGTGTACTGGAGCGGCTGTCACAGAAATACAATTTGTATATCGTCAGCAATTGCCAGGAAGGCTATATCGAAAGCTTCTATGAATACCATGGATTGGATTCTCACTTCGTTGATTTCGAGAATCCGGGGAGAACGGGCTTGTCGAAGGGTGAGAACATCCAGTTGATCATGGAGCGGAACGATGTGGCGAAGGCCGTGTATGTCGGTGATACGAAAGGCGACCATGAGGCAGCGAAAATGGCTGGGCTCCCGTTTGTCTATGCGGCGTATGGCTTTGGGGACGTTGATGAGTATGATTATAAGCTGGAGGAGTTTGAGGAATTATTGGCCTTGTTCGGGTGAAGAAATGAAAAGCTCGGCATTTCGAACAGGACAGGCTTCTGGCTGTATTTTCAGCAGCTCTACTGAACTATTGGAACAAACTGCGTAGTAGCGGAATCAGCTGGAGCTTTGACAGCGACGGATACCAATCGAATTGTTACTACGCAGTAGGCAGAAAAGCCGAAAATCTCATCGTATCGAGATTTTCGGCTTTTTGTGTTCCGTTAATGGGTTTTGTCGTCTTTTAAAACATTGGATATTGTCTGTGTGGCATGAGAGAAAGCGGGAACGATGCCGCCATGTGCTTTTACATAGATACTTAATCGATATGCCGCGTAGACGCCTGCGATATCGATCAGGACATCTACGAGCCTGCCGCTGCGCTCGAAGAACAACTGCAGGAACTCGGTGAAAAAGGCGAACAAGCTGCATAGCACGAAGGCGACGTGGCGTTCTTTGACGGCTTGATTCATGAGTAAATATAAAATGCCGAATGATAAAGCGTGACCGGTTTTCTGGAACACGTAGAGCTTGCTGTCGAGATGGATGTCGCTTGTGATGAATAGGTCGGACAGGTTCGGGAACAGGCGGATGTTGAAGTCAATGTCGTTCGCCAACAGCGCCGTGAAATTGTAATTATTGGTGGCGATGAGGATGCACAGCGCCCATAAAAGGACGGGGATGTATTTAGCTTTCATATGGCCCTTCCTTCCAGAGTTGGTGTGGCGATTCGTTATTGTGCATTTTTTGCTGCGCTGCGCTTTTTCATTGCCCCGTAAGGAAAGTTGAAGAGAATCAAAGCTAATCCAACGATTGACGTAATCCACGGGTAAAGGAGCGGATACAATAGCGACGGGTAGTAATAGCCCGGCGGCAAGTAATAATTGATCGGGCCGCTAAAATCTTCGGTGATCAATTGCGTCTGTAGCTTGGATTTATTTTCGAATGTGAATGATTCTTCTGAGACGGTGCCGTCTTTTGGATGGAGATGAGTTTGAATTCTCGATCCTCGGTGGAAACATAGCCGGGCATTACTTCGCCATCGCGGTGAAAGCGCATATCGTAGCCATTCTGGAAAATCACAATGCCAAAGAAATCCTTGTCCGTGAACTTATCTTCGACGGTCCAGTAAGTGATGGTGCCATTATAGCGATCGAGGCCTTCGACGGCGAGTTCTTCGTATTCGAGCAATTGACCGGATAGTCTTCCAGTGTCTCGACGGTTTCGCCGTTGACGGTGATCCGGATGTCGCCCGGATGCACCAAACTATCCCAAGCATTAAAATACGGCTCGCCGGTAGTGACGGAGAGGCGCGGATAATGTTCCTGTTGTAATTGGCATCATCCGGCGCTCCGGCGTAATCGGTCCGGATGGCGTTTAGCTCTTTAATGTCATAACGGATATTCATTTCCATGCGGTATGCCATTTCCATAAGCATCGGGGTGATAGATGGAAGCGAGATGACGAGTAGGAGGACGCCGATGATTAGGCGTTTGCGTTTCTTGTGTCATTGGACAATCCTTTCATTACGAATAGTGCTTATGTGTATAAATACCTATAATTGAGTATAGCAGGAAATTATACGATTGAGACGGAGTAATTGAATAGAAGATGGCTTATCTTTTAATAAGTGGAAAATATAAGTGCTCGAGTAACGAAGAATCGTAAACTGAATAGGAAGAAAGATACGAGAAATAAAGCTTTTCAGAGATTTTTACTGTATACTAGTCCTTACTGATTTTAAAAATGCTTTTATTGGGTGAAGTTCCTGATGAAAGGAAGGACGTGTTTAGTTGAAGACTGTATTACGAACGATTATTATCCTCCTGGTGGGCCTAGGTATACTCGCAGGAGCTGGATATTGGGCGTACAAGAGCTTGACCACAAGCGACGAGCAACAAATCTCCCAAGCTGCGGAGGAAGCTGACGATAAGCTGCAACAAGGAGAAGATACGGAAGCGCCGAAAGCGAATGAGCAGGTGGAGACTGTGGGCTTGAGTGAAGGTGAATTCCAGATTCATCTTCACCAAATGACACATCAAAAAATCGAGGCGACCGAAAAGCGCGGGGCGATCGAAATGACGCCGGAGCGGATCGATGAAATGCTGAAAATCTTACAGGCCAACGAAGGCGCTTATGAGGAGTACGAATTCTATGAGCAAAGCTTGACGGCTTGGGAAGAAGGCAATTTCTCAAATGCCGTGAACGTGCACAACACCATTTGGGAATGGCATAACGGAACGGTAGGACGTGCGACGGGCTTGTTGTCGGAAGAGCAGGAAGCGGCGTATGTGGAGGATAATTTCTAACCTATGCTCTAGAAGTAAGATGCCTGACTATCTCAATAACATCTTAGAAGTTCACAATGTTATTTGGGAATTGCAACAAGAGGTTCTGGGAGTGGCATTGGACTTGGTGACGGACGAACAGAAAGCATATCTTGTGTAATAGTATTTCAGGTGATTGAGTGTCTCTTAATTTCATAAGGTATCAGACGAAAGCCTTGGATTCCTTTATGGAGTCCGAGGTTTTTGTATTTTAGGGGAGGAGCATTGGATTAACTGTCGCTTTCCGATTTAGGCGGATTTGCCGAGTTTTTCTAAATTTACTAATTAATTTCCTGATCTCTGTTTAATCCTTATGTAGCGAGGGAAATATTTCATATCTTGAAATATTATAGGGGGAAAACAGTTGGAACAGTTTTTGCAAGGGGTTGCTGATTTTTCAGCATGGCTATGGGGCATCCCGCTCATCACATTGTTATTGGTTTCTGGACTTTATATGACTTTTAAATTAGGATTTTTTCAGTTTCGCTATTTCGGATACATAGTAGGGCAAACCTTTGGCAGCATTTTCAGAAGACCAAAAGGCGAAGGGACGGTCACGCCGTTCCAGGCATTGACGTCTGCACTGTCGTCGACAATCGGTGCGGCGAACATCGTCGGTGTGCCAGCGGCGATCATGTTCGGTGGGCCGGGCGCGATTTTCTGGATGTGGGTCATCGCATTGATCGGCATGGCGCTGAAGTTCGCGGAAAGCGTGCTTGCGGTTGAGTACCGCGAGAAAAACGCGAAAGGCGAATTTGTCGGCGGGCCGATGTATTACATGACAAAAGGCTTGAACATGAAATGGCTCGGGATTTGGTTCTCATTCGCATTGATGATCGAATTGATTCCGAGCATCATGGTGCAAGGGAATTCCATCGCGAATACCGTGCAAGCGACATTCAATGTACCGGTATTGTGGACGGGCATCGCGACCGCTGTGCTCGTGTCGATCGTCGTCTTCGGCGGCATCAAGCGCATCGGGAAAGTGACGGAGATTTTCGTTCCGTTCATGGCGTTGATGTATGTTGGCGGAGCGGTCGTCATTCTTTTGATGAACGTTAAAGCTGTTCCGGAATTCTTTATGTTGATCTTTAGCAACGCCTTTTCTCCGGCGCCTGTCGTGGGCGGATTTGCCGGTGCGGCGATTGTGGAAATTATCCGTTGGGGCTTTGCCCGCGGTCTTTATTCCAACGAAGCGGGACTTGGGACAGCACCGATCGCACACGCAGCTGCGACGACCGACCATCCCGTGCGCCAGGGCTTCTGGGCCGTCATTGGTGTAGTTGTGGATACCTTGATCGTTTGTACGGCGACAGCATTTGTCATCTTGTCTTCCGGCGTATGGACAGAAGAGGGCGCGATGGAAAATTCATCGGCGTTGACAAGCTTGGCATTTGAAGAGTATTTCGGTGATTTCGGTGCCATTCTCGTAACAATCGCCCTTATTTTCTTCGTACTCTCGACGATTCTGGTCGTGGTGTTCTACGGCGCGAAGCAAGCAGAGTTCTTGTTCGGCCTAAAAGCGGCATACGGCATGCAAGTGGTCTACATATTCGCCGTCATCTTGGGCGCAGTCGGTGCAGCTGAAGTCATCTGGGGCTTCCTCGACATCATGCTCGCCGCGATCCTCATCCCGAACGTCATCGCGATTTTACTGTTGAGCAACAAAGTGAAAGAGTTGAAGAACGAGTTCTTTACCTCGGATGAGTATTATAGAAAAGATAGGAAAGTGAAGAAACGGGCGAAACGCCAGAAAGCGGTTAGAGAAGGGTATGAGTCGTAGGTTTTTCAGTTTTGTCCCTGTGCATGACACAATTTGAGCTGTGTGATTCGCATGGCGGCGGGATTCTGTTGCTTGGATGTCCCTGTGCGCCACACAATTTGAGTAGCTGGAACGTCAAAACCCCCTTGAACTCGATCGAGTTCAAGGGGGTTTTATGCATTATGGGGGTTTAAGGTTTTAGTGTTTTGTCCCTGTGCGTGGAACAATTTATAGCATTAGATTCGTATCGTGGGGGATTTTAATTGTCGGATGTCCCTGTGCATCACACAATTATCCAGAATGATTTTGAATGTTTATAAACTTTATTGAATAGTCATAATTGAGGCTGTCAGGAGAAAACAGCTTTAAGTTGAAGAAAAGTTTCAAAAATCATTATAGCAGTTTTACCTTTTAATGGAAACGGGGTGGGGGTATTTGTTGAGGTGGGTGAAAAGGTAGACCGGGACAAACGCTGGAAACAGTGGGATTTATAAGGTTTTGATTTACTCATATTACAGAAGCAAGCTGCTTATTTTCCATTAAAAGTATATAAGAAAAACAAAATATAATCTGAATTATGAGAATTTTCATAGACTACTTTACATATTTTGGCCCTTAATGTAGGTTTATTGTAGTATTATCAGTTATACGGGGTTTAAATTTTGATAAATAATTGATTTTTAATTATTAATTTGGCGGTCGCAGGTAAGAAGTTTTCATGGACAGATCGATTAAATCGAGCGGAGGAATGGTTGAAATGATGGATATACAGCAGGTGGCTTCACCAGACAACAAGACAGCCGAGATGATGGCCGCACAAGCGGTTGAGAAATCGCGGAGTTGCCCGATCGGCAGCGCGCCTGAAATCGAAGGGCGTCGAGTTCCTCAGCTGTATATCGGCTTGCCAATGGACCGAGGCGTTTCCGTTCGATTGTATCGGGATGAGCAGGAGGGGCTGAACGAGGCAACGATTCTGCTTTCAGTTGAGCAATTGCCAAGTTTTACGCGAGCGCTCATTGAACACCCGATTTTGCTGCCGACGAGTTATTCACAGCGTTCGTCAGTGGAAGATGAGCAACACGCACTTCGGATTGCTTCGAAAGAGGATTTTCCTGATTTTGTGGAACGCCTGACGGATGCGCTCCATGCGCTCCCGCAAAAAAAGTGAATACGGCAAATCTATCCCGTTTATTATTACTGGGGAAGATATGCATTTATTTTAGCAACAACAGCAATGTTTAAATAATGAGTTGGTAGCCGCGTGATCAATGCTTGTAAGGACCAAAATCGAGGAGGATGAATCGGATGACTGCGATTGTAAAAGAAGAAATGACAATGGAGATCCCGAATAAAACCTATTTGCAAACTTATAAGGAACATATTGACGGCTATAAACAGTATAAGCTGGAGAAGTTGGCTCCGCAGTGGCATGTGCCGGTGGATCGTAAGGCGCTCAAAGTGGAGAGTGGATTGTAAGCTGTAAGCTGTCCCTGTGCACGACACAATTCGCGGGGGAAGATTCGCGTCGCAGTGGGATTCTGGTGTTTGAGTGTCCCTGTGCGCGACACAATTCAATCGTCAAAAAGCCGTGAACTCATTGGAGTTCACGGCTTTTTTGCAATTAATCTCATGTATTCAACAGCTCTTCGTAAAAGCGTATCGGATGTATTCTTTTGATTTCTCCTATTTCAGCAGGAAACCTCCGATGATTAGAAGTCAATATGAAGTTGCAGTTTTCCCTTAAGGCAGTTACCCACACATGAAAATCATCTTGATCGAATTTAGAAAGTGGTTCTGACATTTCCTGCTTTTCAGCAATAGTCTGTGCAGTGTCACGGTCACATCCGCTTAATTCTATCAAGACGTCACCTATAGGTAAATGCTCTCGAATAATCGTTTCCACGCTATATCGTCCTAATATGCTATTGACCGGCAGGCCCTCGTAGTACTCAAAGATGGGGTTTAGAAATGCTTGGAAAAATTCTTCAATCTCATCTGATGAATAAGCCACACGATTTTTTCCTTTACCTAACCCTTCAGCCGCACTGCGTACGAATTCGAATAAGCATACTTTAGAAAAAACAGGTTGAAAGAGATGTGGAAATCTAGCAGCTTGTAAAATTTTTCGGTTGATTCCATCGGTTCGCAATGCTCCGCACAATATGGTGGTATCAATGAATACTTTCGGGCGGACAGGCGAATCATAGATCGAATTCATCTACGTTCCCTGCTTCCTCGTTTTTGGTGTCAATCCGGTCGAAGAAAGCTTTTGCACGCTTATCTTGTTCATCTGTTGTAATGAAGTTTGCCTTTGGGATTCTCCAGTGGCCGCCATCTGTTTTAAATGCACCGGCAAATTTACCTTTCTCGCACATCCTTCTAATCGTTTGGTCGCTCAATCCGATTTTCTCAGCTGCTTCACTAGGGGAATAAAAAGAGTTTCCTGTTTTCTGATGACTGGCTGGGCGATTAACAAGAGATGCCCTTAGCGGGCTCTTTGCACTATTCGCCATAAGGGAAGCAATCAACTTTTTTTGAATAACTGCCGGATCTTTGTCGGTCATCTCACTTAGTTTTGAAAGATAATCAATCAACAGCTCGTAAGCCATTTCACGATTTTTATTCTTCAGTTGATGCTTTATTTTCCGTTCGATTTGATGCAACTCTATTACCGTTTGTGGATCGGTTATTTTTAATGCAAGACTGGAGATTGCGGGAGTTGTAAAACCCATTTGTCTCAAAGAACGTTCAACTGTAGTTTTTAGCACAGCTTCGGCTTGTTCAGTATTGATTGTGGACAATGTTTCCACGCTTGCCCAGAGGTTTTCCTGTTCTTGATCGATGGTAGATATCATTTTCTCCACCTCCTATGTGATATTAATTATACGTTCTAAAGTCAACAAAATCAACAAACTAGACAGGTGTTGTTTTCGTGTCCCTGTGTCAGGCACAATTCAGTCGTCAAAAAGGCCTTGAACTCAATCGAGTTCAAGGCCTTGTTTGCATTATAGGTTTTTCACGTAGTCTTCAACTTCCTGGGAAGTCGCGAGACCTAGGATGTGTTCGGTGTGCCCTTCCATGTCCGCTTTGGATAGGCGGCTCAGCTGAGAGCGGGCTTTTAGGATGGACGAGGCGCTCATCGAGAATTCGTCCAGGCCGAGGCCGAGGAGAATCGGGATGGCGATTTCGTCGCCGGCCATTTCGCCGCACATGCCGGTCCATTTGCCTTCTTTGTGGGACGCGTCGATGACGGTCTTCACGAGGCGCAGGATGGCTGGGTTGTACGGTTGGTACAGATACGACACGGATTCGTTCATCCGGTCGGCGGCCATCGTGTATTGGATCAAATCGTTGGTACCGATGGAGAAGAAGTCGACTTCTTTTGCAAAGGTGTCTGCCATGACGGCTGTCGACGGGATTTCCACCATGATGCCAACTTCGATTGAATCGCTTACTTCGACGCCTTCTGATTCGAGTTTTGCTTTTTCTTCCAATAGAAGAGCTTTCGCTTCGCGGAACTCATCGAGCGTCGCGATCATCGGGAACATGATCTTGAGGTTCCCGTGGACGCTTGCACGGAGTAGTGCGCGCAGCTGCGTGCGGAACATGTCCGGCATCTCGAGGCATAGACGGATCGCACGGAGGCCGAGGAACGGGTTAAGTTCTTTCGGCAATTTCAAGTACGACAATTCCTTGTCGCCGCCGATGTCGAGCGTACGCACGACGGTCGGTTTGCCTTCCATGCCTTTTAGGACAGCGGAATAGGCGTCGAATTGTTCTTGTTCGGTCGGGAAGTTGTCGCGGCCCATGTACAAGAATTCTGTCCGGTACAAGCCAATCGCTTCGCCGCCGTTTTCAAGGACGCCGGTAAGGTCTTTCGGTGTGCCGATGTTCGCGCCGAGTTCGACTGCAACGCCGTCTTTCGTGAGCGTCGCCTCGTTTTTCAGCTTGGCCCATTCGGCTTTTTGATCGGCAAACGCCGTTTGTTTTTCTTTGTACTCGGCAAGTGTCGCTTCATCGGGGTCAAGAAGGATTTCTCCTTCCAAGCCGTCGATGATGACGATCGTGCCGTTCTGGATAGAGCTCATCGCTGATTTCGCGCCGACGACCGCCGGGATTTCCAGTGTGCGTGCGAGAATCGCGGAGTGGGATGTGCGCCCGCCGATATCGGTGATGAAGCCTTTAATGTATTGCGGGTTTAATTGCACCGTATCGGATGGTGTCAAATCTTCTGCGATGATGACGACTTCGTCAGTGATCAGGCTTGGGTTTTGGATCTTGACGCCTAATAGATGGGCGAGCACACGTTTCGTGACGTCGCGCACATCGGCGGCGCGTTCTTTCATGTATTCATTGTCCATCGCTTCGAACATGTCGACGAACATTGTAGACGTTTCGTGAAGCGCGAATTCGGCGTTGACACTGTCGGTTTTGATCTTGTCGGTGATTGGCCCGATGAGTTCCGGGTCTTGCAAGACAAGCAAGTGAGCCCCGAAAATGTCCGCTTCTTTTTCGCTGATTTGTTCTGCGGTGCGTTTTTTGATTACTTCGAGTTCAGCGATGGATTCATCCACTGCTGAGCCGAAGCGTTCGATCTCCGCCTGTGGATCCGCCACGTTTTTCTTGTCGACTGTCAGATCCGGATGTTCCAGGCGGAAGGCCTTGGCGATAGCGATGCCGTTAGACGCTGCGATTCCGGAGAGGCGACTCATGCGTTCGAGATTCCTTGCTCTTGGAGTACGCGTTCGATTGTTTCCATCGCTTCCGCTTCGTCCGCACCGTCTGCTGCGATCTGGACTTGTGATCCAGAAGGAACGCCAAGTGACATAACGCCGAGGATCGATTTCAAGTTAACTTTTTTGTCCTTGAATTCCATCGTGATGTCCGATTGGAATTTTGATAACGAACCTACGAGTGCTGAAGCTGGACGTGCGTGCATGCCTGCCGGGTCTGTGATTGTGAATGTTTTTTCTACCATGAATAATTCCTCCTTAGGATGTTTGAGATGTAAGCGAATTCACCCCTCATTATGACAGTTTCTGCGCAAATTGCATAGCCGGGAGCCGTTCGGCGGTGGGATCAAAAACGACAATGTTGTCGCGGAGGCGGCGACATGTCCCTGTGTACGGCACAATTCGGGGCGTAGAAATCGCGTCGTGGCTGGGTTTTGGTAGTTGTTTGTCCCTGTGCGCGACACAATTCGCCGGGCGTTTGGGAGCTGTCCCTGTGCACCACACAATTTGGCGTGTGCGATTCGCGCCGCAGCAGGATTTCGCTCTTGGTTCGTCCCTGTGCACGACACAATTTGCGGCAACGACAGCCTTGTCCGGACAGTGGCGACAAAGTTGGTTTTTCATTACATTGAATGCGCTTACACAAAGGGCGTATAATCTGAATTAACAAACAAAGCACAAGGGCAAGAGCCCAAAAAAGGAGGATGAAAGGAATGGCACAAGAACGTTCGAGCGTTAAAGTGAAAGTCCAGAAGTTTGGTAACTTCCTCAGTTCGATGGTCATGCCGAACATCGGCGCGTTTATCGCCTGGGGGCTGATCACGGCATTATTTATTCCAACCGGCTTTTTCCCGAACGAGAATTTCGCGTCGCTCGTCGGGCCGATGATTACGTACTTGCTTCCGCTATTGATCGGTTATACGGGCGGTAAGCTTGTGCACGACCAGCGAGGCGGCGTCATTGGTGCGATCGCCACGATGGGGGTTATCGTCGGGGCACCGGATACGCCGATGTTCCTCGGCGCGATGATCATGGGGCCGCTTGCGGCTTGGGTCATCAAGCAGTTTGACCATTTGATCGAAGGCAAGATCCGCTCCGGTTTTGAGATGCTTGTCAATAACTTCTCATCCGGGATCATCGGTGGGGCGCTAGCGATCTTCGCTTACCTCGGCATCGGGCCGGCCGTCAGCGCGTTGACGCAAGTATTGGTCGCAGGCGTTGACTGGTTGCTTGAAACAGGCTTGCTTCCATTAACCAGTATTTTGATCGAACCGGGAAAAATTTTATTCCTCAACAACGCAATCAACCACGGCATCTTGACGCCGCTTGGGCTTGAACAAGTACAGCAAGCGGGCCGTTCGGTTCTGTTCTTGCTTGAAGCGAACCCGGGACCTGGTCTTGGCGTCTTGCTCGCGTTCATGTTCTTCGGAAAAGGCATCGCGAAGCAATCGGCACCAGGGGCCGTCATCATCCACTTCTTCGGCGGGATTCACGAGATTTACTTCCCATACGTGTTAATGAAACCGATGCTTCTCTTGTCCGTCATCCTCGGCGGCATGAGCGGCGTGTTCACACTGGTCTTGATGGGCGGAGGCTTGATGGCCCCTGCATCACCAGGTAGTATCTTCGCGATTGCCGCGGTCACACCGCCTGAAGGCATGGCGTATGTCGCAAACTTCACGGCGATCTTGGTCGCAGCGACTGTCTCGTTCTTAATTTCAGCGGTCATCTTGAAGCGCAGCAAAGACACAGCTTCAGATGAAGACGTCGAAGCTGCAACAAAACGCATGGAAGAAATGAAAAGCAAGAAGAGTTCGGTTGCGGGCGCACTTGGCGCTAGCGCTGGAGCTGCAGGAACGGCTTCTACAGCTGGAACGTTCCCGGACGATGTCCAAAATCGTCTTTGCGTGTGACGCAGGTATGGGGTCGAGCGCGATGGGCGCCTCGCTTCTCAGCAAGAAAGTAAAAGAAGCAGGCATGCACATCAAAGTCACCAATAGCGCGATTAGCTCAATTCCCGCCGATTCACAAATCATCATCACGCAGGATAAATTGACGCCGCGTGCGAAAGACAAACGCCCGGATGCGTATCACATCTCAGTCGATAACTTCCTGTCGAGCCCGGAATACGACCGCTTGATCGAGCGCATGAAACATGGCGTGACAGAAGAGCAAAGTGAACTGGTCGACGACAGCGAAGCGAACGCAGCGACTGGTGATGAAGGCGACGCTCCGCTACTCACGGAAGACAATATTTTCATCAATAAACGCTTCCGCAATAAAGAAGAAGCAATCCGCTTCGCAGGTGATGCGCTTGTGAAAGCAGGATACGTGGAACCATCGTATGTCGATGAAATGTTGAAGCGCGAAGAAATCACGACGACCTATATGGGCAATGATGTCGCGATCCCGCACGGCACCGAAGAAGCGAAAAAAGCGGTTATCAAATCCGGCTTCACGGTTGTCCAAGTGCCGGACGGGGTAGACTTTGACGGAGAGAAAGCGAAATTGATCTTCGCCATCGCTGGCAAAGACGGCACGCACCTGGAGATTTTGTCAGGCATCGCGGTCATCTGCGCCGAGCAGTCGAACGTCGACGAACTCGTCGCCGCCAAGTCCTCTAAAGAACTGCTCGACATCTTGAACAGCAAATAATCAGCACCACGAAAAGGCAGGGGAAATCCTGCCTTTTTGTGCTATTTCTTTGGTTTATTCAAAGTGAGCAAGATCAATAAGGAAACAGATATAGTAAATGTTAGTGGGGAAATCGCTCTAGGCGGACGCTTTAGGCCTGCAGGATGCGGGTCATGCAGCTGATGCGACAGGACGTCGCGCTTTCAGCTGCCCGCGGTTACAGCCGCTTCCAGTTTACTAATGAATCAGTTTAAAACGCTGCTGCTCCCACATCTGCAGTGCAGATGCGTCGCAAATGAACAAGCTCAAGTGCCTTTCGCTTATTCATTAGTCGCCGCCTTCCGCTCTTTCATCTCAGTGTGAAGAATAGTCAGAAGGACTAAACCCAGTTAGGTAAAAGAGGAAAACCAGTGTTTTTGCGGAATATGCGTAGTAGTGAGAAACTGTATATAGAATAGATAAGGAAATTGATAATCTTCCATAATTATCAGGAGTAAGTAGGTAATATAAAAATCTAGTGAATCTGCTAGTAATAATCCTTATTGAAATACCGTATGAACATAGATATGGAGCAAAACCACGGAGACTCCCGCGGGAAAGCGAGACAGCCGAGACCCCGCAAGGCGCGAAGCGACTGAGGAGGCTTGGCGCTCGCCCGCAGGAAAGCGTAGTGGTTTTGCGGAATATCTTCAGTAGTGAAATGCTAGTATTGAAAAACTTGTATATTCTTCATCAACGAAAGGTGACAAGGGAGTAGGTGAGTGGATGTTTGTCACGGTTAGGGAAAAGTCGATTATTGAGCTGGTGACGCGGATGTCGGCGAAGCATACGGTCAATTCCTTGGCGACGTATCTTGATGTCAGCGCGCGGACGATTCAGCGCGATTTGAAATCGGTGGATAAGCTATTGGAGGGGTTCGGTCTCACGATGAAGCGCAATGCGGCGGATGCGCTCTTTATTGATGGCAATAATGAAAAAATCTACCGCTTGATGCAAAAGCTTGCGGCATCGAGTGCGCCGGAAGCGACGCCGGAGGAGAAAAAGCTGCGCTTATTGGTCATCTTAATGGAAGAAGGCGCGTTTTTTAAAAAGCAGGTGCTGTCGAATCAGCTCGGCATCAGCACGACGACGCTGACTTCGTATTTGGATGAGCTCGGCAATTGGCTGCGCAAGTTCTCGGTCACTTTGTCCAGGCAGCGCGGCGTCGGTGTGGAAGTGGATGGTGCGGAAGCGCATAAACGCCATGCGCTGGCGGCGTATTTCCTCATTCATTTTTACGAGGAGCTCATTGAAAGCCTGTATTATTTGCAGCAAGGAAAAACCCAGGACGACAAAGTGCTCGGCTATTTCAATCCGGACTATCTCTCGGCGGCGAATAAATTGGTCGGTGAACGCATCAGCGACGAGCAGATCCGCTTGGCCGACAGCGATTATACCGGCTTGGTCGTTCATCTCGCTTTGGCGCTGCAGCGCACCGAAAAGGGCTTTTTGTTGGACGCGCAACCGGCTGACAGCGAATCGAACGGTGAGTACCATGTGATCGAAGCGATTTGTGACGATTTGCATGAGCGGCTTGGCGTGGAGTTGACGGAGCGTGATGTCGAGTTTCTTGTGGTCGTCTTGAAGGGTTCGAAAATCCAAGCGTCCAATGTGCTGTATTACGATAGCGTGTTGCTCGGGAAACTCGTCAAGAATATGATTCGCGATGTGTCGGGACAGCTCGGCGTCGATTTGACGAAGGATTTTTCCTTGTACCAAGGCTTGCTCGCGCATATGGAGCCGCTCATTTTCCGGCTCAAGCAAAAGCTTGAATCGTTCAACCCGCTGACGGATGAGATCAAGAAGAAATACCCGATGCTGTTTCTCGCGGTCAAGCAGACTTTGGAGACGGAGTTTGACGACCTCGAGTTCTCGGCGGACGAAGTGGCGTTTATCGTGCTTCATTTCGGATCAGCTTTATTAATGAATGAAGAACGCGTGCAGATCGACGCGGTCGTCGTGTGCCCGACCGGCATCGGCACGTCGAAAATGCTCGCGAGCCGCATCCAAAAAGAGCTGCCGGAAATCGATACGGTGAAGATCTTGTCGATCCACGATTTCGAGGCGGCGAATTTCCAAGACTACGATCTCGTCATCTCGACGATCCGACTGCCGGTGACCGATGTGGATTATTTAATGGTGAGCCCGTTGTTGAACGAACAGGACATCAGCCATATCGAGAATTACTTGCAGCACAATATCCAAAAAGTGACCCGCAATAAGCAGTATTTGCCGGCGGAGGCTTTGAGTGAAGCGGGCAGGACACACCGGCCAAATCTCCGGCGCTTGTTGCTCGACATCAAGCAAGTACAGACCGGCATGGAAGCGATACTCGAGCATTTTGGGGTCGTGAACATGCGCGGCACCGATTATTGGCGGGTGCTCGAAGCTGTGCTGGACGGGATGGAGTCAGACGGTTTGCTAGATGCGGCGAGCACCTTGCGGCAATTAAAAG
Source organism: Planococcus sp. MB-3u-03 (assembly GCF_002833405.1). Lineage (NCBI taxonomy): Bacteria > Bacillati > Bacillota > Bacilli > Caryophanales > Caryophanaceae > Planococcus > Planococcus sp. MB-3u-03. Next base: position 2,413,468 of record NZ_CP025135.1, on the reverse strand, counting down.
ACCGCGAGACAAAAGGCGGCCTCGGGATTCCGGGGACCAACATGGCGCTGTTTCATTGCCGAGACGAGTCGGTCGGGCAGTTGCTGTTCCAAGTGGTGCATTTGGATACGCCGAGTACGGTTAAAGGGATGGACGGCCGCGACGTGCAGATGACGAATTTATTGTTGATGCTGACGCCGGTGGAATTAAGTGAGCGCGAACAGGAAATCATGAGCTTGATTAGTTCGAGCCTCATTGAAAGCGAAGCCGCGATGATGATTTTCTCGTCGTCGAATGAAGGCGTCATCCGCGGCAAGTTGGAACAGTTGTTTTATGAATACCTACAAAATAATTTGATGAAGGAATGATGCGAGATGAAACAAGCGATCCATTTTGGAGCAGGAAATATCGGCAGAGGGTTTATCGGGGCGTTGTTCTCGGAATCCGGCTATCACGTGAGTTTCGTCGATGTGGCGGAACAAGTCATCGACGGGTTGAATGAACAAGGCCAGTACCGCGTGAATATGGCGCAGGAGACGGAAGAGAGCGTCTTGGTGGAGAATGTGTCGGGCATCAATAATATGAAAGACGAAGAAGCGGTCATCGCGAAGATCCAGCAAGCGACGTATTTGACGACGGCGATCGGGCCGAACATTTTGCCGCGCATTGCGCCATTAATCGCAAAAGGGATTGAAGCGCGCGTGAAAGGCAGTTTGGCGTCTGGACCGGATTTGGTGCCGGCGTCTGATTTGGATGTGGCGACGGACATGAGCGCGGGTTCGGAAAAATTATACATCATTGCCTGTGAAAACCAGATCGGCGCGACCGATATTTTGAAAGGACATATCTTAAGCCATTTGAGCGACGAAGCGAAAGCGGATCTCGCCGGCAAAGTGTATTTCTTTAATTCAGCGGTCGACCGCATCGTACCGATCCAGGAAGGCCATTCACTTGATGTATTGGTCGAGCCTTATTACGAATGGGTCGTCGAGACGACAGAAGACATTCCTCACGTGTCCGGCATGACGATTGTCGACGACTTGGCGCCGTTCATTGAGCGCAAGCTGTTTACGGTCAATACGGGGCACGCGGTCATCGCGTATTACGGGTATCTCGCCAGCAAAACGACGATCGATGAAACCTTGGCCGATCCGGAAATCGAACGCGAAGTGCGGGAAACCTTGAAAGAGACGGGCGCGTACCTCGTGAAGCAGTACGGCTTGGACGAACAGGAGCATCTCGCATATATCGATAAAAACATCGAACGCTTCAAAAACGCCTATTTGAACGACGGTGTCACGCGCGTCGGCCGCGCGCCGATCCGTAAGCTCGGGCCGGAAGATCGCCTCGTGCGCCCGGCTGTGCAAGCGCAAAAAGCGGGATTGTCGTATTCACATCTCGCCAAAGCGATCGCGGCGGCGCTGCTGTTCGATTATGCAGAAGACGAAGAAGCGGTGAAAATCCAAGAGATGATCGCACAAGGCGGGCCGGAGCGCGTATTGACAGAAGTCAGCGGGCTCGAAGCCGATAGCGAACTGGCGAAAGAAGTCGTGCGCCAGTATGGGGCATTGAAAAAGTAGCCGTTGTCCCTGTGCACCACACAATTCAAACCGCATCCCAGTGAACGAAACGCCGCCGGGATGCGGTTTTTGTGTTGCCGGTTGTGGTTTGCGTCCCTGTGCAAGACACAATTTCGGCGGGGAGTATTCTTGCTTGTCCCTGTGCATCACACAATTTACCGGCCAGGAATCCCGTCGGGGCGGCATTTGACTGTCTGTTTGTCCCTGTGCGCCACACAATTCTACGCATGACGGTATACTTTTTGTCTGTATGTGAGATTAAAGTGCGTACTTCCCAAGATGTATGCGGAGACGTACACTTGGAAAGCATCAAAATACGCATACGAGGAGATACACATAGATGAAATTACAACTAGCATTGGATTTAGTAAACATTCCGCAAGCGATCGAATTGATCAAAGAAGTCGAAGGGTCGATCGATATCGTGGAACTGGGCACGCCGGTCATCAATAAAGAGGGATTGAAAGCGGTGCGCGAAGTGAAAGCAGCGTTCCCACACCTCGAAGTCTTGGCGGACGTGAAAATCATGGACGCGGCGGCTTATGAAGTCGGCAATGCCGCAGCTGCCGGAGCGGATATCGTGACGATTCTCGCGCAGGCGGAAGATTCGTCGATCAAAGGCGCAGTCGAAGAAGCGAAGAAACTCGGCAAGAAAATCCTGGTCGACATGATCGCCGTGAAAGATATCGAAACACGTGCCGCTGAACTGGACGTGCTGGGGGCGGATTATATTTGCGTCCATACGGGCTATGATTTACAGGCAGAAGGCAAGGATTCATTCGCAGACTTGCGCACCATCAAAAGCGTCGTGAAAAATGCGAAAACGGCGATTGCTGGCGGCATCAAGCTGGAAACTTTGCCGGAAGTCATTAGAGCGCAGCCGGATTTGATCATTGTCGGGGGCGGCATCACGTCTAAAGACGACAAAAAATCCGAAGCGGCGAAAATCAAGGCGCTGATGAACGAAAGCGTGACGGTTTAAGGTGAACGCTTCTGGATTCATGAAGGAAATTTCAGCCGAATTGTCGCATACACTTGGGCAAGTGAGCGACGCGGAAGCTTCCCGGTTGGTCACTGCGATGGGGCAAGCCGACAAGATTTTCGTCGCAGGGGGCGGCCGCTCGGGATTCATGGCAAAAGCGTTTGTGATGCGCATGGTGCACATGGGCTTGAACGCCTATGTCGTCGGCGAAACGGTGACACCGAGTTTGCAGGAAAATGATTTGTTCATCGTCGGATCGGGTTCCGGGGAAACGGGCAGTTTGCTTGCGATGACCGAGAAAGCCAAAACGATTGGCGCAACTGTCGCAGCGGTGACGACCAATCCCGAGTCATCGATCGGCAAGCTTGCCGATCTTCACATCACCATTCCGGCGCAAGCGAAAGCGGAAGGCGCGAGCGGCAAATCTATCCAACCGATGGGTTCCTTGTTCGAGCAATCGCTATTGGTGGTATATGACGCGCTCGTCTTGACGTATATGGAACAGCAAGGCATTACTGCCGATGCGATGTTCGGCACACACGCCAATTTGGAATAAACACAGAATAAGCTTGAGACTGGATAGTAATCAGTCTCAAGCTTATTTTTCATGCCAAGCGTACCTATTGGACAACTCGCTCACAGAGGTGCAAAATTGGTGGAATAGAGGACAGTGCGAAAGGATGGATCCGATGAAAATACATGACGTGACGGGTGCTATTTTTGAAGGCATGGCCGTCTATAAGGACGCGGCGGAAAAACAGCCGAAGTTCAACCAAGAGACCGATGGCTATGTGACAGAAACGCGCTTGGAGTTGGATGTTCATACCGGGACGCATATCGACGCGCCACTGCACATGCTGCCGGGCGGCGAGACCTTTGAATCGATTCCGCTGGAGCGTTTGGTCGGTGAGTGCAAAGTGGTCGATTTGACCAAGGTGACAGGCGGGATTTCACGCGCGGATTTGGAAGGCTTTGAACTCGATAAAGGTGATTTCGTGCTGCTGAAAACGCAAAATTCGTTTGATGACTATTTTAATTTCGACTTTGTGTATTTGGCGCAGGACGGAGCGGATTATTTAGCTGAAATCGGCGTCCGCGGCATTGGCACCGATGCGCTTGGCATTGAGAGAAGCCAGGAAGGCCATCCGACACATAAAACTTTATTCAACAACAACATCATTATCATAGAAGGTTTGCGGTTGAGGGATGTCGTACAAGGCGGCTATTATATGGTCGCGGCGCCGCTGAAACTGATCGGTACCGATGCCTCAACCGCAAGAGTCTTATTATTTGAAGGAGCGAGCTTATGTATAAAATGATTGCGATTGATTTAGATGGAACATTGCTGAACGATGACTTGGCCGTGACAGCCGATACGATGGCAGCGATCCGGGAATCGATGGAACACGGTGTCGTCGTGACGATTGCGACGGGACGAATGTATCCGTCCGCACAGCGCATTGCTTTGGAGTTGGGCCTCGATGCCCCGATGATCACATACCAAGGGGCGATGATCAAATCGGCGACGAGCGGAGAAGTGCTGCGTGAGCGTGTCGTGCCGTTTGAAATCGCGCAAAAATGCATCCACCTGGCAGCGCAGAAACAAATGCACATCCAAGTGTATCAAGATGATGTGCTTTACAGCGCTGTGGATAACGAGCAGGTAAAGGCTTATTCCAAAGAGGTCGGCGTGGGGTATAAGGTCGAACCGGATCTCCTCGGACTCGCGAAGAATGGCTTTATGAAATTGCTGTTTATCGACGAACCGGAGGCACTTGCGCCGGTACAGGAGGAATTGCAGGCGGTGCTCGGCGACGAGGCGTGCATCGAGAAATCCAAACTGCGCTACCTCGAAGTGACGCATCCGGAAGCGAATAAAGGCAGTGCCTTGAGCTTCTTGGCTGATGAACTCGGCATCGACCGCTCACAAGTGATCGGCATCGGGGACAACCATAACGATACCGAACTGGTCAAAGCGGCAGGATTTGGCATCGCCATGGGCAACGCCGTCGACGAATTAAAAGAGCTCGCGGATTACACGAGCCTATCGAACAACGAAGAAGGCGTTTTGCATGTGCTCAATAAATTCATTTTGGAACCACGCGCAGCAGTGGTTGATTCAGCGCAGTGAGCGGTAGATTCCGTTAGATGAAATATCATGAAATGCGATAAAGATGGAGGGGAAGCGAATGCCCAATTTGGGAGAAAAGACATTTAATTGCGAAAAAGAATTGACCCTTTCCATCATCGGCGGAAAGTGGAAGATGCTCGTATTGTGGCATTTAGGGAAATCCGGAACGAAGCGCTTCGGCGAGTTGAAAAAACTCATGCCGGGCATCACGCAACGTATGCTGGTCAACCAGCTGCGTGAACTGGAAGATCACTTGATCGTCCACCGCGAAGTGTATCCGGTCGTGCCGCCGAAAGTGGAGTATTCGCTGACGGAACAAGGCGAGAGCTTGATGCCGATCCTGGACTCGATGTACGACTGGGGCAAAGGGTATATGGAGCGGAATTTGTAGTTTGCGTCCCTGTGCATCACACAATTTAAACCGTATCTCCATTGCCGAAAAGGCCGGGGGATGCGGTTTTTTGATTCGCGGAGTGTTTTGGCGTCCCTGTGCGCGACACAATTTGCATAGGAATCATTTACAGTTCAAAAAGTGAATTACTATTAATTGGAAAATAATGATGTTACAATAAGCAGGAATTTATCAGCCACGGAGAACCGATTGGAAGGGGTCAACAATTTGAATACATCTAAGAAATTCGGAATTACTGTGCTTACGGGGGCGGCGGTGTTTCATGCCGCGGGATTAGCATCAGCGGATGAAGCCGAGCAGACAGACCGCGTCATCGTCACACTCGAAGCAGGGACCAGCAGCCAGGCGCTGACAGGCGAGACCGTCGATGCCTTGAACATCAATACGGCCAATGAAGTCGTGACGGTCGAGGTGCCGAAAGGGCAAAGCGTGGAGGATTACATAGAACAACTCGGCATGGCGCCGGGTGTGGCGAATGTCGAGGCCGACCATTTGCTCCAAACGACGGCGGCGCCAAACGATCCGTATTATTCATTCCAGTATCATCACGAAATGATCGGGTCGGAACGCGCCTGGGCGAGAACAATGGGCACGACGGATGTGTTGGTCGCCGTGCTTGACAACGGTTTTGACTTGGACCATCCAGATTTGAACGGACAAATCGTCAGCTCCTATGCGACTGCGACGAGCATGAGCGAAGACGATCACGGGACGCATGTCGCGGGCATCATCGGCGCAGCGCATAATAACCGGACTTACGGCGCTGGGGTAGCACCGGACGCCGGATTGCTGGCGATTGATGTGTTCGAAGGCGAACGGGCTTATTCGTCCGACGTCATCGAAGGCATTTATTACGCGGCGGATGCCGGGGCGGATGTTATCAATATGAGCCTCGGCAATTATTTCTACAATGAATCCTACCAGACGGCGATTGATTATGCGCATGAACGCGGCGTGTTGGTGATCGCGTCTTCCGGAAATGATTATACGGACAATACGCATTATCCATCGGGTTACGAAAACGTCATGGCGGTTGGATCGACGGACCGCGCCGACCGCTTTTCAGGCTTCTCGAATTACGGGGCGGACCAGGATATCACAGCGCCCGGCACCGGCATTTGGTCGACAATCGCCGGAGGCAGCTTTTCTTCGATGAGCGGGACTTCGATGGCGAGCCCAGTCGTCGCAGGGATTGCGGCGCTCGTGAAAGCGAACGAGCCTGATTTGTCGAATGAAGAAATCGCACAGCGCCTGTATGACACGTCGGTCGATCTCGGCGCAGCCGGGAAAGATCCATACTTCGGCCACGGGCGGATCGATGCGGAAGCGGCGTTGATGATTTTTGATATCGAGCAACCGGCCGTCAGCGATGTCTACGATAGCTCGGTGGAAATTACCGGCACTTTGAATCAAGCTGTGGAAGACGCCGTGATTACCGTGGACAATGAAGACGGGGAAATCGCGCGTCAAGAAGACTATACGGGAGCGGGCAAGTTCAGCTTGGCTATTCCGAAGCAAGCAGCCGGCCGCGTGCTGACATTGACGGTTCGCGATCGCTATGGCAATCAAAGCGAAGCACTGGAAATCGTCGTGAAAGAAACACAGCCTGAGGAACTGCCAGGGCGTATTTCCGGAATCGACCGCTACCAGACAGCGATTGCGATTTCACAAACTGGCTGGGAGTCGGCTGATACAGTAGTCATCGCCACTGCCGGCAATTTCCCGGATGCACTAGCCGGCGGGCCGCTCGCTTATCTGGAAGACGCGCCGATTTTATTGACGCGCTCAGGCGAACTTCATTCCGAAACGGCCTTGGAAATTGAACGGCTTGGAGCAGAGAAAGCGATCATCCTAGGGGGCAGCGGAGCCGTGTCGGACGCGGTTGAAGCCGAACTGAAAACGATGAATCTTGCGACCGAACGCATCGGCGGCGAGACACGCTACGAGACGGCGACTTTGATTGCAGAGAAAATGGGCTCACGGCGTGCAGTCGTCGCGAACGGCTTGAACTTCCCGGACGTCTTGTCGGTGTCGCCGTATGCCGCGAAAAATGGGATCCCGATCCTGTTGACGCGCAGCGACGCTTTGCCGAAAGAAACGGCGTCCGCACTTGAACGCTATACATCGAGCTTGGTCATCGGCGGCACTGGCGTCGTCAGTGAAGACGTCTTCGGGCACTTGCCGAATCCCGAACGCTTCGGTGGCAAAACCCGCTACGACACGGGATTGGAAGTGGCAACGCGGCTTCCGCTTGGCGATAGCCGCGCCTTTATCGCTACCGGGCTCAACTTCCCGGATGCACTGACGGGCTCTGTGTTGGCCGCGAAAAACGATGCCCCGATTTTGCTCGTGCGCCCGGATAATATTCCATCCGCGACCGAACAGCAACTGCCGACATACCGTGGTTTCTCGATCTTCGGGGGAACGGGCGTGGTATCGGAAGATGTGAAAGGGATGCTGCGGTAGTTTTGTCCCTGTGCACCACACAATTCTAGCTGGCAAAATGCTGGTTTAGCGGGATTTCAGTATGAGATTGTCCCTGTGCATGACACAATTCGATAGAAAAAAGAAGCATCCATCCGTGAAAACGGGTGGATGCTTTTTTAAATTGTGTGGTGCACAGGGGCGCGACCGACAAGAATGTCCGACGAACCCTTACGGCGCCTGAGATTCTCAGAAAGGACAGCACTGAAATTGTGTGGTGCACAGGGACAGCGAAAAAGAAAACCGAAACTGATGGGTTGACTCGAAACGATTACAGTTGTAAACTATGGTTAATCGATTACAAGTGTAAACGAAAAGGAGGGATGCAAAATGGCGATTGAAGAGAAAGTGGAGATGACGGCGTCGGAGCGGGAGATCATGCGCGTGGTTTGGACGCTTGGCGAGGCGACGAGTAAAGATATCGTCGATGTGCTGGAGGCGAAAAAGGAGTGGAAGCCCGCGACGGCCAAGACGTTTATCGGCCGCCTGGTGAAGAAGGGCTTTTTGCTCGCGGAACCGGAAGGCAATAAATACATTTATTCGGCTGCGATCAGTGAAGAGGATAGCGTGAAAACGGCAGCGCATCGGCTGTTCGATCAGATCTGCCATAAGCAGGCGGGCAAGACGATTGCCGATATGCTGGCGGAGGCACCTTTGAGCCATCAGGATGTTGAATTGATTCAGCAAGTACTCGACGAGAAAAAGAAACACGCGGTCGATGAAGTGGCATGCAATTGTGTGCCGGGCCAGTGCAAGTGCAGCACACATTGATCATAAAATAAAGAGGTGAAACGCAATGGAGAAATTACTGACAATCGAAGGGATGACGTGTGCCTCGTGCGCACAGTCCGTCGAGAAATCCGCCGGAAAATTGTCCGGTGTGGAAGAAGCGAGCGTCAATCTTGCGACGGAGAAACTGAAAGTCCGCTTTGATGAACAAGCGGTTTCAATAGAAGATATATACGACGCTGTAGAGCAAGCTGGCTATAAAGCGCTGGCTCCTGCCGAAACGAAAACCTTCACGATCGAAGGGATGACCTGTGCATCCTGTGTGCAATCGGTCGAGAAAGCGACGAGAAAGCTCGAGGGCGTCGCGGAATCGAACGTTAATATGGCTACCGAAAAAATGGTCATCCGCTTTGACCCGCAACAGATCACGGTCAATGATATCAAAGCTGCAGTCGCAGATGCGGGCTACACAGCGGTCGAGGATGTCGACGGCGAATCAACTGCCGACCAGGACCGCGAGAAAAAGCAGCAGCACATCCACTCCATGTGGCGGCGCTTCTGGATGTCCGGGGCATTGACGATTCCGCTATTGTTGATTTCGATGGGGCATATGATCGGCATGCCGCTGCCAGCAGTGGTCGACCCGATGATGAATCCGGTGAATTTCGTACTGGTGCAGCTCGTTCTGACCGTACCGGTAATGATTCTTGGCAAGAGCTTCTTCACGGTCGGCTTCAAGACCTTGTTCAAAGGCCATCCGAATATGGATTCGCTGATTGCGCTTGGGACCAGCGCGGCATTTATTTACAGTGTCATCGCGACCGTTTTCGTCTTGATGGGCAATACAGGGTACACGACGAATCTTTATTATGAATCGGCCGCCGTGATTTTGACCTTGATTACTTTAGGGAAATATTTTGAAGCCTTATCGAAAGGGAAGACGTCCGAAGCGATCAAGAAATTGATGGGCATGGCACCGAAGACGGCGATTGTCGTACGCGGCGGAGTGGAGACGGAAATTCCCGTCGACGCTGTGGAAACGGGCGATATTGTCATCGTCAAGCCCGGCGAGAAACTGCCGGTCGACGGCGTCGTTGTAGAAGGTACGACTGCGATTGATGAATCAATGCTGACGGGCGAAAGCATGCCGGTCGAAAAAGCTGCCGGCGACCGCGTCATCGGGGCGAGCATCAACAAGAACGGCGCGATCCGCTACGAAGCGACCAAGGTTGGCAAAGACACGGCCTTGGCGCAGATCATCAAATTGGTGGAAGACGCGCAAGGTTCAAAAGCGCCAATCGCCAAAATGGCGGATATCATTTCCGGCTATTTCGTGCCGATCGTCATCGCCATCTCGATTCTTTCCGGACTGGCTTGGTATATCGGCGGGCAGTCGGGATTGTTCGCCTTCACAATCGCAATTTCCATCTTGGTCATTGCCTGCCCTTGTGCGCTCGGGCTAGCGACGCCGACTGCCATCATGGTCGGCACCGGCAAAGGCGCAGAACACGGCGTTTTGATTAAGAGCGGTGGCGCACTTGAGACGACGCACGCCATCGATACGATCGTTTTCGACAAAACCGGGACGATCACGGAAGGGAAATTGACAGTGACCGATGTGTTGATTGCACAAGACGGTTTATCAGAAGATGAATTACTGAGCCTCGCCGCATCGGCTGAAAAGGTTCGGAACATCCTCTCGGCGAAGCAATCGTCAAAAGCGCGGAGCAGCAACAGTTGGCGCTGAAACCGGTGGAGCGTTTCAACGCGATCCCAGGACATGGCATCGAGGTGTTCATTGAAGGAAAAGAAATCCGGCTCGGCAACCGCAAGCTGATGGACGATTCCGGAATTGCGCTCGGCGAATTTGCAGCAGCGTCCGACCGCATCGCGAATCAAGGGAAGACGCCGATGTTCGTCGCTGTGGATGGTGAATTTGCAGGCATCATCGCCGTATCCGATACGGTGAAGCCATCGAGCGTCCATGCCATCCGCAAGCTTCAGGACATGGGAATCAAAGTAGTGATGCTGACAGGCGACAATAAATTGACCGCTGCAGCAATTGCCAAGCAAGTCGGCATCGACGAAGTATTGAGCGAAGTCTTGCCGGAAGAAAAAGCGAACGAAGTGAAGAAATTGCAGGCACAAGGCAATAAAGTGGCGATGGCCGGCGACGGCATCAACGACGCTCCGGCGCTCGCACAAGCCGACATCGGCATCGCGATCGGCTCAGGAACGGACGTCGCCATGGAATCCGCGGACATCGTCCTGATGCGCAGCGATTTGATGGACGTGCCGACCGCGATCCAATTGAGCAAATCGACGATCAAAAACATCAAGCAGAACCTGTTCTGGGCATTTGCCTATAACGTGCTCGGCATCCCGATCGCAATGGGCATCCTATACTTGTTCGGAGGACCGCTGTTGAACCCGATGATCGCGGCTGCGGCGATGAGTTTCAGTTCGGTATCGGTACTGCTCAACGCCTTGCGCTTGAAAAACTTCAAACCAGCTACGGTTTGATAGGTGAGTGGTGTGGAATGACTGGGAAATTTTAGATGATGAGAGGAGTTTGATGGAAATGGATAACAAAACGGAACTGGTCCTCTATACGCGCCCGACTTGTTCGGATTGCCAGGACGCCAAAGCGTATCTGGCAGAACAGGGTATTCCGTACGAGCATAAAGACGTCGGCGCAGACCCGTCGCTCGAAGAAGACATGAAGAACATATCCGGCGCCAAGATTGTGCCGGTGTTCGCCTTCTACAAAAAGGGATTGTTCGGCAAGAAGTTGACGCATCATTTCATCGGCTTCGAACGGAATCGCCAGGAGATAGTGGACTTGTTGTTGTAGATTTTGTCCCTGTGTTGGACACAATTCACAGAGGCAGAATGTTGTCGCACCGGGATTTCGGCACGGAAACGCCCCTGTGCAAGACACAATTCGTTAGAAAAAAGAAGCATCCATCCGTGAAAACGGATGGATGCTTCTTTAAATTGTGTGGCGCACAGGGACACAAAATCACCACTGTCAGAATACGCCGTTGAAAGGGTTTTCATGATAATATGAGCTTAACGGCCTAGCCGATAGACGATAATGGGGGAATGGATTTTGAAGACGATGGGATTTGTAATTAGCCGCAAGAATAACGAGAAGCGGCGGGCGATTTTGCCGGCAGATTTGAAGCAGGTGGCACATCCGGAGCGCTTGTATTTTGAGCAAGGCTACGGGGAAGTGCTGGGCCTGGCAGATGAGGATTATCGTGCGATGGGCGTTCATATCGCCACGCGTGATGAGGTCTTGTCTTGCGATGCGATTGTCGATGTGAAGCTGGGCTTTGCGGATTATTTCGATCAATTGGAAGACGGCAAGTTGTTGATCGGCTGGGCGCATGCGATCCAGGACGTTAAGTTCACTGACAGTGCCATCGCCGGCAAGCATACGGTCGTTGCTTGGGAAGAGTTATTCGAAGGCGGGCGTTATATTTTCTATCGAAATCGTGAAGTGGCCGGGGAAGCGGCTGTGCTGCAGGCTTACCAGCATTGCGGCAAAATGCCGTATGAGACGCGTGTCGCGATTCTCGGAAACGGCCATACCGCTAAAGGCGCAATGCGCATCCTTCACGGATTGGGTGCGGAAGTAGACGTTTATGGCCGCCGCGCTGAAGCTTTGTTCCGTGAGAAGATGGTCGATTATGACGTGCTCGTCAACTGCATCATGTGGGACACGACACGCACCGACCGCATCATTTATCGCGAAGACCTGAAGCGCTTGAAAAAAGGCGCGATGATCATCGATGTCAGCTGCGACCCGGAACTCGAGATCGAAACGTCGACGCCGACGACGATCGACAATCCGGTATATACGGTGGACGGAGTCATCCATTACGCTGTCGACAACACGCCGGCGATGTTCCCGCACACCATCACGAAAGTGCTCAGCACCGGCTTTGCGCCGATGCTTGATGAATTGCTCGAAGGCCATATTTCCGAGACGGTCCAGCAGGCCATCGTCATTGAAGACGGCATCATCAAAGACCAACGCATCACTGAATTCCGCCAAGTGCGCGGCTTGGCTATTTAATATTGGAAGAAACGAATCAACCGCCCTTGTCATATCGACGAGGGCGGTTTCTATAAATCGAGTTGGTCCGTGCTCAGGCGGCGCGCCATGATCCTTTAGCCTCGAAGGTGATTCTAAAGGAACTACTGGAGACAGAAGAGGCTTCCGCGATTTGGGAGATGGCAGTGGAAGAGGACCTATTTGATCCATTTCTTGTCGAACTTTCTAGTAAATAAAGAGGAAGAAAGACTCTCGTGCAACTATTCTGAATATGATAATGTGAAATAGCATAAGACTGCACGGATTTTGAGCCACGGACCACAAACCGGAAAGGGGCGTTCCGTATGAAGTTAGAAAGTATCCGCACATTTCTATCTACGCTTCTCGAATATCGCGGCGTGCGCATAACCCAGACCTTCAACTCCGAAGATGGTAGGACGCTTATCGTTCAATGTGAGCCAAGCACCGGGGAACTGGTCATTCGCGACGTGTCCAACGACATGACGTGGGCATACCACACGCTTGAAGAAGCGACGCAGTTCATTGACAGCTATTTGCATCAAGAGATACCCAAAGTCAACGCCTGAACAGTTTTGTTCAGGTGTTTTTTTGTATTCTCAACTAGTATTTCGGGAAGTTTTTTGGCGATTGCGATAGAACGGGGTGGACATATCAAGAGTAATATATGTTCTGCATATTTGTAAGAAAAGTGAATATTTTCAAGAATTAACCCGTAAATAGGTTACAAGCTTTTGCAAAGTTCGGTTTTACATTCGAAAGGGGAAGGCGGGGAAATCATAATGGAAATAGGGGCAAATCTCTATAAAAATTTATCGCTATCGGCAGTCCTATTGCTTTTTCTGAGTTCGGTCCTGGTGGGCTGTTCCACTGAAGAGACGGCGGAAAGTACGGAAGCTATCGAATCGGTGGAGCCGGCTGAACAAGAAGCAGGCGTGGATGAAAGCGAAGAAGCAATCCGTTCGGTGATCGAAAAAGAATTTAATGGGCCGGATGAAACGTACAGGAATCTGTGGAACGTCATGGCTGACAAGCAACCGGTGGATCCGAATCAGGAAGAATATGACGCTTTCCTAGAATCTGCGGAGTATACAGACTTGATGGATTATATGGAAGATAGTTATGCAGAGTATTTCACCGAAAATGGGTACGATAATTTTTCCAGGAGCGGTGCTTTTAACTATAGTTTTAGCGAACGCGAGTATCAACTGAGCACATCGGACATCGACATTGTGCAAAGCGACAATGGAGAGAAGCTTTACAGTTTTACGTTTAAGGTATGGTATGAACCGGCAGATGGAGAAGCGGCTGAGTATGAATTCGAAGGCAGGGCAATCGCCCCGGAAGAAGGTAAAATAGGCAAGGTTGATTTTCATGATAAAGACCAGTTAATCGAAGACATCAGATAGCGGAAGTTTTGAAACGCAGCCGGTCCATGGCTGTGTTTTTTGATGCGAAAAAATTTTCTCAAAATCTTTTTTTCGTATTCGATAACCTGAGAAAAAACGGTATGAGCAATGAAGCAATCGCTACATAAATAATGAGTATCAGGATGAGAATCGGCCAACCGGCTTCTCTATAAACAAGAAGATAATTGAATACGAGAACAAAAGGGATGAGAAATAACATATAGCTCCAAAAATTCGATTTACGAGATGCGTATTGGAGGGTATGGCAGTTTCGGCATTCTTTCTTCCCTTTAAGGCTGAGCTTGAACATATCCTTCCAGTCCCACTGGAATCCGCAATTTTGGCAACGGGCCATAGGATTCATCCTTTCTGTTAAGCAGTTATTCATGAGATTTAAAGACCTTAAATTGGCCGGCTATTCGACCGTTTTGCCGAAGCGTTTGTGTGTGTTCGATAGTTTATAGAGAAAAGGCGCGAGTGACAGAGCAAGCGGTATATAAATCAAAAATGCGAGAATGATCAACGGCCATCCAATTTCGTAATAAGACCGCAGCACGTTCATCGGGATGAGAAAGCCCATGGTAATTAAAAAGGTGGTCCAGAAGGTCGATCTGCTGGATACGTATTGTCTTTTCTGGATGTTGGGGCATTCTTTCTTGCCTGTCAAACTGAGCTTCATCACATCTTTCCAGCTCCATTTAAAATCACAGTTTTGGCAGCGGGGCATAAAATACTTCCTTTCTTAAGCGGATTTTCGACAATTGATTTTTTACCAAATGGGTTTTTGCTTAGTTGAGAGTTTAATTGTATAAGGCATGAAAGCAATGGCAATGAGTATATAAGGGGTTGCCAGTGCTATGAAAAGGCCCGTCGAAAACTCAAAGAGAATATTTAATACGATTAAGGTGATTACAGGCAAAAGATACAGTATGTAAGTTTTGAGGCTGAGATCAGGCACGACATACTGTCGTTCCCCGCAGCTCGGGCAGTTTCTATTGTTTTTGAAGCCGATCTTTAACGTATCGGCCCAGCTCCACTTGGTTCCACAGTTTTCGCAATGAGGCATCATCATGCTCCTTTCATGGGGAATTTTTACTTGTCTCTTTTTTGTATACCCTTGATTTCAGAAGTAATCCAAATTATTGGGAATAATATAAGAAATCCTGCCTGCCAATTCTGGCGTGCAGAATGGCGGACAGGATAATAGCAAATGACAGTGAGTGGCGCCAGTCCTTTACGGTTCGCTGGTGGCGCGTTTATAGGCAGAATCGAGCTGTTCCTGGAAATGGATCAGCTCATTTTCTTTTTGCTGGTCGTGGAGTTCGCTGAGTGGGCTGGAGATTTGGAAGGCGGTGCTTTGCAGTCGATTGAATTCACGGGTCCATCCACGCTCTTCGATAACGGTTTTCCAGTAGTTTGCTTCTTTCACGACCTTCGACAAGAGAGGCAAGTTCTCTCCTTCGGTTGTATAAGTGAAGCGCTGTTGCGGATGGATGGCGTACCAGTGGTCATGGACGGTTGTGATGAAATGCTCCACGTCATCGTATTCGCTATAACCGAGCTGCTGGAATGTGCTTTTCGGGTTTGCAGCATTCGCTTCAAACATTTCCCAAGTTTCGGTTTCTGCAAGCTCTTCCGTTTCCTGTAGAGCGGGAGTCTCTGAATCGCCGAAATTGGCCTTGATGACGAGTACCGCTAGCACAGCGAACGATAATAACGGGATGGCAATAATTAGTTTCTTCATTTCAGATCCTCCGATAATTGAATATATTCCAGTTCATTAGCACTACTATACCACGGAAGTCCCATTATATTACCAGTTAATGAAAAATCACCGCCATTTCTATGTAAAAGAAGTGGCGGTGATTTTTTAATTCTGCTCGTTTTTATCCAAGATGCGTTTTTCAGCAAGCAAGTGGGCGAGTTGGTCGTGGAGGTATTCGATTTCCTTGTTCAGCGATTCGTATTGTTCCTGGCTAATCATGACGCCAGCGACTTGTTCGTCGTTGAAGATGTAAACGCCAGTCCCTTCTTGACGGGCCAGTTGGAAGATTTCCAGCGGTGAACGCATCACCTGCGAAATCGGCCTTGTCGGAACATCCAATATTTTCATCATCAAAACCACTCCTTCGTTATGGCTAAGTATACCTCTTTTAAGCGAATGAAGAGCCCATATGGATAAATAGTTTGGCAATCGGCTAGTATATATGCTGGATTAGGTGTAATAAGACCTTGCTATTATATGACAATATTCTTAGAATAAAGGTATAAGTTGTAAATAAGGAGGGTGCGGGGCATGAAATTGAATATGGAGCAACGGCGCATTGTGGAACTGGAGCCGGGCGGGCCGATGTTGGTGAAAGGGGTGGCTGGATCAGGCAAGACGACGGTGGCGATTCGGCGGATCCATTTTCTGATGGACCATTATTGCCACGAGGAAGATGATCAGATTTTATTGGTGACGTATAACAAGACTTTGCTCAATTACATAAAATTTCAATACGAGCGCTTGGCCGATGCGCAGGCGGGGGAAGCGGAGCGGTTGTTTGCATCGAATGCGGAAGTGAAGATCGCAACGATCGATTCGCTGATGTACGGGCAGTTCATGAAATACTTGCAGCGGGCGAAACGCAAGCTGTCCATTGCGCCAGCCGAAAAGGAATGGCAAGTACTGACGAAGGCGATCCACGAAGTGAAGAAATCCCATCCGGATGTGAAACTGCTGACGCCAAAAAACGCGAAATTCCTGAAAGACGAAGCAGAATGGATTACGTCATGCGCGATGACGGATATCGAGACCTATCAATCGGTGGACCGCATCGGGCGCGCTTCCGGAAATAGCGGGACGCCGCAGAAATTATTGAAGAATTCGCCGACCCGCGAAGCAATTTTTGAAGTAGCCAGATTGTACCGTGAATTTCTGGAAAAAGAAGGGCTCGTTTCATTCAAGCAAATGAACGAACTGGCGCTGTCCGAAATGAGACGTTCGAACGGCGGCAAGTACACTCATATCATCATCGACGAAAGCCAGGATCTGACGCGTGTGCAGCTTGAATTCCTGAAAGAGCTGTATAAGGAAAAGGCGCATTCCTCACTGATGTTCGTGGCGGATAATACGCAAAGCATCTATCCCGATTCCTGGCTCGGCAAAGGGAGGCCGTATACGACGATCGGCTATGACATGAGCGGGAAATCGCGGACTTTGAGCAAGAACTACCGGACAACGACGGAGATTTCGCAAGCCGCTTTCGATTTGATCGAAGCGGACGAAACGATCCAGTCGAACGTCGATTTCGTCAAGCCGGCACTCATCGACCGGCACGGCCATCCGCCGATTTACCATTTCTTCATGCAGCCTGAGCAGCAGGTGGCTTTTCTCGCAGAGGAAATCGAGCGGCTGCGAGGCGATTACCGCTTGTCGGAGATGTGCATCGTCGCACGCGGCAAACGCTCGGTCGAAAGCGCAGCCGCGGATTTAGCGGCTAAAGGCATTCCGTGCGAAATCCTTCAGAGCAATGAGCCGGATTTTGAATCGGATAAAGTGAAGCTCGTGACGATGCATTCGATTAAAGGCCTGGAATTCAAAGTGATTTTCCTGATCGATTTGAATCAAGGCGTCATTCCGCAGGAGCTTTATGATGATGCGGAAGACCAGAAGACGATCGATTCCGATGAACGCAAGCTATTGTATGTCGGCATGACGCGGGCGAATGAACTCTTGTATATGTCGTCGGTGAAAAAGCCGTCGAAATTCATTAAGGAAATCGACCGCAAGCATTTGCGCATCAGAAAAGACGCGGCGCTTCGCCCGTTTGAGTCCATCAGTATGACCGAGTACCGATTGGCCGATCAATTGGTCGACTTGCATTCCAAAGAAGAGTTGACCCGCCAATGGCTCATCCGTGAACTTCACGAGACTTACGGCTATCCGTACGAACTCATGCAGCTCGAATACCCGGTCCAGCAGTTTTCGAAAAAAGGCTATTGCGATATCGCTGTAGAGATCTATGTGGACGGCGAAGCACGGCCGTACATCATCGCTGAAGTGAAACGTTTCGGAACGGGCATCGATGACGCGGTGAATCAACTGAAGAGTTATTTGGAAGCGGATGGACAGGCGTTCTACGGTATCGCAACGGATGGATTATCGGTCAAGATCATCGACCGGCAAGGCGAAGAAGTACAGGACTTGCCGAAATGCCAAGGGCGTTTTTTGCCGGACACCAAGCAGCGCAGCCTCTACAAAAACTTGAAGAATGGGCGCGATTACGAATACGCCCAAGAACCCGGTGCGGACATCGAAGTGCGCGAAGCGGGCGAAGACGTATTGATCCAAGTGCATGAATTGGCGGAAGTGCCGCTCATCGGAAACGTCGCGGCGGGCATTCCCGCGCTTGCTTCTGAAAGTTACGAAACGGCGCACAGCTTGCCGCGCGACTGGCTCGTCTCTCCGAAAGACAGCTTTTTGCTGACCGTGACAGGCGACAGCATGATTGGCGCCGGCATCGATAAAGGCGATATGGTCGTTGTCCACCAGCAAAATACGGCGTCGAACGGCGATATCGTCATCGCGGTCATCGACGGGGAAGCGACGATGAAAAAGTATATGCCGATGGGCAGCGAAATCTTGCTCGTCGCGGAAAATCCCGAATTCGAACCGATCATGATGCGCAGCGAAGACGTCTATATTAACGGGCGGGTCATTGGGGTAATGAAGAAATAAAATTACTTCAAATGCCCGCAAATAACCCATTTAGTTGAGCGATGCAACACAAGAAGCAACAAAACAATTAGACCCCCAAATCCGTCATGGTTTCGGGGGTCTAATTAATTAACTGCCAAATGATAAGCTCCAATAGATTTTTGTTTTTTCATTACAGTAAAAGCCTTCTAGCTCACTTGAATTAACCAATTGTTCTAATGACTTTTTATCGGAACACAATAATGAAAAGTGGCTGTCCCAATGTGTTGTGATCAACATGCCATTATCGTGGGTAAATAAGTTTTTACCCTGGCCAAGCAAATTATTATCATGAATCAAATCATCTATATACATTAACTTTCTTTCTGTGCAGAATTCATCTCCCAACCATATCCACTCGTGCCCTATTATTTTTATAGCTTTGAGCAAATCATTCATGGTAGTCTCTGGAAAACTACCCTCGCTTGGGGCTGAAATCAGGTTCTCCCTGCAAGTCTTGTGAATTAACTCAGCAACATTTACATCCTGATATTCTTTGCTTAACCCCGAGATACTTGTTCTTAACCCGATGTCCAGTTGCTTGTAACTGTCTATTCCTGATAGCGTTAAAAATTGCTTCCAGCTTATTTTTTCGCAATTTTTCTGTATCTCATTCCTACTTTTATCTGTATCTGGATTGAATAAATCAAAGTCATTTGTTTTTGCCTTAATAAAGGGGTGGAAGAAAACGAAAACTTCCTCAAATATACCATTATAAAATTCCTTAATTGGCATACCTTCAGGAGCGCAAATCGCATATCGATGCGGTTCAGGTAATAGCCGGGCATCTTCCATAAATAAACACATCCTTAACTGAAAAGTAATTGTGAATTTCGCTTGAAGTTTGCACGAGATGGGATTATATGCCAAACTCATCGACGGATACTATCATCAATCTTCAAATCAGGGCATCGCTTCTTCAATTCAGCAATAAAAGCGCTTTGGTCTTCCGGCGAGATTTTCACTGTCCCTAACATCGTCTTGTTGTTGATCAGCTCCAGCGCATCCCGCGACGACAATAGGCGGTAGCCTGTGAAAATATCGCGTGTCGGGGCGACTTTCAAGATGCTGTCGTAAGGAATGCGGCTTCTGAAAGGGCCGGCTTTCACGAGTAGATGATTTTCCAGAAAGACGTATCGGATGGCGAAAGTGATCCACAGGATGAGAGCCGTGGTCACGAGGAAAGTAGCCGTGACGATCACAAACGCTGAAAACGGCGCACCTTCGAATAATAGCGGAATAAATGATATGGCGGCGATGAACAGAATAGCCGCCAGAATGAAACGGATAAAGAAGGAATCGATTTTCGAATGGAAAGTCATGTATGCTCACCTCTACCTACCTATACGAATAAAAGCGATAAAAGCTTCATTCTTGGTACAATTTTAACTAGAGTTTTATTACTAGACGGCAAGTATTGAAAAGTGGGCTTAGAAATAACAAGGGGAGCAAATGCTAAAGAAAACGTGAAAATAGCCTTGGCGGTAGTTCTCTTCTTCTCGATTAAGGATCTCCTTTCGGGCGGTGAAATCCAATGGGTAAACACCCTGGTGTTCGGGATTATCATATTTCTTTTATTTTTTTTATGGGACTGGGCAAAAGAGCCTTATGATTGGAGTAAGCATAAACGATAAGCAATTGCGCACATTTGACATTGCCCATAAGTATTCGGTATACCCCGATTCAGCTTAAAACTATGCGTTCCCGACTCGCTCATGGTGCCCCAATGAAATCTCCAAGCAACATTAGCCTTTCACTCTTTGGGGGCATAGCTTGAAAACCGTGCTCCCACATCTGTGGACAGATGCGTCGCAAATGAACCGGCTCAACTTCCTTTAGCCAATTCATTGCACGCCCAAAGCCCGGCTGCGGCTAAGTGCTGATGAAAAATTTAACCCAATCATTTCTTCATAAGTAATCGGCTCTCGCTAACAATATTTTGTTTAAGCACCCTTCGTTTCGTCTATAGTAATAAGTGAGGCAATTCCAATCGACACTAGTTAAAGGAGGAGTTTAGATGAGCATGCAGAACATCGAACAACAGGATTTGGTGCGCGATGAGTACGGCAATTACTATAAAGTGGTCGGCTTACATAAAGACAAAGAAACCTTGAAGGCGATCGAAATCTCCAATTTGTATTTCGAGACTTCCTTCCAGTATGCGGCTGCACAAATCGCCGATGCCAACAAGCCGGTCGGCGTCTTTTTGCAGGAGAAGCTCAACGAATTCGTCGCGGACGTCGAAAGCCGCGAACGCCCGGTCTACGGGATCAAAGACTTGATGGTCAATAAAATCGAAGTGTATGCGGTCGATATTACGCAGCCGCATCCGAAACGTGAAGAAACGGTATGATTTCTCTTGCGCCCTGTCTGGATTCTGACAATCCGGACGGGGCGTTTTGTCGTTTTTTTAACATTTCCTTAACCTTCTGTCATTAGGCTGAAAGAAGACAGCCAGGAGAAGAGGGGGACGCATATGAAACAGGTCAAAATCGGGGTAGGCATTGCCTTGCTCGCAGCGGCAGGCGGGGCAGGTCTCTTCACGCAAGAAGCGCTCGCGGCAGAGACAGAGTACCGGGAGCTGGTCAAGTTGCCTAGCGGCGTCAAAGCGGGTGAGCTTACCGTTGTAGATGAACAAATCATAGCGGTGCTCGAGAATCAGCTGGAAGCGCAGGCAATCGTCAGCTATGACGCTGAAGGCAAGGAATTATGGCGCAAGGAACTGGCGTCGGCGCATTATGCAATCGGCGATCGGGCGTTTGTCGTGATTTCCGGAAATGAAGTGACGGTACATGATTTATCGGACGGCAAAGAAACAGGGGCATTTACGCTATCGGACGGCTTTCGCATGAGCGGTTCGGGGGCGGCTGTTGCGCTCGAGTCGGGACATGTGATCATCACCGGCAATCTCGGCGCGCGGCTGCTCGTGCATAAACTCGACGGTACGCCGGTTGCGGATGTGACGGGCGGTGATTTGCGGCAAGCGGTCATTTCAAATGGGCATTTGATGTATTTCGATGGCTCGGTACTTCATGGCCGCTTGCTGTCAGGCGGCAAGGAATGGCAATCGCCTAATGTGCTGGAGCCTTATGCAATAAAAGATGGCATCATCTACTATATTAAAGCGCCGAACGAAGAGCGGGATGTGTCGACCTTGATTGCACGTTCGCTGGACGAAGAACGAGTCGTCTACGAGAAAGCCTTGCCTGCTTCTGAAGAGGTGCGGGTGGCAGGAACCGATGCGGACGGTGCGATCGTCGAATTTATGGATTCCGGTGAATGGGCGTTTTTAAACGCCAAAGGGGGCGAGCGCTTGCGCATGCCGATCCGCTCGGCTTCGTTCCGCGCGCTTGAGAACCGCTACCGGCCGGTCGTGACCGAATCCGCCTTGAGCCACCTGCAGCAAAGCGATCACCGCTTGCTATTGCTTCAGGAACAAGGGACGAGTGCGCTCGGCAATCCGTATCATCTCGCTGCCTTGCAAGTGATGGCACCAAACGGTGGATTCAATAAAGTGCTGGAGCATTCCGTGGAAGCAGCGGCGCTGTCACCGTCCGGCGGTGCATCGGTACTCGGCGGCGGGAGCCTGAAATTCTATGATGCAAAAGGCAACCAAGTGGCACAGGAGAGCGTGCCTTCAGGCAGCGAACTTCTTGCTTCCGTTGACGATACCGTGTATGTCTATGGCGGCAGCGGCATTGCAGCGTATAGTGGAGAACCCGAACCGAAAGCGGCAGCGGTGACGAAAATCAGCGGCGAAGACGGCTTTGAGACGGCAGCGTTATTGTCGGAGGCGGTGTGGGATTCGGCAGAGACGGTCGTGTTGGCGACAGGTGAAGATTTTGCAGATGCCTTGTCCGGTGCGCCACTCGCTTATTTGGAAGGTGGGCCTTTATTGTTTACAGAAAAGCCGTTTGAACGCGTCGGCGAAAGCGGAAATCGAACGGCTCGGGGCAACGAACGCCATCATCCTCGGCAGCGCACCGGTCATTTCGGATGCGCAGCTGAACGCATTGTCTTTGATGGGCGTCGAGACGGAACGCATCGGCGGCGTCAATCGCTATGAAACGGCGGCACTCGTTTCTGAGCGCATCGATTCAGAAGGCGCAGTCGTTGCAGATGGTGCAACGTTCAAAGATGTGTCACTGGCCTCAGTGTTCGCGGCGCAAAACCAATACCCAATCCTATTGTCGCAAGGCAGCCGCATGCCGCGCGAAACGACCGAAGCGATGGCAGGGCGCAGCGATATCGTGCTGGCCGCTGACCGCTTGTCGATCGAAGCGCGCACGAAAGAAGAAGATGCAGAGCGCCGCGTAGCGGTGTTGGCGCCAGCATCGAATTTCACCGATGCTTTGTCGGCAGCAAACGCAGCGGCACGACGCAACGCTTCGCTGTATTTGATCGGCGATGATGGGTTGACGAACGAGCTGAAGCAACAGCTGGAAAATTACGAATCGTTTTTGGTCGTCGATTCGGAACAGCTTATCGATGAGGAAATGGTCCGTTCACTCGAAGCGCTTGTCGATTGAAGGCGCTAGGTTATAATGGAAGAACGACAAGAAAGAAAAGGATTTGGCAGGATGAAAAAGCAATTGCTGGCCTGGCTATGGCCGGTCTTATGGATGATTCTTATATTTACCTTATCGCATCAGCCTGCCGGGGTATCCGGCGGCATCAGTTCGGAAATCGTCCGGCAAGTGTTTGAAGCCATTGTTCGCATCGTTCCAGTGGAATTCGACACGCTTCATACGCTGTTCCGGAAAAGTGCCCATTTCTTTGCGTATCTCGTGCTCGGCTTGTTGTTGGTGAGGGCGCTTTTGAAAAATGGAGTGGCCTTTTGGCGATCGATGTTGTGGGCATTTGCGCTGAGCGTATTGTATGCAGCGTCCGATGAATTCCATCAATTATTCATTCCGGGACGCAGCGGGGAAGTCCGCGATGTCTTGATCGACAGTGCTGGGGCAGCGACAGGCTTATTAGGCCATTGGCTCTTCGCAAAATGAAATGGCAACACGATAAAAGGCCGAAACCAACTGGTGAGCGGCCTTTTTTGTTTTGTGTGAAAGTGGTGTTTTTGTTAGCTGACAACGGGAATAGAACAAGCAGGAGGTGGAACCCGATGAAAGATAAATTAAAAGATAAAGAAGAAAAGTTTGCGGTGAGCACGGAATACCGCGAGAATTTAAAACAGACAATCCACGTATTGCAGGAACAAGTAGACATTACTGAGCAATTTGAAGACGATAAAGACGTCGACGCGATGAAAGGGAAACTCGGCGATCTTGTGAGAAAACACGAGGAGCTGGACGAGCAATCGCACCGCCTATGGAAACTACTATTGGACATCTAAGGAATGTGCCGCAACGCTTGAAATGAGCTATTGCGGTATTTTTGTGCGAATAGGTAGTTGGAATACTTGTTTTCCTATATATTATTTCCAAAATCTATATACCGAATGACATTTCCTGCTAAACTTAGGAGACTGACTAGAGTGGGGTGTATGAATGGAGGCGTACTTTTTTTATTTCTTTGAAAATATGGCATTGATCATTGCGATGATGTATCTCGGGTTAAAGGCCCGGGAGTATCTCGCACCGAATATGGCGGAGTCGAGGAAAGCGCCGCTATTGAACGGCTTGCTGACGGGGTTTTTAGCTTTCGCAATCATGTAAAATCCTTTGCTTCACGAAGGGATGCGCATCGACCTTCGCGAAGCGCCGCTTTATTTTATCGCATTCGTCGGGGGCTGGCTGCCTGGGGTCATCGCCATGATCATTCCGTTCATCTACCGAATGATGATGGAAGGGCCGACGGTATGGCTTGGCATCATGCAGGCAATTATTTTGCCGGTGCTGATCGGCAGCTTGTTCCATGACTGGAAAAATTACCGGCCGCCATATGCGATGGTCAATATTAAACGGATGATGATCGGCTTAGCCGTGTTTGAAGTGATCAAGTCTTTATGGATGGTGGCGTCGACGCCCGCGACTGCAGGAATGGTGCTTATGATGGCCTTGATGGCAGCGATCGGCGTATTAGCACTTGGCTGGATCCTCAATGATACACATCTCAATATCATCCGCTGGAAAGCGCTCGAACATGATTCGACGCAAGATGCTTTAACGGGGTTGCCGAATCTCCGGTTTTTCCATGAACAGGTGCGCGAATTGAAATATCGCGGTGTGCCAATGGCGATCGTCATGATGGATGTGGACCATTTCAAAAATTACAATGACACGCATGGCCATCCGGCTGGAGACGCCGTGCTGCGGTCGATCGGCCGTTTAATGGAAGAATCAGCGCGGCCAGGGGACGTTATTGCCCGCTACGGCGGTGAAGAATTTATCTTATGCTTTACGAATGTGTCGTCTGTAGAACGGTCATTTGAGCTGGCTGATGCTTTGCGTGAACGTATTGAAGGCTATGCGTTCTACGGCGCCGACCAGCAGCCGGGCGGATGTTTGACGGTCTCGCTCGGAGCCGCGCTTGCTGAAACGGAACAACCGCTTGATGAATTGATTGAGCAAGCTGACCGTGCACTGTACGAATCAAAAAAATCGGGACGCAATCAAGTATCGATTGCTAAGCTCAATGCAGAAAAAGAAGCAGAACAGCACTACCAAGTAAATGCATAGTTAAATCGCCGGCACAGTTATACCTTGTCGGCGATTTTTTAATTTAGGCGATATCCTCGTATTCGCAGGATAGGGTTTAAAATGGTAGAAAGGGGTACAAACTAACTAAAAACCTAAACAGGGAGGCAATCGACATGTATGTGGATATTGCTGGGAAACTTTTTTTTGGATTTATTGCGCTCATGGTTATGGCTCGATTGCTGGGCAAAAAAGAGCTGGCCCAGCTGACACCGTTCGATTTTATATATGCTATCGTGCTTGGGGGCATTGTGGAGGAAAGCATTTACGAAGATACAGCATCTTGGCGTCATGTGTGGTTTGCGGTAGCCGTTTGGGGAGCTCTTCATTATGTGGTAGGCAAAGCGACACTTAAGTCGGACTGGTTAAGAGTTTGGCTGAAAGGCGAATCCTCCATCTTGGTGAAAGACGGTAAATTTAATGTAGCGGAACTGAACCGTAACCGGCTGGAGATGGAACAATTGCGCATCATGCTCAGGCAGCAGGGTGTTTTTTCGTTCAGGGAAGTAAAGGATCTATACTTGGAGCCGGGCGGGGAGATTTCACTTCAAAAGTATGCAGCTCAAGATAAAGTAACGCCTGAAATGCTGAATTTGAAACCGCAGGATAAAGCTTTGAATTTTTTATTCATCGATGAAGGAGAAGTCAATAAAGGCATCTTAAGTTATCTGGGAAAAGACCTGGACTGGCTGAAAGCAGAACTTCGATCACGAGGGATCAATGAAATTGAAGAAGTTTTATATGCGGAGTGGGCGGAAGATGAAGGATTGTATATCCAAAGCTACAAGAAGAATGAGCAAGGCAAAAGCGACATTGTCAAAGGAAATTAAATATCGGAAACTGTGTATTTTGCATACGAAAAAGCACAGCGCTGTGCCATTAAAACAGACAGCGCTGTGCTTTTTAGTTTTATCCCTTGGCTGATTTGTAATCGTTATACCACGGTACAACGCTGCGGTCGACGTATTGGTGGAAAAACCATTCGCCTGCCGACAATACGAGTGCACTAGTGAGTGCGGGGGCGACCATAGCAGCAAATTCGCCGGTCAAGAGCCAGCCAATCAGCAAGATAACGGCCAGCGCCATGATGAAATCAGTAAACGTGGCGATTGTGTTGCGCGACGATTGATTGTTTGGTTGCCCGGCGTTCAGGAAAATGAGAATGTCGCCAATCGCATAGGACAACGCCGTCAGTGCAAGACTGATCATCAAGGTATTCATGAAGCTGACATCAAATGCCCACGTGAGGATAACGAGCAAGACAAGTGTAATAATGACAAATTTGATAGCGAGTGCAATAAGATGTTTCACGAAATCCCTCCTTTTCAATTGAAATGAACTATAGAAACCTTTACCCGTTTCAATAGAAGGATATGCGCTTTTGACATCAAATTAGTGTGAGCTGAAATTCAAAGAAATATTCAAATAATGGAAAAATGAATCAGCCTTATGGTAGTAATATTATGAGAAAAAGAAAAGGGCGTTGTGTGATTGGAAAAATAAAACGGCTGGGAAATACTTGCTCAGCCAATGGGATTATGCGTTATTTGTCTTATTATTGCTCGGAAAGGTGTATTATTTTTCAAATGTCAGCGGCACGCTGTTTACGACGCTCGGGCCCTTCGCCTATGCTGAAGAATTCGTAGGCTGGCTGTTTGGCGGCGATAGTGAGCGGATCTTCGAAGGGGTACTGTTGATCAGCGTCGGAACGATCCTGCTTGGGACGTTTTGGCTATTGCTGCTGCACGGACGAAAACGGCTGTTTTGGATGGCCATCACTAATCTGGTGTTGAGTTTCATCATTTTGGCAGATACTTTGTATTTCCGTTATTTCGAAGACATCATTTCCGTGACCGTCTTAATGCAGATGCGCCAAGTGGGCGATGTCGGCGAAAGTATTTTCGCCTTGTTCCGCCTAAGCGATGCGCTGTTATTGGCGGATGTATTATTGATGGCGATTTTATGGCTGTTTATCAGCCGGAAAAAAACGGCTGTCACGAAACCATCGGGCTTTGCGAAAGTCGGGACAGCACTGTTGGTGCTCGTGCTCGGCTGGCAATTGA
The DNA here is from genome assembly GCF_002833405.1 of Planococcus sp. MB-3u-03. Classification (NCBI taxonomy): domain Bacteria; kingdom Bacillati; phylum Bacillota; class Bacilli; order Caryophanales; family Caryophanaceae; genus Planococcus; species Planococcus sp. MB-3u-03. Next base: position 2,386,224 of record NZ_CP025135.1, on the reverse strand, counting down.
CGGCGGTGCCGTTCAATAAATCGATGGAAGACGGCGGCGAGTGGCAGTTCAATAAATTGATTTCGAATATGCGGGTATATAATTTCACCGGCTTGCTCGGATTCCACAGCGCCAATATCACGCGCTATATCGATGATAATTTCATTAACCGCAAAGTCTATAGCGAAGACGAAATTTCCGAGACGCAGGATTGGTTCGACGGGCGCAATGCCGAGCGCATGCCAGGCCCTTATTCCGGCATGGCGTCCGGCAAGAATGTCATCGTGCTCCAAGTGGAAGCGCTGCAGAATTTCGTCCTGAACCGTGAAGTGAACGGGGAAGAGATCACGCCGAACTTGAACCGTTTGGCGCAAGAAAATCTCTATTTCCCGAACTTTTACGAACAGACGGCACTCGGCCGCACATCGGATGCCGAGTTCCTGTTGAACACTTCCTTATACCCGACAGCGGAAGGCTCCGCTTATATGCTTTATGCGGAAAACACTTACGACGCGCTGCCGGCGATTCTAAAAGATCAAGGCTACGGGACCAATGTGTTCCATCCGTATAAAGCGAGTTTCTGGAACCGCTACATCATTTATCCGCAACTCGGCATCGACACGTTCTATTCCGACGATGATTTCGAGGAAGCGGAGGTAATCGGCTGGGCGATCAACGACGAAGCGATGCTCGATCAATCACTTGAGGAAATGGCAACATTCACGGAACCGTTCTACTCGCATATCGTGACGCTGACGAGCCATCACCCGTTCGAGATGCCGGAAGATTTGCAATTGCTTAATACAGAAGGCTATGACGGCTATCAGGACCGCCATTTCAAGAATTATTTGCAGTCGATCCATTATGTCGACCAGGCGATCGGCAAATTTGTCGATGGCCTCGAGCAAAAAGGAATGCTCGATGACACGATGCTGGTCATTTACGGCGACCATAGCACGGGAATGACTTCGAATACGAAAGCGTTCGTGGAGTTCACCGAGGCGGAAGATCCGCTCAACTATTTTGAAACGAATAAAAACGTGCCGCTCATCCTTCACATTCCAGGGGCGGAACCGAAAACCTTCAGCCAAGTGGCGAGCCAGCTTGACCTCGCACCGAGCTTGATCGATGTGCTCGGCGGCGACCCTGCACAGCACAATTTCATCGGCCGCAATATGTGGGATGCAGAAGGCGGGCGGGCGACATTCCGCGACGGCTCGTTCATCACGAGCGAATTGAGCTTTATCGCATCGTCTGATGGGATTTACGATAACGGCAGCTGCTTCTGGCGCATGACCGGCGAAGCGATGGGCGTTGAAGCCTGCGAAGAGCCGTTCAAGGAAGGCTCGAAAGAACTGCAAATCTCGGATGACGTTCTGCGCGGCGACTTGCTCAAGAAGTTCGAGCGCTGACCATAAGCAAAATTCACCAACTCACTGGATAGGAGCGGTACACTAGATGTGTTGAATCCATTCGAGAAAGGGAGTTTTTGCATGAACTATAATTTTGATGAAGCGGTCGAACGCCGCGGGACCTATTCGCTGAAATGGGACGGGGCGGAATTGATCAAGCAATTTGGCATCACCGACCGCTACGATGAAGACACGATTCCGCTGTTCACGGCGGATATGGACTTGCCGGTCGCGCAGCCGATCGTCGATGCGCTCCATAAAACGGTCGACCACCGCATCTTCGGTTACACGATTTTGCCCGATACGTATTTTGAGGCCATCCAACAATATTTCCACAAGCGCTACGACTGGACGATCGCCAAAGAACACATCGTTTTCAGCCCGGGAACGGTGCACGCCTTGAATATCGCCGTGAAAGCCTTGACGGAAGCAGGCGACGGCGTCATCATCCAGCGGCCGGTTTATCCGCCGTTTACATCCGCTGTCGAAGGCAACGGGCGCGTCGTGAAGAACAACGCACTCGTCATGGATGAAGACGGCCATTACTCGATCAACTTCGAAGAATTCGAGGAGCTCGCGAAAGACGAAGATACAAAATTATTCATTCATTGCCATCCGCACAATCCGACAGGGCGCGTATTTACGCCGGAAGAGTCAAACAAGCTGGCGGACATCTGCAAGCGCCATAATGTGACGATCATCGCCGATGAAATCCACGGTGACTTGGTGCGCAGCGGTCAAACCTTCACGCCGATGGTTCTGGCTGCAGATGAGACCGACCATATCATCACCTGCACGGCCATCAATAAAACCTTCAACGTGGCCGGGCTTCATTGCACGAATGTCATCATCGAAAATGAAGCCTTGCGCGAGAAATTCACTGTGGAACTCGGCATGCAATTGCCGACGCCGTTTACGGTCGCAGCATTGATCGCTGCCTATACAGAAGGCGACGACTGGCTCGGGCAAGTGAACGAATACCTTGACGGAACGCTCGAATGGATGCAGGAATTCCTCAAAGAGCGCATGCCGAAAGTGAAAGTGCGCATTCCAGAAGGCACTTATGTCATGTGGCTCGATTTCCGCGGCTACGGGCTCGAGGACAAGGAAATCCACGACCGCATCTATAATAAAGCGAATGTCATTTTGGAAGACGGCACGATGTTCGGCCCTGAAGGCGCAGGGTTCCAGCGCATCTGCATCCCGTCGCCGCGCCCGCTTATCCAAGAAGCGATGGAGCGCATCGCACGTGAATTCGATGATGTGAACTAATGTTTTTTTCGTACCGTTTCAGGGAAAGCTAGAGAGAGACGGAAAACGAAAGGACGTGCCTGCATGGCTTTGAAAGCAATATTTCTCAATTGTTCATTGAAGAGTTCAGAAGAAGAATCCAATACTGAAGGGTTCATGAAAGACGTTCAAACCCATTACAAAAAACTCGGCGTCGAGTCGGAGATCATCCGGTTGGCGGATTATTACATCGCTTACGGCGTAGAGGAAGACATGGAAGACGGCGACGAATGGCCGGAGATTCTGGAGTTGGTCAAAAATGCCGACATCCTGATTGTCGGGACGCCGCTATGGCTCGGCGAAAAGAGTTCGCTTGCCACACAAGCGATCGAACGCTTGTATGGATCGAGCAGCGTGACCAACGATAAAGGCCAGGCGATTTTCTATAATAAAGTCGGTGCAGCAGCTATCACCGGCAATGAAGATGGCGCGAAGCATGCGGCGGCATCTCTGTTATACGGCTTGTCGCATATCGGCTTTGTCATTCCGCCGAATGTGGATGCGTATTGGGTCGGGGAAGCCGGTCCAGGGCCGTCGTATTTGGAGGCGGGGCATGGCAACGACTTCTCCAAATCGGCGATCCAGCGCTTAGCGTATAATACCTACCATTTAGCGAATATGCTGAAAGAGAATCCGATTCCAGCAGAAGGCAATACATTATAAAACTTGGCCCTTTCTCTTTTGAGAAGGGGTTTTTGTGTTTATTGGATATAGTTTGGAGATTCCGCTACAAACGGACGCTTTCCGGAGGGCTCGCATTGAGCCGCTTCGTCGCTGCGCTCCTGCAGGGTCTCAATTGTCTCGCTAATCCTCCCGGAGTCGCCGTTTTCCGCTTCATCTCTTGTTTTAAAATAGAAAAGCAAATGCATGTTCATTTGTAGCAAATGTGTAAATGAATATTAAACAAGATTTGATATATAGTCGATTTTCTAAGGGGGAAGCTCATGAAGACTTTAGCGGGTTTTATTATTTTGATGGGAATTATTTTGTTGTTTGCGGATGCTGAGTTGCTGGCGCCTTTGGAGGGATTTGCGGGTTATTTCATTGGCGGAGGCTTGCTGTTACTGGTGATTGGCCAGCTTGCGGGGAATCGCGAGAAGCATTGGCTGTGCCGGATCGGGTTCCATGATTTCGAGCGCCAGGAACGGGTCGAAGAAGTTCCCGCTATGCGCTGGTATCGCTGCAAGCGCTGCGGCAAAAAACGTGCGGCGTCGATCGTCTAATTTTTGCATATGAAAAAGCCAGGAATTCAGATTCCTGGCTTTTTGACAATTAAAATTCGAATGCTTCGCCGTCTTGTGGAACATGCAATTTATCAGAGAATCCTTGCTCGTTTGCAAAAGCTTTTAGCTCTTCGCGGGACAAGGCCCAGTGGTTGACGGCTTCCATATGGCTTGCGATCAATGTCGCTTGCGGTGCTGCTTTGTGCGTTTGTAGGACGTCTTCCTTGCCCATGACAAGCGAGCCGCCTTCTAGGAATTGATTGTCGCCAGCGTTCAAGACGATGACTTCGGGCTGGTGCGCATCGATTTCTTGTTGGACGCCCGCATACCAAACGGTGTCGCCTGCGATATAAAGCGTTTTTTCGTCTTCATGTTTAAAGACAACGCCGCAGACGAGACCTGCCATTTTCAGGATGTCGCCGCGGCCGTGTTCACCTTGCGTCTTGATCAGGCGGACGCCTTCGAAGCTTGTCTCTTCACTGAGGATGGTGACATTCGTGAAGCCGTCGTTGCGAAGCACTTGTGCGTCTTCTTCATTTTGGCTGAAGAGCGGCAAATGTTTCGGCAAGATCTCTTTGGCTGCTTCGTCGTAATGGTCCAAGTGAAGATGGGTGATGATGAGTGCATCGATTCCTTGGATGAGCTGTTCTTTCGGAATCGGCAATTCCTCCAAAGGGTTGTTTTGATCTTGTCGGGCGGAATTCGGGAATGGTGGATAGCTTCCTTTATCGCCGAGAAACGGGTCGACGAGGAAATGCTTGCCTGCGTATTGGATGCGTAAAGTGGCGTTGCGGATCTGTTCGATTTTCATGATTCGAACTCCTTTCATGAGTAGTGACCCTAGTATATACTGAAATTCACGATAGAGACGATGGCCTCGTGAAGGTCTTTTGGTGTTTTCACTTGATTAATGAAAGGAATTGACCGTGTAATGGATCCGACAGATCAACTTATCCTGCGTGAACTTTCCCACAACGGCCGCATGACAATGAAAGAGCTTGGCGAAAAAGTGCATTTGACCGGGCAAGCAACCGCTGCACGCGTCTTGAAATTGGAGGAAGCGGGAATTATCGATGGCTATACGATCCGTGTGTCCAAAGAAAAACTCGGTTATTCCGTACACGCCTTTGTTACGGCCATTATGCACGAACCCCGTCACCAGAAGTTTCTCGACGACCTAAATCGCCGGCCCGAAACGGTCAGCCGCTATTTCAAAACGAGTGGCGAAGGCTGTTATTTGATCGAATGCCATTTCCCGACGCACCAGCAACTGGACGATTTCTTGAACGACATCAGCGAGTTCGCAAGCTATAAAGTCACCATCGCCATCCAGCAATACGGACAATGATTTATACATACAAAAAGCCGTGCAGCAAAAACTGCACGGCTTTTCTCAGGCTGTCGAGAAAGGTGAGAAATTTTATTTTCCGAAGCTTATCGCTCGCTTTCCGTGGGCTCGCGCCCAAGCCTCCTCAGTCGCTAAGAAACCCTTGTGCTCAACTCTCACTACGTTCGAGCATCGCAGAAAACCCGCTTGCTCCCACATCTGCGTGGCAGATGCGTCGCAAATGAATGCGCTCAGGTAAACTTCGCTCATTCATTGCTTGCGGGTCTCTGTCGTCTCGTCGCTTACGCTGCTCCACTGGAGTCGAGCGAACGCTTCTCCAAATACTTAGACAGACCATTGATTTTGACTGTAGAAAAAGCTTCCATTCTAATTCGTAATGGATTTATAGCCTTCGTCAACACTCTGAAAAAGCCATGCAGCAAAAGCTGCACGGCTTTTCTATTTGCTTATTTCTTACCGATCGCCAAGGCGAATTGCAAGTACATCAGGCCGTTACGCGCTTTTTGGCTCATGGCGAGCGTCATGCGTTCGAGCTCTGCTTCCGTAATGTGGTGGCTTTGTGCACGGGCGTTGTCTTTTTCGAACGGCTCCGCTTTTTCGACCACTTGCAAATAGCTATTATCGATGCGGTTGCGGATGTGCAAGGCTTTTTTCACGAACAAGCTTTGCTCATCCGATTTCTCATAGCCGTACACTTCTTTCGACTGCCAGTACAATGCTTTCAAGGCATCGTTTTTCGTGTTTTGGACAAATGGCTTAAGCGGTTTTTTCAAGTCTTCGTCCTCGAACCAGATGCGCTGGAAATTGACGCGAGGCTCTTCCACGCCGAGCTGCATCGTCTGGTTCAATAAAAGCGCCATTTTATCGAACAGGGAATAGGCCTGGCGATAAACTTGCTTCAAATCTTCATGACGTTTCGTGTAGCGTGTATTGTCGCCGTCCATCTTATGGTCGTCTGCGACTTCTTCGCTGTTCGTTGCGAGGTAGAGCGAACGGCGCATCGCCGTGAATTCATGCGTCAACGAATCCAGGAAATTGCCGAGGAACGCATTGTTCTGGATGCGTAGCGGAAGATCGCGCTTCGCCATCGTGTCCGGCTCGATATCATTGCCGCTGTTGAGGAATAATTGTTGCTCGGCACACCAGTTGAGGTAGCGCTGTTCGTCGGCAGCTGGTTCAGGCTGCTGGGCAAGTTTCACGGGATCCACATCGCCGAGCTGATCGATCATGTTCCCAGCAAGTTTGATGCGTTCGTCGTAAAGGGCTTGGCCTTTTTCATCTTTGATGTCGGTTTTGGCCGTCTTGAATAAATCGAGCGCTTTTTCAAGTGCGCCAAGGCGCTCGGCTTTGACGGGCAGGAAAGTCGAATAGAAAATCAAAGTCCAGCCGAATTCGCCGTTCAATCGCTGGTAAGATGGATCGTTTTCATCTTTGACCATTTCTTTCAGGACCGCTTGCGCATCGATCGAGCGCCCGGTGTGGACAAGCGTTTCCGCATAGTTCAAGCACACTTGGTTCCAGACATTCGATGGAATGCGCCCGCGGTAAGTTTCGATCGTATTGTCGTATAGATACAATTGGCGTTGTTTCAAGTCGGAGTTCCAGTCTTTTTTCAGCTGGTGCTGGATCGATAGATAGCTCGTCTCAAGCAGCACGGCGAGCGGATATGCCGCTTTGCCTTGAAGGCGCTCCTTTAAATGATTGATCATGGCATTGATGCGGCCAGGGAAAGCTTCGGCTTTCGCTTGTTGCATTTCCTGCAGGAGCTGGTGGGTCGCCCCGTAAATTTCTTTTATTTCAAATTGCCCTAAATCATCAGCTAGCGCGATGTCGCTTAAAGTTGCCATCCCATTTCCTCCTTGATGCGTTTTGATGTGTCTCTCTCCATTCTAAGGGAAAAATGTCCATTGGTCACCCCGCGGCAGGAAATTGGCAGAAAATATGGAATATAGGAGACAATACGAAAGGGGGAATGGGCATGGCTGAATCCAAGGAGCCGTTCATCTGGCTGCCGGTCATTGAGGAAAATCAAGTAACTGATATCCAAGCTCAGGGCAACGGCATGAACAGCAAGCAATTCAAGATGGCAACCGCAACTGAAAGCGGCGAGCACGCACCGATTTCCCGGGACAAGTTGGAAGAGATGGTGCGCGGTTTTGAAGGCTATGAAGTGGAGACGATTGAATTGAACGTGGTCGGGGCAGTCGAGACAGGCGGCCTGTTGCAGTTCATTGTTGCCGGCAAAGCAGAAGCTGGGATGACGGTGACGTTGAAGAAGAAAGGAAGCAACGGGAAATCAGGGGAATAATGGAGGAAAAGAGGCGGCGCTGCGAGGGCGGCGCTTTTTTAATTTCCGAAAAAAACGTTCAATAAGCGCGGATGGTAGGATAAACGACATTGTTTTTCGTGTGATGGATAAATTTAAGAGATAGCAGCAGGCATTAAGGTCTATGTGAAAAGGAGGGAATCGAAGGTATAATGTTTACTATATTCCAGAAATAAGAGTTATAAGAATCACTGATGAATTTTAATGATGGTTATAAAGTCCTTTTATCAAGGGATTTCCTTCTGAAAGCATCAAAATAGTTAGCTAAACAACATTTTTTGGTTCGCCAAGTCAGGAGGTTTGCCATGGATATGTTCCCACATATCAGTTTAATCTTTTTATCAATCATCGTTTCCATAGCGACGAGCTACACCGTGTTGATCCTGATTGAATACGTAAGCAAGCGGAAAAAGGCTATTAATTCCCGCTCCAATCTGCTGGCGGTGCTGGCTTTGGGCAGTGGGTTTTTTGGCATTCAAGTAATCGGCATTCTGACCTTTATGGCGGAATACCAGTTTACGCCGCGCTATTGGCTACTTGCCCTCGCACTGTTTACAGCCTGCGTATTGGCAATTTATGTCTTGAAAATCCTGCCAAAAAACATCAACAACCGCAGTGACATGGCGAAACGGGTTCTCGTCACGGCATTTTTTATGAAAGCAGTCCATTTTCTTGGGTTATCGGGCGTATTGGACGTCCGGTTTTGGGCGATTTCGCCAGGCTATTATGTATTGTCGGCAATCACTGTACTGGGAATAAGCTACTTCAGCTTCCGCTTCGTAATGAAGACCAATACGACCCAAGTGACAGAAAAACAGCGGCTTAAAAACGCCACTATTTTAGGGTTCGTGCTCACTTTGCTGTATTACACTTCAACAAGAACCTTCTATTCCAATATGGCTCTTCCGGAAGCGACAGCTGATGGCATGGGGGCTATCACGATGGCTGTTTTTGTCGCTTCGATTGTTGCCTTGCTGCTGTTGTCTGCAGCGAATCTGGCTCTCGTCGATTTGCATGCGCTGGAAACTGAGACCGGGCTGCTGCAGCAAGTGAAAGCAAGCGAAAGCCGATTCCGGACGCTCGCGTATACCGACCAGTTGACGGGTGTTCCGAACCGCCATTGGTTTTTTGCGCATTTCCGGGAGTTGATGGATTCACCAGACGGCAAAGTGGAGTCGATCGGCGTCGTGCTTCTCGATTTTGATGATTTTAAATCGATCAATGAATTGATCGGCCATGATGGCGGCGACCAGTTTTTGAAAAAAGTCGTCGAGCGCTTGAATTCGGTGCTGCCGAAAACCATCACGCTCGCCAGGCTCGGCGGGGATGAATTTGTCTTTGCGGTGCCCAATGCCAAAAAATCCTACATGGAGCGTCTTTGCCAAAGCATTTTACTGGTGATGGAGGAGCCGATACAGATAGGGGAACGGTCTGTGGCTTCCGGCATCAGTCTCGGTATCAGCTGCCAAAAAATTACGGAGCTTAACGAGGAGAGTTTGATCAAGCAAGCGGACCTGGCGCTATTCATGGCGAAAAGCGCCGGTAAGGAGAGCTATGAATTCTTTTCCCCTGAGCTTCTGGACAGCTCGATTCGCAAGCAGGAAATAACGTCGGCGTTGCAGCAAGCTTTGGTGAACGGGGAGTTCTCGGTCCATTATCAGCCGCAAGTCGAGTTATTAAGCGGGCAGGTCATCGGATTCGAGGCCTTGCTTCGTTGGAATTCTGCGCTGGGCGCCGTTCCGCCATCTGAATTCATCCCTGTCGCTGAAGAATGCGGTGCGATTCATTCAATCGGCGAATGGGTGCTGCGTGAAGCCTGCCAGCAATTGAGTGCCTGGCGCCGGGAAGGCCGGCCAGATATCCACGTGTCGGTCAACGTATCCGCTAAGCAATTTCTGGATCCGGAGTTTGCTGAAAAAGTGGCGCGCATTTTAATCGCCACGAACGTGCCTGCCAAATGCGTGGAAATCGAAATCACCGAAAGTGTCATGATCGATCTCGATACTGCAGCGGCATTGGTTGAAGAGCTGCAGGAAATCGGCGTCAAGCTGGCGATCGATGATTTCGGTACTGGATATTCATCGCTCAACGCGGTCAAGAATATCCAGATTGATACATTGAAGATCGACAAGTCCTTAGTCGACGAAGTGCTCGGCAGCGACCGCAGCATGGCGATCCTGGCGACCATTATCGAGCTCGGGAAAAACCTGGGGGCGGACGTTGTCGTGGAAGGCCTCGAGACGATTGAGCAAGTGACTTTGATGCGGCAATATGAAGTCATCGGTCAAGGCTATTATTTCAGCCGGCCACTTCCTGCCGATAAGGCAGCAAGGGTGTGGGACAAGTATCTGGAGCAGCCGGACGGGATGTTCCATACACCGATTTTATATTGAATGTGTAAAGACGCAGCGATGAGCTGCGTCTTTTTTGTTTTGAATGAAGATAGCGGGATTATATTGTGTAATAGTTCCATTGCTTCTGCTCGGGTTCCATTTTGCTATTCGCCGCCTTGTTTTGGGTTGAGCTCCCGCCGTAAGTCAGGAAGAACGCCTGTCTTACTGCTTCGCTTCACCCTTGGCGCTGGGCGGCTGAGTGATTGCATTGATTATTTTAAGCTTAAGTGAATCTGCTTCTATATACAGTTGCCGGCTAGTGGGGGACTCACTTCCCTGGCTAGTCTTAGCAAGATAGTGAGTGTTTGTGTGTAGAACTGTTCCGTGCTTCTGTTTTATTTCACCTAGGTAGTCGCCGCCTTGCTTTGGGTTGAGCTCCCGCCATAAGCCAGAAAGGACGCCTGTCTTACGGCTTCGCTTCACCCTTGGCGCTGGTCGGCTGAGAGATTTCGGTGGATAAAGCGTGTTTAGTTGGAACTGCTTCTATATGTAGTTGCCGGCTAGTGTGGGAATCGCTTCCCTGGGCAGATGTTGAGCGGATAGCGAGTGTTTGCTTGCTCAACTGTTCCGTTCTTCAGTTTGTGTTTCAACTAAATAGTCGCTGCCCTGCTTTGGGTTGGCCTTTGGCAGTAAGCCAGGAAGAACGTCTGTCTTACTGCGTCGGCTCACCCTTGGCGCTAGGCAGCTGAGAGATTGCAATGATCATTTCAAGTTTAATGTGATCTGCTTCTATATGGAGTTGCCGGCTAGTGGGGAAATCGCTTCCCTGTTATGGCATCTAGTAATGATTGGTTTTGGAAATGGGAGATGGGATCAACTGATGAGCTGAAAAGGAGAGAGATATCAATTTAGCTTTCTTATTAAGCCCTGCAATAGTCGAGCAGAATTTTCTTCAAGACTTTTTGCTGGGTTTCGGGTTGGATGTCTTCGTCCAGGTAAGAGATGGACGATTTTAAGGCGACGTTGTTCGTGAAGCTTGAATAGCTGTTGATGATGGTGACGATAAGCGGTTTAGCGGGAATTGAGCTATTGATGGAGCCGTCTCGTTGGCCATCTTGAATGAGCGGTTCGAGCAAATCCATGATCTGGCGCTGCCTTGCCAAGTAGCGGTCAATCTCAGGAAGCGGTTCGGTGCGGAACGAGGCATAGCTTTCGAATGCTTCCCGGAAACGTGCGGATTTATATTGTTCAGCTTTTTGTGCATCGAGCAAAGTATCGAGCAATTGTTCCAGCCGTTCGAAGGCGCTTGATTTCATGGAAATGATGCGCTGGAATTCAGCTTCCACGGCATCCAGTGAGCGGATGGCGACTTCGACGATCAATTCGTCCTTTTTCGGAAAGTAGCGGAAGACCGTCGCCACGCCGGCACCGGCGCGTTCGGCGACGTCTTTCATTTGCACGTCGTTCAGCCCGCGTTCTGTAAAGAGTTCTTTTGCGGCTTCAACGATTTTATCGGTTTGCAGTTGTTTGTTTTCTTGTCGTTTTGATGGCATGTCGTTTTCACTCCTTGCTTTTAGTATAGCGCTTTAATTGAAGTAATGGCATTGCGAGAGTATACTTGAAATAAATTGATAGTCAGACTATCAAAATTTAATTCGAGGTGATTATAATGAGATTGGAAAACAAAGTAGCCATTATCACGGGCGGCGGATCTGGCATGGGAGAAGCGGCTGTGCGCTTGTTTGCAAAAGAAGGAGCGAAAGTCGTCGCCACTGACATTAATGTGGAAGCGGCGGAAAAGGTCGCGCAAGATGTACGAGCAGCGGGATTTGAAGCAGTGGCGATGAAGCAGAACGTGGCGGACAAAACAGATTGGCAGTCCGTCATCAGCCAGACCGTTGAAACTTTCAGCAAGATCGATGTTCTCGTCAATAACGCGGGCATTTCCGTGGCTAAAGATTTCCTGGACCAAACCGAAGAAGATTTTGCGAAGGGCTTTGCAATCAATACGAACAGCGTTATGTACGGCATGCAGCTGGCGATTCCACACATGATTAAAAACGGGGGCGGATCGATTGTCAATGTGTCATCGATCGCAGCGTTGACTGGCATGTCAGGAGCGGGCGTTTACACGGCATCCAAGGGAGCTGTCCGGTCGATTACAAAAGCGGCGGCTGTCGATTACGGCAAACAGAACATCCGTGTCAACTCCGTTCATCCGGGGTATATCGTGACGCCGATGAGTGCGGAATACATGGAAAGTGAAAAATTCCGCCCGCATTTCCTCGCACAAATTGCGCTTCCTGAGCTCGGCAATGCAACCGAAGTCGCCAATGCGATGTTGTTCCTCGCATCGGATGAAGCGAGCCATATCACGGGCATCGAGCTTCCAGTAGACGGCGGCGTGACGGCGAAATAAATAGTAGTTGATAGAAGATGCGGCCTTGGCTGTGTCTTCTTTTTTTGTTGGCTAATTGCTGAAGGGTTTTCCAGGGCAGAATTAAAGGAAGCATGCAGGGTATTAATAGTGGAATTGTTCCTGAGTGCCATTTAAGCTTCATTTTGGTAGTCGCCTCCTGGCTTTGAGTTGGCCTCTTGCCGAAAGCCAGTAAGAGCGCCTGTCTTTCGGCATCGGCTCACCCTTAGCGCCGGTCGGCTAAAAGACTTCGTCAATTCGGGTGTGTTTAACTAAATCTACTTCTATATGGAGTTGCCGGCTAGCGGGGAAATCGCTTCCCGGCCCATACCACCTGGCATATAGAGGCTTGAATCGAAAATTTGTTGGTGGACTAGGACTAGCAATTACAAATATCTCGGTCACGATGTCTGGAGATACAAAGTATGATGCCTTTTTATATTCTATATTGAGTGGATTGAAAATTTATCTTCCACTCTAAAACTAAAGACGGAGTGGAAGGGGCCGACTCCGGGAGGAATAGCGAGACAATTGAGACCCTGCAGGAGCGCAGCGACGAAGCGGCTCAATGCGAGCCCTCCGGAAAGCGTGCCCCTGCAACGCAGTCGAAAAGCGGAAGCTTTTCTAATCACTGCTTTTAAATTCGATTGCAAACTATTTGATTTCAGAACAATCTGTTAATTTACACAGAAGAATGGTAAACTGTCGGTAATCAGCAGGACCTACACCTCAGAAAAAATTCAGGAATGGGGGATTCATGTGGCGTTCGACATTCACGAAGTTTTGGAGAGGAAAGGCATCAACGTCCCGGATCATCATAAAGAAATGCTCGCCGGCCAGATGGCAGGATTCGAGGAGCTGCGCAAGACGGTGAACCAGGAACAATTGAAAGACCTGGATATGGCCTTGACGCATATTCCCGGAGGTGAGCAGAAATGAGCAATGAACTCGCGCAGAAATCCATCGGGGAACTGGCGCCGCTCATCCAATCGAAACAGGTGTCGCCTGTCGAGTTGACGGAGCGGGTATTGGCAAACGTCGATTTGTACGACGGGGACATCAATGCGTATATAAGCGTGCAAAAGGAACAAGCACTAGAAGCTGCCGCCCAGGCTGAACAGGAAATCCAAAGCGGCAATTATCGCGGCGCGCTTCATGGGATACCGATGGCACTAAAAGATATTCTGTATTTTAAAGGCGAGAAGGCGACGATGGGATCGAGCATCCACAGTGAGTTCGTGGCGGATTTCGATGCGACGGTCGTCTCGAAATTGAAGATGTCGGGTGTGACATTCACCGGCAAGCTCAATATGCACGAATATGCGTGGGGCGCGACGACGACCAATCCGCATTTCGGGCCGTGCAAAAACCCGTGGGACCTAACGAAGATTCCAGGCGGCTCCAGCGGCGGATCGGGTGCTGCGGTGGCTTCCCATATGTCGATTGCGTCGCTCGGAACGGATACGGGCGGCTCGATCCGCATCCCGGCATCCAGCTGCGGCATTATCGGGCTCAAGCCGACCCATGGGCGCATTTCGAAATACGGCTGCTTCCCGCTCGCCTGGTCGCTCGATCATATCGGGCCGATGACAAAGACGGTGTACGATGCGGCGTTACTATTGGAATTATTAAGCGGTTACGATCCGAAAGACCCGACTTCGATCGACCGCCAGGCGAAGAATTTCTCAGGTTTATTGGAAAGCGATGCGAAAGATCTAGTCATCGGCGTTGAGGAGGAATATTTCTTTAAAAACGTCGATAGCCGCGTGGATGAACAAGTGCGGCTTGTGTTGAAACAGTTGGAAGATGCGGGCGCGGTCATTAAGCCTGTCAGTATTCCGTCCTTGAAGCAGGCGGAATTTGCGGAGCTCGTGACGATCACGACAGAAGCGAGCGCTGTGCATCATGCGAATTTATTGAAATCGCCGGAGAAATTCGGCGAAGACGTGCGCTTTTTACTGGAAGTCGGAGAATTGATGAGCGGCGTCGATTACGTCCAGTCCCAGCAGATCCGGCGGAAACTCGATCTGGAATTCGCCGCGGCGTTTGACAGCGTCGATGTGCTGATCAGCCCGACCCTGCCGTTCCTCGCGCCGCCGATCGGTTCACAGACAGTGGATGTCAACGGCCAGGAATTAAGTTTCTTGGATGAAGTAATCCGCTTTACGGGGCCGGGAAATCTGACCGGCTTACCGGCACTCAGCATTCCAGTGGGGGTGAAAGACGGCTTGCCAGTAGGATTGCAGATCATGGGTCCGGCTTTTGAAGAAGAGAAAGTGCTGCGGGCAGCGGCACTGATTGAACGAATGGAATTGATGAAAGGCCATGCACCGACCTTAGTAAAATAGAACTTTTCATGGGCAGCTCTCGCCGGCACAACTCCGGTTATTGGGAGCTGTTTTTCATTTTAAAATTTTTTAACCGTTTTTTAACATTTAGCAGGTAGAATCGTCGTACGACATTCAGTGAACAAAGGGGCGGCACAATCATGGCATTTTGGAAAAAACCGAGGGAGAAAGAATTGCTTCCGCGCAATAAAGAGGATATCGTCCGCGAAATGTGGAGTCCGAAAAAGACTGCAGACCAATTATTCAACGTGAAATCATACGGAGCGATCGGCGACGGCAAAGCCGATGACCGGAAAGCGCTGCAAAAAGCGATCGATGCCGCATATGGCACGAGTAAAGGCGGCAATCTATTCTTTCCACCAGGATTGTATCGCATCAGCGGTCCCATCGAAGTGCCGGAATGGGGCATGGGGGCAGCTGTATCGTGGATCGGGCATAGTTCTGAGACGACACGCATCGCACCGTCTGAACCGATGGATTATTTGGTGCGCATGCGTGGTGGCAGCGGTTCGGTCAAAGGCATCCAGTTCATGGGGACTGACCCCGAAAACGGCTATACACAACTGGCCAAAGTATGCATGGTCGCAAGTGAAATCCGCGATAAATTATTCTCAGGCGCCGCGTTCATGTGGGGATCGGTCCACGGCTTGCAGATTCTAGAAGAAGGCAATAATAATTTATGTGTGTTCGACCGGCTGTGCCAGTTTTCGCAAAATGGCTCGGTCATCGAAGGGAGCGGGGCTTCAGGGCGGGGGACGAATATTTCATTCATGAGGCTCGACCCAGCCGCGCGTGACGTCCATGTCGGCGCTTATTTCAAAGTGGGCTCCGGGGAAGGGTCTGTCTACCACATCGATGAAGTTGGCCCGCGCAGTATTACGGTGTCGCCACCTTTGAAAGAAACCATTTCACCGGGAACGCCGTATAAAATCCATCTCGGCTGCGGATTGCAGACGGACCGCGGCAGCGATAATAATGTCTACGGGATTTACGATTGCCATTTTGTCGGCAACGCAGCGACCGGTCTGATGGTGCGCGGGCTTTATGGCCACCATATCCAAGGCGGCAATTTCGATTCGAACGGTATCTCGGGCATCCATATCGGCAGCGGCGCAATCAATACGACGCCAGCGTATTCCGGCAGCATCAACCATAGCTATTTCGAAAACAATGGCTATGCCAATGTCTTGCTCGATTATGCGGCAGGGCTCAGCATCATCGAGCCGCTCCTCGCGAAACCGCGCGACGGCATGGGCGACGGCCTTGCCTCGATCACTTCTTTATATAATGAAGAATACCAATACGATACGACGAGCATCCTTTACAACGGGCGATTGCATCAATATGTGCCTGAAGGCGGGCGCTCGCCGATCGATATGAAAGACGAGCCGCGCATGACAGTCAATAAGAAAAACGGGGCGTCCGAAGCGGAAACCGTCAAACTGCCGCCAGCCCCGACCCATAAATTCAGCGAAGAAGTGGAAATCTTCGTCGAACACAGCGGCGGACAGGAAGTGCGGCTCGTCTGCGATAACGCTAAGGTCAATAACCGGCCGGGAAGTGAAGGCGTACTGGCGCCTGCAGGAATCGGCTATAAAATCACCGCCTACTACAATAGGAGCGATAAGAGTTGGATGGTGTCACATACGACGCCTTTAACTTAAAAGGAGTTTATACCTGAATTTTCAGATTTTTATTGACGTTTCTGCTTTTAATTGGTATTTTTTGTATTACGCTTATCGAGTTATTTAGTTATTTTGTATTAGAACTTATACTATATGTACATGATATTTGCGAAGTGGAGGGTTTTAGATGGATAAAAGAAAATTTTAATCCTTGGCGGCACATTCCATATGGTCAATGTGGTAGAGACAGCCAAACGCATGGGCTACTACACAATCGTCACCGACAATATGGTCGGTTCGCCAGCGAAGAAAATTGCCGACCAATCGTATGACATCAGTACTGCAGATATCCGGAAGCTTGCTGAAATCGGCAGGAGAGAGCGAATCGATGGCGTGTTCACTGCTTTTGACGATATCAACACATGGCATGCAGTCGCATTGTGCAAAACGCTCCATTTGCCGTTTTATGCCACGCCTGCACAGCTCGAAATCACTTCGCATAAAGACCGTTTCAAGGAATATTGCCGGACATTTGGTGTGCCGGTCATTGAAGAATACGAATGTGACCCGGTTCAGGACCCTGAGCTCCCTGTGGTGGAATTTCCGGTC
Source organism: Planococcus sp. MB-3u-03 (assembly GCF_002833405.1). NCBI lineage: Bacteria > Bacillati > Bacillota > Bacilli > Caryophanales > Caryophanaceae > Planococcus > Planococcus sp. MB-3u-03. The sequence goes on along the minus strand of NZ_CP025135.1, from coordinate 2,369,315 downwards.
ATCGTCAAGCCGGTCGACAGCTATGCAAGCAAAGGAATCACGGTGTGTTATGAGGAAGAGGAACTCACAAAGGGGGTCCGAAAGGCAGTCGGGGAATCGAAATCGGGGAAAATTATGCTCGAGCGCTTTGTTGATTCAGACATCGGCGTCCAGGCATTCTATACTGCGCGGGATGGCCATCTCGTCCTGACTGCCGTTACTGACCGCTTCACTTATAAGCAATCAAAAGAACACCCGCCGCTTCCTGTGGCGATGCTGTTTCCTTCGCAACATCAGCCGCAATATATAAAGGAAGTCGATCCTGCGGTGCGAAATATGATCTGCAATATGGGCATTAGAAATGGCTTGGTGTTTATTCAAACGATGTACAGCGGCGGCAAAATCTATGTATACGAGATGGGCTTCCGTTTTAGCGGAGAGCAGCATTATCATATTATCCATAAGCAGACAGGCGTCCATTTACTGGAAATGATGCTCGATTTCTCGGTTGGCGAAAATACGGACAGTCATCCAATCGAGCAATTCGATCACGCACCGATGCCGTATCCTTCTGCCAATTTGCCTATTTTGCTCGGTCCAGGCACAATTACGGAAATTCGCGGCTTGGAAGCAGTGAAAGCAATGCCGGAAGTGGTTTCCTGCGTCATCAACCGTTCCGAAGGCGAAGTAATCGAGCGGACGGGTTCTTATTCGCAAATGTTTGGCCGGTTCAATGTGGTCGCAAAATCTCAGCAGGCGCTTCTGGAAACCATCGAACGGATCTACAGGACACTGGAAATACGCTCTGAAGGTGGCAGTGATATGATCATGGCCCGTTTCCAGCCAGCAAAAGTAAATGCATCTTGATGATAAAGATCAGACAGTGGGGACCATTTTCCGCTGTTTCTTTATGCTTTAAACAACACAAAAGCGCCAGACCCCAATTTCGGGTCCAGCGCTTTTTTTATCCCCGGTATAAAGGGAAATGACCAGTGTTTTCGATGCCATATTGGAGTCTTTTCAGCTCGGTCAGCCTGCCGTACATATCGCTGTTGCGGATGCGTTTGCCGGTCAAGATTTCAAGCGGTTGTGTTTTGGTGAAACGCCGTTTAAAGCGGTAAAGGGCATCTGTCGAGGCGCCGCCCAAATGAAATTGGGAAAATCCATGCTCTTTTCCATAGCGGCATGCTTCCGCCATGATCAGTGAATTTCCGGCACAGCTGAAATAAACGGGATCGTTTGCGACCAAATGATAATGCATATAATCGCCGTGATGGACGATCAGCGCGGAAGAGACGGTTTTGCCGTCGTATTTTGCATTGAGCAGAAATTGCTTGCCTTCTAGATGCTTGAAAGATTCTTTTAACATTTCAGGTTCGAATAGATAATGTTCTGGGAATTCATTGCGTTCAGCAGTGAGGCTGTACAACCGGCAAAAATCATCCAATGTGTCTCCGGTGAAATCATATTCCACTGTCACGCCGTTTTTCAACGCGCGCCGCACTTGCTGGCGGGCAGCCGATGAGAATTCATGGAGAAACGGATCGTCGACCGTCAAATCGATATACATGACGATGCCGCGCATATCCAGGCCATAATGCGGGGAAAAGTCTTGCGCATTGTTGATCCAGGAACTGAAGCGGATGTATTCAGAAACGATGCGATGCTGTTCGCAGTAACTCTGGAATGCCGTATCAAACTCATCCACTAAAGCGCTGCGCTCTTCTTGCCGTGCAGTCACAATGACTGGCCCACTTTGGCCGAAAGCGGTAATTGTATCGAACCAACCTTCCAATAGCGGCACCGGGCGCCGAATGAACGGGTAGATAATATGGCCCCGCTCACTTTTCCATTCGAACTGGTGAAACTCACCGCCTTCATGTTCGGCATATGCTTTGTTCCATTCAGGCGTAAAGAAAATGTCCGGAACCGCTTGTTTTGTAGGTACTACCATGGCACTTTTCCTCCTTAAAATATATGGGGTTATTTCTGTTTTCACACTATGCTCTTCGGGTTAAAAGAGGTAAAGCATATTAAATAGGAAGAAAATTATTTTTCTGATTATTAGATTGACAAATCAATACCCCGGTTGGTAAATTTGTTCTACAAACAAACAGGATATCCAGTTGTTTTAGTGAATCTATGTTATGTCTAGTCAATAGTACCCAAACAGACAAAGGGGGTGTTTCCGTGGAAAACAAAAAGCTGCTTATCCTTGGCGGCATTACGCATATGATTGATGTTGTTGAAACTGCTAAAAACATGGGACTTTATACAATTGTCACCGATAATAACGAAGAGTCACCTGCAAAGAAAAACGCCGACAAAGCTTACCATATCAGCACCGCAGATATTGACGCCTTGGAAGACATGGCGCGTCAAGAGCAAATTGATGGCGTACTGACGGCTTTTGATGACATCAATACGTGGAACGCCCAATTGCTGACCGATCGGCTTGAATTGCCATTTTACGCAACGAAAGAACATTTGGAGATAAGTTCCAACAAGGATCAGTTTAAGGAATTTTGCCGGCGCTTCGATGTGCCGGTCATCGAGCAATACGAAAAAGACGATGGAGTACCGGTTCGCTATCCAGTCATCGTCAAACCCGTCGACAGCTACGCCAGCAAAGGCATCACTGTCTGCCAAAACGAAGCAGAATTATACGATGCGGTCGAAAAAGCCAGACGTTTTTCGCGTCATGGCCGCGTGCTTGTCGAACGATTTATCGATACGAATCACGGTGTTGAAATGTACTACACTTTGCAAAATGGGGAAGTGGTCTTATCCGCTGTCACAGACCGCTTCGTCCATAACCAAGGCCGCCAAAGCCCGCCACTACCGGTCGCAACGATTTACCCATCAAGCCATCTCGCTGAATTCATTGCGCTCCATGACGCCAATATCCGGGAAATGCTGAGAGGAATGGGTCTCAAGAATGGACTTGTGTTGATTCAATCGCTTTATGACAATGGGGAGTTCTTTGTTTACGAGATGGGCTACAGATTGAGTGGGGAACAGCATTACCAGATTGTCAAACGCCAGACTGACGTCAATTTGCTGGAGATGATGATTGACTTTGCCGTTGGGGAAGACATCTCAAGATATGATATAAGCAATTTCGATGATGGTTTCATGCGCTATCCGTCCTGCAATCTATCGGTGCTTTTGGGGCCGGGAACTATCCGTGAAATCAAAGGCTTGGAAGAAATTCTGGAATTTCCATCGGTCATTTCCTGGGTGCCGACACGCGAAATCGGCGATGAGATTACGGTGACTGGCTCCTATTCGCAGATGCTGGGCCGTTTCAATATCGTGTGCCAGACGACCGAAGAGCTGAACGGGACCATCCGTGAGATCAACCGGACACTGGAAGTCGTCTCAGAAAACGGGGAAGACATGGTACTCGCCCGCTATCTCGCAGGAGAAAAAGTAAGCTAAACCGCAGCAGCTGCTGCGGTTTTTTCTTTTCTGCTCCATCTCTAGCTTTAGTGTAGAAATGAGATTCATCTGTCACTGAAATTAGCATGAACAGTTTTGCACAGTCTTGTAAATTTAAATTGAATAGTCGCGAAGTATTCTGCAATTATCATGTCCAACTAAGCGTCACCACTAGCGGATGAAATAGACGAACAGATATACTCCCTCACATAAAAACTTCGACGAAATCTAAAAGCCGAACCGCGCATATGGGCGAGCCGAAGTAATAAGACAAATGGTCTTCTTGGCTTATTGCGAGAGGCCAGCCCTAAGCGGGAGGCGACTGCTTGATGATGCTTAAGATCAGTGAACTACTCTTATCGCTCGCCAGTTCAACTAAGCATCGCTAAATAGTGGATGAATATCACAAACAGCGACACTTCGTCTTTCAGACACATCAATGAAATCTAAAAGACGAACCGCGCATAAGGGCAAGCCGAAGCAATGAGACAAATGGTCTTCTTAGCTCATTGCGGGAGGCCAGCCCCAAGCGGGAGGCGACTGCTTGATGATGCTCAAGATCAATAAACCATTCCACTTCGCTCAACTGTCCAATTTATTCAAACACATCGATGCACACACACTTTTCCACAGAAAAAGAGGCTTCCACTTGGAAGCCTCTTTGTTATTTGGAATAAGTGGTGACGAATGATGGGCGTGGGAAGATGTTCGGCCGTTTGTCGATGCCTTCCGATGTGCCGCGTTTTTTATGTGCGTGCGAGTAAGCTTGGGACGACTGCCAAGTGGTAAAGGCGGATTCGTCTTCCCACATCGTGAGAATGACATAGGTGTCGGAATCGAGCGGCCGCAAAATGCGGATCGCTGCAAAACCTGGTTCTTTCTCGACAAGCCCGGCGCGGTTCTGGAAGCGCGACTCGAACAGTTCACGCCCTTCTTCAGTGACCGGGATATTATTGAAAACGGCATACGATCCGTCTTCAAGCTGCCCTTTTTGGTCAAGTACTTCGTATGCTTCGATGTTGTCACCAGCCGGAACTTCTTGTTCAGAAATGGCTGCCACGTCGCTGCCGCTTGATAAAACAAACCAGCTTTTGTCTTTTAGCGTATCGGTTTCTTGTTCATTGCCGAGCCATTTATAAAGCTTCATCGGTATGCCCCTTTTCTTTGAAAGTTCTATATTTCTTATATTAAGTAAATTATTTCATTTTCGCAAAGAATGTTGTCTCCTTTTCGGGCAGTTTTGTCTATATAAGTCGTTAAAATTTTCAGACTTGTTTAACCTGTCTTTAACCTGGGACTTTTAGGATAGGTGCTAATAAAGGGTTTCATTTGGAAAGGAGTGCATGCGATAGCAGGAGCTCCACCAGGCAATGGGGGGGAAGTATTCGCAACTTACAACGAGAAAGAAGGAAAAGATGATGGGGGATCTTTATTTCGATGAGCGCTATGGAAAACTATATGAAGAAATTGAGAAAGGCGTGTGCCAAGTTTTTGAGTTTGATCATCCGCTCGGGCGCGTACGGCATTTGTTCATCAAGCGTGAGATTCCGATTTTGCTCGGGTCTGAACGCTACTTCGATATAGTCACACCATATGGATACGGCGGCCCATTGATGACAGGCTGTGCGCCGGAACATCGGGAAGAGCTGGCATCGGCTTTTGCGGAATCATTTGCTGCCTACTGCGAAGCAGAAGGGGTGGTCAGTGAATTTATCCGGTTTCATCCGGTACTTGGCAATGCTCGGGATTTTGAAAACAGCTACGAAGTTCGCTACTTGCGCGATACGGTCGGGACATCGATAGGGGCTTACGATGATCCGGTAGAGGCGGAGTTCAGTGCCTCGGCGCGCAAGAACATTCGCAAAGCGTTGCGAGATGGCGCAGAATTTCGGGTGACGCTCGGGCCGCGAGACCTAAAGGCTTTTCAGCGGATTTATTTTGCGACGATGGACCGCAACCATGCCGATTCATTCTATTACTTTAATGAACAGTATTTTGCACAATTGCTCGAGTCGTTCGGGGATCGGCTATTGCTGGTTGAAGCGCTTTATGAGGGCGAAGTCATCGGCATGGAGCTGCAATTTGTCTACAACGGTTTGATCCATACGCATTTGTCGGGTACGTACGAAGCATTTCATCATCTATCGCCGGTGTATATCATGCAATACGCTACAGTGTTATGGGCTAAAGAAAATGGCATCAGCCTCATTCATGGAGGCGGCGGGCGGACTAATAGCCCGGACGATAACTTGCTTCGGTTCAAACAGCAATTTGCGCGCCATACGAGCTTTTCATTTTACAGCGGCCAAAAAGTATGGAACGAGGAAGTTTATAGCAAGCTTTGCAAAGAGGCAAATACTGCTGTTACGGATGAGTTTTTCCCAGCTTACCGGAAGCGGCCGGCCAAAGAGAAGAGTGAAGTTTAGTAGAGAAATCGAAGGGGGAGCAAGCACAAACAACAAAAGAAGAAATGGGGTTTAGCGTGTGAAGGATTTGTATTTCGAAAAAAATTACGGTCGATTGTACGAAGTGATCGAAAATGGACAGTGCAAAGTGTTTGAGTTTGACCATCCACTTGGCCATGTGCGTCATCAGTTTATCCGCCGTGAGATTCCGATTCCCGCAACAGGTGGCCCATATTTCGACATTGTCACTCCTTATGGCTATGGAGGGCCGGTCATCAAAAAATGTGCAGAAGGCAGAAAAGCCGAATTGGTGGAGATGTTTGAGCAAGCTTTCGGAGAATATTGTGCGGAACATGGCATCGTTAGTGAATTTGTCAGGTTCCATCCGGTCTTAGGAAATGCTTTGGATTTTGAGGATTGCTACGAGGTGAGGTATTTGCGCGAAACGGTAGGCACCAGCCTGGCAGCATATGAGGACCCGGTCCAAAGTGAGTTCTCTAAATCAACCCGTAAAAATATCCGCAAAGCGCTTGAAGCGGGCGTGGTTTACGAAATCATCGAAAGCCCCAAAAGCCTGGGCGAATTTAAAGAAATCTATCACGAGACGATGAGCCGGAATAATGCAGATGCTTATTATTATTTTGAAGAAGAGTATTTCACCGAATGCCTCAAATATTTCGCAGACCGCATCGTGTTGACGAAAGCGATCTTCGATGGGCAAGTCATCGGAATGGGATTGAACTTCACATATGATGATCGCATCCATACACATCTATCCGGAACTTTGAGCGATTACAGCCATGCGTATCCGGCCTACGTGCTGCAATACGCTTTGACGGTCTGGGGGAAAGCGAATGGTTATCGGCTGATTCACGATGGGGGCGGGAGGACCAACGACCCGAACGATAATTTGCTGATGTTCAAGAGGCAATTCGGGAAAAACACCCGATTCGATTTTTACATCGGAAAGAAGATATGGAACAAGCCGGTTTATCAGAAATTATGCGAAATCAACGCGGCAGATGCAGCAACCGATTATTTTCCGGCCTACCGCTGCAAAAAGCATTTGGAAGCGAGCCGCGTCTAGGCGGCGCATGATGAAAGGAAGTGGACCCAGTGAAGGACCTGTTTTTTGAAGAAGCGTACGGCAAGCTCTACGAAAGGATGGAGCACGGTGTATGCAAGGAGTACGTATTCCAAAGCGCATACGGCGAAATTCGGCATCTGTTTATCAAACGTGAAATTCCGATGCTGATTCACGGGGAGAGGTGGTATGACGCCATTACCCCTTATGGTTATGGGGGCCCGCGAATCACACGCTGTGCGACAGGCTGCCATTCCGATTTGGTCACTGCTTTTGAGGATTCTTTCCGCGAATACTGCAAGGACCAGCGCATCGTCAGCGAATTCGTCCGCTTTCATCCAATCTTCGACAACGCTCGCGACTTTTCCAATTGCTACGATGTCACGTTCCAAAGAGAAACAGTCGGAACGACACTCGATGGCTTTGACGATCCGGTTGTTTCCGAGTTTTCGAAATCTGCCAGAAAAACTCTGCGCCGTTCGCTGAATGCGGGCGTCACGTGCCGCATCACTGTGGCCCCAAGCGACCTGGGGCGTTTTAAGGAAATCTATTACGAAACGATGAACCGCGTCCATGCCGACTCCTATTATTTCTTTGATGATGCTTATTTCGATAGCTGTTTGCTGAAGTTCGCCGATAAAATCATTTTGGCTGAAGCGATTTATGAAGGCCAAGTGATCGCAGCAGAGCTGCACTTTCTGTATGACGGCATCATGCACACGCATCTATCGGGCACCGTCCACGATTTCCATCAGCTGTCGCCGATCTATGTTTTGCAATATGGCGCGGTGCGTTGGGGAAAAGAAAATGGCGTCAAGCTGATTCATGCAGGCGGCGGCCGGACGAACGACGAGGAAGATCCCTTGTACAAGTTCAAGAAAAAGTTCGGCCAGCACACCGGCTATCGCTTCTACACCGGCCGGAAAATCTGGAACGCCGAGATTTACGAAGAGCTGTGTAAAAAGTCCAGAGCCAACCCGGACGAACCCTTCTTCCCAGCGTACCGGGCGAATGCCAGCAAGCAATTGAGCAGCGTATGAAACTTCATGAAATCAGTAAGCGCCCGCCGCGTTTTTGGCAGGCGTTTTTTTAATTGTCTTGTTGTTGTTGAAAATCTTTGTGTAACGGGAAGTTTAGTTGGGCTAGATAGCGAGATGACATGTTCTTTGTATATTTCTTCGAAAGCGAGCCGCCTCCCGCTTTGGGCATGCCTCCCGCAATGAGCCAAGAAGAACGCTTGTCTCATTGCTTCGGCTCGCCCTTGTGCGCGGTTCGGCTAATAGATTTCATTGAAGTTTTTATGTGATGCAATATCTCTGTTCGTCAATTTCATCCGCTGGTGGTGACGCTTAGTTGGACTTGCTAGCGAGAAGGAATGTTCTTTGTATATTTCTTCGAAAGCGAGCCGCCTCCCGCTTTGGGCATGCCTCCCGCAATGAGCCAAGAAGAACATTTGTCTCATTACTCCGGCTCGCCTGTGAGCGCGGTTCGGCTTTTAGATTTAGTTGGATTTTGCATGCGAGAAAGTGTCACAGTGGGCTTTCTTCATCAACTTGTGGGAACGCTTATTTAAACTTGATAGTTATGAAACTCTTGTGGCTATTCAATTTGACTTTATAAGTCTGGACAAAACTGATCATATTAATTCTTTGTGTGATGAATTTCATTCCTTCTCTAAAACTAGAGATGGAGCGGAAAGGGGCGACTCTGGAGGGATCAGGACGAGCTGAAGACCCTGGACTGAGCGCTAGCGAGGGAAGCGGCTAAAGCCGGCCCCCTCAGAAAGCGTCCCCTTGAAGCGAAGTCTCTTCCACTATCTGCATTATTCATATTCAAAATGACGAAGTCCTGTCGAATCACCTACATGACGGGTCCCAAGCGTCCCCTTGAAGCGCAATCTCCACCACAAAAATTTCAATCACTCTTTCTCCATTAAAAATCTTCCGAATTCCCCAAAGCTTTTTAAAAACACCTAAACAGTTTAACCCTCTTTTAACCTCTGCCCCATAGGATTAACAACAACAGGATTCCGTCCGCGCCAAATTCTAAGGAGGATCGCCGCTGCAAACAGATGGTCGGATCAATTGATAAGCTGCATCACCGCTTCGGGAGCGGATCTTGGCTTCCAGAATGAACGCAAAAGAGGTTGAAACTATGGAAAAAACAGTCATCGCCATCATGTTCGTCGTCATCATCACGAAAGTTCTCGGCTTTTCGCGGGATATCTTCCTATCGTTTTTCTACGGTGCTGATGGATTGACCGACGCTTACTTGATCTCGACCGATATCCCAACAGTGTTCTTTGCCTTTATCGGCATGGGCATTGCCGCGAGTTACATACCGGTCTACACGAAAATCCGTGAAGAGCGGGGCGATGTGGCGGCAGAGCGCTTTACGGCGAACGTCACCAATGCGGTCATGCTGCTGTCGACGGTGTTGGTCATCCTGCTCCTGGTATTCCCCGTGCCGATCGTCAAATTGTTCGCCTACGGGTTCGAAGGTGAGACGCTGCGGATCGCGGTGCTGTTCACGCGGATCATTTCGCTGACGCTTTACTTCACCGCCTTGATCTTCATTTTCACCAGCTACCTGGAAGTGAAAGACCGTTTCCTGCCGACGGTGCTAAGCGGCTTGCCCCTCAATGTGCTGCTGATCACAACGATTGTGATTAGTTCAAAAATGGATATCATGATGCTTGCCATCGGAACAGTCATTGCGGTCATTGTGCAGTTTCTGTACATGGTGCCGGCTATACGCAAAAGCGGCTATCGCCATCAGATGGTGTTGAACCTGAAAGACCGTGATTTGAAGCAGATGATGATGCTCGCGATTCCCGTCATCATCGGGGTGTCAGCTGACCAAGTCAATATCCTGGTCGACCGGACGATCGCTTCACAGCTAGCGGAAGGCGGGATATCTGCATTGACCTATGCACACCGCATCGTATTCTTCGTCCAGGCGATCTTCGTGCTGGCGGTCGTGAAGGTGATGTTCCCGAAAATCTCAAAATTGGCTGTAAGGAAAAATATGGAAGAATTAAAAGACGTCGTCGGCAAAATCATTACGACGGTTTCGTTGATTGTCATTCCCGCTGCAGTCGGCATGATGATTTTCTCCCGGCAGATTACGGAGCTGCTGTTCGGGCGTGGGGCTTTCGAGGAGCGGGCCATTGCAATGACGACGGGCTTATTGTTCTTCTATGCGCTGGGCCTGCTCGGGTTCGGGTTGCGTGAAGTGTTGTCGAAAGTGTTTTATTCCTTGGAAGATTCACGGACGCCGATGATCAACGCATTCGGTGCCATGTTTTTAAACGTCGCGTTGAACTTGGTGTTATCGCGTGTCATCGGGCTGAACGGCTTGGCGCTCGCGACCAGTATCGCGGCGATTGTCAGCACGGTTCTGTTGTATGCATCGCTGGTCCGGAAAATCGGATCACTCGACAGTCGGCGGCTTATGGTCGACTTGGCGAAAGGCATACTCGCCGCAATCGTCATGGGCATCGCGGCAAGAACGGCATTTACGGTTTCTTTGCTAATGATGGGCGACATTCCGGCTTTGTTCATCGGGGTGTTAACAGGAGTCATGGTGTATGCAGCGATGCTGTGGATGCTTCAACTGAGCGATATCGCCTATTACAAAGCTAGGTTGATGGCATTGGCCAGACGTTGAAAGAAGGGGGTGGGGTTCATGATTTATGTACTTGGTTTTTTTGTGATACAGATTCTCGCAACATTTTTAATCAAAGATTTTCTTCCGCCGGGTGATGGCTATGCGATGCTTCTCGTCTTTACCGGAATCGTCGCCATTTCATTGTATTTATACCGTACCTTGAAAAATGAATGGCTGTTCGTCATTTTTGCCGGGTTCGCGGTGCGAGTGGTCATTTTGTTCATCGATCTGTACGTGCCATCGATCGGGATCTTCTCGAGCGGTACGGATACGGAATATTTCCATGAAGTCTCTGTGTTGGTGGCAAACGGCCAATATCCGCTGGAACAGACTTCGACGGTGTATGTGCCGTTTCTGTCAGGGCTCTACTATATGATCGGGGAACAGCGGGCCTACTCGCAATTTCTCAATATTGCCTGCTGGGTGTTCTCGGCCGTATTCCTTTTCAAGTCACTGAACTATTTACAGATCGAGAAGAAATTGAGCTTTATCGCTTTGCTCATCTTCACGCTCATGCCGAACAGTATTTTCATGTCGAGCATCTTGCTGCGGGAGGCACTGATCATATTTTTTACGACAGTATCGCTGTATTATTTCCTGCGCTGGATCGGGGAGCGCTCGTTTCTCCAGTTCGGCTGGGCCGTGGTGCTGTCGATTCTTGCGATGATGTTCCATACCGGCATGATCGGCTTGCTGCTCGTTTATATCGCTTCGTTCGTTTGGCTGGAGCGCGGGAAAATGGGCAGGAAAATCTCAACCCCTCTTATCTACTTGCTATTTGTCGGAGGCATTTCGTTTCTCGTCTTCCAGAACGCCGATGTCTTCTTGAGTAAATTCGTCACGGAAGAAGGCGGGACGGTCGACTACGAGATCTTCGCGGAAGGCGGGTCGGTCTACTTGGCAAGCTTCAGCGGTTTGTCGGGTGTCGCAGCATTGCTCGTCGCACCGCTTAAAATGTTCTACTTCCTGTTTTCACCGCTTCCGCTCGATTGGCGGGGAGGCGGGGATATCGTCAGTTTCCTGTTTGATTCCACCGTTTACCTGTTCCTGATCGGCGCTACGCTTTACGGCCTGTTCCGGAGCAAAATGCCAGTAAGGACAAAAATATTCATCCTGCTGGTGATCGGAATGACTGTTTTCATCTATTCATACGGAACGCAAAGTGCCGGAACGGCGATGCGCCACCGCAATAAGATCATCCCGCTATTATTGCTGTCTTACGCTGCAGCGAATAGCAAGCAATTGCTGGAATTCACCAAAACGAAATGGACTGGGAAAAAGGGGGAGAAGGTGGGCTCATGATGGAGAATTTGAAAATCGCAATAGTTGGAGCCGGCGAAACTAGCTTGCTTGCGGCAACAACATTCGGCACCGTTTATCCGGTCATCGTATTCGATCCGGATCGCTCCAAACAAACAAGGTTTGACGAAAGCGGCATTGCTTTTACCGATCAAGCAAGCGAACTGGCGGATGCCGGCATCCTCCTGATGACCGGTTCAAAGCGCCCCGTCTATACATTGGACGTGCTTTTAGAGTTATGCAGAATCGTCGGAAAGCATATGAAAAAGGGGTCGGTGCTCATTTTTGAAGCCCCGGTGTACCCGGGCACCACCGAAGAAATTTGCATCCCCTTGCTCGAACAGCATTCCGGATTTATCGCCGGAAAAGAATTTTTTGTCGGCTTTGCACCATCCAGATGGCATAGCAGCGACCCGCAAAACAAGGCGGCGAAAATGCGCAAAGTGATCGCCGGTCAAAGCGGCCCTGTCACCGATTACCTTGCTGATTTATTCGCACCGATCCATGACGGCGGCATTTACAAGGCGAAGTCGATCCGTGTCGCTGAAGCTGCCCAATTGCTCGAAATCGCCCAAAAACAAGTGAATATCGCATTGATGAATGAAGTGGCGCTGACCTTGAACCAGCAGGGAATCGATACGCATGATGTATTGGAAACCGCCAATACGAAGCGGGGCTTCATCAAATTCGAACCGGATCTCCTCGGGGACCATCCCATGCCATGGCATGGAGTGGATCAATTTTGGTGCAAAGGGGAGAAGAAGGGGCGGCAAGTGGCGCAGCGGATCATCAAGAAGTTGATCCAGAACGAAGTCGTCATCCACGAAGCGCGCATCACGGTACTCGGCATCACGAAGCAAGACGGAACAAGCAGCGTGCCGGAAGCCGGGGTGCTGGAACTTGTTTCAGAGCTTCAGGAATACGGCGTGGACGTCCAGGTGGCGGACGCACAGCTCGAGCAAGGGCAGTCGGAATGTGTGGGCGGCGTTTTATTGACGCGGCAGGCGGAACTACTTCCAGCGGTTTCGGTCATACTCGCGGTGCCGCATGAAGTTTACCAAAAAGCAGGCTGGAAGTTATTTGAACGCTTACTTGAAGGCAAGGAAGGTTATGTCTTTGATGTCAAAAGCATACTTGAACGGAGTGAGAAACCGGAGAAGGTGACTTTATGGAGAATGTGAGGAGGGGGCAGCCCATGATTGTTGGAGATTTCAGTGAAGAAAAAAAGCAGCCGAAGCGCTCGAACGCTGCGGCGAGGGTGCTGGAAGTCGTGCTCGCCGCTTTGATGTTATTGGTCTTATCGCCATTATTGCTAGCAGTCGCCATATTGATTCGCATCGAGTCGAAAGGGCCCGCCATGTTCAAGCAGCAGCGAGGCGGCCTTTACGGACGGCATTTCACCATCTATAAATTCCGGACGATGGAGCACGGGCGGGATAAGAAGCGCAACCGCATCGATCCATTCGACGGCGACCCGAGCATTACAAAAATCGGCAACATCCTCCGCAAAACAAGCATCGATGAATTGCCCCAGCTGATCAACATCGTCAAAGGCGATATGTCATTCATCGGGCCGCGCCCCACAGTCACCGACCAGACCGACAATTACAACGATTACCAGAAGCAGCGGCTGATGGTGAAACCGGGTGTGACGGGCCTCGCACAAGTGAGCGGGCGCAACACTTTAAGCTGGGATGAAAAAATTGACATCGATATCGATTACATCAACCGCAAAAGCCTGCGCCTGGATTTGTATATTTTAGTGCAGACGGTAGTCAAAGTGTTCCGGACAGAAGAAATCTATGAAAAAAGCTGAGCGGAGGATAATGCCATGACAACCAAACTGATACATGCCGTCACTGTTTCGGAAAGTTTGAGCTTTATGGATGGCCAATTGCGCTACTTGAAAGACAAGGGGTTCGAGCCGAAAGCATTGAGTTCCAAAGGACCCGGGTTCGAGGAGTTTCAATCAAGTGAACAAGTCGAAATGCTCGAGTTGCCGATGGACAGGGGGATTTCACCCCTTCACGACCTTCAATCGCTTGCCCGCTGCATTGCGTTATTTCGTAAAGAACGCCCGTTAGTCGTCAATGCCAGCACGCCAAAAGCCGGTCTCGTGGTCACTGTGGCAGCGCGAATATGCGGCGTGCCTGTGCGAATCTACACGATGCGTGGCTTGCGGATGGAGACGACTGCGGGATGGAAGCGTAATTTATTATTGACTATGGAAAAAATTGCGGCATCTTCTGCGACGCATTGTTTGGCAGTATCGGATAGTTTACGGGAGCGGGCAGTCGAATTCGGCATCGCCAGTGAAGAAAAAATAAGCGTGCTTGGAAAAGGCAGCGGTGATGGCTTTGATGTTGCGAGATTCCAAGCCACACCGGAAATTGCGGCAGCCAAGGAGGCACTTCGTGAACAATACAACATCCACAAAGAACATACCATTCTCGGTTTTGTCGGCAGGTTGACAAGAGACAAAGGCGTCAATGAACTGGTCGCAGCCTTTAAACTGCTAAGCCTTGAAAACGAGCGTTTGCGCTTGCTCATCGTCGGCGATTACGAGGACGACGACCCAGTGGAAGAAAGTGTGAAATGGGAAATCGACAACAACCCAAAAATTATCAAAACCGGATTTCTTCCAGATCCGGTCGCGTATTACCATTTGATGGACATTTTCGTGTTCCTGACCAAACGTGAGGGTTTTGGCAATGTGTCGATCGAAGCGGCTTTATGCGGGTTGCCGGTTATTGCATCCGATGTCACGGGAGCGCGCAATACGATCGTCGACGAAAAGACCGGTTTGCTGGTAGATCCTGAAAACCTCCAGGAAATCACAGAAACGATCCATAAGTTAATCGCATCCGACAGTTTGCGCGCGCGGTTTGGGGAAGCCGGGCGGGAATGGGCAAGCGCTCATTTCAGCAACGAGGTGCTATGGAAAGAGCTGGACAGTTTTTATAAAAACTGCCTCGGCGAATCGCTGGTACCAGCCGGCGAATTGAACTAAGGGTTCGAGTCATGCGGGGAAAATCAAAAAAAAGGGGAGTTTCATTTGAAAACATATTATTATATTGCGTCTGCTGGAGTACTGGGAGTCAGAACAAATATCAAAAATTTCGGCTGGTCGTACGGCCACAACGTTCCCGAAGGCACGATGGAACAATATGAACGCTGCGTGGTGCGCATGCAGGTCGAGATGAAGGAATTCAATGATGACGCCGAACATGAAGCGATGGGGAAATACCATTATTTCAGCGGCACGCCGGGAGCGGACAAAATCTATTACACACGAAATTATGCCGGCAAAGGACGCATGCGCATCCGTGCGGAAGGGTTTTTAACGGACGAACCGAAAATCATCGTCAACCGCGCTTATTATAAACTCATCACCCACCGGATCATGAACCTTCATTCCATCGGGTATATCATGACCGATCTTGCGACATTATTGTTATTGAAAAAAGGCTATGCGCCGATTCATTGTTCCGCATTCAAGAAAGATGAATCGACCTTGACGGTGTTCGCTCCGCCGGATACAGGCAAGACATTGAGCAGCATGACGGCTTGCATGGAGCACGGCGCCGAATTCATCGCAGAGGATTTGGCCATCACGGACGGCAAAACAATCCATTCCGTTCCATGGACGAGCACATTCCGCTATTACTCCACTGTCGAGCAAGGAATGGGCGCCAAAATCAAGAACCGCGTCGATAAATTGTTGCCAGTCATGGAATACATCAGCTTCAAAAAGCCGGACCCGATTACGGAATACGTCGGAGAACAGACAATACTTGACCATCAAGTAGTGACGCATGTCGCCATTCTCGAGCGCGGCGATGATTATGTTGCAGAACAGACCGAAGCTGTTGCGCTCCAGAAGCTGATGAACTTGAACCGCTATGAATTCAACTATTTGCGTTCGCCGCTTCTTACGGCTTATGAATTCTTCAATCCGGAATTGAAAATCGACCAAGCACTCGCCAATGAACGCGAAATCTTGACGAAATTGATCCGGGGCAGCGAGAAAGTATTCACTGTGAAAAAGAATAACGCTACTCATTATGCGGCGGAATTATTGGAACAAATCGGCAGCCCGATTGCACCTGCCCGAGCAGTGCAAGGCGCCTGAAAGGGAGCGGTCCATCATGTCAGCGAAAGTGTTGCACGCCATGACCATTGCCCAAAGCCTGCAGTTGGTGAAGGGGCAATTAAAGACATTGGAAACGCGCGGCTATGAAGTAAAAGCGTTGAGTTCAGAAGGAAGCTACGCGGAAATCTTTGAACAGGAAGAAGGCGTGAAGGTGCTGCACGTCAATATGGAACGCGAAATTGCCTTAAAGCAAGACTTGGAGTCGCTGTTCGCCTGCATCCGCGTCATCCGCTCCGAAAAACCGGATATCGTCAATGCCGGAACACCGAAGGCGGGGCTGATTGTATCACTCGCTGCTTATTTCTGCAGGGTGCCGGTACGCATCTACAATGTGCTGGGTTTACGCCTCGAGACGACCGGGGGCATCAAGCGGCAAATCCTGTTGATGGCAGAGAAAATCGCCGCGGCATCGTCGACCCACCTGCTTGCGGTATCGCCGAGCCTGAAGCGCCAGATTGTCGAACTTGGCATCGCCCCAGCAGGTAAAATCAAGATTCTCGGGCACGGCAGCGTCAACGGCTTTGATCTGCATCGTTTTGAACTAGACGAAGAGATGAAAAGGCGTGTGGTGGAAAAGCGCCAAGCATATGGATGGACCGGCGAGGAACTTGTGCTCGGATCGATGGGGCGGATCACAAAAGACAAGGGCATCGACGAAACGGTGCGTGCATTCACCGAGCTGCACGCACGTCACCCGAATTTGCGGCTGCTGATCGTCGGCGATTACGAATCGGCGGATGCAGTGTCCGAGTGGACGTGTAAGACGATCACCGCTCATCCGCACATCGTCCACGAAGATTACCAATTGGATCCGGTGCCGTTTTATCATTTGATGGATTTGTTTTTATTCCTGACAAAGCGTGAAGGGTTCGGCAATGTGTCGGCGGAAGCGGCACTGACGGGAATACCTGTCATTGCAGCGGACGTCACGGGCGCGCGCGATACCTTAGTGGACGGCGAGACCGGTTATTTGGTCGATCCCGACAGCCACGCAGATGTTATGGAGAAACTGGATAAGTTGATCAGCGATCCTGAATTGCGCGAAGTCTTGGGGGCAGCAGGCCAGCAATGGGTGCGCCAGAATTTCAGCAATGAAGCCTTGTGGGAAGAGATGGATCAATATTACCGAAGCTGCCTATTGGAACGGTCGAGTGTGCTCGGCGAAGCGCAGTGAAATGTGCCTGCACATAATCTGTTTCCTGATTGCAAAACGGATTTAAGCCAAACGAAAAACCCGGCATGCTGCATGCCGGGTTTTGTTTATGCCATCATTCTTCTCTTGGAGCAATGCTGACTGGACGGATGGAACCCCAAGGTGCAACGTCAATGGTGACTTCGAGATCGACCGCTTCTTCAAGTTCAGGGCCGCGGCCTTGCTCGACATAAAAGTTTTCAAGCTGCGGCGCGACAACGCGGCGGTCGTATTTGCTGCCGTTGATGGCGCCGAAGAACGGCTGCTCCTCGATGCGGTCGATGACGGCGTAGCCATCTTCGCCTGCCATCAAGGTGAAGTAGACGGCGCCGTCGGAAATTCCGGCAGGCGCGTCGAGATCCGGATACTGCAGCATGACGTATTCACCGTAGAACGGATCGAACGGGTCGAATGGTTCGGCACGCAATAAGTATTGATCGCCGAACCAGGAAGTGGCGTAGAAGCTGACGACGAGCAATGCGACGAAAGCGGTCTGCAAGGCAGGCATTAGCCATTTCTTCATGTCACTGCACCTTCTTTCTTGCGGTTAAGCCACCAGGCGATGCCTGATAGCACGAACAACAGGATGGCGCCGATCAGGAAGAACAGCGACATGTCGAGCCGTTCCCACGCATAGATGACATAGATGACGAATTGGACGACGATGAAATAAACGAAGCCCAAAGCGAGCGGCTGATCTTGACGCTGAGCGATGATCAAATAGGCGAGCGCAGTCAATTCCGCAACGATGGCCAAGGCGATGGCCGTTTCATCGAAGAGCATGAAACCGACAAGCCCGAGTACGCCGAGCCACATCAAATGGCGTTCGCGGAAGTAGGCGAGTGCGAGCACTGCAGCCCCCGCTACTGCAAGAGCGATCGATTCAGGCATGGTCAATTCGGCGAAAGTCATATCGCTTTCCCCGCGGATCGCCAGGAAGACGATCAGCTGGATCCCCCCAACGATCAGATAAAGTGGGCTCAATAGTTTCTGCTTGTCTTGCGGGATCAGCAACAAGAGCAAGGTCAGCGCGAACAAGGTCCAGATCGGCACGAGCGGGCTGTCGATGTCCCATATGCTCCAAACGAGAAAACCGGAACCGAACAGCAAGAGCCAGCTGAAGATCATCGTCGGCCCATCTTTGCTCAGGAAGAACCAAGCGAGCGTAACGGCGATGAACAGCAGCCATTCGATCAAGCCGATGCCGGGAGCTGCCGAGGTCAGGATGGTGATTCCGCTAATGAACGCCAATACGGTGAATGCGGCATGGCGCCAGATGAAGAAATGGGCGATGGCGGCAATGAACAACGCCCAAGGCACGATGCTGGAACCGGTTCCGAGATGGAAAGTTTGGCCGGTCACGATTAAACTTGCCCCGAACATCACATAACCGAGTATGCGGAAAATAACGGGATGGCCAAAATGTTTTTTCTCGGCGAAATGGGCGAGCACATAGAAAATCCACATGAGCAATACGACCATGCCGACTTTCGCGATAGCCGGTATGGCTTGCCAGTTAGCGGCGATAAAACTGAAGACGGCGAGCGCGAAAAAGATTAAGCCGATGATGAGCAAAAGAGGCAGTTTGCGTTTTTTCGGCTGACGGGTTTCAAACGCCTGGATGCGTTCGGCCGTCTCTTGGTCGATGAGCCCTTCCGCACGCCATTGGGCGAGCTTGCGTTCCCATTCCATATAGGACACCTCCCTAATTATTAACTGTATTATAAACCTATATTGTCAGAAATGACAGAAAACATACCTATTTTCTTGGCCTATTTTAGTGATTCGGAGCGCGTAATAATTGGGTTCATCGTAAACTATACTTGCATAAAAATTTGTGTTTTTTGCAGGAAAAAACTCACATAAAAAGGGTTAAAGCTGCTTTATGGCGAAAGTTTAAACTTATCTTAAAGAATGAGAAACTGGGTTGGGCGGCACTGGAGATTGGGCTTGATGATTCCATAAGGGCTGGAGCGTGAAAGCGGTGGAGTTTGTATATGAATGGATGGGCCACATCCAATTGGGTGTATTTTTGCTGGCGCCGCTATTATTGCCATGGTGGTTAAAGCGATATATCTGGCTTGGTTTCGTGGCAGTCGGGTATGTACTTTACATAGCATGGGGGCTGTATCTTCAGGCTATGGGAACTATGGAAGAGTTCGGGACCGGTTTCGGCATGATGATCCTGCCGTATTTGGCGGGAATTTCTCTATTCGGCTATTTGCTTCAGAAGTCGATCGATCATGCGAAGCATAACGGTTCGGAGGAATAGAAAAGGGAGTGGACATTCGTGATTATCGATCCTACACAACAAACGAGCAAGGAAAATTATAAACTGCTGATCGGCAGCGTATTGCCGCGGCCGATTGCCTGGGTATCATCCGTATCATCGGGCGGCGAGCTGAATTTGGCGCCTTTCAGTTTTTTTACAGTCGCTTCGCGCAATCCGCCGATGCTGATTTTTTCAATCGGAGAAGGGGTCGAAGCAAGGAAGGGCACAGTGAAAGACACCCTGACGAATATCCGGGAGCGGGGCGAGTTTGTCGTCAACATCGTTTCTGCACCACTCGCGAATGAAATGGCGAAAAGTGGCGAGCATGTCGCGCCGGAGGTCGATGAATTTGAATATGTAGGATTGACACCTATCTCATCTGAAGTGGTTTCAGTACCGCGCGTGAAAGAATCGCCCGTCGGCATGGAATGTGAGCTGGTGCAGGTCATTCCGCTTGGCGACGATCATCTCGTCATCGGCAAAGTGCTGCGCTATCACATCCAGGATGAATTATATGACAAGGGACGGATCGATACGAAAAAGCTCGCGCCGATCGGTCGGCTTGCCGGGAATTATTCGCCTGTAGAATCGATGTTTTCGTTGCCGAATGAGCATTTGGAGGAATATTTGCGGCCGCCGGTAGATAAAGACCGGGAGTAGCCGCGACCACGGGGAGGGATGCTTCATGGCCTTGCAAGTTGAACATGTCAGTTTCGAACGTTTGCGGCGGGAACATTTGCCGCAACTCTACGAATGGATCACGAAAGAACCGCAGATCAACCGTTTTTGGGGGTACAGCTATAATGGTACTTATGGGGAATTCGTGCGTGAATTTGTCGGCAGCATCAAAGGGAAGGATCCCACTGAACCATATCTTATCTATTATCTGGAAGAACCGATCGGCTATATCCAGACATTTCGCTGGAGCGATTATCCGGGCAGTGAACAGTTTCAGGAATTGCAGCGTGCAGCTGGCCTGGATATTCTCATCGGGTCGCCCGCTTACCGCGGCAAAGGCTTCGGCCAAGCGATCATCCGGCGCTTTTTGGAGGACGTGGTGTTTCGCGACGGATCAGTGACTTGCTGCGTCACTGATCCTGATATCCGCAACAAGCCTGCAATCCGTGCCTACGAAAAAGTCGGATTTGAAATCGTCCGGCGCGTGGAGGAAGTTTCGGAAATCACGCGGCCCGTGTGGTTCATGCGGGTCGGTCGCCAGCAGATGGAACGAAAGAAACCCTAGCCGATGAACTGAGCCCCATTTAGTGGACGATTTAATAAAAGCACCCGGCAGCTAGGCTGCGATTAGATGACTTCGGTATTGTGCCGGAGTCATCTTTTTTAGGTTCCATTGTTTGCGCGTTCCGTTGTAATACTCCATGTATTCATCCACCAGCCCCTTTAATTCGGCTAGGCTGGTCGCTTGTTTAAACTCGACTTCATCTTTAAAGTGACCAAAAAACGATTCGATGGGGGCGTTGTCGAGACAGTTGCCCCTGCGGGACATCGATTGGGTCAATTTCATTTTCTTCACGCGTCGTTGGTATTCGGGGTGGGTGTAGTGGAAGCCTTGATCGGAATGGATCATCGCTTCCGGGTGAACATTGTCATCCAATGCTTCCTTCAGTTTTTGTAACGTGCGGTACACAATTTCCATCGTAAGCGTCGTCGTCACTTCGTAGGCGACGATTTCGCGGGTGGCGATATCTTTTACAGCGGACAGATACGCCATTTGTCCCGACCGGTTCGGTAGATACGTGATATCCGTGACGAAGACCTTGCCGGGTTCGTCTAGTTTAAACTTACGGTCTAACAGGTTTGGACAGACGGCGTGTTCCTGTGTGGCTTTGGCGATTTGCTTATAAGGATTCGCTCGCCGGATTTTGGCAAAGAGATTGAATTTGCGCATAAGGCGCAGAATCTTCTTGTGATTCATCGGGGTTTCCAGCAGTTCCGTAAGGATCATGTAAAAGGTGCGATACCCGACTTTCCCACGATGCGCATCGTAGATGCTTTTCAGCAACAGGTAATCTTCATAGTCCTGTTCTTCGCGAATGGCGTGCTGTTCCACTTTCTTCAGCCAAGCATAGTAGCCACTTCGACTGACTTCCGCTGTCTGGCAGAGGGCATCCACCATATTCTTCAGTTGGAATTTCCGGACCACCACATTGATCGCTTCGAATTTTTCCGCTGGGGTCAGCTGCGTTTCTTCGCCTGCCTCTCGAGTTCCTCGAGCTTTTTTAGCAACTCATTTTCGGCTTCCAGGTATTTTATGCGCGCTTCCGCCTTTTCCAACTTTTTCTCGGCAGAGAGCTTTTGGGTAGACGGCCGGCCGGTACTGCCTTTTCCACGGCGCTCTTCCCAAAACCCTTCTTCGCCGTAAAGTCGGAACGTTTTCCGCCAACGTTTTAATGTCTCTTTCGGTTTGTCCGATCCAATTACCGTCAGGTCAAATCCATTTTCGGCAAAAATTTGCGCCGGACCTTTGCCCTGCAAGTTTTCATTGACGGCTTTCACCTTAAATTCAGGTGTGTATTGAATCGTTCGATCCGAGACCGTTTTGACATTCGGATTCGCTTCCAATGTGCGTCGTTGATGTTCGTTAAAGATGATTTTACTCATGACAACCTCTCCCGTTCCAGTAGATATGTTCAGTATACCGGGGTCTGAAAACAGAAAAAACCCCAAATGGGGGGCACTTTTTAAAGTGTCTACCATTTGGGGTTCAGTTCATGGCTAGGGTTTTAATTTTTGCTCGGCATCGCGGATTGCTTGTTCCATGAAGCGCACGGGATGGTCAAGCAGGCGACCGTGCCCGACAGCGAGGAAGCTTGGCTGCAGCAAGGTCAATTTCTTGGCGCTGTCGAGTGCTGTACGCTTGTCCCATGTCGCCATGGCCGGAAATGGGAACAGCGGCTTGAAGGTTCCGGAAACCGCTGTGCCTCCGCGTGTCTGGAAGGCATCTCCTGAGATGAGGACGCCTGAGCGTCTATCGAAAAAGGAAATCGATCCCGGGGAATGCCCAGGGGATAGCACGACTTCGAGTGAGCCGACCCGGTCGCCTTCTTGCAGTAGGCGGTCGGGTGTCGTCTGGATATTTTTCGGGATTCCGCCTTTAACAGGCTTGCCCGCATCTTCAGGCGAAGTGCTTTTATCCCCCGAAAGGATTTTCGCTTCCCTTTCCGAGACAGAGACTTGCGCTGCGGGAAACTGTTTCTTCAAAGCATCAAGTGCGCCAACGTGATCGATATGTGCATGCGTCAGCGCGATTTCTGTAATCGGTTTGCCGATGGTTTTTGCCGCCAAAGCGATGTCCCTAGCCGCGAAACCTAAAGCGCAATCGACGAGCGTCAAGCCTTCCTGTTCTTCGACCAAATAACAATTCACTGGAAACAATGTAGGCATAAAAGCAAGTTGATAAACATTCTGTACTTTCTTGACCCGCATGACCGCCAACTCCTTTTGGATGATTACTGCCATTTTAGCGCAATCGGCCGATGAAATGAAGCCGGGGGCAAATAGTTGTGCAGGAAACAAAGCTGGCGCATAATGTCCGTAGATTGTTTTTAACGGAGGAGGAAAAGCTGTTGGTTAAGTTAAAAGGCGTGGTGCCTGTCATGCGCAACCTGAAGGAATTTGAACGGCTGCTTGCCAGTGACCAGGAGACCATCATTTTCCTGGAAGTCAGGCTCGCCCAGCTCAAGCCGCTTGTCGCGGCTGCCAAGAAAGCAGGCAAGAAAGTCATCTTGCATGCTGATTTGATCCAAGGCCTGAAAACAGACGCTTACGGCATTGAGTATTTGGTCCGTGAAGTGAAACCGGATGGCATCGTCTCGACAAGAAGTAATGTCATCGCTCTTGCGAAAAAAAATAAATTGACGACGATCCAGCGATTGTTCCTGCTAGACAGCCATGCGCTCGAACATAATTTAAGCTTGATCGATCAAGTAAAACCCGATTACATCGAATTATTGCCAGGGCTCATCCCGTCAATCATCAAAGAAGTGCACGAACGGACCGGCATCCCCATCATTGCAGGCGGCTTGATCCGCACAAGGGAAGATATCGAACTTGCATACCAAGGCGGGGCGGAAGCCGTCTCGACCTCCCAGCCAGAACTGTGGGATACCTGATTTTGTAAAGCCCATTCATCGGCCATCGCTCTTCAGAGAGGGTGCGTGCCGATTTTTTTCAATTTCCATCACTCCCAGATAAGCCCCAATTAATTGTTGACAGCGTTTTCAAAAACTGCTAAATTGATTTTACAAGTTAAGGACCGTGCAGGAGAAAAGAGATCCGCATCGGACAAGGCCTAGTTTATTGGGCCTTCGTTCGGTGCGGATTTTTTTGTGGCTAGTCCTTGATTATACATGGAGATTCTGCTGGAAAGCGTACCTTGTCATTCGGCAGGTTTGATAAAAGCGAAAAATCTGAAAAAGGGGTGTAGGGAAAATGACAATGTTTTTAGCGGAATTGATCGGTACAATGATTCTCATCATTTTTGGTGCGGGTGTTGTAGCAGGTGTGGTTTTAAAAGATTCAAAAGCGGAGAACGCAGGATGGATCGTCATCACGATCGCTTGGGGGCTTGCGGTAACAATGGGTGTTTATGCGGTAGGGAATTTTTCCGGGGCGCATTTGAATCCAGCAGTCACATTAGGCTTTGCGTTTGTCGGTGAATTTCCATGGTCGCAGGTGCCGGTTTATATTGCCGCACAAATTCTCGGCGCCATTATCGGTGCTGTCATCGTCTTCTTCAACTACCTTCCGCATTGGGATAGAACAAAGGAAGCTGAATCGAAACTTGCTGTGTTCGCAACGATCCCAGCGATTCGCCGTCCATTTTCCAACTTGATCAGTGAAATCATCGGGACTTTCGTTTTGGTAATGGGCTTGTTGTTCATCGGAGCCAATGATTTCACGGAAGGCTTGAACCCATTGATCGTCGGCGCGCTCATCATCGCGATCGGCATGTCGCTCGGCGGCACGACAGGATACGCAATCAACCCTGCTCGTGATTTGGGGCCGCGTATCGCCCACGCCTTGTTGCCGATTCCAGGAAAAGGCCCATCGGACTGGAGCTATGCTTGGGTGCCGATTGTGGGGCCTGCATTCGGCGGTATTTATGGGGCGGTTTTCTATAAAGCTTTCTTTACAGGGGATTTCGGCTTGCCATTCTTTGCATTGAGTTTAGTGCTCTTCCTGGTATTTATCGGGGCAGCCAGTGTAGAATTGAAAAATGGCCGAGTGAAAGCCAAGCAATTAAGAGAAAAAACCATTTCATAAGTTAGCGGAGGAGATTCCAGTGAGTAAAAAATATATTTTATCGATCGACCAAGGAACAACCAGTTCACGGGCGGTCCTGCTGAACCATGCCGGCGAGATAGTCGGGACAGGCCAACAGGAATTCCAGCAATTTTTCCCGAAACCGGGTTGGGTCGAGCATGACGCCAATGAAATATGGACATCCGTTCTTGCGTGTATCGCAGAAGTATTGCGCAAAACAGACGTTGACCCATCCGAAATTTCAGGCATCGGTATCACCAACCAACGTGAAACAACGGTTGTCTGGGATCGCAATACAGGCAAGCCGATCTACAAAGCGATCGTTTGGCAATCGCGCCAAACGGACGGCATCTGCAATGAGTTGAAAGATCAGGGTTTGAACGATACATTCCGCAAGAAGACCGGCCTTTTGATCGACGCGTACTTCTCAGGCACGAAAGTGAAATGGATTCTCGACAATGTCGAAGGTGCAAGAGAAAAAGCGGATAACGGCGATTTGATGTTCGGGACGATCGATACATGGCTCGTCTACCGATTGTCTGGCGGTTCGACGCATATCACGGATTACAGCAACGCATCCCGTACGCTCATGTACAATATCCATGATCTTGAGTGGGACGATGAACTGCTCGATATCCTGACAGTGCCGAAGAGCATGCTGCCGGAAGTTCGCCAGTCATCTGAAATTTATGCACATACCATCAATTATCATTTCTTTGGCCATGAAGTACCGATCGCAGGGATTGCTGGCGACCAGCAGGCAGCCTTGTTCGGCCAAGCGTGCTTTGAAAAAGGCATGGCGAAAAACACTTACGGAACTGGATGCTTCATGCTGATGAACACCGGTGAGAAAGCAGTCGAATCCGAACATGGCTTATTGACGACACTTGCTTGGGGCGTCGATGGAAAAGTCGAATATGCGCTCGAGGGCAGTATTTTCGTCGCAGGTTCGGCCATCCAATGGCTGCGCGATGGACTGCAAGTCATCGAGACGGCACCGGAGAGCGAACAGTTCGCACAACAAGTAGACTCGACGGACGGTGTCTACATGGTACCGGCATTTGTCGGGCTGGGCACTCCGTACTGGGATACCGATGCGAGAGGCGCTGTATTCGGCTTGACGCGCGGCACGACAAAAGCGCATTTCATTCGTGCGACGCTTGAGGCACTCGCATATCAGACAAAAGACGTTGTAGATGTTATGATAGAAGATGCAGAGATTGAATTGAAGACTTTGCGCGTCGATGGCGGTGCAGTCGGCAACGATATGCTGATGCAATTCCAGTCGGATTTGCTTCACGTACCTGTTGAACGCCCGCGCATCCAAGAAACTACGGCGCTCGGGGCTGCTTACTTGGCAGGCCTGGCAACTGGATTCTGGAAAGACAAAGACGAGATTGCCGCACAATGGCAGCTTGATAAAACTTACGAGCCGGAAATGTCCGACGAAACAAGCGAGCGACTGTATACAGGCTGGCAAAATGCGGTAGCCGCAACTCGTACATTCAAGCCCGTCAACTAAACTTACAAGTTAATCACACGAGAGATAAATGGCCGGAGACGAGGAGAGACCATGCCAGTACAGCAGATGTGAATCTGCGGCTGTGTACAGGTCTCTCTTTTTAATATGGAATATATTGGAAAAGGAGTCGGTTAAGAATGAAATTCTCAAGCTTAAAACGTACAGAAACTTATGGACAAATGAAACAGGAGCCACTTGATGTGTTGATCATCGGTGGAGGCATTACAGGAGCAGGAATCGCGCTCGATGCCGCAGCACGCGGTGTTCGTGCAGGCGTCGTGGAAATGCAGGATTTCGCGGCAGGAACTTCGAGCCGTTCGACGAAACTCGTGCACGGCGGTTTGCGCTACCTCAAGCAATTTGAAGTGAAGATGGTCGCAGAAGTCGGCAAAGAACGCGAAATCGTTTATGAAAACGGGCCGCACGTCACGACACCTGAATGGATGATGCTGCCGTTCCACAAAGGCGGCACATTCGGTCCACTCAGCACAAACGTTGGCCTCCGTGTCTATGATTACCTGGCAGGGGTTAAAAGAAGCGAACGCCGCCAAATGTTCTCACGTGAAGAAGCGCTGCGCCGCGAACCACTCGTAAAACAAGATGGCTTGAAAGGCGCTGGGTATTACGTTGAATACAAAACGGACGATGCGCGTTTGACGATGGAAGTCATGAAAAAAGCTGTTGAAAAGGGCGCACTTGCGATGAACTATGTGAAAGTTAAAGGTTTCCTTTACGACAACGGCAAAGTGGTCGGCGTGGTAGCGGAAGACCAGCTTGACGGCACAATCCACGAAATCTTCGCGAAAAGAATCGTCAATGCAGCTGGCCCGTGGGTCGACACATTGCGCGAAGAAGACAAATCGAAAAAAGGCAAGACCTTGCAGCTGACGAAAGGGATCCATTTGGTATTCGACCAATCGCGCTTCCCGCTCAAGCAAGCGATTTATTTTGACATGCCGGACGGCCGTATGGCATTCGCCATCCCGCGCCAAGGCAAAGTTTATGTCGGTACGACTGATACGGTATACAAACAGGATATCGCGCACCCAACGATGACGACGGAAGACCGTGACTACGTTTTGGAAGCTGTTAACTTCATGTTCCCGGACGTGGCGATTACAGCTGCGGATATCGAATCCAGCTGGGCAGGATTGCGTCCACTGATCCACGAAGAAGGCAAAGACCCATCCGAGATTTCCCGTAAAGACGAAATCTTCGTATCGGATTCCGGATTGATTTCAATTGCAGGAGGCAAGCTCACCGGTTACCGTAAAATGGGCGAAAGCATCATGGACCTAGTCACTAAGCAACTTCAAGAGGAATACGGTACTGCTTTCAAGAAAGTATCCACGAAGAAAATGGAGCTTTCCGGCGGGGAAGTCGGCGGTTCTAAAGGCTTTAAAGCATTCAAAGCAGACCGCTTGAAACGAGCGGCCGAATTCGGTCTCACGGAAGACGCAATGGAATTGCTCGTCAATCGCTACGGCGCGAACGTCGACCATGTGTTGCGCCATTATACAGACGGATTGGCTGAGGCCGCTAAGCATAATCTCGATCCACTCGTCTATGCGATGCTGCAATATGGTATCGAATCGGAAGCTGTCTGCAAGCCGGTCGATTTCTTTATCCGCCGTACAGGCGCATTGTATTTCGATATCCACTGGGTACATGCCCATAAAGAAGCCGCTGCGGATTACATGGCAGGCGTATTCAACTGGACAGCCCAACAGAAAACGCGTTATATGGAAGAGTTGGAGATTCTTCTTCACGAAGCTGTCATTCCAACCCCAGTATCCGAATTAAGTAAATAAGTGCTAATTGCTTTAACAGTTCCTTGTCATCCATTTGACAAAGAACTGTTTTTTTGATTAAAAAAATAAAACTTATGCCATTAGTGCTAAAAGATAGGTTTCGAAGGGTAGAGATTAATATCCATTTTTTATCGAAATTCAAAAGAATTTTTACATTGTCTAGGCATTTGTCAGGAAAGGTCGTATAATTTTTGTAAATAACTATTTGAATTATCAGAAAATATAGGGTGGAAAGACTATGGGAATGTGAGGGGAATGACCATGAAACAGACAACTACAGTATTGGCGGCTATGACATTAGCCCTTTCTCTGATCGGCATTGGCACAACGGCGCAAGCGCAGGGACCGACAGATAAACCGGCAGACCGGGTCATCGTTAAATTGCGGGAACAAGCCGCTATGGAAGGTGCAGCTGCTGCACAGAAAGTCGCAACAGCAAAAACGGGCGACGGGCAAATCGTCACACTCGAAGTGCCGCAAGGGCAGAGCGTGGAATCGTTTATGGCGGAGCTTTCCAAGCAAGGGGATGTTGAATACGTCGAGCCAGACCGGCGAGTGGAATTGGCCGCCATACCGGGCGACCCGTTTTACGCAGGGTATCAATATCACCATCGGCTCATCGGTTCAGAATCCGCCTGGGATAAGACGACCGGGAAAGCCGATGTGCTTGTGGCGATAATCGATGATGGATTTGACTTGCTGCATCCCGATCTGAAAGGGCGCATCGTTTCCCCGTTCAATATCATCACTGGAAAACCTGGAAGCGTCAGTGTAGAGATCCACGGGACACATGTAGCCGGGCTTATCGCCGGCAACATGGACAATGAATTATTCGGTGTTGGCGTGGCACCGTCGACGAGCATCATGCCAATTGATGTATTCGATGGCGAGGATGGCTTTATCTCGGACGTTGCTGCTGGCGTTTATCATGCAGTCGATAACGGGGCTGACATCATCAACATGAGCCTGGTGGCATATTCCGACACGAACGTCCTGAGAGAAGCTGTGCAATATGCGCATTCCAAAAACGTTCTCGTCGTGGCAGCAGCCGGCAACGATGGCATTAGTTCCCCTTACTACCCAGCAGCATATCAAGAAGTACTATCCGTCGCTTCGACCGATGCTGCGGATATGCGCTCCGGTTTTTCGAACTTCGGTAAAACGATCGATATCGCTGCCCCGGGAACAGGCGTTTTTTCCATATTCCCTGATCAATCATTCGGGGGAATGGACGGCACTTCCATGTCCACGCCAATCGTCTCGGGGGCTGCAGCGCTACTGAAGGCGAATGAACCGAAACTCAGCAATACCGATGTCGCAGGGCGTTTGATGCTGACTGCGAAAGATCTTGGGACGGCTGGAAAAGATGTCTATTACGGTTATGGCCGCCTTAATGTAGACCGTGCATTGACTTTGGATGCAAGCCATTGGTCGGACCGATTGGCTGGTTCCAGCCGCTATGACACGGCGGTTGCCATTTCCAAAGCCGGATGGAGCTCGGCTTCGACAGTAATCATTGCGACAGGTACTGACTTTCCTGATGCATTGGCGGGTGGTCCGCTTGCCTACAAAGAAAATGCGCCGATCCTGCTGACAAAAGGGGATGCCCTCCACCCGGCAGCAGCAGCTGAAATCCGTCGTTTGAAGCCTGGCAAAGCCATTCTTCTCGGCAGCAACGGGGCGTTATCGGCAACTGTTGAACAGCAAGTGGGCCAGCTGGTGAATAGCGTAGATCGCATCGGCGGCAAGACGCGCTATGAGACGGCCGCCCTGATCGCTAAAAAAATTACGAGTGACCGGGCAGTCGTCTCCAACGGCCAGAATTTCCCGGATGTCCTTTCCGTTTCCCCTTATGCAGCGAAAAATGGCATCCCGATTTTGCTGACGCGGACGGGCACATTGCCGGCTGAAACGAAAGCTGCCCTAGCCGGTAAAGGTTCGACGATTGTCACCGGAGGCACAAGCGCGGTCAGCAATGCCGTCATGGCCCAATTGCCCGGCGCTAAGCGGTACGGTGGAACCAGTCGCTACGATACCGGCAAGTTGATCAACCAAGGCTTGCCGATGGGGAAACAGAAAGCCTTTATCGCCACCGGCACGAACTTCCCGGACGCTTTAGCGGGATCGGTACTTGCGGCTAAAAAAGACGCGCCGATTTTATTGACCGCAGCGAACTCGATTCCTTCCCCGACGAAAAGTTTGCTTCCTTCGTATCCGGCGTATTCAATCTTCGGCAGCAAAGGCGCTATCACGCCAGATGTGAAGTTTGAAGTTGATTTGCAATTAAAATAAACGGAAAAGCCGCTTTTTGAAGCGGTTCCTCCAAAAATATTCCCTGCCTTTACATATCTTTAGGGATTTCAGGGTAAAGGGAGTTATCAGGCGGCATAAGCCGCAGCAGCTACTGTATTGGAGGATGAAAAGATGAGAAAGATGAACCGCGGAATGATCACGTCACTCGGGGCGATCGGCATCGCACAAGGATTGAAAATCGTCACGCATAAAGTGGTGGCAGGGAAATGGGATTGGCAGCAAGCGTTTACGACTGGCGGAATGCCGAGTTCCCACTCAGCAGGAGTGTCGGCACTCGCCGCATACGTCGCTTCCAATAAAGGTGCACGCCATACGGAAACGGCACTAGCGGTCGTATTCGGCGCCATCGTCATGTACGATGCGCAAGGCATACGCCGCCATACAGGCGAAATTGCACGTCTTGTTAACGACCTCGAGGACAGCTTCACGAAAATTTCCGGGGAGTTTCCGAGCTTTGAATTTGTGGAGCGCGATAAAGAGTTGAAGGAATTACTCGGTCATCAGCCGATCGAAGTAGCCGCAGGAGCTGCATTCGGCACCTTGCTTGGCATCATTGCCGCTAAGATCGAGAACCGTGAACGTGATTTGGAGCAGCAAAAAAGGCTGCCATACAATGGGCGAATGACTCGTGCAGATTACAGATGATAAAAAAGCCGCTGATACAGCGGTTTTTTTCTTTGCGCTGACAACTGAATGTAAAGTTTGTTAAGTGTTGATGAAGACTGGTGCGAAAGGGGTTACGGAAACGGGGAAATCGGTTAGCCTAGAAGTGAAAGCAGACCAATTCGAAGGAGGAAGATCGTTTGAAGATTTCTGCTCTGAACATTTCACTTTCTGCACTTGCTTTTGGCATGGTATTCATGGCGCATTTCGAACCTGTAACATTGGCAAGCGAGAATTTACCGGACGGCAAAAAGTATGAGCCGGGCCGTGAAGTGATCGAACGCCTGGGTCCTCAAGACGATGTGGAAGAAGAATTGGAACAGCTGGAACGTCACGTAGACAGCAAAGGCACGTTGACGATTGAGGAGTATCAAGAGATTCAAGGCCAGTTGGATGAACTGCTGCAGCGTGTAAACGACCAAGCAAAAGCGAGTGGGGAGGCGGATGTACAGTTATTCGGCGAGGTTCTGGAACTACAGGAGACACTTACCGGTATCGACGTTCGCTGAACTTGTCGAGAATTCCCATATAAGCAAGTGCAGAAAGCGGTGCTGAGGCATTGCTTTTTTTGTGGAAATTTTTTTATAGTAAGATGTTGCAGCTGGCAAGTTCTAATCTCCTATGCGATTATCTAAAAAGCATTTCCCAAAAGAACGAGACGGTCAATTTATTCGATTTCTGCTAATGTCAGGAAAAATGGCACTTTAAACAGTTTAGATGAATATAAAGACCTAAAAAACATGTTCTGAATTTTGAAATTTATTACCAAATAAGGACAAAATATTACAAAGGCAACCTAAGGTGGAGGTTTGGCGTTCTAAGGTTTATAATGAAGAAAATTCGGGGATGAATTATGTCCGGCAGGAGGTACAGCTATGAAATGCACAAAGTGTGGCACGATGAATGATGAGTCTGCAAAGTTCTGTGACAATTGCGGAGCGCCGCTTGCCACAAGAAAGCAACGCAAACCGAAGCGCAATAAATTCATGTATGCGCTCGTATTGTTGGCCGTGTTATTGGGTCTTGGATTTGGATTAGGGCAATTGATAGGTGAGGAAGAACCGGAAGTGGCATTGCCTCAGGAAGACACCGAAGCGTCGGAAGAAGTACCGGAAGAAGTACCTGAAGAGCTGCCTGAGGAAGAACCGGTGGAAGAAGAGCCGGTAGAAGAGCCAGCGGAAGAAGAAATGCCGGTGGAAGAGCCGGAAACACAAGTATCTTCTGAAGAACCGGTTGAAGGAACTGTGACGAAAGCAGAAAATATCACGCACCCTTCCGACCAGGAAGAAAAAGTCGAGCCGAAAAAGAAAGATAAGACGGCCGTCATTAAAGGTGCACAATCTCGCGTCTACACCATTTTGACAGAAGGCGGCCAAGGTTCCGGATTCTTGTTCACGGAAACGGGCATGGTCGTAACGAACGCCCACGTTGTGTCAGGGTACACGGATGTGATTGTGCGCAATATCAACGGCCAGGATCATGAAGGAACCGTCGTCGGGATTTCCGCTGAATCCGATATTGCCTTGATCCAAGTGAACGACTTGACGGGAATCGAGCCATTGGAAGTGGAAATGACGGCAACCGATGTCGGAACGGAAGTCATCGCGCTTGGCAGCCCGTCCGGTTTTGAGAATACCGCATCCATGGGTTATTTGACTGGCATCGACCGTGATTTTTACCAAGAATTCACTTACGAAAATATTTACCAAATCGATGCTGCCCTTGCGCCAGGTTCAAGCGGCGGTCCACTGCTTGACGCAGGTACTGGAAAAGTGATCGGCATCAATTCACTGCTGTTCCCTGAAGGGGATTCAATCGGATTCTCCATTCCGCTCTATTCCATGTATGACCAACTAGATGCATGGGCGAAAAACCCGATGAGCCGTGAAGCAGTTGCTGAGATTTTCCCTGTCTACGATGACTTCGACAGCAGCTACGAAGATGAAGATTACGAATTCGACTACAGCACGACGCACGAATTTACAGAAGAATCGTTGACGGAATTTGTCGTGAGCTATCAGGAGTTTTACGAACTGGCATTGCAGGAAGAAGACTTCTACTATGTTCAGAACTTGCTCGTCTATCAAAGCGATATCTACAATAGCATGATTGAATATATCGACCAAATCGCCGGCAAGAACATGGAACATATTTTCAACAAGCTTGATATTACCAATATTGAAATTAAAGAAGACCACGCACTTGTCTATACAGAAGAAGCGTTTGAGTTCAAGGACGCAGAGGGCAATTGGTCGTTGCAAGAACGCACGAAAGTTTACACGATCGTCATGGATGATTACGGATTCTTCTATATTTCCGATATCGTCAATGTAGAATAGTGAAAAGCCCTGAATGAGAATTCAGGGCTTTTTAAATGAATGCAAAAAGACCGTAGCTTCCTTTTGGGAGGCTGCGGTCTTTTGTTTAGCTGCTCGAGACGAGGTCAGCTACAAGAATATAGCGCTCAGGCGCGTAGCCGACGAAATCGAAAGGATAGCACGTGGAGACGGTCAAAGTGGCCCGTGGTTTCGGGACGATGACGGTGCGGTCGTCTTCATCAACGATGCGCACTTGGCGGACGCGGTAAGTGAACGTGCCATCGGCGGTATGGACGATGAACTCATCGCCTTTGCCGACTTTTCCAAGTTCCCGGAATACTGTATCGCGATGCCCAGACAAGACCGAATTATCGGATTGGCCGGGCAATACGCTGCCGGAATAATGGCCGACGCCTTGTTCCAGTTCGTCTTCATCAGTGCCGTGGATAATCGGCAAGCTTGCGCCCAGTTTCGGAATGATCAGTTCGCCCATTAAATCGCCGATTTGTGGATCTGATGGGTAGTCAATGTCTTTCGGGAGTTGGGCTATTTCTTCTGCCGCTTCTTCTCCCTTTTCTTGTTCTTTAACTGGGTCCATGATGGATTCGGCCTCTTCAGCTTCCGGTAAAGAAACCTCGGCGTTAGTCGTTTGCAACTTAGACGCAAAATCCTCTGCAGCAACTGAATCTGCTTTATATAGAAGATAGCCCTTCGCGAAAGTTGCCGCTTGTGTGCCGCTGAACCATAGGCCGAAAGTGATCATGGCAACTGCTGCAATGGTCATCAACCAGGAAATTCTTTTTTGTTCATGATGCAGGTTTCACCCGTGTACGTCTGTACAATAAAGCACCGAATGCGATAAAGCCCAGGCCGATTGCCGTATTTTGTGCGAAATCACTAGCAGTTTTCGGCAGCTTTCCGCCTTTGACGGTTTGGTTCGTGTTATCAGCTGGTTGTTTAGGTGGTGGGATAACCGTTGGCGTGCTGTTTTCCAATTCTTTTCCGGTGTCGACGATGAGGTCTGACCCGAACATATCAGCGGTCAACAGGATATCTGCCAAAAAATCACCTTCTAGATTATAAAGCTCGATCAACAGGTCATAGCCATCTGTCGACTCTAAAGAAATAAGGGATTGAACGCTCATCTCTTTTTTCTCATCGCCTTTGACGAAATAATACTTGGCTTCCATTTCAAAAATTTCCATGAACTCGTCGTAAATCGATAGAAGTTCTGCAATTTGCTCCGCGGATAATTCGGTTACGGTGGAAAATTCCTCGATTGCCATCATGCGCTCGCTGAGTTCCATCAAACGTTCTTCGAATTCCGGATTTGTGTAATCGAGTGTTTCAAAATGTTGGGAGAGGCGCTCAAGTTCTTGTTCGGTCACACCAAATTCAGCGAATACACCCTCCATGTCCAGATCAAAAAGCCACTCTTCCTGATAGAACATAATAGAACTCTCCAAGTCTTCGATAAACTCGTAATCTGCGAGTGAATCATCAAACAAATTGAGGAATTCTTCGAGCTCATCGTTTGAAGTGAATCCAAAATCCTCAAGCAACAAGGCCAAGTTCGCTTCGGTGATCGGTGTTAACTGTTCCTCGAAATCTAAATAGAAGTCGAGTGAATCTTCCAGTTCTTCCATAAAAATAATGAAATCCCCATCCAATACATCTACACCTGCATCCAAATCGCCGAACTCTTCTAACAGGCTGTTCAATTCAGCACGTGTCAATTCGTATGTATTCATAATTTGTGCAATACCGTCTTCTGTTAGCGGTGTGCCGAGATCGGTAGAAGAATAAAAATCATCCAGCGTCCAGCCCTTGCTGTCTAGATAATCGATGTAATCCGCTTTTTCCCAGCCGATTTCAGCCAATAAGCGGTTAAAACCGCGGTCGTCCTCTGAAATGGCGAATGCCGGAACTGTTCCGATCGCAAGAGCCAGCAAGAGGGATGTGATAAGTGTTAACGCAGCTTTCATTTGAATCCTCCTATATGTGAAATAAATGGAATATCTAGAATAGTATAGTCTTGAATTGAGACTTTTAGAATAGGTCTATTTTATTATAAAGAGATTTCTTTACTGAACACACTGACACTTTTAGGCTTGCCAGAAGCGGCACAAGCGGCACCGACTTTACTGGTTGGATTCGCGGATATGTTCCTCCCGGCGGTGCTCGGCAGCAGCATCGAAAGCGATTTGACGAAATTCGTCATCGCTGGCATGTCGCTAACGCAGTTAATCTATATGTCGGAAATCGGCATCCTGATCCTGCGCTCGAATATTCGGGTGAAGTTTTGGGAGCTGTTGGTCATTTTTCTCTTGCGTAAAGCGATCACTTTGCCGATCATCGTCTTGTTCGCACATCTTTTCGTATAAGCAGGAGCCTTCGCCATAGCGGAGGCTTTTTTGCTTTTTGAAAACAATGCTATACTCTCAAGTAAACGACTGCATTAGGAAAGGTGAGAAGGTCCATGAAGATCACAAAAGCAATCATCCCCGCAGCAGGTCTCGGCACCCGTTTTTTGCCGGCGACAAAAGCGATGCCAAAAGAAATGCTGCCAATTGTCGATAAGCCGACAATCCAATATATCGTTGAAGAAGCGATTGCTTCAGGCATCACCAGCATCATCATTGTTACAGGAAAAGGCAAGCGTGCCATTGAAGACCATTTCGACCATGCCTTTGAACTTGAACATCTCCTGAAAGAGCAAGGGAAGCTCGATGTGCTCGACTCGGTACTTGCTACATCAGAAGTGGAAATCCATTACATCCGCCAAAAACAGCCGCTTGGCCTCGGCCATGCCATCTGGTCGGGCAGGCATTTTATTGGAGATGAGCCGTTCGCGGTGCTGCTCGGGGATGATATTGTCCAAAATGATCCACCGGCGCTTCACCAATTAATCGAGCAGTTCGAGAAAACGGAGAGCCCGGTCATCGGAGTGAAGGAAGTAAGCGATAGTGAAACGCACCGTTATGGAATCGTTGCGCCGTCCGAAATTGACGGGGCTCTCATGAAAGTCGACCATTTTGTCGAAAAGCCGGAGCCGGGCCATGCACCTTCAAATTTCGCCATCATGGGCAGGTACGTTCTAACGCCAGAAATCTTCCGCTTATTAGCCGAACAGGAACCTGGAGCAGGTGGGGAAATCCAATTGACCGATGCCATCGAAAAGTTGAATGCGATCCGTCCTGTCCAAGCATTTGCATTCGAAGGAAAACGCTACGATGTAGGCGAAAAATACGGTTTCATCGAAACGACGATTGAATTTGCCTTGCAGCGGCCTGAATTGAAAGCGCAGTTGCTCGACCTGTTCGAAAAGAAATTGGCTGAGGAAAAGGCAGGACAATAGTTTGATGTAGTGATTGAATTTTCTGATAATAAATGACATACTTGATATATCTTTAACCGAATGGACATAGTGAAGGAGGAGATCCGATGATTACAGAAGATGATATCCATGTCGACTACCGGATTGAGATGCGGCCCGGTACAGAAATCTTTGCCTGTAAAGCTGATTGCACGTTGGAGGGCAGGAAGAACAGCCGCAAGTCGGGGATGCGCATTTCTATCTGTTCAATCCCCAGCGCAGTTCGCTTGAGTCGCTGGCCATGTATGCAGAGCATATCTCCGAAGGCTTGGGAGATGTTTATCGGGACTTGAAGCATATTCCGGATATCGATGATGTCTTTGGCTTGGTCGCGGTTTTGACGATTTGCAGGTGACTGAGGAGGAGCGGAACAAAGGCATCGGGGAATCGTTCGGCCAGAAAATGCTAGAGGAGCTTCGGTTCTTGGATGTAGAGTTGCTGGTCGTTATCCCAGGCTATTATACGAATACCTCTAAGCAGGACGAAGCATACAACAAAAATCAGGGCGTATTATAAAAGAATGGATTTAAGCGCTTAAAGAAAACATGGAAAATCCGGTCATGTACACATACTTGTGACAAGGAAGCTGCCGATCCGGCAGTTTTTCTTGCTCATTTTATAGAGGAGGGAAGGAAAACGAAATAAATTTTAAAAGTTGATGGCAATTTTGTATCCGCTTTCAAATGCTTTAGCTTAAGCATAATATGTCTTTCTTCATAACGATAATGATATCTGAAAATTAGAATTATATAGACATTTGTGCCTAATATATTTAAAAATCACAGGATATTATTACTGACAATACTTTTATACTAGTTTAAATTAAACTAATGTAGTAGTATAGGTTTATGATATTTCAATATTTATAATATTGGAATAAATAACAGGTATTTTAACCTATGCGATGGGGTGGGCGGAATGAAAAATAATTTAAAGCTCGGAATTCTGATTTTGATGGTGCTTGGATTCGGTTGGGCGTTATTCTCGCTGGTTCTGCCTTTTTCCACCGAAATGCTGCTGGTGGCGGGGCTATCCATCTTGTTCATGACATTAATTCATGAACGGTATGTATTCCTCTATGGCATAAGCATCATTTTGAGCTATGGGGTTTTCTTGACCGTATTTGCCTTTTTCTTCACACAACGGCCGGATTTGGAAATCATGTATGTCTATAGCCACTTGCTGTTCACCGGCTTCATCTTGTCGTTCTGGTTGCTGCTGAACCAGATCAAGCAGATCGGCTATGAGGCGAGCGAATTGCGGCGCCAAGTGCAGCTTCTTCAGAAATACCACGGGGAAACGGATATCCTGACTGTCAATGAGTTCACTGAACAGGCGCAATGGGTGTTGAAGACGACTGAGCGCCGTCAGGAAGAAGCGTGGTTCGTCGAAATCACAATCAATACGAAAAACAAGCGCACTCAACAGAACATTAAAGAATCATTGGAGCGGGCGACTTTGTCGACCATCCGCCAGAAGTTTGACTTGGCGACTTCGACCGGGCAATCGATTTACTTGCTGCTCAAAGATATTGATGAAGAAGGGGTGCGCCTCATGATGGAGCGCTACCGTGACAAGGTGAAGCAGGAATTGAATTTACTGGATTCGCCGTATGAAGTCAGAAAGGAGCAGGTGTCCAATTTGAATGAATTGTCGCGTGCTTTGGGTAGGGCCATATGAATATACTCATCACTGCCACAGTTGTCCTGTTTTGGATTTTGCTGCTGTTCTATTCCGCGGTGACGATCGGGGGCGTCTGGTACCGGCTGCGGTTCCGCAACCCGCCGAAGATCAAACATTATCCGAGCGTGGCCGTGTTGATCCCTGCACATAACGAGGAAATCGTCATCGAAAATACATTGCGCGCCATGGCTCGGCTGAAATACGAGGGCAAACTCGATATTTATCTATTGGATGATAGTTCCAAGGATGGGACAGCTGCTATCGTTCAAGAATTTGCGGAAGTCTTTTCGCGTATCCATTACATTCCTGTGCCGCCCGGAAATCCGAAGGGTAAATCACGGGTCTTGAACTACGGTTTGAGTGTGACGGATTCGGATTATTTTGTCGTATACGATGCCGACAACGAACCCGAGCCGGATGCGTTGGAGAAATTGGTCCAGGCGGCAGAAACGGTACCGAACGCTGCAGGGGCGGTCGGATATGTCAAAACGAAAAATGTCGATACGAATGTGTTGACCCGTATGATCGCACTCGAATTCCAAGTGTTCCAACTGCTCATGCAATGCGGCCGCTGGGCTCTTTTCAGACTTGGGTCTCTCGCCGGTACAAATATGCTTCTGCGCCGTTCGGTCATCGAGAAACTCGGAGGCTATGATGTGTATGCCTTGGCAGAGGATGCCGAACTGACAGTCCGTCTGACAGCTGCAGGTTATGTTTTGCCCGTCATTCCGACTTCCCGCACTTGGGAACAGGAGCCTGAAACATTGAAAGCGTTCATCAAGCAACGGACGCGCTGGCTGACTGGCAACTTGTATTTGCTGGAAAAATCAATGAAGGATTGGTCGCACTGGAGAGGCAGAACTTTCGTGCTTAGTTTGCAGCATCTCTTCACATACCTGATTTTTGTGTTGATGTTGCTGATTTCGGACATCTTTTTCATCCTAAGCATTTCCGGAGTTGATATCCCGAACATCGGTGCGCCGCTCATGATGCTTTGGTTTATGACCTATATCGTCTATACCGCGCAGCTTTTGAGTGCGCTCGTCGTCGATCGGAATGTTTCATTGACCAATGTGCTGTATGTGCTGGTCATGTACTTCACGTATGCCCAACTGTTCATCTTGCTGCTGATCCGCAGCGTTGCAACATATACATGGAGCAAATTGCGCAAAAAACGATTGCCTGGGACAAAACCCAGCGCTTCAAAGGGAGAGTGGATTCATGAGGAAATGGCTCTTGCCGGTGATGACTGTGGCAATGCTCGCTGCCTGCAGCGAGGAAGCGAACGAACCGTCGCCGCAACCTGATGAACAGCAGACACCAGAAGAACAACCGGTGGAGCAACAAGCAGTGCCGGAGGATTTTGCGGAAGCGTATTTCGACGAAGATAATTTTATCCATGCCTACCCATCAACTCCCGATTCGCAATATTTGTCCGAGAGCATCGGCTTGTATATGGAATACTTGGTCATGATGGAAGATGAAGAAAAGTTCGCAGAGCAATACGAAAACCTCATGGATGAATTTGTGGTGGAAGAGGGAGATGACTTTTTCATTAATTGGCTGATTTTCGAGGATGCTACCGTCAACGCGTTAATTGACGATATCCGTATTGCGGCTGCGCTCAGGCAGGCAGATCAATTATTCGGCCAGCCAGAGTACTCGGAAACTGCAGACCGGATCATCGAAACCATTTCACGAGTCCAGACAAATAATGAATATACCGTTGATTATTACGACTGGGAAGTGAACTACCCTGCGCAGCGCGTGACACTCAGCTATTTGATTGCGGATGTCCCTGAAGACATGAAAGCCGACCAATTACTTGAAGATGTCAATGCAGACGAAGTGTTTTTCCCGGAGTATTTTGATGTGGCGGATGAAAAATATGTTGAAAATGAAATCGTCCATATGATTGACCAATTGCTTATTGCGATCAATCGGGAACGTATCGGTTTGTCTTCTGATGTTTTCGAAGAATGGTTGAAAACTGAATGGGAAGAAGAAGACCGTCTGTATGGCAGATATGATCGAGAGACGCAAGAACCAACAGTCACATATGAATCTCTGGCGATGTATTTCTATATGAATGAGTATTTTATAGCAATCGGTGAACAAGAGCGGGCAGATGAAGTGAAGGCCCGCGCAACGGAAATGATAGAGGGGAATTCCGACGGAGAAACGCATTTCTTTGACTTTATCCATTATCATCTGATGATGGAAGACGAGACGAAGTAGGAAAGGGGGCGCTGTTGATGAAGAAAATAATATCTTTCCTATTGCTGCTCACCTTCCTGGCCGCAAACCCTTGGCTAATCGCTGCAGCTGATGACTCATCCGGCGAAGAACGGAAAGTATTGATCCTGTATCATGCTGAAGAAGACACACAAAAAGAAGAAGTGCCTATTTTGGATATGCTGGTTGGGCATTTTAGTTCGGATATCACCATACAATCCATTGAGGACGCTGCAGCTGAATATGTCAAAGGCGATTATACGCATGTCATTTATTTTGGCCTTGGAAGACGGCAATTGACGGAAGAGGAATTATTCATTGTCGACCAATACGATGACATTAAGAAAATGTTCATCGGAAACTATTTTGAGTATTTCAAGGAAGCGCCGGACCTGCGCATCAATGATTACCGGACGATCGACGCAGTGGCCGGAGATGGTAAACTTTTCGACTTAAAGGAAGAAAAGGATATGATGCTCATCAATGGCATTGAGCAGATGGATGTTCTATACGAAGGGCAGGCATCTGACGGATCGTATCCGCTGATCTTTAAGAACGATAATTTATATTATGTCGCTGCCAACTCAATTACTGGCAAGCTCAGCGATATTGTCGGTGAATCATTCTTCGATTTTTTCGATGAAGAAAAAAACCAGCCAAAAAAATTGATCCGCCTGGAAGACATTCATCCGAGAAGCGACCCGGTTTTGGTCAAGCAAGTTGGCGATTATTTGGCAGAGCGGAATATTCCATATGCGGTGACGGTCGTGCCCGTCTATACGAATCCTGATACTGGCCAACGAATCCATCTATCTCAAGCGATTGAATTGGTGGATGTATTGAAAGAGATGCAGAAAATGGGGCCAGCTTGATTCAACATGGCTATCTCCACCAGTATCGGGAAGATGAAACCGGTGAAGGTTTTGAATATTGGGATGTGGATCACGACCGGCCTATCTATCAGTCGAATACCGCTGAAGTAAAACTGCGTGAAGATTTTGCTTCGGATGAGGAATACCAAGATTTTGTCCAGAATGTCGGCTTGCCTTATGAGGAAACTCATATTTATGATTCTGTCGTCAACGGGGTCTATGAAATGACGGCAGAAGGATTGTATCCAATCGCTTTTGAAGCGCCCCATTACTCCATGTCTCAAACCGGCTATAAAGAGCTATCCAAGTATTTCACGACATATATCGGCCAGATCCAAATTTCCGACCGGACCTATGACGGCACATTCGCGCCATTGTACGAATCTACTCCGGCAGGCCTTCACGGCATGAAAGTCATTCCGGAAACAATGGGCTATATCGATCCAGAGAATAAACAAGCAGTCGATGAAATGATGGGAAATGCCGATTATGCTGCACAATTCAGCGATAGTTACCTGGCGTTCTTCTATCACCCTTACTTAGGGATCGAGAAGTTCGATGAATTGATGACCCAATTGGAGAAATACGATCAATATGAATGGGTAGACTTGAAAGACATGGACCACAAAACGGAAGTGGACGGCATGATAGTCGAGACAGCAGATGGTGATATCGAGGTTTCGCGCCCAATGAGTGTCCTCGTTGCGCAGACGACCAG
Source organism: Planococcus sp. MB-3u-03 (assembly GCF_002833405.1). Lineage (NCBI taxonomy): Bacteria > Bacillati > Bacillota > Bacilli > Caryophanales > Caryophanaceae > Planococcus > Planococcus sp. MB-3u-03. The sequence continues at coordinate 2,327,024 of NZ_CP025135.1, read as the reverse complement.
AGATCTTTGGTGGGTTGCTGTTCCATTAATCATTTTCGTCATCATTGCTGCAGCCGCTCTTGCGCAGAAATTCCGCAGGCGCAAAACGGACAGCGAGTTCTGGGAAAAAGCAATGAACGCAGTCAATTAGACAAAAGTGGGGCAGGGAATTTCTCTGTCCCATAGTTTTTGTGCAAGCTAGTGTAAGATAATTTTGGTAATGGAATTCAATATCTTTTGAGTTTTACCAATTATTTTACGAGGAAGATAATAAAATGAATAAATTGAAATTTTACCTTTTTCATATGCTTAGCATTGCTTTCGGGATTCGCATTGCTTTATTTTCGGTGGCCCTTCTATGAATATGCTGTAGCGACTGCTTTCCTTTCCGTTCCTTTATCTCATTGCTGCCGAGAAACTGGTTGCCGTCCTTTCTGTTTCTCGTCTTGCTTGCGGCGATTGCGACTGCATTTCAACAGCCTGCAGCTTCACTGACATCGATCGGAACTTATTGCCTGTTGTCGGTATTTCAATTTTCGCTTTGGGTTGTTTCTGATCAGGTGAAATTGCTGGGGAAGAAACAAAGCGCCTGAAAGAACAACGGCAAATCTTATTGCGTAAAGAAGGGCAACTTCGTGCGCTGGATTTACAGGAATTTGTCGAACAGGCTTTATGGATGTTGAAAACAAGCAAGCGTGAAGAACGCACTTGGTTGATGGAAGTGACGCCTTTGTCAACTGCCCCGTCCAGACATCGGAATTGGGCGCGCGGCATTGCAGTCGATTGTCCGGGAGCGGGATCTCGTAACAAGCCAAAAGGCGCAGTTTATGTTTTGGTCAAGGAAACAGAAGGGGATTCGATACAGCCTTTATTGAAACGCATCGAGCAAAAAATGAATGCGAAGAGTGAAGCGGCAACATGTGAAGTCAAAAAAACAGCGATTACCACAGTCGGTGAAATGGGGAGTTTACTCAGTTGAAGCGATTAAAGAAAAGTAAATTATTTATGTTGGCGTTTTTAGGGAGTTTGGCGACAGGAGGATGCGGAATGGTCAACGGGCAAGGGACGACCGTTCAGGAAACGGTCGCTTCCCATTATGTGAATGAGGAAGGCGTCATTCACGCCTATCCGGACAATCGAGAGTCTGAATATTTATCGGAAAGCCTCGGCTTGTATTTGGAGTATTTGCTTCAAGTTGAAGATGAAGAAAGTTTTGCTGAGCAAGCGGCGATATTAAAAGGCCGTTTTTTAGTCGAAACAGGCGGGCAGGTATTTATCCCTTGGCGCTTATACGAAGAAGCGAATGTTAATGCATTGATCGATGATGTGCGTATCGCATCGGTTTTGGAAGGTGCGGCGGAACAGTTTGCAGAACCAGCTTATCTGGAACTTTCACAGCAGATTGTTTCTGCAATTGAAGACCGCCAACACCAGCAGGGGACAGCTGTTGATTATTATGACTGGTCCTATCAGATTGCGGGGAACCGGCTTACACTCAGCTACCTCATCGACGAAATGACCGTGCTTCCGGAATCGTTCGCTATGCTGGATACGGGAGAGCGCGAAGTTTTTTTTCCGGAGTACTATGACTTTGATGAAAAAAAATATGTGAAAAGCGGCGAAGTCCATATGATCGACCAATTATTAATTGCGGTCAATCGCTTTGATCAAGGCCTCCAATCCCCTGAATTCGAGAGCTGGTTGATCGAAGAGTGGGTTAATCAAGGCCAATTGGCCGGGAGGTATGATCGGGAAACTGGAAAACCGACTGTCGATTACGAGTCCCTGGCAGTCTATTATTACTTATGGCAGTATTTCGAACGAATCGAGCAAGCGGAATTTGCGAAGCAGGTAGTTGAGCGTGCGGAGTCGCTCGCAGGAGAGGAATTGCCGGGCGACCTGCATTTCTTTGACTTTATCCATTATCAGATGATGATGGACGAACAATAATTGAGCTGTTTCGGCGGAAGGGTGAAAAGGGAAATCCTTTTCATCCTTTTTGAATGGAGAAGATGCGGGTGTTTTCAGCTCATATAGTTAGTTTATTTTCAGAAGGGTATGGAATCGGTAAGGAAAAGTTTGTGGAGGTGGTTGAATGGAGATGGTCATGGCGGTTTTATTGGCCTAGCTGAGCGCGACGGTCGGATTCCGTATTTTCACACCATTATTAATAACAGGGATTTTCGAACGAGTGGATTGGGTCACTTTATCTGAGGGTTTCAGTTGGGTTGGCAGCACGCCAGCGCTTATTACATTCGGTGCAGCCACGATATTCGAAATTCTGGTCAACTATATTCCGGCGGTCGGGTCGTTTATGAAATTGATTTCGACGCCGGTTGCGGCACTTGCGGGAATTTTGCTGACCGCATCGTTTATCGGCGATATGAATCCATTTCTGGAATGGGCAATCGCGATTATCGGTGGAGGCGGCGTAGCTACCGCTTCACATGCAAGCTTGACGGCAGTGAAAGGGGTCAGCGATACAGCATTGATGGGACCGGCTGTCTCAGTTGCAGAGGATGCCACTGCCACGATTGCCCCCATTTTGATTTTCTTTGTGCCAGTGCTGGCGATCGTCTTTTTACTCGGGATGGCGTTTATTATTTTTCGTTTGTATAAACGTTTTTTGTACAGGAAAAGACCGGCTTGATTTGCTGTGGAATCAAAATTTTATCAATCACGAAATATAAAAAAGCCATCCGAGGATGGCTTTTTCTTATGTCTTCAATGTCAGCGGGGGATGATCAGCGCTTGGCCGACGCGAATGGAATTGACATTGGTGATGTTATTCGCTTTGGCAATGGCAGTGACGGTCGTATTATATTTTCTAGCGATGCTGTAAAGTGTATCGCCGGCTTTCACTGTATACTTGACGGTCATCACTGGCGGCGGTGCTTGTTTGACCGGAATGATTAAGACTTGGCCGACACTGATGAGATTCGTGTTGGTGATTTTATTAGCGGATGCAATGGCTGCTACTGTGGTGTTGTATTTGCTGGCGATGCTATAGAGCGTATCCCCGGCTTTTACCGTGTACTTGACGCTAGTTGCTGGCGGCGGTGTTGGAGCAGTTGTGCCTGGTATTACCAAGACTTGGCCGACACGAATTAAATTATAATTGGTAATGTTATTGGCTTTCGCAAGAGCGGCGACAGTGACATTATATTTTCTGGCAATGCTGTAAAGCGTGTCCCCTGCTTTGGCTGTGTAAGTCGCTCCGCCTGTTGGAGGCAATTTCAACAGCTCAGAAACGGTGACGAATTTATAGCCTTTTGCTTTCAGTTTGCTGATCATGCCAGGGAGCGCGCCAGGGGTTCCGGAAGCTCCGGCGCCGGTGTGCATCAAAACGATGGATCCTGGCACGATATTGTTGACGACTTTATTGGTAATTTCAGTGGAAGATAAGCCTCTCCAGTCGATAGTATCAATATTCCATTGGATGGTGTGCGTATAACCGGCATCACCGACCCCTTTCAATACAGTCGCATTGGACGCGCCGAATGGGGCTCGGAAAATAGGTTTCGTCGATTTGCCTGTGACGTTTTTATAAGCGGTTTCCGTTCGGGCGAGTTCACTTTGCATAGCGGCAATGCTGATCTTTGTAAAATCCGGATGCGAATAGGAATGGTTGCCGACCTGATGTCCTGCATTGGCGATGTTGCGGATCCAGCTCGGGTGATGGTTGATGCCGGAACCTGTCAGAAAGAAGGTAGCTTTGACATTATTGGTTTTCAGCGTGCCGAGGATTTTATTGATATTCGTTCCATCGGATCCATCATCAAAAGTTAAGGCGACCACTTTGCTCGTCGTGTTGCCTTTCGTGACATAAGTAGAGGATGCGGCATCGGCCTGGCCTGTGAACGACAGCAGTGAAAAGAGCAATAATCCCGTGATAGCTAGCAACTTGCTCCATCTGGATAACATTCTGCTCACCCCTTATTTGATTTAGCCGACAGACGGCTTATGTAGTTGGGAAAATTTACATGATTAAAGGCTCATTAATTTGTTTGGTTTCTGTTATTGATCGACTTTTTGTAGTCTTATTATATCACGTTCTGCTACAAAAACTATATTTATAATTGAAAATTCAGTAAATAATAAATGCAATATAAGAAATCTTTCCTAGGCAATGGAAGCTTCCCGCTCAATCAATGAGGTGGCGACCAAGCTAGTTTGATAGGGCTAGTGACTGAAAAAGTCTCGAGGCGGGTATGGAAAAGCAAATGATGGAACGGGAGGGGCTTGTGCATGCATTATATGAATGAACCGACCATTGAATCGCGCGGGGAACAGCCATATGTCGGCATTACTGCAAGGATTTCAGGCCATATCGGAGAAGCGCCTGAACTTGCAGCTGAAGTATTGTCATGGTTGAGTGCGCGTAATGAATCGCCTGTTGGGCTGCCGTTTATCCGCTTCTGGTGCTTGGACGACAATGGCCAGCGGCTGATCGAAGTCGGCGTTTCGACAAAAAAGTTGCTGGCTGAAGATCATCGCATCATTTCGGGGTATTTGCCGGGAGGAGATTTTGCCCACGCAATTCACAATGGGCCGCCGGAACAATTTTGGTCATCTGCAGACGCGCTGGTGGGCTGGTTGGAAAGGGATGGGCTTTCGGCAGCGCTTCGTTACGAAGCTGAAACGAAGATATGGGACGGGCATATGGCTTTTTTTGTAACCGATCCACTTGAAAAAAAGACGCAGGATGCCTGGGCGATTGAGTTGTTTATTTTGCTGCTCGCTGATCATGCCGCATAAAAAAGAAGCCACGCCAGTTGCCGGCAAAACCGGCAACTGGCGTGGTTTCTTTATGGGTTCAGCTGATGGGAACGCTACTTGTTTATCATTAAAAAATTATTTCATGCAGCTGTTTCCTTTGTTTGGATAAGTTATGGATAGAGGCCTCAACTTCTTTGGAGATCCCGAAGCGTTCGTAAATGATGCGTGTCCTGATGGAAGAGATGGCCTCCAGTTTGTAGGGGTGATTGAAGATCCATACACATCCCAATTGGCATGGAGAATGAGTTGGGTAGGCGGCAAGCCCGCAAGTTGAGAATAAAATGATGTTCTTTCCGTGTATCTTGAGGTTATGGCGCGTAGCTTTTACATGTCCGTTGTTAGGCAAAGCGAACAACATGGATGCTTTATCGATCAAAGTTAGCGGCGTGTCGGGCGAATAGAAGACGCCGTATGTAGTAGTGATGCGTGAACGCCTTCCTGTCTCGTACCATGATTCGAGAAATAATACGTCCCGATCAACCTGTAAATTGCCGCAATTTTCATTCCGTCTCTCCTTTGGTATTGTATGAAAATCGTATCATTTCCTTTAATGAATCAATAGTAATATACAGATAATTGTAATTATTATGGAATTTATTAAAATCTTAAGTATTATAAAATGGGTTTATTATCCAAGTTAAAAGCATTAATATTCATATTCTAATCTAGACTCAACAGGGAAGCTTTCATAAGCTGTATTCACCCGGGAATAAACAGGACGTCCAGAAGGAAAAGAAAATGGAAGCTTTTACGGAAGTGGCAGACCAGTACGCTCCGATGATCTCATCGATTATCCGCAAATTGAATATTTACACCGATTATGATGCATTCCGTCAACTTGGGTTTATTGCGCTGTGGCAAGCGTGGGAAAAACACGATCCGGCAATCGGCCATTTTGCGCCGTTTGCCTACCGCAGCATCAAAGGCGCCATGAAAGACGAATTGACAAGGCGCCAAAAAGGAGGCAAGAAGGTCAAGAATTCCGATTTATTCCTTGAAGAGGAAGAGGCGGTAGAGTGGGTGGCTGAAAAATTGCCGGACTGGCTGGATGCGGCTTTCTTGAGCCCAAAAGAACGGCGGCTGCTCCAGGAGATGTATATAGACGGCTACAGCCTGACAGAATTGCAGAAACATTACGGCGTCACATTATCCGGCATGAAGAAGCGCAGGGAAAGGACCTTGACGAAGATACGTGCGGCAATCCACCATCCGTATAAAGATCGCTAAAAATAGCTGGAAGGAGAGGGGAAGTTATCGGTATAATAGTAATCTGAAACGGGAAAGGGAGGTGCATCCATGGAAGCGATGATGACCGGCATGATCAATAATATTTTCTTCATCATTTTTCCGATCATCCTCTATCAGATGTTCGCGACAGCTGGACAGCGAAACTTTTTCGTCAGCCACCGGATTACCATGACGATCCTGTTTTCCATTTCCATCATCCTGTGTATGGTGTTTCCGTACCAATTTCTTACGGAAGATTATATATTCGATCTCCGGCAAGTTCCGATGATTGTCGGAGCTTTATACGGCGGGCCCCTGGTCAGTGCGGTGCTGTTTATCGTATCGGCTGTCGGGCGCATAGCCATTGGCGGGGACGGCATGTATATCGCCATCTTGAACCAGCTGTTAGTGGCAGCGGGCGTGCCTTTCCTTGGGCCGCTTTACCGGAAAGTCAATCGCTGGTGGAAAGCCGTGCTCGTCTTCTCTATTTCGATCGTGTCGCTGCTATTCAATATGTTTGCGGGCTATTTCTTCTTCGGGGACCCGATCCACAACTTGATCGGGATCTGGCTTATGCTCATGATCAATCAAGGCGGCATTATCATATTGACCGCTTTGCTCATCGAACATTTGCAAAAACAGGAGTATTTGTATAATTCGCTCATGCGCCATGAAAAGATGGAGACGGTCAGCCATTTCGCGGCGGCTGTATCCCATGAACTGCGCAATCCGCTGCAAAGCGTAAAAGGGTTTGTCCAGCTGCTTCAGGAATATGAATACCCGCGGGCGAAACAGCTGGAGTTCCAGCAAACCATCCTGGAGGAAATCAGAGTAGCCGAAGACTTGATTGGCGATTACTTGATTTATGCAAAGCCGGTTTACGGTGAAATGAAGCGCATCGAAGTGGAACCTGAACTATCGCATGTCATCAAAATCATGACGCCTTATGCCAATGCCAGGAATGTAGAAATTTTTGTGCAGGGCGCTGACGCAGCCAGCCCGATTTTGGGCGATTCACAAAAGCTCCATCAGGCTTTGGTGAATATCATCCGGAACGGCATTGAAGCGATGCCGGATGGAGGAAAACTGCAAGTCGAGCTTGAGGCATCTGCCCATACGGTTTGTGTGCATATCCAAGACGAAGGCGTGGGCATGACGAAAGAACAAGTCAAGCGTCTCGGGGAACCGTATTTCTCCAACAAGTCAAAAGGGACAGGGCTTGGTCTCATGGTCACTTACAGCATACTCAATCAAATGGGCGGAGAAATTACCGTCGAATCGGAAGTCGGCAGAGGCACCAAATTCACCTTGGAATTTCCGAAATTGCCGACTGAATAAAAGAACCGCCTGAATGGCCGATTGATGGCTGTCCAGGCGGTTTTTGCTATTGGTTTTGAAGTTTGTGGAGAAATGGCAAGACCGCTTGTTCCTTCAGCTTCGCCTCGAACATGATGTCGACTTCATAGCCTTCAACGAGCTTCAACAATTCGGCAAAATCTTCTTCCGAAATGAGGTCGTGGTGGCGCAGGTCGGTGAATCCTTCACGTCCAGTACTGATGTGGATTTTCGGGCGCCCGTATCCTTCCCAAGTAGCCAAAATTTCCGAGAAATCAACCGGCTCCCCATCGGTATTGCAATTATGATGGTGTATGTCGAAGCAAATCGGCACTTGGCACATGGCATGAACATCGAGAACGTCGCGCACTGTGAATGTTTTGTCATCGTTTTCTAGCCTCAAACGCTGCCGGATGCTATCAGACAGCATCAAGTAATTTTCAGCGAAACGCCGTTTGGCACTTTCTTTATCGCCATATGCACCACCCGTATGTAGGATGATGTCTGTGCCGCCGAGCAATTGAATCAATTTGTCATGGTATTCAAGGTCTTCGATCGATTTTCGTACTACTTCCGGCTTCGGCGAATTCAAGACCGTATACTGCCCAGGATGCACAGAAACCCGGATGCCGTGCTCGTTTACCAATCGGCGGATCTCGCCAGCTATCGCCAGAAAATCTTCATCTTCCCACCAGCGCCAATCATTGATTGGATGTGTCGATAACGGGACGATGGAACTGGAGGCACGGTAAAAAAGAATGCCTTGCTCCAAATTCCAGCGAATGACTTCTAAAGTGGTTTCCATATTTTGAATTGTTAGTTCTTTAATCTTCTCGACGCCCTCTTTTTCAGCTGTGGCTAGTCGCAATGTGCGAAAAACCGTTTTCAGCTCTGTGTTCATACATGCATATCCTAATCTCATCGTTTTCAGCTCCTCCCGCACAATATACCCGATTTACGTAGAAAACACACGGAACTTGGGTATACTATTAGTAAAGACGAGTGGAGGAGGAATTTCAATGACAGCAGAAATCACTAAAAATCCTACCGGCTACAACGCCACATTCGACAGATACTTTGAGCATTCCCCAGAGCAAGTATGGGCAATGCTGACAGACAACCACAAAATCCATCGCTGGTTTTCAGGGCTTCAAATGGAAGAAGAAGGCGAACCTGGCCATCTGATGCTGGAAATGGGCCATGGGAAAAAGAAGGAATTTCCGATTACAGACTATAAAAAAGGCGAGATCCTTGCATTTGAATGGGGAGACGACCATGTGCATTTTGAACTGGGCCCGGACGGCCAGGGAACGAGAGTGAAAATGGTCGAAACTTTGCCGGATATTACAGATCAAACCCCGAAAGACGTTGCGGGATGGCATGTAGCGCTGGATATTATGGAAGCCATTTTAGATGGCCATGGAATAGAGCGCACTTCTGAATGGGAGCGCTGGTATCCTGAATATAAGCGCTTGTTCGAAAGCATGGGCGTCGATTTTGCATAGGAGTTTGAATTTAATCCCAAGCGGATCGTCCGCTTGGGGTTTCTTATGGGCTTATTTTATTGTAGATCATTTCTATGGAGGAGAGGAAAATGCATAAAGTTGCTTCCCGGAATTCAATGGGATTGCTAGAGACGGGGGGTCCGCCCTGTTGATGGCTGTTTTCAGGGAATCTGGAATTCGTATTTGCGGTCTTCCCGGAACTCGCCATTTTCATAGCTCCGCTCAGCGAAAGTGACCAGCCCATCGTGATCGATGAGCAATACGGTGGCTGAGCGTGTTCCATAATCGGGCATTTTGATGAACATCGGCGACAGCGCACGTTCCAGATCCAGGCCGACGCCGGTTTGCGGTAGCAGGTGGTCGGGCGCTTGTTCGGCATCCGCCAGAATTTCAAACAGGCGGTCGAGTTCCAATTGTTCATTCACCGATACATAGGCCTCAAGCTTTTCTTTTCCGCGCTCGACTTTTGGCCAAGGCGTGTTCAGGAAATGATTGCTTAACCCATGAGTGCCGGGTGGAACTTTTACCGGTTCTCCATGGATATTGTTGTAATAATAAAGCCCTTCGGCATCGCCAGCGATTAAATTGAATCCGGCATAATCCTTGTCATTGATCGCCCGCAGATAATCTTCGGGGGAGATATGGCCATCAAGAAATTGTGTGACCAGTTCGCCGCGTGACTTGGCGCCAGCTGCCATATGTTCAGGGTCCCGGTAATTGGTCAGCGCAGCGAAGCGGCCGGATTTATTCACGCCGAGCCAAGTGCCCATCTGGCTTAAATCGCGGCCGGCGAGAATTCCGGGTGAATCTTCCCAGAAATGGGCAGGCGCAGCGGGACGTCCGTAAAACTCATCGCGGTTTGCGGCGACGATTAATTTATAGCGGGGATGCTGCTGGAATTGCAAATTGATTAAACACATAATAGTCCCTCCTAGTTGCGGTCCGATCAGGAAATGAACGCAAAAAATCAGTTCGGCTGCATGAAGCTGCTTTCATTATAGCGGATACGGATCGCCTTGGCTTATGGAGTGCTTAGCAACTGGGCCTGTGGAACCAATCCGATTGAAGGTGGCGAGCGTATCGATAGGATTTATAGCTAGGCAGAAAGTTCCTGCTGGATTGAAAGTCTGATAAGATGTTAAAGAAGTTAAAACAAGTCAGTGGCATTACGCGGAATTGGGGGATTAGAGATGGGGAGCAAGCCTGAACGATTGGCATTGGAGCGTGTATTGCTTGAAGGAGTAGAGGAAATGATTTTTATTGTCCGTGTTGAGAAGGATGCCTGGGTTTACGAATTTATCAATGAGGCGGTTAAAGCCAATACGCAGATGGATGACTCCGATCTTGGGAAGGCATTCCGGGAAGTGCACGAACCAGAAATTGCACAGCGGCTGATTCATTTTTATGAAAAGGCCTTAACGGTGGGGACGAGCATTTTCTATGAAGATTCCTATTACGCCCCGACCGGCGAACTGCGTTATTCAAAATCTCGTTTAACGCCGATGTTCGATGATTCTGGGCAGTGCAGCCATATTGTCAGTGTGGTCAATGATGTGACGGAGGAAAAGCTGGCGAAGCATTCACGCGAAGAAGCGCTTAGCCGGCTTGAGGAAAGCAATGCCAAATACCGCTCTTTGTTTGAAAGCAACGGCGATGCGGTGTTCACTTTGACCTTGGATGGGCAGATCAATGGCGGGAACCGGATGGCCAGGACGCTCATCCAGCGGCCGATCAGTGAATTGGCTGGAAGGGATTTCTGTGAATTGGTCGAGCCGGCTGAGCGCATGAGGTCGAAAGAAATCTTTGAGGAAGCTTCCACAGGCCTCTACAAAGACCACCGGCTGAGCCTGCAATCGAAGGATGGGAAAGCTATCGGGTGTTTAGTGAAATTCATCCCGATCAGCGTCCAAGGCAAAGTAACGGGCTATTATATGATGGCGAAAAACATGACCGAGTTGGATAGGCTGGTCAGCAAATATTTGGAAAGTGAGAAAAATTTCAGGGTGATCGCCGAAAATGTTTACGATGTAGTGGTCTTGATGAACAAGCAGAAGGAGTATTTATATGTATCCCCATCGAGCCAGGAGATTTTCGGCATTGCATCCGAAGAAACAGTTAAGCAAAAACCGTTCTTTAACGTGCATCCAGACGATTTAGCGCTTGTGGATCAGCAGTTTCAGGAGGCAGTGCAACAGGCGGGCCCGTACTCCTTGCAGCTGCGCTTCGATCATCCGGGGCGTGGCTGGATTTGGGGGGAGATGAATGGGACCCCTGTCTACGATGAGGAAGGCGCATTCTCTCATATGGTCATGATTGTCCGTGATATTTCAGTTCAGAAGAAATACGAAGCCCAATTGGAATATTATGCATTCCATGATTCGTTAACCGGGCTGCCGAATCGCCGCTATTTCCAGGAATATAGCCGCAACAAACTGAAAAATCAGGAGCAAGCAGAAGGGAAAATAGCCTTGGCTGTGTTGGATCTCGATGATTTCAAGCGCATTAATGATGATTATGGACATGATTTCGGGGACATGGTTTTGAGGGAATTTGCAGTTCGCTTAGCTAAGTTGGAGAAGGCAGGTTATGTTGCTGCCAGAATGGGCGGTGATGAATTCGTCGTAATTCTGGAAGGTGTGGCCACTGATTCAGAGGCGCTAGCAGCTGCTGAAAAAATCCGTACTGAGCTTACAGGAGACTGGACCATCCAAGGCAATCCCATCCCGGTCAATTTCAGCTTAGGGGCAGCTGTAGCCTTATCCGCAGAGGAAAGCATTTCCTCTATTTTAAGGCGGGCGGATAAGGCGATGTACCAAGCAAAAGGAAACGAAATCGATACAATTAAAATATTGCAGCCGTAAGCAGAAGCTTACGGCTTTTTTTAATGCTTTCGGACTAAGGGGGATAAAATGATGTAAAAACCATAGTTCTAAATATATATTTGAATATTCGGAAATAAAAATGGTTTTCTTTTCCTGTGAGAAATGATATGATTTCGTTAAATCAATAAACCTAGTTAATATACATAATATGGATTAAAAAAATAAAAAATAAATCTTTTGCCTTAGGTCAAATGATTATTTTCTGCGTTTCATTGTCGTATTCAACACAAGTGCTGCTAAAAACTGCGGATATCTGATAATTCGGATAAAAGAGGTGCTGTTCCATGGGTTATTCCAAGAGAAAGATAAACTCAGCTCTATTCTTTTTTCTCGTATGCTGCATGGCGCTTTCGGGTGCCGGCATGAATACTTCGGCCGATTCCGGCAATCTGCTCGTGCTGGATGATTCCCAGCAAGAAGTTGCTGCGGGCAGCCGGCTTTCTGTTCTGGAAGATGAATCAGGAAATCTGCAAATTGAAGATATCCAACAGCCGCCTCATGCTTGGAATTTTATGCCTGCTAGCAATAACTCGATGAATATCGGTTTTAGCTCATCAGTGTATTGGCTAATGCTGGAAGTTGAAAACATGGCTCATGCCGAGAAGGAATGGCTTCTCGAACTGGGATCTTCGGGCGTCGATCAAGTGAGCCTTTATACGGATGATGGCGAAGGAGGATTTACGGTCGAGCAGGCAGGCCAGGAAATCGGCTCGGAAATCATCCACAGGACGGCAGTTTTCCCGATAGCGCCGCCCGCAGGCGAATCGGCCGTTTACTGGATGCGCGTCGAATCTTCTGCGCCGATTCAATTGCCGGTGACCGTTTGGGATCGAGAGGCATTTGAGAGCCAGACCAGGCAGCAGGTCGCGTTTGTCGGTGTGCTTGGCGGGCTTGGGTTAATGTTCTTGTTCTATTATATTCACCGTTTCACCGTAATTCGGCAGCGCGCCTACTTGTATTTCGTTATTTATGCCATTACGGCGTTTTTCCTCTTTTCTTCCGCAGCCGGCTTGAGTTTGGATGTGATCTGGCCAGAGCTGGATTTATGGAATGGGCACAGCGTGTTCTTCATGGTCGGGCTGGCAGCGCTTTCGGTAACGCTGCTGACGGAAGGTTTATTGAATACGAAACGCCATTTGCCTGAAACGGACCGCATGATCAAGTCGCTGCTCATATTCAATGCAGTGGTGTTGACTACTTTATTCATTTCGCTCGAATGGGCGAGGCTCTTGGTCGTGCTGGCACTCAGCTCTACACTGGCTGTTAGCTTGTTATTGGCGGCTTATGGCATGAAAAGGGGATTGGTGCATGCCCGTTATTATGCGGTATCCTTAATTTTCTTTTCAGTTGCAGCCGCTTTAAACGCCTTTTATGTTTCGGGAATTTTGCCGATCACGATGGCAGCACAAGGTTTGATTTTCTTCTTGGGAATCTTTGCAGTCCTGTTCGCTGCATTAGCGCTCCGGGATAAAGAGAAAATCAGGGAACAGGAAAGGCTCCAGCGTGAGCGCAATTCTACTGAACGGCAGCGCATTGAAATCGAACGGCTCCGGCAAGTCAATGAACGCAAAGATGAATTGCTGGCCATTACTTCCCATAGCTTGCGGACGCCGCTGTATGGAATGGTCGGAATTGCGGAATCTCTTCAGGAATCCTCCTATAGCAAAATGCCTCATTCCGTTATCCAGCAATTGGAGACGATTTCTGAAAGCGGCAAAAAGCTGGCACGGATGATCAATGAAACATTGGATTTTTCCGGGCCGAAACATCATATGCTGTCGTTGCATCTGGAAAAAGTGAAACTTCCGGCCATCGCGGATTCAGTCATCCGCTTATGCACCCCTTTGCTAAAGTCGAGTGAAGTCAACTTGAAGCATACAATCCCCGCTGATTTCCCGGAAGTAATCGCCGATCCGGAACGGGTGCGCCAAGTACTTTATAATCTTGTCGGCAATGCGGTGGAGCATACAGATAGTGGAGAAATCATCATTACTGCAAAAATCATCAAAAAACAAGTCGCCATCACGGTCAAAGATACGGGAAGCGGAATGGAAGAACAGCAGCTGGATAGCTTGTTTGACCCGATCGGTACTTCGACGACCCCTCATCTGGGCATCGGGATGGGCCTGAAAATTACCAAAAGGCTGGTGGAAATGCAGGGTGGCTGGCTGAAGGCAGAATCGGCCATTGGCAAAGGCTCTTCTTTTACCTTCACACTGCCGCTTACAGAAGAACAGGAACTGGAAACTGTGTCGCCGACAGAAATCAGGGAACTGACAGCTTCGCAGCTGGCAGACTCATTGATCAAAGAAAAGAACGTCAAAAAAGGATTGCGCATTCTCGTCGTGGAGGCGGAAGAAGTCAACCGCTTGATGCTGGTCCATCAGCTCAAAGGAGAAGGCTATAAAGCGGAAGGCGTTAGTTGCGGCGAAGAAGCGCTTGTGCATTTAGAGAACCGGCCGGCGGATTTGGTCATTCTCGATGACGAGCTTCCGGATATGGCAGGGGATGAATTATGCCGCCGCATCCGGGTCAATGCGACTTTGACGGAATTACCCATTTTGATGCTGTCCGATAAAGAAGGGGTCAGGGAAAAGACCAACGCGTTCAGCGCAGGGGCCAACGATTATTTGGTGAAACCATGCGATGTCGAAGAGTTTCTCATGAGGGTGGAAACGCTTGCCACGCTTCGCAGCATGACACAGGAAATCACCAATTTGAATTTCTTCCTTGAACGCAATGTCAAAGAGCGGACGATGGCTTTGGAGATCACCAACATGAACTTGTTGACGGTGAACGACGAAATCCAGGAAGTCGAAAAATCGCGCAATGAGATGCTATCAGCGATTTCACATGAACTGGGTACGCCAATTACCTTGATCCATAGCTATATACAAGCCGTGAAGGAAAGCTTGATTGAAGAGAACAATCCCCGTTATTTGGATATGATCCATAAAAAACTCCTATTGCTGGAGCGCTTGACGGAAGATCTGGTCGAACTGTCAAAATACAAATCAGGCAATATGACGCTGCGTTTCGCGGAGCTGAAATTGGATGAGTGGCTGGAGCGGATTGCGGCGTCAATGGAAGCAGATCTTGCGCAAAGCGGCAGGCGCTTCCGTTTCGAAAGGCCGAGCGGAAAAGAACGGCCAGCGGATTGGCGGCTTTTGGTCGATGTGGACCGTGTTGATCAAGTTTTCTCGAATTTATTGTGGAACGCGGTCAAGCACACGTCGCCGGAAGAAGGGCGCATCACCTTGTCCGCAAGCATCCGGGCAAGCGCGAATATACTCGATGAAACGGAAGCGGATGGCGAGTTGATCATCCGTGTGGAAGATAATGGATGCGGCATCCAAAAAGAAGCCTTGCCGCATATATTCGACCGGTTCTTCAAAATCGATGAATCGATCCATTATAAAGGAAGCGGGCTCGGCCTTGCGATTGCCAAGGAAATCATCCAATCGCATAAAGGCGAAATCTGGGCGGAAAGCGAAGAAGGCGCAGGCAGCACATTCATCATTGCCCTGCCCTTGAGATACTAACAACCCATGGGAGGGATTTTCATGAACAGTGCGACTGTATTGATTGTCGAAGACGAAGACGGCATCCGCGAATTGATGCGTTTGTTCTTGGTGAAGAAAGGCTATAAAATCATCGAGGCTGAAGACGGCTATGAAGCGATGGATGTGCTGTCGAGAGAAAATCCGGACCTGATCTTGCTGGATATCGAAATGCCTGGCATGAGCGGCTTGGAATTATGCGAGAAAATCCGGATACGCACCAAGACGCCGATTCTGTTCGTCAGCTATAGGAAAGAACTGGCGTATAAAATCCAAGGGCTGGAAGTGGGCGGCGATGATTATATCACCAAGCCCTTCGATTTCACAGAGCTGGAGGCGCGCGTCAAAGCGATCCTGCGCCGCAATGGCTGGAAGAGCGGGGAAGAGGACAAGCTATCGATCCTGAAATTCGGCGACCTTCATATCCATGTCGATTCACGCGAGCTGTATGTGAAGGGCAAGCCCGTGAAACTCTACCATAAAGAATTTCAATTATTGCTGTTGATGGCCCAGACGCCGAACCGCGTCTGGACAGCCGAACAATTATACGATCAAGTGTGGGGCTATTATTCAGAAGGCGATGTCCAAACCGTCAAGGTCCACATCAGTAATCTGCGCCGGAAAGTGGAGAACGATCCGGCCACTCCTCGCTATATTCAGACTGTCCGGGGATTCGGTTATAAGTTCATGAATTGAAAATGGAAAAGCTGATTGTTTTTGCCGAACAGGCGAAAGCGGTCGGCTTTTTTTATTTGCTGAAATTCTGTGGAACTTTTTGCATGCAAGTATGACAAAAGCGCCACAAGGAATTATTTTTTTAGATAAATAAAACTAGTGAAACTATTTAACTTTGTTTTAACCTGCTCTCTTTAGTATGGGTCTTAACCGATAGGAAGACAGATCTCAAGGAGGAAAAGCAGATGATTGAAAACAAAATCAAGATGACGAATGAACCGCCTGTCAGTTTCGAGCAGCAGACCGTCTTCAAGCAAAGCCGGGAAGCCCCGAGCGCACAGCCTTCCATCACTGGGCTTGGCCTTTCGGAAAATGTTGCAGGGTCGCTCGCGTATTTGCTCGGATTTTTCTCAGGGTTCATCCTGCTGATGGTTGAGCGGGAAAATCGTTTCGTCCGTTACCACGCTTTCCAGTCTGTATACGTCTCGATTCTTTTTTTCACATTGTTTACAGCAGCCGGTATGATGGCGATGACAGGATGGGTGGCCGAAGTGCTATTGATGCCGATCGGCTTGGTATTGTGGATCATCCTCATGTTGAATGCGCATAACGGAAAGGCACTGCGTCTATGGATCATCGGCCGCTTTGCAGAAAAACAGCTCCATTGAACAAGCAAAATCACCCCGTACATGGGGATATGAGGTGAAGACATGGAAAGTACATTCAATATGAAAGAGTTTTTCAAGAACCTGAAGAAACGCCTGCCGCTCATCATCGCGATGACGGTCGCTTTTGTCGCCATCGCGGCAGCTGTCAGTTATTTATGGATGAAACCGGTCTATCAGGCATCGACACAGATCCTCGTCAATAAAGCCCCGGCAAATGCCCAGGAGTTCAGCATGCAGGATATCGATACGAACCTGCAGTTGATCAGCACCTATAACGTCATCATCAAGAGCCCGGCGATTTTGACGGAAGTCATCAATGAACTCGGCTTGAACGAAACGGTGCAATCGCTCAATGAACGGATCGAAGTCTCCAGCATCGAGGATTCACAAGTCGTGACGCTCGAAGTTGAAGACGGTTCGATGCAACAGGCGGTGCTGATCGCCAATACGACCGCCAAAGTGTTTGAACAGGAAATCCGCAATTTGATGCGTGTCGACAACGTCAGCATACTCGCTCCTGCCACAATGCCTGCAAGCCCTGAGCCGGTCAAGCCGGATCCGCTGTTCAATATGGCAGTTGGCGCGATTATCGGCTTCATGCTCGGTACTGGCCTTGCGATCGTCCTCGATCAATTGAATACGACGGTGCGCACGGAAGAAGATATCGATGAATTGCTTGGCCTGCAAGTGCTTGGTGTTGTGATCCCGGTCGGCGACTTGGACAGAATGGATAAACCATCGAAACACACTGACAGAATGGAGTTGGATGAGAATGTTGAATCAGACAGCGTCAAAACGGCCGCTCGCCCGAAAGTTGGTAGCACGTATTAAACCGAACTCGGTGATCAGCGAACAATACCGCACGATCCGCACGACCATCAATTTTTCTTTGCCTGGCAATGAAATGAAGACTTTATTGTTCACTTCCGCTTCGAAAGAAGAAGGGAAATCGACGACTTCAGCCAATATGGCGGTCGTGTTTGCAGAATCCGGGAAAAAGGTGCTGCTTGTCGATGCCGATATGCGCAAGCCGACTTTGCATCACACCTTCAATTTGAACAACCACATCGGCTTGTCGAACTTACTGGTTGGTAAAGGAGAGCTCGAGCAAAGTGTCCGCGACAGCGGCATTCGCGGCCTGGAGCTGTTGACATCAGGGCAGATTCCGCACAATCCGGCAGAACTGCTGGATTCGCCGATGCTGGATCAATTGGTCGCTGAGATGAAGGAGCGCTACGATTTGATCATCTTCGACTCGCCGCCGATTCTGTCGGTAACGGATTCCAAGATCCTGGCGAATAAATGCGACGGCACAGTACTCGTCGTCAATACCGGAAAAACCGAGAAGCAAAGCGCGATCAAAGCTCGGGACAGTTTAGCGACTTCTAGAGCCTATATCGTTGGAGTCGTGATGAATAATTACAAACTCAGCAAGGACCATTATTACAGCCATGAATACAATTAATAAGCGGTACCTGCGCGAGGTGAAGGAGCTAATGACATGACGATTACTAGACGCTATACTTCATTGTTCTTAATCGACTCGCTGATCATCCTCTCAGCAACGTATCTCTGTTATTTGTTTTTGCTGCCATTCGACAACATCATGTCGAACCGGCTGCTGCTGCTCATGACGATCACTTTGTTCATCGCTCATCATTCCTTTGCCTGGCATTACGGGCTTTACCGGAAAGTATGGGCTTACGCTTCGGTCCATGAGTTGAAATCGATCGTTAAAGCGGTCACTTTGACGATGTTCGTGGCGACTGTCATGCAATATATCCAGACGGGCGGGGTGTTTGTCCGGATCCTGGCGCTGACATGGATGTTCCTCATTCTGTTTCTCGGGGCATCGCGTTTTTCATTCCGCCTTTACCATGAACGCGAACCGCGCAAAAGCGAAGGCCAATTGAGCCGAACGATCGTTGTCGGCGCGGGGGAAGCTGGCCGTATGATTGTCCGTCAGATGAAGCAGAATCCGCAGTGGGGGAGAAAGCCGATTCTTTTTATCGACGATGACCGTACAAAATGGGGTCTGGAAATTTTCGGATTAGGAGTGGCTGGGCCGATTTCGGAGATTCCGCGATTGGCTGCCCATAACGAGATTGACCAGATTGTCATCGCCATTCCATCGCTGTCGAAAAAGGAAATGGCGGAAGTGACAAAACTGTGCATCGAAACCGGCCTTAAAGTACAGACCATTCCGCGAATTGAAGATTTGATGGTCGGAAAAGTCAAAGTCAGCGATATCCGGGATGTGAAAATCGAGGATCTTCTCGGCCGTGAAGAAGTTCGGCTGGATATGGAAGCCTTGACTGAAAAAATCGAAGGCAAAAGCATTATGGTCACCGGCGCCGGTGGATCGATCGGTTCGGAAATCTGCCGCCAGATCAGTGTTTTTAAGCCTGCACGACTGCTGCTGCTCGGCCATGGTGAAAACTCGATTTACACGATCGACCGGGAGTTGCGTTCGAAAGTGCCGAAAGAAATCGACATCGTCCCAATTATCGCCGATATACAGGACCGCGAACGGATCTTCGAAATGGTCGGCAAATTCAAGCCGGATATCATTTATCACGCCGCTGCCCATAAGCATGTGCCTTTAATGGAAGCGAATCCGCTTGAAGCGGTGAAAAACAATATTTTCGGGACGAAAAATGTGGCGGAAGCGGCAGATCGCCACGGGGTCGGCAACTTCGTCATGATTTCCACTGACAAAGCTGTCAATCCGCCGAATATCATGGGCGCTTCAAAGCGGTTTGCGGAAATGATCGTCCAAAACTTAGCGGTTTCTTCCGATACTACATTCGCTGCAGTGCGTTTCGGCAACGTTCTCGGTTCGAGAGGCAGTGTCGTGCCGCTATTCCGTGAACAAATCGCAAAAGGCGGCCCAGTCACTATTACCGATCCGAAAATGACCCGCTATTTCATGACGATCCCGGAAGCTTCCCGCTTGGTAATACAGGCCGGCATGCTTGCATCAGGCGGTGAAGTGTTCGTATTGGATATGGGAGAACCGGTAAAAATCGTCGACTTGGCACGCAATATGATCCGTTTGTCCGGCTTTGAAGAAGATGAAATCCAAATCAAGTATACGGGCATGCGGCCAGGTGAAAAGCTCTACGAAGAATTGCTGGATCCTAGTGAAATCCAATCGGAAAAAGTGTTTGCGAAAATCCATATCGGAAAAGCCACTCCGATCAGCCAAGTTGAAGTCAGCCGGATTTTGAAGAAGCTTCCCGAAATGGAAGAACAGGAAATCCGCGATACTTTATTGAAGCTGGCGAACCGCCCGAAAGAAGAAAAAGCGAAAGAACCGGCATGGCAAGAAGAATGGAAAATCGAAGGAGGAATGGCCTGATTACAGTTTCTGCCTACAAGCGCAGGGGGGATGCCAAGTGAAACTGCTATCAACGGAACTGTATGGGAATTCTCCTATTTACCTCCAAAATTTGCTGCTCAGTTTTCGTGAATACGCCAATTCACGCAAACGATACGGTATGGGCTATTACCGCTTTCTTCACCAACTTTCGGGCATGGACGAGAATGACCGGCAGTCAGAAGAGCGATACCAGAACCTCGAACTGCGCTCGCTGCTCCGTTATGCCGCCGAGCATAGCGCATTTTATCAGGATTTGTATGGAAGCGATTTGGCTGATATTCGATTTGCCAGTGATTTGCGGCAACTTCCGGTAATCGAAGAAGAGCTCTTCAATGAACGCATTGATGAAATCCGTACGCAAGTTGCCCGGCGGAACAAAGGGGAAACAGAAGCTTCAGTCACAGGCAAATTGCCCCGTTTATGGCTGAGCAGTTTGGATCTGCAAAAACAAACGGCGGCAGTTGACCATTTCAAGAAGCAGCATGGTGCCATCAATCTGGACATGAAACGCGCGACATTCTACCACGGGGATTTTGTTCCACTCGGCCAAAAAGAAGGGGCGTTCTGGCGCGATATTTACTATCTCAACCAACGCCTGTATTCAGCCCATCATTGCACGGAGCCGTTTCTCTCGGCAGTGGTGCGGAACCTGAATGGTTTCCGTCCTGATTTCGTCGATGGTTTATCCGAAGCGATTCTAGAGCTAGCCCGTTACATCAACGACCAACGCCTTCTACTGGATTTTCAGGCCATTGCCGTTTTTGTGGAAACGGAAATGTTGTCCGACAGCGAGCGATTGGAAATCGAGAGCGCATTCGGTTGTTCTGTCCGCCGGTGGAGCATGAAAACTGAACGCTCTCCATTTCTTTCGGAATGCGCTGTCGGGAATCTGCATTTCAATATGCGGACAGGGGTGATGGAGTTTAATGAGAATGGTGAAGTTCTGCTGACTCGCTTCCATACAAAAGGGACGCCGCTGATCCGGCTGAAGATCAAAGACCAGTGGATGCCGGTGCACTGCCCTTGCCCATGCGGAAGCGCACATCCGGTAGTCCGCAAGCCATTTAAGCCAATCTCCGCTTTTTTACAATCCAGGAGCAGGGGGCGGGTGACCAGTTTGTATATGGCGACTGTGCAGGAGAAATTTCAGCAAGCGGCGCCTTCGATGCAATTTGTCCAAAATTCAGTAGATGCAATTGAAGTCTGGCTCAGCGGAACCGAGTTTATCCCTAAAGAACTTGAGCGAGATATTGTCCAGGAAATGGCCGGCATATTCGGCGAAGACATGAGTTTTACGGTGAGAGGCCGCTCAACTAGCCCGTCGGAAGAAATGGGGCCTGCCGGATTGATCATCAATAATCTGCAAGTTCCACGGACTTGCCAAAGCGATTACGGCATGGACTGAACGTGCCGATGAATAAGAGGAGGCTGTTGTACATGAACATTCGACAGGATACAGGAGCATCGGTTGTGCCGTTTCCGGTTCCGGTTAAAGAAACAGGCGATAGGATTTTTCTTTCTGCCCCGCATATGACAGGGAATGAGCAGAAGTATATCAGCGAGGCGTTCGAGTCCAATTGGATTGCGCCGATGGGGGCGAATGTCAACCAGTTCGAAGCGGAAATGGCTGCGTATGCTACGACACAGGCGGCAGCGGCTTTATCTTCGGGGACTGCCGCGATCCATCTGGCGTTGCAGTTGCTGGGAATCGGAAAAGGAGACCGTGTATTCTGTTCCAGTTTGACGTTTGTGGCAAGTGCCAATCCGATCCTCTACGCTGGGGCGGAGCCTGTTTTTATCGATTCGGAAGAAGAAACGTGGAATATGTCTCCGTGGGCGCTGCAAAAAGCATTCGCAGCTGCAGAACAAGAGGGCAAACTTCCAAAAGCGGTGATCATTGTACATATTTATGGACAAAGCGCCCGCATGGATGAACTCATTGCCCTTTGTGATCATTACGGGGTGCCGGTCATCGAAGATGCAGCGGAATCGCTCGGATCCACTTATAAAGGGAAAAAAACCGGAAGTCTCGGGACATATGGCATTTATTCATTCAACGGCAATAAGATTATCACGACATCCGGAGGCGGCATGCTGGTGTCGAACGACCGCAAAGGCGTGGCGCAAGCAAGATTTCTCGCCTCCCAGGCGAAAGACGATGCCCCATTTTATGAACATAGCCGCGTCGGCTATAATTATCGGATGAGCAATGTGTTGGCAGGCATCGGGCGAGCGCAGCTTGAAGCGATCGAGTTGCGTGTGTCGGCCCGCCGAGCTGTCTTCAGCCGCTATTTTTCCGCGCTCAGCAAGCACGAAGCGGTGAAATTCCAGCCTGAACTCGAAGGCACGCGCTCGAATCGCTGGCTGACGGTTTTGCTGCTCGATCCAACTCGAATCGACCGGTCGCCTGATGCTATCCGCGAATGGCTGGAATCGCAAAATATCGAATCGCGCCGTGTCTGGAAGCCGCTTCATCTGCAGCCCTTGTTTGCAGGCTGCAAATTCTACTCACATAATGCACATGGCAAAACAGCCGTCAGCGAGAAATTATTCGAACAAGGGCTCTGCTTGCCGTCGGGTTCCGATTTGGAACCGATCAAGCAAGAGCGCATCATTCATTTGATTGAAGAAATTTTAAAGTAAGCTCCCTTAGACGGACCCGCTTTTTGGTGGTACGATAAGTACGATATAAAAGACGGTTCGCAAGGAGCAGATGAGTGTGTCACAATACACGGAAATTCATCGAATGGTCAGGCTGCTTCCCGGCCTGGCCATTTGTTTAGTGGTCATTATCGTTGGAATTTATGGTGCGGATGCCATTGGGGTTGCACTTGGTGCAATCGGTCTCTTGCCGGAAGGCGGCAAAAGCCCAGTTTCTGGAATATTTGTTGCAATCCTGCTCGGCATCCTCATCCGCAATACGATCGGTTTACAAGATATCTTTATAGAAGGCGTCGGCTTTGCGGTGAAATATGCGCTGCGGATCGGCATCATCCTGCTCGGGTTGCGCTTGAGTTTGACAGAGGCCCTGACGCTTGGGGCTTGGGGGCTGCCGCTCATAATTGCCTGTATTTCTGTCGGCATCGGCGTTACTTTGTTTTTCACGAAACAATTCGGGCAGTCAAATCGTCTCGGCGCATTGATAGCAAACGGCACCGGCATTTGCGGTGTAACGGCGATCATGGCGACGGCACCGGTCATCCGTGCCAAGGAAAATGAAATTTCCTACGCAGTCGCCAATATCACCATTTTCGGTTTGCTCGGCATGTTGTTTTACCCGTATTTGGCGCATTTCTTTTTTGCCGATGAGCCAATCAAAGCTGGGCTGTTTCTCGGAACCGCCATACACGATACAGCACAAGTAACGGGTGCCGCACTCATGTATGAACAAATGTACGGCTCGACATTGGCGCTCGATGTGGCGACCATCACCAAATTGACGCGCAATCTGTTTATCATTGTCGTGATCCCGTTGATTGCGTATTTGTTTTTCCGCAGTGAAGGGCGCGTCAGCGGAAATATGCCGAAATGGTATAAATTGTTTCCGTTCTTCATTCTTGGGTTTTTGTTCTTATCTTTTATCCGGACAATGGGAGACGCTACGCTTGCTTCCGGGGTGAAGCGTTCGGATTTTTCAGTGCCGACGGTTGGGAAAATTTCTATAGCTTTGGAGTTCGTTCGGTTCGACCTATATGCTCGGGATTGCCATGGCAGGGGTCGGCTTATCCACGAACTTGAAAATATTTCGCGGCATGGGCTTGAGGCCTTTTATATCGGATTGATTGCAGCGTTATCTGTCGGAGCGGTCAGTTTGCTGCTCATTTCATTATTCGGTGATTTCGTACAGCTCAATAGTTGAACTTTTGTCCACTTGGCCTATTAAAAAGCTGGGTGGATTTTTGCTGTTTGACATCGTGAGTGCTGTATTTATTTTGCTATATGATCCATTTATTCTCTCAGTAAATTCTCAGAATGGTCTCAGTAGTTTCTCAGTAACCATGGCTATACTCAGTTTATAGCTAATCAAAAATGAAAGTTGGAGGAGGGAATACTATGGCTATTGAGATTTTCAGCAGGCGTGAACAAAAGTATTTGATTACGACAACGCAGTACGAGTTTGAAAGAAAACTAAGTCATCATATGCGCAACGACCAGAACGGGGAGAATGGGTGGTACACGGTCAGCAGCTTATATTTTGATAATGCCGAGAAGGATATTTATTTTGAGACAAAACAAAACTGAAGTATCGGCAGAAACTGCGCTTAAGGGTTTACGACCATACCGACCCGAACGGCACCGCTTTTTGAAGTAAAGCAAAAGCATAAAATGTTGTCCATAAGCGCAGATTGACGATGCCGTTATGCGAAGCTTACCGCTATTTGGAAGCGGATACTTGCACACTCGATGAGTATGAGACATCCAATCCGCAAGTGCTGCGGGAAATCGATTATTTCCGCCGCTTCTACCGGCTCCAACCCGCGATGGTCGTCGCTTACGACCGGCATGCGATGCATGGAACAGATGACAGCAATCTGCGCATCACGTTCGATTTTAATTTACGCTGCCGGAAAGACGAATTGCAATTGGAGAAAGGCC
The DNA here is from genome assembly GCF_002833405.1 of Planococcus sp. MB-3u-03. NCBI lineage: Bacteria > Bacillati > Bacillota > Bacilli > Caryophanales > Caryophanaceae > Planococcus > Planococcus sp. MB-3u-03. The sequence continues at coordinate 2,302,436 of NZ_CP025135.1, read as the reverse complement.
CATACGGACAACATTTCATCGATCCTGATTTGGTGGTCATGGAAGTAAAAGTCGACCATAGTGTACCGCTTTGGCTGGTGCGCATACTGCAGGAGTTAGACTGCGAACAGCGCAGTGCATCGAAGTTTTGCACGAGCACGGAACTCTTGTCAAACGGGGAGTTCAAGAAAACCGAAATCGAACAAACAACTTTAGGAGGGCATTCTAATGGATATGATCAATGATTTATTTGCAGTGAATACAGAGACCGGGGAATCGACAATATGGATGAGCTTGTTCGCGATGGTGATTGCGCTCGTTTTGAGTTTAATCATCACTCAAGTGTATCAACTGACGTTTTCCGGTGAAACGTACTCGCAGGATTTCGTCCATACAATCGTCATGATGAGCGTAGTCGTATCGGTCGTCATGAATGTAGTCAGCGGCAATGCAGGCGTGGCATTCGGTTTGTTTGCGGTATTTTCGTTGATCCGCTTTCGCAGCGCTGTAACGAATGCGAAAGACATCGCCTATATTTTCTTCGGGCTTTGTGTCGGGATGACTGCCGGCCTGTTCCAGTTTCAATTGGCGATTGCGCTGACGCTGTTTGCTTCTGCTGTTTTCTACTTGCTGTTTAAAAGCAATTACGGCCAAGGGCGCAGCACTCAGATGCTGAAAGTAATGGTTCCGGAAAACTTGAATGATGAACAATTATTGGATGATATTTTGGTTGAGCAAACCGAGGAATTCAAGTTGCGGCAAGTAGAGACGACCAATCTCGGCACGATGATTCTCTATACATTTGCCATACGCAACAAGGCAGGTGTCAAAGACCGTGATTTGCTCGATCGAATCCGTGAACGCAATGCCAATTTAAAAGTATCAATCTCATATCCGCAAACAATCGATTAACCGGACGCTCCAGCCTTTATGAAAAGGTTGGGGCGTTTTATATGTCCGGCATGTGGAAAGTCCGTTTCTGGCAAGCGGTCTAAGGGTATGGAAAATTAACAGCTTCAAAAGGAGGAGAGAGGATGGATATTCAAGCAGAGCGAGATTTACTGAAGGACGATTACGGAAACTATTACGTCGTTTCATACGCCACGAAAGACTCGTTGACGATTGTGAACGCAGCACTATATCATGCGTTCAATCAAATGTTGACGGAGGATTTCGTCAAAGAAGTAAAGCGCAAATATCCAAAAGGTGTCGCGGTAGGTGTATATTTTGCTGATTTAGTGCACGAGCAGATCGAAAAACTGGAGGACCCGGCTTTTCCAGGCAATATTTACGACTTGAACGAAGCGAGAAAAGAATATGATATTCACTTAAAGCCGATCTACCATGATTCGCTGCATCTGAAGTAGGCGGATGAGGAGATGGCAGCATCCAATTTTTCTGCAAAATATTTACTGAATATTCGGTAACTATATGCAGGTTTGAACGTCAACTTTAAAAAAGGAGGACTGTCGATGAAGTATTGGGTAGGTGCGGGAGGGCTCGCACTCATATTAACCGTTGCGGGCTGCGGCACACAGGATATGTCCACGGAGCAAGAACCGGAAGAGGCAGCTGTGGAGGATGAAACGACCGAGACGGTTGAACAGCCGGAAGCAGAAGCTGAAACAGAAGACAGCACGGGCGGGGACAGCCACGATGATGAAGTTGCCACCGTGGATCCATACGATTATTTTTTGGAGGATGGTTCAACAGCCCGTTTTGAAGGATATGGCAATGAATTTGCTGAGTTCACATTGAGAACCGACTACATGGAAGCAAATCACGTCGCGATTTATGAAGACAATGGCGGAACGGTCGGCCTTAAAGTGTTCCGCTTGCATGATGACCGCATCGAACTGGTCAAACAAGAAGGTGAATTCTACGAAGATTTCGAGGCGAGCTTTGAAGAGTTACAAGCGCTGGAAGTGATTTCGACTTACCTGGAATTTCCGATTGACCAGGATCAAGAAATTGGGGATGCAACGGTAGTGGAAACCGGTGCTAGCTTGGAAACCCCTTACCGCAATTTTGAAGACGTTTTCGTGCTAGAGCAGGAATCGGAAGGCTCGATCAACCGGAATTATTTTGTGGAAGGTTTCGGTGAAGTGAAGCGTGAGTTCCGAGCTAACCCTGATGATCCGGAAGAATTTTGGATCACATCGACTTTAGCGTCCATAGAGTTGGCTGAAGAAAAGAAATAATAACAAACATGGAAAGCCCGCTTTGACAGCGGGCTTTTTTAGTTGTAAATATGCGGGAGTGCAGCCGTCCAAACCAATTAGTATCGGAATATGGCATTGTGCCAAGAGATTGCAAGAAATTTCCTAAGTAAGCGCTTATTCTTTATTTCTCTATCCGACTAAAGGCTGAAATTAATCCGAATTGTTAGAAAAGTCTTTCAATTTAACAGATAGACGATATAATAAACAAATATATTCAAAAGGAGATGAGGCAAATGACCGATTTAAAAAACGATTCACTGAGCTTGCATAGAAGGCATCAAGGGAAATTGGAGATTCGTTCAAAAGTGGCTGTGGAAAACGAGAGGGATTTGAGCCTCGCCTACTCTCCTGGCGTAGCCGCACCGTGCCGTGAAATTCATGCGGATCCAAGCAAAGTGCATGAATACACGATGAAAGGCAATACGGTAGCGGTCATTACTGACGGCACAGCGGTGCTTGGGCTCGGCAATATCGGCCCGCAAGCAGCGCTTCCGGTCATGGAAGGAAAAGCTTTATTGTTCAAGGAATTTGCCGGTGTGGATGCATTCCCAATCTGCCTGGATACGACAGATGCCGAAGAAATCATCCGAACCGTCAAATTGCTCGAACCTGGCTTTGGCGGCGTCAATCTGGAAGACATTGCCGCCCCGACTTGCTTTATCGTGGAGCAGCGCCTGAAACAGGAAATGAACATCCCGGTGTTCCATGATGACCAGCACGGCACCGCGATCGTCACGCTTGCCGGACTGATCAATTCATTGAAATTGGTCGAAAAGGAAATCGAAGATGTCAAAGTGGTCGTGAACGGCGCCGGTGCGGCAGGCATCGCCATCGTTAAATTGCTGGCGAAATTCGGGTTTGGCCATATCGTCATGTGCGACACAAAAGGCGCGATTTATAACGGGCGCCCGAATGGCATGAATCCCTTCAAGGCGGAAGTTGCGGAAATGAGCAATTATCAGATGGAACAAGGGCAGTTGGCAGATGTCATTGTCGGTGCTGACGTTTTTGTCGGCGTATCGGCAGAAGGCGCATTGACGGAAAGCATGGTGCGCTCGATGAATGAAGAGCCGGTCATCTTTGCGATGGCGAACCCGAATCCTGAAATCTTGCCGCATGCCGCGAAATCAGCCGGTGCACGGGTCATCGGGACAGGGCGTTCCGATTTTGCCAACCAGGTTAATAATGTGCTGGCGTTTCCCGGATTGTTCCGTGGCGCACTTGATGTACAGGCGAGCGACATTAACGACGCGATGAAAATCGCGGCAGTTGAAGCGATCGCCGCCTTGATCGCCACCCATGAACTTCACGAAGATTATGTGATACCGAAGCCGTTCGATCCGCGTGTGGCACAGGCGGTCGCCGAAGCAGTCGCTAGGGCTGCCGAAGAAACGGGCGTTGCCAAAGTATCGCTCAAAGAGCCTGCCCAGCAGATTGTCTTATAATAAATAGAAGAAAGCCTGAATTCCCTCCCCCTGGAATTCAGGCTTTCTTAGGTTTAGTGGCGGTAGGATGCAAAGGCATGAAAAAAGACCGTCCGACCCATCAGCTTGATGACGAGTCGGACGGTCTTTTTGAATGAACAAAATTAATCGGCGACGCTGAGCCCTTTGGCGATCGCAATTTTTTCGAGTGCCTGGCTGAAGTCGTTGATCAAGTCATCGGGATGCTCGAGTCCTGCGGAAAAGCGCAGAAGCCCATCGGTGATGCCGCGCTTTTCGCGTTCAGCGGGCGGCATTGCGGCATGGGACATCGTGGCCGGATAGGACAAGATCGATTCGACGGCGCCGAGGCTGACGGCGAACACAGGGATTTCCAAAGCATCTACGAGAATGCGGGCGGCGTCCTTATCCGCCAGGCGGAATGACAACACACAGCCTGCGTGGCTTGCTTGGCGGCTATGGATCGGATTTCCGGGATGGAATGAGAAGCCGGGATAATAGACTTCTTCGACAAGCGGGTGCCTATGCAGATACTCGGCGATGCGGGCGGTCGTCTCGCCGGATTGTTTTGTGCGGGCGCCGAGCGTTTTGATGCCTTGGATCAATGTATAGGAATCCTGTGCGCCGAGCACAGATCCGAATGTATTTTGGATGAATGCCAATTGTTCGCCGAGGCCGGCATCTTTTGTCACCGCAAGGCCGGCCGTGATGTCACTATGGCCAGACAGGAACTTCGTCGCGCTGTGGAGCACGATATCCGCGCCGAGTTCAAGCGGGTTTTGGTAAAGCGGCGTCATAAAAGTATTGTCGACGAAAGTCATGGCGTCGTTTGCTTTCGCCAGTTTCGCAGCCATTTCAATATCGGTGATTTTCATGACGGGATTGGAAGGCGTTTCAATGTAGACCACTTTCGTGTTCGGCTGGAACGCTGCGGCCACTTCGCCAAGGTCGGTCATGTCGACGAATGTATAATCGACTTTGAATTTTTCCAGCACTTCCGTAATGAAGCGATAAGTGCCGCCGTAAACGTCTTCCGAGACCAGCACATGGTCGCCGGCTTTCAACAGCATGAAGGCCGATGAGATGGCTGCCATGCCGGAAGAAAAGGCCAAGCCCCGCGCGCCGCCTTCAAGTTTGGCGATCGTTTCTTCAAGCGATTTGCGCGTCGGGTTGCCGGAGCGGCTGTAATCAAACGGCCCGAACGAATCGATGCTTTCCTGATGGAAAGTCGATGATAAATAGATCGGCACATTGACTGCGCCTGTTAATGGATCGATGCCTGCTGAATGGATCAATTTCGTCTCGCGTCGTTCACTCATGGGAAACGACCTCCTTTTCCAGTTTGGCCAAGGCTTGTGACAAATCAGCGATCAAATCTTCTGCCTGCTCGACGCCTACAGAGAAGCGGAGCAGGCGGTTACAGACGCCGCGTGCCGTGCGTTCTGCAACCGGCATATCGGCATGGGTCTGGGTCGCGGGATACGTGATGAAACTTTCCACGCCGCCGAGGCTCTCTGCGAATGTGATGAGCGACAGGCTCTCGAGGAATTCCCCGACCCATTGTTCTTCGCGCAGGCGGAACGACAGCATGCCGCCTTTTCCAGGGTATAGTACGTCTGTCACGGTCTCTTGAGTTTCAAGGAAGCGGGAGAGTTCTTTGGCATTCGCTTCGTGTTGGCGCATGCGCAGCGGCAAGGTTTTCAAGCCGCGGATCAACAGCCAGGAATCAAGCGGGAAAGTACAGCGCCCGCTGAGTTATGGGCGTTGAAAAGCTGCGCGCATAACTCCTCGCCTTTTGCGGCGACTAGCCCAGCAAGCACATCGTTATGGCCCCCAATGTATTTGGTCGCGCTATGGAGTACGATATCGGCGCCGATTTTGAGCGGCTGCTGCAAGAAAGGGGTCAAAAAGGTATTGTCGACGATCAGTAAAAGATTGTGGCGCTTGGCCAGTTGTGCATACAATTCCAAATCGATCTCCTGCATCAACGGGTTGGTCGGCGTTTCAATGAAAATCGCTTTTGTATTGTCAGTGATTTTCGCTTCGGCCGTTTTCGGATCGACGAAGGGATCGTATACGGGACGGATATGGTATTTTTCCTCATATTGTTCCAGCAGACGGTAAGTACCGCCGTAAATATCTTCAGGAAGCAAAATCTCATCGTTCGGGCGGAACAGGGAAAGGACCAGCTGGATCGCGGCCATTCCAGAGCTGCACGCAAAGCCTGCGTCGCCGCCTTCTAAGTTTGCGATCCCTTCTTCAAGAAGCTGGCGGGTTGGATTTTTCGTCCGCGTATAATCATAGCCTGTGGATTTGCCAAGGCCTTCATGTTCGTAGGCGGTAGAAAGATAAATCGGGGGATTGACCGCCCCTGTGCGCGGGTCGCTGCGGTTGCCGAGTTGAACCAGGCGTGTTTCTAGGCTATGTTGTGTCATGATCCTCATCCTTTCAAATCAAAAAGCAGGGGCTTTCTTCTATGATAAGAAGAAAGCCCCTGCCGTATATGCTATCTTCTCATCTACTAGGTTGCACCTATTGGAATTAGCACCGTGACATATAAGTCCGGTTGCTGAGACTTCACAGGGCCAAATCCCTCCATCTCTCTCGATAAGAATCATTTTATATAGTTGTGGTTGGTTGATGTTTTCCATCATACAACAATTACTTTCGAAATACAAGCGGAATATTGAAAATACTCTTGTAAATGTCCCGAAGGCGCTCGCTTTTATTTCGGAAGCTGAAATGGTATGCTGAGGTATACTTTTATCATGCACGGCTTATACAAAGCCAGTTGCAAAGGGGTTCTGAATTATGTACATCGTCACATCGACCGTCATTGTGCCGGAAGACAAGGTGCAAGACGTCATAGAAATATACCGAAAACGATCGCGCCGTGTAGACCAGGCGGAAGGCTTCACTTCATTCCGGCTGATCCAAAACACGAAAAAGCGCCATGAACTGACCGTCCACTTGGAATGGCAATCCAAACAGGCCTATATGAACTGGGTCAAGAGCCAGGAGTTCAAGGAGATCCATGATTTGGAGAAGAATTATCCAGACCAGGAACTCGCGGGCATCGTCCCGAAAGTCCATCAATACGAAGTGGTGGCCGAATGAACCAGGAACAAAAACAGCAAATCGCGACCGACACGGCAGACGGTATATACGAAGCGTACCCGAATTTATGGGAACGTTTCGGCGATAAGGGATATGAACATACCGTTAAAGACAATCATCACCACTTGGATTACCTCGAAACCGCGTGGGAGCTGCAAAGCGAGCAATCCTTTCTAGACTATGCACTCTGGCTCGAAACGGTGCTCGTGAGCCGCAATGTCGAAACTGCGCTCATCATCGATAATTTTCAGCGGCTTATCGAAATTGTGCCGCGCTATACCGAAACAACGCAAGGAGATTTCATGCGGGGCTGCCTCGATCGCGCAGTCCGGTTATTGGAGCTCCCTCCACATAAAAGGGGCTGATCAAATGAACGAGTCAACACAGCTTTCGGATCTTTTCCTGCAAGGGCAGGAAGAGGAAGCTTTGAAATACGTCCAGGATTTCCTGGAAAGCCATTCACATGAACAGCTCTACGGCGAAATTTTGACGCCGGCGATGTACCGCATCGGAGAATTATGGGAACAAAATGAGATTTCGGTTGCGGAAGAGCATTTAGCAACCGCTGTTTGCGATTTTGTATTGTCCGCTACGGAGCTGCGCAATAAAGATAAGGATGGCCGCAAAAAAGCGATGATTTTTGGCCCGGAAGGCGAAGAGCATTATATCGGGCTCAAGATGGTCGCGGCGATGTTCCGTGAAGAGGGCTATGATGTCCGTTATATGGGGCCGAATTTGCCGCTCGATTCAGCGCTCGAATTGGCCGGTGACTGGCAGCCCGATGTTGTTGCATTGTCGGGTGCACTTGCACACCGCTTGCCGGTTTTGAAAACCTACGCCGAAGCTTTCTCTAAGGTGGACTCAAATCCAGCCGTCCTGATTGGCGGCAGGGCCGCCACCTTGTCGAGCTTTGCGGATTTGCACATAAAAGGAGCGGTCGTCGTCCGAGAACTCGGGGCGCTCCGCGAATGGATCCGCACAGGAAAGGGGTCGAACGATGACACGCTCTCCACTGGCTGAATGGCCGCTTCCGGCTTTTCAACTGAACAATAGCTTTGCGGTCGTCGATTATTCGCTAGAGGCAGAACAGCTTTTCGGAAAACCAAGTGGATTCTTTGAATTGCTCGATGATGGCAGCCGGGCCAAAGCAGGGCGGTTGCTGAAAACCCGCGGCAGCAAGAAACCAATCGAATTGAATTTCACCACAGCGGCCGGCTTCTTCTTGGCGGACGTCTATTACCGGTGGGATAGCGACTTTTCACTGAATCTTGTACTGGTGCCAAAAGATGAGCAAATGGCTGCCATCACGTCTCAATTGATTCGCTTGCGGGGCCGCTTGAAAGAAACGGATTATGAATTGCTTAAGGAAAAAGAACGGTCCGATGCGCTGCTGGATAAAGTGCGTGAACTTTCCGCCCCGTGCATCGCAATCGGTGGAGGCTATGTGCTCATTCCGTTGTTCGGTAATTTGGATGCAAAAAAAGTTGAAGCGATCCGCCCGTATATTGTCACGCGCATCTACGAATACGAAGCCGAAACGGTCGTGATCGATTTGACGGCGATGGGAACGGTGACGCAAGAAGGCGTCAGTTATCTGGAATCGCTCGTGCAGACCTTGGGCGTCATGGGAATCGATGCGGTCATCACCGGCGTAAAGCCGGACCATGCCCAAAAATTGCATCTGTTGAAACGGGAAATGAATTTGCGTTTTGAAGCATCACTGGAATCCGTCCTGACAACAGCCTCAGCAAATCAGTGATGAAACCGGCCATGGGAGCCGGTTTTTTTATGGTTAGGAAGCCTAGTGACTGGATGTTTGTTTCGTTTTCCTTAGGATATCTGGCGATTTTTCGGGAATACATTTAGAGAAAAGGATTATTAAAAGCTGCAGTGGAGGTGTTGGCGATGGGATCATCACATGATCATTCGCATAGCCGCAATAAAAAAACATTGCTGATTGCCTTTTTGATCATCACCAGTTATATGGTGGTCGAGGCGGTCGGCGGATATTTGACGAACAGCCTAGCGCTGCTGGCTGATGCCGGCCATATGCTCAGCGATTCCATTTCGCTCGGTGTGGGTTACCTGGCTTTTTCCATCGGCGAAAAAGCAGCCGACCAAATGAAGACTTACGGCTATAAACGTTTTGAAATTTTAGCGGCAGTCTTTAACGGAGTGACGCTCGTCTTGATTTCACTTTATATTTTCTATGAAGCCTATCACCGATTTTCAGATCCACCGGAAATTGCGACTTCAGGAATGTTGGCTATCGCGGTCATCGGCTTGCTCGTCAATATTCTCGTCGCGTGGATTTTGATGCGCGGCGGCGATACGAAAGAAAACTTGAACCTCCGTGCTGCTTTTTTGCATGTCTTAAGTGATTTGCTTGGCTCGGTCGGCGCGATCACGGCAGCCCTTTTGATCATTTTCTTCGGATGGGCATGGGCAGATCCATTGGCGAGTGTCGTCGTCGCCATCCTTGTCTTGATCAGCGGTTGGCGCGTGACGAAAGAAGCGGTCCATGTCTTGATGGAAGGGACACCAAAAAATGTTGACCTGGAGCAAGTAGCGCAGACAATCGAAGCGTTACCTGGGGTGAAAAGCATCCATGACCTTCATGTGTGGAGCATCACGAGCGGAAAAAATGCCATGTCGGGACATGTAGTTGTCAAAGAACATATCTCGTTCAAAGACAGCCAGCAAGTGCTTAGGGATATTGAACATGCGCTGTTTGAGCTGAAAATCGGCCATGTCACCGTGCAGTTGGAAACTGAAGATCATCCCCATGACGACTCAATCCGCTGCCAAGGACAAGAAGAGAATGAAGCGGCAGGGCATCATCATCACTGAAGAAAAGGATTAAGTAGGAAGGAGTGGAATAGGTCCGCTCCTTTTTTCTATGAAAAATACAATTTGTATATGTTTTATCGTCCAGATCGACACTTGAATATATAAGTATATGCTGATATGCTGTATTTGGCATTACAGTATTTAAGCAGACCTAAGTATAGAAGCGGGGGGAATCATCCGATGGAAGTGAAAGCGCGCGAAATAGAAATTGACAAAGCGAGCATGGTGCTGAAGCTATTGGGCGATAAGACGAGATTGTCGATGGTTAAATTGCTGGAAAAAAACGATTGCTGCGTCTGTGAATTCGTGGAAATCTTTAACGTCAGCCAGTCGGCCATCAGCCAGCACTTGCGCAAGCTTCGCGATCTCGGTTTAGTGAAGGAAAAACGTAAGGGGCAATGGATTTTCTATTCATTGAACCAGGACAGTGAATTATACGACATGCTCATGCAAGTCTTGGCATTCATTCCGAGTCAGGATGAGCGCATCGAGAAATTGGTGGAGCAGGGATTGCGCATTCGTTGTGAGTAATAGTGATACGGAAAAGGCATCATGTTGAATAAACATAGAGATACTAAAAACCATTCATGGAATAAGGGAGCTAATCAATATGACGAAAAAAACATTGTACTTTTTATGCACAGGCAATTCATGCCGCAGCCAGATGGCGGAAGGCTGGGGGAAAGAAATTTTGGGCGATGAGTGGCAAGTATTGAGTGCCGGAATCGAAGCGCATGGCTTGAACCCGAACGCGGTAAAAGCGATGAATGAAGTGAATATCGATATATCGAATCAAACATCCGATGTGATCGACACCGAAATTTTAAACAATGCGGATTTTGTGGTGACACTTTGCGGCGATGCAGCAGATAAATGCCCGATGACGCCGCCTCATGTAAAACGCGACCACTGGGGCTTTACGGATCCAGCGAAAGCGCAAGGTACCGAAGAAGAGAAATGGAAAGTGTTCCAATCGGTACGCGATGACATCGAAGCGCGCATCCGCCATTTCGCTGCAACTGGTGAGTAAGTGAAGTTTCGGGAGGGGGAGATTGCGCTCCAGGCCTTGCTTTAGGCCCACAGGATGTGGGTCATGCAGGCGAGGCGACAGGACGTCGCGATATCGGCTGCCCGGCGGTCCCCCAGGAGTCAAGGCCTTCCGCTTCATCTCTAATATTAGAATGTTAAATCTTTCAAATCTAGCTGTTCGAAGTTTTGAATAGAGTAAGCATATGTACGATGACTCTAATCTTATTTAATAGAACCAAACTACACAGGTTGAAGGAGAGCTGAATATGAAAAAGGTGGAAATTTTCGATCCGGCGATGTGTTGTTCGACGGGTGTTTGCGGCCCCACTGTGGATCCAGAACTGACGCGCATTGCGTCGGCTGTGTATTCACTCGAGAAAAAAGGATTTGCTGTTTCACGCCATAATTTGACGGATGATCCTGGTGCGTTTGTGGACAATAAACAAGTCAATCAAGTGCTAGTCGATAAAGGGCCGGACGCGTTGCCGGTCGTGCTGGTCAACGGTAAAGTCGTAAAGATTGCCGAATACCCGACAACAGAAGAATTGGCAGAGTGGTTCGAGACCGCACCGTCCGAATTGCAGGAAAAGCCGCGCGTACGCGTGTCACTGAACATCAACAACTAAAGGAGCGTTCCTATGTATTCATTGTTCAATCCGAATCAAATGGCTGTCACTCCGTTTCTGTTTTTCACCGGTAAAGGCGGTGTCGGGAAAACTTCGACTGCGTGTGCCACAGCGGTAGCTTTAGCTGATCAGGGCAAGAAGGTATTGCTCGTCAGCACCGATCCGGCTTCTAATCTGCAAGACGTGCTGGAAGTCCAACTGACGAACGACCCGAAACCCATTCCGTCTGTCGCCAATTTGTCCGCCTGCAATATCGATCCGGAACAAGCGGCCAAAGCTTATAAAGAAAGCGTCGTCGGTCCCTACCGCGGCAAATTGCCGGATGCGGTGCTCGCGACGATGGAAGAGCAATTATCCGGTGCTTGCACGGTCGAAATCGCGGCATTCGATGAGTTTTCGCATTTGCTGGCAGATGAAGCGATTTTAGCGCAATACGACCATGTGCTGTTCGATACGGCACCGACCGGCCATACGCTGCGTCTTTTGCAATTGCCGACGGCGTGGAGCGGCTTTTTGGAAGACAGCACACACGGCGCCTCATGCCTCGGCCCGCTCTCTGGGCTAGAAGGCAAAAAGGCGCTGTACAAAAAAGCGGTGGATTCGCTGTCCGATGGCGACAAAACGACTTTGATCTTAGTAGCGCGCCCTGACAATTCCTCCTTGCTCGAGGCGGACCGTGCATCATTTGAATTAAAAGAAATCGGCATCAAAAACCAATTGCTCATCGTCAATGGGCTGCTTCAGACGCATCAGCCGGAAGACGCGGTCTCTACGGCATTCTACAAGCGGCAACGTGAGGCGATTGAACAGACACCTGAAGCCTTGAAGCAAGTGATGGCTTATTCATTGCCATATGTTTCTTATTCGCTCACGGGCGTTGCAAACTTGCGCCATCTGTTCAATTCATACGCCATCACTTCGTTCGAAACGGAAGAAGTGGGAGAGCCGCTCGACTTGCCGGGATTGAATAGCGTCATCGATGATTTTTCAGAACACAACACGCGCGTCATTTTCACGATGGGCAAAGGCGGCGTCGGCAAAACTTCCGTCGCATCTGCCATCGCAGTCGGCTTGTCCGAGAAAGGCCATAAAGTCCATTTGACGACGACCGACCCTGCAGCGCATTTGGCGTATACGTTTGAAGGAAGCGGCATCCGCGACAATTTGTCCATCAGCAGCATCAATCCAGACATCGAAGTGGCGCGTTATAAAGAAACCGTCATCGAACAGGCAGGCGGCGGGATGACTGAAGAAGAGCTCGCTTATTTGAAAGAAGACTTGGAATCGCCGTGCACCGAAGAAATCGCGTTGTTCCAAGCTTTCGCCAAAGTAGTGGAGAAATCCGAGAACGAAATCGTCGTCATCGATACCGCGCCGACTGGGCATACCTTATTGCTGCTCGATTCGACGGAAGCCTATCATAAGGAAATGAGCCGCTCGACCGGTGATGTGCCGGATAGTGTTAAAAAACTATTGCCGCGCTTGCGCAATCCAAAAGAAACAGGCGTCGTCATCGTCACCTTGGCGGAAGCGACGCCGGTGTTGGAAGCTGCCCGCCTCGAAGAAGAGTTGAAGCGTGCTGGAATCGAGCCGAAATGGTGGGTCATTAACCAAAGCCTCTACGCTACGGAGACCGTGGATGCTGTGCTGAAGGGACGCGCGATCTCCGAGAAAAAGTGGATTCGCAAAGTTGATGAGGAACTGGCCACAAAATGCGCCATCATTCCTTGGCTCGAAGAAGAGAAAATTGGTTATGACCAATTGAAAGAATTCATTTTATAATAATGGGGACATCAAATTAATTTGGAAGGGATGAGGCAAACGATGAGTGAAGCATACCAGCAATTAGTGAAAGACCGTATTTTCATCGGCGGCGCAGCAGATGCGAAAACAGCAGTGGAAAATGAAGGCATCGACGTCGTCTTCGATTTGCGCGCAGAAGCAGCGGACAGCAACGATGAAAGCTATACACGCATCCATGCACCGATTGTCGACGATTCCACGGAGCAGCAGGATGAGTCGATCCAAGAAGCAGTGGATGGAGTCGTCACCGCTTATGAGGAAGGAAAGAAAATCTTTTTCCATTGCGCAGGAGGCAGCAACCGCACCGGTACGGTCGCAATCGGCACCTTGCTTGCATTAGGCGAAGCGAAGACCGTTGAAGAAGCTGAACAGATGGCGACTAGCGTACGGCCAATCATCAGCGTGAGGCCAGAATTGAAAGAATCGCTGCACCGCATTTTTCCACAAGCCTAATCCATGTTAAAGTGAAGAATAATTGAAAAGAACAGGGGAGATGGAGTTTATGATGATTACTGATGAAGCTAAGAACTATATCCAATCCATTCTGGAAGAACAGCAAACGGAAAACTTGCGCCTTTATGCAGTCGCCGGCTGCTGCGGCCCGCAAATCGGCTTGTCGCTCGATGCACCGGAACAAACGGATGAACTCATCGATGTGAACGGCATCCGTGTAGCGGTTGCGCCGGACGCAAAAGAAATGGCAGAGGAGCTCGCTTTGGATTTCGATACGCAAGGAGAGCAAGGCGGCTTGGTCATGATCGGTGCGCCGACTGGCTGTTGAATAGAAAAAAGAGCTCATCCGTGAGCTCTTTTTTTAATGAGTTCCGTTTATTTTACTTCTGCGTTCGAGCAGGATGTTGTCCCGCCAGACGCCGTCTCGCTTTCCGATGCGTTCACGGACACCGATTTCACGGAAGCCGTTTTTCTTATGAAGCCGGATGCTTGCTTCATTTTCAGGAAAGATTTTTGCTTCCAAGGTCCAAAAACCTTGCTGCTCCGAAGCTTGAATAAGGGCTTGCATAAGCTTGTGGCCGATGCCTTCGCCCGAATATACAGGATCGACATAAATGCTCACTTCCCCGACACCCGAGTAGACTGGGCGCTTCGATACAAGTGAAAGCTTGCAAAAGCCAAGTATTTGCGTTGCGGATTCAATAACCAACCGGCAATGGCTTGTCTCACTATCGCTCCAGCTTTCATAACTAGGCGCTTTGGTTTCGAAGGTAGCGAGCCCGCTGTCCATGCCAGCTTCATAGATTTGCTTGATTTTCGGCCAATCCGACTCCACTGCCGGCCTGATGATGTATTCCATATGCATCACTCCGATTCTTATAATTAGATTAAATATTAAAATAAATACTTGCAATTTGCAAGTTTATTTTATATGCTATCACTAGAGGTGTTGAAGATGGAAAACAAACGGGAACTTTTCAAAGCATGGTTAAACGCTTTGGCTTGTTGAATAAAATTGCTGTACGGTTGACGATGTGGAAATCAGCTTGGTGCAAAGCCATATCCTTTATGAGATCGACCGCCGGGAATGGCCATCCATGCAACAAGTGGCGGATGCACTGGCGACTGACCTGTCAACTTTCAGCCGGCAAGTACAAAGCTTGATGAAGATAGGATTGGTCACAAAATGCCGTCTTCTGCGGATAAACGAATCTCGGTGTTGGGTTTGACAAAGAAGGCCAGAAAGTAGCGCTTGCCATCCAGCGAGACATGGAGGAACATCTCGAGGAAATCTTTTCGCATATGACCGAATTTGAACAGGACATGGTGCTGCAATCGATCAAATTACTGAACGAGGCGATGGCAAAATCATCCGTCTGCTGTAAACCGATGTATTAAGTTCGAATTAATACTTGCAATAATCAAGTTTTTATCAATAAGGAGGCCAAGACATGAACACTCAAACAAATTGTTGTTCGACCACTCCACAACGCATCCAAATCGAAAGAATAAAAAAGACAGCGCCGGAATTGCCGGTCGTTATCATCGGGGCAGGGCCAATCGGTTTGGCTGCTGCTGCCCAGTTATCGCTGGCGGGTGAAAAGTTTTTGGTGCTTGAAGCTGGTGACCGAATCGGCCATCACGTGCTGCAATGGGGGCATGTCCGTTTGTTCTCTCCTTGGCAATACAATATCGATAAAGCGGCGCGAGCCTTATTGGACCGCTCTGGCTGGAATGCGCCAGGGGATGACAAGTTGCCGACAGGAGCCGAGCTGGTGGAAGATTATTTGATAAAGCTGGCCGCCGTACCTGAGATCGAACCGTACATCCGCCTCAATGCACGTGTCAGTGCCATCAGCCGAAAACATCAAGACAAGATGAAGACGGCGAATCGCGAGCATCAGCCTTTCATGATCTATGTAGAGACTGAAGATGCGGAAATGGAGCGGATTGAAGCGAAAGCCGTCATCGATGCCACAGGAACTTGGGGCCAGCCAAATCCGCTTCAAGCCGACGGGGTTTGGACGCAGAGCGAACGCAGCCAACAAGAGCGCATTTTTTACGGCATCCCCGATCTACATGGCAAAGACCGCGAGCGGTTTTCTGGAAAACAGGTAGCCGTCATAGGTGGAGGCCATTCTGCCATCAATACTTTATTGGATCTTGCCGCACTTGGGGATGCTGGACATCAAGGGAAAATCTCATGGATCCTGCGCAAGCCGAAAATCGAGGATGTTTACGGCGGCGAAGCAGATGATGCGCTCGAGGCGCGAGGTGAATTGGGAGTGCGTGTCCATGAATTGGTAGATTCGGGGCGTGTGGAAATCTTTACGCCGTTTCGGATAGAGCAAGTTTCTCGAAAAGACGGAAAGCTTGCCTTAATGGGTGACTGGCAAGGAAAAAGCCATTCGATTGAAGCAATCGATGAAATCATCGTCAATACAGGCAGCCGTCCCGATTTCGATTTCTTAAAAGAACTTCGCCTGAAAATCGATGATGCCACAGAAAGCATCGAAGCACTTGCTCCGCTAATCGATCCGAACATCCATAGCTGCGGAACGGTCCGGCCGCATGGTGAAAAGGAATTGCGGCAGCCAGAACAAGGATTTTACATCGCTGGCATGAAAAGCTATGGACGCGCGCCTACCTTCTTGATGGCAACAGGCTATGAACAAGTCCGTTCGATTGTCGCTTATCTCACCGGAGATATTGAGGCTTCTGAGAAAGTGGAGCTGGAGTTGCCGGAAACGGGCGTCTGCAGTTCCGGTGTATCAAAAAATGGACAACAGCCGATCACCATCGGCGGCTGCTGTTGAAAGGAGGCATTTGTCATGACGGTCAACCACGGAGGGCGCTTGCAGCCGATGTATTTCAAGTCATATCTTACGCTCATCATGTCTTCCCACGAATGCAGCCTGGATTGTGCAAAAGACTATACGATAAACACATTTTCCGTGGAAATCCCGAACTTTATGGGCCGGATAGCCGCACTAGTTTTGAAGAGGCAGTTGAGGCGGTGCGCAGTTGACAGCAATCTATAGAAACAAACCGAGTACCGGGCGCGTCTGCCTCCGGTGCTTTTATATGGGAAAATAAAATTTAAAATGAGTAAAAAGTCTGTTAATTAATGGGAATATTCTTTAAAGTATATACAGAGCTAGCTAGCAAAAGGACGTATCGAAAATTCACGAATTCGGGATAGGAGCAAGTGGGAATGGAAGTATGGGATTTGTATGACGGGGAGCGCAACCCGCTCGGAAAGAAGCATATTAGAGGCAATAAATTACAGCCCGGCGAGTTCCACATTGTCGTGGAAGTCATTACGCTCAATGCAGATGGCAGGATTTTATGACGCAAAGAGATCCGGCCAAACCGCTGCCGATGCTTTGGGAAACAACAGGCGGTTCCGTAATTACAGGAGAAAGCAGTTTGACAGGGGCTCTCCGAGAGCTGGAAGAAGAAACAGGTTTATTGGCAAGGCCTGAAGAACTTCGCTTTTAGGCCATACGAAAGGCGGCAATTATTTTCTGGACAGCTATGTGTGGATGCAAAGAGCGCATCGATATGGATGCATTGCAGCTTCAGCCAGGTGAAGTGTACGCCGCACAGCTAGTCAATTGGATTGAGTTTCAGCAAATGAACCGGGAGCGCTTAATCGTTCCTTCAGTCTACCAGCGCTTGGAATTCTATTTTGAGAAATTGGCCTCTTTTCGACTTATGCATGGGATGGTTCATTCCGGTAGTTGAATAAGATGTACGAATCTGTAGAAAGCTAGACTGCAAAGGGACTGAGGCCATGAAGAAACTGCTCGGTTTATTTTTGAAGAAGACACTGGTAATAGGGACGGAAGCAACGGTGAATACTTTTGGTTTTGTCGTTTGGGGATTGATTCTATTCGCGAATGGAATATCTGAATACTTTTTGGCAAAGCCATAATCGACAATTGGTTCGTAATTTTGACGATCGGTCTCGTGGCATTTCTCCTGTCAGAAGTTTTGGCAAAAATAAGCGAGGAGGGCGATTGAAATGAGAACCATCACCTTGGCAAATGGCGAAACCGTCGAAGTGGAATGCTTGAGCTGCGCATTAGTGAATGGATTGATCGAACCAGAAGGCGGTGTAGTGGTAGAAACGGAGCATTTCCATGCCCATCAGGACGTGGCTTATCCCATCCCCGGCTTGATCATTCTCGCGTCAAAGCGCCATTTGAAAAGTTTAGACGAAATGACCGAAGCGGAGCGGCTTGATTACATCACGATCCTGTCGGAAATCCGTAAAGCACAGCGCGACGTCCTTGGCATCGAGTCGGTCTATTATTTCTATAATGAAGACACAACGCATCATTTCCATACATGGATGGTTCCCCGCTATGAATGGATGTACGAATTTGGGCGTTCTGTCGAGTCGGTGCGGCCGGTGCTTTTGCATGCGCGAAATGAGATGAACGATGAAGCGAATCTAAAGAGTGTCAGGCAAGCGATTTCTGCATTGACGGAAGAATTGAAGCGATGAGTAAAGTGAAAATTTTCGATGCCCATTTACATATTATCGATCCGCGATTTCCGTTGACCGAAAATCAAGGCTATTTGCCGCCTGCATTCACCGCTTCGAATTATGTGGCCGCTGTTGAAAACTTCGAAGTAACCGGAGGGGCCATCGTGTCGGGCTCGTTCCAAGGCTTTGACCAATCTTATTTAGTGGATGCACTTGACACGCTCGGTGACCGGTTTGTCGGTGTGACGCAATTGCCGGCGGACACATCGGACGAAGAAATCCTCAATTTGCATGGAAAAGGGGTTCGTGCCGTGCGGTTTAACGTGAAGCGCGGCGGTTCAGAAACGATCGAGCGGCTTGATCATTTTGCAAGACGCGTTCATGATATCGCCGGCTGGCACGCCGAGTTGTACATCGATTCGAAAGATCTCGAGGAGCTGAAAAACACAATCAGCCGCTTGCCGGCTGTTTCCATCGATCATCTCGGCTTATCAAAACAAGGATTCCCTGAACTGTTAAAGCTAGTGGAACAAGGCGTTAAAGTGAAAGCGACTGGATTTGGGCGAATTGATTTCGATCCATCTTACGCAGTCCGGGCCATCCATGATATTAATCCGGAGGCGTTGCTATTCGGCACCGACCTGCCGTCGACTCGGGCAAAAACGCCATTTCAGGAAAATGACGTGACAGTGATCCAAGAAGCTTTGGGCGACAAAGAAGCGGAAAAGGTTCTCTATCGCAATGCCTTGAAATGGTATGGAATTAAATAGGTTTATCTGGAGCCCGTACTTTTACGCCAGTCAGACAAACAGGCAAGTATGTCAGTTCTGCTATCTGAGATTTTCACTGAGCTGACATTTAACGCCAGAGGAGTAGGCGAGGAAATGAAGACCGTGAACTATTTTAAAGAAGTGATGGATAAGTAAAAAAAAATCACCCGCTGCAAAAAATTGCAGCGGGTGATTTTCTGTCTAGTAAGCAGTCAGGCATATGGTAAGCTGAATTCAGGAGTGACAATAGACATATAACAACAGAACCTTTTCATTCAAGAAGCGTCCAGTTATTAACATATTGAAAAGAGGTGGGCAGATGGGCTTCTGGTATATGCTGTTGTTATTCATCGGAATTTGTTTATTTTTTGCAGGAATTTTGCCGAAAAGAGGATTTCCGCTCGTTGTGAAAATCGGCTTACTCGTTGGCGGTGCTCTATGCATTGGCTTTTCCCTATTCATGTTCTCGCCAGGCAGCACAGAAATCATGGCGGATTTGCTTGGTTTATAAACGGAAATGGAGTGATTTCAAGTGACGAATATTTACATCATCCGGCATTGTGCCGCGAGCGGACAGGAGCCGGGGGCAGAGCTTACGGAAACCGGAATGGCACAAGCTGTAGAATTAAGCGGATTTTTGAGTGAGCTGGGGATCGAGCGGATCGTCTCGAGCCCGTATACGCGAGCCGTTCAATCGATCGCACCGTTAGCAGAAGCGTTGGCTGTAGAAATCGAAACCGACGAGCGTTTGAAAGAACGGGTCTTGAGTTCAGGAAACCTTCCCGATTGGTTCGAGCGCTTGAAGAGCACATTCGATGACCACAATCTCGTGCTTGAAGGAGGCGAATCCAGCAGACAGGCGCTGGACCGTATTTCACAAGTCGTGGCCGAGCTTGAAAAAAGTGGCCAAACAGCAGCTATCGTCACCCATGGCAATATTATGGCCTTGCTTCTGTCGCGTTATGTGGAAGGCTTCGGATTTGAAGGATGGCGTGCTTTAAGCAATCCGGATGTGTTTGTTTTAACTGATACGCCAGATGGGAAGAGCGGGGAACGATTGTGGAATGAGGAAACTCGATGATTCAAGCGGTACTGTTTGATTTGGATGGGACCTTGCTCAATCGGGATGCTTCAGTCGTGTCGTTTATCGACGATCAATACGAACGGATGCATGGATCTCTCGGACATATTCCGAAAGAGTTGTACGTCGGCCGCTTTATTGAATTGGATAGTCGCGGTTATGTCTGGAAAGACCGGGTTTATGCCCAATTGATCCAGGAATTTGGAATCGAACAGACAACGATGGAAAATTTATTGGAAGATTATATCGCCCATTTCCGCTTCCATTGCATCCCTTTCATTGGCATGCATTCCATGCTGGAGAGCTTGAAACAACAAGGCGTGAAGCTAGGCATCATCTCGAATGGCAAAGGCAAATTCCAGATGGATAATATCAAAGCCTTGGGAATCGAGAAGTGGTTTGATGCGATCTTGATTTCTGAAAGCGAGAATTTAAGAAAGCCGGATCCGCGGATTTTTGAAAGAGCGATGGCCCGCTTGAATGTCTTGCCGTCCCACAGTTTGTTTGTCGGGGACCATCCAACGACGGATGTAGAGGCCGCCAAAAATGCCGGCATGATCGGGGTATGGAAAAAGGATGCTGGGTGGGATGAAGCCGCGGCGGATTATGCTATAGATGACTTAAACGAAGTGAACAGGATCGTCCAAGGGCTAAACGCATAAAATTAAATCGTGTTCACGCTAGGTTTCACCAAACTTGCAAAGGGAGTGGCGGTGCATGAAAGCAGTCTTGTTATGGGGCAATTTATTGTTCAGCGGGTTTATGGCGATTTCAATTTCCATGTTTTTTGCGGAAGGGGCCATCGGGGAAAATTACACGAATGAACGCTTCGTGGCACCTGAATTTCTCTGGATGATTCCACTGTGGGTAGTGGAGGCCGTTCTCGTCGTGATCTATTTCTATAAGAAGAAAACGGAAATGGTTTCCTACCCCGTCATTTTATTGATTAACTTTGCGTTGTGGATCAGCATTTTCTTCAGTACATGGGTGTGTATGCGCTTGGCAGTTTAACTTCAGTGAAACAATGAAATTCGATCTCTGAGCATTTTCTTACGCCTTCCGAAACTTGAGCGGTACAATAAGGGAGGTAAAGGAGTGCTTATAGATATGACACAAAAAACATTTCAGCAGATTCCCGTGGCGGTGCTCGATTTGGCGCCAGTCAATGAAGGCAGCAACGCAACAGAATCATTTGCAAATAGCGTAGAACTTGCGCAGCACGTAGAGAATCTTGGGTTTAACCGCTACTGGCTGGCGGAGCACCACAATATGCCAGGCATCGGCAGCTCGGCGACGTCCGTGTTGATCGGGCATATCGCCGGAAAAACCAACTCGATCCGCGTCGGTTCAGGCGGCGTCATGCTGCCAAACCACGCACCGCTGGTCATCGCGGAGCAATTCGGAACGCTTGCGTCATTGTATCCGGACCGCATCGACCTCGGCCTTGGCCGTGCACCTGGCAGCGACCAGGCGACGGCTTATGCTTTGCGCCGTACGCTTCACAGCACAGGCGACGAATTCCCTCAGCAAGTGATGGAACTGGAGAATTATTTCTCCGATAAACCGGTCGGCCGTGTCAAAGCGTACCCGGGAACAGGCATGGACATTCCGCTCTGGCTGCTCGGTTCGAGTGGATTCAGCGCACAACTCGCCGCGCAAAAAGGCTTGCCGTTTTCATTCGCCAGCCATTTCGCGCCGGACTTCACCATGCAGGCGCTGCAATTATACCACCAGAATTTCAAACCTTCTGCCGCTTTGAAAAGCCCATATGCAATGGTCGGCGTGTCACTTATCGTCGCCGATACGCAGGAGCGTGCGGAATGGCTCGCCACATCTTCGCAGCAGCAAATGTTCGCGTTGATGAAAGGCGAACCGACGACCTTCCAACCGCCGTTTGATGACCTTGGCTCGGTGTGGACGCCGCGTGAAATCGTCATGTTCCAGGATAAACTGAAATCCGAATCGATGATTGTCGGCACGCCAGAAGTGGTGCGCGAGAAGCTTGCCGCATTTGTCTCGAAAACCCGCGCCAACGAAGTCATCGTCAATTCACCGATTTTCTATCAGGAAGACCGCCTGCATTCTTATTCATTGCTTGCGGAAATGATGGAATAACTTAAGCACCAGCCCTGAGCTGGTGCTTTTTTCAATAGAAAATCCCCCTTCGATAAGAAGGGGGAGCAATCAGTGAAGGTCTTGGGATTTGGCTTCGTCGTGCTTCATGATTTGCATTTCGATATCTTCATCGTTCCTTGCATAGTCTGGGCCGCCTTCGCCAATCATGTTCAAGATCGAATCGAATTCCTCAGCGAGCCAATCCCTCAATTCCTTCGGTTCTGTGTCTTCGTCGATTCTTGCATAGTCCGGGCCGCCTTCGCCGATCATGTTCAAAATCGCATTGAACTCTTCATCGAGCCGCAATTCGACTTCTTTCCGTTCCACCCATTTGCGTTCCATGACGATATCCTCCTTCTATTAAAATCGCAAGAACGACGGACCATCTCTATGTTCATCTTTCATTATACAGATTATTCTGTCTTTTAATATTAATTTGACTTGAAGGACTGGCAAAATTTTGCCGAATTGAACCATTAAGGAAAGGTGTGTGGCAGCAGTGGAAAATGCGATAAAAGAACTGATTGGCGAGTCTTCAGGCCGTGTCAGTGTGGCGATTAAATTCCGGTCAAGCCGCGTGTATATCAATAGCGAGGCCCCGATGCGCGCAGCGAGTACGATCAAATTGGCCCTGTTATTCGAAGCGTGCCGGCAAATCGCAAATGGCACGCTATCGGGCGGCCAGAAAATTGCATTCGGGGACAAGCCGGCTGGAGGAGCAGGCGTGCTGGACCATCTGCCAACACTTAAAGAATTAGTCTTATGGGATGTATTGACCTTGATGATCATCGTTTCCGATAATGCCGCCTCGAATGCGGTGCTGGAGTTGCTCGGGAAAGAAAACGTCAATAAGGCGTGCAGCGATCTTGGTTTGAACAACACGAAAATCGAGCGGTGCTTCATGGATTTCGAAGCGGCTGAAAAAGGGCTCGAAAATCGGACGTGTGCGTGCGATATGCTTTGTCTAGTGGAAGCTTTCCTGATGCAGGGCAAATTGCCGGAGCGGGAGCGAAAGCGCGCCATGGAAATATTGGGTAATCAGCAAAGCCGCAAACTGACAGCGGCGATCGAGGAAGAGGAAGTGCAGTTTTACGGCAAAGCCGGTGAACTGGCTGGCCTGCAGGCAGATGTCGGGATTTTTGGGGAAGGAGAAAATGTCGCCATCGCTGTGGTTTTCGTGGAAGGGGCAAGAAATCCACTGGAAGCCCATCATTTGATCGCGAACATCGGGCTCTTAATCCATCAACAGATGAAATCAGTTACTTAAGAAATTTTAAAAATCCCCCTGGCCAATTTCTAGGCGAGGGGGATTTAGGGTTATTCAGCTAAATATTGTTCCATCGATTCAAAAAAGCGTGAAGACGTATTCTCGAACCACTCGGGATAGACTGATTGCGCTTGTTCCGGAATCGTATAGGCGAGCTCGGTCCGCAAATCATCCGTTATGGCCATCTTTTGGCGCGGGCCATCCGGCGTCAGCCAATTGAATTGCGCGCGGCGGTTGGCGTTGGTGAATTGGACCCAATCGGTCTCGGTTTCAGGTGAGTCGAACAGCGCTTCGCTTGAAATGAGCATCCAGCTTTCGCTTTGGTGTTTCGGCGGGAGCCATAAGCTCTTTTCCATCACGCCTTCTTCAACAGGGAAATCGTAGATCTCATGGCGCAGTTCCTGAACACGTTCACCGTTTCCAAGCGACAAGCCGCGAGATACATAAATATTGCCTTGCAGCGTTTCGGTGTCTGCGCTGCGGATCACGCCAAAGGGATTGCGCGTCGCATCGGTGCCGTAGGTTTCTTCCTCTTGCTGCAGCATCGTGTCTTCATTCCAGCGTGTAATCATGGCATCTTCCACGCCACTGCGGTTCAACGAAAACGTAAACGGCATCCAGCCGGTATTTTCGACTTTGTCGAAGAGGAGGACATCGCCGTTCGGTAAAATTTCTTCCGTAATGGCCAGCGAACCGATCGATAGGGTCAGGAAGGTCAAGGGATAGATGTCAGTAGTGACATTTCCGTTTGTTTCCGTCTGTGCTTCACCAAGTGTGATGAAGGTCGGCTTGTCGATGCTGAGCTCAACGTCTTCGTGCGTATAAAGGGTTTCCTCATTTTTCAAAAACATGACCGCTGTAAAGATGATCAGCGCCATGAAAAACAAAGTAATGATCAATATGACAAGCTTTCTGAACAAAATTTCCACCTCAAATTTCGGGTATTTCCTGCATTATCGATTATAGCACGGGGACAGGCCGAAAATGGACGAGAGTTTTGAGCATCACATGAACGTTTTCCGTTACAGTACTTTATCCAGGAAATCGCGTGCGCGTTCGCTCGCCGGATGTTTGAAAAAGCTTTCAGGCTCGCCTTCTTCGACAAGGACGCCATGGTCCAAAAACAAGACGCGGTCTGCGACTTCCCGGGCAAAGCCCATTTCATGGGTGACGACGACCATCGTCATGCCGGATTTCGCAAGATCTTTCATGACTTCCAGCACTTCCTTGACCATTTCCGGGTCGAGTGCCGAGGTCGGCTCGTCGAACAGCATGAGTTCCGGTTCCATGGCGAGTGCGCGTGCAATCGCGACGCGCTGCTTCTGACCGCCGGACAAGCTGTTCGGGTAGGCATCGGCTTTTTGCGCCAAACCGACGCGCTCCAGCAATTGGCGCGCCTTTTCTTCGGCGTCGTATTTTTTGACGCCTTTCGCTTTCATCGGGGCATACATCAAATTCTCTCGCACCGTCATATGAGGGAAGAGGTGAAAATGCTGGAATACCATGCCGATTTGCTGGCGGATTTTATGGATTTCTTTTTTGGAGGCGGTCAAGTTCTTGCCATTGATTTCAATGCTTCCTGAGCTCGGTGTCTCCAGTAAATTCAAGCAACGCAGAAAAGTCGATTTGCCGGAGCCGGACGGGCCGATGATCGCGACGACTTCGCCTTTTTGGATGCTGGTTGTAATATCGCTCAATACGAGGTTATCTCCGAATTTTTTCGATAAGGCTTGTACATCAATCACTAAGCTTCAATCTCCTTTCGACCATGCGCCCGATTACCGTCAAGCCCATGACCAGGCACCAATAAATCAGGCCGACAAACAATAGCGGCTCAAAGTTGCGGAACAAGTCTGCCCCGACTACTTGTGCCCGGCGCATCAAGTCCAGATAGCCGATCGTCGAGACAATGGCGGATTCTTTCGTTAAGGTTATGAATTCATTCATCAAGGCAGGCAGGATATTCTTCAGCGCCTGCGGCAAGATGATGTCTTTCATCATCGCGCCGTACGGAACGCCAAGAGCTTGCGCCGCTTCGAGCTGGCCTTTGTCGACTGCTTGGATACCGGCGCGGATGATTTCCGAAATATAAGCGGAGGAGTTCAAGCCGAATGCAAGAATCGCGGATAGAAACGGCGAGATGTCATAACCGGTCAATTGAGGAATCGAGTAATAAATGATCATCAGCTGCAAGATAAGCGGCGTTCCGCGAAAAATCGATGTATAGGCATCTGCGAACCATCTCAGCGGCTTTGCCGAACCGATTTTAAACAGCGCCAGTACGGTTCCGAGAATGGATCCGAGAATGATCGCGAAAAAGACGAATTTTAAAGTCACCCAAATCCCTTCGAGCATGAAGGGAATATACGGGACGATTTGTGAAAAATCTAGATTCATAACAGTTCCAACTCTTTTCTAAAGGCGAATTTTACTGCTCGTCTGTGAGCCATTTTTCTTTCAGTTCATCGAGTTTGCCGCTCTCTTCCATTTCAGCGAGGACAGCATTCACTTCTTCCACCAAATCGCTGCCTTTCGGGAAGGCAACCGCCATGCCAGGAGAAGCGGTCGTCGGGTCGTCGAATGCATCAAGCCCTTGTGCTTCGATATAGCCGAGCGCGACTTGCTTATCCATATAAGCAGCATCGATGCGTCCGGAAAGAATCTCCTGGATCAATGCGCCGGAATCGTCGAGCGCCTTCAGTTCGAAATCGATCGCTTCATCCTCGATGATGCTCTTCGCGCCTTCTTCTTGGATCGTGCCAAGTTGGACACCCACCGTCAATCCTTCCAGATCTTCAAGTGTCTCGAGGCCAGAGTCTTTTTGGGAGACGAACATTTCACCAGAATGGTTGTATTCCGTGGAGAAGTCGACGTTTTCCTTACGGGCATCCGTCGCGGACATGCCGGCCAACACCAGGTCGACGCGGTCATTTTGCAAAGCGCCGATCAAACCGTCGAATTTCATATCGGTGATTTTCAGTTCAACACCGAGTTCATCTGCGATATAATTAGCAAGGTCGATATCAAAACCGACGATGTCGCCTTGTGGGTTGCGTGATTCAAAAGGCGCGAACTCAGCCGATGTGCCCATTTCCAATGCCTCTTTTTGTTCGGCAGCTCCAGTGCCTGTGTCTTCTTGGCCGCAAGCTGTCAACAGCAGTGCAGAAACGCCGCCTGCAAGTAAGTATGATTTTCATAATAATTCCCTCCGTTGTATGTTTATTCGATAAAATGAATCTTAACACGATGGAAGAACAAGTAAAAGAGTTTTATACATATCTATGAATAATTATTAATTCAAATAGTTCAGAAAATTGGAGTGTGTAAGGATGAAAACTTTGCTTTTGACAGGATTCGAACCTTTCTTGGAATACACGGTCAACCCGACGATGAGAATCGCGGAGAAATTGGACGGCGAACAGATGGGCGGATACCGCATCGTCAGCCGCATATTGCCGGTCGATTTTAACCATTCAGGCGAATTGATACTGAAATGGATCGAAGAGTTGAAGCCTGATGCGGTCGTTTCTTTGGGGCTCGCAGCTGGCCGCTACAAGATTACGCCTGAGCGTGTCGCACTTAATGTCAAAGACGGCGATGCGGATAATGAAGGTTACCAGCCGGTCGATGAACCGATTTCCGCACAGGGGCCCGCTGCTTATTTATCGACTTTGCCGGTGCGCAGTATGACACAAGCATTGCTTCAGGCAGGGCTGCCGGCGGAGATCTCCAATACAGCCGGTGTATATCTATGCAATAATTATGTATGAAGGGCTTCATTTCGCAGCCACGAACAAGCCGGAAATGCTGTCGGGCTTTATCCACATTCCGGCAGACCATCAGCTGGCGATTGAGCACGGAAAGCTGCCAAGCTGGTCGCATGAAGATTTGTTGCGAGGTGTGCGAATTTGCTTGGAAACAATGGCTGAAGAAAGATAATGAAACTTAAAAGACAGAGCCGTGGAGCTCTGTCTTTTTATTAATGAGCAGAAATAGATGGGAGAGAACTTCACGGAAAAGAGTGAATATTCTTATAGAATATAATGGCATTTTGTGAATTGAAGTAGGATAGATTTAACAAGAGTTTTAGGAATGGAGGTGCCTTATGCTTGAAACGCAGCAGCTGACAAAAATTCAAAGATACCATTGCGGTCAATGAAGTGAGTTTGGTGCTCAGGCAAGGGGAATCGGTCGGGCTATTGGGGCCGAACGGGGCCGGGAAATCTACTGCGATCGCCATGATCTCCACTTTAATGAAACCGAGCTCGGGCGATGTCAGGCTCAATGGCAAGAGCGTGTTGAAAAAGCCTGCCGAAATGCGCCGTGTGCTCGGCGTCGTGCCGCAAAAAATCGCCTTGTACGAAGAGTTGAGCGCTTATGAGAACTTGAAATTCTTCGGCCGGCTGTATGGCTTATCGGGAAACAAGCTCGAACAGCGCATCGATTATGTGCTGGAACTCGTCGGTTTGGCAGACCGGAAAAAAGAGCTGGTCAAAAATTATTCAGGAGGCATGCAGCGGAGGGTCAATCTGGCAGCAGCGATGATGCATGAACCGGAAGTGCTGATCATGGACGAACCGACAGTCGGCATCGACCCGCAATCGCGCAACCACCTGTTAGAGACGATCCGCAAGCTCAACCAGGACGAAGGAATGACGGTCCTCTATACGAGCCATTACATGGAAGAAGTGGAAAAGCTCTGTGACCGCGTCTACATCATGGACCACGGTAAAGTCATCGCGGAAGGAACGAAAGAAGAGCTCAAAGCGATTTTGTCAGATCAGGAAACAGTACTGATCGAATTTGACCAACATTATCCGGAACTCTTTACAAAACTCAGTGAAATAGAAGGAGTCCAGCACGCGACAGCCGAGGAGCATAGCTTGAAGCTGATCATCCCGAAAGGCACGAGATTGCTTGGGGCTTTGTTTCATGAAGCAGAACGCTACGGCGCCCAAGTGGTCAACGTCAATGTACAGACGCCGACGCTTGAAGACGTATTCCTGCGGCTAACCGGACGCAAATTAAGGGATTGAGGAGGGGAGCATTATGGGCGCTTTTCTAATAAAAGACATCATGTTATTGCTCCGTGACCGCTCCGAACTATTGGTGCTTTTAGCCATGCCTTTTTTGCTCATTGCGATTCTCGGCTTTTCTCTGCGCGGCATTTTTTCAGGGGACCTAGAAGCTTTGGAAATGGATATTGCGCTCGTTTCGGAAGAGGACGAAGCACAGGCAGTGGAGTCGTTTCAAGGTGAAATTGAAGAAATGGGGCTGCCGCCAGAACAAGCACAGGCGCTGAAGCAGGCGGCTGAATCGGCCAGTCCGCAAACAATGCTCATCTCGCTGCTGGAAGATGAGAATTTGAGTGAGTTGATAACGGTCGAACGGATGGGCCAGACGCAGGCTCAAGAAAGCCTGGATGAAGAAACGGTAGATGCCGTCATCACCTTGCCACAAGGCTTTACGCAAAATTCCTTGAGAAATATGCTGTTCGGCTCAAACAAGGGCGGCGAACTGGAATTGCTGGTAGCGGATTTATCTTCACCGCAAACGGATGTCCTCGAGTCCATCCTCGACGAATTTGTGCGCACTGTGAATTTTTAAGCGTCAATTTCCAGGCTGTCGGGACAGGAGTCGGCAGCGGAAGTATCCGGCGGCATCGAAACGATCACTGCACGTGAGCCGATTACTTCGTTCCAATATTATACGATCGGCATGGCTGTCATGTTCGTGCTGTTCGTCGGGTCGACCATTGCCGGACAGGCAAACCTAGAACAAAAGCAGATGGTCTTTGACCGCATCCGCTTGTCGAACCGCTCACCGCTGCTGTATTTAAGCAGCAAAGCCATCGCTGCAGCGGCGATTGTTTTCGTGCAGCTTACTTTGTTGTTCGGTTTATCGGCGCTATTGTTCCAGACGTTTGCAGCCGATTCCTGGGCTTTTTGGTCGGGGATCGCCATCATTTCCATCGTACTGGCATTATCGGTCGGCTGCCTGGCTGCTTTGATGGTCGCTTTAACGTTGAGACTTGAAAGCGATGCCGTCCCTGCGATTTTCTCCGGCGGCTTTATTTCCCTGATGGCGTTTGTCGGCGGCAGTTTTATGCCGCTTGACGGTATGCCGGAAATGCTACGGACGATCGGCAATTGGACCCCGAATGGAGCGGCGCTGTCCGCCTATTTTTCCTGGCTGTTGGAACCTGAGCTTGGCCAGTTGGCGGGGCCGCTCATGAGGATTGCGGTCGTGGCAGTGGTGTTTTTGCTGTTGGCACTCGCCTTATTTCCTAGAAAGGGGGGAGCGGCATGAAAGCTGTGTTCTTGTTGCAATGGCGCCGTTTTTACCGAAAACCCCTGCTCGTTTTGGCGATGTTCGGGTTGACCGTTATTTTCGTCTCCGTCACAGCGGCGGGAGGGCAAAGCGGGCCGCAAATGATACCTGTCTATGCAGATGAATCGATGAATGAGCTGCAAGCGCAAACTTGGCTCGAGCGCTTGAACGGAGAAGATGAATTCCAGTTTGAATTAATGCCCGAATCCGAAGCCCGCTCGTATGTAGCGGAAGGCGACGTCTCGCAAGCGGTCAGCTTACTTGAGACCGATTACCGTTTGCTTGTCGGCAGGGAAGACCCGTCGCGATTTGCGCTGGATTCGTTTCTGCGTCGCATGTATTCAGAGGAATTGCGTCTGCAAAAAGCGGAGCAAACAACGCCAGGAATCAGGGGGCAGATGGAATCATCTTTGTCGGAGCCGGCGCTGAGACTCGCGGTCGAATCGCTGCAAGGTGAGGAAGACAGTTTTCAATACAACGGGCAGCTCCAGCTATTGTTTGGCATGACCTTATTTTTTGTCATCTATACGATCATGTTCAGCCTGGTGCGCATTGTGGATGAAAAAAGGACGGGGACGTGGAGCCGTATGATCATTTCACCGGTCCGGAAATGGCAAATGTATCTTGGGCATCTTGGCTATAGTTTTTTGATTGGGTTTTCCCAGATTACGCTCATTTTCCTATTGTTCCGCTTTGCGTTCGGTTTTGAGCTGGGAGATCGGTTCTGGCTATTGATCGTCATTGCGGCGTGCTACACATTTTCCATCGTCGCACTTGGGCTTTTGATCATTTCACTTATCACCAAACCGCAACAGCTCGGGGCCGTCATTCCGATTGTCGCGACGGGGATGGCGATGGTGGGCGGTGCGTTCTGGCCGATTGAGCTGGTGACCAATGAAATCCTGCTTGCAGTATCGAAAGCATTGCCCATCACGTATGGCTTGCAGGCCTTAACGAGTGTCGCCGTCTACGGAAACGGTGTGCAGGCGGTCGCGTTGCCGCTCTTGCTATTGCTTGGTTTCGGCAGTATCTGCATGGCGATCGCCATCCGTTTAATGGAATGGCGCAGCTCTTCATAAAAAAAAAGAACCGCAACCGCGGTTCTTTTTCAAATAATTTCCCAGTTGCGTTCAGAGGCGAGTGTACGGAGGCGGGCTTCGGGACGAACAGCGACCGGATTGCCGACAAGCTCCAGCACAGGCACATCTGACAGACTGTCGCCATAGGCATAGCTGTTTTTCCAATCGATCGTTTTATTGCCGAGTGCTTCTAGGATCTTTTCGGTTTTGAGTGGCCCTTGGATATGGATGACAGGTGTTCGATGGGCGAGAATATCCGCTTCGTAGGGGACTTCCGTGCCAATGATTTTCTCGATCGGCAGTTCTTTCGTTACGGCATGCAAGAGTGGCGTGAATGCGCCGGATACGAGCATGCAATAGTCTTCGTTGGAGACGTGTTGTTTTAGGCGTTCGACGACTTCCTGGTTGAAATCATCATGCATAAGATCTGCGATTTCACCGAAATATTCTTCGAGCTCTTGTTTTGAAAAGGTTTCGAGTGCTGCGAGATAAGCCTGGACGGAACGTGCACGCATTTTCGCTTCCGGATAAATCTTCAGTTTATGGCCGATATAGGGAGGCATGATGGCACGGTAAAATTTGCGGTATCTGCGGCTATGGATTGGGTGGTTCTTTAGATGGTTCATCATCAATTGAAATGTTTCTTTTGCATACAAAGTGCCATCAAAATCGAATATGGCGACGCGCATAGAATCCCTCCACTCTCATTTTCCTGCTGTTTCCATCATAGCGGAAATCTCCAGTTTTCACCAAGCATGTTTAGCCGTTTTCTTCACAAGGGTATGGAAAAGAAACAATGAAGCTGGAGGGGTAGACATGGCAAAACAACGAATTACGGTCGGTTACGTAGAATTGACGCAAGACGAATCGGACCGCCTGTTTGAACAAGTAAAAAAATCGAGAGGCATCGATTCATACGGAGAACTCCAAAGTTTGATGGAAGATTACGATGCGACTGTTGAAGAACCGGTCAAGCAGCCGCTGAAGGAAGTCCTCGATGAAGACGAAGCACCGGAAGAACCTGCCGCACAAGGCATGCGCTATATCAATATCTTCAACGCCATCGAAGCCGATGAAAGCTATCGCATTGAAGCATCGAACCAGGAATGATCGATAGAAAAGGGAGATCCGATTATGGATCTCCCTTTTCAGAGTACTGAATAAGTTTGAAAACATTTCAATTCATAAGAAATGGATACATTTGCTGTATTAAGAAATGAATGAGTTATCTAAGTGTTTGTAGAAGCGTCCGCTCGACTCCTGCGGGAATAGCGGGTTTGAGAGACCCCGCAGGAACGAAGTGACGAGGAGGCTCGATTCCCGCCCCGAGGAAAGCGAGTGGTAAGCTTCGTAAAACACGGTTCTTCAGTGTTTCTCGACAGCCTAAAAAGGGAGATCCGATTTCGGATCTCCCTTTTTAATGTCTATTCGTCTTTATTAGCGATGCAGCGTTCGCATTCGTAGATGATCGATTCGCGGCGTTCTTTGATTTCACAACCGCATTCCCGGCATTCTTTTCGTGTACGCGTCTCATAAGTTTGCATGTTTTTCATAGTGATCTCCTCCAGTTTTTAGTTTAGTTTTTCGTACCCTGGCAGCGTCAAGAATTCAGCAAAATCACTTTGCAATGTGAGACTTGTAAACAACTCGCGGGCTTCCGCGTAGTGTCCGGCATTATAGCGCTCTTCGCCGACCGCTTGTTTGATCAAAGCATCTTCTTCTTCGATGACTTCGTGGAACAAGCTGACGTCGACTTTACGTCCATCTTCTAGGACGCCCTTCGGATGGCGGATCCATTGCCACACTTGGGAGCGGGAAATTTCCGCTGTCGCTGCATCTTCCATCAAATTATTGATCGGTGCAGCGCCGTTTCCGGAAAGCCAAGAGGCGATATATTGGATGCCGACTGAGATATTGGAACGCAGGCCTTCTTCGGTGATCGAGCCTTCCGGTACTTCGACCAGCTGTTCTGCGGTCACGTGGACATCGTCGCGCTGTTTGTCGATCTGGTTCGGTGTCGGCATGTATTTGTCGAATTGCTCCATCGCCGTCTGGACCATGCCAGGGTGGGCGACCCACGTGCCGTCATGGCCGTCCGTCACTTCACGGCGCTTGTCTTCAGCAACTTTGTTGAAGGCGGCTGTGTTGGCAACGTCATCGCCTTTGACCGGGATTTGGGCAGCCATGCCGCCCATTGCCGGAGCACCTCTTCGGTGGCAGGTTTTGATGCACAGCGACGTATATGCCTTCATGAATGGAACCGTCATGGTCACCTGGGAGCGATCCGGGAAGATATAATCCGGATTGTTGCGCATGCGCTTGATGACAGAAAAGATGTAATCCCAGCGGCCACAGTTGAGGCCAGCTGAATGATCGCGCAATTCGTAAAGGATTTCGTCCATTTCGAATGCTGCCATGATCGTCTCGATCAACACCGTCGCCCGGATCGTGCCTTGCGGAATGCTGAGCTCATCTTGTGCAAAGATGAATACATCGTTCCAAAGGCGCGCTTCCAGATGGCTCTCAAGTTTCGGCAAATAGAAGTAAGGGCCAGTGCCGCGGTCAATCAATTCTTTGGCATTATGGAAAAAATATAGCCCGAAATCGACCAGGCTGCCGGAAGTCGGCTTTCCATCAATGAGTAGGTTCTTCTCCGGTAGATGCCAGCCGCGCGGTCGCACCATCAAGACTGCGGTTTTCATTAAGCGTATATTTCTTGCCGGTTTCAGGAATTTCAAAATCGATTTGCCGGCGAACTGCATCACGCAAATTGACTTGTCCGTCGATGACGTTGTACCAGCTTGGTGCTGTTGCGTCTTCGAGGTCCGCCATGAACATCTTCGCGCCGGAGTTCAGCGCGTTGATGAGCATCTTGCGGTTGGTCGGGCCGGTGATTTCCACTCTGCGGTCTTTCATATCTTCCGGAAGGGAAGCAATCTGCCAGTCCCCTTCCCGGATTTCTTTCGTTTCAGGGAGGAAATCGAGTTTCTTGCCGCTATCGAGTTCTTGTTGGCGCACCTGGCGTTTCTCCAGAAGTTCGATCCGACGCTTGTCGAAACGAGTGTGCAGCTTCTCAATGAACTCCAGCGCTTCAGGAGTCAGGATCTCCTCCATGCCTGAAACCGCTTCACCTGTAATCTGTACATTCGATTTCGTCAGCAATCAAATCACCCTTTCACTGTCTGGAATTGCTCGGTTTCAGTAGAACCTTGCATCGCCGTCGTTGAGCTTGTGCCGCCAGAAACGATTTGAGAGATTTCATCGAAGTAGCCAGTACCCACTTCACGCTGGTGGCGCGTTGCTGTGTAGCCTTTTGACTCTGAAGCGAATTCAGCTTGCTGCAATTTCGAGTAAGCGGCCATGCCGTTGTCTTTGTAGTCGTGAGCCAGTTCGAACATGCTGTGGTTGAGTGCATGGAAACCTGCAAGTGTAACGAATTGGAATTTATAGCCCATCTTGCCAAGTTCGACTTGGTATTTCGCGATGGTTTCCTCATCAAGCTTCGCAGCCCAGTTGAATGAAGGTGAGCAATTGTATGCGAGCATCTTGCCTGGGAACTGTGCATGGATGGCATCAGCAAATTGCTGAGCTTCTTCCAAGTTCGGATGGGAAGTTTCACACCAGATCAAGTCCGCGTATGGTGCGTAAGCAAGTCCGCGGGCGATGGCCTGGTCAATGCCTGGGTTTGTGCGGTAGAAACCTTCCGGTGTGCGTTCGCCGGTGATGAACTGATGATCGCGCTCATCGATATCGCTTGTGATCAAGTCTGCTGCATCCGCATCCGTACGGGCGATGATCAATGTCGGAACGCCCAACACATCAGCTGCGAGTCTTGCGGAAATAAGGTTTTTCACTGCGTTTTGAGTCGGCAGCAATACTTTACCGCCAAGATGTCCACATTTTTTCTCGGAAGCGAGTTGATCTTCGAAGTGAACGCCAGCTGCGCCAGCTTCGATCATCGACTTCATCAATTCGTAGACATTGAGCGGTCCGCCGAACCCTGCTTCAGCATCTGCGACAATCGGTGCGAACCAGTCGAAGCCTTCTGTGTTTTCAACGCTGTCGATTTGGTCTGCACGTTGAAGGGCACGGTTGATTTTGCGGACAACATCCGGAACCGAGTTAACCGGGTACAAGCTTTGGTCCGGGTACATCTGGCCCGCGGAGTTGGCGTCCGCTGCTACTTGCCAGCCGCTCAAGTAAATTGCC
This sequence comes from Planococcus sp. MB-3u-03, assembly GCF_002833405.1. NCBI lineage: Bacteria > Bacillati > Bacillota > Bacilli > Caryophanales > Caryophanaceae > Planococcus > Planococcus sp. MB-3u-03. The sequence continues at coordinate 2,267,569 of NZ_CP025135.1, read as the reverse complement.
TGAAGCCCGGCTTTCACTTGTTGGATTGCCTGGTTGCCAGTCAATGCGCCGAGTGCGTTGACGAAAGGCATTTCATTGATCTGGCGGTAGAGGCGATCTGCACCGAGTTTTGCAAGTGTGTGCTCGATCATGACTGACCCGCGGAGTTTGATAACATCTTCCGCTGTATATGGACGCTCGATGTTCTCCCAGCGTTTATCTTCCTGCCATGCTTTGTTCAATTCCTCGATTTGCTGTTGTTTGTTTACCATTCCAACCATCCCTTTCCGGAGTGAAAATATTTTTTAACATCAACTGTATTAATACAGTTTGTTTTGATGTATATTAATATATAACAGAATATTCAGCTTGTCCTGAAAAAATGACAGGAGCCGATATAGGTGGATAAGAGGCGGAATATTCGGACGAATGGACTTGAAAGGGGAAATGGCTATGGCAAACACTGTATTGGAACAGGTAGGATTCATTATCGGGGATTGGATTCCGAAAGAGGCATCGATCGCTGTTGCGGCTGATAATCGGTATATCTACTATAAAGCCGGCGTCCACGATCTCTCCATTAAAGAAGGGCAGCCAGTATCATCCGGCACCATCGCGGCACGTGTCGCTAAAGAAGGCAGCAAAGTCGAAATGTATGTCGAAGAAGCTGTCCTCGGTTCTGCTTACTATGGAATCGGCTATCCGATCACCATCGATCACCGAGATGCCGTTCTGGTCATTACCTTGCCGCCCGATTACGTGGTAGGGAGAAAAAAACCTCTCGCCTTTTTGACCGGCAAGCAAGATGACAGTTGGCGCCCGATTCCTGTCGAAAGAGTATCCCATATCGAAAGCAGCCAAAAGAAAACCTGGTTCTATGCAGACGAAGATCCTTATTGTTCGAGCCATACACTGAAGAATCTGAAAGAACAACTGCCTGATTATTTTTGACCGTCCATCGTTCATTTATCGTCAACGTGCATTATATAGAAGAAATCGCAAAAGACGTCGCCTCGAATTATGTCTTGACTTTGCGCGACGGCTCGACGATTCCCGTCAGCCAAAACTATACAGCCCAAGTGCGCAGCCGTCTTGGATTTTAACAATTTTACAATCGGTTCGGCAGGAAATGGAGTGCGCAAGTGGAATAATTTATGCAGAACGTAAAACGAGGAGAAAGGTGGAGGCGGATATGACAATCTGGCCTAAATCCAAGCTCGGCAATATTTCTGTTGTCTTCACGGTCGTCCCGTTATTGTTGGCACTGGTCATCGCCCTTGCCGGCGCATTCCAGGATTTGCCGCTGGCGTTTGAAGGGGAGATGTCCGATAACTTGCTGTTGACGTTTCTGCTGCTGATGTCCCTTGCGTCTTTTGTTGTCGCACTTCTTTCCGGCATCAGTTCGATGTTGATCCGGAGGGAGCGTTCGATGGCAGTCATTGCTTCGATTGTCGTCTCCATCGTCGCGCTTGTCGTTTCGTGGAGTTGGTGGGTATAAGTTTCTTCTATAAAAAAGCCGTTGAGTAATCGCTCAACGGCTTTTGCACTTTACGCTATTGTTCTTTATATTGCTTTATTTTCTCAAGCACTTCTTCCTGTTCCTTATCGGCATCCGAGGTGGATGGAATGAAAGGATGTTCGTTGAAATCCATCCGTTTCCCATAGCGGAGCATTTCGTAGATAATCATGCCATTATTGGGCATGCCGCCTTGCATTTTCATGGGCACCACATCAAACAATAGGTAAAAATAGCGTAGAAAACAAATCGATCCCAAAAGTCATGAATGACGCCATTGGCAAGGAGCGTATTGAGTGTCAATGCCAGAACGAGAGTCATCAAGATAGGGCTCCCATATAAAAATATAAGCGAATTTATTGTCTCTTCAATGAATCGTAAGAAAACCAACTATACAATTGATAGTATTTCCGTACATCGAGTATCCCCATTTTAAAAACACGCGGGCCAGAGCCGATTGTAAGCCTTGGGTTCTTCACCCCGACAAGGCCGCTGGCAATCAGATATCCCGACTCCCTTATGAGAATCGTCAATGGCAGTATAATAAAAGCGGAAATAACGAGTGAAATAAAATCAGATAAGCCGAACATCGAATTCTCCTTTCCGTCTCAGGTAAAAACAAAAAGTATATAAATAAGATGATTGTGCAAAATAAAAACACCAAAAAGAAGCTTGCACTCTCTTGGTGTTACTCCAGCTCAATTGTCTGGCTCACTCAACCGAATTATTAAAATAGGATCAATCAATTAGTGTGTAAGGCGCGGCAATCACCAATGAACAATGGCCATTCACCTTGATGGAGCAGAATCCATTTCATGGTTTTATGATAGCCATTGTTTTAGGCAATGTCAAAATATCCATTACCCAATTTTGCGCCTGAACGGTGTAAGCTGATAACTGCCCAATATTATAGAAGCTAGGGAAATGTAGGGTTAGCTTTATGCATAACGAATTGTGTAAATGCCGTAATAATAACAAATTAATGATTGTTATTTTTAATAAAAGGGTACTTAAGTAATGGTGGAAACAAAAATAAAACAGGAAAGTAGGGAGGTAAAATGACTGAATTTCATTTGAAACCTGTCCCTCCAGCCAATAAGAAAGAGCTTCAAACGCCGAAAGGAAAAAAACGGTTATCCAAAGTTCTCTTGTCATTTGCGCTAGTCTCGTCTGCAGCAGCGGCAGGCCCTATTATGTCACCCAGTGCGGCAACGGAAGTGGCCAGTTATTACATTGTGCAAAAAGGGGACACGTTCTACAGCATCGCGAAAAAGTACGGATTGGTGGTTGAACAGCTGATGGCCGCGAACTTTACGACGAGCACCAAAATCATCGTTGGGCAAAAAATTGCCATCCCGCATAAAACCCAAGCATGGTCTGGAAACCAGGAAGATTTAAATACAAGAAATTATCAGGTGGTCAAAGGGGATACTTTGTATTCCATTTCCAAACGAACCGGTGTTTCGATCGACAGCATCAAAAGAATGAACAACTTAACATCGGACTTAATCATGATTGGGCAAATCTTGACGCTATACCCTGATGTCGGGGTGATTCACCGGACTTCCGCAACATACTACGTGAAGTCAGGCGATACGAAATACACCTTGCGAAACAAATTCGGCAACACGATCACTTTGCCAAGTGGCGAATTACAAGTGCTCCAGCCGCTTAAAATTTCAGGCGAAGTGCTTGAAATCACCACCGAAGAACCTTTCGGGCTGGCAGATGGCCGAGTGATTGAAGTGAAAGTCGGTAATGATTATTATGCGATTAACCTGTATCAAGGAAACGAGCCAATCCAGTATTTGGCGGATCGCAATGATCTTAGGCTGACATTTACGGTAGTTCGTGTAGGCGAGCGGTATGAGATGGTTTCTTATGTGGTGCAAGAGTTGGACTAGAATTGGAAGTTGGCGTTTGAACAGCTAGAGAAAAATCACCCGGACGTAATCTGTCCGGGTGATTTTTTATGGTCTCGCTTTGATTTTGGTTTTTTGAAAATCCTGGCTAGAAAAATGCGGCATCTCCGTTTTCTCACAAACGAGAATTTCACGCAGAAACAGCGATTTTTTTGCGATGCAACGGTCAGTTATTGTGAACCCTGCATTCTCTATCATATGGTCGATCGGGTCGATAGTGACGACAAGCAGTTTTTCTGTGACTGGCAAGGCATGTTTCAGGATTTCCTGCTGTTCATCGGGTGTTGCGTGCGTGTACAGATTATAAGGCATATCAATGATGGCGACGTCGTATTGCTCTGTAATATCGGCAATTGCGCCCAAATCGACCGATCCAGATAAACCGAAATGCGCTATGTTTTCCCGCGAGCCATCGACGACGAGCGGATTGATATCCCGCCCAACGATGTCGATCCCCATCGATAAGGCTTCGACCAGCACCGTCCCGATTCCGCAGCAAGGATCGATCGCTTTGATGCCTGTTGGCTCCGGCACGGCAATATTGGCAATGGCGCGAGCGGTTTTCGTACTGAGTGCAGTGGAATATTCACGCGGTTTTTGCTGGTGTTTAAACCAGACCGATTTGCTCAATTGATAGATCCCGAAATGCCAGCGGCCGTCAAATGGAATCAGCCCGAATATGATATCCGGATTATGGACATCGGCTTTTCCTTTGATGACAAAACCGATTTGACGCTCCATGTCACGCTTTTCTTCAAAATCCACTTGCTCAGCCGCGTCCAAACCGTTAATTTTCGGAAAGATCACTTTGAATGTGGAATTTTCCATGTCCAGTTTCTCAGCCTGTTTGACAATGTCCGCAAATTCCCCTCCTTCAAACAAGAGCTCAATCCGTTCCTTGATGAATGGGCTTCGCCCAGGAGCGATGCCACGGCTGCTTTTGATGACTTTTCCGCCAGTGTCCGTTCCAAAAAATGCGCGCATTTCCAATTGGCATAAATCCTTTTCGTCTTGATGGTAAGCATAGGTATATATAAATCCACCTGTTGGCGATAATGGTTTCAATTCATCCCGTCCTTCTTGAAGCACTCTCTTTAAACTATATATGCCAAGTATACCAATACCAGCGGCATAATAAGGCACCTGTAACATCAAAAAGCCGAGTAACTCCATAATAAAGCTTATTCTACACTCTCCAAAGATACATTTCCTGACTCGATGCGAAAGCCAAACCCAAAGCGGGGCGGCGGATACGAAGCATTCCTCAAACAAAGGATGGAACGGTTCCGCACCAAAATGCCCAACACCTAATAAAGCATTCAATCCATCCTTGTAAACAGCAATAAGATTTTTCGGGATTTGGTACAATCCGCTCGTCATTTAACTCTCAATTCATGTATTATTGCACGTAGTGGTCAAGTTAACAAAATGTTTTGAGACAGTGTGCTCATGTTCAAATAATAACCTGGGCTAACTGCCATCTAGTTAGAAAAGTTACTTAGCACACACCGCTCACTATAATATGAATTATTGGAAAAAGTAATTGCTAGTTGCAGAAAGGTTGATTCTTTATGAGTATGAAGTTAAATAAACGAGTCGAGTCGATTCGGATTTCCGGGATCCGTCAATTCGCTAATCAAATACCGGCTTATCCCGAGGCGGTCAATTTGACGATCGGCCAGCCGGATTTTCCTACGCCCGAAGCGGTTAAACAGGCAGGGGCCGAAGCTATCCGCAATGATCAGACGAGCTATACCCATAATGCAGGTGCGATGGAGCTGCGCCAGGCCATTCAATCGTTTTTCAAAGACAGCTACGGCTTGTCGTACCGTGCAGAAGATGAAATCATTGTCACTAACGGTGCAAGCGAAGGGCTGGATTCGGTATTCCGGACGATTTTGGAAGAAGGCGATGAAGTGATCTTGCCAGCGCCGACTTATCCAGGCTACGAGCCGCTCGTGCAACTATGCGGCGCCAAAGTCGTCTACTTGGATACATCGAAAACTGGCTTTAAACCAGATCCACAAGCGCTCGAAGAACTGATCACTGATCGTACGAAAGCGGTTTTGATGAACTTTCCATCCAATCCTACAGGCGTCACGATGGAAATGGACGAGTTGAACGCTTTAAAAACCGTGTTCGAACGCCACGATCTGTTTATTGTAGCTGATGAAATCTATAGTGAAAACACATTCGGCGGTGCCCATTGCACATTCGCCTGCTTTGAGAGCTTGCGTGAGAAAACCATTCTTGTGCATGGTTTATCAAAATCCCATTCGATGACAGGGTGGCGCATCGGCTTTATTTTAGGACCGGTGGAAGTGATGCAACATGTGTTGAAAGTGCATCAATACAATGCGATCTGCGCCTCGACACCTTCACAATATGCAGCCATCGAAGCGCTTACTCACCAACGCCATGTGCCGGCTGAAATGAACAAAGCCTATATCGAACGCCGTGATTTTGTTTACAAGCGGCTGACAGAGATGGGAATTGAGGTCGTCATGCCGACAGGAGCATTCTATATTTTTCCGTCCATCAAAAAATTTGGTTTAACGTCTTATGACTTTGCCATCCGTTTATTAAAAGAAGGCGGTGTGGCAGCGGTGCCTGGATCGGCATTCACTGAATATGGAGAAGGCTTCCTGCGCATTTCCTATGCTTACAGCATGCCAGTTTTAAAGCAAGGGATGGACCGTCTGGAGAATTTTATTTCAACACTAAAAAAACAGGTATAACAGCATTGCCAGCCAGTTTACAGCGTAAAGCCGTCTAGCTTGTTTCAAGGCTTAGCCAGTGAATTCAACTCGAAATTGTTTGCCCTTTTGTATTTTAATGAGGAATTTAATAGTCATATAATGGAATAAATGAACTGAATTTTTATGGTATTTCAAGTATATGGAAAACGAAAGGGTTGGTCTGCATGGAGCGTTTCTGGGATACACCGGAGAAATTGGAGGATTTATTGTGCGAGCTGGTCAGCTGGGAAAGTATCTACCTGACGCAAGGTGAAGCGGAATTCCCGGTTAAATTAAAAGGTTTATTGGGTGAGTTGGAGTATTTCAAACAGCAGCCAGATCACTTGGAGCTCGGCGAAGTGAACTGGGGACGAACGTTCCTGACGGCGCTTTATAAACATGAAGACGCAGTGGATACGGTCGTTCTGATCAGCCATTTCGATACGGTGTCCACTGAGGATTATGGCGTGTTGCGCCCATTGGCTTCAAATCCACGTCTATTGACGCGTGCGCTCCATGACCGGAAGGAAATGCTCATGGAAGATGCCTTGGCTGATTTGGAATCCGGCAATTATTTGTTCGGCCGCGGCACGATGGATATGAAAGCGGGGCTCGCTTTGCATATGGCCTTGCTCGAAAAGGCATCGACGGAACAATGGCCTGTCAATCTTGTGCTGTTGACTGTGCCGGATGAGGAAGTCAATTCCAATGGCATGCGCCATGCCGTCCCGTTTCTTTTGGAACTAGCCAAAACGCATCAGCTCGACTATTCCTTATTCTTGAACGGCGAGCCGGTATTCGCCCAAGACCCAAAAGAAAGCGATTTTAAGGTATACAGCGGCAGTATCGGGAAAATCATGCCGAGTGCTTTGTTTTATGGAAAAGAAACTCATGTCGGTGAACCGCTCAGCGGGCTGACTTCAAATTATATGGCTTCGTATTTGACCCAGGAAATGAGCTGGAACCCGAAATTCCGTGAAACGCTTTACGGCGAAACATCGCCTTTGCCCGTCACGGTCTTGCAGCGCGATGTGAAAATGGAATATTCGGCGCAGACGCCGTATCGCGCGGTATCCATGTACAATGTTTTCCTGTTAGAACGCAATGCGGAAGAAACGATGCAAATGTTTGAAGAAACGGCTCGTGAAGCGCTGGCTAAAATGAGCCGCGATTACGTTGAAATGTGCACGCGTGAAGGAATCGAGCCGGTCAACGAAGTGAAAGTTTTCCGGTTTGAAGAGCTGAAAGAATATGCACTGGAAAAACTGGGCGAAAAAACGGTTGAGCAGATCATGTCGAATGTAACGGAAGATGTCGATCACGACGTACGCGAACAGTCCCATGCCATCACCGATCAATTATTGATTCAATGTCATGAACTAACGCCTGCGGTCATTTTGCTGTTTGCACCGCCTTATTATCCGCCAGTCAATTCAAGTGATTCAGAGCTTGTCCAGAAATGCATTCAGCAAGTACAGGAAACGGCGCTAGAGCGCTTCGGGCTGGAAGTAAAGCAAGGCCATTATTTCAACGGCATTTCCGACTTGAGCTATGTCAATTTCCAGGACCAGAACGAAGGCTGGCAGACCTATGAGCAAAACACACCTGTTTACGGCAGAAGCTATAGCATCCCATTCGAAGCGATGCATAGGCTACAGGCGCCGGTATTGAATGTCGGGCCATTCGGGCGGGATGCGCATCAGCGTACGGAACGTTTGAACCGCAAAAGTGCATTCGAGGAGCTTCCTGTACTGCTGGAAGATTTGCTGCTGACTCAGTTCACACCGTTATTGTCGAATAAACAAGCATAACTGGAAGCATGCCGGGTAAAGAAGGACATAGGGAGCTGATTCCAATGAAAGATGCACAATTTTTCCGTTTTGAAGATGATGGCACCATCCCGAATAACTCCGGGCTTCCAGTAGTTTTCTATCCCGCTGCATTCAGCGGCAAGACAGAGCGAATCGAACAGTCTTTTCAGCAGCATGGCTGGGGCAATACGTGGCAAGGGGGCGTATTCGATTTTCATCATTACCATAGCAATACGCACGAAGCGCTTGGCGTGGTAAGCGGATCTGCTCGTTTGCAGTTGGGTGGCGAACACGGTGAAGAAGTAGGAGTGGAAGCAGGGGATGTCTGCGTTTTGCCGGCGGGGACAGGCCATAAACGCCTATCGGCAAGCGATGATTTCCGCATCGTGGGCGCATATCCCGGAGGAGTGGAATATAACCTGAAAACCGGGGAGCCGGGCGAGCGTCCATATGTCCTGGAGGATATCCAGAATACGCCGCTTCCAAAGACCGACCCTGTTTACGGCGACGCGGGGCCTTTACTTTCGGAGTGGAAGGCTTGAGGCAAGCAAAAAAAAAGACGAAGCGCAAGGTGACTGACCTCGCGCTTCGTCTTTTTTGTTTAGGGAATTTTACTGGCCGACAAGCGCCGGTGCGAAAAATTCCTTGTATAGTTCATTGAGGATTTTTCCTTCGTCTTCTTTCAGGATGCCGAACACCAAGCTGACTTCGGAAGACCCTTGGTTGATCATTTCGATATTGACGTTGGTGCGTGCAAATGCAGCGGCTGCACGGGCAGTCAGGCCTTTATTATTGTTCATGCCTTCGCCCACCAAGACGACCATAGAGAAATCATTGCGGATATGGACATCGTCCGCCTGGAGTTCGTTTTTTACCCGTTCGATGATGCGCTGTTCTTTTTCGTCATCGAGCTGATGGCTTCTGAGGATAACTGATAGATTATCGATGCCGGATGGGATGTGTTCATAGGATATTTCTTCTTCTTCCAGTATTTGCAGAAGTTTGCGGCCGAATCCGACTTCGCGGTTCATCAAATACTTGCCGACATACAAAGTGGAGAAGCCGCTGTCCGCAGAGATCCCGGTAACTGGGCGCGGGGAGTTGGCGCGTTCCGCGACAATCATCGTGCCTGGCGCAGATGGATTGTTGGTGTTGCGGATGCACAGCGGCACGGACGCCCGGTATGCAGGCATCAAGGCTTCATCATGAAGAACGGCAAATCCAGCGTAGGACAGCTCGCGCATTTCGCGATAAGTCATTTGCTCGATTTCCACTGGGTTATCGACGACTTGGGGATTGGCGGCAAACACGCAGTCGACATCAGTGAAATTCTCATACAGTTCAGCCTTGACGGCAGCAGCAAGGATGGACCCTGTAATATCGGAGCCGCCCCGGTCGAATGTCCGAAGCATTCCGGATTTTGTGAAAGCAAAAAATCCGGGAAAGACGGTAATCGACGGCTGGCCGCTCAAAGCCGCAAGCTGGCCGTAAGATTCAGGCAAGGCTTGGGCGCGTTCCGGCGGATCATTGACGAACAAGCCGGCTGTGTGGGGATTGACGTATTCCGCTTGCATTCCGATGGATGTGAAATAAGCAGCGATTAATTTCGCTGAATTGTCTTCCCCTGCCGCTTTGATTGAGTCGATATACAAATCATGCTGGCCGCTGTCTGCACGGAGGCGGTCTGAGAGATCGGCACGGATGATGTCGATGATATCCCGGTCGAGCCCGAGTTCATCTGCGATTTCCGTGTAACGGTCGATGACTGCCTGCAAGGGCTGCTGGATGGATTCGCCCAATAATGCAGCGGACGCGAGACGGATGAGCAGGTCGGTCACTTTTACATCTCCACTATGACGTTTGCCTGGAGCTGAGACGACCACAATCCGGCGTGCCGGGTCCGCTTTGATGATGCTTGCGACTTTTCTGATTTGCTGAGCGCTAGCGACTGAAGTTCCACCGAATTTGCATACTTTCATCCTATCAAGTCCCATCTTTTTTAATAGTCTGTGAAAAGGGTTGTTTTCACTAAAATATAATACTATAATGTCTCTATGACAAAAACAGCTGTTTTTTCACAGTGTACACACCATGGGAGGAATCGTCAATGAAAAATGAAATTTCAATCGGATTATTAGGTTTCGGGACAGTAGGGAGCGGCGTGGCGAAGATCATCCAACAGCACCAGGAAGATCTGCAACACAAACTCGGCGCAAAAGTCGCGATCCGGAAAGTATTGGTGCGGGATGCCGGGAAAGACCGGATGTCGGACCTCGATCCGAATGTCTTCACGACAGGTATTGAAGAAATCTTGAATGATTCTTCCCTCGATATAATTGTAGAAGTGATGGGCGGTATCGAAGGCGCCAGAGCGGCAATGGAACAAGCGCTGAAATCAGGCAAGCAAGTGGTCACTGCCAATAAGGACGTCATGGCAGAATATGGCCATGATTTATTGAAACTGGCAGATGCCGAGAAATGTGATTTATTCTATGAAGCAAGTGTAGCCGGCGGCATCCCGATCATCCGCACGCTAGAAGACGGGCTGGCTTCCGACCGCATCTCAAGCATGATGGGCATCGTCAACGGAACAACGAACTTCATCTTAACGAAAATGAAACAGGAAAAGAAAAGTTACGAAGATGCACTTGCGGAAGCAACCGAACTCGGCTTTGCGGAAGCTGACCCGACAGCGGATGTCGGTGGGCTCGATGCAGCACGCAAAATGGTCATTTTATCATCGCTTGCCTATTCGACAGAAGTGAAATTGGATGATGTCAATATCCGCGGCATGGATACCATCAAGGATGGCGATGTGGAGATGGGCGAGAGCTTGGGCTATACGATGAAAATGGTCGGCTCTTCGACAAAAGATGAAGACGGCATCGACGTTTCGGTTGAACCGATTTTCCTGGCGAACAGCCATCCTCTAGCTTCGGTCAATAACGAATTCAACGCCGTTTATATCTACGGGGATGCAGTTGGGGAAACGATGCTTTATGGCCCAGGAGCAGGCTCATTGCCGACAGCGACATCCGTCGTATCCGATATCATCGCAGCTTGCAGAAACTTGCTTCTCGGCGTAAACGGAAAGCGTGAACACGCTGCACAGCACGAACGGGTGATCAAACCTGCAGATAAAAGCTGTTCAAAATACTTCCATCGTTTGCTGGTGGATGATGTCGTCGGTGTATTGTCTAAAGTGAGCGCCATCTACAGCAACCACGGAGCAAGTATCCAATCGATCGTACAGAATCCAGGAACAAATGAAACCGAAGGAAAAGCGGAGCTCATTTTAAAAACACATGAAATCTCACGCCAGCAGCATTTGGATGTCTTGAAAGAACTTGAAGGAATGGCAAGCCTGATCAGCCATTACCGCATTGAAGGGGAGGATGCAGCATGAGATGGCCTGGACTGATCGAACAATACAAAGAGTGGCTGCCGGTGACGGAAGCTACGCCTCAACTAACTTTGCAAGAAGGCAATACACCGCTGATCCATCTCGAAAAGCTATCGGCTGACTGGGGCATCGAGGTCTACGCCAAAATCGAAGGCGCCAACCCGACCGGTTCTTTTAAAGACCGCGGCATGGTCATGGCAGTTGCTAAAGCGAAGGAAGAAGGCAAGAGCGTCCTCGTTTGTGCATCCACAGGAAACACATCGGCTTCGGCTGCTGCATACGGCGCAAGAGCGGGCATGCGGACGATTGTCGTCATTCCGGAAGGCCGCATAGCGCTTGGCAAGTTGGCTCAGGCAAAAATGTACGGTGCGGAAATTTTGGAGATCAAAGGCAATTTTGACGAAGCGCTGGAAATGGTCCGTGAAATCGGCAAATCCCCAGGGATCGCACTCGTCAACTCCGTCAACCCCTACCGCCTAGAGGGCCAGAAGACAATCGCTTTCGAAGTGATCGAGCAGCTCGGGAAAGTGCCGGACATATTCGCGCTTCCTGTCGGCAATGCCGGCAATATTTCAGCCGCTTGGAAAGGCTTTACTGAATACGCAGAGCGTACAGGTGAAAAACGCCCTGAACTGCTCGGTGTCCAGGCGGAGGGCGCTTCGCCGATCGTCCAGAACAAGGTGGTCGAACAGCCTGAAACGGTCGCGACGGCAATCCGCATCGGCAACCCGGCAAGCTGGCAATTGGCACTGAACGCACTCGATGAATCAAAAGGTACGATCTTGGCGAGAAGCGATGATAAAATCCTCGAAGCTTACCAGCTGCTCGCTAAGACAGAAGGCGTCTTTGCGGAACCGGCATCCTGCGCATCGATCGCGGGCCTAAAAAAACAAGTCGAAGACGGCCAAATCAAAAAAGGATCGACCGTCGTCTGTGTGCTGACAGGAAATGGCCTGAAAGATCCGGCGACAGCAATCGAAGTCAGCAAACAAGACGGCATGCTCGAAGCCGCAAACATGGAACAGTTTTGGGAGGAGTTAAAAGGAGGTCAAAGTATGATCGGTAAAGAGTTTTCGATCGCAGTGCCCGCATCCACTGCCAATTTAGGCCCCGGATTCGATTCCATCGGCCTTGCCCTGGACCTCCATTTGAATATTCATGTGTCGCCTGCAGATTCCTGGCAGCTTGTTTATAAAACACCGGAGTACGCCCATTTGTCCGGTGTTGAAGCTACTTTGACCCTGCAGGCGGCTGAACGCACAGCTGCCGCATATGGTAAAGAGTTGCAGGCAGCCAAATTAGAAATCGATACGGATATCCCGCTCGGGCGGGGGCTCGGCAGCAGCGCTTCAGCTATTGCAGCAGGCATTGAATTGGCCAATCGTTTGCTCGATTTGCGTATGTCCGACCAGGAAAAAGTGCAAATCGGTACCGAAATGGAAGGCCATCCGGATAATATCTCCGCTTCACTGCTCGGAGGGCTGACAATTTCCTATTATGACGAAGAGCAGATTGAAACTGTGCACGTTGAACAAGTCGATATCGGGGTCGTGCTATTGATCCCCCAGGAGATTTTCCTGACAGAAGAGTCCAGAAGCCTGTTGCCCGAACAGCTTCGACACGCTGAAAGTGTACGGGGAAGTGCCGCGGCCAATGTGCTTTCTGCAGCGATGGTGCGCGGCGATTGGGAAAAAGCCGGCAAGCTCATGAGCAAAGATACTTTCCATCAGCCGTATCGCCAAAATCGTTTCCCGGATTTTAAGGAAATCGGTGAAGCCTGCCGCAAGCTCGGTGCTTATGGATATGCGATCAGCGGAGCGGGGCCTTCGCTCTTCATCCCGGTCAGCGCTGGAGATGAACAACGCATCGCACAGTCGCTCGGCCAGCTATTTCCGCATTATGAGAGCATGGCAATAAAGCCGGCCCGTAGCGGTACCAAATCACATGAAACAGTAGCATAAGAAAAAAGCTCCGGATCAATTGATCCGGAGCTTTTTTTGCATAGTGTACAAGTTGTTCACAATTTGATGGAGATGTATTTGGTTTCAAGGAATGCATCGAGGCCTTCCTGTCCGCCTTCACGGCCAACGCCGCTTTCTTTCATTCCACCGAATGGGGCTTGTGCAGTTGAAGGCAGGCCATCATTCCAGCCGACGATGCCGTATTCCAGGTTCTCGGCGATAAACGTTCCGCGTGACATGCTTTCAGTGAAGAAATAAGAAGCCAGGCCGAAGCGTGTGTCGTTTGCGAGCTTAACCGCTTCTTCATCGGTTTTAAAGCTCATGATCGGCGCAACGGGCCCGAAGGTTTCTTCGTTCATGACGAGCATATCTTCTGTAGCATCAACCAGAACGGTCGGGTTATAGAAATAAGCATCGTTATCCGATTGGCCGTCACCACCGACTAGTACTTTTGCGCCTTTATCGACGGCGTCTTTTACGTGGCGCTCTACTTTTTCATATCCATCTTTGTCGACGAGCGGGCCGATATCCACTCCGTCTTCGAGGCCATTGCCGACTTTCAATTGTCCGGCTGCTTGCTTCAACTTCTCGGAAAATTCATCGACGATTCCTTCTTGGACGTAAATGCGGTTGCCGCATACGCAAGTCTGCCCGGCGTTGCGGAATTTTGAAGCCATGACGCCTTCGACCGCTTTGTCGATATCTGCATCATCGAGAACGATGATCGGCGCGTGCCCGCCAAGTTCCAACGACAGGTTCAACATCGTATCAGCACCTTGTTTCATCAATTCCTTGCCGATTTCAGTCGAGCCAGTGAAAGTCAATTTGCGGACTGATGGATGGCTCGTAAACACTTTGCCGATTGCGGATGCGCTGCCGGTCACCAGGTTGACGACGCCTTTCGGGAATCCGGCTTCTTCGGCCAGCTCAAACATGCGGACGGCTGTGAGCGGCGTCATCTTCGCCGGTTTCGAGACGAAGGTACAGCCGGCTGCGAGGGCAGGCGCCATTTTCCGTGCCATCATGGCTGCAGGGAAATTCCAAGGGGTGATAGATGCCACGACGCCTACTGGCTGCTTATTGATTTGGATGCGTTTGCCGTCTTTGCTTGCAGGGATGGTCCGGCCATAAACGCGTTTGCCTTCTTCCGCGAACCACGAAATGAACGATGCGGAATATTCCACTTCACCGATCGCTTCTTTTAGCGGTTTGCCCATTTCCTTCGTCAGGATTTCCCCGACTTCTTCTTTATGCTCCAATAGCAGATCATGCCATTTCATCAATAATTCTGCGCGTTCATAAGCCGTCGTCTTCGACCAGGAAGGAAATGCCGCAGCTGCAGCTTCGACCGCTTCAGTCGCTTCCGCTTCGCCGCCATTAGGGACTGTTCCCACTTGTTCGCCGGTTGCCGGGTTCATGACTTTAATGGAATCATTGCCTTTCTCCGTCCATTCACCATTTATATAATGTTTGCCGTTCATCCAAACTCCTCCTTAAATTATGCTTCTTGTAGTCAATACCTCACCTGGAAAATGTCTAAACTTGCGCGAACCTGTACCAGCAGATGTCCTGCAATTGAAAATCACGAAGAAAATTAAGTCACAGACCCAAAAAGTTCATAGTTTTTGAAATACGCAATATATCGATATTGGTTGCGCTTACATTAAAATGAACGTTTATTCAATTTAAAGTTATTTCAAAATAGTCTATAAATTATATTTCCGAACTCGAAATTCTGTGCTACTATTGCTTAAAACTAATAAGCTTCAGAAAAAACTTGTTTTCGTATAATATTTCGAAGCTGAGAGAGGAATGAACAATATGCCACAAATGTTAGCCTTGGCCATTATGGCTTTCATCCTGTTTATTGGAGAACTGATCTCCATTCGCACCAAAGCTTGGATTCCGTCGATTTTCGTCAGTGGGGTATTGTTCCTGATCGGGTATTGGACATTCTTTCCGGAAGATATCGTGACCATCGGCGGGATTCCGCCAGTCGTCGCCACTTTGCTGATCTATTTGCTGATTACGAATATGGGGACTTTATTGTCGCTGGACGAACTGAAAAAGCAATGGCGCACCATTTTGATCGCCTTGTCCGGGATTTTGGGGATTGTCGTCTTCTTGCTTGCAATCGGGACGCTGCTGTTTGATTTCCAGACCGTCATTGTTGCGATCCCGCCACTTGTCGGTGGATTGGTATCAGCATTGATCATGTCGGAAGGGGCAACGGCTGCAGGGCTTCCGACGCTCGCCGTGTTCGCCATCGTCATTTACGTCATCCAAGGGTTTGCAGGCTATCCGCTGACTTCTGTCATGCTAAAAAGAGAAGGCCGTAATTTGCTGCAAAAATATCGCAATAACGAATTGACGGATTATACACCTTTAGCAGCAGGAACGGCTGAAGAAAAAGTCCAAGACGAAAAACCGAAGTTGTTTGCTGCGTTACCTGAGAAATACAATACGGATTTTTTCAAATTCTTCCGGCTTGCTTTAGTGGGCTACGCCGCTTATCTGGCTTCAACATTGGCAGCGCCGATTGTGGAAATCAGCCCGTATGTATTGTGTTTATTGTTTGGGGTATTAGCGCGTTCGATCGGATTTTTGGAGCGCCACCCGCTGCAGAAGGCGAATGGCTTCGGCTTTGCGATCATGGCCTTGCTGCTATTCATCTTCGACGGCTTAAAAACGGCGACGCCTCAAATGATGCTGGAAATTCTGTATCCGTTAATTGGCTGCATCATTATCGGGCTTGTCGGGATGTATATCTTTTCGTTTATCATCGGAAAAATCCTCAAAGTCAGCAAAGAAATGGCGTTCGCTTGTTCGTTGACGGCGCTTTACGGATTCCCGGCGGATTACATCATCACGGTTGAAGTGATCAACGCATTGACGCAGGACGAAAAAGAACGCGAGATGCTGACTAGCCGCATGCTGCCGCCGATGCTCGTCGCCGGATTCATTACGGTCACCATCGTCTCGGTCATCTTGGCAGGAATCTTCGTCGGTTTCCTATAAACAATCATTAGGAGGGTTTTGCAGTGATTCTTGAAGCGATCAAAAAAGAAATAGCAAATCATGCAGGGGAATTAATTGATATCCGGAGAAAATTGCATAGCGAACCAGAACTGTCTTGGGAGGAGTATCAGACAACGGAATACGTCTTTGACTATTTGACTGAACTCGGCATCGATTGCCGAAAGACTGAACCGACCGGCGTCATCGGAGAATTGTCCGGCGCTAAGCCCGGGAAGACTGTTGCATTGCGTGCGGATATGGACGCTTTGTCTGTCGAAGAGTTGACTATGGATTTACCGTACCGCTCCAAAGAACAAGGGAAAATGCACGCTTGTGGGCATGATGCACATACAGCGATGTTATTGATCGCTGCAAAAGCCCTCGTATCAGTCAAAGACCAGCTCGAGGGAACGGTCAGATTCCTATTCCAACCGGCAGAGGAAGTTGCGACCGGAGCCAGGGAAATGGTGAAACAAGGCGCGATGAGAGGCGTCGATAATGTATTCGGCATGCACATCTGGTCGCAGAGCCCAACGGGGAAAGTGTCATGTACAACAGGCCCTTCCTTTGCATCTGCCGATATCTTTAACATCCGTTTCACAGGGCGTGGCGGGCACGGAGCCATGCCGCAAGCGTGCATCGATGCGTCGGTCATGGCTTCTGCTTTTGTCATGAATGTCCAGTCGATCGTCTCAAGAACCATAGACCCGAAGCAGCCCGCAGTCGTCACGGTAGGCAAGATGACGGTTGGCACACGCTTTAATGTCATCGCAGAAAACGCGCTTATTGAAGGCACGGTCCGCTGCTTCGACCCGGAAGTGCGCGACCATATCGAAAAGCAGCTTGAAGTATATGCCAGAAATACGGCCGAGCTCTACGGCGGTACTGCTGAACTCGAATACATCCGCGGTACGCAGGCAGTCATCAATGAAGCTGAAAGCGCACAATTGGCACGTTCGGTTGCAGCGGAAGCCTTTGGGGAAGATGTCTTGTACCATGAAGAGCCGACGATGGGTGGAGAAGATTTCTCATTCTTTTTGGACGAAGCACCAGGCTGTTTCGCATTGGTCGGAGCAGGGAATCCAGAGAAAGATACGGAATGGGCGCATCATCACGGGCGTTTCAATATCGATGAAGATGCACTTTCTACCGGTGCAGAATTGTATGCGCAATACGCTTATTCTTATTTGAATAAAACTAATCGAATCGATGGAGGGACTTATGGGAAATAGCACATTATACGAAGACTTGATTAAGGAATACGATAAGCAATTGGATCATTCGGGAGTCAGCGGCGAGCGAATCGCAAAACGCTTGCACGCTTTGTCGGAAATCGGCTACACCGAACCGGGCGGAGTCAAACGTCCGGGATTATCCAGTGAAGAAAAACAAGCCAAGCAATTGGTCAGGTCCTGGATGGAACAGGCAGGGCTTGAAGTGAAGGAAGACGGCGCCGGAAATGTTTTCGGTACTTTACAAGGGCAGTCGGAGGGCCCGGCCATCGCGTCGGGATCTCACGTCGACAGCGTGCCGAATGGCGGCAATTTCGATGGCCCGCTTGGCGTGTTGTCTGCGCTTGAAGTGGTGGAAGCATGGAAGGATGCCGGATTTGTTCCCCAAAAACCATATGAAGTGGTAATCTTCACCGACGAGGAAGGCTCGAGATTCAATAGCGGATTGACAGGAAGCCGTGCGATGACTGGTGATATTACCGAAGCGGAAATGAAGCAGTTGCGTGATTATAACGGAGAAGGCTTGGAACAAGTTCTTGAATCCTACGGCAGTTCTATAAATGCGTTCCGCGAGTCGGTGAGGGATTTATCTGAGCTGGAGTTATTTGCAGAAGTGCATATCGAACAGGGCAAGAAGCTGGAACAGGAAAATCAGCCAGTCGGCATCGTCAGCGGAATCGCCGGTCCTGCCTGGATGGAAGTGCGCTTTTCAGGGCAAGCAGGCCATGCCGGCAATACCCCAATGATCGGCAGAACCGATAGTTTAGTCGCGGCTGGTGAATTTGTCAGTCGCTTGCCTGAACTTCCCCCGGCTATTAGCGAGACGGCTGTGGCAACGGTCGGGAAGTTGGATGTATCTCCAAACGGCATCAATGTCATTCCGGAGCAGGTTGTGCTGCATGTCGATGCGCGCGACATTCATAAAGAACCGCGGGATATGCTCGTTGAGTGCATTCGCAGCTTGGCGGAAGAAGTTGCTGAAAAGCATCGAGTCACAGTGTCGCTACAGCAAAATACCAGTATCACTCCTGTGCCGATAGCAGAAGAATTGCAGCAGGAAATTGCGGCGGTACTGGAGGAACAGGGAATCGTACCGGTGCGGATCCCGAGCGGTGCGGGCCATGACGCCATGATCGTCGGACGCCATATTCCGGTTGCGATGCTGTTTGTCCGCAGCAAAGAGGGCATCAGCCACAATCCAAAAGAATGGTCGTCCTTATCGGATTGCGTTCACGGGGTTCACGCTTTAAAAGCATTCATCGAATCGAGAATGGCAAAAGCATAAGTGATTTTTCGGAAGACAGAGGAGATGCCTCTGTCTTTTTTTTAGTACAATTGCATTTGAAAAATATGGATGTAGAGATCCTTATTATGGAATTATCAGGTTAAATTGATATAGAGTGTATATTTACCGGTAAATCGGGTATATAGAATGCAAGGAATGATTTTAAAACCTGTACGGAGGTGATGAACGTGAAAGCAGTTGAGAATAATGCTTCTAATAATGCGCGCCCGTTTTCCGAAGAGAAAATCTTGAAGGAATGCCGTCATTATTTTTCATCGGAAACTGCTCGAACAGCAGAAATCGCTGAAAGATTCATGGAATACTTCATTAGGAATGCTTCGTCGGAAGGTGTACTTTTCAAGACGATCAAAGAAATCACCCACGACTTGAATATTTCTCACCAAACCTTGACCAAAGTCCTGAAACGGCTCGAGGAAGAAGAGATTATCTATAGAAGAAACGGCATCATCGGTTTGTGGCAGGAATAATTTGAGCGATCTGAAAAATCAGCTTAGCGAAGACTGGCGGATATTCCGTCGGTCTTTTTCTCATGCCGATTCTTGTGTCCATTTAGATTGAAAGCCGGGATTTTAAGAATGATCACCTTCTTTATTATGGATACATATTACTGTAATTATTTACTTTAATGAAAATAGTCTTGCCTATATAGTCTAATTACTTATATTTATTGAGAATTTTTATGAAAATCCGCTTAAAAGTGTAGAATGAACCAAGAAAGTGTGATATAAAGGTACTAGAATAATCTGAATTTTTAGATAGGAAATTCGATATGGCGTTAGTAAGGAGGATGGGAAATGGGGAAACAACTAATTGGGCGTCCACTTTTAGCATGCATCAGCCGGAATTTCGTGCTGGTAGCCGGTACGACGGTATCTACAGTCTTTGCCGTATGGCTTGTGTCAGTCTTTATCTATGAGCCGGAATACATGGCGACAAGCCAAGTGTTTGTCGAACCGCTAACATCCGAGACGATTCACGGGGAGGCTTTAGCCGCATCCGATTATCAAACTTTGGAAGCTTACCAGGTTTTAGCAAAAAGTCCGGCTGTCCTGTCCGAGGTTCTTGACAATACAGCAAGCCATTATTCGATGGCCGAGCTTCATGACCGCATAGCGATCAACCGGCCCGAAAATTCCCAAGTTCTTAATATCGTCGTCTCTGCAGGAAATAAGAATGAAGCTGCTTCCATAGCGAATGCCATAGCCTTCAGCTTGCAAGAAGAAGTAACACATTTGTTGAAAGTTGATAATGTGAGCGTCATCTTGAAAGCGGGCACGTCCCATAGCGCGCTGGAAGAAAACGGAAGCTTGAGCATTCTGTTGTCTCTTGCGGCCGTCGCTGGGTTGATCGTTGGAATTCTTCTGAGCCTGACATTCGAGTTATTGGGTGTTGTAAGGCGATATGCCCAATTTGGCAGAAAGAAAAGCGCTCATTTACAAACCGTCTTCAAATAAGCAGCAGTTAAAGCAGGGGTGAGATTATGTACAAGCTGGTTTCCATCCAAGAGCATATCAAATGGCAGGAAATACTTGATGCCTTAGACATACAGGATATTTACTACACGACCCAATACTTTCTGAGTGCCCTTAAACTGGATCCAGGAGAAGCTTACCTCTTTTATTTTCAATGTGCAGACGGGGAAGTGGCCTATCCTTTCATCAAGAGGAAAGTGAATGAAGAACAGCCGCATTGTTTCGATATTGCCACGCCCTTCGGCTATGGCGGGCCGGTCTTGAATATACGTTCCGACAGCGCTTCTCTCGTAGAGAACTTCAGGAAGGAATTCATCGATTTCTGTAAGAAAGAGCAGATCATCGCTGAATTCATCCGCTTTCACCCTTCCAAGGAAAATGCTGAATTCTTTAAAGGCTATATGCAGTTATTGCCCTT
The DNA here is from genome assembly GCF_002833405.1 of Planococcus sp. MB-3u-03. Taxonomy (NCBI): domain Bacteria; kingdom Bacillati; phylum Bacillota; class Bacilli; order Caryophanales; family Caryophanaceae; genus Planococcus; species Planococcus sp. MB-3u-03. Next base: position 2,246,793 of record NZ_CP025135.1, on the reverse strand, counting down.
ATACGAGACCTATTCGATCGATTTGAAAAAATGGCAAAGTCCCTCAGTGATAGAAAAAGAATTTTCATCTGAGGTGGAGTTCCGGAAGTTAGGGACTGTCCGCCATATGTTCGAGTTCCTGGTCCTTTATTATTCGAACGCCCGAAGACGGGAAGAAGCTGATAGTTATTATTTTTTCACCAACGATTACTTCGAAGCATTAGTCAGCACGCTTGGCCCGAACCTTCATCTGTTCGGGGCATATAGAAAAGAGAAATTGGTTTCCGCCTGCTATGTGCTAGCGATGGGCAAGACCATTCATTTCCATCTAGAAGGCAATTTGCCGGAAGGGGAAAAGCATCAAGCTGACCGTAAATTGTTGGCTAAAGTAGCCGAATGGGGCTTGGATAATTATTACGAAGAGTTTCATTTAGGAGGAAGCCTGGACAGCGATTTGGGCGATGCAAAACGGGCGATTGCCAATATGCCGGTATCCACTTTTTCATCGGCAAATGTATCCATGAACAACAGCTGTACGATCGATTCATTTCTTTGGACGACGAAGACATTATCCGGCGCTACCGCAATATCTGAACTAGGTTCAGCAAATACAGGAGGTATAACAAATGAGATATACACAATATAAAGGGGTAGTGGAACGGGAATATAAGAAGTCGTTGCGAAAATTATGTATGAATTATGTGTTGTAGAGGGATTGGATTCAGTTAACGGGGCGCTGCGCTTAGGTGTTGCAAAACCATCTTTGAATACTGGCGCAATTTCTACAGATACGAAGACCACCAACGGCTATTCGACCAAAAAGTACAAGAGCTTGACAAAATGCACTTTCTTTATGTAAATGAAGGGAAGAAGCAAACGGTCCCAGAACCGCTGCAGCATACAGGCGAATCCAGTTTGGGTGGTTTCAAGGAGCAAGTCGAAAAATGACTGCTTATTACCGCCAAGTACATGACGAAAGCGAGGGATTGGCTGTGGAAGCATCCAATCTGCCATTGTATGAATTTGTTGAAGAATTGCTTCAGCGCTACGAGGCTGGCGAGTTGCTTGAAGAAATAATGAAGAATTCACCAAACGCTAAAAAGGGGTAGTTATAAAAGGATGCAGCCATTTACGAAGAAAGCGATCGACGTCATGAAAAACATACCGCAAGGCAAAATAATGTCATACGGGCAAGTGGCACATGCTGCCGGGAGCCCGCGTTCTGCCCGCCAAGTCGCGCGGATTCTTCACAGCATGAGTGAAAAACACAATATCCCTTGGCACAGAATCGTCAATGCGAAAGGCGAAATCGCCATCAAGGACGGGGAAGGGCGCTATACCCAACAACTGCTATTGGAAGAAGAGGGGCTTTGTTTTGAAGAGGAAGGAAAAGTCTCTTTAAGCCACTATCAACACTTTCCGGATCTGTAAGCAAGAAAATGTAAGTTTATCACGAGCCTGAAAAAGGGTATAAACTTGCATCGACAAATTTTTTTGTGCAGAAATGGGGAATTATAGTGGCTACAGAAAACAAACCGGTGATAGGAATTACGGCCCGTGTAGAAGAAGATCAAATGTATTCTTTGGATCCAGTATACGCAAATGCCATCTTACAGGCAGGGGGATTACCTTTGATTGTCCCGATTGTGGACGAAGAAGATATTCCGCTATTGTGCGAACGATTGGATGGTTTGATCGTCACAGGGGGCGGGGACATCAACCCGAATATTTATGGGGAGGAGCCTCATATCCGTTTGGGCGCAGTCTATCCAGGCAGCGATAAATACGAAGCAGAACTTATCTTGAATTTCCTGAAACTGGATAAACCGTTTATCGGGATGTGCCGAGGCATGCAAATGTTCAACGTGGCTTTAGGTGGAACAGTGTATCAGGACCTGGAAGCTCAATATGAAGGCACGCTTTATCAGCATAAACAAATGGCAATGCGGACACACCGTACGCATTCCGTAAAATTAGAAGAAGACAGCTTGTTATATGAAATCATGAAAGAAAAGGAATTCCACGTGAATTCCTTCCATCACCAAGGCGTAAAAGATGTCGCAGAAGGCTTGGAAGTAGCAGCTCGTGCGGCTGATGGACTTGTCGAAGCATTGCAGAGCCCGAAACATCAATTTGCGATGGGCATCCAATGGCATCCTGAAGAATTTGCACTGCAAGGCGATGAAGCTTCACGCAACATCTTCTCGTACTTCGTCAAGGAATGCTTGATCGAAAAAAAACAAAATCAATAAGACAAAACACAGGGGCTGCCCCTGTGTTTTTTTATTTAACAAGCAAAAACCCGCCCTCCGTATTGGAAGGGCGGGTAAAAATTGACGTAATTAAAAATTATGCTTTCTGATTGACGGACCAAGGCTCAGGTACGCGAGCTTTAGCGGCGAACTGATCTTCGACGGACCAAGGCTCAGGTACGCGAGCTTTAGCGGCGAACTGATCTTCGACGGACCAAGGCTCAGGTACGCGAGCTTTAGCGGCGAACTGATCTTCGACGGACCAAGGCTCAGGTACGCGAGCTTTAGCGGCGAACTGATCTTCGACGGACCAAGGCTCAGGTACGCGAGCTTTAGCGGCGAATTGATCTTCGACGGACCAAGGTTCAGGCACGCGAGCTTTAGCAGCTAAGTCTTCAGAGTCTGATAGTGTGTTGAATGCTGGCAACGTACTTAATACAATTGTAGATACAAATAAAATTGCAGTGCTTTTTCATTCTTTATCACTCCCATTTAATATTAAGTACTTCTTTATAAGCATCTCTAGATTTTCCGTTATTTCGGCAGACTCTTTATACCGACCTTGTCTAAAATACATTTTACCCAAATACCCTAAATAATATCCTAAATCATGTGGACTATTTGAATTTGTAAAACTATTGATTAATTTGTTTAATATGATTTCTTCGAATTTATCATCTTCATCATCTAATAAATAAGTTAACGCTATAAATTCCATATAAGCGTCTTTAAAAATATCATTTGATGGTGAATCTATTCGCAGTTCTTTAGCTTTAACAAGTTGTTGTCCAACTGCTGCTATTTCTTTGGCTTTAGATTTATCACCCAGTTCTAAGTGACTTTTAACCAAAACGCAGTGTGCAGAAATACTATCAGCAATATATTCGTCAGGTATATACTTTAATGAATTATTCAGGTGTGGAATAGCTAGTTCGTATTGTTGATAGATAAAATACGAGAAGCCTAAATTATATTCCGTAGTAAATTTTAGGATATCAATATCCAATTTACTCCCTATAGTTAATGCGTTTTTATAATGCTCCATCGATAGTCTATGGTTACCAAATTGTTCATGAGTAATGGCGATATTTAGATGACATTCTACAATTCGTTTGGGTACGAATTCTTGCTGATAAATTTTTAATGCCATTTCTGAATATTTATAGGATAACTCATGTTCCTCGCATTTTGTGCTTGAAATTCCTATTGAATAATAAAGGTCTCCAAGTTCTGCTGGAGAAATCGATTTTGGTGCAATCCTTTCAGCAATCAAATAAGTTTTCAAAGCATTCTCATAATCATTCAAGATGTAATTATAGTTGCCATTGTATTTGTGATACAGATAATACTGTTCTTGATCCATGAACTCCTTGAAGCGGTCCATTTCTTTGATTTTCTTTTCTGCACTTTCCAAATCGCCTGTGATGATAAAATAGCGGATTTGTTGGATGTCGAATTCAAGTTCGACGTCTTCGTCAGCGCGCAAAAGAGGGTGGTTGCAAATGTCTGCGTAATGCTCCATGATCTTGCCTTTATTTTGGGGATGGAGCAATGAATTTTTAAAGTTTTTCACTAGCACTTTGCCAATTGGATTGTCTTTGGCAGCTAGGGGTATTTCAAGTTTTTTACATAAAGCTTCCAGATCTTTTAGGGCGGGTTCTTTCAACCCAGCTTCAATTTTTTTCAGGTCTTTTGGAGAGAAAATGCCCGATGCAGTTTCTTCCATGCTGAAACGTTTTTTCAAGCGATGGTATTTCAGTCGCATTCCTGTGTCCATGTCGACTCTCCTTTCCGTTTGCATGGGCAGTACTTCAATCATCCATGTAGGAGAGTTTATCTCCGCTTGACCAGGCGGCCCTGACAAGCGTATATCCGATAGATTGTTTAGTACGATAATTACCGCCTCCACATCCACATTTTACTTTAATTACATATATTAAATCTATGATAGCATCAATTTTCAAAATAAACTGCTTTTTTATTTCTATTACTCTTGTTTTGAGAAAAAAGGTAAAAAGTGCCTAACAGCTAAAATAATAGCCAAATCATTACAGTAATTGGACTTACTACTAGTCCTTTTGTTCTATCGGAATAATTTCGTGAAAGTTTAGATAAAGTAGGTTGAGGGGAAAGGAAGAGTATAGCAACAGCCAAATTAATCAAACGGGGGTATTATTATGAACTCATCAAATAAAAAAGTACTTGGAATTGTTTATTCTCAGGAAGATTTTGACCGTAAACTTAGCCAACTCAATGAACAAGGATATTCCGCAAACGAAATCCATGCGGTGGCTGAACATACGGATCAACTAAACGACCATCAAGTCGAAGTGGAAAAAGCGGGCTCGTTCGGAGATAAAATGAAGAGCTTCGTAACAGGAAAAAGCGCAGTCAAGGAATCCATCGATTCACTGGGCTTGTCAGAAGCAGAGTCAAAGCGGTACACAGAAGATGTCGCTAAAGGCGGTATCCTGCTCTATGTAGAAGGCGAAAGAAAAGGGATCATCGATGCGGTGAAAGAATCGGAAGGGGCGCCGGAACACGAACCGGCCGATGCAGAACGCCGTCAGTATATCCAGTCCGTCGATAATAATTATGATGAACAGGAAGACCGTTTCGCCCGCGGGGAGACTTTCCTGCAAGATCCACATTAGTGAAAGACGAGCGCCCATGTTTCGTTTACGACGCAGGAAAACCTGAAGTCGAAAAAGCCAGAGGCGGAACGAGCAAAACTGAAGCGCAAAGCAAGACTGATAGAAAATACAGATGATAGCTTGCCCCGATCTTAAAAAGATCGGGTTTTTCTGGTTTTCAGCAAATTGGACTTTAACAGGATTGAAATCATTATATAGAAGAAACGAAATGTTTTAGCAACGATAAAGTGCGGGTAAACAGATAGCAAGACAAGTTAAATCAGGAGGTTTTATGAATGGCACAGACAAACCGTCAATTTGAAATCGTTTATACACAGGAAGAAATGGAGCGCGCTTTGGAGGCCCTCATTTCAAAGGGTTATCGGAATGAAGATATCCATGTGCTTGCAAATGATAAAAACTTGGTGAATGAAGCCCACGATCGTTATGGGGTGGATTCCAACAAAGCGAACTCTTTTGGCAACCGCATCAAAACCCTGTTGACCGGGGAGGACAAAGCTCGCGCCAAACTGGATGAGTTCGGAGTGGATCGCGACACGGCTGACCATTACGAGCGCGAAATTGAACGCGGCGCTGTCCTTTTATATACAGATGGGACGCCGAGCGGGAATGGAGAAAGCGAACACTTTTCTTCCCATTCTGACGACAACCGCCCAATGGACCTGGAGGCAGATGGGCGCAATACAGCATTTGCGCCGTTTGGCCGCGATGTCGAGCGGGACGGCAGAATGCACGACGATGAAAAGCTCATCGACAAAGACATTCAAAAACATGAAGGCCGCCACGATACGGGTGTTGACGGCATCTACACAACCGATGCCACGCGTGAGCAGACGAATAAATCCCAATTGCATAGCAAATCCCAGGATTCCCGTTTGAAAGGTGCTGAAATTCACCCGACCAGCGACCGTGAAAAGCCGTCGGAAGCTGAAAAGCCATCTGAAAAGCGCATGGAGCATGAGCCGAAACTGGGAGACCGAGACGGTGAAAAGGAATTGAACCGGGAAGATGGGGTAAACCGCCGACAAGATGAACCTTCTCCGGGAGTGGATCCAAATCTTGGGCCAGCGCCGTTCGGCCGTGATTCAGAAGAAGAACATCTAGCTGATGCAGAGCGCCGTGACGATTTTGAATCTACGAAAAATCCTAGAGATGTGGATGATTTCCATAAAAACGTAGAGAAGAAAACGGGTACGCCACCGACACCGCGTCTATTCTAAAAAAAGAAAAAGGCCGGAGAAATGTTACATTTCTCCGGCCTTTTTGTTGTCTGCATTTATTTTTTGTGGGTGCTGCGCGCAATGAAGATGCCTATAAGCGTTCCGATGATTGCGGGAACAAGCCAGCCGATTCCTTGTTCATAAAATGGCAGGTAAGAGAAAATCTGCGTGATTGCATTGAATTCAAAACCTGAACTCTTCAATGCATCAAAGACGCTTACGATACCTGTAAGCACAAGTGGAATGATATAGACGTAAGATTTTTGGTAAAAGAAATGATCGAAAAATGATAGGATGACAAGGACAATCGCCAGTGGATAGATGGCCAATAATACCGGCAATGAAATAGCGATCAATTGGGTCAACCCGACATTAGCGATGATGGTTGAAAATCCGGCGAAAATGAATACATAGACGACATACGGCAATTGTGGGAAGATTTTATTGAAAAACTGGGCGGTAGCTGACACAAGCCCGATGGACGTCGTCAGGCAAGCGAATGTGATTGCGGTAGCTAAAATGATGCCCCCAATTTCGCCGTACAGCACGCGTGAAGCGAGCGCAATGACTTCTCCGCCGTTATCCTGCATGCCGATAGCTTCTACACTGGTCGCCCCGATATAGCTTAAGGATAGGTACACCAGCGACAATCCGGCTGCCGCGATGAATCCCGCGTATGCCGTCGTTTTGAGGATGGTGTTCTTATCTTCGACGCCTTTCGCGCGGATGGACTGGATGATGACAATCCCGAATACGAGGGCGGCAATTGCGTCCATCGTCAAATAGCCTTGAAGGAAGCTTTCGAAAAACGCTTCCGTGTCATAATTTCCGACAGGCGCACTGATTGGCCCCATAGGCGTCAAGAAGCTTTTGACAGCTAAAAAGCCAATGACGACGATGAGGATCGGTGTCAGGATTTTACCGATGCGATCGACTAGTTTCGTTGGGTTCAATGCAAACAGGACGGTGATGACAAAGAAAATGATCGTGAAGAGAAATAATGACCAAAACGATGATGCCATTTCAGCGGACAAAAAAGGCGCAGTGCCAATTTCGAAGGCGACAGTGGCTGTACGGGGAATTCCAAAGAATGGCCCGATAGCCAAATAGACGATCATCGTAAAGACGATGCCGAAGACCGGGTGAACCCGTCCAGCAATCGACTGCAGATCTCCGCCCGCTTTTGCGATGGCAAGTATGCCTAACAGTGGCAAACCGACGCCGGTCAGCAAAAAACCGATGATGGCGGGAAGTAATTGTTCTCCTGCCAATTGGCCGAGATAGGGAGGGAAGATTAAATTTCCGGCACCAAGGAACAGCGCGAAAAGCATAAGGCCAATAGTTAAAGTTTCAGTGTTTGTAAGCGTTTTCTTGTTCATGGGAGTTCTCCTTCTAAATTAAACATAGTCACACAAGAATTTATTATAACTGAATTCACGCAGTTATGAAAATTAAAATTTGGAAATAAAAAAACCCGGCAATTACGCCGGGTTTCATGTACTTTATCTTTGTTAAAGCCTTCTTTAAATTTGCCGACCGTATCTTGTACCTTGCCTTTTGTTTTGTCGGATTTGCCTTCAGCTTGCATATCTGGGTTATTGGTCGCGTTGCCGACCTGGTCTTTCAACTCGCCTTTGCCTTTGCTGACGGCGCCTTTCAGTTTATCTGAGAATCCTTGTTTATCAGCCATTTGAATGCCTCCTTTAGAATTTCCTTACTGAATACATAGCCTGTTTTCTGAATTTATAAACCTCCGCTAGAAATAAAAAGCTTCCCTTTTGGATTGGGAAGCGTCAATTTATGATTTTAAGGGTTGTTCATTGAGTGTTTCTTTAGCTTTTCCTGCACTGAAATGCATAGGTCCTGCTCTGCCAACCGTTTCAAGGTGGTTAGTGGCGTGGCTGCATTAGCGGCGACACCTTTGCGCACTTCGGGATGCTGATCGAGTGACAAGTCAACGAGGAGCCCTTCGCAATTAATGGAGCGTGCGAGTTCAGCTCGTTTGGGATAATCCATTTTCAATACAGCTGCTTCATCATAAGGAGACCATTCTTTCTTCGATGCATAAAATAGAAGATTGCTGTCCATATTCCGCACTCCCGCTCAAATTAGTATGATATTCGTAATCCATGGTTTTATTATAGCATATTATGGATATAATACTATAAAAGTGCCTTTAAATTCTGAAAATTAGCAAAATATTCATTGTTCGGTCCTAAAGCATCATGCTTATAACTTATTCATAAAATGTCGGGCAGCCGGAAACTTTTCTTCCGTGGAAGCCGTCTATAACTAAAGAAAAGATGAAGAATAGCAACATATATCACTTCCTTTTTATCGACCATGCTATAATAATGATGGATATGTATGCAAAATGAGAGTTTTTAAGGAGGAAGGACATGCTATACCTGACACTGGTTGTGGCATTCATCGCTTCGATTCTCCTGACACCCCTTTGTGAAGAGATTGGCATTTCGCATCGGGGCAGTGGATCGGCCCAATTACCGAAAAGTACACGCAAGGATCATGCCGCGTTTAGGCGGATTAGCCATATTCGGATCATTTTGATCGCTTATCTTTCCTTCAACCGAAGGATCCGGTTTCAGCTGCTTTCGAGTCATCGCTGATCCCGATTGAAACAGCTATCATTATCGGTGCGTTTTGATCATCGTGACGGGTGTTTTGGATGATATGCTCGAAATTACAGCAAAAGCCAAAATGCTTGGTCAACTGGCTGCGGCCGGCGTCGTCGTCATTGGCGGCGGGCTCGAAATTTCATTCATTAACTTGCCGTTCGGGGCGTCTTGGATTTCGGCTACTTCAGCATCCCGCTGACGATCATTTGGATCGTCGGCATCACTAACGCCATCAACTTGATCGACGGCCTTGATGGTTTGGCTGCAGGGGTTTCCACGGTAGCGTTATTGACGCTGACGGCGATGGCCTTCATCATGGGCGATATTTTCGTCATGTCGACAGCCGCCATTCTTGCCGCGAGCTCCATCGGCTTCTTATTCTACAATTTCCACCCAGCGAAGATCTTCATGGGGGATACAGGGGCTTTGTTCCTTGGATTCATGATTTCTGTACTCGCATTGATGGGTTTCAAAAACGTGACAGTCGTTGCCTTGATCATCCCGATTATCATGCTCGGCGTTCCTATTTCGGATACTTTCTTTGCCATCGTGCGCCGCGTGCGTGAAAAGAAATCCATTTCAGAAGCAGACAAATCGCATTTGCATCATTGCTTGTTGAACATCGGGTTTTCGCATAGCCAGACCGTTCTGATCATCTATGGCATTTCCGCATTGTTCGGGCTTGCAGCCTTGCTATTCTCCCAAGCGACTTTATGGGGAGGCATCCTGCTGATCGGTGTCATGCTTCTGGCGATTGAATTGTTCGTGGAAGTGGTCGGGCTGGCAGGGAAGAATTACCGCCCATTGATTAATCTAGTGAGAATGATAGGGAAGTAAAAAGCGGCTGCGGCCGCTTTTTTATTTTGGGCAAAATCATCAAAGGCGCAAAAAAAACTGGCAACCGATAGCGGTTGCCAGTTTTTTTATTCTTCTTCCTGATCTGATCCGGTGGCTGGAAAAGCCTGTTCGGTGAGATCATCTTCATTCAAGGAAAGATTGGACGTATCCGGTTTTAAACCGAGGTGGCTTTGGAGAATATCTTTCAATTCCTCAAGCGACTCTTCATCAGGCATGTAATAGTAAATGCCTGTCGACATATCATCGTATCCTTGGACGCTCATCGTTTCCACATCCGGTTTGCCATCTTTCGCATATTCGAAGAATGCCTGCATATCGCGGAAACTTAAGTTGGTTTTCATATTGTCCCCGACCGCATCGATGACATTGCCGTATTTGCTGATGGATCCTGCTGACAAGGCTTTATCCATGATCGATTCAAGAATCATCTGCTGGCGCTTGCCTCGTTCAATATCGTTGTCGTAGTAACGGGTTCTGGCCAGCGCCAAGGCTTCACTGCCGTCGAGCTGCTGGATTCCTTCTTCGAGTTCAATTGCATTGTGGGAATCCGTTTCATCTTTTTCTTTCAAGTCATACGGTACTTCTGCTGTGATTCCGCCGAGCGCATCGACCACATCGACGAAAGCATCAAAATTCATCGTCATGTAATAATCCACTGGCACATCGAGCAGGCCTTCGACGCTTTCAATCGTCGAGCGCGGGCCGTTCAGTGCATAGGCGTGGGTGATTTTGTCTTCATAGCCCGAGTCCGGAATGAAAGTGTACGTATCACGCGGGATGCTGACGAGCTTCACTGATTTGTCTTCATTATTCAAGGTCGCCAACACTAAGGCGTCTGAACGGATATTATCGCTGCTTTGGTCACGTGCAGCGCTATCGTCGATTCCGATGAACAAAATCGAGATATTGTCGTTCAGCGGTTCAACTTGTTCTTCGCGAAGATCTGATTTGTCGCGTCCATCTGCAGATTCATATGCGTTGTTTGCGGCAAACTCAGCTTTTTTCACCAGCCAAATTCCAAATGCGGATAAACTGATCAACAGGGAGACGGCCAGGATGGCGGAGATCTTAATGATTTTCCGCCGGCGGCTGGACTTGACCTCCCGCTGCATTTTTCTACTCATTATAGTTGCTCCTCTAAAGGGGGATTATGTGCGGCTTTGGTAGTAGCCAAGCACATGAATGTAGCTTTTCACTAATCTTAAGGACATAGTGAATTTACGAATTTTCATTTTTTTGTGCTGTGGATATTATACAGTGATTTTTCCGCGCGTAAATGAAAAGAAACTAAGCATGGGGAAATTCGAGGAATTCGCTGTGCGCTGACTCGATTTCAGCTTGCCCGTTCGTCAGTTCATTGATCCAGTCGATAAATTGTTGTTCTTTTTCGACCGGCACATGGATGGACAGGACGACGGCATCTGAATAATCGATTCCGGCCAAGGGATAATCTGACTGGCGGATTTCGTTTTCCATCTTGCCGAGCCATGTATAATCGATGGACACCTTCATCAAATGATGCAAACGGCGTTCCACTACACCGGAAGCGGCAATCGCTTCCGATGCGGATTTTCCATACGCGCGAATCAGGCCGCCGCCTCCCAGTTTGATGCCGCCATAATAGCGCGTTACCACCAGCACGGTATCTTTCAATCCTTGTTTTTTCAGCACTTCCAGCATAGGAACGCCCGCCGTTCCGCTTGGTTCCCCGTCGTCATTCGCTTTTTGGATGGAATCGTGTTCACCAATGATGTAAGCTGAACAATTATGTGTAGCCTGGCGGTGCTTCGTCTTGATGGAATCGATGAAAGCGATCGCTTCCGCCTCTGTTTCAGCCCTTGCAGCATGACCGATGAAACGGGATTTGTTTATGAGTATTTCTGCATTGGTAGAAGAACCTACTGTTATGTAATTTTCTCGCATTTTACTCCCCTGTTGTAAAATGAAATCAGATAATTTGTAATGTATTCTTAATATGCTGTTGCGTATATAGTGATATACTTGTTAAAGCCCGTAAGGCGAAAGAAGCAAAGAGACGGATGGTTACAGTAAGTATAGCTAAGGCGGTTTTAGAATGGCAAAGAAAACGATGGAACTTCATTAGATTCCATCTTTGACGATCTGGTCGCAAAGATGGACCAGTCGAAACAGGATATTTTCGCCATTAGCGAAGAAAGTCGCCGCAGCTATGAAGAGATGAAGGACGAATTAGAGAATGTCAGGGCGAACATCAGCCGCATCATCGCGGAAGGTGACGCACTCGAAGAGCGGACCCGCTCGGCACGCCGGCGACTCGCAGAACTATCGGGTTCATTCAGAATCTTTCACTGAAAGCCAGGTTCGCGAAGCTTTGAGCTGGCCAACGAATTGCAAGTGCAATTATCCTTAAACCGTGCCGAGGAAAAAGTTTCGGCAAAGCGGGACCGCCTGCAGCGCAAGCTTCAGAAGCTACTTCAGACGATCGAGCGTGCAGAGCGGCTAGTCAATCAAATCAATGTGGCCACAAATTATTTATCTTCGGATCTGGAAGATTTCGGGGACGCGGTCGACAAGTCGAAGAGCAAGCAGGATTACAGCTTAAGGATCATCGAAGCTCAGGAAGAAGAGCGCAAGAGGCTGTCGCGTGAAATCCATGACGGCCCTGCCCAGATGATGGCAAACGTCCTGCTGCGTTCGGATTTGATCGAGAAAACCTACCGTGAAAAAGGTGCAGATAAGGCCTTCAAGGAAATTTCTTCGTTAAAGGATATGGTGAGGCAAGCGCTTACGGAAGTCAGGCGCATCATCTACGACTTGCGTCCAATGGCGCTCGACGATCTTGGGCTGGTCCCGACATTGAAAAAATATCTGGAGACGATTGAAGAATACAATCGCGGTGTCCGGCTGTTTTTCCATTCCAATGGAAACGAGGTCCGGCTCCCGAATAATTTTGAAACATCCATTTTCCGTCTCGTGCAGGAAGCGGTCTCGAATGCGATTCGCCACGGCAAATCGACGGATATCGAAGTCAAGATGGAATGGCTCGCTGAACAAGTCTCCATCATCATCAAAGACAATGGTTCCGGCTTTGACCAGGAAATCGTCAAAGACCAGTCATTCGGCTTGACCGGCATGAAGGAGCGGATCGAATTGATCGGCGGGGAATTCTTCATCAACTCCACGCTCGGCGAAGGAACGGTGTTAATGTTTCATATCCCGCTGAAGGCGGGTATGTAAGATATGGTATTTTGAGGAGGACGACATAATGACAAAAATTATTATTATTGATGACCACCAATTGTTCCGGGAAGGCGTTAAGCGCATCCTGGACTTCGAAGAATCGTTTGAAGTGGTCGCAGAAGGCGGCGACGGCGAGGAAGTCATCAAGTTGTACGAAGAGCATCAGCCGGATGTTGTGTTGATGGACATCAACATGCCGCAAAAAAACGGCGTCGAAGCAACGGGTGAACTGATCGAAAGATTCCCGGACGCTAAAGTCATTATGCTGTCCATTCACGATGATGAATCGTATGTGACGCATGCCCTTAAAACAGGCGCGCTCGGCTATATGCTGAAAGAAATGGACGCGGACGCCATCATCCAGGCGATCAAAGTGGTCGCAAAAGGCGGCTCTTACTTGCATCCGAAAGTGACGCGCAATTTGGTGATGGAATTCCGCCGTTTGAGTGAACGTGAAAACAAAGGCTCTTTCCATCAAACAGAAATCCGCCGTCCTTACCATTTATTGACAAAACGCGAAAGCGAAGTTTTACAGCTATTGACGGACGGGCAGAGCAACCGCGTCATCGGTGAAACTTTGTTCATCTCTGAAAAGACAGTTAAAACCATGTATCGAGCATTCTGCAAAAATGCAGGTAAATGACCGTACTCAGGCAGTCGTAACAGCCATTAAAACGGTTGGGTGGAAGTACGATAAAACCTTTGGCGGTAGCGGTTCAATCGATGCCGAAAACATGAAAAAGCGCCGGAAGCAAAAGCTTCCGGCGCTTTTTTACATGCGTCCGATACAGAACTGATAGATCGATGCAGTGACCAGACAGTCCCCGAGCGCATCGTGTGCATTGTGTTCGAGCTCGAGATAGGCGGATAGTGTCGTCAATTTATGATTCGGCGTTTCGGTGATGAATTTACGTGCCAGCCTAACCGTATCGATGACTTGATAAGGCGGCACCGGCGTGATGTGCTCAAGCGCATAGAGAAATCCCATATCAAATGGTGCGTTGTGGGCGACAATCGGCAAATCGCCGATAAAGTCAATCAGTTGGGGAGCGATTTCCTCGATGACTGGCGCATCTTGGAAGTCTCCGTTGCGGATGCCGGTGATGCGGGTGATCGTGCTGGAAATCGGCCGTTCCGGATTGATCAGCAGGTACATCGTATCTTGTTGTTGATGCCCGATATATTTAACGGCACCGATTTGGATGATCTTATCATCGCCGGCACGCAAGCCAGTCGTTTCAAAATCCAGCACGATATAGTCATTTGCCGGTTCCATCGTCAAATTGTATTTTTTCGCTCGTGCAGCGGTTCTTTTTTTCGGATACGTACGTGTGTCACGCATCTTTTGGTTGAGCAAGCGCTCTGCTTCCCATTTTTCCAAATGATCGTCTCCTTTCGGTTTCCTTCCATTGTACATGACAGCGGAAGGAATTGTCCTGTCGCGTATTGACACTGTTTCTTCATTGTATTCCGCGCGAGGCTATGGCAAAATGAGCGCAGGAGGAATGCATCATGAAAAAATGGATAATGGCAACAGGGCTCATGCTGGCACTCGCAGGCTGTTCAGGCGAGGAAGATTCGTCGGTCAACGGCAATACTGCTGAAGACGGCAATGCGGCCAATGAAAATAATGCGGTGGAACATGGCATCACAGACCAAGAAGTAGGATTTACATTGGACGATGAGGGAGACATCATCGCTGCGGAAGTTCCAGAAGATGAAAAGCAGGAACTCCTTGGCGCGTATGAGGAATACATCGCGGCTTTTAATGCTGAAGACATGGATCGTTACATGGCGACCATCGCTGAGAACCCCGATGGCTTCGACCGTGAAGAAGACCAGCAGGCATTGAGCGAAGCTTTTGAAAATTATGATACGAAGTATGCGACAAGCGATGAAACAATCGTCAAATACGAAGCGGATCGAGCGGAAGTTTTTGCGACCATCGACGTGGAAATGAATGAAGCCGGAACAGAGCAAGGAATGCAGCAATCCGGACGCCAAGTGGTCGTTTTCAAGAAAGAGCAGGATGACTGGAAAGTGACGAGCCTGCATTTCATCGGGAATCAATGATGGAAAACTGGACGAAAGGCTTTTCCTGGCAGGCAAATTTATGCTTGTATCCGGAAAAGCTTTTTTGGATTTGTGCCAGTTTAAAATAATGATGGAAATAGATCCTTCAATGGACCGGATTTTTTGTCTATTGGCAGGCGAGTTTTGGTAAGATAGCAGTGGAGGCTGATTGAAAATGAAAACAGCAATTGTGACAGACAGCACAGCATATATTCCGCAGCAACAGGCAAAAGATAAAGGCATACACGTAGTGCCTTTGCAGATTACATTCGGCACCGAGTCCTATGCAGAAACCGAATTGGATACTGTGGAATTTTACGAGAAAGCGCGTGAAGAACTTCCGAAGACCTCTCAGCCGCCGGTCGGTGAGTTCATTTCATTATATGAGAAACTTTCAGGGCAACATGAGGAAGTGGTAGCCATTCACCTGTCGAGCGGAATCAGTGGAACGATGGCTGGGTCGAAGCAGGCAGGGGACATGACCGAAGGCTTGGATGTCCACGTATTCGATTCTGAAATCGCTTGTGCCGTTCAAGGGTTCTATGCGCTAAAAGCAGCGGAACTGGCGGAACAAGGCATGGATGCCAAAGGTATTTTGGCGGAACTTGAGGAAATGAAAAAAACCTTGCGTGCTTATTTCATGGTGGAAGACCTTCGCCATCTACAGCGCGGCGGTCGGTTGTCAGGGGCGCAGGCTTTGGTCGGCAGCATGCTCCAGATCAAACCGCTCCTGCATTTCCAGGATAAGCTGATCGTTCCTTATGAAAAGATCCGCACACGAAAAAAGGCAATGAACCGCATTGCTGAAGAATTGAAAAAAGATTGCGGTAAAGAACCGCTTAAAGCGACGGTCATCCATGCCAACCGGCCGGAAGAAGCGAAGAAATGGAAAGCGGAGCTTGAACTTGCCTGCCCGGATGTGGAATTCACGATTTCCCATTTTGGTCCGGTGATTGGCACGCATTTAGGAGAGGGTGCGATGGGCCTTGGCTGGGCAAAGAAATGACCGGTCAAGGCCTTTCGGCTATAAAAAAAGGAGGAAATTCATGCAAGCAATCGAAGCGTTTTTAAGAGGGAGAATATGGACAAAGCAATTCATTCCGTTCCCGGAAGAACTCATACAGGAAGCCATCGATCGAGGCGACGCGCAAATAGTCAGCGGCGTATCGGCTGACGGCGAGTGTGCAAGGTGTCTGGAGACATCACCCGATTACGTGATTCCTTACCCATGTGCAACATGCGGACAAGTTTGCCGCTATTGCCGGACGTGCATCAAGATGGGGCGCATCAGCAGCTGCACGGAATTGGTTTTATGGACAGCTCCGTCCATTCCAAAAGCCGGCCCCCGAGCCTTTGGATGGAACGGCAGTCTGACGCCCCTGCAGGCAAACGCATCGAAAGCTATCTCAGACAGCATCCAAAAAGGAGCGGATCATCTGTTGTATGCTGTCTGCGGTGCCGGCAAAACAGAAATTCTTTTTTCCCCGATCCACGAAGCGCTGCAAAAAGGATTGCGCATCTGCGTAGCAGCGCCGCGCACCGACGTTATCCTCGAACTGTCCCCCAGATTCAGGCAGGCATTCCCGGATGCCATCATCCATACACTCTACGGCGATAGCCCCGAACAAACCGGCTACGGAGAAATCATCCTGGCCACTACTCATCAATTGTATCGATTTCAGGAAGCCTTCGATTTACTATTCGTCGACGAAGCGGACGCTTTTCCATATTCGCTTGACCCATCGCTTGAACGGGCTGTGAAAAAAGCCGCCAAGCCGTCCGCTCCCGTTATCTACATTTCCGCCACCCCATCCAAAACACTCCAAAAACAAGTTGCCGAACACTCCAATATATTCAGGCGCTATCATGGCGCGCCACTGCCAGTTCCCGCTTACCGGGCGATGTGGAATTATGAACGCCATATCCGAAAAGGCAAGCTTCCTCTTCCATTAAAAAATTGGATAGAAGACAAGCTTCAGAAAAAGCAGCCGTTCCTGCTATTCTTTCCGTCCATTCAGTTGATCGACCAAGCATGTCCGCTCCTGCAAAAAATCGATTCCACAATCGCTGCAGTCCATTCGAAAGATCCACAGCGCAAAGAAAAAGTGATGCAATTGAGGGAAGGTGCCTTATCAGGTCTTGCCACCTCCACCATATTAGAGCGCGGCATCACTATACCCCGGTTGCAAGTTGCCGTCGTCGGGGCCGACCACCGAATATTCGACCGCGCAGCGCTTATTCAAATTGCAGGGCGGGTCGGGCGAAGCGCAAAAGATCCTTCTGGAGAAGTCATCTTTTTCCACAATGGTATCACCAGGCAAATGGATGCGGCGAGGCAGGAAATCCTCTTCTATAACAAGGAGGGAAAAGCATGAACTGCTGTTTATGCGACCAAGCATTGCGCTTTGTCCCCTCGTGGTGCGGTATTTTCCTCTACGAACCTCCAGAATTGGTGTGCCAGCCATGCCGGAATGGATTTTCGAAGATCATCGGGCCAGGCTGCAAATTTTGCGGAAAGGAAGGCGAGGCGATATGCCGCGATTGCCATTATTGGGAAGAGCACGGCTACCGGGATCTCATCCACTCAGGAAAAAGCCTTTACCGCTACAACGACGCGATGAAAGACTGGTTTCACCAATACAAGTTTTTAAAAGATGTCTTATTGGCTCAAGTATTTGCGAAGGATTTGAGGGAAACCTTGTCGCACGAGCGGGCGGTGGTCGTACCGATTCCGATGAATGACGAAAAGCTCCGCGAACGGAGCTTTTCGCAAGTGGATCAATTACTGCTAGCGGCAGGTGTTCCGTACCGGCATCTGCTCGAGAAATGCGGCGAAACTTTGGGGGAGAAAACACGCCAGGAACGGATGGCGACAAAACAATTGTTTCGACTGAACGGGGAAGCGGTCCCGAAACAGCTGGTGCTGGTGGATGATCTTTATACGACAGGCACCACCATGCGGCAGGCAGCAAAAACTTTGCAGGAAGCGGGTGCAGAATCGATCCGCATACTCACCTTGATCCGCGCCTAAGCTTGAAAAAGCGACTGCCGCCTAGGCAATTAAAAAAACGGCTGCATAGCAGCCGTTTGTCTTAATGTTCATAAATCATCTTGCGCGTCATGCCCCCGTCAATCGTCAAACATTCCCCGGTAATGAAAGAATTGTCCGGATTCGACAAGAACAGGCACGCTCTGGCGATATCGTCCGTTGTTCCGACACGGCCGCTCCAGTGCTGCTCATGGTCGACTTTGCGCAGTTCGTCTCGGTCGCCGGTATGTATCCAGCCCGGAGCGATGGAATTGACGCGGATGCCTTGTGTATGAAGACTTGCTGCGAGCGAATGGCTGAGCGCAAAAATCCCGCCTTTGGATGCAGAGTAGCTTTCCGTCCCTTGTTCAGACATGAATGCTCTTGTCGATGACATATTGACGATGGACCGGATGTCTTCGTCCATATAGCGGGCAGCTTCACGGCTGCAGATAAAGACGCTTTTCAAATTTGTATTGAGCACGCGGTCCCAATCTTCTTCCGTCAACTCCCAAAGCGGCGTGAATTCCGAAACCCCGGCATTGTTGATCAGCACATGGATGCTGCCATGCGCTTTGTGGATGTCGGAAAAGACCTGTTCGACTTCCGAAAAACTCCCAACATCGCAACGGCGGTATTCCACTCCGTCGATCTCGACTTCTTCAATATCCAAGCCGATGACGTTTGCGCCTTCTTTTTGGAAATATTGTGCTACGGTTTTCCCGATGCCTTGTGCGGCACCAGTCACTACGATTGTTTTATTTGTAAACATTGGCTTCATCTCCTTGTCACATAGTTTACCTTTTTACTACAGTGCTGAAACTTTTTACGTTTCAAGAAGGATTCCGAAGGGAACAACTAGAAATAGATAGATAGCAAAACAGAAGGAGGAGTTCACATGCTGCAATTCAACATCAGAGGCGAGAATATTGAGGTAACTCCCGCAATACGCGAACACATCGAGAAGAAGGTAGAGAAAATCGAACGCTACTTCACCGATGGAGCGAATGCAACAGCGATGGTCAATTTGAAAACGTATAACCATAACCAAACAAAAGTGGAAGTTACAATTCCGATGAAAAACCTAACACTACGTGCTGAAGAACGGCACGATGATCTCTATGCGGCGATCGATTTGATCGTTTCAAAACTGGAGCGTCAAATCTGCAAATATAAAACGAAAGTCAACCGCAAATTCCGTGATCGTGAAGGAATGGGCCTTGCTTTTGCACAAGCCGAAAGCGAGGCGCAAAACAACGGTGCTGCGGAATCGGATGACGAAGAAGATTTGAAAATCGTCCGTACGAAACAATTCGACTTGAAACCGATGGACGAGGAAGAAGCGGTTCTTCAGATGAATATGCTCGGCCACAGTTTCTTCGTCTTCACAGACGCTGAATCAAACGGCACGAACATCGTCTACAAACGAAAAGACGGTTCATACGGATTGATCGAGACAACTTCATAACAACAAAAGCCTCCTGTAACGGGAGGCTTTTGTTATGCAATGATTTACGTATACGCTTCCAGAATCTCTACTTGCATGGAGCTGTATCAAATATCGGTTGTTTTTAGCATGATTTTGTGAATTGGCGGAAAATGCATTGTTTGCACGCTTTATAGTGCAGTGTTAAAATGAATGGTGAGATTTTTTTTGAAAATGCTGCATATGATTAAGATAAACCCAAAGAATGAAAATATGAGCAATAGCGGTTTCTATGCTGTCTTCAGCCGGAATCGCCATGCAGGGAGCGGTTAAACATGCTTGGAGTATTGAATAAAGTATTTGACCCGAACAAACGGGATTTAAAACGATTGGAAAAAGTGTCAGACCAGGTGGAAGCACTGGCCGATGAGTATACGGCCAAGACAGACGAAGCCCTAAAAGCAAAAACAGCCGAATTGACCTCGCGCTTCGAACAAGGCGAGTCACTCGACGACATGCTGCCTGAGGCATTTGCGACAGTGCGCGAGGCATCGAAGCGTGTACTTGGAATGTATCCATTCCGCGTCCAGATCATGGGGGCCGCATCGCTTCATCAAGGGAATATTTCCGAGATGAAAACCGGTGAAGGTAAAACTTTGACTTCGACGATGGCCGTCTATTTGAATGCCATCACGAAAAAAGGCGTCCATGTCGTGACCGTCAACGAATACTTGGCGAGCCGCGATGCGGAAGAAATGGGCCAATTGTATAACTGGCTCGGCCTGACAGTTGGACTCAACGTCAACAGTCTGACGAAAGAACAAAAACGCGAAGCTTACCAGGCGGACATTACCTATAGCACGAACAACGAGCTTGGCTTCGATTATTTGCGCGATAATATGGTGCTTTATAAAGAAGACATGGTCCAGCGCCCGCTTCATTTTGCCGTGATCGATGAGGTCGATTCAATCTTGATCGATGAAGCACGGACGCCTTTGATCATTTCAGGCCAGGCGGCAAAGTCTGCACAACTTTACATGCAGGCGAATGCGTTCGGTAGACTGCTGCAAAAAGACTCAGATTACGCTTATGATGAAACGACGAAAAGTGTCGTGCTGACTGAAGAAGGCATTGAGAAAGTCGAGAAAGCTTTCAGCGTCGACAACTTGTTCGATTTAACCCATGTGCGCTTGAATCATGCGATCAACCAATCGCTAAAAGCACATGTCACGATGCAAAAAGATGTGGACTATGTCGTGCAGGACGGCGAAGTGGTCATTGTCGACCAATTCACCGGCCGCCTTATGAAAGGCCGCCGCTATTCGGACGGGCTTCACCAGGCGATTGAAGCTAAGGAAGGCCTCGAAGTCCAGAACGAATCGATGACGATGGCGACGATCACGTTCCAGAACTATTTCCGTAAATATGAGAAATTGTCAGGTATGACCGGTACAGCGAAAACGGAAGAAGAAGAGTTCCGCAATATCTACAATATGAACGTCATCTCCATTCCGACGAACAAGCCGATCATCCGTGATGACCGTGTCGATTTGATCTATGCGACAACCGAAGGCAAGTACAAAGCGGTTTCCGAAGACATTATCGAGCGCCATAAAAATGGCCAGCCGGTCCTTGTCGGTACCGTAGCGATTGAAACGTCCGAAATCATTTCCGCGTATTTGACCAAAAAAGGCATTAAGCATTCGGTCTTGAACGCGAAGAACCACGCACACGAAGCTGAAATCATCCTGGATGCCGGCCAAAAAGGCGCTGTGACGATTGCCACGAATATGGCGGGTCGCGGAACGGACATCAAATTGGGTGAAGGCGTCATCGAAGCAGGCGGACTCGCGGTCATCGGTACCGAACGCCACGAATCCCGCCGCATCGATAACCAGTTGCGCGGGCGTTCCGGACGCCAGGGAGATCCCGGCGTGACGCAATTCTATCTTTCGCTTGAAGATGATCTGATGCGCCGCTTCGGTTCGGATTCCATGCGCAATATGATGGGCAAACTGGGGATGGACGATTCCCAGCCGCTGCAATCACGCATGGTGACGCGTTCTGTCGAATCTGCCCAAAAGCGGGTGGAAGGCAATAACTTCGATGCACGGAAACGCCTTTTGCAATATGATGATGTGTTGCGTGAACAACGTGAAATCATCTATAAAGAGCGTATGGAAGTGCTCGAGACCGATAATATGCGCGAACTTGTCGACAATATGATCGACAGCTCGATCGGCCGCATGGTCGCAAGCTATACAACAGCAGAGAAGCCGGAAGAGTGGCACTTGAAGTCGTTGACGGAAGTGATTTCTGCTAATCTCCTGCCGGAAGATACGATCACTGAACAAGATCTGGAAGGCAAAACGCAAGACCAGATCATCGAATTTGTGCGCAGCAAGGTAACAGCGCATTATGATGAAAAAGAAGTTGAAATGACGCCTGACCGCATGCGTGAATTCGAGAAAGTCGTCCTGTTGCGTTCGATCGATACGAAATGGATCGACCATATCGATGCGATGGACCAATTGAGACAAGGGATTCACTTGCGTGCATACGGCCAGAATGACCCGCTTCGCGAATACCAGAACGAAGGCTTTGCTATGTTCGAAGCGATGATCGAGGCGATTGAAGACGACGTGGCGAAATACGCCATGAAAGCGGAAATCAAGAACAATCTCGAACGCGAAGAAGTGGCGAAAGGGCAAGCCGTCAACCCGAAAGAAGGGGGCGAAGCACCACGCAAGAAGAAAGAGCCGGCCCGCCGGGAAATGGAAGTCGGTCGCAATGACCTGTGCCCATGCGGTAGCGGCAAGAAATTCAAGAACTGCCACGGAGCAGCTTCGTAAACAAGTGTTTATGGCCGAAGAGCAAAAGCTCTTCGGCATTATTATGAGGAGGAACTTTATATGATGGAATTAGCGGATATTCGCAACGAGCTCGACAAAACAGCCGAAAAACTGGCGGACTTCAGGGGGTCTCTTTGACTTAGAAAACAAAGAGGCACGTATACAGGAATTGGATGAGAGAATGATCGACCCAAATTTCTGGAATAACCAAGAAGAAGCGCAAGTGGTCATTTCCGAAGTGAATGCATTAAAAGATACAGTCAATCGTTACCGCAAGTTCGAAGAAGATCAAGAGAATATGGAAATGACACTCGAACTTTTACGCGAAGAGCCGGATGAGGAGCTTCATGAAGAAGTGAGCGGGGAGCTGAAGCAGTTTCTTAAAGACTTGAACGCTTTCGAGTTGGAGCTTCTATTAAGTGAAGAATACGATAAAAACAATGCCATATTGGAATTGCATCCAGGTGCTGGCGGAACGGAATCCCAGGATTGGTGTTCGATGCTCTTGCGTATGTATACGCGCTGGGCTGAGAAACGCGGATTCAAAGTGGAGACTTTGGATTATCTGGCGGGAGACGAAGCCGGCGTCAAATCGGTGACACTCGGCATCAAAGGCCATAATGCTTACGGCTATTTGAAAGCTGAAAAAGGCGTCCATCGCTTGGTCCGTATTTCGCCTTTCGATTCCTCAGGTCGCCGCCACACATCGTTTGTGTCGTGTGAAGTGATGCCGGAATTTACGGGCGAAATCGAAATCGATATCCGCACCGAAGATCTGAAAGTCGATACCTACCGTGCAAGCGGCGCGGGTGGACAGCACATCAATACGACAGACTCTGCTGTCCGGATCACCCACTTGCCGACCGGTGCCGTGGTGACGTGCCAACAGGAGCGTTCACAGATCAAAAACCGCGAAAAAGCGATGCAAATGCTGAAAGCGAAACTCTATGCATTGAAGATCGAAGAGCAGGAAAAGGAATTGCTGGAAATCCGCGGCGAACAAAAAGAAATCGGCTGGGGTAGCCAAATCCGTTCTTATGTTTTCCACCCGTATTCCATGGTTAAGGACCACCGGACGAACTACGAGACAGGAAATCTCCAGGCCGTCATGGATGGCGATCTGGATGGATTCATCCACGCCATGCTGCGTTCGAAAATGCAATAAGCTAAAAACTCTATTAGTTTTCAAAAAACAAACACCCCCGATAGCAACTACTCAAAAGAGTGGCGGCTTCGGGGGTTTTTTCGATTCCAAAACGGCAATAGAAGAAGAGAGAGTTTAAATTGCCAAGGAGCTGTTGGATATGATGACGCATCAATTATTAGTCTTGCTGATCATCGGCTATATCGTCTATACGATCGATATCAAAAAGAATTTTTTCCCGGTACCGGTCGTGCTGGTGGTGATTGGTTTGGGACTTTCATTTATTCCGTATTTCGATGAATTCAATATTTCAAAAGACATCATCTTCAATGTTTTCTTGCCGGCGATGTTGTTTACCTCGGCTTATCAATTTCCTTTGAAGCAGTTAAAGCAAAACATCGGCATCATAGTCAGTTTGAGCACGATTGGTCTTATTCTCACTGTCATATTGCTTGGCTTGTCCATTTATTTCGCAGGAGGGATGTTTACTAGCCTGTCTCTCACGGCGGCTTTTCTGCTGGCGGCTATTCTGACGCCGACTGATCCGGTATCGGTGACTGCCATTTTAAAAGAAAGCAGCGGTGCAGAACAGATTGCAGATGTGGTCGAAGGGGAGTCGATGATCAACGACGGGACGAGCATTGTCTTTTTCACGATTTTTTTGACGATGTATCAAACCGGAAACGGCTTTTCAGTAGGCAAATTCGTTTCGGAATTGCTGCTTGTTTCGCTAGGCGGAGTTATGCTCGGAATCGCTATCGGCTGGTTGATGAGCAAGACGATCCGTTTCACCCAGGATAAAAAATATCATGTCATGCTGAGCGTCATCGGAGCTTATGGCGCTTTTTATATCGGTGAAGCCATCGGGGTATCGGGCGTGCTTGCGACAGTGGCAGCCGGAATATTCGTCGCTTATGAAATGGGCAAGGATATCAAGGAAGACACACTCCCTCAGTCACTGGACGGTTTCTGGGATATCGTCACCCCGATTTTATTGGCGGTGCTGTTTTTGCTGATCGGCATACGCGGTGCAGAGTATCTGGCTTTTTCAGGCTGGTGGTTTGCAATCGTCATTTTCCTATTGGCCATCATCGTCCGCTTCCTCGTCATCGCGCTGTTCATTTACGGAGTTCCTAAATGGCGGCATGAATTCAATAATGATTTTTCGACGATTACCTTAACTGCTTGGTCAGGAATCAAAGGCGCCATGTCCGTCGCACTGTTGCTATGGCTCGAAGAAACGGCTTCTGGGCAAGACCAGGTGCTGATTTCCCTGGCATTTGCGGTGATTTTGCTGTCGCTCGCCATTCAGAGCATTGGCATTTATCCATTATCGAAAGTACTAAAAAATCTTCAATAAAGGAACCAGCGCAGCAAAATGTGAAATTTTGGCCGATTGAAGCAAAAGTTTGTTCCGTTGTGGAATGGTTATTGCTTTATCCAGATGAAGTTCACAAAAAACGGGGGGTCTGCTATACTCTGACAGGGTTCAAGTGAATATAGAAGGAAGAGGAATAACAGCTTATGAGCAAACGAAATATACGAAAATCAAAAGATCCACATCCGGTTTTGACGAGCGTGATGGATTATATCTCCGTCCTGGCAGGAGCGGCGATCGTCGCCATTTCATTCAATGTGTTCCTATTGCCGAACGAAGTGGCGTCGGGCGGAGTCAGCGGCATTAGTACGATTCTATTCGGCTTGTTCGAATGGAAGCCGGCATTCGTCCAATGGGCATTCAATATTCCGCTGTTCATCTCGGGCGTCATTTTGCTCGGGAAAAATTTCGGCATCAAGACGGCGGTCGGCACGGTATTTCTGCCGCTCGTCGTGTTCATGACTGAAGATTGGGAAGCTTGGACGAGAGATCCGCTGCTCGGCTCGCTGTTTGGCGGCATCATGGTCGGTCTCGGGCTAGGAATCGTGTTCCGCGGAAAAGCATCGACTGGCGGAACCGACCTTGCAGCCCAGATCATCACCAAATACACCGGCCTCACTCTCGGGACAAGCGTTGCGATCATCGACGGCATGATCGTGTTGGCTGCTGCCATCGTTTTTGATATCGAAAAAGGATTGTATGCATTGATCGGGTTGTATCTAACGACCAAAACCATCGATTTGGTGCAGGTCGGATTCAGCCGTTCGAAGATGGTATACATCATTACGAACAAGCAAGTGGAAATTCGGGATGCCATTTACGAAGAAGTCGATCGAGGCGTTACGGAATTAACAGCGACGGGCGGCTACTCCGGAAATGAAAAGCCGATTTTGATGGTCGTGATTCCTCAGACAGAATTTACAAGGCTGAAACAATTGGTTAAATTAATCGACCCGCAAGCCTTCGTAATTGTTTCCGATGCTTCCGAAGTTCTTGGGGAAGGTTTCAAACGTGCTTAAATTTGGTATACTCCTATAGAAGGTAAAAAAAGCAAGACGAAGAGGAGGATTTCCATGAAAAAGCAATTGATGACCGTATTGTTCGGTTCTGTTCTTGTGCTTGGTGCATGCGGCGGCGGGGAAGAAACATCTCCTGAAGAACCAGCTGATACAGGCGGCGATACAGAAACTGAAACAACAACAGTGGATGCAGAAGCAGTCATTCAACAAAACTGTATTTCATGCCACGGTGAAAACTTAGAAGGCCAGGGCAACTTCCCGGCATTGAATGATGTAGGATCGCGCTTGTCACAAGAAGAAATCCTGTCAGTCATTGAAAATGGTCAAGGTTCTATGCCTCCGAATATCATCGAAGGCGAAGAAGCACAGGCTGTAGCAGAATATCTAGCAAGCCAACAATAAACCGGCATTTTGCCCGGTTTATTTTTTTTGCCATAAAACAAGGCATTTATATAGAAATATGGTAAAAATAAGGGAATTAATGATGAACTAAGACCTTGTATTATTAAAATTTCAGATAATTCTTTGTATCGAGACTGAGTCCGAATTGAAATGTAACTGTAACAAAAAAGGGGTTTAGGAGTGTTATAATAACCGTGCTGCAAAATTTGCTATGTACTTGGGAAATAAAATTTGGCGCAATGCCGAATGATTATAGGTGGTTTATTAATGATACAAATGAAGAATGTCTATAAAAAATATCCGAACGGCATTGTGGCACTCAACGGATTGAATGTTGAAATTGCCCAGGGCGAATTTGTATATATCGTCGGCCCGAGCGGAGCTGGTAAATCTACGTTCATCAAAATGATGTACCGTGAAGAGCGTCCATCTTCAGGGCAAATGCTTGTCGATGGAAAAGATATCGCAAAATTGAAGAACCGGAAAGTTCCTTTTCTTCGCCGTGACATCGGCGTAGTGTTCCAGGATTTCAAACTATTGCCCCGCTTGAACGTTTATGAAAATGTTGCGTTTGCACTCGAAGTCATCGAGGAAAAACCACAAATCATCAAAGAGCGCGTCATGGAAGTCCTCGACATGGTCGGGCTGAAGCACAAAGCGAAAATGTTCCCCCGTGAATTGTCCGGTGGTGAGCAGCAACGTGTATCCATCGCCCGTTCGATCGTCAACACACCGAAAGTGATGATTGCCGATGAACCGACAGGAAACCTTGACCCGGATACATCGTGGGATATCATGAACCTTTTTGAACAGATCAACTCGACAGGGACGACCATCATCATGGCGACCCATAACCGGGAAATCGTCAACAAGTTAAGACATCGCGTCATTGCCATCGAAGGCGGGCTGATTGTGCGCGACGCAGCCGGAGGTGATTACGGCTATGAAGATTAGAACATTTGGCCGTCACATCAAAGAAAGCCTGAAGAGCCTCGGCCGGAATGGCTGGATGACATTTGCATCTGTCAGCGCCGTTACCGTTACTTTGCTGCTAGTCGGTGTATTCGTCATGATTATGATGAACCTGAACAAAGTCGCGGATGATTTGGAAAATGATGTTGAAATCAAAGTCTTTGTCTCGCTCGATGCAGAGGAAGAAGACGTTGCAGAGCTCGAAGAAGAAATATCAGATCTTAATGGCGTTGAATCAGCCGACTTTTCAACGAAAGAAGAAGAGTTGACGGATCTTGTGCTCGACTTTGGCGAAGAACTCAGTTTATTCGAGCAAAGCAATCCATTGTTTGATGTATTCTATGTAAAAGCGACAGAACCTCAACAGACAGAAACAGTAGCAAAGAAATTGCTGCACTTGAATATATCGAAGACGTAGAATATATGGGAAGGTAAAATTGAGAAACTTTCAATTTCCTTAACGCAGGGCGCAATGTTGGCCTGGTCCTCATTTTGGCATTATTGTTTACAGCGATGTTCTTGATTTCGAATACGATCCGCATCACAATCGTGGCGCGCCGCACCGAAATCGAGATCATGAAACTCGTCAGGGCGACCAATTGGTTTGTCCGCGTTCCATTCATTCTAGAAGGCATGTGGCTTGGGATCCTCGGTTCCATCATACCGATCGGCCTGGTCGTGCTGCTATACCAGAAGATTACGGAATCGTACAACCCCGGCTCAGCGGAGAACTGTTCCAACTACTTGAGTTTTCACCTTTCATCTACCAAGTGAGCGCGTTGATCTTGGCGATGGGTGTCTTTATCGGGATTTGGGAAGTTTTATGTCCATTCGCAAGTTTTTACGTGTATAATCAATCAAAGGCCTATGGTCGCATGCTAACCATAGGCCTAAAGCTTACATAAATTAGGAAATAAAATACAGACATAGAAAAGAACGTAAATCCAAAGGGGAAAACGAACTTGAATTCGAAGTCTAAATGGATGTTGTCCGGTGTTTCATCAATTCTCGCACTGTCTTTGCTGATGCCTAGTGCACACGCAAACAGCAGCAAGCTCGATGAATTGGAACAGGAGCAACAGCAAGTGCAAAAAGAACAGCAAAAATTGGAAAAAGAACGTAAAGAGCTGGAAGAAAAAGAAGAAGATTTAAGCTCGGGCATCCAAAAGAAACAAGTCGAGATCCAAGAAACGTCTTCAAAGCTCGACCGCATCGTTTCGGAAATCCAGCAATTGGACAAGAAAATGCAGGAAACACAGTCTAAGATCGATACTGTACAAGCCGAAATCGATCAAACCAAAGATGAAATCGATGAATTGAAAGAAGCGATCAAAGAGCTCGAGCGTAAAATCGACGAGCGTACTGAATTATTGAAAGAACGTGCTCGCGCCATCCAGATGAGTGGCGGATCTGTCGAATACATAGATGTTCTATTGGGCGCTAATAGCTTTATCGATTTTATCGACCGTTTTTCAGCAGTCAACACCTTGATCGAAGCTGACCGCGAAATCATGCGTGAACAAGCAGCCGACAAAAAAGAATTGGCTGCAAAAAAAGAAGCGGTTGAAACGATTCTTGCCAATCAAGAAGAACGCCGCGCTGAACTGGTTTCATTGAAAGCATCATTAGATAGCCAGAAAAAAGAACAAGCTGGCTTGAAAAACCAAATGGAAGCAGAACAGAAACGTTTAGCTTCAGAGAAAAACAATTTGGAAGCACAGCATGAAGAAGCACTTGAAGTCAGCGCTGCAGTCGAGAAGCAGATTATGGGGCAGCAATCCCGCATGGCGAAATTGGCTCAGCAAGAAGAAGCTGAACGCACGCGTATTGCAGAAGCGGAACGCAAAGCGGCAGCTGAAAAAGCCGCTGCAGAAAAGGCCGCAGCTGAGCGTGCAGCAGCAGAGAAAGCAGCAGCTGAACGGGCAGCAGCCGAAAAAGCGGCAGCTGAAAAAGCAGCAGCCGAAAAAGCAGCAACTAAATCTTCATCAGCAAGTGCCAGCACTGCAAGCCCGGCACCAGCAGCAACTCCGGCACCAACGCCAGCACCGGCACCGGCTCCTGTCGTCAAGCCATCAGCAAACTTCGTGATGCCGGCATCAGGGCGCCATACATCAGGATTTGGCGGACGTGATATCGGAGACGGCGCGGAGACGCATCTTGGCTACGATATCGCCAATAGCCCAGGTACGCCGGTTGTTGCTTCAGCTGCTGGATATGTATCATTTGCAGGGTCAATGGGCGGTTACGGGAATGTCATCATCATCAACCATTCGATTAACGGGCAACCATATGCGACAGCATATGCACACTTAAGTTCGATTGGCGTATCGGTCGGCCAAAAAGTCGACCAACGCCAGTTTATCGGCGGAATGGGCAATACCGGACGTTCGACAGGGCCACACTTACATTTTGAAATCCACGTGGGATCTTGGAATGGTTCGCGTAGCAACGCTGTGAACCCAGCCAATTATCTTTCTTATTAATCAAAAGCCGCCAAGGCCATTCTTTCCGCTTCACGACTGGTGAAGTTTCGGAAAGTGGCTTGGCGGTTTTTTTATGGACACAATTTGTTGCGGAACAATTCCGGCGAATTTACTGGCTACGGACAGTTCGTTTATCGTATGATGGTAACGGAATGGAGTGAAAAGAATGTCGAAAAAAGTGATCGGGCTTCTGATAGTAGCCATTTTGGTCATCATTCTAGCGGTATGGGCTGTCTTAGATAGCCAAAAAGAAGACCGCGCACTGAATAAAATGGCCCTTGGCAGCACTGTCGATTTTTTGCCGACTGATGAAGGGCTGGCAAAAGGCGAACTCGCTCCCGACTTCGAATTGACGACTTTGAAAGGCGAGGAAATGCGCTTGTCGGATTACCGGGGCAAAGCGGTCATCCTTAATTTTTGGGCGACATGGTGCCCGCCTTGCCGAGCAGAAATGCCGCATATGCAAACTTTCTATGAGAACCAACAGGATAAAGATGTCGAAGTGGTAGCTGTCAATTTGACGACAGAAGACCGCGGCATGACGGAAATCGAAAATTTTGTTGAAGAGTTCGGCTTGAGCTTTCCGATTCCGATGGATGTGGATGGAGATATTGGCGCGCTCTACCAAGCGTTTTCCATTCCGACTTCCTATATCATAGACAGAGAAGGCCGTATCTTGCATAAAATTGTCGGCCCGATGGATGAAGAAATGATGAATGGATTTATCGAAGAAATCAATGAGGAGGAATCATAATGACATCAATCGATACAAAATCTGTACACACAGCGGGAATGGAAGAGCGGACAATCCGCCCGAAAGTCATGCCAATCTACCAAACATCGGCTTTTTCCTTCTCTTCTTTAGAAGAGTTGGAGGGCTATTATGAAGGAAACGGAACTTATCTCTACACGCGGACAGCTAACCCGAACACGGATGCACTCGGCCAGACAGTCGCACAGCTAGAAGGTGCCCCAAAAGGCGTTGCTGCGTCTTCGGGCATGTCCGCGATACTCGCGGGTATCCTGTCCGTCGCAGAAGCGGGAGACCATATCCTCGCCGCAGAGGATGTATACGGAGGCACTTTCCATTTGCTGAAGGAAGAATTGAGAAGGCTTGGCATTACGGTCCATTTCGCTGATTTCTCGGAAACCGGCACGATTGAGCAGATGTTGGTCGATTTCCCTGAAGTGAAATTGATGGTGAGCGAATCGATTACCAATCCATTTTTGCGAATCGAAGACATCGAAGGGCTCGTCCAATTGAAAAATCAATACGGCGTTAAAGTGATGATTGATAATACATTCGCGACGCCTTATACGTTTACACCTTATACACAAGGCGTGGATTTGGTCGTACATAGCGCCACCAAGTACCTTGGCGGGCATAGTGATGTCACATCAGGCGTATTGGTAGGCGATCCCGCTTTAATCGAAGAAGCCACAAAACGTGTCGTGAATCTCGGCATGAACCTAAGTCCTTTTGAAGCATGGCTAACGATACGCGGCATCAAAACATTGGCGCTTCGTATGGAAAAGCAAAACGCCAATGCACAGGCGATTGCCGACTTCCTGCAAGACAAGGCACGGGTGTGGTATCCGGGGAAAGGCGCGATTGTTTCATTTGAACTTCCTGAAACTGCCGACGTCTCAGCCTTCTTTTCTTCACTCGGCTGGATCAAGATCGTTCCGACTTTGGCTGGTGTCGAAACGACCGTCTCTTATCCATTCGGCACGTCTCACCGTGCATTATCCGCAGAAGAAAAAGCGCGGATCGGTGTAACTGAGCGCGTCGTCAGGCTTTCCGCCGGAATCGAAGGCATTGAAGATATACTTGGGCAGCTGCAGCAGGCATTTAACTGATTGAAAAAGATGTAGGGCTATCCCTGCATCTTTGGTACAATGGAAGATAAGTTCATTTAGCTTAAGGATGGTGTCAGTGGAGTGTTAACGGATTTTTTGATGGCGATCGCCATGTTTTTTCTTAACCCTGTTTTTTATGTCGCATTATTTGCTGCGACGATGCTTGGATATTTTCGCGTTAAAAAAGAACGCCGCATTTTCCGCACGCGGATCGTGTATGGCGGAACAGAATTTAAACGCTTGCTGAAAGATGGCTGGTTGTATGCGTTAATCTTATCGGTCATCGTGGCTGCTGCCGGTTTGGCAGTGCCGATGGAATGGTTGATTGCACTCAGCATCGTGAGCATTATCGTCATGCTGACAGGTTTTTACCACCTGGCTTCTTTCGTCTATTTGGCGGGAGCGGCAGCGCTGGTCGTCTGGTTGTTCGAAGCCAATGATTGGGTGATCAATCTAGGGTTCGCCGAAATGACGGGCAGGGGGCTTGCGGACGGCTGGCTCATTTCAGTCGCGTTGATTGCAGGGCTTTTGCTATTCATCGAAAGCCGCATGGTCGAAAAGTCAGCTGCCGCTGCCGCTTCGCCGCGTTTGCATAAATCGGCTCGCGGATTGCGTGCCGCTGCCTATATTTCACGCCGCCTATGGCTGATACCGGCTGTTCTGGTCGTCCCTGGAGAAATGATTTCCGAATACGCACCGTACTGGCCACAGCTGCCGATCGGGGAAACGGCCTTTTCATTCATTTTGTTCCCGCTGGTATTTGGTTTCCAAGGGCGCAGCAAACGCACGCTGCCTGTTTATTTGTATCCAAAAATCGCGAAATCGGTCACTTGGTCAGCTGTGTTGACGATCGTCCTTGCCTTATTCGGTTTTCTTTGGCAGCCGATGGCGATTATCGCGCTGGCCGCCGGAGCGTTGTTCCGTTTGGGAATTAGCTTGTATTATGCACAGAAAGAGCGCAGCGGGAATTACACCGTGACACCACAAGCGCAAGGCGTCATGATCATCGACGTGCTTCCGGGATCTCCTGCAGAGAAGATGGGGCTTGTGCGCGGGGAAATCATCCGCAAAGTGAACGGCACGACCGTAACGAATGAAACAGAACTATACGAAGCAATCCAGCTCAATGCAGCGCATTGCCGCCTGGAATGAAGCGATCATAACCTGGAAATGCGTTTGCGTCACCATGTCGTCTTCCGCCATGACCATCACCGCCTGGGTCTCTTGATTGTCGAGTAAGGAGAGAAGAATATGGAGTCAATGGTGACTAAGTTTTTCCTATCGCTGTTTGTGCCCGGGCTTCTTGTTATCCTGTTTACGCGCGTGACGTTCAACCATTATGTCGGCCTCATATTGACCGTGGCATTGATTGCCGCGGCCGTTTATGCCGGCTTCACACATACGTGGTTATTGTTTGTCGTCAACGCCGCTTCGTTAACAGCTGGTTTCTGGTATGCGAGCAATATGTATCATAAAAGAAAAACAGCCGAAGCTCATGAAAATGAGTGACGGCTTTTTTTCTTATCCGAACCAAAGTCCGTATACGGAGAGAATGGCAATGGTCCCGAGTACGACGAGGATAACGTTCGCCCCGGTAAACGCGATGGCAAATGCGGATGCGGCCCCGATCACGCCAAACCAGACGTTTTCCTGTATGAAGAACACGGCCGGGAAAATCAATGCGCCGAGGACGGCATAAGGAATATTGCGCAAAACACTCTGTACAGCTTCCGGTAATTCACGTCCTTCCAAAAAGGTTAACGGTATTGCGCGTGGAATATAAGTAACAACGGCCATTCCAAAAATCATCCACCAAAACCAGGCACCCATTAGGCGGCAACTCCTTTCCGTGAAATCAGTTCAATAATGATCGCTGAAGCAAGCGTCGACACCATGATCGCCCAGCCAGTGGACAGCCAGCCGGTGAAATAGAACAGTGAGTTGAAAAGTGCGGCGATCAACGCCAAGCTGACAACTTTCCGGTTGCCTTTCATGGACGGCACGAGCAAGCCGACGAACATCGCATACAGTGCGATCGACATGGACGCCTGCAGGAAGCCTGGGAGGCTGGCGCCGATCAAATGGCCAAGCGAAGTGAATGCCACCCAGCTTCCGTAGGAAATAACGATGACACCCGCGGCAAATGAAGTGCGGATCTTGTCGCCCGGCTGCGTAGCGAGTACAGTAAACGTTTCATCGGTAATGCCGAATGCGTACAGCGCTTTTTCCAGCGGGCATCCGGTTCCATCTTTTCATTCAATGCCGCTGTCATCAAAAGTGGCGGATGTTGACGATGAACGTATTGACGACAATGAGCGCCGGGAGTACACCGGCTGTGATAAGGAAAGTGATATGTACTGGGCAGCGCCGGCAAAGACGAAAATGCTCATGGCGGTCGCTTCGATGAGTGATAAACCTGTCGTTTTGGCCAGCAGCCCAAAAGTCAACGCAACCGGAAAATAGCCGATGGCAATGCTGGCGCCGGCTTTCAGCCCTGAAGAGAATCCGTGTTCTTGCAATTTATTCCGCCTTTTGCCGCAAGTATTTCTCTTTTCCAAAACGGGAGAAAGTGTAAAGTAATTATAATAGCATAGCATATTTTCTCCTGTTTTAGATTCATTATTGAAAATCGCGCAATTTAAAAGGAATGAGCCTATGTCGGATTTTTCACTATGGAAAACATTGTCGAGTTAACGCAATCTTACCGGGCATTTGGCCCGCTCATCGGGTTTTGCTGCCGTTTATTGAATCGTTTTGCCGTTTTGCCGCTCTTTGTCTTCGTCTTCGCCAATGCGACAGCCTATGGCCTATGGCTCGGGTTCCTCCTGTCATGGGGCGGGGCAGTCGCCGGTTCGTATACCGTTTTCCTGCTGATCCGCAAGTTCGGGCAAGCGCGATTCATGAATTTCATGACGCGCCATGAGAAAGTCGAAAGGCTCATCCATTGGGTGGAGCGCAACGGCTTCGGCCCTTTGTTCTTGCTGCTGTGTTTCCCGTTTACGCCGTCGGCATTGGTCAACTTAGTGGCCGGGCTATCAAATATCAGCCGCCATTATTACTTATTGACCTTGATGGCGGGCAAATTCGTCATGGTCTTGACGATTTCATACGTCGGCTATGATATCCGCGCTTTGTTCACACAGCCGATCCGGACAGGTATCGTCATTGCTGTCATCGTACTGCTTTATGTTATCGGGAAAATTTTGGAGAAGCGGCTCAACAAAAAAGTGGAAGCCGACTTCAAAAGAGCGAAAGAAGAACGCGAAAAAGAACGGCTATCTTAACAGGAAAGTCGTTCTTTTCGATTGTTTATTGTATAATAAGAACAAATGTTCTTATTGAAAAGGGGTGCATTACATGTCTTTACGAATTGTCTACGGGCGCGCCGGTACCGGAAAAACCCGTTTTGTCCAAGAAGAAATCGCCGATAGTTTGAAAGACCAAGCGGATGGGGATCCGATATTTCTGATCGTCCCGGACCAGATGTCTTTTTCTACGGAGTATCGTTTGTCCGCCGCATACGGCATGAACGGCATGATCCGTGCGCAGGCCGTGACTTTCAAGCGTCTTGCCTGGCGTGTATTACAGGAAGTCGGCGGGATCAGCCGCAAGGAAATCGACACATTCGGCTATCGCATGCTGATCCGCAGCTTGCTTGAAGAACATAAAGAGGAGTTTAATTTATTCAGAAGAGCTGCAGGCAAACGGGGCTTCACCGACCAAATCGAGCAATTGATCAAAGAGTTTTCACGTTATTGCATCGATTGCGATGAACTCGGCACCATCCGGTCATCCCTTGAAACAGCCGGAGCCCCGAGGACGCTGCAGGACAAGGCAGCAGATCTCGAACTCATCTTGCTGGAAATCGACCGCAGGCTTGGCAAAGTGTTCGTGGATTCCGAAGGCCATCTCGGCTTATTGAGCGAGAAGATCCGCCATTCGGAAACGATCAAGCATTCGGCTATTTATATCGATGGGTTCGTCAGTTTTACAGCGCGCGAGTTCCAAATCATTGAAGAGTTGTTGAAGCATGCCAAATCGGTGACGATCGTCTTGCCGATGGATGACACAAGCAGTACGGAGGATGAACAGTCGTTATTCTACCAATCTGCCGTCACTGCAAGCCGGCTTACGGATCTTGCCGCATCGGAAGGAATCGGGCTAGAACCGGAAGTGTATTTGCAAGAGCCAAAACGTTTCATGAACGAGGAACTTCTGCATATCGAACGCTTCATCGAAACGTTCCCTGCCCCATCCATCGAAGGGCAAGGAGCCGTCGAATTGGTCGAAGCGTCCAACCGGCGCGCTGAAATCCATGAGCTCGCCCGCTCGATCCGGCAGCAGGTGATGGATGGCTGCCGCTATAACGATATAGCGGTGCTGTACCGCCAGCCGGAAGTGTACGACGAATTGATCAACACCATTTTTCCGCAATACGATATCCCTTACTTTATCAGCCAAAAAAAATCGATGCTTCATCATCCATTGATCGAATTCAGCCGCTCTGCACTCGAAGCGGTCATCGGCAATTATGCATATGAACCGGTTTTCCGGGCATTGAAGACGGATTTGTTCTTCCCTGAAGGCAATGTCAGCAAATGGCGGGAGCGGGGAGACCAATTGGAGAATTTCGTCCTTGCCAATGGCATCTACGGAGACCGCTGGTTTGATGACAAGCGCTGGATCTATAAAAAATACCGCGGGCTCGAATTTCATTCAGGTATCCAGACAGACGAAGAATTGGCGCTCCAGATGGAATTGCAGACTGTCCGGGATGTGGTGCGCGACCCGCTTGAGCGTTTGAAAACCCGCCTTGGCGACTGCGTCACCGGCCGGGACTTTGCTACAGCGCTGTTTCAGTTTATCGAAGAGCTTGATGTCTATTCGAAAATCCAGCTGCTGAAAGACCGCGAAGAAGCCGACCATCAATTGCTTGCCGCGACGGAGCACGAGCAGGCATGGAATCAATGGGTCGGCGTGCTCGACCAATTCGTCCTGATGTTCGGGGACAAAGAACTGGATATGCAAAGTGCAGCACGGATTCTCGATGAAGGCTTTGAAACTTTGGAGTTTTCACGCATCCCGCCGTCGCTCGATCAAGTGACCATCGCGAAAATGGACCTGGCGCGCTTGATGGACATCCGGTCGGTCTTCATCATCGGCGCAAATGACGGCGTCTTGCCGCAACGCATCGAACACGAAGGGCTCTTGACGGATGCAGAGCGTGAGTGGTTCCAAAAAATCGGTATCGAACTTGCACCGAGCTCCCGCATGCGCTTGATGGATGAAACTTATATGGCATATCGCTCGTTCTCTTCCGCTTCCGATCGGCTAAGCGTCTCTTACCCGATTGCGGACGAAGAAGGGAAGGCCTTATTGCCTTCTTTATATATCAGGAAAATCGCCGATTTGCTTCAGCTTGAGCCCAAATTGGCAGCAATCGGCCCTGAAGAGCTGCATGAGCCGGATCCTTTGGAATACATTAGCCATCCGCGTGCAACACTTTCGCATCTGGCTGCCCAAATCAGGAGCGGGGAGCTTACCGGACAGTGGCAGGCCGTGCTCGATTATTACCGGGAAGACCCGTTGTGGTCGGCGATTATCCATCAGGTGTTCAAGCCTTTGAGCCATGGCAAAGCTGAAAAGCTATCGGAAGAGATCGCTGAATCGCTTTATGGTGCACCGATCGCTTCGAGCGTATCCCGCATCGAGACCTATCATAGCTGCCAATTTGCCCATTATGCAGCTTACGGCTTGAAACTTGAAGAACGCAGCCAATACCGTCTGGCTGCGCCGGCAATGGGAGATTTATTCCATGCCGCAATCAAATGGATTTCCGATGAAGTGATGCAACTCGGCGTTTCCTGGTCGTCGTTAAGCAAAGAACAATGCGCGGATCTCGCCAAGCGGGCGATTGAACAATTATCGCCTTATTTTGTCAACCAGATCCTGTTGAGTTCGCATCGCTATCGCTATATCCAGTACAAACTTGAAGGCATCATCCGCCAAACAGCTTTCATGTTGAGCAAGCATGCACAAGTATCCGGCTTCGTGCCGGTCGCGCTTGAAGTAGGCTTCGGCACGAAAGAAGCGATTCCGCCGCTCGACATTCCGCTCGAACGTGGGCGCAAGATGAATGTCAGGGGGCGTATTGACCGCATCGACTCGACCGATATCGGCGGCAAGCCGTATTTGCGGGTCGTCGATTATAAATCATCCAAGCAGGGCCTGGATCTCGGCGAAGTGTACCATGGCCTGGCCCTGCAAACTTTTACTTATTTGGATGTGGCCTTGACCCATTCGAAGCGCTGGCTTGGGGAGCAGGCGGAACCGGCAGGGGTGCTGTATTTCCATATGCATAACCCAATGTTGAAAATGACGAAATTATTAACTGCTGAAGAGCTGGAAGAGGAACTTGCGAAGTCATTTAAAATGAACGGTTTGGTGGTAGAAGATCCGGAAGTCATACAGGCGATGGACGATCAGATCGACGGGTATTCGAATGTTATTCCAGTGCGCCTCTATAAAAACGGCTCGGTCTCGAAAGGCTCATCGAAAACAGTTGAAAAAGATGATATGGAAACGATCCGCAAATTTGTCCGGAAAAAACACCAAGGGGCAGGGAATGGCATTCTTGACGGCAATACAGCCGTTTCGCCCTACCGCTTGAAAGATGACACGCCTTGCCAATTCTGCAATTTCCGCGCGGTTTGTCAATTCGACCCGAGTGACCCCGACCAGAGCTACCGGAAATTGCCGGTATTGAGCCCCGACCAGGCAGTGGAGAAAATACGCAAGGAGTTGAGCGCTGATGATACCGGAAAAACCGAATGATGCCACATGGACCGATGAACAATGGCAGGCGATATGGGCGAAGGGACAGGATATGCTCGTATCGGCTGCGGCCGGTTCCGGGAAAACGGCTGTCCTGATCAACCGGATGATCGAAAAAGTGCTCGATGAACAAGATCCGATATCCGTCGATGAGCTATTGGTCGTCACCTTCACGAACGCATCGGCAGCGGAAATGCGCCACCGCATGTCTGCAGCTTTAGAGCAGGCAGTTACAGCGCAGCCAGAATCCGTTCATTTAAAAAAACAATTACGGCTGATCAATAAAGCACAAATTTCGACTTTGCATTCGTTCTGCCTGCAAGTCGTGAAGCAATACGCCTATCTGTTGGAAATCGATCCTGGCTTCCGCATCGCGGGAGATACGGAAGCGGCCTTGCTTCGTGATGATGTCATGGAAGCGGTGCTCGAATCCGCTTATGAAGGCGAAGGGCGCGAGAAGGTCTACAGGCTCGCAGACAGTTTTACTTCTGACCGCAGCGACCAGGCAATGGAAATCCTGCTGGGTAAATTATATGATTATTCACGTGTGCATCCTGAACCGGAAGCATGGCTTGAACAATTGCCGAAGCTATACGATGTACCGGAACATGCCACAATTGATGAGTTGCCGTTCATGGAAGATCTGAAGATGACGATACGTCATAGTTTCGAAGCGGCGCTTGACTTGCTTGATGAAGGGTGGGAGTTGGCCACCCGTCCGGACGGCCCCGACATACTGGAAGAGAATTTCCGGATGGACGCCACGCTGATCCGTGCCGCACTCGATGCATTGGATGAATCTTGGGCATCGCTTCATGCTTATGCACGAAACATTAAATGGGAGCGTTTGGCATCCGTGAAAAAAGATTCCTGTGACCCGCAGTTGGCAGAAGAAGCGAAAGCACGGAGAAATGAAGCGAAAAAACTGTTCAATGACGTGAAAGAGGGGTATTTCACCCGCGCCCCCGAGCGTCTGCTTGAGGAAATGCGCGAAATGGCGCCACTCATGAGGACATTGGTCGATTTGACAAAGCGCTTTGCAGAAGATTACAAAGCCCTTAAAATCGACCGCGGTTTGGTGGATTTCTCGGATTTGGAGCATTATGCACTGGAAATCCTGAGCGATGGCGGGGAAGCTTCCGCGATAGCACAGGATTACCGAACACGCTTCAAGGAAGTCTTGGTCGATGAATACCAAGATACGAATATGCTGCAGGAAACGATCCTCAGCCTTGTAAAGTCGGGATCTGAACAAGACGGCAATTTATTCATGGTGGGGGATGTGAAACAGTCCATCTACCGCTTCCGTCTGGCGGAGCCGATGCTGTTCTTAGGCAAGTATTCCCGCTTTAGCCGTGAAGCTCAAGGAACGGGCCTGCGAATCGATTTGAATGCCAATTTCAGGAGCCGAAAAGAAGTGCTCGATGGAACCAATTACATCTTTTCGCAGATCATGGGCGAGCGCGTCGGTGAAATCAGCTACGATGAAGATGCGGCATTGAAGCCGAAAGCGCCATATCCGGAAGGGGATGTGCCAATCCATTTGACGCTCATCCATGAACCGGAAACGGAAGAAGGGGAAGAAATGCCCGTTGATATGGACAAGTCGCAATGGGAAGCTCGTTGGATTGCGCAAAAGATCCGCCATATGATGGATGCGGGAACCCTCGTTCACGATCCATGGAGCGGAAAAGAGCGTCCGCTTGAATACCGCGACATTGTCGTATTGATGCGTTCGATGACTTGGTCGGGTGACTTTTCCGATGAATTCAAAATGGCTGGTGTTCCGCTTTATGCGGAGTTGAGCGGCGGGTATTTCGATGCTCTCGAAGTGATGATCATGCTCAATACATTGCGCGTCATCGATAATCCGTACCAGGATATTCCGCTTGCCGCCGTTCTCCGGGCGCCGTTTTTCGGCCTTCAGGAAAATGAATTGGCAGCGATCCGCCTTGCCGATACGAAAGGCACTTTTTACGATGCATTGAAAGCGTTTATCCGCATCGGTACCATGGATGAAGCCACTCGCATTAAGCTGGCCCGTTTCACGAACAGCCTCCGCACTTGGCGGGATTTGGCGCGCAGGGGCTCGTTGTCGGAGTTGATTTGGAAAGTGTACCTGGATACGAATTACTATGAGATGGCGGGTGCTATGTCGAACGGCAAGCAGCGCCAAGCAAATCTGCGTGCCCTGCATGACCGTGCGCTCGAATACGAAAAAACCGCTTTTCGCGGATTGTTCCGGTTCCTGCGCTTTATCGACCGCATGAGGGAACGCGGGGATGATCTTGGGACGGCAAAATCATTGAGCGAAAAGGAAAATGTCGTGCGGCTCATGACCGTCCATAAATCGAAAGGCTTGGAATTTCCGATCGTCTTTTTCGCAGGGACAGGAAGGCCATTCAATGAAATGGATTTCCACAAACCGTATTTATTCGACCAGCAATATGGGCTTGCGGTCAAGGCAGTCAATCCCGATACACGCATCGAATATACCTCACTGCCTTATCTCGCCGTTAAAGAGATGAAGCAATTGCAGATGAAGGCTGAAGAAATGCGGGTCTTGTATGTAGCGATGACGCGTGCGAAAGAAAAGCTCTACTTAACTGCCTCTATAAAAGACATCGACCGCTTACTGGAGAAGTGGAAGACCGCCTCGGGCGACGTGCTGTTGCCTGACTTTAAACGTTCGCGTGCAAAATCTTATTTGGATTGGATCGGCCCAGCCGTGTCCAGGCATCCCGATGCCGAAGAACTGCATGTAGGCGGTGAAGTGCTCGAGCATCATTCACGCTTTCAGATCGATATTGTCGAGACCGTTTCCTTGGAAGAGCCGCAGCCTTTGCTCGAAGCGGAAAAAGACAGGCCGGAAGCAGAAGCAGATGCAGAACTGATTCGCAGCCGTTTCGATTTTACCTATCCCCATCAGGCAGCTGTCGAAAAACGTTCCAAGCAATCGGTGACGGAAATGAAGAGGCTGCAGTTATTGCAGCGTTCGGATGAGCCGGAATCGTTCATCCAGAACTATCAACCGAAAGCACAAAAGAAAGCGCCGCATCGCCCGGATTTCCTGATGGACCGCAAACTGTCAGCTGCAGATATCGGTACGGCAGTGCATACCGTCATGCAGCATTTGCCACTTGATCGGCAGATGGATGTAGAGGAGATCCGTCAATTTCTCGACGAGTTGACAGGACGGGAAATTCTTACGAAGGAAGAAGCGCAGGCTGTCAAAGCTGAACAAGTCGAAGCTTTTTTCCATAGTACGATTGCACAGCGCCTGATGAACGCCGAGGATGTCAGACGGGAAGTTCCTTTCACGTATGCACGTGCTGATGAAGACGGCGACCATCAGATCGTCCAAGGGATCGTCGATTGCCTGTTCAAGGAAGACGGGGAATGGATCCTGCTCGATTATAAAACGGATCAAACCCGCGGGATGGCCAATGTCCAATCGGCCATGAAAGAGCGCTATTCCATCCAATTATCGGTTTACCAAGAAGCGGTGGAAGCGATTTTGCGCATTGCGATAAAACAGCGTGTCTTGTATTTATTCTCGACAAATGAAGAAGTGGAAGTCTAGGAGGATTATTTTGAAATTACAGCCGATCTCTTTACGTGAACGGGTGGACGCCATCGATTTGATGAGGGGATTTTCATTATTCGGAATCCTGCTCATCAATATGCTGGCCTTCCACACGCCTTTAAGTTATATCGATCCGTATAAATGGTTCAGCGGAAATATGGATCAAACCATTTTCACCGGTTTGGACATTTTCGTCCAGGCAAGTTTTTATCCGTTATTCTCGATGCTGTTCGGCTATGGGCTGATGATGCAATTTTTGCGCGCCCAAGATTATGGGCAGCCGTTTATGCCAGTTGCCGTCAAGCGTTTATTGATCTTGCTGGCATTCGGGATCGTCCATGCCTTTTTAATCTGGTATGGGGATATTTTGATCACTTATGCGCTCATGGGCTTATTATTGATCGGAATGCTGCGGCTTTCGCCCGCTTGGCTTCTTGGCCTTGGGGTCTTGCTGTATACGCTTCCGCATCTAATGTTTACCGTCATCATGTTTTTAGCGGTCATGGTCGACCCGAACATCTATATCGGCTATCAGGAAGCCGAGCAATCGGTAGCTGCCTATCAATCGGGCAATTTCGCTGAAATATTCAGCCGGCGTTTAACGGATTGGTATTATGTCAATAATCCGTTTAGCTTCATCATCTTGACTGTCACCATTCTGCCACTCATGATGATCGGGGCGGCAGCGGCGAAATGGCGGATGATCGAACAAGCAGCTGCCAAGAAAAAGACCTGGCTCATGCTTGCTGTCGGGTCGCTTACAGTCGGGTTGCTGCTGAAATCGACCCCGTACCTCTTCGATAAGAATTATGCCTATCAGTATGTCCAGGAGATGTTCGGCGGGCCGCTTGTTTCGATCGGTTATGCCGGAATCATTGCCTTATTGTCGCTGAATCTGAAATTCATGAAGGCTCTATCGCCGCTAGTCAAAGCGGGCAGGATGTCGATGACCATCTACATCACGCAATCGATCATCGCGACGAGCATTTTCTATTCCTTCGGCCTGGGCTTATACGGCCAAGTGGATCTGTTGACCGGAACCTTGATCGCTGTCGGTATATTCGTTGTTCAATTGATCTTTGCAGAACTGTGGTTCAGTAAATTCAAACGGGGGCCGATCGAAATGGTCTGGCGCCGTTGGACTTACGGAAATAATTTTGAAAAAAGCAACAATTCAAAACGCTGAATGTGTATAATGAATGCAATCACAGAAAAGGAGTGTTTGACGAATGAAACTTCTATCGTTTCGCTTTCAAGGAGAAGAACGTTTTGGACCAAAGGTAAAAAAAGAAGAAGCCGTGTGGGATGTCCTCGCCATCCAGGAGCAGCTGGAAGTATTACCGGAATTTCCGGAAAAGCTGATTGATGGAGTGTCGCAAGGAATGGAGTTTGTGGAACAGATCCGCAAATTGACGGAGGCGGCTGTCCAATCGGAAACCCCTGAGCAATTCAAACACTCTTTTTCGGAAATCGAATGGCAGTCACCTGTCCCGAGACCTCCGAAAAACTTTATCTGCATCGGTAAGAACTATGCTGACCACGCTGAAGAAATGGGCGGTCAGGCACCAACGGATATGGTCGTTTTTACGAAAGCGCCCAATACCGTCGCTGCTGATGAAGAAACGGTCTCTGTACATGCAGATATCACCGATTCATATGACTACGAAGGCGAACTCGCTGTCGTAATCGGCAAAGCCGGGCATAAGATCCCGAAACAGCTGGCCTACGATCATGTATTCGGGTATACTATCGCGCTCGATTTGACCGCTCGCGACCTTCAGGAAAAACACCAGCAATATTTCCTTGGGAAAAGCTTGCCAGGCTCTTGCCCGATGGGTCCGTATCTGGTGACCAAGGATGAAATCCCACAATCACAGAATCTGTCCCTCGTGACGAAAGTGAACGACGAAGTCCGCCAAAATGGCAATACGGAAAACATGATCCGCCGCGTTGATGAACTGATCGCAGAGATCTCCAAATCGGTGGCACTTGAACCGGGCGATGTCATCCTGACTGGAACCCCAGCTGGTGTCGGCAAAGGGTTCAATCCGCCGAAGTTCCTGAAAGCGGGCGATACGATCAAAGTATCGATCCAGTCAATCGGCACACTCGTCACACATTTGTCATAAGGAACAATCACTTCCAATTGTCCTGCATGTGTTAAACTTGAGGGGACTATATTAAATGAGGTGAGCTTTTGGGATTTTTAACTGATACAACACATCTTCACATTACCATGTGGGTAGTGGGCATCGTGCTTTTCCTCGTGGCTGCATTTATGCACCGCGACAGCAAGGGACGTAAAATCGTCCACATGATCACACGACTGATCTATGTTTTGATCATCATTACCGGTCTGACATTGTTCATCGAGCATTCGTCATACGATGCCATGCTTTACGGCTTGAAATTCCTATTTGGGCTATTGACCATCGGCATGATGGAAATGGTGCTCGTGCGTGGCAAGAAACAAAAGCCTGTAACCTTGTTCTGGGCATTGTTTGCAGTATTCTTGCTCGTGACTTTATTCCTCGGCTTCAAATTGCCTGTCGGATTTAACTTCTTGGCATAATAGGCATTGCATCCAATTGAAAGCTGCACGTTCTTTGTTGGTTTTTACTGACGGGGAACGTGCAGTTTTTTTGTTGTGATCGAAATAGTGAAAATAGGCCATTCGTCTCGGGGATTTCACAGTTTGGACGAAACTAGGCACAAACAGCAGCGCTTTCACGAATATGACATAGCGGCAGACAGGCGAGTTTGATA
Organism: Planococcus sp. MB-3u-03; assembly: GCF_002833405.1. Classification (NCBI taxonomy): domain Bacteria; kingdom Bacillati; phylum Bacillota; class Bacilli; order Caryophanales; family Caryophanaceae; genus Planococcus; species Planococcus sp. MB-3u-03. The sequence goes on along the minus strand of NZ_CP025135.1, from coordinate 2,202,152 downwards.
AAATAGACCGGGTGAGCATCATCTTGGCCTCATTGAAGGAGGAGTACGGACTTGAAGAAAAACTATGATTTGGGCGTTGGCAGCAGCATTGCTATTGCCGTCAACAACTAGTGTGGCAGCTGAAGAGACCCGCACAATCGAAGACGAAAGCATCTACGACGTGCTCGTAGACCGCTATTTCAATAAACAGATTCAGAACGATTACGAAGTGGACTCCACCGATCCCGCATCGTTCAGCGGCGGTGATTTCTCAGGGATGGAAAGCGAACTTGCACACGTCCGGGATATGGGCTTTACGGTGCTGTCGGTCGGGTCAGTCTTTCAGACTGCAAGCTATGATGGGCGGCAAGTGCTGGATTATAGCCAGTTGGAACGCCATTTCGGAACGGCGGAAGAATTCCAGTCGCTCATCGATGAAGTGCATGAAGGCGAGATGAAAGCCATCGTCGACTTGCCGACGCAAGAAGTGAGTGCAGATCATGTGTGGGCACAGGAAAATCCTGATTGGTTTACTGATAACGACGACCAGACACTTGCGCTCGATACAAGCAAGGAAGAAGTCCAACAAGCCTTGATTGAAATGTTCAGCGACTTCCGCGATACATACGGAATAGACGGAGTCCGCTTGCAGGATTCAGAGGAACTGGACCCTGCATTTGTCGAAAACTTCTCCGCAGCCATGAAGCAGCAGGAAGGTTTTTATGTATTGGCAGATGCGGAAATGGAGAACCAGACCGGATTTGATGCGGTAGTGCAGGAAGGGGTAGAACAGACGCTCCGCGACAGCTATCGCAATTTTGACCAGTCTTTGGCCGATGTCCCTGAATTGATGCAGCAAACGGAAGGCAAATTGATCCGAGTCGATTCACTCGACGGTTCACGCTTTACATCGGACATCGTCGAATCAAGAGGCTATCCGCCGACCCGTTGGCGTATGCTATTCGCGCAATTATTGACGATGCCAGGCATTCCGGTCGTCCAATACGGTTCTGAAACTGCGATGAACGGCGAAGCGTTGCCGGAATCACATCAGATTTTAGATATGGCAGTCGAAAAGGAATTGATCGACTACATCACCAATCTGAACTCATTGCGCAATTCATCTGAAGCATTGCGCACGGGCGATTTGGAGCTGCTTCATGAAGAAGAGGGCTGGATGGTTTATAAGCGTTCGAATGAAGAAGAGTCGTGGATCATTGCCATAAATAACTCATCCGGAACGAAAAGCTTGAGTTTGGCGCCGGAGGTTGTCGGTGAAGGAATGGAAATGCGAGGGCTGTTCGAAAGCGATATCGTCCGTCCGGATGAAGACGGGCAGTACCGCCTCACCTTGGACCGCGAATTGGTGGAAACCTACCATATTACTGAAAAACGAGGGCTGAATACGGCGTATATCGTCACGCTTGGGCTAATGTACTTGATTTTCATGGGCTTTTTATGGATTGTCTGGAAAAAGGGCAAGCAGCGGAAAGCTGATGAAGCAGCAAAACAGAATAAATAATCAAAAAGCTGTGAACAGTTAACAAGCTGTTTCACAGCTTTTTTGCATGAAAAAAGCACCTGTTTCCAGGCGCTTTCAGTGAAAGATCAGTCGAATGCTTTATAGCCGATCATATTGACGGGATCTTTCGGCAAGAGAATGGAGGAGCGTAGCATAGTTCGAGCGCCTGCAAATCATCGACGGTCAATCCTCCATAAATCGCAGTCGCTATTACATCGATGCGCTTGTCGACCCCTTTGCCTCCGACGCATTGCGCACCTAAAATCTGTCTGGTTTCAGGATTGTAATGGACTTTTAAGGTCAGTTTTTCATGGTCCGGATAATAGCCCGCGTTCGAGTTTCCGGTATGGATGACCGTTTTGGCGGTGAGCTCTTTTTCTTTGATCGCCGTTTCAGTCAGCCCAGTCATCGCTGCATCCAGACCGAAAACTTTCAAGGCGGAAGTGCCGAGCAGCCCTTTTTTCGGAATCGGATTTCCGGTAATGTGCTGCGCCACAAGAAAAGCTTGCCGGTGCGCAGGTACAGCGAGCGGGACACGTTTCGGGTCTCCGGTGATAAAATCGAAATTCTCCGACGCATCCCCGATGGCGTAGATCGATTCATCGTCTGTCTGCATGAACTCATTGGTCCGGATGCCTCCGGTTTCACCGATGCTGAGCCCGGCATCTTCAGCGAGTGCGGTATTCGGTTTCAAGCCGATGCTCATGATGACAAAATCGGTTTCCAGACTCTTTCCATCGGACAAGCCGACGCTTCGATCATCGATTTTTTCGATGACGGTTTCGGTATGGACTTGGACGCCGTTTTTCTCCAGCTCTGCATGCAGAAGCTGCGACAGGTCCTCATCCAAAATCGATAGGATGGCGCTCGACTTATGGACGATATCGACTTCTAGTCCGAGATGCTTAAGGTTCTCAGCCATTTCAAGCCCGATGAACCCGGCACCCGAAACGACGCAATGAGATGGCTTTTCGCTTTGAATATAGGAATGAATGGCCTGCATATCGCCATAGCTGCGCAGCGTAAATACATGGCTCTTCTGTGAGCCTTCAATCTCCGGCATGATGGTGCTGCCGCCGGGAGACAAAATCAACACGTCATAGGAATCGTGGAACTCATCGCCCGTCTTTAAGTTGCGGACGCGAATCTTTTTCTCGGAACGGAGAATTTCCACGACTTCGTGTTCGAGCTTGACATCGATATTGCGTTTTTGCTGGAACTGTTCCGGGTCGGCCATCAGGATCGAAGTTTCATCCTTAATGACTTCGCCAATTACATATGGCGTTCCGCAAGCCGCATAGGACATTGTCGAATCCCGGTCGTACACTGTGATAGTCATTTCCTTATCATAGAAACGGAGTTGGCCCGCTGCAGTTGCACCTCCGGCTACCGCGCCGACTACAATCACTTTTTTCATCAACAGTCCACTCCTCAATCGGTTTTATTATAGAAGAATAAGGCGAGCGTGCCAGGTCCTGTATGTGCGCCGATTACGGAACCGACCATGTGGATTTCGATTTCTTTCGGGTTGTAAGCAGCTTCGATTTCGCCTTTCAGGGCATTGGCAAACTCCAGGTCATCGGCGTGGCTGATGGCGATCACTTGCTGGTCCAAATTGCTGCCGCGCTCTTTCATCAGTTCGATCATCCGCTTGATGACTTTTTGCGCCCGCGTAATTTTCAATCGGCACGAGCTTGCCGTCTTCGACATGAAGCAAAGGCTTGATATTCAATAAGCCGCCGACGAATGCGCTGCCTTTTGAAATACGGCCGCCTTTCGCCATGTAATCCAGATCTTCAACCGTGAACAGGCTTTCGAGATGGTCGGCCTTGAAACGCACTTTTTGGATGATCGCATCATGGTTTTCACCGGCATTGCGCAATTTCACGGCTTCTTTGACGAGCAGTCCGTAGCCGAGTGAAGCCGCTTTGGAATCGACGATCGTCAAGTTCAAATCCGGGTATTCTTCGCGCACTTGATCTGCCACCATCACTGCTGTCGCATAGGTACCGGACAATTCCGAGGAAAAGGCAATATAGAATCCCGCTTCTTTATCTTTTGCCAATTGTTCGAATGCCTTGAGCATTTCTTCCGGAGACGCTTGAGACGTTTTTGGATGGATGCCGGAGCGGATGGCATCATAGACTTTCATGGAATCGATTGTCCGGATGTCTTCGTACTCGGCGTCTCCGATATGGACGCGCAAAGGGAACAGGACGACCTGCTCCTGCTCAAAAAAAGCTTTCGGTAAATCAGATGCGCTATCTGCAAATAATCTCATGGATCTTCCTCCTTTAGATTTTCAGTTTCAAGCGGTCCATCAGCAATTCAGCGATGCCGTCTTCATTATTGGTCAAGGTGATTTCGTTGGCGATGTTTTTCAACGGGGCTATGGCATTGCCCATCGCAACCCCAACTCCTGCAAAGTCCAGCATTTCCAGATCGTTGTCTTCATCGCCGAATGCGATGATATGCTCTTTCGCGATGCCCAGTGATTTTGAGACACGGTCGATGCCGACAGCTTTGTTCATGCCCGAGCGGACAATTTCAATGACGTGCCAAGGTGCGCCCCAGCGGCGATGGTCAATGACTTCCGCATGCACTTCCGATAGGTGGTCGTGAATGGCATGGACTTTTTCGTATGGTGCATGGATGAGCATCGACGTCGGATCGGTTTTTAAATAATTGCGCAAATCCCCAGTCGTGATGCTCGGGTCACCAAAACTGAAGATATCCATCAGTTTCTCATCATGGTGGTGGACATAGACATCATCCAATACTTCCGCGACGATGTTGTGGAAATCGAAAGCGTGCATCGATTCGACGACTTCGTGTACGACATCCAAGCCGATCGGCGTATGGTGCAGACCCCAGCGTTCGTCGTTCGGGTGATGGACAAAAGCTCCATTGAAATTGACGATCGGCGTGTTGAGGCCGAGTTCGCGGTAATAGATTTCACTTGCGCGGTATGGACGCCCAGTCGCGATCATGACCTGGTGGCCTGCTTGTTGGGCTTGATTCAAAATGGTCTTGGTTTTAGGTGAAATGACTTTTTGGTCGGTCAATAATGTTCCGTCCAAGTCGAGTACGATTAAATGTTGTTTCATATAAAAATCCGGCTCCCTTCTATCTACCTTCAGTTTAGCGATAATAGAGGCTATCCGTCAAAAAAACCTGACGGCAATGCCGGAATTTGCGGGAACAAAGAAAAATTGGTAGGATTTAGGGTGAGGAGTGAAGCGCATGAAAGTAGCAAATGAATTATGGGGAAATATCCCGATCTTACATATAACACCTGAAGGCCACGCGGGCGGTCCATTGCCGACTGTCATTTTTCTGCACGGGCATACGAGTGCCAAAGAACATAATTTGCATTATGCCTGGCAATGGGCTAAAAAAGGGGTCCGTGTCATCTTGCCGGATGCGCTGCTTCATGGAGAGCGGGATCAATCGCTAGATGAAGTCCAGATCAGCCTGCGCTTTTGGGAAATTGTCTTGACGTCCATCGAAGAACTCGGATTTTTGCACGAAGAATTGCACAAGCGCCAATTGACCAGTGGGGAACCGGCTGTCGGAGGCACATCTATGGGCGGCATCACGACGCTCGGCGCATTGACGGCCCATCCATGGATCAAAGCGGCAGCTGTCATGATGGGTTCCGGAAATTATGTGGAGCTTGCGAAAGCCCAAATGCGGCAATACGAGTCGCGTGGTTTTGACTTGCCGCTCACCGATGAGGAACGAGAAGGCATGCTTCAGGCCCTGTCCCGTTTTGATATCAGTTTGAACCGCCAATCCTTTGGCGGGCGCCCGGTCTTTTTCTGGCATGGCGTAAAAGACCCGACCGTTCCTTTTGAACCGACTAACCGGCTTTTCCATGCATTGCAGCAGGATTATGCCGCCTATCCGGAACGACTGGCATTCATGAAAGAAACAGAAGCGGCGCACGCGGTCAGCCGCAAAGGAATGCTTTCCGCGACTGCTTGGATCGCCGACCGGTTAAGCGAATAAGCAAGTCAATTTCATTTCGCAGTGATGTTTGGTAAGATAAGCAGTAACAGGAAAAGGAGGGATTCCGAATGGACCAAGAAACAAAAGACTATCTATTAGGTGCACTTGAAAATGTCATCGACCCAGAACTAGGTGTTGATATCGTCAATTTGGGCCTTGTATATGATGTAGAATTATCCGAAGATGGTTTCTGTGTGGTCACTATGACACTCACTTCAATGGGATGCCCAATGGGGCCGCAAATCGTCCAGATGGTGAAAACATCTTTGTATGAATTGCCGGAAGTTGAGGAAGTCGATGTAAAAATCGTCTGGCAGCCTGTCTGGAGCAAAGACCATATGTCGCGCTACGCCAAAATGGCGCTCGGCGTTCGATAAAAGAAATAGCAGAAAGCCGCAGGGGAGAAATTCCTTGCGGCTTTTTTTGATGAGCATTTCTGTTGCAAAAGGGGCTGGGCAATCATATAATCTAATTAGTCAAAGATGGTCAAATTAATCAGAGGAGCGTGATTTGATTGGTTCAATTCCAAAATCCAAACGAAGAGCAAAAGTCGCCATTGGAACAGTTCGGCCGCAATTTGGTTGAACAAGCACAGTCCGGAAAGATGGATCCGGTCATCGGGCGCGATCAGGAAATCCGCAATGTCATCCGGATTCTTTCTAGAAAGACAAAGAATAATCCGGTATTGATCGGTGAACCGGGCGTCGGGAAAACCGCAATCGTCGAAGGGCTGGCACAGCGCATCGTCCGCAACGATGTGCCGGAGGGCTTGAAGGACCGTGTCATTTATGAACTCGATATGAGTGCACTGATTGCAGGCGCAAAATACCGGGGGGAATTCGAGGAACGGCTGAAAAGCGTATTGAAGCAAGTGAAAGATAGTGAAGGGCAGATCATCCTGTTTATCGACGAGATCCATACGATCGTTGGCGCCGGTAAAACGGAAGGCGCGATGGACGCCGGAAATATGCTCAAACCGATGCTTGCGCGCGGAGAGCTGTATTGCATCGGAGCCACCACTTTGGATGAATACCGTATGCACATCGAAAAAGATGCGGCACTTGAGCGTCGCTTCCAGCAAGTGATGGTGCGCGAGCCTTCTGTCGAAGATGCGGTATCGATTCTACGCGGATTAAAAGAGCGTTTCGAGCTCCACCACGGCGTGCGCATCCATGACCGGGCGATTGTTGCAGCCGCTACAATGTCTGATCGGTACATCACGGAACGATTTCTTCCGGACAAGGCAATCGACTTGATCGATGAAGCGTGTGCGATGATCCGGACAGAAATCGACTCCATGCCACAAGAGCTTGATGAAGTGACGCGGCGCCTCATGCAGCTCGAAATTGAAGAGCAGGCCCTTCGAAAAGAAAAAGACGAAGCGAGCAAAACACGCCTCGCTGCGCTGCGCGAAGAGATTGAAGAGCTGAAGTCTTCTTCTGAAGGTATGCAGCAGCAATGGAACGAAGAAAAGCAATCGCTTCAGAAAATCCAGGCCAAGCGCGAACAATTGGATCAATACCGCCGACAGCTGGAAGATGCGGAAAACAAATATGATTTGAATACCGCGGCGATGTTGCGCCATGGGAAAATTCCAGAGCTTGAAAAGAACTGAGCGCGATGGAAGTCGAACTTGCCGGCGACGGCGGGGAGCGTTTGCTTCGCGAAGAAGTGACCGAAGAAGAAATTGCTGGCATCGTCGCCCGATGGACGGGTATACCGGTAACGAAATTGGTCGAAGGCGAGCGTGAAAAGTTATTGCGCCTCGGGGATACATTGAAAGAGCGCGTCATCGGCCAAGACAGAGCCGTCGAACTGGTGACAGAAGCGGTATGGCGTGCACGTGCCGGCATTAAAGATGAACAAAAACCTATCGGCTCGTTCATTTTCCTTGGGCCGACCGGTGTCGGGAAAACAGAGCTTGCGAAATCGCTGGCAGCGAACTTATTCGATTCGGAAGACCATTTCATCCGCATCGACATGTCCGAGTATATGGAAAAGCATAGCGTATCGCGCCTTGTCGGGGCGCCTCCTGGATACATCGGCTACGAAGAAGGCGGCCAATTAACAGAAGCGGTTCGCCGCAATCCGTATTCCGTTGTATTGCTGGATGAGATCGAGAAAGCCCATCCGGATGTCGCGAATATCCTTTTGCAGATCCTGGACGATGGGCGCATCACGGACAGCCAAGGGCGGCTCGTGAACTTCTCCAACACCGTCGTTATCATGACATCAAATATCGGTTCCCAGCATATCAGCGCAAGTAGTGACGAACACGATACAGAAGACATCGTCATGATGGAACTGCGCAAGCATTTCCGGCCGGAGCTGTTGAACCGCATTGACGATATCGTCATTTTCCATTCCCTAGCGAATGAGCATTTCTATGGCATCGCCAAGAAAATGATCAGTGAATTGGCGACGAGAATGAAACAACAGCAAATTTCCTTGGAAGTTGAGGATTCAGTCATCGATTACATCATCGAAGCGGGAACCGACCCAGTTTTCGGGGCGCGCCCGCTGAAACGCTTTATCCAGCGTGAAATCGAGACACGCATCGCCAAGGAATTGATCAAAGGAGAGGTCACTCCAGGCTCCACAATGAAAGTATCGATGGACGCCAATAAACAATTGCTTATCACTGTATAAGGAAAGCCGCATTTCATTGAAATGCGGCTTTTTTCTATCTAAACCGTCAGATTCAGCCAAATAAAAAAACGGAAGCCACTGGGGCTTCCGTTTTTATCGTTATTAATATTCTTTCGCTGCTTCTTTAGGGATGATAGCATCCATCACGATGATCAATACTGTGACTGCCACTGCCATGAAAATACCGATCATGAAGTCGAATGGCACGTTTTGCACGGCACTTACTACGTAGTTCAACATTGAAATAATAAGGACAGACCAGAAAAGTGTTCCGATATATTGCATCTGTTTTCACCTCTATATATAGAATAACTAGCTTTATCATAGCATAAGGAAGCCTTTTCAGAAAGAAAGTTTCGTGCCTTTCGAAAGTTTTTGTCAGAAATATGTCGGCAACTTGAAATCAGTGGGAAAAGGGCGTATCATTAACACCAGGTACTAATAATTGATGTTAATCGAAAAGAGGGACATAGATATGAATGCTGGAATCATCGGTACCGGCAGATGCCTACCGGAAGATAAATTGACCAACTTTGATTTAGAGCAGCGCATGGACACCTCGGATGAATGGATCCGGACCATGACCGGGATTGAAGAACGCCGGATCGCAAACGATGAACAAGATACATCGGATATGGCACGGGTCGCGGCACAAAAGGCGATTGAGGATGCCGGCATCGATCCAGCGGACATCGGATTGATCTTGGTGGCAACAGTTACGCCAGACCGCCCGTTTCCGTCTGTTTCCTGCGATATCCAGCAACAGATCGGCGCTGTAAATGCGGCCGCTATGGATATCTCTGCAGCATGTGCTGGATTCATGTACGGCGTTATTACAGCGAAACAATTTATCGAGTCGGACACGTATCGCTACGTCCTAGTAGTTGGTGTTGAGAAGCTCTCGAAAATCACCAACTGGGAAGACCGCAATACGGCCGTATTATTCGGCGACGGGGCCGGCGCTGCCGTGATCGGCAAAGTGTCGGAAGGCCGCGGGATATTATCGTTCGAACTCGGAGCGGATGGCTCAGGCGGCGAACATTTGTATCAAGACAAGCATTTGGTGATGAATGGCCGTGAAGTGTTCAAGTTTGCGGTGCGCCAGATGGGCGAATCAGCCATTAACGTCATTGAAAAAGCAGGTTTGGATAAAGAGGATGTCGATTTTCTCATACCGCATCAGGCGAATATCCGGATCATGGAATCATCCCGGGCCCGTCTTGACTTGCCGGTAGAGAAGATGTCGAAGACCATACAAAAATACGGAAACACCTCAGCTGCGTCGATTCCGATTTCCCTTGTGGAAGATTTAGAGGAAGGCCGCATTAAAGACGATGATGTCGTCGTCATGGTCGGCTTCGGGGGCGGATTGACTTGGGGCGCAATTGCTATGAAGTGGGGGAAATAATCGGATATGCGAAAGGAAGTAAAAGAAATGGAAAATCGTCGTGTAGTCATTACAGGTATCGGTGCCGTAACACCGCTTGGAAATAGCGCAGAATCTACGTGGGAAGCGGTGAAGGCAGGGCGTTCAGGCGTCGGCCCGTTGACGCGCATCGATGCAGATCAGTATCCGGCGAAAGTTGCCGCTGAATTGAAGGATTTTTCGATTGAAGATTATATCGAGCGCAAAGAAGCTCGTAAGATGGACCGCTTCACGCATTACGCACTCGCCTCATCCATTATGGCAATGAAAGATGCAGCGCTGGAGTTGGATGAAAAGACAGCTCTTCGTACAGGCGTCTGGATCGGATCAGGAATCGGCGGGATGGAAACGATTGAAAACCAGATGGACGTGTTGAACTCGCGTGGCGTCCGCCGCATCAGCCCGTTCTTCGTGCCAATGATCATTCCGGACATGGCGTCTGGGCAAGTGTCGATCCATTTCGGCGCAAAAGCGATCAACTCCTGCTCAGTGACAGCTTGTGCATCCGGTACAAACTCAATCGGTGATGCCTTTAAAGTCATTCAGCGCGGCGATGCCGATGTCATGATTTCGGGCGGTGCGGAAGCTCCGATCACTCGTCTTTCTGTTGCTGGATTCACGGCGAATACCGCATTGACAACAAATAATGATGCATCGACCGCATCACGCCCATTCGATAAAAACCGCGACGGCTTTGTTATCGGTGAAGGTGCTGGAATCGTCATCTTAGAAGAATACGAACACGCAAAAGCACGCGGCGCAAAAATCTATGCAGAACTCGTCGGATACGGTTCGACTGGCGATGCGCATCATATTACAGCTCCAGCCCCAGGCGGTGAAGGAGCAGCGCGTGCCATGCAGCAAGCCATCGAAGACGCAGGCATCGAAAAGACTGATGTCGGCTATATCAATGCCCATGGAACGAGCACTCCATATAACGATTTGTTCGAGACAATGGCGGTCAAAACCGTGTTTGGCGACCATGCCTATCAACTTGGCATGAGCTCGACGAAATCAATGACTGGCCATTTGCTCGGTGCAGCTGGCGGAATTGAAGCGATCTTTACGGCGCTGGCTTTGAAAGAAGGCGTCATGCCGCCAACAATCAATTATGAAACACCAGATGAGGAATTGAACTTGGACTATGTGGCGAATGAAGCAAGAACTGCGGAATTCTCCTATGCGATGAGCAATTCGCTTGGGTTTGGCGGACATAACGCTTCACTCGTATTGAAAAAAGTTTAAAGCTTATTGAAAAGCTCCCGATGCCGGGAGCTTTTTTATTATCCATTTCTTATAATGATAAAAAAATGCAAGTGGTGAATAAGTGAAGAAAATCAGTCATAGCAAGGGTTAGAGAGAAGAAATGATTATCTGTTTTGGTAATCATTGCTTAAAATACAAAAATTATATTGCGCATGTAATACTTTTGTAATATGCTTAAAACTAGTTAGAATTGACAGAAAAAAAAGAATTTTGAGGTGTTTTCATGACAGCTATGTATGGATCTAAAGAGACTACACCGCTCTTGCGGGTCAAAAACCTCCAGACAGGTTTCAAAATAGACGGAGATTATTACAATGCAGTCGAGGATGTCAGTTTCAATGTCCTCCCTAAGCAAATCGTCGGTGTTGTCGGCGAATCGGGCTGCGGCAAAAGTGTCATGTCATTGTCCATTATGCAATTGCTGCCAAACGGCATCGGAAAGATTCGCGGCGGCGCGATCGAATTCGAAGGACAGGACATTTCCGCGTTTTCGGATAAGCAGATGAACAGCATTCGCGGAAAAGACATCTCGATGATTTTTCAGGAACCGATGACTTCTCTCAATCCGGTTTTCACCATCGGCTATCAAATAGAAGAAGTGATCTTAAACCATGAGAAGCTAACGAAAAAAGAAGCGCGGCTGCGGTCGGTCGCTTTATTGAAGCAAGTGGGAATTCCACGTGCTGAACAAATCGTCACGGAGTATCCCCACCAATTATCCGGAGGGATGCGCCAGCGTGTCATGATCGCGATGGCGATTGCCTGCCAGCCGAAACTGTTGATCGCCGACGAACCGACAACAGCCTTGGATGTAACAGTTCAAGCGCAAATCCTCGAGTTGTTAAAAGGTATACAGGAAGCAAATGATATGTCGATCATCCTTATTACGCATGACCTGGGGGTAGTTGCAGAAATTTGCGACGAAGTACTGGTCATGTATGCGGGCAAAATCGTGGAGCGCGCATTTGTCGAAGATTTGTTCCGCAATCCAAAACACCCGTATACCGAATTACTAATGAAAGCGATCCCGAAAATGGATGAAGACGTAGAAGAGCTCGCGACAATCGAAGGGCTGGTGCCGTCCGTCATCAATATGCCACAAGTGGGTTGCCGTTTTGCGAACCGCTGCCCGAAGGCGATGGCGGAATGCTTGACAGTGACGCCGAAGCTTGCGGAAGTGGCCGATCGCCATGAAGCTGCGTGCCTATTATATGAAGAAAGCTGGCCCACGGACGGAAAAAGAGAACGAGAAGGAGTCGCCGCATTATGACCACTAGAGATTTTATCCAGGACCGCATCGACCACTTAGATAAGCGTGAAAATCTCCTCGAAATTCGCAATCTGAAAAAATACTACCCGGTAACCGGTGGCTTTTTCAAGCGGACCATCGGCAATGTCAAAGCGGTGGACGATGTGTCGTTCGCTATCAGAAAAGGCGAAACGCTTGGTCTGGTCGGCGAATCGGGCTGCGGCAAATCAACTGCGGGACGGACTATCTTGAGGCTCATGAAACCGACAGGAGGCGAGATCCTCTTTGAAGGGAAAGACATCACACGATTATCGGGATCCAAATTGCAAAAAGCGCGGCGTGATTTTCAAATGGTGTTCCAAGATCCATACGCATCGCTGAATCCGACGCAGATGGTCGGCGACATTATTGCCGAGCCAATCCTGAACTATGAAAAGCGCAATAAAAAAGAGTTGGAGCAGGAAATCAAAACACTCCTAAAACGAGTTGGCTTGCCTGAAGAGGCTTATTATAAATACGCTCATGAATTTTCCGGCGGCCAAAGACAGCGCATCGGAATCGCCCGGGCGCTGGCACTGCACCCCAAGCTGATTGTAGCGGATGAACCGGTATCCGCACTCGATGTATCCGTGCAATCACAGGTGTTGAACTTGTTGAAAGAACTGCAAATCAATTCGATCTGACTTATCTCTTTATTGCACACGATTTAAGTGTCGTAAAGCATATGAGCGATCGAATCGGAGTGATGTATTTGGGCAACCTCGTAGAGCTTGCTTCAAATAAAGATTTATACAAAGAACCGCTGCATCCTTACACGCAAGCGCTCATTTCCGCAATTCCGGAACCGAATCCGGCGAAGCGGAAAGAGCGGATTGTCTTAAAAGGGGATGTGCCGAGCCCGCAAAACCCGCCTACCGGCTGCCCGTTCCATACGCGCTGCCCGGTGGTGATGGAAATCTGCTCACAAGAGAAACCAGCGTTGGCGGAAGTAAGGCCAGGCCATCAAGTTGCGTGCCATTTGTATTAATCAAAAAATTTTTTTAGGGGGAAAAGAGATGAAGAAAAAATCCTTGCTCTGGCTCTTCGCGCTCGTACTCATTGTTTCCGCATTCCTAGCGGCGTGCGGCGGAGGCAGCGATGATGCCAGTGAGTCAGGCTCAGAAGGCGAAGGTTCTGAAGGTGCAGCAGACGGCGAACCACAAAAAGGCGGAACGCTCGTATACGGCCTTGACGCTCCACCGGAAGGTTTATATTCTTCCGCATTTTACGGCATTGCCACTGATTTTGAAGTCATCGAACTATTTGATGAAGCATTGATCAGCTATAACGAAAACTTGGAGCCTGAACCGAACGTCGCTTCTTGGGAGACCGAGGATAATAAAGTCTTCAACTTCACATTCGAAGAAGGCGTGAAATGGCATAACGGCGAAGAGTTGACTGTCAACGACTGGGTATTTGCGCTTGAAACGATCGCAGATCCTGATTATGACGGCCCCCGCTACGCAAACGTGCAAACAATTGAAGGCGCTGAAGCATACCGCAGCGGCGACGCCGATTCCATTTCTGGGATCGAAGTGGTCAGTGATTATGAAATCAACATCACTTTCGACGAAGCACGCGTCAACAACCTAACCAACCTATGGGCATATCCGCTGCCTGAGTCTGTTCTTGGCGATGTACCGGTTGCCGAAATGTCAGCATCTGAATGGGTACGTTCGACTCCAATCGGAATCGGGCCATTCAAAGTAGACAAAATCGTTCCTGGCGAGTCGGTCGAATTCTCGAAATTCGATGAGTACTGGAACGGCGATGTCAACTTGGATAAAATCGTTCTACGCGTTATCGATAACTCTTCAGTTGTCGGCGCATTGCAGAACAACGATATCGACATGATCTCCCTTCAGCCGGTATCCGGGCCTGAAGTAGAACCTCTAGAAAATGTTGAAATCGTTACTTACCCTGGATTGACTTATTATTATGTAGGATTCAAGCTCGGTAAATTCGATAACGAATCCCAAACAATCACAGAAGAACTGCCGAAATACCAAAGCAAAGAGCTTCGCCAGGCGATGATGTATGCGTTGAACCGCCAGGAATGGGTGGATGCATTCTTCTTCGGCTATGCTGATGTTGTCAATAAGCCAGTACCGTCTGCCCACTGGAATTCAGCAGATGACAGCGAATTGACTCAATATGAATACGATCCTGAAAAATCGAAGCAAATGTTGGATGAAGCAGGATACGTCGATACGAACGATGACGGATTCCGCGAAGATCCAAATGGCGACGAGTTTGTCGTGAAATTCTCGCATTATGCAACAGGCAACCCGACTTTCGAATCCCGTGCACAAGCAATCGCCCAGTATTTCGAAGCAGTCGGACTGCGTTCTGAAGTGGAAATGGTCGAAGTAAACCTTTACTACGATATGGTCGAAAAAGATGATGCTTCCATTGAAACATTCTTCGGCGGCTGGGGTACGGGAACTGACCCGGATCCATCTGGACTATGGAAAGCAGACCAGCTTTGGAACTACACACGCTACAACAATCCTGAAGCAGATCAATTGCTAGACGACGCACTTGATATCGAAATCGTCGGCACTGACCAGGAAAAACGCAAAGAATTGTATGTAGAATGGCAGAAGATCGTCAACGAAGACCTCCCGATGCTTTACATCGCGGAACTAGAAGAAATTAAGGCATTGAACACGCGTGTCGGCGGAGTTGAATATGACGTATCCGGTCAAAACAGCCCTGCTGAATGGTTCGTAACAGAATAAAATCAGCAACAAACCTTCAACGATGGGCGACCCGCCCATCGTTGAATCTTTATATGAAGCTCTTATGCACGGTAAGGGCTGTTTCAAAAAACAATCCTTACCGTGCACGAGAGCACAGCCGAGAACCTATCAGACAAGGAGAGTACCTATGCTTAAATATTCGATTAGACGGTTGCTTGGAATGATTCCGATGCTGATTTTGATTTCCATCGTGGTCTTCAGCCTCGCCAAACTGATGCCGGGCGATTCACTCAGCGGGGAAATCGACCCGCTTAACACCAGTCCGGAATACATAGCAGAAATGCGTGAGAAGCTCGGCTATAATGACCCTTTGCCAGTCCAGTATTTTAATTGGATCACTGGATTCGTCCAAGGGGATTTCGGTAAATCCACACGCTTTCAAATTCCGGTATTCGATTTGATCATGGAAAAAGTGCCAAATACTTTATTATTGGGCGTGACAGCTCTTGTCATCACCTATATCATGGCGTTTATTATGGGGATGTATTCAGGCAGGCGCCCTTATACTTTAGGTGATAATGCCATTGCAGGATTCAATTATGTCATGCTGGCAATTCCATCTTTTGTCGCTGCCGTATTTGCGATTTATATTTTTGCATTCCAGTTGAACTGGTTCCCGTTTGCAGGGTCCGTGGATATTTTGGTGGAAGAAGGCAGCTTTGAGTATTATATTAGCCGCATGCACCACGTATTGCTGCCGGCGATTGTCCTGGGGGCGATGAGCACGGCGAGCTATACACAGTTTTTGCGCAACGACATCATCGAGAACTCCCGCAAGGATTTTGTCCGGACAGCGCGCGCAAAAGGCACACCAATGAAAAAAATCTATAATGTCCATATCCTGCGCAATTCGATCATTCCCTTGGTCACATTCCTTGGATTTGATTTTGCCGCGTTAATCGGGGGAGCCATCATTACAGAAACGATTTTCACTTATCCGGGAATCGGCCAGCTGTTTTTGGAATCTGTGACGAGCCGTGATTATCCGACATTGATGGCCTTGACTATGCTTTTGTCGTTCCTTACATTATTTGGTAATTTATTGGCAGATATTCTATACGGCGTCGTGGACCCACGAATTCGCCTGGATTGAGGAGGAAGCAGTAAAATGGCATCATCAACTACCATTACCCAACAAAAGAAGCCGGAAAGAAGCTTATCTCCTTGGCAGATTGCCAGAAGAAAGTTCGTGCGCAACAAATTGGCGATGATCAGTTCCTTTTTCATTTTGCTGGTCACTTTAATGTCACTCTCGGCACCGTTCCTCGCACCCGTATTGTCACCGCTGCCGGATATTTCAAAAGTGAATATCGGGGCGATGAATATCGAACCGAACGGCGAACATCTTCTCGGCACGGATAAAAGCGGTCGCGATGTCTTGACGCGTTTGTTCTACGGGGGTCGGATTTCGCTATTGGTCGGCTTTAGCGCAACGCTCATCGTCATCACTTTAGGAACAGTGGTCGGGGCACTTGCTGGATTTTTCGGCGGCTTTATCGATAGCATCCTGATGCGCTTCACGGATTTCGTGCTGAATTTCCCATTCCTTGTATTCGTCATCGTCTTAAACACGATCCTTTATGGCATCGTGGATGGATTGTGGGTCTTGATCATGGTCATCGGGGCGCTCAGCTGGGGCGGTGTCGCTCGCTTAGTGCGCAGCAAAGTGTTGGCGGAAAAAGAGAATGAGTATATCCTGGCCGCTTTATCGATCGGCTGTTCTCCGTTTAAAGTCATTACGAAACACCTATTGCCGAACGTCATCTCAACCATCATCGTTCAAGGGACCTTGATTTTTGCAACGATGATCGTCATCGAATCAGCACTTAGCTATTTAGGCTTTGGCGTCCCGCAAGCGACACCGAGCTGGGGCAATATGCTGTCATCCGCCAATGAGCCGGATGTCCTGCAAGGCAAACCGTGGATCTGGATGCCTCCAGCCATCATCATTACCTTGACGATCCTGTCAATTAACTTCATCGGTGAAGGGCTGAAGGATGCATTGAACCCGAAGTCATTGCGCTAATATAAAGCAAACAAAAAGGATGGACGCGTGGCATGCCGCGCGTCCATCCTTTTTATGTTCATGCATTAACGTTTGCGTTTGCGGCCTAGGCCCATCGCGTTCTCCATTTTCTTCAATGTTTTATTGGCGATGAAATTAGCTTTTCTGCGCCTTCGTCGAGAATGGTGTCGAGCTCCTCAGAGTCGAGCAGTTTATAGTAGCGGTCTTGGATCGGCGCTAAATGGTGCGTGATCGCTTTGGCAACACCTGCTTTGAAATCGCCATAGCCGCCGCCTTCGTATTTAGCGACCAGTTCATCGATGGAGGCTCCGGTCAAGGCAGCTTCGATCGATAGGAGATTCGAAACGCCAGGCTTGTTCTCGGGATCGTATTTAACGATTCCTTCTGAGTCGGTGACGGCGCTCTTCACTTTCTTTTCGATCGTTTTTAAATCATCGAGCAAAGTGATGATCGACTTTTTATTTGAATCGGACTTACTCATCTTTTTCAAAGGATCCTGCAAGGACATGACGCGTGCGCCGTGTTTCGGTATCCGGATGTCAGGCATCGTGAAGATGTCATTATATTTTCTATTGAAACGCTCCGCCAAATCGCGCGTCAATTCAATATGCTGTTTCTGGTCATCGCCGACAGGGACGATATCCGTTTGGTACAAAAGAATGTCAGCAGCCATTAAAGGCGGATAAGTCAGGAGGCCAGCAGAGATAGAAGCGGCCTTGGCCGATTTATCTTTGAACTGTGTCATGCGCTCGAGCTCCCCGATGGTCGATACACATTGCAGCATCCAGCCCGCCTGAGCGTGCGCGGGTACTTCCGATTGGATAAATAGCGTGACTTTTTCCGGGTCGATGCCGACAGCAAGGTAAAGCGCAGCCAGCGATTTAATATTCTTTCTTAATTCAAGACGGTCTTGCGGCATGGTGATGGCATGTTGGTCAACGATGCAGAAGATGCAATCGTATTCTTCCTGCAGTTCAGTAAACTGCTTGAACGCCCCGATATAATTGCCGAGTGTGACCGTGCCGGTTGGCTGTACGCCTGAAAAGATTTTCTTCAATGCAATTCCTCCTCTAAGTAGATGGTCCTAAAAATGAATATAAAAAAGCACATCTCCGTCCCTGGAACTAAAGGGACGAATGATGTGCGGTTCCGCGGTACCACCCTGGTTGCCGCAAAGCGGCCTCTTGTCTCCGTAACGTGGAGAATACGAAAGCGGCTACTAGTTTCGCCGCTTTAGCTCGAAAGTCCATTCAATGCAGTCTTCTGCCTGTTCACACCAGCCACAAGCTCTCTTATATAGAAGGAACTGCATCTACTACTCTTTGTCAACGCTCATTTTGTATTGGTTTATTATAATACAAAGAGATTGGCCCTGCAATACGCAATTCTACGATTGATGAAAGCCAGCCAAACGGCGGCCATGGCAACTAAAGTCGCCCGCCCACAATCAAGAGTGGGGAACTTGAGAATGCCAGCACTTCCGATGGGAGGCGCATCTCGTCGTCTTCTAATGTGGATTTGCTTTTGAAGACCTTGCGCATGCTCATTGTAAATATATCAAAACCCTGTCCGGACGACGAACACCCAAGTCCCGAAAACACAAAATTCCCCGTAGATAAAGGAGTTATTGATGTATGATAGCAGTGAAAACGGCTCACTTCGTATAAGCATCGTCAGCACAATGATCAACTGCACGGCGGCAATTCCGATGATTATTTTTTTCATATTGGCACCCCTATTCGTTCTTAATTGTAGAAGAAATAACAAAAAAAATCAAAAAATTATTTTAAATCTAATTGAGAAGAAAACGCTTACATGACGCGCTTTTCAGCTTATTGACTGCTTTTCTATCTGCTTAATTGTGATTGAAAGTGTAAAATATTCCAAAAAAAACGCTGTACAACAAAAAATATTTATGTATAATTAATCATGTACCAATTTTTCAGAAAATTTAAGGGGGCAAAATCAGTGAAAAACAGCAAGATTTTATGGCTACTTGGCCTGGTTTTGGTACTTAGTGCTTTCCTAGCTGCTTGCGGCGGCGGAGACGACACTGATACTGGGACGGAAAACACAGACACAGAAGAGACAGAAGGTGCAGAAGGCGCAGAAGGCAACGGCGGCGAACCTGACTCTGTACAAGAACTAAACTTGATCGAAGGAGCAGAAATCCCGTCAATGGATTCTTCGATTGCTGAGGATGCAGTAGCATTCAACATCCTTAACAACGTAAACGAAGGTTTGTTCCGTTTGAACCAAGAAAACATTGCTGAGCCTGCTCTTGCTGAAGGCGAGCCTGAAATCAGTGAAGACGGCTTGACGTACACTTTCAAACTACGTGATGCTAACTGGTCGGACGGTACACCGGTCACAGCTAACGATTTCGTCTATGCTTGGCAGCGCGCGATTGACCCAGACACTGGTTCACCTTACGGGCCTTACATGATGGCTGGAACAATCAAAAACGCTAAAGAAGTATCTGAAGGGGACATGGAAGTCTCTGAACTAGGAATCACAGCTGAAGACGACAAGACTCTTGTCGTAGAACTTGAGCGCCCGACTCCTTACTTCATGTCATTGATGGCTTTCGGTACATTCTATCCATTGAACGAAGAATTCGTAACTGAGCAAGGCGATAACTACGCTTCTAACTCTGAAACAATCCTATACAACGGGCCGTTCACTCTAACAAACTGGGATGGCACTGGCCTTACTTGGACAATGGAGAAAAATCCAGAGTACTGGGATGCTGAAACTGTTCAACTTGAAACAGTTAATGTTGACGTAGTTAAAGAAACTTCAACTGCAGTAAACCTTTACCAATCTGGTGAAAAAGACCGCGTAGGACTTTCTGGTGAATTTGCAATGCAGTACGCTGAAGACCCAGAAGTTGTGAAAGAACTTGAACCAACTTTGTTCTACTTGAAATTCAACCAAGAACGTGATGGCGAAGAAACGCCACTCGCTAACGAAAACATCCGTAAAGCGATTGCAACAGGATTCAACAAGCAAGACCTTGTAGATGTAGTTCTAGCGAACGGATCTCTTCCGGCTAACTACCTAGTACCAACTGATTTCACTTTCAACGAAGCGGGCGAAGACTTCCGTGACATCAACGGAGACATGCTTCCATTCAACGCTGACGAAGCGAAAACTTACTGGGAACAAGGCCTAGAGGAAATCGGCGAAACAGAAGTCACTCTTGAACTTCTCGGCGGCGACTCGGAGCTTGCTGGTAAAATGGATGCTTACTTGAAAGAACAGCTTGAAACAAACCTTGAAGGTTTGACAGTTAACTTGAAAGCTGTACCATTCGGCGTACGCCTTGAGCTTGATGAAGCACAAGACTACGATATCCAAAACTCTGGTTGGGGCCCTGACTTCCAGGATCCGATGACATTCATCGACCTATTCGTAACTGGCGCTTCTCACAACTTGATGTCTTACTCTAACGAAGAGTTCGATAACTTGGTAGAGCAAGCTAAAGGCAAATTGGCACAGGATGCTGAAGGACGCTGGGAAGCAATGGCTCAAGCTGAAAAATCTTGATTGAAGAAGACGCTGCTATCGCACCGATTTATCAGCGCGGTATCATGTCCCTTCAAAAGCCATATGTTAACAACATCGTCAAACACCCATTCGGTGGAGATTACAGCTACAAATGGGCTTACATTTCCGGTAAGGAATAAGAATTCCCAACTGAATGTACTTTAGGAAAACATAATAGAAAGAGAGTATATCAAGGGATTGATATACTCTCTTTTCTACTGTGAAGAAATTCACCGAAAATTAACGGTATTCTGCTTAATCAGAAAAGTACAAGCGTCTTTTGATGCTTGAGATCATAGAGCGATTTTATTTTGGAGGTGCACCATGGCACGCTATATTGGAAAAAGATTAATTTACATGTTCATCACTTTAGCGCTTATTGCCACGTTTACATTTTTCTTGATGAAAATATTACCAGGTTCCCCAATTGCTTCCGCAGATAAGCTATCTCCTGAACAACGGGCAGTCGTAGAGGCACGGTACGGACTGGACCAACCCCTTCCTGTTCAATATTTCGATTATATGTTTGGTTTGCTTAAAGGTGATTTGGGTATTTCGATTAACCAATTCAAAGGCGCAAACGTAACGGATGTTATTTTAAGCCGCATGGGGCCGTCAGCCCAGATCGGATTCCAGGGAATGCTACTCGGAACTGTTCTCGGAATCCTCTTCGGGATGGTCGCGGCGCTCAGGCAAAATACTTGGGTGGATTATGGAAGTACGGTCGTTGCGATTATCGGTATATCCATTCCATCATTCGTTTTTGCATCCATGCTACAATACTGGCTCGGTTTAAAATGGGACCTGTTCCCAGTGGCGCTGTGGAAAGATGGATTCATGTCCAGCGTACTGCCGTCAATAGCATTGGCGATGTTCCCACTGGCAACGGCTGCAAGGTTTATTCGTACAGAAATGATCGAAGTTCTTGGATCTGACTATATCACTTTAGCAAAAGCTAAAGGGGCCAGCGGGTCTGAAATCGCTTTCAAACATGCATTCCGAAATGCTTTGATTCCATTGATCACGGTTCTTGGGCCGATGGCAGTCAGCATTTTGACAGGCTCACTCGTAGTCGAACAGATTTTTGCGATTCCTGGAATCGGTGAGCAGTTCGTAAAATCAATCATGGTCAATGACTTCTCGATTATCATGGGTACGACAATATTCTTCTCTGTATTCTTGATCGTGGTTATTTTGATCGTAGATATTTTGTATGGCGTCATCGATCCTCGTATTCGTCTTTCAGGAGGTAAGAGTTAATGACACAGAATTATGAAAAGCTACCTCAAGATGCGTTTACACGCATTCCTAGAGATACACAAGAGGCAGAGAAAATCTCTAAACCAAGTGTCAGTTTTTGGCAGGATGCTTGGCGCAGCCTGAAGAAAAACAAAGGTGCGATCATTAGTTTGATCCTATTTGGCTTGATTCTTATCATGTCATTCGTCGGGCCGATGATCAGCCCGTACGAACCAAATGACCAAACCATCACGCACGCCAACTTGCCCCCGAAAATGCCTGTTATCGAAAACCTGGGCATCATGGATGGGGTAGGTACACTTGGCGGACGCGAAGTTGACTTATACGAAATGAAGAATGTCGAACAGAATTACTGGTTCGGTACAGACGGCCTTGGCCGTGACATGTTCTCACGTGTATGGAAAGGGACACAAGTTTCCTTGTTCATCGCATTCGTGGCAGCAGCGATTGATATGTTGATCGGCGTCATCTACGGTGGGATTTCCGGCTATTTCGGAGGCCGTATAGATGATGTCATGCAGCGTATCGTTGAGATTTTGACAGGTATTCCAAACCTAGTCGTCGTTATCCTCTTTATCCTCATCATGGACCCGGGGATACTCGCGATCATCATCGCCCTGACGATAACCGGTTGGACCGGCATGTCGCGGGTAGTACGTGGGCAAGTTCTTAAATACAAGAGCCAGGAATTCGTTCTTGCAGCCCGTACACTCGGTGCGAGTGATAGCCGCATCATCTGGAAGCATTTGATGCCGAACGTTCTCGGTGTCATCATCATCAACACGATGTTCACGATCCCAGGCGCTATTTTCTTCGAAGCTTTCTTGAGCTTTATCGGGCTCGGACTACAGGCTCCGGATGCGTCTCTTGGGACATTGATCAATGATGGCTATAAACTGATTCAGTATCAGCCGCATATTCTCTTGTTCCCGGCTGTAGTGTTGAGTTTGATCATGATTGCATTTAACTTAATTGGTGACGGCTTGCGTGATGCGCTCGATCCGAAGATGAAAGATTAAGGAGGAAAGCCTTAGATGGAAAAAATACTTCAAGTAAAAGACCTCGAACTTTCCTTCAACACATATGGTGGCGAAGTAAAGGCAATCCGAGGCGTTAACTTTGATCTATATAAAGGTGAAACATTGGCAATCGTAGGAGAATCCGGTTCCGGTAAATCCGTTACCACCAAATCAATCATGCGTTTATTGCCTGAAGAGAGTGCTGAATTTAAAAGCGGGGAAATCCTGTTCGGCGGGCGTGACTTGACGAAGTTGAGCGATAAGGAAATGCAGAAAATCCGCGGTAAAGACATCTCGATGATTTTCCAGGACCCTATGACATCGCTCAACCCGACGATGCCGATCGGCCGACAGATTACAGAGCCGATTTTGAAGCACCAAAAAATCAGCAAAGATGAAGCGAAAAAAGTAGCGATTGACTTGCTGCGCCTGGTCGGCATGCCTAAACCGGAACTTCGCATGAAACAATATCCTCACCAATTCTCAGGTGGACAGCGCCAGCGGATCGTTATTGCCATTGCTCTAGCGTGCAACCCGCAGATCTTGATCGCCGATGAGCCGACAACTGCTCTCGATGTGACGATCCAAGCGCAAATCCTGGAATTGATGAAAGACTTGCAGAAAAAAATCGACACCTCGATCATTTTCATCACCCACGACCTTGGGGTTGTGGCAAACGTAGCAGACCGCGTAGCTGTTATGTACGGTGGGAAGATCGTAGAAATCGGCACAGTCGATGAAATTTTCTACAACCCGCAGCATCCATACACATGGGGCCTTCTCAGTTCAATGCCTTCAATGGATGCAGAAGATGCAAAACTGTATGCGATTCCTGGCACGCCACCGGATCTTCTCGATCCGCCAAAAGGCGATGCATTTGCGCTGCGCAGTGAATACGCCATGAAGATTGATATGGAACAGCCGCCTCCGTTCTTTAAAGTCAGCGATACGCACATGGCGGCCACATGGCTTCTTCATCCTGAAGCGCCAACAGTCGAACCTCCTAAAATGGTCATCGAACGGATGAAAAAGTTCCCTGGAAGCCGTTATTATGAAGGGAGCGCGAACTAATGGCTGAAAAATTGGTTGAAATAAAGAATCTCAAACAGCATTTCAATGTTGGTAAAGCAAACGAAGTAAAAGCAGTAGATGGCATTTCTTTCGATATTTACAAAGGCGAAACGCTTGGGCTTGTAGGCGAGTCAGGTTGCGGAAATCCACAACCGGCCGCTCGATCATTCGCTTGTACGATGCGACGGATGGCCAAAGTACTTTATGAGGGAGAAAGTGTGCACGGCAAGAAAACAAGAAAGACCTGAAGAAATTCAACCGCAAAATGCAGATGATTTTCCAGGATCCTTACGCTTCCTTGAACCAGCGAATGAAAGTCATGGATATCATCGCGGAAGGCATCGATATCCACGGTTTGGCAAAAGATGCTAGCGACCGTAAGAAAATGGTCTATGACCTATTGGAAACGGTTGGCTTGAACAAAGAGCACGCTAACCGCTATCCGCATGAATTCTCAGGCGGACAGCGCCAGCGTCTAGGCATTGCGCGTGCTTTGGCGGTAGATCCGGACTTTATTATTGCAGATGAACCGATCTCTGCACTTGATGTTTCCATCAAAGCGCAGGTCGTCAACTTGCTGAAAGAACTTCAGGAAGAAAAGGGCTTGACGTATTTGTTCATCGCACACGATTTGTCGATGGTTAAATACATTTCAGACCGCATTGGCGTGATGTACTTCGGTAAATTGGTGGAATTGGCGCCAGCTGATGAATTGTACGAAAACCCGATGCACCCATATACGCAATCATTGCTTTCGGCTATTCCGCTTCCAGACCCGAACTATGAGCGCAATCGTACGCGTAAAGCTTATGACCCGGCAGTCCATAACTACACGGATGGGGAAGATGTGAAAATGCGCGAAGTTTCACCGAACCATTTTGTAGACTGCTCAGAGAAAGAATTTGCAGAGCTGCAAGAGCGTCTAGCAGCCAAAAAGTAAAACTTGAAAAGCACGTGCCTGTTTAAGGGCACGTGCTTTTTTTGTGTGTAAATGGAATAGATGTTGGAAATAACTGATCAAAACAAATAAATGTCTGAGTTTCTCTAAATTTACTAAATTATCCTGCTTAAAGCCCTTAAAAATGGTAGACTGGAGAAAAGCGGAAAAGGTGTGTGAATCTGTATGAAATCCTTGAAATGGCTTGCTGCGTCTTTATTTTTACTGGGGAGCGCCAGCACTGTGCAGGCGGCTGAAACCGCAACGGAAGATTTTTCGACCCGTACATATGAAATGGTGAGCATCGACTCAGGGCTGCTTGGGACATCGCAGCGCTTCGGTTTCGATTCAGGATTGAATTTCGAATATCCTGATGCGGTCCGCGGAATATTCGTCACTGGGAACTCAGCCGGGGGAGCCCGGTTTTCTTCATTGGTCGATCTCGTAGGAAATACCGATTTGAACGCGATGGTCATTGACGTCAAGGAAGACATGGGGCATTTAACGTATATCCCGGAAGAAGATTCCTCGCTGGCCGATAAAGGCATCGGAACTTCGCTGATTAAAGACCCGCGTGCAATGCTTGAGCAAATGGAACAGGAGCAGATTTACCCGATTGCTCGTGTGGTGGTCTTCAAGGATACGGTACTTGCGGAACAGCATCCTGAACTTTCCTTTACAACAGGCGGCCAAGTCTGGACAAACGGCCGAGGGGAAGCATTCGTCAATCCATTCATGAAGGAAGTTTGGGATTACAACGTGCAAGTGGCGATCGAAGCCGCAAAAATGGGATTCAAGGAAATCCAATTCGATTACGTGCGTTTCCCTGAAGGATTTGAGCGGCTTGGCGAGCAGCTGGACTATTCGATGGGCGACTACGAAGAATCCAAGTTGGACCCGGTACAGCGCCGTGTAGAAGCTGTGACGGATTTTGTTGCTTATGCGAAAGAACAACTCGAACCCTATGGTGTAGAGGTATCGGTTGATATCTTCGGCTATGCCGCAACCTTGCCGGAAGCACCTGGCATCGGGCAGAACTTCTCGAAAATCTCAGAGAATGTCGATGTCATCTCCTCGATGATATACCTAGCCACTGGACATCATACTTCGGCATTGCAAAGCCAGATTTGGAACCATACAAACTGGTAGCCGAATATGCAAAGTGGAAAATGAAGTGCTTTCCAAGCTGGATGAAGCGCCTGTCTCACGGCCATGGCTGCAGGATTTCACCGCCAGCTACCTGGGCGCAGGAAACTATAAGCGTTACGGAAAGGCAGAAGTGTGAAGCCCAGATCCGTGCATTGAATGACCAAGGAATCGATGAATTCCTTCTTTGGAATGCAGGGAACAGCTACTCGCGGGGCGTCGACTACACACCTGAATAAACAAAATGCCCTTGCTGTCGTAAAGACGAATAGCAGGGGCATTTTGAATCTTTGCAAAAGCCGTTTAAATTAGTCAGCAAAATGAAACCTTTTAAGTGATGAGACGTACTATATAATAGAAGCTTTATTTTCAAAGAATTCCGTAAATGAGAATAAATTTTCTTATTGAAGTTTAATCGATAAAAGAGCGGGTAAATTTCTAGTGTATAAGTTTTACAAACTCTCAGAAAATGTAGCGAGACTGTGACAGAATCAATGTTTTTAAAATTCTCGCTGTCAGCTATATATTACTGAAGCCTAATGTTGTATAATGATTGTAGAGCTTCTAAACGATAGTGATTCTAATTTAAGAATGAATTCCCTCAACATCTATGAATCCGAAAGGAAGTGCTCCATTATGATGGTTACATTATTCACTTCTCCAAGCTGTACGTCTTGCCGTAAGGCGAAAGCGTGGCTGGAAGAACATGATATTCCATATACAGAACGCAATATCTTCTCTGAACCTTTGACAATAAGTGAAATCAAAGAAATTCTACGTATGACAGAGGACGGAACGGATGAAATCATTTCGACTCGTTCGAAGATCTTCCAAAACTGAATGTAGACGTAGAGAGCTTGCCATTGCAGCGCCTCTATGAATTGATCCAGGAACATCCGGGCTTATTGAGACGCCCGATTATCATGGATGAAAACGCCTGCAAGTCGGTTATAACGAAGATGAGATCCGCCGATTCCTGCCACGTAAAGTGCGCGTATCAATTGCTGGAAGCTCAGCGCATGGTCAACTGAGAATAAGGAGAAAAGCTGTCCGGTCTTTATGGCATTTCATAAGGGATCATGGGACGGCTTTTCTTTATCTTTTAGCATATCGCCTGGACGGAGTTTTCCAGCTGGGCATGTGGTTATCATCTTGATTAGTTGCAAAAGTCTGTCGATTCGATTAGACTCTAAGATAATTATCTTCTGGTGCCGCCTATAGGCAGAAAAATGTTTTTAAGCCTTCAGGAAAGGTATAATGAAGGTAGTAATAAATCACGGCTTTTGAGGAACTTCCTCTTAATCCGATCCGAAAAGGAGAGGTGTAAAATGGAAATAGAACGCATTAACGACAACACAGTGAAATTTTACATTTCCTATCTTGATGTTGAAGAGCGAGGGTTCAGCCGTGACGAAATTTGGTTTAACAGAGACAAAAGCGAAGAGCTTTTCTGGGAAATGATGGATGAAGTCAATGAAGAAGCCGATTTCGTTATGGAAGGGCCGCTGTGGATCCAAGTGCAAGCCATGGACAAAGGACTTGAAGTCACTGTCACTCGTGCGCAATTGACGAAAGACGGGCAAAACTTGATTTGCCGGATGATATAGAAGAACGCCGCAAAATGTTTTCAGGAGAAGAAGCTGGTTCACAGGAATTCGATGAGTTCGAACCGGTTTATGACGAGGGCGATACAAAGAAACTCGAATACTCGTTTGTTCTTTCTGAAGTGGAAGAATTGCTTCCGATTGCGAAGCGTCTCATGTATATGCCGGTCGATACGGCATTGTACCACTTTGACGGAAAGTATTATATGCACGTGAAGTTTGATGAAATACTGCACTCCGAAAAGACATCAAAGACCAATTGAGCGTCATCACCGAATACTTGCAGCAAACTCCGATGACGATCCACCGTCTTGAAGAATACGGCAAACCGATCTTCAAAGAAGATGCCCTGCCGAACGTATTGCATTATTTCGGATAAAAACCTCCTCTTAGGAGGTTTTTATGCCATTTTATGTAGTGGACGTTCAGACAATTATTTAGGAGCTAACAGTATTTTCCGTATTGCTCACAAAGGCCCTTCAGCGTAAACTGGGAAAAAGGAGAGTGATTCATATACTGACAGCGCTCGATAAAGGCCGTTTATTTACGCTGCAAGCTTATCACACTAGGCAGCAGCTGATTCAGCTGCGAAGGGACCGAACTTTTCTATGTCCCGCCTGCGAAGCCCCAGTCGTCTTGAAAGTAGGCACGACAAAATTCCCCATTTTGCCCATCTCCAGCAATTCTCCTGCACGCCAGGCGGTGAACCGGAAACGCCGCTTCACCTGCTCGGAAAATCCCGCCTGTCCTCTTTTCACGACAACAACATCCCGTTCCGTGTCGAACATTACTTACCCGAAATCAAGCAGCGCCCCGACCTGCTAGCCGAGAAATCGGCGATTGAAATCCAGTGCAGCACATTGCCTGTGGAGCAAGTTGTGAAGCGCAGCCAAGGTTACGCCCAGGTGGGCCTTCACGCCATATGGATCCGCGGCATAGAAGATGTGCCGGCTTCAGGACTGGGCATTTTTCAAATTCGCCCATTCGAAAGAGCGATGTTCCGCGGTGGACAGCTTCGTCCCCATCTCTTGCAATTCAACCCCAATCATTCCCTCTTCATCTACTACTCCAATCTTTTTTATATACAAGGCAACCGTTGGATCGGAAAGGCATCGCTCTTGCCTTTGAAGGAACAAGTCTTTCCTTTTGCGGTGCCGAAACAATTAACCGAAGCGGAATACAGGAAGGCAATATCCCTGATGCGAATAGAAAAGACCAAATACGTCCGTTCCCAATTATTCGCGAAAAACCGGATGAGAAATCCGTTCTGGCGATTGAGTTATGAACTCCAACTCGACAGGGAAGCCATCCCGGAGATTTTTGGGTTGCCGCTTGCAGGCGGGCATCTGTTTCTGGAACATCCGCTTATTTGGCAGATGAAAGCAGCGCTCATGATCGAGTCAGGAAAGCCGGTAGACACGTTATTGGCTAATAAGCTGGTCAAGCTTGCGCCTTCTGGTATAGACGTGCGTACGCCATTGCAGGTGCTTTTGGCATATGAAACCCTCTACAGAAATGGCCATTCCGCGTGTTTTTCAGAAGTGGTGGATATTTCCTATCATCTGCTTGCAAAAGCGTGGGAAAATTGAGAAAATAAGGTGTAATTCGTTTCCCGAAACAAGGGAAAGAGGAGGCAGCCAAATGACGGAAAAATTAATGACAAGAGATCAAGTGCCTGCAGAACTGACATGGCGCTTGGAGGATGTTTTTGCTACAGATGCACAATGGGAAGAAGAATTCAAAGCCGTCTCGGCGCTGGCTGAGAAAGCAGGACAATACGAAGGTACTTTATCAGCCGGGGCGGATGCCCTGTACGAGGCGCTAAACTATAAAGATGAATTATCGGAGCGCCTGCGCAAGCTCTACGCATACGCACATATGCGTTATGACCAGGATACGACAAATTCAACATACCAGGCGATGGACAGCCGCATCAAATCGCTTTTTGCCAAGACGGCAGCAGGTTTGTCTTTCATGACGCCTGAGATCCTGTCTTTGGATGAAGCAGAGCTCAACCGCTATGTAGACGAACATGACGGCCTTAAGCTTTATCGACACGCGCTCGAAGAACTTAATACAATGCGTCCGCACGTGCTGAAAGCGGAGCAGGAAGCGCTTCTTGCGCAATTGTCGGAAGTGGTTGGAGCGTCTTCTGAAACATTCGGCATGCTCAATAATGCCGATTTGGAGTTTCCGGAAATCGAAAATGAAAACGGAGAAAAAGTGCAGATTACACATGGCAATTACATCCGTTTCATGGAAAGCAAAGATCGCCGCGTGCGCGAAGACGCATTTAAAGCCGTTTATGCGACGTATGGCAAATTCCGCAATACCTTTGCTTCCACTTTATCCGGAAATGTTAAACGCGATAATGTCCATGCGAGCATCCGTAATTATTCATCGGCCCGCGAAGCGGCTCTTTCAGATGACCATATTCCGGAAGCTGTATATGATCAATTGGTCGAAACCGTCAACAACAACCTTCATCTATTGCAGCGCTACGTAGCGCTCCGCAAGGAAGTATTGGGACTTGACCAAGTCCATATGTATGACATGTATACGCCGCTTGTTAAGGAAGTCAAGATGGAGATCCCTTATGACAAGGCGACAGGCATGATGCTCGAAGGCTTGAATGCGCTCGGTGAAGAATATGTCGGGATCGTCAAAAACGGCATCGACAACCGCTGGGTTGACGTGAAAGAAAACAAAGGTAAACGAAGCGGCGCTTATTCTTCCGGCGCTTATGGCACAAATCCTTATATACTGATGAACTGGCAGGACAATGTAGACAACCTGTTCACTTTGGCACATGAATTCGGCCATAGTGTACACAGCCACTACACAAGAGAAAGCCAGCCGTTTGTCTATGGCGATTATTCCATCTTTGTGGCGGAAGTCGCATCGACGACGAATGAAGCCTTGTTGAATGAACACTTGGTCAATACGACAGAAGATGAGCAAGAGCGCATTTACTTGCTCAACCACTGGCTGGATGGTTTCCGCGGCACAGTTTTCCGCCAGACGATGTTTGCTGAATTCGAGCACACAATCCACCAGATGGACCAGAATGGTGAAGCTTTGACGGCTGACCGGTTGACGGAAGTGTATTACGAGCTGAACAAAAAGTATTTTGGTGAAGACATGGCAGTGGATGAAGAGATCGGCCTCGAGTGGGCACGCATTCCGCATTTCTACTATAATTATTATGTATTCCAGTATGCGACAGGATTCAGCGCAGCTACTGCATTAAGCAAAAAGATCCTTGAAGAAGGGCAGCCAGCTGTAGAGCGTTATATTAACGAATTCCTGAAAGCGGGCAGCTCCGATTACCCGATTGAAGTATTGAAAAAAGCCGGTGTGGACATGACCTCATCCGAGCCGGTCGAAGAGGCGTGCAAAGTCTTCGGCCAAAAGCTTGAAGAACTCGAAGGATTGCTATTGAAGAAATAAAAGATCAACGAAAACCTCTGCAGCGTGAGACCTGCAGAGGTTTTTTATGCGTCGTCTAGGCATCGTGATTACTTGAATCGGTGAAAGAGGGGGATGGTGGACGATATTATAGCGAAATGGAAATAGGCAAGCTTGAACAATAGAAAAAGGGAGTATCGGAGGATAATAAGTTATTCTTAAATAACTTATTTGCGCGTTATATTTATGTAAGCGCTTGATATTATGACAGATTTGTGAAAATGTTTGTGATTTATTGCATTAACTATTATGGCGTGATATTATTAGGTTGTGAAATTAATCACATACAAACATACACCCCTTTGTTTGAGCGTGAACATTTCTCCCATCCCCTTTGTGTAAGATAAGAAAGGCGCCTTCCGGACGTGGAAGGCGCCTTTCGCTATTATATAGAAGAAAAAAATAAGCTAAGCTCCTGTTGGGAGCTTAGCTTATTTTACTTTCCACAATGTCTCATCTTGCATCGGAATGCGTTCGAGTTTCTGTTGCAACACTTGCTTTTTCAGTTCGCGTTCTGCGGTTTGTTCGCTGATATTGTAGATGCTCGCCACTTCGTGGGTCGCCATTGTCGGATACTTTATGAACAGGTCATCGAGAGAAGGCGGGGATTGCCGGTTGAGCCGGTCTTTTCCCAGCATTTCCTGTAGGATGGTCAAATAGACGTCGTATGAATAAAGGCCTGAAACTTTGACGCCTTCGTCTTCGATGCATTCATTGAAAAAGACGATGCTTGGCACTTCGGAAATTTCCATTTCCCGTGTGATGCGAAGATCGCATTGGAATGCTTTTGCGCTGTGGACCGAGTGGAAATCGTCTTTGAACTCGTCTTGGTCCAATTCAGCTTCTACCGCAATTTCAAGCAGTACATCGTAGGATATGACGTTTCTGGATTGTAGAAAAAGATGTTCTTGCAGTTTGTACAGGAATCGATTGCCTGCCCGTTTGCCCTGGAGCTCTGCCGCTTTGATGGCGACCGAGGGAAGTGCAGGGTGTTCAAGCTCGTCGCTGGTCATATCAGTATTTTTCACGCTCATGTTCAGGGCGGATAATTGTGTGCTTAAGATCATCCGCATTGAAAAGTAATGGCCATACTCGATTTGCAATTTGCGGATGATGGATTGAAGTTCCCAGCATGCGGGATTCATCGGATCCATGAACACGTATAATTCCATCGGTTTGCAGGAAACTTGGTGTTCGCGGATATCCTCTGCCAGATCCAGGTTGCTCACTCCAACTCCTCCTCACTATCGTAATCATTCACCATATGGTGGGCGGTCAAGACGAGACGGTTGAAGAATGTCTCGCGGAATTGGCCGCTGAGCCCCACTTCATCCATCGCTTCACTCATGCACTCAAGCCAGGCTTGCGCGCGATCAGGAGTGATCGGGAATGGATGGTGGCGTGCTTTTAGGCGCGGGTGCCCGTGTTCCGCTGAGTAAATATTCGGGCCGCCTAAGTATTGTGTTAAGAACTGTTTTTGTTTTCTCGCTGTTTCGTTCAGGTCGTCAGGGAAAATGGGTGCAAGTTGCGGATGTGCTGAGACGCGTGCATAAAAGGCGTCCACCAGGTTTGATAAAGTTTCCGCGCCGATTTCATCGTACGGAATAAGCGGTTTTCCAGTCATCAGTCTTGTCCCCTTTGTGTTTGCTGTAAATCCATTCTATCAACGCATGGTAAATATCTCAAACATATCGCATGCCGCAAAAAGGCTATGCCTGCTTTAGCGCTTGGAAGCCGCCTTCATAAAACGTGCGATTTTCTTGTCTGCCGGGCGCAGCGGGATGTGTTTTTCTTCCAGCAAGGAGATGAAAATCCGCTTGCCGCTAGCTTCATCTGTGACTTCGTATTCCAGTTCATAATCCTCCACGCCTAAGTATTCCGAATGATACAGAACGAGAAGCCGGCCGTCGTAAGCGTCTGCTAAAGGATGTGTGGTCAAGGAACCGATGGGGACCAAATCGGACGGGGAAACCCCGAGCCGTTCGAGTTCAGCGGAAACTTCCGGCGCGTTGAACTGGCCCAGCTCCAGCATGGCGGAAGCCTGGTCTTGGTTCAAGGCATCGGTCGTTTCGTAATTTCCGGAAGCGGCCGGTGTTTTAAGCGTGCATTCGAAGCGACTGCCGATGCTGCGCAAGCGCAGGGCTGCCTTTTGGTCGCGCAGCTGAAAATCAGCAGTGTCGAAATAATGGTTGGTCTGGCTGATGGGTGCGGTTTTTTGCTCCGCCAATAATTTGCTATACTCTTCTTTTGTCAGCATGTTCTTGAATTCAATCTCAAGTTCTTTTGTCATCTGTTCACCTCATTACTCCCGCCTTTGCGATACAGCCTCCTTTTCTATAGGAAAGAAGCGGCGTTGCAACAGCGGGGTGGGTCAACCGGCGATAAGCGGGAATTTTGTGCTCGCGCCGGCTGCTCTTGGCTTAGCCGTTAATTTCATTATCGGATAGTTGGGTGCAATCTGCAACGCAGAGCCTTGCTGTGGTAAAATAGCGGTATGAAGAAACAGCCCTGTGCTGGGCTTAAAGGATAGTAAAATGGGCAAAGCAGTGAGGAGGGCCAGACATGGGGCAATGGAATCGTTTTTTGGCGCCGTATAAACAGGCGGTCGACGAGATGAAAGTGAAATTCAAAGGGATGCGCAAGCAATTTGAAACGAATAATACGAATTCACCGATTGAGTTCGTTACCGGCCGCGTAAAGCCGCTGGCGAGCATTTATGATAAGACTTTGGAAAAAGGGTTATTGTTTGAACCATCGGAAGAATTGGCCCGCAATTTACAGGACATCGCCGGTTTGCGGATGATGTGCCAATTTGTTGGAGATATCGAAACAGTCGTGGAGCTTTTGCGCCAGCGCAACGATTTGCGCATTGTCGAAGAAAAGGATTATATTTCGCATGAAAAGCAAAGCGGCTACCGTTCATATCATGTCATCGTCGAGTACCCTGTGCAGACCATCGACGGTGAGCAGCTGATCCTCGCGGAAATCCAGATCCGCACCTTGGCGATGAATTTCTGGGCATCGATCGAGCATTCCTTGAACTATAAATACAAAGGTGTCTTCCCCGAGGAGATCAAGCTCCGGCTGCAGCGTGCGGCGGAAGCGGCATTCCAGCTCGATGAGGAAATGACGCAGATCAGGGATGAGATCCAGGAAGCGCAGGCGTATTTCAGTGAATACAAAGAATCTCCGGGAACTAGATTTCCTGCGGATGCGGAAGGAGGTCGAAAGGATACATGAAATTTTTTATCATATCGAGAAGTGATGAGCTATCCAATCGATTGATGGGAGAGGCCCGTGAGTATTTGGAGGATTTCGGCATGGAATGGAACGAGGAATCCCCACAGATCGTCTTATCGATCGGCGGGGACGGCACTCTGCTCCACGCATTCCATAAATACAGCGACCGTTTGAATTCTGTTGCATTCGTTGGGATCCATACAGGCCACTTAGGATTTTATGCAGACTGGAAACCGATCGAGATCGAGAAGCTCGTCTTGGCGATCGCGAAAAAGGAATTCGAAGTCATTGAATACCCTTTGCTGGAGGTGACGGTGCATTACCGGAGCGACCAGGAATCTTCCACTTATTTGGCTTTGAACGAATCGACCGTAAAATCCCCAGACGTCACGCTAGTCATGGACGTCTTTTTGAACGACAGCCATTTTGAACGGTTCCGCGGAGACGGATTGTGCATGTCGACGCCTTCAGGAAGCACAGCGTATAATAAAGCGCTCGGCGGGGCGATCATCCATCCGTCCTTGCCGGCGATGCAATTGACCGAGATGGCTTCGATTAACAACCGGGTGTTCCGGACTGTCGGATCGCCGCTTGTGTTGCCGTCCCATCACCGTTGCACTTTGCTGCCGGTGAAGGCACCCGATTTCATGGTGACGATCGACCACCTTCAATTGCTGCATAAAGACGTCGAATCGATTGAGTACCGAGTGGCGAAAGAAAAAGTGCGCTTCGCCCGTTTCCGTGCATTCCCGTTTTGGCGCCGCGTCCATGACTCATTTATCGACAGCGAACTGTCGGAGGATTGATGGCATGAAAGCATTTCAAATTGAATTCACTGCAAATGAACGTGGCTTGTTGCGCGAGGCGCTTCAAAATTATGGCATTTCCAAAAGGACTTTGGCTTCTGTGAAGTACAGCGGAGGCCATTTGCTGGTCAACGGTTCTGAAGTGACGGTCAGGCATCCGCTCGAAGTTGGGGATGCCGTGACCGTTATTTTTCCGAAAGAAATACAAGGCAAAGGCTTGACGGCAGAAACAGGACCGCTTGCTATCGTCTATGAAGACGAAGCGCTGTTGATTGTCGAAAAGCCGCCAGGGCAAAATACCACCCCTTCGCGTGAGCAGCCATTTGGCAGCCTGGCGAATATTGTCGCCGGGCATTTCGAACACCACGGCATTCCGTCCACATTGCATATTGCCACCCGCCTTGATAAAGACACTTCAGGGCTGGTATGCATCGCGAAAAACCGCCATATCCATCATCTGCTATCCGTGCAGCAACAGGAAAAGCGGATGAACCGGCGCTATGAAGCGTTTGTGCACGGCGAAGTAGCAGCTGGAAATGCAGTAATCACTGCCCCGATTGGCCGAAAAGACACCAGCATCATCGAACGTGAAGTGAGGGAAGACGGCAAATTTGCCGAGACTGAGATGGAATTGATCCGGTCGGGCGGAGGCATTAGCCATGTCCGGCTGAAATTGAATACGGGCAGGACCCACCAGATCCGCGTCCATTTAGCCCATATCGGGCATCCGCTGCTTGGGGACGATTTATACGGCGGTGGCCGCAAGTTAATCGAAAGGCAAGCGCTGCATTGCACAGAATTGCAGCTCGATCATCCTGTCTCCGGGGAGCGGCTGGCATTTACATCCGCTCTTGCCGCTGACATGCTTGCATTGGTCTAATCACACTGATGGAAGCGGTCTGGCTGATAGGCTTGTGTTGACGGGACCTGGCAAATTTCCATTTCCGGAAAACGCAGGGCAGTCAAAGGCCCTCCGAATACACAGCCGGTATCGATATTGACGGTACGATTCTTGAAATAAGGGGTCGCGACCGGCGTGTGGCCGTAAACAATCCATGGTTTGCCTTGATAGCTTTTCGCCCAATTGCCGCGTACAGGCCGTCCATCGGGATGGTACTTGCCGGTGATTTCACCGTATAACGCAAACGTGATGATGCGGCGGCTCAATGGCAGCCCGATCATATCCTGGCGCAGGCCTGCGTGGACGACAATCAAATCGTCATGTAATCGATGGTAAAGCGGGAGTTCTTCATAAAAACGGATAAACCGGTTCCTGAACTGTTGCTGCGCGCCTTGTTCAAGCTGGCGCCATTCCGCTACGGTCATTTCCAAGCCGTGCAGGAGCTCGACCGGATTGCCTTTGAAAAAACGGTATAGTTTATTGCAATGATTGCCGGGGGAATAATAAAGGATGCCCGCGTCCTGCATGGCGAATAATAGCTGCAGGACATCGAGGGATTTTGGGCCGCGGTCCATGGCATCCCCGACAAATGCGAGCTTACGGCCTTCGGGATGTACTGGAAGGCCATTTTCGAATTGGTATCCAAGCTGTTCGATCAAGTCGAGCAGCTCATCAAAACAGCCGTGGATATCACCGATGACATCATAATTCATATTCTTCAGCTCCTATAGGCGATATACTGATTTCAGTGTAACGCATATCAGGGAAAAAGCTGAAACGATTGAAAGGAGGGAGTATACATGATGGACGAAACGAAGATCCGTGACGAGGAACTGAACGAAGAATTATTGCATGAACTGCTGGAAAAAGGGGATGTTGAAGCATTCCGAGAAGAATTTTTGTCCCACCATCCATACGACCAAGCAAGCTTTTACGAAAAAGCGGACGGGGAAACGAGGCAATTGCTCTATCAGTATCTCTCTCCGAAAGAAATGGCGGATATTTTTGAAGCCATTGAAGTGGACGATGACGAATACGAAGACCTGTTCAAGGAAATGGATACACGCTATGCATCCGATATCCTGTCCTATATGTACACCGATGATGCAGTCGATGTGCTCAATGAACTGAACAAAGATCAAGTCGCCAGCTATTTGACGATCATGGACAAGGAATCCGCCCAGCAGATCAAAGACTTGCTGCATTACGAAGAATATACGGCGGGATCGATTATGACGACGGAATTTGTGGCGATTCCTAAAAATTCGACAGTGCGCTCCGCAATGAATATTTTGCGCAATGCTGCACCGAACGCCGAAACGATCTATTATGTCTTTGTCATCGATGACGACCGTAAATTATCAGGCATCGTGACATTGCGTGATTTGATCGTTGCGGATGAAGACACCTTGATCGAATCGATCATGAACGACCGCGTCGTCAGTGTGCAGGTAAGCGAAGACCAGGAAGAAGTCGCGCGCATGATCAAAGACTATGACTTTCTTGCACTTCCGGTCGTGGATTTCCAGGACCACCTGCTCGGCATCATCACAGTCGATGATATCATCGACGTGTTGGATGAAGAGGCATCTGATGACTACTCCAAATTGGCTGCCGTCTCCGACATGGATACCTTTGACCGCGGACCGCTGACAGCAGCGAAAAAACGTTTGCCGTGGCTCATCTTGCTGACATTCCTCGGAATGCTGACAGCGAATTTGATGGGCATGTTCGAAGCGACGCTCGACCAGGTAGCACTGCTCGCCGTGTTTATTCCTTTGATTGCCGGAATGGCTGGGAATAGCGGCACGCAGGCGCTCGCGGTTGCCGTACGCGGTATTGCCACGGGCGACATCGAAGAAGAAAGCAAAATGAAGCTCTTGTTCCGCGAAGCAGGCACAGGCTTAATTACAGGCGTCATCTGCGGTATCGTGGTCGTGGGGCTCGTTTATTTTTGGAAGTCTGAGTTGCTGATTGGGATGTTGGTCGGCACTGCGGTCGCCAGCTCGATTTTTGTCGCAACTTTGGCTGGCTCGTTTATCCCCTTATTGATACACCGGATGAAGATCGACCCTGCCGTCGCGTCTGGGCCGTTCATCACGACTTTGAACGATATCATTTCCATTCTCATTTATTTGGGCTTGGCGACAACGTTCCTGACGAATTTATAAGCCGGTAAACGACTAAATGAAGCAAGATCACAGAAAGTGCAATTGCACTTTCTTTTTTTATGGGGTAATATTAGTACCAGGTAATAATATTAGGAGGTATATATATGTCTATTTCATTAAAAGATAAAACATATGTCATCATGGGGGTTGCCAATAAGCGCAGCATTGCATGGGGAATTGCGCGTTCATTGGATGCGGCTGGAGCGAACTTGATCTTTACATATGCAGGGGAGCGCTTTGAAAAGTCGGTGCGTGATTTGGTCGCGACACTCGATGGCAAGCATGAGCAGATTTTGCCGTGTGATGTGACCAGCGACGAAGACGTAGAGAAATGCTTCAACACGATCAAAGAAAGCGCTGGAAAAATCGATGGGCTTGCGCATTGCATCGCATTCGCAAAAACAGAAGAATTGTCAGGCGACTTTTCGGATACATCGCGCGATGGCTTTTTGCTCGCGCATAACATCAGCTCGTACTCATTGACAATCGTTTCGAAATACGCAAAACCATTGATGACAGAAGGCGGCAGCATCGTAGCCTTGACATACATCGGCGGCGAGCGCGTCATGCCGAACTATAATGTCATGGGTGTTGCCAAAGCATCGCTTGAAATGTCTGTCCGTTATTTGGCAGCGGATCTTGGCAAGCACGATATCCGCGTCAATGCGATTTCATCCGGCCCAATCCGCACATTGTCTTCTAAAGGCGTCAGCGACTTCAACTCGATTTTGCGTGAAATCGAAGAGAAAGCACCGCTTCGCCGCAACACGACGCCGGAAGAAGTCGGCGACACGGCCGTCTTCTTGTTCAGCAATATGTCCCGCGGCATCACGGGCGAAGTCTTGCACGTCGACAGCGGCTATCACGTCTTATAAAATGCATGAAAAAAACCTTCCGGAGTTTTCCGGAAGGTTTTTTATTATAGCGTTTTTTCCATTTGGCGATGGGGGATGCCGGCATCCATGAATTCGGGAGAGACGACATCATAGCCAAGCCGTTCGTAAAACGGGATTGCATGGCTCTGGGAATTGAGCTGCAGGCGGAAATAGCCGATCGAGCGGGCATATTCCTCCAGCTGTTCCATCATCTCCGCCCCGAAATGATGTCCGCGGTATTCAGGCAACACGCATACACGTTCAACTTTGCCGACGCCTTGTTCGTATTCGCGAATCCGGGCAGCGGCAATTGGCTGTTCGAGTTCATAACCGATAAAATGAGTGGCGCTGTCATCATGTTCATCCATTTCCACATGAAGGGCAACGCCTTGCTCATCGACGAAAACTTTTCGGCGGATTTCAAAAGCCTGTTCTTTTTCGAGTTCGGTTTCAACGATTTTCACTTTCTGCAATTAAGCTTCATCTCCTGACAACCGGAATGTATCGTACACAGTCCACGAACCATCTTCCAATTGATAGAGCAGATGGACACGGTCGATTGTCTCTTCGTGGTCGATGCCTGCCATTTTCAATTGGCCGTAAACATCAGCGTGCTCCGAATCTGAAAGTTTTTGTGCGATGGTGATATGGGGCACAAAAGGATGGTCCGGCATGCCGCCGAGAAAATCGGAGTGGAGGTCTTCGTGAAGATCCATCAGCTCTTTTGAAGGCTCGATTTTGAAATACAAAGCGTTTGTCACCGGCGTGAAGGTGCTGACGCGCGTTGCATGGATGCGGAAAGGTTTTTGGCGCTTGGCGATATTGCCGAGCTCCTCCGCCATCGCTTTGACTTCTGAGTCATCCGCTTCGAAAGGCCCTTTCAATGTAATATGGGGCGTGATCAATTCGTAATGCGGGTCATAGCGTTTCCGGTAGGAATTCGCCAGGTCTTGTAGTTTTTTCGATGGAAATGCTGCAATGCCATATTTCATAATCAATAGACCTCCTCATCTAATAAATGCTTTCTCTTCAATTGTATCAAATTGTTCAGTTTGTTTCCTTAAGGCCTACATGCCAAAATTCATCAACAGCGCCCTTTTCAGGTCAGGCTGCCAGTATTTCCATGTATGGTCTCCTTTGAATTCTTCGTAAAAGAGCGAAAACCCTTTATTTTTCATCAACTCATTCAACTCGCGGTTCGGCGTGAGAAAGTCGGCGGTTTCCCCATTGGTCAGCTTGACTTCGGTTTCTTCCGACCCGATGACATGGTAAACCGTGAATGAATTGTTCATCGAAAACTTCTCGACAGCTTCCATCATTTCCGGCCCGACTTTCGGTGATTGAAGAATGACGCGCCCGAAAATATTCGGGTATTTGAGTGCAGCCATCAAGGACACGGTGGCTGCCAGCGAATCGCCGATCAATGTCCGGCCCATGCCGACTTGGTAGGTCGGGTATTTTTCATCGAGGTAGGGTGCCAGCTCGTGGGCCAAGAAACGCAGATAAGCGGCATGCTGTTCACCGGTCGGCTCGTATTTCCGGTTGCGGTCTTCTACGCTTTTATAAGGAATGCCGACGAAGATGATATTTTCGATCTCCTGGTTTTCCAGCAATTCATCGACGACGCGCGGAACGCGGCCGAGTTGGAAATAATCCTTGCCATCCGATGCGATGACGAGGCTGTATTTATAAAGGGGAGAATAATTTGAGGGCAGGTGGACGAGCACCTGCATGTCTTCTCCCAAGGCATCGCTGTAGAGCGTGAAATCTTCTACGCTTCCTTTGTTCATGATGTTGCCTCCTTCTAATTCTATTGTACAAAAATTGTAACATATTCCCCTATGCAAGGTATAATGGACAAGAAGACAAATCCAAATAGAGAGAGGGGATCGCATCATGGATGGAGGACATTTCCGTGTGCATTCAGAAGAAGTGAACAAAGCAACTCATGAAGCTTTGGAGAGAAGGGGCGTCACGAAAGAAGATATCGCAAAAATCGTGTTGGAAATGCAATTGCCTTTCAATGAAGGATTAACGTTGGCCCATTGCGTCGAGTCGGTCGAAAGCGTCTTGCGCAAACGGGAAATGCAGCACGCCTTATTGGTTGGCATTGAACTCGATGAGCTGGCTGAGCAAGGGAAATTGTCCCAGCCGCTTCAGCAAATTGTCGGTTCGGATGAAGGCTTGTTCGGGGTCGATGAAATGATTGGCCTTGGCGCAGTACTTACTTATGGCAGCATTGCCGTAACGACATTTGGCCATTTGGACAAAAACAAAACCGGCATCATCCATAAGCTCGATACGAAATACGGAGAGCATGTCCATACCTTCCTCGATGACTTGGTTTCGAGCATCGCTGCATGTGCCTCGGCCCGCATCGCACACCGCACGCGCGACCTAGAGGAAGAAGGCAGAAGCTTTGAAGACCTCACTCCTGAAGAGACAGCGCCGGAAACTCATGTACCTGGAGCAGAAATATAAAAAAAGGGTTTTATTGCCATAAATTTGGTTTGAAACCGATTCCATTGGAAAAAATTAAATTGACAGATGGACAGAAAGTCATGGTATCATGAAAGTTGAAAGAAACTATAGATAAAGGGAGGCCGATTTATGTTAAACAAAAAGTTTGGATTCTACGCGACTGTCGCTTTGGCCGGATCCGTATTCCTAGCAGGCTGTGGAGACGATGCAGCAAATGAAGGAGAAGGCGGCGGAGCAGCTGAGCCGGAATTCATCAGTGTATTGACTGGTGGAACAACAGGCACTTACTATCCGCTGGGCGGAGCGATGGCAACGATCATTGAGAATGAGACAGGCATCGATACAACTGCCGAAGTGTCCCAAGCATCTGCAGCCAATATGACTTCACTAGCTGATGGCACGGGCGAAATCGCTTTTGTGCAGACAGACACGGCTTTCTACGCATCTGAAGGAACGAATATGTTTGAAGGAGAAGTCATCGACAGCGTCTCAGCTATTGGTGCACTTTACCCAGAAACAATCCAAATCGTAACGACTGAAGGATCAGGCATCGCAGCGTTTGAAGATTTGGCCGGCAAATCGGTATCAGTCGGCGCACCTGGTTCAGGTACTTATATCAATGCTGAGCAATTGCTTGAAATCCATGGCATGACGATGGACGATATCGATGCACAGAACTTGGACTTTGGCGAGTCGCAGGAAAGCTTGCAATCCGGGCAAATCGATGCAGCATTCATCACAGCTGGAACGCCGACTAGTGCAGTTGAAAGCTTGAGTGCAACTTCCGATGTCAATATTGTTCCTGTAGCAGCAGACAAAGCAGCTGAATTGATCGAGAAATATCCATATTATGCAGAGGATGTAGTTCCATCCGGCACATACGGATTGACTGAAGAAGTCCCGACCGTTTCTGTTCTTGCCATGCTTGTCGTACAGAACGACATTTCTGAAGACACAGTCTATGACATCACAAAAGCAATTTATGAAAACACAGATCAAATTCAACACGCTAAAGCAGAATTCATCAAGGCCGAAACAGCTCTTGATGGCATCGGGATCGACATCCATCCTGGCGCTCAGCGTTACTTCGATGAAGTAAACCAATAAGAATTGATCAGAATAACAGGCGATAAAGCGCAAGCTTTATCGTCGTTATTTATTTTTTGTCGCTAGGGGGATCATCTTGCGGAATAACAGAATTCTCAAAGTCCTTCTTATATTAACCATCCTCATCCTTATCTGCTCCGCACTATTCTTCATCCCATATCAGAAACACTTCGTCTTCATCGATTCGGAAACAAACGAGATTGCAGCGCGCGTTCCAGTTATAGAAGACCGCTTCAAGATCCGCTATACGCATTCGATTCATCTATCGGATGTGATCGAAAGTTACCGCCTTGATGATGAGGGGCAACTGGTGATGACGGAACTTGAGTACGAAGATTTCAATATCGGCATGCCGTCGAATGCAGGAGAAGGGGAGCGCTTTGTCGAAAAAGACGGGAAATACTTTATTGAGGATATGAAGCGGAAGCTGCCCGAATTCCGGTTGCTAGTCGGGGACGTGGACGCGGAACTCGCTTTCCTAATCGCAGGAAAAGAACTCGATTTAAAGAAGAGTTTGGAAAGAGGCAAGATCTACACATTCCGTGCCCAGCGCCTATCCATTTATCAGCAATTAGAAGGAGTGAACATCTATGAGTGATAAACTATCGCCAGAAGAGAGAGAAGAGAAAAAACTTCCGCCGGAAGACGAAAGCCATATCTCGGAGGAGAAGCAAAAAGAAATTCTCCAGAAGTACGATCCGGAGTCGAACACCCGTGATTTGTCGGGCATAATCAAACATGTCGTGTTTTTCGGGCTTTTGGCCTTTTCATTATTTCAATTATATACGGCTATTTTTGGTCAATACACAGCGTACATCCAGCGCTCCGTCCACTTAGGGTTCGCGCTATCACTTATTTTTCTATTATTCCCTTTGCGACGCCGTAAAGGAGCACGCCATAAGGTAGCCTGGTACGACTATATTTTAGCGCTATTGGCAGTGGGAGTGGGGGCATATTGGCCAATTATGTACGACGATCTGGTCTTTCGTATTGGGCGTGTAACAGAGCTCGATTTGATTGTCGGGATATTGGCAGTCCTGCTTACCTTAGAAGCAACGCGTCGAGCAGTAGGGATGCCAATTACCGTAATTGCAGGTCTATTTCTGGCTTATGGCTTCTTCGGTCCATACTTTCCAGGATTCTTGCGCCACCGCGGTCAAGATTTAGATTCAATGATTCAATTGATGTTCTTTACCACTGATGGCATTTTAGGAACACCGTTGAGTGTATCTGCTACATTCATTTTTACATTCTTGCTCTTCGGTGCATTTTTGGTCAAAACCGGGGTCGGCCAATATTTCAACGATCTTGCAGTTTCCTTAGCGGGTGGATTGACAGGCGGCCCTGCAAAAGTGGCGATTTTCTCCAGTGCCCTGCAAGGAACAATTTCAGGAAGCTCGGTCGCAAACGTTGTTACATCAGGGTCTTACACGATCCCGATGATGAAAAAGCTAGGATACAAGAAAGAGTTTGCAGGCGGCGTGGAAGCAGCTGCTTCTACAGGCGGGCAGCTCATGCCTCCGATCATGGGTGCTGCAGCATTCTTGATGGTAGAGTTTATCGGAGGAATCACTTATTGGGAAATTGCTAAAGCAGCGGCCATTCCAGCTTTGCTGTACTTTACAGGTATTTGGATCATGACTCACTTTGAAGCAAAACGGATTGGGCTAAAAGGCTTGCCTAAAGACGAGCTGCCGAATCGGAAAGAAGTATTGAAAAAGATTTATTTACTGACGCCGATTATTGCCATCATCTTGTTCTTATTGTCAGGAATACCGACCATGCAGGCAGCGTTATATGGTATTTTGCTGACCATTTTCGTAAGTGCATTCAATAAAGAAACAAGACTTGGCTTTATGGATATCATTCATGCACTAGTGGACGGAGCTCGAACGGCTCTCGCAGTCGCGGCAGCTACAGCCGCGGCAGGAATTATAGTCGGAGTAGTTGTCAAAACGGGATTGGGTCTGTCATTGGCGAACGGATTGGTTTCTGCCTCAGGCGGTAACGTCCTATTGACACTATTCTTTACCATGTTGGCAGCTATCGTATTGGGGATGGGATCACCAACTACAGCAAACTATGTAATTACCTCTACAATTGCTGCCCCTGCAATCATTACCTTATTGATGATTGATGAACCGGCTGGAGCAGCCGTACCGGT
Source organism: Planococcus sp. MB-3u-03 (assembly GCF_002833405.1). NCBI lineage: Bacteria > Bacillati > Bacillota > Bacilli > Caryophanales > Caryophanaceae > Planococcus > Planococcus sp. MB-3u-03. The sequence continues at coordinate 2,157,424 of NZ_CP025135.1, read as the reverse complement.
AGTCGTGGCATTGTCTGCCCATCTATTCGTTTTCTATTTCGGGATCATTGCAGATATCACGCCTCCTGTGGCGCTGGCTGCGTTTGCTGCGTCTGGCATCTCGGGTGGCGAACCGATACGAACCGGTATTAATGCTGCCAAGCTAGCAATTGCAGCCTTTATTATCCCGTATATGTTTGTTCTGTCTCCAGAATTATTGATGATTGACACTACCTGGACACAAGTCATTTGGGTGTTAATCACTGCTATTACAGGAATGATTGCCATCGGTGCAGGTGCGATAGGCTATTGGTATCGCAAGCTCAGATGGTGGGAAAGAATCGTTGCTGTAGCTACAGGATTAGCACTGATTTACCCGGAAGGCTTTAGTGATCTAATTGGCGCTGCTGTATTTATCGTACTTCTTGCACTACAATGGATGTCGAGAGACAAAGAAAACACCAAGCCTCAAACGGCATAATAAAAAAAGATGGAAGCCCGCGGGCTTCCATCTTTTTTTTTGCGGCCATAAAAAAACACCAACCGGAAAACCGGTTAGTGTTTTGTGCAGCGCGCAGCATGCGTATGATGATTCCTACTGGGCTCGAACCAGCGACCTCTACCCTGTCAAGGTAGCGCTCTCCCAGCTGAGCTAAGGAATCGCAATCTCAAGGACATTTATTATTATATATGCCAGTTTGAAAAAAGACAATAGCTTTTGTGAAAAAACTTTCAGCTTTTTAAAACCGGCATTATTTCTCAGCTTTCCAAGAACAAGCTCCATTCAATTGTCGTGCGATTGCCAATCACAGACCAGTATTCCAACGCAGCGCCCGTTCCGCTGAGCGAATTGAACTCCAGCGCCAGTCTTGCAAACAAAGGGCCCCAAAATGGAGCGGGAATATTGCCGATGAGCGGAATCTGCGGCTGCCACTGCACATCTACACCCGTGGAAAATCCCTGTCCTGCTATTTGCAGCAAACTGTAGAATTCAGCGAGTGCTTCAGTTGGATGGACTTGCAGGTAGAATCGCTCGCCCTCTTTGGAAAATCCGATATCGCTTGCCTGTAAAGAAAGAGCAGCAGTGCTTTGGGCAATCGGTTCTAGTGCTGCCTTCAATTGAAGCGGGGGCGTATTTTCATATGCCAGCAAAGGGATGTGTGGCAATTGCAACGCCAGTTTGGAATTCGGCTGGCGCAGCTGTCTTTGAAGGTTTTCGATCATTTTGGAGCTGCGATAATCAAGGCGTAAAACAAGCAATTGCATCGTATTCCTCCTCTGTTTTACTGCCCGGAACTGCGGAAACCAGCATTTCTGGCTTGTTGTTCGGTGCAGAACCATTGTTCAGGATTGGTCTCTTCATAGGAAGGAGAACCGGGCATGTGATAAATTTTATTGCCGCTTCGGTTGATATTGCCTTTGATGCGGCAGTCATCAGCGGTATCGGTATTGCCTGCTTCAGTTTGCCCGAATGCCTCAGCATTGAATCCGCGGTCCGTCGAATAATTTTCGTATTCCCATATACCGATTTCAGCATCTTTCGCTTCAGACTCGGCGTCGCGGAATTCATCGACATAGCGTGTATTCGGCGGGAAGATATAAGCGACGCGGGCGAAACCTTCTTCAAGCAATTGTTCCTGTACGCTTTCCCCATCAGCGTAAAAATACGCGAGCAGGCGGTCGTAGTCATCGAAACGGTCGCCGGCATCGAATTCAATCTCGACTTGCTGTGCTTGTTCGATCAGTTCCCGATTGCGCTCGGTTGCTTCTGGGCCGAGTGGCTGCTCGCCGAACCTCGGGTGATTTGTTTCCGGTGTATCGACCAATAAATAACGGGCGGTGGTTTCTTTGCCGTCGTAAATGATTTTTACGGTGTCTCCGTCGATGACCTCGGTGACTTCAACAGCGGTCCTGCCGGCAGTGCCGCCTGTCTCAGTGGTGTCAGGCCAAGTGCACCCCGACAACAACAGTAGGCTGATCAATAATAAGAAGAATGGTTTCATGGCAATCCCTGCTTTCTATCTCGAATTATAGCGAAAACAAGTGCAGGCGACAACGAGCGGACAGGATTCCATAAAAAAAGCGCTTGCTCCGCATCTTTCCGGATCAAGCGCTGCTATGTACTTGCAAACTGGCCGAACATTTTCATTGCTCTAATGTGGTCGTGGTTTCACCGAAATACAATAGGCTGTCTTCGTTGATTGTTTCCAGCTTTTCTTTGTCGACGCCCATTTCCAATGTGCCTGTAAAGATCGGCTCCCACCAGTTTTTCTGCTCGTTCATGATGCTTCCTCCTATTCTGCCGAATGTAATTGTTTGACTATTCTATACCCCGCAAGGTTACACTTATAAACAATGAAACGAAAAAAAGGGGCGATGGCTTTGATAGCGATTGGGATTATTGGCGCTGGCATTGTCGGGGAGCGCATCATTAAGCAAATTCAGCAAGACGATGCCGCACAGGTTAAAGCGGTTTATGATACGGATAGGGATCGGCTGAAATACATTAAAGAGCAATATGGCGTAGCCGTCACCGATTCCTTGGATGATTTGTTCCAAACTACCATCGATTGGGTCTACATCGGCACACCGCCAAACAGCCATGCAGAGCTTGCAGAAACGGCGGCAAGAAGAGGCTTGCATGTGTTATGCGAAAAGCCGCTTGCACACGATGCAAAGGCCGCACAAGCGATGGCGGAGTCTGCGACAAACAATCGGATCCACACCGCCATGCATTTTCCGCTGATGTATTCACCGATCGTCCGCGATATGGCAGTGCGCATCAAAAGCGGAGATATCGGAAAAGTCCGCCGCATCGAATTGCAAACGGTGTTTCCAGAGTGGCCGCGGGCGTGGCAGCAAAACCCATGGATTGCCACGAGAGACCAGGGAGGATTTGTGCGGGAAGTTTTTCCGCATTATTTGCAGTTAATGCACCGCTTGTTCGGGGCATTGGAGATTTCGGCGCATCAAGTTGATTTTCCGGAAGACGCTGAAAAATGCGAAACCGGAATCATCGCCCACGGCAAGACGCAGCAAGGTTCGCCGTTTCTGCTGTCCGGCATGAGCGGGGCAGGCCAGAACGAGTTGCTGCAGTTTAAAGTGTATGGCGACGAAGGGGTGTTGACGCTTGAAAACTGGTCGCGTTTGTACCGGGAAGAACGAGGGAAAACACGTGTAGAGGTACAAACCGAAAATACTGTGCCTTCACTCTTTGATGAAATGAAAGAACAATCGACTTTCCTCGTCGGCTTTGACGAAGGCTTAATCGTACAACGTTATATCGACCAATTATTGCAATGACCCACAGGAGGTTTTTAATAGTGAATTTTACAGCCAATGAGGTAGAAGATATGATAGCCGACCAGCGTGGCTATTATTTTACAGGCGTGACCAAATCGGCGGATTTCCGCATTGCGCAGCTGCAACGTCTAAAGGCAGCAATCCAAGCGCATGAAGACGATATTATCGAGGCTTTGCAATTGGACCTTGGAAAAAGCGAGTTTGAAGGATATGCCACGGAAGTGGGCTTCGTGCTCGATAGCATCGGCCATATGACGAAGCATCTTGAAGATTGGATGAAGCCTGAACAAGTTAAAACGCCGATCCACCTGCAGCCAGCAAAAAGCTTCATCATCCGTGAACCCTATGGATCGGTACTAGTCATCGGCCCATTTAATTATCCGTTCCAGTTAGCGATGGAACCGCTTATCGGCGCCTTGGCATCAGGCAATTGTGCTGTTGTCAAGCCTTCTGAGGCAACGCCGAACGTGGCACGTATGATCCGAAAGGTCTTAGAGGATAGCTTTCAACCCCATTACGTGAAAGTGGTCGAAGGGGAGCGCGAGGAAGTAACCGCATTGATCCATGCATCATTTGATTATATTTTTTTCACCGGCAGCGTGCCGGTCGGGAAAGTGGTCATGAAAGCCGCATCCGAGCGGCTTACCCCGATTACCTTGGAGCTCGGCGGCAAAAGCCCGGCAATCGTCGACCAGACCGCTAACCTGGAGCTTGCGGCAAAACGTATTGCCTGGGGGAAATTCATGAATACTGGACAAACTTGCGTAGCGCCGGATTATCTTTGTATCCATGAGTCCGTGAAAGAAGACTTCATGAAAATCTTTATCCAGACAATCCGCAAATTTTACGGCGACAATGCACAAGACAGTCCCGATTATGGCCGCATCGTCAATGAAAAACATCACGACCGGCTGACGGAAATCCTGAATAAGGAACGAAGCCATATTGTTTACGGCGGCGACTTTGACCGCGCCGACCGCTATATCGAGCCTACCTTGCTCGATGGCATACACTGGGACAGCCCATCGATGGAAGATGAATTGTTCGGGCCGGTCTTGCCGATCATCACTTACAACGATTTGCCGCAATTGTTGCGGGACATCCGGCGCTTGCCGAAGCCGCTTGCTGCTTATTTGTTCTCAGAGAACGACCGGGCTGTCCGATTCTTCCTGGACCAATTGCCATTCGGCGGCGGCTGCATCAACGATACCGTCTCGCATGTCGGCAGCCATTACTTGCCATTCGGTGGAGTGGGCCCGTCCGGAATGAATTCCTATCATGGCAAAGCAAGCTTTGAAACTTTTACACATGCCAAATCGATCGTCAAGAAGTCAACGAAACTATCGACCAATCTGACGTATCCCCCTTATAAAAACCGGGCGAAATGGATCCGGACAGTATTGAAGTAGAAAGCGGCCTTTAGGTCGCTTTTTTCTTTTTGAACCTGCTATGATTAAGAAAAAGGGGGTGCGCAGATGACGCAGCGCATATTGATTGTGGAAGATGAAAAAAGCATCGCCCGCGTCTTGGAACTGGAACTGAAATTCGAAGGCTATGATACGGGGGTCGCTTTGACCGGTTCCGAAGCCCTGATCCATTTCAGGGAACAGGAATGGGATTTGGTGCTGCTCGATTTAATGCTGCCGGAAATCCACGGCCTCGATGTCCTGAAACGGATCCGTGCATCTGATGCTAAGTTGCCGGTCATTTTGCTGACCGCTAAAAACGATGTCAAAGATAAAGTGGCGGGGCTTGACCTGGGTGCCAATGACTATGTAACGAAACCGTTTGAAATCGAGGAGCTGCTTGCCAGAATCCGCGCCAACTTAAGGGTGAAAAATCCAGCTGATGAAAATTTGCACCGTTTTGAAGAGCTCACGCTTAATGAAAGCACACGGGAAGTCGTAAGAGCGGGGCGGCAGATCGAATTGACGCCTCGTGAATTCGATTTGCTATTGTATCTGATGCGCCATCCGAAGCAAGTGCTCGGCCGTGAACAATTGCTGAATGCGGTGTGGGGCTATGATTATTACGGCGATACGAATGTCATCGATGTCTATATCCGTTATTTGCGCAAAAAGATCGATTTCGGCGAAGATGCCACTTACCTGCAGACCGTGCGTGGCGTCGGGTATGTCTTAAAGGAGCAGCCGCATGAAGCTCAAGCATAAAATTCATTTGTCCTCGACTTTGTTGATGTTCTTCGTGCTGCTGATTTTAGCAGTCGTCATTTACTATTCCTTCAGCAGCCTGGCGTACGAAACGGAAGTCGAACGGCTAGAAGCTGAAGTGGAAGTGATGGTCGCGAAGTTCAATGCCAATAATAATGAAGAATTGCCGGATAATATTTTGCGCGCCTACGTGCCGGTCGATGGCTTGATTAAAGAGAAAAATGGAAGCAGCGGCTTGCTGAATACAATTATCCAGGATCCATCTGTCAATGTAGAGTTTCCAAATGATGTCAAAGGCGCTTCGGGAAGAATGGCCGTTGAAGGCGAGCAATTTGCATACGTAACGGCACCGGTCATCTGGCCAGGCGGTGAAGTAGTGGAATTGATCGTTGCCCAGTCGCTCAGGGAAGTGACGGCAAACCTCGCGACGTTGCGGCTCGTGCTCATCTCCGTCACGCTGCTCTCGATGATCCCGATTTTCCTATCGAGTGCATTGCTTGGGCGCGTGTTGACCCGCCCGATCGAGGGACTTACTGGGACGATGCGCCGCATCCAGCGCGACGGATCTTTTGAGAAGCTGCCCATAGCGGGAGAGTCACGGGATGAATTGAGCCAAATGGGCGTCACTTTTAACGAGATGATCGGTTTATTGGAAGAAAACTACCGCAAACAGGAAGAATTCGTTTCCAATGCCTCCCATGAACTGAAAACGCCGCTGACGGTCATTTCAAGCTATGCTGATTTATTGCAGCGCAGGGGTTCGCAAGACCCAGCGCTACAGGAAGAAGCCTTGACGGCCATACGCAACGAAACGGAACGAATGCGCCAGCTGATAGAACAATTATTGCATATCGCACGGCGCAGCCAAGCCCAAATGGATTGGCAAAAAACTGATTTACAACCAGTTCTCCGCCAAGTCATGACGGCAATGAACGCTTCCTATGACAGAGAATTTCGATTGCAGGCGCAGCAGTCGCTGATTGTCGAAACCGACGTCCAGCAACTCAAGCAATTGCTTTATATTCTCCTGGACAATGCCCGCAAGTATAGCGAAGCCAGCGTTGATATGGAGGCGGGGACGGACGGTGCGGTATATATCAAAATCCGTGATTATGGCGTCGGCATCCCGAAAGAATCCCTGCCTCATGTGTTTGAACGCTTTTACCGCGTCGACAAAGCGAGAAGCCGCGAGACAGGCGGATTTGGGCTTGGCCTCTCACTCGCCAAGGAATTGGCTGATTCGCTTCACCTTCAACTCGAGATCGACAGCATTGAACAATTGGGAACGACGGTAACGATCGTTTTCTCAGGGAATTTTAATGTTGGGCAGTTACAATCAGGGCAGGAGGGATGATCATGCGAAAATGGTGGGCTATCGGAATAGTCATCACCGTATTTTCCATCGCGGCGCTGGCCTTTTTCCTGTTTCCGAGAACGGCTGCCGATTCCGTAACGATGGATGAAGCGGCACAATCGATTGAACAGCTTTACGGCGGTGCGATTGAAAATGCAACTGAAACAGAAGGGTTTTACCAGATCGAATTCAAGCGAGACGATGGAACGTATTTAGCAGCCATCAACCGTTCCGATGGACAGGTTGAATCGCTTGAATTACTGGAGAAAACTGGTCCTGCAAAAGTGCTTTCTGAAGAGCAAGCAAGCGAAGCAGCCTCAGCAGCAGAGCCAGGAGAAATAAAAGAAATCCAATATATGGAAAATGGAAATCGGTACGAAGTGGAAATCCATAGCGAAACGGAACGGAAAATCCTGGCCATTTCTGCAGAGTCCGGGGAAGTGCTGGATGTCCAAACAGAATCGCTGGAACCCCCATCCGAGCCTGAACCGGATTCAACGCCTGCAGAACAAGAACCGGAACGCATCATCAGCCAGGATGCGGCAGTCGCTATCGCACGTGAGACCTTGAACGGGACGGTCGATGAAGTCGAATTTGCCCAGACAACGGACGGCGGTTATTATTTGGTTGAAATGGATGACGACGCATCCGATCGGGAAGCGACCATCCAAATCCACGCGATTCGGGGAGAGACGATGACAGTGGAATGGGATGATTGAGAAAAATTGAATGAAAACCGTTTTCATGCAGTCGGAGCTGATGGCAAATCAGTTATGATTGGAGCTGAAAACGGTTTTTTGAATAGATTGTGCTGAATCCGCCTGTTCTCATGAATTTCTCATCTTGGTCTAAGCGCAGCTTAAGCTTTGGTGGTTATATTCAAAGTAACAACAGAACAGGAGGAGATTAAGATGAAAAAATTAATCTATGTTTCAGCAGCGGCAGGAATTTTGGCATTCGGCGGGACTGTTCTTGCAGATACAGACGACACAGGAGCGAAGTTGAAGACGCAAAATGTCCAAGGTGAACAGCTATTCGAGGATTCAGATGATCGCTCTAATAGGCAATCGGCAGATGACGCTGCGCCAGCAGAAGCTAGCGCCAAAGAACAAGCCGGAACAAATGGCCAGGCGTTCATCGGAAAACAGCAAGCGATCGAAGCAGCACAAAGCGCAGCTCCAGGAAAAGTGGAAGAGGTAGAGCGTGAGGATGATGACGGCTGGGTGTATTACGAAGTAGAGCTTGAAGATGGAAAAACCGATTACGATGTCATTGTGGATGCTGCGGATGGGACTGTGGTGTCGGTAGAAGCCGATGACGACAACGATGATGATGATGATGATGATAGCCGCTACGATAACGACGATGACGATGACGAAGACGAAGACGACGACAATGACGACGATGATGATTGATATAAGAACCAAAAAACCTCCCGCCCTAAAAATCAGGCGGGAGGTTTTTAGGTTTTCATTGTTCCGGCAATAGTGGCAAAGTGACGATGACGCATGCGCCTCGTTCTTCCGTGTTGTCGATCGCTAAGCTGCCGCCATGTTCTTGTGTGATTTTTGGGAAATCAATAAGCCGAGGCCGGTTCCTGTAGCTTTCGTCGTATAGAATGGTTCGAATACACGTTCCGCCAGTTGAGGCGGGATGCCGGGACCGTCGTCTTTGAAATGGATCTTCAGCTTCGCTGCATCGCGAATGGCAGTTATTCTCAAGGTGCCGCCGTCTTCCATAGCTTCAATTGCGTTCTTCAATAAGTTAATGAACACTTGTTTTAAGTGATGTTCTTCGCCTTCCGCATTATAAGGGCCTGAGACTTCCGTTTTGACTGAAATATCATGGAGCACGAATTCCGGCCCGAACAGGAAAATGCATTCATCGAGAATTTTCCCGATATCGAGTTGTTTCTTTTGAGGCGCTTGCGGTTTTGCAAGGATCAGGAACTCGCTGATGATCAAATTGATGCGGTCGAGTTCCGATTGCATCAATGATGTATAGCTCGGGTAGCGGTGGTTCGGGTCGTTATGCATCATTTGGACAAAACCTGAAATGACTGTCATCGGGTTGCGGATTTCATGTGCCACCCCGGCGGCAATTTCACCCGCCATTTTCAGTTTTTCCGTTTGCAACAGCATCCGTTCTGTTTCCTTCCGGTAGCTGATGTCTCGGGAAATAACAGACGTCGCGATGACCTGTCCTTGTGAATCGAAAATCGGTGACAGCGTGATTTGTGCCGGGAAACGGGTGCCATCTTTTTTGACATCGTCCGTTTCGAGCGTGAAACTTTCGCCTTGCCGCACTTTTTCGGCTCGCAATTCCGCCGCTTCCGCGTGTTCCGGCGGATAAAGCGCAAGTACTTTTCCCAGGCATTCTTCTGCAGTCCAGCCGTATAATTGGACAAAAGCGGGGTTGATCGCAATGATGCGCCCTTCAAAATCAAATACGGCGATCGCGTCTTTTGCGGCTTGGAAGAACAAGTCCAGATAGCCTTCTTTTGAAGTGAGCGCTTTTTCCATCGATGCATTGCGCAATTCCAGTTGTCGCCAATAATTGCTGAAATAAAAGCTATGCAAAATCGTCAGCAGCATTACCAGGCCGAAAAACATCAGCATCGACACATGGATATACTCCAATGAACCGCTCGTTTGAAAGCGGCCGAAGACAAATGTCAGAAGGGCCACTTCGATGATGGTCAGGAGCGAGAGTGCGATGATGGACCGTGTATCGTTGTAAAGGGAAGCCGCAACGATCGGTATGATGAAGTAAATGGCCGTGACAAATGACAGCGATTCGAATTGCAGAATTAAAATATAGGCATTTAACGCAAACAATATGGCAAAACGCAACCGTGAAGGGGGTAATTTCGTATATAGTAGAGTGAAGAGTACCGAGTAGGCGAGCATGCCGAAGATCGGCGCTATAATGGAAGCGTTGAAGTCGACGAAATAATTGAGCACCAAATGGGCAAGGCTGCCAAAGCCGAACAGATGGATAAATAATTGATTGCGCTTGCGGGTTGTCAGTGAGCGTTCCATAATTGCACCTCATCATGCTAAGAGTCTTACTCATCTTACTATAGTCGGGACTGTGCGAAAATGGCAGTTTTTGATATGATTAAAAAATCAGGGAGTGATTAGATTGGCTTTTAACTGGAAAGAACAAGAAACGATCAGCACCTTGGAGAAACTGGTGAACATTCCAAGCCCCTCCGGCTACACGATGCAAGTGATGGATTTCGTCACGGATTTTTTTGACCAGGCAACTATTCCATACATAATCAGCAATAAAGGCGGCGTCATTGCCACGATCAAAGGACAGGACGACAAGCGCCACCGCTTGCTCACGGCACATGTCGATACGCTCGGTGCGATGGTGAAAGAAATCAAACCATCGGGGCGCTTAAAGCTATCGCTTGTCGGCGGATTCAAATTCAATGCCATCGAAGGCGAGAATTGCCTGATCCATTCAGCCAGCGGCGAAACGATCACCGGCACGATCCTGCTTCATCAGACGACTGTCCATGTGTATCGTGATTCCGGTACAGCGGAACGCTCGGCCGACAATATGGAAGTGCGCTTGGATATCAAATGCAATTCCGCAGAGGATGTCCGCAATCAGGGCATCGAAGTGGGCGATTTCGTCTCATTCGACCCGCGCTTCACGAAAACGGAAAGCGGATTTATCAAATCACGCCATTTGGATGATAAGGCGAGTACGGCACTTTTGCTGGAATTGGCGAAGCAGGCGGCAAACGGCGAATCCTTGCCGCAGACGACCCATTTCTATATCTCCAATAATGAAGAAATCGGCTATGGCGGCAATTCCAATATTCCGGTGGAGACAGAGGAATACATTGCTGTCGATATGGGGGCGATTGGAGACGGGCAGGCTTCCGATGAATTCACGGTCTCCATTTGCGCAAAAGATTCAAGCGGGCCTTACCACTATGGGCTGACACGCCAATTGATCGCATTGGCGAAAGAACAGGACATCGATTACAAAGTGGATATTTATCCGTATTATGGATCCGATGCTTCTGCAGCAATCGGGGCAGGGGCAGATGTGAAACACGCCTTGTTCGGCCCTGGAATCGAAGCGTCCCATGCGTACGAGCGAACGCATACCGATTCATTGAAAGCGACGGCAGCGCTTCTTCATGCGTATATCAATTCACCGCTCGGGTCATAATACTAGGAGGATTTCAGATGGACAGCAAGCAACTATTTTTTAATATTCCAATTTCATCCATAAAAGGAGAATTGCCTCAATCCATTTCCCATATGACAATGGATTCCAGGGAAATTGTCCAAGGCTCTCTTTTTGTCTGCATTAAAGGCTATACAGTCGACGGGCATGATTTCGCCGAACAAGCGGTAAACCAGGGCGCATCGGTCATATTGGCGGAAAAACCGCTGGCTATAGAAGGGGCAGTTGTCGTCACGGTAGCCGATACGAGCCGTGCGCTCGGCATTTTGGCAGCTCGTTTTTACGGGCACCCTTCCAAGAAGTTGAATATGATCGGCGTGACGGGGACGAACGGAAAGACAAGCGTTGCGGGCATGCTGCACGCGATGCTCATGGAGCTTGGCAAAACCTCGGCTTTAACCGGAACGATCGGCTTTAATTTAAACGGGGAATTGCACCCGTCGGCGAATACGACGAGCGATGCATTGACCACCCAGCAAATGATCAGCCGCGCTTTAGAGGCGGGCAGTTCCCATATGACGATGGAAGTTTCTTCCCACGGGCTCGTCTTGGGCCGCTTGGCCGGTGTCGAGTTCGATACCGCAATTTTCACGAACTTGACGCATGACCACCTGGATTTCCATGGAACGATGGAGGAATATGGACACGCCAAAGGGCTGCTGTTTTCACAGCTTGGACAGGATTTGACGCAGAACAAGCGGGCGGTGCTGAATGCAGACGATGAATGGTCAGAGAAGTTTGCAGCCATGACGCCTTTTCCCGTCTTTACCTACGGTTTGGAAAATGAAGCGATGTTCCGTGCCGCTGACATCCGCTTGGAAGCGAAAGGGACGTCCTTTACATTATTATGCCCGCATGGTGAATTTTCGGTTGAGATGAAATTGCTTGGCCATTTCAACGTCTACAATGCACTGGCGGCTATTGCCGCATTGTCTGCAGAAGGCTATCCGATTGAACAGGTGATTGCAGCACTCGAAGCCATTTCGCCAGTCGAAGGCCGCATGCAAAAAGCGGAAATCGATGCCCCGGTATCGGTCTTCATCGATTATGCACATACACCGGATGCGATTGAGAAAGCCATTGCCGCTGTTGAGGATTTCAAGACCGGCCGTCTTATTTTCTTAGTCGGTACGGGAGGCAACCGCGATAAGACGAAGCGGCCAATCATGGCAGAAAAAGCTTCGGTCGCAGATTACGTCGTGTTGACGACAGACGATCCTCGCTATGAACCGTATGGCAGCATTTTAAATGATTTGGCAGCCGGCATGCAGCATGACCAATATGCGTGCATCGGGGACCGTGAACAAGCGGTGCGCCACGCAGTGCAGCAAGCGCAAGCAGGCGATATCATCATTTTGGCCGGCAAAGGGCATGAAGATTACCAGATTATCGAAAATACGAAATATCCGCATAGCGATAAAGAAATAGCAGAACAGGAAGCCCAGCGTAAATTCGGATCATAAAATGGAACGGAGAAAAATCGAAGCATTTTTCTCCGTTCATTTTTGCGTTTTTGCCGGTGTCGCTTTCCGCAACTTCAGGCGATAGTTCTTGTTTTTTGCACGTCCCTTCTCTAAGATAGAGAGAGGAAATTAAAGGAGCGTATACAATGTCAGACCAATTACAACAAGCAATTGAAAGCAGAAGAACCTTCGCCATCATCTCCCACCCGGATGCCGGGAAAACGACCTTGACCGAGAAACTCTTGTTGTTCGGCGGCGCAATTCGCGATGCCGGGACGGTCAAAGGGAAAAAGACCGGCAAGTTCGCCACTTCCGACTGGATGGAGATCGAAAAGCAGCGTGGTATTTCCGTTACATCGTCCGTTATGCAATTCGATTACTCAGGGCACCGCGTCAACATTCTCGATACCCCTGGGCACCAAGATTTCAGTGAAGACACGTACCGGACGCTGATGGCGGTCGACAGTGCCGTCATGATCATCGATGTCGCCAAAGGGATCGAAGCACAGACCGTGAAATTATTCAAAGTCTGTAAAATGCGTGGCATTCCTATCTTCACGTTCATCAACAAAATGGACCGTCAAGGAAAAGAGCCGCTTGAGTTGATGGAAGAGTTGGAAGAAGTGCTCGGCATCCAGTCCTACGCAATGAACTGGCCAATCGGCATGGGGAAAGAATTCATGGGAATTTACGATCGCTATAATAAGCGCATCGAACCATTCCGCTCTGAAGACGGCCGTTTCATGGAACTCGATGAAAACGGGCACCTTGCCGGTGAACATGAAATGACAAAAACTTCTTATTATACACAAGCACTTGAAGATATCGAGTTATTGGAAGAAGCAGGAAACGACTTTTCCATCGATCGCGTGAAAAAAGGGGAATTGACGCCGGTCTTCTTCGGATCCGCACTGGCCAATTTCGGAGTGGAAACTTTCCTGGAGACTTACCTGCAATTTGCGCCGCAGCCGCAGCCTCGCTTGACGACAGAAGAAGATATCGTGGACCCGGTAGAAACGCCGTTTTCCGGATTCGTCTTCAAGATCCAAGCCAATATGAACCCGGCGCACCGCGACCGCATCGCTTTCGTCCGGATCGTCTCAGGGAAATTCGACCGCGGCATGAACGTCACCCTGTCGAGAACCGGTAAATCGTTCAAGCTGTCCCAAACGACGCAATTCTTGGCGGATGACCGGGAAATGGTATCCGAAGCCGTCGCCGGCGATATTATCGGCCTGCACGATGTCGGAAATTACCAGATCGGCGATACCATTACGAGCGGCAAGAAATTCGAATTTGAAGCCTTGCCTCAATTCACCCCGGAATTGTTCATGAAAGTCACGGCGAAAAACGTCATGAAGCAAAAGCATTTCCATAAAGGGATTCTGCAGTTGGTGCAAGAAGGCGCGATCCAATATTATAAAACGCTGCATCTCGAAGAAGTCATTCTCGGTGCGGTTGGCCAGCTTCAGTTTGAGGTATTCGAGCATCGGATGAAAAACGAATACAATGTCGATGTAAGAATGGAGCCAGTCGGCAATAAAATTGCACGCTGGATCGAGAACGAAGAAGACGTCAAAGAGTCGATGTCGAGCGGCCGCTCGATGCTGGTCAAAGACCGCTACGACAATTTGGTATTCTTGTTCGAAAATGATTTTGCAACGCGTTGGTTCCAGGATAAGAACCCTGAAATCCGCCTGTACAGCTTGCTTTAATAAGCGGAATCTTCAACAGCTTGCCTTTTACGGCAGGCTGTTTTTTCGTTTAACGAATAACTTGCCAATATTCGCATGCTTTCCATGGAACAGGAAAAACATGGCGTTCTTGTGAACACACGGCCTCAAGTTTGCGGTATAAGGTATTTTTTCTTATGATAAAGGGACCAGGCATAGAGAGGGATTGAACAGATGAAATTAAGCGATTTTTCCATCAAACGACCAGTACTGACTATTGTCACGATGCTGTTGGTCATCATTTTAGGGGCAGTGTCATTTCTCCGCATACCTGTCACCTTGATTCCAGAATTGAATCCGCCGATTGGCGTTGTAGTCACAAACTATCCAGGGGCAAGCCCGACGGAAGTGAACGAAAAAGTGACAAAACCGCTGGAAGAAAGCTTGGCGACATTGCCGGGAATCGAATCAATTCAGTCGAACAGCCAGGAAGGATCGAACTTCATCCTGCTGGAGTTCGGATGGGATACGGATATTGATGATGTCCAGGCGGAAGTCACGCAGCGAATCGACCAGACGCCGATTCCTGACGACTCGAACGACCCTCGTTTTTTGAAGTTCGACCCTTCGCAATTCCCGATCATTCAATTGTCCTTGCGGGCGACTGATGCACAGCAGGACGTCCGGGTCATTGCAGAGGAATTGGAAACACAGCTGCGCCAGACGGATGGCGTGGCGAGCGTAAATGTTTCGGGCTCATTGATCGAAGATATTTCGATCCAGCTGGACCCGGCAGAATTGGAAGAGCGTGGCTTACAGCAGGCGGATATCGTCCAGCTGATCCAAGCGAACAATATATCCTTGCCGGGAGACCCGATTGAAACGGAAGACGGGCGCAATTTAACGACGCGCATCGTCAGCACGTTGGAAAGTGTGGACGACATTGAAGACCTGATCGTCACGGTCGACCCGATGTCTGGCGACAATGTGACCGTGGCTGACGTCGCTGAAGTAGCGGTGACAGAACGGGAGACCAATAGCGAAACCCGTGCCAATGAAGAACCTGCCGTTTTGCTGTCGGTGCTTCAGGAGTCTGGAGGCAATACAGCAGACGTCTCGACTGCCTTCCAGGAGCGCCTTGATGAATTGCTTGCCGAAGAGCGCTTTTCGGCAGTAGAAGCCGATATCCTATTCGACCAGGGAGATTACGTGAAACTGGCGATCAATAATATCGGGCAGACCTTAATTCTTGGTGGTATTTTTGCAATGCTGGTGTTGTTCTTCTTCCTTCGCGGGATCAAGAGCCCGATCATCATCGGCGTAGCGATCCCTTATTCAGTGATCGTGACCTTCGTATTGATGTTCTTTGCCGATTTCGCTTTGAATATCTTGACGCTCGGTGCTTTGGCGCTTGGCATCGGGATGCTCGTCGATAATGCCATTGTCGTCATCGAAAACATCGAACGGCATTTGGCGATGGGTAAAAAACCGAAAAAAGCGGCATCCGATGGTTCTCGTGAAGTAGCTGGGGCGATTACCGCTTCGACCTTGACGACCATTGCCGTATTCGTGCCTGTCATTTTCATCTCCGGATTGATTGGGGAAATTTTCTTCGAATTCGCGTTGACGATTTCGTTCAGCTTGATCGCTTCGCTCGCTGTCGCCCTGACCGTTATCCCGATGATGGCTTCAAGGATGCTCGGCCAAAAAGACGGCAAACCAAAACCGGTGAGGGCGGATTCAAAAGGCGTGCAGCGCTTTGAGAAGAGTGTGCTATGGGCCCTGCGCCACCGAATTTTGGTGCTTGTGACAGCACTCGTATTCCTCGGAATCGGCGCATTCGGCGTTTCCCAAGTGGGCACTGAGTTCCTGCCGGCGACGGATGAGGGCTTTGTCAGCGTAACTGTTGAACTTGAAAATGGTTCTTCTACGGCCGCGACCAATGAAGTGGTCCAGAGCATCGAAGAAGAGCTGAAGGCTGAAGAAGATGTTGATGTGTATGTCAGCTTAATCGGCACGACTCAACAAGGACAGGCACAAGGCAGTGCGGAATCCAATACGGCAGAAATTTACGTGAAATTATTGTCGCTGGATAAACGTGATCGTTCGGTTTTCGAATTTGTGGATGATGTACAGCCGCAAGTACTGGAGAAAATCGGCGACGATGCACTCGTCAGCTTTAATCTCCAGACAGCTGCCGGCTCTACACCGAACACATTAAGCTTTACCGTGACTGATACGGACAAGCAGCGCTTAGATGAAGCCGTAGCTGCAATCGATGAAGAATTGTCGAGTCTGCAGAATGTGGTCGAATTGACCAATGACCGCCAGGAGACAATCGATGAAATCCAACTGACGATCGACCGGGAAGCGGCGACTGAAAATAATCTGGCACCCGCACAAATTGCTCAGACGGTCAATAACATTACGCGTGGCGTGCTTGCGACACAAGTCATCGACGAACAGGATGAAGTACTCAGCGTGTTCGTCTCCTATGACGAACAACAGCGAAACAGCGTAGACAGCTTGCGTGAGTTGACGCTTCGCACGCCGTCCGGTGCATTCGTCGAACTGCAGGAACTGGCGGACATCGAAGTCGCACAAGGGCCTGTTTCGATCAGCCGCGTCGACCAAGCGGAAAGTGTATCCTTTACACTGCAATATCCATCCGACCAAACTTTGGGCGATATGTCGACTGCTGTCGACACAGCTATAGCGGATCTTGATTTGTCGGAACAGACGGAAGTCTCGTTCGGAGGAGACCGAGAGCTGTTCGATGATGCGATCGATGATATGCTGCTCGCAGTCGTATTGGCGATTGTTCTCGTCTACATCGTTATGGCAGCACAGTTTGAATCGTTCAAATACCCATTGGTCATCATGTTCACGGTGCCATTGATGGTCATCGGTGTTTCTATCGCGCTATTTGTGACACAGACACCGATCAGCATTACTGCTGTCATCGGCGTGCTGGTGCTCGTCGGGATTGTCGTCAATAACGGGATTGTGCTCGTCGATTATATCAATCAGCGCAAAGCGGATGGATTAGGTTCCTTTGATGCGATTGTAACGGCAGTCCATGACCGGAGAAGGCCGATCCTGATGACAGCCCTGACGACGATCCTAGGCCTCTTGCCGTTAGCCATTGGCATCGGTGAAGGAACGGAAATCAACCAGCCGATGGGGATTGCTGTCATCGGCGGACTGATCAGTTCGACTTTCTTATCTTTATATGTCGTGCCAGTCGTCTACAGTTTATTTGACCGGGAAACACGGTTCATGAACAGCAAGAAGAGAAAACAAGCAAAAACCGAGGAATAACAAATCCTGTGCAGATGATTCTGCACAGGATTTTTTTGCATTAGTTTTATGGGCGCAGCTATCCATTTTTTAGTAGAATACAGAAAAGGGGTGTGAGTGGATGAAGATGATGGTGTTTACCGGGTTTCCCGGATTTATCGCAACACGTTTGATGGAATCATGTGCCCAGAAAGGTTGGGGTTTGGCGGCAATTGTTCTGCCCAGTGAAATGGAAAAAGCGCAAAAGCAGGCAATCAGTATTGAGGAAAAGACAGGCAGCGTGCCGATCCGGTTGCTGCCGGGAGATATCACGGCAGAAGGCTTGGCGCTTTCACGGGAAGACCGGTCCTGGCTTGGAAAACACAAGCTTGTCTTATGGCATTTGGCGGCGATCTATGATTTGGCGGTGCCGGAGGATATTGCGAAAAAAGTCAACATCCTAGGCACACAAAACGTCAACGATTTGGTCAAAACACTTGATCAGCTGGAGCGCTATATGTATTTCAGTACGGCGTATGTAGCAGGCAAAAGAGAAGGTTTATTGCTCGAAGACGAACTTATCCGTCCACAGGCATTCAAGAACCATTACGAAGAAACGAAGTTCGAAGCGGAATTGCTCGTCCAACAAGTAAAACAGCAAGTACCGACGACCATCATCCGTCCAGGAATTGTCAGGGGCCATTCAGCAAGTGGCGAGACCTCTAAATTTGATGGCCCGTATTTCTTTTTGAATATGATTGACCGGATGAAGCATTTGCCTGCCATTCCGTATATCGGGCGTTCACATTCAACCATCAATGTCGTACCGGTCGATTATATCCTGGAAGCTTCCGTTTATTTGAGCGGGCTCGAACAAGCCGAGTCGGCAACCGTCCATTTGACCGACCCCAATCCCCATCCAGTAGAAGAAGTATACCGGGCAATGGTCCATGAAATGACCGGAAAGTATCCTAAAGGCAGGATCCCGAAAAAACTTGCGGCGCTATCGATGAAGGTGCCGGCGATCCGCAAATATCTCGGCGTTGAAGCCGAGACTTTGGATTATATGGACTGGCCAGCGCAATTCGATACGCAAAACGCCCAATCTTTATTGGCAGGAAGCGACATCCGGCCAGCAGACTTTCTGGAAACGATGCCGGCAATGGTGGCGTACTATAACGAACATAAGGTAGAACAGAAATACCACGTGACGATTGCCTAATTGTTTACAGTTCCGGCACAAGTGCTATAATACATCTACAGACCAATAATACAAACTCTCGACAAAGGGGAGTAGCTATAGGGAAACCTATTTCACAGTCGTCAAGACGTGGCTTCTGGCCATCGGTTGTGATAGCGGCATATTACGACGCTTAGCAAGACCTTTGCCTTTTATTAGGCATGGGTCTTTTTTGTCGGGCAAAATCAGGAGGGAAATTATGGATACTATCTTATTGGAATACGCATGGGTGCTGCTTGTGCTTATCGGGCTGGAAGGTTTGCTTGCAGCAGATAATGCGGTGGTCATGGCTGTCATGGTCAAGCATTTGCCGAAGCCCCAGCAGAAGAAAGCCTTGTTCTATGGTTTGGCAGGCGCTTTTATCTTCCGTTTCGCCGCTTTGTTCATGATTACGTTCCTGGTGAACATTTGGCAGATCCAGGCACTTGGAGCCGCCTATCTGCTGTTTATCGCGGTTAAGCACATCTATGACCAGCGCAAAGGCAAAGAACATACAATAGAACCGGAAACGACAAAAGGATCCGGTTTCTGGATGACCGTATTGAAAGTGGAGCTGGCAGATATCGCTTTTGCCATCGATTCGATGCTCGCGGCCGTTGCGCTCGCGGTGACATTGCCGCATCTCGGCGATTTCGACATCGGCGGCATCAATGGCGGCCAGTTTGGCGTGATGCTGGCTGGCGGGTTGATCGGTGTGATCATCATGCGTTTCGCTGCGCATAAATTCGTCCGGCTGTTGGAAAAGTATCCGCAGCTTGAAACAGCAGCATTTGTCGTGGTCGGTTGGGTAGGGGTCAAATTGGTCGTTTTGACTTTATCCCACGAAAAATTGGGTGTCCTGCCGCATGATTTTCCGCATTCGACGCCGTGGACGATCACATTCTGGCTTGTGCTTTTAGGCATCGTCTTGACCGGAGTGTTTACGGGCATTAAAAAGAATAAAGAACAAAACGCTTAAGTGAATTAACAATAGTCGAATAGCCTTGCGGAGCATTTCTCCGCAAGGCTATTTTTATGCAATCATCAAATGGACGGACACAAACACTCACTGTAACACGAATGTAATACTCAGCAGGGCCGCCTCAATCTTCCAAATTCCTGGACTGAAAGCTACAATAGAGAAATAGGAATTGAAATGGGGTGAGTTGCATGCTATTGACTGCTTTGGGCGGTTTGTTTGGATATGGAGCGGAAATGCCCGCTGAAACATTAGTGAAGCTCGCACAACAAGGTGATGAAGACGCCGAAGAACAATTGATTTCCTCACATATCCCGTTCGTGAAAAAAACCGCCGCACAAGTATGCAAACGATTCATCGATGATAATCAGGATGAATTCAGCATTGCACTCTTGGCATTTCACGAAGCGATACGCCAGTACCGTCCGGGACATGATGCTTCATTTTTGACTTTCGCGCATATGGTCATCAGGCGGAGGGTAATCGACCATATCCGGAAGGAAAGCAAACGGCTGGAATTCAGCCACGATTTCACAGCCTCGCCGAATGAAGACCATCATAACCATATCGGCGACCGGGCATCATCGGCTTTCCATTCGGAACAGGAGCAGATTACCAAGCGGCGTGAAGAGATTGTCCAATTCGAGGAAATGCTCTCAGAGTTCGGCTTATCTTTCCAAATGATCGCCAAAGTTTCTCCTGCACATGAAGATGCCAGGAGAAATGCAATCCAAATCGCTCAATTGGTGGCGGAAACGGATGAATACAAACAATTCTTGCTTGATAAGAAAAAACTTCCGGTCAAGCATATCGAGGAACTTGTCCAGGTCTCGAGAAAAACCATTGAGAGAAATCGGAAATACATAATCGCAATGTCGCTATTGATGATGAGCGAGTTGCATTACTTAAAAGATTATTTAAAGGAGCGGTTGAACTGATGCGAATGCAAAAAGGCATATGTATGGAACTTGATGGAGACCGTTCTGTCTACATGCTTGCAGATGGCAGTTTTGTAACCGGCAGACCGACAGGAGGCACAGTAGTGGGCGAAGAGGCATATTTCGAATCCGTAAAGGCTTCGAACCTCCGCTTCAAGCCGTTTGCAATGCCACTCATCGCGTCGGTCGCAGCGCTATTTTTGTTGATTTCCACATGGATGCTCCCCGCCGAAGAAGCGTATGGGTATGTGCAAGTCGAATCGAACCCGGGCATCGAACTCGGCGTAAACGATGAATGGCATGTCATCTCCCTGAGGGAATTGAATGAAGACGGAAAACAATTGATTGCCAAAATGGCAGACTGGGAGAACCGTGAACTCGAAGTGGTTCTAGAAAATGTGCTCGCTTTATCCGTGGATGAAGACACGGAGCATGTGACGATTACCACAGTGCTGGGAGACGAGGAAACCGATGCCACGATCAATGTGGAGCAGATTGCTTTGGCAGCATTGTTTGCCGGCAGCAATATAAACTTGCGTGTACATCTGAAAGAAGCGAATAAAAAGCAATGGCGCGAGGCGAAAGAGCAGCAAGTGCCTGTCGCTAAGCTAATCGAAAAAGACCGAACCTTTACATCGCCGCAGGAACAAGAGAAGGATGTGCAGCCTGCTCAAAATAAAGATGCACAGGAAAAACAAGCCCCAAATAGCCAGGAAGCTCCTTCCAAAGCGGAAGACCCTGCTATTCCAAAGGCTAAACCGAAAAATGAACCTTCATCTTCAGGCAATAATAAAGCGGAAAAAACGCAGAAGTCGGACACTCAGGCAAAGCCTGTCCCAGAAAAAAAAGCGGACAGCAAACCGAAAGAAACTGCCCCAAAAGCTCCAGCAGCACCAAAACAACCGAAAAAGCCAGAAAAGACCGAACCTGCTAAACCGAAAAATCCGAACGCTGGCAAAGGCAATGACTCCGGTAATTCAAAGGCTGAACCAAAACCGAAAAAAGAAAATCCTTCTTCCGGGAACAACAAAGCCGAACAGCCGCCAAAAGACAGTAAAGGCAAAGGCAATGCAGTCGATAACAAGCCGAAAGAAAAGAACAGCAACAGCAACTCTAACAGCAACAGCAACAGCAACAGCAACAGCAACAGCAACAGCAACAGCAACAGCAACAGCAACAATAGCGGCAATTCTTCCAAAGCGAATGGGGCAAAAACAGCGGAACCGAAGGACTTGAAAACTGTACAGCCCAAACCTTCTGCGAAGGAAAAGGATGCTTCGGGTTCACCCAAAGCCGAAGAAAAGAAAAACCCGAAAGCTGAAAAGCAAGATAAGCAAGTTGGGCAAGACAAGCAAGATAAGAAGAACCAATGATGCTTTTCCGTGAATAGCGCTTATTCCTTCAGCTCCGCATTCAGCGGAGCACACTAGAGGAATAAGCGCTTATTCTGTGGCATTTAAAAAAAAGGCAGGAAAAGAGGCTCTTTTCCATTGGAATAGTTACAGCGGATGGTGCTTTACAAAAAAGCCCTTTTCTTTTCACTGTACTTTACATAGAATGGGAAGAGAGTCAGTTGCGGAAGGGAATTTTACGCCTATGAACAAATCATTTCAACGTGTCCGAAATCTTACACCTGCACAGGCAATCGTGGCGTATTATTTCGTGGCGATTGCTTTTTCCTTTTTGCTCCTGCGGCTTCCCGGAGTCCTGCAGCCTGGGGTAAGCATGACCTATATCGACACTTTATTTACTGCCGTCAGCGCCGTCAGCGTCACCGGCCTGACCGTCATAGATGTGTCGCAGACATTATCGGTGTTTGGCATCATCGTGTTGATGGTCATCCTGCAATTCGGTGGCATCGGCATCATGTCGATCGG
This sequence comes from Planococcus sp. MB-3u-03, assembly GCF_002833405.1. Taxonomy (NCBI): domain Bacteria; kingdom Bacillati; phylum Bacillota; class Bacilli; order Caryophanales; family Caryophanaceae; genus Planococcus; species Planococcus sp. MB-3u-03. Next base: position 2,134,977 of record NZ_CP025135.1, on the reverse strand, counting down.
GACATTTTTCTGGATTCTGCTTGGCAAACGGATCGGGCTGAGAGAGCGCCAATTGATCATGGTCGACCATAACCAATCGAGCATGGCAGGCGTCGTTAAATTGATCACTGAAATCGTCAAGATCCTGTTGTTGATCGAAGCGATCGGCGCGCTTATTTTGACCGTTTATTTCACGCAGTACTTCTATACTTTCAGCGAAGCTTTATTGCACGGCGTTTTCGGCGCGGTCACGGCCACGACCAACGGCGGATTCGATATCACTGGAGCGTCCCTGCAGCCTTATGTCGACGACTATTTTGTCCAAATCGTCAATATGCTGTTGATTATCCTCGGGGCGATCGGTTTTCCGGTATTGATCGAATTGAAGGAATTCCTGTCTAACGAGACAAAGAATTTCCGGTTCTCGTTGTTCACCAAAATTACGACGAGCATCTTCGGCATGCTCTTGGTTGTCGGTACGGTCGGCATCTTGATTTTGGAGTCGGTCAATGCGTTTAAAGGGATGTCATGGCATCAGACTTTGTTCGGGGCATTGTTCCATTCAGTCTCATCCCGCTCCGGCGGATTGGTCACCATCGATATCACCCAATTCAGCGACGCGACCAATGTATTCATGAGTGCGCTCATGTTCATCGGAGCCTCGCCAAGTTCGGCAGGCGGCGGTATCCGGACGACTACCTTTGCGATTGCCATCCTATTTTTGATCAATTTCGCGAGAGGCAAGAACACGATCCAGATTTTCAATCGTGAAATCGAATTGATTGATGTGTTCCGGTCGTTTGCGGTCCTGTTCCTTGCAGGCACAATGGTCATCGTCGCGACAATGCTGCTAATCATCACTGAACCAAATGCATCCATCGTGGAAATCCTCTTTGAGATCACGTCAGCGTTCGGTACGTGCGGAATGTCGCTCGGGCTGACGAGTGAATTATCCTCGATCGGGAAAGTGATCGTCATGGTCCTGATGTTCATCGGGCGAGTCGGCTTGATTTCTTTCCTGTTCACCATCGGCGGCAAGACAGACCCGACGAAATTCCATTATCCGAAAGAACGCGTCATCATCGGATAAGTCGACTGCACGTGCTATTCGGCCATCAAAGGGATATAATTGAAGTAATCATAGCGGAAATGAGTGAACGAAAATGAATGAAGACATCAAACAGTCATTGAAACTGTTTATCGTTTTGTCCCGTGCGCATAAAGCGATTTCGGAACAAACCAATCAATTTTTCCAGGAGAATGGCGTCAATCCGACAGAGTTTGCCGTGTTGGAGCTGCTCTATCATAAAGGACGCCAGCCGCTGCAGAAAATCGGTGGCAAAATCCTGCTGGCCAGCGGGTCCATTACTTATGTCATCGATAAGCTGGAAAAACGCGGGTTTATCACGCGCGTCAATTGCCCGACCGACCGCCGCATTACCTATGCGGAAATTACGGAAGAAGGGGAAGCATTCATGGCAGACATCTTCCCGGCGCACGAGCAAAAAATTCATGAACTGACAGCTGCTTTATCTTCGGATGAAAAAGAGCAGGCCATTGAATTGATGAAGAAAATCGGCTTATCGATCAAAGATTTGTCCTATTAAAAAAAATCCTCCCAAAAGGAGGATCTTTTTTTATTTCTGCACACGTTCGATCGTTTGGGCCATTTGGATGAAATCGCCTCTCGCTTCGACTGTGCTATGGTCGAAAATGGTCACCCGAACGACGATATTATCGGATTCGAACGCCATGCCGGTCACATGGCCCTCAGGCGTTGCGACTTCATAAGCGGCTGAATTATCGAATGCAGAGCTGTCATAGTCGGTAAACTCCGTCAGTTCACCGTCGGGGTTGGATGCCTGTACGGTCTGTTGTGTAGTGGCAACGAGCTCATCGAAATCGATATCATTCGGGTAATAAGTTTCAACACGCATGAAGACGGCATCGTTTTCCTGCAGGAAGATGACGTCGCGGTTCGGTTCTTCTGCAGTGAACTCATAGCCATCCAGCACATGGAGCTGATAAGCCTGGTTATCGCTCATCGTCAGCTCGCCTTGAGAAGTTTCGCTATGTTCGTTGCCGGAACTGCCTTCAGTCTTTTCAGGTGCTTCTTCAGGCGTTTCCATGTCTTGTGTCGTGTCGCTGCTTTCTTCCTCGGTTGTCTCGGCTGGTTCCGTCTCAGGCTCTTCTTCTGCGAGGTCTGCAGTACCGCAGCCTGCGAGCAGGATCCCGGCAGTGAGGATATCTGGAATGAATAAGGCATTCTTTTTCATGAGTTGAATTCCTCCTTCCAATTTCCCAATTAGATGGGCAGAAGGAGGGAATGTTTCAAGCAGTTCGCTAAGGCCATTTGTGCGAAACCGGCATTTAGCTTAAACCGGCAGCGGCATGACGATGAACAAGAGCACCAGGACAATCAAATGAGTGATGATCAACAGCGGCATGCTGCGCTTCCATTCATACAGAATGCCTAGCAATGCTCCTGCTACAATACCGGCTACAATGCCTGGCCAAAAGCCGCTGAAGGCAAGCGCGATGCCGAATAAGAGAGAAGCGCCCAGAATGGCAAACGGCAGCTTCATGTATTTTTTCAACTGCTGCTGGATATAACCGCGCCAGAAAAGCTCCTCGCCTGGAACGATGACAAACATCAATAATAGGTAATGCCAGATGCTGGTTGGCGCAAATAAGGTTTGAATGGCAGAGACCGGGCCTTCCACATTAAGTGGTAGGAGATCGAAGAATAGGTAGCCGAGTGCCAGGACGGCGTAGATAAGGCTGCCGAACAACACGCCGTATACTAATGATTTCCAGGTTTTCAATTCGTCGAATACAGAGTAATTGACGAGCGCGATCGACATCAGCACCAAAATGGAAAATGTGTACATATACCAGAAGATAGCGGTGTTTTCGAAAGCCAAATGGTACAAATAAAGAGAAAGCGGCAATAACCAGATAAGCGTATGGCGCTTTAATAGAGTAAGCATAAAAAAAATCCTCCTAAAATCAACAAAGGCTGCCCGGATGAGGGGCAATGCGCAATGTGGCTGGACGGGTATGGTTTCGTCCGTATAGTATTATAACAGAAGGATTTTAACAAAACGAAAGGAAAGGAGAACATTTCATGACTGATTATGCTAACGAACTGGAGCGATTGAAAAATGGCGAGATCGACACGCTGGATATTCCAAAAGACGAATTTCTTGAGTTCCGCGAGATATTGACTGAACGGGAAGATTTTAAACATTTCAGGGGGACGGCTTTCCATCACGGCAAGACGCAATATGAATATACGGTAGAACCGTCCAAATAAAATCACAGCATGATGGGCGGTGCCGGAAAATCACGCAATGAAATTTTTTTTTGAGAAAAAGGTTTATCCTATGTTTGGAGGGGGCATAGTATACTTGAACACAGCAACATTCTCATTTCCCCCTTTTGTGGTCGGCCCTATATGGACCGGCCTTTTTTTTATGCCAAAAAAGAAGAGTGAATAGACTGACCATTTTTGCTATTATGGAAATATAAAGGAGGCAATAAAATGAAAATTGGATTTATCGGTACCGGGGTCATGGGTAATAGCATCGGACGCCATTTGCTGGAGGGCGGCCATGAACTTTCCGTATTTACGAGAACGGCCAAGAAAGCTGAGGATTTGCTTGAACAAGGTGCGTCCTGGAAAAACAATCCGAAGGAACTGGCGGCAGATGCGGAAGTGATCTTTACGATGGTCGGTTACCCATCCGACGTGCAGGAAATCTATTTCGGGGAAAACGGATTGCTGGCAAATGCCGCCGAAGGAACGGTGCTCATCGATTTGACTACTTCCCAGCCTAAGCTTGCGCAGGAAATTGCGGACGCTGCACGGGCAAAAGGCTTGCATGCGCTGGATGCGCCAGTCTCTGGAGGGGATATCGGCGCCAAAATGGTGTTCTGTCTGTCATGGTCGGCGGCGAAGAAGGTTTTCAATCGCTTGCTTCCGCTGTTTCGCTTGTTTGCGGGCAATATCATTTTGCAAGGTCCAGCGGGTTCCGGTCAGCATACAAAGATGTGCAACCAGATCAATATCGCGAATAATATGCTGGGCGTCTGTGAATCCCTTATATACGCGAAAAAAGCAGGACTCGATCCAGAAAACGTATTGCGCTCCATCTCGGCTGGCGCAGCCGGCTCTTGGTCATTGTCGAATTTAGCCCCGAAAATGATCGAAGGCGATTTCCGTCCAGGATTTTACATCAAGCATTTCATCAAGGATATGAAAATAGCGGTGGAAGAATCCGAGCGATGGGGCCTGGACCTTCCAGGGCTGAAATTATCGCTCGGGATTTATGAGGAATTGGAACGTGCAGGGGATGGGGACCTGGGCACCCAAGCATTGATCCGTCATTTCGATTTTGCGGAAAAATAAGCAGAAAAAAACCGGCAGTGCAGGACCGCCGGCCGGATCAATCAAAATAGGATTTTTTCGGTGAATAGAAACGATTCATTTCTTTCGGTTCGTAGCGTTTGGAAAAAGCCGGGATGGCAGGCTTTTTATCCGGCGCCTCCAGCCCGGTGTAATTTTGAAGCAATTCTTTGGCATGTTTCAAGTTCATGCGGCTCGGTGGATTGCGATAGGATTCATCCAAGTCTCCAAAATGCTCAAGCGAATGGAAATCTTCCTTTTTGGGGAGCATGTGGAAATAATAATTGCCGCATTTCACGAGGACAGATGATTGTTGTTGGCTTTTTCGGGGGTTTTTACTGAAGTGCAGGCCCAGTTTTTGCGCCCGTTTTTGTTGAATCATCAGATTCAATGCTTGCTTTTTTAATGCATACAGAAATTGATTGTCAGGAGCAGTCTTAGCGTGGCGGTTGACAGTGAAAATAGCTTGTGCGATTTCCGAATCTTTCGTCGTCAAGGACATGGGCTCATTCCTTTCGCAATAATGGATTGATCAGTCTTTGTTCATCATATCAAAATTTTCAGTCACTGTACATAAACCGAATCCAGTGCCGAGCTGCAGGAAATGATCCAAAAAAAGGGGATGTTGAGATGTTGAGTGAACAAACAATAATCGTGACCGGAGGCTCCAGTGGGATGGGCTTTCATATGGCAGAAAAGTTTGCCGCTGAAGGGGCGAACGTCATCATTACAGGGCGGGATATGGAAAAGTTGAATGAGTCATTGACGAAATTGTCCGGGCTGCGGGGACAGGCGGAAGCGTTCCAGATGGACGTGCGTGAACCTGAACACGCCAAGGCGATGGTCAATTTCGCACATGAGAAATTCGGCCGGATCGATGGCCTTGTCAATAATGCAGCAGGGAATTTCATCGTCCATGCTGAAAAATTATCGCCGAATGGATGGCGCTCTGTTATTGATATCGTCTTGAACGGGACTTTCTTTTGTTCTCATGCCGTGGGCAATTATTGGATTGAAAATGGCACAAAAGGGAATATACTTAATATGCTGGCAACGTATGCCTGGAATGCCGGAGCCGGTGTCGCTCATTCCGCCGCCGCTAAAGCCGGGGTCATGTCGCTGACCCGGACGCTAGCAGTGGAATGGGGAACGCAATATGGCATTCGTGTCAACGGGATCGCTCCTGGCCCGATCGAACGCACTGGGGGCGCAGATAAACTTTTTGAGTCTCAAGAAGCGATGCAGCGGACCTTGAAATCTGTTCCTTTAGGCCGGCTTGGAAAACCGGAAGAAGTGGCAGATCTGGCAGCGTTCATCATGTCAGAGAAAGCGGCTTATATGAATGGGGAAATCGTGACCTTAGACGGTGGACAATGGTTGAATAAATTCCCTTTTTAAGCCAAAATCCCCAATTAAATAGTTTCGGGAAACGTGTTATGTTATGATGTAATCGAAGTGTTTCGGCATCAGACCATGCGATGCAAAAGGAGTAGAGCACATGATTTCATTACCGAGCAAAGATTTTCTTGAAACCCCGATCGAAGAATTTGTCATCTCGTCCGAAAAAGTAGCACATGTCCAAATCGGCAATAGCGCCGAACATGCTTTATTGGTTTTGACGAAGACCGGCTATTCAGCCATCCCGGTTTTGGATGCGAAGTACCGGTTTCACGGCTTGATTAATGCCCAGCGCATCACAGACGCCATTCTTGGAATGGACCATATAGAGTACGAGAAACTAGGCGATATTCGAGTCGAGGAAATTATGCAGACCGACCTGCCGCTGATCCATTTGAATGACCGCTTCCAAAGAGCTTTGGATTTGGTGATCGACCAGAATTTCCTTTGTGTAGTAGATGACGATGGAATGTTCATGGGGATTTTGACAAGACGGATCGTCTTGAAGCAATTGAAAAAACAACTTTACCAGTTCAAACGATAATTACCCTGAAAAAGGTCTCATCCATTGAGGCCTTTTTTTCTGCTGGTTGAAAGAAGGGATCGATATGGAACAAACAAAACGCCCGCTCATCTTGATCGCAGTCATGCTGGCGATGTTCGTTTCCGCGGTCGAAGCGACCATTGTCTCGACCGCGATGCCGAGCATTGCTGCAGACCTCGGTGGATTTTCGAAATACAGTTGGGTGTTTTCCGCTTATTTGCTGATGAGTACGGTGACGGTGTTGTTATACGGCAAATTAGCGGATCTTGTCGGCAGGAAAGCGATCTTCACTTTCGGCATGCTGCTGTTTTTAATTGGTTCCTGGTTATGCGGTTTAGCGGATTCGATGGAACAGTTGATCGCTTTCCGCTTTATCCAAGGGGCGGGAGCGGGGGCTATCATGCCAATCGCCTCGACGATCGTGGGGGATATTTATTCTCCTGAAGAACGGGCGAGGATCCAAGGATATTTGTCCAGCGTATGGGGCATTTCGGCCATCGCCGGCCCTGCCATCGGCGGTGTTCTAGTGGCGACGATCGGCTGGCAATATGTTTTCTGGGTCAACTTGCCGCTCGGGATTTTATCGCTGCTTGGCATCCTGATTTATTTGAAAGAACCGGTGCGCATGGAGCGGGCGAAAATCGATTATAGGGGCGCCTTGTTTTTGACGATTGCACTTAGCAGCGTCTTGTATCTGCTTATCGAAGGGGGCGTGTCTTTTGGCTGGCTCTCGGCTCCTTCTTATTTGCTTGCCATTTTCGGCGCTTTGTTCATGTTTTGGTTTGTCAAAGCAGAGCGCGCGTCAGACGATCCGATGATGCCGTTTGAAATTTGGCAAAACCGTGCGATTCTCTATGCGAATTTGGTTTCGCTCGCGACGGGGATTATTTTGATCGGCATTTCCAGCTATTTGCCGGCTTATGTAACTGGCGTCATGGAACAGCCAGCAGCCATCGCTGGCTTCACGTTGACGACCATGTCAATCGGATGGCCGATTGCTTCCGTCTTGTCAGGAAGGCTCTTGATCAGCATCGGGTATTTCCGCACCTCGCTTCTTGGTGGATCGTTCCTGCTGCTCGGAACCGTATTGTTTGTTGCGATGCAACCCGGCTTTGGGCCACTGTGGGCAGGGATGTCGAGTTTCTTCGTCGGTGTCGGCATGGGATTGACCAGTACCGCCTTTATCGTATCGATCCAATCGGCAGTGTCGTACGATAAGCGGGGAGCGGCAACCGCTTCAAATATGTTCATGCGCAACCTTGGCAGCACAATCGGCGTGGCGCTTCTCGGCAGCATATTGAACAGCTCGCTATTGAACCGGCTGGATGATTCGGGCAATAGCTTATCACTGGAATCCGTCAACTCGAATGCCTAGTCTCGTGGGCTCGGAGTGTGTATAAGAGACAGCTTTCGGGCTGCGCAACGTTTACAGCATTGCATTTCTCTGCGCCTTGATCAGTTTCCTGCTGATTTTCGGACTGCGCGGTTTGAAAGGAGTGAAACCCGATGTCAAATGAAGAAATGATCATTAAAGTACTCGCTGAAGAAGGCAATATGCGAAAAGCGGCAGAGCGGCTTTTCTTGTCGCAGCCTGCTTTGTCCCAGCGGCTGCAATCCATTGAAAAAGAATGGGGCCAGCAATTGTTCGTGCGTTCCCAAAAAGGGCTGACGCCGACTCCAGCCGGTGAATTGGTCATTCAATACGCAAAAGAAGCCGTGATGCGCAGGGAGGAAATTTTCGAACAGCTGCATACCTTAAGCGAAAAAGTGCACGGCACCTTGAAAATCGCCTGCGCATCGATCATCGGCCAGAACTGGCTCCCGAAAGTGTTGAAAGATTTCATTACCCTGTATCCGGAAGCGAAAGTGCAATTGATCACCGGATGGAGCTCTGAAATTGTCCGTGCTTTGTACGACGGTGAAGCCCATATCGGCATCGTCCGGGGACAGACCGATTGGAAAGGCCCGAAGATCCATTTATTCAAAGACACTTTGTATTTGGTTGATAAAGAAATCAGTTCGCTGGAAGAGGTGATGAAGACCGAACGGCCGTTCATCCAATTCAAAAGCGATTCTACCTATTATGAGGAAATTCAGCAATGGTGGCAAAAGCATTTTGCCTCCAACCCCAAACGCCAAATCACGGTAGACCAGATCGAGACCTGCAAGCAGATGGCAGTCAATGGCATCGGCTATGCAATCTTGCCGTCCATTACCTTGACAGGTGCAGAGGATGTCCATACGATGCCGCTGACGAATAGCGAACAGGAACTTGAGTTGACCCGGGATACGTGGCTGATCGGCTATGAATCGTCTTTCCAACTTCGGCAGGTCGAGGCATTTGTCGATATTGTCAAAAAACATGCCACTCTGTTAAGCTAAAGGATGTATTATTATACTGAATCAGATATAATAACACCATTACACGAGAGAAAGAGGTTTTGATCAATGGAACAAATGGATGCAAATCAAATTATTTCGTACATACAGAATGCGAAGAAATCGACGCCTGTAAAAGTATACGTCAAAGGTGAAGGCGTAGCTGCGCTTAATTTTGGCGAAGGCTCGAAAGTATTCGGAGAAGGCAATCATGCAACAGTATTCGGCGAATGGGCTGAAGTGGAAAAAGCACTTGAACAGCACGCTTCAGTCATCGAAGATTCCGTAGTGGAAAACGATCGCAGAAACTCGGCGATTCCGATGCTTGACTTGAAGAACATCAATTCGCGCATCGAACCAGGCGCGTTTATCCGCGAGAACGTGGAAATCGGCAGCAATTGCATCATTATGATGGGCGCTGTCATTAACATCGGTTCTGTCATCGGCGATGGCACGATGATCGACATGGGCGTCATTATGGGCGGCCGCGCGACAGTCGGGAAAAACTGCCATATCGGCGCTGGCGCTGTATTGGCAGGCGTAATCGAGCCTGCATCTGCTACACCGGTAATCGTGGAGGACGATGTCATGATCGGCGCGAACGCAGTGGTATTGGAAGGCGTCCGCATCGGCAAAGGCTCTGTCGTCGCTGCAGGAGCTGTTGTTATCGAAGATGTGCCTGAAAACGCAGTCGTCGGCGGTACGCCAGCACGCGTGTTGAAACTGATGGACGAAAAAACCCGTTCGAAAACGGAAATCAAGCAAGAACTCCGCCAGCTGTAAGAGGCCTTTTTATGGATCTTATTCAAATCAGGAGAGAGCTTCATGAAATTCCGGAAATCGGGTTTCAGGAATTTAAAACGCAAAGCTATTTAAAGAGATCATTTCCCAAATGGCTCCGGGTCGCATCGAGCTGGTTGAATGGCGCACGGGCCTTGTGGTCAAAGTTAAGGGCCGTTCGCCCGCGAAAACAATCGGCTGGCGCACGGATATCGACGGTTTGCCGATCCTGAGGAAACCGGCTTGCCGTTCGCTTCTCGTCACGAAGGGTTCATGCATGCATGTGGGCACGATATCCATATGGCAGTCGCGCTCGGCTTGCTGGAACAGTTGCTTGAACATCCGCTGGATAACGATGTAGTGATCTTGTTCCAACCTGCCGAAGAGGGCCGGGCGGCGCACAGCCGCTTCTTCAATGGCTCGAAAAGAGCGTCCGGATCTTTGCCGGATGAACTTTTCGCCTTGCACATTGCACCTGAACTGCCGGTCGGCACTGTAGCGACGAAGCCTGGTCTTCTCTTTGCCAACACATCGGAATTGTTCATCGATCTGCACGGCAAAGGCGGCCATGCCGCTTACCCGCATCAGACGCGCGATATGGCGGTTGCAGCAGCGGCTTTATTGATGCAATTGCAGACCGTCGTTAGCCGCAATGTCGACCCGATGGATTCGGCCGTTTTGACGGTCGGGAAGATGTCTGCCGGCACTGTGCAGAACATTATCGCTGAGCGGGCACGCCTGGAAGGGACAATCCGCACCTTGACGCCTGAGTCGATGGAAAGCGTGAAAAACGCGTCGAATCGCTGTGCCGGTCGATCGAAGAAGGCTATGAATGCCAAGTGTCGATCGATTATGGAGCGAACTATCGCCAAGTGGACAATGACGAACAGCTTGCTGAGTCGTTTTGCGTTATGCACAGGATGCTCCGGACATACAGGCTGTCCGCAGCAAAGCCGCCATGACGGGTGAAGATTTCGGTTATTTCACCGAACGGCTGCCGGCTTTGATGTTTTGGGCAGGGGCCGGCTCCGATTACGGCTTGCATCATGCCAAGCTGGCGCCGGATGAGCGGCTTCTGTCGTTCATGCCGAAGTTTCTCTATGAGTATTTCAAGCAACGTTAAAAAGCGAGACGCCGCTATTGGCGTCTCGCTTTTCAGGCTGTCGAGAAAGCTAAGAAATCGTATTTTCCGAAGCTTATCGCTCGCTTTCCGTGGGCTCGCGCCCAAGCCTCCTCAGTCGCTTTGCGCCTTGCGGGGTCTCGGTCGTCTCGCTAATCCACAGGAGTCGAGCGAACGCTTCTCCAAATACTTAGAAAGATCATTGATAATTGAATGTAGAAAAATGACTCCATTCTAGTTCGTTATGGATTAATAGACTTCTTCAACACTCTGAAAAAGCGAGATGCCGCTATGGCATCTCGCTTTTATGTTGGTTAACTGTTGATTCAGCTGCTGCGGCTTTCCTGCAACAGTTCTTTTCTTCGTGTCGACCAGTTAAAGGCAATGAAGAAGCAGACGAGCAGGATGAAGGTTCCTGTGATGTACGGGAAGCTCATGTCGATGTCGAACAGAATCCCGGCAAGTGCAGGCCCGATCATATTCCCGAGGCTCATGTAAGCATTGTTCATCCCAGCCGCATATCCTTGCGAGTCGCCGGCGAGTTTTGAAATGAGTGTGTTGATTGCCGGGCGCAGGAGGGAGGCGGCAGTGAAAAGACAGCTGCCACGAATAGGATCGTCCAGAATGTATTGACGAAGAGAATGCCAATCATTGCAGCGGCTGAAATGAGCAGATTGACGAGGATGACGCGCATCTCGCCGAAACGCTTGAACAAACTGTCGATGACGAAAGTTTGGACGATGACGCCGACAAAACCGCCGACAGTGATGACAACCGAGATTTCCTTCGGCGTGAATTGAATTGCTTATCGACATATAAAGCGATTGTCGATTGGAAATTCGACAGGCCGAACGCAAAGATGAACATGACAAGCAGCATGACAAAATACGGTGTAGACAGAGCGTTTCATCTGCTGGTACAAATTCTCTCGTTTATAGTCCACAGCCTGCACGGCCGGTTTGACATTCGGCAAGGCGAAGAAGGAGAGCAAGGCGGACAGCAAAGCGACAGAGGTCGCAACATAAAACGGGAATTGCAGGCTGACTTCGGAGAGGAAGCCGCCGATGCCCGGCCCGATCATGAAACCGAGAGACATCGAAGCGCCGAGCAACCCCATTCCTTTGCCCCGTTCTTCGTAAGTTGTGATATCGGCCACAAATGCCATCATCGGCGGGATCAGGAATGCGCCGCCGACGCCGCTGAAGAAGCGTGCGAGATAGAGGACCCACAATTCGGTTGCCATGCCGAAGAGCAGCTGCGACAAACCGAATACGACCAGGCCGAAAATGATCAAGTTTTTGCGCCCGTATTTATCGGAGAGTTCTCCGGAAATCGGCGAAAATAGAAATTGGGCAAAAGCGAAAGTGGCGATCAAGGTGCCGAGCGCTTGGCCTGCGACGCCGAATGTTTCTAGATAAGCGGGCATGATCGGGATGATGAGGCCGATTCCGCTCATGGCGATGAACATATTGAACATGAGTATATATAAGGCGAATTTAGTTGATTTGACGGCCATGAGCCTAACCTTCCCTCGTTATTATTTCGTGTGGCTAAATTTCGGTATTATGAACTTATTTACTATACCTTATTTAAACGGAAAAAAACAGGCAGAAGTTCTGCCTGTCATTTTTCCATATCCATCTTGAATTCCAAAAACAGTTCATTGTAGACGCCGAGCATTTCGAGCCCGAGGTTTTCATAGACTTCGAGGCGGTCGCGCATTTCTTCTGTCGGATAGAAGCGCTCATCTCCTGTCACTTCAGGATCCATCAACTCGAGTGCGGCTGCATTCGGGGAAGAATAGCCGACATAATCCGCATTTTGCGCAGCTACTTCAGCATCGAGCATGAAATTGATGAACTGATGTGCGCCGTCGACATTGCCGGCTGTCGACGGGATGATCATGTTATCGAACCAAAGATTGGAGCCTTCTTCCGGCACTGCATAATCGATGTCTTCATTGATCCACATCATATCCGCAGCTTGCCCCGACCAAGTGACGGCAACTGCCGCTTCCTCGCGGCGCATCATTTCGACGATTTCATCGCCGATAATCGCTTTGACGTTGGGCCCGAGTGTTTTCAGTTTATCGGTAGCTTCGCGCAATTCCCCAAGATCGGTGGAGTTCAGCGAATAGCCGAGGCTGTTCAAGCCCATGCCGATGACCTCACGGGCGCTGTCGACCAGGATCACTTCCTGTTCGAGGGTCGGATTCCACAGGTCATCCCAGCTTTCGAAAGTCTGCCCTTCGAGAAGTGTGGGGTTGTAGGCGATGCCGACGGTTCCCCAGAAATACGGGATGGAATATTCGTTGCCCGGGTCGAACGGCAAATCCAAGAAATACGGATCGATGTTTTCGAGATTCGGGATCTTGCTTTGGTCGATCGGCAACAGCAAATCGTTTTCCTTCATTTTTTCGATGGCGTATTCCGACGGCATGGCGACGTCATAAGACGTTCCTCCCTGCTCAATTTTTGTCATCATCGATTCATTCGAATCAAATGTCTCGTAGATGACCTGGATGCCGGTTTCTTCTTCAAATTGGCTGATCAGTTCGGGATCGATGTATTCGCCCCAGTTATAGACCGAAATCGAGCCGCTGCCGCTGGTGGCAGAACTGCTCTCCAACAGATGCACGGCATAGAACAGGACGGCGGAAATGATTACGATGGCTGCACTAGCTCTAATGATGCCTTTCATGGTCGTGTCCCTCCTGTTCCAGCGTTCGTCCCGGAGCGCTGATTAAAGAAATAGTATCCGAGGACAAGGCCGAGCGTCACGACAAAAATCAAAGCGGACAAGGCATTGATGGTTAGCGTGATGCCTGCTCGCGCCATCGAGTAGATCTCAACGGACAATGTCGCAAAGCCGTTGCCGGTGACAAAGAACGTGACGGCAAAATCGTCGAGTGAATACGTCAGCGCCAGGAAAAAGCCGGCGAATATCCCCGGTTTGATGTAAGGGATGATGACGCGTGTCAAAATATCACGCTGCGATGCCCCGAGGTCCGTCGCCGCATCAATTAAGCTTGAGCTCATTTCCTGCAGTTTCGGCAAGACCATGATGACGACGATCGGGATGCTGAAGGCGATATGCGACACCAGGACCGACGCGAAGCCGAGCTTGACGCCGACCATCGTGAAGAGGATCAGAAACGATGCCCCGATGATGACATCCGGGCTGACGATCAACACCGTGTTCAAGGACAGTACGGCGCTGCGCATTTTTCGGTTGCGCAGGAAAATAATGCCGATCGCGCCGAGCACGCCGATCGCTGTCGAGATGAGCGCTGACAGCAAAGCGACGATGACGGTGTTCAAGACGATGATGAGCAGGCGCGTGTCATTGAATACAGCCGCATAATGCTCCCACGTGAAATCTTCAAAGCCGGACATGGTGCCGCCACTATTGAAGGAATAGAAAATCAAATAGAAAATCGGGGCATAGAGAATAAAAAAGACGAATGCCAAATAGATTTTGGCGGGTTTACTTAACTTTGCCATTCAATGCCCCTCCTTTCTCTTTCGGGCCTGTGAGCAGCATAATGATGATCATGAACAAGATCAAGAACACGGCAATTGTCGAACCCATGCCCCAGTTTTGCGTAACCAGGAATTGCTGTTCGATTGCAGTACCGAGCGTGATTACTTTATTGCCGGCGATAAGCCGTGTAATGACGAACAAGGACAAGGCCGGGATGAAGACGGCTTGCACGCCGGATTTGACGCCATTGATCGCCAGCGGGAAAATGACGCGGCGGAATGTCGTCCACTGGGATGCGCCGAGGTCGCGTGATGCATCAATCAAAGCCGGATTGATTTTGTCGAGCGAGTTGAAGATTGGCAGCACCATGAACGGGATGAAAATATAAACTGCGACAAAAACGAAGCTGAAATCGGTGAACAGGATCTGAAGCGGTCCCGCACCGAAAAATTGGATCAATTGGTTGGCAGGCCCGTACAGCCCGAAAATGCCGATGAACGCATAGGCTTTGAGCAACAGGTTGATCCATGAAGGGATGATGATCAACAGCAGCCATAATTGCTTATGCTTTGTTTTCGTCAGCCAGTAAGCTGTCGGGTAGGCAATCAGCACCGAAATGAAGGTAATGAGGAAGGCGTACCAGAACGAGCTGAGCGTCATGCGGAAATACGTCGATGAAAAGAAATTCGCGTAGTTTTCCAGAGTGAAATCACCGGCTAAATCAAGAAAAGAAAAATAGACGACGAGTGCGATCGGGGCGATGACGAATAACAAAATCCATATATAATAAGTCGCCAGGTACCATGGGCGTGCTGAACGATTAGTCATTGGAACCGGCTCCGTAAGACTCAAGCCTTGCATCGAACGCTTCTTCGGATTCGTTCAAGCGCATGACGTGAATCGCTTCCGGATCGAAATCGAGGCCGATCTGTGCGCCGACTTCCACGCGTTTAGTCGAATGCACCAGCCATTCGTTGCCCGTTTCGTCGTAAGTGGAGATTTCGTAATGGACGCCGCGGAACAATTGGCTATCGACATGCACCGCCATTTTGCCGGTTTCCGGCTTGGTAATCTCCAAATCTTCCGGGCGGATGACGATTTCCACTTGTTCATTTGGACTCAAGCCTTTATCGACGCATTCGAATTCCTTATTGGCAAAGCGCACGCGGTAATCAGCGACCATGACGCCTTCAGCGATATTCGATTCCCCGATGAAATCGGCGACAAAGCGGTTGATCGGCTCGTCGTAAATATCCATCGGCGTGCCGCTCTGTTGGATTTCCCCGGCATTCATGACGAAGATTTCATCGGACATCGCGAGTGCTTCTTCCTGGTCATGCGTGACGAACACGAAAGTCTTGCCGAGCCGCTGCTGCAGCTCGCGCAATTCATATTGCATTTCAGTGCGCAGCTTCAAGTCGAGTGCGGACAGCGGTTCATCGAGCAGAATTACTTCCGGGTCATTGATGATGGCGCGTGCGATGGCGACGCGTTGGCGCTGGCCGCCGGACATTTCATGAATTTCGCGGTTTTCATAGCCGCTCAAATTGACGAATGCCAAAGCTTCTTTGACGCGGCGCTCGACTTCCGCTTTTTTGATTTTCTTGATGCGCAAGCCGAATGCGACATTTTCGAATACATTTAAATGAGGGAACAGTGCATAATCCTGGAATACCGTGTTCACTTGCCGCTCATTTGCCGGGATTTTATTGACTTTCTTGCCTTTGATATAGATGTCGCCGCTTGTTGGCTGATTGAATCCGGCAATCAATCGCAAAATCGTCGTTTTGCCGCAACCGGAAGGGCCGAGCAATGTGTAGAATTTACCTTTTTCCATTTCAAAACTGATATTGTTCAATACATTGCCCGCGCCTTCGAAAGTTTGGACAACCTTATCAAAGCGGATGATCGCTTGGTCCGTCATAATATACCTCCTGGATTATAAATAAGATTTCGTCGCGACGATGATCATTTCTGCACGGCCCGTCGAATGGTTCGCTAATTGGTGTTCATGGTCCGCGCTATAGTAGATGGAATCGCCGGCTTTAGCCGTATAGGACCGGCTGCCAATATCCAGGCGAACTTCACCTTTTAGGACATAGACGAAAGTTTCGGATGCCGAGGGCTCAAAAGTTTTAAAATGCCCCGATGCTTCCAAGGTCAGGTAAACCGGTTCCATTTGCTTCTTATTGGATGTCGGCACGAGCCAATCGATTTCATAGCCAGCTTCACGGTCGATATGGACCGTATGATCTTCTTCCTTGAAGACGAGCTTTGCCTCTTCGGCATCCGTGAAAAATTCTTTTGGAGTCGTTCCAAGGACTTCAAGAAGCGAAAATAGCGTTTCGATGGAAGGGGAGTTCATGTCGCGTTCAAGCTGTGAAATGAATCCTTTGCTCAAGTCCGTCCTCGAGCCGAGCTCTTCTTGTGTCAATCCGTTCTTCAGCCGCAGATTCTTGATCTTTTTGCCGATTTCCATACAGTCTCCTCGATTCTTCAGTAGTGGTACAATATAGAAAGAAATTGCGATAGGTGGTGCGAACCCCATCATTCAGATGAAATAAATGCAAATGGCTTGAATGGTTGAATGAAGAGAGGGTAGTTTAGTAAAAATATACTTTTAGTTTAGTTAAAGTATTTATTCATTATACAAAACCTGCGTTGAAATTCAAGGGGAAAAAACTTTGAAAAATGAATCCGAATCTATTGCAATCAGCAAGGGCAATTACTATTATAGAGAAAGTGCAAAAGCCAAAAAGTCCACAAAGACTGATATAGAAGTTTTCGGTTGTGCAAAATTGACAGATGACAGGGATATAAAAGCCCAACCAACTACGGGAGTGATCAACTTGAACGGAAAGATGAATTTTTTCCTCGACCCGAAAAACCGGGTAGCGCAAAAACCCTCAATTATGAATTATAAACAAGACGAAAAAGGGCTTTATCTATTAGCCGACAAGAAGTTCATCAATTGGATGGACGTCCACACGTTTTGCCATACGTGCATGGACCCACTGACTTTCGACAATGAATTCGACGCAAGCTATTGCGCAAGCTGCAACGAGTGGCGCGAGGAGCGCTGCAGTGACATCAGCTGCGAATACTGCGAGAATCGTCCTGAACGGCCGCTCGATCCCCGCAAATAAGCGGGGCTTTTTTTATGGGCGAAAGAAGGATATGATGAAGAAGAGCAAACAAGAAGATGGGGGATGGACATGAAAAAGGAATTCGTGGTAATAGGCTTAGGGCGTTTCGGCGGAAGCATCGTCCGGGAACTGATCGAACAAGGCGCTGACGTGATGGCCATCGATAAAGATCATGAGCGGGTGGATGAATTCGCTTCGATCGCAACGCAAGCTGTCGTTGCCGACACAACAGACGAATCGGTATTAAAATCCCTCGGGGTCCGCAATTTTGAGCAGGTCATCGTCGCAATCGGTGAAAATATCCAAGCGAGTATCCTGACGACGCTCATGCTGAAGGAAATCGGCGTCAAGAAAATCACCGTCAAAGCCCAAAACGATTACCATGCCAAAGTGCTGCACAAAATCGGGGCGGACAAAGTCGTGCATCCGGAGCGCGATATGGGCATTCGGATCGCCCATAATATCCTATCGAACAATGTGCTCGATTATCTAGAGCTATCTGACGAGCATTCGATCATGGAGATCAAAGCGAACGATAAACTTGCGGGTTATACCTTGATTGAATTGGACATCCGTGCAAAATACGGCATCAATATCGTCGCAATCAAAAGAGGCGACGATATCATTGTATCTCCGCAAGCGGATATGGAAATCGAGCGGGACGATATTCTGATCATCATCGGATCCGATGCTGATATCAACCGTTTCGAAAAGAAAGTCATGAACTAAGTAAAGCAAAAAAAAAAGAAGCCGCTAAGGGCTTCTTTTTTTATACTTCCATGATCACTGGGAGGATCATCGGGCGGCGTTTCGTTTTTTCGTAAAGATACGGCCCGAGGACATCTGAAATTTCGGTCTTCAGTTCAGCCCAGTCGGTATTTTTGCTGTGAATTTTTTTGTTCAAGTGGCGGTTCAGCATCTGCTGAGCCTCGTAGATCATCGTGCCGGATTCGCGCATATAGACGAACCCGCGTGAAATGAGGTCAGGTCCTGACACCATGCGGCTTTTCTTCTTGTCGACGCTGACGACGACGATGACCAGTCCTTCTTCAGACAGCACGCGGCGGTCACGAAGGACGATGTTGCCGATATCACCGATTCCGCTGCCGTCAATGTAAACATCGCCGGAAGGGATGCGGCCCGCAACAGAAGCCTCGTCTTGGCCAAGCGCCAAGACATCGCCATTTTCCATGATGAAGGTATTTTCGCGCGGAACGTCGCAGTCGACTGCGAGTTCTGCGTGTTGAGCCTGCATCCGGTATTCGCCGTGGATCGGCATGAAGTATTTCGGCTTGATCAAGCGCAGCATCAATTTGTTTTCTTCTTGTGAACCATGCCCGGATGTATGAATATCATTCAATGAGCCATGGATGACATCAGCACCTGCACGGAACAATAGGTTGATCGTGCGGTTGACGCTGCTCGTATTGCCCGGAATCGGGGAAGACGAGAAGACGACCGTATCGTTCGGCTGGATCTGGATTTGACGATGTGTACCGTTAGCGATCCGTGACAGTGCAGCCATCGGTTCGCCCTGTGAACCTGTACATAGGATGACGACTTTATCGGCAGGCACCCGGTTCAAGGTTTGCGTATCGATAAACGCATCTTCGGGAGCCGTGATATAGCCGAGTTCACGGCCAATCGTCATGGCATTATCCATGCTGCGGCCGAAAACGGCGATTTTGCGGCCTTGGCGCACAGCTTCATCAGTTACTTGTTGCAAACGGTAAATATTGGAAGCAAAAGTGGCGAAAATCAAACGCCCTTCAACTTTCCGCATGATTTCTTTAATGGTTTCGCCGACTTTGCGTTCGGACATGGTGAAATTCGGGATTTCAGCATTGGTCGAGTCGGACAATAGGCATAATACCCCTTCACTGCCGATTTGGGCCATCTTCAAGAGATTGGCCGGTTCACCGACTGGAGTGAAGTCAAATTTAAAGTCACCCGTGTGGACGATGCTGCCGGGTGGTGTTTTGACGACTACGCCAAAAGAATCCGGGATACTGTGGGTCGTGCGGAAGAAACTGACCGAAGTTTTGCGGAATTTAATGACATCTTCCTCTTCAATTTCGATCATTTTTGTCTGGCGCAGCAAGCCGTGCTCTTCCAGTTTTTTACGCAATAAGCCAAGTGCTAGCTTACCGCCATAGACTGGCATGTTCACTTGCTTGAGCAGGTAAGGGATACCGCCGATATGGTCTTCGTGGCCATGGGTAACAAAGAGGCCTTTGATTTTATCGGCGTTTTTGACTAGATAAGTGTAATCCGGAATGACGTAATCGATTCCGAGCAAATCGTCTTCCGGGAATTTAATGCCGGCATCAATGAGGATGATTTCATCCTGGAATTGGACACCATAAGTGTTTTTGCCGATTTCGCCCAGTCCGCCGAGCGCGAAAACAGCTGTTTGATCATTTTTCACGAATTTCATTATGCGTCGATAGACTCCACTTTATAATCTTGGGAGGCTTGTTCATATTCGAGGTGCTGGCCTTCTAAAAGCTGCACGAGCTCGATATTGAAGTTGCGGTCCTTCAGGTGGTAACGGACTTCCCGCTCGGTGGAAGCTTCTACATACAAACTTTGTGTGTTTTCGCGAACTGGTACTTCAAAACGGTTTTCTTGGTAATATACTTTAAAAATCATATTTTGCTCTCCTTTTTCCACGTTCAATATAAATGCACTTTCTTTATATTATCATGTCATTGTTTTAAAATAAAGAATAGCCCTCCTATTTATTAAGAAGGGCCGAAACAAACCTTATGCTATCTTCTTTTTGTTCATAATACCGTTGAGCTGTCTGAGTAGTCTACGTTTCAACCGTTTCAGCATGGCTCACTACTCCTTATGTATAGTATACTGTTTTTTCTGACAAAAGCAAAGAGGGCGTATTAAGAAATGCCCCAAAAGATTGGAGATAGGAATATGTCGAAATTATTATTATTGGATATCGATGGCACCTTGCTCGATACGAACAAGCAATTGCCGGAAGCTACGAAACAAGCATTGATTGCAGCTCGCGCGAACGGGCACCAGTTGGCCATTGCGACGGGCCGTGCGCCGTTTATGATCGGTTCGTTGCTTGAGGAATTATCGATTGATACGTATATTACGTTCAATGGCCAATACATTGCCTTTGAAAACGAAGCGGTGCATAAACAGGCCATCGATTCCGAGACTTTGGAAAAAGTGCTGGCATTTGCAGAGCAGCGCGACCATCCCTTGGTTTTCTTGAACGAGCATAAGATGGTCTCTTCCATCGATTTTCATCCGGACATCGACGAAAGCATCAAGAGCTTGAAGTTCCCGCATCCGGAAATGGACAAAGACTTTTATCGCACGAATGATGTGTACCAGGCGCTGGTGTTTTGTGAAGAGCATGAAGAGAGTCAATACCATGAAGAATTTCAAAACGTGGATTTTGTCCGCTGGCACCGTGTATCGTGCGACATTCTTCCGAAAGGCGGCAGCAAAGCGGAAGGCATCAAGCAATTGATTCGCGCGACTGGCCATCGCCTGGAAGATACGATTGCATTCGGCGACGGATTGAACGATCTTCAAATGATGGAAATCGCCGGCTTCAGCGTTGCGATGGCGAACGGCCACGAAGAAACGAAGAAACGCGCAAACCACATCACAGGTCATGTAGACGAAGGTGGGCTTGCCAGCGCATTCGAGTTCCTCGGCCTGAGCCGTTAATCTTTTAGCCAGTCCAGGAGTTTTCAATTCCCATAGAAAAACCCCGTCCCCAAAATTGGGGCGGGGTTTTGTCATTCCACCGTTTCAGTCTGAAGGTCGATGGCAGAAGCATTTTCGACTTCCTTGAACGGGTCATTCGGGTTGATGTGATCGTAGAACATGATGCCATTCAAATGATCGAGTTCGTGTTGGAAGGCGATGGCTGGAAGGCCTTTCAATCGCATCTTGAACTCTTCACCGGAAAGCGTATAGCCTTTGACGGTGACGCGGGCATAACGCGGAACATAGCCCGGAACTGAACGGTCGACGGACAGGCAGCCTTCTCCGCCGGACAAATAAGCTTTCTCGACAGAATGGCTGACGATTTTCGGGTTCACTGCGACCAAGCTCAAATTCTCGCCGGAATGTTCGTCAAAATGCAAAGCGAAAATCCGTTTGGAGACATTGATCTGGGGGGCGGCAATCCCGACGCCCGGACGCAAATCGTATTTCTCCGCCAGCTCGTCATCCTGGCTGTTCTTTACATATTCCAAAAGCTCTTCACCGAGCTTGCGGTCTTCTGCGGAAAGCGGGAGCTTGACCTCTTCGGCTTTCTGGCGAAGAGTGGGGTGCCCTTCACGGATAATGTCATTCATCAAAATCACGTATGTTCATCCTTTCATGGTTCTCACTAGTATCCCTATTGTAGCGTATGATCGCATTTTTGAAAAAAGAAAAAGCTCTTCCCGTTATTGTATTTTTCCGATATTCATTCTATAGTTAATTCATGGAAATCAAGGGGGACTTTATTGTGAAGAAACTAGCCATCGCCACGGTTTTGACCGGCACTCTCTTTCTTTCGGCATGTTCAGGGGCATCGACAGAGGAGCAGCTGAACGAAATCTTGGAGACGACTTTCGAAGAGGAAGCCGAGTACCGGGATGTGCAGAGCGAATTGCAGAGCCGTGAACAGAACGAGCAAGAGATCTTCGAATCGATCATGGCCTTGACCAAAGAGCAGCAGGCAGAAGTGGAAGAGAAGTCTCAGGAAGCAGTCGCTTCTGCCGATGAGCGGCTTGACTTATTGGAGACGGAACGCGAATCGATGCAAAGCGCTGCTGAAGAATTCACTGGAATTGACGAATTGATTGAAGAAACGGAAGAGGAAGCCGTCAAGTCGGATCTCCAAGCGCTGAAAGAGCGAATGGATGAGCGCTTCGCGAAACATGGTGAATTTATGGATGCCTACCAGACACTGATCGAACACCAGAAAGAATTATATGCGATGGTGGCGGAAGAAGATATGGATCTTGCCACTCTTCAAGACAAGACCAATGAAGTGAATGAGCAGAATGAGTTGGTCCAAGAAGCCGTAACAGCCTTCAACGAACAAACGGAACAGTTCAATGAGCTGAAAAACGAAACCATTGAAAAAATGAATGCAGAAAACGACTGAGCAGCCGCTGTGGCTGCTTTTTTCTGTGCTATAAAAGTCCGGCGGAATGATGGTGTATTATAATACAGGTGGTGTTTTCTTTGTAGTACAGTTACAGTTATTTTTAAGATCTGCCAAAACGGGTATACACGTATAATGTATTGTTCTTCTATGATTGACCGTAATATTGTGGTGGCGTATACTGAAAAAGAATGTGGCGATTGTATCACTAAGCTAGTGTTAAAATTTTAATACAGATAAAGGAGAGTTGCTTTTATGGCTGCGAAAAAGAATCAGCAATTCGATCCGGTGGAAACACTCAATGCGATCGAAGAAAAGTTCGAAATGGTTCAAGTGTTGAACGAAGAAGGCGAAATTGTTAATAAGGATTACGATCCGAATTTGTCCGATGAGCAATTGGAAGAATTGATGAGACGTATGGTTTATACGCGTATTTTGGACCAGCGTTCGATTTCATTGAACCGCCAAGGGCGTCTAGGATTCTACGCACCGACTGCAGGGCAGGAAGCGTCTCAATTGGCTTCTCATTTCGCGTTGGAGAAAGATGATTTCATCTTGCCGGGCTACCGTGACGTACCGCAATTGATCTGGCACGGCTGGCCGTTGCACCAAGCGTTCTTGTTCTCGCGTGGACATTTTAAAGGAAACCAGATGGCTGAAGGCTTGAACATCTTGCCTCCGCAAATCATCATTGGTGCCCAATTCATCCAGGCAGCAGGTGTTGCACTCGGTATGCAAAAGCGTAAAAAAGAAGCGGTCGCTGTCACCTATACAGGCGATGGCGGATCATCACAGGGCGATTTCTACGAAGGCATCAACTTTGCCGGAGCATTCCGCGCACCTGCGATTTTTATCGTACAAAACAACCAATTCGCGATTTCGACACCGCGTGAATTGCAGACATCAGCAAAAACGATTGCACAAAAAGCAGTATCAGCAGGGATTCCAGGAGTGCTTGTTGATGGCATGGACCCGCTTGCAGTATACGCTGTGACGCGTGATGCACGTGAACGCGCTGTGAAAGGCGAAGGGCCGACATTGATCGAAACAATGTGCTACCGCTACGGGCCGCATACGATGGCTGGGGATGACCCGACACGCTACCGTACTTCAGACATCGACAGCGAGTGGGAGAAGAAAGATCCGCTCGTACGCTTCCGTAAATACTTGGAAGCAAAAAAACTGTGGAATGAAGAAAAAGAAAACGAAGTAATCGAGAAAGCAAAAGAAGAAATTAAAGCGGCGATCAAAGAAGCAGATGGCACGCCGAAACAAAAAGTTTCTGACCTTCTCGGAATCATGTACGAGGAAGTTCCATTCAATGTACAGGAACAGCTCGATATTTATAAAGCAAAGGAGTCGAAGTAAGCCATGGCACAAATGACGATGATCCAAGCGATTACGGACGCTCTGAAAACAGAAATGAAAAACGATGAAAATGTTCTTGTTTTCGGTGAAGACGTAGGTAATAACGGCGGTGTATTCCGCGCAACTGAAGGTTTGCAAAAAGAATTCGGCGAAGATCGTGTATTCGATACGCCACTCGCTGAATCAGGAATCGGCGGCCTAGCGATCGGTCTTGGATTGCAAGGCTATCGCCCGGTACCGGAAATCCAGTTCTTCGGCTTTGTTTTCGAAGTAATGGACTCCATCAGCGGCCAAATGGCGCGTATGCGCTACCGCAGCGGTGGCACGTTGACATCGCCGGTGACAATCCGTTCACCATTCGGCGGCGGCGTACACACGCCGGAAATGCACGCTGATTCATTGGAAGGGCTCATGACTTCACAGCCTGGTTTGAAAGTAGTCATCCCAGCAACACCATACGATGCGAAGGGCTTGTTGATCTCTGCAATCCGCGATAACGACCCGGTCATTTTCCTGGAGCATATGAAATTGTACCGTTCTTTCCGCCAAGAAGTGCCGGAAGAAGAATATACAATCCCACTCGGCAAAGCAGATGTGAAACGTGAAGGTACAGACCTTTCCATCATCACTTACGGTGCTATGGTGCAAGAGAGCATGAAAGCAGCTGAAGAATTGGAAAAAGATGGCCACTCAGTGGAAGTCATCGATTTGCGCACAGTTCAGCCGCTTGATATCGAAGCGATTATCGCATCCGTTGAAAAGACGAACCGTGCAATCGTTGTACAGGAAGCTCAAAAACAAGCTGGAATTGCAGCGAATGTCGTAGCTGAAATCAACGACCGCGCAATCTTGAGCCTTGAAGCTCCAGTACTCCGCGTAACAGCACCGGACTCTGTCTTCCCATTCTCGCAAGCTGAGCAAGTTTGGCTGCCGAATGCAAAGGATATAGTAGAAACAGCGAAAAAAGTACTGAATTTCTAATTTCCGGATAGCGGCATTGAGACACCGCTCGTTCCAGCGCGAAATCAGAAAAACAGCCTGAATTCAGCTTAACCGGCTTTCGCATAATGAAAGCCGGTGCTGAATCATTGCTATAACAGCAGCATTCCATATGGCGCGCCGTATCGAATGTACAATAGAAAGGGTGACTAGAATGGCTTTTGAATTTCGATTGCCGGATATCGGTGAAGGTATCCACGAAGGTGAAATAGTAAAATGGTTTATCAAGGCCGGAGACACGATCGAAGAAGATGATATTCTGTGTGAAGTACAGAATGATAAAGCGGTCGTAGAAATCCCGTCTCCTGTTTCAGGAACCATCGAGGAAGTACTCGTAGAAGAAGGAACAGTCGCAGTCGTCGGAGATGTACTCGTGAAAATCGATTCTCCGGATGCGGATGACGTTCACTTCAAAGGTGGAAAAGACGACGAAGAAAAACCTGCCCCTGAAGCAAAACAAGAGGAAACGCAGGAAGAAACAGAAGAACAGGTCCAATCAGGAACAGCTGAATCTGGTGAAAATGTCGATAAAGAGCCGGTTCCGGAAAGCAAGCCAGAAGGCGAAACCGGCGCAGGCGACCAGCCGCAAGCAGATGAAGCAGACAGCGATCCGAATAAACGCGTCATCGCGATGCCATCTGTGCGTAAATTCGCTCGTGAAAAAGAAGTTGATATCAAGAAAGTCAAAGGGTCTGGAGACAACGGCCGTATCATGAAACAAGATATCGAAGCGTTCTTGGACGGTGGACAGGAACAAGAAGCCCCTGCAGCAGAGCAGGAAACAGCTCCACAAGAAACACAGGAAACACAAGAAGCTCCTGCAGCATCAGCAGCTCCACAAGGCGACTTCCCGGAAACACGCGAAAAAATGTCACCTATCCGCAAAGCAATTGCCAAAGCGATGGTGCATTCGAAACATACGGCTCCTCACGTCGCATTGATGGACGAAGTCGATGTGACCGAACTTGTCGCACACCGCAAAAAGTTCAAAGACATCGCAGCCGAAAAAGAAATCAAGCTGACGTATTTGCCGTACGTGGTCAAGGCATTGGTCAGCACATTGCGTGAATTCCCGGCACTCAATACATCTTTCGACGATGAAACGAGTGAAGTAATCCAAAAGCATTATTACAATATCGGTATCGCTGCAGATACGGAAAAAGGCTTAATGGTTCCAGTCGTTAAAAATGCTGACCGCAAATCCGTCTTCGCCATTTCCGATGAAATCAACCAGCTTGCAACGAAAGCGCGTGATGGCAAATTGTCATCTGCTGAAATGAAAGGCGCTTCATGCTCGATCACGAATATCGGATCTGCAGGCGGCCAATGGTTCACGCCAGTCATCAACCACCCGGAAGTTGCTATCTTGGGCATCGGGCGCATTGCTGAAAAACCGGTAGTGAAAAATGGTGAAATTGTAGCAGCTCCTGTGTTAGCATTATCATTGAGCTTCGATCACCGCATGATCGACGGAGCAACCGCACAACACGCATTAAATCACATCAAGCGTTTGTTAAGTGAACCAGAATTACTATTAATGGAGGCGTAAAACTTATGGTAGTAGGAGATTTCCCAATCGAAACAGACACGCTCGTCATCGGCTCAGGCCCTGGCGGCTATGTCGCAGCTATCCGTGCAGCACAGACTGGCCAAAAAGTTACCATCGTTGAGAAAGAATACATCGGCGGCGTTTGTTTGAACGTCGGCTGTATCCCTTCAAAAGCGATGATTTCTGTCGGCCACCGTTTTGAAGAAGCCCAGCATTCCGATGAGATGGGCATCGTGGCAAAAGAAGTTTCCTTGAACTTCGAAAAAGCACAAGCGTTCAAAGATAGCGTCGTCAAGAAATTGACTGGCGGCGTCGAATCTTTGCTAAAAGGCAATAAAGTGGAAATCGTACGCGGCGAAGCATATTTCGTGGACGAGAACACTGTTCGCATCATGGACGCGGACTCTGCCCAAACGTATAAGTTCAAAAACGCGATTATCGCAACGGGTTCACGCCCGGTTGAAATCCCAACATTCAAATACTCAGAGCGCGTCATCGATTCAACAGGCGCCCTTGCGTTGAAAGAAGTTCCGAAAAAACTTGTTGTCATTGGCGGCGGTTATATCGGGACTGAGCTTGGAACGGCTTATGCGAACATGGGTTCTGAAGTGACAATCCTTGAAGGTGCACCGGATATCCTTGCCGGATTCGAAAAGCAAATGACATCAATTGTCAAAAAAGGCTTGAAGAAAAAAGGCGTCGAAGTCATCACAAAAGCGTCAGCTAAAGGCGTAGAAGAGTCAGATTCAGGCGTTTCGGTTTCATACGAAGCTGGCGGCGAAGAGAAAACAATCGACGCGGACTATGTATTGGTTACTGTCGGTCGCCGTCCGAACACGGATGAAATGGGCCTTGAAGAGCTCAACATCAAAATGGGCGAGCGCGGCCTTATCGAAGTCGACAAGCAATGCCGTACAAGCATCCCGAACATTTATGCGATCGGTGATATTGTGGCAGGACTTCAATTGGCGCATAAAGCTTCATACGAAGGTAAAATCGCTGCTGAAGCGATTGCCGGCGAAAAATCAGAAGTCGATTACTTGGCAATTCCAGCGGTTTGCTTCACAGACCCTGAACTTGCAAGTGTTGGTTTGACTGAAGAGCAGGCAAAAGAAGAAGGCTTTGAAGTAACAGCTGCTAAATTCCCATTCGGCGCAAACGGCCGTGCTTTGTCACTGAACGCTGCAGAAGGTTTCGTGAAACTTGTCTCTCGTAAAGAAGATGGGTTGCTATTAGGCGGGCAAATCGTCGGAGCAGGCGCTTCCGATATGGTTGCAGAAATTGGCTTGGCCATCGAAGCGGGCATGACTGTGGAAGACATCGCGATGACAATCCACGCTCACCCGACTTTGGCTGAGATCACAATGGAAGCGGCAGAAGTGGCTTTAGGCACGCCGATTCATATCATCAAATAAATAGTTTTGGAAGGACCGCAAAATGCGGTCCTTTTTTCTATGCTTTGTGCGTCCTGCGTATGTTAAAATTTTACACAAGGAGGTTGATTATGAAAAAACAAAATTGGCTGCTGCCAGCATGTGCGGTAGTTCTGCTTGGGGCTTGTTCAGATGAAACTGCCCAGGAGCCGGAAGATACAGCACAGGAACAATCAGCGCAAACGGATGATGTCGAGGAAGATGTGGCATCAGAGCAATCCGCAAGTGAGCAATCAGATCAAGCAGAAGTAGAAGAGCAGGAAAACGCTGAAGAGCAAGAGCCGGAAGAACAAGACGCCGAACAGGCAGCAGAGCCGCGCTATCGCATCAATCCGCAAAACTCGAAAGTCGAAGCGATCAGGGATGCGAACGAACAAGCGGTCTTGATCACAATCGACGATGCACCGGATACATATTCGCTTGAAATGGCCGAAACCTTGAAAGAACTCGATGTACCGGCTATCTTTTTCGTCAACGGGCATTTCCTCGATACAGATGAAGAACAACAGACCTTGTCTGAAATTCATGATATGGGCTTTGCGATCGGCAACCATACAAACACCCATGTCAACTTGAAACAGTCCACAGAAAGCGTCCAGCAAGATGAAATCGTGTCGCTCAATGAGCGCGTGGAAGCGATCATCGGGGAGGCGCCGAAGTTTTTCCGTGCCCCGTTTGGCGTAAACACCGAGTTCAGTAAAGCGCTTGCCCAAGAACAGGGCATGGTGCGCATGAACTGGACCTACGGCTATGACTTCATGCAGGGCTATATGGAACCGGAAGCTTTGACGGAAATTATGGTCAACGCCCCTGAACTCAATAGCGGCGGAAACTTGCTGATGCATGACAGGGAGTGGACAAATGAAGCGCTGCCGCAAATTATCGAAGGGCTGCGCGACAAAGGCTATGAATTTGTAGATCCGGATGAAATAGAAGGAATCCAACCCTAAATAAAATAGGATCCAGCGCTATCAGCGCTGGATCCTTTTTATTGTATATCGTTAACGGAATGCATGATGTTCTTTGATGACATGAAGCGTTTGGAGCGAATCATCTTCAGGCCCCTGCACCGGCAGCCCGGCTTTGACGTTCGTGTGGATATAGGAAATGTTTTCCTCTGTAATGATTTCCCCCGGAATGAAAATCGGAATGCCCGGTGGATAGACCATGATGAACTCGGCCGAGATGCGTCCTACCGCTTCATCGATCGGAATGATTTCCGTCTCTGCGTAAAAAGCATCGCGAGGCGTCATCGCAAGCCGTGGAATTTCCGGCAATAAGACAATCGGTTCTGAAACCGCGTGCTCGGTCTCCAAGGCTTCGCTCATGCGCTGCAAGGCATTGACAAGCAAATTGATTTCTTTCCGGCTGTCGCCGAGCGTGACAAGGCAGAGGATGTTATACAAATCGGACAGTTCAATTTCGATATTGGCGTTCTCGCGCAGCCATTCTTCCGCCTGGTGGCCGGTGATGCCAAGGTTTTTGACGCTGATCAATAATTTGGTCGGGTCCATATCATATGTCGCGGAAGAATTGAGCAACTCTTTCCCGACGCATAATAGATGCGGAATCTTATTGATCCGCTTGCGTGCATCCTGTGCCAGCCGGATTGTCTGATCGATCAGGTCAAAGCCGTGGATCGCGAGCTGGCGCCGTGCCGTATCGAGCGATGCCAATATCGGATAGGAAGTGGATGTCGTCGTAAGCATGGATAGAGTTGCCTGGACACGCTTCGGCGACACCAAGCCTTCACGCACATTCAGCACAGAACTCTGTGTCATGGAACCGCCCAGTTTATGAACGGATGTGGCAGCCATGTCCGCTCCTGCAGCCATCGCGGAAACCGGCAAGGATTTATGGAAATGGATATGGACGCCATGCGCTTCATCGACAAGCACGGGAATGGATTTGTCATGGGCGATATCGACAATGCGCTTCAAATCAGCGGCCACGCCAAAATATGTCGGGTTGATGACGAGCACCGCTTTGGCATCGGGATATTCGATCAAGGCTTTCTCCACCGATTCAGGCGAAATGCCATGGGAGATGCCAAGTTCCGGATCGACTTCCGGATGGATAAAGACAGGGATGGCGCCGGCAAAAACAATGGCGGACATAATGGACTTATGGACATTGCGCGGGACGAGGATTTTATCGTTCGGCCCGACGACACTCAAAATCATCGTCATGATAGCGCCGCTCGTTCCTTGGACCGAGAAGAAGGTATGGTCTGCACCGAATGCTTGCGCTGCCAATTCCTGCGCTTGTTTAATAGCGCCTTTTGGGGAATGCAGATCATCAAGTGGCGCTATATTGATCAAGTCGATTGACAGGATATTATCGCCGACAAATTCCCGGAAAGCGGGATCGACCCCTTGGCCTTTTTTATGGCCCGGAATGTGAAATTGTATAGGATGACGGTTCCGATGCTTCAATAAAGCATCAAAGAGCGGAGTTTCGAGTTGTGACAATGGGACGTGCACCTCACTTTATCAAAATGAAAACAAGAGAAATTATAGCATGCAAGGCGCCTCGTTACTACACTTATAGCGTGGATGTCTGACTTATTTTCGTCCGCGCGGAACAAGTTGCATACATTGAAAAGGGAATTTTGAAATTGAAGCGAATAGACAAATAGAGAACAAAAAAGGAGTGGGATTATGGCATTTAAGACAAGAATCACGGAACTGCTTGGAATCGACTATCCGATCATCCAAGGAGGCCTGGCATATTTAGCTTATGCGGACCTGGCGGCAGCGGTCTCAAATGCCGGAGGGCTTGGGCAGATTACGGCGATGAGCCTTCCGGGGCCTGATGAGTTGCGTGTAGAAATCCGCAAAGTCCGCGAATTGACAGATAAGCCATTCGGCGTAAACTTTGCGATCGGTGAGCATGGACGGGCATTTTCGCATATGCTCGATGTAGCAATCGAAGAACGGGTGCCTGTGGTATCGATGACTGGCGGTAATCCGACGCCGATCTTTGAACAATTGGAAGGCACCGATATTAAGAAATTGGTGTTGGTGGCAGCAAGACGCCAAGCTGAAAAGGCAGAGACACTTGGGGCGGATGCTGTTATGGTCGTCGGGCATGAAGGTGGTGGCCACCTCGGCCGTGATGATATCGGAACAATGGTCCTGATTCCGCAAGTGGTTGATGCTGTATCGATTCCCGTGATTGCGTCTGGCGGCATTGGCGATGGCCGCGGCTGGATGGCGGCGCAGGCGCTTGGAGCAGAGGGAATTGAAATGGGAACGCGCTTCATTGCAACGAAAGAATGCATTCATGCGTCCCAGCTGTATAAGCAGCAGTTGATTGACAGCACGGAAAACGATACAGTAATTATCAAGCGCAGCATCGGTGCACCGGCCCGTACATTGTCGAATGCATGGACGGATCGGATCTTGGAGATCGAAAAAGAGACGCCGAGCTACGAAGCGCTGAAAGATTATATCAGCGGAACCGCCAATAAACGCTATATCTATGAGGGCGAACAAGAAAAAGGGTTCGGCTGGGCAGGGCAAGTGACGGGCTTGATCCGGGATGTGCCGACTGTCCAGGAATTGTTCGACCGAATGATCCAGCAAACTGAAGAAATCCGCAAACGCTGGGGGATTATTGAAAGAGAGTAGGTGAAGGCCATGGAATATTCATATCCATTTTCTATCGATTGGACAACCGATGAGATCGTCGATGTCGTGGAATTTTTCGAAGCGATAGAAAAAGCTTATGAAAAAGGGGTCAAACGTCAGGAACTGATGGACAAATACCGTAAGTTTAAAAAAGTGGTGCCATCGATGGCGGAAGAAAAAACATACTTCCGTGAGTTCGAAGAAGAAAGCGGCTATGTCAGTTTTACGGTCGTTAAGAAGATGAAAGAAGCTTCGGACGATGAA
Organism: Planococcus sp. MB-3u-03; assembly: GCF_002833405.1. NCBI lineage: Bacteria > Bacillati > Bacillota > Bacilli > Caryophanales > Caryophanaceae > Planococcus > Planococcus sp. MB-3u-03. The sequence goes on along the minus strand of NZ_CP025135.1, from coordinate 2,103,355 downwards.
TTGATCCGTATCAAAAGATAGAAAAAACCGCCGTTCAGCGATGAACGGCGGTTTTTTCGTTTGCTTGAAGCAAATTCCGGTAAACCGGAAGCAGCTCGCGGAATGTTTCTTCTGCAAAAGCATAGAATCCGTCTTTATCGAGCGCAGCAGCATCAGCACGTGCCAAATGCCTGCCGATGACGAGTTCCCCTTTTTTGACATCACGCAGGCGCGTGAGCAGCTTTTCGATGCCCTCTTCGCCGAGCGATGCGATGGTTTCGGCTTCAGGCTTCATATGATCGCCCGAAACGACAAATTCGGCTGGCAGTTCGGCTAAAGCCCCAGTGGAAATTAGTTGATTCGCCATTTGCGGTTTGCCGGGCGCTTCATAAATGACAGCTAGAATGACAAAAACGTGGCTTTCCCATAGCCCGACCTGGAAATGGGGGACGGCTTTATAGCCGCGTTTATAAGGTGCAAATGCCACCCAGCTGTCATTTGGTGGATTGACAGTCCGGCGCATATGTTTCGCGACATGCGGGAAAAATTCATCCCCGGTTTCCCCAGAGAAATAAGCGGAAAAGTCTTGGCCCAATGCTTCGAATTTTGGCCGCACATGCGTCGATAATGCTTCCATGCGCGCTTCGAGGCCTGGGGTTTCGAATACTTCAAAATCCTGTTCAGTCCAGTATGGATTCACGGACATCCCCTCCTTAAATAATCATTAGTTTTTATTTTAACGAAGTTTGAGAAGAATGAATATAAATAAGTTTTCAGGAGAGAAAAACGGGGTAAAGATGTGTAACAAACATCGCAATCGGAATATTCCGATTATGAGGGAAGGGGGGGCTCACTTATGAAGCAGATGATACAGATTATCCGGAAAGCGGATGTAGAAAAAGAGTATATCAATACCTTGAAGCTGGAGCTTGATTACGAATTGGCCACCTTGTATGATGCAATGCAGCAAAATGACAGCAGCCAAAAGGACAAGAGCAAGAAACGGCTGGCAGAAATACAAGTAGAACTGGAGGCTCTTCATGCATTGTAAACAGACGACCATACCGTAGAAGCATCTGCTGGCTAAAGACAGTGGATGCTTTTTTCGTTATAATGGAAAGAAATAAGGGGGAGCTCATACATGGACCAGCACGCAATGGACCGTTACATAAAATCGATGATCAAAGAAGCGGGGCACCGGATACGCAATTCATTTCTTAGCGACATTTCGGTGGATACGAAAGCCCACGCAAATGACTTGGTCACCAATGTGGACAAGGAAGTGGAGAAGTTCTTCATCCACCATATCCGGGAAGATTTTCCGGGCCACCGCGTTTTCGGCGAAGAAGGATTTGGAGACACAATCGAAGAATTAAGCGGCACGGTATGGATGCTCGACCCGATCGACGGCACTATGAATTTCGTGCACCAACGACGCAATTTTGCCATTTCGCTCGGCATCTATGAAGATGGTGTCGGCAAGATGGGCTATATCTATGACGTCGTCAATGACGATCTTTATCATGCAATAGCAGGCGGCGGCGCTTATTATAACGATGAACGGCTGCAGCCACTGATTGAGACCGACATCAGCGAATCGATCATCGGCATGAATGCCATGTGGGCAACACCGAACCGGCACGTAGAGCATGAAGCGACGATACGCCTCGTCCATGAGGCACGCGGCATGCGTTCTTACGGTTCGGCTGCGCTTGAACTGGCTTATCTTGCGAGCGGACGCATCGACGCCTATATTTCCATGCGGCTATCGCCATGGGATATTGCCGGTGGCTTGGTAATGGCAAACGAAGTGGGCGCTGTTGCGAGCAATTTTTCAGGGCAGCCGGCAAACCTGCTGAAATCAGACACCTTCGTAGCCGCCAATCCATCCATTCATGGGAAATTGCTTCAGGACTATATCAAGCCGAAGCACACATAATCCATCACAAAAAAGAGGCCGGGATATCCCGGCCTCTTTTTTGTGTTTATAATGCGCCAGCTTCGCGCATTTCTTTTTTGCGTTTGAATCCAAAGCCCATGATGACCAATAATAATAGGATGGAGAGAAAAATACCGGTTACGCTGCGAAGTGCCACTGCGACGCCGATGAGCACCATTGCTCCAATTGCCGCCAATGAATATAGTACAAAAATCCATTTTATATTATGCCATGATTCTATGATCGCTTCTTTCATACCATCTAACCTCCTGCATACGCATGAAATAAAATCGTAGGGTTTTTCCCCTATATGTGCTATACTAGCACAGTTATAGGCTCGAAAAAAGAATATTGGAGTGAAAGTATGACTAACCTTAGAAACGATTTACGAAACATTGCAATTATCGCACACGTTGACCACGGCAAAACGACATTGGTGGATCAGTTGCTTCAGCAATCAGGAATCTTCCGATCAAACGAACATGTTGATGAGCGGGCGATGGACTCAAACGACATTGAAAGAGAACGCGGAATCACAATCCTAGCGAAAAACACCGCGATTCAATATAAAGACGCTAAAATCAACATTTTGGATACTCCTGGACACGCCGATTTCGGCGGCGAAGTGGAGCGCATCATGAAAATGGTTGATGGTGTCTTGCTCGTTGTCGATGCTTACGAAGGCTGTATGCCACAGACACGCTTTGTCTTGAAAAAAGCGCTTGAGCAAAACCTCAAGCCGATTGTAGTCGTCAACAAAATCGACCGCGATTTCGCGCGTCCGGATGAAGTTGTCGATGAAGTCATCGAATTGTTCATCGAACTTGAAGCAAACGACGACCAATTGGAATTCCCGGTCATTTTTGCATCAGGCATGAACGGAACGGCAAGTCTTTCATCTGACCCAGCTGACCAGGAAGAAAACATGCAGGTCATCTATGATGCAATCATGGACCACGTACCGGCACCGATCGATAACCGTGAAGAGCCATTGCAATTCCAAGTGGCACTTCTTGATTACAACGACTATGTCGGCCGTATCGGTATCGGACGCGTATTCCGCGGCACGATCGAAGTCGGACAATCCGTTTCCTTGATGAAACTGGATGGCTCTGTCAAAAACTTCCGTATCACGAAAATCCACGGATTCATGGGCTTGAAGCGTATTGAGATCCAAAAAGCCGAAGCAGGCGACTTGATCGCAATCTCTGGCCTCGAAGACATCAACGTCGGCGAGACCGTATGCCCACAAGACCATCCGGAAGCATTGCCGATTCTCCGCATCGACGAACCGACGCTGCAAATGACGTTCCTTGTCAACAACAGCCCGTTCGCCGGTAAAGAAGGCAAGTTCATCACATCAAGAAAAATTCAGGAAAGATTGGATGCCCAATTGGAGACAGACGTTTCCTTGCGCGTCGATCCTACTGATTCTCCTGACGCATGGGTCGTTTCGGGCCGCGGGGAGCTGCATCTATCGATCTTGATCGAAAACATGCGCCGTGAAGGATTCGAACTTCAAGTGTCAAAACCTGAAGTTATCGTCCGCATGGTGGATGGCGTCCGCTGTGAACCAGTTGAACGCGTTCAAGTGGATGTTCCTGAAGAATACACTGGCGCGATCATCGAATCACTTGGTGAACGCAAAGGTGAAATGCTCGACATGATCAACAACGGAAGCGGACAAGTACGTTTAGTATTCAATGTCCCTGCACGTGGATTGATCGGTTATACAACTGAATTCCTGACGCAAACACGCGGATACGGAATCATCAACCACACATTCGACAGCTATCAGCCAGTTGCATCAGGACGCGTAGGCGGCCGTCGCCAAGGCGTGCTCGTTTCTATGGAACGCGGCAAATCTTCAACTTACGGCTTGATGGGCATCGAAGACCGCGGAACTTCATTCGTTGAAGTCGGTACTGAAATCTACGAAGGCATGATCGTCGGTGAACATAACCGCGACAACGACTTGACGGTCAATATCGTCAAAATCAAAGCGGCGACAAACATCCGTTCTGCCAACAAAGACCAGACGACAACTATGAAAAAAGCGCGTCTTATGAGCCTTGAAGAAGCTTTGGAATACTTGAACGATGACGAGTACTGCGAAATCACTCCTCAGTCGATCCGCTTGCGTAAGAAAATTCTTGATAAGAATGAACGCGAACGCATGGCGAAGAAAAAGAAAGTAGCCATCGAAGAATAAACAACTGGAAGGATGTATAATCCGTGGACGAGCAGGCTTTTGTCTATGAAAATATGTATCCGGTAGCCCGGGTTCTTTACCAGAACATGCCGAATTTCGATGTGGCGGGATATGCACTGTTTGCCGTCATCTTCCTGTTATCGGCACTCGTGTATAAACTGGGCTTTGCCAAAAAATTATCGATCGGAAAAAATGCAGTCATCATCTTGTTCTTGGCTGCGGGAGGGTTAGGCCTGACATTCCTGGCCTTTTTCCTGCCCGTCGTCGAAGGCTTGGTCATTGCCGCATTGATTCTTATCCTTTATAAAATCCGCCTATGGCGCGAAAAACGCGAAAACGCTGCTTCTCAATGAGAGGCAGCGTTTTTGCGTTCAAATGTTTTATAAAGGATCGGCAAGAGCAGTGCATATGTCAGATGTGCCAAGATCCAATACAGGAACGCACCCATATCGGTCGGTTCCGGGACATCGGCTTCCACCGCCAAGATGGCCAGCGGGAAAAACAGGATGTAGGTCGGCAAGGTTAGCACCAAGCTAATGATCGTCAATTGACCGAATGTATAGTTGCGGCGTTTGGCAATATACACATAGACGATACCGATCACCAGCGAGATGATCAAATGAAATACGAACTCGGTCAGCTCCGACCAGTTCACTTGATTGACTAGCGGGATAAAGTCGACATTCAACAGCAATTCATAATTCCGGACGCCGGTTACTGCCTGCATCCACTTCAGCAACAATCCAAGAATGAGGCCGCTCCAAAAACCGATCCATAACCCTTTTAGTATTTTCATCAGAAATCATCCTCGATGCTGCGGGAGCTGCGGAAGAAATGGAAATGACCCGTCGCTAGGCGTTCTTCGGTCCGTTTGGTGATGCGGTCGTGGCATTCTTCGCACATATGGGTGTGGATCGGCCGGTTGCGCAGGCGCTTAGCTTGCAGCGTATCGTCTTCCAATTCTTCGATCTTATCGCAGATGACACATTGAACACGCATAGTTATTCCTCCTATTCGACCCGGATGGCAGAGACATGGGTAATCGGCTGATCGGCATTCGAGCCGTCCGGCAACAGGATATGGACCGGCCCGTCTTCGCGAAGAGGCTTTCCGTCCTGGCTGAATTTAAAGATCAATTGCTTGGCATCTTCGATCGGGAAATCATGTTCACCTGAAGCGGTTTCGAACACGACTTTCGATGCGCCGTCAGCCGGCTCTGCATTATCGAGGAATGGTTGGAAGCGCATGCCGAATGTGCCCGTCAGCATGTCTTGTTTTTCCTGGCGCTTGTATTTCTTTTCGGAGTTCAAGGTTGGCGGAACGGTGGCGCCTTCCATAATTTCACGCGACCAATGTTCGCCCATGCCGCGTTTGTATTCTTCAAGATCATCCTTGTCGACATGTTCTTCCGTGAAGAATGTCTTAAGATCCAGTTTGCGGTCGTCGAAAATCCACACGGTCGGATCCAAGGTCAGTTTGTATGTGACTTCCCCTTTAAACGGTATGATGAATTCCATAAATAAAACCCTCCATTATAGTATCTCTCTTCTTCAGTATAACTGTTCGCCCACAATTCCCAAAGGGTTTAATCCCTTTCATGAGAGACTTGCAATTTGACAGCGTAAAAGATACACTTTAAACAGGCTAATGGAGCAGAAATACAAGTGATGGGGGAGTCCTCATGGAACATACAGAAGAACAGACTTATCAACAAAAAGCGCTGGAACTCCTTAAAGCTGATGCAGAGAAAATTGAGCAATTGATCAAGGTGCAGATGGATCATCTTACATTGCCTTCCTGCCCTTTATATGAAGAAGTTCTTGATACGCAAATGTTTGGCTTATCACGGGAAATCGATTTTGCCGTCAAACTCGGCCTGATCGAACGTGAGACCGGTAAAAATTTAATGGATACGCTGGAGAAGAAACTGTCCATCCTCCATGACGCGTATACAAATAAATGATCCAAAACTCAAACGATTCCAGTTTGAGTTTTTTTACTAATGAATCCAATTGAATGAGGTATAAAAACAATGAAATCCTACATCAAGAAATACGGCAAGTACATAGACTATCCGCTTCTCTTTGCCTACCTGGCGCTGACCATTTTTGGCCTGATCATGATTTACTCCTCGAGCATGGCCTGGTCCGTGAACTATTATAATGATTCCCCGGACCGTTTCTACATACAGCAATTAGTCAACTTGGCCATCGCTTATCCAGTATTCCTGCTCGCTGCCGTGTTCCCTATAAGCATTTCAAGAAAATGGATGATGGCGACCGTACTCGCTGTCATCTTTGCGGGCTTATCCTCGTCCACTTTATCGGATTTGCGGCAGGCGGCGCGAAAAGCTGGATCAGCCTCGGCTTCGCCAATATCCAGCCGTCGGAAGTCGCCAAAGTCGGCTTGATCTTTTATTTAGCTGGCGTGTTTTCCAATAAATACCGCAATGGGTCCATCAACAAACTGAACGAATCGATCATCCCGCCGGTCATCATTTTGACAGCTGTTTTGCTGCTGGTCTTCCTAGAGCCGGATTTGGGCTCGATGGTCATCATCGGCGCAGTCGGCTTGTCAGTGATGGCAGCTTCAGGTGTCCGCCTGAAGCCATTCGTGAAATTGGCGGGCATCGTCATTGCAGCTGCCGCGGTATTCATTATCCCGGCAATGATTTTTGCCAAAGACCTGATTTTCACGGAAAAACGGGTAGGGCGTATCGATGCCTTCTTCAACCCATTTTCCGATGAGCTTGGGTTCGGCTTCCAAATCGTTAACGGCTATTTGGCAATCGGCTCAGGGGGGCTTAGTGGCCTCGGCCTTGGCCAGTCCATCCAGAAGCTCGGCTATTTGCCAGAGCCCCATACCGATTTCATCATGTCGGTTATCGCTGAAGAGCTCGGCGTTCTAGGCGTCTTCGTCGTCATCGGCGGATTGGGCTTTGTTGTCCTGCGCGGGTTGTGGATCGCCATGACCACCAGCGACCCACTTGCGCGCATGCTTGCAGCAGGTGTCGCAAGCATGATCGGCATCCAGTCTTTCGTCAATCTGGGTGGGCTTTCGGGCATCATCCCGCTGACAGGGGTGACACTTCCATTTATCAGCTATGGCGGAACTTCGGTAATTTTGTTATCGTTAGCTATGGGAGTATTAATGAATGTTTCCATGTTCAATAAATACGAAAAAACGAAAAAGTAAAGGGTGTGCGTCGGAGTGAAAGAGATTAACAAGATCTTAGTAGCCAACCGCGGAGAAATTGCAATTCGGATCTTCCGCGCCTGTACAGAACTGAATCTTCGGACAGTTGCGATTTATTCGCAGGAAGACAGCGGTTCGTTTCATCGTTACAAAGCTGACGAATCGTATTTAGTCGGCAAAGGCAAAAAGCCGATCGATGCTTATTTGGACATTGAAGACATCATTCGCATCGCCAAGGACTCAGGAGTGGATGCCATTCACCCAGGGTACGGATTCTTATCCGAAAACGTGCATTTTGCGCGGCGCTGTGAAGAAGAAGGCATCGTATTCATCGGGCCGACATCCCGCCATCTCGATATGTTCGGCGATAAAGTCAAAGCCCGTGACCAGGCGATTGCTGCAGGCATCCCTGTCATTCCGGGAACGGACGGCCCTGTCGAATCATTGGCGGAAGTAGAGGCATTTGCTGAACAAGCCGGATTCCCATTGATGATCAAAGCATCACTAGGCGGTGGCGGACGCGGCATGCGCATCGTCAAAGACGCCAGTGAACTGGCATCATCTTACGAACGTGCGAAATCCGAAGCGAAAGCTGCCTTCGGTTCCGACGAAATGTATGTGGAAAAATTCGTAGACAAACCGAAACACATCGAAGTGCAGATCCTCGGCGATGCAGAAGGAAATGTCGTCCATCTGTATGAACGTGACTGCTCCATTCAGCGGCGCCACCAGAAAGTCGTGGAAATCGCCCCATCCAACTCGATCAGCAAAAAATTGCGCAACGAAATTTGCGATGCTGCCGTAAAATTAATGAAAAACATCGATTACATAAATGCCGGGACAGTTGAATTCCTGGTGGCGGGAGATGAATTTTACTTTATCGAAGTAAACCCCCGCATCCAAGTTGAACACACGATCACTGAAATGGTCACAGGCATCGATATCGTCCATGCGCAGATTCATATCGCCCGCGGGCACATGCTGCATAGTGAAACGATCGCCATCCCGAAACAAGAAGATATCCCTTTGTTCGGATTCGCGATTCAATCGCGTGTGACAACAGAAGATCCATTGAATGATTTCATGCCGGATGCCGGAAAACTGATGGTCTACCGTTCAGGCGGCGGATTTGGCGTACGCTTGGATGCCGGAAACGGTTTCCAGGGAGCGGTCATTTCCCCGTATTACGATTCATTGCTCGTTAAAGTGTCCACTTGGGCAACGACGTTCAAAGAAGCGGCAGCGAAGATGGACCGCAACTTGCAGGAATTCCGTATCCGCGGCATCAAAACGAATATCCCGTTCCTTGAAAATGTAGTAAAACATCAAAATTTCATCAATGGAGATTTTGACACGAGCTTTATCGACAGTACTCCGGAATTGTTCAAATTCCCTGTTCGCCAAGACCGTGGAACGAAATTGCTCACCTATATCGGCAATGTGACGGTCAATGGCTTCCCGGGAATCGAAAAGAAAAAGAAACCGATCCATGCAGCACCACGCAAACCGGAAATCGACATCATCACGGAAGTTCCACAAGGCACAAAACAGATCCTCGATGAGCGTGGCCCGGAAGGATTGACGAAGTGGATCCTCGAGCAAGATGACGTGCTGCTCACGGATACGACTCTTCGCGATGCCCATCAATCGCTATTGGCAACGCGCATGCGTTCACACGATATGTTTGCAGTCGCGAAAGAAACTGCTCGGCTTCAAAGTGATTTGTTCTCCATGGAAATGTGGGGAGGGGCGACCTTCGATGTGTCTTACCGTTTCTTGAAGGAAGACCCATGGCAGCGCCTCATCAAATTGCGTGAAGACATTCCGAACGTCTTGTTCCAGATGTTGTTCCGCGGAGCGAATGCAGTCGGCTATAAAAACTATCCGGATAATGTCATCCGCGAGTTTGCGCGGACATCGGCTGAAGCTGGAATCGACGTATTCCGTATTTTCGACAGCCTCAACTGGATTAAAGGGATGGAAGTTGCCATCGATGAAGTCCGCAACTCCGGCAAAGTCGCAGAAGCAGCGATTTGCTATACAGGAGACATTCTTGACCCGAGCCGCGATAAATACACGGTTCAATACTATAAGGATATGGCGAAAGAGCTCGAAGCAGCAGGCGCCCATATCCTGGCAATCAAAGACATGGCCGGCCTATTGAAGCCGGAAGCTGCGTACCGCCTCGTTTCTGAACTGAAGGATACGGTTTCCTTGCCGATCCATTTGCACACGCATGATACGAGCGGAAACGGCATCTACCTATATTCCAAAGCGATTGAAGCGGGTGTCGATATCGTTGATACGGCCCTTGGCACAATGGCAGGGCTTACATCGCAGCCAAGCGCCAACTCGCTGTATTATGCGATGAGCGGCGGCAAGCGGAAAATCAGAGCGGATATCGAGTCTCTTGAGACCATGTCCCATTATTGGGAAGATGTCCGCAAGTACTACAGTGACTTCGAAAGCGGCATGAACAGCCCGCATTCCGAGATTTATGTCCACGAAATGCCGGGCGGACAGTACAGCAACCTGCAGCAGCAGGCAAAAGCGGTCGGTCTCGGCATGCGCTGGGAAGAAGTGAAAGAAATGTATTCCCGCGTCAACATGCTGTTCGGCGATGTCGTGAAAGTTACGCCGTCATCGAAAGTCGTAGGCGACATGGCTTTGTTCATGGTCCAGAACGAATTAGATGAAAAAACAGTGCTGACACGCGGAGAGAATATCGATTTCCCTGAATCGGTCATCGAGTTCTTCGAAGGCTATATCGGCCAACCGCACGGCGGCTTCCCGAAAGAATTGCAAAAAGTGATCTTGAAAGAACGCGAGCCGATTACAGTGCGTCCGGGCGAACTGCTCGAACCTGCTGACTTCGACGCGATCCGTGATACATTGTTCAAACGCCTGGAGCGCCCAGTCACAAGCCACGAAGTGTTGGCCTATGCGCTGTACCCGAAAGTATTCGAAGAGTATAGCGTGACGAACCAGACCTTTGGGGACGTATCGGTCCTTGATACCTTGACCTTCCTCTATGGCATGCGTCTTAGCGAAGAAATCGAAGTCGAGATCGAAAAAGGCAAGACTTTGATGATCAAGCTGGTATCCATAGGCGAACCGCAAAAAGACGGTACGCGCATCATCTATTTCGAATTGAACGGTCAACCACGTGAAATCAGCATTCAGGATATGACGGTTGAAACCGATTCAGCAGCAAAACCGAAAGCCGATCCGACAAAAGAAAATCATATTGCAGCGACAATGCCTGGCACTGTCCTGAAAGTAGTCGGGGAAAAAGGGCTGAAAGTGAAGCGCGGCGATCATCTTCTTGTCACAGAAGCGATGAAGATGGAAACAACAGTTCAAGCGCCATTTGACGGTACCATCCAGGAAATTTATGTAACAGCCGGCGACGGCATTTCAACGGGCGACTTGCTCATTGAAATGGAATCAAAATAAAATAAAAAAATCCGGTGCAAATTGCACCGGATTTTTTATTTGGATTTGATGAACTTGCTTCTGGATACGAGAAGGACCATATAACATAACAATCCGAAAAGCATCGAGATAAGCAAGGAGTGGAGCAAGGCAACCGCCAGATTCAACTTCGTCAAGACCACGAGCATTCCGGACGTGGCTTGGAGAAGCACGATTGCAAAGGCGATGAGCCAGCCCCAATAGATGACCCGCTGGTCGCGGTAATGGCGATACGCATGCAGCGCGATAACGCCGATCCAGATAACGATGAGCGCAGCTGCGAAGCGGTGGCCCATTTGGACCCATTCATACATATTGCTTGGCAACGCAAACTGATCGTTTCGGCACAACGGCCAATCGGAGCAGATCAGGCTTGATTCCGTATGGCGAACAAGAGCGCCGGTGTAGACGACGACATAAGAATACAGCGCAACGCCGAGCGTGTGGAATTTCAATGTGCGGCCGATTTGCACGCGGTCCGCATCGAACTTGCGATCCACTTCAAAGATCAACAAGGTCAACAGCAGGACAGCGGCAAACGACAGCAGGGAAATCCCGAAGTGAAGCGCGAGGATGAAATCGCCTTGGCCCCATAGAACTTGAGCAGCCCCGATCAATGCTTGCAGCACGAGGAAGAAGACCGCCATGAAGGCAAGGAACTTCGTTTCCCGCACATGGCCGAACTTGCGCCAAGCCCATACAGCTAACACCACAATCAAAATTCCAACCACGCCCGTCACCAGGCGGTGGGAGAACTCGATCAGCACTTCAGGGGTGATTTCCCGTGGAATTAAATTGCCGTTGCAGTCCGGCCAGTTGCGACCGCAGCCCATGCCGCTGTCGGTTTTGGTTACCAAAGCCCCGCCGAGGAGGATGAGCAGCATGCCGACAGATGCAAGAACCCCGAATATTTTTATATAAATGTTGCTTTTCAAAATGCCACCTACTTTTTTTAGAAAAACTTTTAGCGTTAACGATAACCTGCATACTTGATGATAGCGAAACTGCGTTTAAAATACAACGAGAAATGGGTGTTCGCTTAAACTTTCAAGAATTGGACATAATAATAGAGACCTTCACAAACTGTTCAAAAACAGCGTTTTTTCTATCTTAAAATAACGAGGGGGCTACTGTATGATTAGAGATGAATATTTGTAAGACCAATTGCGTGAAATCATCATTTATATCAGGAAATTTCAGTAATATGTAGAAAAAAAGCTGGAATTTAGATATAGTTATGGTTAGCGGAATATGCTTACAACTTTGAAAGGAGGGAGTTATATGTCAAACGGCCGGTCTTTGTCTGCAGAACCGACCGATGCTGTAGAATCGAGCACGTTCACTAAAGATTTTCTGGCACTTATTAAGATTGGGATTGTCAATTCCAATTTAATTACCGTCTTTACGGGGCTGTGGCTCGCTTTCCAGTTTTCGGATAAGAATTTCCTTGATCACATGGATATTCTCGTCTACACGATCGTCGGTTCGGCATTGATCATTGCGGGGTCTGCGGCGATGAATAATTATATCGACACAGATATTGACCCATTGATGGCCAGCAAGAGAGCCCGTCCGACAGTTACGGGCAGGTTCAAGCCATCCGCTGTCTTGGCACTCGCCATTTCTTTCATCGTTATAGGCGAACTCTTTTTGTTTTCCGCTTCTGTTTCAGCAGGTCTGTTTGGAATCGCCGGCATCTTGGCTTATGTTGTTCTCTATTCGATGTGGTCGAAGAGACGGCATGTCGGCAACACGATCGTCGGCAGCATTTCCGGCGCAATCCCGCCGCTAATCGGCTGGGCTGCGGTGGAGCCGGCGCTCGGTACGGGCGCATGGGCGCTGTTTCTGATTATGTTCATCTGGCAGCCGCCGCATTTTTATGCGCTTGCCATGAAACGGACGGAAGAGTATCGGGCTGCAAATATTCCGATGCTACCGGTGGTCAAAGGATTCCACCGGACAAAAAAATCGATGCTTGCATGGATTTTACTGCTTTTCCCATTGCCGTTCCTGCTTATGGAACTTGGGATAGGCTTCATCATCTTAGCAACAGCGTTGAATATCGGATGGCTTGTTCTTGCGATCCGGGGCTTCAAAGCAGCTGATGATTTGAAATGGGCGAAGAAAATGTTCATCTATTCGTTGAACTATATGACGATTCTATTTGTCTCGATGATCATTTTTGCAGTATTCGTCTAAATTTCTCTTTTACTTAACTGTAAAACATTTTATTCAGAGAGGGGTATGAAAAGCTATGATGAAAGGACCTAAGAAATGGCGCCTCTTCGCCTTGATGACCGCATTGCTTGTTTTTCTTTCAGGCTGCGGGCGCGAAGAGATCTCGACGCTGATACCGGCTGGTAAGGTTGCACAAGATCAGTTCAACTTGCTGATTTTGTCATCCATTGTCATGTTATTCGTTATCGTCGTCGTCACTATCATCTATGTATTGGCAATTGTGAAATTCCGCCGTTCAAAAGTAGGGGAGGACATGATCCCTGAACAAGTCGAAGGAAGCGCGCGTCTTGAGTTTATCTGGACAGCAATTCCAATCGTCCTGCTTTTGATCCTCGCTGTTCCGACGGTCTACTCAACATTCGACCTGGCTGATGTCACGGCGATGGACGCACAGGATGAAGACGGCGTGGCCGAAAACTTGACGGTCAATGTAACCGGGAAACTTTACTGGTGGGAATTCGAGTATCCTGAACAGGAAATCATCACTGCACAGGAACTGGTCGTCCCGACTGGCGAACGCGTCTACTTCAATTTGATTGCTGCAGACGTTAAGCACTCGTTCTGGATTCCTTCTGTTGGCGGTAAACTCGACGTCAACCCTGAAAACGTCAACACCTTCTATTTGGAATTCGATAAAGAATCTTCAGAACTTGAAGAAGGCGTTTACTTCGGTAAATGTGCCGAGCTTTGCGGCCCTTCCCACGCTTTGATGGATTTCAAAGTCAAAACGCTTAATCGCGAAGACTTTGATGCATGGGTAGCTGCAATGCAGGAAGAACAAGCTGCGCCTTCAGAAACTGTTGCTCAAGAAGGACAGGAAATCTTTGAGCAAAGCTGTATCGCCTGCCACGCAACTAACGCAGCAGGAGCGGCTCCTGGAGTTGGACCAAACTTAACAACTTTCGGTGACCGCACCACAATCGCGGGCTTCATGGAACATGACGAAGAAACATTGAAAAACTGGATTGCTGACCCTCAGCAGTATAAGCCGGGCAACTTGATGCCTAATCCAGAAGAGATCAACAATGGAGAGCCATTCTCTGATCAAGAGCTTGATGCACTTGCTGCATACTTGATGAGCTTGAAAGTTGAAGAGTAAAAGTTAAAAAAGGAGGTAAACTATTGTGAGTTCTAACTCTCAGAAAAAGGGTTTCGGCGCTACAATATGGGACTACTTAACAACAGTAGACCATAAGAAAATCGCGATCCTCTACTTGATCTCCGGCGGATTCTTCTTCCTAGTCGGCGGCGTAGAAGCGATGATGATCCGGATTCAACTTATGAAAGCCGGAAACGATTTCCTCAGCGCCGGAACGTATAACGAAGTTTTAACGATGCACGGAACGACCATGATCTTCCTTGCGGCGATGCCGATTCTCTTGGCATTCATGAACGCCGTCTCACCTTTGCAAATCGGTGCGCGTGATGTGGCGTTTCCTTTCCTGAACTCACTTGGGTTCTGGCTATTCTTCTTCGGTGGCGTATTCCTTAACCTTTCATGGTTCTTGGGCGGAGCACCGGATGCAGGATGGACAAACTATGCTTCTTTGGCACTTGCCTCTGAAGGCCACGGAATCGATTTCTACTCGCTTGGTTTGACGATATCCGGTTTCGGTACCTTGATCGCGGGGATTAACTTCCTTGTTACGATCATCAATATGCGTGCTCCGGGTATGACGTATATGAGAATGCCGCTTTTCACTTGGACGACTTTCGTAGCGTCCGCGTTGATTCTCTTGGCATTCCCTCCACTGACTGTCGGTATCTTCTTTATGGTATTCGACCGTTTGTTCGGGGCTAATTTCTTTGACGTAACGATGGGCGGTAACACCATTATCTGGGAGCACTTCTTCTGGATCTTCGGTCACCCGGAAGTTTACATCTTGATTTTGCCAGCATTTGGTATTTTCTCTGAAATCTTTGCGATTTTCTCCCGCAAACGCCTATTCGGTTACACGGCATTGGTCTTTGCGACAATCCTTATCGGTTTCTACGGATTCATGGTTTGGGCTCACCACATGTTTACAGTTGGTCTTGGACCGACGGCTAACGCGGTCTTCGCCCTTGCAACGATGATCATCGCAGTTCCGACAGGGATCAAAATCTTTAACTGGCTACTTACGATCTGGGGAGGAAACATTTCCTTCACAGTGCCGATGATCTACGCAGTTGCGTTTATCCCGTCATTCGTAGCCGGTGGGGTAACGGGCGTTATGCAGGCAATTGCGCCGCTTGATTACCAGCTGCACGATTCTTACTTTATCGTCGCCCACTTCCACTACGTAATCGTTGGTGGTGTTGTGCTCGCAATTTTGGCAGGTACGCATTTGTACTGGCCGAAAATGTTCGGTACGATGTTGAGCGAAAAACTTGGGAAATGGACATTCTGGTTCTTCTTCATCGGATTCCATTTGACATTCTTTATCCAGCATTTCCTCGGCCTTATGGGTATGCCTCGCCGTGTTTACACGTTCGGAGCAGATCAAGGCTGGGATCTATTCAACGCAATCAGCTCGGCTGGTGCCTTGCTTATGGCGATCGGGGTACTCATCCTCCTCGTCAACGTTGTGATGACAGTTGTTAAAGGCGAGCGCGTCGGTAACGACCCATGGGGCGACGGACGTACGCTTGAATGGGCAATCCCGTCACCACCGCCATTCTATAACTTTGCACAAACACCGCTTGTCCGTGGACTTGACCCGTATTGGATCGAGAAAATGGAAGGCAATAAAGAAGGCATGGTCTATGCTGAGCCACTCGGCGATATCCACATGCCGAACGGATCATTCATTCCTTTCGTTATCTCACTTGGCATGTTCATTGCTTCATTTGGCGCAATGTACCATATGGATGGGCATGCGTGGGCGCTTCCTGTATTGATCGGCGGTCTTGCGATCACATTCGGTTCAATGCTCGTGCGTTCTTTGAAAGATGACCTTGGTTTCCATGTAACAAAAGAAGAATTGATTGCGGATAACGAACGCATTCAAAGAGAAGCAAGAGCGCTGGAAGGAGGCAAAAAAGGTGGACTTA
Organism: Planococcus sp. MB-3u-03; assembly: GCF_002833405.1. Taxonomy (NCBI): domain Bacteria; kingdom Bacillati; phylum Bacillota; class Bacilli; order Caryophanales; family Caryophanaceae; genus Planococcus; species Planococcus sp. MB-3u-03. The sequence continues at coordinate 2,087,285 of NZ_CP025135.1, read as the reverse complement.
AATAAACGATATACCCCACAAACTTGGCCCGATCATCCTGAAACGGCGACGCTCGAAGGGAAGAACAAGTTCGTTGGTTTCTGGTTGCTGCTGGCAGCTGAGACCGTCACCTTCGCCTCTCTCTTCGCAACTTATCTTGCGTTGAAAGATAAAGGCCCAAGCGGAATGGAATTTTCCGCTTCCGGTCTGTTCGAACTACCGCTTGTTTTTGCCATGACGATGATTCTTTTGACCTCTTCGTTGACTAGTGTCTACGCGATGTATCATATGAAGAATCATAATTTCAAGGCCATGCAGGCATGGCTCGGAATTACCGTGCTATTGGGGCTTGCGTTCCTAGGTCTGGAGATTTATGAGTTTAATCACTATGTACATCTCGGTTTTGGTTTTACCAATAGTGCCTTTAGTTCCGCATTCTATGTATTAGTCGGAACTCACGGAGCTCACGTAGTCTTCGGGCTTAGCTGGTTCATCGCGTTAATGCTCCGTAACGCTAAACGCGGCTTGAACATGTACAATGCACCGAAGTTCTATCTTGCCGCTCTTTACTGGCATTTCATTGACGTAGTATGGGTGTTCATCTTCACTGTAGTCTACTTGATGGGAGTGATCGGTTAATATGGCACACGATACTCACGATATTCACAGATCCAGAACGGAATTTGAATTTATCAAGAAAAAACGTGCTACCGAGATGCGCGGCCAGTTGACATCATTTGCTATGATGATTTTCTTGACATTGATCGCGTTCACTTTAGTGGCAGCTGATTTTTCGAATTACTTGATCGTGCCGATTATCTTGCTATTGGCTGCAATTCAAGTCGTGCTTCAGCTTTATAATTTCATGCACATGAGCAATAAAGGCCATGGCATGATGGCATTCTTCATGTTCAGCGGCATCTTTGTCGCATTCACTATCGTTCTTACGATGGTCACCATCGTTTGGTGGTAAACTAAAAAACTCCGGACTGTAAAAAGTCCGGAGTTTTTTTATGTGGATGCATTGTGTCGGCTCGCAAATGTCATGATTCGTTCATTGATATGGCAAGGCATCACCTATATAATGAGGGTACTTAAGGAAAAAAGGAGGTACGGTCTAATGCCAATCAGCATTTTTGGCTTCGAGGCGTTATGGAGCCCCTGGTATTTTGGATTTCTCGTACTGATTACGCTTTTATATTTTCTAGTCACCACAAAGTGGAGACATAAATTCACGGATAGTGAACCGCTTCAAACCAAGCAGGCCTTGCTCTTCGTGTCAGGGATGGCCTTGATCTACATCTTGAAAGGCTCGCCGGTCGATTTGCTTGGACACATCACCTTGACGATGCATATGGTTCAGATGGCGCTGCTCTTGCTATTGGCTGCCCCTCTTGTGATCATGGGGATTCCTTCATATATTTGGCGGGCATTCATCGAGTTGCCAATTATCAACCCTCTGTTCATGTTCTTCACTAAACCATTGATCGCCTTGCTGCTATTCAGTTTGTTCTTCTCCGTTTACCATTTGCCGCTTGTTTTCGATTTCGTCAAGCAGGACATGCTGATCCACAGCATCGTCAGCACATTGTTATTCGTGTCGGCACTTCTTTACTGGTGGCCGGTGGTCAATAATCTAGAAGGCATGCACAAATTCCACGGACTGAAGAAATTGGGCTATTTATTCGGCTTGAGCGTCTTGATGACGCCTGCTTGTGCTTTGATCATTTTCAGCACGACACCGTTTTATGCAACGTACTCAGACGGAGAAGCTTGGATGCAGGCAATGGCTTTATGCGTACCTGCAGGGACATTGGCCCAGCTTAACTTGTCAGGCCCTGAACTCTTCACGAATATGTCGCTGATCGAAGACCAACGCACCGGCGGCATCACAATGAAAATTATCCAGGAATTGGTATTTACTGTGTTCATTTGGCTAGTCTTCCATGAATGGCTGAAAAATGAAACAGCCAATGCCGATGAAATCACCGCTAAAGTTTTGCAGGACCGCAAAGATATGGCGTATTACAGACATAATGGGCAATGACCCAAAAGGAGTTTAATTAAATGAATTTGCCGCTATTGCCAACCATTAGTACATTCTTTATCGTCTTGAGCGCCGTATTGGTGGCGATCGGATGGAACTTGATCCTCAAACGCCGCATCGAAGCACATAAAAAAGTGATGCTTGGCGCCGGTGCCGCTGCACTGACGTTTTTCATCATCTATGTCTCGCGTACATTATTCGTAGGAAATACGGCATTCGGGGGACCGGATGAATTGAAAATCTACTATACCGTCTTTCTAATTTTCCATATCACGCTTGCAACTATCGGGGCAGTGATGGGACTGGTGACCATCTACTGGGGCTTGAAAAACCGCCTCGATAAACACCGCAAGATCGGCCCGTTCACGAGTGTTGTGTGGTTCTTCACCGCGATTACAGGAGTTACCGTTTATTTACTGCTTTATGTATTCTACGAAGGCGGACACACGACTTCGGTTTTCAAAGCGATTCTGGGTGGATAAAAAAAGCACTGAGCATAACTTGCTCAGTGCTTTTTCGGTTTTCGAGAAAGGTTAGACACCGTATTTTCCGAAGCTTATCGCTCGCTTTCCGTGGGCTCGCGCCCAAGCCTCCTCAGCCGCTACGCTGCTTGCGGGGTCTCGGTCGTCTCGCTGATCCACAGGAAAGATAAAGTCGACCTACGGGAGACATTATCTTTGCGAAAGTAATGCGCAGCATTATTGAGCAGAAGGGTTTACGAGCGAACGCTTCTCCAAATACTTGCATAGAACATTGGTTTTTGAATGTGGAATAAGTGGTCTCTTTTTTCATTTATAGCGATTTCAGATTTCTTCAACACTCTGAAAAAGCACTGAGCATAATTTGCTCAGTGCTTTTTTTGTGCATTTTAAACTTTAAACTCCATTTTGATGATTCCGGCTTCGCGTGCCGAAGTAAAGAGAATGACCAGTAGCGGCCCGATAAAGAAGCCAAGAAAGCCGATCAATTGAAGGCCAATGAACATAGCGATCAATGTGGCAAGGGGGGATAGCCCGATTTGGGTGCCCATCACTTTCGGTTCAACTGTTCTTCTGATGACCAATAGCACCAAGGCCAAAATCGCAAGCTGCGTTCCTTGGACGATATCGCCGACAATGAACATGTAAATGAACCAAGGGGTCAATACGATAATCGAACCGAGGATCGGGATGAAGTCGATGACCCAGATGACAAGCGACATGACCAAGGCATATTCAGGCGCGATAAACAACAAGGCGATCAATGAAACCGCAAAGATGATCAAACTGACAAGGAATTGGGCTTTCAAGAAGCCGAAGACGACATTGTTCAGGCGGGCACTCATAAAGCGCACTTTCTCGGCCGTCGATTCCTTCAAGCGGTTGAACAGCATACCTTTCAAATCCATCAAATCGAGCATGAACAAGAACAAGGCGATGAGGAAGACGATGAAGCTGACCAAAAAAGAAGGGATGCCCGTCAATAAATTGGTGACCGTATCGTAGTTGACGAAAGTTAAGATCCAGTCGCGAATGCCTTCCGCAAAAGCGATCATTTCCGTTTCGAATGAATTGACGACTTCAACCGGCATTTCGGCGGTGGAGCGCAGGAAGAAGGCTTCCACTTCACCCCACATATGTGAGAGGGAATTTGTATACTCTGGAACCATTTTTGAGAATTGTATAATTTGTCCAACCAACTGCGTGATAATCCAGTAAACCAAGCCAGAAGCAATGACGAGGAAGAGAATAAACACCGTGATGACCGCACCTTTACGTTGCCATTTGAACCGTTTCTGCATGAATTTGACAAAAGGTTCAAGGAAGATGGCGGTGAGCAATGCGATGATCAACGGAACAGCAATTGGCAATATGTATATAGAGATTAAAACCACAATAGCAATGACCAGCAATATGGTGGCCAGTTTTTTATTAAACCACTTGCCCACAATAAACCTCCTTCAATTGACTGCGTGAAATTCCACGGCAAAGCATTTGTTTAAAAAAACCGCAGTTCGTGTTGAACTGCGGAGATTTTACGCTTTGATTTCGAACTCGGAAATTTCTTTTTTGATGGAAGCCAAAATTTCAGCGCCAGTTTTCAATAGGTGATCTGGGAAATGCTCATCTTCACCATATTCAATGCCGTGCGGGTAGTAATGCTTGCCGATGACCGGCTTCAAGACGCGAACAGTCGCGTCGTTGGCATCGACGTCTCCATCGATAGCGTAAGCGAAAACGCGCAAGTAATAAGTGCCTTCACGGACGATGAATTTGCGGTCGTATGTGACACGCTCATAATCCCACTGGCCTTCTTTCGTTAAGCCGTGCTTGTTCATGATGTCTTCAAGCAATGTAATATCCACTTCGATGTTCTCTAGTCCTGTATTTTCAAAATACATGGGATCTCCTCCTCTATAACAAAAAAAGACTGAATGCTCCTTTAATAATAGATCATATTTTAGGTACATGCAATGGCTAGATTGTGTCAGAATGCGGGCGGCTGTTATAATGGGGAAAATGGGTGTCAGGAGCTGATTCAGTGAAGGACTTGTTACGCATCATGATTTTCTTGGCGATTGTCCTGATTGGACTGTTTTACTTGGACCCGTCAATCAGTGAAAATGAATTGCTGGAAGCGCCGCGCCCGGCGGATCCATTGCCGGCCGATAACTTGACGGATTCGGAGATGGATGTTGAACGGCCGACGAGCGGGCTTTCCGTACACATAGGGGAGTCGTCGGAAGAGTGGCTGGCGGAGCATGGCAAGCCCGACCGCATCGAGCCATCCGCTTTTGCTTACGAGTGGTGGGTGTACGATGCCGCTTATTCCAATTTCGTCATGGTCGGTGTGAAGGAAGGGCGTATAGTCCAAGTGTATGCGGCTGGGGAATCGACCGATATCGAACCTTACGAAATCGGGCAGACAATAGAAGAGCTTTACAGGTTCACGATCGTCCAGAACGAAGTGACCGTAAAATACGGAACCAATACCTATACATTCAATTTAAGCGAGCAGGATATGGATAAGCGGATCTTGGTCAGTTTTGAAGACCTCTATGCACAATTGTATATCGACGCTGAAGACCAGCAACTAGAGGCGGTCAGGTTCATGGATGCAGAAACGCTGATCCGCCACCAGCCGTACGATATGATGTATTCAGGAGATTTATTGGTGACGCCAAGGCCGTCGTCGACATTGCAGCGGTCGATTGATGAAGCAAACGCTAAACAAGTGGTCGATTTGACCAATGTCTATCGGCTTCGCCATCAGCGCTCCTTGGTCCAAGAAAATGTCGGCATCGGTTTATTGGCCAAGCAGACGAGTGAGGAAATGGCGCGCATGGAGTTCACTTCCGTAGAGATGGAAGTGGAAGATCTGGAAGCCCGACTGCAAGGGGCGGATATTCCGTTCGATTTAGCGGCGATCAACACGGCTTCACGCTACTATGATGCAGCCGAGACCTTGCATGGCTGGTTCAACTCTCCGACTCACAGAGGAACTTTATTGAGTACACAGTACAACCAGGTCGGCGTCGGCGTATTCGGCAAGTATTATAGCCAAATCCTGTTGAAGCAGGATCCCGGCGTCTACGAAAGCCAATAGGGAAGCGCCCGCATGAAAGAGCAGCCGTAATTTTCAGCCAGTTTCAGGAGTAAACGGTGTATGAATCTGGAAAACAATCTGATATGATGAAAGCGTAGAGGAGGAATGCAAAGTGATCATGACCTACGAATGGGTCGGTATAACTGACTCTGCGGACGAGCTGAGTGAAATGATACTGCAATCAGAGCAGGCTGCGAAATACCGCGATGCCTATGACTCTGTCTATAGCGATAAACTATTGGCGAGGGAGATCCACGATTTCGCCAGGCTGAAGGAGCTGTACGAAGAAGTGCAGCGCTTCGGCAAATACCACCCCGATTACAAACGGGTGATGAAGCAAATCCGCGTGGACAAACGCCGGCTGGACCTCAACGAAAAGGTGGCGGAGCTGCGGCTCGCGGAAAATGAGCTGCAGGACTTGATGGACCAAGTCAGCTTCATCCTTGGCCGGTCGGTGTCCGAAGCGGTCAAGATCCCTTCGAGCAATCCGTTCTTTTCATCGGATTCCTCGTGCGGAAGCGGCTGTGGCACAGGCGGCGGCTGTTCTTGTTCCGCATAATAAAAAAGTGCAACCTCAATGGGTTGCACTTTTTTTATTGGCGTTTTTCTTCAACTGCCGAAATCAATTCGATGGCGATATCAGGCCGGTCGGTGATGATGCCTTTGGCTCCGGCGCCTATCAATTTCTCCATCGCTTCCTTGTCGTCGATGACCCAGTAGTGAACCGGTACATTCAAGCGGTCAAGAAAGGCAATGAACCGCGCAGAGTCGAGGCGGAATACTGAATGCTTCACTGGGATCTGCACAACATCCGCACGCGGTGCATACAGATGGCCGAACTGGCTATTGAAGGAAGTAAAGGCTTTGCGCACTTCATTTTCTCCTGCGCCAAGTGCGACACGGTTTTGGGCGTATAAATTGAAGCGGTCGATTTGTTCGTCGTAGAAGCTGGTAACGACGACACGGTCTTCTGCACCCAAGGATTCGATCAAGCGCCACAGTTTAGATGGCACCAAACTGCCTTCATACGTATCAGGTGCGTCTTTGATGTCGATATTGATATACATCTGCGGGAATTTGTCCAGCAGTTCACGAAGCAGGACGACTTTTTCGCCTTTTCCGCGGTAGGAATTTTCGCCTTTGTCATCGACGAAATGATAGCCGAGGTCAAGTTCACGCAATTCATCGAGTGTCATTTCAGCTACACGCCCGGCTGAACCGGAAGTGCGGTCGACAAACTCATCGTGGAAAACCAGGATCTCCTCGTCGTTGGTCATGCGAATATCGATTTCAAACCCGTGGACGCCGAGTTCTGCGGCGCGGTCAAAGGCTGCCATCGTATGCTCCGGTGCGAGCGAGCTGCCGCCGCGATGGGCTAGGACGATCGGATGCCCATAGTCGAGAACGGCTTTTTGCGGCCGTTTTTGCGGATCTGTGAATGCTTTTGAACCAGCCCATGCCGCAGCACCGACAGCGGCGGCGGCAAGGCCGATTTTCGTTTTCTTACCCATATATGTATAACCCCCTGTTTTGGTAGTATCCACATTATAGCGGAAGGCTTCACTTGCTGTCAGTTTATTCGGTTGCGGCTTTTTTTAGTCCTATGGTATTCTAGAGTTTAGAAAAGAGGGATAGATATGCATGATCGCCAAGGTCTGATTGTCTATGTGCATCAGCTGAAACAAGCAAAATCACTGCGGAAGTATGGACACGTCCATTTTATTTCCCGCAAATTGAAATATGTCGTCGTCTATATGGACCAGGACAAAATCGAAGCCACAAAAGAAAAACTATCCAAACTGCCGTATGTCAAGAAAGTGCTGGAATCCCAGCGGCCTTTCCTTAAGACGGAATATGAAAATGCCAAGCCCGATAAAGCGAAAGAATACGATTATAAAATCGGCTTGTGATCATTGCATCGGCGGAATATAATGGTTGAGCCTGAGAATGGCGATAAGGTGGCCGAAATAAAGTTTGGTGTCCGCGTATTGTGAAGAATGCTTGACGTCCATGCGAATCGGCTCATGGCCCATTTCCTTGACGGCATCCTCGAACACGGCCAATCGCTTCGATCCGTCCGGTACGCCTTCGCGGCATAGATAGATAGGCATGAAATTGCCTTCTTGGGCTGGCCGGAATGCAGCGGCGACGGAAACGACAGGATGGCCGTCTTTCGTTTTTGAAACGAACACGAAACCGTGCATAAACCGTTCTCTATTGCTTTCCATCAATTGGCGAAGTTCATATATATCGCCGTACCCTTCTCCGAGCTCGATAAAACGTTGTATCATCTAAAACACGTCCTTTCCAGAATCCATTCTACCATTGTGGGCGGTATTTGCAGTACTAAAATGATAAAGTAAGAGGCGATAGTATGCGTGTAGTAGCAGGACAGGCGAAAGGCCTGCCTTTGAAAGCGGTTCCCGGAAATTCGACGAGGCCGACGACTGATAAAGTAAAAGAATCCATCTTCAATATGATCGGTCCATTTTTTGATGGCGGAACCGCAGTGGACTTGTTTGCCGGAAGTGGCGGGCTCGGAATTGAAGCCTTAAGCCGTGGCATCGACCATGCGATTTTCACCGATAAAGACAAAAAAGCCGTGGAGACCATACAGGCAAATTTGGAAAAAACCAAGTTGACAGAATCGGCGGAAGTGTACCGTGCCGAAGCTGAACGCGGATTGAAAGCCATGAAGAAAAATGGCGTCATGGCGCGCTTGCTGTTTCTGGATCCCCTTACCATATGGAAAAAGCATATGGGCTGATGGCGAAAGCAGCTGAATTCGGCTTGCTTGAAGATGAGGCGATCATCGTGTGCGAACATGAGCGGGATATCGAATTGCCGGACGAAACAGCTGGGTGTCCGGTTTAAAAGGAATTATATGGGAATACAATCATTTCAATTTACCGCTACCAGGGGAAGAGGAGAACGCATTGACTAAAATTGCAGTAGTACCGGGAGTTTCGATCCGATTACGATGGGCCATTTGGATATCGTCAAACGGGCATCATCAATCTTTGATGAAGTGAAAGTCGTAGTCATGAACAATTCATCGAAAATCCATTATTCGATGTGGATGAACGGATGGCATTGATTGCAGAAGTGACTAAGACGATTCCGAATGTGACCGTCGATTCATTTGCCGGCTTGCTAATCGACTATGCAGTGGAAGCAGAAGCAAATGCAATCATCCGGGGCTTAAGAGCCGTCTCGGATTTTGAATACGAGATGCAGATCACGTCCATGAACCGTTTTTGAATGAAAACATCGAAACTTTGTTCATGGTGTCAAATAACCAATATTCTTTCCTCAGTTCGAGCATTGTCAAAGAAGTGGCGAAATATCAAGGCAATATTTCCGGGCTGGTCCCCGAAGCGGTGGAAAAGCATTAATAGAAAAGTTCAAATAAGTCACGTGACACGTGGCTTTTGTTGTGTTTCGAACGAAAAGGAGAGGATATGCGATGAAAATAAAAACTATGGTTTTTGTGCTGGTGATGGCGCTCGTCGTGTTCGTCAGCTCCTACCGGCTGGATGCTTATATTTCACGCCCGGGCGATGCATATGAGTTATCGCCGCTGGTGGAAGTGGAGGGGCGGGATGAAGATGACGCAGGCACGCTCAGCTTGATGACCGTGACGATGTTCAATGCGACTCCCGCTTTATACATTATGGCGCAATTCCAGGAAGGCTATAAAGTGCTCGACCCGGAACAAGTGAAGCCCCATGAAAGTGACGAAGAGTACAATGTCAGGCAGCTGAAGCTAATGTCTGACTCCCAGGTCAATGCGCTGCAAGTGGCCTTTGAAGAAGCCGGCAAACCGTATGAAGTATCGAGCAACGGCGTCTTTATCCTGAACGTACTGGAAGACGGGGCCGCTGCCGGTTTATTGTCGCCTGGCGACCGCTTGATGGAAATCGATGGGCAGTCTTATGGTTCGATGGAAGAATTCCTGGATTACTTGAGCAATAAAAAAGTTGGGGATGAAGTGGAATTGGTGATCGAGCGTGATGAACGCACGATCAATCAAACAATCACACTGACCCCGCTGCCGACAGAGCCTGAGCGCGCAGGCATCGGCATTTCCTTTGTAGAAGACAAGGAAATCGAAACGACTCCAGATGTTTCAATCGATTCCGATACCATCGGCGGGCCGTCCGCCGGATTGATGTTCACTTTGGAAATCTTGAATCAATTGGTGGATGAAGACATTACCCATGGGTATGACATCGCTGGCACCGGCACAATGGAAAGCGATGGAACGGTCGGGCCTATCGGCGGGATCGACCAAAAGGTCATAGCAGCAGACCGCGCCGGCATCGACGTTTTCTTCGCACCGGATAATGAGGGCGGTTCCGGGACGCCGAGCAATTTTGATGTCGCGATGGAAACCGCAGAAGAGATCGGCACCGAGATGGATATCGTCCCGGTCGCCAACATCGATGCTGCACTGGATTATTTGTCGGAACTATCGCCCAGATAAATAGGCGGTGTCGTATATTCTTTTTTCAATGAGTCTGCGCCAATCGCTTGAAGGTAAAGTGCTGACGCGCGGATATCGAGCTGTCCCATATTTCCTGTCAAATCCGCGGCGCGGCTGATGACAGGGAGCGGGATGGCTTTTTTCTGTTCGTTCAAATAACGTCTGCCGTTATGCGTCATGCCGAGCAAGCGGATGTATTCCGGATGTGTGGCAGTTCGTGCTTCCTGTTGCGTGTAGCCGGTGAAAATATGGGTCAGCATGCGCTGTATGCGCGTACGGGTAAAGCGTTTGCTTTTCACCCGGTTGATAAACACATCGAAAGTTTCCGAGCGCTTCGCCGACTCGTGGATCAAGTTTTCGATGCCTTCCGTCACTTCGGCAAAACGGGCAAGTGCTTTTGGCCCTTCGCGCAAGATCGTGAAACGCAGCATCGGGTAAAACCTTTGCCAGTCGACGAATCCTTGCTGCTCCGCATGAACGCGTTCGAGCAAACGGATGCTGCTCAACGGTAAATACGGCGCTAATTCCCCAAGTTCTTCGCCTTCGAAAAAGGCATTGCGGATGCCGGTCGCACTGGCGATCGCGACACCGGGCTCTAGCGGGTCGTGATAGCCTGCACCGATGCGCTGTATTGTCAGCGGTGCCATCGCGCTGTTGATCGTGCGGGCTGCTTCTATATAATGATAGCCGAGAATATTGTTCGGCTTGGTCAAGTCGGCATAGCGGCCGCTGCCATTTGTTAAGCTCAAGTAGGCGTCGTTCAACGCCTTTGGATAGCTGATGCCGGTCTGAACCCTATCATGGATGACTTTTTCGTATTGCTCTCTTTCTGTGCTCAATAATTCCAGGCTGTTCAGGAACGGTTCGATCTCGCCTTGTTCGCTGCCGAAGCAAAAAGATGCGCATCCTGCTGCGTCGAGCAATTCGATGGCGCCGCGTGCGAATTCGGAAGCCTGCGCAGTCGCAAAAGCATAAGGCAATTCGATGACCAAATCGACGCCAGCCGAGAGCGCCATTTCCGTGCGCGTCCATTTATCGGCAAACGCCGGCTCGCCGCGCTGCAGGAATTGGCCGCTCATGACGGCGACGACCACATCGGCGCCTGACAGCTCCTTTGCTTTCGCCACGTGATGCAAATGACCATTATGGAAAGGGTTATATTCAACAACGATTCCTGTCGCTTTCATTACAGCACCTTCTTTTGGTATGATTAGTTCTAGTATAACGATGAGCGAATTATGGTGACAAGATTTTTTCTTGACATCGTTTGTTCTACATTATATAATCAACTTTGTTGTCTTGAGGTGATTACTTATGAAAATAGCGATTCAACAGCTACAAAAGTATCGTAACGACGGGATGCCAATTGACCAGTATGTTCAATTGGATGAGGCGAAAAAGCGCAATAGCGATATTCGCGCCGTATCTCCTATACACGTCACAGGACACTGTACGATTGGTTCGCAACAAATGACGTGCATGCTTCATCTTGAAGGGACGCTTACGCTGCCCTGCGCACGAACTTGGGAAGATGTCGAATACCCGGTCAGCATCGACACCGTGGAAATCTTCGATTGGTCTGAAAAAGGCCGTGAAGAAGGCGAGGACGAATATGTCCACGCGGTAACTACTGAAGTCATTGATCTTCAGCCGATTTTAGAAGAGCTGATCGCCCTTGAAGTTCCTATACAGGTCTTTAAGGAAGACTCAGAACAAACCGTTATCAAAGGCGGCAACGACTGGTCTTATTTGTCAGACGAAGAAGTTTTGGCCAAGAAGGAAGAAGCACAATCAAAACCGGATCCAAGACTGGCTGATTTAGCCAAGTATTTCGATCAGACAGATGAATAGAATCATTGTAAGGAGGTGTCACCAATGGCTGTACCGTTCAGAAGAACATCCAAAACCGCTAAAAGAAAACGCCGTACGCATTTCAAGCTATCCGTACCTGGTATGGTAGCGTGCCCAAGCTGTGGCGAAAGTAAATTGGCTCACCATGTCTGCAAAGCATGTGGATCATACAAAGGCAAAGAAGTAGTAGCTAGCAAATAAAACAGTATTTGCTTAGAAAAAGGTTATCTGGAGGCCATGGCTCCGGATAACCTTTTTCATTTGCCGAAAAACAGGTAAACTGGAGTCAGAGGTGAGTCAAAATATGGCATACATAATCGAAACCAAAAATCAGGTAATGACTTTTACGATCGACCGGCCCCATATCCGCAATGCCGTCAATAACGAAGTGATGGAAGGGTTTGAAGAACTCGCAAAACGCACCAGAGAAGAAGACATCCGTTATGTCATCATCACGGCAACAGGCGAGCAGGCATTTTGTTCAGGCGGTGACTTGTCCGTTTTTCATGAACTGAAAACTGAACAGCAGGCGTGGCCGATGCTCAGCCGCATGGGTGAAGCTTTGTATCGCATCAAGACGATCCCCGTCCCTGTCATCGCGCTCGTCAATGGCACCGCAGTCGGCGGCGGCTGCGAGATTGCGACGGCGTGTGATTACCGGCTGGTGAAGAGCCATGCCAAATGCGGGTTTATTCAAGGGACACTGGCTATCACGAGCGGCTGGGGCGGCGGCACTTATCTATTTGAAACCTTAAAGCATGACGCGGCACTGAAAATGCTCGGTGATGCGCGTGCCTACTCTGCAGGTGAATTGCTTGAGAACGGCTGGGCCAGCGCCATCATCGAAGAGGACGGGGATATCGAACGATTTCTGGCATCGATGAACCGTGTGCTGCCGTCCGTGCATCGCGCTTATAAAGAGATAGCGATCCGCAAATGGCAGGAAACGAATTTGAAACAGCGGGTCGATCAGGAGATCCGCGAGTGCGCTAGATTGTGGGCACAAGAAGCTCATCATCAGGCTGTGGATGGATTTTTGAACAAAAGTAAAAAATAGGGCTCCTCCGGGGTCTTTTTTTTATGTGAAAATGATGGCTCTTCTAATGATTGAAGCGAACAGGCGGAACATTATGGAAAATATTTTTTTCAATAGTTGAAATCGCTTACAAAATTCGTATATGCTAGAGAAGGGAGAAAACTTAGGGGGTATTTCATACATGAAAAAAATCCTGATTGCCAACCGGGGCGAAATTGCACGGCGCATCATCCGTACATGCGACCGCCTCGGTATCGAAACCATCGCGATCCACTCCGAGGCAGATGGGGATCTGCCTTATGTGAGTGAAGCGACAGAAGCGGCAGCGATCGGCCCGAACCCGGTCGCGCAATCGTATTTACAAGCAGATAAAATTATTGAAGAAGCTGTAAAGCGCAATGCTGAAGCGATTCATCCAGGATATGGACTGCTATCGGAAAACGCGGATTTCGCGCGCAAAGTCAAACAAGCGGGACTGATTTTCATTGGCCCGAAACCTGAAGTCATCGAAACGATGGGCGATAAGCTCGGTTCCCGGCGCACAATGAAACAAGCTGGCGTGCCAGTCGTTCCTGGGACAGCTGAAGGGGTATCAGACATTGATGCAGCTGTCTTGGAAGCGAAAGCGATCGGTTATCCACTAATGCTTAAGGCGAGTGCGGGCGGAGGCGGAATCGGCATGGTGCTGTGTGAAAGTGAGCAAGCGCTCACTCAGCAGTTTGATTCGGTGAAAAACCGTGCCAAGGCGTACTTCGGAAACGATATCGTTTATTTGGAGAAATTCATTGCCAATGCACGCCATATCGAAGTTCAGATTTTCGGGGACGAGTCGGGCAATATCGTCCATTTGTATGAGCGCAACTGCTCTGTACAGCGCCGCAACCAAAAAGTCATCGAAGAATCGCCGTCTCCGGATTTGCCGGAATCTGCCAGAATCAAGCTATGCGAAGCAGCTGTTCAAGCAGCTCGCGCGGTCGGTTACACAAATGCAGGAACGGTCGAGTTCATCGTCGATGAGAACAACGACTTCTATTTCCTGGAAATGAACACCCGCCTGCAAGTGGAACACCCGATCACAGAAGAAGTGACAGGTGTCGACCTCGTCGAATGGCAAATAAATGTATCCAGAGGCGAAGCCTTGCCGGCACAAGACACAATCCATACAAACGGCCATTCGATTGAGTACCGCATCTATGCGGAAGACCCGAAAACATTCTTCCCGTCGCCAGGAACTTTATCCGTCTTGAAATGGGGCGCTGGCGCACGCATCGAGACCGGATACGAAGAGGGCAATAAAGTGACGCCATTCTATGATCCGATGATCGCCAAGGTCATTTTGACGGGAGCTTCGCGAGAAGAGGTCCTGGAGAAATCCAGGAAGTTCATTGATGAAACGACGATTGAAGGGGTTAAGACCAATTTGCCGTTATTCGACCGATTCATTGAATCCAAACCATTTATAGAAGGAAATTATGCGACCGCTGTATTGGCTCAGTGGCTTACACAACAAAAGGAGGAAAAAACAGTATGAAACAACTAACAGCATCTATGGCCGGAACGGTCTTGAACATTGCAGTATCCGAAGGGGATTCCGTGTCAGCGGGACAAACCGTCATGACCCTTGAATCGATGAAAATGGAAATTCCGGTAGAAGCGGAATTCGGCGGGAAAGTCGAAAAAGTCGATGTGGAAATTGGCAGCTTTGTCAACGAAGGGGACACATTGGTGACGCTCGGCGAATAAGGCATTTGAATCCAAAGGGGTGGAAGAAATGACGAAAACGACTGAAACAACGGGATATAATACACGGCTCGAAGAAAAGCTTTCCAAGATTTTCGCGGGCGGGCAAGAGAAATACCATGAGAAGTTGAAAGAAAGCAATAAACTATTTGTCAGGGACCGCTTGAATTTACTTTTTGATGACGGCGACTATATTGAAGACGGCCGTTTTGCGAATGTGGAAGCAGGCGATCTTCCGGCAGATGGCGTCGTCACGGCGATCGGCAAAGTGAACGGCGAAACGGTATGCGTCATGGCCAACGATTCCACTGTTAAAGCAGGGTCGTGGGGTTCACGGACAGTGGAGAAAATCATCCGCATCCAGGAAACGGCTGAAAAGATGCAAGTACCGATGCTCTATTTAGTCGATTCTGCAGGAGCCCGCATCACCGATCAATTGGAAATGTTCCCGAATCGCCGGGGCGCTGGACGCATTTTCCACAACCAAGTGCGCATGTCCGGAATGGTGCCGCAAGTTTGCTTATTGTTCGGCCCATCTGCAGCGGGCGGGGCATACATCCCGGCGTTTTGTGACATCGTTATCATGGTCGAAGGAAATGCTTCCATGTATCTGGGTTCACCTCGCATGGCAGAAAAAGTCATCGGCGAAAAAGTGTCGCTCGAAGAAATGGGTGGCGCCCGCATGCACTGTACCGTGAGCGGCGTAGGAGATGTTCTTGTCTCCACGGAGGAAGAAGCGATTTCAGAAGCGCGCCGCTATATGGCATTCTTCCCGGCGAATTTTGCCGGGAAGCCTGAAACGATCGAAGCAAAAGCAAAAAAAGCGGGCCGCAGCCTGGAAGAGATCATTCCGGAAAACCAGAACGCGCCGTTTGATATGTATGAACTGATCGACCAATTGATCGATGAAGGCAGCTTTTTCGACATCAAAAAACTGTTCGCGCCGGAATTGATTACCGGCCTTGCACGCATCGATGGGCAAGTGGTCGGCATCATCGCCAACCAGCCGAAAGTAAAAGGCGGCGTGTTGTTCGGGGATTCTGCCGACAAGGGCGCCAAGTTCATCAATCTCTGCGATGCATTCTCGATTCCGCTCTTATTCTTGGCCGATGTGCCTGGATTCATGATCGGCACGAAAGTGGAACGCGCAGGCATCATCCGCCACGGCGCCAAGTTCATCTCTGCGATGAGTGCGGCTACTGTGCCGAAAATTTCAGTCGTTGTGCGTAAAGCCTATGGCGCCGGTTTATATGCGATGGCAGGCCCTGCCTTTGAGCCGGATGTGTGCATTGCGCTTCCGACAGCCCAAATTGCCGTCATGGGCCCGGAAGCGGCAGTCAACGCAGTTTACTCAAACAAGATCGAAGCGATCGAAGACCCGAAAGAACGCCTTGCCTATGTCCAGCAAAAGCATCAGGAATATAAAGAAGAAATTAATATTTACCGTTTGGCATCAGAGCTCATTGTCGATGAAATCGTCGCGCCGTATGCACTTCGCGAGGAATTATCCAAGCGCTTGTCGATTTACGCGACGAAAGATTTGCCTTTGCCATATCGAAAACATCCGATCATTCCTGTATAATGAGTAATAGACGTGGAGTCTGCCTAATAAGGCAGGCTTCTTTTTTAGCAAACGCCCAAGACAAGGGACAGTCTGCTGCCTACGATTGCTCTGAAAAAAGGAGGGGTTTCCATGAAATTCGCAATTATCGGCGGAAACGCCCAGGCATTGCTGCTGGCGCATTTATTGAAAAAAGAAGGCGATGTGCAGCTGATCATCACGAATGAAGAACAAGCCGCTGAGCTTCACGCGCATGGCCTCGTATGTGGAACAGAACAACAGCAAATCGCCGTATATACCGATTTTGAACAGGTGGACCCGGATGCTTACATATTTATTACGGTTCATTCAGAAGAATTGCCGCCTATATTAAGGCTGCTGAAAATTCGCCGGCCGAGCAATCCGCTTGTGTTTGTCCAACAAGGGATGCTCTATATCGAAAAAGCCCGCTTATTGGCGCATCGCCAAATCGCGGCCGCCACATTGGAATGCGACGCAGTCAAAATCAATGCACACGAAATTAATTACTCGAAAACTCCTCAGCTTAGCCTTGGTCTAATAAAAGGCGAGCCGGCTCAATTCGAAGCGCTCACGAATGTGGGCCACATGGCGGTGCAATGGACAGGGGATATCGAGAGCCGGTTGTTCGAACAGCTGTTGAGAGACAGCCTCATCAATCCGTTGACGGCGCTGATGAAAATCGAAAAGGGGCGTTTGATTACTGATCCGAATGCCTACGAACTGTTCCGCAATCTGTACAATGAATTGTACTTAGCATTTCCGGAAATCGAAAGCTTGCAGCCGATCGAGCGCGTCGCTGCCTACTGCGCGTCACGCCCGGAAGAAATATCTTCCATGCTTGCAGACCGCATGGCCGGGGACCCGATGGATGTGGATGGGCTGATGCTGTATATCCTGCAGATTTCGAAATTGGATTTGCCTTTGTTCAAAGCGTTCTATCATTTATTGAAGACTGTTGAGGAAAACTGATGGAATGGATATCTACTGCCGGGAATGTGCTGCTTTACGTCCCGTTTATCTTATTTTTATTTGTCTACGCCTTGACCTATAAATCCCAAAAACGCAAGGCGCTCGGCATCGCGGCCGATGTCACGGCTTTTCTATTGTTCTTTTCCGTGCCGGCATCGATCGAATTGCTGTTTGGCTTGGAAGTTCAGCCTTTCATCTTCATGGCGGCTTTATTGTTTGCGATTTTTCTGCTGATCCGTGAGTGGAAGACTCAAAAAGAATTGGAAGTGATCAAGTTCCTGCGCAAAGTCTGGCGCATTTGCTTTTTGGCTTTATCTGCAATTTATGCCGCGACTTGGCTTGCTGGACTGATCTTTTTAGCGGTCCAATCATTCCGCTAGGCGGATTTTTTCTCAAGCAATCCTCCTTTTGTTATAGTAGTCTTTGAATGTAAAGCGAAAAGGGGATTCAACTTCATGAAATTAGAGGAGAAATACATACCGCCATCCTCCAAATTGATGGCTGATTATACGAACGAAGAACAAAAAATAGTGCAATACTTTTCCTATAAGCCTTCTTTGGAACAAGCCCGCGACAGGCTTGAAACCCTTGATAGCCATCCAGTCGACCGGAAAAAACTGGCGTCTATCATCGCAGGCTATATGGAGCCTTACGGGATATCTGAAGCTTCGAGGCAAAAGCTTGCACAATTCGAAGAAGGCGCATCGGTTGTGGTGACTGGCCAGCAGGCGGGATTGCTGACCGGTCCTTTGTATACGGTGCACAAAGCCATTTCTGCGATTTTATTGGCGAAAGAAGCTTCTGAAAAATTGGATACACCGGTCGTGCCAGTGTTCTGGATCGCTGGGGAAGATCATGATTTGGCGGAAATCTGCCATATATATCGCGAAACGAACGGCCGTGTCGAAAAGCTGAATTACCCGCATGCCAAACTAGGGAAATGCGCGGCTTCACACGCACCGCTTAAAGCGGATGAAATCGAGGCGTTTTTGGAAGAATACTTCCGCAGCTTGCCCGAAACTGCCCATACAAAGGAGATCCATTCCTTAGTATTCGGCCATCTTGAGAAAGCTGAGACGTTTACCGCATTTTTCGCGAGCCTGCTCAACCATTTCTTCGAAAAAGAAGGCTTGCTTTACATCGATGCCGCTAACGAGCAATTGCGCGCCTACGAATCAAGCTTTTTCTCAAAAATCATCGAAAACAGCGGAGCGATAGCGAAAAAGGTTGTGGAAGCTGAAACTGCGCTTCAAAAAGACGGTTATACAGCAGGAATTGATGCCAAAGACGAAGCGGCGCATCTCTTTATCACAATCGAAGGCGAACGCCTATTGCTCGAACGTGACGGAAGCCGTTTTGCCGTAAAGAATACGGCGCTAAGCTACACGGAACAAGAACTCTTGGAAATTGCCAAGCATGAGCCGGAGCGTCTCAGCAATAACGTCGTGACACGGCCATTGATGCAGGATCTCGTCTTCCCGGTGCTCGCTTTTGTCGGAGGTCCAGGAGAAATCGCGTATTGGGCGGCTTTAAAAGGCGCATTCGAACTTATGGGAATGGAAATGCCGATCGTCATGCCACGGCTTAGCGTCAGCTTGGTCGACCGCCGGACTGCAGCGCTTTTGGAGAAACGGAACTTGAGTTTTGAAGAAGTCGTCGTCGAGCGGAAAATCCCCCAGCTGCGCAATGAACTGCTCGATCACATCAGAGATGAAGAAACAGAAGCGAAGATCGATGAAGTCAAACAAGGCTTGACTGAAGAGTACGAAGAACTGATCAGCCGTTTTACAGCAGTCAGCGCCGGGCTTACGCCTTTGGCTGAAAAGAACTTGCGCATCCACTTGACCCAGCTTGATTTCCTGAAAAACAAGCTGCAAGACGAAGTGGCGATCCAGAACAGCACGCAGTTCAACCAGCTGGCGGCGATCGAAAATGCCCTATTGCCTGAATCAGGGTTGCAGGAGCGGATATATAACCCGGTCCCTTATTTGAACCAGTATGGCAAAGCTTTAGTGGAAGACCTATTAGCGCTGCCGATGAAATATGATAACACCCACAAAATTGTCATTCTTTAACTTGGAAAAGCCTGCATATGCAGGCTTTTTTTATGTGAAGTAAACTCTTTGAGATGAAATGCTGTAACAATAGTGAAATATTTTAAAAACAAGTGGTGGCATGTGGGGGAATGTGGTACATTAATTATAATAAGTGGGGTGAAAGGCATGTTCATGGGCGAATTTCAACACAATGTTGATGCTAAGGGCAGATTAATCGTTCCTGCAAAATACCGTGAATTGCTTGGTGAGCATTTTGTGATCACCAGAGGCCTGGATCAGTGCTTATTTGGTTATCCGATGAATGAATGGAATAAAATAGAAGAAAATTAAAAGAAATGCCAGTTACGAAAAAGACGCACGCGCATTCACCCGTTTTCTTTTCAGGGGCCCAGGAAGTGGAACTTGATAAGCAGGGGCGCGTCAATATACCTGCCAACCTTTTGTCGTATGCCAAAATCGAAAAAGAGTGCGTCATTCTCGGCGTCTCCAACCGTTTCGAAATATGGGCGAAAGATGCATGGGAAGCGTATTTCGAAGAATCCGAAGAATCCTTTAATGAAATTGCCGAAAACTTAACTGACTTTGATTTTTAATTAACGAACGGGGGGACTGGGTTGTTCAATCACACTACAGTTTTGCTGCATGAAACTGTCGATGGGCTGAACATTCGTCCTGATGGCGTATATGTAGATTGTACACTCGGCGGTGCCGGCCATAGCGAATATTTGGCCCAGCAGCTATCCGATCAGGGACATCTGTACTGCTTTGATCAGGATGTAACAGCAATCGAGCATGCAAAAGAAAAACTGAAAGACCATTTACATAAGATCACTTTTATCCATGCAAACTTCAAGGATTTAAAGGAAGAATTAGAAAAACGCGGAATCGAGCAAGTTGACGGCATCTTGTACGACCTGGGCGTTTCCTCGCCTCAGCTCGATACGCCCGAACGGGGATTCAGCTATCATCACGACGCTCCGCTCGACATGCGCATGGACCAAAGTGCGGAACTCAGCGCTTACCACGTCGTGAACGAATGGCGCTTCGAAGACTTGGTGCGCATCTTCTACCGCTACGGGGAGGAAAAATTCTCCAAGCAAATTGCGCGGAAAATCGAAGCTGCCAGGGACAAGCAACCGATCGAAACGACAGCGCAGCTGGTGGAATGCATCAAAGACGGCATTCCGGCTCCAGCGAGGCGTAAAGGCGGCCATCCAGCAAAACGCGTTTTCCAGGCGATCCGCATTGCGGTGAACGATGAACTCGGGGCTGCTGAAACTTCTTTGCAGGATGCGATCGAAATGCTCGCAATCGGCGGAAGAATCAGCGTCATCACTTTCCATTCTCTCGAAGACCGTTTGACGAAGGCTTTATTCAAGGAAGCTTCATCACTTCCGGAACTGCCGCCGAACTTGCCGGTTATCCCGGATGGGCTAGAACCGAAATTGAAATTAATTACACGAAAACCAATATTGCCATCAGAAGAAGAATTGGCGCATAATAATCGGTCGCGTTCCGCCAAGTTGCGGATTGCGGAGAAAATCAAACTCTAAGGACGTGTTTAAATGGCGTTGAATGCGAGAACCCAAACCTACATCCAGCAGCCGGCCGTTCCGCAAAGTCCGAATAGACAGCCGGCAAAAAAGAAAAAGCGCATCACCAAAGGCGAGAAAATCCTTTATACAGCTTTCCTGGCTGTCTGCATCATGTGCGCCTTGCTCGTCTTGCAAAATCAGTCGACGATCCAAGCTTCCACGCAGGAAATCCAGACAATTGAAAATTCAATCAATGAAACGACGAAAAAAAATACCGATTTGTCCGTGCAAGTAAGTGAACTGTCTTCATATGAGCGCATTTGGTCGAAAGCAAAGGATTACGGCTTAAAATTAAATGAGCGAAATGTAAAGGTAGTGCCGGGACAATGAAGAAAAAATTTCGTTTTCAAGGAGGAGCCTTTCTGCTATTTTTACTATTTGCAGGGCTCTTTTTCCTTTTAATGGCCAGAATAATCACAATTCAAGCGACGGGCAAAGTGGAAGGGCAGGAATTGGCTGCCAGAGCGGCTGCCAAATACAGCCAGGAAGAAGTATTGACCGCAGAACGCGGAAAGATTTTGGACCGCAACGGCGAAGTCATCGCAGAAGATACATTGACGTATAAATTAGTGGCGGTGCTGGATGAATCGGTGACGACGAATCCTGAACAACCGAACCACGTTATCGATGCAGAAGAAACAGCGGCGTACTTGTCTGAGCAATTGGGGACGCCGAAAGAAGAGTTAGTCAGCATTTTGGAGAATGGGATGGAAAAAGACCGCTACCAAGTGGAGTTCGGCGCAGCCGGGCGTGAAATCAGCCACACCCAGATGCTTGAGATGAAAGAAAAAGATTTACCGGGATTATTATTCGTCAAGGACCTTAAACGCCTTTACCCGAATGGTGTGTTCGCTTCCCATTTGATCGGATTCGCCATGAAAGAAGAATTCGAGGATGGGCAAGTGAAAACCATAGGCAAGATGGGCTTGGAGTCGATCCATGACGATATATTGACCGGCAAGAACGGGAAAATGGAGTTCGATACAGATAAATGGGGATATCTATTGCCGAATAGCCAAGAAGCTGTCACTCCCGCTATCGACGGATCCAATCTCCAATTGACGCTGGACCGCACGCTTCAGAACTTTTTGGAAGATGCCATGTCGAGCGTTCAGGAAGAATATAATCCAGCGCGCATGATTGCGGTGATCGCAGATCCGGATACGGGCGAGATCCTGGGCATGTCCCAACGCCCGACCTTCAACCCGAATACGCGCGAAGGCTTATCGGACAACTGGCTGAATGAAAGCATCGAGTTGACGATCGAGCCTGGCTCGCCGATGAAAGTATTCACATTGGCAGCGGCTGTCGAAGAAGGCAAATGGGACCCGAATGCTTATTACGATTCCGGAACCTATACATTGCTGGACCGCACGATCGGCGACCATAACAGCGGCCGCGGCTGGGGCAGCATCACATTCCTTGAAGGCTTCCAGCGTTCTTCCAACGTATCGATGGGCTATTTGCTTGAGCGCCTCGGTGCGGATAATTTCATGAATTATATCGATGCATTCGGTTTTGGCGAAAAAACCGGCATCGATTTGCCGAATGAAGCGGCAGGAAAAATCCTGGATCAATATCCGATCAATAAATTGACCACTTCCTATGGACAGGGGTCGACCGTTACACCGATCCAGATGATTCAGGCAGCGACGGCGCTGGCTGGAGATGGCACGATGATGAAACCGTATATCATCGACCAAATCAAAAATCCTGATACAGGCGACGTGACGCTGAAATCTGAACCAGAAGAAGCCGGTACGCCGATTTCAGCAGAAACAGCGAAAAAAGTGCGTGAAATCATGGCTTCCACTGTCACGTCGGAAGTCGGCTCAGCGCAAGGCTTTGCATTGCAGGATTATTCTGTTGCCGGGAAAACCGGTACAGCACAAGTTCCTGGAGAAGACGGGCGATACATGACGGGCACGAATAACTATTTGTTCTCATTCCTCGGAATGGCACCGGCTGATGACCCGGAACTATTGATTTATATCGGCGTCCAGCAGCCTCAATTGCCTGCGGATGAATATGGTTCTGTCCCAGTGTCCAAAATCTTCACGTCTGTCATGGAAAATGGTTTGAAGTATTTGAACATTGCACCTGAGAATTCCATAGAAGCAAAGACTGTTGAAATTGAAGACTATAAAGGGCTTTCTATGGAAGAGGCGGTTTCTCAGCTGAAAGCCAAGGGGTTGAACCCGGTTATCGCTGGTGATAATTCTCAAATAAGTGACCAATATCCAACAGCCGGCGAGAAATTGGTGGCCGGTGAAAATATCATTTTGAGAACCGGCGGCACCACAGCTATCCCGGATTTCACAGGCTGGTCGAAACGGGAGCTGCTGGCATTCCAAGCACTCAGCGGATTGCCGCTTGAAATTGCAGGGCAAGGCTTCGCCATGACACAAAGCGTGGCAGAAGGAGCAGTGCCGGAGAAGGGTGAATCTGTTATCATCGAATTGCAGCCGCCCGAAGTGTTCTATCCGGAGCAATCGCTGAATGCTGAAGAGCCACAACAACAGCCTGATACGGAACCTGCTGCAACGGAAAGTCAAGAAGCTGCTGAACCCGCAACAGAACAGACAACAGAAGAACCAACTGAACAACCCGTGAATAACGAAAATGAATAAATGAACGAGTGTACTCGTCTTTAAAGGAGCTCTATTAATGGAAGGTATAAATATATTTGGATTTGGGATCGCATTGATCATGACTGTAGCATTGATGCCAGTATTCATCCCGCTATTGAAACGCATGAAATTCGGTCAAAGCATTCGCGAAGAAGGCCCGGAATCGCATTTGAAAAAAACGGGAACACCGACGATGGGCGGGTTGGTGTTCCTAATCTCCATCATCGTGACAGTATTGGTAGTCGCTGCATTTAACGGGGTATTGACGACTCAAGTGGTCATTTTGCTGATTGTCTTATTCGGTTACGGATTGATCGGATTTTTGGATGATTTCATCAAAGTGGTGCTCAAGCGCAATCTTGGGCTGACTTCGCTCCAGAAACTGCTGGCACAAATCGTTATCGCCGTGTTGTCATTCTTTTTGCTGCGCGCGAACGGATTTGACACAGCGCTCGGCATTCCGTTTACGGATGCATCCATCGAGCTCGGCTGGGTATATGTCTTGTTCATCGTATTCTGGTTGGTCGGCTTCTCAAACGCCGTCAACTTGACGGATGGGCTTGATGGGCTAGTCGCAGGAACGGCATCCATCGCTTTTGCTGCGTTCGGCATACTGGCAATCGTCCAGCAAGAAACCGAATCGCTTTGTTCACCTTTGCCGTAGCAGGCGGATTGATCGGATTTCTTGTCTTCAATAAATACCCAGCAAAAGTATTCATGGGCGATACAGGATCTTTGGCTCTTGGCGGTGCACTGGCCATGGTGTCGATCCTATTGAAACAGGAATTGCTCCTGCTCTTGATCGGTTTGGTGTTCGTCATTGAAACCGCTTCGGTCATTTTGCAGGTCGGAAGCTTTAAACTACGGAAAAACGCATATTCAAAATGAGCCCGATCCATCACCATTTTGAATTGAGCGGCTGGTCTGAGTGGAAAGTGGTCACCGTATTTTGGGGTGTCGGTTTCATCAGCGCCGCGATTGCCGTTTTATTGGAGGTCATGTAAATGAAAGATTTGCCGCAATTGCATCAAAAGAAAGTACTTGTGCTCGGATTGGCGAAAAGCGGCTTTACAGCTGCCCGCCTGTTACATAAACTCGGAGCATTCGTAACGGTCAATGATTCCAAGCCCTTCGAAGAAAATCCCGAAGCCCAGGAGCTATTGAATTTGGGTGTCACGGTCATTTGCGGGCGCCATCCGGAAGATTTGTTGGATGAAGGTTTCGAATTGGTCATCAAAAACCCAGGTATCCCATACCGCAACCACCTGATTCAAAAAGCTTTGGAAAAAGACATCCCGGTGTGGACGGAAATCGAGTTGGCTTACCGTATAAGCGAAGCGCCGTTTATCGGCATCACGGGATCGAACGGCAAAACCACGACGACGACCTTGTTGTTCCACATGCTCAACCAGGACGGCAAGTCACCGCTGATTGCAGGGAATATCGGCACGGTGGCAAGCGGCGTAGCAGAAAAAGCAACAGCTGACCACGTCATTGTCACTGAGCTTTCTTCCTTCCAATTAAAAGGGACGGAATCTTTCCGCCCACATATCTCGATCATCACCAATCTATACGAAGCGCATCTTGATTATCATGGATCGCTGGAAGATTATATCGGATCGAAAAAGAAAATCACAGAAAACCAGACTGCTGAAGATTATTTCATCTACAATGCTGACCAGCAAATGCTCGTAGACCATGCCAAGACGGTCAAAGCACAAGGCATTCCTTTCACATTGAAAGACCGTACAGAAGAAAGCATCAGCGCAGACAGCGAATATATTTATTGGCAAGGCGAGCCGTTGATCGAACGCAAACGGATCATGCTGGCAGGCGAGCACAATCTGGAGAATATTTTGTCCGCCACTGCGGCAATGCTTCTTTCCGGTGGAACGAAAGAAACCATCATCCGTGTATTGACTTCTTTCACTGGTGTCAAGCACCGTTCTCAATTTGTCGGGGAATGGCAAGGCAGACGGTTCTATAACGATTCGAAAGCTACGAATGAACTTGCCACTAAAAGTGCGCTGGAAGCTTTCAACGACAACATCATTTTGCTCGCGGGCGGACTGGAGCGACAGCATTCGCTGGAAGAATTGCGCCCATACATGGACCGCGTGAAAGTGCTCGTCACTTTCGGCGAAACGGCGGACCGTTTTGCTGAATTTGCAGAAAGCTGCCATGTCCCAACGGTCATCAAAGCCGGTTTGATGGACGATGCTGTCGAAAAAGCGGTCAGCAGTTCATCACCAGAGGATACGATCCTATTGTCTCCTGCTTGTGCGAGCTGGGATCAATACGAAAGTTTTGAAGTTCGGGGAGATGCGTTCATCGAAGCGGCCCGAAAATATACAGAAGCGAACGAATAAGGCGAAGGAGCGGCGGATATGGACAAAGTTATAGACATCGAAGAACGCATACCAACGCTCCGGGAGCGGCGCAGAAAAAGGTCGAACCGCAAGTTTGCGGCTTTATTGATCGTTTTCGTATCGTTGCTGTTCATTCTCTTATACAGCCAGTCCACTTACAGCGAAATTCGTGACATCAAAGTCACAGGCGCTGAATTATTCGATGGTGAGAGCTATAAGCAGGCCAGCACTTTGGCGGTTGGGGATTCGATGTGGTCATTTGACAGCGGGGAGATCGAACAAGAAATCGAATCGCTCGAGTGGGTCGAATCGGCAACTGTCGAAAAGAAATGGCTGAGCTCTGTTGAAATCGAAATCAAGGAATTTGTCGAGATGGGGTATTTGGACCAAGGCAATAGCTACCAGGTGGTCTTGTCGAATGGCGTCGTGCTCAATCAGCCAATCAGCGTCGTCGAAGGACCGATCTTTTCGAATTTCGAAGATGAAGCGAAACGGGAAGCGTTGATTGAACAATTGGTCAAAACCGACCCGGAAGTGCAGAACCTCATCTCCCAAGTTATTTTGGATACAGAAGAGGAACGTGCGGATTACATCACGATCTATATGAATGACGGAAACGAAATCAAGGCGATTCTATCGACTTTGGCAGAGAAGATTAATTATTATCCATCTGTCACCGCCCAACTGGAAGACCGCAAAGGCATTATCGACATGGAAGTCGGCATCTATTTCCGTTCCTATAACGATGTGTTTGGATTGGCGGAAGCGGGTGAGGAACTTGAAAATGTCGAAGAAGAATGACCGCAAAAGCATCAGCAAGTCGATCATCTTCTCGCTCGTTTTCTTGGTTCTCGGATTCATCATGGCCTATTCCTACAGTTTGTCGAACCAGCGGGAAACGGAAAATGATTTTACGGGAGCCAGCTTTTTCGAGCAAAAAGAACAATACCGTAAAGAATTGATCGAACAACAAGAGCGCAATAAAGAATTGCGCGCAGAGTTGGATGATAAGCAAAAAGCCGTCCAGGAATTCGAACGGTCTGTGGTGGATGGTGAGGAAAATTATACGGCATACGCCCGGGAGGCAGAAGAATTGAGACGCTTCCTCGGGCTTGTTCCGGTTAAAGGGCAAGGTTTGAAAGTAACTTTGCAGGATGGTGATTACACGGCTGACCATGTGAATCCGAACGACTATATTGTCCACGAAAGCCATGTATTTCAAGTGATTAACGAACTCTATATTTCTGGAGCAGAGGCCATTGCAGTGAACGGTCAGCGGATTCACGGCAATTCCCATATTGTCTGCACGGGCCCTGTCATCACAGTCGACGGCATCCAGCATCCTGCGCCATTCACCATCGAAGCGATCGGCAGCCCAGATGTTTTGACTGCCTCCATGAAGCTGTCGGGCGGCGTCCAGGACCAGCTCGTCAACGATAATATCATTGTAACGCTTGATTCAGGGCAAGCCATCCGCATGCCGGCACTTTTGTCGGAGTTGGATACAGGGGGATGACGATGAAAAAACGCATTACTGGCCGGTTTACGGTCATTCTTTTTGTCATCGGTTTCATGACTGCGACACAATACAATACTGTGAATACGGATGACAGCCGGGATTCCCGAGATACGTGGGAAATCCGCCAGCAATTATCGCGGGAAAAGCAACTGCATTCGGAATTGCTTTCGGAAATCAGTTTGCTTGATGATACACTCGGCAAGTATAGCGACGAGGCGACTCAAGATCCGGAGGCGGTGTTGAAAGAAACGGTCGAAGATTTACGGGTCTCCGCTGGATTTTCGCAAGTGACCGGCCCTGGAATCGAACTCGAGATCAGTCCATCCCTTGAAGCGATTGCGCTTGGAACCGAGATAACGGAAATTCCGCCGGATTTATTGATCCGCTTAGTGAATGAAATCAACCGCTTTAACGGCATCGAATTAGCGATCGCAGGCGAGCGTGTCATCAACACGACCGCCATACGCGATATCAATGGCTACACCACAGTGAACACAAAGCCAATCTCGACGCCGCCATTCACAATCGGCATTACGGCAACGAGCATGGAGGAAGCGCGGAAACTTGCAAGTCATCTGACGGCATCCGCGATTCATGATGATTTTTACATAGACGATTTGACGATAACTATTTCTGAGCCGCAGGAAAAATTGGCATTGCCGGCTTTTGATGGAGAAATCAATATGGAGCATCTTCAAGCCGGGGAGGGGGAGTAGGGATGTGGATATCGATTCTAGGATTGCTGTTGGGCATTTCGCTCGGCTTGTTGACAGATATCCAAATACCGCCTGAATACGCCAGTTATTTATCGATAGCAGTGCTGGCTTCACTTGATACGCTGTTTGGGGGCATACGGGCCCATTTGCAGCAGGTATACGATGATAAAGTTTTCGTTTCGGGTTTTTTCTTCAATATTGTGCTTGCGGCAGGCCTCGCTTTTCTCGGCGTCCATTTAGGTGTAGATTTGTATTTGGCAGCCATTTTCGCGTTCGGCGTCCGGCTATTCCAGAATATTGCGGTGATCCGCCGCATTTTGCTTTCGAAATGGGCTGAAAAAAAGAAGCTTGGTGAGGCAAATTGACGAATTGCAGGAAAATTTTCTAAGTTTCGCTATTTTACTTAGACAAGGTGTGTATTTTACAATAGAATGTAATGTAGAGAAGTTTTATAAGGAGGTGCCACGAGTTGAGTCAATCAGAATTATATGTAAGTTTGGATATCGGGTCTTCCTCCGTCAAAGTATTGATCGGGGAAATGACCAATAAATCGTTGCACGTCATCGGCGTTGGCAACGTCAAATCTAATGGAATTAAAAAAGGTGCGATTGTTGATATAGATGCAACTGTCCAGTCCATTAAAAAAGCTGTCGATCAGGCAGAGCGCATGATCGGCAAAGAAATCCACGAAGTCGTGCTGGGCATTCCAGCTAACCAAGTGGCATTGCAGCCCGTTAAAGGAATCGTTGCTGTAAACAGCGAGAACCGTGAAATCACAGACGAAGACCTAGAACGTGTTTTGGAAGCGGCACAAGTAATGTCGATCCCACCGGAACGTGAGCTGGTCAACATCATTCCTGAAGAATATGTCGTCGACCACCTCGGCGAAATCAAAGACCCTAGAGGCATGATCGGCATCCGTCTTGAAATGGATGGTACAATGGTGACGACTTCGAAAACGGTCTTGCACAATGTGCTTCGCTGTGTTGAACGCGCGGGCCTTGAAATCCGCGAGATATACGTCCAGCCGCTAGTAGCTGGAAGCTATGCGTTGACGGAAGATGAGAAAAACCACGGAACGGCCTGCATCGATATTGGCGGTGGATCGACTTCAATCGCAGTATTCCGCGATGGTCATCTGCGTGCGGCATCCGTCATTCCAGTCGGAGGCGATCATGTAACGAAAGATTTGTCGATTGTCTTGAAAACTCCGACAGAGCAGGCTGAAAAAATCAAGCTCGAACATGGCCACGCGTTCTTCGACGACGCTTCTGAAGAAGAAGTATTCGAAGTGCCGGTGATCGGTTCGGATTCAAGAGAACAATACAGCCAAAAATACATATCTGAAATAATCGGAGTTCGCATGGAAGAACTTTTCGAATTGATTTTGGATGAGTTATATCGCCTCGGCATCGATGAGCTGCCTGGCGGTGTCGTATTGACAGGCGGAATGGCTAAAATGGACGGCCTTCCTGAATTGGCAAGAAGCATTCTCCAAACGCGGGTGCGCCTGTTCACGCCTGAATTCATCGGAGTTCGTGAGCCGCAATACACAACAGCGGTCGGATTGATCCAATACGCTTATGCAGAAGATTTATTCTACGGAAACGTCGGCCATAGTTCAGCGACTGCACATTCGCAGAAACCCGAGTATGTGGAGCAGCAGCCGAAAAAGCAAAAACAGCCGAAACAACCGAAACAGGATAACGAAGGTGTCGTAAGCAAAGCCAAAAAAATGTTTGATCGTTTTTTTGAATAAAATCATCATTGTGTCCGGCTTATGTTCAAAAGCTGAGCAATCTTAGGAGGAAAAAAGAATGTTGGAATTTGATACAAATATCGATGCATTAGCCGTAATTAAAGTCATTGGTGTCGGTGGCGGCGGAAACAACGCAGTCAACCGGATGATCGAACATGGAGTTCAAGGGGTGGAATTCATCGCTGTCAACACAGATGCGCAAGCCTTGAACCTTTCGAAAGCGGAAACACGCCTGCAAATCGGCGGAAAACTGACGCGCGGCCTTGGCGCCGGCGCTAACCCGGATGTCGGGAAAAAAGCAGCGGAAGAAAGCAAAGAACAGATCGAAGAAGCTTTGCGCGGAGCCGATATGGTCTTCGTAACTGCCGGCATGGGTGGAGGCACTGGTACGGGTGCAGCACCTGTCATCGCAGGAATCGCAAAAGAGCTTGGCGCATTGACAGTGGGCGTCGTCACTCGCCCGTTCACATTCGAAGGGCGCAAGCGTTCGACTCAGGCTATCGGCGGAATCGCGACGATGAAAGAATCAGTCGATACATTGATCGTCATCCCGAACGACCGTCTACTCGAAATCGTCGACAAGAACACGCCGATGCTTGAAGCATTCCGTGAAGCGGATAATGTCCTTCGCCAAGGTGTACAAGGCATCTCTGATTTGATCGCAGTTCCTGGTCTTATCAACCTTGACTTCGCCGACGTGAAAACGATCATGTCGAACAAAGGCTCAGCACTTATGGGTATCGGTGTCTCTTCTGGAGAAAACCGCGCTGCCGAAGCTGCGAAAAAAGCTGTATCGAGCCCATTGCTTGAAGTATCTGTCGATGGAGCAAAAGGCGTCTTGATGAACATTACAGGCGGTTCGAACTTGAGCTTGTATGAAGTACAAGAAGCAGCCGATATCGTTGCATCCGCTTCTGATGAAGAAGTGAACATGATCTTCGGTTCCGTCATCAACGACAACTTGAAAGATGAAATCGTGGTAACGGTCATCGCTACAGGATTCAACGAAGAACAATTGAACCCAGCTGGACGCGCACCGCGTGGATCTGGATTGAACGCGAACCGCATCCAATCGATCCAGCAGCAAAACCCGGCTCCTTCCATCCGTGAAGCACGCCGCGAAGAACAGTCCCAGCGCCGCGAAGAGCAAACTCCTTACTACAACCAAGAGCCTCAGCGCCAGGATAAGCAAAGTGAAGATGCACTTGATATCCCGACATTCTTGCGCAACAGACAAAAACGCCGTTAATATGAAAACAGCTGCCGATTTGGCAGCTGTTTTTTTTATTATAGGCATCATTTAATGCTCTTTTAATGCAACTACCGCTTATACTTCATAATTTTGTTGAAAAATAGGCGGCTTTATTGTTTTAATGCCGGGCTGAATTGATAAATCAGCTTTGGCTTGGTACAATAAAGTAAACGTCTATAGAAAAGTTGTGAGCAGATGAAAGCGATTAAACCGAAATTTGAAGAAATGGCCCATACATTAAATCAAATCCATAGCGGCATTGAAATCGTCGCAGTCACTAAACAAGTCGGAGTCAATAGAACCCAGGAAGCTGTCGATGCGGGCATCCGCCATCTCGGCGAAAACCGCCCGGAAGGCCTCAAGCTGAAGCATGGGGAGATTAAAGGCGATGTCGCTTGGCATTATATCGGTACGCTTCAGTCTCGGAAAGTCAAAGAAGTGATCGGCCTCATCGATTATCTTCATTCACTGGACCGTCTGAGTTTGGCGAAAGAAATCCAAAAACGAGCCGATCACCCTGTCAATTGCTTTATCCAAGTCAATGTTTCAGGCGAGGATTCCAAAAGCGGCTTTTCTCCTGAGGAAGTTCCCGCTTTTATCGAATCTTTGAAGGAATTCGATAAGGTGCATGTGGTCGGGTTGATGACCATGGCGCCGAACACAGCAGATGAAACTTTATTGAGAGCGACATTTAAAGGATTGAAAGACTTGCAGCTGCAAATCGCAGCGAATAACTGGGAGCACGCCCCTTGCACAGAATTGTCGATGGGCATGTCGAACGATTACCTGATTGCGGCAGAAGAAGGCGCGACATTTGTCCGCGTCGGGACCGCTTTGGTAGGGTCGGAAAGTGAGGCGGAAAGATGAGCATGAAGGATAAATTCAAAAATTTCTTTTATCTGGACGAGTACGAGGAAGAGCCCGTCCAGGAAGAACGCAAGCAACGGCCCGTGCAGCGTTATGAAAAACCCGCACCGGCAGCTGCCGAACAGCCGCAAAAGAAAGCAATAAAAGCACCAAAGCCAGTGAAAGAACGCCGTGAGAATTTGGAGGAACCTACCGTGCAGAATTTAGTCAATTTGCAGAATTCATCTGCTTCTTCATCGAAAGTCAGCTTAGCGGAACCGCGTGTCTATGCGGAAGCGCAGGATATTGCAGAGAGCCTGAAAACAAAACAGGCCGTCGTGGTCAACTTGCAGCGCATTGAACGGGACCAGGGCCTCCGGATCATCGATTTCCTGAGCGGCACCGTCTATGCACTGGGTGGGGACATTCAGCGCATCGGGACCGACATTTTCCTCTGTGTGCCAGACACGGTCGAAGTGGATGGCGCCATCTCCGACTATTATCACGACGATCAACAATAGAAAGGTGCTAAAAATCGAATGTATCTTCTTGTAAATTTATTATTGAGCGCTATAAACATCTACTTTTATATCCTGATTATCAGCGTCTTCATGAGCTGGGTGCCGAGCATCAAGGAATCCGCGTTCGGGCAGATGATCTCCCGGATTACTGATCCTTATCTGGATATTTTCCGCCGCTTCATCCCGCCGATCGGCATGATCGATATCTCGCCGATCGTGGCAATTTTCACGTTGAGCCTCGCGAGCCAAGGAATCATTACATTGGCTGATTACCTTCTCTGATAAGAAGCTGAATAGATAGCAGCTGACATAGGAAGACGGAGAATCCATTTCTCTGTCTTTTTTATTTGCAACAAACTGCGAAAGGGTTTTTCTGCTGTTTGTAGAATGCTTGTTAAACAATGAACGAATCCAAGAACCGGGGGGAACCGCCCATGGAAGAGATATTCCAGCATTTCAGAAAAGATGAACAACAATTTATCGAACAGGCATCGGACTGGCTGCGAGATGTAGAAGATATGTATGCGCCGAAGCTGACGGACTTTCTGGACCCGCGCCAGCGTTTTATCGTCAAATCGCTGATCGGCGCCCAGGAAGTGGAAATGGCGGCGTCCGGCTTGTTCAGCCAGGCAGAGCGCCAGCGCGTGTTGTTACATCCCGCGTATTATGTCCCGGAAGAAAGTGATTTCCAAGTCACCATGTTTGAGCTGCGTTATCCGGTTAAATTCGTTACATTGAAGCATCCGGACATTCTTGGTGCGCTCATGTCGCTCGGTTTGGAACGTGGGAAATTCGGGGATATCCGGATTGGTGAAGGGACCGTACAGCTCGCGGTGATGGCAGAAGTCGCCCCGTATTTGCGCGCTAACTTCATCAGCGCCGGAAAAGTGAAAGTCCAGCTCGAAGAAGTGACCGATCCCGCCGACTATCTTCCGGTCATCGAGGAGTGGACGGAAGAAGCGCATACGGTCAGTTCGCTGCGGCTCGACACGGTCATGAGCTCGGTCTATAAAATTTCCCGCCAAAAAGCAGCCGCATTGATTAGCGGCGGCAAAGTGAAAGTCAATTGGACAGCACAAGAAAGTGTCTCGTTCGAATTGCACGAATCCGATTTGATTTCAGCGAGAGGGCTCGGGCGGGTGCAAATCATCGCAATCGAAGGACGGACGAAGAAGGACAAGATCCGCCTGCAGGTCGGTAAATTGGAATTGAAAAAATAAAACACTGGCGAATGTGGTGAATATTACTGAAATTTCTCGCCATGAGCGGTATAATGAGTGTAACCATGCAGAGAGTAAGGAGAGATACGATGCCTTTATCACCATTAGATATACATAATAAAGAGTTCAGCCGCGCATTCCGCGGTTATCAAGAAGATGAGGTCAATGAATTCCTCGAACAGATCATGAAAGATTACGAAAAAGTCATTAAAGAACGGACTGAAATGGAAGAGCGCATGAAATCCACGGATGAGCGCATGGGCCATTTCACCAATCTGGAAACGACTTTGCAGAAATCGATCTTCGTCGCTCAGGAAGCGTCAGAAGAAGTCCGCCGCAACGCCCAGAAAGAAGCGGATTTGATCGTTCAGGAAGCGGAGAAGAATGCAGACCGCATCGTCAATGAATCTTTGGCGAAAGCACGCCGCATCGCGACCGAAATCGAAGAGTTGAAAAAACAGTCGAAGATTTTCCGCAACCGCTTCAAGATGCTGGTGGAAGCCCAGTTGGATTTGATCGAAACGGAAGATTGGAACACATTGCTTGAATACGACCTGGACACGGATAATATCGACCAGATCGAAAAGAATGAAGCCGGAAGCGCCAAGGAATAAGCCCGCTCTTGACTGAGACCTATTCTGCTTCTATAATTACGACATACTTATAAACGCATTGATGGAGACAGTACGAAACGGAAATCCGATCGAGCGAGCCGGGGGCGGTGGAAGCCTGGCGCGGAGCCGTCTTGGAAAATCACTCCTGAGCTGGACCGGTGAACGCAAGTAGCCGGGCCCGTCCCCGCCACGTTACGGTGTAGAGTTGGCAGCATAAAGCTGCAACAAGGGTGGTACCGCGAGCTTCTCGTCCCTTTCCAGGGATGGGGGCTTTTTATTATGCTTACAGGAGGAATGGAAAATGGATTATAAAAACACATTATTGATGCCGAAAACCGAGTTCCCGATGCGCGGCAATTTGCCGAACCGGGAACCTGAAATGCAAAAGAAATGGGAAGAAATGGACATCTATAAAAAAGTCCAGGACCGGACGAAAGGCCGCCCGTTCTTCGTTCTTCATGACGGGCCGCCATATGCAAACGGCGATCTTCACATGGGACACGCCTTGAACAAAGTATTGAAGGATATGATCGTCCGCTCGCGCAGCATGATGGGCTTCCATGCCCCGTACGTTCCAGGCTGGGATACGCACGGTTTGCCGATCGAACAGGCATTGACCAATAAGGGCGTAAACCGCAAAGAATTGTCACTCGCGGAATTCCGCAAGCTATGCGAAGAATATGCATATGAACAGATCGACAGCCAGCGTTCACAATTCAAACGGATCGGCGTTCGCGGTGACTGGGAAAACCCATATGTGACCTTGAAACCTTCCTATGAAGCGCGCCAGATCGAAGTATTCGGCAAAATGGCCAATAAAGGCTATATCTATAAAGGCTTGAAACCGGTCTACTGGTCCCCTTCAAGTGAATCGTCACTTGCTGAAGCGGAAATCGAGTATCACGATAAAAAATCACCATCGATTTATGTATCCTTCTTGGTTACAGACGGAAAAGGCGTATTGGATGAAGGTGTCAAGTTGGTCATCTGGACGACGACGCCTTGGACGATCCCTGCCAACCTCGGAATTTCCGTGCATGCAGATCTGGATTACGTAGAAGTCGCACACGGCGGTTCGAAATTCGTCGTCGCGAAAGATTTGCTCGAAGAAGTGGCGAAAGAGCTGGAATGGGCGGATTATGAAGTCGTTCGCACAGTGAAAGGCCAGGAACTGGAGCATATCCAGGCGAAACACCCATTGTATGACCGTACGTCACTCGTCATGCTTGGCGATCACGTCACGACCGATTCCGGGACAGGCTGCGTCCATACAGCTCCTGGACACGGGGAAGATGACTTTTTGATCGGCAAGAAATACGGCTTGGATGTTCTATGCCCAGTTGATGAGCGCGGCGTCATGACAGACGAAGCGCCAGGATTTGCTGGCGAGTTCTATGACAAAGCGAACAAGTCGATCACCGAAGCGCTCGACGAAGCAGGCGCTCTAGAAGCCCTGTCATTCATCACCCACTCCTATCCGCATGACTGGCGCACGAAAAAGCCGGTCATCTACCGCGCGACGGCGCAGTGGTTCGTCTCGATCGATGCGTTCCGCGACCAGATCTTAAAAGCGATCGATGAGACATCGTTCACGCCAGCTTGGGGCGAGACCCGCCTTTACAATATGCTGCGCGACCGCGGAGACTGGAACATCTCCCGCCAACGTGTATGGGGCGTCCCGATTCCAGTATTCTACGCAGAAAACGGCGATCCGGTCATCACGGAAGAAACAATTGCGCATATCGCCGATCTATTCCGTGAGCATGGATCGAATATCTGGTTTGAACGTCCTGCAGCGGAATTATTGCCGGAAGGCTTTACGCACCCGAGCAGCCCGAATGGCATCTTCACGAAAGAAATGGACATCATGGACGTCTGGTTCGATTCCGGTTCGTCCCATCAGGCAGTGCTTGATGAGCGCGAAGACCTGCAATATCCTGCTGACCTCTACCTGGAAGGCTCTGACCAATACCGCGGTTGGTTCAACTCATCGCTTACAACGAGCGTCGCCATCAACGGCATCGCCCCGTATAAAGGCGTCTTGAGCCATGGCTTTACATTGGACGGCAACGGCCGCAAAATGAGCAAATCGCTCGGTAATACAATCGTGCCGGCAAAAGTCATGAACCAAATGGGAGCGGACATCCTGCGACTATGGGTTTCTTCTGTCGACTACACGGCGGATGTGCGCGTATCGGATGACAACTTCAAGCAAGTGTCTGAAGTGTACCGCAAAATCCGCAACACGCTGAAATTCCTTCACGGCAACTTGGCTGATTTCGATGAAAAGACAAATCGCGTGCCGTTTGAAGAGATGCGTGAAATGGACCAGTACATGGTCATGAAATTGAACAAATTGATCGATACGGCCACAAAAGGCTACGAGAAATATGAATTCTCTTCTGTCTATCACGCATTGAACGGCTATTGTGCCAATGACCTCAGCTCGTTCTATCTCGATGTCGCAAAAGACGTCGTCTATATCGAACGCGCCGACCATCCACACCGCCGTGCCATGCAGACAGTCATGTTCGACAGCTTGATGGCACTCGTTAAGCTTGCTTCACCGATCCTGCCGCATACGGCGGATGAAATGTGGTCGTATCTGGAATCCGCTTCTGAAGAAAGCGTCCAGTTGACGGACTTCCCAGAAGCAGTGGAACGTCCTGAATTCAAGGATCTTGAAGCGAAATGGAGCCGTTTCATGGACGTCCGCGACGATGTCCTGAAAGCACTTGAAGAAGCACGTGCGGCGAAAACGATCGGAAAATCGCTGGAAGCGAAAGTAACGGTCTTTGCCAGCGAAGAACTGGCGAACTTATTGCCAGCGATCGATTCGAATCTCGCGCAATTGTTCATCGTTTCCGAATATGAATTCGGTGGAGCGAGAGAGCAAGCGCCGGAAAACGCACTTTCACTTGATGAAGTATCAGTCGTCGTCGAAAAAGCGGAAGGCGAGAAATGCGGCCGCTGCTGGACGATCTCCAAGCACGTCGGCGAATCAGAAGCACATCCTGAGCTTTGCCCACGTTGTGCGGAAGTCGTTGAAATCGAATACGCTTGAGTTTGAACGGTCCGAAAGCCGGTTATCCGGTTTTCGGACTTTTTTCTTTTTTCGCCCGCTCTGTGTTAAAATGAATAGACTGATGAATGACGGAGGAAATACAAGTGATTTATTATGGGATTGCTCTACTTATTATTGCGTTGGATCAATGGACCAAATGGCTGGTCGTCAAAAATATGGAGCTCGGGGAACGGATTCCTGTGCTCGAACCGTATCTGGGATGGCTTTCCCACCGCAATCGCGGCGCGGCGTGGGGGATGCTGGAAGGGCAGATGTGGCTGTTTGCCATCATCACTGTCGTGGTGATCGTGGCGATTCTTTATTATTTCCATAAGCATGCCGGAGGGCAGCCGCTGTTTCAATTGGCACTGATGGTGCTATTAGGAGGCGCAATCGGTAATTTTATCGACCGGATGTACCGCGGTGAAGTCGTCGATTTTGTCGATGTGCTGATTCCAGTAATCAATTATGATTTTCCGATCTTCAATGTAGCGGATGCTGCATTGACCATTGGTGTCGTCTTAATGGTCATTTACGTGATCATGGATGAAAAACAACAAAAGAAAAAGGTGTCTTAATGGAAGAACTGACGATAAACATTACAGAAGAACAAAAAGGCGAACGTATTGACAAAGTGATTTCTGCCGTCGATGAGGAATGGTCGCGTTCACAGATCAGCAATTGGGTCAAAGATGGCCATATCAAAGTAAATGGTGAAACGGTGAAGCCGAATTATAAAGTGCGCCTGGAAGATGAGATCCTCATCACGCCGCCGCTGCTGGAAGAATTGGATGCAGAACCGGAAAATTTGAACCTCGATATCGTCTATGAAGATGAAGACGTGCTCGTCGTCAACAAACCGAAAGGCATGGTCGTCCACCCGGCGCCAGGACATGCGAGCGGGACGCTCGTCAACGGCCTCATGTACCATTGCACCGATCTTTCGGGCATCAATGGCATCGTGCGCCCAGGCATTGTCCACCGCATCGATAAAGATACGTCTGGCTTATTGATGGTCGCAAAAAACGACCTCGCACATGCATCTTTAGTGGATCAATTGGTCGAAAAATCGGTGACGCGCAAATACATCGCACTTGTCCACGGGCATATCGCCCACGACAAAGGCACCATTGATGCACCAATCGCGAGAGACCCGAAAGAGCGCCAGAAGATGGCTGTGGTCGATAAAGGCAAGCACGCAGTAACTCATTTCACCGTGCTTGAGCGTTTCGGCGATTTCACGTTGGTGGAATGCCGACTTGAAACCGGCCGCACGCACCAAATCCGTGTCCATATGCGTTATATCGGCTTCCCGCTTGTCGGCGACCCGAAATACGGACCGAGAAAAACGATGGATATCGGCGGCCAGGCCTTGCATGCAGCCGTCATCGGTTTTATCCATCCACGGACGAAGGAATACCTGGAGTTCTCGTCGGCTTTGCCGACAGAATTCGAGGAACTTCTCGAGACTCTCCGCTAAGGGGGCTTGACAAACGAAATGGCTGTTCTTTATACTTAGACCAGTCAACTGAATACGCATCACCTTTAAGAACAGTCCAGAGAGGCTGAAAAGGGATATTCGCAAAGCCGGAAGTGTGTCTTCCGGAAGGTTTTTTTCTGCGCTTATGCACCCTTCGCCTCTTCGGCGGAGGGTTTTTTCATGCAGAAATTTCGATGCAATCATAAAGGAGTGAAACACATGGCAGAAAAAGCGGTCATTCTCGATGATAAGGCAATCGGACGCGCGATTACACGGATCGCTCACGAAATCATCGAGCGCAATAAAGGGATCGACGGATGCATCTTAGTCGGCATCAAAACAAGGGGCGCATTCATCGCCAAGCGTTTGGCGGAGAAAATCGAACAAATCGAAGGCAAGCCCATTCTGACAGGCGAACTGGATATCACGCTTTACCGGGATGATTTAAGCCAGAAAAATCCGGGCCAGGAACCGCTTGTCCAGCAAGTCGATATCGAGCATAGCATTAAAGACCAGAAAGTCATCCTGGTCGATGATGTGCTTTATACGGGCCGTACAGTCCGCGCCGCAATGGACGCGGTCATGGACCTCGGCCGGCCGGCACAAATACAGCTCGCCGTATTGATCGACCGGGGACACCGGGAGTTGCCGATCCGCTCCGATTATGTCGGAAAAAACATCCCGACATCGAGCGAAGAACGGATCGTCGTGGAAATGACAGAAAGCGACAGCACCGACCGCGTCACCATCAACGATTAAGAATTACTATAGAGACAGGGGAGAAACAGCTTGAGCAATGCCATTCTAGACATACACGATAAACCAAAAACGGGGCAATGGATTTCCCTTAGCCTGCAGCACATGTTCGCCATGTTCGGCGCAACAATACTTGTGCCGCAGCTAGTTGGCTTGAGCCCCGCGATCGCGCTATTGACGAGCGGCATCGCCACCATCATCTTCGTCCTCATCACCCAATTCAAAGTTCCGGCTTACCTCGGGTCTTCATTCGCCTTTATCGTCCCGATACAGATCGCGACGGAAACAGGGGGCATCGGCTCAGCGATGATCGGCGCGATGTTCGTCTCGCTCGTCTACGCGATCGTCGCGCTAGTCATTTGGAAGACCGGCTACAAATGGCTCATGAAACTGCTGCCGCCGATTGTCGTCGGCCCGGTCATCATCGTCATCGGGCTGGCTCTGTCCGGCACAGCGGTCGACATGGCCATGAACATCCCGACGGCAGACGGCGGCTCTGAGTACAGCCTGCTGCATTTCTCAGCCGCTTTGGTTACGCTCGCTACCGCCATCATCTGCAATATTTACTTCAAGAACATCATCTCGCTCATGCCGATCCTGATCGGCATCATCGCCGGTTACGTCTACTCGGCACTGATCGGCATCATCGACTTCAGCCCGGTAGCTGCTGCGAACTGGTTCCAAGTACCGGAATTCCTGGTGCCGGGCGTCGATTATTCTTTCCAAGTGACGCCGACACTGCTGTTCGTCATGGTGCCGATCGCCATTGTCACGATCTCTGAGCATATTGGGCATCAGCTTGTCCTCGGGAAGATCGTCGACCGCAATTACATAAAAGACCCGGGACTTCACCGCTCGATTTTGGGCGACGGCATCGGGACGTTCATCTCCTCGCTTGTCGGGGGGCCGCCGAAAACCACTTACGGCGAGAACATCGGCGTACTTGCCATCACGAAAGTGTTCAGCGTCTATGTCATCATCGGCGCGGCAGTGTTCGCGATCCTGTTCTCCTTCTTCGGAAAACTGATGGCGGTCATCGACACCATCCCGACAGCGGTGCTCGGAGGCATCTCGATCTTGTTGTTCGGCATCATCGCCTCATCGGGACTGCGAATGCTTGTCGATAACGGCATCGACTTCGGCAACAACCGCAACTTGGTCATCTCGTCGGTCATCCTGGTCATCGGGATCGGCGGTGCGAAACTCGAGTTCAGTGAATCGTTCGCGATCGAAGGAATGGCGCTGGCCGCTATCGTCGGTGTGATACTGAACATGATCCTCCCTGGGCTTGATAAACAGGAGTTGGATGATGGAACTGAATAAACTTACCTTTTAAGGAATGTCCAGAGAGGCATGGAAAGGGTTATGGATAGGGGTGCAGTCTACCCTTATTTCCTTACACCTTCCTGCCCCTGGGAAGGTGTTTTTTTGTACAGTCAACGAAAGGGCGTGAGCAAATTGCCGAATCTGTTAACGATGAACAATCTTGAAAACGACAAAATCATGAACTTGCTGAAGCGTGCCGAGCAGTTTGAAAGTGGCGAAAAGGCCTCACTCGACGGGGCAGTCGTCAATTTATTCTTTGAACCAAGCACACGGACGAAGATGAGCTTCGAGATGGCTGAACATCGGCTTGGGCTATCCGTATTGCCATTCGAAACGGCCTTTTCCAGTATTCTAAAAGGTGAAACGCTCTATGACACGGTGAAAACGATGGAAGCAATCGGCGTCAAAGCGGTCATCATCCGCCACGAGGAAGAAGAGTATTACCAGCAGCTAGCAGGCTGTAAGGTAGCCGTCATCAACGGCGGCGACGGCTCGGGCCAGCACCCGACGCAATCATTGCTCGATTTGTACACGATCCACCAAGAGTTCGGGCGCATCGACGGCATCCACGTAACGATCGTCGGGGATATCGCCCATAGCCGTGTCGCCAAATCGAATGCAGCCGCACTGAAACAACTCGGTGCAAAAGTCAGCTTCGTATGCCCGGAGGAATGGAGCGGCGAGTACGACACAAGCGATGATTTAGATGCCTTGATCGACGAAACCGACGTCGTCATGATGCTCCGCGTGCAACATGAACGGCACGCCGTCTCCGCTCTTTTTTCCAAAGAACGCTATCATATTGAGTTCGGGTTGACAGAAGCACGAGAGCGCAAAATGAAGAAAGACGCCATCATCATGCATCCGGCACCGATCAACCGGGGAGTGGAGATTGCGGATTCGCTAGTCGAGTGCAAGCGCTCGAGAATCTTCAAACAAATGGAAAACGGCGTCTTCGTCCGAATGGCAGTACTAGAATATGCAATGAAAGGGAGAGAATAAAATGGGATTATTCATTAAGAACGTAAAGATGTTGAACGGAGAACAATTGGAGGAAACGAACATCCGCGTCAAGGATGGCCGCATCGAGGAGATCGGCGCACACTTGCACGGGCAGGGAGAAACGGAAATCGACGGCAAAGGCCGAATGATTGCACCAGGATTTGTGGACGTCCATGTCCATCTGCGTGAACCGGGGGGAGAGAAAAAGGAAACCATCGAAAGCGGCACGAAATCAGCGGCGCGCGGCGGCTATACGACCATCTGCGCCATGCCAAATACACGGCCGGTACCGGACACGAAAGAAAATCTCGATCACGTCAATGGCTTGATCGAAAAAAATGCGCTCATTCGGGTTTTGCCGTACGCCTCCATCACAATCCGCGAAGCGGGCAAAGAACGGACCAATTTGAAAGAGCTGAAAGAACATGGAGCGTTCGCGTTTACCGACGACGGGGTAGGCATCCAGGAAGCGGGGATGATGCTCGAGACGATGAAAGAAGCGGCAGGGCTCGATATGGCTGTCGTCGCGCATTGCGAAGACAATAGCTTGATCTACGGCGGCGTCATGCATGACGGCAAACGAAGCCGAGAGCTAGGGCTTCCGGGAATCCCGTCAGTTGCGGAATCGGTGCATATCGCACGCGACATCCTGCTCGCTGAAGCGGCCGGCGCCCATTATCACGTCTGCCACGTCAGCACGAAAGAGTCGGTGCGCGTCATCCGCGATGCAAAACGGGCAGGCGTCCGCGTCACGGCGGAAGTGACACCCCATCATCTCTTGCTGACAGAAGATGACATCCCGGGCGACGATGCGAATTACAAAATGAACCCGCCGCTTCGCGCACAAGAAGATTACCAAGCGCTTCACGAAGGGTTGCTCGACGGCACACTCGATTTCATCGCGACCGACCACGCCCCGCATGCTGCGGAAGAAAAAGCGAACGGCATGGAAAAAGCGCCATTCGGCATCGTCGGATTCGAAACGGCATTCCCGCTCCTTTATACGGAATTTGTCCAAAGCGGCAAATGGACACTCCAGCAATTGATCGGCTGGTTGACGAAAAAGCCGGCAGATGTGTTCGGCCTTCCATACGGGACGATTGAGGGAGGGCAAGCAGCCGACCTGGTGCTGCTCGACTTGGACAAACAGCAGGAAATCCGCACAGAAGATTTCCTTTCCAAAGGAACGAATACGCCATTTGGCGGACAAACTTGCACCGGCTGGCCAGTAATGACCATTTTCGGAGGTGACATCGTATGGCAGGAGGAAAACTGATGAAACGTTATTTGATCTTAGAAGACGGCACAGTATTCGCGGGGGAAGCATTCGGCGCACAAACGGCATCATTCGGGGAAGTGGTGTTCAACACGAGCATGACCGGCTATCAGGAAATCCTCTCCGACCCATCCTATTGCGGGCAGATCGTCACCATGACTTACCCGCTGCAAGGCAATTACGGCATCAACAGTGATGACTTCGAATCGATCGACCCAGCTGTCAAAGGCATGGTCGTCCGGGAAGCAGCAGATTTCCCGTCGAATTTCAGAAGCACGATGAGCTTAAGCGAATTGCTCGAGAAAAAGGGCATCCCGGGTATCGCGGGAATCGATACACGAAAGTTGACTCGGCTGATCCGCGTCAATGGATCGATCAAAGGGATTTTGACGGCTGCTGGGGAAGAACCGGATTTTGCACAAGTAATCGCGAAGCTGAAAGAAACCCATTTACCGACCGACCAAGTGGCGCAAGTGTCGATTTCGCGCCCTTATCCAAGCCCGGGACGCGGCAAGCGCGTCGTATTGATCGATTACGGCATGAAGCACGGGATTTTGCGTGAATTGAACAAACGCAAATGTGACGTCATCGTCGTGCCGCATAATACGAGCGCGCAGGAAATTCTCGCCTGGGGTCCGGACGGCGTCATGCTGTCAAATGGCCCGGGAGACCCGAAAAACGTTCCTGAATGTGTGGAAGTCGTCGGCGAATTGCTCGGCGAAGTGCCGATTTTCGGAAT
Organism: Planococcus sp. MB-3u-03; assembly: GCF_002833405.1. Lineage (NCBI taxonomy): Bacteria > Bacillati > Bacillota > Bacilli > Caryophanales > Caryophanaceae > Planococcus > Planococcus sp. MB-3u-03. Next base: position 2,043,269 of record NZ_CP025135.1, on the reverse strand, counting down.
TTGCCTCGGCCATCAATTGTTCGCAAGAGCGTGCGGTGCCGAGACGTTCAAGCTGAAGTTCGGCCACCGCGGCGGCAACCATCCAGTGCGCGATCTTGTAACCGGCAAAATCGAAATCACTTCACAAAACCACGGCTACGCAGTCGATGAAGAAACCTTGCAAGGAACGCGCCTGAAAGTGACGCATAGCGCACTCAATGATGGAACGAACGAAGGGCTCGCGCATCTCGATTACCCAGCTTTCACCGTGCAATACCACCCGGAATCCTCACCGGGTCCGGAAGACTCGAATTATCTATTCGACCGATTTTTGGAAATGATGAACGCACAGCGGAAGGAGCAACAACATGCCTAAAAGACAAGATATCAAAAGCATCCTCGTAATTGGTTCAGGCCCGATCGTCATCGGCCAAGCTGCAGAATTCGACTACGCGGGCACACAAGCCTGCCTCGCCTTGAAAGAAGAAGGCTACCGCGTCATCTTGATCAACTCCAATCCGGCGACGATCATGACCGATACCGAAATCGCCGATAAAGTGTATATCGAGCCGATCACTTTGGAATTTGTCAGCCGCATCTTGCGCAAGGAACGGCCGGATGCCCTGCTTGCGACACTTGGCGGGCAGACGGGGCTGAACATGGCTATCGAACTGGACGAATCTGGGATTTTGGATGAACTGGAGATTGAAATCTTAGGGACCAAGCTGGAAGCGATCCATAAAGCGGAAGACCGCGATTTGTTCCGCACCTTGATGAACGAACTCGGTGAACCGGTACCGGATTCTGACATCATCCACAATATGGAAGAAGCGAAGCGGTTTGTAGAGAGAATTGGTTATCCAGTCATCGTCCGTCCAGCCTTCACGCTTGGCGGAACGGGCGGCGGCATCTGCCATAACGACGAGCAATTGCACGAAATCGTAGCGAGCGGCTTGAAATACAGCCCGGTGACACAATGCTTGCTGGAAAAATCGATCGCCGGATTCAAGGAAATCGAATACGAAGTGATGCGCGATGCGGAAGATACCGCCATCGTCGTCTGCAATATGGAAAACATCGACCCTGTCGGCATCCATACCGGTGACTCGATCGTCGTTGCGCCGAGCCAGACTTTATCGGACCGCGAATACCAGATGCTCCGCAACGTGTCATTGAAAATCATCCGCGCCTTGAAGATTGAAGGCGGCTGCAACGTCCAGCTCGCGCTCGACCCGCATAGCTTCGATTATTACATCATCGAAGTGAACCCGCGCGTCAGCCGTTCCTCTGCGCTGGCATCGAAAGCGACCGGCTACCCGATCGCCAAACTGGCGGCTAAAATCGCGGTCGGTTTAACGCTTGGGGAAATGATGAACCCGGTGACAGGGCGCACTTACGCCGCATTCGAACCGGCACTCGACTATGTCGTATCGAAAATCCCGCGCTGGCCGTTCGATAAATTCGAATCGGCAAAACGCAACCTCGGCACGCAAATGAAAGCAACCGGCGAAGTCATGGCAATGGGCCGGACGTTTGAGGAATCGATGCTGAAAGCGGTCCGTTCGCTGGAAACAGGGCAATTCCATCTCGAGCTGAAAAACGGCACGGACATGAGCGATGAATGGATCGAAAAACGCATCCGCAAAGCCGGCGACGAGCGGCTGTTCTTTATCGGTGAAGCGCTGCGCCGCGGGGTGACGATCGAAACGATTCACGACTGGAGCCAAATCGATTTGTTCTTCCTGGAGAAGTTCGATAAAATCGTCCGCTTTGAAGAAGTTTTGCAGCAAAACCCGTTTGACTATGAGACAACGAGAAAAGCCAAACGCATGGGCTTTGCAGACAGAACGATCGCCAAACTATGGGATACGCAAGAAGCAAAAGTATACGAATGGCGCAAAGAGCAAAACTTGATGCCGGTCTATAAAATGGTCGACACATGCGCTGCGGAATTCGAATCGGAAACGCCTTATTTCTATGCCAGCTACGAAGACGAAAACGAATCGATTCGCACCGACAAAGAAAGCGTCATCGTGCTCGGATCAGGCCCGATCCGCATCGGCCAAGGCGTCGAATTTGATTACGCAACGGTCCATTCCGTCTGGGCGATCAAAGAAGCCGGGTACGAAGCAATCATCATCAACAACAACCCGGAGACGGTGTCGACCGATTTCTCCATTTCCGACAAGCTCTACTTTGAACCGCTGACAATTGAAGATGTCATGCACATCATCGACCTCGAACAACCGAAAGGCGTCGTCGTCCAGTTCGGTGGGCAGACGGCAATTAACTTGGCCGACAAGCTCGAGAAAAATGGCGTGAAGATTCTCGGCACGACGCTTGAAGACATCGACAGAGCGGAAAACCGCAATAAATTCGAAGCGGCGCTCCATGAAATCGGCATCCCGCAGCCACTCGGTAAAACGGCCGTGTCGACAGAAGAAGCGGTGGTCATCGCTTCGGACATCGGCTACCCGGTGCTGGTCCGCCCGTCTTACGTACTCGGCGGCCGTGCAATGGAAATCGTCTACAACGAAAGTGACTTGATCCACTACATGGAACACGCAGTCGAAGCAAGCCCTGAGCATCCGGTGTTAGTCGACCGTTACTTGACAGGCGAAGAAATTGAAGTCGATGCGATCTGCGACGGCGAGAATGTCCTGATTCCTGGAATCATGGAACATATTGAACGGGCAGGGGTACACTCCGGTGACTCGATTGCCGTCTATCCGCCGCAAAACATCTCGCAACAGCAAATCGAGACTTTGAAGGATTACACGACACGGCTTGCCAAAGGCTTAAACATCGTCGGCCTGTTGAACATCCAGTACGTCATCTCAAAAGGTGAAGTGTTCGTCATCGAAGTCAATCCGCGCTCAAGCCGCACGGTGCCGTTCCTCAGCAAAATCACCGGCATTCCGATGGCGAATATCGCAACGAAAGCAATTTTGGGACAGAGCATTATTGAACAAGGTTACACCACGGGGCTAGCGCCGCTGAAAAAAGGCGTCTACGTCAAAGTGCCGGTCTTCTCATTCGCGAAACTGCGCCGCGTCGATATTACGCTCGGGCCGGAAATGAAATCGACCGGAGAAGTGATGGGCAAAGACGTCACGCTTGAAAAAGCACTCTATAAAGGGCTAGCTGCAGCTGGCATGGAAGTAAAAGACCATGGCACCGTGCTTCTCACCGTCTCGGATAAGGATAAAGAAGAAGCAGTTGGACTGGCGAAGCGCTTCCGAGATATCGGATACCAAATTATGGCAACTGGCGGTACGGCTCAAGCTTTCGAAACTGCAGGCATTGCCGTTGCTGAAGTTGGGAAAATCGGTGCGGAAGGACGTACTTTGCTAGATGTCATCCAAAACGGCGACGCGCAGATTGTCATCAACACGCTGACAAAAGGCAAGCAGCCAGAACGTGACGGGTTCCGCATCCGCCGGGAATCGGTTGAAAACGGAGTGCCGTGCCTGACTTCACTCGACACAGCGGAAGCGATGCTTCGCGTCATCGAATCGATGACATTCCAAGCAGAGGAAATGGGGGCAGGTGTATGATCAAACAGGAGAAAATGGCGATCGTCTCCCAAATCGAAATCGCAAAGAACATTTTTGAACTGACCGTAGCAGGATCTTTAGTGCAGGAAATGAACGAACCGGGGCAATTTGTCCATGTGCGCGTGGCGGACAGCTTTGAACCGCTATTACGCCGGCCGATCTCGGTGGCGAAAATCGACAAGGAAGCATCGAGCTTCACGATGATCTACCGTTCGGAAGGGCGCGGGACCAGCTTATTGTCCCAAAAGACAGAACGCGACACACTTGATGTCCTGGGGCCGCTCGGACATGGTTTCCCGGTTGATGAAGCTGGAAAAAAAGCTTATTTGATCGGCGGGGGGATCGGCGTGCCGCCGCTATACGAACTGGCATTGCAATTGAATGCGAGAGGTGTGGAAACCGTCCACATTCTCGGCTTCGAAAGCAGTGAAGCGGTGTTTTATGAAGACAAATTCAGGGCTCTCGGTGATACGCATATTGCGACAGTCGATGGTTCGCACGGGACGGAAGGTTTCGTGACCCATATTTTGAATGCCTTGCCGAACGATTTCGATACCTATTATTCCTGCGGGCCGACGCCAATGCTCGAAGCGGTGCAATGGGCGTACCCGCAGAAAAAAGGGTTTTTATCTTATGAACAGCGCATGGGCTGCGGCATCGGTGCCTGCTTCGCGTGCGTCTGCCGGACGACTAGAAGCGAAACGGATTACATCAAAGTATGTTCAGATGGCCCCGTATTTCCAGCAGGGGTGGTGATTTCATGACGGATTTAAGCGTGAAATTGCCTGGCCTCGACTTGAAAAACCCGATCATGCCGGCATCCGGCTGTTTCGGATTCGGGAAAGAATACGCCCAGCTCTATGATTTATCGAAACTCGGCTCAATCATGATCAAAGCGACAACTGCCGAGATGCGGCTCGGAAATCCGACGCCGCGCGTTGCGGAAACTTCATCCGGCATGCTCAATGCCATCGGGCTGCAAAACCCTGGGCTTGAAAAAGTGTTCGGCGAAGAACTGCCGTGGCTCAATCAATTCGACGTGCCGATCATCGCCAATGTTGCCGGGTCGCTCGCAGAGGATTATGTGGAAGTGGCAAGAACCATTTCACAAGCGCCGAATGTCCATGCACTGGAATTGAATATTTCCTGCCCGAACGTCAAGCAAGGCGGCATCACCTTCGGGACAGATCCGAATGTTGCAAAAGAATTGACGCGCATGGTAAAAGACGTATCGGATGTGCCGGTCTATGTGAAACTATCGCCGAACGTCACCGATGTCGTCCAGTTGGCCAAAGCAGTCGAAGAAGGCGGAGCGGATGGGATCACGATGATCAATACGCTGCTCGGCATGCGGCTTGACCCGAAAACGGGACGCCCGGTCATCGCCAATATCACAGGCGGTTTGTCAGGCCCCGCGATCAAACCCGTGGCATTGCGCATGGTTTACGAGGTGAGACGCCATACAGATTTGCCGATCATCGGCATGGGCGGCGTCGCGGAAGTAGATGACGTCATCGACTTTCTGTCAGCGGGAGCGAATGCTGTCGCGGTCGGCACAGCGAACTTCGTCAATCCGTTCGTGTGCCCTGAACTGATCGACAAACTGCCGGAACGATTGCATGAACTGGGCTATGAATCGGTTCATGAGTTAATTGGAAGGAGCCATCGCCTATGACCAGCAAACCGATCATTGCACTCGATTTCCCGTCGAAGCTCGATGTGGAAGAATTTTTATCGGAGTTTACGGAACCCTTGTTCCTGAAAGTCGGAATGGAATTGTTCTACCAGGAAGGGCCGGAACTCGTCCAGACATTGAATCACTACGGCCACGACATTTTCCTGGATTTAAAATTGCACGATATCCCGAATACCGTCGAATCTGCCATGCGCCGCATTGCAGAACTCGGCGTCGATATGGTCAATGTCCACGCGGCGGGAGGCCTTGCCATGATGGAAGCCGCAAAACGCGGGCTTGCAGGCAGCGGCACAAAGTTGATCGCTGTGACGCAATTGACCTCGACAAGCGAAGAACAGATGCAACAAGAACAATTGATTGCAGTGAGCCTGGAACAATCGGTCTTGCATTACGCGAAACTGGCGAAACATGCGGGGCTTGACGGTGTCGTCTGTTCAGTCCATGAAGCGAAAGCGATCGGCGAAGCATGCGGCGGCGATTTCCTGCGCGTCACTCCAGGCATCCGCCCGGCTGCATCGGAAAGCCATGACCAAAAGCGCATCGCGACACCGAGTGATGCAAAAGCACTTGGCTCGACCCATATCGTCGTCGGGAGAGCCATCACCCGCTCGGAAAACCCGCAAAAAAGCTATCACTACATTAACGGAGAATGGAGCGGTCGTTCATGAAAAAACAAATTGCACAACAGCTATTATCAATCGGCGCGGTGGAGCTGCGCCCGAACGATCCTTTTACTTGGGCCTCAGGCGTCAAATCGCCGATTTACTGCGACAATCGGCTGACGATGTCCTATCCGGAAGTCCGCAAGGCGATCGCTGATGGGCTCGCGGAAACGATACGCCGCGAGTATCCGGATGCGCAAGTGATTGCAGGAACCGCGACGGCGGGCATCCCGCATGCGGCATGGGTGGCCGAACGCCTTGATCTGCCAATGGTCTATGTGCGTTCGAAACCGAAAGGCCACGGACAATCGAATTTGATTGAAGGAAAAATAGAGCGAGGCCAAAAAGCGGTCGTCATCGAAGACTTGATCTCCAAAGGCGGATCCGTGCTGCAGGCGGCACAAGCCTTACAAGATGCCGGCTTTGAAGTGGCTGGAATTGCTGCGATCTTCACTTATGGGCTGCCTCAAGCACAGCAAGCGATAGAGGAAGCCGGATTCACCTTCCATACTTTGACGGATTTCCCGGCACTGGTTGAACAAGCCCAAGAAAGCGGAGCGATAGCGGCAGAAGATTTGCCGATGCTCAGCGAATGGCACGAAAAACTAAAAGCCGGCGCATTGACTTCATAAGAAAACCTTCGCCCATCAACAGGATGGGCGAAGGTTTTTTTTAGCTGGTCAGGGAAATAAAGAAAGCGAAAAGTGGTATGGTACAACTAACGATAAGGAGGCGGTAGACATGGGGCTTACCAAACAAGAAATCCACAAATGGACGGATGAGCATCCGCTGATGGCAGATTTGCTCGACTTGAAGCCAGTCGTCTGGCTGAACCCGAAGCGCAGGGAAATGGATCAAGTACAAGGCTTGCCGGTGACGATCGATGACCTGGAGGAGGCGGAGCAATTGTGGATGCGCTTCGCCCCGTATTTGGTGAAAGTGTTCCCCGAGACGGTTAAAACGGGAGGGATCATCGAATCGGAATTGCGGGAAGCCGAGCACATGCATACGCAATTGGAATCGTATTACGGCCAGCAGCTGCCAGGAAAATTATACGTCAAATGCGACAACGAACTGCCCGTTGCAGGATCGGTGAAGGCACGAGGCGGATTTTTTGAAGTGCTGTGCTATGCAGAGAACCTGGCACTAAAAGAAGGGCTTATTACGCATGAGGATTCTTATGAATGGTTTGCAACGGAACAAGCAAAAAAATTCTTCGGAAGCTATCCTGTCGGCGTCGGCTCGACCGGTAATTTGGGGCTTAGCATCGGCATCATCAGTGCCGAGCTCGGCTTCAAGGTCTCCGTCTATATGTCAGCCGATGCCAAAGGGTGGAAAAAAGAATTGCTTCGGAAAAAAGGCGTCCGCGTCGTCGAATTCAGCGGCGACTTCAGTGAAGCGGTCACGGCAGGTCGCGAAGAGACGCTTCATCTGCCGAACGGTTATTTTGTCGATGACGAGAAATCACGCGAATTGTTTCTCGGCTATAGCGTGGCGGCACTTCGTTTGAAACATCAACTGGAACAAAGGGATATTCCGGTAGACAAAGAGCATCCGCTATTCGTCTACTTGCCATGCGGTGTCGGCGGTGCACCAGGAGGGATCGCATTCGGGCTGCGCCACATGTTCGGTGATCACGTCCACCCGGTGTTCATCGAACCGACGCATTCGCCGGCTGTCTTGCTCGGTCTCATGACGGGCTTGAAGAGCGGCATCTGCGTCCAGGACATTGGTATCGACAACAGGACAGAAGCGGACGGGCTCGCAGTCGGCAGGGCATCGAGCTTCGCGTCGACAAGTTCTGAGCAATTGATTTCAGGGATTGCGACGGTCGAAGATGAAGAGTTGTTTCCGCTGCTCGCCATGCTGAAGGATAGCGAAGAAATCAAAATCGAACCTTCCGCAGCAGCCGGGTTTGCCGGGCCGTTCATGATGGCAGCGACAAACTATACTGAAGACCATGGCATCGATCCGGAAAAAGCGACACATATCGTTTGGCTGACAGGAGGGGCGCTCGTCCCCGAACAAGAGATGGCAGGATTTTATGCAAGAGGGTTGAAGAAACTGAAATGATAGGCAGGATTTTCAGTTCATTCCACGAATAGGAGAGTGAACGATAAACGAAAAAGAAGGGAAGCGGAGACATGGCCATTCAAGCGAACCAGATTTTCGTTAATTTGCCGGTTAAGGATTTGGAGAGATCGATGAAGTTTTTTGGCGAGATGGGCTTTGATTTCGATGAGCGGATGACGGACAATAACGCCACCTGCATGATCATCGGCCACAATATGTACGCCATGCTGCTGGTGGAAGACTTCTTCAAAAGCTTCACCCATAAAGACATTGCCGACACATCCAAATGTGCAGAGGCGATCATTGCCTTATCGGCGTCTAGCCGGGAGGCCGTTGATGAATGGGTGGAAAAAGCGATGGCAGCCGGCGGCAGTTCCGCAAACGAGCCGATGGACAATAAGTTTATGTATTCTTGGAGTTTTCACGACCCGGACGGCCATTTATGGGAAGTCATGTATATGGAAGACGAGGCATTCGAATAAAAAAACCGCACCGGATAAAGTTCCGGTGCGGTTTTCAGGCTGTCAAGAAACTCAGGAAACCGTATTTTCCGAAGCTTATCGCTCGCTTTCCGTGGGGCGGGAATCGAGCCTCCTCAGTCGCTTTGAAACCCTTGTGCTCTCACATCTGCGTGGCAGATGCGTCGCAAATGAATGTGCTCAGCTAAACTTCGCTCATTCATTCCTTGCGGGGTCTCAGTCGTCTCGCTGATCCACTGGAAAGATAAGGTCGACCTACGGGAGACCTTATCTTTGCGAAAGTAATGCGCAGCATTATTGAGCAGAAGGGGTTACGAGCGAACGCTTCTCCAAATACTTAGAAAGATCATTGATTTTTGAATGTAGAAAAAAACACTTCATTCTAATTCGTAATGGATTAATAGACTTCTTCAACACTCTGAAAACCGCACCGGATAAAGTTCCGGTGCGGTTTTAGGTTTATAGGTATTCAGCGTAGCGTTTTTCCAGATAGTTCTGCAGCACGGTCATGACTGTGCAGATGGCCCAGTAGATGAGTGCGACCAGGATGAGCAACGTCAACAGGTCGTATTCCCGTGCGCCGACAATTCGCGCTTTTTGGAAAATCTCAGGCACCGTGATCATGGCCGCGAGCGATGATGCTTTGATCAGGTCCAAATAGACATTCGATAAAGGTGGCACCGCAATGCGCACCGATTGCGGCAGGATGATCCGGCGCATGGTCTGCCAATAGCTGAGGCCGAGTGCAGTGGATGATTCCCATTGGCCTTTGTCGACAGAGGCAAGAGCCGACCGGAACACTTCCGCGATATAGGCGGCGCTATTGATCGTGAAGCCGATGAGCGCTGCTTGCAAGGCGGTGAATTCAAGGCCGATGACAGGGAGTGCGAAATACAGCAAAAACAAGATGACGAGAATCGGCACACCGCGCATAAAGGAAATATAAAGGCGCGCCGGCAGATGGAGCAGCGGCTGTTTTGATGTCCTGGCGAGCGCCAGGAAAAAGCCGATGACCAGTCCGCCCAGCATGCTGCCCATTGAAATCAACAGCGTTAACCAAATGCCCTCGAGCACATAGGGCAGGGAATTGATCGCAAGTTCAGGATCAAATAACAGCCCCCATTCGATATCGCTCATGAAAGTGGCCTCCTTTAGTTTTCCTCTTCGATGTCTGGTTCAATGGAGACATCGGCTCCGTCGAAAAACTCAGCTGAAATCTCGCTGATGGTGCCGTCCGACAGCATTTCCTCGAGCGTCGCATTCACTTGTTCAAGCAATTCTTCGTTGTCTTCATTGACGACAAGGCCGACTTCAGAAGGCAAGTATTTGATGTCCGGGTGGATGGTGATGTTGAGCTCCGGGAAAGCTGCCACTCCGAAAGTCGATAAATAATAATCGTTTAGGATGACGTCGGTTCGGCCGATCGACACATCGCGCAGATAGATTTCATTTGTCGCGTTGTCATAGGTCACTTCTTCCGCCCCATAATCGCGGGCGATCTGCATATAGACCGATGTCGAGACGCCGGCTGCTTTTTTGCCTTCCAAGTCTTCCAGTGATTCGATGCCGGATAAGTCATCTTTTCGGACGACTGCCGTCCCGTAGGAATATTTGATCGGAGTGGAGAACAGGAATTGATCGGTCATGTCTTCCGTCACCTCGATATCGTTCGCTGCCATATCGAGCTGCCCCGTACTGACGCTTGTCAACATTTCGTCGAATCCGAGTTCGCGGAATTCGATTTCAAGGTCCAGGCGTTCGCCGAGTTCCCGTACGACTTCAACTTCAAAGCCCGTCAATTCTCCGCTTTCCTCGTCGCGGAACGAAGTGGCCAACAGCGTTCCGGAAGTACCGACAGTCAAGACGCCTTCTTCCTGGATGCCGTCCCATTCCGATGGCTGTTCAGTTTCTGCAGCTTCATCTCCGCAAGCTGATAATGCAATTGCTGCCGTGCCGAACAGGGCGGCAGTTATGTATGTTCGTTTCGTCATGATATTCAATGATAGGCCCCCTTAATTGATGTCCTATAAAAAGATAGCATTAACTATAGCTTGGGGCAATGCTTTGTCGAATAAATTTTATTATAATATTATTATGTAAACTAAATAGGTTTTATAAGAAATACCCGCACTGGCAAAAGGCCGGTACGGGCAGGTCAAAACTCATTTTTTCAATTTCAACACCAAGTCTTCATCAGGCGTGACGTAGACGGTTTTCTGTTCGAAATAAATCACGAAGCCCGGCTTGGCGCCGCTCGGTTTTTTCACTTGGCGGACTTCGGTGTAATCGACCGGGACGGAAGCGGATTCGCGCGCTTTGCTGAAATAAGCGGCGATGCTGGCAGCTTCTAGGATGGTGTCTTCATCCGGTTCTTGCGAGTGGATGATGACATGGGACCCTGGAATGTCTTTCGTATGCAGCCATGTATCGGATTTCGATGCGACCTTGAAGGTCACATAATCGTTTTGTTTATTGTTTTTGCCGACTGAAATCGGAATGCCGGTGCTCGATACATAATGCTCGACATTCGGCTTTTGCGGCTTTTTCTTTTTCTTCGATTTCTGTGCTTTCATATAGCCTTGTTCAGCCAATTCTTCGCGGATTTCTTCGATATCGGAGAGCCCCGCCTGTTGCACTTGTTGCATGAGCAATTCGAAATAGCGGATGTCTTCTTCGGTCTTTTCGATTTGCTCATGCGTTTTGACGACGGCCGTTTTGGCTTTTTGGTAACGCGAGTAGTATTTCTGGGAATTCTCGATCGGTGTCTTGCGCGGGTCGAGCGTGATCGTCACAGTTTCTTCATTATAATAATTGACGACTTCCGCTTGTTTCATTCCCTTTTTGATGGTGTGCAGATTGGCCATGATCAATTCGCCGTTCAATTGCAATTGATCGCGTTTTTGTGCTTGGTCCTGTTCTTTCTGAAGCTTTTTCAGCTTTAGTTTCAATTTGGAGATTTCGTTTTGAAGCCAGCGCTCCAAATCGCCTGCCTGTTGTTTGACACGGTCGCGCTCGGCTTTCGCATAAAAAATCCGGTCGAGCAGTTCGGATAAATTGTCAAAACGCATATTGTCCTGTCCGAGATGCGTCAATTCTGTTGCGGAAAAATAGCTTTTTCCTTGCTGTTCGACGTAATAGCCGGTCGGTTCCGGAGCATTGAAATCCTGCAAAAAGGCAGCTGCGCTTTCCGGATCCTGTTCGAGCCGGTAGTTCAGCTCTTTCGCCGTCAGCGGGGAAAAGCCGGCAAACTGGGAGACGATTTCCTTGTCGGTGAGTCCGCTGAAGTCTGCATCCGCCGCAAATGGATCTTGTTTATCTTGGGACGGCGGGAAAATATAATCCTGGCCCGGCAAAATCGTCCGGTAGGAGTTGACGCTCGGCGGCAAATGCTTGAGGCTGTCGAGAATCATGTCGCGTTCGGCGTCGACTAAAATGATATTCGAATGCCGGCCCATCATTTCAACATGGAGCTCGCGTTCGATTTCATCGCCGATTTCGTTGCGGGCGCGGATGCGCAGGATGATCAGCCGGTCGGATCCGTGCTGCTCGACGCCTGTGATGACGCCGCCTTCAATATGCTTGCGGAGCAGCATGCAGAACATCGGCGGTTCCGATGGATTGACGTTTGCCGTGTTGGTCAAATGAATCCGCGAATAGGACGGGTGGATCGAGATGAGCAATTTATGGTTTTTTCCTTGTGCGCGTATATGCAGGAGTAGTTCGAGCTGATTAGGCTGATGAACTTTTGAAATCCTTCCGGTGATGAGCTGTTGCAATTCGCTCGTCATCGCTTTCGTAAATAATCCATCAAATGCCATGAAAAATCCCTCTTTCAAATCGTTTTGTTCCATCTTATCATTTTCACGGAAGAATATGATATAATAAGACAGTTAGTTTTAAGCGTGAATATATTACTTGAGCATCGATGGCGGTGAGGAAGATGAAGAGAAAGCTGAAGTTCATATCCATCGGGGCGGGAAATGCGGTGTCAGTGAACCGCATCGTTTCGATGATCCAGCCGGATTCGGCGCCTTCCAAGCGCTTGATGCAGGAAGCGCGCAGCAAAGGCTTGCTCGTCGATGCGACAGGCGGCAAGAAGACCAAGTCGATCTTTATCATGGATAGCGATCATGTGGTCATTTCCGCTTTGTCGATCGAGACGGCACTTGCGCGGATTGAAGAAAATGATGATGAGGCAAGCGAGGGATAAAATGAGAAAACATCGTGGACTGCTCATCGTGCTGTCCGGGCCTTCGGGCGTCGGCAAAGGCACGGTGCGAAAAGAGCTGTTCCAACAGCCGGATACAAATTATGAATATTCCATCTCCATGACGACACGCGCGCCGCGTGAAGGGGAAGTGGACGAAGTCGATTATTTCTTCAAGACCCGTCATGAGTTTGAAGAACTGATCGACCAGGGACAATTGCTTGAATATGCCGAGTACGTCGGCAATTATTACGGCACGCCGCTCGAGTACGTCAATAAAATGCGCGATGCCGGACGTGATGTGTTCCTAGAAATCGAAGTGCAAGGGGCAGCGCAAGTGCGCGATAAAGTGCCGGATGGCTTGTTCATCTTCCTTGCGCCGCCTAGCCTTTTGGAACTCGAAGAGCGCTTGGTCGGCCGCGGCACGGAGTCGGATGAAGTGATCGCATCACGCATCCATGCCGCCAGGAAAGAACTCGAGATGATGAACCTATATGATTACGTCGTCGAAAACGATGAAGTCGAACACGCATGCGATCGCATCAATGCCATCATCATCGCAGAACATTGCAAGCGGGAACGCGTCGAAAAAAGATACTTAGATATGCTAAAGGAGAATGCCTGATGTTATACCCATCCGTTGATAAACTAAAAAGCCGCATCGATTCGAAATACTCACTGGTCGCTTTGGCGTCCAAGAGAGCCCGCCAATTGCACGAACATGGCGATGAGAAACTGGATTCCTACGTATCCCATAAAGCGGTTGGAAAAGCGCTTGAAGAGATTGCAGCTGGCGCATTGACGCCGGTTCAGCAAGATGCATCCGCGATTTACGAAGACGAAATTTAACTTATGATCTCAATTGACGACTCCCAGAGCGAAACTGTTCTTTGGGAGTTTGTTGTTTAGAAAGGGTGTTTAGCGGTGTTGGCAAATCGAAAAATCCTATTATGTGTAAGCGGCGGCATCGCCGTCTATAAAGCGGTCGCCCTCGTCAGCAAATTGTCCCAGGCAGGGGCGGAAGTGAAAGTCATCATGACAGAATCGGCGAAGCAATTCGTCCAGCCTTTATCGTTCCAAGTCATGTCCAGAAACGATGTCTATTTTGATACATTCGATGAAAAAGATTCTTCAGTCATTGCCCATATCGATTTGGCGGATTGGGCAGACCTCGTGATCGTCGCGCCTGCGACCGCCAATATGATCGCTAAAATGGCGAATGGTTTAGGCGATGATATGGTATCGACGGTGCTACTTGCGACGACTGCACCGATTTGGGTTGCTCCTGCGATGAACGTCCATATGTACGACCATCCGGCAGTCAAACGCAATATCGACCGTTTGCATCATGACGGCATCCGTTTCATCGAGCCGTCTGAAGGCTTTTTGGCCTGTGGTTATGTCGGCAAAGGGCGTTTGGAGGAACCGGAGAAAATCACTGAACTGGTGGCCGGCCATTTTACAAAAAACAAGCCGTTAAAAGGCAAGAAAGTGGTCGTGACGGCTGGGCCGACTCGGGAACGAATCGACCCGGTGCGTTTCTTGACGAATTTTTCAAGCGGCAAGATGGGCTATGCCATGGCAGAAGCGGCAGCGGAACTCGGTGCTGACACGATATTGATTAGCGGCCCAGTGTCATTGCCGGTGCCAAGCGGTGTCAAGCGAGTTCAAGTCGAGAGCGCACAGCAGATGCTTGAAGCGGTGCTTGGTGAATACGATAGTGCAGACTTGGTTGTCAAGACAGCAGCTGTCGCAGATTACCGCCCGGCGGCTATTGCGGGGCAGAAGCTTAAGAAAAAAGAAGGCAATTCGGTTCTTGAGCTGGAGCGCACGACAGATATCCTGCAGCAGCTCGGCCAACTGAAGAGCCATCAAATCCTGGTCGGCTTCGCGGCAGAGACCGATCATGTGGCGCACTATGCCAAAGATAAACTCGAGCGGAAAAATGCTGATTATATCATCGCCAACGACGTCAGTGCAGACCAAGCGGGCTTTGATCATGATACGAATGCAGTGACGGTATACGGGCGCGGGGAATTCGAGAAGACCTTCCCGGTCATGCCGAAAAAAGCGCTTGCGCTCGATTTGCTATCGCTCATCACTGAAAAGGAATTTGCAAAATGATTGCCGAAGTCATCGTCGATGTTGCCGCACATCCGATTGACCGGCCGTTCGATTATGCAGTGCCGGAAAAATTCCAGGCGCTCACCGAGCCGGGCATGCGCGTCAAAGTGCCTTTTGGCAACCGCAAAGTGCTCGGCTTTATTACAACTATCAAAGAAACATCTGAATTTGACCCGAAACGGCTGAAGCCGATCCACGAATTGATGGATGTCGTGCCCGTTTTGAACGGAGAAATGCTCGAGCTTGCACAGTGGATGAAACGGCAGACGGTCTGTTTTGAAATCGATGCCCTGCAAGTCATGGTGCCAGCAGCACTTCGCGCCAAATACGAGAAGCGGTTCGTGTTGAATGCCGCTATTGAAGAGCTGCCGAAAGAGCTGCATCCGTATTTCGGCACGCGTGACTTTGTCCGTGCCCAGGAAGCGGAAGCGGTCTATGGGCTGATGAAAAAGGAAATGGACAAAGGCACGGTGTTGGCGGATACGAATATCCAGCAGAAAACCGGTGTGAAAAAGTACGCATGATCCATATTACAGATTCTGTAGAGGATATAGAAAATATTTCCATAAGAGCGAACGCCAAGCAGCAATTGAAGCTGCAAGAGTTTTCCTGAAACATTTGGGCCAAAGCTTTGAATCTTCCCAACTGCAAAAGCTGGCGGGTGTTTCGCTCCCGACAATCAACGCATTGGCGGAAAAAGGCATGGCCAATTTTTCGTCTATGGAATCGTATAGAGACCCTTCACTTCTGACAGCCATTGAACAAAAGATCGCCTTGGATTTGACGGATGAACAGCAAACGGCATTCGATGCTATTCAATCCTCGCTCAACACGGAAAAAACCTTTTTGCTTCATGGCATCACCGGCAGTGGAAAAACGGAGATTTATTTACAGACGATCGCCCAAGTGCTTGAAGAAGGCAAGGAAGCGATCATGCTCGTCCCGGAAATTTCCTTGACGCCCCAGATGACCATCCGTTTCAAGGAACGTTTCGGCGATTTGGTCGCAGTGCTGCACAGTGGCTTATCAGCAGGGGAAAAATACGATGAATGGCGTAAAATCCAGCGTGCGGAAGTGAAAGTCGTCGTAGGGGCCCGTTCGGCGATTTTTGCGCCGTTTCAAAATCTCGGCTTGATCATCCTCGACGAAGAGCACGAATCGAGCTATAAACAAGACGATTCGCCCCGCTACCACGCACGGGATGTGGCGATTTGGCGCAGCCAGCAGCATCAATGCCCCGTCATTCTTGGAAGCGCGACGCCATCACTTGAATCGTATGCGCGCGCCCAAAAAGGCGTCTATGAATTACTGGCGCTGAAAAACCGGGCGAAAAACCAGCCGCTGCCTGAGGTTCATATTGTCGATATGCGCGAAGAGCTGCGCACCGGCAACCGGTCGATGTTTTCTGTGGTATTGGCAGAAGCGATACGGGAGCGCCTGGCGCGGAAAGAGCAAGTCGTACTGTTTTTGAACAAGCGCGGCTACTCGTCATTCGTCTTATGCCGCGATTGCGGAACGGTGTTGCAATGCCCGAACTGCGATATTTCGCTAACCTATCACCGGGCGAGCGAACGCATGAAATGCCATTATTGCGGCTATGATGAACCCGTGCCTACGACTTGCCCGGAATGCGAAAGCGACCATATCCGCTTTTTCGGCACAGGGACCCAAAAAGTTGAAGAGGAACTGGCGAAGCTCGTGCCGGATGCGCGCGTGTTGCGGATGGATGTCGATACGACCCGCAATAAAGGCGCACATGAAAAGATCTTGTCAGCATTCGGCGAGGGCAAAGCCGATATTCTCCTCGGCACGCAAATGATCGCCAAAGGCTTGGATTTCCCGAATATTACATTGGTCGGAGTCTTGTCAGCGGATACGACTTTGCATTTGCCGGATTTCCGGGCAGCTGAGAAAACCTATCAATTATTGACGCAAGTGAGCGGGCGTGCAGGACGCGACGTATTGCCGGGAGAAGTGTATGTGCAGACCTATACGCCGGAGCATTATGCGATCACGCTCGCAAAAGACCAATTATACGAACCATTCTATGAGCAGGAAATGGCCATGCGACGGGCGAGCGGATACCCTCCGTATTATTATGTCGTCAATATCCAGTTCACCCATGAGGATTTGATGACGGTGTCGGGCTATGCCCAGCAGATGACTGAATACCTGCGCCACCGCCTGTCGCCCAAAACCATTATTATCGGGCCTTCCGCATCGCTCGTTGCGCGTGTGAACAATAGATATCGCTATCAATGTTTGATAAAATACAAAAATGAACCGAAGCTGGCTGAAGCGCTGCAGCAATTGATCAAAATCTACCGCAGCGACTGGATTAAAACGGGTGCAACTTTGTCCATCGACATGAATCCAACAACAGTCATGTAGCAGAAATGAGGAATAGAAATGGCAATCCGTAAAATTGTGAAACATCCGAACGAAGTATTGGAAACCCCTTGCAAGACGGTCACTGAATTCGACCGTCAGCTCGCTGTTTTATTGGACGATATGCACGAGACAATGATCGAAGCGGACGGTGTCGGCATTGCCGCACCGCAAGTAGGTGTCTCACTGCGCGTCGCGATCGTTGATTTCCAAGAAGGTCAGGAGCCGATTGAAATGATCAATCCGGAACTCGCGCTATTCGAAGGGAAAGAGACGGATATCGAAGGCTGTTTGAGCTTCCCGGGTATTTTCGGGGAAGTCGAGCGCCACGGCCGCATCAAAATCAAAGCCCAGGAACGCGACGGCTCTTGGTATGAGCTAGAGGCAGAAGGTTACGAAGCGCGTGCTATCCTTCATGAAATGGACCACTTGGACGGCGTGCTGTTCACGAGCAAAATCGAGAAATATGTCACCCAAGAAGAATTGGACGAACTGATCCGCCAGCAGGAAGAGGAGGATTCGCTTTGACCAAAATTGTTTTCATGGGAACGCCGGCATTTTCGGCTCCAATCCTGAAGATGCTTGCCGAAGAAGGATACGACATCGTTTCGGTCGTCACACAGCCCGACCGCCCTGTCGGCAGGAAGAAAATCCTGACGCCGACGCCGGTGAAAGAGCAAGCCTTGGAACTTGGATTGCCGGTCTACCAACCGGAAAAACTGAAAGATCCAGAACAAGCGCAAAAAATTCTCGACCTAAAGCCGGATTTGATCGTGACAGCGGCATTCGGGCAAATCTTGCCGACATCGGTACTCGAAGCCCCGAAACTGGGCGCCATCAACGTGCACGCCTCGCTGCTTCCGGAATACCGCGGCGGTGCACCGATCCACCAGGCGATCATTGACGGCAAAAAAGAAACTGGTGTAACGATCATGTATATGGTGGACCGTTTGGATGCAGGGGATATCATTTCACAAAAATCGGTACCGATCGAAGAAACGGACCATACCGGCAGCATGTTCGAGAAATTGAGTGTGGCAGGAATGGAGTTGTTGAAAGCAACCTTGCCGTCGATCATCGACGGGACCAATGCGCGAACTCCACAGGACGAAGAGCGTGTCACGTTTGCGCGCAATATTTCACGGGAGCAGGAACGCATCGACTGGAACAAATCCGCAAGCGAACTCTACAACCAAGTGCGCGGGTTGCATCCATGGCCGGTCGCGTTCACGACTTTAGCAGACGCCAATGTCAAATTGTGGTGGACGGAAATTGCCGACAGCCAGAAAACCGGCGCGCCGGGTGAAATCATCGAATTGACAAAAGATGCCATTATCGTCCAAACCGGTGAAGGTGCGCTTGCCATCAAAGAATTGCAGCCGGCTGGGAAAAAACGCATGACGGCTGAAGATTATTTACGCGGGCCGAAATTACAGGCAGGGGACCGATTCGAATGAAAAACAAAAAAATCCACGGCAATGTAAGAGATGCAGCATTGTCGATTCTCTATGCCGTGGAAAACAAACAGGCATATAGCAACCTCTTATTGAATACAACAATGGACAGCTACGGCATTTCCGCCAAAAACAAAGGCTTGTTGACGGAAATCACTTATGGCACGCTGCAGCATCAAATGACCTTGGACTATTATTTAGAACCGTATATTAAAGGCAAGCTCGATCCATGGGTGCGGACGCTTCTGCGCTTATCGCTCTATCAAATCGTTTACTTGGACCGCATCCCGTTCCATGCCGTCATCAACGAAGCAGTGGAAATCGCCAAACGGCGCGGGCATGGCGGCATTGCGTCTGTCGTTAACGGCATTCTGCGTTCCGTCCAGCGTACAGGCGTGCGTTCATTCAATGAAATTGCCGACCCAATCGAAAAGATTTCCATCGAAACGAGCCACCCGGCTTGGATGATCAAGCGCTGGTCGGAACAATTCGGCATGCAAAAAGCCCGCGAAATGGCGCTCGAGAACAATAAAGCGCCACTCCAGACGGTGCGTGTCAATACCGTGCAGGCGACGCCGGAACAAGTAATCGAAATGCTTGAGTCGGAAGGATTGACTGCCGAACCGAGCAAGATCATCCCGGAATGCCTTGTCGTTACGGGCGGGCAACCGGTTCGCACACAAACATTCGAAAAAGGCTTCATCACCATACAAGATGAAAGTTCAATGCTGCCGGCTTATGCACTGCAAGTGGAGCCTGGCATGACCGTGCTCGATATGTGTGCGGCGCCTGGCGGGAAGACGACCCATATCGCCGAAAAGCTTGAAGGACATGGGGCGGTGCTGGCGATGGATTTGCACGCCCATAAAGTTAAATTGATTGAAGAAACCGCAAAACGCTTGGGCCACCAGACAATCGAAACCACAGTCGGAGACGGCCGTGAAAGCAGCGAGCGCTTCGGCGAAGAAAAATTCGACCGGATCCTGGTGGACGCACCTTGCAGCGGGCTTGGTGTCATCAAGCGCAAGCCGGATATCAAATACACGAAAACGCCGGATGATTTCGGGCGCTTGCAGACGATTCAGCTTGCGCTTCTCGATGAAGCGGTGAAGCTGTTGAAGCCCGGCGGCATTCTCGTCTACAGCACGTGTACGGTCGATACCGAAGAGAACCGCGGAACTGCCGAGAAATTCATGAACACACATCCGCAAATGGAACAGATCCCTGCTGAATTGCCTGCTGCTTTCAAAAGCAAAGGCAAAGGATTTGTCCAAGTCTTCCCGCAGGATTTCGGGAGTGACGGATTTTTTATCGCAAGCTTCAGAAAAACCGACGGCCAAGTTGCCGAAAGCTAAAAAGCGGGGTGTACACTATTGTTTCAGTATGTAATTGAAAGCGATACCGGTAGAAAAAGGGAAGTCAATGAAGACCGCGTCGCTGTGCTCAAACGCCCTGGCGGATTGTTGCTCGCACTTGTCGCAGACGGCATGGGCGGCCATAATGCAGGAGACGTTGCAAGCCGGATGACAGTCGATGAACTCGGCAGAAGATTCATGGAAGCGGACGGAGCAAGGTTCGAGAACACAGAAGAAAAGACGGCCTGGCTGTCTGGCCAAGTATTGCAAGTCAACCGGCTTGTGTATGAACATTCCATCACCCATAGTGAATGCAAAGGGATGGGCACGACTCTGATCGCCGCATTGATCGAAGAGGATGATTGCGTGCTGTGCCATATCGGCGACAGCCGTGCGTATGTCATCGGCCCGTCGATGGCGCAAGTGACACGGGACCATTCCTATGTCAACGTGCTGGTCGATAACGGGGAAATTACGCAACAGCAGGCGGAAGATCATCCGAAGAAAAACTGGATCCTGCGCTCACTTGGCACAGAACCTGACATCGAACGGGAAATGCACCATTTTTCTCTCGCTGGCACTTCTTATTTCTTGATATGCACTGATGGCTTAAGCAATAAATTGAACGAGCGGGACATTTCGTCGATTGTCCGCTCGAAAGCCTCATTGTCACAAAAAGGCAAAGCCTTAATTGCGCTGGCCAATGACCTCGGCGGAGAAGACAATATTTCATTTGTATTGTTGACGGCGCTTGGTGAGGAGGTGTAGCGATGTTAGTTGGAAAACGAATCAACGGCCGCTATAAGGTGCTAGAAGCGATCGGCAGCGGAGGCATGTCCAATGTTTATTTGGCGCATGATATGATCCTTGACCGCGACGTCGCCATCAAAGTGCTGCGCTACGACTTCAACAATGAAGAGGAATTGCGCCGCCGCTTTAAACGGGAAGCGCTGTCTTCGACAAGTCTTGGCCACCCGAACATCGTCAGTATTTTTGATGTCGGGGAAGACAATGACTTGCCGTATCTCGTCATGGAGTATGTACCTGGAGATACGTTGAAAGAATACATCATCAAGCATTCACCGGTTGAACCGGAACGCGCTGTGGAAATCATGAAGCAATTGGCATCTGCCCTTGCGCATGCCCACCATAATCATATTGTCCACCGGGATATCAAGCCGCAAAACGTGCTGGTGGACGAAGACGGCAACGTCAAAATTTCGGATTTTGGCATTGCCATGGCATTGAGTGCCACTTCCTACACACAGACCAACTCGGTGCTCGGGACTGTTCATTACTTGTCTCCCGAACAGGCGAGAGGCGGCACCGCCAATAAGAAATCCGATATTTATTCGCTCGGCATCGTCATGTATGAATTGTTGACTGGAAAGCTGCCGTTTTCAGGTGAATCAGCTGTGGCTATCGCCTTGAAGCATCTGCAAACGGAAACGCCTTCATTGAAAGAAACTGTACCGGACCTGCCGCAAAGCCTTGAAAATATCGTATTGAAAGCGACTGCCAAAAATCCACAATACCGCTATGCCTCAGCAGATGAAATGGCAGAAGACCTTTCGACGGCGCTCACTCCGGAACGAATCAACGAACCGAAATTTGCTGTGCCGGTAGACGAAGGGGAAACCCGTGCCATGCCGGCGATTAAAGATTCGGGCACATATGAACAGGCCGATGCGACCAAAACGATGGCGCTGCCGGTCCAAGAAGATAAAAAAGCGCCGAAAAAACCAGCTGACAAGAAAAAACGCAAGAAGACACCGATTGTCCTGGCGATTATTGCAGCTTTGGTATTGATTGGCTTAATCCTGGTATTCGCCTTTCCCGAATTGTTCCAGCCGCGGCAAGTCGCCGTGCCGGATGTTTCCGGAATGGAACGGGAAGCGGCACATGAAGAACTGACCGCTGCCGGCTTTGTCGTTGCTGAAGAATCCGAACAATTCTCTGAAGAAGTCGATGAGAACCATGTAATCCGCACCATTCCTGAAGCCGGAAAAATGCGCGATCCGGAGTCGAGCATCAGCTTATTTATTAGCATGGGCAAAGAAACGGCTGAGTTCGGCGATTATGTCGGCGATTCGCTTGACCAGGCACAGCGTATGCTCGAAGATTCGAATTATGCTTCAGTCGATTCACGGGAAGAATTTTCCGATGAAGCGCCCGGCACGATCTTGAGCCAAAGCCCTGAAGCGGGAAGTGAAGTCGTCATCAGTGAAACCGCTGTCGAATTCGTCGTCAGCAAAGGGCCGGACATGCGCGAAGTGGAAGATTTGAGCGGCTACGGTGAAGCGGAATTAAATGAATACGCCCGTTCTTCAGGTTTCAATATCCGCATCGTCCGTGAAGAAGAATCCGATTCCGTGGAAGCGGGGTTGGTGCTGTCACAGAACGTTGCGGGAGGAGAGATGCTCGAAGTCGGAAGCACGATTGAAGTCGTGTTGTCTTCTGGCAGTGCGGAACTTCCGGTGAATACCTATGTCGAAACGGTGGAAATCCCTTATGAGCCGGCAGAGCCTGCAGAAGAAGGTGAAGACCCGGTCGAACAGACAATCCGCGTCTATATCCAGGACCAGAACCAAACCATGGTCGAACCCGTCGAGGAATTCACCATTACGGAGACGACTGAACACCAGATTGAAATGCAGATTGTCGAAGGCGGCAGTGCTTCTTACCGAATCGTCAGGGATGCCACGATCATTCTGGAAGAGACAGTGGACTATGAGAACGCAGATTGAGGAAATTACAATAAAGGATAAGGGGTGGTGCTATGCCGAAAGGTCAGATCAGAAAAGCGTTAAGCGGCTTCTATTATGTACTCGATGAAGATGGGGAGCGTTACACGCAATGCCGCGGACGCGGGATTTTCCGCAACCGCCAAATCACGCCGCTTGTCGGGGATTTTGTCGAGTACAAAGCGGATAACGAGCGCGAAGGGACGATACTGGATATTGAAGAACGCAAAAATGAACTGGTGCGCCCGCCGATCGCCAATATCGACCAAGCGATTCTAGTGTTTTCGGCCAAGCAGCCCGATTTCCATCCGCTGCTATTGGACCGTTTTCTAGTAGCTGTTGAATCGTTCGATATCCAGCCGGTCATTTGCTTGACGAAAACCGACCTATTGTCGGATGCGGAACGCGAAGAACTGGACCGCTATGCAGACGATTACCGGACAATCGGCTATGATGTCATTGAATCTTTCATAGACGACCCGACATTGCAGGAGAGGCTGATGCCGGTCCTCGAAGGCAAGACAAGCGTGCTTGCCGGGCAGTCTGGCGTCGGGAAATCAACTTTGCTGAATACGATTTTGCCGTCGCTGAAGTTGAAGACCGATGACATCTCGCAAGCCTTGAACCGAGGCAAGCATACAACGCGCCATGTGGAATTGATCGAAGTGAATGGCGGCTTGCTGGCGGATACGCCGGGATTCAGCTCGTTCGACTTTGAACAGCTCGAGAAAGAACAATTGTCGGCATGCTTCCCGGAAATGGAACAACGCGCAGGCGGCTGTAAATTCCGCGAATGCCTGCATTTGAATGAACCGAAATGCGTTATCAAAAAAGCGGTTGAGACAGGGGACATCCCTGAATACCGCTATAAGCACTACTTGAAATTTTTGGAAGAAATAATGAATCGAAAGCCGAGGTATTCACATGATTAAAATTGCACCGTCTATTCTAGCAGCAGATTTTGCAAAACTTGGACAAGAAGTACAGGAAGTCGAAAAAGCAGGAGCCGATTGGATCCATATCGATGTCATGGATGGCCATTTCGTCCCGAATATCACGATGGGGCCGATTGTGGTCGACGCGCTCCGCCCGTTGACAGAGCTTCCGCTTGATGTCCATTTGATGATCGAGAACCCGGACCGCTATATCGAGGATTTTGCCAAGGCGGGGGCGGATTATATTACCGTCCATGTCGAAGCATGCCCGCATCTTCACCGCACCATCCAATTGATCCGTTCGTTCGGCGTCAAACCGGGTGTCGTCTTGAACCCGCATACGCCGATCGAAACGATCCAGCATGTTCTGGAAGATATCGATTTAGTGCTGTTCATGACCGTTAACCCTGGATTTGGCGGACAGAAGTTCATCCATTCAGTGGTCCCGAAAGTTGCGGCATTGTCGCAATTGATTAAAGACAAAGGCTTGTCTGTCGATATCCAGATCGACGGCGGCATCAATGAAGAAACGATCGTACCGTGCGCGCAAGCTGGTGCGAACGTATTTGTGGCCGGTTCTGCCATTTTCGGCAAACAAGACCGCACGCAAGCGTTGCAGGCGATCAAAAAAGCGGGGCAAGGAGTTATCTCGTGATTATCGTAGTAACAGCAGGAGGTCCGGCAGACGAACTGCCGGACCTTTCTTCATATAAAGGAGCGTCCTATATCGGGGTGGATGCAGGGGTCATGACGCTGCTCGGGCAAGGCATTGAACCAGTGGAAGCAGTCGGGGATTTTGATTCGGTGACAGACAGCGAGTATGAAAAAATCCGCTCGGTTTTTCCGTCACTGGAACGGTCGCCGGCGGAGAAAGATGAATCGGATACAGAATTGGCTTTGAATAAAGCGATGCATTACAATCCCGATACTGTCATTGTCACCGGCGTGACCGGCGGCAGGCTCGACCATTATATGGCTGCCTTGCACACCGTCTTTGCCTACCAAAGAAGCTATCCGCAAATCGATTTCAGGATCGTGAACAAGCAGAATCGCATCCGTTTCATGGAACCCGGAACGTATCGCCTGGAAGCTGATCAAGCTTTCAAATACGTTTCCTTTTATCCGTTCGCGGAAGAAGTGAGCGGCTTTACGATAAAAGGGGTTAAATATCCAGTGACAGAGGAGCGGATTCCGTTCGGCTCGACACGCTTTATCAGCAACGAATTGCTGGAAGAGGCAAAGCTTGAATTCACGGGTGGCCATTTAATCGTCATCGAAAGTTCCGATTGAACGCACGAAAAAATGCCAGGCTGACGGATGTCAGACCTGGCATTATTCATGAGCGGTTTAGACGCGCTCAACTTTTCCTGATTTCAATGCTCTCGCGGAAACCCATACACGTTTCGGCTTGCCGTCTACAAGGATGCGAACTTTTTGAAGGTTTGCTCCCCATGTACGTTTTGTCGAGTTCAACGCGTGTGAACGGCTGTTTCCTGCACGAGCTTTACGTCCAGATACTGCACATACTTTTGGCATGTAAGTCCCTCCTCACAAGTGAAGCTGAAAATTATAATAGAATTTCAGTTCGTTTTTCGTTTCACATACTTTAATAATTTACCATAGAAAAAAGACAGGCGCAAGTGAAATTCACAGCCTTTCAAGAAAAAAACCTTTACAGGCTAAAACGTTGGCTTTTCTTATAAAGGGCTTTCATGTAGAATGAAAAGAGTGAAATAGGACTCGAGGAGGAATTTTAATGTCGATTGAGTTGAATAATGAATATGGTCAAATCGATATTTCCAATGATGTGATAGCCCAAATAGCCGGCGGTGCTGCGATCGAATGCTACGGCATCGTAGGAATGGCAACTAAACACCAGATCCGCGACGGCCTCACGGACATTCTCCGCAAAGAGAACTTCGCCAAAGGAGTCCTTGTGCGCCAAGAAGACGGCGATTTGGTCATTGATATGTATGTAATTATCAGCTACGGAACGAAAATTTCGGAAGTGGCGTATCAAGTCCAATCCAAAGTGAAATATACAATTACAAAAACATTGGGCATGCCGGTTAAAGCGGTAAACATTTATGTCCAGGGCGTTCGTGTGACGAACCCGTAAGAGGAGGAAAATTCGGTTATGAAGTCATTAAACGGAGTGAAATTCGCTGAAATGGTGCAGATGGGTTCGCATCATCTATACCAAAATGCGGATTATGTAGATGCATTGAACGTCTTCCCGGTGCCGGACGGCGATACTGGGACGAACATGAATTTATCGATGACATCCGGTGCAAAAGAGACAGAAGCCCATGCGCAAGAACATATCGGGAAAACAGCAAGCGCTTTATCAAAAGGCTTGCTTATGGGCGCGCGCGGCAACTCAGGCGTTATTTTGTCCCAGTTGTTCCGCGGGTTCGGCAAATTTATTGTCGATGAGCAGGAGCTTTCTGCGAAGAAACTGGCGCACGCTTTGCAACACGGCGTCGAGACCGCTTATAAAGCCGTCATGAAACCGGTCGAAGGCACCATTCTGACGGTCGCGAAAGATGCGGCGGCTAAAGGAATGAGCCTGGCAGACAGTGAAGAAGATATCATCGTGCTGTTCGAAGCAATCGTCACTGAATCGAAAGCATCGCTTGAGAGAACACCGGACCTGTTGCCGGTACTGAAAGAAGTTGGAGTTGTCGACAGCGGCGGGCAAGGCCTCGTCTATGTCTACGAAGGATTTCTTGCATCATTGAAAGGCGAAGCATTGCCGGAGAAGCATGTCGATAATTCGATGGATGAATTGGTCAGTGCCGAGCACCATAAGAACATCGCGGGCTTCATGAACACAGAAGATATCGAATTCGGCTATTGCACGGAATTCATGGTCAAATTTGAAGACGACAAACGCTCATTCAATGAAGCCGCATTCCGGACAGATTTGAGCGCTTACGGCGATTCCCTACTGGTCATTTCAGATGATGAAATCGCGAAAATCCATATCCACTCCGAAGAGCCTGGGAAAGTCCTTACATACGGCCAGGAATACGGAAGCCTGATCAGCATGAAAATCGAGAACATGCGTCAGCAGCATACCGACATTGTCGGCGAAGGCCATAAAAAGACCGCTGCCGTTGAAGAAGCCAAGCATCCATATGCGATCGTCACGGTAGCGATGGGCGAAGGCGTAGCGGAATTGCTCCGTTCAATCGGCGCTTCCTACGTCATCGAAGGCGGCCAGACGATGAACCCGTCAACGGAAGATATCGTCAATGCCGTCCGTTCGATCGGCGCAGAGCGAGTGCTGATTTTACCGAACAATAAAAACATCATCATGGCAGCGGAACAAGCGGCAGAGCTTCTTGATATCGAAGCGGCTGTCGTGCCGACAAAAGATGTCCCACAAGGCATGTCGGCTCTTCTTGCTTTCAATCCGGAAGCGGCTGTCGCGGACAACCAACAAGCGATGGGAGATGCGATCAAGCACGTCAAGTCGGGGTCGGTCACTTTTGCGGTGCGCGATACATCGATCGACGGCGTCTCCATCAAGAAAGACGATTTCATGGGAATTTCTGAAGGCAAGATCGTCGTGTCGGATGAAAGCCTTGAAAAAGTCACGGAAGAACTATGCAAAAAGCTGGTCGATGCTGATGCAGAGATCGTCACGATCCTCTTCGGCGAAGATGTTAGTGAAGCGGATGCCGAAAAGCTCGGCGCGTTCATCGAATCATTGAACGGCGACGTCGAAGTGGAAATCCACAACGGCAAGCAGCCGCTCTATCCATATATCTGGCAGTTGAATAATGTTAGGCGGAGGTCCGGGAACAAGACACCGGGTTTCCGCTTTTATTTTCCACAATAGAAAAGCGCCGTGCGAAGTGGGGAATGGCGCTAAACGCGAAAAGCCTTTACGGGCAGCGGGAAAAGCCCACGGTTAAGACTATGTATGCGCTTTATTATCTTTGTTTCCTCGGCGCTTTTCATGTAAAATGAAATTATACGAGACGGAAAGTGAGGGGTTTGAGCATGAAGTTCAAATCTGTTTTTGATATAATCGGCCCGGTAATGATCGGGCCATCATCTTCGCATACTGCAGGTGCGGCACGCATCGGCAGGGTAGCGCGCGACCTGTTCGGCAGGCAGCCTTCATGGGCGAAGATCCATTTGTACGGGTCTTTCGCAGAAACCTTTAAAGGGCATTCGACCGATGTAGCGATCGTCGGCGGCCTACTAGATTACGATACATTCGATGAACGCATCAAAACCGCTTTTGAAGAAGCGGAAAAGCTCGGCATGAGCTATGAATTCATTCCGGAAACGGGGAATGTCGATCATCCGAATACGGCGCGCATCGTCATCGGGGATGAAAAATCCGAAATGTCGATGATGGGAATCTCTATCGGCGGAGGCAAGATCGAAATTACGGAACTGAACGGTTTCCCGCTCAGGCTATCCGGCAACCACCCGGCGATCCTCGTCGTCCACGACGACCGCTCGGGATGTATCGCAAGCGTAGCGAATTGTTTATATAAATACGACATCAATATCGGCCATATGGAAGTATCCCGCAAAGAGCGCGGGGACATGGCGTTGATGGTCATCGAAGTCGATCAGACGGTAGATGTAGAAGTAATGGGCGAATTGCGCGAGTTGCCGAATATTACGCAAGTCACACGCATCGCCGACTAAACTGGAGGTAAGAGAAATGGATGTTCTATTCCGAAATGTAAGGGAGCTCGTCGAACGGGCAGAGAAAGAAGGCAAGCTCATTTCCGAGATCATGATTGAACAGGAAATGCTCATCACAGACCGTTCACGGGAAGATATCATGCAGCAGATGGAGCGCAATTTGACTGTCATGGAAGAAGCGGTCGAAAAAGGCTTGCAAGGCGTTCATTCCGTTTCCGGTTTGACCGGTGGCGACGCAGTGCTTCTCCAAAAATACATGCAGCAAGGCAATAGCCTGTCCGGCGATCTGCTGCTTGATGCCGTCAGCAAGGCCGTCGCGACCAATGAAGTGAACGCAGCGATGGGCACGATCTGTGCAACGCCGACTGCAGGATCCGCAGGGGTTGTCCCGGGCACTTTATTTGCTGTGAAGAATAAATTGAACCCGACGCGTGAACAGATGATCCGTTACCTGTTCACATCCGGTGCTTTCGGCTTTGTCGTGGCCAATAACGCCTCGATTTCCGGAGCAGCTGGCGGATGCCAGGCGGAAGTCGGCTCTGCAGCGGCGATGGCTTCTGCTGCCATCATCGAAATGGCTGGAGGCACACCTCAGCAAAGTTCTGAAGCTTTTGCCATTACCTTGAAGAATATGCTCGGTCTAGTCTGCGACCCTGTGGCGGGGCTCGTAGAAGTGCCATGCGTGAAGCGCAATGCGATGGGTGCATCCAATGCGGTCGTCGCAGCCGATATGGCGCTCGCTGGCGTGACCAGTCGCATTCCGTGCGACGAAGTCATCAGCGCGATGTTCGAAATCGGGCAAGCGATGCCTAGCGCGTTCCGTGAAACGGCAAAAGGCGGATTGGCAGCGACACCGACCGGCAAATGGCTTGAATCGAAAATCTTCGGCGGATCGGTAGTCGGCAGTGGACAATAAAGCACCCGTCTCGTCATTGAAGGGTGTCGGGAAGCAAGCGGCTGAGACCTTGCGGGACATGAAGATCGAAAGTCTTGAAGACTTGATCATGACCTTCCCGTATCGCCACGAGGATTTCCAGCTCAAAGATCTGGCTGAAACGCCCCATAATGAACGGGTAACGGTGGAGGGAAGGGTCGAAAATGAGCCTTCCGTCCTTTTTTTAGGAAAAAATAAATCACGGACGACTGTGACGGTGCTTGTCGGCCGCCATCTCGTCAAAGCGGTATTCTTCAACCAGCATTACGTGAAAGCCAAACTTCAAATCGGGGCGGTCGTCACTTTGACCGGTAAATGGGACCGGGGCCGCCAATTGATCACGGTTTCCAGCCATTCGATCGGCCCGCGGACAGATGGCGCGGATTTTGAGCCGGTTTACAGCCTGAAAGGTTCGATGCATCAGAAAACGTTCCGCAAGCTGATGCGGCAGGGACTGGATGCCACAAAAGGCGGTCTCCAGGATTGCCTGCCCGTATCAATCCGCGAAGAATATCAGTTGCTGCCGTTTGAAGAAGCGCTCGAGACCGTCCATTTTCCGGAAGATGCAGCATCACTCAAGCAGGCGCGCCGGCGCTTTGTGTATGAAGAGCTATTGCTGTTTCAATTGAAGATGCAGGCGCTGCGCAAGAAAAATCGCGAAGCGGAGGGCGGTTCGTTCATCGATTACGATTTGAATCGCTTGAAAGCGTTCATCGATGCCTTGCCGTTCGATTTGACCAGTGCCCAAAAGCGCGTCGTCAATGAAATCTGCCGAGACATGAAAGAACCGTTCCGGATGAACCGCCTATTGCAGGGGGATGTCGGTTCCGGCAAGACCGTCGTCGCCGCGATCGCTTTGTATGCCGCCGTCACAGCAGGCAAACAAGGGGCGCTCATGGCCCCGACGGAAATCCTCGCTGAGCAGCATGCCAATACGCTCGAAGAATGGTTCCGGCCCTTTGGCGTCAGCGTCGCCTTATTGACGGGATCGGTTAAAGGCAAGAGGCGCAAGGAAGTGTTGAAACGTCTAGTGGACGGCGAAATCGACATTCTGATCGGCACTCATGCATTAATCCAGCCGGAAGTTTTGTTCAAAAGCCTAGGATTGGTCATCACAGATGAGCAGCACCGCTTCGGCGTGGATCAGCGGCGTGTGCTGAAAGATAAAGCCTTGAACCCGGATGTCCTGTTCATGACCGCGACGCCGATTCCACGTACGCTCGCGATTTCGGCTTTCGGTGAAATGGATGTCTCGATCATCGATGAAATGCCGGCCGGGCGAAAAGAGATCGAAACCTATTGGATGAAAAAAGAAATGTTCGGCAAGATTGTCGGCCGAATGGAAAAAGAACTTCTCGCCGGACGGCAGGCGTATGTCATCGCACCGCTAATCGAAGAATCCGAAACTTTGGAATATCAGAATGCGGTCGAGCTGTACCAGCAATTGACGGTATATTTCGAAGGCCGCCATACCGTGGGCTTGATGCACGGCCGTCTGCATCCTGACGAAAAAGAGCAAACGATGCGCGAATTTGCGGAAGGAAAGATTGCAGTGCTTGTATCGACGACCGTCGTCGAAGTCGGCGTCAACGTCCCGAATGCTTCCTTCATGCTTATTTATGACGCGGAACGCTTTGGGTTGTCCCAGCTCCATCAATTGCGTGGGCGTGTGGGCCGCGGCAGCGATCAGTCCTATTGTGTGCTATTGGCGGACCCGAAAACGGAGATTGGCAAAGAGCGCATGAATTCGATGACGGAAACGAACGACGGCTTTATCCTTGCCGAAAAGGATCTGGAGCTGCGCGGCCCTGGCGATTTCTTCGGCCGCAAGCAAAGCGGCATCCCGGAATTCCGCATGGCGGATTTGGTCCATGATTACCGTGCGCTGGAAGCGGCGAGAAAAGACGCGGAAGCATTGATCGCGAGCGAGTCATTTTGGGTCTCGGATGAAACGAAATGCCTGCGGGCGATGCTTGAAGAGTCCGGCATTCTCGAAGGCGGAAGGCTTGATTAGGATGCAGGGAGACCGATTTTCCTTGCATTCTTTTTTTGTTGTTTATATACTCATATTAGTACCAAGTGCTAATAGCGGGCGGTGACATAGTGAGAAAACCTAAAAAAGAGCGGCAGGCTGCGCTGAAATCCTCTATCAAAT
Organism: Planococcus sp. MB-3u-03; assembly: GCF_002833405.1. NCBI lineage: Bacteria > Bacillati > Bacillota > Bacilli > Caryophanales > Caryophanaceae > Planococcus > Planococcus sp. MB-3u-03. The sequence goes on along the minus strand of NZ_CP025135.1, from coordinate 2,011,853 downwards.
ACAATCCGTTCGTTACCGATGAAGAATTGTCGGCCGAGTTCGGGGTCAGTGTCCAGACCATCCGTCTCGACAGGATGGAGCTTTCGATTCCTGAACTTCGGGAGCGCATTAAACATGTTGCCGAGAAGACTTTTGATGATGAAGTGAAATCCTTGCCGATTGACGAAGTGATTGGCGAGATTATCGATATAGAATTGGACAATAAAGCCATTTCGATTTTTGATGTCAAGCCGGAACACGTTTTCCAGCGCAATAGAATTGCCAGGGGGCATCATCTGTTTGCACAGGCGAATTCCTTGGCGGTAGCGGTGATGAACGAGGAATTGGCGTTGACGGTGAAATCGGAATTGCAATTTTTGAAGCCGGTTAAAGCCGGGCAGCGGGTCGTCGCGAAAGCGCAAGTGACCGACAGGCAGCCGCAAAAGCACCGCGCATTTGTCAAAGTGGTGTCGACGGTTGACCAGGCAGTAGTTTTTATCGGGACATTTGAAATGTACCGCATGACTGAACAAAGTGAAGGTGACAATTCGTGAAAATAGCGATTGATGCAATGGGCGGGGACAACGCCCCGAAAGAAATTATCGAAGGTGTCAAACAAGCACTCGAAGCGTTCAGCGACGTGGAGATTTTGCTTTACGGGCAACAGGACAAAATTGACGAATACATAAAACCGCAAGACCATTTGACCATTATCCATTGCGCTGAAGTGATCGAATCGGAAGACGATCCGGTCCGTTCGGTGCGACGCAAAAAAGATGCATCGATGGTCCGTATGGCCGAAGCGGTCAAAGAAGGAACCGCGGACGCGGCAGTATCTGCCGGCAATACAGGAGCCCTTATGTCAGCTGGCTTGTTTATCGTCGGCCGCATCGACGGTGTCGACCGCCCGGCGCTTGCACCGACTTTGCCGACGATGGACGGAAAAGGCTTTCTCATGCTGGACCTCGGCGCCAATGCCGATGCCAAGCCGGAGCACCTTGTGCAATACGCCATCATGGGCAGCATTTACGCCGAAAAAGTACGCGGCGTTCAAAATCCGACAGTCGGCTTGCTGAATATCGGAACAGAAGAGAAAAAAGGCAATGAACTGACGAAAGCGGCATTTCCGCTGCTTAAAGAAGCGCCCGTCAATTTCATCGGAAACGTGGAGTCGCGTGACTTGTTGAACGGCGCCGCCGATGTGGTCGTCACGGACGGCTTTACCGGCAATATGGTATTGAAGACGATCGAAGGGACTGCGATGAATGTATTCGCGATGATCAAAGATGTCTTTATGGCTTCAACCAAAACCAAAATTGCGGCGATGCTCGTGAAAAATGATTTGAGTGCGTTAAAAGGCATGTTGGATTACAGCGAATACGGCGGTGCAGGATTATTCGGGCTAAAGGCGCCGGTCATCAAAGCGCACGGTTCATCCAATGGCACCGCATTTTATAACGCCATCCGCCAGGCGCGGACGATGGTCGAGCATGATGTGGCCGGCAAGATTTACAGCACTTTGAAGGAGGAACAATCGTCATGAGAAAGCAAATCGCATTTATCTATCCTGGGCAAGGCTCACAGACAGTGGGCATGGGCGAAAGCTTTCTGGAAGATGATAAGAGCCGCCAATTTTACGAAAGCGCCGACCAAGTGCTTGGTATGGGTTTGTCGAAATTGATGCTCGAAGGCCCGCAAGAAGAATTGACCTTGACTTATCATGCACAGCCAGCGCTTTTGACAGTCAGCTCGATGATTACGGAACGACTGATTCGTGCAGGCGTTCGTCCGGATTATACAGCTGGGCATAGCCTTGGTGAATACAGTGCCCTTGTCGCTTCGAATGTCCTGGAATTTCCGAAAGCGGTGGAAGTGGTCCACAAGCGCGGATTATTCATGAATGAAGCAGTCCCTGCCGGTGAAGGCGCAATGGCCGCCATTCTGGGAATGGACGCAGACAAGCTGGAGGAAGTGACGGATGATGCGACCCATAGCGCAGGAGTTGTCCAATTGGCAAACTTGAACTGTCCTGGTCAAATCGTTATTTCCGGAACGAAAGCAGGCGTGGAAAAAGCGTGTGAGTTGGCGAAAGAGCGCGGTGCAAAGCGTGCCATCCCGCTCGATGTCAGCGGCCCGTTCCACTCGGAATTGATGCGCTCCGCGTCCCATGACTTGGCAAAAGTGCTGAGTGATTCATTCTTGCTTAATGCGAAAATTCCTGTCGTGACGAATTTTAGAGCCGAACCGGAAACAAACGCGACGCAATTGCAGGACATGTTGATCCATCAATTGTACTCGCCTGTTCTATGGGAACAATCGGTGCGGAAGATGATCGACCTTGGCGTTACCACCTTTGTCGAAGTTGGTCCTGGCAAGGTGTTGAGCGGCTTGGTGAAGAAAATCGACCGTTCGGTCACAGTGATTCCGGTCCATGACCTGGCGTCATTCGAAAAAGCGGTAGAGGAGTTGACAACATGAGCAAATTAACTGGAAAAACAGCCATCGTTACAGGGGCATCTCGCGGTATCGGAGCTGCCATCGCACGGCGCTTTGCTGAAGAAGGCGCAAATATCGTCGTCAACTACAGCGGCAGCCAGGACAAGGCAGAAGCCGTCGTAGCTGAGATCGAACAAGCAGGTGGCAAAGCCATTGCCGTCAAGGCCAATGTCGCAGATGCCGATGCAGTGAAAGCGATGGCGGATGCGGCGATGAAGGAATTCGGCTCAATCGATATCCTCGTCAATAATGCCGGCATCACGCGCGATAATTTGATGATGCGCATGAAAGAAGACGAATGGGATGACGTGATCAACACGAACTTGAAAGGTGTTTTCCTGTGCACGAAAGCTGTGACACGCCAAATGATGAAACAGCGCGCGGGGCGCATCGTCAATATCGCCTCGATTGTCGGCGTCATGGGCAATGCAGGACAAGCGAATTACGTAGCAGCGAAAGCGGGCGTCATCGGTTTGACGAAGACGACAGCGAGGGAACTTGCGAGCCGCGGCATTACGGCAAATGCAGTCGCTCCTGGATTCATCACGACCGACATGACGGAAAAGCTCGGCGATGATGTACAATCGAGCATGCTTGCCCAAATTCCGCTTGCCCGTTTCGGGGCGCCGGAAGATGTGGCGAATGCGGCATTGTTCTTGGCTTCGGATGAAGCAAGTTATGTAACCGGCCAGACTTTGCATCTGGACGGCGGCATGGTCATGTAGTTCACAATTATGTATACTGATTTGAGGGGAGGTGACGGCATTGTCAACAGTATTGGAGCGAGTAACCAAAGTAATCGTAGATCGTCTTGGTGTGGAAGAGAGCGAAGTGAAACCTGAAGCATCTTTCACAAACGACCTTGGAGCAGACTCATTGGATGTAGTTGAATTGGTCATGGAGCTAGAAGACGAATTCGATATGGAAATTTCCGATGAAGATGCAGAAGGAATGTCAACAGTAGGCGACGCAGTAACTTACATCGAAAAAAAACAAGCTTAAGTTGAATAAACGGGATCCGTCCCAGCTTGATAGCACAAAAGATTGACGCACAGCCTAGCTGTGCGTCAATTCTCTTTTTGCACAATGCCCGAAAAACAGGTAAAATCAACAAGAGAACAATAGAGGAAGGCAGATAAAAATGGCGATGAAACGAAAACCGAAACACACCAAACAAATGGCGCTTAATGAAAGCGCAAAACAGGCATTTGAGCAATTGCAAAAAGAGCTGGACATCCAGTTTGAACAACCTGCCCTTCTGCAGCAGGCATTTACCCATTCATCTTATGTGAATGAGCATCGAAGAAGACAATTCACGGACAATGAGCGCCTGGAATTTTTAGGCGACGCCGTATTGGAATTGTCGGTATCGCATTTCCTCTATATGAAATATCCCGAAATGGCTGAAGGCGAACTGACCAAACTTCGCGCATCGATCGTATGTGAGCCGTCTCTTGTCCTATTCGCCAACGAACTGGGCTTCGGCAAATACATTCTGCTCGGCAAAGGCGAGGAATTGACAGGGGGCAGAACGCGCCCGGCACTTCTTGCGGACGTTTTCGAATCATTCGTCGGGGCGCTTTATTTGGATCAGGGACTGGAGAAGGTCGTGGCCTTTTTAGAGGTAGTGCTATTCCCGAAAGTGGAAGTCGGTGCTTTTTCTCATGCGATGGATTATAAAAGCCAATTGCAGGAGCTGGTGCAGCAGAAGAATACCGGTACCTTGAATTATGAAATCATCGAAGAAAAGGGTCCTGCACATAGCCGGATTTTGTGACGCGCGTTTCCTTGGGCGACCAGGAACTGGGCCTAGGCGACGGGCGCTCCAAAAAGAAGCGGAGCAGAAGGCAGCGCAGCTTGCCATCCTTAAATTGCAGGAAACAGCGGAGGATTGAACATGTTTTGAAAAGATTGGAAGTAATCGGGTTTAAATCGTTCGCTGACCGTGTCGGCATCGATTTCGTCCCTGGCGTTACCGCCGTTGTCGGGCCGAATGGCAGCGGCAAAAGCAATGTAACCGATGCGATCCGTTGGGTGCTCGGCGAGCAATCCGCGAAATCGCTGCGCGGGGCAAAAATGGAAGACGTGATTTTTGCCGGAAGCGATTCGAGGAAAGCGCTTAATTTTGCGGAAGTCACATTAGTTTTGGATAATACGGACGGCAAAGCCCCTCTCGATTACAGCGAAATCAGCGTAACGAGAAGGGTTTTTCGCAGTGGGGAAAGTGCCTATCTGCTGAACAAACAGCCATGCCGATTAAAAGATATCACCGATATGTTCATGGATTCGGGACTGGGCAAGGAAGCGTTTTCCATCATTTCCCAAGGTCGAGTCGATGAAATCCTCAATAGCAAAGCGGACGAGCGGCGTTCCATTTTCGAAGAAGCGGCTGGCGTATTGAAATACAAACAGCGCAAGCGGAAAGCCGAGTTCAAATTAAATGAAACAGACGAGAATTTGAACCGTGTGCTGGATATCCTGCATGAACTCGACGGACGAATGGAGCCGCTGCAAATGCAAGCATCCGCAGCACGCGATTATCTCGACATGAGCGCACAATTGAAAGACGCGGATATAGCGCTGTTGGCACACGATGCCAATGCATTGAAGGCACAACTTTCCGAGTTGTCGCAAGAAGCTTTGCAGCACGCAGCGGAAGAACAGCGGCTAGCGGGTGAAATTTCGGAAACGGAACAATTGATAGCCGCTTCGAAGCGATCCGTGCATGCGCTGGATAAAAAAATCGACGCGGCACAAGCGGCGCTGGTCGAAGCTAGCTCAGAGTCCGAAAAATGGGAAGGCCGCAAATTGCTCATGTCCGAGAAAAAGCATAATGCAGACCGCCAGCGCCAGGCATTGGAAGAGTCCATCAAGGCCGAGCGCGAGGAAACAGCCAAGCTTGAACAGCGCCATGCGGAACAAAGCGCTTCTCTCGAACAGCAGAAAATGGAGCAGCAGAAGACCCGCAAGTCGATTCAGCAGCTAGAAGCGCAATTGAACTTGACACCTGCCGATATCGACAATGAAATTGAAGCGAAGAAATCCCTTTATATCGAATTGATGAACGAGCAGGCAGGGCTGAAAAACGAACTGAAAAACATCGATTTCCAACAGCAGCAAATGACGGAGTCGAGCGGCCGCATCGCTGCGCAAGAACAATCCTTCGAAAAGGAACTAGCGCGCCTGTTGAAAGAAAAACAGCAAGCGGAAAAAGCATACGAAGAAATCCATGCGGACCTTGAGCTCAAACGCCAACATTTTAAAGAACAGGAAACCGGCGCAAAACAATTAGCCGCGGATTACGACCATAAGAAATCCCTATTGTTCCAGGCGTACCAATCCCATAAACAGCTATCAGCCCGCATCGAGACTTTGCAGGACTTGGAAGCGGATTACTCCGGATTCTTTCATGGTGTGCGAGAAGTCTTGCAGGCAAGAGAGCGCAACGAACTAAATGGCATCATCGGCGCTGTGGCAGAGTTGGCAGATGTCCAAAAGCCCTACGCAAAAGCGATCGAAACGGCATTCGGCGCAGCCAGCCAGCACATCGTCACGAGTGATGAAAAAAGTGCCAGCGAAGCGATCCGCTTTCTGAGAACGAAACGCGCAGGGCGTTCCACGTTCCTGCCGATGACGGTCATGAAGCCGAGGCAGATTTCCCAGCAAGTGGTGCAATCGGTTTCGGCGCATCCGGCATTCGTGGATATCGCCGCACAGCTTGTCAGCTATGACGAAAAATATGCGATGATTTTCCAAAACCTGCTTGGCAATGTTGTGGTAGCCAAAGATCTTGAAGGCGCTACATCGATAGCCAAAGCAATCGGTCATAGGTACCGTGTCGTGACATTGGATGGTGATGTCATCAATGCCGGAGGTTCCATGACAGGCGGCGCGACGAAAAACCAGGCCTCGTTCTTTACGAGAAAGGCAGAACTGGAACAATTGCAACAACAGGCAGCTGAACTTCAAGGCACGATTGCAGAAGCCGAACAGAAAGTTCGTGAATTGCAATCACGTGCAGAAATCGCGAAAGAGCAATTGGAGCAGCTTCGCACAGAAGGAGAGCGCTACAGGGAACTTGAAGCGGAAAGCGCGATTCATCTGCGGGAAATCGAAGCGGTATGGAAAACGACCGACAGCCGCTTTGCGCTATTCCGTGCTGAACAGCAGACCAAGCAGGATCTTTCCGGACTTGCTTCACGCAGGGACGAGGCAGCTGAGCGCATGTCCGCTATCGCAAGCGAACTGGAAGACTTGAATGGCGAAATCGAGGAATTGACCGGTTTCAAGCAGCAAAAAGAAACGGCCAGAGGCGAATTGCTGGCGAAACTCGCCGAATTCAAATCAGACATGGCAGTTCGCAAAGAGCGCATCCAGCAGCTCACTGCGCAAGTGGACGAACTATTGGAACGCCGCACAGCCAGCTGCAACAGGCTCGGGGAGCTTGAACGCGAGCTGGAATGGATTCAATCAGATGAAGCTTCCAAAAGCTTTTCGGATGAAGAAATCGAGGCAGAAATTGAAAAATGGTCCGCTGCACGGAAGTCAGCAAACACCACCGTCGATGCCTCCCGAAAAGAGCGCCAAAAGCTGCAGCACGCGCTCGACGAAGAAGAACAGCAGCTGCGCGAACAAACCCGCATCCATAAAGGCTTTACAGAAGCCGTGCGCATTTGTGAAGTGAAGACGACGCGCCTTGAAGTTCAATTGCAGGGACTCCTCGGACAGCTCGAGGATCATTACGAGATGAATCTTGAAGCGGCAAGCAGCTACCCGCTAGAAGGCGAGGAAGCCACTGTCAGAAAGCAAGTGAAGCTTCTCAAGCAATCGATTGAAGAACTCGGCAGCGTCAATATCGGCGCCATCGAGGAATATGAACATGTCGCAGAACGCCATCGCTTCCTGAGCGAGCAGCGGGATGACCTGAATGAAGCGAAAGATACGCTCCGCACCTTGATCGAGGAAATGGACGAAGAGATGACTTTGCGCTTCGACGAAACATTCCACGCCATCCGCAGCCATTTCCGCCATGTATTCCGCGAATTGTTCGGCGGAGGCTCTGCGGACCTAGTTTTGACTAAGCCATCGGATCTCCTTATGACGGGCGTCGATATCATCGCACAGCCGCCAGGCAAGAAGCTGCAGAATTTGAGCTTGTTGTCTGGTGGAGAGCGGGCGCTTACGGCGATCGCTTTACTTTTCGCCATCTTGAAAGTGCGCCCCGTGCCGTTCTGTGTTCTTGACGAAGTCGAAGCAGCGCTTGATGAATCGAATGTCGTGCGTTACAGTCAGTACTTGAAAAAATTCAGTGAAGACACACAGTTCATCGTCATCACCCACCGCAAAGGCACGATGGAAGGCGCTGATGTGCTATACGGCATCACGATGCAGGAATCCGGCATTTCCAAACTGGTTTCCGTGAAACTGCAGGAAGACATCAAATAAGGAGTGATTCGATGAGTTTCTTTAAGAAATTGAAAGATAAATTCAGCAACAGTGTAGAAGAAGAACAATCAACTGAGAAATACCGCGAAGGCTTAAGCAAAACGCGGACCGGCTTCACGTCAAAGATCAATGATTTGGTCGCTCGTTACCGCAAAGTCGACGAAGACTTTTTCGAAGAATTGGAAGAAGTGCTATTGCAAGCCGACGTCGGCTTTGAGACGGTCATCGAACTGATGGAAGAACTGCGTTATGAAGTGCAGCGCCAGAATGTCAAAGACACTTCCAACGTGCAGTCGGTCATTTCCGAAAAGCTTGTCGAAATCTATGAGGCAGGCGATCAGGAATTGAGCGAATTGACCTTTGCCGAATCCGGCCCGACCGTCATCTTGATGGTCGGCGTCAACGGCGTCGGAAAAACGACGACCATCGGGAAGTTGGCACAGCGCCTGAAAAATGAAGGCAAGTCCGTCATGCTCGCAGCGGGTGACACGTTCCGCGCCGGAGCGATCGACCAGCTCGACGTGTGGGGGCAGCGCGTCGGCGTTGAAACCATCAAGCAAAGCGAAGGCTCCGACCCGGCAGCAGTCATGTACGACGCCGTGCGGGCCGCGAAATCGCGCAATATCGACGTCTTAATTTGCGATACGGCAGGCCGCCTGCAGAATAAAGTCAATTTAATGAATGAATTGCAGAAAGTCCATCGTGTCATTGCCCGTGAAATTCCAGGAGCGCCTCATGAAGTGCTGTTTGCACTTGATGCGACGACAGGGCAAAACGCCATGATCCAAGCCCAAACCTTCAAAGAGGTGACGGAAGTGACAGGCATCGTCTTGACGAAACTCGACGGAACCGCAAAAGGCGGCATTGTCCTGGCCATCCGCAATAAACTCAATATCCCGGTGAAATTCATCGGCTCGGTGAAAACTCGATGACCTTCAGCCGTTCGACCCACAAAAATACGTCTACGGTTTATTTGCCGAAGGCTTGGACCGGGAAGAGCAGGAAGAAATGGGCTCAGACAAGTAAAATTACTTGACGGAGGCTTCGGGATTCAGTATGGTATACAGGAGTATGAATGGGGTGAGCGTCATTGATGGGACTGGAAAAACGACACGAATGAACTATCTTTTGATTTCTATCAGAGCTGCTGACGCCCAAACAGCGCAGCTATATGAGCTTGTATTATTTGGACGACCATTCGCTCGGCGAAATTGCCGAAGAGTATGAAATCACCCGCCAAGCGGTGTACGACAATATCCGCCGGACCGAAGCGATGCTTGAAGAATATGAGGAGAAGTTGCAGCTGTTCGAGAAATTCCAGCGGCGCCAGCAACTCGTCTCGACTTTTGAAAACAGCCATTCACTGATGACAATGTCCAGAAGTTTTGGATGAATTGAAGGAATGGGACTAGGAGGCGGTAATAGTGGCATTTGAAGGATTATCTGAACGCTTGCAAGGAACGATGACCAAAATCAAAGGCAAAGGAAATTGTCCGAAGCAGACGTAAAAGAGATGATGCGCGAAGTCCGCTTTGCCTTGATCGAAGCGGATGTCAACTTGAAAGTCGTCAAATCGTTCATCAAGAAAGTCAGCGAACGCGCTGTCGGACTTGAAGTGATGGAGAGTTTGACGCCAGGCCAGCAAGTCGTAAAATCGTCAAAGATGAACTGACTGAATTAATGGGCGGCGAACAAAGCAAAATTGAATTTGCGACACGCCAACCAACCGTCATCATGATGGTCGGTTTGCAAGGGCGGTAAGACAACGACGACCGGTAAGCTTGCAGGCGTGCTCCGCAAAAGAATAATCGCAAGCCATTGCTCGTCGCAGCGGACGTTTACCGCCCGGCTGCGATCAACCAGCTCGAGACGATCGGCAAACAATTATCGTTGCCGGTGTTCTCCAAAGGCACGGAAGCAAACCCTGTCGATATCGCCCGTGAAGCGATCGAACACGCTAAAGCGGAACATCTCGATACGGTCATCATCGATACGGCGGGCCGCCTGCATGTCGATGAGCAATTGATGCAGGAATTGAAAGATATCCGTTCGATCAAAGAACCGGATGAAATTTTCCTCGTCGTCGATGCGATGACCGGCCAGGATGCAGTCAACGTGGCGCAGAGCTTCGATGACGCAATCGGCATCACAGGGTCGTTTTGACGAAGCTTGACGGCGATACGCGCGGCGGTGCGGCATTGTCGATCCGTACCGTCACCGAAAACCGATCAAGTATATCGGTACAGGCGAGAAGATGGACGCGCTTGAACCATTCCACCCAGAGCGCATGGCTTCCCGCATACTCGGCATGGGCGATATGCTCTCCTTGATTGAAAAGCGCAAACGAACGTCGATGAGGCCAAGGCGAAGGAATTAAAGAGAAATTCCGTACGTCTTCGTTCACTTTCGATGATTTCCTTGAGCAATTGGATCAAGTGAAGCAAATGGGGCCGCTCGATGAAATTTTGAAGATGCTCCCAGGCGCGGGTAAAATTAAAGGCCTCGAAAACGCCAAAGTGGACGAGAGCCAAATGGGGCGTGTCGAAGCGATCATCCGCTCGATGACGGTCCAGGAGAAGACGACTCCCGAAATCATCAATGCAAACCGTAAAAAACGGATTGCCCGCGGTTCCGGAACGTCCATCCAAGATGTCAACAGGCTGCTCAAGCAGTTTGAAGACATGAAGAAAATGATGAAACAAATGTCCGGAATGGCCGGCAAAAAGGGCAAGAAAAAGATGTCGATGCCAGGCCTGGACTCGCTTTTCAAGTAAATTTGGTAGTGTTAAGAAAAAATACTTTACAAACCTTTTAAAGCTTGCTAATATAATATCTTGTGTGAAACTATTCGGAGGTGCTTTATAAAATGGCAGTAAAAATTCGCTTAAAACGTATGGGAGCTAAAAAGTCTCCTTTCTACCGTATCGTAGTCGCTGATTCACGTGCTCCACGTGACGGCCGTCAAATCAAAACAGTAGGTACTTACAACCCGCTGACAGTTCCAGCTGAAGTTAAAATCGACGAAGAATTGGCGTTGAAATGGCTTCACGATGGCGCTAAACCATCTGACACAGTACGCAACTTGTTCTCTCAGAACGGCATTATGGAGAAATTCCATAACGAAAAACTAAACAAGTAAGGGAGCGTTCTTATGGAGCAGCTGATTGAAACGATCGTCAAGCCGCTAGTTGATTATCCGGAAGCAGTTCGTATTGAAAAAGACGAAAATACTAACCGAGTCGTCTACAAGCTTTCCGTGCATCAAAGCGATACAGGGAAAGTGATCGGCAAGCAAGGACGTGTGGCGAAAGCTGTACGCTCTGTCGTCTATTCAGCAGCAGGAAATTATCATAAGAAGAAAACGTACCTTGATATTGTGGATTGAAAGGAAGGAGCCCCGGTTCCTTCCTTTTTTTTCAGGAAAAAATACAGGAAGGGTGTTTGTGCGTGGAATGGTTTAACGTAGGAAAAATAGTCAATACCCACGGGATCCGCGGTGAAGTGCGCGTGATGTCCCGTACCGATTTCCCGGAAGAACGGTTTGCGATCGGCAATAAGCTTGGCTTGTTTACAGCGGGTGCGAAAAAGCCGATCATGGTGAAAGTGGCGAGCCACCGTACCCATAAAAACTTCAATCTTTTATCTTTTGAAGGCTACCCGACCATCAACGATGTCGAACCTTTCAAGGAAGGCTATCTGAAAATCGCTGAACACGATCTCGGCGATTTGGAGGAAGGCGCTTTTTACCATCACGAAATTCTCGGCTGCCAAGTGTTTTCTATTGAAGGCGAGGAAATTGGCGAAGTGACCGAGATTTTGGAGACAGGTGCCAATGATGTCTGGGAAGTAACGCCGGCAAAAGGCAAAAAGCATTATATCCCTTATATCGAAGACGTGGTCAAAGAAGTCGATATCGATGAAAAGAAAATCACCATCGATGTATTGGATGGCCTTTTATCATGATGAACATCCAAGTGTTGTCTCTTTTTCCTCCCATGTTCGAAGGGGTGTTCCAGCATTCGATCATGAAAAAAGCGCAGGACAAAGGTGCGGTAACTTTAGGGGTTGTCGACATCCGCGAATTTGCCGACAATAAGCGCCAAGTGGATGATTACCCGTTCGGCGGGGGCGCTGGCATGGTGCTGAAACCCGAACCGGTTTTCAATGCGGTCGAAAGCATCACAAATGACGGCAAGAAGCCGCGCGTCATCTTGATGTGCCCGCAAGGCGAGCGCTTTACGCAGAAAAAGGCGGAAGAACTTGCCCGTGAAGAGGAACTGGTCTTCATTTGCGGCCATTACGAAGGCTATGATGAACGCATCCGCGAACATCTGGTCACCGACGAAATCTCCATCGGCGATTTTGTGTTGACTGGCGGGGAGTTGGCGGCCATGACCGTGATCGACAGCGTCGTAAGGCTGCTCCCGGGTGTTCTTGGCAATAGCGATTCTCCGGTCCGCGATTCCTTTTCGACCGGCCTCCTGGAGCATCCGCATTACACGCGGCCAGCTGACTTCAGGGGGATGGTTGTCCCAAGCGTTTTGACGTCTGGGAACCACGCTAAAATTGAAGATTGGCGGGAAGAGCAAGGAATGAAGCGTACATTCGAACGCCGTCCGGACCTTCTCGACCATGTCGAACTTAGCGATAAGCAGAAAAACATACTGGCTCGTTTACAAGCCGAAAAATAAATCAGGATAGCTCTTGCAGCCGGACAAGCAAAGTGATAGTATGGAGAATGTACTTTTATGTAAAGTACACGAATCACGGTGTTCCGCTGCAAAGATTCCAGCGTGCAAGAGCATCTGTAGAAGGAGAGAAAAAACATGCAAAACATCATTGCTGAAATCACTAAAGAACAACTTCGTGCGGATCTTCCAGATTTCCGTCCAGGAGATACTGTTCGCGTCCACGTGAAAGTTGTCGAGGGAACTCGCGAACGTATCCAGGTATACGAAGGAGTCGTTATCAGCCGTCGCGGAGGCGGAATCAGTGAATCATTCACTGTCCGTAAAATCTCCTACGGGGTAGGTGTTGAACGTACATTCCCTGTACACACACCGAAAATCGCTCAGCTTGAAGTTACTCGCCGTGGTAAAGTACGTCGTGCTAAATTGTACTACTTGCGCAACCTACGCGGTAAAGCAGCTCGTATCAAAGAAATCCGTTAATATCGCAAACAAGGAAGAAGGCGTTAAGCCTTCTTCTTTTGCATTTAAAAGGCCTGGGCCCATCGCCTGGGCCTTTTAATGTGCCGTTTTCATGGCGCCAAGGGCATAAGGAATGCAGACAGATAGCTTTTCTTTTCTTTGCTAAACACCCTGTTTCGCTGTACAATTAGAGCATTAAGCGCGGGGAGGAACACGCATGGAAGCTGAAGGGAAAAAGAAAAATGAAGTGTGGGAATGGTCCAAAGCTCTATTGATCGCGTTCGGCCTTGCGGCAATTATCCGGTTTTTCCTATTCACACCCATTGTGGTGGACGGGGAATCGATGATGCCGACTCTTGAACACGGAGACCGGATGATCGTCAACAAAATCGGCTATAATATCGGCGAACCGGATCGATTTGACATCATCGTTTTTCATGCGCCAGAACAAAAAGACTATATCAAGCGGGTCATCGGATTGCCGGGCGACCATGTTGCCTATGAGGAAGACCAGCTCTTTATAAATGGAGAAGCAGTGGAAGAACCTTATCTTGACCAGTACAAGACAGGCATTACCGGCACCTTGACAGAAGATTTTGTGCTTGAGGATATCACCAGCTATTCCACCATCCCGGACGGCTATGTATTCGTCATGGGGGATAACCGCAGGGCGAGTAAAGACAGCCGCCACATCGGGCTGGTGCCGATCGATGAAGTGATCGGCAATACGAATTTCGTTTTTTGGCCGGTGGATGAAGCCGGCATCGTAAAATAAGGAGTGGTTTCATGACGATTCAATGGTTTCCCGGACATATGGCGAAAGCGCGCCGGGAAGTAACAGAAAAACTGAAGTTGGTGGATATCATCTTTGAATTGGTGGATGCACGCTTGCCGTTGTCATCACGCAACCCGATGATCGACCAAGTGATCCAGCAAAAACCTCGCCTCATCATCCTCAATAAAATGGATATGGCAGACGAGCGGGAAACAAAAAAATGGATCGAGCATTTCGAACGGGAAGGCACACGCGCCGTAGCGATTAATTCCTTGGAAGGAAAAGGGCTTCAGGCAGTCACCAAAGCCTCGAAGGAGATTCTTAAGGAGAAATGGGACCGTATGGAAGCGAAAGGCATTAAGCCGCGCGCCATCCGAGCCATGATTGTCGGCATCCCGAACGTCGGGAAATCGACATTGATCAACCGCCTCGCCAAGAAAAGCTTGGCGAAAACCGGCAATATGCCGGGCGTCACGAAAGCGCAGCAATGGATCAAAGTAGGCAAGGAAATCGAATTGCTCGATACACCAGGGATTCTTTGGCCGAAATTTGAGGACCAGGAGACCGGCCAGAAACTTGCGGTTACGGGGGCAATCAAAGATTCGGTCATCCAAATGCAGGAATTGGCGATCTATGCGCTGAAATTTTGGAAAAGCGGTATCCGGACCGTTTGATGGACCGTTACGGCATTGATCATATCGATGAAGACTTGGTAAAGACTTTCGACCATATCGGCAAAAACGCTATATGATCGGCCCGGACAACGAAGTCGATTATGAAATGACAGCCGAGATCATCATCCGCGACATCCGCAACCAGCATCTTGGGTGCATCACGTTCGATTACCGGGATGAAATGATTGAGGAACAAGACGAATTGGCATAACACAGCGGGTCCTCAAACAGGGCCCGCTATTTCTTTGCGAAAAGGAAGTGGCTACTTGGAGACGACAGCATCAATCAAGGAAAAATTACTGCAGGCAGAAACATTCGAGCCATGGATGGAGGAGTTGAAAAGCGATTCACGCAAAAGCGTCCAGCAATTGCTCGCCTCCTGGCAGCGCCGTTTCGACAAAAAACTTTCCTTGCTGCGGAACTTGGAAGAAAAGCAGGGCTTCGATCGGCAGTTCAAGGCGCAGGCAGATGCGCTCGTCGCCGGCATCGACGAGGCAGGACGCGGGCCACTTGCTGGACCGGTCGTAACGGCGGCCGTCATCTTGCCGGAAGATTGCAGCGCATTCATCGGATTGGACGATTCGAAAATAATAGCGAAAGCGAAGCGCAACGAATTAGCGCAGCTCATCAAACAACAGGCGATCAGTTGGTCAGTCCATATCCAGCCGCCTGAAGCTATCGACCGGCTGAATATTTACCAGGCGACAAAACAATCGATGGAAGCAGCAGCAATCAGTTTGGGCACGGCACCTGATGTCGTGTTGGCTGATGCCATGAAACTGACGCTTCCGATGCCTTCTGAAGCAATCATCAAAGGCGATGCAAAAAGTTTATGCATCGCTGCCGCGTCGATCTTAGCGAAGACCGGCAGGGATGATCTAATGGATGAATACGCCGAGATGTATCCACAATACGGCTTTTCGAAGCATGCTGGATACGGTACGAAAGACCATCTCGCGGCGCTTGAAGCGCATGGCCCATGCCCAATCCACCGCAAGACCTTTGAGCCAGTGAAATCGATGGCCCAAAGACCGTAAGAGATAGAAAATTCGAAGTTTTATGCAGAGTGGCTGTCAGCTGTGGACATTCTATGGCAACTTTAATACAATGGTAGAGGCAATAAAATTAAGAGACAGATGTTTGATTGGAGGATGACAGATGAATATCCATGAATATCAGGGAAAACAGGTCCTGAAACAATATGGCGTATCAGTACCAGAAGGCCATGTTGCTTTTTCACCTGAAGAAGCAGTCAAAGCAGCGAAAGAACTTGGTTCGGATGTTGTCGTTGTTAAAGCCCAAATCCACGCAGGTGGACGAGGCAAGGCAGGCGGCGTCAAGCTGGCGAAAAACTTGGACGAAGTGCGTGAGTACGCGAAGGAATTGCTTGGCAAGGTCCTCGTAACGCATCAGACAGGCCCAGAAGGCAAAGAAGTTAAACGCCTTTACATCGAAGCGGGCAGCAACATCGAAAAAGAATACTATCTTGGATTAGTTCTTGACCGTGAAACTTCCCTAGTCAACTTGATGGGATCAGAAGAAGGCGGAATGGACATCGAGGAAGTGGCAGCAAACACACCGGAGCGTATCTTCTATGAAGCAATCGATCCTGTTGTCGGTTTGACTGGCTTCCAAGCTCGCCGCATGGCATTCAACATGAACATCCCGGCTAAGCTTGTCAACAAAGCCGCGAAATTGATGCTTGGCCTTTATCAGGCTTATGTAGAGAAAGACGCAGCAATCGTTGAAATCAACCCATTGGTCGTTACAGGCGACGGGCAGGTAGTAGCTTTGGATGCGAAGTTCAACTTCGATGCAAACGCATTATACCGTCACCAGGACATCATGGAAATGCGCGATTACGATGAAGAAGATGCTAAAGAAATCGAAGCTTCCAAGTATGACTTGAGCTACATCTCTTTGGACGGAAACATCGGCTGTATGGTTAACGGTGCCGGCCTTGCTATGGCAACAATGGATACGATTAACTATTACGGCGGCTCACCCGCTAACTTCCTTGACGTTGGGGGCGGTGCCACTGCTGAGAAAGTAACGGAAGCATTCAAGATCATTCTTTCCGATAAGAATGTTAAAGGAATCTTCGTTAACATTTTCGGCGGGATCATGAAGTGTGACATCATTGCGGAAGGTGTTATCCAAGCGGCTAAAGAAGTCAGCCTGGAAGTGCCGCTTGTCGTCCGTCTTGAGGGCACAAACGTAGAAATCGGTAAAAAACTGCTGAACGAATCAGGTCTGAACATCGTAGCTGCTGGCACTATGGCAGATGGCGCGAAACAGATCGTAGAACTTGTAGGCTAAAGAAGGGCAGGGACAAAAATGAGCGTATACATTAATAAAGACACAAAAGTGCTTGTACAGGGAATTACAGGGTCAACTGCCCTTTTCCATACAAAGCAAATGCTTGAATACGGAACGAAAATTGTTGCGGGTGTAACACCAGGCAAAGGCGGAACTGAAGTAGAAGGCGTACCTGTATTCAACACAGTTCAAGATGCCGTTGAAGCAACAGGTGCTAATGTATCTGTAATTTATGTGCCGGCTCCTTTTGCTGCTGACGCAATTCTTGAAGCAACAGAAGCTGAGTTGGATATGGCAATCTGCATCACTGAGCATATTCCGGTACTGGATATGGTCAAAGTGAAGCGTTATATGGAAGGCAAGAAAACACGTCTTGTCGGCCCGAACTGCCCGGGTGTCATCACTCCGGACGAATGTAAGATCGGCATTATGCCTGGATACATTCACAAAAAAGGACATGTCGGCGTTGTTTCTCGCTCTGGTACATTGACGTATGAAGCGACTCACCAATTGTCTGAAGAAGGTATTGGCCAATCAACAGCTGTTGGTATCGGCGGAGACCCGGTCAACGGAACCAACTTTATCGATGTATTGAAAGAATTCAACGAAGATGAAGATACGTATGCGGTTGTCATGATCGGTGAAATCGGCGGAACAGCTGAAGAAGAAGCTGCAGAATGGGTTAAAGCAAACATGACGAAACCTGTTGTCGGCTTTATCGGCGGCCAAACGGCTCCAGAAGGAAAACGCATGGGCCACGCTGGTGCGATCATTTCCGGAGGTAAAGGGACTGCTGCAGACAAGATTAAAGCAATGAACGCTGCTGGAATTGAAGTTGCAGACACACCATCCGTCATTGGTGAAACTTTGATCAAAGTGATCAAGGAAAAAGGCCTTTACGACGCTTGTAAAACTCATTAATACACGGATCCCCGAAGCATCTTTTTAGATGCTTCGGGGATTTTTTTGTTTTCTGGCAATCAGTAGAAAGAATTCGAGCGATTATGCAGCAGTTTTTGCCAATCCTCATCTATAATGGAATGAATAGCATCATGCGCAAGTAGGAGGGCACGGAATGGAAGCAGAATGGGTCTTGGGGATAGCAGCAGGGGCGATCGCTGCAGTCTCTGGAATGAAGATGGCGAACAATCGGACGAAAAGCAAGAAGCAGGAACTAAAAGAACAGACGATCATGGATGAATTCATCGTGCCGTTTCTACCGGATGTGATAGGATTTTACCAGTTGGAAGTGTTGGGAAAAGGCCCGCTTTCTGCTATAGACAGGGAAAAGTTGGTGGATGGGATTTATCGACAGAGCCTCGCCCGGGAATATCGGCGCTTTGACCGCCATGATGCGCTGGACCGGTTAGAGGATTTGGCACAAGCTGCACAAAACAGCCAGCTCGATATGCTCAAGTTCTTGTTTTGGTATCTTGATTTTTCGAACGGAATTTTAAAGGATGTGCTGGCACAATCGAACCCTTTGCTGCGGGAAGCCAGGCTGCTTGAGAAACAATTGGCAGTGTGGTGTATTTGCCATGAGGAATTACAGAACGATGCGCCCGATAGCATCCCTGAATTGATCCACCATAGTTCGTATTTTGCCGGTGTGTTGAAAGAAATTGAAGCCGGGGTTTTCCGTGAAATGATGGGAGATGATGAGCTGCGCGATGAGCGCCGGGGAAATTTTGTACGCATCATTTTCCAAGCATTTGAAAAGGAAGCCCAAGGGAAAGTGGAGTTGAAAGCAGTCGAACAATTCCATGAACATTACGATAAACGTTATACACATCGCAATAAAGGGCAAATCCGTTTTTAAAAATATTTACGGATTGTGCCTGAAGCTCTATGATAAGTGTAGGCGCAGCTTTTTTGCGCTGACCTTTAATGGAGGAGGATTGTCATGAATGATGAATTCACTCAACGTTTGCTTGCCTTGCATTATGTGTACCCAAAGCCTTTGAACCGCTTGTCTCCCCTGATGAAAGATGACCCGGACCTTGAATACCTGCGTTTTCGAAGCCCCGTCGACCTTGCAGAAACGATGAAAATCCCCTTGGAGAAAGCGAATGCCTTGAAGCGCTCATACCTCCACTATGCCAACACCCCATTTCTAAAAATCTACGGCCAACAGCAAATCTGCCCCCTTGTTTATCGCGATCCCCTTTATCCATCCTCTTTGCAAGAATTGATCGACCCGCCCGCTGTACTTTACTTGAAAGGCGATTGCGCTTTGCTGGATGCACCTGAAAAATAGCGGTCATCGGTTCGCGAAAAGCCGACAGCTATTCGCAATCGGTTATTCAACAATTGCTTCCGCCTTTACTGGCAGAAGGCTTCGTCATCGTCAGCGGCTTGGCGAAAGGAGCAGATGCGATGGCGCATCGATGTGCCATCGATTCCGGCGGCAAAACCATTGCCGTCATAGGGAGTGGCTTTTTGCACCGCTACCCGAAAGTCAACGATGGGCTGTCCTTTATAATAGAAGAAACTCAATTGCTGGTGAGTGAATATCCACCATATATGCCCCCTAGAAAGTGGAATTTCCCGATGCGCAACCGCATCATCAGTGGATTGTCGAAGGGGGTCATCGTCACGCAGGCAGAAGTGAAAAGCGGAACTTTAAGCACCATTGAGCACGCATTGGACCACGGTAAAGATATCTTCGCCGTTCCTGGGGATATCTTTTCCCCGCTTTCCGCCGGCCCTCATAAATTAATTGCAGAAGGCGCAAAACCCGTCTGGAACGGGGCTCAAGTGCTGGAAGAATACCGCCAATTGAGAAGCTGAAAACTGGCGCTTCGACGAAAAGCCTTGCAATCAGCCAAAAACTGTTATACATTTTGCATCAGGTGATTCTTTACACAATTTGAAGAGACCTCTATGAGGAGGAGTATGAATGGCGGATTATTTGGTGATTGTCGAATCGCCCGCAAAGGCGAAGACAATTGAACGGTATTTGGGTAAAAAGTATAAAGTGAAAGCCTCTCTCGGCCATTTGCGCGATTTGCCGCGCAGCCAGATGGGGGTAGATGTCGAAAACAATTACGAGCCCCGCTATATCACGATTCGCGGAAAAGGCCCGATTTTACAGGATCTGAAAAAAGAAGCGAAAAAAGCGAAAAAAGTCTTTCTCGCGGCTGACCCCGACAGAGAAGGTGAAGCGATCGCCTGGCATTTAGCGAACGCGCTCGGGGTGGACGTCGATTCGGATTGCCGCGTAGTGTTCAACGAAATTACGAAAGACGCAGTAAAAGATGCATTCAAGCAACCGCGCAAATTGGATATGGATTTGGTCGATGCCCAGCAGGCGCGACGCATCCTAGACCGTCTTGTCGGCTATAGCATTAGCCCGATCCTATGGAAAAAAGTAAAAAAAGGCTTGTCGGCCGGCCGTGTTCAATCGGTTGCATTAGGCCTCATCATCGACCGCGAGAACGAAATCAAGAATTTCGAACCTGAAGAGTATTGGTCGATTACAGGCGAATTCGAAAAAGCGAAAAAAATATTCGAGGCACAGTTTTACGGAACTCCCGAAAAGAAACTGAAGCTCTCCAATGAAGAAGATGTCAAAGCCGTCCTGGCTACGATGAAAGGCAAGGATTTCCTTGTGAAGAGCGTTGTCAAAAAAGAACGCAAACGCAATCCTTCCCCATCTTTCACCACATCCTCTCTCCAGCAGGAAGCAGCACGCAAGCTGAATTTCCGTGCCAAGAAAACGATGATGCTCGCCCAGCAGCTCTATGAAGGGATCTCGGTCGGGAAAGAAGGCGTAACCGGTTTGATCACGTATATGCGTACGGATTCCACGCGGATCTCCGAATCGGCCAAGCAAGATACGATCGGTTTTATCCTTGATAAATACGGCGAAGAATATGTGACGCAGAAGCCTGCAGCGAAACAATCCCAAAAATCGCAGGATGCCCACGAAGCTGTCCGCCCGACTACCGTACACCGCACGCCGGAATCGCTGAAGAGCATTTTGTCCCGCGACCTTTACCGCTTGTACAAATTGATCTGGGATCGTTTTGTAGCGAGCCAGATGTCACCCGCTGTCCTTGATACGGTAATGGCAGAGCTGCAAAACGGTGAAGCAATTTTCCGTGCCAACGGTTCTCAAGTGAAGTTTCCTGGTTTCATGAAGCTTTATATTGAAGGGACCGACGATAAAAAAGAAGAAAAAGACAATATCCTCCCGGAAATGAAGGAAGGCGATAAAGTCAAAGCGACTGAAATTACGCCGAACCAGCATTTCACCCAGCCGCCTCCGCGCTATACGGAAGCGCGCCTGGTGCGTACTTTGGAAGAGCTCGGAATAGGCCGCCCGTCGACCTATGCGCCGACTTTGGATACTATTCAAAAGCGCGGCTATGTTGCATTGGACGCGAAGCGTTTCATCCCGACCGAACTTGGGGAAATCGTCCATCAATTGGTGCGTGATTTCTTCCCGGACATTTTGAATATTGAGTTTACCGCGAAAATGGAAAACGATTTGGACAGCATCGAAGAAAGTGAAGTCGACTGGCGCGCAATCATCGATGTCTTCTACAAAGAGTTCGCCAAAGATCTCGAAGTGGCGGAGAATGAAATGGAGAAAGTCCAGATCAAAGACGAGCCCGCTGGAGAAGATTGCGAGGAATGCGGTTCGCCGATGGTGTTCAAACTTGGGCGCTACGGCAAGTTCATGGCCTGCAGCAACTTCCCCGAATGCCGCAACACGAAAGCAATCGTCAAGCATATCGGCGTCAAATGCCCGACTTGTAAAGAAGGCGAGATCGTCGAGCGGAAAAGCAAGAAGCGCCGTGTATTCTACGGCTGCGAACGCTATCCGGAATGTGAATTCGTGTCTTGGGACAAGCCGATCGAACGTCCTTGCCCGAAATGCAGCAGCTTGATGGTGGAAAAGAAAGTGAAAAAAGGCGTGCAGATCAATTGCACGGCATGCGACTACAAAGAAGAAGTTCAATAATTATATAGAGGTGTTTTATCATGACGAAAATTGTAAATGTAATTGGTGCCGGACTTGCAGGAAGCGAAGCGGCATGGCAAATCGCCAAACGGGGCGTCAATGTCAGGCTTTATGAAATGCGCCCGGTCAAACAAACGCCGGCACACCATACGGATAAATTTGCGGAACTGGTCTGCAGCAACTCGCTGCGCGCCAATTCATTGACCAATGCGGTCGGCGTCATCAAAGAAGAAATGCGCAAACTGGATTCGGTCATCATCGATGCAGCTGATAAAGCATCGGTACCGGCCGGCGGCGCGCTTGCGGTCGACCGTCACGAGTTTGCAGGGATGGTCACGGAAAATGTCCGCAACCACCCGCTCGTCGAAGTGATCAATGAAGAAGTGACGGAGATCCCGGAAGGCATCACCATCATCGCAACTGGCCCATTGACTTCGCCCGCGCTTGCCGAGAAAGTGCGCAAGCTGACTGGCGAAGAATATCTCTATTTCTACGACGCGGCAGCACCGATCGTCGAAAAAGACAGCATCGATATGGACAAAGTCTATTTGAAATCACGCTACGATAAAGGCGAAGCCGCTTATCTGAACTGCCCAATGACAGAAGAAGAGTTCCGCCGCTTCCATATGGCTTTGGTCGAAGCGGAAGTCGTGCCGCTTAAGGAATTCGAAAAAGAAATCTATTTCGAAGGCTGCATGCCGGTCGAAGTGATGGCTGCCAGAGGCGATAAGACCTTGACCTTCGGGCCGATGAAACCTGTCGGGCTCGAAGACCCGAAAACCGGCAAGCGCCCTTACGCGGTTGTGCAATTGCGCCAGGACGATGCAGCTGGCACGCTATACAACATCGTCGGGTTCCAGACCCATTTGAAATGGGGAGCGCAAAAAGAAATCCTGCGTATGATCCCGGGGCTCGAGAATGTCGAGATCGTCCGCTACGGCGTCATGCACCGCAATACATTCATCAACTCACCGAATGTCTTGAAGCCGACCTATCAATTGAAAGCCGACCCGAATATTTTCTTCGCCGGCCAAATGACAGGCGTCGAAGGCTATGTGGAATCTGCGGGAAGCGGCTTGCTCGCGGGCATCAACGCGGCGAAATTGGCACTTGGCGAGGAGCCGGTCGTATTGCCGGCAGAAACGGCACTTGGCAGCATGGCGCGTTATATTACCGAAGCGGATTCGAAGAACTTCCAGCCGATGAACATCAATTTCGGCTTGTTCCCGGATCTCGGCGAACGCATCAAGTCCAAACAGGAGCGCGCTGAACGCCACGCCAACCGAGCGTTGGAATCAATTCAAAATTATATGAATTCAGTGACGGTTTAATTGAAAAAAGCCTCTAAGTATTGGTATACTTTAGAGGCTTTTTTAATTGCCTGAAAGGCGGCGTGCCAGATGACGAAAGAACAGATGCTCGAATCGTTCATGAGCTATATCCAATTGGAAAAGAATTATTCCGCCCACACTGTCCACCAGTACCTACAGGATCTGGAGGGTTTTTTTCTGTTCCTGGAACAAGAAGGCGCGAGTGATCTGCACGAAGTCGAATACCTTCATGCGCGAAATTATGTAACGAAACTATATGAAGCCGAATTATCCAGAACATCAATCTCGCGGAAAATCTCCGCAATCCGGTCGTTTTTCCGCTACGGCAACCGCGAATTCGGGCTCAGTGAAGCAGCGTTCCGTTCGCTGTTCCATCCGAAGAAAGAAGAACGGCTGCCGCAGTTTTTCTACGAGGAAGAGCTTGAGCAGCTGTTCGCTTCACTCACGGGTGAGGATGCGCTGTCGCTCCGGAACCGCGCCATGCTGGAATTGCTTTATGCGACCGGCATGCGCGTCAGTGAATGCGTATCGATTAAGATGAAAGATTTGGACCGCCATATGCATATTGTTAAAGTGCTCGGCAAGGGCAGGAAAGAGCGCTACATCCCATACGGCCAGTTTGCCCACGACGCGCTGGAACTTTATATCGACTCGGCCCGTCCAAGGTTGATGAAGTCGAAAGAGCATGACAAGCTATTCGTCAATAGCCGGGGAGATGGGGTGACGGATCGGGGCATCCGCCATATCCTGAACGAATGCATGAAAAAGGCATCGCTCAATTCATCGATCTACCCCCATATGATCCGCCATACATTCGCTACCCATCTATTGAACAATGGGGCGGACATGCGCACGGTCCAGGAATTATTGGGCCATGCACATCTCAGTTCCACGCAAGTCTATACGCATGTGACGAAAGACCATTTGCGCAATACGTATTTAAAAGCCCATCCAAGGGCGTAAGGAGGAGAACCTTAACATGCAGGAATTTCATGCAACCACGATCTTTGCCGTAAAGCATAAAGGCAAATCGGCCATGGCAGGAGATGGGCAAGTGACGTTCGGCAATGCCGTCGTCATGAAACATACCGCGAAAAAAGTGCGCCGGCTCTACAATAACGAAGTGCTGACGGGATTTGCCGGTTCCGTGGCGGATGCCTTCACGCTGTTTGAAATGTTTGAAGGCAAGCTCACCGAATTCAACGGCAATCTTCAGCGTGCTGCCGTCGAACTCGCGAAGCAATGGCGCGGTGATAAAATGCTGCGGCAGCTGGAAGCGATGCTCATTGTCATGAACAAAGATGAACTATTGCTCGTCTCTGGCACCGGCGAAGTCATCGAGCCGGATGATGGGATCCTGGCAATCGGCTCAGGCGGCAATTATGCGCTTGCGGCTGGCCGGGCATTGAAGAAATATGCAGGCGACCAACTGACGGCAGGCGAAATTGCCCAATCCGCGCTTGAAACGGCTGCAGATATTTGCGTCTACACCAACCACCAAATCATCATGGAGGAGTTGTCAGAATGAAAACACAAACCGATTTAACTCCCCGGCAGATTACCGATCACTTGGACCGTTTCATCGTCGGGCAGAAAGATGCCAAGCGCTCAATCGCGATTGCGCTGCGCAACCGCTATCGCCGCAGTCGACTAGACGAAGAAATGCAGGATGAAGTCATCCCGAAGAATATTTTAATGATCGGCCCGACCGGCGTCGGAAAAACGGAAATCGCGCGCCGCATTGCAAAACTGACCGGTGCGCCATTCATCAAAGTCGAAGCGACGAAGTTTACGGAAGTCGGATATGTCGGCCGCGACGTGGAGTCGATGGTGCGTGATTTAGTGGAAGCATCCGTGCGCATCGTCAAAGAAGAAAAATACGAAGCCGTGAAAGAACGCGCAGAATCCTCTGCCAACGACCGCCTCGTGAAATTGCTGGCGCCGTCGATGAAGAAAAAGCAAACTGCGCAAAATCCGCTTGAAATGTTCTTCGGCCAAAAACAAGAGCAGGAAGAGGAAGATCCGGAAGCTGAAGTGGAAGTGCGCGTCAAGCGCCGCGAAATTGCCGCTGACCTGAAAGCTGGCAAGTTGGAAGACGAGTGGGTAACCGTCGAAGTGACAGAAAACACGGCTTCCATGTTTGACGCTTTCCAAGGGTCGGGAATGGAGCAGATGGGCGAAAACATGCAGGATGCCTTGTCTTCCTTGATGCCGAAGAAAAAGAAAAAGCGCCGTATGCAAGTGAAAGACGCACGGCGCGTATTGACGGCTGAAGAATCGGAAAAACTGGTCGACAGCGAGGAAATCTCGTCTGAGGCGATCCGCCGCGCTGAACAGCATGGCATCATCTTCATCGACGAAATGGACAAAATCGCCAGCAAAAGTTCCACTTCTTCTGCGGATGTTTCAAGGGAAGGGGTCCAGCGCGACATCTTGCCGATTGTCGAAGGTTCAACTGTATCGACGAAATACGGAGCGGTGAAGACCGATTATATGCTGTTTGTTGCAGCCGGTGCATTCCATATGTCGAAGCCGTCAGATTTGATCCCGGAATTACAGGGCCGCTTCCCGATTCGCGTCGAATTGACCAAGCTGGAAGTCGATGATTTCGTGAAGATTTTGACGGAACCGAAACATTCCTTGCTCAATCAGTATAAAGCCCTTCTCGAAACAGAGGGAGTTATGGTACACTTTACTGATGCGTCAATCGTCAGACTTGCGGAAATTGCTTATGAAGTAAATCAACAGACGGATAATATCGGCGCTCGCCGACTTCATACAATATTGGAACGCTTATTGGAGGACCTATCATTTGAGGCATCTGAGATTTCACCTGCCCAAATCGATATCACTCCTCAATACGTTAACGAAAAACTTGAAAATGTGGCGAAAAACAAAGATTTGTCACAATTTATCTTGTAGAACAAGGCGTATTGGTTTCATTAAAGTGTAAAAACCTTTAGAATATTGAATAAACGGTGCGAAATACGTACGAATCATGTAGGAGGTTCATAATTATGAATTTATTGGGAAAAACAAGACGCATTAACTCTATGCTGCAAGCAGCAGCCGGCAAGCCGGTAAACTTTAAGGACATGGCTGAAACATTGAGCGAAGTCATCGAAGCAAATGTCTTCGTCGTCAGCCGCAAAGGGAAGGTTCTTGGCTATGCTGTCAACCAGCAGATCGAAAACGACCGCATGAAGAACATGTTGGAAGAACGCCAATTCCCGATCGAGTACACACAAAACCTTTCGAACGTTACTGAAACATCCGCTAACATGGATGTAAACAGTGAGCACACGATCTTCCCTGTGGAAGAGCGTGAATTGTTCAAGAACGGCTTGACGACGATCGTTCCGATCATCGGCGGCGGCGAACGCCTTGGCACATTATTGCTAGGACGCGTCAACGACCAGTTCGGCGATGACGATTTGATCCTAGGCGAATACGGCGCGACAGTTGTCGGCATGGAGATCCTCC
This sequence comes from Planococcus sp. MB-3u-03, assembly GCF_002833405.1. NCBI lineage: Bacteria > Bacillati > Bacillota > Bacilli > Caryophanales > Caryophanaceae > Planococcus > Planococcus sp. MB-3u-03. The sequence goes on along the minus strand of NZ_CP025135.1, from coordinate 1,985,232 downwards.
GTGAAAAAGGCGACCGCATCGAAGAGGAAGCACGCAGCAAAGCTGTCGTTCAAATGGCGATCAGCTCGCTTTCATACAGCGAACTTGAAGCGATCGAGCATATCTTCGAAGAACTAGACGGCAATGAAGGTTTGCTTGTTGCATCTAAAATTGCTGACCGTGTCGGCATCACGCGTTCGGTCATCGTTAACGCACTCCGTAAACTTGAGAGTGCTGGCGTCATCGAATCGCGTTCACTCGGCATGAAAGGTACGTATATCAAAGTATTGAATACGAAATTCCTTGCAGAGCTTGAACAATTGAAAATGAATTAAACCCACACGCCGCCCCGGACTATCCAATAGTTCCGGGGTGGCTTTTGCGTTCTGCAGTGTTCCCGATCGCCGTTCAATATTGCAATCGGTTGTTTTTATAAATATCAGTTGCAGGCACCAGCAACTGCGTGGTATAATTTCAAATGGTGTTAAATACACACGCATTCCGATCTGTTCCGCAGGTGCCTTTATTGGTAACGGTTCAGAAGCGAAGAGTGCGGAGGCAAACAAAAACCTATTAGGAGGAAACACATCATGGCAGTAATTTCAATGAAACAATTGCTCGAAGCTGGTGTTCACTTTGGCCACCAGACTCGTCGTTGGAACCCGAAAATGAAAAAATACATCTTCGTGGAACGTAACGGCATCTACATCATCGACCTTCAAAAGACGGTCCGCAAACTTGAGGAAGCTTACAACTTCATGAAGCAAGTGGGCGAAGAAGGCGGTAAAGTCTTGTTCGTAGGAACAAAAAAACAAGCTCAGGACGCGATCAAAGAAGAAGCAGAACGTTCTGGCAACTACTACATCAACCAACGCTGGTTGGGTGGTACTTTGACTAACTTCGGCACGATCCAAAAACGTGTTAACCGCATGAAACAGATCGAGCGCATGGAAGAAGACGGCACTTTCGAAGTCCTTCCGAAAAAGAAGTAGTCCAATTGAAAACAACACGAACGCTTGGAGAAATTCCTAGGCGGTATCCGTGACATGAACGGTCTTCCAGACGTAATGTTCGTCGTAGACCCTCGTAAAGAACGCATCGCAGTAGCAGAAGCTATGAAATTGAACATTCCAATCGTAGGTATCGTTGATACAAACTGCGACCCGGACGAAATCGATTACGTAATCCCTGCAAACGATGATGCTATCCGTGCGGTCAAACTATTGACTGGCAAAATGGCTGACGCTCTTCTTGAGTCTAAGCCGGAAGAAGACGAAGAAGCATCAGCGGAAACTGCTGAGTAATTCGCAATGTTTACAGGTGATAAGCGGCCAACCCCACTTATCACCTTTTTTTGAGAAAACACAGACAAGTTGAAGGAGGAATTTAATCATGGCAGTTACAGCTCAAATGGTTAAAGAATTGCGCGAAAAAACAGGCGCAGGTATGATGGATTGCAAAAAAGCTTTAGTACAAACAGATGGTGACATCGACGCGGCTCTTGATTTCCTTCGCGAAAAAGGATTGTCCAGCGCTTCTAAAAAAGCGGACCGCATCGCAGCTGAAGGGATTACTTCAATCCTTGAAGAAGGAAACGAAGCAGTCATCTACGAAGTCAACGCTGAAACGGATTTCGTAGCGAAAAACGAAGGTTTCCAGACTTTGGTCAAAGAAATCGGCGAACACTTGCTTGCAACTAAACCGGCAACAATCGACGAAGCGAACGCTTCGACAATGTCTAACGGCTTGTCAGTAGCGGACCACATCTCAAACGCCATCGCTAAAATCGGCGAAAAAATTACATTGCGCCGCTTTGAAATCCGCACAAAATCGGACAACGATTCTTTCGGCCCTTACTTGCACATGGGCGGCCGCATCGGCGTTCTAGTTGTATTGGAAGGTTCTTCCGATTCACAAGCTGCACGCGATATCGCAATGCACATCGCTGCGCTTAACCCGAAATACATTTCACGTGACGAAGTGTCTGCTGACGAAGTAGAACGCGAGCGCAAAGTATTAACTGAGCAAGCGTTGAACGAAGGCAAGCCTGAAAAAATCGTTGAAAAAATGGTTGAAGGCCGTCTTGGAAAATACTTCGAGGATATCTGCTTGCTTGACCAAGCATTCGTTAAAAACTCTGACCAGAAAGTCCGCGAATTCGCAGCATCTGTTGGCGGTACTGTAAAAGAGTTCATCCGTTACGAAGTTGGCGAAGGCATCGAAAAACGCGAAGATAACTTCGCTGACGAAGTTATGAGCCAAGTCAACAAAAAATAATCCAATTTTTATAAGAGTTATCCGGGGAGCACAATGTTGTGTTCCCTGTTTTTCAATAAACGTGTAACGGAGGGTACCGATGAGTGTTCCAAAATACAAACGCATTGTACTGAAATTAAGTGGAGAAGCGATGGCAGGCGGACAAGGTTTCGGTCTTTCCCCTGAAATCATCAAATCCGTCGCAGCGCAAGTGAAAGAAATCGTTGACCTTGGCGTTGAAGTAGCGGTAGTGGTCGGCGGAGGAAATATCTGGCGCGGCAAAGTCGGTTCGGAGATGGGCATGGATCGTGCGACTGCAGACTATATGGGAATGCTTGCAACTGTCATGAACTCACTAGCTTTGCAGGATTCGCTCGAGAAACAAGACGTGGAAACGCGTGTATTGTCTTCAATTGAGATGCGCCAAGTAGCAGAACCGTATATCCGCAGAAGAGCGATCCGCCACCTCGAGAAAAAGCGTGTCGTCATTTTCTCGGCTGGAACCGGAAATCCTTACTTCTCGACTGATACGACAGCTGCGTTGCGAGCTGCAGAGATCGAGGCAGATGTCATCTTGATGGCGAAAAACAACGTGGACGGCGTTTATTCCGCTGATCCAAAAACCGATGTTGAAGCAGTCAAATACGATGAACTATCGTACTTCGACGTCATTCAGCAAGGGCTTCAAGTGATGGATTCGACAGCTTCCACATTATGTATGGACAATGATATTCCACTCGTAGTATTCTCTATAATGGAAAAAGGAAACATAAAACGAGCTGTTCTTGGTGAAAAGATCGGGACAGTAGTGAGGAGATCATTATAATGCCGAAAACAATCATGAACGATACGAAAACGAAAATGAGCAATGCGATTCAAGCTTTTTCACGTGATTTGGCTTCTATCCGCGCGGGGCGTGCGACGCCTTCATTGCTCGACAAGATTACAGTCGAGTACTACGGTGCCCCGACACCGGTCAACCAAGTAGCCGGCATTTCGGTCCCGGAAGCGCGTTTGATCATGATCCAGCCTTACGATAAGACCGTATTGCCGGAAATCGAAAAAGCGATCCTGAAATCGGATCTTGGACTCAGCCCTTCAAACGACGGCAACGTCATCCGTCTTGCGGTTCCAGCTCTTACAGAAGAGCGCCGCAAAGATTTGGTTAAGCAAGTGAAGAAAGAAGGGGAAGATGCAAAAGTCGTCATCCGCAATATTCGCCGCGATGCCAACGACGATTTGAAAAAGCTTGAGAAAAAGAGCGAGATTACAACCGATGACTTGCGCGGCTATTCGGATGATGTGCAAGATATGACAAACACGCATATCGCTAAGATCGACGACATGGTCAAAGACAAAGAAACTGAGATCATGGCAGTTTAAGCGAACTTCATCTGTTCCCGGGCGTCCTGTATATCAGGACGCTTTTTTCATGCCAAAATTTCGGAAGTGCTTTGAAAGTTCACGCACAACGCGCATTTTTGATATGATAAGCAATAGACATTCCGATTGGTTACAAGTGGAGGATTAATTATGTTCAATAAACTATTAAAGAGAAATATAGAGCCGGTAGTGGTGGAATACGGGGAGCGTGCCATGGCTGTAGCCGGCGCAGGCGTACCATCCCATGTGGCGATCATCATGGACGGCAACGGGCGCTGGGCGAAAAAGCGTTCGATGCCGAGAGTGGCAGGCCACCACGAAGGAATGAAGACAGTCCGCAAAATAACGAAACTCGCAAGCCATCTTGGCGTCGACGTTTTGACTTTATATGCGTTTTCGACGGAAAATTGGAAGCGCCCGAAAATGGAAGTCGACTTCCTGATGCGTTTGCCGGAAGAGTTTCTATCGAGTTTTTTGCCGGAGCTGATCGAAGAAAACGTCCGTGTGGAAATGATGGGCTATGTGGATGATCTGCCTGCCCACACGATCCAGGCGATCCAAAAAGCGAAAGAGGCAACCAAGCATAACGATGGATTGGTGTTGAACTTTGCATTGAATTACGGCAGCCGCGCGGAAATCGTTGACGCTGTGAAGAACTTGGCCGCTTTGGTGCAGGCCGGAGAACTGGATCCATCCGAAATTTCAGAAGACATGATCACGAGCCGCCTCATGACGAGCGGTTTGCCGGAGCCTGATTTATTGATCCGAACGAGCGGGGAGGTTCGTTTGAGCAACTTCATGCTTTGGCAATTGGCTTATACGGAATTTTGGTTTACCGACACTTTATGGCCGGATTTCGGTGAAGACTGCTTGCTTGAGGCATTTGAGGTTTATCAGAAACGAAATCGGCGTTATGGTGGCTTGAAGGGGGAAGAAGCAAATTGAAGCAACGCATTATTACGGGAGCTATAGCAGCTGCTCTATTTATTCCATTTGTCATTATCGGCGGAATTCCGTTTATTCTTTTGGTATACGTCCTTGCAACAATCGGTTTTCAGGAATTGCTTAAAATGAAAGGCCGGAGCCTCATGAGCGTGCCCGGCCTTATTTCTCTTGTGGCCTTATATGCATTCATGCTGCCAGGCGATTGGTCGCAGCAAGTGTATGAATGGACCGGCTATTTGAAAGTGGAGTTCGTCTTCATGGCGGTCATCTTATTGCTTATACATACGGTTGTCGTCAAAAACAGCTTTACTTTTGACGATGCCGCGTTCGCGATCCTCGGCACGCTATATGTGGGCCTAGGATTCTATTACTTAATCGAAACACGGGAATCGGGGCTCGCGGTATTGATTTTTGCCTTGCTTGTCGTCTGGTTCACCGATTCCGGCGCTTATTTCACAGGGCGCAAAATCGGAAAACGCAAACTGTGGCCAGAAATTTCGCCGAATAAGACCATTGAAGGATTTGTCGGCGGTATCATCTGGGCTGTCGGTATCGCATTGATCTTCGCCTATTTTGCCGGCATGGAACAGCCATTGCTATTGGTCATCATCGTCGCGATTGTCGCTTCGATTTTCGGCCAATTGGGCGATTTGGTGGAATCGGCCTTGAAACGCCATTTCAATGTCAAGGATTCCGGAAAGATGCTCCCTGGGCATGGGGGCATTTTAGACCGCTTTGACAGCATCTTTTTTGTCATGCCGCTATTGCATTTCCTGCATTTTATTTAAGAGAGGATTGTTTCATAGATGAAAAAAATCATATTGCTCGGCGCGACCGGTTCAATCGGCATCCAGACAGCCGATATCATCCGGGAACATCCCGAAGAATTTTCGCTGGTCGGATTATCTGCCGGTAAGAACATGGAAAAAACACGCGAGCTAATTCAGGAGTTCCAACCTGAGATCGTCTGTGTCCAGCTCGCTGAAGACGCGCGACAGCTGCAGCAGGAATTCAAGGGCATTCTATTCGTCCATGGCAATAAAGGCCTGATTGATGCTTCGACCTACGAAGCGGATGTTTTGGTCAATGCCGTAATCGGCAGCGTCGGGCTCGAGCCGACTTTGGAAGCGATCAAGCTCGGCCGCACGATTGCCATCGCCAATAAGGAAACGCTTGTGACTGCAGGCCATCTGGTCATGCAAAGCGCTAAAAAATACGGCGCCGATATCTTGCCAGTGGACAGTGAACATTCGGCTTTGTTCCAAGCGCTCAACGGCGAAAAGATTGAACAGGCAAGCCGGTTGATCCTGACAGCTTCAGGTGGCAGCTTCCGTGACAAAACGCGCGATGAACTCGCTGACGTCACAGTGGAAGATGCACTCAATCACCCGAACTGGTCGATGGGATCCAAAATCACAATCGATTCCGCGACGATGTTGAATAAAGGTTTGGAAGTGATCGAAGCGCATGTGCTGTTCGATTTTGACTATGATGATATCGATGTGCTATTGCACCGGGAGAGCATCATCCACTCCATGGTTGAATTCCAGGATACGAGCGTCATGGCGCAGCTCGGGACGCCCGATATGAGAGTGCCGATCCAGTATGCGCTGTCCTATCCGGACCGGCTGCCGCGCCAAGCTGCCAAACGGCTGGACCTGGCGGAAATCGCCCAGCTGAATTTCCGGGCGATGGATTACGAGCGATTCCGTGCTTTGCAGCTTGCATTTGACGCCGGCCGGAAGGCGGCACGATGACGACTGTCTTGAATGCCGCCAATGAGCAGGCAGTCGCGATGTTCTTAAACCGTCAAATCGGTTTTTGCAAATTGAGGAATTCATCGAACGGGCAATGCTTGTCCATCAGACGATCGCTTCGCCGGATCTTGAAACGATTCTCGCAGCAGATTCTGAAACGAGAAAAACTGTGGAAAACATGCTAAAATAGCGACAGATTAAAACCGAATAAGGTTTATTAAGGATGGTTCAAAATGGAGACAGTATTAGCGTTCATAATCATTTTCGGCGCGTTAGTGTTTTCCACGAGCTGGGCCATTTCCTGTTCGCTAAGCGGGCCGGGATTCTCGTTCGTGAATTCGCTATCGGAATGGGCCCTAAGATTTTAGGCATCACACGAGGCGAGACGCTGTATACGGTTAGATTGCTTCCGATTGGCGGATATGTCCGCATGGCGGGCGAAGAAATGGATGCCATCCATCTGCAGGCAGGCCATCGCATCGGATTGCTATTGGATGAAAAGGACAGGCAAAGAAAGTCATCCTCAACCAAAAGCATGTCTATCCTGATATCCTATTTCTGGAAGTGGAACAAGCAGACCTCGAAAAGACCTTTTCATTAAAGGCTACGACGAAGACGAGCAATTAGTGAATATCAAAGTTGCCCGTGATGCGGTTGTTGAAGAAAACGGCCGTGAAACGATCTTGGCGCCTTATGACCGCACATTCGATGCAAAAATTTGCCGAACCGTTTCATGACAATTTTGCTGGGCCGTTCTTCAACTTTATCTTGGCATTTTCATCTTCACGGCAATCGGCATGATGCAGGGGTTCCAACTTTGAACCGGTCATTTCCGAAGTGACGGAAGACAGCCCTGCTGAACAGGCAGGCATGCAAGACGGCGATTTGGTGACAGAAATCGAAGGCCAATCGATCAGCACGTGGGACGAGTTGGTAGAATCTGTTCAAGAAAGTGCAGGAACAGCGCTTGACTTCCAAGTGGAACGTGACGGCGAGCCTTTGAACTTCACGATCACGCCTGAACTGTCCGAGCAATCGGCAGAACAAGTGGGTGTCATCGGCGTCTTGTACCAAAGCCCGGTGGAAAAAGACTTTTTCGGTTCATTCGCTTATGGTGCTGAACAGACAATCTTTTGGTTCAAAGAAATATTCCGACTGCTCGGCATGCTTTTGACAGGCCAATTTACCATCGATGCCCTGTCCGGCCCTGTCGGCATTTACAAAACGACTGAAGAAGTCGCGCAGTACGGCATCTTTACGCTCATGAGCTGGGCTGGCATGCTCAGCATCAACCTAGGGATCATGAACTTGTTGCCGCTGCCAGCGCTTGATGGCGGTCGTCTCATGTTCTTCGTTCTTGAAGCGCTGAGAGGCAAGCCAGTCGATAAGCAAAAAGAAGGAATGGTCCATTTTGTCGGAATCATGCTGTTGATGCTCTTAATGATTGTCGTCACATGGAATGACATTCAACGATTTTTCTTTTAATGAATGAAAGGGAAGCGTTTATCGCTTTCCTTTCTCTGCTACATAGGGATTTACAAATACAATAACCAGTCGAGGTGTATTCGGATATGAGACAAACATTAAGCTTTATCCCGACGTTGCGGGAAACTCCAGCTGATGCAGAAGTGAAATCGCATCAATTATTGCTGCGTGCGGGATTCATCCGCCAAAACACTAGCGGGATCTATTCCTTCCTTCCGCTCGGCAAACGTGTTCTGCACAAAGTCGAGAAAATCATCCGTGAAGAAATGGAAGCGATCAATAGCGTGGAAGTATTCATGCCTGCCCTTCAGCAAGCTGAACTATGGCAGGAAACTGGGCGCTGGTATTCTTACGGCGACGAATTGATGCGTTTGAAAGACCGCAACGACCGCGAGTTTGCGCTAGGCGCGACGCATGAAGAAATCATCACGAGCCTATTGCGCGACGAAATCAAGTCCTATAAGAAATTGCCGTTGACCTTGTATCAGATCCAGTCGAAGTTCCGCGATGAAAAACGCCCACGCTTCGGTTTGTTGCGCGGACGCGAATTCCTCATGAAAGATGCATATTCTTTCCATGCGACACCAGAGAGCCTGGATAAAACTTACGATGATATGATGCAAGCCTATAGCAATATTTTCAGCCGCCTTGGATTGAACTTCCGTGCCGTCATCGCGGATTCAGGGGCAATCGGTGGCAAGGACAACCACGAATTCATGGTGCTGTCGGAAATCGGGGAAGACACGATTGCGTATTCGGACAGTTCGCCATATGCCGCGAATATTGAAATGGCCGCCGTAAATGTGGATTATCCTAAATCCGATGAACAAGCGCACCCAATTGAAAAAGTAGCGACACCTGACCAGAAGACCATTGCACAAGTGGCGGATTTCCTCGACACGACGCCTGAAAATTGCATTAAAACGCTTGTGTTCAAAGCGGACGACGAACTTATCGTCGTGTTGTCACGCGGCGACCATGAAGTGAACGACGTAAAAGTCAAGCATATTTCAGGTGCTAAGCTGATCGATATGGCGACTCCTGAAGACGTGCGCGAATTGCTGTCCTGCGATATTGGATCGATCGGGCCAGTGGGCTTGCCTGCAGGCGTCCGCGTATTTGCGGACAACGCCGTCAAATCGATCGTTAACGGTGTGGCAGGCGCCAACGAAGACGGTGTCCATTTGAAAAACGTTACGCCTGATGAAGATTTCACGGTAGAAGCATATGGAGATTTGCGTTTTGTAAAAGAAGGTGACCCATCGCCTGACGGAAACGGCACGATCCAATTTGCTAAAGGAATTGAAGTCGGCCATATTTTCAAGCTCGGCACGACTTATAGCGAACCGATGAAAGCGACCTTCCTGAATGACCAAGGTAAAGCGATGCCTTATATCATGGGCTGCTACGGCATCGGCGTTTCACGCATTGTCGCGGCTGTCGCTGAACAATTCCAGGATGATTCCGGCTTCACTTGGCCGAATGCGGTCGCACCGTATGAAGTCCACGTCGTGCCGGTCAACGTCAAAGACGATGTGCAACGCGAAACTGGAGAAGAAATTTATGAACAATTGAAAGCTCAAGGATTCGAAGTGCTGCTCGATGACCGCAAAGAGCGCGCAGGCGTAAAATTCGCTGATGCCGATTTGATTGGCTTGCCGATCCGCATCACTGTCGGCAAGCGTGCCGGTGAAGGAATCCTTGAAGTGAAAATCCGCGAAACCAATGAAACAGTCGAATGGCATAAAGATGAAGTGCTCGACAAGGTACGCGAATTCTTTAAGAAATGAATAATAATCTGATATGATAAAAGGAAAGTACAAACGTACTTTCCTTTCTTTTTCTGAAATAAATGGCGAAGGGGATAATCATGATAAATGAGCAAGACGCCAAAATGAGATTTAAATTGCTGCTGCAGCATCTGGAGTTAACCGACGATGTCCATATGCCATATTTTGAAGGGGCGGAATTGACACGCATGACCGTTCATAAGAAAGACCGGGCATGGCGTTTTATCGTCAAACTCAAGCAAGTGCTGCCGCTTGAATTATTTATTATTTTCCGCGAGCGGCTGCAAGCCAAGTTTTCATCGATTGCAAGCGTTCAAGTGCATATAGAAACACCCACGCAACAAGCAGAAGGCGAACAAGTCGCAGCATACTGGCGACATGTCGTCGACGAATTGGCGGATATGGCACCGCCACTACGCGAGCGCCTGCTGTCACAAGCACCTGTATGGAATGGCAATAAATTGATCGTCGACTGCTGCCATGAACATGAAATGATGGCATTGAAATCCAAATACACTGATAAATTAAGCCAGGTTTTCCAACAATTCGGATTTCCGGCATTTTCGATCGATTTCCAGCTATCGGCAGAAGACCAACAGGAAGCGCGCGCTGCCTTTATGGAAGAGCGCAAAGCCGAAGAAGAAGCGATGGCGAAACGAGCTGTCGCAGACATGAAGAAACGGGAAACCGAGCGCAAAGAAAATGGCGCACCATCCGGTCCATTCCAGATGGGATCTGCCATCAAACCGGATGAGCCGATCGTCGAGATCCGTTCGATTGTCGACGAAGAACGCCGCGTGACCATCGAAGGCTTCGTTTTTGATGTTGAAGTCCGCGAGCTGCGCAGCGGCCGTTCGCTATTGACCGTCAAGATGACCGATTATACGGATTCGATTCTCGTCAAAATGTTCTCACGCGATAAAGAAGACGCGGAGCTCATGGCCCAAGCGAAAAAAGGCATGTGGCTGAGAGCAAGAGGCTCGATCCAAACCGATACATTCGTCAGGGATCTGGTCATGATGTCGAATGATATGGTCGAAATCAATCCGTCCGTCCGCAAAGACACAGCTGAAACCAAACGCGCGGAATTGCACCTCCATTCTCCGATGAGCCAAATGGACGCTGTTTCTTCCATTGAATCATTGGTCGCCCAAGCGGCAAAATGGGGACATCCGGCGATCGCAGTCACGGACCACGCAGGCGTCCAGGCCTTTCCGGATGCTTATGCCGCAAGCCAAAAGCACGGCATCAAGGCGATATTCGGCTTGGAAGCGAACTTAGTCGATGACGGCGTCCCGATTGCCTATGAAGAACGCCATGCTTTGCTTGAGGAAGAGACTTTTGTCGTCTTTGACTTAGAGACGACTGGGTTATCCGCTGTTTACGACACGATCATCGAGCTGGCAGCGGTCAAAATCAAGGGCGGGAATATCATCGATAAATTCGAGCGATTCGCCAATCCGCACCATCCTTTGTCGGCGACGACGATCGACTTGACGGGCATTACGGATGATATGGTCCGAAACGCACCGGAAGTCGAAGACGTCATCCGCGAATACCATGAATGGGCAGGCGATCATATCATGGTCGCGCATAACGCCTCGTTCGATATGGGCTTCCTCTATGTCGCCTATAAGAAATACGGCATCGATAAAACGCATGCCACGATTGATACGCTAGAACTTGCCCGCATGCTTCACCCGGAAATGAAAAACCACCGTTTGAACACGCTGGCGAAGAAATTCAATATCGAACTGACGCAGCATCACCGCGCCATCTACGATACGGAAGCGACCGCTTACCTGTTGACGCATCTATTGAAAGAAGCGGACGATAAAGGCATCCTTTACCACGATCAATTGAATGATTATGTCGGGACGGGGGATTCCTATAAACGCTCACGGCCGACTCATTGCACACTTTTGGCAAAAGACCAGGAAGGCTTGAAAAACCTGTTCAAGCTCGTTTCAGCCTCCCATATCAATTATTTCTACCGTGTCCCGCGCATCCCGCGTTCGCTTTTGCAGCGCCACCGAAAAGGCTTGCTCGTCGGTTCGGGCTGCGATAAAGGCGAAGTGTTCGAAGCGGTCATGCAGAAATCGATGGAAGAAGTGGAACGCACTGCACAGTTCTATGATTATTTGGAAGTGCATCCGAAAGAAGTGTACCAGCCATTGATCGACCGCGAATTGATCCGCGACGAATGGAATCTAGAAGACATCATCCGCAAGCTGGCCAAAGTGAGCCGCAAGCTCGATAAGCCGCTGGTCGCGACAGGAAATGTCCATTACCTTGATGAAACGGATGCCATCTTCCGTCAAGTGCTGATCGGTTCCCAAGGCGGGGCGAATCCGCTGAACCGTTCGACCTTGCCGAAAGTTCATTTCCGGACGACGAATGAAATGCTCGATGCTTTCGATTTTCTTGGGGAAGAGACGGCTCGTGAGATTGTAGTCGACAATTCCTTAAAGATTGCCGATATGATCGATGTCGTCAAACCGATCAAAGACGAATTGTATACACCGAAAATTGAAGGAGCGGATGAGGAAGTCCGTGAACTCAGCTATACGATGGCCCGCTCGATTTACGGAGACGACTTGCCGGAAATCGTCGAGGCGCGCATCGAGAAGGAATTGAAGTCGATCATCGGCCATGGGTTTGCGGTCATCTATTTGATTTCGCATAAACTGGTAAAAAAATCGCTTGATGACGGCTATCTCGTTGGTTCCCGGGGGTCTGTCGGATCGTCCCTTGTCGCGACGCTGACGGAAATTACGGAAGTCAACCCTTTGCCGCCTCATTATGTATGCCGGAAATGCAAGAAATCCGAGTTCTTCGATGACGGCTCTGTCGGTTCCGGCTTTGACTTGAAAGATAAGGATTGCCCGGATTGCGGGATTCCGTATAAGAAAGATGGACAGGACATTCCCTTTGAAACCTTCCTTGGATTTAAAGGAGACAAAGTTCCCGATATCGATTTGAACTTCAGTGGCGAATATCAGCCGCAAGCGCATAATTACACGAAAGTGCTGTTCGGCGAAGACAATGTCTTCCGGGCAGGCACGATCGGGACGGTAGCAGAAAAAACAGCCTACGGGTATGTGCGCGGCTACGCCAATGACCGCGATATGACGATGCGCGGCGCAGAGATCGACCGTTTGGTGCAAGGCTGTTCTGGCGTCAAGCGCAGCACAGGCCAGCACCCGGGCGGCATCATCGTTGTGCCCGATTATATGGACATCTACGATTTCTCGCCGATCCAATTTCCAGCGGATGCGCAAGATTCCGAATGGAAGACGACTCATTTCGACTTCCACTCGATCCACGATAATTTATTGAAGCTCGATATTCTCGGGCATGATGACCCGACAGTGATCCGCATGTTGCAGGATCTGTCCGGCATCGACCCGAAGACGATCCCGACAGATGATCCGGAAGTGATGAAGATTTTCGCTGGCCCCGAATCGCTCGGCGTCACGAAAGAGCAGATCGGCTGTAAAACCGGAACGCTCGGCATCCCGGAGTTCGGGACGCGCTTCGTCCGCCAAATGCTCGAAGATACGAAACCGACGACGTTCTCTGAACTCGTGCAGATTTCCGGATTGTCGCACGGCACGGATGTTTGGCTCGGCAATGCCCAGGAATTGATCCACAACGGCACTTGCCAACTGTCCGACGTCATCGGCTGCCGGGATGACATCATGGTCTACTTAATTTATCAAGGGCTTGAGTCATCTTTGGCGTTCAAGATCATGGAATCGGTACGGAAAGGGAAAGGCTTGACGCCGGAGATGGAAGCGGCGATGAAAGAAAAAGCCGTCCCGAACTGGTATATCGAATCATGTAAAAAGATCAAGTACATGTTCCCGAAAGCGCACGCCGCCGCTTACGTCTTGATGGCGGTCCGCATCGCTTATTTCAAAGTTCATTTCCCGGTCCTTTACTACGCCGCGTACTTCACGGTGCGTGCAGAAGATTTCGATGTCAACGCCATGGCGAAAGGATCCCAGTCGATCCGTGCCAAAGTGGACGAAATCAACTCAAGAGGACTCGAAGCTTCGACGAAAGAAAAGAACTTGCTGACGGTCATGGAACTGGCGCTTGAAATGGTCGAACGCGGCTATTCATTCCAGAAAGTCGATTTGTATAAATCGTCTGCGGATCAATTCCTGATTGAAGGCAATACATTGATCCCACCGTTCAATGCCATTCCAGGACTCGGCACGAATGCCGCGAAATCGATCGTCGCCGCAAGAGCGGAAGGCGAATTCCTGTCGAAGGAAGATTTGCAGCAGCGCGGCCGCGTTTCAAAAACGATCATCGAGTACATGGATGACCATGGCTGCCTGGAAGGGATGCCTGATGCCAATCAGCTATCCTTGTTCTAGTCAGTTGCGCCGCACCGCCAAGCATGGTATTATTGTAATAACATTTACTGATAGCTCTGTCGCAGAAGAGTGGGTTCTCCCGCTCTTTTCTGTTTGTTATGGCATATTATTGGCAGGAGGCATTTTATGAGCAAAATTACTGAACAAATCGAAGCAATGGCACAACCGATCATCGATGAGCTGGAACTTGAACTGGTCGATGTCGAGTTCGTGAAAGAAGGAAAGAACTGGTTCTTGCGCGTTTATGTGGACAATCCACAGGAGCCGATCGATATCGACCAATGCGCAATCGTCAGCGAACGTTTAAGCGAAGAGCTGGATGCAACCGACCCGATCGAACAGAACTACTTCCTTGAAGTATCTTCACCGGGGGCAGAACGTCCGTTGAAGAAGGAAAAGGATTTCGAAAAAGCCTTGGAGAATTTCATCTATATCAAAACGTACGAGCCGGTGGAAGATGCTAAAGAATTCGAAGGTTATTTGAAGTCGTTTGATGAAGAACAAGTGGAGATCGAGATCAAGATCAAGACCCGCAGAAAAACCATCAGCATCCCGAGAAAGAAAATTGCCATGATCCGTCTGGCGATCGATTTTTCTGCAAGCTGAATAGAAGAATTTAGGAGTGAATAACTATGAGCAGTGAGCTATTGGATGCTTTAGAAGTGTTGGAGAAACAAAAAGGAATATCACGCGATGTGCTGATCGAAGCGATCGAAGCAGCACTTGTCACCGCTTATAAGCGCAATTTCAACCAAGCGCAGAACGTCCGCGTCGATTTGAACCTTGATACCGGGACGATGCTCGTCTATTCCCGCAAGGATGTCGTTGAGGAAGTCGAAGATGACCGCCTGCAAATCTCATTGGAAGATGCGCATGCACTCAACCCGGTTTATGAAATCGGCGATATCGTGGAAGAGGAAGTCACACCGCGCAATTTCGGCCGAATCGCTGCCCAAACCGCGAAACAAGTCGTCACACAGCGCGTACGCGAAGCAGAGCGCGGGTTGATCTTTGAAGAGTATGTAGACCGCGCGGATGATATCGTCAACGGTATCGTTGAACGCATGGATGCCCGCAATCTGTATGTCGGTTTAGGAAAAGTCGAAGCGGTATTGCCGCAGACGGAACAAATGCCGAACGAAAGCTACCAGCCGCATGACCGCATCAAAGTCTATATTACTAAAGTCGAACGCACAACACGCGGCCCACAAGTGTTCGTTTCGCGCACACATCCAGGACTTTTACGCCGTTTGTTCGAAAACGAAGTGCCGGAAATCTATGACGGCATCGTCGAAATCAAATCGATTGCGCGTGAAGCGGGAGACCGTTCGAAAATCTCCGTCCACGCTAACGATGAAGAAGTGGATCCAGTCGGTTCATGCGTCGGATCACGAGGCGGCCGAGTGCAAACCATCGTCAACGAACTGGGCGGCGAGAAAATCGACATCGTGGAATGGTCAGAAGACCCGGTCGTATTCGTAGCGAACGCCCTTAGCCCATCCAAAGTTTTGGATGTGCAAGTGAGTGAGGACGATAAATCGACGACAGTTGTCGTACCGGATTACCAATTGTCTCTTGCGATCGGCAAACGCGGGCAAAATGCGCGTCTGGCTGCGAAATTGACAGGTTGGAAAATCGATATCAAGAGTGAAACGGATGCACGTGAACTAGGGATTTATCCGCCTGAAGGCGCGGTAATCGTGAAGTCGGATGCTGAAGCTGACACAGATGACTTTGATTTTTACGACGAAGAAGAATAAGCTGAGAAGGTGATATCCGTTGGCTATGCAAAAGAAAATTCCGCTGAGAAAATGCGTCGCGACCGGTGAAATGCATCCGAAAAAGGAAATGATCCGCGTCGTGCGTTCCAAAGAAGGAGAAGTATTCGTCGATCTTACCGGCAAAAAGTCAGGAAGAGGCGCATATGTATCCAAATCGGAAGATGCCATCGAACTGGCACGCAAAAAGAAGGTTTTGGACAAGCAGCTTGAAGTGAAAGTTCCAGGCGAAATTTACGAAGAGCTGGTCCATGCCGTACGCAGAGAGCAGCTGAAATCATGAATAAAGAAAAAATCCTGCAGTTTTTAGGGCTTGCCACGCGTGCACGCAAGCTGGTAACCGGTGAAGAACTGGTCATCAGCGAAGTGCGCCGCGGCAACGCGAAATTAGTCATTGTGGCTGAAGATGCGTCTGAAAACACGAGAAAAAAACTGCACGATAAATGCAATTCCTATAACGTCCCAGTGCGCATAGGCGCTAGCCGCTATGAGATTGGGCATGCAATAGGAAAAGAAGCACGCGTCGTTCTGGCGATTACCGATAATGGTTTTGCCAAGAAAATGACGAGCTTGTTTGATGAAAACTAACCGGGGGTGAGCAGATGACCAAAATTCGAGTACATGAATACGCAAAAAAAGTAAATAAACCGAGCAAAGACATCATCGACGAATTGTCAAAAATGAATATTAAAGTCAATAACCATATGGCGACACTAGAAGATACTGCTGTAACGAAATTGGACGGCATTTATAAAAAACCTGCACAAGGAAACCGTGCACAAGGTTCACAATCCCGCCCGCAAGGCCAAAACCAGCGCCGTGGACAAAGCGGACAAGGAAGCCAAGGCGGACAAAATCGCCCACAAGGCGGACAATCCCGTCCTCAAAGCGGACAAGGCCAGAACCGTACAGCTGGACAAGGCGGACAAAACCGCTCACAAGGCTCACAAGGCAGCCAGAACCGCACGCAATCTACGCAGCAAGGAACGAGCCAAGCAGGGCGCGGTTCCAACTTCACGCCAAAAGCTGCAAAACCAGCTCCAGGACCAGGCCAACGCGGCCGTTCGAACGGACCAGGGCGCGGCGGGCAAAACCGCAACCGCAAAGGCAAACAGCAGCGTCCGGTGAACCCGATGCCGCCAATGCCGAAGAGAGAAAAAGAATTGCCGTCAAAAATCACATTCAGTGAATCTTTGACTGTTGGCGATTTGGCGAAAAAACTTGGCCGTGAGCCTTCTGAAATCATCAAAAAATTGTTCATGCTTGGCGTTATGGCAACCATCAACCAAGAGTTGGATAAAGATGCCATTGAGCTTGTCTGTGCAGAATACGATGTGGAAGTAGAAGAAGAAATCTTGGTCGATAAAACCGATTTGGAAGTCTACTTCGAACCTGAAGAAGAAGCTAAAAAAGAAGAACGCCCGTCTGTTGTTACAATCATGGGCCACGTCGACCACGGTAAAACAACCTTGCTGGATTCAATCCGCCACACGAAAGTGACTGCTGGAGAAGCAGGTGGGATTACACAGCATATCGGTGCTTACCAAGTCGAGGAAGACGGCAAGAAAATCACATTCCTGGATACACCAGGCCACGCAGCGTTCACGACGATGCGTGCGCGCGGTGCGAAAGTAACGGATATTGCCATTATCGTTGTTGCTGCTGATGACGGCGTTATGCCGCAGACAGTGGAAGCGATCAATCACGCAAAAGCTGCCGAAGTTCCGATCATCATCGCAGTCAATAAAATGGATAAACCGTCCGCAAACCCGGACCGCGTTATGCAGGAATTGACTGAGCACGGTTTAGTGCCTGAAGCATGGGGTGGCGATACGATTTTCGTTCCGCTTTCCGCTTTGACTGGAGACGGAATCGACACGCTACTTGAAATGATCTTGCTTGTTTCTGAAGTCGGGGAATTGAAAGCGAATCCTGGCCGCCGTGCAATCGGTACGGTCATTGAAGCGGAGCTAGATAAAGGCCGCGGATCTGTTGCGACTTTGCTCGTACAGGATGGCACTTTGCATGTCGGCGACCCGATCGTTGTCGGCAATACATTCGGGCGCGTGCGCGCAATGGTTAACGATCTTGGCCGCCGCGTGAAAACAGCTGGCCCATCAA
This sequence comes from Planococcus sp. MB-3u-03, assembly GCF_002833405.1. Taxonomy (NCBI): domain Bacteria; kingdom Bacillati; phylum Bacillota; class Bacilli; order Caryophanales; family Caryophanaceae; genus Planococcus; species Planococcus sp. MB-3u-03. The sequence goes on along the minus strand of NZ_CP025135.1, from coordinate 1,967,350 downwards.
CGCCTGTTGAAATTACTGGACTTAGTGATGTACCGCAAGCCGGCGACCGTTTTGTCGTGTTTGAAGACGAGAAAACTGCTCGTCAAATCGGTGAAGCCCGTTCGGCTACAGCGTTGCAGGAAATGCGTTCTGAAAAGAACCGCGTCACGCTGGATAACTTGTTTGATCAATTGAAACAAGGCGAAATGAAAGAGTTGAACTTGATCGTCAAAGCTGACGTTCAAGGGACAGTGGAAGCCATGGCTGCTTCACTCTTGAAAATCGATGTGGAAGGCGTCAACGTAAAGTCATCCATACAGGCGCCGGAGCGATCACGGAATCCGATGTGTCACTGGCGGCAGCATCCAATGCCATCATAATCGGCTTTAACGTCCGCCCGGATGTCAACGCCAAGCGCGCAGCAGATGCAGAAGGCGTCGATATCCGCTTGCACCGCATCATCTATAAAGTAATCGAAGAAATCGAAGCAGCGATGAAAGGCCTCTTGGACCCAGAGTTCGAAGAGAAAATCATCGGGCAAGCGGAAATCCGCAGCACGTTCAAAGTGTCTAAAGTCGGAACGATTGCCGGAAGCTACGTAACTGAAGGCAAGATCACCCGCGACAGCGGCGTGCGTGTCATCCGTGATGGCATTGTCGTCTTCGAAGGCGAAATCGATACCTTGAAACGCTTTAAAGATGACGCGAAAGAAGTCGCAAAAGGCTACGAATGCGGTGTGACAATCAAAACTTCAACGATGTTAAAGAAGGCGACATCATCGAAGCGTTCATCATGGAAGAAATCGAAAGAAAATGATCCTTTCGATGGAATGCGAATTCTTTATCCCTACCGCGCATTCATTGAAAGATAAACGTGCAGTCGTCAAAAGCATGATGACCCGCACAAAGCAGAAATTCAATGATCGGCGGCGGAAGTCGATCACCAGGAAGTTTGGCAGCGCACGCGCCTCGCGTTCGTCACCGTTTCTTCTTCGAAAGAAGCAGCGGAGCGTGAAATGGAGCAGGTGCTGCGCTATCTGGAAAGCAATCCGTCGTGGGAATGCATGGCAATAGAGAAAGAATATTTGTAAGAACGGAGTGGATTCGAAATGTCATCAATGCGCTCGAATCGTGTAGCTGAGCAGATGAAAAAAGAGCTCGGCGATATTATCGGCAGAAAACTGAAAGATCCGCGCATCGGATTTGTCACAGTGACAGATGTCGAAGTGACGGGCGACCTTCAGCAGGCAACAGTCTATATTAGCGTGCTGGGCGATGACAAGGCGAAAGAGCAGACTTTGCTCGGCCTTGCCAAGTCCAAAGGATTCATCCGCTCGGAAATCGGGCAGCGGATCCGTTTGCGCAAGACTCCTGAATTGGCGTTTGAAATCGATTCGTCTGTCGCATACGGCAATCGGATTGAATCATTGCTGCGGGATATCAAAGATCCAACAGAAGAGTAAACCGAAAGCCTGCCAGTCTATTTTTAGACAGCAGGCTTTTTTCTACATACTATATAGTTCGGTCCTAGTGCCGATGAAGAGAGGGGCTTCCGATATGGAACCGAATGGGATTCTTCCATTATGGAAAGAACCGGGCATGACGTCCCACGATTGCGTTTTTCGCTTGCGGAAAATCCTGAAAACGAAAAAAGTCGGGCATACCGGGACGCTCGATCCCCAAGTGGACGGCGTATTGCCCATTTGCCTCGGGCGATCGACCAAAGTGGCAGAGTATATCACTGATCAAGGAAAAACGTACGAAGCGGAAGTATTGATCGGGTTTTCAACGGAAACAGAAGATGCAGAAGGCGCAGTAGTGGAGCAAGACACGGGGGACAAGACGATTACCCGAAAGCAGCTAGAAGGCGTATTGCAAAGCCTGACCGGCGACATTGAACAAATCCCGCCGATGTATTCCGCCGTCAAAGTGAACGGCAGAAAGCTTTACGAATACGCGCGCAAAGGCGAAGCGGTGGAACGCCCGGTGCGGATCGTGCATATTGACTCGATTGAACTTTTGGATGACGCGGACATTTGGCAAGGGCAGAATATCCGTTTCCGCATCCGCATCCGCTGTGGCAAAGGAACCTATATCCGGACGCTTGCTGTCCAGATCGGTGAAGCGCTTGGCTATCCGGCTCATATGTCACAGCTGACACGCACGCAATCCGGCAGTTTTACGAAACAACAATGTGTGACGCTTGCCGAAGTGGAGGAAATTGCGCAAAATGGGGATATCGGTTCTATTTTGCAGCCTCTTGCCTATGGCTTAAGTGCATTTCCTTTTGAAGAAATCACGCCGGATTTATTGTTCGGCATCAAGAATGGCCAAGTACTTGAGGCGCATCCGGTCTTGAAGGCGGAACCGTTTGTCGTTTTCACGTATCAAGGCGTACCGGCAGCGTTGTATAAACGGCATCCGGATAAGCCGGGCAAAATGAAACCCGAAAAAATGTTTGGATTTCCTCCAACGGACGAGGTGTAGTATGAAAATCATTCACTTGAGTTATCCTCACGAGATGAAAGCACAAGAACACGGCCCGCTGTCGATGGCGATCGGATTTTTTGACGGCGTTCACCGCGGACACCAGAAAGTGATCGGCACGGCAATTGATAAAGCGCAGGCAGGCGGGATGAAATCCGCTGTTATGACCTTCGACCCGCATCCATCACTCGTGCTCGGCGGCCGGAAAGAAGAAGTTTTTTATATCACGCCGCTTGGCCAGAAAATGGAGATCTTGCAGGAAATGGGCGTCGACATCTGCTATATCGTTCGTTTTACTTCAGAGTTCGCGAAACTTTCCCCTGAACAATTCATCGAGCATTTCATCGATGGCCTCGGCGTCAAAGAAGTCGTTGCCGGTTTTGATTTTTCGTTCGGCTTTAAAGGCGGCGGGGATATGGCGCTCATGGAATCGTACGGGAGCGGCCGGTATCATGTCACGACAGTCGGCAAAATTGAAGCGGAAAATGAAAAGGTCAGTTCGACCCGCATCCGCCACCTGTTGAAAGATGGGCTGGTTGAGCCGGTCCATCACCTGCTTGGCAGGCCATACCGGATTTCCGGAACGGTCGTCAACGGCGACAAGCGCGGGCGGACGATCGGCTTTCCTACGGCGAACGTCGAACCAGAGCTCGGCACATTCGTTCCGAAGCGCGGTGTCTACGCAGTTCGGATCGAAGTGCAAGGCGCTTATTTCGATGGTGTCTGCAATGTAGGCTACAAGCCGACATTCAATAATCCCGATGTCAAAAACCTGGTCATCGAAGTCCATATCCTGGATTTCGATAAGTCGATCTATGGCGAGAAAGTTGTCGTCGAATGGCATAAGCGCATCCGCGATGAACAGAAATTTTCAGGCATCGATGAACTGAAAATCCAAATCGGCCGGGACAAAGATACCGCAAAGCAATATTTTGAAGTGTAAGGTGCACAGTTGATTTCAGGAAATCACTGTGCTATGATATCAAAGTACTGAACGTACTAACCGTTGCTTGGCAAATCGAATCACCAACGTTTGCTAGGTAATAGGGGCTATCAGAGAATAGGAGGTGGAACAGCATGGCAATCACTCAAGAACGTAAAAATGAATTGATCAATGAATACAAAGTGCATGACACTGATACTGGTTCTCCAGAAATTCAGATCGCCATTCTTACAGAAGACATCAACAACTTGAACGAGCACTTGCGTACCCACAAGAAAGATCACCATTCACGTCGTGGTCTATTCAAAATGGTTGGACGCCGTCGTAACTTGCTTAAATACCTACGCGAGAACGATGTACAACGCTACCGTGAGTTAATCGCAAGACTTGGCCTACGCCGATAATAGCAAGCAGAGAAAGCGGGATTCGTCCCGCTTTTTCTTTATGCTTAAAACTTATCATTGAATCGCACTTGATGTGCTTTTTTGATACACTATTTAAAGATACATACTACACGAAACACGGTAAGAGAGGAGCTCGACTATGGAGCAAACAAAAAAGGTTTACACATTTGACTGGGCTGGCCGCGAGCTGAAGGTCGAAGTCGGTCAACTGGCAAAACAAGCAAACGGAGCGGCATTGATCCGTTATGGCGATACAGCAGTGCTGTCCACTGCAACCGCATCAAAATCACCGAAGCCTTTGGATTTCTTCCCGCTGACTGTGAACTATGAAGAGCGCCAATACGCTGTCGGGAAAATCCCGGGCGGATTCATTAAACGCGAAGGACGCCCATCTGAAAAGCAACTTTGATCAGCCGCTTGATCGACCGTCCGCTGCGTCCATTGTTCCCGGACGGTTTCCGCAACGAAGTACAGGTCATTTCAATGGTTATGTCAGTCGATCAGGATTGCCCATCTGAAATGGCAGCGATGTTCGGGTCTTCTTTGGCATTGATGATTTCCGATATTCCGTTTGACGGGCCGATTGCTGGCGTCATCGTCGGAATGGTGGATGGCGAGTACATCATCAATCCGACAGGCGAGCAAATGGAAAAAAGCTCGATCAACTTGACGGTTGCCGGCACGAAAGACGCCATCAATATGGTAGAAGCCGGTGCCAAAGAAGTGTCCGAAGAAGTGATCCTTGAAGCGATCATGTTCGGCCACGAAGAAATCAAGAAATTGATCGCTTTCCAGGAAGAAATTGCTGCGGAAGTAGCCAAAGAAAAATCAGCTGTTCAATTGTATGAATTGGATGCTGACTTGACGGCAGAATTGAAAACAGCTGTTGAAGAAGACATGAATGCTGCAGTTCAAGTGAACGAAAAGCAGGCGCGCAATGAAGCCATTGCGGCTGTCCGAGAACGTGCGCTTGAAGCGTATGCAGATTCAGAAGACGATATTAAGAAACAAGCGGGCCAAGTGCTCGATAAAATGGTCAAAGACGAAGTCCGCCGCTTGATCACGGATGAAAAGATCCGCCCAGACGGCCGCGGTCCTTCTGAAATCCGTGCGCTATCTTCTGAAGTCGGCGTCCTTGCGCGCACTCACGGATCCGGTCTCTTTACGCGCGGCCAAACACAGGCAATGAGCATCTGTACGCTCGGCGCTCTCGGCGATGTGCAAATCATCGACGGCCTCGGCTTGGAAGAAACGAAGCGTTTTATGCATCATTATAATTTCCCGTTGTTCTCCGTTGGGGAAACTGGCTTCCTGCGCGGCCCTGGCCGCCGTGAAATCGGCCACGGCGCTTTAGGCGAACGTGCGCTTGAAGCAGTCATTCCAAATGAAAAAGATTTCCCATATACGATCCGCCTCGTTTCCGAAGTATTGGAATCGAACGGTTCCACATCACAAGCAAGCATCTGCGCGTCAACTTTGGCGATGATGGATGCAGGTGTGCCAATCAAAGCACCAGTTGCCGGCATTGCGATGGGCCTTGTGAAAAAAGGCGAGAACTATACAGTTCTTTCCGATATCCAAGGGATGGAAGACCATCTTGGCGATATGGACTTTAAAGTCGCTGGAACAGCAGAAGGCGTCACAGCCTTACAAATGGACATCAAAATCGACGGCTTGTCACGTGAAATCCTGGAAGAAGCATTGACGCAAGCGAAAATCGGGCGTCTGCACATCCTGGAATCGATGATTGCCACAATCAATACACCGCGCACGACTTTGTCTAAATTCGCGCCGAAGATCATCATGGTGAAAATCAACCCAGACAAGATCCGCGACGTCATCGGGCCTGGCGGAAAAGTCATCAATAAAATTATCGATGAAACGGGCGTCAAGATCGACACCGAGCAAGATGGCACGATTTTCATCTCTTCCGTTGATGAAGAAATGAACGCCAAAGCGAAAGCGATGATCGAGAATATCGTACGCGAAGCGAAAGTCGGCGAATATTACGAAGGCGCGGTCAAGCGCATCGAGAAATTCGGCGCATTCGTCGAGTTGTTCCCTGGTAAAGACGGGCTTCTCCACATTTCTGAAATCCAGGAAGAACGGACGAAAGAAGTGGAAGACGTCTTGAAGATGGGCGATATCATCAAGGTGAAAGTTATCGAAATCGACCGTCAAGGACGCGTCAATTTGTCCCGCAAAACGGTTTTGAAAGAAGAAAAAGAAGCTGCCGAAAAGGCTTGAAACAGTAAATGAAACAGATTGGAAAAATTGCCGGTGGCACTCGCCGGCAATTTTTTTCATATACAGGAGGGCTTTCAATGGTTACCACTTATACTTGCCAAAATGGCTTGCGCATCGTCTCTGAACATATTCCGCATTTCCGCTCAGTAGCAGTCGGTGTATTCGTCAATACAGGGTCACGTGATGAGCGCCCGGAAGAAAACGGCATCACGCATTTTATTGAACATCTCTTGTTCAAAGGTACCGAAAAACGCAGCGCCAAAGATATTGCGCGGGAATTCGACCGCATTGGCGGTGATTTGAACGCCTATACTTCAAAAGAATATACTTGCTATTACGCCAAAGTGCTTGACCATCATGCGCCGCTGGCAGTCGAAGTGTTAGCTGATATGTTTTTCAATTCGGTGATGGACCCGGTAGAGATCGATAAAGAGCGGCTCGTCGTCAAAGAGGAAATCAGCATGACTGAAGATATGGCGGATGACGATGTCCACGAGCAATTATGGCGGGTCATGTACCCCGACAATGCAATCGGCGCCCCAATTTTAGGTACCGTCGAAACACTGGACAGGTTTTCAAGACAGCAGATTTTGGATTATATGGAGCGCCATTACACCCCGTCGAACACGGTCATTTCCGTGGCAGGCCATATCGAAGGAAAATTGCTCAGCCAAATCGAATCTTTATTCGGTTCATTTGAACGGAAAAGCCCCGAAAACGCGCATGTCATGCCGACCTTTGTGCCTGGTCAGTCGATCAAGCATAAAGAAACGGAACAAGCGCATATCTGTCTTGGATATCCAGGGCTGTCGCTGAAAGACGATCAGTTGTTTGCACTCGCGGTATTGAACAATATCATCGGCGGCTCGATGTCGTCCCGGCTATTCCAGGAAATCCGCGAAGACCGGGGACTTGCCTATTCGGTCTATTCCTATCATTCCGCCTACTCTGACCACGGCACGCTCGCTATTTACGGGGGCACTGCCGACCATCAAGTCGGGGAAGTGGAAGAATTGATTCGTACATCGCTGCAGCGCATGCGAGAAGGGGACATCAGCGATTTGGAAATTACGGATTCCCGTGAGCAATTGAAAGGCAATTTGCTGCTTGGGCTAGAAAGCACGGGATCCAGAATGAGCCGCAACGGAAAATATGAATTGCTTCACGGCAAACATCAATCCGCTGATGACATCATCCACTTGATCGATGCAGTGGAGCGTGAACATGTGCTGGATTTGATGCAATTGACTGCCACTGCGCCTGCCGTCTCCATCATCCGTTCCCAATGAAAGAGCAGGAATTGCGACAATTTGTCGCATTAACGCGATAAATTATGTTACAATAACGCAAATTAGTCAAGAAGGAGAGAGTCGAGTGAAAACCTATAATGTAGCGATCATGGGCGCAACCGGTGCCGTCGGTCAGCAAATGAAAGACCAGCTGGAGAAGCGCAATTTCCTGTAGGGGACATCAAATTCCTGTCTTCTGCACGCTCTGCCGGCAAGGAAATCGAATTCAACGGACAAACCTATACAGTAGAGGAAGCGGTGCCCGAATCATTTGAAGGCGTGGATATCGCTTTGTTCAGCGCAGGCGGCAGCATCTCAGAAAAGTTTGCCCCTGAAGCCGTAAAACGCGGCGCAGTCGTTGTCGATAATACGAGCGCATTCCGCATGAATGAAGATGTACCGCTCGTCGTCCCTGAAGTGAATAAATCGGCGCTAAAAGGACATTCCGGCGTGATCGCCAACCCAAATTGCTCGACGATTCAAATGGTATGCGCATTGCAGCCGCTAAAAGAGCAATTCGGCTTGCAGAAAATCATCGTTTCCACTTACCAGGCGGTTTCTGGCGCTGGCATCGATGCGATCAATGAATTGAAAGAACAGGCAGCAGATTTCGATAACGCAGCAACTGCCGAAGCGAAAGTCTTGCCCGTGAAGTCAGCCGATCGCCATTACCCGATCGCTTTCAATGCCGTGCCGCAGATCGACCAATTCGCGGACAACGGCTATACGCTGGAAGAAATGAAAATGATCAACGAAACGAAGAAAATCATGAGCGACCAAGGCTTGGCGGTCGCGGCGACTTGTGTGCGCCTGCCGGTCGTGACGGGCCACTCCGAATCCGTTTATGTGGAACTGGGTGACGCACCGTCCGTCGAGCAAGTGAGAGATGCGCTGAGCGGCGCGCCAGGCGTTGTGCTGCAAGACAATCCCGCCAACCAGGAATACCCGATGCCTTTGATGGCCGCTGGAAAAGATGAGGTGTTCGTCGGCCGTATCCGCAAGGACCTCGACAACCCGAACGGCTATCATTTGTGGATCGTCTCCGATAATTTGATCAAAGGCGCGGCATTGAACTCGGTTCAAATCGCCGAAGCGCTCATCGAAGAACAATTGCTGTAAGCTGTCAGGCAATCATCCGGCAGCGGGTGATCTGCTGGCGCATGTAAAATCTCTGGCCATCCGGTGCCGCTTGGAAGTCGTTTCTTCCTCGTGTGTGCGGATGGCTTTTTTTGTTTCGCAGACGGATGTTTTTGCGGCAGGCACGTGGGGCAAATGGCTGCAGATATTTTTTCTTTGGACTGTTACCGGTGATTACCGTATAATGAAGTCTATGGATCTGTACGGGTGAAATATTTTTAGGAGGAAATCAATTGAGTAAAATTAAAAATGAAGTCATAAGAGTCATTCCGCTTGGCGGAGTAGGAGAGATCGGGAAAGCGATGTACGTCATCGATATCGACGATGACCTGTTCGTCGTCGACAGCGGTTTGATGTTTCCGGAAGATGAGATGCTCGGCGTCGATATCGTCATTCCGGATGTCACATATCTCGAAGAAAACAAAGACCGTGTCAAAGGGATCTTCCTGACGCACGGCCATGAAGATGCGATCGGATCGATTGCTTATCTATTGAAGAAAGTCCAGGCACCGGTGTACGGCTCGAAGCTGACCATCGCGCTTGCCAAAGAGCATGTAAAAGAGCTCGGCTCGCTCAAGCACCATAAGTTCTTTGAAGTCACCAATAAGAGCCGCATGAATTTCGACAAGACACATGTCACCTTTTTCCATACGACACACAGTATTCCGGATGCACTTGGCATCGTCTTCCATACTTCGGAAGGCGCCATCGTCCATACCGGTGAATTTAAATTCGACCAGTCGATGCAAGGCAGCTACCGCCCGGATTACGCCAAAATGGCGAAGCTTGGCGAAGACGGCGTCTTGATGCTGCTATCGGATTCCACCGAAGCCGAACGCCCAGGCTATACGACGTCTGAAACGGTCGTTGCCGATCATATCCTGACGGCCTTCCACCAGGCACCGGGGCGCATTCTCGTATCACTTTATTCATCCAACTTCATCCGTATCCAGCAAGTGTTCGACATCGCGCACCAAACCGGCAAGAAAGTCGCCGTCATCGGCAAAAGCCTGGAGAAGAGCTATGAAGTCGGCTTGCGACTCGGGTATCTAGAAGTTGACGAAGACACGGTCATTTCTTTGAAAGACTTGGAAAAATACAATGATGATGAAGTCGTCATCATCGTGACCGGCAACCAGGGCGAACCACTCGAAGCACTGGATAAAATGGTCAGACGCCAGCATAAAGATGTGCGCATCAATGAAACGGATACAGTATTGATCACCTTTACGCCGTCGCCAGGCATGGAAGTGCCAATGTTCCAGACAATGAACAATTGGCGAAAGCCGGGGCGAAAGTGCTGACATCCAATAAGAAAGTCCACGTTTCCGGCCACGGCAGCCAGGAAGATTTGAAAATGATGCTGAACTTGATGAAGCCGAAGTATTTTGTCCCAATCCAAGGGGAATACAAAATGCTTATCGCCCACTCGAAATTGGCACAACAAGTCGGAATTGCGAAATCGGATATCTTCATCGCCGATAAAGGCGATATCGTCGAATACAGAAAAGAAAAAGTGCGCATGAGCGGCCGTGTCACGACGGGCAATGTCTTGATTGATGGAATCGGCATCGGGGATGTTGGCAACATCGTCCTCCGCGACCGCAAGCTTCTGTCACAGGACGGGATCTTTATCATCGTCGTTACCTTGAACCGCAAAGAAAAACGCATCGCTTCAGGCCCTGAAATCATTTCCAGAGGCTTTGTCTATGTCCGCGAATCGGAACAATTGCTTGATGAATCGAGCCAATTGGTACGCAAAGTCGTCGATAAATACGTGACGCGCGATGCGTTCGAATGGAACAACATCAAACAGGAAATCCGCGACACGCTCAATTCGTATCTGTACCAGCAGACGAAGCGGCGTCCGATGATCATTCCGATCATCATGGAATACTAAGAATACAAGTAAAGGGATTCCATACCGATTTTATCGGCAGGAATCCTTTTTCATTACGTAAGAAAAGAGGGAATCCCATGGCGCCAAGCCGTACGAACAAAAAAACTACTACCACTAAGCCGCGTACCAAGCCGCGCACGAAACCCAGACCGAAACCGAAAGCGAAGAAGAAGCGTCAGCCGGTGCCGATGATTGCCTACGAAGTGACGGGCCTCATCATGATCGGCATCGCAATCTTGATGGTCTTCAGGCTCGGGTTGATCGGCCGCATGTTCAATAATATGGCTGAGTACCTGCTCGGCTATTTGGCCTTTCTCGCACCCCTGGCATTGATTGCAGCTGCACTTCACATCATGGTGAAGCGCGGGTTGCCGAAAATCCGGCCGAAAATTGCAGCCGGCTCTGTATTTCTGCTGGCCGGTGCTTTATTGATCAGCCATTTAATCTGGGCAGCCGGTTCCATACTGCCGATCACTTCTGCGAATGTCTTGTCGGAAACATCGAAAATGACGCAAATGACCGGAACGATCTGGGGCAATTACGAAGCGACCGGCGGCGGCTTTTTCGGCGCTGTGCTGTATGCGTTGCTTCACGTGCTATTTGCGACAGCCGGCACATGGGTCATCGCCATCATCCTATTGTCGATCGGCGCCATCATCTTGACCGGTAAAACGGCTGCGCCCGTTATTGCAGAGCGCTTGCCGGTAGTCGGCGAAGCGATGCGGTCACTCGCAGAACGCTTCAAGCCGGAACGCAAACCGGCGAAGAAACAACAGCCGCGCAGAAAAAATGCGCCAGAAAAGGTATTGGAAATGAACGAACAATTAGCTTATGACGATGCGCTGGAAGAAACAGAAACAGAAACGACGCTAGTCTTTGATCAGGAGACCGAGCGCGAGCAAGAAGAGGAAAAGGAACCGATCATTTCTGCCTTCACGGAAAAGGTCAAGCCGAAGCGCCAGAATGCGGAGGAGGAGAAACCGAAAACCGAGGCTTCTGAAGAAATCAGGCATGTCGATCCAGAAACCGGGGAGATCTTGAAAGAGCCGGTCATGTCGATGAAAGAGGAAGCGGAAAATGAAGATTATGCGTTGCCGCCGATCGATCTATTGACCTTGCCGCCGCATAGCGACCAAAGCGGCGAGTATTCGGGCATCCAAAAAAACGCCAAGAAACTCGAGAAAACTTTCCAAAGTTTCGGCGTTCGCGCGAAAGTGACACAAGTCCATTTGGGGCCTGCCGTCACGAAATACGAAGTGCTGCCGGATGTCGGCGTGAAAGTCAGCAAAATCGTCAGCCTTCACGACGATTTGGCATTGGCGCTTGCCGCCCGCGATATCCGCATTGAAGCCCCGATCCCCGGAAAATCGGCGATCGGCATTGAAGTGCCGAATACGGAAGTCGCAGTCGTGAGCCTTAGGGAAGTATTGGAATCGGAAGAAAACAACCGCCCCGACTCGAAACTATTGTTCGGGCTCGGCCGCGACGTGACGGGCCAGGCTGTCATGACCGAACTCAATAAAATGCCCCATCTGCTCGTTGCAGGTTCTACCGGCAGCGGGAAATCGGTATGCATCAACGGTATCATCACAAGCATCATTATGCGCGCCAAGCCGCATGAAGTGAAGATGATGATGATCGATCCGAAAATGGTCGAATTGAATGTCTATAACGGCATTCCCCATCTGCTTGCGCCGGTCGTAACGGATCCGCGCAAAGCGGCACAAGCCTTAAAGAAAATCGTCTCGGAAATGGAGCGGCGCTATGAGCTGTTTTCCCATACCGGCACACGCAATATTGAAGGATATAACGATTATGTCGACACATTCAACGCAGAAAACGAAGAAAAGCATCCGAAGCTTCCATTTATCGTTGTCATCGTCGATGAATTGGCGGATTTGATGATGGTCGCTTCGAATGAAGTGGAAGATGCCATCACACGGCTTGCGCAAATGGCACGTGCTGCCGGCATCCATTTGATCATCGCTACACAGCGCCCGAGCGTCAATGTCATCACCGGCGTTATCAAGGCGAACATCCCATCGCGCATCGCCTTTGCGGTGTCATCCGCGATCGATTCACGCACCATTCTCGACATGGGCGGGGCAGAGAAATTGCTCGGCCGCGGCGATATGCTATTCCTTGGTGCTGGCCAATCAAAACCGGTGCGTGTGCAAGGGGCGTTCCTGTCGGATACAGAAGTGGAAAAAATCGTCGACTTTTCAATCGAACAGCAAAAAGCGCAATACCAGGAAGACATGATCCCGTCGGATGTAGAAGAAGTGAGCATCGATCAGGAGACGGATGAACTTTACGACGAAGCGGTGCAATTGGTCACGGAAATGCAGACAGCATCCGTGTCAATGTTGCAGCGCCGGTTCCGTGTCGGCTATTCCCGTGCCGCCAGAATTATAGACCAAATGGAGCAGCGCGGGGTCGTCGGACCTTATGAAGGCAGTAAGCCACGCCATGTCCTGGTTCCTAAGCAGGAAGAATACTGATCGGTCAATAGCTGATTTGTGACAAAATGTTTAGTATTTGAGAAAGCTTGTACAGGAAAATTCGCAGAATTCGACAAATTGCTATTTATTTCATTTCTATTAAATGGTATAGTAATTCTGATTAGTAGGAATGTTTTACATCAGATGTCTGATCTCTGTCATGGGTGGTGAATCGTATGACAATCAAATCGGATCACCGTGCATTGTATCTCCAAGTGATCGATCGAATGAAGCAGGATATTGCTTCGGGTGTCTATAAAGAGAAAGAGAAATTGCCATCCGAGTTCGAATTATCGAAATCACTTGGAGTGAGCCGCGCGACTCTACGCGAGGCGCTGCGGCTTCTGGAAGAAGATAATGTAATCGTCAGGCGCCACGGTGTCGGAACGTTTGTCAATTCGAAACCGGTATTTTCATCGGGCATCGAGGAATTGACAAGCGTCTCCGATATGATCCGGCAGGCGGGAATGGAACCCGGAGTGGTCTACTTGAGCACTTCGGAGTCCGTTTGTTCTGAAGAAGATGTTAACCGCTTTCATTGCAATCCGGATGATACTGTCATTTCCATTGAACGCGTCCGCACGGCAAACGGGGAGCCTGTCGTCTATTGCATCGACAAAGTGCCTTCCGTCTACATGCCCGAAGGTTTTCTCGGACGCAAAGAAAGCTCCATTTTCTCGGCGCTTGAAGAATCCGGCGATATCCGCATCTCGTACGCGGTCACCTTCATCGACCCAACAGGGTATCACGAAGAAGCGTCGCCGATTCTTGAATGCGATCCAGAAACTGCATTACTCGTATTAAAACAGCATCATTACGATGAAAACGATCGCTTGGTACTGTATTCCAAGAACTATTTCCGGGCTGATAAATTCAGTTTCCACGTAGTTCGCAAACGGCTGTAAACATCTGATTCCTGCTATTATCAAAAAAACCTTGGGGGTTATCACATTGATTAAACGTAAATTTGGCGTAGGTTTTTCATTAATGCTGGCGGCTGGAGTTCTTGCAGCATGCGGAAGCGAAGAAGACACTTCAAACGGCGGCGACTCTGCTGAAGGCGGAGAAGGCACTGAAGAAGCAAGTGATTTCTCTGTAGCAATGGTTACAGATGTCGGCGGTGTGGATGATAAATCCTTCAACCAATCAGCTTGGGAAGGCATCCAAAAATTCGGTGAAGACAATGGCCTTGAAAAAGGCGATGGCGGGTTTGATTACCTCCAGTCCGCTTCCGACGCTGATTACAACACCAACTTGAACAACTTGATCCGCCGTGATTTTGACGTCGTCTTCGGTATCGGCTTCCTGATGGAAGGTGCTGTTAAGGAAATCGCTGAGCAGCAGCCGGATGCACAAATCGCTATCATCGATGCAGTAGTGGATGCTCCAAACGTGGCAAGCGTCATGTTTAAAGAGCAAGAAGGCGCATTCCTTGCAGGTGTTGCTGCAGCATTGATGACTGAAACCGACAAAATCGGTTTTGTCGGCGGTATGGAAATCCCGGTTATCGAGCGCTTTGAAGCTGGATTCCTTGAAGGCGTAAAAGCTGTTGATGATTCAATCGAAGTCGATGTTCAATACACAGGTGCTTTTGATAAAGCGGAATTGGGTAAAACGACAGCAAACCGTATGTACAGCGCTGGAGCTGATATTATTTTCCACGCAGCAGGCGGAACTGGTAACGGCGTATTCACTGAAGCCAAAGAACGCAAAGAAGCCAATCCTGACGAAAACGTATGGGTTATCGGCGTTGATGCTGACCAATACGAAGAGGGCCAAACTGGCGATGCGAACGTTACTTTGACTTCTGTATTGAAACGCGTTGACAATGCAGTTATCGACATCTCAGAACAAGCAATGAACGGTGAATTCCCAGGCGGGGAAACTATCACTTACGGCTTGTCTGATGAAGGGGTAGCTCTTGCGGATTCACGCGGCGCGATTCCAGAAGATGTCATGAGCCAGATTGAAGAATACAAAGAGAAAGTTATTTCAGGAGAAATCGAAGTTCCTGAAACAGTCTCTGAATAAGCTGTAGTCAAATACGGTCATCATAAAGACCGGGTATCCGGTCTTTATGATTTTTTTTTCGTCTATTTTTCGAAAGATTAATAGATGAAAGGTTTCTGACAAAAGAAGCCTTTCATGTATTAATTCATTTAAAAAAAGAACTAACCAGTCTCCGAGGGAGTGAGAACCGTGGAATATGTTATTGAAATGCTGAATATCCGCAAAGAGTTCGGGAACTTTGTCGCCAACGACAATATCACCCTGCAGCTTGAAAAAGGGGAAATTCATGCACTGCTCGGTGAGAACGGGGCAGGAAAATCCACTTTGATGAACGTCTTGTTTGGATTGTATCAACCAGAAGGCGGGGAAATCCGCGTCAGAGGGAAGAAAGTGGACATTTCCAACCCGAACGTAGCGAACGATCTCGGAATCGGCATGGTGCATCAACACTTTATGCTGGTCGAGAATTTCAGTGTCACCGAAAACATCATTCTCGGCAGCGAGCCGACAAAGATGGGCGTGACGAATAAAAAAGATGCCGCACAAAAAGTGGCGAAATTATCGGAGCAATATGGCTTGAATGTCGATCCATATGCCATCATCGAAGACATCTCAGTCGGCATGCAGCAGCGCGTAGAAATTTTGAAAACTCTTTATCGCGGAGCGGAAATCCTCATATTCGATGAGCCAACAGCTTCGCTTACTCCGCAGGAAATCACGGAATTGATCCAGATCATGAAGCGGTTGATCGCTGAAGGCAAATCGATCATCCTCATCACCCATAAATTGAAAGAGATCATGGACGTGTCTGACCGCGTAACCGTCATTCGCAAAGGCCAGGGGATCGGCACCGTCACAACAGCGGAAACGAACCCGAACGAATTGGCTGCTTTGATGGTCGGCCGTCAAGTGACATTCAAAACCGAAAAAGGGCCGGCACACCCGACAGAAGAAACCCTGACCGTCCAAGACCTTGTCGTCGAAGATTACCGCGGCATCGCCAAAGTCAAGAACTTGAATCTCAACGTTCGCAAAGGCGAAATTGTCGGAATTGCGGGAATCGATGGCAACGGCCAATCGGAATTGATCGAAGCGATCACCGGGCTGCGCAAAGTCAAAAGCGGCAAAGTGCTGATCCACGGCAAGGACGTCACCGGCATGAAGCCAAGAAAAGTGACAGAGTTCGGCGTCGGCCATATTCCACAAGACCGCCATAAGCACGGTTTGGTGCTCGATTTCCCGATCGGCCACAATATTGCATTGCAAACTTATTATATGGCACCGATCTCGAAGTCGGGAATCATGGACTACAACAAGATTACGGAAAAAGCCCAGCAAATCATCAAAGATTTCGATGTCCGGACGCAAGGGCCGCACGAACCGGCGCGGGCGTTGTCCGGGGGCAACCAGCAAAAAGCGATTATTGGCCGTGAAGTCGACCGCAATCCGGATCTGCTCATTGCGGCACTTCCGACGCGCGGTTTGGACGTCGGGGCTATCGAATTTATCCATAGCCGTTTGATCGAACAGCGTGACAATGGAAAAGCGGTGCTATTGATTTCTTTCGAACTGGATGAAGTCATGAATGTTTCCGACCGGATCGCCGTTATCCACGACGGTGAAATCGTGGATGTGGTCATTCCTGAAGAAACGACCGAACAAGAACTGGGTCTTCTCATGGCAGGACATGCGGACAAAGACAAGAAAGGCGGGAAGCACCGTGTCGAATAGAGCGACAAACTTGCTGGTCCCGATCGTTTCCGTCGTGCTTGGCCTGATCGTTGGGGCGATCATCATGCTCGTCAGCGGCTATAGCCCGATCGAAGGCTATGCTGCATTATGGAACGGTATTTTTGGGGACCTTTACACTATCGGCGAAACGCTTCGCCAAATTACACCTTATCTATTGGCTGGTTTAGCCGTTGCATTCGCTTTCCGCTCAGGACTTTTCAATATCGGGGTCGAAGGGCAATTGATCGTTGGGTGGTTCGCTGCAGCTTATGTCGGCGTAGCGGTTGAACTGCCGAAAATCATCCACTTGCCGCTGGCGATTTTGGCGGCGGCTGTAGCAGGGGCTTTATGGGGCTTTGTTCCCGGGCTATTGAAAGCCAAGTTCCGCGTGCATGAAGTCATCGTCACCATCATGATGAACTATATTGCGCTTCACGTGACCAACGCATTGATCCGGACGGTATCGGAAGGGGGAGACCGCACGGAGCGAATTTTCGCCAGTGCTTCCCTTCGTTCTGAATTTCTGGAGAACTTGACGGAATTTTCCCGCTTGCACTTGGGATTATTGCTGGCGCTCATCATGGTTGGCGTCATGTGGCTTATCCTGGAGAAGACGACGCTTGGCTTCGAGCTGAAAGCGGTCGGTTTCAACCAGCATGCTTCTGAATATGCAGGGATGAACGTCAACAAAAACATCATCATGGCAATGGTCATTTCCGGTGCTTTTGCCGGTCTAGCGGGCGCGATGGAAGCGCTTGGGACCTTCGAGTACGTTTCGTCCAAAGGCGGCTTCACCGGAATCGGCTTTGACGGCATCGCCGTTGCGCTTCTCGGGATGAATACGCCGCTTGGTGTCATTTTTGGGGCCACGTTATTCGGTTCCTTGAAATACGGCGCACTCAATATGCCGAATGCTGCGGGCATTCCGATTGAGATCGTTGAAATTGTCATCGCCGTGATCATCTTCTTCGTAGCATCCGGCTATATCATTCGTTTGCTGCTGCTCCGAGCGGCCGGCAAAAAGAAGGAGGCGAAGTGATATGAGCTTTTTGGATATCCTATATTTCATCGTCCCTTCGGCGATTTTCTATGCAGCACCGCTTATTCTCGTCGCAATCGGCGGGGTGTTCTCTGAACGCTCGGGCGTCGTCAACATCGGCCTGGAGGGCTTGATGGTCATCGGCGCATTTGTCGGGATTTTGTTCAACTTGCTGTTCGCCGATACATTCGGCGGCATGACGCCATGGCTGGCATTGATTGCCGCGATGGTCGCAGCGCTGCTGTTGTCGCTGCTACACGCCGTCGCATCGATTTCATTCCGCGCCGACCAAGTCGTTTCAGGTGTCGCTATCAACTTATTGGCGATTGCACTGGCACTTTACTTGGTGAAGAGCATTTTCGACAAAGGCCAGACGGATTTCATCAGCGAACGCTTTGCGCGCTATAACGTGCCGGTGTTATCTGAGATTCCTGTCATCGGACCATTATTTTTCACATCGGTCTACAATACGTCATTCTTTGCGATCGGTGTTGCGATCCTGGCGTGGTTCGTCATCTATAAAACGCCGTTCGGCTTGCGTTTGCGCGCGGTCGGCGAGCATCCGATGGCAGCTGATACGATGGGGATCAATGTCGCGAGAATGCGCTATGTAGCGGTCATGATTTCCGGCGCTCTCGCTGGAATCGGCGGCGCGATTTACGCGCAGACGATTACAGGAGACTTCGGACATGCGACGATCAACGGCCAAGGGTTCATGGCGCTTGCTGCAATGATCTTCGGAAAATGGCATCCGCTCGGTGCAATGGGCGCAGCCTTGTTCTTCGGCTTCGCACAATCCTTGAGTATTGTCGGTTCTTCGATTCCGGTCATCCAGGAAATTCCGAACGTCTTCCTGTTGATCCTGCCGTATGTCTTGACGATCTTCGCGCTAGCTGGGTTTATCGGCCGCGCCAATGCTCCGAAAGCGAACGGGAAACCATATATCAAAGGACAGCGTTAAACAGATGCCGCATATCAGCGGGCAAAAGAAACAGGTGGGGAGTTCCCCGCCTGTTTTTTTGTGGAAAAAATCAAGCATCAGTGACAATGGATTTGAAAAAATTCTTCATTAAATAAAGGGCAGTTGGCTAAGATTTTGCAAGGAAACCGTATAAACGGGCAGCCGCTTGAAATTCGCCTGCTTTTTTCCAGCTGTTTCCTCCGGTTTCATTGCATTTAAAGGAAAAAGTCCGGTATAGTTAGTGTAAGAATCACGAGAGGGGATCCAACATGTTTGAAACAAAGAAGATTGCACAAGGCGTCCATGTCCACGTACATGAAACGACTCAATTCAAGACGATTAATTTCTCGATCCGCTTCAAGGACCGGCTCACCGTGAAAAACGCTTCCGAGCGCGCGATCCTGGCGAATGTTTTGCAGCACAGCAACGAAATGTACCCATCCCATACAGCACTGCGCATGGTGCTTGATGATTTATACGGAACCTCATTATACATAGATTCCACCAAACGCGGAGACGACCATATCGTCAATTTGAATGTCGAAACTGTCAATGACCAATACCTATCGGATGAAGGCGTTCTTGAGAAAGTGATGAATTTGATGTATATAGTCCTATTCAAGCCGAATTTCGAAAATGACCAGTTCAAGGAGAGCATTTTTAAGCGGGAACAGGAATCCATCGTCCAGCGCATCGAATCGGTATTTGACGACAAAACCCGCTACGCACAGCAGCGCATGATGGAACTCGGGCTTCCTGACCATCCTGCTTCGATCAATTCAAACGGTTCGATCGAGCAAGTCAAGCAAGTGACCAATGAGTCGCTTGTCGCTGCCTACCATCATATGCTGGAAAATAATGAAGTGGAGATTTACGTGGTGGGA
This sequence comes from Planococcus sp. MB-3u-03, assembly GCF_002833405.1. NCBI lineage: Bacteria > Bacillati > Bacillota > Bacilli > Caryophanales > Caryophanaceae > Planococcus > Planococcus sp. MB-3u-03. Next base: position 1,947,839 of record NZ_CP025135.1, on the reverse strand, counting down.
GACGTTTCACCGGAACTGATCTCCTCCCATATCCGCGATTATTTCCATTTTGCCGACCGCAAGGAACTTCCTGAAAAAATGGAAAGCCAATTGCAGCCGCCCGAGCAGTCCCGCGTGCTGGAATACGAAGACATGAAACAAGGTAAATTGCATATGATGTTCTTCACGCCGGTCACGTTCCGCGATGAAGATTTCCCGGTCATGCAATTGATGAACGGCGTTTTCGGCGGATACGCGCATTCCAAACTGTTCGCCAACATCCGCGAAAAGGAAAGCATGGCGTATTACGTTTCGAGTTCTTATGCTTCGCAGTTCGGCTTGATGTTCGTCCTTGCCGGGATCGACCGCAAACTGGAAGAAAAAGCGGTTTCGCTGATCCTCGGCCAATTGGATGAAATCAAGCAAGGGCACATTACCGATACCGAGTTGGAGCAGACGAAAGCATTGCTCACCAACCAGTTAAAAGAAGCACTCGATTCTGCAAGAGGCCAAATCGATATTTACGATCAATACATGGAACTCTCGGAAGACTTTGAACCTGCCTATTTGATTGAAAGATGGGAAAAAGTGACAAAAGAACAGATTGCGCAGGCAGCAAACAATATGAGTTTGCAAATGACGTATTTCTTGTCTGGCAAGGAGGAAGCAAGCGATGAATAAAATGGAATTCAATCAACTTGAAGAAACACTCTATCACGAACAATTGCCAAATGGTTTGACGGTATACATTCTGCCGAAACGCGGATTTTCGAAAACCTACGCCACGTTCACCACGAAATACGGCTCGATCGATAATCATTTCGTGCCGCTCGGTGAAGAACAAGCGGTTCAAGTGCCGGATGGCATCGCCCACTTCCTCGAGCATAAAATGTTTGAAAAGAAGAAGGCGATATTTTCCAGGAGTTCAGCAAAACGGCGCTTCCGCCAATGCGTTCACTTCGTTCACGCGGACGGCCTATCTATTTTCCGCGACAGGGCGCATCCAGGAAAACGTCACGACCTTATTGATTTTGTCCAAAGCCCTTACTTCACCGAACAGACGGTAGAAAAGGAAAAAGGCATCATCGCGCAGGAAATCACCATGTATGACGACCAGCCGGATTGGCGTTTGTATTTCGGCATGATCGAGAACCTATACAAAAACCATCCAGTGAAAATCGATATCGCAGGGACGGTTGAGTCGATCCAGCACATCACGGCAGAGCATCTCTATACGTGCTACCATACGTTCTACCACCCGTCGAATATGGCTTTGTTCATCGTCGGAAACGTTGAGCCGGACAGCATGATGCAATTCGTCAAAGACAACCAGGCAGCGAAAACTTTCGATGCGCCTGCACCTATCGAGCGCATTTTCCCTGAAGAGCCGAAGGAAGCGGCGATTAAGGAGCGGACACTGGAAATGGCGGTCCAAAAACCGAAAGTCTTTGTCGGCGTCAAACCGGAGCGGCTTGATCTGCACGGGCCGGAAATGCTCAAGCATGAATTGTCCGCGCAGCTAGCGTACGAATTATTGTTTGGCAGAACTTCGAATTTCTACCATGAAGCCTACGAGAATGGCTGGATCGATGAATCGTATTCATTCGATTATTCGTTGGAAAGTGGATTCGGTTATGCACTGATCGGGACGGATACGAATCATCCTGAAAAGTTTGCGCAAGAGGTCAAAAAAGCGATTCATCAGGCAGTGGAAAAATGGCCGTTCGGTCAGGAAGACCTGGACCGCGTGCGCCGCAAGAAAATTGGCTTTTTCATGCGCGCGTTGAATTCACCGGAATATATTGCCAACCAATTTACGCAATATGCGTTCAACGGCATGAATCTTTTCGATGTCGTGCCGGTGCTTGAACAGATCGAAGTGGCCGATTTGCAAAACGCATTCGCTTTAGTCAGTGCAGAAAGCCAGCAATCGGTCTTTACGATCAAATCACCGGAGAAGGAACAGGCGTGAAGCAATTCGCTCTGATTCTGGGGGCATCGGGAGACATCGGCGGAGCTATTGTCAGACAGATGGCGGACGAGGGCTGGTCGCTTTATCTTCATTATCATTCGAACGCCCTTGAAGCATTTGCGGAGGAGCTCAGCGTGCGCTACCCGCAGCAGGAGTTCATTTCGGTACAGGGCGATTTCACGAATGACGGCGGCGCCGAGCAAGTCGCAAACCAAGTATTCGACTGTTCGTGCATCGTTTGTGCGAGCGGCCATGCGCTGTCAGGCCTGTTGCAAGACACGAGCAGCGCCGAGCAGGACGCTTTATGGCGCGTCCATGTTAAGAATCCAATCGAGACGGTGCGGCTATTGTCGCCTTATTTCAAGAGGCATGCCAAATCATATGTCATTTTCATTGCATCGATCTGGGGTGAAACCGGCGCTTCAATGGAAACGGCATATTCAGCCGTGAAAGGTGCCCAACTCGCATTCACGAAAGCTTATGCCAAAGAGATGGCGCCGTCCGGCACACGTGTCAATACGGTATCGCCCGGGTTGATCCGCACGAAAATGAATGCCGGATTGACAGATGAAGACTGGCTGGCGCTCGAAGAAGAAATTCCGCTCGGGGCAGGGTCTCCTGAAGATATCGCCCATGCGGTGGCGTTTTTATCCAGCGGCAAAGCAGATTATATTACCGGGCAGACGATCCGTGTCAATGGCGGCTGGCTCATCTAGCGCCCGTAAGCTTTTCATCATTGTTGATCTAGGCTATCATAAAGGCAATGGACCAGAGGATGATAAAGGTATGGGAAGGGAGAGTGAAGCATGAAAGAATGGTATTTTGAGTATGAAATCCAAGTCAACCGCCCGGGACTGCTCGGGGACATCGCATCGCTTCTCGGCATGCTGCGCGTCAATATCGTCACCATCAATGGTGTGGACCAGGGGCGTCGCGGTATGCTGCTGCGTGCAGAGCATGACGTGCAGATCGAACGCTTCGAACAGATCCTGTCGACGATCGAAACCATTGCGGTGACGAAATTCCGCGAACCGAAATTGCGGGACATTCTGGCGGTGCGGCATGGCCGTTATATCCAGCGCGACGCAGACGACCGCAAAACTTTCCGTTTCGTGCGGGATGAACTCGGGCTGCTCGTCGATTTCATGGCGGAAATCTTCAAACAGGAAGGCCACAAACTGGTCGGCCTCCGGGGCATGCCTCGTGTCGGCAAGACCGAGTCGATTGTCGCCGCAAGCGTCAGCGCCAACAAGAAATGGATTTTCCTGTCGTCCACGATGATCAAGCAGACCGTCCGCAACCAATTGATGGGCGATGAACACAACGACAATAATATTTTCATCTTGGACGGCATCGTCACAAGGCGTTCAGCCGATGAGCGCCATCTCCAGCTCGTGCGGGAGATGATGCGCATGCCGACCATCAAAGTGGTTGAGCACCCCGATAAATTCGTCGAGCATTCCGAGTACAGCATCGACGATTTCGATTATATTATCGAATTGCGCCATCATCCGGAAGAAAAGATCACGTATGAAGTATTGGAGAAAAACACGTTTATGGACAATAAAGACCAGATGGATATGTTCGGCGACGGTTTCAATTTTTAACCAGGCAGGTGATGACGATGGGACAATTGGGCACGAAGCTGAAACAGGCAAGGCTGGAACAAGGCTTAAGCTTAGAACAGCTCAATGAGCGGACGAAAATCCAAAAGCATCATTTGGAAGGTATCGAAACAGGGGATTATTCGGCCATCCCTGGCGGTTTTTATGCGTGCATTTATCAAGCGCTATGCACAGGCGGTCGGCATGGACGGCGATGCCCTGTTAAGGGAGCATAAAAGCGAATTGCCGGAAGATGAACCGGAGGCCGTTCCTGCAGAGCATTTAACGCGCAGGCCCGAGAAAAAACGCAGCTCCGGCCCCGTCGCAGAATCTATGCCGAAAGTGTTGGTGGCATTATTTATCGTTTTCATACTATTGGTCATTTGGTATTTCTATCTGCTCAGCACTTCGGGAACGATGTCCAACAAGAAGAAGAAGGCGGCGATGTGGAATACGAGGCTCCGGCTGAACAAACGGAAGAACAACCGGAAGCGGCCGAGGAAGAAGAAGCTCCAGTTGATGAACCGGAAGAACAACTGAAACCCGAAGAGCCACAAGCCCAATTGAACTTGAGAGCGTATCGGGTGAAACCACGACTTATACCTTCACAGGCCCGGCAGACAAGCAGCTTGAATTTGCCGCAAACGGTGAATCCTGGCTGACCGTTTTAAATGATGACGGAGTTGAACTATTAAGCCTCGCCCGTGTTCGAGGCTGGTGAAACAGAAGCTGTGGATGTATCTGATGAAACGAGCGTTTTCATGCGCGTCGGGGATTACGCAATGCTTTCAATTGAACTGAACGGTGAAACGGTGCCGTATGAACAAGAACGAAAACCGCAAAACATCATCATCCGTTTCGATGATGCTGAGTAGCCATCACCCGATGGCTATTTTTCTGCAAGGATTGAAAGGAGAAAAACAAATGAATATTCCAAACCAAATCACCATCTCACGCATTTTGCTCATCCCGATTTTCATGGCTTTCATGCTCATCGATTTCGGCTGGGGAGATATGACGCTCCTCGGGGCAACGCTTCCGGTCGCGCATTTCATCGGCGCATTGATCTTCATTTTCGCGTCCGCCACCGACTGGGTCGACGGCTATTATGCGCGCAAATACAATTTAGTCACGACTTTCGGCAAGTTCTTGGATCCGCTTGCCGATAAACTTCTCGTCTCTGCGGCATTGATCATCTTGGTCGAGCTCGGCTTCGCGCCGGCATGGGTCGTTATCGTCATCATCAGCCGCGAATTTGCCGTCACAGGCTTGCGCTTGGTGCTGGCAGGCGAAGGGGAAGTCGTGGCAGCTGGCAACTTGGGCAAAATCAAGACTGTCACACAACTTTTCGCGATCATTTCGTTATTGCTTTACAATATGATCTTTACTTTGGTCGGAATTCCATTCGGCGAGATCATGCTTTATATCGCTTTGCTGTTTACGGTATGGTCCGGATGGGATTATTTCTATGCCAATCGCAAAGGGCTTATGACATCCAAATAAGCGCCACATGAAAGGAAGACCGCTATGAACGCTGAAATTATCGCAGTTGGCTCGGAGCTCCTGCTCGGCCAAATCACCAATACGAACGCCCGCTTCATTTCGGGGCATCTCGCTGAAATCGGGATCAATGTCTATTACCATACGGTTGTAGGCGACAATCCAGAGCGCTTGAAAGAAACGATCGCTGTCGCAGAATCCCGTGCAGACCTGATCATCTTCTCCGGAGGGCTCGGACCGACGAAAGACGATTTGACAAAACAGACCATCGCCCACCATCTGGGCACGACGCTTTCGATGGACGATTCGGCGATGGAATCGATTGCTGCGTTTTTCGAACGTGCCGGCCGCCCGATGACCGACAACAATAAAAAGCAGGCGCTAGTGCTTGCGGGCAGCGATGTGCTGGTCAATGAAAACGGCATGGCACCGGGAATGATGTATCAAAACGGCGATCATATGTATATGCTGCTGCCTGGGCCGCCGCATGAATTGGAGCCGATGTTCCAGTTCGAGGCGAAACCGAAATTGGTGCGCATGCTCAATGAGGAAAACATCATCCTTTCACATGTGCTGCGTTTTTACGGCATCGGGGAAGCGGAACTTGAAGACCGCCTGCAGGATATTTTGGATAAGCAGACCAACCCGACGATTGCTCCGCTGGCATCCGCAGGTGAAGTCACGCTGCGCATCACGGCAAAAACGGACACCACGGATGAGGCGTGGAAATTGATCGACGGCGCAAAAGAAGAAATCCTGGAGCGCGTCGGCGATTATCTGTATGGCTATGATGATGATTCTCTGGCATCGAAAGCCATCGATTTATTGAAACAGCAAGGCAAAACGGTTTCGGCGGCAGAAAGCTTGACGGCTGGCCTGTTCCAGTCCGAGCTTGCTTCTGTCGCAGGGGCGAGTGCTGTCTTGAATGGCGGCGTTGTCACCTATAACGAACAAATGAAAATCCAGCAGCTCGGCATGACACAAGAATTTTTCAAAGAGCATTCCGTCGTCAGCGAAGAAACGGCTGCAGCGATGGCTTCGGCTGTCCGAGAGAAATTCAATACCGATATCAGCGTCAGTTTGACCGGCGCGGCTGGGCCGGATGCACATGGCGAGGAACCGGCCGGAACGGTATGGATCGGCATCGCGAGCGATGAAGGGACGAAAGCCTATCGCCTTCAGCTGTCAGGAATGAGGAACACAAACCGCATCCGTGCCGTGAAACTGGCCTTGTACTATTTGATACGAACACTGGCAGATGAAGACGCACGCAAAATTTAATTTTGCGTGTTTTTTCATGCCCATTTTGGGGGAATGATAGGATAGCGGCGATCAAATTCGGGAAACATTTATACGAACACGAATAAACGTTCGCTTTTTTCTTGTAAATTTCTCAATAAACTAGTATACTGAAATCAGTTAGAAAAATGTTTTTCACATAAGAGGAGGATTTCTTTTGAGCGATCGTAAAGCAGCGCTGGATATGGCGCTAAAACAAATAGAAAAGCAATTTGGTAAAGGGTCTGTCATGAAATTGGGTGAAAGCACAGGCCATAATGTCTCAACAGTTTCAAGTGGTTCGTTGTCTCTTGACATCGCACTAGGCATAGGCGGATATCCGCGTGGGCGCGTTATCGAGATCTACGGGCCGGAAAGTTCAGGTAAGACAACGGTTTCTCTCCACGCGATTGCAGAAGTCCAGGCTTCAGGCGGGACAGCTGCATTTATCGATGCGGAGCACGCCCTTGACCCGGTGTATGCCAAAGCGCTTGGCGTCGACTTGGATGAACTATTGCTGTCTCAGCCGGATACAGGCGAGCAGGCACTTGAAATCGCAGAAGCGCTCGTGCGCAGCGGCGCGGTAGACATCGTCGTCATCGACTCCGTGGCAGCACTTGTGCCGAAAGCGGAAATCGAAGGCGAAATGGGCGACTCACACGTCGGCCTACAAGCCCGTCTCATGTCACAGGCTCTCCGTAAACTGTCGGGTGCTATCAACAAATCGAACACCATTGCTGTATTTATCAACCAAATCCGAGAAAAAGTCGGCGTTATGTTCGGTAACCCAGAAGTCACGCCGGGCGGACGCGCATTGAAATTCTATTCATCCGTACGCCTAGAAGTACGCCGTGCAGAAGCCTTGAAATCCGGCAACGACATCATTGGTAACCGGACGAAGATCAAAGTCGTCAAAAACAAAGTAGCTCCGCCGTTCCGTACCGCGGAAGTGGACATCATGTATGGACAGGGGATCTCGCGTGAAGGTGAGATTGTCGACCTAGCGGCTGATTTGGATATCGTCCAAAAGAGCGGCTCATGGTACTCCTATAACAACGAACGTGTCGGGCAAGGCCGTGAAAACGCTAAGCAATTCATGCGTGAGCATGAAGACATCCGCAACGAAATCGCAGGAAAAGTCCGTGAACATTACGGCATGACAGCTGCTTCTTATTCAGTCGCTGTTCCGAAAGCTGACAAGAAAGAAGCCGAAGACTTCAACTTGCTTGTCGACGAAGAGGAATAGGGTTCAGCTGAATCTTCATAAAGACTTTCCGTAAAGACTGCGAAGCGAATGCTTCGCAGTCTTTTTACGAGCAAGGGGCGCCGGCTTGGCAGGGTTGACAGGGCATAGGTCCATCTATACAATTAAAATTGTATTATTTACTAATTTTTAAACGATTGATGAAAGACAAAGAGTTATTGATTCATCCTTTGAAAATGTAAAAAATCAATAGCAAGAGGAGGTGTCCGAATGGGTATTACTGAGTTCATCTTCGCTTTGCTTGGTATCATCGTCGGTGTAGTTGTTGGGTATTTTGCATTGAAAAAGGCAAACGATTCCAAAATGGCTGGCGCCAAACATTCCGCAGAGCAAGTCGTCGAAGATGCAAAACGGGAAGCAGAGGCGCTAAAGAAAGAAGCCTTGCTGGAAGCGAAAGACGAAAATCATAAATTGCGTACTGAAGCTGAATCTGAAATTCGCGAACGCCGATCGGAAATGCAGAAACATGAAAATCGGTTGTTGCAAAGAGAAGAAAATTTGGATCGCAAGGATGATGCATTAAACAAACGCGAGGCCGGCCTTGAACGCAAGGATCAGGCTCTTGCCGAAAAACAACAGCATATTGAACAGATGGAGAGCAAAGCTGAGAATTTGGTTCAGCAGCAACAAACCGAAATGGAACGGATTTCATCTTTGACACGCGAAGAAGCGAAAAGCATCATTCTCGAGCAAGTGGAGAATGAATTGTCGACAGACATCGCCGTCATGGTCAAGGAATCGGAAGCCCGTGCCAAAGAAGAATCGGACAAAAAAGCGAAGAACATCTTGTCGCTCGCGATGCAGCGCTTTGCTGCAGACCATGTAGCGGAAACGACTGTTTCCGTGGTCAACTTGCCGAATGACGAGATGAAAGGCCGCATCATCGGGCGTGAAGGACGCAATATCCGGACGCTTGAAACCTTGACCGGCATCGATTTGATTATCGATGACACGCCGGAAGCGGTCATTCTTTCCGGATTTGATCCGATCCGCCGCGAAACGGCGCGTCTGGCACTTGAGAAATTGGTGTCGGACGGCCGCATCCATCCAGCGAGAATCGAAGAAATGGTTGAGAAGTCAAGACGTGAAGTCGATGAACAAATTCGTGAAATTGGGGAACAAACCACATTTGACGTAGGTGTACATAACTTGCATCCAGACTTGATCAAAATACTCGGTCGACTCCGCTACCGCACAAGCTATGGCCAGAACGTCCTGAAACACTCAGTTGAAGTAGCGTTCTTGTCAGGCCTTATGGCAGCAGAGCTTGGAGAAGATGTGACACTCGCAAGACGTGCCGGATTGCTCCACGATATCGGCAAAGCCATCGACCATGAAGTTGAAGGCAGCCATGTGGAAATCGGCGTCGAGCTCGGAACGAAATACAAGGAACATCCAGTCGTCATCAACAGCATCGCTTCCCACCACGGCGACACAGAAGCGACTTCGGTCATTTCGGTCATCGTCGCAGCAGCGGATGCATTATCCGCAGCACGCCCAGGTGCCAGAAGCGAAACGCTCGAGAACTACATCCGCCGGCTTGAAAAGCTGGAAGAGATTTCAGAGTCTTACGAGGGCGTCGAGAAATCGTTCGCCATTCAAGCAGGCCGCGAGATTCGGATCATGGTTCGTCCAGAGCAGATCGACGATATGACAGCGCACCGCCTTGCACGCGATATCCGCAAGCGGATCGAGGAAGAACTGGATTATCCAGGGCATATCAAAGTAACGGTCATCCGCGAAACGCGCGCCGTTGAATACGCAAAATAAAAAAACGAAAAAGGCTTCGTTGAATATCCATTCAAAGAAGCCTTTTTCTTATGGAGAAAGGTGATTGCATGAAAGTTTTATTTATTGGAGACATTGTTGGATCGATCGGAAGAGAGGCCTTGGAATCGTATTTGCCGAGACTGAAGCGCAAATATGCACCGGATGTCGTCATCGCAAACGGCGAGAACGCCGCTGCAGGACGCGGCATTACCAAATCGATTTACCAGGATCTATTGTTCATGGGGGTCGACATGGTGACGATGGGCAACCATACGTGGGACCAAAAAGAAATTTTTGATTTTATCGACGATGTGGATTACTTGATCCGCCCGGCGAACTTTTCGGAAGAGGCACCTGGACGTGGCATGGCAACTGTCACGAAAAACGGCAAAACTTTGTCGGTCATCAATTTGCACGGCCGCGTGTTCCTTCCTGCACATGACGATCCATTCAAGATGGCAGATGAATTGATCGAAGAAGCCAAGCAAGTGTCGCCGCTCGTCTTCGTCGACTTCCATGCGGAAGCGACAAGCGAAAAGATTGCGATGGGCTGGCATTTGGATGGCCGCGCTTCTGTTGTCGTCGGGACGCACACCCATGTCCAAACAGCGGATGCACGCGTCCTCCCTGGCGGAACGGCGTATATTTCGGATGTCGGCATGACCGGCCCGTACGACGAAATCCTTGGCATGAAAAAAGACTCGGTTCTATACCGTTTCAAGACGAATATGCCGACGCGCTTTGAAGTGCCAAAAACAGGCCGTTCGGTCGTCAGCGGATTTTTCACGGAGATTGACGACAATACAGGGAAAGCTTTGAGTTGCGAGAGAATCTATATCAATGAGGATTACCCTTTCCAGGCATGATCCCGATGTCGAATTAACGACAATTGCCCGGACAGCTTGTATCAAGCCCCATCCGTTCAGTATAATGGTTAGAGATGGACGAATGGCTGGCTTGAGACGAAATTCTTGTCGTGCTTAGCGAATTCACTGTACAATCGTAAGCGAAAGTGTTCTGACAGATAAAGAAAATCAAAATACAGTGTCTGATGCCAGCTCTCGGCACCGGACCAGGAAATGGGTGTCTACGGTAATGACTTATACAAAACAACAAATCGTCGATAAAGCGCGTGAAGTAGCGGACATGATCGCTGAAACAGAAGAAGTGGATTTCTTTAAACGTGCAGAAGCACAGATCAATGAAAACCAGCAGATCCGTGAAAAAATCGCCAGCTTGAAAAGCCTTCAAAAACAAGCGGTCAATTTCCAGCACTACGGGAAAGAACGTGCGCTTGAATTGATCGAGAAGAAAATCCAGAAAATCGAAGATGAAATCGACGCTGTGCCGATCGTTCAGGAATTCAAGCAATCACAAAGCGATGTCAACTCGCTATTGCAGATGGTTTCTACGGCGATCGCCAATCAGGTGACGAACAACATCATCACAGATACCGGCGGCGACTTGCTGCGCGGCGAAACAGGATCCAAAGTAAGAAACGATGGCGGCGGAAGCTGCTCATAATCCACAGCGCGGAACGACTTGCGCAGTGATCTTATAGAAACTGAAAGAGCCCAGCTCTTTCAGTTTTTTCGTTTCTCACTGCGAGTTTGTTATAATGGGGAAACGAACAATTGATTGAATGAGAGAGGGTAGACAATGGCACCGACACCAATGATCCAACAATATTTGCAAGTGAAATCCGAGTACCAGGATGCGTTCCTGTTTTTCCGTTTGGGCGATTTTTATGAAATGTTCTACGACGACGCCATCAAAGCATCCCAGCTGCTAGAAATCACATTGACGAGCCGCGGCGGAAACGGGGATGACCGCATTCCGATGTGTGGAGTTCCTCATCATTCCGCGAAAAACTATATCGACCAGCTGATCCAAAAAGGACATAAAGTTGCGGTATGTGAACAAGTGGAAGATCCGAAAATGACTAAAGGCGTAGTGAAGCGCGAAGTGGTCCGGCTGATCACGCCTGGGACACACACCGAAGGCAAAAGCGTCGATGCCAAGGCGAATAATTTCATTGCGGCGGCCGATGAAGTGGCAGGCGGTTTCGGCCTTGCGTATTTGGACATCTCCACGGGTGAATCGACCGCCACATACATAGCAGGCAACGAAAAAGCATTGCTTAATGAACTCCAGGCGCTGCATATCCGCGAATTGGTCGTCTCCGAGCAATTGCGCTTATTGCTCGCAGAAGAAGACCAGCAACTCATTTTGTCAGTCGAGCATATAGAAGCGCCGTTTACGGCGGAACCGGCCTTGTTCGCCAACTGCCCAAGCGAGCTGGAAATATGCGGCAAGCGATTGCTTGCCTATATCGCAGCGACCCAAAAGCAATCGCTCGGCCATATCCAGCCCTTCGCATTCCGTGAAAATGCCCGCATCCTGGGCATTGATTATTACTCGAAACGTAATCTTGAGTTGATAGAATCCATTCGAGGCGGAGACAATAAAGGCACGTTATTATGGCTATTGGACGAAACGGTCACGGCCATGGGCAGCCGCAAGTTAAAGCAATGGCTTCATCAGCCCTTGGCGGACCGCTTTGCAATCGAAGCACGGCAACAAATGGTCGAAGCTTTAATGGACCGCTATTTCGTGCGAGTGGAATTGCAGCAATTATTGAAACAAGTGTATGACTTGGAGCGTTTGTCTGGACGTGTGGCATTCGGCAGCGCGAGCGGGCGGGATTTGGCGCAGCTGCGCAATTCCTTGGAGAAGATTCCAGAACTCGTACGCGAGCTTGAAGATTCAGGCCACGCCTCGCTCGAGCAATTCAGCGCCGGTTTGGATCCTTGCCCGGAAGTATGCGAGTTGCTGGCAGCGATCAGCGACAATCCGCCACTATCCGCCAAAGAAGGCGGCATCATCCGCGACGGCTTTAACGCGCAATTGGATGAATACCGGGACGCTTCACGAAACGGCAAGGATTGGATTGCGGAACTCGAGCAAAAAGAACGGGCCAAAACCGGAATTCGATCGTTGAAGATCGGCTATAACCGGATTTTCGGCTATTATATTGAAATTTCAAAAGCCAATATGCATTTGGCGGACCTTGAACGATACGAAAGAAAACAGACCTTGGCAAACGCAGAGCGCTATATTACGCCGGAATTGAAAGAAAAGAAACTTTGATTTTAACGGCTGAAGAAAAGAGCCTGACACTGGAATACGAATTATTCGTCAGCGTGCGCGAGCAAGTAAAGGAATACATTTCACGCATCCAGCAATTGGCTTCGAAAGTCAGCGCGCTCGACGTCTATATTAGCTTTTCGGAAGTCGCGGAAAAATACCGCTTCACGAAACCGGCCTTTAATGACGGGCGGAAAATTTCGATCCGCGAAGGCCGCCATCCGGTCGTTGAGAAAATGCTCAATAAACAGCATTATGTACCGAACGACTGTGAACTCAGCGACGACGGCAATATGCTATTGATCACAGGCCCGAACATGTCCGGGAAAAGCACTTATATGCGCCAAGTCGCTTTGACGATCGTGCTGGCACAGATCGGCAGCTACGTCCCGGCGGCTTCTGCGGAATTGCCGATTGTCGACCAGATCTTCACGCGCATCGGTGCTGCGGATGATCTTGTCTCCGGCCAAAGTACATTCATGGTCGAGATGATGGAATCGCAATACGCCATCACCCATGCGACAGAACGCAGTTTGTTGTTATTCGATGAAATCGGCCGCGGCACCTCCACTTATGACGGCATGGCGTTGGCACAGTCGATGATTGAATACATCCATGAACAGATCGGCGCCAATACTTTGTTCTCGACGCATTACCACGAATTGACGGCTTTGGAAGAAACATTGCCGAAGCTGAGCAATGTCCATGTCTCGGCAATGGAGCAATCCGGAAAAGTCGTCTTTTTGCATAAAGTGAAACGCGGGCCGGCCGATAAGAGCTACGGCGTCCATGTGGCGGAACTGGCCAATTTGCCCGAAGCGATTTTGCGCCGTGCGCGCGAATTATTGCTTAGTTTTGAGGCGGATAACCATAAAACGCAACAGCAGGCAGAGCAATTATCGTTTTTTGATGAACGCGATACGGTGAACGAAGAAGTGCTGCAATCCATCAAAGATGCATCGATTTCACGCATGACGCCGCTTGAAGCATTGCAGCTAATCAACGACTTGCAGGAGAAAATAAGCGGAGGAGGCTGATCCCATGGGCAAAATCCGGTTGATGGACGAACCGCTGTCCAATAAAATCGCGGCAGGGGAAGTCGTCGAACGCCCGACTTCTGTCGTCAAGGAATTGGTGGAAAATGCAATCGATGCCGGCAGCACGGCTATAGAAGTGCTCTTGCAGGAAGCAGGGCTGACATCGATACAAATTATCGATAACGGGGCGGGGATGGACGAAGAAGATGCGTTATTGTCTTTTTCTAGACATGCCACGAGCAAAATCGAGAATGAACATGATCTGTTCCGCATCCGCACGCTCGGCTTCCGCGGGGAGGCGCTGGCAAGTATCGCCTCCGTCTCGAAAGTGGTGTTGCACACGTCCGACGGAGCGACAGGAACCCACCTGGAAATTGAAGGGGGGCGACTCATTGAACAGCGTGCAGGGGCATTGCGGCAAGGGACGGATATCCGCATCGGCCAGTTGTTTTTCAATACGCCTGCAAGGTTGAAGTACATGAAAACCTTGCAGACGGAACTCGGGCATACGATTGATTTGATGAACCGTTTCGCGCTCAGTTATCCAGGGATTTCATTCCGCTTGGTCCATGACGGCAAGCAATTGCTGCAGACAGCGGGCAGCGGTGAGATCCGCCGTGTGCTGGCGGATATTTACGGAGGCCATCGCCAAGAAAATGGTCGCTTTTGAAGGCGAATCTCCTGATTACCAAATCGAAGGCTTTGCCTCACTTCCTGAAATTACGCGCGCCAATAAAAATTACATCTCGTTGTTCGTCAATGGCCGCTGGGTCAAGCATTACGCCATCGCCAATACGGTGCATAAGGCGTACCATACTTTCCTGCCGCTTGAGCGCCAGCCGATTGTCGTCTTGAACATTAAAGGGGACCCCTATTTGACCGATGTCAACGTGCATCCTTCGAAACAGCAAATCCGGCTGAGCAAAGAAAAGGAATTGCTCGAACTGGTCCATGACACGATTCGACGTGCCATCCAGACCGCCGTGCGTGCGCCGGTCATCGAAAAGCCGAAGCCGGCCAAGCAGGCGCCGAGCAGGCAATTGGATTTGTGGAAGCGCCCCGTTGAAGAAACGGTGCGCCATCAACCGGAACCCTTGTCATCGATGGATTGGAAACAGGATAAGCTGCAGGAACGGGTCGAAGAATTCCATCTGGAGCCTAGGCTTGAACCAGTCAATGAACAGGCCCAGGAACCGGTCGAAGACGTGCAGGGGCCTTTTGATGAACCCGAAAGCCGTCAAGCTCTTGACGATAGTCCGCAATTTCCGGAACTTGAAGTAGTCGGCCAGATCCACGGGACCTATATTGTGGCGCAAAGCTCGGACGGCTTTTATTTGGTCGACCAGCACGCTGCACAAGAACGCATCAAGTATGAATTTTTCCGCGAAAAAGTCGGCGATATCGATTCGAATGAACGGCAGTCACTGCTTTTGCCGTTAACCTTCCATTACAGCCGTGACGAAGCGCTGCATTTGAAAGAGCAATTGAATGCTTTGGAAGAAAGCGGCGTGTTCCTTGAGGAATTTGGCGATACGACTTTCATTGTACGGGAATACCCGACCTGGTTCCCGAAAGGCTTTGAACAGGAAGTCATCGAGGATTTAATTGAACAAGTGTTAGCCGAGCGCAGGATCGATATCAAGAAACTGCGTGAAGATGCGGCCATCATGATGAGCTGCAAACGTTCAATCAAAGCGAACCACTTTCTGCAAAAGCATGATATGGAACGTCTACTGGCTGATTTGAAAAATGCGGAACAGCCATTCACTTGCCCCCACGGACGTCCGGTTATCATTCATTTCAAAACTTACGACATCGAAAAAATGTTCAAGCGCGTAATGAATTGAGTGCCAGTGCTTACCTGTGTGTGCTGAAGGGAATGGTAGAAGATGCTTCATTATAAGATTAGAGAAAGGAAGTGGATCAATGGACATGACAAGTTCATTCGTTCGGGTATCGGATGGCCACGAACTCCACTGCAGCTTGCATAGGGCGGAAAATCCGAAAGGCCATGTGCATATTATCCACGGAATGGCTGAACATAGCGGCCGCTACCAAGATTTTATCCATTTACTTAACGAACAAGGATTTACAGTGTCAGCGCATGACCAAAGAGGGCACGGCAAAACAGCGGAACACAATGGTTCAGCTGGGTACTTTGCGGAAAACGAGGGCTTCTTGCGCGTCGTCGAAGATGCACACGAAGCTATTGTTCATGCACAAGAAGAAATTGGCAAGCTGCCATTCACGCTGATCGGCCATTCGATGGGATCGTTTGTCGCCAGGCGCTATTTGCAGCGTTATGGAAAGCAAGTGGACTGCGCTGTGCTGTCTGGTACCGGAGGGCATCCTGGATTTTCATTGTCTGCAGGCATCGCTGTCGCGAAGAGCTTTAGCAGACTCGAAGGGAAATCAAAGATCAACCCGTTTCTCGGGAAGTTGATCTTCGGCAGTTACAATAAAGATTTTCTGGATGAAAAATCCAAGTTTTCCTGGTTGAGCCGCAATAGAGAAACAGTCGCACAATACGAAGCGGATCCGTGGTGCGGATTTGAAATGGCCAATCAATTTTATGTCGACTTGTTCGAAGGCTTAGGGATCATTCATCAAATGGATGAAGTCAGGCGAATTCCCAAAAATCTCCCCGTCTTGTTCATCAGCGGATCGATGGACCCGGTCGGCGCAAAAGGCAGCGGCGTATTCGAAGCGGCGGCCCAATTTGATAAAGCAGGCATCGAAAACGTGAAAGTCTATATGGCAGAAGAAGGCCGCCACGAAGTGCTGCAAGAGTTGAACGCTGAAACGTACCAGCAAGTCATTGTCGATTGGATAAATGATTATGGTTGAAGTGATCGCCATTGTCGGCCCGACTGCTTCCGGCAAGACCGCACTTAGCATCGAACTCGCCAAACGTTTGAATGGAGAGATCATCAACGGGGATTCAATGCAGGTTTATCGAGGAATGGATATCGGCACGGCTAAAATCCGGCCGGAGGAGATGGACGGTATCCCGCATCACTTGCTCGACATTCGGGACCCGGACGAATCGTTTTCAGTTGCCGAATACCAATCGCTGGTCCGCGAGAAGATTGCGGAAATCCAACAGCGCGGCAAGCTTCCGATCATCGTCGGTGGGACGGGGCTATATGTCCAATCGGTGCTGTTCGATTACCGCTTCTCCAAGCAGCAAGTCGATGAAGAACTCAGGCACGCGTTGCAAGCTGAGCTCGAACACCTTGGGCCCGAGGCGATGCACAGCAAATTAATGGCCTTGGATCCGGACATCGACATCCACCCGAACAATACACGGCGCGTCCTGCGTGCACTGGAAATTTTATTGAGCGGCGAGGAAAAAGAGGACGGCAGTCTGGCAAGGACGCCGATGTATGATGAATTGATCATCGGCCTCGACGTTCCGAGGGCTAAACTGTATGAGCGCATCGATAGCCGCGTCGACGGGATGATGGAATCGGGATTGTTGGATGAAGTCCGGCGCTTGTATGACAGCGGTCTGCGTGATGTCCAGTCCATTAAAGCGATCGGCTATAAGGAATTGTATGCATATTTCGATGGCATGTATTCATTGGAAGAGGCGGTTGCGAAACTGAAACGCAATTCAAGACAATACGCCAAGCGTCAATTTACATATTTCCGCAATAAAATGCCGATTCTTTGGCTGGATGCGACAGCAGATCCAGAAAACAATTTGGGAGAAATTATGCGTTTCTGGCAGGAAAACGACCGGAATCGTCGAATTGAACAAATGGCCAAAACTATACGCTAGAGAAACAGGGGGAGTTCCATGAAACCGGTTAATATCCAAGATGTATATTTAAACCAGCTGCGCAAAAACAATATATTCGTTACGGTGTTTTTGCTGAACGGCTTCCAATTGAAAGGCACCATCAAATCCTACGATAATTTCACGGTACTCGTGGAGACGGAAGGCAAGCAGCAATTGATCTACAAGCATGCCATTTCGACTTTTTCACCGGCAAAACCGGTGTCGATCGAACATCAGGAGTAAGTGGGGCAATTGCACAGCAAGATAGGAGGGGCAGCGGATGAAATCAATCAGCACAGATGAACTGAACCAGAAAGTCGATGCTGGAGACGAACTCCACATCATTGATGTTCGCGAGAAAGATGAAGTGGCTGCCGGCATGATTCCAGGAGCCCGGCACATTCCACTCGGTGAATTGCCGGAGCGCACCGAGGAATTGGATTCCTCGAAACAGTACTATGTCGTCTGCCAGGCAGGTGGCCGCAGCGCAAAAGCTGCAGAATACTTGGAATCGAACGGATTCCATTCAGTCAATGTCGACGGCGGCATGTCGTCATGGCGCGGCGTTACAGTTTACGGATGAGAAAAAGCCGATCGGCAATTGCCGGTCGGCTTTTATGATGTGGTGAGTATTTTTCGTGTCGGCAATTTCCACTTATACGTATAGGATAAGATCCTCAGCGATGTAATAGCCAAAAACAAGGCGTAAAGCATAAAATCGGTTCGGATAACATCAATGCTGATCAACAATCCTGCGATTGCTGCCCAAACAGCATATATTTCCGCCTTCAACACCAAAGGCTTTCTTCCCGCGAGAAGATCCCGCACCATGCCGCCGCCTGACCCTGTCAACACTGCAGCCACAACAGCTGCATAGACCGGCAACCCTAATTCGACCGCAAATAAAGCGCCTTGTACCGCGAATGCGGACAAGCCGATCGCATCGAAGAAATGGCCCCAGCGATTCCAATGGCCGAGTGTCTTATGCGGGAACAAGAACACGATTGTAATGGAGATGAGCGCTAATTGGAACATGAATTCCTGTTCCCATAGAGCGGATACGGGCACCCCAATCAATAGATTGCGGATGGCTCCGCCGCCGAATGCGGTAACGACGCCAAGCAGATAGACGCCGAAAATATCGTATTCCTCTTCCATGGCGATGATTGCCCCGGATACCGCGAAAGCAATGGTCCCGATGGCGCTTAGTACTTCCCAAGCCATTATTCGACGCCCTCCTTAACTTAAACAACTCTATGAATTGTAGCAGAATTGAAGTCATTTTCAAATAGCCTAATGAGCAATCAACCACCGAAGAGAAATGGAGATTCCTATGTATAACCTAATCAAAAAGACAGAAGATATGATTCGACCGCAATTAGAAGCGGCAGATTACATCGCATTGCAAAATCAGCAGAAAGTGCTTGAAGCCTTCCATCGCCAGAAAGTGAGCGACCATCACTTCCACCCTTCTACAGGCTACGGATATGATAACGAAGGCAGAGATACATTGGAGCGTGTCTATGCCGATGTGTTTAAAGCGCAAGCGGCGCTTGTCCGCCCGCAGATCATTTCAGGCACGCACGCCATTACCATTTCACTGTTCGGGATTTTGCGGCCAGGGGATGAACTATTGTATATCACAGGCCAGCCCTATGACACGCTCGCTTCGATCGTCTCGGGTGGAGATGAGGATACAGGTTCCCTCAAGGATTTTGATATTTCCTACCGGCACGTAGAACTGGACGAACAGCATCAAGTGGATTGGCCGTCTGTTGAACAAGCCATCGCAGACAATACCAAAATGATTGCGATTCAGCGTTCGAGAGGGTATGATAACCGGCCTTCTTTCACCATCAGCGAAATCAAGGGCATGGTCGAAAAAATCCGGGAAATCAAGCCGGATGCTGTCATATTCGTCGACAATTGCTACGGCGAGTTCGTAGAAACCGAAGAGCCAATTGAAGCGGGTGCAGATCTCATAGCCGGCTCTTTAATCAAGAATCCGGGAGGCGGCCTTGCCAAAATCGGCGGATACATCGCTGGCAAACGCACTTTTGTTGAAAAATGCGCTTATCGGATGACCTCTCCGGGTATAGGAGGGGAGGCTGGAGCTTCTCTCAATGCGCTCGCTGACATGTATCAAGGATTTTTCATGGCTCCACATATCGTGTCACAAGCCTTGAAAGGGGCGGTTTTCACCGCAGCTCTGTTGGAGACGGCCGGTATGAAAACCAGCCCTCATTATAGTGCGGCACGGACAGACCTGATCCAGTCGGTTTCATTCCAGACGGCTGAACAGATGGTGGCGTTTTGCCGTGCGATCCAAGCGAATTCCCCGGTCAATGCACAGTTTCTGCCCGAGCCTGCTTATATGCCGGGCTACGAAGATGATGTCATCATGGCAG
This sequence comes from Planococcus sp. MB-3u-03, assembly GCF_002833405.1. Classification (NCBI taxonomy): domain Bacteria; kingdom Bacillati; phylum Bacillota; class Bacilli; order Caryophanales; family Caryophanaceae; genus Planococcus; species Planococcus sp. MB-3u-03. The sequence continues at coordinate 1,928,096 of NZ_CP025135.1, read as the reverse complement.
CCGGTACCTTTGTTCAAGGCGCTAGCATCGAATTGACGGCTGACGGGCCGATCCGGTCGCCATTTACCGCATTTGTCCAAGGCGGATTGACTTATGAACATGTGAAGCTGGCGGTCGTCAATGCATTGCAAGCTCTGGAGAAAGAACAATTGCTATAATTGCTTTTCAAAACAATGTGCAAAAAATCATGTCAGAAAATCTAACATCTGTTTGACAAATAACCTGACATGTAATAAACTGAAAATGTAGTAATTAGTGAAATGGGTGAAACTTATGACAAATCGGGTTCGCCGCACCATGCCCATTCTCCCGATCAGCATCGTAATGCAACTGACGGATTTGACAGCACGGCAAATACGCTATTACGAAGAGCAAAAGCTGATCAGTCCGGCCAGGACAGAAGGCAATAAGCGCATGTTTTCATTAAATGATGTCGATGCGCTGCTCGAGATCAAGGATTATCTGGAGCAGGGACTCAATGTTGCAGGCATCAGAAAACTGTACGAAACAAAAGAGATGCCGCTTAACGATCAAGCCGAGCCGAAGACATTGAGCGATGCAGAACTCCGCAGCTTGCTGCGCGAGGAGATGAAGCATCAGGCGCGGCCGTTCAGCCAGGCATCCCAACGACACGGTGATTTATCCCGTTTCTTTAAATAAGCGGGCTACATAATATAACCTAGGAGAGTGAACAGTACATGAGCAAGTATTCAAAAGAAGACATTATTCGTTTGGTAAAAGAAGAAGACGTCAATTTTATCCGCCTGCAATTCACCGACATTCTCGGCGTTATCAAAAACGTAGAAATCCCAACATCCCAGCTTGAAAAAGCACTCGACAACAAAATGATGTTTGATGGATCTTCAATCGACGGCTTCGTCCGCATCGAAGAATCCGATATGTATTTGTTCCCAGACCTTGATACATGGGTTGTATTCCCATGGATTACAGGAAAAGGAAAAGTTGCACGTCTGATCTGCGATATTTATAATGCAGACGGAACGCCATTTGCTGGCGACCCACGTACAAACTTGAAGCGTGTCTTGAAAGAGATGGAAGAACTTGGATTCACTCATTTCAACCTAGGGCCAGAGCCGGAATTCTTCCTGTTCAAACTTGATGAAAGAGGCGAACCGTCTCTTGAGCTGAATGACCACGGTGGCTATTTTGACTTGGCACCGATGGACCTTGGCGAAAACTGCCGACGCGATATCGTGCTTGAGCTGGAGGAAATGGGCTTTGAAATCGAAGCATCCCACCACGAAGTAGCGCCAGGACAGCATGAAATTGACTTTAAATATGCAGATGCCATCAAAGCGTGTGATGATATCCAAACGTTTAAATTGGTTGTTAAAACGATTGCCCGTAAACACGGCCTTCACGCAACATTCATGCCGAAACCATTGTTCGGCGTCAACGGATCGGGCATGCACATGAACGTTTCCTTGTTCAAAGGCAACGAAAATGCTTTCCTTGACGAAGACGGCGACATGAAGTTGAGCAAAACAGCGTACCAATTCTTGGCTGGCATTATTGAGCACGCTAAAGGATTTACCGCTGTGACAAACCCGACAGTCAACTCTTACAAGCGTTTGGTTCCTGGTTATGAAGCACCTTGCTATATCGCTTGGTCTGGCCAGAACCGCAGCCCGTTGATCCGCATCCCTGCTTCACGCGGTTTGTCTACGCGCGTAGAAGTGCGTTCTGTTGACCCTGCTGCGAATCCTTACTTGGCAATGGCTGTACTGCTCGGCGCTGGCCTTGATGGCATCAAGCGTGACTTGACTCCGCCAAAAGCTGTTGACCGCAATATCTATGCGATGAACCGCAAAGAACGCAAAGAAGTCGGCATTGAAGATCTGCCAGGCACATTGTATGCAGCGCTTGACGAGTTGCAAAACGATGAAGTCATGACAAAAGCGCTCGGTTCACACATTTTGAATAACTTCGTGGAAGCGAAGGAAATCGAATGGGATATGTTTAGAACTAGCGTCCACCCATGGGAGCGCGAGCAATACCTGAAAATGTATTAATAGAAAAAAACCGGAGCCCAGCGCTCCGGTTTTTTTTATGATTGATAATGACTTAGGCCATACGGTAAAAAGTATAAGGCGAACTCAAGGGAAACTGTCTAAAGATTGTGCCCTTTCACACATACGCTGAGCGGTGAAAACGTGGTAAGATTTTACTTATATGAAAGAACTTTTAATATCTGGAGGGATAAAATGCGGTTTATGAATGTCATCATCGTATTTCTTATTGCCTTTTCGTTCGCGGGAATCGCCTTGTATGCAGTGGGGCCGAATCTATCGTCGGAGGCAGTAGCGCAAAAAGCATTTGAAGAACTCGAGCAAAGCGGTAAGATGGAGGAAATGGTACAGCAAATCGAAGCGGACCCAGAAGTCAGCCGCTATATGGAAGAATGGCAGTCGCAACAAGTGATTCCAGAAGAAGCGCAAGACAGCGGGATGGACGAGCAGTTTGAAGAGGGTACCATCGATGAAGGGGATTCTATTGAAGTTGACCCGCCACAAGTGCCGGAAGAGCAGGAGTTAGCTTTTGAGACTAAAGAGGATGCAGCCAGTGTCATGATGGAAAAAGTCGGTTTCCGTAACTTGCTGAAAATGAAGGATGCAGTCGAAAATGATACGATGACGGCTGAACAGGTAATGGATGAACTCGATGATGATTTGAATGAGGAAGAAATGCTTGCCTTGAAAGTGATGATCTTCAAGGAATGGCAAAACCGAAACTAGAAGATAGTTTGTGCTACACTAATATATGCATTTCCATTCATTTCGAAGGGAGGAATCTCGGTGAAAACGTTTCAAGTAGAATTCTTCTTTGATCAAGGAAATACCATCGTGCATACAGTAAAAGCGATCGACAAGGAGTCGGCCATAAGCCAAGTGCCATCAAATGGCACCTATGAATTGACGGACGAAGCGAATGGCAAGATTTACCGCATCACCATCAACTTGGTCAAATACATCGTCGTGACAGAAACGCAAGCTAATTAAAAGACAATAAAAGCAGCTGGAGAGATTCATCTCCGGCTGCTTTTCCATCATTAGGATTACATAAGATGATTATGAAGCGGAAAAAACCATAGAAAAAAGGAGGAAGTCATGCTTTCCTCCTTTTTTCTATGGCTTCTTGTATTGAAGCAAGCTGCTTAATGGATTTGGCGGTAGACACCGACGACTTTCCCGAGAATGCTCACCTGGTCGACGATAATCGGATCCATCGATGAATTTTCGGGTTGCAGGCGGAAGTAATTGTCTTCACGGAAGAATCGTTTGACCGTTGCTTCATTTTCCTCGGTCATGGCGACAACGATGTCCCCGTTATCCGCAGTCTGCTGTTGCTTGACGACGACATAATCGCCATTCAGGATACCGGCTTCGATCATACTTTCACCCATGATCTCCAGCATGAAGATATGGTCTTCTTCCGTTCCGTATTTTTTCGTCAGCTTGAATTATTCTTCGACGTTTTCTATTGCAGTGTTCTGCATGCCCGCTGTGCCTTTCCCGTTTTGCTGCACATGGTGGACAGGGCTCTTATCGATGAGCGCTTCTTCCGAACCGATGATTTCGATGGCTCTTGGTTTGGTTGGGTCGCGGCGGATTAGCCCTTTGCTTTCGAGTCTCGCTAGATGGCCGTGGACAGTTGAACTGGATGCAAGGCCGACCGCTTCCGCCAATCTCCCGGACGGAGGGTGGATAGCCTTTGCACGGACTTCATCTTTTATGAAATTCAGGATGTCTTCCTGACGCTTAGATACTTTTTCACCAGTTTCACCTCTTTATAGGATTTATTCAAGATTAACTATCTATAGTATAGCAACTCGGGCATTGAAATGCAAACATAGGTTCGAATTTAATCTTGACAAGAAACGTCTGTTCGCTTTATTATGAGAACATACATTCCGAACAAATATTCTAAAGGGGGCGGCTTGAATGACATTCTTTCGACGGAACTCATATTTAGTTTTCTTTTTCTCACTCATAGTAGTGTTTACATTTTACACGGTGATCAGCCATAACGCCGAAAAGCAGCAATTGGGCGAGCTGCAAATTGAAAAAGGTGATACGCTATGGGAGTTAGCTGAATCGTTCAGCGGCGAAACTCCCCATCATGAATGGATAGAAGAGATCATGGAAGTGAATAATTTGAAGACGACGAAAATCGTGGCAGGGCAATCATTGAAGATTCCAGCAGAACAGTTGAACTTCACGCCGGATGAAACTAAATATTATGCAGGTGATGCAGAATGAAGAAAAAAGCTCTAGTTTACTGCCGTGTCAGTACCACTAAAGACGAGCAGGAAACTTCACTCGAACGGCAGGAAGAAGAATTGCTGTCGTTTGCATTCGAGCAAGGCTATCTGGTGGAAGATGTTTATAGTGACCAGCACAGTGGCTATGAAATGGATCGTGAAGGGCTTCTCGAAATGCTCAACCAAGTTAAAAGCGAAAAGGTCGATGCCGTCTTCATCCAGGATGAGACGCGTCTTGGCAGGGGGCACGCACGCATCGCTTTGCTGCATGTCATGAAAAAACATGAGGTGGATGTTTATACGCTGTCCGACCATGGCCCGATCGCTTTGAACGATATGGATGACATGGTCCTTGAAATCTTGGCCATCGTGGAAGAATACCAGCGCAAAATCCACAACGCCAAGATCAAACGGGGCATGAAGCGTGCGGTGGAGAACGGCTATAAACCGGAACGCAATTTAAAAGGAAAAGGCAATCCGGACGGACGTGAGCGGCTGGATCTTCCGGTAGACCAGATCGTCAGCTTAAAAGCGAGCGGCTTGACCTTCCATGAAATCGCCGTCACACTGCAAGGCTTCGGCTACCAGGCAAGCAAAGCGACGGTACACCGCCGTTTCCGCGAGTACCAGCAAATGAAAGAAAGCTGAAATCTTGCACTGTCCCGCCTTTTTTTGTACCATGGAGCAGTAGAAAGGGGGACTTTACATGCTATCTCCAGATAAGATTGGACGCATCAATGAACTGTCCAAAAAGTCCAAGCGCGATGGGCTGTCGCAAGAAGAAGCAAAAGAACAATCGGCACTGCGCCAGGAATACTTGCAAAGTTTCCGAAAGTCGATGCGTGGGACGATTGAAAATGTCACCGTCATCGATCCGGAAGGAAAAGACGTAACGCCAGACAAAATTAAAAATAAACGGGAGAATAAGTATTTGAATTAATACTTATTCTCTTTTTCGTTGTATTCTTCCCTAGAGTTGACTAAACTAGAATAGGATTAAATTTAGTTTCAGAGAGGATGTCACTATGTCAAACCATGCAGATCAACTTGCAGTAAATACCATTCGAACACTTTCCATCGATGCTATTGAAAAAGCCAATTCCGGACACCCGGGACTTCCAATGGGCGCCGCTCCAATGGCGTATACACTCTGGACAAAACATATGAACCATAACCCGAACAACCCAGACTGGTTCAACCGCGACCGTTTCGTCCTGTCAGCAGGACACGGCTCCATGCTTCTTTACAGCTTGCTTCATTTAAGCGGATACGGATTGCCGATGGAGGAAATCAAAAACTTCCGCCAATGGGATTCGAAGACGCCAGGACATCCTGAATACAAGCATACAGTCGGTGTCGAAGCGACAACAGGACCGCTTGGCCAAGGGATCGGCATGGCAGTCGGCATGGCAATGGCAGAACGCCATTTAGCAGCTACATACAATAAAGATGGCCTCGACATCATCGACCACCACACGTTCGCTCTTTGTGGAGACGGGGATTTGATGGAAGGGGTTGCCGGAGAAGCGATTTCGCTTGCAGGGCACCTCAAACTGGATAAATTGGTCGTTTTGTATGACAGCAACGACATTTCACTCGACGGCGATTTGTCGATGAGTTTCTCAGAGAACATCCAGAAGCGTTTCGAGTCATACGGCTGGAACTATCTGCGTGTGGATAACGGCAACGATATGGACGATTTGTCTGCAAAAATCGCTGAAGCGAAAAAATCTACTGACAAACCGACATTGGTGGAAGTCAAGACCGTCATCGGCTATGGTTCCCCGAACAAATCCGGTAAAGCGGATTCGCACGGTGCACCACTTGGCGAAGACGAAATGAAATTGACGAAAGAATATTATAAATGGACGTTCGATCAAGATTTCCATGTTCCGGAAGAAGTTTACGAAACCTTCAAAGAAGCGACAGAATCACTAGGAGCTAAAGCGGAAACAGCTTGGAACGAATTGTACAAGCAGTACGAAGAGCAGCATCCTGAACTTGCTTCCCAGCTGCAAGCAGCGATCCGCGGTGACTTGCCGGCTGATTTCGACTCACAGTTCCCACAATACGAAGTCGGCAAAAAACAAGCGACGCGTGCATCATCCGGTGATATGGTCAATGCCATCGCTAAGACGGTTCCTTCGTTCTTCGGCGGCAGCGCTGACCTTGCTGGTTCGAACAAAACCAATATCAAAGACGGCGGCGACTTCGGTGCTGAGCATCCAGAAGCCCGCAATATCTGGTTCGGTGTTCGTGAATTCGCGATGGGCGCTGCACTTAACGGCATGGCGCTTCACGGCGGCTTGCATGTCTTCGGCGGTACGTTCTTCGTGTTCAGTGACTACGTCCGCCCAGCGATCCGCCTAGGCGCTTTAATGGGTCTTCCGGTTACCTACGTGTTCACGCATGATAGCGTAGCGGTCGGAGAAGACGGCCCGACACATGAACCAATCGAACAGCTTGCATCACTTCGTGCAATGCCAAACTTGGGCATTATCCGCCCAGCCGATGCGAACGAAACAAAAGCAGCATGGCGATTGGCGCTCACGTCTAAAGACAAGCCGACCTTGCTCGTATTGTCCCGCCAAAACTTGCCGGTTCTCGAAACGACTGGTGAAAAAGCAGAAGAAGGCGTCGAAAAAGGCGCTTACGTCGTGTCTCCAGCTGATGACGCACAAGCATTGCTTCTAGCGACTGGATCTGAAGTTAGCCTGGCAATTGATGCACAGAAGCAATTGAAAGAACAAGGCATCTCGGTGTCTGTTGTGTCGATGCCATCATGGGATCGTTTCGAACAGCAGGATAAAGTACAAAGAATCCGTCTTGCCGAAAAACATCACAAAACGCCTCGCCATCGAAATGGGCTCCTCATTCGGTTGGGACCGCTACACTGGATTTGAAGGCGATATCCTCGCGATCGATCACTTCGGTGCAAGTGCCCCTGGTGAGAAAATCATGGAAGAATTCGGTTTCACGCCTGAAAATGTTGCATCCAAAGTGAAACAATTGATCAACGGGTGAATTCCGGTTTAGTTCTCGGTTTTTGAAAGTAAAATTAAAGTCTTAATATAAGGAAAAGTCGTCAGAAAATAATTCTGGCGGCTTTTTCTTGTATATTTTTTTCGGTTCGATCTTTTTGGGGCCCATCCGGTTATAATCGTTTTAAGAGGTGGGATTATGAAGAAATTATGGAGTTTAATACCAGCGTTTGCTATTTTCATCGCTTTAAGCATCGTCGGTTTTTTTGGAGGCATTGTGCTACTGCTATCGGGGGAAAGGGCATGGCTGCCGTTGTTTTTCTTTGTTCTGCTGTTTTTGTTTTTCATTTTTTTACTATCCAAGCGAATTGGCGACGCAAAAAGGTGGAAACAGACAGCGGTAGTGTTCGTTGTTCTTGCCATCATGCTCGCCGTTTGGCCGCTTTACCAAGCTTATTTGGATTCCATCCCTGGCGTTTCGGCTGAAGTGGACATCTATTCATATATACCGTTTCAAGAAGACTCCAAGTTGAATGTGTTGGAGGAGGAGCCCGAACTCCAGTTTGAAGGGGATTTGCCAAGGCTTGACGGAGCGACCGCGCTTTACCCAATATATGCAGCCGCTGCAGAAATGATGTATCCAGAAGATTGGTATGAACCATCAGCTAGTGAAGTGATGGTCAATACCACGCCTTTTGCTTATTCCAATTTGTTCGAAGGAGAGGTGGATGCAATTTTTGCCGCAGCGCCATCACAGGGGCAGTTGAAAACAGCAGATGCCAAGGGGCTCGAGCTTACACTGACGCCGATCGGGAAAGAGGCGTTCGTCTTTTTCGTCCATACAGACAACCCGGTCGAGTCATTGAGTTCTGAAGATCTTCGCATGATCTATAGCGGCGAAATCACCGATTGGTCTTCAGTTGGTGGAGATGCTGAAGAGATCAGGGCTTTCCAGCGCCCTGAAGACAGCGGCAGCCAAACAACGCTGCTTCAGTTCATGGGCGAGGTGCCGGTGATGGAGGCTCCCCTTGAAAACATAGAAGAAGGCATGGGCGGCATCATCGATCAGGTGGCAGAATATAAAAATCACAAAAATGCGCTCGGTTTTACATTCCGTTTCTACGGGGAGGAAATGGCCGGCAATAAAGTGATTCGATACTTGGCTATCGATGGCATTGTGCCGTCAGTTAACGCCATTCGAAATGATGAATATCCACTAACTTCGGAGTTTTATATCGTCACCACGCAGCATAGCAGCCCGGAAGCTTTGAAACTGGCAGAATGGTTCACTTCCAGTCAAGGGCAGCGCTTGGTCGAAAAAGCGGGATACGTGCCCTTGAATTCGTCCCGCGAGTGACCGTGCCGCGGCTGCTCAGTGTATGTGGGGACGCAGTCTTTGTTTCTCCGCAATTTTAATGCCGTTCATATAGTCACGTCCTGAAATTTATAGTATAATCCTTTTTGGTGCATGATTTAATTGGCAACACGAAGGAGGTAATTTGTATGGATACATGGATCTGGATTGTTATCGTAATTGTGGCTTTACTCGCAGGTGTTGCACTTGGATTCTTTATCGCTCGCCGATACATGATGAAATATTTGCAGGACAACCCACCGATCAACGAAGAGATGCTGCGGATTATGATGATGCAAATGGGTCAAAAACCATCTCAAAAGAAAATCAACCAAATGATGGCTCAAATGAACAAAGCCTCGACAAAACCGGGCAAAAATAAACGCTTATGCAATTATTCGCCCATAGGTGATGAATAAGAAGAACCACCGTTCGTTTCTGAACGGTGGTTCTTTTATGCATTCATTTTAGCTCAGCTGGAAATCTGTGAAACATCAGCAGCAGGTTTAGGTATTAATAAATCATAGGCCATCAGGAACTCTGCAACCGTCCCTTCGTATTCGTCCGGATTTTTATTGAATGATTGGGCATGTTCGCCTTGTTCGAATAGTTTGAGCTGTTTGGCGCCTTGTTTCAATTCAAATAATTCTTTCGTCATTTTCGGCAAGACGAACTCATCAGGCAGGCTATGGATGAACAACACAGGCTTTGCAATCTTTTTCACGACTTCCCGGGGCGATACGGTGGTAATGGAATAGCCGTCGCGCAGTTTCAGGAATACATTGGCAAGGCGAAGCGCCAAAGAAGTGCGCATCGGCGTCGTCGTGCGCATGACGTGCAGAATCTGTTCGCTGATATCGGAATAGGCACAGTCGGAGATGTAAAAATCTGCCGAGTCCTCCATTCCGGCATATAATAGCGTCGTCGCGGCACCCATCGATTCCCCGTGGATGCCGAAGAACAAAGATGGCCCGACATGGAGTTTCAAGGCCTTTACAACTGCTTGCAGATCCAGCTTCTCATAATGCCCGAAGCTCGTCGTCTTGCCCCCGGATTCGCCGTGTCGGCGGTGGTCATAGACGACAGAGTTGAATCCGAGGCGTTCAAACATGCGCGCATATTTAAACGAGTTCACTTTGCTTTCGGTGACACCATGGCAAATGATGACGTATCGGTTTGTGGTGTGCGGCTCCAGGAAAATCGCTTTGATCGGATAGCCGTTAGCGGATTCGATCCATTGTTCGCTTTTCTTGGCATTGGCATACCAAGCTTCATCATAGCGTTTGGCGTTCGTTTCCCGTTCCAAAATCAAGGATGCGTCTTTATTCTTTACATACATCAGACGGTTGCTTGCGGCAAAACCCAATGCGGCAAAAGAAGCAGTCAATGTGCTCGATACGATGGCAGAAGTCAACAATAGTCGCTTTTTCACGGCGCACACACCTCATTTTCTGTTTTTGTATAACGTATACATGCCTGTTTGCAGCGGATTCGATACATGCGGTTCAATGAGCGAGATCGCTTCGTAAAGTTTCTCGAGATCGACTCCGGTGTCGACGCCCATGCGGTGGAACATATGGATCAAATCTTCGGTCGCGACATTGCCGGTAGCACCCGGTGCAAATGGGCAGCCGCCGAGTCCGCCAGCGGAAGCGTCGAACCGGTCGATTCCGGCAACAAGTGCTGCATAGGCATTGGCGAGCGCCATACGTCTCGTGTCGTGGAAGTGCGCTGCAATCAGGACATCCGGAAATTGCTCTTTCAATCGGCTGAACAACTCATGGCTTTCTTGAGGATTCGCCAAACCGATCGTATCAGCGACGCTCAATTCATCGACTCCCCAATCGACGAATTGGCGGCATAAATCGATCGTTCGATGCGGATCGACTGCTCCTTCAAACGGACAATAGAACGCTGTTGAAATGCAGGCGCGGACGAAGATGCCGTCCTGTTTGACCTTTTCGATCAATGGCTTCAATGTTTCCATGGACTGGGCTGTCGTCTTGTTGATATTTTTTTCATTGAATGAATTGGAAACGCCCACGAAGACGGCGATTGAATCTGCACCGGCATCCAAGGCGGATGTGATGCCGCGTTCATTTGGCGTCAGCACCAGCTGGCGGCCGGTCTTTTTTGCACCGGCAACGATATCCCGTGCATCGGCCATTTGCGGCACCCATTTTGGTGACACGAACGAAGTCAGCTCCATTTCCTTTAATCCTGCTTCCTGCAAGACCTTGATAAAATCCAGTTTGTCTTCGGTGTTGACGGTCCTGGCTTCATTTTGCAGGCCATCGCGCGGCCCAACCTCGATAATCGTAGCTGTTTTTGGTAAACTAAACATACTATCCCCCCTTAGCTTTATTGTAGCGATAGGGGGGATAAAAGAGCAAGAAGCAGACAAGGGGGACAAAAGAAATGTCACAAGAAATCGTAATTGCAAGCGCTGTCAGAACCGCAGTCGGTTCGTTCCAGGGGGCGCTGAAAGATGTGCCGGCGACAGATCTCGGAGCCATCGTCATCAAGGAAGCTTTATTGCGCGCAGGGGTAGCGGGCGACCAAGTATCGGAAGTCATCATGGGCAATGTTCTGCAAGCAGGGCTCGGGCAAAACCCGGCGCGCCAGGCTTCCATCAAAGCAGGGCTTCCGGAGACGGTGCCAGCGATGACCATCAATAAAGTATGCGGATCCGGCTTGAAATCGATCCATTTGGCTTACCAGGCGATTTTTGCGGGTGATGCCGATATCGTCGTGGCAGGCGGCATGGAGAATATGAGCCGTGCCCCGTATCTATTAGAAGGCGCAAGAGACGGTTACCGCATGGGCGACCAGAAAGTGGTCGACAGCATGGTCCATGACGGCTTGACGTGTGCATTCAACGATTACCATATGGGTGTGACAGCCGAAAACCTGTGCGACCGCTATGAGATTTCACGCGAAGAACAAGATCGCTTTGCAGCCCGTTCACAAGCCCGGGCATCAGCGGCAATCGAAGGCGGGCGTTTTGACGAAGAAATCGTGCCGGTAGAAATCCCTCAGCGCAAAGGGGATCCGGTCGTCTTTACTACGGATGAATACGTGAAAGCTTCTTCAACCGAGGAGAAACTCGCGAAACTGCGCCCGGCGTTCAAGAAAGACGGCTCAGTCACAGCTGGCAACGCATCCGGCATTAACGATGGCGCGGCAGCAGTGATCGTCATGAAGAAAGAAAAAGCCGACGAACTGGGCATCACACCGCTTGCAGTCATTGCTGCGAATGGCAACGCAGGCGTCGATCCTGCTGTCATGGGCATCGGCCCTGTACAAGCGGTAAAAAACGCGTTGAAGAAAGCCAATATGACGCTTGGCGATATCGATTTGATCGAAGCGAACGAAGCGTTTGCGGCACAATCGATAGCGGTCGACCGTGAATTGAAGTTTGACCATGAAAAATTGAATGTCAACGGAGGCGCCATTGCAATCGGCCACCCGATTGGTGCGAGCGGTACACGGATTTTCGTGACGCTTCTGCACGAGATGAAAAAGCGCGACGCCAAGACAGGCCTTGCGACGCTTTGCATCGGCGGCGGACAAGGCGTTGCAACGATCGTAAAACGTCCATAAGGAGAGAATAGGATGGCGAAAGATAAAATCAATGATAACGGCCTTTTTTCGGAAGACCAGCTATTGAAGCTGAAAGCCACGAAAAAAGAGTTAGTGAAAGACCAGCAGAAACTTGAGGAAGAAAAAGAAGCACAGCGCCAGTTTGAACGCAAAGAGCGCGAGAAGAACCTGTCGTTTGCCGAATTGCTCGAGCGCCATGGAGATTCAGGAACTAAATATTAACGGTGAAACCCCCTGTCATAATTGATGACAGGGGTTCTTCGTTCAACTTAACCATCTGAACAGAAAGGTGATTAAATACAAGGGGCCTACAATAACCACCCCAGCAGCAAAATAAGAAAACCCCATACAATCCACTTCAAGACATCATAAATTGCGCCAGCCAGATCGTCGATGAGTTTCATGGCCTGTCCACCCCATTCCTGAGAGAATATCCTTCCTTTGCAATGTAATTATTATTTTATTTTATTAAAAAGCTGGTTATCGGTTTATTTAACCGTAATTAGTTAATGATTTCAAAATATTTTATATTCCATTTACCGTCAATTGATATAATGAAAGGAGTGCAAGTTACTATCATGATCATTCAACGCAGGCTTGAAAATTAAAAGGGGAAAATCGATCGCAGGAGGAACAGATGATGAGGGATGAAGAGATGCCGCCAAGCCCGGGGCTGGAGAAAGACCAGGAACAAATGGAACCAAGGCTGATCCAGCCGCATGCAAAACCATGGATCCATTTCGGTTATTTTGTGTTTGTGTTGATGGTATTATCCGTTGTTTTTCATTGATTAAAGTAATGGCAGATTAGTTTGTAAAAAGAATGGCTATTCTTTCCTTTTTGAAACATCTTACTGATTCGACCGTACATAATAGGGCAGGAAAAATCAGCTTATTGAAAAGGATGGGATAAGATGGAGTCAATCGGAATTATTTCAATTTTAATTGTGATTCTCATTTTGGCGGCAGTTGCGGGCGCCGGTTATTTTTTTTGATGAAGATCCGCTACCGCACAGCCAAATCGAACGAAGCCTTGATTATTACAGGACCGAAACTGGGGATCCGCAAAAGACACGAACATCTTTTACGGACGATGAAGGGCGATCCATGAAGATCATCCGCGGCGGTGGTTATTTGCTGCGCCGCTTCCAGACTTCAACGCCGGTCAATTTGACCTCGTTCCAGTTGAAGTTATCGACGCCACGCGTTTACACGAATGCGGGTGTGCCGATCGTGGCAGATGCTGTAGCGATGGTGAAAGTCGCAGATACCTGAATGGCATCGCTAATTATGCCGAACAATTCCTTGGGAAAAAGCAAGAGGAAATTGAAGTTGAGATCATCGAAGTGCTCGGCAGTAATTTGCGGGCCATCTTGTCGAAGATGACGGTTGAAGACATCAATAGCGACCGGGAGAAATTCAATACCGATGTCCAGGAAATCGCGCAAAACAGCTTGATTTGATGGGCTTTTAAAATCACTTCACTCGATTGACGGATCTGCGCGATGCTGATGAAGACAATGGCTATCTCGAGAACCTCGGGCGGCCGCGCATCGCCGAAGTCCGCAAACAAGCGGAAATCGCGGAAGCCAACACGGAGCGGGAAACACGCATTCACCGTGCGCAGACCGATCAGGAAGCGAAAGAAGAAGAGTACAAACGCCAAATTTCCATTGCTGAATCCCGTAAATCAAAAGATTTGAAAGATGCGGCATTCAAGGAAGAAACCGAACGCGCTCGTGCCAAGTCCGAGCAGTCGTATGAACTCGAAAAGCGAAACTCGCAATGGAAATCCAGGAAGAAGAGTTGAACATGCAGTTCATGGAGCGCGAACGTGCAGTGCGCCTTGAAGAAGAAGAAAGCAAGGTCCGCAAAACGAAAGCGGATGCCAGCTATTACGAAACGACGCGTACGGCAGAAGCGGAAGCGAGACGTTCTGTCATTGACGGGGAAGCGAAAGCGAAGATCAAACGCGATGAAGGTGCTGCTGAAGCGGAAGTCATCCGTGAACGCGGTAAAGCAGAAGCGAATCCGTAAACCATTGGCGGAAGCGATGGAAGAACATGGCGATGTCATCATTGCGGAGAAACTGATCGATATGTTGCCGGTATTCGCCGAAAAAGTGGCACAGCCGCTCAATAATATCGATTCCGTGAAAATCATCGATTCCGGAAACGGCCAAGGCGTTCCATCGTTCGGCAGAAGCGTAACGCGCACGATGGTGGACATGCAGGAGCCGTTGAAAGAAATGACGGGCATTGATATTGCTGACATGCTGAAGACCTACACATCGAGAAATACACAGGCCATCCAACCGGTCAACCAACCAGTCAATGACCAGCCCGATGACCAGCCTGTAGATGAAGCAGCCAAAGAAGATCCTGAACAGATTTAAAGTAAACTAAACGCAAAAAGACGGAGAACAGTTTATGTTCTCCGTCTTTTTTATATGGCAAATGTTCTAGACAGTCATGATGTCCTTGAACATCTGCTTTAAGCTCTTGGCTACGTCGTTCAGGTGAAATTCCCTCCGTGCCTCAGCTTGCTGCTGCTCAATGAACGTTTCAGAAGTACGCTTTCTGGAAAAAGGCGTCAAGGTATGAAGCTCTTTTGGCTGGGTTTCAGCGAGTAAGCGCAGGGAGGCAAAGACCGGCTCAGAGAGTTCGAAACGCTGGTAGCCATTAGTCATATGGATGATTTTCTCCGGGGCGTCTGCAAGCAGCCAGTGGTCTTCTGCTTCCCAAGCCAGCTTATGATTTTTAAACTCCTGTCCAAGGGATCTTGTTACTGATTCAACAACGAGGTATGAATGCATGGAAATGGCATCCCCGTCTGCTGACTGATAAGATTTTTTGGATTGGGTCAAATAAAAATTCATCAATTTGCACGCCCCCGATTTCTTGATAGTAAGGTTTGAAAATTTCAGTCGTAATCAGTATATTCACTTCTAGGTATTCTTTCAAACCTGCAAAAGTCCTTTTCGATAAATAAAATCGCCTGGGTACAAAATCGGTATTTCTCGAAAAAGCCCTTAAGAAATATAAGCAAATCCGCTAAGCATAAGGGGTCATCCAAAATGACATAGCGATCGGATCTGCCTGTATAAGCATTGCCTATCAAAAAGGGTACAAACGTCCTTAATGGAACTAAATCGGTTTTTAGAGAATAGCGCAAGGGCCAAAAAAGCGCCCTGCAGCAAGCGGGACGCTGTCCATATAAAAGTGGGAGTTCAATCGCGATGTTGTTCGTAGCGGTCCAGCCGCGTGGCTTTCTTGGCCTCTTCAATCTGCTGTGCGCTGACAGGCTGTTTGTATGCCTGCAAAGTTTCACGTAATTGTTCAGGGCTGCTCGCTCCGGTGACGGCAGCAGAGACCGTGCTATCCGACAGCACCGAATGCAGGGCAAGTGCATGGACATTGTCATGGATAGCGGACAGCTTTTTCAAAGTGGCTTGCAGTTGATCTGGCCCATACTGCAAGTAGTCGCCCATCTTTTCTGCTCGGGTCAATCCTTCAGCCGTCAGCAGGCCTTTTGCCAAACTGCCGCGTGCCACTACAGAGCGGCCGGCTTGACCGATCTCCGGCAGGAATTCTTCTGGGCGCCGGTCAAGGAGGCTGTATTGCATCATGATGGAAGCAATCTCACTATCAGTCAAAAAACGCTGAATGACATTCGGGCGGATGGAAGAAATTCCGTAAGCGCGGATCAAGCCTTCTTTTTTCAATTCCTCGAAGGCTTCGATCGTTTCTTCCGAGTTATCGGAAATCATCCCGCCGTGAAGCTGGTACAAATCCAAGTAATCGGTTTTGAGGCGGCGCAGCGAGTTATGGATTTGTTCTTTGATATAAGGTTTTGTCGGGTTCCATTGGACTTCATCCGACTCCTCGGACCATTCGTTGCCCACTTTGCTGGCAAGTATGATGTCTTTGCGCCGATTGCCAAGTGCACCGCCGACGATTTCCTCGTTCTTTCCTTTTCCGTAAAAATCGGCGGTGTCAAAATAAGTGACGCCATTGTCCATCGCTTCGTCGATAATGGCTCCTGCCCGCTTAGGGTCTTCCGGTAGTGACATGCAGCCTAGTGCGATTTCACTGACCTTGAAGCCGCTGGTTCCCAGTGTATTGTATTTCATCTTTTCACCCCATTGTAAAAATTTGTTTCCTCTATGGTATACTTTGCGGTATTGAAACTACAAATGAAATGAGGCCCAGCATGAAGAAATTTGAAGAAAAAACAATTCATAGTGAACGATTATACGAAGGCAAGGTCATCAATTTGAAAGTCGACGATGTGACGCTGCCGAATGGCAAACAGTCAAAGCGCGAATTGATTGAACACCCAGGAGCGGTAGCAGTCATCGCATTGACGAGTGAAAAGAAAATCATCATGGTCGAACAATACCGCAAAGCGCTCGAACGCTCACTCGTCGAAATTCCGGCCGGAAAACTGGAACCCGGGGAAGCGCCGGAGTACACGGCAATGCGTGAACTGGAAGAAGAGACAGGCTATTCAGCGGATAAGCTCGAAAAAGTGATAAGCTTCTCGACGTCACCCGGATTTGCCGATGAAGTGGTGCATGTTTTCTTTGCGAGCGGCTTGCACCATGCGGAGAATGGCGCAGTGACGGATGACGACGAATTCGTGGAATTATTGGAAGTGACGGTAGAGGAAGCGCAAAGCTTGATCGATAATGAGCGGATTTACGATGCGAAAACCGCTTACGCAGTGCAATGGGTTAAAAACTACTTATCAGATAAGAATTAATCCAAATACTAGTTAAGAATGATTCTAAATAATAAACGGCATGGATTGTTGTAATCGAGAACGCCCTTTTGATATAATGAATACAGTTTGAGGGAGGGCGTCGCATGGAAACAAGGATAGATCGTATAAAAAAGCAATTACACGCTGCGAGTTATAAGCTGACGCCACAGCGTGAAGCAACGGTACGAATTTTATTGGATCATGAAGAAGACCATCTAAGTGCTGAGGATGTCTATCTTTTGGTCAAGGACATCGCACCGGAAATCGGCTTGCTACGGTATACCGTACATTGGAACTTCTGACCGAATTGAAAATTGTCGATAAAATAAACTTTGGGGATGGCGTTTCCCGTTATGATTTGCGTCAGGAAGGCGCAGCACACTTCCATCATCACCTGGTTTGCTTAGAGTGCGGGGCAGTAGATGAAATACAGGAAGATTTGCTTGAAGATGTCGAAGCAGTCGTGGAAAAGCGTTGGAACTTCCAGATCAAAGACCACCGTCTGACTTTTCATGGCATTTGTTGGCGCTGCCATGATTCGGGTGCTGATAAGCCGGAAAAAGACGCTTAAAAGGCGGCCTGTCGTAGGCCGTCTTTTTTTTATCTTCATTAAAACAGCGCAAAAAGGAGGAATCCCGATGAAAGATGCGAAAGATGCACTGGATGATTATTTGCATTTTCTCCGAGTGGAAAGACAGCTGGCTGATAACACGCTGACTTCATATGAACGCGATTTGAAAGGCTACATACAATATATGAGTGAAGTCGAACAATTGGAGCGGCTTGGGAAAATTGAGCGTGTCCATATTTTGAATCACCTGCGCCATCTGCAGGAAATGGCGAAAACTTCGCGTACAGTGGCAAGGCATATTTCTTCGATCCGCAGTTTCCACCAATTCTTGATCCGGGAAAAGCGCAGCGATTCGGACCCAACCGTTCACTTGGAAATGCCTCAAATGGATAAGAAGCTTCCGAACATCCTATCTATAGAAGAAATCGATGCTTTATTGAATTCCCCGGATACGTCAAAAGCCAGCGGGCTGCGCGACCGGGCCATGCTGGAATTGCTTTATGCGAGCGGCATGCGTGTCAGTGAATGCATCAACTTGGATATGGAAGATGTTCATTTGACGATGGGGTTCGTGCGCTGCACAGGAAAAGGCGGCAAGGAACGGATCATCCCGCTTGGCAGGGCAGCACTTGAGGCGAACCGCCAATACATCGAATCGGGACGCCTGACCTTAAGAAATCCGTCTGAGAAAACCGATGCTTTGTTCATTAACCAAAGAGGGAAACGCTTGACGCGGCAAGGGTTCTGGAAATTGCTGAAGCAGCATGCCCAGAAAGCGGGCATCCAGAAAGAATTGACCCCGCATACATTGCGCCATTCATTCGCCACTCATTTGATCGAAAATGGGGCAGACCTGCGTGCTGTACAGGAAATGCTTGGGCACGCCGATATTTCAACGACTCAAATCTATACCCATGTCAGCAAGACGCGTTTGAAAGACGTGTACTCGCAATTTCATCCTCGCGCATAAGAGAGGTCTGACTTCCGACATGGGCTAATCATATGATAGAATAAAAGGGCAAATAAGGAGGAACTTACATGACAATGAAACCGTTTACTCGCATACATTTAATCGTGCTCGATTCTGTCGGCATCGGCGAAGCGCCGGATGCTGAAGCTTTCGGGGACAAGGGAGCGGATACGCTCGGCCATATCGCGCAATCCGTCGGCGGACTCTCGATGCCGAATATGGAGAAGTTGGGACTAGCCAATATCGTCCCGGTCAAAGGGCTTGAAGCGCAAGATGCGCCAGCTGCCCATTTCGGACGTCTCGAGGAGGCTTCTGTCGGAAAAGATACAATGACAGGGCACTGGGAAATCATGGGACTCAATATCGATACACCGTTTAAAGTCTATCCAGAAGGATTTCCGAAAGAATTAATCGACAAACTTGAACAGGCGACAGGACACAAAGTCATCGGCAATAAACCGGCAAGCGGCACTGAAATCCTTGACGAACTCGGCAAAGAACATATGGAGACTGGTGCATTGATCGTCTATACGTCTGCTGATCCGGTTCTGCAAATTGCCGCACACGAAGAAGTGATCCCACTGGATGAGCTGTACCGGATTTGTGAAACGGCCCGTGAATTGACCTTGGACCCAGAATTCTTGGTTGGACGTGTCATCGCGCGCCCATTCCTTGGCGAACCTGGAGCATTTAAACGCACATCTAACCGCCACGATTATGCCTTGACGCCTTTTGACCGCACTGTCATGAATGAACTGCAGGATGCCGGAAAAGACGTCATCGCTATCGGCAAGATCAACGATATCTATAATGGCGCGGGCGTGACAGAAGCTGTGAGAACAACGGATAACGCAGACGGCATGGATAAGCTTGTCCAAGTCGTCGGCAAGGACTTCAACGGCTTGAGCTTTTTGAACCTCGTGGATTTTGATGCGCTCTTCGGACATCGCAGAGACCCGGAAGGTTATGCAAAAGCGCTCGAAGCATTCGATCAACGCCTGCCGGAAGTGCTGGAAGGCTTGAAGGAAGACGATCTGCTGCTCATTACAGCAGACCATGGAAACGACCCGACTTTCCCGGGAACCGACCATACGCGCGAATATGTGCCGCTTCTCGCATTCTCTCCTCGTTTCAACGGCGGGTCTGACCTTGGAACAGGGTCGACATTTGCGGATATCGGTGCGACGATTGCCGAGAATTTCGCTGGTGAATTGCCGAAATTTGGCACAAGCTTTCTATCGAAACTAAACTGAAAAGGCGGTAATGTTCAATGAGAATGGTGGACTTGATTGAAAAGAAACGGGACGGCCATGAGCTGTCCACAGAAGAAATCCGTTTTATCGTCTCTGGCTATACGAATGGCGAAATTGCCGATTATCAAATGAGCTCATTTTTGATGGCTGTGTTTTTCCAGGATATGAGTGAACGTGAGCGGGCAGATTTGACAATGGCGATGGCTGAGTCGGGCGACCAGATCGATTTGTCAGCCATTGAGGGCATCAAAGTGGATAAGCACTCAACTGGCGGCGTCGGCGATACGACGACGCTAGTCCTTGGGCCGCTTGTTGCAGCGTGCGGTGTGCCGGTTGCGAAAATGAGCGGACGCGGACTCGGACACACCGGAGGAACAATCGACAAACTCGAAGCGATCGACGGTTTCCACGTCGAGCTGTCGACAGAAGATTTTATCCGCCAAGTGAACGAACACAAATTGGCGGTCATCGGCCAAAGCGGCAATTTGACGCCTGCCGATAAAAAAATGTACTCTTTGCGTGACGTAACAGCAACCGTCAACAGCATCCCGCTGATCGCAAGTTCGATCATGAGCAAAAAAATCGCAGCCGGCGCTGATGCCATCGTCCTTGACGTGAAAACAGGCGAAGGCGCGTTCATGAAAACCGAAGAAGATGCCAAAAAACTGGCGCATGCCATGGTTGGCATCGGCAATGCGACAGGGCGCAAAACGATGGCCATCATTTCGGATATGAGCCAGCCGCTCGGATTTGCGATCGGCAATGCGCTGGAAGTGAAAGAAGCGATTGAAACCCTGCAAGGTAAAGGTCCAGAAGATCTGACGGAACTGTGCCTAGTGCTCGGCAGCCAAATGGTCGTCGTCGGCGGCAAAGCAGACACATTGGAAGAGGCGCGTGCCATGCTAGAAGACGTCATCAAAGACGGCTCAGCATTAGAGGCGTTCCGCCAATTGATCGAAGACCAGGGCGGCAACCCCGCTGTAGTGGATGATCACAGCCTATTGCCGCAAGCGAAATTCGTCACCGAGCTGCCGGCAAAGCAGGACGGCTACATTTCCTTTATGGAAGCGGATGAAATCGGGACAGCGGCCATGGTGCTAGGCGCTGGCCGCGCGACGAAGGATTCAGTCATCGATTTGTCGGTCGGTTTGGTGCTGCACAAGAAAGTCGGCGATTTCGTCAAAAAAGGCGAAGCTTTGGCCACAATTTATTCCAATACACAGGACCTCGCGGAATGCCAGGAAATGTTATACAATAGTATCGAGTATTCAAACGAGCCGGTTGAAGCGATTCAACTCGTCTCTGCTTTGATCACTGATTAAACGAATCTTGCTGGGTTTAGGCTCAGCAAGATTTTTACTATACATAGCCCATTCAGGAGGAGTCGACATGCATCTATACGGGACACAATCAATTAACGAAAAAGGCCATTTGACGATCGGGGGAGTGGACGCGGTAGACCTTGCAGCACAATACGGCACGCCGCTTTTCGTCTATGATATCGCGTTATTCCGCGAACGCGCACAAGCGTTCCAGAAAACATTCGAAAACGAAAAGGTCGGCTATCAAGTCGCTTATGCCAGCAAAGCATTCTCCGGAATCGCCATCTATCAAGTCGCAGCACAAGAAGGGCTGTCGCTCGATGTCGTGTCGGGCGGTGAACTCTACACGGCGATCCAAAGCGGATTCCCGAAAGAGAAGATCCATTTTCATGGCAATAACAAGAGCCATGCGGAAATCGATATGGCTTTTGATGAAGAAATCGGCTGTATCGTCGTCGATAATTTCCATGAAATCGAGCTGCTGAAAAAAACAGCGGAGCGGCGCCAGCAGAAGATGAACATCTTGCTTCGTGTCACGCCGGGCATTGAAGCCCATACCCATGACTACATCACGACCGGCCAGGAAGACTCGAAATTCGGGTTTGATTTGAACAACGGCCAGGCAGACCGTGCTTTCAAGGAAACCTATGCACATGAACATCTCGAGTTGATCGGCCTCCACTGCCATATCGGGTCACAGATTTTCGAAACCGCGGCATTCCAGATGGCTTCTGAAAAATTGCTATTGAAAATGGCGGGCTGGAAACAAGACCATTCCTATACATGCAGCGTGTTGAATCTAGGCGGCGGCTTCGGCATCCGCTATACGGAAGAAGATGCTCCGCTTGAGCCTGCCGTGTATGTGAAAGACATGATCCGCACGGTCAAAACCGCATCCAAAGGGGCCGGGTTCCCAGTGCCGGAAATTTGGATCGAGCCGGGCCGTTCATTGATCGGCGACGCTGGCACGACGCTCTATACAATCGGATCGACAAAAGATGTGCCCGACACACGCCGCTATGCAGCGGTCGACGGCGGCATGTCCGACAATATCCGCCCTGCTCTGTACGGTGCGAAATACAGTTCCTTGCTTGCCAATCGTGCTCAAGAACAGGCGGGACAAGTTTATACGATTGCCGGGAAATGCTGTGAATCCGGAGACAAGCTCATTGAAGAAGCGCAGTTGCCGGAAGTTTCAGCTGGTGACATTCTGGCTGTTTTCTGTACCGGTGCATATGGCTATTCCATGGCGAGCAATTACAACCGGATCACCCGCCCGGCAGTCGTTTTTGTAGAGGAAGGGAAGCACCAGCTCGTCATCCGGCGGGAGAGCTTTGAAGACTTGATCAAGAATGAAGTGGGTTATGTGCAAGAGGGGGCTAAGCGTTGAGAAAGCAGAACATCATGCTGTTCCTATTCGTCCTGTTGATGGCATTCGCCTGGGGCATCGCCTACTGGCTGTTCTTTGCAGACAATGTCACAGGCGGCTGATCCTGCGTAAACTTGAGTTATTGGGGAGTTTATAGTAGTATGGGTAAAGCTGCTTTTAAGATGAAAATGAGGGATCAATTATGTTATACAGATACAAAAAATCATTTGAAAAGATCGCCATGGGCTTATTGTCTTTCATGCCCAAAGAGCGCGAACTGAAAAAGCTGCAGCAGACGATGCACATCTACGAAGAAAACCCGGAATGGCAATTGTTCCTATGGAAAAAAGAGGACGATTTTGTCGGGTTGTTAGGTGTGGAAGTCGCAGATGATCATTACACCATCCATCATGTGTCGGTGAATCCATCCCATCGGGGCGACGGGATCGGCCATCAGATGATCGATAAGATTCAAGACATGATGCAGCACCGGGAAATGCGGGCTACAGACGAAACCGAAGCTTTCCTGAATAAATGCCCAGTAAAAAAAGGCGGCCTTTAATTCTTAAAGGTTCCGCCTTTTTTTCTGTTGCCGGAGCGCAATGATTTCCGTCCGGTCACGCAATCGGTGCTTGTGCATCAAATAATATTCATCATGCGCAGGGGCTAAGTATTGCTGCTTCCGTTCTTCGATCGCTTGAACCAGCTCGCCTGGCAAAAGCGGCAGGTCGCGGTGCTCGAATGGCTCGCGGTCAGTGACTCCTTGTATCGATTCAGTTAGAAGCATCGTCAGTTGCTGCTGGTCGAAGCCTTCGGTCCAAATGCTTGCTTCAGCGAGTTTCGGTTTTGCCCGTATGAGCGAACGGAGCGCGCCGGGATAATTGCTGCGGCGCCAATGGTACATGCCGACCGCCAATTGGATCCACCCGGTCAATGGATGCGTCTTGTCTTTCGGGGCGATTTGTTTCCAATACTCTTCCCCGACTTCATGGCATTCGAAATAATCTTTTCATCATTGAAGTGGATGATGTACTGAAGGAATAAGGGATGGTTAAGCGGATGCATTTCAATCTCCTTTCTTTATAATCAAGTATAGTAGGAATATGAACAGTCAGGTGGTAGTCACATGTCTTATGAAGTGAAAGTGGACGCCTTTGAAGGCCCGCTTGATTTATTATTGCATTTAATTCATCGTTTGGAAATCGATATTTACGATATACCCGTTTCTCAAATCACTACACAGTATATGGAGCATATCCGCGCAATGCAAGTGCTCGAACTCAATGAAGCGAGCGAATACTTGGTGATGGCGGCGACTTTGCTGGCGATTAAGAGCAAGACGCTGCTGCCGGTGCATGAAGGGGAAATCGATGAAGTCGATTATGAATTTGATGAAGAAGACCCCCGCGACGAATTGGTGTCGCGGCTGATCGAATACAAGAAATACAAAGAAGCGGCCGGCGAACTGAAGAAGCTGGAAAATGAACGGGCAGTGCTTTATTCGAAAGCGCCTGCTGATTTATCGGAACTCCAGCAGCAGCCCGACGCCATGGATTATGATGCCAATGCCTATGATATGCTTGGGGCATTCCAGAAGATGCTGCGCCGAAAGCAATTGAGGGCGCCGCTTTCGACACGTGTCGCACGCCAGGAAGTATCCATTAAAGAACAGATGGGCTCAATGGTCGAACGGCTGAAATCATTCAAAGGGCGGGCTAATTTTTCCGAACTTTTCCCCTCTGATGACCAGGCGGTGCTCGTCGTTTCGTTTTTGTCCTTGCTTGAATTGATGAAGCGGCAAGTGATTGCGGTCGAACAGCAAAAGAATTTCACCGAATTGTCGGTGGAACTAAGAAAGGAAACGTGGCAAGATGAAGAAGAACCTTTTGGCCCAAATTGAAGCATTGCTTTTTGTCACAGGAGACGATGGCTTGAGTTTCAGCCAATTGCAGTTTTTGACGGAAGCCGATGCAGAACAAGTGGAGCAGGCGCTCACGGAGCTGAAGAGCCGCTATGACGGAGAAGGTTTCGGGGTGACGCTGAAAGAACTGGCGGGCGTTTATCAATTGGTGACCAAGCCGGAAATGGCGGAAACCATCCAGAAGCTGGTTGAGAACCCGACTCCCCAATCACTGTCGCAGGCTTCGCTTGAAGTGCTTGCGATCGTGGCGTACAAACAGCCGATCACCAGAGTCGAGCTGGAGGATTTGCGCGGCGTGAAGAGCGAAAAAGCACTGGCGACTCTCGCAGCCAAGGGCTTGATCCAGGAATGCGGGCGCGCTGAAGGGACGGGCCGTGCCATTTTGTATGGCACGACCGGCGAATTCCTCAATTATTTCGGTTTGAAGAACTTGGAGGAATTGCCTCCGCTGCCTGAAGAGATGGCACAGGAACCGGAAGAAGACACCGATCTCTTCATGACGAAATTTCAAGAAGCATTCAAAGAAGAAGTAAATGCATAGGAGCTTACTGGGAAGACTGGGACGCATTAACAGTCTTCTTTTCTTTTGAGCGATGCGCTTTCTCTTTGACCGGAATTATGCCATAATTCCGGTTAGAAAGACCGCGAAGAACGAGAATCGGCCGCCTATGCAGCCGGTATTTAATTAGATGGGGTGAACAGGAAATGGAAAGATTACAGAAAGTAATGGCGCATGCAGGAATTGCATCTAGGCGCAAAGCAGAACAAATGATTTTGGATGGCAAAGTGAAAGTCAACGGGAAAACGGTCAAGGAATTGGGTGTCAAAGTGACACCATCCGATAAAATCGAAGTGGAAGGCGTTCAAATGGAAAAAGAACGCAAAGTATACTTTTTGCTATACAAGCCGCGCGGCGTCATTTCAGCAGTGTCTGATGACAAGAATCGCAAAGTCGTGACGGATTTCTTCCCGAATGTCGAAGAACGCATTTATCCTGTCGGACGCCTCGATTACGATACTTCAGGATTATTGCTTTTGACGAACGATGGTGAATTCGCCAATAGCCTGACACATCCGAAATTCGAGATCGACAAGACCTATGTCGCGCGCTTAAAAGGCATTCCAAACAAGGAAGATCTCCAGAAACTCGAACGCGGCATCAAATTGGAAGACGGCATGACCGCGCCGGCAAAAGTGAAATTATTGTCAGCCGACACGAAAGCGGCAAAAGCGATTGTCCAGATTACAATCCACGAAGGACGCAACCGCCAAGTCCGCCGCATGTTCGAAGCGATCGGCTTCCCGGTGCAGAAGTTAAGCCGCGAGCAATTCGCCTTTTTGACATTGCATAGCTTGAACGCTGGGGAATCGCGAGAGCTCAGCCCCCACGAAGTGAAGCAATTGCGCGTGCTTGCGGATACCGGCAAACGCCGCTAACGTTCACAAACCCTTCAAAACTGTGGGCAGGCGCCCATTAAAACTTTGCTATAATTGATGTGCATCCAATCCTTCGAAGGAGGATCTTTATGAGTACGGAGAAAAAAAGAAACAAAAAGAAAAACCGGACGATCATGCGCTCCGTTATTTTGCTGCTATTGGTCGCGGCCATTGGTTATACGATCTACAATAGTGTGACGGCTGACGAAGTGGAAGTGCTGAAAGTGGGAGATCCGGCACCGGATTTTACGCTGACGGATCTCGACGGTGAAACCCATAAGCTGTCCGATTATAAAGGGCAGGGCGTGTTCCTGAACTTCTGGGGCACATGGTGTGAACCGTGCATCAAGGAAATGCCCGCGATGGCCAACCAGTACGAAGTATATGAAGATCAAGGCGTCCAGATCCTTGCGGTGAACATTGCGCAATCGAATTTTGAAGTAGAGACGTTCGCCCGTCAATACGGACTCAATTTCCCGATTGTCATCGACCGCGATAAAAGCGTCATGACTGCATATAATATCCGCCCGCTTCCAACGACCATGCTGGTGAATCCGCAAGGCGAAATCCAGCGCATCGTAACCGGTGAAATGACAGAGCAGGATATCGCAGGTTTTATGGAAGAAATCAAACCTGAATAAGGAGATTTTTGGGATGGACAAATTGATTTGCAAATGCGGCCATGAAAACCCGCCAGGTACGGTTCTCTGTGAATCGTGCGGCCGGCCGCTCAATGAACAAGAACAAAACAAGCAATTGGCGGATATGCGCTTTGAAGGAACGGCAAGGCGTTCACAGACGTATAATAAGTCGATCATCGACAAAATTTGGAATTTCTTTTCCAGCGTTAAAGTAGGCGTCGGAATCATCATCGTTTTACTGGTTGCAGCCGCCCTCGGCACGATCCTGCCGCAGAAACAATACGTCCCGGCTGCGACAGATGCAGATATCGAAGCTTATTACACCGATATCTATGGAAGTGTCGGGACCGTTTACCATGCGCTTGGCTTTCATGATATGTACAATTCCTTCTGGTTTATCGGGCTGGTGGGCATGCTCGCGATCTCGCTGATCATTGCGAGCCTCGACCGTTTTGTACCGCTCTATAGATCCTTGAAAAACCAGCGCGTGTTGCGCCATTCCAGCTTTATGCGCAAACAGCGCATCTTGGCGGAAGGGCCAGGTGAAGCGGATACGCTGAAAAAAGCCGAAGAGAAATTGACCGATTTGAAATATAAGGTGTCGACCGATAAAAATGGCTTGCTTGCTGAAAAAGGCCGTTTTTCGCGGTGGGGCCCTTATGTTAACCACATCGGATTGATCATCTTCCTGTTCGGGGTCATGCTGCGCATGATGCCCGGTTTCTATGTAGACGAAACGCTGTGGATCCGTGAAGGCGAAACGCGTGCGATCCCGGATGCGCCAGGTTACGTCCTAGAAAGCAAAGGCTTCACTTTGGAGACTTATACAGGTGAAGGTGAAGAAGAGAAATTCGGTGAAGCGATCGACCGCGTCGGAACGGTAGCGAAAAATTACCAAACGGATGTCGTTCTCTACAAAATTCCGGAAGGCGCATTGCCTGGCGATACAGCCGATATGGAAATGGTGGAAGAACACGCCATCCGCGTCAACCAACCGTTCAAATTCGATGGCTACGCCTTGTATCAGATGGATTTCCAACAGGATGAGCTGAAAACGATGAGCTTCGCGCTTGAGAACAAAGAAACAGGCGAAAGCCGGGGGGATTTGACCATCGATTTGGTGAATCCGGAAACCAATTATGAGCTCGAAGACGGCTCTGTTGTGGAGCTGCTCGGCTATTATCCTGACTTCTCCGGTTTTGAAAACGGTGAACCGCAAACAGCGACACCGCTGCCGAAAAACCCGGGATTCCTCGTGAAAATGACGACTCCCGATACGCCGGACGGTGAAACAAGTTTCATCACCATCCAGAACACGGTTGAGCCATTAGGCGATAACGACTATAAACTGGCCTTCCAGGGAGTCGAGACGCGAGATGCATCCGGCTTGACTGTGCGCAAAGACCGCACCTTGCCAATTCTTGGGCTCGGCGGTTTGATCTTCATGATCGGCGTGGCGCAAGGGATGTACTTCAATCACCGCCGTTTCTGGATCCAGCAGCAAGCGGATGGCAGCATTTTGCTTGCGGGCCATACGAATAAAAACTGGTTCGGTCTGAAAAAGGATCTGGACCAGGTGACTGAACACGCTTCTCTTCCGGCATATCGCGACCAACAGGAAGACATGGAAGCACAGGAGAAAAGGGAAGGTGAACAATTGACATGACATTAGTCGACATCAGTTCCAATTTATTATACGTAGCCTTTATCGCCTACCTGATTGCAACATTCGTATTCGGGGGCGCTGTAAAAGGCAATAAAGAAGGCACTTACAGATCTGAACAGCGTTGGGGCAAAGTTGCCATCACTATTACGGTCATCGGCTTCGTTGCGCAATTAGGGTATTTTATTACACGGTGGATGGTCACAGGACACGCACCGATCAGTAATATGTTCGAATTCACGACCGCATTTGGCATGACGCTTGTCGGCGGATTCATCATTATCTACGCGTTGTACAAAACCGCTGTGCTCGGGATGATCGTCTTGCCGATCGCTTTATTGATCATCGCTTATGCAAGCATGTTCCCAAGTGAAGTGAGCCCGTTGATTCCGGCCCTTCAAACGAACTGGCTGGCGATCCATGTCATCACGGTCGTCATCGCGGAAGGAATTCTTGCGATCAGTGCGGCGGCCGGCTTGATTTATTTGCTCAAAGTCGTCGACCAAAAGAAAAAGTCCAAGCAGCGCTTTTGGCTTGAAGCCATCATGTATTCGCTGGTCTTGGTTCTTGGCTTTGTCGTGACCAGCACATTCTTCACCTTGACGAATTATGAAGCGGATTTCGCTTATGTCAATAAAGACGGCCAGCCGTCGGAAATCACTTACAATATGCCGGCAATTTTCGGGATGAACGAATTTGAGTCAATGACAGACGGGGCATTTACGCCGCTGGTGGAAATGCCGCCGATCGTCCACGCCGGAAAACTGACGACCGTGTTTTGGTCCGTCATGGTCGGGACGGTGCTGTACGCATTGATCCGTCTCATCTTCCGTAAACGAATTTCCGAAATGCTGCAGCCGTTCACGAAAAACGTCAATCTGCAGCTGATGGATGAGATCAATTACCGTTCGATCATCATCGGCTTCCCAATCTTTTCACTCGGGGCATTGATCTTCGCCATGATCTGGGCGCAAATCGCCTGGTCGCGCTTCTGGGGCTGGGACCCGAAAGAAGTTTGGGCGCTCGTTACATTCTTGTTCTACGCAGCGTATTTGCACTTGCGGCTTGGCAGAGGCTGGGCAGGCGAAAAGTCTGCTTGGCTCGCGGTAATCGGTTTTGTCATCATCATGTTCAACTTGGTGGCAGTCAACTTGATTATTGCCGGACTGCATTCATACGCCTGACGATAAAAGCCTTTTCCTTCTATAGGAAAAGGCTTTTCGTTTATTTTTGGAACCCTTATCGGTACAATGAAAGGTATAGAGATGAAAGTTGGAGGGATTAGGATGTCTGAAGAAATTACAATTCTTGTAGTGGATGATGAAGAGAGGATCCGCCGCCTGTTGAAGATGTATCTCGAGCGTGAAGGATATATGGTGGAAGAAGCCGAAAACGGCGTGGAAGCATTGGAAAAAGCAGTGGAGAAGGATTACCATTGCATCCTGCTTGATCTCATGATGCCGGAAAAAGACGGCATCGAAGTGGCAACCGAACTTCGGGAGACGAAAATGACGCCGATCATCATGCTGACGGCCAAAGGCGAGGAAGCAAACCGCGTGGAAGGGTTTGAATCCGGAGCGGATGACTATATCGTCAAGCCGTTCAGCCCGCGGGAAGTCGTGCTGCGCGTAAAAGCGATTTTGCGCCGGTCGTCTGCTTATTCGCCTTCTACAAGTTCGACTGTCTCAAAAGACTTGGTCGTCTTTCCTCATCTGACGATCGACCACGATGCGCACCGCGTGACAGCAGACGGCGTGGAAGTGAATTTGACGCCGAAAGAATACGAACTTTTATATTTCCTGGCAAAATCCCCGGATAAAGTGTTCGACCGGGAACATTTACTCAAAGAAGTATGGCATTATGACTTTTTCGGCGATTTGCGTACCGTGGATACCCATGTCAAACGCTTGCGGGAGAAATTGAACCGCGTCTCCGAATCCGCCGCTAAGATGATCGTCACCGTATGGGGTGTCGGATACAAATTCGAGGTCGGCAATGAATAGAATATGGAATAGCATCGTCGGGAAGCTGTGGGTAACCATTTTGCTTCTCGTTTCCTTTGTCCTTTTTATCGTGACGGTGCTGCTGTTGGAGTTTCTCGGGAACTTCCATAGCGAGACAGTGGAAGAAGCGCTTCACAACGAAGCGAATATGATAGCCCGGATCTTCAATGACCACTCCGGGGAAGGCAATTTATCGATCGTCGACGAAGTATTAGGGCCCGAAACCAATGCAGTCATCGCCGAAGAACCGGGGGAAATCTCGTATTATTTGCATGATGGCTTGAATGGCGAGGAAATCAGGGAAAAGATCGTCAGCGAAAACGAATTTCAAAAAGTATTTGAAAGCGATGATACGGTAACGAAAGAAATGCTGCTGCCATCCTTGTCGGAAGCAGACCGCATGGAATCGTATATCGTCATGGCGTCGCCTCTTCAAACAAGCGATGAGCTTCACGGCACGGTTTTCATTTACCAATCATTGGAAGTTATGGACCGCACTGCTGAAAGAACAACCAATATCGTTTTCCTATCCGCGTTTATCGCGTTATTATTGACGACGTTTTTCGCATTTTTCCTATCGACCCGGATCACCTCCCCGCTGCGCAATATGCGCGAAGGGGCATTTGAATTGGCGAAAGGGAATTTCGACACAAAAGTGAAAGTATCTTCCGGAGATGAAATCGGCCAATTGGCGATCGCCTTTAATCAGATGGGCCGCCAGTTAAAGCATCATCTCGAAGTGATCAACCAGGAGAAAGAGCAATTATCGAGCATCTTGACTTCGATGGCGGATGCCGTAATCACCTTCAATCAGGATAAGACGATCCTGTTGAACAATCCGCCAGCAGAGAAGCTGCTGCAGCAATGGCTCTTCAAAGACGGCACGACCGATGCCAATGCGCTGCCATCGGAAATGCTCCATATGCTCGACCATGTCCTGACATTCCAGGAGGAAATTGAGGAAGAGCTTGAAATCGAAGGCGCCTATTATGCGGTCAATTTCAGCCCGCTATACAGCGGAGAAAGCGTACGCGGGGCGGTGGCTGTGCTCCATAACATGACGGAACAGCATCGCCTTGAGAAGCTGCGTGAAGATTTCATCGCCAATGTATCCCACGAACTGCGGACGCCGATCGCCATGCTGCAGGGCTATAGCGAAGCCTTATTGGATGACGTCGGTGCAAGCGAAGAAGAGCGCAACGAAATGACCAAGATCATCTACGAGGAATCCCAGCGCATGGGCCGACTCGTCACGGACCTATTGAACTTGGCACGATTGGAATCAGGCCATATGCGCCTCTACAAAGAATTGGTGCAGTTCAATAATGCCATCGAGCGGATGAGCTTGAAATTCAGCCAAGCCGCGAAAGAAAAAGGCATCGAACTGAGCTTCACGACAGAACTCGATGACTGGGCGGCAGCCGAACTCGACGAAGACCGCATCGAACAGGTCATGACGAATTTGATCGATAATGCACTTCGCCACACTCCGCAGGGAGGGCAAGTGCATGTGCATGTCGAAAACATGGGAGACTACGCAAAAGTTTCGATCAACGATACCGGGGCCGGAATTACAGAGAAAGACCTGGAATTCGTCTTTGAGCGTTTCTATAAAGCCGATAAGGCAAGGACGCTCGGCAAAGGCGGCACAGGGCTCGGGCTCGCGATTGCCAGCAATATCATCAAAGCGCATTCGGGAGAAATCCGCGCCGAAAGCAAATTCGGCGAAGGCACTTCGTTCATCTTCACATTGCCGCTGAAGGCGATGTAACTTTTCTGCTGTCGTGACGACTAATCCAAGGAACGGGGGGAGTTGCGTGAATGACTCCGTGTTTCATCGGCTGTACGATCAATACCATCAGGATGTCTTTCAGTTTTTGGTGTATTTAGTGAAGGACCGGCATGTGGCAGAAGATCTGATGCATGAAGTTTATGTGAGGGTACTGCGCGCTTATGACCGGTTCCAAGGAAAGAGTTCGGAAAAGACCTGGCTCTTTTCGATCGCCAAAAATGTCGCCATCGACCATTTCCGCAAGACCGCAGTAAGGAAAAAGCATTCGATGGATTTCTTCGACTGGGAAACCCAACAATTGGTTTCAACTGAAAAAATACCGGAAGAAGTTTCATTGCTCAATGAAGACAAGATCCGCTTATACCAAATGCTCGATTTGTGTACAGGCGACCAGAAGCTGGTCATCATCATGCGTTATTTCCAAGATCTCTCCATTGCGGAAACTGCTGAAGTCCTGGAGTGGTCGGAAGGCAAAGTCAAAACGACACAGCACCGGGCAATCCGGTCCCTCCGCCAAAAATTACTAGAAGCAGAAGGGGGAGGAGAATATGCCGAATGACAAATGGGACGATGAAGAAATCGAAAGTTTGTTGCGGGATTTCCCCAAAATACAAGACAGCCGGCCAAAAGCCGAAGTGTATAAAAAGCTTTCCCAAAAAGAGCGAACACACAAGCAGCCAAAGCGCTGGCTGCCGCTGTTAGTTGCCATCGTCGCATTCCTGAGCATCTCGGTGCTCGTCGCCTCTTTGCTGCAGCAGAATGGAACCGACTCAAGCAGCGAGAGTGAAAGCAGTGGCGCGGAGTCGACGATGGCGACAGATGAGGCACCAACAGAACCAGCAGAGCAAGCGGACGGATCTACGAAAGAGTCTGAAGAGGCAGCAAGTTTGGCCACGGATGACCCGGATGTGAAGCGGAGCGCAGTTTATGACAGCGAACTGGAAGGTGCGCACGTGTTGCGCATCGGGCTTGCTTATCATGGCTATGTTGTGCCCATAAGTTTCGTCATTCCTAAACAGCTAGCCGATAAGGAGGAGCCGAACGCTCTCGAATTATATGAAACATTCGCCGGTCAAATCGATGAATCCGGCTTGGGTTTTGATGAGTATCATCCATATGAAGGCGAACTTCAGCTAAACGGGTCGACGATCAGCCATTTTCTGCCGGACGGCCATTCCTATGATCAAGGTTCGGCTTCCACTTTGCTGTATTTATACAGCCTGGAAGAAACATTCATGGGCCAGCAGGAAATCCGTGTCTTGAATGAAGAGGGCGAGGCAGCGCAATTATCCCATATAGGGACAGTGGAACCGCTCGTACCCGGGGAACAGGGGCAAAGCTTTTACTTGCTTGCCTCGTCAACGGGTGACTGGCATTTGGCTCCGGCATACGGCATGTCACCGGAGAATGTGGGAGATGCGCTGATGGCACTTCAGCAATCGCCGAATGACGGCTATCGATCGCCGGTTCCTGAAGGGATCAGTTACCGCGTCGAAGTGGATGAAATGAACGCCACATTGATATTCGAAGAGCCAATGGACTTGGAGGCGCTTGACGGAATGGAAGCGATGCAGATGATCGAAAGCATGGCGCTCACGGCTCAATCCTATGGCTCATCGCTGACGGTATCCAATACGGCACAAGCGGAATGGGCAGGATTCGATTTCTCCAAAGAACTTGAACTGCCCGTTTCGCCCAACCGCATCGACTGGTTAGAAAATAAAAAGACAGCAATGTAAGCAGTATGGTTTACATTGCTGTCTTTTTATAAGATTAACTTGTATAAAAATATCGATTCATCTTCGGGGCAGGGTGCAATTCCCTACCGGCGGTAATTGGACATAATGGTCCATCAGCCCGCGAGCCGTAAAAGCAGGATTTGGTGAGATTCCAAAGCCGACAGTATAGTCTGGATGGGAGAAGGTGAAGGTACGGACGCATGCCGTGTTAATGGCGGACCGTTTATTTCAGTGTGCCTAACTCTCCTTAAGTGAAACTTGCTTAGGGATTTTTATGGCAGCATGCGCCCGAACCTTTCTTCTGGTGAATCACGACAAGGAGAGGAAACATGAAGAACAAGAAATTGCAATCGATGATCGTCATCGGTATGCTGAGCAGCATCTCGTTTGTGTTGATGCTATTCAATTTTCCGCCGCCGGCATTGCCAGCATTTTGAAAGTGGATTTCAGTGACGTGCCTGCGCTGATCGCGGCGATCACGATGGGGCCAGTAGCAGGCGTCTTGGTAGCATTCTTTAAAACGTATTGACTGGATTTTTCAGGAAGCCCGACTGGCGTTCCTGTAGGGCATATGGCGAATTTCGCGACGAGCCTGTTGTTCATTTTGCCGGTCTACGCCATTTACCGTAAAGTTTCCACGAAAAAGGAATCGCATTCGGTTTGATCATCGGGACATTCTCGATGGCAATCGGCATGAGCTTGCTCAATTATTTCGTCTTTTGCCTATGTACACGTTTTCCTGAACATGCCTGAACAGTCAGGGAACGCATTGTACACGACCATTGTCCTCGGGATCCTGCCGTTCAACTTGATCAAAGGCTTGGCGCTTACGACCGTCGTCTTATTGATCTTCGGCAGCATGCATACCTGGATTGAAAACAACGTTCCTATTATTTATCATAAAAGAAGGGCTGGAAGATGATTCTTCCGGCCGCTTTTTCTATTGACCACGTTTCGGTCAGTCTTCGTATTTAAGTGGGTTCCCTTCAAATGACTCGTCTGCAACTTTAATGGAATCGGTCGGGCATCCTTCGAATGCGTCTTCCATATCCTCCATCAGCTCATCTGGCACTTGTTCAGTCCCCGTGTTATCATCAAGAATAACGAAGGCGATGCCCTCATCATCATAATCGTAAATGTCCGGTGCTGCTGCTCGCAAGCCCCGCATGCGATACACGTATCTTTATCAACAATGGTATATTTAGCCATTCCAGTTCCTCTCCTTTATCTCCGAACAAGTCCAGTTATACTATCGTGTTTATTCTATAGATATTTCATGATTTTTCAACCCAAAACCGCCAGGAGGGTAATTCAGTGCGATTCGATGAAGTCGTTTTAGCGATCATGAAAGCGGTAGACGGTCAACGGACCGTATCTTCCCTTATCATTTAATTAAAGGAAAGAAATCAGGGCAAACGATTCAGGACATCGGCTATTTCGGGCTGCATCCTTATTTTGCAGTGCTCCTAAACTGGACAAGCAAGACTATCTAGCGTCCATTGATAGCCTGCAGGCGCAAGGCTATTTGATTCCGGATGACAACAGCGTCCAGCTCCATCACTCCGCATTCGATCTGGAAATTCCGCCTACACCCTTGAATGGCTGGAAGTACAGAGGCAATGAAAATCGGTTCTTTGCGCGCCTATCGTTGGTGATCCAGACAATGTCCAATTTTATGCAAGGCCAAAAGCGCTTTGATCCAGTCGTCACCGATGAAACGGTGCAGGCGTGGGCCAAGGCTTATTTGAAACGTGTCGATTTTCGCTCACCTGCTGTTCAAGAAGCTTTCAAAACCAGCTCGAAACCAGCTTGGCTATGGCAAAACCACCGAAGCGCATAAAGATATCTTGGTGGAGCGATTGTCGGGCTATGGTGTCGGCGGGCTCACCTGGGATCAATTGGCCATGCAGCATGGCATTTTGCCGATAGATGTAAAGATTGCGGCTGTTGAAGCCATGCATGCTTGGCTGGATGTGATTGAAGGCATGGAATATCCATTGCTAGCGGGCATGCTTGAAGGCATCATCCAGCAATCCGCCTTGACAGAATCAGCGAAGCGCACGCAAAACCTGTCCGAACGCGGCTTTTCACTCAAGCAGATTGCTGAGCTCAGGCAGCTGAAAACAAGTACGATCGAGGACCATTTCGTGGAGATGGCATGAACGACCCAGCGTTCAGCTCTGCACCGTTTATGGACGAGCAGTTATTTCAATCGATCCATCACATCAGCAAGGAGTTGAAGACAATGCGCCTGCGGGATATTAAAGAGCGGTTGCCGGAAGCCAGCTATTTTCAGATCCGGCTGGCACTGGCGATGAAAGGTGGCGTCATATGAATCTTGAAAAGCTATTATACGACGCTTACGGCTACGCGGAATTCCGCCCCGGCCAAAACAAGTGATCGAGCAAGTGCTGGCGGGGCGTGACGTGCTGGCGCTGCTGCCGACCGGAATGGGAAAATCGCTGTGTTATCAGTTGCCTGGAAAAGTCTTGCCAGGCGCCATTGTCATTGTTTCGCCGCTTTTGTCGTTGATGCAAGACCAAGTCACCCAATTGAAGATGGGGAAAATCGGTCATTGCCATCAATTCCTTTATGAAACCGGAAGATCGTGAAAGGGCCTGGAATACGCTCGGCCAGTATAAATTCATCTTCGTGGCCCCGAAATGCTCGTACAGCCATACGTGCTCGGCAAATTGAAAGCACTCGGCATCTCGCTGCTCGTCGCGGATGAAGCCCATTGCATTTCTCAATGGGGCTTCGATTTTCGCCCGGATTATTTGCGCATTGCAGAGGTTCTGCCCAAGCTTGGCAATCCCCAGACTTTGGCGCTGACCGCAACCGCGACCGACAAAGTTACAGATGAAATCAAACATTACTTAAAATTGAGTGACCCATTCGTCTATTCACATCCGATGGACCGAAAGAACATCAGCTACGATATCCGGAAATTCGACAATGACAGCGACAAATTGGAAGAATTAGTGAATTTGGTGTCAACTTACGCCGGGCCAGGGATCATTTATGCCGGAACGCGCCGAAAATCGCAAGAATTGGCGGAGCGCATTCTCGCACTCGGTATCCGCGCAGCATTTTACCACGGCGGGATGGAACAGCAGGACCGTATTTTTGTGCAGCAGCAATTTGCCAATAAGGAGCTGGAGTGGGTATGTGCGACCAATGCATTCGGCATGGGGGTCCATATTCCTGATATTCGCCACGTCATCCATTTCCAATTGCCTTCTTCTATAGAAGGATATGTTCAGGAAGTTGGGCGCGCCGGTCGGGATTCTTTGCCTTCACTTGCGACCTTATTGTATGCCGCCGGCGATGAGCGGCTAGTGGAGAGTTTGATCATGGATGATTTGCCCGAACGCCATGAAATCGAGCTGATCTATGAGCGCGGCGAAGAAGCGAAGCAATTGATTGAGCAGGGGATGATGAGGGAGACGGCGTATCGCATCATTTCCTATTGGCGTGAGCGCCTTCCCCTTGAAGGCACATTGAACCAGATCGAGCAATTGAAAAAAGAAAAACAACGGCAAGCAGCTTCCGTCCGCGGGCTGGTCCATTCAAGCGGCTGCATCCGGCAATACATCAGCATGAGTTTTGACCAGGAAAACCCTGCTATACCGGCTAATTGCTGCAGTTTTCATGGGATCGACCACAGCCTGTTCAAAGGCAATAGAAGTGAATCGAAAGCATCGCCAAACGGGTCTTGGCAAGAGCGCTTGAAGGTCCTTCTTCCTATATGAAAATCTCTATTTCTATTATTTACAAATAAGCCTTTTTTCGTCATAATAGATATATTAGTACAGATAGGGGTAGTCGTGAAATGGGAAACGATAATTATCATGAATCAATGGAAAAGAATCGCCAGGAATTGTCACAGGAACGCATGGCAGAATTGACGAGGCGCGCACGCCAGATGCCCAAGCCGAAAAGCAGGGGCTTATTATTGCCTTCCTTGTTTTTCATCTTTATCTTGATTCCGGTCACTTTGTTGATCTATGTTGCGTTTTACTATGAACCGGATGACACGCTTACTGCCAAAACAAACGAAAATGAAGTCAGCTTCGAACTGAACTCCCAGCCGCCTTCTGACAGCACTGTGCTCGCCGCTGCAGACGACCAGCAGGAAGACGAAAAAGAAGAAGAGAAGAAAAGTGCGAAAGCAAAAGAAGCGGAAGAACAAAAAGAGCTGAAAGAAAAAGCGCGTGAACGTGAGGAAAAGGCAGCTGCAAAAGAGAAAGAGAAAGAGCAGGCAGCTGCGGAACAGCAAGCAGAGAAAAAAGCCCAGGAAACAGCGCTGGCAGAACAAAAAGCGCGTGAGGAAGCTGAAGCGAAAGCAAAAGCCGAAGCCGAAGCAGAACAACGTGCGAAAGCTGAAGAAAAAGAAAAAGAAAAAGAGCAGCAAGAAGAGCAGGAGGAAACCCCGACTGCTGGCGGCAAGACGGTAACCGTCCAATCGAGTGAAACGCTTTACCGCATTGCCGTCAATAATTACGGCGCGAGCGGTGCAGCCGCCGCTGTTGAGAAGATCAAACAGGCCAATGGCTTGGCATCTAACGATATCAGCCCCGGACAAACATTGATTTTGCCATAAGGCAAGATTAAATGCCTCCTGTTAGGGAAAAGATAGGAAGAATCTAAAAAGAGGTGAGCGAATGTTTGTCAAAAGTGCATTAGTGAAAAAAGAAAGATGCTTTACGGTAAAACCGGAAGATACGATGGAAAAAGGGCTTGAGCTATTGGAGCAGCATTCCATTGATGCATTGCCCGTCGTCGATGGCGACCAATTCAAAGGGATCTTTACTTGGTATCATGCATATCGTGCGTTCTTCTATTCGGATGCCCAGAAAGACGAGTTTGTCCGTTCGACAAAAGTGAAAGATATCATGGTCAACCACGATGTTTACTTGAATATCGACGATGTCTATGAAAAAGCCTTGGTCGAATTACGTGACTTCCCAATTATCGCTGTCGTCGACGAAGGGAAATTTCTCGGAATCGTCACCCGCTTTGATGTCGTTAACCAATTGCAAAGTGCATTCGGCATGAATCAATCAGGGGTTCGCATTACCGTTACATCGGTCGAATCAGAAGGCCGCATTGGACGGCTTGGTGAAATCATCGAAAAACATAAAGAATCCGTCGTTTCACTCGTTACATTCGATGAAACTGACAAAATGGTGCGCCGCATCGTCCTCAAAGTGAAGAAAAAGAACAATATAGACAAGTTCACGAAGGAACTGGAAAAATCGGGCTTCCGTATTCTTGATATCACTGAAGATTGAATAGCGGCTTGAACAGGAAAACATAAGCGCAGCTTATGTTTTTTTGTTGCTTCGGAAAGGATGTACACGATGAAATGGATTTTACGGATTGGATTAGCGGGCTTGGCTATCCTGGCATGGATGTTCCGTGCCGCCCACAGCGAAAACAAGGAGACAGCAGCCATTCGCTTGTCGGGAGACGCCCAATTTGCTCCTTTTAAGCTGCTTTTTATCTCCGATGTTCACCGCCGCAAACTTCGGCGCGATATGTTCAACGATCAAGTCGATCTCATCGTCATCGGCGGGGATTTTGTCGAACGGGGGGTCCCGGAACAGCGCATCCGCGAAAACTTGCGGATTTTAACTGAACTTGCTCCGGTATATTATGTATTCGGAAATAATGACAGGGAAATTGGCGAAGAGCGGCTAAGGGCATTGCTTGAAGAACAAGGCACCGTTATCCTTGATGATGAATCTGTTGAATTGTTCGGCAATGCTAAACTTAAATTGACCGGAATCGATTATTTCGCTTTTCGGGAGCATAGTGTAGAAGACGCTTTCCGCACTGTCGAGAAAGGCGATTCCGTCATTTTCATCTCCCATACGCCTTTTGTCTTTAAGCACGTAAAACAACATTATCCAGTCAGCCTGATGATTGCCGGGCATACACACGGCGGGCAAATCAGGTTGGGGCCATACGGGATATTCGACCGGGGCTCATTGACTGTGTCGGAAGGAATAACCGAACTCATCAGCAATGGATTCGGCACGACGACTTTGCCATTGCGGCTCGGTGCAAAAGCAGAGTTCCATGTGCTTGAAATTCACCCTGCATCGGGCAGGAAGCATTTGGCACAAAGCTCTTCAATCGGCTAAGATGGATATGGACATTATTACAGGAGTGGTTGAAATGGAACATGCAGATGTCATCATCGTAGGAGGCGGGCCGTGCGGTTTATCGGCAGCCATCGAAATACAGAGAATGGGCCTGCACCCCGTCATTCTCGAAAAAGGAAATATTGTCAACGCCATCTATCATTACCCGACACACCAGACCTTTTTCAGCAGCAGCGAAAAATTATCGATCGGGGATGTGCCATTCATTACCGAAGACCGCAAGCCGAAGCGCAATCAAGCGCTCGTTTATTACCGTGAAGTGGTGAAGCGGCATGCATTGGATGTACGGGCATTCGAAACGGCCATATCGATCGAACAATCGGATGGCTTTCTCGTAAAAACGACCAAGAATGATTACAAGGCGAAATATGTGGTAGTGGCAACAGGCTATTACGACCATCCGAACAAGCTTGCAGTACCGGGTGCGGACTTGCCGAAAGTGATGCATTATTTCAAGGAAGGGCATCCATATTTCGACCGTGACGTGTTGGTGATCGGGGGCAAGAATTCGGCAGTGGACGCAGCGCTGGAACTGCATAAAGCCGGCAGCCGGGTGACGGTGTCCTATCACGGCACGAGCTATTCGAAAAGTGTCAAGCCATGGATTTTGCCGGAGTTCGACGGGCTCGTGCGCCAAGGCGAAATAACCATGCTATTCGATTCCATCGTCGACGAGATCCGTGAAGATGAAGTGGAACTGACCGTGAACGATACAAAAGAAACCTTCGCGAATGATTTTGTCTTCGCCATGATCGGCTATCATCCAGATCACCAGTTCCTCCGGCAGATGGGGATCAGCATCGATGAGGCAAGCGGCAGGCCGTCTTTCAATGAAGAGACGATGGAGACGAATGTCGAAGATTTATTTATCGCAGGCGTCATCGCGGCCGGAAACAATGCCAATGAAATTTTCATCGAGAACGGTCGTTTCCATGGCCAGCAAATCGCAGCGGCGATTGCGAAAAAACAAGCGCTGGAAAATGCAACAGACTAGATTATCCAAAAGAGGTGCATTATGAAAAAGAAAGTATCGTTAATTACGACAGGGGGCACTATTGCAAGCAAAGCCATTTCCGACGACGGCTTGCTGAAGTCCGGCGCCATTTCGGGAAAAGATCTGGCGGAACTTTGCCAATTGCCGTCTGAGATCGAAGTGAAAGTAATCGATGTTTATCAATTGCCAAGCATGCATATCGGCTTCGATGAAATGAACATCGTCAAGGAAGCGATTTTGAAAGAATTGGAAGACCCGGAAGTAGAGGGCGTCGTCGTTACACATGGCACCGACACATTGGAAGAAACTGCCTATTTCCTGGACTTGACTGTTGGCGATGAGCGGACGGTCGTGGTGACAGGAAGCCAGCGTGCGCCAGAAGCAGTCGGGACGGATGTCTACTCGAATTTACGCAACTCGATTTACGTTGCTGTCGATCCGGTGATCAAAGGCGTTGGAACGGTCGTCGTCTTCAATGAGCGGATCTACAGCGCGAAATACGTCAAGAAAGTGCATGCCAGCAATTTGCAAGGCTTCGATTCATTCGGCCATGGCTATTTGGGCATCATCGATAACGATAAGGTCCGCATCTACCAAAAGCCGGTGCTGCGTGAAGTGCATCGTGTGCCAGGGGGCATGCCGCGCGTCGATATCGTCAAATGCTATTCAGGACAAGAAGGATCGATTGTCGATATGCTGGCTGAAAGCGGATCGATAGGCATCGTCCTAGAAGCTGCTGGACGCGGCCAGATTTCCCCTCATATGGTGGAGGCGGTCGAACGCGCCGTGAAATCCGGCATTCCCGTCGTGTTGACGACGAGCGCCGAAGAAGGCAATGCCTATCCGGCTTATAGCTATCCCGGAAGCGCTCACGATTTGCTGACGCGCGGCGTTATTTTGGGCAGCGATTACGATAGCAAGAAAGCGCGCATCAAATTGGCGATCCTGCTGTCGGGCAATGAAGCGATCGACAAGGAAGCCTTTGAAATTTAACAGCAACGGGTGATTGGAGGAGGGCGTCTATGTTAGAGCTGTTGACGGTGGCTATTGCGCCCGGGCTCGCATTGTTCAGTTATTTTTATTTGCGTGATCAATTTGCAGGAGAACCGTCGAAACTGATCTTCCATTGCTTTTTATACGGCGCTCTTCTGACATTCCCGATTTTATTTATCCAATATGTGTTTGAAGCCGAGAATGTATTCCAGAATGCCTTCGTGAAATCCGTCTTGTTCTCGAGTTTATTGGAAGAATTCTTCAAGTGGATCGTCTTGCTTGCGGCAGTATTCCGCCATATCGATTTCGAAGACCCGTATGATGGGATTTTATACGGCGCGAGTTTATCGCTCGGATTCGCCACGGTCGAAAATATTCTATATCTTCTTGAGTTCGGGCTTGGCGCAGCTTTCCTTCGGGCATTTCTGCCGGTTTCGAGCCATGCTTTATTCGGTGTGGTCATGGGCTTTTATTTCGGGAAAGCGAAATTCACCGAAAAAAGGGAAAGCAAATGGTGGCTTGCGGCCGCTTTAGTTGCGGCGTCGCTTTTGCATATCGCCTATAACGCTTCGCTTTATGCTTACGATAATCTATTGTACGGCGCTGTACCCTTTATGCTGTTCTTGTGGTGGTTCGGTTTGCGGAAAGTTCGCCAGGCCCACCAATTATCGGTCAGCCATTACCATAAGCACACCCCTAATTAATTAGATCAAAAGCCTTCCGCTGCGGGGCTTTTTCTTTTTGTGCTGCTTTGGCTTCTGAACTATTCGCCGGGCGCTTTGATTTTGCCCGAAACCTTTTGCATATTGTGATAAAATGAAATCATTACATAAGATGAGGTGACAGTTTTGACGAAAGCTATACAAATCGCGATCGACGGGCCGGCTGCTGCGGGCAAGAGCACGATCGCTAAAATAGTGGCAGAAAAATTAGGCTATATTTATATCGACACTGGCGCGATGTACCGCGCGATCACGTTGAAGGCATTGAACGCAGGCATCAACCTGGCGAGCAATGAAGAAGCCGGGGCTTTGCTTGTGGCGACTGAAATCGATTTGATCCCTGTAGAAGGCGGACAGAAAGTACTGCTCGACGGGCACGATGTTTCGGAAGCGATCCGTTCCCAGTACGTGACGAAGGCGGTATCGGAAATGGCTGCCCATGAACT
Source organism: Planococcus sp. MB-3u-03 (assembly GCF_002833405.1). Lineage (NCBI taxonomy): Bacteria > Bacillati > Bacillota > Bacilli > Caryophanales > Caryophanaceae > Planococcus > Planococcus sp. MB-3u-03. The sequence goes on along the minus strand of NZ_CP025135.1, from coordinate 1,885,107 downwards.
GGTCAGAAAGCGCATGGTTGAGCTTCAGCAGAAACTGGCTGAAGACCGTGGCGTCGTCATGGATGGCCGCGACATCGGCACACATGTCTTGCCGAACGCTGCACTCAAAGTATTTATGTCCGCCACAGTCGAAGAACGCGCAAGACGCCGCTTCGAGGAAAATAAAAAGCGCGATATCCTGACGCCGCTTGTCGAGCTGCAGGAGGAAATCGCCATGCGCGACAAGATGGATTCCGAGCGTGAAGTAGCGCCTTTGAAGCAAGCAGAGGATGCCGTGTTCTTGGATACGACTCCTTTGACGATCACAGAAGCGGCGGAAGCCATCCTGAAATTAGCGGAAGAGAGGCTGATGGCGTCATGAATTTGTATGCAGTAGGAAAAACGCTCGTGAAGACTGCGCTTAGCCCGATGTATCGTTTTCAGGTCAGCGGCACTGAAAAGTTCCCGGAAACAGGCGGAGTGCTTCTTTGCAGTAATCATATCCATGCACTCGATCCGCCGGTGGTCGGCATGACAGCGCCAAGAACCGTTCATTTCATGGCGAAAGAGGAATTGTTCAAAGCTCCGGTGCTCGGATCGATCCTACCGAAGGTCAACGCCTTCCCGGTGAAGCGCGGCATGAGCGACAGGGAAGCGCTGCGGACGGCGTTGAAATTGCTGAAGGGCGGGGAAGTGGTCGGGCTGTTTCCGGAAGGCACCCGCTCGACTGACGGCGTATTGAAAAAAGGCTTGAGCGGCGCCGGGTTCTTTGCTCTTCGCGGCAATGCAGATGTCATGCCGTGCGCTATCATCGGGCCGTATAAGCCATTCGGGAAAGTGAAAGTGGTCTACGGCGACCCGATCCTGATGGACCCTTATCGTGAACGCAAAGCTTCCGCAGAAGAAGTAACGGAAGCCATCATGGCCAGTATTCAAAAGATTCTGGATGAAAACGTCGAAAATAAGTGATTATTTTTGTTTTTATTAGAGAATTCGAATAAAATAGAATATGGATAGTTTGTGAAGGAGGGCTACTTATGTCAGAGGATATGAATTTGATGGAAAACCGTGACTTCCAAACAGGAGATCGCGTAAAAGGAATAGTCGCCAAAATCGAGGAAAAAGCGGTGACGGTGACAATTGATGGAGCGCCGTTCGACGGGATCATCCCGATCAGCGAGTTATCGAGCCTCCACGTCGAAAAAGCTTCAGACTCGGTCCAAGAAGGAGACGAGCTTGAGTTGATCATCACGAAAGTGGAAGACGAGAACTTTGTGTTGTCGAAACGCAAAGTCGATGCCGAATCCGCTTGGGACGATCTCGAGAAGAAATTCGAATCCGGTGAAATCATCGAAGCGGAAGTGAAGGATGTCGTCAAAGGCGGCCTGGTCATTGACTTAGGTGTGCGTGGTTTCGTGCCGGCTTCACTTGTGGAAGATTATTTCGTCGAATCTTTTGAGGATTACAAAGGCCGTGTCATGACCTTTAAAATTGTCGAAATGGAAAAAGAGAACAACCGCTTGATCCTTTCCCACCGTGCCGTCGTGGAAGGTGAAAAAGAATCCAAGAAAGAACAAGTGATGGATTCAATCAATGCAGGAGATGTACTTGACGGCAAAGTCCAGCGCATCGCATCATTTGGTGCATTCGTCGATATCGGCGGAGTGGACGGTCTTGTCCATATTTCCCAATTGTCACACGAGCATGTCGACAAAGTGTCGGACGTCCTGACGGAAGGCCAGGAAGTGAAAGTCAAAGTGCTTTCTGTTGACCGTGACTCTGAACGTATTTCGCTGTCGATCAAGGATACTTTGCCAGGGCCATGGGATGCCATCGACGAGAAGGCTCCAAGAGGCTCTGTCCACCAAGGAACAGTGAAGCGCCTTGTCAGCTATGGAGCGTTTGTTGAAGTGCTTCCGGGAGTAGAGGGCCTTGTGCACATCTCCCAAATCGCGCACAAGCATATCGCTACACCTCATGAAGTGCTTCAAGAAGGCCAGGAAGTTGAAGTGAAAGTGCTTGAAGTCAATAAAGAAGACAAGCGCTTGTCCCTCAGCATCAAAGAGCTTCAGGAAAAAGAAGCGGAACAGGATTTCTCACAATACGATATGCCGGAAGAAGCATCCGGATTCTCGATTAGTGATGTAATCGGTGATAAATTAAAAGGGTTCAAATCCGAATAAATGTCACGGGCAAAAAGAAAGATGGATCATATCAATTACGCACTGTCCACAGGGCAATGCCGGGCTACTTGGCTCGACTGCGTCCGTTTTGTCCATCAGGCGCTTCCGGGAATCGGTGTCGCCGATGTATCGTTGGAACCAAAAACAGGTGATTTGAAACTAAAATCACCTGTTTTTATTAATGCCATGACCGGAGGCGGTGGTTCTGAGACTTTGCAGCTGAATGCCATGCTTGCGCGTGCTGCAAAGGAAACCGGAATCGCAATGGCAGTCGGTTCACAAATGGGCGCATTGAAAGATAAAAATGAGCGCGAAAGCTATCGCATCGTCCGGAAAGAAAATCCGGATGGGGCCATCTTTGGCAATCTCGGCAGCGAGGCGACAGTTGGGCAAGCGCTTGAAGCGGTCGAAATGATTGAAGCGGATGCGCTGCAGATTCATTTGAATGTCGTCCAGGAATTGACGATGCCAGAAGGCGACCGACAGTTCCGAGGGGCGCTCGAGCGCATCGCCATGATTGCAGAAGCATTGCATGTGCCAGTCATCGTCAAAGAAACCGGCTTTGGCATTTCACATGAAACTGCCATCTCGCTTGAGAAGACTCAAGTGGCCGCCATCGATGCGAGCGGCTTCGGCGGCACCAATTTTGCGAGCATCGAAAATGAACGCAGGAAACGCAAGCTGGCTTATTTCGAAGACTGGGGCATCCCGACGGCTGCTGCAATCGTTGAATGCCGACAAGGATTCAGCCGCACCGTGTTGGCTTCAGGAGGACTTCAGGACGCAGGAGACGTGGTCCGGGCATTTCGACTCGGCGCAGATGCTGCAGGCATTGCAGGCAGTTTCTTGAAACATGCAGTGAGTCTTGGTGAGGCCGGCCTGATCGAAGAGATCAATGGGCTCCACGAAGATTTGCGCATGCTGATGACCGCACTCGGCGCCCGTACAATTGAAGATATCCGCTCCGCACCTGCTGTCATCAATGGGGAATTGCTGTCCCATTTGCAGCAGAGAGGCTTTGAGACGGAACATTTTGCAGTTCCTTTGAAAAACTGAATATTGGACAATTTAAGGGGATGGACATTATTCAGATGCCATCCTCTTTTTCGTGTATAATAGGCTTATCAGAAGTGGAAGGATGAATTAATTATGTCAAAACCGGTAGTAGCAATTGTTGGCCGGCCGAATGTAGGGAAATCCACGATTTTTAATCGCGTGGTAGGAGAACGCGTTTCCATCGTGGAAGATATTCCAGGGGTTACGCGTGACCGCATCTACAGCTCGGCAGATTGGCTGACGCATGAATTCAATATCATTGATACAGGAGGCATCGACCTTAGCGACGAGCCGTTCCTTGAACAGATCCGCAGCCAGGCAGAAGTGGCGATGGATGAAGCGGATGTTATCATCTTTCTCGTCAATGGGCGTGACGGCGTGACGGAACAGGACGAGCAAGTAGCGAGAATCCTGTACCGCACGAAAAAACCTCTGGTGTTGGCTGTCAATAAAATTGACAATCCTGATATGCGCCACATGATTTACGATTTTTATTCCCTTGGAATCGGCGAACCTTACCCGGTTTCCGGATCGCACGGCCTTGGCCTGGGCGATCTTTTGGATGAAGTGGCGAAGCATTTTCCGAAAGAGGACGAAGAGGAATATCCGGACAATGTCATCAAGTTTTCATTGATCGGGCGCCCGAACGTCGGGAAATCCTCATTGGTCAACTCATTCCTTGGCGAAGACCGCGTCATCGTTAGCGAAGTGGCAGGAACGACACGCGACGCCGTGGATACGCAGTATGAATACGATGAGCAGCCTTATGTCATCATCGACACTGCAGGCATGCGCAAAAAAGGGAAAATATATGAAAGCACCGAAAAATACAGCGTGCTTCGCGCATTGCGCGCGATTGAACGTTCTGACGTTGTTCTCGTTGTCTTAAATGCCGAAGAAGGCATTCAGGAACAAGACAAGAAGATTGCCGGATATGCCCACGAGGCAGGAAAAGCAATCGTCATCGTCGTCAATAAATGGGATGCCGTGAAAAAAGACGACAAGACCTTGAACAAATTCACGCAGCAAATCCGCGAGCATTTCCTGTTCCTGGATTATGCCCCGATCATTTTCGTTTCCGCAGTCAGCGGGCAGCGTGTGCATAACATCCTTGAAATCATCAACCGCGTCAATGACAACCATTCACGCCGCATCCAGTCGAGCATTCTCAATGAAGTAATCGAAGATGCTGTGGCGATGAACCCGGCTCCGTCCGATAAAGGGCGCCGCCTGCGTCTTTATTATGTGACGCAAGTGGCAGTCAAGCCGCCGACTTTCGTTGTGTTCGTCAACGAACCGGAAATGATGCACTTCAGCTATGAGCGCTTCCTGCAGAACCGTATCCGGGAAAGCTTTGATTTCGAAGGCACGCCGCTGCGTTTGATTACGCGCGCCCGTACTTAAATTCAACCAGCGGGTGTTTCGACTTTCCTGCTGATATCAATTGATCCAATCGGACTTTACAGAACATCATGGCTCCCACTTGAAGAGGTGGGAGTTTGGTATTCTGCTAAAGCAGGATAAAGGAGAGATAAAGATGGAAAAAGTCACTGTATTTGGTGCAGGGAGTTGGGGGACGGCGCTCAGTTATGTACTGGCGCAAAACGGCCATGATCTACTATTATGGACCCATCGCCAAGACCAGTCGGATGAGATCAATCAGCATTCGAACGAACGCTATTTGAAAGGGGTGCGCTTGCCGGATTCGTTGAAAGCGACAGCAAACCTCGATGAAGCGGTAGCGCACGCCGATATTTTCGTGTTGGCCGTACCCACAAAAGCCATTCGTGAAGTTTCACGGGATATCCGTGAACGGATGACGAAAAAAGGCTTGTTCGTCCATGTGTCTAAAGGCATCGAGCCGGATTCACTCAAACGGATCAGCGAGATGATCCGTGAAGAAATCCCGGCCGAGCTGATTGAGGAAGTCGTCATTTTATCTGGGCCAAGCCATGCAGAAGAAGTTGTACAGGAGCATCCGACAACGGTCACCGCAGCGTGTGAAAATACGCAAGCAGCGAACCGTGTCCAGGATCTGTTCATGAACTCTTATTTCCGCGTCTACACAAATACCGATGTCATCGGAGTGGAAATCGGCGGGGCTTTGAAGAATATCATCGCTTTGGCGGTCGGGATTACCGATGGCCTCGGCTATGGGGATAATGCGAAAGCTGCGATCATGACGCGCGGCCTGGCTGAAATTGCACGCCTCGGCGTGAAGATGGGCGCGACGCCGTTGACCTTCTCTGGTTTATCGGGTGTTGGTGACTTGATCGTTACATGCACAAGCGTCCATTCGCGTAACTGGCGGGCAGGTAATATGCTCGGGAAAGGCAAGAGCGTCGATGAGGTGCTCGCTGAAATGGGCATGGTCGTCGAAGGGATCCGGACAACGAAAGCTGCCCATCAATTGGCCGCTGAATACAAAGTTCCCATGCCGATAACAGAAGCTTTGTATGCGGTATTGTTTGAAGGCGTCAAGCCGGAGAATGCCGTAGAAGAGCTGATGGGCCGCATGAAGAAAAATGAAATGGAAGATTTGATCGACTTGCTGTAATTGTCACAAACGAAGGGGCTGCTTGCTGCTGCCCCTTCTTTTTTTATGCTATACTATGGACTGAAACTCCACGAAAGGCGGCTTATTCATGAGTTCTTTGGATAAAATGTGGGTATCGTTTGCAGGCATCGCTTTTTTGATCATTTCCATGGGGATGATCTATTTGAGCCGATACAAATTGCAAAACGGCATCCTGAAATTTCTATTTGCGCTGATCGCGTACGTTCTGCTGATCCTGGGCTTCTTTATTATGGTTTTCACTGTATTCAGCGGACCGACCGGTGGCGCCTGAGGGGATGGACATAATGAAAAAAACAACAGCGTTGCTGCTCGTCCTGCTGACGGCAAGCCTTCTTACGGCTTGTGCGTATCCCAGCAGCGAGCGGGCGGAAAATCAGATTCCCTATGAAGATCAACTAGCCAGTGCGCAACAAGCGGTTGAACGTTACCAAGAGTTCAATGGCGGCTTATTGCCAATCAAGACGAGGGATATGGACGTCGACCAATTCATCAAATATCCTATCGACTTTTCCAAAATCGTGCCGGATTTTACAGCTGAAATCCCGAGCAATGCATTTGAAGTCGGCGGAATTTACCAGTATGTCTTGATGGATGTGGAGGAAAATCCGACCGTCAAGCTCGTCGACCTCCGGGTAGCGGAAGGCATCCGTTCTGTCAATGTCAGAAAGAGCGCGAATGGCGGCAGGGCCCCGATCTCCGAAATCATTGCCGATAATGTGTATAAATTCAATCATGAAGCAATGGGATTCAATGAAGAGCCGATGGTCCAAAGCCCATACAGCGGCAAGATGTTGCCAATGGTCATCACAGGGCAAGGCGATGTCTATATCGATTATTCCATTGATTTGTATGAGGCGATTCAAAGCTATGAAGGCGAACTCGAACAAGGGCAGGATATCCGTTTTATCCTTTACGAAAACAGCCCGGTCGTGCCTGCTTATTCGCTTCCGTACACCATCGATGAAAATGGCGAGCCTATTTTTCTGACAGAGGAAAAAGCCTGATACAGCACGGATTTGCCCGAAATCCACATGTTTTTGAAAATATTGGGAGTATTTGGTGGTTTTCTTTGAAATGCGGCCTATTTGTTGTTGCTATGCGATTTTCGTTGTGATACTCTTTTTACAGGATTGATGGCAAGCATCCCCTTTGAGAGGAGGTGAATAGCATGAACAAAACAGAATTAGTGAACTCTGTTGCAGAAGCGGCTGAACTTTCTCGTAAAGATGCTGCGAAAGCAGTTGACGCTGCATTTGAAGCGATTCAAGATGCTCTAACTAAAGGTGAAAAAGTACAATTGATCGGATTCGGTAACTTTGAAGTTCGTGAGCGCGCGGCCCGTAAAGGACGCAACCCACAAACAGGTGCTGAAATCGAGATCGCCGCAAGCAAGGTTCCTGCCTTTAAGCCAGGTAAAGCACTTAAAGACGCAGTGAAATAAGCTTCGGCTACTGTACATAGAATGGCTTTTGCGAGATCTAATCTTGCAAAGGTCATTCTTTTTTTCGGCCCCGTTTTTGCCAATACCCCCCGTAAATGCTACAATTCAGGTGAGAAAAGCGGAGTTGTCTCTCGGCTCAGCAGAAATAGGCGCGTGAAACTGCAATGATCAATGGCTGTTTTCAACCGCTGCCCCAAATAGAGTGATTTTTTCTACAGGAGGAAATAATGTGATAGATATGAAAAGCCATAACGTAGATCTGGATAAAATAGAGCAAGCTGTCGGGATGATTTTGGAGGCAGTCGGAGAAGATGTAGGCCGTGAAGGGCTGCAGGATACCCCGAAACGTGTCGCGAAAATGTATGCGGAAGTTTTTGCGGGATTGAAGGAAGACCCGAAAGAATATTTCCGCACAGTGTTTCATGAAAATCACGAAGAACTCGTATTGGTCAAGGACATTCCGTTCTATTCGATGTGCGAGCATCATCTAGTGCCATTCTTTGGCAAAGCGCATATTGCCTATATCCCGCGCGATGGGGTGGTCACAGGGCTCAGCAAATTGGCGAGAGCGGTTGAAACAGTCGCAAAACGCCCTCAGTTGCAGGAACGGATCACTTCTACGATTGCCGACTCGATGATGGAAACCTTGAACCCCCACGGCGTGTACGTCATGGTCGAAGCCGAGCATATGTGCATGACGATGCGTGGCATCAAGAAGCCAGGATCGAAAACCGTCACGGCTGTGTCAAGAGGGGTATTGGAGACAGACGACATCAAACGTTCGGAAGTCATTACCTATATCAATATGAACTAAAACTATGGAAAAGCAGGTGTAAACAATGGCACAAACTGAATATGTGGTGATCCGTGCACAAGAGGACGGCGTCAACGTCATCGGGCTTACGCGCGGCAATGATACGAAATTCCATCATACGGAAAAGCTCGACCGCGGCGAAGTGATGATCGCCCAATTCACCGAACATACATCGGCAATGAAAATTCGCGGCAAAGCGGAAATCCATTCCGCGCACGGCATCATTGAAAGCGACGCGAAAAAATAAGCGTTAATGGTGAAGGCCAGAAGGGCATTATGCTATAATATGAGCTATGGCTAACCTATGAATGGAGCAGGCAGTATGAACGGACAACAAATACAATCCAAAATCATCTCCATGGAAATCGACGTACTAAAAGCAGTTCGCCAACGAACGTTAGACCAGTTGACGGAAGGGCCTTTTGTTAAAGAGGCGCGCCTGTTTTTCTTGCTGCTGCCGTTTTTTAACGGGGAGCAATGGTCGGATAAAATGGAGACAAGCGCCCGGACAGTGGCAATCGTCTACGCTGCGCTGCACGCACATGACCGGGTGAAAGAAGAAATGCCCATCAGCAAAGAACAGCAATTGACAGTGCTCGCCGGAGACTTTTACAGTGGCATCTATTACCAATTGCTGGCTGAAGGGAAAAATATTGAAATGGTTCAAAAGCTCGCTACAGTAATCATCCAGGTGAGCGAGAAGAAAGCATCCTTCCATGAACTTGCGATCCAGCAGCCGGAGCAAGTGGAAGAGACGGCGAAAGTGATCGAAACAGCTTTGTTGAATGCGTTTTATGAAGAAAATGGCTTTGGCCATTATAAGCAGCTGATGGAACAATCCTTGCTGTATATCCGCTTTGCAGAAGAGCTGGAAGCGCTGAAGAAGGGCGAGTTCAGCTATCTCCTCAGATTGCTCAGCGAAACCTTGATCCATTCGACATTCATCGAGCGTTGGCTCACTAGTCGTCTGGAAGTTTTAGGTAATGAGATATTGGAGTCCATCAATGATTGCGAACTGGATTTTGAACTCAAGAATATATTGCTCCACCAAATTATTCCGCATCGGCATAGCGCTGAACCGCTGACGCGAGAAGGATGACGATGATGCAGAAAACGAAAGAACAAAGAGTTCACGAAGTGTTTGAAAAAATTTCCGAAAACTATGACCAGATGAATTCGGTCATCAGCTTTCAGCAACACAATAAATGGCGCAACGACACGATGCATAAAATGCAAGTAGCAAAAGGCGCGTCTTGCATCGATGTCTGCTGCGGCACGGCAGACTGGACGATTGCGCTTGGAGAAGCCGCGGGACCTACAGGGCGCGTGGTCGGATTGGACTTTAGCCAGAACATGCTGAATGTCGGGCACCAAAAAACAGCCCATATGCCTCAAATCGAATTGGTGCAAGGCAATGCGATGTCCTTGCCTTACCCGGACAATTCATTCGATTTTGCGACCATCGGCTTTGGTTTGCGCAATGTACCGGATTATGAACAGGTGTTATCAGAAATGCACCGTGTCTTGAAACCTGGAGGCATGATTGCCTGCCTAGAGACTTCACAGCCTGAAAGCTTTGTATTCAAGCCGTTTTTCCGGATGTATTTCCGTTTCATCATGCCGGTCTTCGGCAAGCTTTTCGCGAAAAGCTATAAAGAGTATTCGTGGCTTCAGGAATCAGCTAAAACATTCCCTGGCATGAAAGAGCTTGCGAAACTCTTCAGCAAGGTCGGATTCGACAGAGTGAAATATAAACCGTATTCAGGAGGGGCTGCTGCCCTCCATATGGGACTGAAAAAGTAAACAAGCGGGAGAAGGTTATTAAGTGGAAAAGATGAAGTTGAAATTGCTCTATTCCGACCTAAAACCGGAGCTGGAACTGATCGAAAAAGAATTGGAACAGGCAGTGGATTCCGAATCCCTTCTATTAAATGATGCTTCTCTTCATTTATTGCAGGCCGGAGGAAAAAGGATCCGCCCTGTTTTTGTTTTGCTTGCCGGGAAATTCGGGGATTATGATATCGAATTGCTGAAGCGTGTCGCTGTGCCTTTGGAACTTATACATATGGCGTCTTTGGTCCACGATGATGTCATAGATGATTCGGAGATCCGCAGAGGGCGCCCGACTGTTAAATCGGAATGGAATAATAGCGTGGCGATGTATACCGGGGATTTTATTCTGGCGAGAGCGCTAGAGCGGATCACGGAAATCGAATCGCCAAGAATCCATGATATCCTGTCGAAGACATTGATTGAAGTCTGCCGAGGGGAAATTATTCAAATCGAAGATAAATACAGACTCGACCAAAGCTTGCGGGATTATTTGCGGCGCATCAAGCGCAAAACCGCGTTATTGATTTCTTCCAGCTGTGAGTTGGGGGCATTGGTGTCAGGAACTGATGAAAAAACTGCAGCGCATTTGCGCCGTTTCGGTTATTTCATCGGCATGTCGTTCCAAATCATCGATGATATCCTTGACTTCACAGCCAGCGACCAGGAATTGGGCAAACCGGCCGGCAGCGATTTTATCCAAGCCAATGATCACTTTGCCGATTTTATACGCGCGGCGGAATCCGCAGATCTATCAGATGCTCCGCGAGAATTTGAACCAGGACATTTCCGATGAAAACGCCTGGAAATCGTCCGCACGATTCGTACAAGCAGCGCGGTCGATGAAACAAAGCGGATGAGTGAGCGTTATTTGGAGAAGGCACTGAAAGAACTGGACTATTTGCCAAAAGGTCCTGCGATGAAAACGATGCGCAAAATTGCGTTCTTCATCGGCAAGCGAAAGTTTTAGTTTCCAGTTGACAAATGATCGGACAATGATAGTATTTTTAAGGTGGGCAAAGTGCCCGAGCTTTTAACAGAGGAGTGTTCTATAATGGAAAAACATTTTGATGGTAAAACCTGATGGTGTCCAACGCAATGTCATCGGTGAAATCGTTTCCCGTTTTGAGAAAAAGGCTATCATTTGGCAGGCGCTAAATTGATGCAAATCCCGACTGAGCTTGCTGAACAGCATTATGGCGAGCACAAAGAGCGCCCATTCTTCGGCGAACTTGTAGACTTCATCACTTCTGGACCAGTTTTCGCAATGGTTTGGGAAGGCGAAAACGTCATCTTGACTGCGCGTCAAATGATGGGAGCTACTAACCCGAAAGATGCAGCTCCAGGAACAATCCGCGGCGACTTCGCAGTCACTGTCGGCAAAACATGATCCACGGTTCCGATTCAGCTGAAAGCGCTGAGCGCGAAATCGGCTTGTTCTTCAAAGAAGAAGAATTGGTATCTTACGAAAAACAATGAACAGCTGGGTCAACTGATCCAACTATTGAAAATGCGGCCGCGCAATCGGCCGCATTTTTATTTTAGGAGCGAATGGGGCAACAGGAAGCGCACGAGAGAATCGAAAAATGAAAGCGGTTTCTTTTGCTGGCGCGGGTTTATTGCTATTCGAATGTTTAGTTTTCTTCATATTTAGGATAGAATTGAACAAATGCCATATGGTATAGTGATATTTAAATACTTTAGCACGTTGAAGGAGAAAGCGTACATGCGTTACTTAACAGCAGGAGAATCTCACGGTCCACAATTGACCGCCATTATTGAAGGGTTGCCAGCGCAATTGCCTTTGACGGCGGAAATGATCAATAAAGAGTTGAAACGGCGCCAGGGAGGCCATGGCCGCGGCCGCCGCATGCAAATCGAGACAGATACGGTGGAGATCGTTTCAGGCGTCCGCCACGGAAAGACTCTAGGCTCTCCTGTCGCATTGGTCGTCAAAAATGATGACTGGAAGCATTGGACGAATGTCATGGGCATCGAACCGATTGAAGAAACTGATGAAGTGAAACGTCAATTGACACGCCCGCGTCCAGGGCATGCTGATTTGAACGGCGGCATGAAATATGGCCATCGTGACCTGCGGAACGTATTGGAACGTTCTTCTGCACGTGAAACGACCGTGCGCGTGGCGGTCGGCGCAGTAGCCAAGCAGCTTCTCGCTGAACTCGGCGTCAAGATCGTTTCGCACGTAACAGAAATCGGCGGCATTAAAGTCGACCCGACAAGCTATATCGGTAAATCCGCAGATGAGATCCGTGCGATTGTCGAAGAGGATGCCGTCTATTGCGCAGACTCTTCAAAAACAAAAGAAATGACCGATTTGATCGATGCGACGAAGAAAAACGGCGACTCGATCGGCGGTACTGTAGAAGTTATCGTGGAAGGCATGCCAGCCGGAATCGGCAGCTATGTGCATTATGACCGCAAACTGGATGCTAAAATCGCAGCTTCTGTCATGAGCATCAACGCATTCAAAGGGGTGGAGTTCGGCCTTGGATTCGAAATGGCGCGCCGCCCGGGCAGCGAAGTTCATGATGAAATCATTTGGAGTGAAGAAGCGGGTTATACCCGCAGCACGAACAACCTCGGAGGCTTTGAGGGTGGAATGACGACGGGCATGCCGATCATCGTGCGCGGCGTTATGAAGCCGATCCCAACGCTCTATAAGCCTTTGAAGAGCGTTGACATCGAAACGAAAGAGCCGTTCCAGGCAAGCATCGAACGCTCAGACAGCTGTGCGGTTCCGGCAGCGTCGATCGTGGCGGAACACGTCGTCGCTTTTGAAGCGGCAAATGCATTGCTTGAACAATTCGACGCGGACCAATTGCCGCGGCTGAAAGAAAACATCGAAAGCTATAAAGCCTATACAAAGGAGTTTTAATCCATGAGGGAGTTGCGGGTCGAGACTGAACATCCATACACGGTGCATATCGGACAAGGGGCGGTCAAGCTGCTGGCAAAGCACTATCGTGATGTGCTCGCTGCAGCCGACCAAGTTGTCGTAATCGCAGACAGCCAAGTGGCTGAACTGCATTTGCCGCAGCTGCTCGGGGCGCTTGAGGATTTTCAGCCGAAAGTTTTCCGCGTACCAGCAGGTGAAGGAGCGAAATCAGCCGAAAGTTTTATGGATTGCCATAGCTTTTTGCTTTCGGAGAATTGCTCGCGAAATACGGTCATTCTCGCTTTTGGGGGAGGCGCAGTCGGGGATCTGGCTGGCTTTGTCGCATCGACTTTCATGCGGGGAGTGCCTTTTATCCAAGTGCCGACAACGATCTTGGCCCATGATAGCGCTGTGGGGGGCAAAACCGCCATCAACCATCCGCTCGGCAAGAACATGATCGGTACCTTCTATCAGCCGCGTGCGGTCATTTACGATGGCGACTTTCTCCAGACCTTGCCTGAAAATGAAATCCGTTCTGGAATGGCAGAAGTGATCAAGCATGCGTTCATTTCGAATGAAGGCTGGCTGGATGAACTGATGGCGTATCAAGATTTCAGCACGATGTCCGGACAGGAACTCGAAGGGCATCTGGAAAAAGGGATCGCCGTCAAATCGGCGATTGTTGAAGAAGATGAGTTTGAAGGCGGTGTCCGCAAATTCCTCAATTTCGGCCATACGCTGGCCCATGCCATCGAAGCGCATTTGGGTTATGGCAAACTGACGCATGGAGAAGCTGTCGTACTCGGCATGGCCTATGCACTTGAATTGTCCGAAAGCCCTGAGTTGCCACGTTTCTTGAACTGGGCGAAAGTGAACGGTTATCCAATTACGCTATTGGTTAATATGCCATTCGATGAATTATTGCTTTATATGAAAAAAGATAAAAAATCGACCGCTGCCGCATTGAACTTCGTTTTGCTTGGCGCAGTGGGCCGGCCGTATATTGAAACGATTCCAGAACAACGAGCACAAGCGGCTTACGATAAGCTGAGAATAACGATCAAGGAGATGATCTGATGATTCGAGGAGTCAGAGGCGCCATCACCATCACAAAAGATGAAGCGCCCGAAATTTTGGAGCAAACGCGTCGCCTGGTCTTGGAAATGGCCAAAGAAAACGGCATCGAACCGGATGAAGTGGCTTCGGTCATCGTATCGACGACGACGGATATTTCTGCAGCTTTTCCTGCAAAAGCCGTGCGCACTATCGAAGGCTGGACTTATGTGCCGGTCATGTGTACGCATGAAATGGATGTGCCCGGCAGCATGCCGCTATGCATTCGCGTGATGATGCACGTCAACACGAAACTTGCACAGGATAAAATCCAGCATATCTATATGAATGATGCTGTAAAACTGCGTCCCGATCTATCCCAAAAAAGCCAGGTGAGCCAAGCGTGAAAACAGAAGTCCTCATTATCGGCCTCGGATTGATTGGCGGGTCTTTAGCAAAAGCATTGCAGCGCAATGAAGATGTTCATGTATCGGGCTATGATGCGGACGCATTGACTGCCAGAAAAGCTTTCAAAATGGGCATCATCCAAAGCTCGCCGCCTTCTCTCGAGCAGGCAGCCGCTGCGGCTGATGTCATCGTTTTTGCCACACCGGTCGGGGCAACTGTCAAATTAATGGAACGAAGCAAATACTGGGATTTAAAAGAAGATGTCATTTTGACAGATACCGGCAGCACCAAAGTCCAAATTATGGAAGCTGCAGCAAAGCTGGCGCATACCTTTATCGGAGGGCATCCGATGGCCGGTTCCCATAAAAGTGGTGTCGAAGCAGCTAAAGAGGTGCTCTTTGAAAATGCCTTCTACATTTTGACGCCCGGCAAGGATACGGCTGAGGAAGACGTTGAGAAACTGGTTGGGCTATTGTCGGTCACCAAAGCAAAGATCAAAGTGCTCGAAGCGAAAGAACACGATCATATGACGGCGATCGTCAGCCATTTCCCCCATTTGATCGCTGCTGCTCTGGTCCATCAGCTCGATCGTGAAGAGCAATTTCCGTTCGCGCGGCAGCTCGCAGCGGGCGGTTTCCGCGACACGACGCGAATCGCTTCGGCGAATCCGGATATGTGGCGTGACATCACGACGCAAAACAATGAGATGATTGTCGAACAGCTGGACCACTGGATGGACCAGATGACGCATTTGCGAGAGATCCTTCAGAAGAACGAGCCCGAACCGATTCACCGCTTTTTCGCGAAAGCGAAGGAGACGCGTGATGAACTGCCGGTTGCAGGGCACGGTGCCATGTATTCTGTATTTGATTTGTATATCGATATCCCCGACGTGCCGGGGATCATCTCGGAAATGACGGGCTATCTGGCGGAAGCCGGCATCAGCATCGTCAATTTGAGGATTTTGGAGACGCGTGAAGATGTCTTCGGGATTCTTGTCCTTAGTTTCCAGACGGCGGAAGACCGGGAAAATGCACAACGCGTTTTTTCCGAACGGACCGCTTATGATACGTATATCTCCTGAAAGGAATGAAATTCATGTCCAAAACGATCAGTTACGCAAAACCTGCGCTAACGGGCAGCGTTCAAGTGCCTGGGGATAAGTCCATCTCACACCGGGCCATCATGTTCGGTGCGCTGGCACAAGGAACGACGACCATCGAAGGTTTTCTGATGGGAGATGACTGCCTGAGCACCATCAGCTGTTTTCGATCGCTCGGAATCAATATCCAAATAGACGGCGAACACGTGACGGTGACAAGCGGTGGCAGGAAAGCCTGGAAAGAACCGGATGTCGTATTGGATACCGGAAATTCAGGCACGACGACGCGCTTGATGCTCGGCTTGCTCGCGGGCACTGATTTCCATTCGGTCATGGCAGGGGATGAATCCATTGCACGCCGCCCGATGAAGCGCATCGTTGAACCGCTGCGTTTGATGGGAGCGGATATCCGCGGGCGCGCCAATGGCCATTTCACCCCGCTCGCCGTCCAAGGAACAGCTCTTCAGGCAATCGACTATACGATGCCTGTCGCAAGCGCGCAAGTGAAGTCAGCGGTGCTGCTTGCGGGATTATCGGCGCAAGGGACCACCACTGTCCATGAACCGGTGCCGTCTCGCGACCATACGGAAATCATGCTGAAGCATTTCGGTGCGGACATCTCACGAGACGGCGATGTCATTTCGTTGAACGGCGGACAGGAACTGCATGCTGCGCATGTCCAAGTGCCTGGGGATATTTCATCCGCTGCTTTTATGATCGGTGCGGCGCTCATTGCTGAAGGCAGCGAAATCCAATTAACAAACGTTGGCGTTAACCCGACGCGTACGGGCTTGCTTGATGTGTTCGAAGCCATGGGCGCGGACATCCAAGCAAGCGGCCATGCATCCGAAGGGGAAGAAGCCGCTGATTTGACGGTCCGCAGCACTCTCTTGACGGGGACGGAAATCGGCGGGGATGTCATTCCAAGATTGATTGACGAAATTCCGTTGATTGCCCTAGTGGCGACACAAGCGCAAGGCAAGACGGTCATCCGCGATGCGGAAGAATTGCGCGTCAAAGAAACCGACCGCATACAGGCAGTCGTTACCGAGTTGAAAAAACTCGGCGCCGATATCGAAGCGACAGAGGATGGAATGGTCATACAGGGCCCGACGCCGTTGACTGGCGCAGCGATGCATAGCTACGGCGATCACCGCCTCGGCATGATGGCCGCAGTCGCTGCATTAATCGCAGACGGCCCTGTGACGATTGACGACCCGGGCTGCATTTCGATCTCATACCCGAACTTTTTTGAACATCTGGATAAGCTGACACAATAACTCTCCTCCGGGGGAGTTTTTATTATGCTAGGATGATGGTTTCGTGTACGATAACTATATAACAGCAAGGAATAGGTGATGCAAATGGCAACTTTACAAAATATCCAAGAAGCGGTGCAAGCCGGAGACACGGCTGCACTTGATACATTGCTCGAACAATATTTGCTGAAAGGCGATCCCGATGAACAATATGCGGTCATGGAATGGCTGCAGGAGATCGGCTTTATCGAAGAAGCACTGCGCGTGGTGGAGCATCTACAATATATGTTTCCGGAAGAGGCGCAATTGCGCGTCGACCGTTCCAAGCTGCTGATTGATGCCGACCGTGAAGATGAGGCGCTCAATGAGCTGATGGCCATACCGAAAGACGATGAATTATATCCTCAGGCACTTGTCACATTAGCGGACCTGTTTCAGCTGCAGGGGCTTCTCGAGGCAGCGGAACTGCGGCTGGACGAAGCGATCGGCCTGATGCCCGACGAACCGCTCTTGCAACAGGCAAAAGCGGAACTTTTGCTCGACTCCGGGCGCTACCTGGAATCGGCACGGATCTATCAGGAACTGGAAAGCCGCAATGTCAAGATCGAAGGGGTCAACTTGAGTGAACGCTTGGCAGAAGTCTATAGCGCCGGGGCGGCTTACGAAGAAGCCTTGCCTTATTATGAGCGTGCGCTGGAAGACGAAGCGCAGCCCGACGTATTATTCGGTGCTGCATTTGCCGCTTTCCAGACGAAACAATATGAATTGTCGGTGAAGCGGCTGGACGAACTTTTGGATGCCGACCCCGATTACTTCTCTGCCTATTTATTGAAAGCGCAATGCTTCAATATGATGGAAGACTACAAGCGTGCCTACGATGCCATCAAAGAAGGGTTGGCACGTGATGAGTTCGACAAGGAATTGTATTTGTTTGCAGGAAAACTCGCGCTGAAACTTGGCAAAGGGGAGGGAGGAGTCGAAATGCTCCGCCAGGCGATTGCCCTCGATCCCGAATACATGGAAGCCCTTTATGCGTTGATATCTTATTTCCATACAGAAGAGCGGGACGAAGAATTGCTTGAGCTCGCCTCGATGGCTGTCGAAAGCGGCAATGACTGGCATGCACTGTATCCGATGATCGCGAAAGCGTATGACCGGACAGAACAATTCAGCAAAGCTCTGGAGTATTACGAAAAGCCTATCCGGCATTTTCCGACGACCCCAGAATTCCTCGAATCCTACGCCTTATTTTAGTGGAGGAAGGAAACGCGACCGCGCTCTCGAAATAATCAAACAGCTTCAAGCGCTGGAGCCGGAAAACCCGCAATGGTTCGATTGGCTGCAATCGTTTGAATGAAAGGGGAGACGATATGACTGCATCCGTTTCTGTAGGCGAGAAAAACAATTTGTCCGCTGGTTCCTCGGGTCTTATAAGATGAAAAGACGTGAATGCATTTGGATCCTCAACTATTTGCTGAGCAATGATGAATTGCTGGAAAACACATTTTGTCGAAGAAGCGCATTATTGTCCCCGCGCCATGGTCATGTCGACAACTGAATCGAAAGAAATCCCGTTTCAGTTCTATAAAGGCAAGCTGATGACCGCCGATGCTGAAAATCTTTCCACGATCTCAGGCTTCATCCCGATGAGCCTTTATATGTACAATTGAATTTCCCGAGCATTCCGCCTGCGCCGCTTTATCTGGCGGTGCTGGAAGAAAATCCCCATATGCCGAGAGGGGCATCGGTCAGTGAACAGGACCGCCTGCTTGCAGAAAAGGTATTGAATGATAGTTTGTCGTCCTACCAGGAAGAAACGATCCTCAATAAAATTGACGAAGCACTGGACGCAGGAGATAAAGAGCGATTCTATGAACTGTCTGCCTTGCTGTCCGTAGTGAAATCGGCCAAAAAAATGGAGAGTGACTGAATACATGCATTTCAACAGCAAAGACATCGATTTATATGTAAGCCAAAAAGATTATGTCGATACCGCGGTCGTGCCGCTGATCGAATTGGACTTGACCGTTTCGGGCATGAAGGCGAGCGCCGGGGCTTCTGAATATTTGCAATCCTTAACTGTTATTCTGGAAAAGCAATTCAAAGGGCGGATTCTTTTGCTTCCGCCTATTTCTTATGTCCGGGCAGCAGACCGAACAGAGCTTGGCGAACAATTGAAAAAAGAGCTGTCGGAAACAGGGTTTAAGCACATTTTCTACTTGACGACTGACCCGAAATGGCGCTCTGTTGAAGAACTTGACAATGTTCTATGGCTGCCTGCCATCCCTACTGGGGATATGGACCAATCTTTCAAGAAATCGGTCATGGAAGACCAGTTGCGGCAAGTGCTGCCGCTGTTTACCAAAGAATGGACACATCATTCATGAAATGTTCACAAACTGTTCCATTAGACTGAATGCGATATTGACCTTAAGTTTTGATTGATATATCATTAGGTTGTCCTAGTAATTATATTTGAATGAGTATGTCCATTGGACTGACCTTGAATGTTAGAGGGGGGAAAAGAATGAGTAATAATCGTGTATCACGACGCCAATTTTTAGGTTACACACTGACTGGTGTAGGTGGTTTCATGGCAGCAGGCATGTTAATGCCGATGGTGCGTTTTGCAGTCGATCCAGTGTTGCAGCAACATGACGCCGGAGATTATGTTTTGACTGACCAAGCTGTCGCCGATATCACAGAGGAGCCTGTACGTGTCGACTTTACATTTGAACAAGTGGACGCATGGTATACATCTGAAGTCACGAATTCTGCATGGGTTTACAAAGAAGGCGATAAACTAATCGCACTTTCACCTGTCTGCAAACACTTGGGATGCACAGTCAACTGGGGCGGAGACCCAGAACAGCCAACACAGTTCTTCTGCCCGTGCCACGCTGGACGCTATGAGAAAAACGGCCAGAACATTCCAGGTACGCCGCCGCTCGGACCTCTTGATGAGTACGACGTTCAAGAGCAGGATGGTTTTGTAGCCATCGGACAAGTAAAACCAAATACTTTAGTTTAATAGTTAGGGGGTACGACACCAGTGCTAAACAAGTTATATGATTGGGTAGACGAGCGATTGGACATCACGCCGATCTGGCGCGATATTGCAGACCATGAAGTACCGGAACACGTTAACCCCGCACACCACTTTTCAGCATTTGTCTATTGTTTCGGAGGACTGACGTTCTTTATCACAGTCATCCAGATCCTGTCTGGCATGTTCCTTACCATGTATTACGTGCCGGATATTGAAAATGCTTGGCAGTCGGTTTATTATCTCCAGAATGAAGTCGCTTTTGGGGAAATCGTGCGTGGGATGCACCACTGGGGAGCTTCTTTAGTAGTTGTTATGATTTTCCTTCATACGCTGCGCGTATTCTTCACAGGGTCTTATAAGAAACCTCGTGAGCTCAACTGGGTAGTCGGCGTTATGCTATTTGGCGTAATCCTCGGCCTATCTTTCACAGGTTACTTGCTTCCATGGGATATGAAAGCATTGTTTGCAACAAAAGTTGGGATTGAAATTGCAGCTTCTGTACCGGTGATCGGCGAAACGATCAAAATTTTGCTTGCAGGGGATTCAACGATTCTCGGCGCACAAACTTTGACACGCTTCTTCGCGATCCACGTCTTCTTCTTGCCTGCTGCTTTGCTTGGGTTGCTCGCAGCACACTTTATCATGATCAGAAGACAAGGTATTTCAGGACCATTGTAATTCATCCTTGACCAAGGATTTTAAGGAGGGGACACTATGCACCGCGGAAAAGGGATGAAATTTGTAGGAGATTCACGTGTTCCGAGCAAGGAGTTTCGGAAACCGAATATCCCGAAAGATTACTCCGAATATCCTGGCAAAACAGAAGCCTTCTGGCCGAACTTCCTTCTAAAAGAATGGATGATCGGTGCTGTCTTCCTGATTGGCTATCTGCTCTTGACTGTCGCCCACCCTTCGCCTCTTGAAGGCCAGGCTGATCCGACAGACACGGCATATATTCCATTGCCAGACTGGTATTTCTTGTTCTTATATCAATTATTGAAATATGAATTCGCGTCCGGCCCATTCAACATCGTCGGCGCAATCATCATGCCGGGCCTTGCGTTCGGTGCCTTGATGCTTGCTCCGTTCCTTGACCGTGGACCGGAACGCCGTCCGTCAAAACGCCCATTGCCGACAGGCTTTATGCTTTTGGCGGTCGCATCCATCGTCTTCTTGACTTGGGAATCCGTAGCCAACCATGACTGGGAAGCAGCGGCTCGCCAAGGGGAAATCACGGAAGAAGTTGAAATCGATACAGCGGACCCTGGATATGAAATCTACTCTGCTTCTGCATGTATCAGCTGCCACGGCGACAACTTGGAAGGGGCAGTCGGGCCGAGCTTGATCGGAACCGGCTTGTCACCTGAAGAAATCGCTGAAATCGCTGTAAATGGTATCGAAGATGGAGGCACTCAATTGATGCCGCCATCATGGGATGGATCAGATGAAGACCTTCAAGTCATGACAGAGTTTATCTCCGGGCTTGAAGCTGAATAAACTTACAGAAAAAGAGCCGGGAAACCGGCTCTTTTTTTCTGCACAGGAAAGGACGATTGGATGGTGGGATTCATAGCAAAAATCTCTGCATGGCTGATGTTCCGTCCATTTTTGATATTGCTGTTCTTCGTCAATCTAGGAGGCACGATTTACGGATACATTTGGTATGGCTGGCAATTGCGCATCACCGAACCGATATTTCTCATATTCGTGCCGGATAGCCCAACGGCCAGCCTGTTTTTCACGGTAGTGCTCGGCTTATGGATCATCGGCAAGCATAGCCCGCTGATTGAAGCGCTCGCTTTTGTCACCTTGATCAAATATGGTTTATGGGCAGTCGTCATGAATCTTTTGACGCTCCTTCAAACCGGATCGATCGGCTGGCTGGGGTGGATGCTCGTCGCTTCCCATTTTGCCATGGCGCTTCAAGCGGTGCTGTATTTCGAGCATTACCGCTTCGGCTATATTTCCGTTGCACTCACCGCTATTTGGACTTTACATAACGATGTCATCGATTATGTGTTCGGGCAGATGCCGATCTATTCGAGCTTGAGCGAATTCAGTGCAGAAATCGGCTATTTCACTTTCTGGCTGTCGATTGCCTGCATCGCGTTTGCCTGGTTCACGGCGTCACAGAACCGCCATCTAGAACCGCGGCGTATTAGTTGACCGAAAGTCAGAAAAACAAGTAAAATAGACGTATAGAAACAAAAAGAGAGGTTGATCAATAAAATGGGATTGGGCGGCTATTTGATTTATTTTATCGTCTTGTTGATTGTGCCGATTTGGGCTCAAATGAAATTGAAAAGCACGTATAAGAAATATTCCAAAGTCCGGTCGACTTCCGGGCATACAGGGGCCGAAGTGGCTCGCATCATTCTCGACCAAAATGGCTTGAACAATGTCAAAGTCGTCGAAAGCCGCGGCATGCTTAGCGACCATTACAACCCGATGACCAAAACGGTTGCGCTCAGCAGCCATAACTACCATGAGCCATCGGTAGCCGGCACTGCTGTCGCAGCGCACGAAGTGGGGCACGCGATCCAGGATGCGACGGATTATTCGTTCTTGCGCTTCCGCCACCGCCTTGTGCCAATGGTCAATATTTCATCGAATATGTCTTGGGTGTTCATCATGATCGGCTTGTTCGCACAGATGAGCGGCGCCTTGTTGATCGGTATCGCGCTTCTAGCGGTAGGTGTGTTGTTCCAATTGGTCACTTTGCCGGTAGAGTTTAACGCTTCGAACCGCGCGATGGACCAGCTGTTGTCGCATAACATCATCCGCAACGATGAAGAGAGACATGCGAAAAAAGTATTGAACGCCGCGGCGATGACTTATGTAGCAGCTACTGCAGTTGCAGTGATCGAACTTGCTCGTCTGATCTTGATCTACACAAGCATGGACCGTTCATAATAAAACGAAACGGGCGGGAAAAGCATTTGCTTTTCCTGCCCGTTTTTTATTTGGCATAATTGCATTAAAGAGGCTGTTTTTGTTCATCGAGCGTAAACCCTTCACCCATGACGTCATGCACCTCAATCAATGAGACGAATGCGTGGGGATCGACGGAATTGACGATGTTTTTCAGCCGTACAAGCTCATTGCGGGCAACAACGCAGTACAGGACTTCGCGCTCTTCTTTCGTGAAATGGCCATAGCCGCGGAGAATGGTGATGCCGCGATCCATTTCAATGGCGATGCGGCTGGCAATTTCTTCTTGTGAATTGGAGATGATCAACGCGCCGCGTCCGGAGTATGCCCCTTCCTGGACAAAGTCGATGACGCGGGCGCCGACGAAGACTGCGACGAGTGTATACATCATGGAGCGATAGTCAAGGAACGTCAGCCACGACAGCATGATGACCATGGCATCGAACAGGAACATCGTCTTGCCCATGCTCCAGCCGAGGTATTTCTGAACGAGCCTGGCGATGATATCAACCCCGCCGGTCGTACCTCCATAGCGGAAGATGATGCCTAGCCCCATCCCGACAAAGACGCCGGCAAACAAAGCGGCGAGAAACAAATCATCACGCAAGGGGATTTGGACTTCGTAGACAAGGAAGATTTTCAAGAAGACGGAAACAGCGACCGTGCCGATGATCGTATAAAGAAACACTTTGCGCCCGAGCAGTTTCCAGCCGATAAAGAATAAGGGAATGTTCAATAACAGGTTCATCAGTGCCGGATCCCAGTTCCAAAGGAAATACAGGATCAGCGTGATCCCTGCGAAGCCACCTTCACCGAGCTCATTTTGGATATTAAAATGAACAAAGCCGAAACTATAGATAGCTGAGCCGAGAAGGATGAAAAAGATATTTTTCAACTGAAGATCTTTCATAAAAAAAGCAGCCTCCCTTTTTTGTCATTAACTTCTGTATTATCTGCCATGATGCCGTTTTTGACAACACCCCCCGTTTTCTTTACGATTGAATGGGAGTGTGATGACAGTGAACGCAGATAAAAGCATGAGGCAATTACAGGAAGAAGTGGACCGCCATATCGGACAGTTTAAAGAAGGGTATTTTGCGCCGATGGAGATGCTTGCGCGGATGACCGAAGAACTTGGGGAACTGGCGCGTGAAGTCAATCATGTGTACGGTCCGAAAAAGAAAAAAGAGTCAGAAGCCGAAAAGCTAATCGAAGAGGAGATGGGCGATGTGCTCTTCGTCTTGATTTGCATGGCCAACTCCATGGATATCGATGTGCAACAAGCCCATGACGGGGTCATGGAAAAATTCCGGACCCGTGATAAAGATCGTTGGACAAGAAAGGAAGAACAATGATGACGATAAAAGTAGCAATTGCTGGAGCCCGCGGGAAAATGGGTAAAGAAGCTGTACATACTGTAATGGAAAATGCCGATATGGAACTGGTGGCAGCACTGGATTATAAAGACATCGGCGCGACGTTAGCGGAGACAGGCTTATTTCCTGAAAGTTTTCAAGTGCCGGTCTTTACCGATCTTGAAGCGCTTCACGAACAGCATGCACCTGATGTCCTCGTCGACTTGACGACGCCCGAACATGTCTATGCCCATACGAAACAAGCCTTGCAGCTTGGCATTCGCCCAGTTGTCGGAACGACCGGATTTTCTACAGAGGAATTGAAAGAATTGACGGAGCTCGCAAAAAGCTCTGGACTTGGCTGCATCATCGCACCGAACTTTGCGGTAGGGGCGGTCCTGATGATGAAATTTGCAGAACAGGCGGCGAAATATTTGCCGGATGTGGAAATTATCGAAATGCATCATGACCAAAAACTGGATGCCCCATCAGGTACCGCAATGAAAACAGCGCATATGATGAGTGAAACGCGGCCGGTACACCAGCAAGGCCATGTAGATGAGAAGGAAACTTTGCAAGGCGCTCGCGGCGCAGACTACGAAGGCATGCGCATTCATAGCGTCCGCCTGCCGGGCTTAGTGGCCCATCAGCAAGTGCTGCTGGGCGGCGAAGGCCAGCTTTTGACTTTGCGCCACGATTCGTTCAACCGCGGTTCATTCATGTCAGGGGTCAGTTTATCGATCCGCGAAGTGGTAGAACGCAAGGAATTAATTTATGGCCTGGAACATATCATCGGCTAGAGGAGGCGATTGGATGAATATCGCATTGGTTGCACATGACCGGAAAAAAGACGACTTGATACAATTTGCACTAGCTTACAAACCTATTTTGGCGAAACATCAGTTATATGCAACAGGAACGACCGGCTCCCGGTTGGTCGAAGGGACAGGCTTGCCTGTCCACCGTTTCCAATCTGGGCCGCTTGGCGGCGACCAGCAGATCGGCGCGATGATTGCCCAGAACGAAATGGATATGATCATTTTTTTCCGCGACCCGCTGACGGCGCAGCCTCATGAGCCGGATGTCACGGCTTTGATCCGCCTCTGTGATGTTTATCAAATACCGCTTGCGACCAATATGGGAACAGCCGAAGTCCTCCTGAAAGGCTTGGAAAACGGATTGGTCGATTGGCGGCTCCTAAGCGACCGCCGGAAATAGGAGGAGAGATTTTGAGAAAAATGAAAATTGGAATTACATGTTACCCGACAGTCGGCGGATCTGGCGTAGTGGCGACAGAACTTGGGAAAATGCTGGCTGAAAAAGGCCATGAAATCCATTTCATCACCTCGAGTACGCCGTTCCGGCTAAACCGCCTGTATGCAAATATATTCAGCCACCAAGTGGATGTCAACAGCTATTCAGTGTTTCAATATGCACCTTATGACATCGCGCTGGCAACCAAGATTGCAGAAGTGATCAAAAACGAAGAACTTGACCTTCTGCATGTGCATTACGCTATCCCGCATGCTGTCTGTGCGATATTGGGACGTGATATGGCAGGGTCCGACATCGGCATCGTCACCACTTTGCACGGAACGGATATCACTGTCCTCGGCACCGACAGTTCATTAAAAGATGCAATCCGTTACGGTATCGAGAAATCCGATATCGTGACAGCAGTGTCGGATTCATTGAAACAGCAGACCTATGACATGATCGCACCGGACAAAGAGATTGAAACCGTTCATAATTTTGTCGACGAACGGGAATATCATCTGCACGATTCAGCCAAGTTGAAGGAAGAGCTAGGCATCGAAGCACATGAAAAAGTATTGATTCATGTATCGAATTTCCGCAAGGTGAAGCGTGTAGAAGATGTCGTCTCCACTTTTGCGAAAGTGCAAAAGACAGTCGGCGCCAAACTATTGCTGGTCGGCGATGGCCCTGAAATGAGCCGCATCCACCAGCAAGTGAAAGACCTCCATATTGAACAAGAGGTCTTGTTTCTCGGCAAGCGCGACAATCTATCGGAACTTTACAGCATGAGCGATGTGAAATTGCTGATGTCGGAAAAAGAAGCGTTTGGCCTCGTCTTGCTTGAGGCGATGGCATGCGGCGTGCCGGCAATCGGTACGCAAATCGGCGGTATTCCGGAAATCATCGACCCGGGTGAAAACGGCTTTCTGGTGGAACTCGGCGATATCGACGCTGCGGCAGATGCAGCCATCCGCATATTAACCGACGATAAGCTCCATGAAAAATTGTCGGCCACGGCCTTGGAAACTGCGACCAAACGCTTCAGTTCAGAGAAGATCCTTGCCGAATACGAAACGCTGTATGCGCGTTTGCTGAAAAAGGCCGATAAGCAATGAAACGGGCCAAGCACATCATCGCGCGCTTAAAAGAAGCGGGGTTTGAAGCCTATATGGTTGGAGGCGCTGTGCGGGATTATTTGCGCGGAGCCGTGCCGCATGATATCGATGTAGCGACGTCCGCGTCCCCTGAGCAAGTGAAAGCCCTATTCGAACGGACGATCGACACAGG
The DNA here is from genome assembly GCF_002833405.1 of Planococcus sp. MB-3u-03. Taxonomy (NCBI): domain Bacteria; kingdom Bacillati; phylum Bacillota; class Bacilli; order Caryophanales; family Caryophanaceae; genus Planococcus; species Planococcus sp. MB-3u-03. The sequence continues at coordinate 1,858,626 of NZ_CP025135.1, read as the reverse complement.
GATCGAACATGGAACCGTCATGATCCTTATCGAAGGACAGGGAACCGAAGTCACCACATTCCGCACAGAAAGCGGCTATTCGGATAATCGAAGGCCAGATAAAGTGGAATTCGTCGATTCATTGCACGAAGATTTAAAACGCCGTGATTTCACCATCAATGCGATGGCGATGACTGAACAAATGGAGATTATCGACCCTTTCGGCGGCAGGGATGATTTAAGTGCAGGCATCATCCGTGCGGTCGGAGTTCCGCAAGAGCGTTTCGCAGAAGATGCCCTGCGCATGCTACGGGCGATCCGATTTTCGGGCCAGTTGAATTTCCAAATCGATGCGGCGACCAAACAAACCATCATCGAACATGCACAGAGGATACAGTCTGTCGCGATGGAGCGCATCAAGGCGGAATTGGATAAAGTCATGGTTTCTCCAGCCCCGCACATCAGCATGGGGTATTTGATTGAAACACAGCTGAACCGTTTTTTGCCCTCAGGCGGATTATTTGAGCTGGATTGGTCTGGGTATACAGCCGGCATGGATCCATTGTCGGGCTGGTTTTACCTGTTGCATCAAAATGGCGAGGCTTTCGGTGCGATACGCGGATACCGTTTCTCCAACCAGGACAAAAAAGACCTTCAATATGCACTTGAAGCGAGCCGCCTGGCGCTTTGGGACGACTGGGTTTATTACAGCTTCACCGAACGGCAATTGACGATTGCGCAAGCGGCGGTGCACAAAACGGCAGCGGTGAGAGAGCGGCGACAGGCGTTGCCGATCCAGTCGAAATCAGAGCTTGCAGCCAATGGGCGCGATTTGATGGAATGGACGGGTAAAAAAGCGGGGCCTTGGCTGAAAGAATGGACCTTGCATATCGAAAAAGCGGTGGTCGAACGCCGCTTGGCCAATGATAAAGAACGGATAAAGGACTGGTTTATAGATGAATATCACCGTCACACATAAATTGGCGACACGGCTATTGGAAGCAGGCGCGGAACCGGTTTCCGGCCAGCAATTGGCAGACGAGTTCGGGGTTTCGAGAACGGCGATTTGGAAGCATATGAAAGAGCTTGAGGAAATGGGCTATGAAATCGAATCGGTCCGTAAAAAAGGCTACCGCATCCAAAAAAGCCCGGACAGCCTGGAAGCTTTTCTTGTCCAGGCCGATCTCAAGACGGAAAAAATCGGCAAGCGGATTGAATATTTGGAGCAATGTGCTTCGACTCAAATCGTTGCGCACCAATTGGCACAGGAAGGCGCGCCGGATGGAACGGTCATCATTGCGGAGCTTCAGACAGAAGGCAGAGGCCGCTTGATGAGAAAATGGGATTCGGCGAAGGGCCAAGGAATCTGGATGAGCATCATCTTGCGTCCGGACGTCCCGCCCCATAAAGCTCCCCAGTTCACATTGGTCGCTGCGGTGGCGATTGTCCGGGCGATTCAATCGGTGACAGGTTTAGAAGCATCGATCAAATGGCCGAACGACATCCTATTCGGTACGAAAAAAGCGACAGGTATCCTGACAGAGCTGCAATCGGATGCGGATGGCATCCAAGCTTTGATCATCGGCATCGGCGTCAACGTCAATCAAGAGCGAGAAGATTTCGATACTGCCGTCCAGGACATCGCCACTTCCTTGCACCTTGAGTCCGGCGAGCTGGTAAACCGTAGGGAATTAGTGCAGGAAATCCTGCACTTTCTTGAAGTCTATACAGAGCTCTATATTGAAAAAGGATTTGCCCCGTTAAAAATATTATGGGAAGGGCATTCCGCGACAATCGGCAAAGCCGTTCGCGCCCGCATGTCGCGTGAAACCCTTGAAGGTGTCGCGGAAGGCATTACAGAAGACGGGGTCTTGCAGCTCCGTACGGCAGACGGCAAGCTTCACGGCATTTATTCCGCGGATATCGAGCTGAAGTAATGGATATAGGCATTTTCTAGAAATTCTGCTATAGTGAAAATACGGGCAGTATCCGATGCGAACTGCACCGTGGCACGTAACAGCAAGCAATAAATGAATATGATTCTGCCTTGATCATTACGTGACAGGGACGGAGGAAACCGAATTGGAATTTTCTGTCCTTCTGTCTTCTGACAGAAGGTTTTTTATATGGTTTTCTCCTAAAAAGGAGAGGAAAACATGCAAGTCGTAAACACGGTGAAGGACTTGAGAAACTGGGTCCTGGGCACAAAAAAAAGCGGGCAGTCGATTGGATTGGTGCCGACGATGGGATTTTTACACGAAGGGCATCTAGCGCTTGTTGAATCCGCAAAAGCGGAGAGCGACCTGGTGGTCATGAGTATTTTCGTCAACCCGGCGCAATTCGGCCCAAATGAGGATTTTGACCGCTATCCACGCGATTTTGAACGGGACAGCCTGCTCGCTGAAAAAGCAGGCGTCGACGTGATATTCGCTCCGTCTGTAGAAGAGATGTACCCGCGTGAATCGCAAATCACGATGGGAGCGGGAACGCTTGCAGATGTTTTGTGCGGAAAAAGCCGCCCGGGACATTTTGATGGCGTGCTGAAAGTGGTGACGAAATTATTTCATCTCGTTCAACCCGATACGGCCTATTTCGGCCAGAAAGATGCGCAGCAATTGGCGATCATTGAGTCACTTGTGCGGGATTTCGATTTTCCGCTGGAAATCCGCCGCATCGAAACAGTCCGTGAACAGGACGGGCTTGCTAAAAGCTCGCGCAATGTCTATTTGAGCGAAACCGAACGGAGCGAAGCGCCAAAACTTTATCAAGCCTTGCAGCAAGGGGTGATCGGGGCTCGCAACGGCAAAGACCCGATTCCGGAGATGACCCGGTTTATCCAGTCGGAAACTTCAGGCAGAATCGATTACGTTAAGCTGCTGTCATACCCGGACTTGACCGATGCACCGAACGGGCAGGCCATTCTGGCGCTCGCTGTGCAATTCCAAAAAGCCCGGCTTATCGACAATATCATTTTCAATTTAAAGGAGAACTGACCTATGCTTAGAATGATGCTCAATTCAAAATCCACCGTGCTACGGTAACTGAAGCTGATTTGAATTATGTCGGCAGCATCACGATCGACCAGGATCTATTGGATGCGGTCGGCATGCTGCCGAATGAAAAAGTCCATATCGTCAACAATAATAATGGCGCCCGCTTCGAGACTTATATCATCGCGGGGGAACGCGGAAGCGGCGTTATCTGCGTCAACGGGGCTGCAGCGCGCCTCGTACAGCGCGGAGACATCGTCATCATCTTGTCTTACGGCTATGTCATGGACAAAGATGCGCGCAGCCATAAGCCGACTGTGGCGATCATGGATGCCGACAATTCCATCAAAGAAATCATCCATTACGAACCGGAAGCGACGGTCATGTAAGGATCGATCCTTGAACACTCCAAAAGGGGGAAAGCTCCCCCTTTTGGAGTGTTTCTTATTTTGCCGTGCTCCCACCGGCGAACAGCGGGCGAATATGTTACAATTTTTCCTGAGAGAATCACCTGAGAAAGAGGGGTTATCATGAATTCCCAAAAATATGTCGTTGTCGATATCGAAACAACGGGCCATTCCCCTGCAAAAGGTGACCGCATCATCCAGTTGGCGATGGTGGCGATCGAACAAGGAGAAATCGTTGATACATATACGAAATTCATCAATCCGCAGCGGAAAATTCCGGCGTTCATACAGGATTTGACCAATATTACGGAGCGGGACGTGGAAGGTGCAGAGCCTTTTGAAGCGTACGCCGAGGAAATCTACAGGCAATTGGAAGGCGCCATTTTCATCGCCCATAATATACATTTCGATTTGCCGTTTCTTCAGGCAGAACTGAGCCGCGCGGGCATGCCGAAATGGCAGGGGCTGGCTATGGATACTGTGGAGCTTTCACGCCTCGTCTATCCGACTGCCTTCAGCTATAAATTACAAGACATTGCGGCGGAACAAGGCATTAGCTTGAACAATGCACATCGCGCCGATGACGATGCCCTGGCGACAGCCGAATTGTTTCTCCAGGCAAAACAGGAGCTGGCTGAACTGCCCTATGATACGCTTGTCCTTTTGCATAAGCGATCTTTCCAATTGAAATCGGACCTGTCGCGCCTGCTGTTTGAAATTACGCAGCAAAAACGCAATGGACAAGCTGATCGGTATGGCCGTTTCCGCGGCATTCCAATCGTCCCGAAAGCGGAGCGAGCACAAGTCTTGGATGATTTACCGCAGCAGTCTGCTTGGCGAAAAGGACTGGAAACCGTCAAGCCGGAATACGAACAGCGGCCGAGCCAAGTCGCGATGATGCAAGCGGTGGAGCGTGCAATCCATGAGCGAAGTGAACTGGTAATTGAAGCGTCGACAGGCATGGGCAAGACGCTCGGCTACTTGCTGCCGGCTGCGGCTTATGCCAAAGATTCCGGCAAGCAAGTCGTCATCAGTACGTATACAACCCATCTGCAGGATCAGCTCGTCTCGAAGGAAGTCAAGCTTGCGGAAGAGTTTCTCGGCGCTAAAATCCACGTGGCGCTCATCAAAGGGCTATCGCATTATATCGATTTGGGCCGCTTTTTCGAGTTGCTTCACGGGGATGATGAGTCTTATGATGAAACGTTCACGATCATGCAGATTATGGTCTGGTTGACTTCGACACGGACCGGCGATTTAAACGAATTGAATGTATCGAGCGGCGGCCAATTGCTCGTTGATAAAGTGCGCCGTTCACATTTGAGGAAATTGACGAAGCTTGAAAAAACCGTCGATTTCTATGAACATGCACTGACAGAAGCCGAACATGCCGATGTCATTGTCACCAATCATGCATTCCTATTGAATCCGCATAACCAAAAGCGGACAATATTGAAAAACGTCGAGGCGTATATATGGGATGAAGCGCACCAAGTCGTGCAGGCGGCAGTTGCCCATAAAGAAAAAACTTTCGTCTACACGCAATGGCGCTACGTATTCGGCCAATTGGGGAGCTTTGATGAAAACCAGCTGTTTTCAAAATTCTACCGTGTCGCCGAAGCGCATGGCTTTGCCAGAGTGCCCGAGCTATTGCAAATGGAATCCTTGTATTTGAAGTACACCAGTTTATTCGATGAAGTGACGCTTTATCTTGCACAGGCCTTCCAGAATAAATTCCATAATAGCCGGACCCGGAAATGTGCTTCCCTGTTGGATGAATTGGATTTCGAACGGGAAGGGTTCATGGATTTCCTGAGATTCTTGAACAGTTGGATCGACATCGCCCAGACCGTCCTGCAAAAAGCAGAACGCTTTACGGAGCTGACGATGAATGAACGGCTTGTGCTTGCGGATTTCCGTTATTGGACAGAAGAATTGATGCTGAAATCGGTGGAGTTCAGTGAAATTTTCCTGTTCCCGAAAGAAGATGAAGTTTCCTGGATCGAAGGCGACTTGCGCAGCATGCCGACGAGCTTATCGCTCTACAAACGGCCCTATGAAGTCGCGTCGCTTGTCGATAAAGTTATCGGCCAGGCGAGAGGCGAGAAAGCGGTCATTTGGCTGTCGGGCACGATGAGCGTCCCATCGAACGAACGCTTTATCGTCAATCAGCTCGGCATACCGAATCATGTGCCGATCGATAAATTCGAACCTGCCGATCAATTCTACAGCGGCGCGAAAGTCTATATCGTCGAGGACATGCCGGATATCCAGCAAGTATCCCAGCAGGAATACATCGAATCCGTGGCGGATGCGGTCACCCAGACGGTGCTTGTTACCGAAGGGCGTTGTTTTGTGTTGTTCACTTCACAGGACATGCTCAGGAAAACGGTTGATTTGATCCAGGATTCCCAGCTGCTCGATGATTATATGCTGTTTGCGCAAGGCATGTCTTCAGGCAGCCGCATGAAATTATTGAAATCGTTCCAGCGATTCCAGAAATCGGTGTTGTTCGGGACCAATAGTTTTTGGGAAGGCGTCGATGTGCCGGGTGATGCGTTGCGCGCCGTCGTCGTTGTGAGGCTGCCTTTCACCTCGCCCGAAGAGCCTGTTTTTAAAGCGAAATCACGGATCATCTCGAAAGAAGGCATTAATCCATTTATGCATTATGCCTTGCCAGAAGCCGTGCTGCGTTTGCGCCAAGGGTTCGGGCGGCTGATCCGCTCGAAAAAGGACAAGGGCTTGTTTATCGTGCTGGACCGCCGCATTGAAACGAAATCATACGGCGAGGAATTCCTGCAGGCCTTGCCTGACGTGCCGGTCGCCAAAGTGTCATTGGAAAAGATGGTAACCGATATTGAACATTGGTATAATAAGCAAGGATAAAGAGGGAAGAACGGTTCCTTCAATCGAAAGGAAGTGCCGAACAATGGAATCCAAGATCGAAGTATTAAATACTGTGCAAGTCGAGTATCAATCCGACCTGTACAAAGTGGTCGATGCATTGAACCGGACATTGAAAGACCGTGATTTGATGTTTGGACTGGCGCTCGATAAAGACGACCAAACAAAAGCGGTTTTCACAATTTATAAAACCTAGGTGATCATATGAAAGAATGGATGAAATTCATCATCGTTTTTCTGTCTGTTTTGGCTGTAGTCATTGTGCTGGTCATTTTATTCCTCGGCAATAAACCGTTCTCGGAAGCGGAACAAGCAGCCGTAGAAAAAGTGGAGGCGGAAGGGCTGCTCGATGAAGTGGAGCGGGCCTACGTCTATTCCAGCTCGGCCCAATCCGTGACAGTTCTTGGAACGGACGGGGAAGGAAAGATAAAAGCCGCCTTCGTTCCTGAAGAAGGGGACATGGAAACATTGATGCTTGAAGATCAAGTGACCGCTCAACAAGCGCGCGAAATCGTTCAGGAAGATATGGAAGTCGAGGAAATCCTCCATACGAAGCTCGGCATGGAAGAGGCGGGGGCCGTATGGGAAATCGCCTTTTTGAATGAGGCGGGGCGCTTGAACTACGTCTATCTTTTGGCAGAAGACGGCACTTGGTGGAAACGCATATTGAATTTGTGAAAGGGTTGATCAATTTGTTGAAATTAGCAAACCGCGTACAGACCTTAACGCCATCCACAACATTGGCGATTACGGCAAAAGCGAATGAACTGAAAGCACAAGGCGTCGACGTCATCGGGCTCGGTGCAGGAGAGCCGGATTATAATACACCTCAAAACATTCTTGATGCAGCCAAGCGCTCCATGGAAGAAGGCAAGACGAAATATACACCTGCAGGCGGTTTGCCTGCGTTAAAGCAGGAGATCCAGGATAAATTGCAGCGCGACCAGGGACTAAGCTACGAGAAAAATGAAATCCTGGTCGGCGTCGGGGCAAAGCATGTACTTTATACGCTATTCCAAGTATTGTTGAACGAAGGCGATGAAGTCATCATCCCGATCCCTTATTGGGTCAGCTATCCGGAACAGGTGAAATTGGCTGGAGGCGTGCCGGTTTACATAGAAGCGACAGCCGGGCAATCGTATAAAATCACTCCCCAACAATTGCGCGAAGCGATTACAGACCGCACGAAAGCCGTCATCATCAACTCGCCAAGCAATCCAACAGGCATGCTGTACTCGAAAGAAGAGCTTGAAGCACTCGCAGAAGTGTGCCGCGAAGCGGATATCATCATCGTTTCCGATGAAATTTACGAAAAATTGATCTATGGGGATGCCGTCCATATTTCAGTTGCAGAGCTGTCTGAAGATGCTAAAAACCGGACGGTCATCATCAATGGCGTGTCGAAATCGCATTCAATGACCGGATGGCGCATCGGCTATGCAGCAGGCGATAAGGAATTGATCAAAGCAATGACTGACCTTGCGAGCCATTCGACTTCAAACCCGACGACGACATCACAATACGCTGCAATCGAGGCATATAACGGGCCTCAAGATGCAGTGGAAGAAATGCGCCAGGCATTTGAAAGCCGTCTGGAAGCTATTTTCCCTAAGTTGGAAGAAATTCCAGGATTCACCGTTTTGCGTCCTCAAGGGGCATTCTATTTACTGCCGGACGTTTCTGAAGCTGCAGTGAAAACCGGTTTTTCATCAGTAGATGATTTTGCGAAAGCCTTGCTCGAAGAAGCGAACGTAGCGGTGATTCCAGGATCTGGATTCGGCGCGCATTCGACAATCCGTTTGTCCTATGCAACATCTCTTGAATTGTTGGAACAGGCAGTCGAACGTATCAGCCAATTTGTTCATAAACATTGGAAAGAATAAGCACTATACATTTGGAGGCTATTGAATAGATGAAAAAAATCACTATCGCCGAAATGGCAAAATATAATGGACAAACCATCAAGCTTGGCGCATGGGTCGCCAATAAACGCTCCAGCGGAAAAATCGCCTTTCTTCAATTGCGCGACGGTTCCGGTTTCGTGCAAGGCGTCGTCGTCAAAGCAGAAGCGGGCGAAGAGATCTTTGCCAAAGCGAAAGCATTGACGCAAGAAACTTCCTTGTATGTGACAGGTGAAGTGAAAGAAGACGAGCGTTCTGCCTTTGGCTACGAGCTAACGATTTCAGACATTGAAGTGATCCAGGAAGCGAAAGATTTCCCGATCACGCCGAAAGAACACGGCACTGAATTCTTGATGGACAACCGCCACCTATGGCTGCGTTCGAGAAAACAGCACGCCATCATGAAAATCCGCAATGAAATCATCCGTGCCACTTACGAATTCTTTAATGACAATGGCTTCGTCAAAGTGGACCCGCCGATTTTGACGGGATCTTCGCCGGAAGGCACATCGGAATTGTTTGCGACGAAATACTTCGATGAAGATGCTTATCTGTCACAATCCGGCCAGCTTTATATGGAAGCGGCTGCGATGGCACTTGGGAAAGTATTCTCATTCGGCCCGACATTCCGTGCCGAAAAATCGAAAACACGCCGCCACTTGATCGAATTCTGGATGATCGAACCGGAAATGGCCTTTGTGGAACATGCTGAGAGCTTGGAAGTCCAAGAGCAGTATGTGGCGCATATCGTCCAATCCGTCTTGAAAAATTGCCAGCTTGAACTCGAGCGCCTTGGCCGTGACACAACGAAGTTGGAAAAAATCCAAGCACCGTTCCCGCGCGTCACTTATGACGAAGCGATCAAATGGTTGAACGATAACGGCTTTGACGATATCAAATGGGGCGAAGATTTCGGTGCGCCTCACGAAACTGCGTTGGCTGAAAGCTGATATGCCGATCTTCATCACGCATTACCCGATCGGCATCAAACCGTTCTATATGCAGCCGCATCCGGACCGCGACGACGTCGTGCTGTGCGCTGACATGATCGCGCCTGAAGGCTACGGGGAAATCATCGGCGGATCTGAACGCATCCATGATTACGATTTGATGAAACAGCGCATCCAAGAGCATAATCTGGACGAAGCTGCGTATGAATGGTATTTGGACCTCAGCAAATATGGAGCGGTGCCGCATTCAGGATTCGGTTTGGGCCTTGAGCGCACAGTCGCTTGGATCAGCGGGGCAGAACATGTCCGCGAATCGATTCCATTCCCGCGTTTGTTGAACCGTCTATACCCTTAAAAAAGTTAAACAAGACAACTAGAAACTGCCTGGCAGAAACCCCTACAATAGGATTTCTGCTGCGGTGGATGAAATATCAGAGTGTTAAAGAAGTCTATAATTTGCTGTAGATCAAAAAGAGAATCACTTTTTCTACAATCAAAAATCAATGTTCTCTCTAAGTATCTGGAGAAGTGTTCGCTCGACTCCTGCGGGAGCAGCGAAGCGACGGGTTTGAGAGACCCCGCAGGCAATGAATGAGCGAAGCATCGCTGAGCACATTCCTTTGCGATGCTCGAACGCAGTGAGAGTTGAGCAACGTTTTTAGTGACGAGGAGGCTCGATTCCCGCCCGCGGAAAGCGAGCGATAAGCTTCGGAAAATCAACTTCTTAAATTTCTCGACAAGTTGAAATATCCTAATAAATTTAGACAGCTAGAAATTTGCATACAGAAAGGTGGTTGGGATATGAGACAGTCTGACCGATTGCAACAATGGATTGAGCAGGGAAATGTGACCATTTCCCAGCTTTTTTTTCAGTTTTACCGGCGCTTGAAGATTAGTGACGAGGAAGCGATTATGCTATTGCAGATCCATTCCTTCCAACAGGCAGGAAACGTGTTCCCGACACCGGATGAAATTGCCGCAAGAATGTCCGCCAACCAGAACAGCGTGACGACGATGCTGCAGAAATTGATGCAGCAAGGCTATTTGTCGATACGTCAGGAAACGGCCGATGGAATGCTGACCGAGACGATTTCGCTCCAGCCTTTATGGGACAAACTCGTGGACTGCTTAGAGCTTCAAGCGCAAACCGAAAAAGAGCATACGCAAAAAGAACAGGAAGGCGAGATCTTCCAACTGTTTGAACAAGAATTTGGCCGTTTTCTATCGCCGATGGAGATCGAAACGATTTCCATGTGGATGGACCAGGACGGCCATACGCCAGAAGTCATCCGGATGGCTTTGAAGGAAGCCGTCATCGCGCAGAAGATCAGCTTGCGCTATGTCGACCGCATTTTGTTCGAGGGAAGAAAAGAATATCCGGACGTCGAGCCAAGTGTCACGGCATGCGAATTCGTTCCGGAAAACATCCGCATCCAGCCGCAGGAAAGCACCGCAAAAAGTGCAATTCTATAATTGGCTGGAAGAACGGAATTAGCAGGTGATAGGATGATGACGAAAAAGAATGGCTCGCTTGCCTGGAGGAAATGGACCATATGTTTCCTGATGCCCATTGTGAATTGATCCACCGCAACCCGTTCGATTTGGTCATTGCGGTATTATTGTCTGCACAATGCACCGACAAGCTTGTCAACAAAGTGACGGCAACTCTTTTCGAGAAGTACCATACACCGGAAGATTATCTTTCGGTTCCTTTGGAAGAATTGCAACAGGATATCCGTTCGATTGGCTTGTTCCGCAATAAAGCGAAGAACATCCAGGCGCTTAGCCGCATACTGATCGAGCAGCACGGCGGGCGTGTGCCGGAAGACCGCGATCTATTGATGACCTTGCCAGGCGTCGGAAGAAAGACCGCCAATGTGGTCGTTTCCGTGGCATTCAATAAACCGGCACTGGCCGTCGATACCCATGTCGAACGCGTCTCGAAACGTCTTGGCTTATGCCGCTGGAAAGATTCGCCCTTGCAAGTCGAAGAGACGATCATGAAAAAAACGCCTGCTGAGGATTGGTCGAAAACCCATCACCAAATCATTTTCTTCGGCCGCTACCACTGCAAGGCGCAAAATCCCGGCTGTCACGTGTGCCCGTTGTTCGACCGCTGCCGGGAAGGAAAGAAACGCGATAAAAAAGGGCTTGTGAAACATGACGCTGTCACGGAAATCAATTGACCAAGCCGTTTCGCCGTTCTACGAAGCCTGGGCTGGCTTAAGGGAGGAGATCCAATCCTGTTTTCAGCAGCAGGCGGGTGACTGCCAAGAGCTCATTGCAGATGGCTATGGGGTTTACGAAGCATTGCGAAAAACGCTGAATGGCTTGTTCGGAAGCTCTGCACCGTCTCCATTGAATGAAAGCGAGCGGCTTGAGTTTGTGCGAAACTCCAAAAGCGCACACGCAGCTTCTCGACAACTGGAGCAATTATTCGGGGAGCTCAAAAAGAAAATCGCGCGCATAAAGATCGGCTACCCAGCTGAGTGAATAATAGAACCCGGGGCAGAAGCTACATCTGTCCCGGGTTTTTTGCGCAAAAAAGCCTGCCCTAAAGTCTAGGGCAGGCCTTTTAATATTGGGACGGAAGATCAAGATGCGTCTTCATCATCCTCGCTGTTTGAGTTATTTCCGTTATTATCGTTGCCATTGCCGTTTCCATTCCCGTTGCCGTTCCCGTTGCCGTTCCCATTTTCATTGGACGAGGCATTGCTGCCTGATTCTTCTTCTTGGTCTCCTTCTTCCGGTTCTTCCGGCTGTTCAGGAGTGTCTACGGGTTCATCTGGAGTTTCGACTGCTTCTTCTTCCTCAGCCGGCTCCTCTTCGGCCGGTTCTTCTTCAGCAGGCTGTTCTTCGGCAGGCTCTTCTTCAGCCGGTTCTTCTTCGGCTGGTGGTTCTTCGGCCGGTTCTTCTTCAACCGGCTCTTCTTCAGCTGGTTCTTCTTCTGGCTCTTCCTCAGGCTCCTCTTCAGGAGGAGGCGTGATCTCGATAGTCGTGGAAGCAGGGTCACTGCGTCTGCCATTTTGAGTGGCGACGACGCGGAATGTGTATGTGACGCCTTCTTCAAGGCCATCATAAGAATAGCTGGTGTCATCTGTCGTCGTCAGCACTTCGCCGTTGACGGAAACTTCGAATGATACATCATCCGAACCATGGCTCCAGCTCAAGTTAGCTGTGTTGCCGCTGATGTCTGCTCTTAGTCCAGAAGGTCGGTCAGGGTCTGCCACAAATCGCTCTGATACTGTACTGGGCTCCGTCCCCCTTGCAAACAATTCTTCACTGCGCATGCTCCATGGGGTGAACGGGCTTGCCAAGCGAAGCGGTTCAGTCCCGACTTCGATGACTTCCTGTGACACCGAATCCGGCTGTTGGAAGCTTGCCGTTTCCGGTGAAGAGATCTGGCTCATCACTTGCTTGAACAAACGCTGTGCAAGCAGTCGCTCGTTCGAAGCAGTGTCGATTGGTGTTCGAACATCAGGGTAACCGCTCCATACAGAGATGGAATAATCTGTTGTATATCCTGCAAACCAAACATCCCGTGCAGAGCTTGCATCGAGTCCGTAATCCTGAAGATTTTCTTCAGAATAATTGGATGTGCCAGTTTTACCGGCCATATCCAATCCGCTGATAGCAGCTTCTTTGCCGGTCGCGCCGGCGATGCTTGTGTCGACTGCATCACGCAGCATGTCTGTCACCATATAGGCAGTGCTGTCTTTCATCGCCGTCACCGGTTCAGGGGCGACGATTTCTTCAGTTGAACCGTCGCGGAAGACGATTTTCTTGATCGTGTGCGGCTTGGTAAATACGCCATTATTGCCGAATGCTGCAAATGCGCCAGCCATTTCTACGGTAGAGATTTGATTTTCAGGCGTGCCAAGTGCTGCTGATTCATAAATCCCACCGAAATCCAAGCCGAGTTTTTGAGTAAACTCACTGGCGTTGTCAGAACCGACTTCAGCCAGCGCTTTAACTGCTGGGATATTGCGTGAGCGATACAAGGCTTCGCGCGCTGTCATTGGCCCGAGGAACTGGCCATCGACGTTGCGGATTTCCTGGCCGCTGCTATAGGAATATTCTTCATCGACCAATGTCTGCCCGGTCGACCAATCCAAGTACTCGATGGCTGGTCCGTAGCTGACAAGCGGCTTGATCGTCGAGCCGATGACGCGGTCTTTGGATGTGGCAAAGTTTCTGCGCACATCCCCTTCGTACTCGCGCGCTGCACCGACTGCGCTGATGCCGCCGGTTTTTGTATCGACGACCGTCATGGCAGATTCGACTTCTTCATCGAAGAAGAGATCTGATTCCATCGTTTCATTGACGCGTTCTTGCACATACGGCTCAAGCGTCGTGTAAATAGTCAAGCCTTCATCCAGCGAATAATCGCCTTCAAGAGCTTCAAGTTCATCGACGACCATTTCCATGAATGCCGTGTATTCGGTGCTTTCTTCATTAGTGGAACGTTCATCTTCAGGAACAAGGGTTGATTCGACTGGCGTGTTCCATGCTTCTTCTTTTTGTGCTGCATCGATTTTCCCGTGCTGTTCCATCAAATTCAAGACGACATCGCGGCGCTCTTCAGCTGCTTGCGGGTTCTTGAACGGATTATAACGGTTCGGGCTTTGCGGCATTCCGGCAAGAAGGGCAGCTTCGTGAAGTTCCAGTTCAGCCACTGGTTTCCCGAAGAACTGCTCAGCAGCAGTACCAAAGCCATAAGTATTGCCTGACATCAGGATTTTGTTGAAATACATCTCAAAAATCTCTTCTTTGGAATATTCGTGTTCGAGCTTGAAAGCCAAGTAAGCTTCCTGTGCTTTACGTTTCAATGTTTTTTCATTGGACAGGAAGGAGTTCTTGATGACTTGCTGGGTGATGGTGCTGGCACCTTGAGAACCGAAGCCGCCCGTGATGTTGGCGACGACCGCGCCGCCGAGGCGGATCAAATCGATTCCGGAATGGTCATAGAAGCGATTGTCTTCAGTGGCAAGAATCGCGTCTTCTATCACTTTCGGAATATCGTCATATTCCACATATTCACGGTTTTGGGCGGTGAAAAATGGGATATCGGTTTCGCCGTCATTGGCCAGGAAGACCGGGCTGATCGGGTCTCTCAACAATTCTTCGTCGAGCTCAGGCGCACTGGACGCATAGACAGCGAACAGGACGACCCCGAACAGAAAGCCGGCGACCGCTAATGCGGCAATGGCCAGAAATCCTCTTTTGATCCAGGTTTTTGCACCGGATTTCTTTTGTTTATTCGAGTTTTTCCGTTGCCGTTCAATTGATTTTCTGCGTTCTTCACGCGATATTTTCTTATCACTCACATGCGCTTCCTCACTTTCATGTATATGCTATTTCATTAGCTGATGGAGCACGGACAAATAATCGATTCTCGGGAAAGCACCTGGCTTTACTTCAACCGAAGCTTCTTCCACTTCCGCTAAAGTCATCGATTTCCTTCCGCCAGAGGCCATTCGCTTCCAATAGGTTTCCAGTATTTCGAATGGCAAGACAAAATAGCGGTCGAGGGAAGAGAATCGGATGATCAAAAAGGCCAGGCCCCCGTGGCGGATGATGTCTGCCATATGGTGCACTTGGTGCTCATGGATGTTCTTCAACGGGAAAGAAGTCCGATTTCGGTTTCTTTCGCTTCGAAATCGACGTAGCGGCCTTGCCAGATGCCGTTATAATCGGTCGTAGACGGGGCTTGGAAATAAGCTTCCCGTATAACTGCAGCGCTTCGTGACGGGTATTCGACACGCACGATTTGCACCGGCACGGGCTTTTGTGGATGACGGCGAGCCCGCGCTGTAAATAAAACTATTGGTTTCGTTCAGTTCATCCTCCAGGGTTTTCCCGCGATTGCTGAATGAAACATCTTTTTCTTCTTCTGCACCGGCTGATCTTTCAGTGGAGAAAATTTCTTCCCATTTGGGTAATTGATTGCCATTTGTGATACACCTCGCTTACTTTATCATATCACACGCACATAGACGATAAATATGATGAAAGGTTTCCGACTTTATTCCTAATAATAGCGGATTTTGGAGCCATCTCCAACTGAAAAGAATGCCTGTTCGGCAAACTGTATATGGCTTGCCGGATTGTGATAAACTAATGGCTATGGAGGGAAAATGGACCTCAAGCAATTATCAACCAATCTTTACCAAGAATGCGATATGTGTCTCGCACGCTTTAAGAAAATGCGTGAACTGGATGCAGATCCTGATTTTTCAAGATGTAAAACCGTATGCCGATGAATGGCATGCTGCCATAGATGAATGGAAAGATGCTTCGCTTATGTTTATCCGGAACGAACGGCCGAAATACGTCCATAAGCTGCAAATCGACAATGCGGCAGAAGGCATGGGGCAAGTATTCGTCCAAAGTTTCTATAAAGATACGAGCAAAACGTTTTGTCCAGACGATACAAGCGGCTCAGTACACGATACAGACCTTGCTTACAGCGATAGATGAAAAGGGCGATGAGAAACAATGAGAATCAAAAGACGATACCGGAAATCCTCGCAGAATGGAAAGTGGAGCCGGAGATGATGGAGCGCATTTACCATTGGCATACGAAGCCTGAAAACCGGCAAGCTATGCCGATTTTCCGGAAGCGATGCACGATAGCCTGAAACAGGCATTGCGCAAGAAAGGCATCGAACAATTATATACCCATCAACGGCAGGCGTTCGACTTGGCGCAAGCCGGCAATTCGTTCACGGCCGTCACGCCGACCGCTTCCGGCAAATCGTATTGCTATCATTTGCCGGTGCTGCACAAAATATTGAATGACCCGAATGCACGCGCCTTGTACTTGTTTCCGACAAAGGCTTTGGCGCAAGACCAAAAAGCGATTTGCACGATTTGATCGAAAAGACCGAGCAGTCGATCCTGTCTTATACCTATGACGGCGACGTCCCGTCGATCCGGAAGAAAGTGAGAAAGGCGGGGCAGATCGTCATGACCAATCCCGATATGCTCCATTCCGGGATCTTGCCGCATCACACGAAATGGGTGTCTCTTTGAGAACCTTCATTATATAGTGATCGATGAACTGCACACCTATAAAGGCGTATTCGGCACCCATGTGGCGCATGTCATACGCCGCTTGAAACGGATCTGCAACTTTTTACGGCAGCGATCCGGTCTTTATCTGTACGTCGGCGACCATCGCCAATCCGAAGCAGCTGGCTGAAAGTTTGACCAATACCGATCACGAGTTGATCGACCAGAATGGGGCGCCGGCGGGCAAAAGCATATCCTGTTCTATAATCCGCCGATCGTCCACCCGACATTCGGCGTCCGGCGCAGTGCGGTGCTCGAAGTGCGTGATTTAGCGACATATCTCGTCAAGCAAGGCGTCCAAACGATCGTATTTGCTAAATCACGTGTGCGCGTGGAAATGCTGGTAACTTATTTAAACGAAATTACGAAATATAAGTTGCAGGACGAATCGATTAAAGGCTACCGCGGCGGTTATTTGCCTTCGGAGCGGCGCGCCATCGAAAAGGCTTGCGCGACGGCTCGATCCAATGCGTCGTATCGACCAATGCATTAGAACTCGGCGTCGACATCGGCCAATTGCAGGCGTGCATCATGACCGGCTATCCAGGCAATATCGCGAGCGCCTGGCAACAGGCAGGTCGTGCAGGCAGACGCCAGGACGAATCGCTCGTCGTCTATGTCGCCCAGTCGACAGCGCTTGATCAATACATCATCAACCATCCGGAATATCTTCTCGACCAATCGCCGGAAGAAGCGCGCATCCATCCGGAGAACATCATCATCCTGATGGACCATTTGAAATGCGCCTCGTTCGAGCTGCCGTTTTCGACAGATGATATGTACGGGAATTCGATGTCCAGTCTTTGCTTGAATACCTTCAGGAAGAAGGTGTTCTGGTCCGGACATCGGATCGCTGGCATTGGATGAGCGACCGTTTCCCGGCGCACGATATTTCCTTGCGTTCAGCGACGCAGGAAAACGTCGTCATCGTCGACCAATCGGTTCCGGCCGATACGAAAGTCATCGGCGAGATGGACCGCTTCAGCGCCATGACGCTTTTGCACGAAGAAGCGATCTACCTTCACCAAGGCACTCAGTTCCAAGTGGAGATCTTGGACTGGGAAGAGAAAAAAGCGTATGTGCGCGAAGTGGATGTCGATTATTTCACCGATGCCAATCTGGCAATCGAATTGAAAGTGATCAGTGAAGACAAGCACCGGAAACTTCATCAATCCAATGTGTATTACGGCGATGTGGCGGTTCTTGCCATGCCGACGATTTTCAAAAAAATCCGTTTCGACACGCATGACAATATCGGCTCTGGGCCAATTTCACTCCCAGCCGAAGAATTGCATACCTCATCGACTTGGCTCAGCTTCGACAAGCCTGCTGATTTCAGCGATTCGGATTTGTCGGATATGATGACCGGCGCGGCTTATGCAATCGAAAGCTTTATCCCGATATTCGTGCAATGTGACCGGAGGGACGTCCATGTCGTGCCGCAAGTGAAATCGCCGCATAATGACCAGCCGTCATTTTTCATTCACGATTCCTACCCGGGCGGCATCGGCATCAGCGAACGCATCTATGAGCTATGGCAGCCGCTGCTCGAAAAAGCGCGCCAGCACGTCACCGAATGTCCATGCTTCGACGGTTGCCCGTCGTGCATCGGGGCTCAGGATGCGGCGATGGATATGAAAGGGCGCGTCATCGAATTGCTCGTGGAATTGGAGAAAGAGGGGTGAGCGTATGTCTTTTGAAAACAAACTGATGCAGATGAAAGGCATGCTGAACAAAAAACCGGCCGCCCGCAAAGCGCAAACCGCTCCTGTACGGCCGCCTCACGAAACGCAATGGAAGGAAATCGGCCTGACCTTAAAGGAAAATAAATTCGGTTTTGTCTTCGAGAAGAAAATCGAGTATCCGCTTGATTACCTCCATGGCAATGTCGTGTTGGGCGAACTCGACCGTGTGCTTGAAGCATGGCAGAACACCGATTACGACCATCCGTTCAAACTATCGGAAGAAGCCCCTTTGGTGTTTTCGATACGGAAACGACAGGTCTTGGGGACAGGAGCATATATTTTCCTGCTCGGTGTGTTGGAAAGGAAACAAGGCGGTTTTGAAATGACCCAATGGATCATGCCGGATCCTTCGCAGGAAGCGGCGTTTCTCTATGAGTCGAATTTATGGCAGGCACAGGACTCGGTCATTTTCTCCTATAATGGCAAAAGCTTCGACTGGCCGCAGCTTCATTCGCGCTGGACGATGCACCGTGGGGCCTTGCCGAAACTGCCGGACCCGAAGCAAATCGATTTATTCCACGGCACGAAACGGATCTGGAAAAACGAATTGCAGCGGCTCAAGCTTAGCGTCATCGAAGAAGAAAAGCTCGGCTTTGCCCGCAGCGGAGACGTGCCCGGGTACTTGATCCCCGCGATTTATCTCGATGCGGTCAAAAGCGGATTTCCGGAGGGCTTGGCGAAAGTGCTGTACCATAATGAACTGGACATCCTGTCGCTCGTGTCGCTGTATATCCGTTCATCGGATTTGCTGATAGAGGATCTTTCGAGCGAATCGAGCGGCGCCTATACGAATATCGGCAAATGGTATGCAGACTTGAAGCAATTCGACCAAAGCGCCGCTTATCTCGAGCATGTCACGCTTGAGCGCGGAGACGCCGGAGCGCTTGCCCGCTTTTTGCTGGCAGTCCAAAAAAAACGCAAAGGCGAATTTGCGGAAGCGCTTCAATTATTCAAAGAAGCAGCGCCTCATTTGCGCGGCCCGGTGGAAGTGGAGGCATGGGTTCATCTAGCGAAACTTCATGAACATCAATTCAAAGATCCGGCACAGGCGCTCGTCATGACCGGCTTTGCAAAAGAAGCAGCCAGCCATACGAAAGTCAGAAAGTCGATATTGGATGACTTGGCCAAGCGTGAATTGCGGCTCGAGGAGAAAAAACGAAAAAAAGCCGCCGAATCTACGGTTCACAGAACACGATAAATATCGCTTATGCTATACTAGCCGTAAGGAATAGACATATTTCACGAAGTTTCTTTTAATGGAAGGACGATTCGAATGGATATTAAATATGCAGCAAAAGACATTCTAGAAAAAGACTTTAAAACAGCCATGCGCGGCTACAACCAGGACGAAGTGGATCATTTCCTGGATGAAATCATTCAAGACTATGAATTGTACAACAAAAAAATCGAACAATTGCAAAACGAAAACCGCCGATTGCGCGCGGAGCTGGAGGAATCGCCAAAAAAGCAAGCAACTCCCGCGCCTGGAACGACCAATTTTGATATTTTGCGCAGATTGTCCCATCTGGAAAATCACGTATTCGGCAATAAGCTCGACAATAGATAACAAGCTTGTCAACAGCCGCCGAATGGCGTATACTTAGTTAGCCATTTGAAATTCTGGCAATCGCTCCCGCACTAGAGGCGGGAGAGGAAAGTCCATGCTCACACGGATCTGCGACGACCGTAGTGATCGCGCCCAGCGAAACAATAAGCTGGGGCAGCATTTATGCTGACGGCGGGTAGAACGCCTAAGTCTTCGGATATGGCCGAAATACCCTGAAGGTGCCACAGTGACGGAGCTGTCTAGGAAACTATGCAGGTGGAACGAGGTAAACCCCGCGAGTGAGAAACCCAAATTATGGTAGGGGCACTTTTCCAAGGGAAATGAACCGACGGAAGAGGCGGAGTGAATCCGCAGATAGATGATTGCCATCCGCTAGTACGAGGCTTCGGCTGTTTGAGTACGTGGAGACAAAACATGGCTTATAGAATTTTGAATGGTCTTAACTTATTATCTTTGAAAGGCTCTCCTGCTGGGGAGCCTTTCTTCATATGAATGAAGAAAAATTTGAAGTGAAAAATTATATATGGTTCGAGCTGCCGCTTATCGACAATCGGTATTGTAAGCAGTGCCTGCTATATGATTAAAACAGATATAAGGAAGACGGAAAGGAAGTTGTTATGACTAGCTATAAATTACTGGCCACTGCGGCAATGGGGCTGGAATCCATCGTGGCGAACGAAGTAAAAGAACTTGGATACGAAACGACGACAGACAATGGAAAAGTGTTTTTTGAAGGCACTGCACGGGATATCGCGAAAACGAATCTTTGGCTGCGCACCGCCGACCGTGTAAAATTGATAGCCGGCGAATTCGAAGCAACGACTTTCGATGACTTGTTCGAACAGACAAAAGCGATCGAATGGGAAAAATACCTGCCAGTCGATGCCGAATTCCCGGTACAAGGGAAATCGGTCAAATCGAAACTCCATAGCGTGCCGACTTGCCAGTCGATCGTCAAAAAAGCAATTGTCGAACGCATGAAAAAAGCATATCACCGAAATGCCTTTTTGGACGAATCGGGACCGCGCTTTAAAATCGAAGTGTCGATTCTGAAAGACAAAGTGCAATTATCGATTGACACAAGTGGAGCAGGACTCCATAAACGCGGATACCGCGTTGGGCAAGGCGAAGCGCCGCTCAAAGAAACTTTGGCAGCAGCGCTCGTCAAACTGTCACGTTGGTCACCGGATCGCCCGTTCGTCGACCCGTTCTGCGGTTCAGGGACGATCGTCATCGAAGCGGCAATGATCGGCCAGAACATCGCGCCGGGCTATAACCGGGAATTCGATAGCGAACAATGGCCATGGATCGGTTCCAAGATCTGGGATGAAGTACGCGCTGAAGCGGAAGAACAAGCGGATTACGACCAGCCGCTCAATATTCTCGGCACGGACATCGACCATCGGATGATCCAAATCGCCGAAGAAAACGTCATTGAAGCGGGATTTGCAGGAATCGTCCGCTTGCAGCAGCGTCAAGTGACAGATTTCACGACGACAGAAGAGAACGGTGTCGTCATCGGAAACCCGCCATACGGCGAGCGGATCGGTGAAGTGGAAGTCATCGAAGAAATGATCGGTGATATGGGGCAAATGTTCTCGCAATACCCGACATGGTCAGTTTATATGCTGTCTTCAATGGAAGGCTTTGAAAAACTTTACGGCCAAAAAGCGACGAAAAAACGTAAATTATATAATGGCTTTATCCGCACGGACCTGTTCCAATTCTGGGGAGAACGTCCAAAAAATAAATGAGGAAAACGGAAGGGCGCCAGCCCTTCCGTTTCTCTGTGAGGGGTTTTATATGAGACAAGCATTGCCATTTCCGTTATCCAAAGATAATACGTTCTTTGACTCATTGAACGACTGGATCGGGGATATCTTCTACGATATTCTGCCTGAAAAAGGGTATGAACTTCGCGATGAACAGATTTTCATGTCGTTTCAATTGGAAAAAGCGCTGAAAGAACGACAAGTGCTATTTGCAGAAGCCGGCGTAGGAACAGGCAAGACGATGGCGTATTTATTGCCAGCGATTGCGTACGCCCGCTATACAGGCAAGCCGGCACTCATTTCTTGTGCAGACGAGGCATTGATCGAGCAATTGGTGAAAAAAGGCGGGGATATCGACCGCCTGGATGAGTTATTCAATTTGAATCTGGACGTTCGCCTTGCGAAATCGCGCGACCAGTATTTATGCTTGCAGCGCTTTGAAGGGGCGAAAAAACGCAGCGAAGCGGATTTCCTCGACCATATCGAAGAGACGCTCCCTGAATTTGTCAACAAAACCTATTCGATGCAGCAAATGTATCCTTATGGTGAACGCTCAAGCTATCCGGAATTGACGGATGACCAGTGGCAGCAAGTCAATTACCATCCGATCCAAAACTGCAACGCTTGCGATATGCGCAATAAATGCGGATTGACCTTGCATCGCAACCATTACCGGGAAGCGACCGACCTCGTCATCTGTTCACATGATTTCCTGATGGAGCATATTTGGACAAAAGAAAACCGCAAGCACGAAGGCCAGGCGCCATTGCTTCCGGAAGTTTCACAAATCGTACTCGATGAAGGCCACTTACTGGAATTCGCGGCACAGCGCGCGCTTACTTATGAAGTACAGGAAAGCTCGCTTTATGACGTGACGGAAAAAGTCATGGTCGACGGGGTTCGCGAAAAGACGCTCGGACTCATTGAACGGACCATCGATTTGCATACTGAGTTTTTCCGTGTGCTGCGCAGCAATTTGATCCCGAGCGAAGAAGACCGCAAAGCGATCCAGGAAGACCCGCTATTGAAACGCATCGGGACGGAATTGATCCGCACCGTTGACAGCCTGTTGGAAGAATTCGTCTTCGAAGGGGAATTGTTCAGCATTCCGGAATATGAACTCAACTTGGCCGAGGAGTATTTTGAGCAGTATAACTTCTCGATGGGCTTGTTTGTCGAAAACGGCGACGCGATCAGCTGGCTTGAAGAAAAAGATGAAATTGAAACTTTGGTTATCATGCCACGGCTGGTGACGGATATTCTCGATGAGAAATTATTCGATGGCAAACTGCCGATTGTCTTTTCTTCCGCCACATTGTC
Source organism: Planococcus sp. MB-3u-03 (assembly GCF_002833405.1). Lineage (NCBI taxonomy): Bacteria > Bacillati > Bacillota > Bacilli > Caryophanales > Caryophanaceae > Planococcus > Planococcus sp. MB-3u-03. The sequence goes on along the minus strand of NZ_CP025135.1, from coordinate 1,836,017 downwards.
CGTCGCAAAAGATTTCACTTATTTGGCGGATACGTTGGGGATCGACAATTTCGAATCGTTCTCAGTGCCGTCTCCGTTTGAATACGAAGAAGTGATGGAGATCTTCAAGCATCCCGTCGCACAGGAAGCAAAAGCGCCAAAAGTACTGGAACTGGCAGCGGAAGGCGGACAAACTTTAGTATTGTTCAAATCAAAAGCCGCCATGCAATCCTTCAAGCGCGCAGTGCCGAAAGATTCTCTGCTTGCCATCGAGTTTGAAGGCGACCGCGAGCTATCATCTGTCGTGCGCGATTTCCAGGAAGGCAAATTCCAAGTGCTGTGTTCCCATCATCTATGGGAAGGGATGGATTTGCCTGGCGATGCCTTGACCAAAGTCATCATCGTCGACTTGCCGATGCCGCCGAGCGATCCGGTATTCGACGCGAAACGCAAATTCAGCGAACATCCGCTAGAAGAGATCGACTTGCCGTTTATGCAGCTGCGCTTGCAGCAAGGCGTCGGACGACTTATCCGTTCTTCTTCCGATCATGGCGAAATCCATTTGCTGTTGACCGAAGAGGAATTGCGCATTGAACATCTCTGGCAGACTGTCTTGCCGGTGCCGGCGAAAAATCGCTGAATAAAATAGCAGTTACGAATCAGCGGGGGATCTCCTCCGCTGATTTTTTTATGTTTTTTTCTGATTTCCTGCCCTAAAAAAATGAATTTCCCGAAAGCTGATGCGGCGGGGAAAAGACTGCTTATGATACAATAGACCGGAAAAGAAGGAGGAATATTGTGTCAATGGAACAACAATTCAGGGAACTACACCAGAAAATGACAAGCTATAACGAAGCCATCTCCTTGCTGTATTGGGATATGCGGACAGGCGCACCAAAGAAAGGCCAAGACCTGCGTTCAGAGACGATCGGGACCTTGTCTTCAGAACTGTTTGCGATGTCGACATCCGAGGAATACGGCAAGCTGATCGCTGAGCTGAAAAAACAGGACGGTTTATCAATCGCGATGCAGCGCTCTGTGGAAGAAGCGGACCGTGAATACCAATTGAACGCCAAAATTCCGCCAGAAGAATACCGCGAGTTCGTCGTCTTGACGAGCAAAGCGGAATCCGTCTGGGAAGAGGCGAAAGCGCAGGCAGATTTCGCCATGTTCCAGCCATACCTTGAGCAGCTCGTGGAAACGACGCGCCGCTTTGTCGGCTATTGGGGCATAAAAAACGGCAGCGTCTATAATACCTTGCTGGACCAGTATGAGCCAGGCGTGACGACCGAACAGCTGGATGAGGTATTCGGGCAATTGAGAGACCGCATCGTGCCGCTCGTCAAACAAATCCAGGCGTCTGAAAATCAGCCAAACACTGAATTCTTATATGAGCATTTTCCGAAACAAGCCCAGCAGGATTTCAGCTTGGATGTGCTGAAACAATTGGGCTATGACTTCGAAGCGGGGAGACTGGACGAAACAGTCCATCCATTCATGATTGCAGTGAACCGCGGCGATGTCCGGGTAACGACGAAATACGATGAACAGGATTTCCGTACGGCTGTCTTCGGAACGATCCACGAGGCGGGCCATGCTTTGTACGAACAGAACATCAGCAGTGATTTGAGCGGCTTGCCGGTCGACGGCGGCTCATCGATGGGCATCCATGAATCACAGTCATTGTTCTTTGAAAACTTTGTCGGGCGCAACGAATCATTCTGGCGCCACAACTACGAAAAATTCCTGTCTTATGCACCGGATTCATTCAAGCAAGTGGCGCTTGATGAATTCCTTGAAGCCATCAATGAATCAAAGCCTTCATTAATCCGCATCGAAGCCGATGAATTAACTTATGCACTCCATATCATGATTCGTTATGAATTGGAAAAAGGGTTGTTCGACGGCGACTATGAAGTGAAGGATCTCCCAGCTTTATGGAACGATAAATACGAGGAATACCTAGGCATCCGTCCGGAACATGACGGGGAAGGCGTGCTTCAGGATGTGCACTGGGCAGGCGGCAGCTTCGGCTATTTCCCTTCCTATGCACTGGGACTGTTATATGCAGCCCAGTTCAAGAATGCCATGCAAAAAGACATCCCGAATTTCGATGAATTGCTGGCAAACGGAGAGATCGGCCCGGTCACTGAATGGCTGACTGATAAAGTTCACCGACACGGAGCTGTCAAAAAGCCGCTAGAGCTTTTGGAAGAAGCAACGGGTGAGAGCTTGAATGGAAATCATTTGGCCGAATACTTGGAAGCGAAATACGCCAAAATCTATCAATTGGATTAAAGTGAAAAGCGTCATGCTTGGTAAAAAAATGAATAGCAAATGACTAAAAGGGGGATTTACTTGTGTTGGCATCTTTTCGTTTAGAAGGCAAGACCGCAATCGTTACCGGAGCCGGAAAAGGCATCGGGCGTGCGATTGCATTAGCACTCGGTGAAGCAGGGGCGAATGTCCTGCTGGTCGCACGGACCGAAAGCGACCTCGAGCAAGTGTTGCAGGAAATGGATGGCGACCGCACATCCTATGCAGTTGCAGATGTGACCGACCGAAACGATATTCAACAGGCAGTCGAAAAGGCGAATGAACGGTTCGGCAGCGTCGACATCCTGGTCAATAATGCAGGGATGAATATCCGTTCGAAACTGGATGATGCGACCGACAGCGAATGGCACAAAATCATGGATACCAACGCACAAAGCGTATTCATGTTTTCGCAGGAGGCGGCGAAACACATGACTAAAGGAGCTTCGATCATCAACGTCAGTTCTGTCGGCGGTGACCGGGCGTTGAAAACAGGCGTCGTCTATGCGGCTTCTAAAGCAGCAATTATTCAAATGACGAAAGTGATGGCGATGGAATGGGGCGAGCGGGGCATCCGCGTCAATGCAATCGGCCCTTGGTATTTCCGTACGCCGCTTACGGAGAATTTGCTGTCGGATCAGGAATACCTGGATTCGATCCTTGCAGTGACACCGCTGAAACGCGTCGGCGAGTTGCCGGAAGTCGCATCTCCTGTCGTGTTCCTTGCATCGGATGCAGCGGGCTATATTACCGGGCAGACTTTGTTCATTGACGGTGGCATGTCGATCCACGGATTTTCATGAAGAAACATCCTTCCAGTAATGGAAGGATGTTTTTCGTTCTGCTGGAAAAAATGATATGATGAATAGAAGTAACGGTGAAGGAGATATACATATGACAGCGACAGACCATAAACAGGAATTAATCGAAACAGCGCATCTTTACCGGATTTTCAAAGACAATGAAGATACGGAACGTGAAGAAAAAGCGGAATTATTTGCGCGCAAAATCTTAAAAGACCAATTCATCATCGGGTTTGCCGGCCATTTCTCCTCCGGAAAATCGTCCATGATCAACGCTTTGACGGGCGAGACATTATTGCCATCGAGCCCGATCCCGACAAGCGCGAACATCGTCAATGTCCATAAGGCAGAAAAAGACTATGCCATCGTCAACCGCAGGGGAGACCGTCCCGTGTATTTCCCTGAAAACTATGATTTCCAGGCAGTGAAGGATTTCTGTAAGAGCGGGGACGTCACGCAAATCGACATCGGGCATTCGACTTCTGTGTTGCCTGAAGGGATCACCGTCATGGACACGCCAGGCGTTGACTCAACGGATGATGCCCACAGAATGTCGACTGAATCGGCTTTGCACGTGGCCGACATGGTGTTTTACGTGATGGATTACAACCATGTGCAATCCGAACTCAATTTCAATTTCACAAAGGAATTGCAGAAATACACGGATCTTTATTTGATCGTCAACCAGATCGATAAGCATCAGGAAAGCGAGATGTCGTTCGCGGAATTCCAGCAATCGGTTGCGGATAGTTTTGCCGCTTGGGGCGTTGAACCGAAAGGCATCTTTTTCACTTCATTGAAAGTCCATGACTTCCCGGGCAATGAATTTCCAGAAGTGAAACAGCTCGTTTCCTCAGTTATGGACAATTGGCAAGGGCATCTCGGCGAAGCATCGGCGTCTGCACTTCGTCAATTAAAAGATGAGCACATCGGCTTTTTGGAAGATGAAAAAGCGGAGCGGCTCGAAGCCTTCGCAAATGTGTTGTCAGAGGAAGAATGGGCTGCACGCGAAGACCTGAAAAAAGAACACGAACTGATCAAGCGCCGTAGTTCTGTCCAGGATTACGACAATTGGCGATCGAATTTCGAGAAAAAGCGCAAAGAGCTGCTTGAAAACGCCAATATCATGCCGTATGAAGTGAGGGATGCGCTCAGTGCTTATATAGAAGCCCGTCAACCAGGATTCAAAGTGGGCTTGTTGTTCAGCGGCAAGAAAACCGAAGAAGAGCGGGAAAACCGCAAAAAAGACCTTCAAGACAAGTTGTCGAAAACGATCGACTCACAAATGTCCGGCCATTTGAAAAAGTTGATGAAAACATCGCTGCGAGAAGCGGGCTTATTGACAGATACCGAGTCGCTTGAAATCGACAAAATGAAATTTGACTTGCCGTTTGAAGTTGTCGAGGAGAATGTTCCAGAAACGGCTACGATGACTGCGGATACAGTGCTCAATGTCAGCAAGAGCCTGACCGCTCAAGTGCAGCGCTGGCTCATACAGGAAACCGATCCATGGAAAGCCCGCCAGCAAGAAGGCTTCGAAGGGCTTCCAGACGATGCGGGAACAGAGATCGACATGAAATCCGAGTCGCTTGAACAAAAGGTGCTTGCGCTCCGCACGCTCGAGGAAATGGACGAAGCGATCGATAAAGTGAAAAAATCCTTCACTGCCATTTTGCCAAAACAGATGGATGCGGCAGAAAAACAAGTGGCCGGATGGCAAGATGCGTTTCATTTGACAGCTGAAGACATGGTAGAATTCACGCCATCGATGCTCGAAGAGGAAGAACAGCAGCAATGGGACGATGGCGAAAGTGCCCCGACACACGAACTGGCATCTTTTGATGAACAGCAAGTACTGTCGCGCGTGAAGACAACTGCCGATATTTTGGAGCCGGTGCGAGGATTCTCGGAAACGGTAGCTTATTTAAAACGCAAAGCGAAGCGTTTGGAAGGCCAGGAATTTACCATCGCCTTATTTGGTGCGTTCAGTGCCGGGAAATCCTCGTTTTCGAATGCCTTGATGGGCGAGACGGTGCTGCCGGTATCCCCGAACCCGACGACTGCGACCATCAACCGCATCCGCCCGGTGACCGACGCACATCCGCATGAAACCGCTGATGTGCGCTTGAAAACCGTTTCGGCGATGACCGAAGATGTTAAAAACTCATTTGCCGTGTTCGGTGTGAAAGTGGAGACATTGGAACAAGCCTATGCGAAAACCGATGCGCTGCCAGACGATGCAACGACCGAGCAGCAAATCCACAAATCGTTCCTGCTGGCCTTTAAAGGCGGCTATGAAGCCTTTTCCGGACATCTTGGCGAAACCTTGCGCGTAAACCGCGAAGAATTCAGCTTGTATGTTGCTAAGGAAGAACGCAGTTGTTTTGTCGAGGAAATCGACTTTTATTTCGATTGCGAGCTGACAAGAAACGGTGTTACCCTAGTGGACACGCCAGGTGCGGATTCGATCAATGCGCGTCATACGAATGTCGCATTCGAATATATCCGTAATGCTGATGCTGTGTTGTTCATCACATATTACAACCACGCCTTTGCCCGTGCGGACCGCGAATTTTTGATTCAGCTTGGCCGCGTGAAAGACGCTTTCGAAATGGACAAAATGTTCTTTGTCGTCAATGCCATCGATTTGGCGAATAACGAAGAGGAAAAACAGGCAGTCATCGACTATGTCGGCAACGAATTGCAGCGCTTCGGCATCCGCTTCCCGCGCCTGTTCGGCGTTTCAAGCCTGCAAGCCTTAAAAGAGCGCGACATTTCCGGCATGCCGGAGTTCGAAGAAAACTTCCAGCATTTCCTGAAAGAAGAGCTGAAAGGGATGGCGGTCCAGTCATTGTCGGAAGAAGAACAGAAGACAGTGGACCGTTTCCGCAATTTTATTCAGTCGACCGAAAAGAACCTGGAACGCAAAGACGAGCGCTTGGAAGAATTAAAGCAATTGGAACAGAAAGTACGTAAACGCTATAGCGAAACAATGGCACCGGTATTGGAACAAGAAGCGAACCAAGAACTCGGTGAATTGCTGTATTATGTGAAACAGCGCGTATTTTACCGCTTCAACGATTTCTTCAAGGAAGCATTCAATCCTTCGCTATTCGCAAGGGAATCCTCGAAGCAAGCGCTTGATACGGCAATGCGCGATTTGCAGGAAATGACGGCTTTTGATTTCCAGCAGGAGATGAGAGTGACCAATCTGAGGCTTGCACGATTTGTCGAAAAGAAATTGACGGAACGCTTTAAAGACGATGCCGTTAAACTGAAGGACTGGAATTCGGAGTTTTCGTTCCTTCCATATGAAGTGAAAGAAGCCCAGTTGATCGAAGCAGGCCAGCCGTTTGGGGATGCTGATTATTCCCCAGCTAAATCGTATTATAAAAACAACAAGAGCTTTTTTGAGAAAAACGAAAAAGAAGCGATGCGCGATGCACTGCAGGGAATGATGGAACCGGATGCAAGCCGTTACTTGGAACAGGAAAAAGCTGCGTTGACCGAATGGGCGGAATTCTGGATCGAACAGGAAGCGGAAGGGCTCCGTCAGCATCTGTTGCGCCAGGCGATTGAACAGATCGAATCCGAGCGCAGCTTGTTGCAGCAAAGCGAAATTTTGGCGCAATGGAAGAAATTGCACGAAAAATTGATGGAAGGCAGGGGATAATATGACTGTTTTTATTGAAACGATAGATACAGAGAATTACCGTTGGATCGATGCACGCTTTGACTTAAAGGATTCCGCATGGGGAAGCGAACGCTTTGCGGCGGAACATGTGGCAGGGGCGATCCATTGGGACTTGGAGAACGATTTATCCGATATGGCGTCTGAAAACGGCCGCCACCCGATGCCGAGCAAAGAACAGCTGACGCAATTGTTCCAAGCAGCAGGTTTGGAATTGACGGATTCGATCGTCGTCTATGACCAGGGCGGTTCTCCTTATGCCGCACGAGCATGGTGGTTGCTTTCTTATGCCGGATTCGAACACGCTTTTATCAGCCGTGTCGGTTTTGACGAACTGAAGCAGCAAGGCATTGCCACTTCGACAGAGTCTACATCCTATTCAGCTTCAACCATTACGCCGGAGTTTGACGATGGATTGCTTGCGACGCGTAAAGACGTCCAGCAAATCGTCGACGGCAAAGAATTGGGCGTCTTGATCGATGCCCGTACTGCGGAACGCTATGCCGGCATCAACGAACCGATCGACGCCGTCGCCGGGCGCATCCCGGGTGCACGCAATTACGATTGGTCGCAACTGGTGTCGAATGGTGCATTCCGCACCGATGAAGAGTTCGGCGGATTGCTGCAGCCAAAAGAACCAGCTGTCGTATATTGCGGCAGCGGCGTAACGGCGGCTGCGCTGTATGCCATGCTTGCCGAAAAACAATACGAAGGCTTGAAATTGTATGTCGGCAGCTATTCCGACTGGATCTCCGATGAGGACAGTGTTGTCGAAATCGACCGCGATGAGCATCCGGAAGCGGCTGATGACCAGACGAAAGCGGTACTGGCGAAATTGATCGAAGAAGGCTACACCGGCGAGATGCTGATGAAGAAATTCGAATACGAGAAATCACTTTTAGAAGATAAAAAGTAAATGAAAATAAGGCATTGCTACATTAGCAATGCCTTTTCTTCAGAATGTTAAAGAAGTCTGTGATCTGTTATGAATGAAAAAGGAGACCGCTTATTCCGCATTCAAAAGTCAATGTTCTATCCAAGTATTTGGAGATGTGTTCGCTCGACTCCAGTGGATCAGCGAGACGACCAAGACCCCGCAAGACGCGCAGCGGCTGAGGAGGCTTGGGCGCGAGCCCACGGAAAGCGAGCGATAAGCTTCGGAAAATACGACTTCTTAACTGTCTCGAGAACTAAAAAACGGCATTGCTACATTAGCAATGCCGTTTTTCTATGATTTGTTTTTCTTGTTCAATTGGACAGTGATGATTTGGTGGTTCTCCATTTCGCGGACGATAAAGCGGAAGTCGGTCAAGTCGATGACGCCGCCTTCTGCGATATCCGTGTCCATCATCTGCACCCAGCCCCGACAGTGTCGATGTCTTCGCTTTCCTCGAATTCGATCGGGAAGCGGGCTTCGAGTTCTGATAGCAGCACCCGGCCGTTGACAAGGAAATTATGATGATCCACCCGTTTGATATCATCGGTTTCATCGTGGTCGAATTCATCACGGATTTCACCGACAATTTCTTCAAGGATGTCTTCCATTGTAATGACGCCGGCCGTCCCGCCGTATTCATCGACGACGATCGCCATATGGACGTGCTGGCTTTGCATACGCAGCAGCACATCCTGGATCGGCGCCTGGTCATGGACGAACGGCAAGTCATGGATCGTCAAGCTTTTCGACAGATCCCCGCCGTCGTGTAACTCGTCAACAATTCCTTGATATTGACAAAGCCGATGATGGCGTCTTTATCGCCGTCTTCGGTTACGGGGTAGCGTGTATATTGATGTTCTTCGATTATTTCCATTAATTCATCGTGATTCATTTCCAGTGAAATGGTAATCATTTGCGTTCTCGGCAGCATGATGTCTTTCGCCAGCCGTTCATCAAACGAAAAGATGTTTTGCATATATGCCAATTCATTCTGGTTGATCTCGCCGCTCTGGTAACTTTCATGCATCAAATGCTTCAAGTCTTCTTCGGAATGGCCGTATTCCGGCTGCAATGTACGGATGCCGAGCGGCCGCAATAGGAGCCGTGCCGCTGCATTAAGCAACCAAAGTACGGGTGCGAATATACTGCCGGCAAGACTCAGCGCAGGGGCGAGGCGGAAGGCCGCACGTTCTGCGTATTGGGCAGCTAAAGCTTTCGGTGCCAGTTCCCCGATAATGGCGCGGATGAAAAAGACCAGCACGAGCACGGTGATATAAGCGATCGGCCCTGCTGCATTCGGTCCGGCATTTTCTGCCAATGCTCGGACAGAAGGCAGCTCGGCAATATTTTTTGACAGCCAGCCAAGACCGATTGCCGTGACGGCGATGCCAAAGCGCGAAACGGATAAATAATAATCCAGATTATTGCTGATTTTTTCCAGCCAATTGGCATTTTTACGCCCTTCCGATAAGGCTTGTTCGATGCGCGGTAAGCGCACCCGGATGATGGAGAATTCCGCTCCTACAAAAAAAGCGGTAAAAAATAAAAGAATACTTGCGGTTGCGATATAAAGATAAAATATACTGTCCAATTCGTCCCCCATGTCCGGGAGCTCACCTCAGCTTTCTAAAGTTGTGCATAGTATATCATAAATGGGGAAGCTTGTATCTGCGGGCGGGCGCAGAAAAATTTAGCCGTTTCCAGCCAAACTTATTGAATGCACTGAAAAATATATTTATGATGAACAAAGAGAAAAGGAGTGGTTTTAGATGAAGGTGCTTATTTACGGGGGACAGATTTATACAATGGCAACAGAAGGCGAGACCGTAGAAGCGGTGCTGGTCTCTGACGACCACATAGAAAAAACAGGGTCTTACGAAGAATTGCGTCAACTAGCCGATAAGGAAATCGATTTAGCCGGCCGTACGATGTATCCGGGGCTTGTTGACAGCCACCTGCACCTGATCCAGCACGGAGAAAAGTTGATGCGTGTCGATTTATCGAAGATCGACAGTTCAGATGAGATGAAACAGCAATTGATCCGCTCGACAGAAGGGCATTCCGGGGATGAATGGTTTATCGGAGAAGGTTGGAATGAAAACAATTTCCCGGACCGGAAAATTTTCCACCGCAGCGAACTGGATGCCATCTGCGAATCGCCGATGATGTTAAAACGCGTGTGCCGCCATGCGGTGCTCGCCAATTCGCGCGCGCTTGAACTGGCAGGGATCACAAAAGAAACCGAAGATCCAGAAGGCGGCGTCATCGTGCGTGATACAAACGGCGAACCAACAGGGTATTTGCTCGATGCAGCCCAGGATCTCGTCGCAGGAGTCGTGCCGGAAGTGAGCGTCGACTATTTGACGAAAGCGCTGAAAACCTCGGTCGACGATTTGCTCAAGCTCGGGCTAACGGGAGGCCATACAGAAGATATGGGGTATTACGGTCATTACTCACGGCCGCTGCAAGCTTTCCGAAACGTAATCGGCAAGGAAACGAAATTCCGTGCCCATTTGCTGCGCGCCCATATCGCTTTTGAGGAGATGATGGAGAACGCCGACTACTTAGAACCGTTTATCGATCCAGGCCCGATGAAATTATTCGCTGACGGTTCGATCGGAGGCAGAACGGCACTGCTTAGCCGCCCTTATACAGACGACCCATCGACTAGCGGCGTGGCGATTCATTCCGATGAAGAACTGAAACGCCTGGTGTCGGTCGCGAGAAAACACGGGGAAGCGGTCGCTATCCACGTCATCGGGGATTTCGCGATGGAAAAAGCGCTCGATGCGATCGAAGCCCACCCAACGCCTGAAGGCAAGAGGGACCGCCTCATCCACGCGATGGTGCTGAGAGAAGACTTGCTTGAACGCTTGAAGCGCCTTGATGTGGCGCTTGATCTACAGCCAAGTTTTGTGCCTTCAGATTTTCCGTGGGTAGTGGAGCGTCTCGGCGAAGACCGCCTCGCGTTATCGTATGCTTGGAAGACGCTATTGGATGAGGGCATCATCTGCGCAGGCGGATCCGATGCGCCGATTGAAGAAGTCGACCCGCGCCAAGGTTTATTTGCGGCTGTTACACGCAGAAAGCCTGAAGAGACGCATGAAGGATATTTGCCGGAACAAAAACTCAGCCGCTTCGAAGCGATCCGCTTGTATACGTACGGCAGTGCACAAGCGATTTCTATGGAGCATCGCCGCGGCTTGATCAAAGAAGGCTTCGATGCGGATTTCACCGTGTTTGACCGTGATTTGTTCGAAGGGCCTGAGGAGCAATTGCTAGACGCTGAAGTGGAAATGACAGTCGTCGCAGGCGAAGTCATGTACGAGAAAAATGGCGTGGAGGTGTGAAGATGGAAACGTTTATCATCACCGGTGCTTCAAAAGGCATCGGCCTTGCACTCAGCAAGCAATTGGCAGAGTCCGGCCATCAAGTAATCGGCATTGCCCGCACGCAGCCTGAAGACTGGACAGGTGCACTGTTCATCAGCCATGATTTGACCGATATCGCTGGGATTTCCAAAGTCATGTCACGAGCGGCAACAGAAATTTCAGCTGAAGCCGAAGCGGTTACTTTGGTCAATAATGCCGGGACGGTCGAACCAATCGGCTTTGCCGCCGCGAACGACGGACAGGACATCGAGAAGAGCATCACTTTGAACTTGACGGCGCCAATGGCTTTGTCTTCCGCTTTCTTGGGCGGGACAGAGTCCATAAAGACGCGCCGCATCGTCAATATCTCATCAGGTGCCGGCAGAAAACAGGTCAAAGGCTGGAGCGCCTATTGCGCCGGCAAGGCGGGTCTCGACCATTACACGACCTGTCTGGACGCTGAATATGAAAACCTTAAAGCGGTTTCGGTGGCACCGGGCATTATCGATACCGGCATGCAAGAAAAAATACGGGAAAGCGGGGAAGAGGATTTCCCTCAGATCGAGCATTTCCGTGATTATAAGCGCAGCGGCAAACTGAGCACCCCGGAAGACACAGCATCAGGCTTGATCCAGTTGATGCAACGCCCTGATTTCAATGAACTGCCAGTATTGCTTGATTTGAGGGAGCTGCCGAAATGAAAAAGGGGGAAGCCCAATTGGCTACGAAACAGCAAATGCTAACGAAATTGCGTGAAGCGGACCAAGCAGGCGTCGATGTGTCGAGCCCAAAAGCCCTTGTCACACATATGCTCGAACGCGGGGATAAAGATGCCGTGCTATGGTTTTATAAAAAGGAAGCGTAGAATTCGATTTTGACTACTATCGGAAGCTTGTAGCGGAATTAAAGCGCATTAAGCTAAAACCCCAATCCAGTATTTGTGGATTGGGGATTTTGGTTGTTGTTTCAGCCGAAAGCAAGCCGCTTTCTGGATGTTAATTATGCTATAGTAGCTGTAGTTGATGTTAAAAAATGACTTAATCTTTCAACAAAAGGATGGAATTCAATGGACACGTTGTTATTTATCGCAATAATTGGGGTGGCGGTTTTTGTCGGGATCGCGTCAAAGAAATACTACGATAAACCCTATATCGTCAATTTCGGAATCGCGGCTTTGATGCTATTGCTTGTCGTTCAGTCGATTTTGATGCAGCCGATTACGATACTTGGCTATATCGCCATTGTGGTCTGTTCGATCGCATTCGTTTTCCAAGTGGTGATCGGCTACCGCAATTGGAAAGGCCAGGAGTATACAAAAGCATGAAAAAAAGCAGGTGAAGAGAAAGTCTTCACCTGCTTTTTCGTTTCATTAAATTTGTTTTAAGACGTCTTCGATTTGGCTGTCGCCTGCGGTCAGCTCGAATACTTTGTCTGTAAGATCTGTGGATTCAAGGCACGCGACGATGACAGCTGCGACGTCTTCTCTCGGAATGCTGCCGGGATCGAGTTTCCCGGCTGCAGCAATTTGCCCTGTTCCCGGATCGTCTGTCAATAAGCCGGGCCGGACAATCGTATACGCCAAGCTGCTCGATTGCAAGATGCGATCAGCGTGGTGTTTGGCGATATAGTACGGCGTCATTTCCTTAGTCCAATGGGAGCGGTCATCGGCATGGATGGCGCTGACCATGATGAAGCGATCGATGCCGGCTAGTTCTGCCGCTTCTACCGCTTTTGCCGCGCCGTCCAAATCGACAGTCATCGTTTTGTCTGCACCGGTTGAAGCGCCGCTGCCAGCTGTGAAGACTACTGCATCGCAGTCAGTCATCGCTTTTTGCAGTTCTTCCACGCTTCCTTCGAGGCTTGTCACGACAGTTTCCGCTTTTAACTCTTCAAAAAACGGGCGTTGCTCTGGTTTGCGGATCATCGCTTTCACTGTGTGCTCTGGATGTTTCGCAAGCAGGCGCACCAAATGCTGTCCAATCTTGCCGTTTGCTCCAATTACGAGTGTCTTCATTTCAATTTCCTCCTTAAAATTTGGCTACCTACACCCTATACCCGAAAAATCGGACTATAGCCAAAATATAGGATATGATGCAAAAAACTAGCATGTTTTCTTAGCGCAACTTTTAGTATAATTGTAAAAAGAAAAATAATTTAAAAATGTTAAATTATAGGGGTGTTTATATATGAGCAAACAATTCGAGGAAAATGACCTGTCCATACAGCAACGCAATCTAAAAGAAACGCCGCCGGATTTTTCACAGTTCAAAGGCAAACGTCTCGATAAGCAGCCGAATCTTTTGGTGGACGGATTGGTCCACGTCGTCTTAACCGGTTTTGGAGCCGCTTTACTGCTGGGCATCGTTTATGTGTTGTTCAATTATATCAATTGGTAAGGAGGAGAGACAATGATCCGCTATCCCGATCGAGCGTTAAGAACCATCGGCGTCACGGCACCTTCTTCAGGGTGTCCGAAGAACTTCATCATTTGCTTAAAGGAGCTACAGCCCAGTTGGAAAACAAGGATTTGCTGTCAAAACTACGGCGAATGCCTGGACCCAAAAAGAAGCAAAGTCATCGCCTGCAGCCATCCGCGCGAAAGAACTGCTCAGCATTTGGCGTGATTCCAAAGTCGACGCGATCATTCCGCCATGGGGTGGGGAGTTGTTATTGGAAGTATTGGAGCATCTGGATTTTCAGAAGTTCACGCCGAAATGGCTTCTTGGGTATTCGGACGTCAGCTTGCTGTCATTGGCAATTACGTTAAATACCGGAATCGCGACGGCACATGGCACCAATATCGTCGACTTGCGCGGCAGTGAAACCGATCCGACTACTGCGCGTTGGGTGGATGTGCTGTCTTCGACGAAAGGCACGGTCATTAAACAAGTCTCTTCTGAGCGGTACCAAAAAAAATGGAGCCATGACAAGCCGGCTCCTGGCGTTTTCAATTTGACCGATCCGACCGAATGGAAAACCGTATCGGGACAAGCTGAACGGCTGGAAGGCCGACTCCTTGGCGGATGCATCGACGTGATCCGCCACCTGATCGGTACGCCATACGGTGACGTGGATGCTTTCCGGAAGAAATTCATTTCAGGGGAGCCAGTCGTCTGGTTTTTGGAAAACTGTGAAATGAACACACCGGATTTGAAGCGCAGTTTGCTGCAGATGAAATATGCAGGCTGGTTCGACAATTGTTCCGGAATCGTCTTCGGCAGAAGCGAAGCGAACGATGCCGTGCAAGGTTATACCGCGGAGATGGTGTACCAGGAACTGGCGGAGCAATTAAAAATCCCCATCGTTTATGATGCCGACATTGGCCATCAGCCACCGCAAGTGATTTTGGTCAACGGGGCGCACGCGATTTTCCACGTTGACGACGGAAAAGGACGTGTCGTCCAGGAATTCCGCTAAAGAAAGGATGAATGCCATGGACTATCGCCGATTAACAGAAGAAGATGCTGAACAATACCGGGAACTTCGCTTGACGGCATTGCAGACAGATGCCGATGCGTTTTCGACTGATTTCAATGAAGCAAGCCAAAGGCCGGTAAGTGCGACGGCTATCAATCTCGCCAATCCTTCAGCCGTGACATTCGGGGCGTACGAAGAAGACCAGTTGCTAGCCATGATGACGCTGCTCAGATTGTCGGGGAAGAAGACCAGCCATCGAGCTGAAGTACTTGCCGTCTATGCAGCGGAAGAAACGAGAGGGACAGGAGTTGCGTCCACGCTTTTTGATCAGTTGCTGGCATTTGCAAGGGAATGGGATGGGCTCGAACAGCTTGAACTCGCCGTCAATTCTGCCAACCCGCGCGCCATCCGTTTTTACGAACGATCCGGCTTTCAGCGCATCGGCATCACGCCGAATGCCCAGAAGGCAGACAGCCGTTATATCGATGAGTTGTTGATGGTGTTGAAGCTGTAAAAATGAAAAAATAGAAAAAGTCGGAGACCCGGGTCTCCGCTTTTTTATTGTTCATTTAAAATATACAGTTTGTCGTCGCCTTCTGTCGGGGTTCCCCGGCCATCAGTATTATTCGTGATGAAATACAAATCGTCGCCGTCAGAATGGACGTCGCGAATACGGCCGTACCCTTCGATGGAATCGCTGATTTCTGCCGATTCTGGATCCATCACTTTGATCGCCGTCCCGCGAAGTGCTGCGATATACAGCGCACCGTCGTGGAAATCGATCCCGCTTGGCGCCCATGTATCATCATCGCCGCTAGTTGCTAGAGGTGCTTCTAAGCCATCTGCCGTTTCTTCTCCTTCGATATCGGGCCAGCCATAATTGGCGTCCTGTTCGATGATATTAATCTCATCGTTTGCGGATTGGCCATGTTCTGCTGCATACATTGTCTCCCCGTCCCACGCCAAGCCTTGTGGATTGCGGTGGCCGAGCGAATAGATTTCAAATTCATTGAATTCGTTGAGGCGGAGAATCTTCCCGTTGACTGAAGCGGGATCCTGCGCAAGATCAGGTTCGGATGCGTCTCCGATGGTCGCATACAGCGTGCCGTCTTCACTGAATTCTAACCGGCCACCGTGATGGACATTGCCTGTTGGAATGCCTGACAAGAGAACGGCCGTTTCCGACCAGCTGCCGCCGTCCAACCGGAATTCCGCAATTTTATTATAAGTATTTCCATTATCTTCATAGACATAATAGCCGTAAGCTTCCTGTGAGTCATCGAAATCAGGCTTCAGCACAAATCCGAGAAATCCGGCTTCAGAAGCCGAAGACAAGGGCGAAGAGAAATTGACGTCTTGGCGTTCCAACTTTCCTTCAGCATCAATGTAAGCGACTGTGCCTGGACGTTCTGATATATAGAAAGCGTCTCCTTGCTTGTTGATTGACCAAGGGGCTTCAAGGTCTGTCGCGATTACATCTGCAGGTGCGGTCGCTTCATCGGTATTCGCTGGCCCATTGCTGCATCCGGCAAATGCTATTGCCAGAAACCCGGGAAAAAGCCATTTTTTCAACTTGAAAACCTCCTTTTTATTCATCATAATCGAAGCAGGAAGCGTTGGGAAATGAAATACAGCAAGGAGGGCGAGAAATGCCGCTGCTAAAAGACGTGAAAGAACAAGAAGAACTGCGGAAAAAACGCAATTTGGTCCGCATCATCACATGGATCAGTATCGCGGTCGTGCTGTTCATCCTGTGGTATGTAATTTAAAGGGACTGCATAAAAAAACGCGAAGCCCGTAGTCTAGGCTTCGCGTTTATTGCGGTTTTGCAGTTATGCATTTGTTTTTTGCTGCGGTTTGGCGATAATCCATTCGACGATGACAAACACTGCTACGAGGACAATCATTAAATTGATCAGCCCGGCGTCCAAATACTTATCGCGGAAAATGATGGCGACCGTCAAAACGTAAAAGACGGCCTGTGTTACTTTTGCAGCAGGCGGCACTTCGTTTTTCGGATAGCGCAGCCGGCCGAGCTGGAACGCCAGAAAAGCGAATAACAGAATCAAGTATTGGGGCCAAGTAAAGCTATCGTTGACCAGATTATTCATCAATGCGTAAACGATTAATGGAACGAGATACAATAAAAGCGTTTTCAAGGGAGATCCTCATTTCTGCTATTTTTTGCGCGGAGTGCTATTTTGCCGTTCTTTCAACAGCTGGACCAAATTGAAGACGGCGAAAGCGAGTGCGAGGCCGACAATGATCACCGACAATAACGGATAAAGCGATACGCCGTTTTGCATGATGTCCACGATGCGTGCATAGATGATGAATGGGCCGATCAGGATGATGAAAATATCGAGTACGGTTCCTAGTTTCGATCTCATAAATAGCCTCCAGTAAATCAGTATGTCACCATCATATCAGAATCGCATGTGCCTGGCATGCCCAAAGCAAAAAGCAGCCGCTCAAAGTTGAACGGCTGCTTTCTTTATTTATGCTCTTTTAGTTTGTCGTTGGCAAGTGCATGGGCTGCCTTGTTCTGGGAATCGGGGATCCATTTGATGAAGCAATAATCGAATCCGTCCGCAATCGACAAGGACTCGTCCAGCAATTTTTTGTAGACCGGATTTTTCACAAAGCGTTTTTCAAAAGCGTCGACGACGAGTTTTGAGTCCGATTTGATGGACACCATGCCGGTCGCGAGCGGACGAGCGAGCTCCAGCCCTTTTAACAGCGCCGTGAATTCGGCCTGGTGATTATCCATTTTGCCGACATACTCGCTCCATTTGATGGAATGCCCTTCGCCTCTTAAAAACACGCCGACCGCGCTGACGTTGACACCGCCGGCAGTCGATGCGTCCACGAACAATTCGATCATTGCGCGGCCTCCTGTTCATCGAGCGGCCGGATTTTCTTCGCGATATAGCCAAACGGCGTATCCAGTACCGACACGATAAATTTCAGGACATAGGTCGAGATGAAGATCTGGATCCAGACATCGAACGGAAAGACGCCGAAAAAAGCGATCGATGTGAAGATCAAGGTATCGATCAATTGGCTAAGCAAGGTCGAGCCGTTATTGCGGATCCAGAACTGGCTGTCTTTCGGAAAGACTTTCCGCAAAGCTGAAAAGACGATGACGTCAATATGCTGCGCAAGCAGGTAAGCGATCATGCTGGCGATGGCGATTTGCGGCACCAACCCGAAGACCGTCTCGAGTGCTTCATGCGCAAAATCACTTTCCGCCGGGATGAATTGAAGGCCGAACTGCATTGTTACAACCATGATCAGAAGTGAGGAAAAGCCAAGCCATACCGCTTTTTTCGCTTCTTTTTTGCCGTATTTTTCATTGAGGATGTCGGTTGCGAGAAAAGTCGAGGCGTATAAGCTATTGCCGAGCGTTGCGGTCAAGCCGATGATCTCAATCGTTTTTGTCACTTGGATATTCGCCAGGATGGTGGCAAACGCGACCCAGGCGAACAATCCGGTCTTGCCGAACACTTTATACATGATAAGCAATAATACAAAATTAAACAGGGCGAAACCGAGCCCTAAAAATTCATTAAACAAACTGCTTCCTCCTTAGTTTTGGTAGAGCGGGAAGTTTCGAACCGCTGGAGGACGAAAATGTCCCAAGCCAGTATACCGATTGTTGCAGAAAAAAACAAATTCATAGTAGAATAATAGAATGACATTTTGCGGAGGTACCTGAATGAAAAAAGTATCCATCATTAACGAAATCGATGAAATGCTCAATACGTATTGTGAAGCCTGCTTTGTCAAAGCCCAACTCCGCAAGGACGAAGGAAAAACAGCGGCACACCGCTTCTGCATCAGCGAATGTACAGTCGGCACCCAATTGCAATTTTTGGGGCAGTAATTGAATAAAATCGGAACGAGCGGCAAGTAAAACCTTAAGCCGCTAAAAGTCGTTTTCAAGCGCATGAAAATCGAGTATGCACTGACTCGACCGAATAAAAAAAGGTCCAGGAATTTTCCCTGGGCCTTTTGACGTTTCACTTTTCATGGTTGGTCCTGCACGACGTTCGCTGCTTGTGGCCCGCGGTTGCCATCGATGATGTCGAACGAGACGGCTGCGCCTTCTTGCAGCGATCGGAAACCATCACCTTGGATGCCGGTAAAATGGACGAAAACATCATCACCGTTGTCACATTCAATAAAGCCATAGCCTTTTTCTGAATTGAACCATTTCACAATTCCGTGGTGCATGGACCTTCCCCCTAATATTCAGATTGTCAAACCTTTAGCCTTAGAGCCAATGGATGGCTTAACTATACATGATGGTGCATATAAGGTCAATACGGCGATGGAGCGCCATTTCAGGCCTTTTCACGGTATAATGAAAACACAACACCTTAAAGGAGAGAATCCATGAATTCCGAAACAATAGCGGACTGCCGCGTGAAAGTAAAAAGCATCTATGAACAGTTTGACGCGAGCCACGACTGGCAGCACATCGAGCGGGTATTGGAAAATGCACGCCATATTGCACAGGCAGAAGGCGGCGATTGGGCATTGATCGAGCTTGCCGTATTATTGCATGACGTCTCGGATCCAAAATACAAAAAAGCAGGGGAAGACCCGGAACAAGAAATCCTCCGAGAGCTCGTACTGACGGATAAAGAGCGCAGTGACATTCGCTCGATCATCCGGACTGTGTCTTTTAAAGGCGGCACGAACAAGGAACCGGAATCGATCGAAGGCAGAATCGTCCGCGATGCTGACCGTCTCGATGCCATCGGCGCCATCGGCATTGCGCGTGCCTTTGCGTATGGCGGCGCAAAACGCCGAAAACTATATGACTGGGATGAACAAGCACGTACAGTGATGACCGAAAGTGAATACCGGAACGGCGATACGAGCACCGTGACGCATTTTTACGAAAAGCTTTTGCTGTTAAAAGAGCTCATGGTGACCGATAGCGGAAAGCAAATGGCTGAAGAACGCCACCAATATATGCTATCCTTTCTAGAGCAACTACAAAACGAAACGGATGGGAAAAAATGAGCCACTTACACGTAACAAACTTAAGCAAATCAGTGGGGGTCAAAACCCTCTTCACCAATGTTGAGTTCTCATTGTATCCAGGAGAACGCGCCGGCTTGATCGGTGTCAACGGAACGGGCAAGTCGACTCTTCTGTCGATCTTGGCAGGAGACCTTGAATCCGACACGATGGAAATGGACCATCCGAAAAAATACCGGATTACTTATTTGATGCAGGAGCCTGAATTCGACGAATCGTTGACTGTCCTTGAGACGGTCTTCTCCGGGGACTCTCCGCTTCTCGCACTCAATCGCTCTTATGAAAAAGCACTGCAGAACATGATCGCCGACTCCGGATCTGAACAATTGCAGGAAGAGTTGATGAAAATCCAGGAAGGCATGGAACGCGAAAACGCCTGGGACATCAATGCTTTGGCGAAAACGGCGTTGACCAAGCTCGGAATCGATATGTACGACCAGCAGATCAGCGAATTGTCCGGCGGCCAGCGCAAACGCGTAGCGCTCGCGAAAGCCTTGATCGAACCGGCTGATTTGATCCTTCTGGATGAGCCGACCAACCATTTGGACGCAGGTTCTACTGAATGGCTACAGGAAACCTTGTTGCGCATGAACAGCGCCATGCTTTTTGTGACGCATGACCGTTACTTCCTTGACGCGGTCTCGACGCATATCTTTGAACTGGCGGATCAGACGATGTATACGCATAAAGGGAACTACGGCGATTATCTGGAAGCCAGAGCCGTGCGCGAAGAAATGGCCGAAGCGACCAAACAGAAGATGCACAACCGTTTCCGCTCAGAGCTGAAATGGATTCGCCGCGGTGCGAAAGCCCGCAGCACGAAACAAAAAGCGCGCATCCAGCGTTTTGACCAATTATTGGAAGACCTGCAATCAACGTCCGATAATACGAGCCTTGAATTATCAATGCAGAGCCAGCGACTAGGCAAGAAGATTATTGAAGGGGAAATTCTGGGCGTTTCATACTGCGACCATGAAATTTTCCATTCGTTTGACTTCCTCTTGCAAGGCGGCGACCGCATCGGCATCGTTGGCCCGAACGGTGCAGGAAAATCAACGCTCATGAAATTGATCGCTGGCGACTTGGAAGCGACAAGCGGCACGTTGGACTACGGCAGCACCGTCAAGATCGCGCATTTCACGCAGCGTTTGCCGGAAATGGACGAATCCCAGCGCATGATCGAATACATCCAGGAAGTATCAAGTGATTTTGAAGCGGAAAAAGGCGTCCGCCTGTCCGCGACGCAAATGCTCGAGCGATTCTTGTTCCCGTCGAATGCACACGGCACCTTGATCGGCAAATTGTCAGGAGGCGAGCGTAAGCGCTTGTACTTGCTGAAATTATTGATGGAAAAACCGAATATCCTATTGCTCGATGAGCCGACGAATGATTTGGACATCCAAACCTTGTCTGTCCTGGAAGACTTTTTGGAAAACTTCCCAGGCGTCGTCTTGACTATTTCCCATGACCGCTTTTTCCTGACCGCATCGCGAAAAACTATGGACACTCGGCAGCGGCACGGTCGATGAGTATCAAGGCCTCTATACCGACTGGCTGAAAGAAAAGAAGCCGGTAGTTGAGCCGCAAGCTGTAACTGTGGCAAATAATATACCGGTTTCAAGTGTTGCACCGCAGGTACCGGAAAAAAAGAAGAAGATGAGTTTCCTCGAGAAAAAGGAGTATGACGGCATACTCGATAAAATCGCGGAAGTGGAAGAGAAAATCGAACAGACCGAAGCACAAATGTCCAAAGCCGGATCTGATTTTGATAAATTGCAAGAATTGACCGACCAGATTGATGCCTATACCGCCGAGTACGATGAATTGATTGAACGGTGGAGCTATCTGCAGGAACTGGCAGAAGCGTAATTTACACAGGAGGGATTATTTTGAAAATACTAGCGATTGAACCGACTCCAAGCCCGAATACGATGAAAGTGATCATCGACCAGGAATTGCCGTTCGGGAAAAGCCATAATTACAAGAAAGACCAACTTGAAGGCGCGCCGAAAGAAGTGCAGGAAATCTTAGCGATCGATGGCGTCAAAGGCGTCTACCATGTGGCGGATTTCCTCGCAGTCGAACGCAATGCGAAATCCGACTGGGAAGGCATTCTCGCGGATGTGCGCAAAGTCTTTGGCGTAGGCAATGGTTCCGAGGAAGAACTTGAGATCGATGAGCATTTCGGCGAAGTGTATGTCCATGTCCAGGAATTCAAAGGCATTCCGTTGCAAGTGAAAGTGTTCGATTCGCAATCGGAAGAGCGCTTCGCGATGCCGGAACGGTTTGTGCAGGCGATGAACAAAGTCATGGACCCCACCGATGAAAACTTCATCTTCCAGCGTAAATGGGCGGATTACGGGGTCCGTTACGGCGAAAAAGCGGAAATTGGCAAAAGCATCGTCGAGGAAATCGAAGCGGCGTATCCGAACGAACGCCTGGATTCTTTGACCAGCAAAACCGAATCGAATGAATCGGCTGGCAAAATCAATAAACGCAGAGTGTCTTTGGAAGAATTCGACGCACCGGATTGGGAGACGCGCTTCCAATTGCTCGGCCAATTGGTTGAAGCGGATCTAGAGGATTTGCCGCTATTGGGCAAAGCGTTGGAAGACGACAAGATGTCGATTCGCCGCCAAGCAGCAATTTACCTCGGTGACATCGACGATGAAGCGGTCGTGCCGTACGCAGAACAGGCGATGAGAGACAAGTCGTGGGCGGTGCGCCGCACAGCAGGCGACACCATCAGCGACCTTGGCTTCGAAGCGTTCGAACCGATCATGATCGAAACATTGCAAGACAAAAACAAGCTCGTGCGCTGGCGTGCCGCAATGTTCTTGTATGAAACGGGAACGGAACAAGCCCTTCCGGCACTGAAAGAAGCGGAAAATGACCCTGAGTTCGAAGTGAAGCTCCAGATCAAGATGGCGATCGCCCGTATTGAACAAGGCGAAGAAGCGCGCGGTTCGGTATGGAAGCAAATGACCGAAGCCCGCCAGACGATGAAAGACAATAAGTGATTTAGACTCACAAAAAATTTATTAGCGTGTTTTCCGAAGCTTACCGCTCGCTTTCCGTGGGCTCGCGCCCAAGCCTCCTCAGCCGCTCTGCGCCTTGCGGGGTCTCGGCCGTCTCGCTGATCCACTGGAAAGATAAGGTCGACCTACGGGAGACATTATCTTTGCGAAAGTAATGCGGAGCATTATTGAGCAGAAGGGGTTACGAGCGGACGCTTCTCCAAACACTAAAATATTTCATTGATTGTTTTGTTAAGGCTTCTGCTTTCTATAAATTCTTGAATGTGCCAGTGTTGTATCAATACACTAAGCGTGAAAGAAATGTTTCCCGTCTGCTTCCTTGAGGTAAAGAGCAATACGACGCTTTACTTGGAGGAGAGAACATGGCTGAAAACAAGTATATTCAATAGAAGTTCTTTGCCGCGGCAAATACGAATCGTGGAATTTGAAAAGAAGATGAGCGCGACAGGTTTTATGAATCGGTGAAGAAAAATTCGCCGATCATGCATTTGAAGAAGAACCGACAGATGCGGAAGATACGGAAATCCTGCAGCTGAGCGCCAATTCCATGCATATCGATGACGAAGGCGAAGTGGACCAGAAAATGCGCTATGACTGGTTCCATTACGATAGTTTCAGGGATATGCTGTCGTATATCAATGGGCAATATAAGAACAAATAAGAAGGAAATACGAAAAAAGTCGGTCGCTCGTGGAATCCACAAGCGGCCGACTTTTTTTCTTGCTTAGCGGTATAAACTTCTAGAGGCATATCATTCCATTTTTTTCTTCAAATAGCGTTGGATGAGCTGGTGGTCTTCTGCAGTCAGTTTTTCGATTTTTTTGATTGAATTGACGATGTCGAGCACGCGGTCTTCTTCCAGTGCTCGCCTGCGGGAGGCGAAATAGGCCGAAATGGCACTGGTGAACGTTCCGATAATGCCGATTCCGACAAACATCAAAATGACCGCTAACAAGCGCCCGACGCCGGTTTCAGGGGTGATATCGCCATATCCAACAGTCGTAATCGTCACAATCGCCCACCAGATGGCATCATTGTAAGTAACAATTTGAGGTTCGATTAGGATCATTGGGATCGGCACAAGAAAAATCAAAATGACCGCGAAAATCAGCAGCTTTTCCAAGCCATTCGTTTTTAAGACGGCATACACAGGCCTTAAAAAGCGGGGAAGGATGCCCCATAATTTCAACATCCGGAAAAACATGAAAAAACGCGCTGCCTGATAAATCGCATCCAGCGGAATGATGGCAATCAATTCAAAGGGGTGGGATTTGATGAACTGCCATTTGCGCTCTGCTGCAAAGAAGCGGGTGAAATAATCAACGAAGAAAATCCCCCAGATGATCCAATGAACCAGGGTGAAACGTTCGTTGGAAACGAGCGCAATGATGACGGAAACGATCACCAGCAGGAACAGGAATGCCTCGTAAAAGAAATTGCGTAATTTCATGTCAATCCCCCTTTAGTTTAAGACAGGAATTAATCCACTTCTCCCCATGCAGGATTCCATACAATTTCCCATAAATGGCCGTCCGGATCTTGAAAATGCCCGGAGTAACCGCCCCAAAACGTATCATGTGCTGGGTCGGTTATAAGGGCTCCGGCTTGTTCAGCCTGGGCCATCACCGCATCGACTTCTGCTTTGCTGTTGACGTTATGGCCGAGCGTGAATTCTGTAGGACTTGGCGGGCCCATCGATACTTTCGTTTCGTGGGCGATGTCTTGGCGTTTCCAAATGGCGAGTTTCAGCCCTTGCTGAAGATCGAAAAAGGCGACGGCTCCGTTATCGAACTCCTCCCCAACGATTCCTTCTGTCGGTAACCCCAAGCCGTCCCGGTAAAATTTTAGCGCTCGCTTGAGATCGTCCACGCCAGTAGTGATGACAGAGATTCTTGGCTTCATTTTAATCCCTCCTCGTATATTATGTTTAAGGTTCTTACGAACCAGTCTTCTTATTTCACTTTGATTTCTCAAGCAGACAGCTTGGACGTCCCGGTATATTTCTAGATAATGGTCGTAGGATCATTTGGGACAATTCTTATCCCTCCTGTGGCTGGACCACATTCTAAGACTGTTTCTCAGTGCACGCGCGGAACTCCCTACTCGCAGGCTGAGCCTCCTGAAGATCGAACCCAGCTGTTAGTAGCGCTGGGGCGGCTTTCGACTCAGGATGAGCTCTCATACACGAGGTTGTTGGTCGGCGTACACACTAGAGATATCTCAAGGCGTCCAAGAACTGGCCAGATGATGCTAAATCGAAAGGAGGTCTTCCGATGAGATTATTTGTTGGTTTAGATGTTAGCTCATTTGATATGCGTGTCTGTTTTCTGGACGGTGACGGGGAAAAACTCGACACCTTCGCTGTTTCGAATGACCTGCCCGGTGCCACGGTCCTCAAAGAACGACTGATGGCTCGTTTGAGTGGGCAGGAGGTCGATGTTCTGAAGATCGGCTTGGAATCGACTTCCGTTTACAGCTTCCATCCGTCGATGTTCCTGCATCATGATGAGGAGTTGAAACGCTTTGGCGCGAAGGTGTTCGTCATGAACCCAAAGCAAATCGCCAATTTCAAGAAAAGCTATTCGGACATGGATAAGACGGATGAAATTGATGCGTTCGTCATTGCCGATTACTTGCGCTTCGGCCGCAATCAGCTGTCCGTCGTCAAGGAAAGCCAGTACGTGGCGCTGCAACAATTGACGCGGTCTCGTTATCATCTCGTCAAGGCATTGACGAAGGAAAAGCAGCACTTTCTCCAACACCTCAGTTTCAAGTGCAACACGTTCACTCAGGAAGTCGACGCTTCAGTGTTCGGCAATGCCATGATGGAACTGTTTCTGGAGAAACTCAGCCTGGAAGAAGTGGCCGAGATGCCACTCGAAGAGCTGGCTGCCTTCCTGCAGGAAAAAGGAAAGAACCGGTTCAACGATCCGGCCTGCATCGCTGCATCCATCCAAAAAGCCACACGCTCTTCGTATCGCTTGGACCAAGTCGTCGAAGACTCGATGGATGTGATTCTGGGTACGTCCATCGAGCTCATTCGCACGTTCAATAAACAGATCAAGGAACTCGATAAATCGATTACGAAACTGATGGCTGGGCTTACCCAAACCCTTGATTCCATTCCTGGCATTGGTCCGGTCTTCGCCGCCGGGATCATCGCTGAAATCGGTCAAATCGAACGATTTGAAGAGGAAAGCCAAATTGCCAAATACGCCGGTCTCTACTGGCGAAAACACCAATCCGGCACGTTTACCGCCGAATCTACCGCCTTGTCGCGTAACGGGAATCATTACTTGCGTTATTACCTGGTTGAAGCCGCCAACTCGGTAAGAAGGCATGTTCCCGAGTATCAAGACTATTACGCGAAAAAGTACCGAGAAGTGCCGAAACATCAACACAAACGAGCCCTCGTTCTAACCGCAAGAAAACTCGTGCGCTTGGTGGATGCGCTACTACGCAGCCACCAACTCTTCACGCCGGGAAAGGAGCGTGAAGCGATGACATAGCCATCGTCATTGCGTACCTTTCGAAAAATCCCAGTAAATGTAAATTATTTACTGGTCTATTTCTTGCGGTCTTTTTCAACAAAATTGACCTTTGATCAGTGCATCATGCCTTATTTTTCATTTGACATACTACCGCAGGTCTTTGTTGCTATGTAAGATTAGGGCCTGCGCTTCAAATTTCGATATTGCTGTAGTAATGTTCAAAAAGATATCGGGGTGGGTAAAATACATAATATGGCTTTATAAATCCTGTGAGGCGCAAGTTATAGTTCTTGTAGGTATTATATGCCGGATTATGATAACACATAGTATAGGAGGAAAGAGCATGAAAACTATTCAATTAAACGATAATGTCGAGATTCCGATTGTCGGCAGCGGAACTAACACTTTCGGCAAAGAAGGAAATCAATTCTCTGGTAATTTAAGAGGAGACACCGAAGAAATCGATTGGGCTATTGAAAATGGCTACCGTCATTTCGATTCTGCTCAACTGTATTCCAATGAGGAAGTTGTAGGAAAAGGAATCCACAAATCCTCAGTACCGCGCGAAGATTTCTTTATCACTACTAAATTAAGTACTCGCAAAGGAATAAGCAGTATAGATTGGGCAGTAGCTGAAATCGAAAAAAGCTTAGCCAAATTACAGACTGACTATATTGATTTGTTTCTCATTCATTTCCCGTGGGATAATAATGATGAGATGTTGGAAGCTTGGCGCATTCTTGAAGACCATTATGACCGGGGCGTGTTCAAGTCCATCGGGGTATCAAACTTCAACAAAGAGCAACTTGATTTGATCCTCGAAAACGGTAAAGTCAAACCAGCCGTAAACCAAATTGAATCCCACGTTGGAAAGTGGAATGAGGAGCTGATTGCTCATCATAAGGATAACGGGATTGCTTCTGTAGCTTGGTCACCGTTAGGCGGTATTGATGATAAAGCCAAGCAAGCATTGCAAGAAATCGGCCGCCAGTACGGCAAGACCTACGCTCAAGTTGTATTGCGGTACCAAATCGAACAAAACATTGTCGTCATCCCTAAGTCTCACGATAAAGACCGTCAAGCACAAAGTTTGGATATTTTCGACTTTGAACTAACGGCAAGTGAGCGGGAGCGCATTGCTGCTCTATAAAAAGTTAGCGTTTCATTTTGGAGATGGATCTCCAGAATGAAACGCTTTTTGGCATAAGCAGGTTTATTACGGAGATAAAGAGTGATGTTCTTATTTTTAGTCGATTGAATATTTCTAAAAGGATTTTTAACCAGGTTGATGTTGGCAGCTCTTTTGAAGTGGATCGCCAAGTAGAGAATGTGACGATCAGAAATGAATAAGAAGAAGTTACCTATATCCTATCAGATGAGAGATAACCTTATAGCAAAAAACTTCTCATTTATGTATTTATTATTGAACAATTGATCTTTTCTTCGAATCGAATATCAAATGATAAAACGCCAAAATATATCAAACCTGTTTTTTCGAACATGATATTATGAATTCGGATAGAAAATACGTTACTATGGACAGTGAAACGATAATTAAAAACAACTATTCTTTAAAAGAAAGCAGGGAGATATATGAACGCATACGATGAATACATGAAAGGCATTGTCGTCCCAATGCGCAAAGAACTAACGGAATCCGGATTCACGGAGCTGACGACGGCAGAAGACGTCAACGAACATATGAGCAATTCACAAGGCGTGAGCCTCGTGATCATCAACTCGATCTGTGGATGTGCCGCAGGGCTTGCACGCCCAGCAGTACGCGAAGCGGTGGAATTAGCTGAGCATAAGCCGGATCATTTGGTGACGGTCTTTGCAGGACAGGACAAGGAAGCGACAGCGCAGATGCGCCAGTATTTTGAGGAAGTGCCGCCATCGTCTCCTTCGATCGCGGTCGTAAAAGACGGCCAGCTTGCGCATTTCATTCCGCGCGAAGAAATCGAAGGCTTTGAAATGGAGCAAGTGCGTGATGCTGTGAAAAGAGCGATTGAGGAAGCTGCGCAGTGAAGATGATCGTCACGACCGCTTACCGGCCGACTGATGCGACCAAGCGCCGCGTGCAAGAGACGGCACAGCTCCTTGGCCTGCAGGCAGTCGAGCGCAATAAGCGGCCGATCTACAAATTGCACGAAGAACTAGCGGCGGACGTCATCGTCTGCAAAAAAGAACGGCTCGAGCTTTATCCAGTCGGACAAAGCGAGCCGTTCTTTTTTCATCCCAATTCGGCGGCATTTCGCTCGAAGCGGCCGCTCGGAAACGATCCGCTCGTTGAAGTCTCAGGACTCGAGCCGGGCGATGCCTATCTGGATTGCACGCTCGGCATGGCGAGTGATGCGCTCATCGCTTCGCTTGTCGTTGGGGAGACGGGGCGAGTGGTTGGCTGTGAAAGCGACCCGGTCATCGCTCATGTCATCCGTGAAGGCTTGAAAAATTATCAGGATATGCCAAAGCTGCACGAATCGATGAGGCGCATCCAAGTTGTCCCGAAAAATGCGGTCGATTATTTGAAGGGCCTTGATGATGATTCCTTCGATGTCGTTTACATGGATCCGATGTTCACGGAACAGATTGCCGAAGCGTCGAACTTTGCGCCACTCCGGAACAACGCGGACCACGGGCAGTTGACGCAGGAATGGGTAGAGGAAGCGAAGCGCGTCGCAAGGAAAAGCGTCGTCTTGAAAGCGCATTTCCGCTCGACTGATTTTGAGGCGTTCGGCTTCAATCGGCGCGTGCGCCCAAATACGAAATTCCATTTCGGCGTCATACAAATGAATAAGAGCCAATAAAAAAATCTCCCAAAGCGGGAGATTTTTTTTAGTCTGTAAAGGATAGCGAAGTCAAATACACAAGCATAAACAATAGACCCAATCCAATCAATAATGACGCGTCCATGAAAATTCCTCCTTTTTGAAAAAAACAAGGCGTACTTACTCGCTTTATTGTACAATGAAATGGAACAAGATGAAACCTTTCCACTTAAAAATCGTTTATTACTATAACTATCTTGACAAAATGTTCAAAATTGAGGGTGATGTTTAATGAAGAGTTGGTGGCAGAAGTCCTTGATGGTTGCTGTAACGGTTCTGACGCTAGGAGCCATTACGCCAAACCATATGATTTGGGAGTCCTTGCTCGATGAAGAGGATAGCCCAAAAACACATGCAAGCCAAGGGCAAACAAAAGAATTTACGCTTGAATGGATCGACCCTGCAGAATATTATGTGACGGCAGACTCAATTCTTGCCGATTTCCGCCAAGCTGCGGAAGAACAGTCCTACATAAAATTCGGTTCGCGCATTGGCCCGGTGATCGATTCGGAATTCCGTACGCGCATTTTGCCGACGATCCAGGACGTCATCGACACGGAACTGGCTGCATACGGCAAAGACAGATTGCGCAATTTGGCGATTTCCGAAAAACCGTCCGGCGACCACGCCGAGAAGATTTTCCACGTTTACGACAAAGACAGCGGGCAAGATGAAATCCGCTTCCATGTCCGGACTGAGAAAAAACCGCTTGAAGGCTATTCGTTCAATTTCCATTACCATTTAGCAAGCGATCAGTACCAGCGCCACATCAGCATCGGGGACATCTACTGGTCAAAAAATACACCGCCTAAATGGCTTTCCTGAAACCGTTATCACGATAACGGTTTTTTTTAATTCGCCCATTTCTTTCTTCAGCTGTGATACTCTTAAAGTTTTTCTTATTCGAGTTGTTTTTGTTATGATGATACTAATAATGGAGGGAATTGCATGAAACAATATTTAGCGTTGTGTGAACATATTCTGGATCAAGGAGCCAAAAAAGAAGACCGTACGGGGACCGGGACGCTCAGCGTATTCGGCCACCAGATGCGCTTTGACCTGGCAGAGGGCTTCCCGCTCATGACCACCAAAAAAACAGCGTTTCGCCTGATCGTCTCTGAACTTCTCTGGTTCATCAAAGGCGATACGAACGTCCAAACTTTATTGAAAGATAATAACCACATTTGGGATGAGTGGGCATTTGCCCAGTGGGTCGAAAGCGATGAATACGACGGGCCGGACATGAATGATTTCGGTAGGCGGGCACAGCGCGATCCGGAATTTGCAGAACTGTACAAACAGCAAATGACGCTGTTCCAGGAAAAGTACTGGCAGATGACGAGTTTGCGAAAAATACGGTGATTTGGGGCCGGTTTACGGCAAGCAATGGCGATCGTGGGCAGCGACTGACGGCGGCCAGATTGACCAGCTGAAAATGTCGTTGAATCGATCAAGAACAATCCAGACTCGCGCCGCCATTTGGTAACGGCATGGAATCCGGAATTCATCGATGATATGGCGCTTCCGCCTTGCCACATCATGTTCCAGTTTTACGTAGCAGACGGCAAATTGTCGTGCCAGCTATACCAAAGAAGCGCGGACGTCTTTCTCGGCGTGCCGTTCAATATTGCGTCCTACGCCCTTTTGACGCATCTAGTTGCACAGGAATGCGGGCTCGAGCCTGGTGAATTCATTCATACGACCGGCGATACGCATCTTTATGTGAACCATTTAGAACAAGTGCAGGAGCAATTGAGCAGAGAACCGAAAGCTTTGCCAATTTTGAAATTAACAGAAGGCAAATCGATGTTCGATATGGACATGGAAGACATTCAAATTGAGGGCTATGACCCGCATCCACGGATCAAAGCACCTGTTGCTGTATAACGGCCAAGGAGGAGAACTTATGATTTCATTAATGGTGGCACATGACCCAGATCACGTAATCGGCAAGGACAACCAATTGCCGTGGCATATTCCGGAAGATTTGGCATATTTTAAAACACACCCTCGGAAAAGGCATGGTCATGGGGCGCAATACCTTCGAATCGATCGGCCGCCCCTTGCCGAAACGGCGCAATATCATCGTGACACGCAATGCGGATTATACGGCACCAGGCGCCGACATTACTCATAACCTGGAAGATGCGATCGAACTGGCCAGAGAGCAGCACGACGAAGTGATGGTCATCGGCGGCGAGCAGATTTTCCGCAAAGCCTTGCCGATCGCCGACAGGCTGTATATTACACTGGTCCACCAGCCGTTCGAGGGAGATACGTTTTTTCCTGAATACGGAAGGGAATGGAAGCTAGTATCGGAGTCTGAACGCCAACACTCGAACGGCATCCCGTATTCTTATTTGGTGTACGAACGAAATGCAGGGGGAGAAACAGGTGCTTAAGTCTGCCCGAACATTTTCTTATCTATTCGGCTATTTACCGATTGCCGCTACCAATCTGGCGAAGTTCAAAAAACGTAAAGCGAACATGAGCCAAGAGGAATACAGCAAGCTGATCCATAGCGAACCCCAAAAATGGGCGTCTGGCATCATGCAGCGCACCGGCAGCCAGGTCGAAGTGAGCGGGCTCGATTACTTACCAGAAGGGCCGGTGCTGTTTGTCAGCAACCACGAAGGCAATTTCGATATTCCGGTGCTGTTGTCGTCGATCCCGAAACCGTTCGGCTTTATTTCCAAAGAAGAAGTGAGGAAATTCCCAATCATCCCGACTTATATGGAAGAGATGAATTGCGTATTCCTCGACCGGACCGACCGCCGCAGCGCCTTCAAGTCCATCACCGATACCATCGGAAAGCTTCAGGAAGGCCATTCCATCCTGATTTTCCCGGAAGGCACGAGAAGTAAAGGCCAAGGGCTCAAGGAGTTTAAAGCCGGCTTCATGCGCATTGCCAAAGAAGCTGGCGTACCGGTCGTGCCGATCGCCATCGAAGGCACGTCGCGCATTATGGA
This sequence comes from Planococcus sp. MB-3u-03, assembly GCF_002833405.1. Lineage (NCBI taxonomy): Bacteria > Bacillati > Bacillota > Bacilli > Caryophanales > Caryophanaceae > Planococcus > Planococcus sp. MB-3u-03. Next base: position 1,804,125 of record NZ_CP025135.1, on the reverse strand, counting down.
AAACAACAATAACCAAATCCGCCCGGCCCATGTAAGGGTTCAGGTGCTTGAACCGTTTACGCCGCAACAGTTGGACGCTGCGGGCGTAAAAGCAGCGCAAGTGGTCAAAAGCCGCATCGAACAAGCGCTGGCTAAGCTTCAGTAAACTTTTTGCAAGAAGAGAAACACCCTATATGCAGATGAAATGGAAGTGATCGAATGTCGAAAATTCACATTGTAACGGATTCGACTGCTGATTTGAAGGCAGAAGAAATAGAAGCATACGGGCTTCACGTCGTACCGTTGTCGATCCAGATCGGGGGCAAGACCTATCTCGACCGCGTCGATTTGGAACCGGAAGCTTTTCTGGAACTGATGAAAAACTCAGCTGAATTTCCGAAGAGCTCACAACCGGCGCCAGGAGTCTTTAAAGAGCTATATGACGAACTCGGCAAGGACGGGGCCAAATTATTTCCATCCATATGACTGGCGGCATGAGCGGCACTGTGGAATCTGCGCGCACCGCTGCCGAATTGACGGATTCGGATGTTACGGTCATCGATTCCCGCTATATTTCCCATGCCTTGAGCTTCCAGGTATTCGAGGCTGCCGACATGGCGAAACAAGGAAAAACGGTCCAGGAAATTGTCGAACGCGTGGAGCAGGTGCGGCGCAATACGAAATTGTATGTTGTTGTCGATACGCTCGATAATTTAGTCAAAGGCGGGCGCATCGGCAAAGGCCGTGCGATGATCGGATCGTTCCTGAAGATCAAGCCGATTGCCTCGCTTGATGATGGTGAGTATACACCTGTCGCTAAAATGCGCAGTCATAAGCAAGTGGTTGAGTATTTGGTGAAGGATTTCACCGAACGCACAAAAGGCAAAGTGGTTAAAGGCGTCGGCATCGCACAGGCGAATGGCCAATCGATGGCCGAGCCGCTGCGCGAAAAAATCAAGGACACCGGGTTTGCCGGGGTCCGTTATGATTTCACGACACCAGTCATTTCCACGCATACCGGAATTGGCGCCATCGGTTTCATGTATTATACGGAGTAAACTAAAAGAAATATGAAGGAGAGACGGACGTGAAACGCATCCTGTATATTGTTGTCGCTTTATCGCTTGTGCTTGCGGGATGTGCTTCAACGTTCAATTTCGGTAAAGAAGAAGCGGCGCCGCGTTTGCCGGTAGAGTTCACACCCTATACGATCCCGCCTAACTTCATTCCGCAAACCGTCATTATCACGGCACTGGGCGATTCTTTGTCGCAAGGCGTGGGCGATACGGAAAACCGCGGGGGTTATGCCGGCCGCTTGGCGCTCGAAATGGCTGAGTGGCCCGGGGTAGAAGGCATCGCCCTTGAGAACACCGCGAAACGCGGCAGGAGAAGCGACCAATTATTGGCGCTGTTCCAGCAAGGCAAGCTGTCCGGCCCGTTGCTCGCTTCCGATTATATTTTCATGACGATCGGCGGCAACGACGTCATGCGCATCGTCAAACGGGATTTGTTTTCGCTGAATATCGATGCATTCACTAAAGAATTGATTCTCTACCAGAACCGCTTCGAGACCATCTACGCATCCATCCGCTCATTGAATCCGTCCGCGCCGCTCATCGTCGTCGGCCTGTACAACCCATTTTCTCTGGTGACGGATGAAGTTGAGGAATTCGATCAAATTATCGCCTCCTATAATGGAGTCATGCAAGAAACAGTGGAAGATGACCCGCATGCCTGTTTCGTCCCGGTCAGCGATTTATTCGTCGGCAATGAGAATTTGGTATATCATACCGATTTCTTCCACCCGAACAGCAAAGGCTATGACCTGATGGCTGAGCGCGTATCTGAAAGAATGGGGCAATGCGGCATCAGCTTCCAAGGATAGGAGGTGGAAAAATGAAAAAATGGCGTTTTGCATTCTTCGTGTTATTGGTGTTGAACCTTATTGCCGTCATTGGATTTTTCCTGTTCATTACGACACCATCCGATAATTTTAAAACCTATCAAGCGGAAAGCAGCCCGCCGCCTGAAGGCAATACAGTCGTCGTCAATACGACCAAAGCCGACTTTGAAGGGATTGCGAATACCTACATCGCAGATGCGATGGAAGGCCAGCCGATGCCCTTGCGCCTAGCGGTGACCGATAATGTCAGCTTGTCTACCGAATTGACGGTATTCGGGGTGACCTTGCCGATCCTGTTGACGTTCGACCCGGTTGTGCTGCCGGATGGCAATTTGCTGTTGGAACAGCGTTCGGTCGAAGTCGGACGGCTCGACATACCACCGGAATCAGCGTTAAAATTGCTTCGAGACTCCGTGGACCTTCCAGAATTTATGGAAGTTCTGCCGAAAGAAGAGGAAGTCGTGTTGAATCTCACCGAAATTCCCATCAACGGCGGCGTTTCAGTACGCGCAACATCGTTCGACCTTGAAGAAGACGACATCCGTCTTTTAGTAACGATTCAGCCATAATGTGAGGAGGAGTAAGATGAAGACAGAAAAAGCGACATTTGCCGGCGGCTGTTTTTGGTGCATGGTGCAGCCTTTTGATTCACTCGAAGGCATCGAAGCGGTCGTCAGTGGCTATACAGGCGGCGATTTGCCGAATCCGACCTATGAACAAGTCTGCACAAACTTGACTGGCCATCGGGAAGCTGTTGAAATCACCTTCCAACCGGAGCTTTACCCTTATGAGCAACTGCTTGAAGTGTATTGGTCCCAGATCGACCCGACCGATGCGGGCGGCCAGTTTTTCGACCGCGGCGATTCTTATAAAACCGCCATTTATTACCACACGGAAGAACAGCGGATCGCTGCTGAAAAATCCAAACAGCAATTGGAGCAATCGGGCAAGTTCACGAAGCCGATCGCGACGGATATTCTGGAAGCAAAAGAATTCTATCCGGCCGAAACGTATCACCAAGAATATTACCAGAAAAACCCAACGCATTATAACCGCTATGCGACAGGATCCGGTCGCAAGGCATTTATCCAAAACCATTGGGGGGAATCGAAATGAAAGACGATTTAAAAGCGAAATTGACGCCGATGCAATACCATGTCACGCAGGAAAACGGTACTGAACCGCCGTTCCAAGGCGAATTCGACCAGCATTTCGAAGAAGGCATCTATGTTGACATCGTCTCGGGCAAACCGTTGTTCAGCTCAAAAGACAAATTCGACGCCCATTGCGGATGGCCAAGCTTTGCCAAGCCGATCGAAGACGAAGAAGTCAAAGAAAGCTTCGATACGAGCCATGGCATGAGACGGACCGAAGTGCGCTCTGCTTCTGCCGATTCGCATCTCGGCCATTTGTTCCCGGACGGGCCATCTGAACTCGGCGGCTTGCGCTATTGCATCAACTCCGCAGCATTGCGTTTTGTTCCGAAAGACCAATTGGAACAGCAGGGCTATAGCGAGTATCTGCAACTATTTGAATAATAGATGAGCCTGGACTCCGGTCCGGGCTTTTTGCTGAAAGGAGGAGCCTCTCATGGAGCGCTCGTTTTATCAATTTGCATTGAAATACCGCGGCAAGCTTGTGCAGGATGAATATTCCCGATTTGCCGAGGCGATGTTTTTGGATCACAGCTTTCCGAAAACGAGTACGGATTTTCAGGAAATCTCACAATATGTCGAAGAGAAGGCGCATCCAGTTCTCCAAGCTTCCACATTCGACCGGATGTGGGAAGAATACGAGACAGCTTGAGGCTCTTCATTGCACTTGTCTAAAAAAAACAGTATGATTAAATCGACTAAAATAAAGTGAGGTTTTATGATGAGTGTCCACATTAATGCTAAAAAAGGCGATATCGCCGATACTATTCTGCTTCCTGGAGACCCGCTTCGCGCGAAGTACATCGCGGAAACATTCCTAGAAGACGTCACATTGTATAACGAAGTCCGCAATATGTTCGGCTATACGGGTACATACAAAGGCAAACGCATTTCCGTTCAAGGAACGGGCATGGGTGTCCCGTCGATCTCGATCTATGTGACGGAATTGATGCAAGAATACGACGTGCAGAAATTGATCCGCGTCGGTACTTGCGGCTCGATCCATAAAGACGTCAAAGTGCGCGATGTCATCCTTGCACAGGCTGCTTCAACGGATTCGAAAATGAACGACATCATCTTCAACGGCATCTCATATGCGCCGATCGCCAACTTCGACCTTCTGCAAAAGGCTTATGCAGCCGGGCAGGAAAAAGGCTTGAACTTGCGCGTAGGGAACGTATTCACAGAAGACGTATTCTACAACGAACACGCAGAGCACGAAAAATGGGCACAATACGGAATTCTTGGCTTGGAAATGGAATCTTCCGCATTGTACACGCTAGCAGCGAAATTCGGCCGCAAAGCGCTATCGATTCTGACAGTCAGCGACCATCTTTTGACTGGTGAAGTAACTTCTGCAGAAGAACGCCAAACAACTTTCAACGATATGATTGTTGTGGCATTGGACGCAGCGATCCAAGACTAACAGGAAAAAAGACTGTCGAGGCAGTCTTTTTCTTTTAACCCCGCCAAGTTTCCGAAAAATCTTTGAAACTTGTTGTCAGGTGAATGAAGAAAGTGGTGAAACATATGGACGAAAAGCGACCGGGCGAAGAACAGCAACCCGAAGCGCAGGCGGCAGAGGAACCAAAGTCGCATTTTATTCGAATGAAGACCTTCTATTTCATCATGCTCGTCTTTTTCTTGATTATCGCGACAGCGGGCATCACCGTTTTCGCTTTAACTTTCGGAGAAGATAAAGCAGTGGAAGTGAACAGTCCTGAGCGCCAGGAATTCCAGAAATTATACTCTGCTTACGATCAAATAGAAGCACAGTATTTTGAGGAAGTAGAGGAAGAAGACTTGATCAACGGTGCCATCAACGGCATGGTGGATGCACTTGGCGACCCGTATTCCGACTATATGGATGAAAACGAGGCTGCCCAGTTCATGGAAGGCATTTCATCCAGCTTTGAAGGAATCGGCGCAGAAGTCCAAGAGCGCAATGGCTATGTAACGGTTGTTTCACCGATCAAGAACTCTCCGGCTGAAAAGCAGGTGTCTTGCCGAACGACCAGATATTGGAAGTTGACGGCGAAAGCATACAAGGATTTTCTACAACCGAAGCGGTCATGTTGATCCGTGGGGAAAAGGAACCGAAGTGACTTTGACGATCCAGCGCGGCGAAAATGCTGACCCGATCGAGATCACGATCGTCCGTGACGAGATCCCGATTGAAACGGTGTATGCGGAAATGGTCAATGACCAAGTCGCCCACATCAATATTACAAGTTTCTCTGGGACACTTATGATGAACTGCAGGAAGCCATCGCTGACATGGAAGAACAAGGCATGGAAGCAGCAGTCCTCGATGTGCGCCAGAATCCAGGCGGCTTATTGAATACGGCGCTTGATATTTCCAACCTCTTTATTGAAGAGGGCAAGGAAATGTTCGAAGTGCAAGCAAAAGGCGAAGAGCCGGAAGTGTATCTCGCTACAGGCGGCGATAAACTGGATATTCCGGTGACCTTGCTGATCGATGGAGGCAGTGCATCGGCTTCTGAGATTTTGGCAGGAGCGATGAGCGAATCCGCGGATGTTACCTTAGTCGGAGAGAAAACCTTCGGGAAAGGGACCGTCCAAACAGCGAATGACCTTTCGGATGGCTCGAACTTGAAGTTCACGACCGCTAAATGGTTAACGCCGGATGGCAATTGGATCCACGAAGAAGGCATCGAGCCGGATGAAGTGGTTCCATATCCAGAATATGCATCCCTGCCGTTCCTTGATCCGTCAGTCGAATTGAAAGATGGCAGCATATCCGAACAAGTGCAAACTGCAGAGAAAATGTTGGATGCACTCGGTTATGAAGTCGGCGAAATCGACGGCGTGTTCGAAGAAGAGATGGAGCAGGCCGTAACTGAATTCCAGGAAGCGAACGATCTGGAAGCGGACGGTGTATTGACCGAAGACACGACGTATGCGGTCATGGACCAATTGCGCGAAAAGATCAATACGGAAGATCCTCAGCTCCAGGAAGCAACAGATATCCTGATGGAGCAGGCTGGCTTAGCAACGGAAGAACCGGCTGAAGAAGAAGCCGATACAGAAGAATAAGTTTGTTGAAAAGGCCCGCTTCCGGCGGGCCTTTTCTTGCATAAGGAGAGAAAGGGTGAGTTGATGGTTGATGTGTATTTGTTCAGCGGATTTCTCGGCAGCGGGAAAACGACCTTGCTGAAGAAGATGATTATGGAATTTAAAGAAAAAGGCTTGAAGCCGGCAGTGTTCATGAATGAACTCGGATCGATGAATTTCGATTCCGAAGAAGTCGGGGACGGGGTGCCGCTTAAGGAAATCCTGGATGGCTGCATTTGCTGCAGCGGCTCGGAAAAATCGGAAGCGCAGATCCAGACTTTGCTCGCGGAGTCGGAATTTGATGTGTTGCTGATTGAAACGACAGGAGCGGCACATCCTGTCGAAGCGCTCGACGCGATATTTTCGCCGCTGTTCGCGGAGCGCTTGAACTTCCGCGGCATTGTCACAGTGGCGGACAGCAAACGCTTTTTAGAGCGCCAGCAATTGTCTCCGCAAATTCGCTCGCTGTTCATCGAACAGATTCGCCATGCTGATTTACTATTGGCCAACAAAACCGATTTGCTGAGCGAATCGGAACAAAGCCAGGCGATTTTTGAGATCCAGCAAATCAATCCGACGGCGCGTATCGTCCAGACGGTCCATGCCAAAGTGCCGCTAAAATTGCTTGAATCCATCAGCCCCGCAGAGCGTGGGCCTGTCGAACAGGCACCGGTGTCAAAATTGAATTTGCAGACGAAGATCGTGTCATTTGATGAGCCAATCGAACGGGAAGCGTTTGAGGAATGGCTGCGCAATTTGCCGGATACGGTCTACCGCATCAAAGGCTATCTTACGCTCTCAGGCCATAGCTATCCGCATTCTTTCCAGTACGCTTACGGCATGGTGCAATGGCTGCCAGAATACATGAAGCTGCGCAACCAGATTGTGCTGATCGGTGAAAACCTTGAGGAGCTGGCAATGCCATGATCGAGGCGTATAAACGGCTATGGCCAGACCGGCAAGGCGTCCAGCGCATCACGACGCAAGACGAGTTGGAGACAAGCATACGCGTAGAACTGAACGACGAATTGACCCATCCACGCGTCCGTAAATCAGTGGAAGAAAAGCTGGAGTTGGCGGTCGAACGGATTGGGGAGTCGGCGCTTACGGAAGATGAAAAAACAAAATTAATCCAGCTATATAAAAAACTTGCCGCTCATTGAGCGGCAAGCTGTTCAGGCTACCGGGAATGCTCCGGTAGCTTTTTTTTTATAAATTATCAGTTTCCACTCTCTGTTTTTCTGATTTCCGAGACAAGCCCGCTTATCCCATTTGGGAACAGGTGATCATTTCCGGGAAGTTTTCTCAATGTCGCATTCGACAGTTTCTCTGAGTATTTTTGTGAATGGCTGAAAGGGACAATGGGATCGCCAGCGCTATGGAAAAGAACGACTTCCGGTAAGGGCTCAATATGAGAACCAAAATCCTTTTCCAGTAAAAACTCTTCGACTGCCCATTGCGAATTGATTTCCCAATACGGTGCTGCGACAGTGATGATTTTAGCAAATGACTTTCGAGGAGCTTGTTCTGATAAAAATTTAAACAAAACCGAACCTCCGAGTGAGTGGGTTACCACAATTGCGCCATCGTTCAATGATTCGATTTCTTTTTTTAATACGTGTTTCCAAGGCAAGTAATGCGGGTCTTCAGGATGAGTCATTTTTGGTGCAATTACCTGGAATTCGGCGTCTAATTGTTGCTTCAAATACTGCAGCAGCCCCGAACTGCCTTCTTGCTCTCCTTGTGGGCCGGCACTATGGATGAATAAAACTTGTTTCATTAGTTGAGCCTCCCGTCGTTTGATGTCGACTGCATTCAACCGCTAAAGGTAGTTTACTTTATTAATTCTCCGATCCAGCGCTTTTAAAACACAGCTATCTGTTTTAACCTTAAGAAATCCGCTCAGTTGTATTTATCTCAAATTCTATCAAATAACTGGCCCGTCCAATAAAAAAACACCTTTGCACTGAGTGGCTGGTATTTTCATACCCGATTTTCAGTGAAAGGTGTTTTTTTATCTTATAGATATAGGCAGTGACAGAGCGATTCGATGGCTTTGATCTGACCTTGATGCTTCTAACCTTTTGCCACTGCGATTTATCAGTGGTCAGCCAGTTTTTTCTGGATGATCAACAAGCGGATCGATAAGGTGATGGCGCCTGCAGTGAGTCCGGCGATCAGGCCGACCCAATAGCCGAATGCACCGAGATCGGTGAACGTGGCGAACAGATAGCCTGAAGGCAGCCCGATGACCCAATAGGAAATGAGCGCCATGATGAATGTGATATTGACGTCCTTATAGCCGCGCAACGCCCCTTGTACCGGAGCTTGGACAGCGTCCGACACTTGGAACAAGGCAGCGAAGATCAGGAACTGGACAGCGAGCCCGATGACGGCGGGGTCGGATGAATACAACTCGGCGATCGGTTCCCGCAGGAAGTACAGGATGCCCGACGAGATGACACTGAGCGTCACGGCTGCCGCGACGCCAAGCCAGCTGTATTGCTTGGCATGTGCAGCACGTTTTGCCCCGACTTCAAACCCGACCAGTATCGTTGCGCCCATCGAGATGCTGAGCGGCAGCATATAGAGGAGCGATGCAAAGTTCAAGGCGATTTGGTGGGCAGCGATGGTGATCGTCCCGTACACAGACATCATGAACGTGACCGCAGAAAAGATGCTTGTTTCGGCGAAGATCGAAATGCCTATCGGCACGCCGATGCCCGTGATCTCTTTCCATCTACTTAAGGAAGGGCGCGCCCATTTGCGGAAAATCCCGAATGACTTGAACGGTTCATTCGTGTGGATGATGAACGCGGCAATCGCCAGCACGAGCCAATACGTGATCGCCGAAGCCATCCCGGCACCCGGGCCGCCGAGTTCAGGAAGCCGAAGTTTCCGAAAATCAGCAAATAATTGAAGAATACATTGATCGGTGCCGACATCAGCGTGATGAACATCGTCACGCGCGTGGCGCCGAGCGCGTCGATATACGAACGCAGCGCATTATAGGCGAACAGCGGCACCAGCCCTAAGCTCATCGCAAAATATAGCGGCTGGCTACGTCGTTGACAGCTGGCTCGAGGTCCATAAAGCCGAGCAGCCAGTCGATGCCGAAGAAGAAAAGGCGAAGACGATTGCCGCCAGGATGGCCGCCAAGTAAATCCCTTGCTGTACGGCGTCTTTCACGCCATCTTTTTCTTGGCCCCATCAATTGTGCTACAATTGGGTAATGGACATGAGGATGCCGGCAAGTCCGATATACACCGGAACCCAAAAGAGGATCCGATCGACACGCCGGCAAGATCCTCGGTCCCGTAGCGGGCGGTCATGTAAATATCGAAAAAGTCACCATATACATAGCGACTTGGGTGATGAGAATCGGCAGGACGATTTTCATTAACAATTTGAGTTTTCTTGAGTCGTTTCTGTTTCGTACATATACATAGCCTCCCAATACACTTGCAATACCAAATAAAACGAGTATATCACACAAACCGTGCAAAGTGATGAAGACACATATGCGCATAGTAGGAGAGTCGGACAACAGATGGAAAACAAGACAATCATTTTAACGGGCGGCGGGACAGCTGGCCATGTTTCATTAAATCAGGCAATCATTCCGAACTGGAAAACTCGGGTTCCGCGTTGAATATATCGGCTCCAAAGAGGGATTGAAAACGAATTGATCCGCGATTCGTATCCGGAGATCACCTATCACGCCATTTCAAGCGGCAAACTGCGCCGTTATTTCTCCATGAAGAACTTCACGGATCCGTTCCGTGTCGGGGCAGGATTGACGCAAGCCTTAAACATTATCCGCAAAGTGAAGCCGGTCGCAATCTTTTCAAAAGGCGGTTTCGTCTCGGTACCGGTCGCGATGGCGGGCCGTTTGGCAGGCGTGCCTGTCATCATTCACGAATCCGATGTCACGCCCGGCCTTGCGAATAATTGGCAATTCCCTTTGCGGACCATATCTTTACGGTCTTCAAGGAAACGATGAGCCATGTGCCGAAAGAGAAATCGACTTGCACGGGCTCGGTCATCCGCAGCGAATTGCTCGACGGCTCAGCCGCGAACGGCAGGAATTATGCCATTTCGACAATACCCATAAAGTATTGATGATCATGGGCGGAAGCCAAGGGTCTTCGCTCATCAATGATGCGGTGCGCGAAAACCTGGATACGTTGACGAAGCAATTCAATATCATTCATTTATGTGGAAAAGGCAATATCGATGATCGCCTTGAAGGCCACGCACAGTATTGCCAGTTTGAATATGTGACGCATGAATTGTCGCATCTTTTGCATTTGACGGACCTTGTCGTTTCCCGGGCAGGATCGAATTCGATCTTTGAATTTTTGGCGTTGAAAAAGCCGATGCTGCTCATTCCTTTATCGAAACAAAAAAGCCGCGGGGACCAGATCTTAAATGCCAATTTGTTCGAAGCGCAAGGCTTTGCCCATGTGCTTGAGGAAGAACAAGTGAATGCACAAAGCTTCATGGCAGCGATTGAGCGCCTGGTAGCTGAAGAAGAGCAATTGATCCACGCAATGACTGAAGCAGAACCGCCGAAAACCGCCTATGAAATGGCGAAATTGGTGGCTGCCCACGCAAAATAAACTCGAGCTGAAGAGGTGTCGTTATGGAATTACTGAAAGTACACGGTTCAATGAATACATTTTTCCTCTATGAAGGAAGCGACCGCGAGGATTTTCCGCAATTAACGAAGCGGCTGGCGGCACTTGATCCGGAAATAGACGGCCTCTTGACCGTCTCCCCATCCACACACGCTGATGCGAAAATGCGTGTCTTCAATACGGACGGTTCCGAAGCTTCCATGTGCGGCAATGGTTTGCGCTGCGTCGCGCGCTATGTTTGCGAACGGGAAGGCATCGAACAGGCCGTAATCGAAACGATGAAAGCGGATTTGGCGGTGCAAAAAGAACAGGAAGTCGACGCCGGCGTAAACATGTACGGTGTTGAAATTTCACCGGTGTCTTTCCAGCTTGCCGATTTGCCGATGATGTTCGATCAGCATACGGAATGGCGCCAACGTGCGTTGCCATTCGTGGGTGCTGACATTCCGTTTACGGCAGTTGCCGTGCCGAACCCTCACCTGATCGGGATCGTCGGCAAGGACTTGCAGCAACACCCATCCCATCAGGAAAAATGGGCCGCTTATTTTAACGGCGACAATCCCTATTTTCCGGACGGGGTCAATTTAAGTTATGTGACGCCATTAAAAGAAGAAATTTTTGTCCGGACTTACGAGAGAGGCGTCGGCTTTACGGACGCCTGCGGGACGGCCATGACGGCATCCGCTTTGGTCAGCTGTCTTGCGGGGCTCGTCCCGTTCGGTGACGTTTCCGTCTTTAACCCAGGTGGTATGGTTAACTGTTCGGTAAAATCCGCGGACGGTCAGTATCAATTGAAATTGAGCGGCAATGCGACATATCTGGGCGTTTATCGCTTCCGTGCCGGCACTGCTTCAGCAGGCGGCGAGCTGGAACTGATGAACCAGTCGGATGAGCAGCCGGCTTATGAAAGATTCATTGAGAAAATCAGCGGTGCGACAGCAGAGCTGAGATAACAGAAAGCGGTGGATTCGATGTCGGGACCTTTTACGAAAGAGCAAATGGATATGCTGTACGAAAAAGCGGCCGACCCGGTCTATTTCATGCAACAACAGGGCAACGGCTTTATTTATGCTTGGGTCAATCCGGTCTGCCAGGAGATTTTCGGGGTCGATTTGACAGGCCGTACTGTAGAAGAGTGTATGCCCAGGGAATTGGCGCTGGAAATCCACAAGCAATACCGGATTGCGATCAAGCGCAATGAACGCCATCTGTACAGGGACTATAGCTTGTTCTCTGACCGCGGAACCGCGATGGAAACCGAGCTGACCCCATTTAAGCATGAAGGCGTGCAATACGTGCTGGCCATCACGAGAGATGTGACTGAACAAAAGAAAATCGAAGAGGATTATCTGTTCTATCAATCGCTTGTCCAGAATTCAGTCGACCCGATGTTGATGATCTCAGCCGATTTTACGATCCTCGATATGAACCCAGCTTACGAAAAAACCTTTGGCGTGCACCGTAAGGAATGGCTCGGCCGCAATTACGATGACATTCCGCAAGACAAGCAGAAATTCTTCGAAATGGGCAAGCTTCTCCTTGAAAACAGCACAAGCACACATAAAGCAAGTTCGATTTTCCTGAGCCGCATCAAAAGCGATGGGCGCGAGGCGAAGTTTTCGGCCAGTTATTCATTGATTAAGGAAAACGGGATTATCCGCGCTTTTCATGTCGTGTTCCGTGAGCTAACGAACGAATTATTATTGAAGCATGAACTGAAACGGACGGAGAATATTCTGGAAAGCTACAAAGATGCACTGAATTACGCAGCACTCGTACTCATTTGGGATATCTCCGGTATGATTGAATTTGCCAATGAAAATTTCAAGAAGTTGACGGGCTTTGAAAGCAGTGAATTGACTGGGATGAATATCCAGTCGATCGGCCAAGCCATTATGTCCGGCCAGCAGCTCGCCCATCTCCAGTCGGTCCTGAAAAAAGGCGAGATCTGGCGTGGGCAAGTGCGCAGCTTGAAGAAGAATGGCCAGCCGTTCTGGGTGGATGCCACGATTATTCCGCTGTTTGATGTCGAAGGGCGCATCTATCAAATGCTCTCCATCTTATTCGATATCACCGACCGCAAAGAAATGGAAGAGCAATTGCATCATATGGCGTATCACGACCCGTTGACGAATTTGCCGAACCGCCGGATGATGGTCAAGCATTTCCGTGAAATGGAAGCAAAAAGCAACAGGACGGGAGACCAAGTCGCTGTTTTGTACATAGATGGCGATAACTTCAAGGAAATCAACGATCTGCACGGTCACGAAATAGGCGACGAATTCATCCACCAATTCGCCCGCGCACTTGAGCGCAGCATCCGAAAGTACGATGTGGCGGCGCGCATCGGCGGCGACGAATTCCTCATCCTGCTGCCGGGCATATCTGCTATCAACAGCCGCAAACAGATCGAGAACATCATTTCTCGCATCCAGCAAACCTTGAAAGATGGATGGGCCATCAACGGCCGGCAATTCTCCCCGACTTGCTCAATTGGCAGCGCTTTGTATCCCGAAGACGGCAGCGAGTTTGAAGAGCTGATCCAAAAAGCCGATCATGCGCTGTATGAGGCAAAGAAAAAAGGCGGGGGAATTGTCTGTTTTCACGGTGAGGCATAAGTTTCTTCCATTAAAATGCGGAAATTCTGCCCCCTTGCATGTATGTAAGCGCTTCAATCCGCTTTAGCTGAATCTTTTCAATCAAAAGCATTGTTTTTTTCAGTGGAAGTAGTAAGATTGATATGGAAATTCGTTCAGTACCGCTACAGCCCTGCCGCTTTAAGTCGGGCGAGGGGCGTGCTAAAATAGGAAAGACCTATAAATAAAAGTGAATGCCATAAGGCAAATAGTTGGAGGTTATTCAATGTCTACCAATCAACCGGACACAAAATCCCCATGGAATTCCATAACCGGCCCGAACTTAGGGTACGTGATGGAGATGTACGACCTTTACCAGGAATCCCCTGAATTGATCGACCCTGAGTTTGCAGAGCTATTCAAACAATACGGCCCGCCTGCAGAGCCTGCCGTACAGACAGGCGATGCTACTGGCGCTGCATCCGGTGTGGCGGTCGAACCGAACCGTTTTGAAAAAGTGCTCGCAGCGGTTAATTTGGCGGAAGCTATCCGTGCACACGGCCATTTGGCTTCGGATATCTATCCATTGAAAGACCAGCCGCGGGATACGGAAAGACTGGAAATTTCAAAATACGGCTTGACTGAAGCCGATTTGAAGGATGTTCCAGTATCCTTGATCCTGGAAAACGCTCCAGCCGAAGTGAAAAACGGCCTTGATGCAATCAATTACCTGAAATCGCTTTACACGGACAAAATCGCTTACGAATTTTCGCATGTTATCCAACCGCAGGAACGCAGCTGGATTCAGTCGAAAATCGAAGCGGGCGATATGAAGCCGAAACTCGATGCCGACAAGAAAAGCAGGTATTGGATCTTTTGACGCGCGTTGAAGGATTTGAGAAGTTCGTCCACCGCACATTTGTCGGGCAAAAGCGCTTTTCTATCGAAGGCGTCGATTCGCTTGTCGTCTTGATGGATGAACTTGTCCGCATGTCTGAATCTGCAGGCACTGAAAACATCATGATCGGCATGGCCCACCGTGGGCGTTTGAATGTATTGACGCACATCCTCCATAAACCGTATGAAATGATGTTCGCTGGATTCGCGCATGTCGGCGATGAAGCGTTCCTTCCGGAAGACGGATCGCTTGAAATCACCAAAGGCTGGTTCGGCGATGTGAAGTACCATATGGGTGCTGCACACAGTTCCAAAGCAGGAACGAAGATCAAGCTTGCATATAACCCGTCCCACCTAGAAGTCGTAAGCCCGATCGTTACAGGGCAAACACGTGCTGCACAGGAAATGACTTCCAAGAGCGGCTTGGCATCACACGATCCGAAAAAAGCCTATTCAATCCTCGTACACGGCGACGCCGCGTTCCCAGGGCAAGGCATCGTGACGGAAACCTTGAACTTCAGCCGCATCAAAGGTTACCAGACGGGCGGATCGATCCACATCATCGCCAATAACCTGATCGGTTTCACAACGGAACAGCACGATTCCCGTTCGACGCATTATTCATCAGACCCTGCAAAAGGCTTTGAAGTTCCGGTACTTCATGTCAATGCAGACGATCCGGAAGCTGTTGTAGCTGTTGCCCGCTTCGCGTTTGAATACCGCGAGAAATTCGGCAAGGACATCCTGATCGACTTGATCGGCTATCGCCGCTATGGCCATAATGAAATGGACGAGCCGTTAGTGACGAACCCGATGATGTATCACGGCGTTCATCAGCACGATACGGTCCGTGAATTGTACGGAAAACAATTAGCTTCCGAAAGCGTGCTTTCAGAAGATGAAGTCAAAGAGCTTGATGCAGACATCCAAAAAGTGATGCAGGAAGCGTATGACAAAGTAAAAGAAAACAAATCCGACGATCATCCGAAATTAGAGATGCCGGAAGCTGTCTTGAATGGTTTCCCGGAAATCGAAACGGGCGTCGGCAAAGACGTCCTTGAAAAGATGAACAATGAACTATTGTCATGGCCACAAGACTTTTCCGCATTCGGCAAATTGGCGCGCATCCTGAAACGCCGCGAAGAGCCATTCAAAGGAAAAGGCAAAATCGATTGGGCCCATGCAGAAACTTTGGCTTTCGGTGCCATTTTGCAAGAAGGCAACCCGATCCGCCTCACAGGGCAAGATGCACAGCGCGGAACCTTTGCACACCGCCATCTTGTGCTGCATGATGAGAAGAACGGCAACGAACTTGTTCCGCTTCACCACATTTCCGACTCGAAAGCATCATTCGTCGTCTACAACAGCCCGTTAAGTGAAGCTTCTATTCTTGGCTTCGAATACGGCTATAACGTAGAGAACGACAAAGCTTTAGTCATTTGGGAAGCTCAATATGGAGATTTCGCCAATATGGCACAAGTCATGTTCGACCAATTCATTTCGTCCGGCCGCGCAAAATGGGGCCAAAAATCCGGTCTGGTTATGCTGCTTCCGCACGGCTATGAAGGGCAAGGCCCGGAACACTCCAGTGCACGTCTCGAGCGTTATTTGCAGATGGCTGGAGAAAATAACTGGACAGTCGCTAACCTATCCAGCGCAGCAAACTATTTCCACATTCTCCGCCGCCAGGCGAAAATGCTTGGGGAAGAAGCGATCCGCCCATTGATCATCGTGTCGCCGAAGTCACTTCTGAGACACCCGCTCGTCGGGGCTGAAGTCGATCAATTGGCAGAAGGCAAGTTCGAGACAGTGATCGAACAGCCGGGCATGGGGCAGGATGCGAAGAAAGTGAAACGCCTGCTATTCGCTAGCGGTAAGATGGCCATCGATTTGGCGGAACGCGTCAAAGACGGAAAAGACTACGAGTGGGCGCATATCGTCCGCGTCGAGCAGTTGTATCCGTTCCCGGCTGAAAAAATCAAAGCGATTGTCGACCGCTACCCGAATGCCAAGGAATTGGCTTGGGTCCAGGAAGAGCCGCAAAATATGGGGTCTTGGTCATTTGCCGACCCTTACTTGCGCGAACTCGCAGATGGCAAAGAAGTGAAATACTACGGACGCATGAAGCGCCAAAGCCCTGCAGAAGGCGACGGCGAGTCACATAAAGTCGAACAGGCACGCATCATCGATGAAGCTCTAGCTAAATCGAAATGATGAACTTTTAAGGAGGAATTAATTGTGGCAGAGATCAAAGTACCGGAATTAGCAGAATCGATTACAGAAGGAACAATCGCCCAGTGGCTGAAACAGCCAGGCGATACAGTAGAAAAAGGGGAATTCATCGTTGAACTTGAGACAGACAAAGTCAATGTTGAAGTCATCTCTGAAGAAGCGGGCGTCGTTCAGGAATTGCTCGCTGAAGAAGGCGATACAGTTGAAGTCGGCCAAGTAATCGCAACAGTCGGAGAAGGCTCTGGCGAAGCGGCAGCTTCAGCACCGAAAGAAGAAGCGAAAAAAGAAGAAGCACCAAAAGAAGATCTTGCTAAAGAAGAAGCGAAGCAAGAAGCTCCTGCAGACCAGGAAGCTGCGCCTACAGAAGAAGAAAGCACTTCTTCTGACCGCACAATCGCAAGCCCAGCAGCCCGCAAATTGGCTCGTGAAAAAGGCATCGACCTGGCTTCTATCACCCCAGTAGACCCAATGGGCCGCGTACGCGTCCAAGACGTTGAAGCACACGGTTCGAAACCGGCAGCGGCTCCAGCTAAACAGGAAGCACCAAAAGCTTCTGCACCTGCAGCGCCTTCTTCTGATGAAGAAAGCGGCCGCGTGGTCCGTCAAAAAATGACAAGACGCCGCCAGACCATTGCTAAGCGTTTGCTTGAAGTGAAGCAATCGACTGCCATGCTGACGACGTTCAACGAAATCGACATGACCAATGTAATGGAACTGCGCAAGCGCAAGAAAGACAAATTCCAGCAAGACCATGACGTTAAGCTTGGATTCATGTCATTCTTCACAAAAGCAGTAACTGCTGCATTGAAAAAATACCCATACGTCAATGCTGAAATCGATGGCACGGATGTGCTCTTGAAGCAATTTTATGATGTAGGGATCGCTGTATCGACTGAAGAAGGCCTTGTAGTGCCGATCGTCCGCGATACGGATAAAAAGAACTTTGCAGAAATCGAAGCGTCTATCGGCGAATTGGCAACAAAAGCACGCGACAAGAAATTGTCGATCGGCGATATGACCGGCGGATCGTTCACGATCACAAACGGCGGTGTCTTCGGTTCACTCTTGTCTACACCGATCTTGAACGGTACGCAAGTCGGGATCCTCGGCATGCACACCATCCAGAAGCGCCCGATCGCAGTTGGCGACAATGTTGAAATCCGTCCAATGATGTACGTAGCGCTATCGTATGACCACCGCGTCATCGATGGCAGCGATTCTGTTGGCTTCTTGAAAACAGTGAAAGAATTGATCGAGAACCCAGAAGACCTATTGCTTGAATCTTAAGACCACACCAAAAGGCAGCTCCATTGCGGGGCTGCCTTTTGTTATGGGATAATGTGGCATAGAGACGGGGGATTTCGATGGAGCTGGATTTTTTATGGGAAATGGCGATGGAATACGGGTATTTGAGTATGTTCTTGGTGAATTGGCTATTGCTGTTTGGCCTGCCGATCCCCAATGAATTCGCTGCAGCGTTTTCAGGCGTTGTGACGGAAACGAGCGACTTTAAGCCGCTTCCTGCCTTTTTGTCCGCATACAGCGGGCTGATTACGAGCAATTTATTCGCCTATGGGCTCGGGTGGCTGTTCGGCCATCGCTTGATTGCTTGGCTGCAGACGACGTTTCTGCAGGGCGGCATTGAACGGTTCCGGCAGTTTTTGGCCAATAAAGGCAATTGGGCAATCGCTTTCAGTTTTTTCCTTCCAGGCGTGCGCTGGGCGATGCCTTATGTCGTCGGGGCAGACCGCTTTCCGCTTGGGCGCTATCTACTTTTCGCCATGCCTGCTGGGTTTGTCTGGACTTTCACCTACTTCTCACTGGGACGCAGTTTTCCATATGCCTATGAAGCGATTCTCGGACATTTGCAAAGGTTTTTGATCGCTTTATCGAGTCTCGCGGTCTTCGGGGTGATCGGGTATCTGGCAATCGTGCGAAAAGGCGGCAAGGGAGGGCAAGTTTGAATTCCCGGGCAGTTTTCCTTATACTGAATAGAGCAGCAGAACATTAAATTAATATTGACAGAAAAGGATGATACCGATGATACATACGAATTGGCTGGAAAAAGAAACCGTCCGTACCGTTACGTGCAAGCATACCGATGCCGATAAATTTTTAGTATCGAATGTGCTGACAGTTGGACAGCAATATGACGTGAAAAACGAAACTGAAGAATTTTTGTTTGTCGTCGACAACACGGGAAAAGTCGGCGGCTATTACAAAACTTATTTCGAATGATGAACAAAAACCGATGGATTCATCGGTTTTTTCTATGGAGACAGGAGTGGAGCAAATGACGATAATTGATGAAGAAATCAAGAAACGGACGCAGCGTGACCACGCAGAAGATTCAAACCTGATCGGGGAAGGCGGCTATATTTCGCCTGATGAAAATTTATGGAACGATATCCTGACAGCTGTCGTGCTGAAAAAGCCGGTGCTGTTGAAAGGGCCGACAGGAGCAGGGAAAACGAAGCTCGCCGAAAGCATTTCCGAGCTGTTCCAGCAACCGATCCAGAGCATCAACTGTTCTGTCGACTTGGATGCGGAAGCGCTGCTCGGCTTTAAGACATTGGTGCAGCGCGATGGCCAAAGCGCGATTGAGTTTGTTGAAGGACCTGTCGTAACCGCCATGAAACATGGCCATATCCTTTACATCGATGAAATCAATATGGCGAAAGCCGAAACTTTGCCGATCCTTCACAGTGCGCTCGATTATCGCCGGATGCTGACCAATCCATTTACTGGCGAAGTGATCCAAGCGCATCCTGACTTTTCGGTAATGGCTGCCATTAATGAAGGGTATATCGGGACATCGCCGATGAACGAAGCGCTAAAAAACCGTTTCATTTCCTATCCTATTCCTTATTTGTCCGGCGAGCAGCTCCGAGGCCTGTGGGATAGGGAATTTCCGGATGCTGACCCGAAGCTGAAAACGTTCATGTTGAACTTGGCAGCAGATTTGATGAAGCAAGTGGAAAGCGGCCTAATGTCAGAAGAAGCCGCCTCAATCCGAAGCTTATTGGATGCAACTGCGCTCGCGATGCATATCGATACGCTGCGCGCCGTCCGCTACGCCATCGCCGAAAAACTGGACGATGAAAGTGAACGGAATTTATTGATGGATTTGGCGAATACTTGGCGAAAGTAGGGATGCAGGATGACTTCAATCAATCGCTTTATCCAATTCAATAATGAAACGGTTGATACGAGGCTCCTCAACCGGATGCAACAGCTTTCCAGAGCGTTGTCATCCGCGCCGTACCTGCGGTTGACGACACGGAAATTATGGGAATTCCGGCCATCTGAAGGCGCTGTCTCGATGAGTGTTTTCTGGCGCCATCGGCCAAAGGAAATCGAGCAGGCCGGCTATCTTTCAGACATTTATTTGGTGAGCGCTGGATTTTGGCGCCATTTCAGCATGCGATCTTGGCGCAATTTTGAACAGGCGGAAACCCGTTTGCCTGAACTTGCCACGCAGTTGCTGTTGATGGCGGAAGAATTCCGCTTGAGTGACCGCATCATAGCGGAACGTCCTGGGACGAAGCATGCATT
Source organism: Planococcus sp. MB-3u-03 (assembly GCF_002833405.1). Taxonomy (NCBI): domain Bacteria; kingdom Bacillati; phylum Bacillota; class Bacilli; order Caryophanales; family Caryophanaceae; genus Planococcus; species Planococcus sp. MB-3u-03. Next base: position 1,784,114 of record NZ_CP025135.1, on the reverse strand, counting down.
TGAAGTGAGGGAGAAAATCGTCTCTGGTTTCCATTCCGATCAGCTGGAACAAAACCGCAAAAAAGGCTTTTGGGCCGACGCCTTCCTAAATGCCGCTTATTTGAAGCTGCGCGGCAAAGATGTGTCGTTAAATGACGATCTGGATCCTTTGTTTTTGGCCTGGACGGAATTATTCAGTGCCGATTCGACTGAAGATTCTGCGCGGACCATACATAAGATTTTGCCGCAACTGGAATATTTGCTGGGTTCGGATGCTCTCCATACGTATTACACTTTCGGTGAACCGGCTGAGAAAACGCCTCCCCAAAGGTACCACGAAGGCATTGAGGCAGAGCAGTCAGAAGAGGAAGAGGAGATCGACACGATCGAAGAATGGTTTCAATCCTGGCACCGTGAAACCGAATTGAATGATGCCGCTGCCCTTGAGTATGAACTCGAGCGAGGCGATTCAAAGCCCGCTGATGGGGGCAGGGAAGAAGAAGGTGCTGGGGAAGTCGAACAAACCGGCACCGGAGAGTCCCAAGGCGAACACCGCGAAGACAACCTGGCTGATGAACAGAGAAAAGATGAAAAGAAACCGAAAAAAGCAAACGGCCGTTTCGGATCAGCGAACGATGGCGTCGTCTATTATGAATCACGCATCGAAGCCTTGCCTTTAGATCGTCAACAGCTGCAGCAATGGCGCAGCGAACAAGCCCCCTATGTGCGGGCCTTGCTGAAGGAAATGCAAAAGCGTATGCAGCAGCGTGTCGAAAGCGAACGGACGAATTTGCATGCTGGCCGCCTGTCGAAAAACCTATTGCCGCTTGTCACCGACGAACGGCCAAAGCCTTTCTACCGGAAAACCGCCCCTTCAAAGCAATTGGATGCGGTCTTCAGCTTGATGATCGACGGTTCCGCTTCCATGGTCGACAAGCTCGACGAGACGAAGCAGGCAGTGCTATTATTCCACGATGTACTCAGGTCGCTCAAAATCCCGCATGAAATTGCGGTCTTTTATGAAGATGCCTACGAAGCGGGGGATGACAAACAGCCCAATTATTTTGAGTGGCTGCATAAATTCACCGACGGCATGACCGACCATGCAGCTGAGATTCTTTCACTCGATGCCCATGAAGACAACCGCGACGGCTTTGCGATTCGTTGGATGGCCGAACGCCTCAAACAGCGCCTCGAGAAGCACCGCTTCATGCTGGTCTTTTCGGACGGCGAGCCGTCTGCTTATAATTACGCCGACAACGGCATCATCGATACGGCCCAAGCCGTTTCGGAAACCGAGAAGATAGGCATTGAAGTGATGCACCTGTTTTTGAGTGGTGAATCGACGAGCGAGGAACAAGCTGCATTCTACCGGATGCTGTATGGCAATAAATCGGTCAGCGCTGATTCACTGGAGCAATTTGTTGAGCAGACGCTGCGCTTATTGAAACGCACCTTGCATTTGGTTGTACAGGCATTATAATGAACAATCTAAAAACCCCTTCGCAAAAAATGCGAAGGGGTTTTTTTCAGCTTGTCGAGAAAGTTAAGAAGTCGTATTTTCCGAAGCTTATCGCTCGCTTTCCGTGGGCTCGCGCCCAAGCCTCCTCAGTCGCTGTGCTCCTTGCGAAGGCTCGGTCGTCTCTCGCTGATCCACTGGAGTCGAGCGTACGCTTCTCCAAATACTTAGAAAGATCATTGATTATTAAATGTAGAAAAACGACTCCATTCTATTTCGCAATGGATTTATAGACTTCTTCAACACTCTGTAAAAACCCTTCGCAAAATGCGAAGGGTTTTATCAGTTCTTTCCTGGCCATCGTGTATGGCGAGCAGGCGTTGCTTCAAGTCTTCTTCCATGCGGCCGATTTCAAGCTCTGCCGCTTTACGGTTGCGGCGGCCTTCTGCCTGGATTTTAATGTTTCTTCAATCGTTTCAAGCAAATTCTCCTGTGTCTGCTTCAAGGTCTCGATTTCGACGATGCCGCGCTCGTTTTCACGTGCGGTTTCGATCGAGTTCATCTTAAGCATTTCCGAGTTTTTCAATAGCAGGTCGTTCGTTGTAGCCGTCACTTGTTTTTGCGCCTCGACCGCTTTCATCTGCTTGTTCAAGGTCAATGCGATGGCGATCTGGTTTTTCCATAGCGGAATGGACGTCATGATCGACGATTGGATTTTTTCTGCGAGCGTTTGGTTGGTCTGTTGGATCATACGGATCTGCGGCGCGCTTTGGATGGTGATCTGGCGCGACAATTGCAAGTCATACAGGCGCTTTTCCAAGCGGTCGACATACTGGACCATATCGTTCACTTCCTGATAGGCCATCTGGTCATTGGATGCTTCGGCTTTTTTGCGCAGTGCAGGAATCGTTTCGTTCATGATCTCGTCCCGTTTGATTTCCGCTGCTGCGATATAGACGTTCAAGGCCTGGAAATAAGTCTTGTTCTGGTCATATAGTTGCTCGAGCATCTGGACATCTTCCAACAAGCCCCGTTTTGAATGGTCAAGCTGGACGCTGATGCGGTCGACTTGTGTGCTTAACTTCTGGTATTTGCTCATCATTTCCTGGACCGAATACTTCGCGCGGTTGAACACTTTGCGCAGCCCTTTTTGCTTTTTCTGCGTCAGTTCTTCCGGGTTCAGCTGTTCGAGTTTTTTCATGAGGTCGTGGAGCACATCCCCGACAGGGCCAATATCTTTCCGCTGGACGTGATCGAGCATTTTATGCGAAAACTGGCTCAGCTGGTTTTGGGCATTTGCGCCGTAAGTGAGGATGGCTTCACGGTTGCCGGTCGGGATCTGCTTGGCCAATCCACGGGCTTTTTCCTGTTCTTCGGCACTCAAACGGTCGAGCAGCGCGACAGGCTGTCCCTCCGTCTGCGCCAATTGCGTTTGCTGGGCTGTTTCCTCCATGCCAAAAGGGGTCCCAAGAAGCTCATCCAACTCATTTCTCGTCTGATTGTTGGTCATTTTCCATGTCTCCTTTATGTTCGATTTGCTGTTGCTGTTCGATTGTTCTCGTATTGTGCTGGTCGACAGCGAGCCGCGCATAATCGAGTTCCATGCGCAATTGCTCCACGTCCGTAGACAGCACGCGTTTCAGGTCGGCTTCCATTACATGCTGCAATGAACGAAGCATTTCACGCGTTTCCTGGAGCGCAATGCGCATCTCCATGTCTTTGACGGGCTGTCCGACCAATAATGTATATTTGCCGGTCAATTCAATGGCAGAATCCAGATGCGAATAGAAGAATGGTTCTGCCAAATAGAATTTGCGCGGGTTTTGCTGGACGATCAGTAAAATTTTATTTGCGATTTTAACCATATCCATTAATTGCTTGAAAGAGGAGATGGATCGTACTTTATAATATTGGCTTTGCAAGGTTTTGATTTTTCTTTGCCTTCCTTGATCTGCACGCGGATATTCCGGTATTCGCTTCTCGTCATGCCGAGCTGCTTGGAATCGCTCGACAGCTGGTATTGCTTCATCGATGTATTGCTGGCAAAATAAGTGCCGGCTGCAACAGCACCGGAAGCAAGCAGCCCGATTTCCGCCCTAAATAGAGAATCAGGAACATGGCGGACATAAGAGGAGGCTGACCGATTGTCTTTGATGAAGTTTTCGATCGGCTTAATGGGTTTCATGCTTTAACCTCCTTAACGGCTACTAAACTATACGTGCGGCGCAGAAAAGTTTCATTGTGCGCGTCTTTATCCCTTATTTTACGTGAACGGGAGAGCCAATACAAACTTCCGGACCGTTAGCGGCCTGACATATTAACGCTTTACAAATTCCCATTAATTTGGCATAATACTTATAAGGATTTTTAGAAGGCCGAAAATTAGTTTGGAAAAGATTCAGAAAGTTTTAGATTTGTTTGACTTTTAGTCAATTTGATATAATTAAGGTAATTCAACATATGAACTTCCGCAACAGCTATTCACATATTCCCAAAAGTGATCAGCACGTGTCGGTACTTTTGGGAATATGTGAATTTTTATGAAAGTTCGCATATTGAAAATTTTGTTTACCACAGGAGGTAATTTAACATGCAAGAAGGTACAGTAAAATGGTTTAACTCAGAAAAGGTTTTGGCTTCATCGAAGTTGAAGGCGGCGACGATGTATTCGTACACTTCTCAGCGATTCAAGGCGAAGGCTTTAAAACGCTTGACGAAGGACAACGCGTAGAATTTGAAGTAGAGGAAGGCAACCGCGGACCTCAAGCTACTAACGTAACTAAACTTTAATTCTCCAATCCAAGAACTGCCGTAAGGGCAGTTCTTTTTTGATGGATTTTTTTCCTGGAGTTTTCGATTGTTTAATATTTCCGCTCTTTCGGGTATATCTAAATTAGATTGCCAAGAATATTGAAGGGGGATTTATCCATGCAGGGAAAAGTGAAAGAATTTAATGACGATAAAGGATTCGGTTATATCGAAGGCGATACGGGCGAGTTGTTTTATTTTGAAACGATCAACATCAATGAAGAAGGGTTCCGCCGCTTTATGCCGAACCAGCACGTTGAATTTACCATTTACGACGGGGCTCCCGATAAGGAACGGGTAGCGACGAACGTCACATTAGTCTTCTAATTGCCGGATGAAAGGGGAACGCATATGGGTAACGAATATTTAAAGAAGCCATTGCCGAGTGAAGAAAAGCAACGAGATTTCTATCAAAAGCTTCGTGTCAGGGTGCATAATTGGCTGGAGAGCAAATCATCAAAACTGGATTCTGCTGGCCAGTTCGTCTTATTTGCACCAGACCTTTTCCACTTATTGACCCGCTTGCTGCTGGACAGCCGGATCGATAAGAAAAGCAAAGCCTATGTCGGGGCCGGCGTACTGTATTTCATGGCGCCGATCGATTTTCTCCCGGAAATTCTAGTCGGGCCAGGCGGGTTCATGGACGATGTCATCGTCGCTGTATACGTCATCAACATGGTTTTGAACAGATTCCCGAAAGAAGTCGTGACAGAGCACTGGGCAGGAGACGAAGATCTTTTGAAAGTGCTGAGCAAATTGGCGAATTCCGGGGACCGTTGGGCAGCGAAATTGCCAGCCGGAAAAGCCGTGAAACGCTTCCTGAAATAATCCAAAGCACATAAAAAACCCCTCAGAAATGTATATTTCTGAGGGGTTTTTTCGTGTCAGGAAATTACTTGGCGATGCCTTGTGCTTCTTTCCATTCCAAAAATTCATCATAGGTCAATTGCTTGTCGAGAATCGAACCATCTTCCTGGATTTCGATGACACGGTTAGCAACGGTCTGTATAAACTGATGGTCATGGGAAGTGAAGACCATGGCGCCTTTAAATGCGATCATGCCATTGTTCAAGGCTTGGATCGATTCAAGGTCCAAGTGGTTGGTTGGCTCATCCAATAGCAGCACATTGGCATGCGACAGCATCATTTTCGATAGCATGCAGCGTACTTTTTCGCCACCGGACAAAACAGAAGGTTTCTTCTTCACTTCTTCACCAGAGAACAGCATTCTGCCGAGGAAGCCGCGAAGGAAAGTTTCGCTTTCGTCTTCCGGCGAATATTGGCGAAGCCAGTCCACCAAGGAAGTTTCGCTGCCTTCGAAGTATTCGGTATTGTCGATCGGCAAGTAGGCGCGTGAAGTGGTGACACCCCAGCGGGCAGAACCGGAAGCCGGCTCGTCTTCTTCTGCCAGGACGCGCAGAAGTGCCGATTTAGCCAATGGATCGCCCATCAAAACGATTTTATCGTCTTTGTTCATATTGAAGCTGATGTTATTCAATAATTGATTGCCGTCGACTGTTTGGCTGAGGTCTTTTACAGTCAACACATCGTTGCCGATTTCGCGGCCGATAGTGAAGTTGACGAACGGGTATTTACGGGAAGATGGGCGGATATCGTCCAACTCGATTTTATCGAGCATTTTCTTCCGTGACGTCGCCTGCTTGGATTTCGAGGCGTTGGCAGAGAAACGGGCAATAAAGGCCTGAAGCTCTTTGATCTTTTCTTCTTTTTTCGCATTTTGGTCGGATGCCAAGCGTGTCGCCAACTGGCTGGACTCATACCAGAAGTCGTAGTTACCGACATAGAGCTGGATTTTTCCAAAGTCGAGGTCGGCGATATGGGTACATACTTTATTGAGGAAGTGGCGGTCATGCGATACAACGATGACAGTGTTATCAAAGTTGATCAGGAATTCTTCAAGCCATTGGATAGCTTTCAAGTCCAAGTGGTTGGTCGGCTCATCCAGAAGAAGAACATCCGGTTTGCCGAATAGAGCTTGTGCCAAAAGCACTTTGACTTTATCGGATCCGGAGAGTTCCGCCATTTTCTTATCATGGAGATCCTCGGAAATGCCAAGGCCCTGCAAAAGGATGGCGGCTTCGGATTCAGCTTCCCAGCCGTTCAGTTCTGCGAATTCGCCTTCAAGTTCAGCTGCGCGCATGCCGTCCTCGTCAGAGAAGTCTTCTTTCATATAAATGGCGTTCTTCTCGGACATGACCTCATAGAGTTTTTTATGGCCCATGATGACCGTCTCAAGAACTGCATATTCTTCATACTCAAAGTGGTTTTGCTTCAATACGGCCAAGCGTTCGCCAGAGCCCATATAGACATTGCCGGACTGTGCTTCAAGTTCGCCGGAAAGGATCTTGATGAACGTCGATTTACCGGCGCCGTTCGCTCCGATTAAGCCGTAGCAATTGCCTGGGTTGAACTGGATGTTGACATCTTCAAATAACTTGCGGTCGCCAAAACGCAAAGATACATCATTTACTGCTATCATTATTATTCGTCCTCCTAAAATTCACAATATGAATAGTATAACACGAATACGCCCCAAACCGGTAGCGTTCAAAGCCCTTGTCGGCTAAACTAATAAAGGATAAGCTTTAGCGGCTTTTTCTGCGAAGATAAGCATCCAACTGGCCGAGTTCTTTATTCAGGAGGTACTCCATCTGTACATATTCGCGCCTGCCCGGAACATGTTCCGGCGTCAGGCCTTTCATCGAGTAAATAAAGTAATAGCCGCCAATTTGACGGAACAGCACGACAACGTGCGGAAATTCATCAAAAGTGACTTTAATATTGTATCGTTTTGCATAGCTCCAATTTATGAGCTTCATCCAGCAACCCGCCTTTCCAGTCTTATTTTAAGGGACGGAGCGGCAGGAACACAAGTTTGGTGCTGAGGGATAAGGAGAGAGAAAATATGAGGAGAATTGGAACAAAATCAGCATTGACTGGCGTCATCTTTGCCATTTTGCTAGTGGCGCTTAATTTACGGCTGGCCATATCTTCGATCGGCCCGATGCTCGAGCCGATTCGGGCAGATCTCGCGCTGACGAACGGGCAAGTCAGTTTATTGACCGCTGTTCCGGTCCTGTGCATGGGGCTGTTCGCGCCGTTTGCGATCGTCTTCAACCGCCGTTTCGGATTGAAGTGGTCCATCGGCTTTTTACTGGCAGTCATCGGCGTGTTTACTTTAGGACGCGGCTTTTGGCCGAGTTATTTCAATTTATTGCTCAGTTCGTTTTTCATCGGCATCGCGATCGCCATCATCGGGCCGATGCTGTCTGCAATGATCAAACGGGATTTCCCAACCAGGACAGCTTCCCTGATCGGCGTTTATTCGTTCGGCATGGGGCTCGGTGCGACACTTGCCGCAGGGTTGACGAGTGTCGTCTATGCAGCTTCCGGATGGCCGGCGGGGCTTGCGGTCTGGTCGGGCTTGGCGATTGCTGCCCTCATCGTATGGCTGAGAATGCCTGAAGCGAAGGCAAAAACGCAAGCACAAGCAATGCCGGATGATCCGCTGCCGATCACAGAAAGCCCATGGAAAAACTTGAAGGCGTGGTACATGCTTTTGTTCTTCGGCTTCCAATCGGCTTTCTTCTTCTCGATGCTGACGTGGCTCGCTCCCATCGCTATCGACAAAGGCTTGAGCGTGCTGTCGGCAGGAGCGGTCGTTACCGTCATGACGGCGGTGCAGATTGTCTGCAATATTTCGATCCCGCTGCTATTCAGCCGTTACCCGAACCGTTTTTTATGGGTATTGGCTGTTCTCGCATTCGGAACTGCCGGCATTTTCTTGTTGATGTTTGCCGGTGCGTGGGCGGTATGGTCTGCTGCCGCTTTGATCGGCGTGGCGCTCGGTGGTTTGTTTCCGATCGCTTTGCTTTTGCCGCTCGATGCGACGGATTCCGCTGATGAAGCGAATAGCTGGGCTGCGATGACGCAATCCGGGGCTATTTGATTTCGGCATTTATGCCGTTTATCATCGGAGTCGTCTATGACCGAACAGGCAACCACGATATCACTTTATTGATGTTCTTGGCATTCGTCTTGCTGATGATTCTTTTCGCTTATTTGCTCAATCGAAAACCTTGATGTTTTGTTTAGGGACGGCGCAACAGCCATCCACGAAAATAAAGCGATAGGAGCGAAACAGGATCGCCCACGAAGCAATCATCATGGGGATATCCGCCTCCGGAAGCAAGGTTGAAAATACCAATAATTCAGTTCGAGCGATGATATGAGCGTGATGAGGGCCGATGAAAATCCGGCTCGCCAGTATCGCCGCTGCGACGCCAAGTGAGATGACAAACGGCGGAAAAGGATCAATTGCACGAAAAAGATGTCTAATGTGCTGAGCCATTGCATGATGATGCCTCCTGTTTAGCGCAGTTTTACGGGAAGACCCGCGTATCCTGATTTTAAACTAAGTGAATAATCTGTCAATAAAAATACTCATGTGAAAAGTTCGGGCTATGATCGACGGGCCGATGGAATCGCTCTTTTCGCAGATTTTCAGCAATAGAAAAAGCCGGCGCATCAAGCGTCGGCTTTCTTCCACGCAGCATCCAAGAACTCATCGCGCCCGGACTCGGCGCGGTCTTGTGCGTAATGATCTGGATTTTTCAAGTAGAAATCCTGATGGTAGTCTTCGGCTGGATAGAAAGGCTCGGCATCCTGGATTTCAGTGATAACCGGTTTATTGAAGCGGCCGCTTTCGTCGAGTTGTTTTCTGGAAGCAAGCGCCAATTGCCGCTGCTCTTCATTATGCACAAAGATGGCAGGGCGGTAGGAAGCTCCGCGGTCCTGGAACTGGCCATCATTATCGGTTGGGTCGATTTGCTGCCAAAAAATATCCAGTAGTTGTTCGTATGGGAAGACAGCTGGATCAAACATGATTTCAACCGCTTCCAGGTGGCCGGAATGGCCGCTTTTCACTTGTTCATATGAGGGATTCGCCAAATGGCCGCCAGTATATCCGGAGATTACGGACTCAATGCCATCGAATTGATCGAATGGCTTGACCATGCACCAAAAACAGCCGCCAGCGAATGTGGCTTTTTCTAACATCGGATTGCCTCCTTCTATAATATAGGCAGCCGTCTTTGCTTCCATTAGAAGATGTCCGCAGCTTCGGCAAGCCGGTCGGACATTTCCATAGAGGCAGAGTGGCGCGCCTGAGAATAAGAAGAATTTTACCACTCCAGTAAAGCGCAGACAATAAAAACGTGTTGCAAAGGGAAACCTCTATCTATTTATATACGTCTAAACAAGTTGTACAGCTCAGAAAGGAATGTAATCATCATGGAAGAACAATACGAAACAAGGCAGACTAGAAAGCGCAGACGATTCCGCCCGAGAGGCAAACTTTTCTTATTATTGATCATTTTATTGCTCGGAGCCGGAATTTATTTTTTCATCCAATATCAACAAGGGCAAAACATAGCCGGTGAAACCGAAATCGAACCGGAACCGTTTGCAGGAGATGCAGACAATAGCGGATACCAGAATATCCTCGTACTCGGGGTGGATTCGCGCGGAGAAGAACAGTCGCGTACGGATACGATGATGATGGTGACCCACGACCGTGAAAACAATGAAGTGAAGATCACATCGTTCATGCGTGATATTTATGCAGACATCCCAGGTTATCAATCCTATAAATTAAACACCGCCTATTATTTGGGAGGCGTCGATTTGCTGGCGTCGACTTTGCGTGAAATGTTTGGTGTTGAAATCCACAATTATGCGCTTGTCGACTTCACGAGCTTTGAAACGCTCGTCGATATCGCAGCGCCGAGTGGTGTCGAAATCGATGTTGAAAAAGAAATGTCCGAGAAGATCGGCGTGACTTTGTCTCCAGGCGTCCAGAATTTGAATGGCCAGGAATTGCTCGGCTACGCGCGCTTCCGTTCGGATAATGAAGGCGACTTCGGCCGTGTGCGTCGTCAGCAGCAGGTGATTGCCGCATTGAAGGATGAATTGATCAGCGTTTCGTCGATCCCAAAACTGCCGAAACTAGCAGGAGCGGCACAAGGCTATGTGCAGACCGATATGCCTTTGGTCGACCAAATCAAATTGGCGACACAGCTTGGAACAGGTGGCAGCGGGGAGATCGAACGTTTGACGATTCCGGTGGAAGGCGGCTACAGCTATGCGAATTACCCGCAGGCTGGCTCGGTTCTTGAACTCGACATAGAACAAAACCGCCGTGCGCTGGAAGAATTTTTGTCCCAGCCACTCAACTAATTTTTCAGATAATATGGTAAACTACAGGTAGAAGCCTATACAAAGAAGGGGATCGCCATGCCGCCAGATGACAATAGACCGCCGTTTTTTGCTACCAATTATATCCGCTTTTTGGGCGGGAGGAATACGCTCTTTACCTTACTGATTTTGATTTTGATCGGGCTTGTCGTATTCATCTTCAGGGAAGTGTCATTCATCTTCAACCCGCTCAATGTATTCATGAAAACGGTCGTCTTGCCGGTTGTCCTGGCGCTTATCTTGTATTATTTGCTGCGGCCGGTGCTGCGTTTGCTGGAACATTTCAAAATCCCGAGGATCTGGGGCATCCTCATCATCTTCCTCGGCGGGATTGGGCTCTTGACTTTGTTGAGCGTTCTGGTGTTTCCGTTTTTGAGAGACCAGTTCCAGAACTTGATCGAGGAATTTCCGGAATATTTCATGCGCTTATTGAACAATATCGACCAGTTCTTGCGCAATTCCATTTTCGGTGATTATTACCGGGATTCAAGCTTCAATATCGAAGCCTTGATCGCCACCTTGCCGACCAGCATAGCGGATACACTGCAAGCGACAGTGACGGGCATCATCGCTCGCGTCACGAGCTGGATTTCGACCATCACGGGCGTCATCCTGTCGATTGTCATCGTGCCGTTCATCCTGTTTTATCTATTGAAAGACGGCGATAAGCTTCCCGACTATTTCCTGAAGTTGCTGCCGCCAAGATTTCGGGACGATACAAGAGAAGTCCTAAGGGACGCAGACAAGCAATTGGGGGCTTATATCCAGGGGCAGCTGATTGTCGCTTTCTGTATTGGCGTAATGGTCTATATCGGCTTTTTGATCATCGGTATGGATTATGCACTACTGCTCGGCGCGCTGGCGATGGTGACAAGCATCGTGCCGTATATCGGGCCAGCTATTGCGATTACGCCCGCTGCGATCATAGCACTCGTCACTTCGCCGTTCATGCTCGTGAAACTCGCGATCGTGTGGACCGTCGTGCAGCTGGTGGAAGGCAATTTGATCTCCCCGCAAGTAATGGGCAAGACGATGTATATCCATCCTGTGACGATCATTTTCGTCCTGCTGACAGCCGGCTCCTTGTTTGGCGTCGTCGGGGTCATTTTGGGAATTCCGATGTACGCCTTGCTGCGGGTCATCGTCAGCCATCTGTATAAGCTGTTCAAACGGCGTTATAACCGTTACGAAACGGACTTGGATAATCAATACGACTACACCGAGCTTTAAGCTTCCTGTTTACAGGGGGCAGGAAAGTGGTATGGAGAATTATCAAATTTTGGGGGTATAGATTTTTATGAAATTCAAAGACTTTTATCTTCGATCGGCATCGGTTCGATCAAAGTGGACACTGTAGTGGAGAGGCCGCATCTTGAAGAAGGTGAAACCTTGAACGGCACGGTCTACTTGGACGGAGGAAGCGGCGATCAGGAAATCGATTATATCGAACTTCAAGTGATTCGCTTAGTGGAAGACTACCGGGAAGACAGTGATTTCGATTTTATGAAACGCCCGTTGCCAAGCAGAGCTTGGAATTTGCCGGATCTGTAAAATCGAAGAACACCGTCATGCAGCAATTCGAAATTGTACCGGATGAACGCTGGGTGCTCGAGAATGTGAATGCCAAGTTGATTTTACGGACGATCGTCCACGTGAAAACGGCGTCAATGTCCAGGACGAGGACGAAATCACTTACGGCAAAATCGACAGTTGAAGATAGTTTGATGATAATCTTATTATGTTAACCCAAACAACACCTCCGCAGTTGGATTATGAACTGAGCCCCATTTAGTGGACGATTTAATAAAGCACCCGGCAGCTAGGCTGCGATTAGATGACTTCGGTATTGTGCCGGAGTCATCTTTTAGGTTCCATTGTTTGCGCGTTCCGTTGTAATACTCCATGTATTCATCCACCAGCCCTTTAATTCGGCTAGGCTGGTCGCTTGTTTAAACTCGACTTCATCTTTAAAGTGACCAAAAACGATTCGATGGGGCGTTGTCGAGACAGTTGCCCCTGCGGGACATCGATTGGGTCAATTTCATTTTCTTCACGCGTCGTTGGTATTCGGGGTGGGTGTGGTGGAAGCCTTGATCGGAATGGATCATCGCTTCCGGGTGAACATTGTCATCAATGCTTCCTTCAGTTTTGTAACGTGCGGTACACAATTTCCATCGTAAGCGTCGTCGTCACTTCGTAGGCGACGATTTCGCGGGTGGCGATATCTTTTACAGCGGACAGATACGCCATTTGTCCCGACCAGTTCGGTAGATACGTGATATCCGTGACGAAGACCTTGCCGGGTTCGTCTAGTTTAAACTTACGGTCTAACAGGTTTGGACAGACGGCGTGTTCTGTGGGCTTTGGCGATTTGCTTATAAGGATTCGCTCGCCGGATTTTGGCAAAGAGATTGAATTTGCGCATAAGGCGCAGAATCTTCTTGTGATTCATCGGGGTTTCCAGCAGTTCCGTAAGGATCATGTAAAGGTGCGATACCCGACTTTCCCACGATGCGCATCGTAGATGCTTTTCAGCAACAGGTAATCTTCATAGTCCTGTTCTTCGCGAATGGCGTGCTGTTCCACTTTCTTCAGCCAAGCATAGTAGCCACTTCGACTGACTTCCGCTGTCTGGCAGAGGGCATCCACCATATTCTTCAGTTGGAATTTCCGGACCACCACATTGATCGCTTCGAATTTTCCGCTGGGGTCAGCTGCGTTTCTTCGCCTGCCTCTCGAGTTCCTCGAGCTTTTAGCAACTCATTTTCGGCTTCCAGGTATTTTATGCGCGCTTCCGCCTTTTCCAACTTTTCTCGGCAGAGAGCTTTTTGGGTAGACGGCCGGCCGGTACTGCCTTTTCCACGGCGCTCTTCCCAAAACCCTTCTTCGCCGTAAAGTCGGAACGTTTTCCGCCAACGTTTTAATGTCTCTTTCGGTTTGTCCGATCCAATTACCGTCAGGTCAAATCCATTTTCGGCAAAATTTGCGCCGGACCTTTGCCCTGCAAGTTTTCATTGACGGCTTTCACCTTAAATTCAGGTGTGTATTGAATCGTTCGATCCGAGACCGTTTTGACATTCGGTTCGCTTCCAATGTGCGTCGTTGATGTTCGTTAAAGATGATTTTACTCATGACAACCTCTCCCGTTCCAGTAGATATGTTCAGTATACCGGGGTCTGAAAACAGAAAAACCCCAAATGGGGCACTTTTAAAGTGTCTACCATTTGGGGTTCAGTTCATTATTCACTGCGGAGGTGTTGTTTTATTACGTCCAAAAAACTGCACTGCAACTTAAGGCGAGCACCAATGAAAACATGCCGAGCAATGCATAATCCTTGTGCCCAAGCTTGATTTCCTGGTAATGAGATCTTGCTGCGCCGGTAAACGCCCGCGCTTCCATCGCGAAGGCGGCGCGCTCGGCTTTTCTGACAGCACCGGCAAGCAGGGGGATGAGCAGGCGGCGCAAGGCTGTGATTCGTTTGAATGGCGTTGGTTTCGCACCCGGACCCCTGAGCCGGTGAGCTTGCTGCAACTGCTCGAATTCCGTTTTTAGAACAGGAAGGAATTGATAGCTGATCAGCACACTGAAAGCCAATTTCGGAGACAGTTTTCCTTGCTGCATCAAGCTTTGGATAAAACGGACCGGATTGGTCGTGAAGGCAAATAATAACGAAATGCTTGAAAACGCCAGGACGCGTAATGACAATGACCACGCATGCTCCCATTTTTGAGCGGTTATTTCGATCATGCCGATTGTCCATAATACAGGCCCATCACCAGACTCGCCGAACACCAAGGTCGTCCAGAAATAACCGAATGCGCCGAACACAAAAGGCAGCATAACGAGTGACCAAAGTTTCCAATTGGTTTGGCTAAACAGCAATTGCACCAGTACGATGCCTAGAAAAAACATCAGTGGCGTCCAAGGGTTGAAAAAAAACGCGAGCGCCAGCATACATGCAGTGACAGCAAGAAATTTTAAGCTGGGGTTCATTTCATGTAAAAGACGTCGCATAGGATTCCTCCTTTTCCGGCCAATATAACCGGTGCTCTGCCAGCAGGGCAGGGCTTGAAAAAAGCTCTTGTGGTTCAAGAGGAGCGGATAATCTGCCGTCTTTCATCAGGCAAATCGTATCCGCAATGCTCAAGGCAAAATTCATATCGTGCGTCACCACAATCAACGCGCAGCCGTCTTGCGCCCGGCTAGTGATTTGGTGATGGAGCTCCATCAATGCCTTGAGGTCTTGCCCTGCCGTCGGTTCATCTAGCAACAGGACTTGGCGACGGTCGGCTAGCATCGCGCCAATGGCCACACGGCGTTTTTGACCATGGCTCACGGAAAAAGGATGGGCTTGAGCAATAGGATCCAAGGCAAGTGCCTCGAGCAGACCTTTCACATCATGAGGAGAGGAATTTCCGGAATACGACAATTCTTCTTCTACAGTCTTCGACAGAAACAGCTGCTCGGGCGATTGTGGGACAAATCCGGCAAACGCTCCCGAAATCGTGCCGCTATCGGGTTTCATTATCCCGCATAAGGCTTTCAGCAAAGTCGATTTCCCGCTTCCGTTCGGCCCTGCAATGACCATCACTTCACCTACATAAAGTTGAAGGCTTGCGCCGTGCAACAAAGCTTTTGATGCTCGTGTAATGGATATATCCCTGGCCTCAAACAAGAGTTTTGTATGTTTTGCTGCCTCGCGTTTCGATAGTAAAGGCGCGTGTCTTTTGGTGTAGGCTTGGTCTTTTTGGATGGTGCCGTTTTCCGAAAGGCTGATCTCCCGTTCGAAAAATTCTCCCCATAGCTCTAATTTATGCTCGACGGCGACGATTGCAAGACCGTTTTCCTGTTGCAATTGATCCAACCAAGCGACAAACTCTTTCGCCGTCACCGGATCGAGGTGGGCGAGCGGTTCATCGAGCAACAAACAGTCAGGCTCCATGATCAACGCGCAAGCTGTGGCGATGCGTTGCTTCATCCCTCCTGAGTAAGTTTGGATGATGCCATGGCGAATTTCGTCTAGGCCTGTCAAGTGCAAAATCCGGTCGATGCGTTCAGACATATCTTCTCTGGGCACTTGAAGATTCTCCAAAGTAAACGCGAGTTCTTCTTCGACCGTCGGCATGCAAAATTGGCTGTCGGGATCTTGAAAAACGGTTGCGACTTTCCGGTTGGCTTCACCAGGTTCGTATTCTTGTGATGTACGCCCGAAGATCCTGACGGTGCCAGAAACTTGGCCATCGCAATTATGCGGGTACAGCCGGTTCAGCACATAGAGAAGCGTGGACTTTCCGCATCCACTTGGCCCTGTAATGACCAAGCGCTCCTGTGGATGAATCACCAGCGTAATAGTATGCAAAGTTGGCTGTGCCGAATCGGGGAAGCGAAAGCTGAAGTCGTCCAATTGAAAAATCGGCTTAAGCACGGGCATCGCCTTTTTCCGCTTTCGCGATGGCATAGCCCCGGAGTGACCCGGTCGCAAGTAGCGCATCAGCGATGTACTTGCCGCCAATACCGGCAATGATCGCCCCGCTCGCGACGCGCAGCGTGAACATCAAGGCAACGAAAGAAGGATCCAAGGCAGCATAGCCCGATAGGAAATAGCCGTAAACAAAACTGAAAACTCCTGCCCCTGCACCAGCAAGCATCAAGATACCGACATGGAAATGCCGATAGCGTGTAAGTGCGAACGCCGCTTCTGCCCCAAGCCCCTGAATGATGCCTGATAGGATAAGCCTCGGGCCGATCGCGTTGCCAAGCATCACTTCGATAGCAGCGGCCAAGGTTTCTGGCAAAAAAGCGGCACCGGGCTTTCTGATGATGTACATCGAAATGATGGACACAATAAACCAGATGCCGAACATCCATTCATAGGCAAGCGGCCCGATGACGCCTGCCCATAAGTTGCCGATATGTAAAAACAGCAAATAGACAATGCCGAACACGACGCCAAATAATGACATAAGGACAATTTCTTTCAGCTTCCATTCCTTAAGCATGATCCTCACCGCCTGTTTTGTGTGAAGGACTGTTGATGCTCATGGATAGGGTCATCACGAGATGGGGGTGTTTAGCGGAGCGCGCGCTGGAAAAGCTCGTTTCGTAAAAAGAAAAGACCTTATGGATATCCCCGTGGATGCCGCTAGCATAATGCATGGAATCGTTCCATACCCCGAACTCTTTTGCACGTTCCACTTCGCGGTAGATAACTTTCATATAATCGGGATTGTTCATCGGGTAAAGTGCGAATTGGGATGAAACGTATTGCTTGCTGTCGTCTTGGTTTGCCGGTTCATCCGGGGCGTCCAAATACGCATCGCCCGCGGTATCTCCTGGACATCCAGCTGAAAAGGTGCCGGACAGGGCGATATGTTCCTTCGTCTTCGCTGCATGCAGCGTGAGCGCCTTCGCGACATTGAAGACATGCTGTTGTTTGCCCCGGATGACGGTGGAGACATCATCGGTCTGCATCCACACATTGGACGTGTCGATGTCCTTTAACGCGCCTTTGATGATGTTGATGAAATTGCCGCTCATCGGATGCAAGGAAAAGCGAAATCCGACGATCGGGCTGGTGCCGCATGAATATGGTTCCATATGGAATCCCTCCTAAAAATATGCACAAAAAAGCCGCATCCGTGAAGATGCAGCCACTATTCCATATTTCGTAGTCATGTCGGAAAGTCACCGCACTTCCTCACGCAGGTCCTAACCTGATCGAGTCATAAGGGATCGGAGCGAAAGCTCTCATCTCAGCAAAATATGCACCCCCAGTGCAGAAAAACGGTATGCGGTTTTGAGTGTCGGGTTTTCCCGATGGCTAAAGTGTAAGTCAAATACTTTCCCAAGTAAAGGGATTCTACTATTTTCATCGAGAATGAGAAAATGATGGCTGAGGTGAATACTCCCTAAAAAATCGGGTAAACCTAAAGCAGACAAGCATTTGAGGAGGAATCCAATTATTATGGCATCAACAAAAAAATTCCGCGTCGTTTATCATTTCGGCGCAGGCGTCGAAGCGGTCAGCACCGTCGAAGCCGATACCCCGAAACAAGCGGTCAGCGGTTTGGATGCGGATGATTTCCGCGAATTTATCGGCGACAACGATACGTATTACCAATTCAAGATGGACGAAGTCAAAATGGTCAGTGTCTCTGAAGTCACAGACGGACAGTGATCGAATCGACAAGCACAATAGAGAAAATCCCCTGCCGATAAAGAGGCAGGGGATTTTTTTGGTTCATGTTCCGCAATAGGTCTGGTATGGAGGCGTCGAAGGCGGTGGAGGCGCCGTATACGGCTGCTGTTCTTCGGAATGGGCATATGGATTTCGAAGGATATCCAAAAGCTTTTCCATCACTTCATAATCGCCTTGCGCTGCCGCTTCCAGTGCCGCTTCCACGCGGTGGTTGCGCGGGATAACAGCCGGATTCCGGCTTTTCATCAATTCCAGAATTTCTTGTGCTGGGCGGCCTTCTTGTTGCTGGCGGGCTTTATAGCGGTTGTGCCAGGCTTTAAAAGCCGGGTCGTTTGCCAGTTGGGGCTCTTCAACTGCTTCGAAGGTCAAGGAACGGAATGTATTGGTATAATCCGCTTGCTTTTCCTGCATCAATTCCAGCAACGCATCGATCAATTGTTCATCTTCTGGCGTTTCTGTAAACAAGCCGAGTTTTTCGCGCATGCCTGCCAAATATAATTGCTTTTGCGAATTTACATATTCCTCGAGCGCTCCTTGGAGAGACGACAAGGCCTGTTTTTCCGGAATCTCATCTAAAAGAGGAAACAGAGACTCTGCAAAACGCGCTAAATTCCATCCGCCGATGAGCGGCTGGTTGCGATAAGCATAACGGCCGCCAGCATCAATCGAGCTGAAGACCGCGGATTCATCATAGCGGTCCAGAAAAGCGCACGGGCCATAGTCGATCGTTTCGCCGCTGATCGCCATATTGTCCGTGTTCATGACGCCATGGACAAAACCGGCGAGCTGCCATTTCGCGATGAGTGGAGCTTGCCGCTGCGCTGTCCGGCGGAATAATTCGATATAGCGGTCTGGCCCGGGGATGTCTGGGAAATGCCGTTTGATCGTGTAATCCGCCAAAGCTTTCAAGTCCTCAGTCGAACGGTATTTCGCTGCGAATTGGAAAGTGCCGACGCGGATATGGCTCGAGGCCACCCGCGTGAGGATTGCTCCAGGCTCTGCGGAGTAGCGCTGGATCTTTTCTCCTGTCAACACGACTGCCAGGCTTCTGCTCGATGGAATCCCGAGCGCATGCATGCTTTCGCTGATAATGTATTCCCGCAACATGGGCCCGAGTGCAGCGCGGCCGTCTCCGCTTCTGGAAAAGGGCGTGATGCCGGCGCCTTTCAATTGGATATCGAAAATCTCGCCATCCGGTGTATGCTGTTCGCCGATTAGGATGGCACGGCCGTCGCCGAGCATCGTAAATTGGCCGAATTGATGGCCGGCATAGGCTTGGGCGCGTGGGAAAGCGCCTTCAGGAAATTGATTGCCTGCAAACATTTGCAGGGATTCA
This sequence comes from Planococcus sp. MB-3u-03, assembly GCF_002833405.1. Classification (NCBI taxonomy): domain Bacteria; kingdom Bacillati; phylum Bacillota; class Bacilli; order Caryophanales; family Caryophanaceae; genus Planococcus; species Planococcus sp. MB-3u-03. The sequence goes on along the minus strand of NZ_CP025135.1, from coordinate 1,765,057 downwards.
GCGCTGTCTAGCTGTTCAGGGTCCAGGCCAAGTGATTTTGCCAATGCTCGGTTTGCGATAACAAGTTCAGGTGATGGGACCGGGTTGGCTTTCATCGGGGCATACAAGGTTTTTGGCAGGCCTGCATAACTATTACGCAGTTTCCAGCCGCTCTCTGTATGATTCATGCGAGCGCCTCCTATCATCGATTTTTTGGTATGTCTTTCCTGTTATTATAGCCGCAATGAAATCCATGAAACAACCAAAGGGGGCTAGCTGTTCAAATAGAAAAGCTTGAGCCATACACCCTAGTCGAAGGTGAGGCTCAAGCTTGTGCTAATTGATTTAACGTTCTTCAACCGGCACATAGGTCTGCATGCCAGGCCCGATGTATTCCGCACGCGGGCGGATCAAGCGGTTGTTCGAGTATTGCTCTAGGATGTGCGCGAGCCAGCCCGACGCACGGGATACCGCGAAGATCGGCGTGAACAAGTCATGCTCGATGTTCAACGAGTGATAGACCGAAGCCGAATAGAAATCGACGTTTGGCGGAAGCGGTTTTTCGCTGGTCACCAATTCTTCGATTTTCACGGACATGTCATACCATTTCGATTCGCCGCGAAGCTCTGTGAGCTTTTGCGACATTTCACGCAAATGCTTCGCGCGCGGGTCGCCTTTTTGGTAGACGCGGTGGCCGAAGCCCATGATTTTCTCTTTGTTCGCCAGTTTTTCTTTGATGACCGGTTCGACGTTCTCGACGGACCCGATTTCTGTAAGCATCTTCATGACTTGCTCGTTGGCGCCGCCGTGTAGCGGGCCTTTCAAGGCGCCGATCGCTGCCGTCACGCCGGAATAGACGTCAGACAAGGTCGCGACTGCGACACGCGCCGTGAACGTCGAAGCATTCAGTTCGTGGTCGGCGTGAAGTACAAGCGCTTTATTGAACGCTTCGACTTCGATGTCTTTTGGCTCTTCGCCAGATAGCATGTACAGGAAGTTCGCCGCGAAGCTGTAATCCGTTTTCGGCTGGATCGGTTCTTTGCCGGCGCGGATGCGGCCGAATGCCGTCACGAGCGTCGAGATCTTCGCCTGGATTTTGATCGCTTTGCGGTAGTTCGCCGCATCTTCCATCACTTCCGCTTCTTCGTCGAAGAGGCCGAGCATGGAGACCGCTGTGCGCAGTGCCGCCATTGGATGGACGTGTTTGATGTCGTATGTCTTGAAGTGGTCAAGCACCGCTTGCGGTACCGCCATGTTGTCAGCAAGCTGCTGTTTCAGCTCTGCTAGTTCGTCTGCCTTCGGCAAACGCTGGTGCCACAAGAGGTAGATCACTTCTTCGAAGCTGGCGTTGTCCGCCAGATCGTCGATATTGTAGCCGACGTATGTAAGGGTATCATCGATGATCGAGCTGATCGCCGATTGTGTTGCGACTACACCTTCTAAACCTTTAGTTGTTGCTGTCATAAAAATCTCTCCTTTTGATCATTCTGGTTTGCCGGTCAGGGGCTTTAAGTTGCGCTATTTTTAAAGCGCTTTCATCTGGTTTCAAAAATAAAGCCTGCGCTTTCACGACCGGATTTAACTGATTATTATGTAAGTTTACAGGAAATTAGCAAGTCGCAGGAATTGGGGAGCTGAAACACGGAAAACGGCTTGAGGCAGTTAATTGATGAGCTGAGAGACAGGGGAATTATAATTTATGCGCATCAAATGGTACAGTAAAGCATATAAGAAATTCACAAGGATGCCAGCGGGTCAGCTATCGGAATGTTTACGCGGTGTGAAAAAAGGGAAAAAGCTCTTGCTTGTGTTTTTGAAAAGGTTTTTCTTATAATAGGGCTAACCATATGAGAATGGAAATGACTTGAAAAATGGAGAAAGATGGACATACACAGAAGGAGTTAAACCATTGAAAACTACGGAACAAGGGATCCGCTATATTGAATTAATGGATGGAGAGCCGGGAATTGATATTCCGGCGATGGTGAAAAAAGCGAAAACAGCGTATAAACCGTTTAATTTCAAAGATAAAATTGAACTTCTTTTCTTTTACAATGAGCGCAAAGATTTCAGCCATGCGATCTTCACTGAATACGGCATCATCGACGATGAATTTGACGGCAAGAAAGCCGTCCATCATCCGTTTGGCGTCAAAAGCATCATCGGAATCGAAATATCGGGAGATGACACCATTCCCTTGATTGCCTTTGTCATCGGACAGGCAATTGAGCATTTCAAGCAGAACATGGACATCCGGCGGCATGCCGAATGGCAGGATTTGGACAAGAGTGACAGCTACCAATGCTGGCAGACGTATTTCTGTCAGGTCCATAGTTCAGTGATCCGACACGAGATGGAAGGCTCGGCAGATTTGTTCTTGAGAAGCTTGCCGTTTGTCTTGGCGAAAAAGGAAGAAAGTTTTTCTACCCCATACATTACAGGCACATTCCGCCATTTGATCCATACCTTAAGCGAGCTGTATGTCATGAGGCAAGCGGGCGAAACGGAACAGGCGGATGACTATACGAAAACGATCAGCGAACTCACCGACCCGGCATTCATGGAAATCTATGAGAAGCTTTACGCCGAACTGGCTGAATATTTGGAAACACTCGGCATCAAATACAATGAAGTGCACGATTGTGCAATTTTCACTGCCATCGAGCAGCGCAAAAGTCAATTCGCCACATTATACGGCTAAATTTCATTCGATACTATAACACCGTTCAGTAAAATTAAGATAGCTCGACTTCTGAAGAAGCCTTTGCAGTAGCGAAGGCTTCTTTTTTATTGAAAGGATATTCAGAAAATCAAAATGGTGGTAGCATTTTACTGCTTAAGTACGGTACACTTTTTATTAACGGAATGATTAAGGTTTATTTCCTTAAATACGAAAAGTAGGTGACAGCCATGAAACAACAAGCACAAGAGTTATTTGAAGAAATACGCGCGTTTCGCCGGGATCTCCACGAACAGCCTGAACTGAGCGGCGAAGAAATGGAAACTTCGAAAAATACAAGAAAAGCTCGATGAATATGGCATCCATTACTTTACTGGATATGCAAAACAGGTGTACTGGCCGTTATCGAAGGAGCAAGCCAGGAAAACGGTCGGCTTGCGCGCCGATATCGATGCCTTGCCCATTACGGAGAAAGCGGATGTTCCATTCAAATCCAAAGTTGATGGAAAAATGCATGCATGCGGACATGATGCGCACACAGCGATGCTTTTGGGCGTTGGGAAACTGCTCCAGCAACAAAAAGACGAAATCGCAGGAACGGTATTGCTCATTTTCCAGCCAGCCGAAGAAAATGCGCCGACTGGCGGTGCGGATCAGATGATGGCAGACGGCGTGTTCGAACGGTACCAGCCGGACGTCATATTGGCACAACACGTATGGCCTGGACTTCCGGCCGGTCAAGTCGGCGTCATTGACGGGGCGATCATGGGGAATTCTGACCGTTTTCACGTCACGATTCATGGAGCGGGCGGCCACGCATCGATGCCACATCAAACGATTGATGCAATCGTCATCGCCAACCAAGTGATGTCTGCTATCCAAACCATCATTAGCCGAAACGCCAACCCGATGGACTCTGGTGTCATCACGATCGGAAAAATCTCGGGAGGCTACCGTTATAATGTCGTGGCAGATAGTGTGGTGTTGGAAGGCACAATCCGTTCCTTATCAGACGAAACGAAGAAATTATTGAAAAAACGCTTCCACGAAGTCGTCAAAGGCACAACTGAAATGATGGGCGGCTCGTGTGAAATTGATTATTCGGATGGCTATCCGGCGACTGTCAATACGAAACGCTGGGCTGAAGTGGTTCGTGACTCTGCCAAGAGGCAATTAGGTACTGAATCTGCTCCAGAAGTGATCGGAAGCATGGCAGGCGAAGATTTCGGGCGCTTCTTGAAAAAATACGAAGGCGTTTACTACTGGCTCGGAACATCGGTTGGGGAGAACCAGAAGCCGCTCCATGACCCGGGCTTTATGATCGACGAACAGGCATTGTCGATCGGAACCGGCCTGATGGCACAGGCAACGCTTGATGTGCTCGCAGAATTGAATAAATAGGAGGAATGGACATGGCAGATGTTATTGAGCGGTTTATGGAAGAAATCGAACCGCATCTCATCGAGCAAAGGCGTAAACGGCATAAATATCCTGAAATCGGCTTTGCGGAATATGTGACAACTTACGAATTAAGTGAACAGCTAGCCAGTAAAGGCTTTGAACAGTTTTATGGCACCGATCTTTTGACGAGCGATGAACGCATGGGCGTACCGGAACAGCAATTTCTGGAACAACAAGAACAACGTGCACTCGACTATGGCGTACCTCCTGATTTTCTGGAGCGGATGAAAGGCGGGCATACCGGATTTGCTGCTGTGCTTGATACCGGAAAAAAAGGGCCGAATTTCGCATATCGCTTTGATATCGATGCCTTGCCGATTGAAGAAGACGATACCTCAGGCCATGTGCCGGCTCAGCAAGATTTCCGCTCGGATATTTCCGGCATGATGCACGCCTGCGGCCACGACGGGCATGCCGCTGTCGGGCTCGGGCTCGCTGAATACCTAGCGAAAGAAAAAGACAATCTTCGGGGCAAATATACGATTTTATTCCAGCCAGCTGAAGAAGGCGGGCGCGGTGCAAAAGCCGTTGTCGATAAAGGCTGGCTGGACGATGCCGATTATTTCCTGAGCGGCCATGTCGGTATACACGATTTGCCGTCCGGGACCGTCGCCGCGGCCACGTCCAAGTTTTTGGCAAGTTCCAAAATCAACGCGAAATTCAGCGGCAAATCGGCACATTCCGGATTAGAGCCGAATGCTGGGCGTAATGCTTTGCTCGCAGCGGCATCCGCCACAATGCATTTGCACGGCATTTCGCGCCATAAAGACGGGGCGACGCGTGTCAATGTCGGCACCTTGCATGCGGGATCGGGACGCAATATTATCGCCGATCGAGCGCTGATGGAAATCGAGACGCGTGGCGAGACCAACGAGTTGGATGAATACATGCAGGAAAATGCATTGCGCATCCTACAGGCGAGTGCAGCGATGTTTGATGTCGAACTGGAAATCGAGCATATGGGAAAAGCGATTTCGGCCGACGCAGATCTTGAGTTCGCTGAAATCGTGGAACGTGCCTGCACCGGGTCGAAACGCTTGAACATTGTGCCGTATTTGCCAATCGGCGCCTCAGAAGATGTTACCTATATGATCGAGCGCGTCCGCGAACGCGGAGGCAAAGCGACTTTCATGATTTTTGCCAGCCCGTTGCCAGCCGGCCATCACCATCCGCGCTTTGATTACGACGAACAGGCATTAACGGCAGGGTTGGAAACTTTGATCCGGACGACCGATCATTTGCTGAAGGAGGACGAAACCCGTGAAAAACTGGCTGATTGAGCAATTACAGCGGATGAATTTAAGTAATGTATTGGTCCAGCCGCAAGGGTTTACGCGGGAAGGTTATACAGCGGAAGAAACGGAGGCCATCGAAGTCTTTAAAGCGATCGCTGAAGGACTGGGGCTCGACGTTTCAGAGGATGCCGCTGGAAACGCCATCGCCCGCTGGAACGTCACGGGCGGGAATGCGGCAGTAGCAACAGGGTCCCATCTCGATACTGTGCCAAACGGCGGGGCATTCGACGGCGGGGCAGGTGTCGTCTGCGGACTCGGGGCTATCAAGATGTTGAAGGAAGCCGATTTTAAACCGCAGCGCCCGATCGAAATCATTTGCTTCCGTTCGGAAGAATCCTCGCGTTTCGGTGTCTCGACAATCGGCAGCAAAGCGATGAGTGGATTATTGGATCCGTCCATCGGCACGCTTAAAGACCAGCATGGCGTCACGCTCGCGCAGGCTGTCGAAAGCCAAGGGTTTGTATGGCAAGACCTGGTGAATGCGAAGCGTTCGAAACAAGAGTTGAAATGCTTTGTCGAACTGCATATCGAACAGGGGATGCACATCGTCAACCATGAAAAAGATTACGGGGTCGTCAAAGGTGTCGCCTGCCCAGTCCGTTTGGCGGTTACATTTAATGGAAAAGCGGGCCATACGGGTACGACGCCTATGGACCAAAGACAAGATGCACTGGCTGCCGCCGCGCCGTTCATTTCATTCGTCCAGGAGACGGCGCTTCAAATGAATGACGCCTACGAAAATCGCTGGTCGCGACCGTTTCGACCTTGACGGCTTCACCGAATTCGATGAACGTCATTCCGCAAACGGTCACGGCAGGCGTCGATATCCGCAGTGTGGATGATGTATTGAAAAACAAGATGGCAGATGCCGTACGGAGCGAAGCGAAGCGCATCGCAGAAACAACAGGCGTGCAGATCGATATCGAAGTGCTGGTCGACAACCCATCCGTGTTGCTCGATGACGGAATCGCCCAACAATTGGTCGATGCTGGCGACCATGAAGCTTATTTGGCACATCGAATGGACAGCGGCGCCGGACATGATGTCATGAACATGGCACAAACTTGGCCAAGCGGGTTGCTGTTTATTCCCTGCAAGGATGGATTAAGCCACCACCCCGACGAATTCGCGAGCGCTGAAGATTTGAAGATGGGCGTCGAATTATTGTCCCGCTTCTTGATGGAGGCCACCGGACATGACGGAAAACGTTAAAGTCGGGCTGATCGGGCCGAATGATTCGGTCAATGAAACGATGAAAGCGGCAGGCAGCTTAGAAGGCATCGAACTGATTCCTTTCATCTACCAGCACACTGAAGAAACGAAAAACATTATCAACCAACATTCGGCACGTATTGGCCATTGGCTCTTTTCAGGCCCGGCGCCTTATCATTTTGCGTTGAAAGAAAAATTAATCGATGCGGATCATGCGGATTATATTCTACTGCACGGGTCAAGCCTGCTCGGAACGATGCTCGACGCCTTTATGCAAGAAGGCGCTGTGTTATCGAGCATCAGCGTCGACTCGGTTCCGCGCCGCGAAGTGCTGAAAATGCTTAAGGATTTTGATCTGGAAAAATTGGAGATCCATACCGCGCCGGAGCTTGGCTATATCCCGGCAGAAGAATTGATCGATTACCACGAAAAACTGTACCGCTCCGGGCACATCCAAGCAGCGCTTACTTGCGTCCATGCCGCTTATAACGGCTTGAAGGAGCGCGGCGTGCCGGTCTACCGGATCAGCGTATCGGAACTGGCCGCCCATCGTGCGATTTCCGTCATCAAGGAAAGAAGCCTGTCAGACTTGTACCGAATGAAGCAATTGGCGATGATTGGCATCGAAATTATCTACCCGAGCCAAGCGCAGCAGCGCAAAACGCCGTTCAAAATTGAACGGCAGGAACTCGCGGTGAACCGGGTGCTCATCGATTTTGCCGAAGAAGTCAAAGGCTCAAAAGTCGGAATGGGCAATGGCATCTACTTCATCTATACGACTCGCGGAGAATTGGAACTTTACAGCAAATCACATCATCCGGAAGAGCTGAAGGAAGAGATTTTTGCCAACAGCAAGTTCCAGGTGCGCATCGGCATCGGCTATGGACGGACCGTCACGGACTCGGAGCAGAATGTCCGCCTGGCGCTTGACTACGCCCGAGAAAAAGAGAACGGCGTGGTCATCAATATCGACGAAGGCGGAAAAGTGACGGAAATCAACTCATCAGGTGAGCGTCTCCGCTACAGCCGCCGCAGTTCCGAGTCGAAATGGCAAGAAGCGCTGAAAGGCGCAGCGATTAGCCAGACCGTCATTTCCCGCATTGAATCATTGTCCCACCATTACGCGAAAGTTGAACTCACTGCGTTGGAATTATCGCAATGGATGAACAGCACAGAACGCAATGCGCGCAGGATCTTAACGGAGCTCGAGAGCATCGGCCTCGCCGAAGTGGCGGGGGAAGAAGCCGGGCGTCGCGGCAGGCCGCGGAAATTGTACCGTTTGCTATTCGGTGCATAAAACGAAAAGGGAGGAATGGGAATGGCGACACCGACAGAGCAACAAGACAAAAAAGGATTTTTGAATTTCATTGAAAAGTGGGGCAACCGCTTGCCCGATCCATTCTTCATTTTTGTATACTTAGCAGTTTTTGTCGTTTTGCTGTCATGGCTGGTCAGTTCGCTCGGGACGACCGTTGTCCATCCGGGAACGGGCGAAGAACTGGCGATTCAAAGCATCGTCTCAGGGGAAGGGATCCGTTATATCCTCGCAGAGACGATCAATAACTTCACCGGCTTTGCGCCGCTCGGACTCGTGCTTGTCATGATGCTCGGCATTGGTTTGGCTGAACGTGTCGGGCTGATGGAGACCGCCATCAAAAAATCCATCCTGAATGCACCGAAATCACTGATCACTTACGCGGTCATTTTCACAGGGATCATGGGGAACTTGGCGTCAGACGCTGCCTTTATCTTGGTGCCGCCTCTTGCGGCAATGGTCTTCGCCTCTGTTGGCAGGCATCCGCTCGCTGGACTTGCGGCAGGGTTTGCCGGAACGGGCGCAGGGTTCACTGCGAACATCCTGATTACCGGAACAGATGCATTGCTATCCGGGATTTCCACAGAAGCTGCCAGAACCATCGACGATACCATGATCGTAACGCCTGTCGATAACTGGTATTTCATGAGCGCATCCGTCGTCGTCATGGCGATCGTCGGTGCGATCATTACCGAGAAATTGGTCGAGCCGCGCCTTGGCAAGTACACGGGCAGAACCGATAACTCATTTGAACCGGTGACAAAACAGGAAAACAAAGGCTTATTGAATGCCGTGATTGCAGGTGCCGTATACATCGGCTTGATCGCTTTGCTGCTGTTCTTCCCAGGATCGCCTGTCCGTAACGAAGACGGCGGTATCATCCCGTCGCCATTCCTATCTGGCATCGTGCCGATCATCCTGTTCTTCTTCATTACAGTGGCTGTCGCATACGGCATCACTGTCAAGAAAATCACTGAATCCAAAGATATTCCTGCTTATATGGGAGATGCCATCAAGGACATGTCCGGCTATATCGTCTTGATCTTCGCCGCAGCCCAGTTCATTAGTTACTTTAACTGGAGCAACCTGGGCATCTGGCTCGCCGTCAATAGCGCTGAATTCTTGACGAGCATCAATATGACGGGCTTGCCGGTCATGGTCGGCTTCAGTATCCTCGCAGCCCTTCTGAATCTGCTGATTTTCAGCGGGTCCGCACAATGGGCATTGATGGCGCCAATCTTCATCCCGATGTTCATGCTGCTGGATTATCATCCGGCATTTGTCCAATTGGCATTCCGCATCGCGGATTCATCGACGAACATCATCACGCCGCTCAATCCGTATATTTTGATCGTGCTCGCCTTCATGCGCGAATACGACAAAAAAGCGGGCCTCGGCACCTTGATTTCTTTGATGCTGCCGTATAGCCTCATATTCTTTGGCGTATGGCTTGTCATGATGATCATCTTTGCATTGACTGGGCTGCCGATCGGCCCTGGCATCAGCTTGCGTATGTAAAAGAAAAAAATCCGCCTCTTGCAGGCGGATTTTTTGGGGAGTTGGGGTCTGATTCAAGATCAACTGACTAACGCTTTTATAGCGCAGCAAATGAAAATCGCTTATTTTGAAAGTTTTTTCCGTTTGTTAATAGTTTGTTCATAGTTGCCCTGTATACTGGTCTAGGAAGTCATCCGAGTGGAGGGTGTGTCGAATGAACCGTCAGTCCAATCAAATGAAGCAATTAAAGAGAATGTTCGATGAATCGTATGAAGCGTACAGAAAAACCAACGGCGCCATCGTTTCCGAACTGCGAAAACAAGGCGTCAACGCTTCACTTTGCAAAAAGCCGGCAATGCTTGAACCGTCTGTATAAACCTGTACGCGATCCGAATTGCCCCTAATGAACTTGAAATGACCAACAAAAAAGCTGTCCCTGCTGCCGATTCGGCAGAGGGGCAGCTTTTTCAGTTAATAGCTCAGCCCTTTTTCGTAAAGCCACATTTTCAGGCTCCCGAATGAAGGGAAGGAGATGGATTCGCCGGTTTCAGGATGCTCGGCGCGGACGATGATGTCCAATTCGTTCGGTGTAAAAGACCAGCCTTCTTCCATAAGGGAACGCACTACTTTCACCATCATGCTCGAACCTTTAATCGTACCCATTTCCATCGCTATCATCTCCTTCAGTGATATCTCCCATTATAACAGGGAAATCATTATTAGTAGTACACATATGCTTTCTGTAGTATTCCTGTAATCGCGTTTTTTTAAACCTGCCTTGAGAACAAAGGATAAAAGCAAGGAAAATTTGTGTTAAAAGGCTAACAGACCAGCTAGCGAGGAGGAATCTTAAGGAGTTTCTTTCCAGTGTGACGGGGAGAATGTAAGCTTTCGTCAAACAATTGGGAATTGGTAAAACTGGTTGACTTTGTTGGAAACCACCTATAATTCACAATAACAGCACCATTTATAAGGAAGAGTCTCTGGCCTTGTTTCAAACAATCGGCGATCGAGGAGGAAGACTGATGAAGTTCATGCCCAGAAAGCGGGAGGATTTCTTCCCGAAACTATTCCAAAGCGATTTGGATTCGGATTTCTTTGACAGATTCTTTAAGGAAAGCAATTATCCGCAAGTCGACGTAAAAGAAGCGAACGGGCAGTATGAAGTGGTGGTCGACGTTCCAGGTTTTTCAAAAGATGATATCCAGGTCGATTTTAAAGACGGTTATTTATCAATCAGCGGCAAAAAAGAAGAAAGCTCGGAAACTTCGGAAGACGAAGGCCATTACATCCGAAAGGAACGCTCTTTTGGATCGTTCAAGCGCAGTTTTTATGTCGGTGATGTCGATGACCAGGCCATCAAAGGGAATTTCAAGGACGGTGTCTTGCAATTGACGGTGCCAAAGCCGGAAGAAAAAGACTCCGGCAATGGCAAACGCATCGAAATCGAGTAAAGAGCCCGGCCAGAGGCTCTTTTTTCATTGAGCTAAGAATAGCGGAGTAAAAAGGAGGCGCATATATGGCAAGTAAGGAACAGGTAATCGCAGATGAAACGGCCCACAAACTCCAAAAGAGGAATTTCTGGTCCGGCATATTGTTCGGGATCGGCTCGATGGCGTTCGTCGATGAAGTGATCTTCCACCAATTGCTTCAATGGCATCATTTCTATGATTTGGCGACACCGCAAATCGGCATCTTTGCAGATGGTTTGTTGAATTCATTTGCCTGGTTTGCGGCAATCGGCGGTCTATTCATGTTTGCAGACTTGAGAAGGCGGCAAGCGGTCCGCATGCGGTATTGGATTGCCTCAATCCTCATCGGCGCCGGGGCATTCCAGCTGTTTGACGGCATCATTGACCATAAGGTGTTCAGGACCCACCAGGTACGTTATCAGGTCGAATTATGGCCTTATGACTTGAGCTGGAATTTATTTGGCGCAGCTTTGCTCATTGCCGGGATCGTCCTTGCAAAATCCGCCAAGGAAAGGCGGTCTGCATAACGCGATGATTCACCATTACCTCGGACCCATAGCACCTTGGTTTCAGTTGACAGCAGCATTATTACTCACCTGGGCGATGATATTTTACCCGATGCTGGCGATTTGGACCAATGAACGCTATAAAAGATGGCCCAGGCATCGTTATGTGTTTTGGTTTGCTGGCGTGATTGCGGCAGGCGCGTCATTGGTCGGCCCTTTAGCGGATGCAACACACACAAGTTTTTCCGCCCATATGACGGGGCATTTGCTGCTCGGCATGCTGGCACCGCTATTATTGCTTCATGGCAAACCGTTGACTTTAGTGATGAGGGGCTTGCCGACCAATTCCGCGCGCCGTCTGAGCCGTCTATTGAATAGCCGATTCATTGCAGTCGCCAGCCATCCTGTCAGCACCGCTTTTTTGAATTTTGGAGGATTGTTTATTCTTTATAGAACCGATCTGTTTATATGGATGCACCAATCGACATGGATTTATGCCTTGGTCCATATTCATATTTTATTGGCAGCTTACGTGTTCACTTGGTCGATTCTATATACCGACTTGACTGGCCATCGGCATTCGTTCCGTTTGCGCGCAGCGGTCTTGATCGTGGCGTTTGCTGGCCATAAAGTGTTGGCGAAGTCGCTTTATGCCATGCCTCCAGCAGGCGTCACGACCGGCGACGGGGAGACGGGAGCGCTGATCATGTATTATGGGGGCGATGTCATCGATCTGGCCCTCATCGTCCTTTTTTGCTATAGCTGGTATAAGGCGACTGCGCCTGGTCGAATCGTCCGCGCTGTTTGACAACCATTTCCTTCTAGGAGATGGTTTTTTTCTTGGCTATCATTCGTTTTGTTTGCCGTGGGACCGGGCGGAAACGGCAAAATGATGGTAGAATAGAAGAAAGCAATTGTCAGGAGGCACGTAATGAATAGCTACATCGTCATGCAGGGGGAAACCTATAGAGAAGAAAAACGCCTTGGAATTCTCCGGGCGCCTATGAAAGATAAATCGGGGGCCACGCCACATTCGTGGGAACGTGTAAAATCATTGCAAAAAGGGGATCGGACCTTCCATTATGTCCGGGGCGCACTTGTTGCGGTCGGCACTATCCAGGAAGATGCGCGCGAGCAGGCAGTAGGCACGCCAAATGCTGAATGGCTTGCACCTTGTGAATACTTGGAGCTAGACGATCCATTGGAAATTGCCTCGTGCATCAAAATAGTGGCAGAACACTTGCCGGTTAAGTATTCCGCTTTCCAGCCGGACGGCAACGGCAATTCAGGCTATGTATACCCGTGCAATGAATCATTGGCATTGGTGTTTTTGGAGTTATTATCGTCATCAAAATGGCGTAATATCGAGCAATTGGAGTTTGTTTACGATGCCGTGCGCGAGGAAAAATACAATTCCTTGACTGCCTGGATGATGGATTCCGAATACTTGCTGCGGCGAAAATTCAGAGATTTAAAGAGGCAGTTTAAAGCAGTGCAAATGGAGCGGTGGGAAAGAAAATGTGCCATTTGCAGCCTCGACAATCCTGCTCTGCTGAAGGCGGCCTACAGCAAACCATGGAAAGACAGCAGTGATGCAGAACGGATCGACCCAGCGAATGGTGTGTTACTATGCGCCAATCACGCAGCGCTTTATGAAAGCGGCCAGATTTCCTTTACCGGGGCAGGCACGCTCAGGATGTCAGCTGCCCTTCAACCACAAGCGAGCCGGTATGGCTTGAAGAAAAACCTGCGCATCGCAGCGAAGGATTCGAATACAGCTTTTTTCAGATGGCATAGAAATAATTTCTTTATTGATGAATAATGAGTTCAGCGTACAGCGATTGCTGTACGCTTTTTATTCATAAATTATTCATAAAGGTATAAATGATTAATTAACACCTAGGGTGAAGGAGCGAATCTCGAAAGGGTTAATAGCAAATTTTATTTGAATAAAATGAATAAAGAAGGGGGATTTTGAATAATTATATTCATAGAATTATTTTTAAATTCAATGAAACCACTTTGATTGATCACTATATTTCCTCGAGCAACTTACAGATCGCGGAAATTTTTGAATGTCCTCCTGAATATCGTGGTTAGATGTGGTATAGTATATTCAACAAAATGAATGAATGGAAAGGGTGGTAAAAATGGTATCGACCACAGAAGTTGCGAAGCATGCAGGAGTCTCTCAAACGACGGTGTCCCGGGTGTTGAATCGGCCTGAGCAAGTTAAAAAGGAAACTTATGACAAAGTGATGCAAGCCTTAGCTGAGTTGGATTACGGAAATGCCAGCACCACAAATGCTCAACCCGCCGAAACGCCAAAACGCATAGCCGTTGTTTTTTCGAAAGATTGCACCCCCGACGAATTCGCCCGCTTGCGCGAATTTGCTGAATCGGCACAGGCTGACGGATATCAGCTGACGGGCCATGCATTGACTGGCAGTGAATCAGTGGAAGACAGCAAAGCTATAGTGGAAGATGTTGCTGGAGTCATCGGCATCGGTAGCCTTCCTGTTGAATTGAAAGAATATTTGAATGAAACAAGTGCATTTTTGCAAGCCGAAGAAGCAGCGAATGAAGTAAAACCATTTGACGGGCGCAAAGCGGCATATCTTGCCACCAGCCATCTTGCTGAAAAAGACCACCAGCAGATCGCATGGGTAGGGAGAGATTTGCCGGATGGCGGTGAAAGGCTACAAGGTTATTATGAAGCCTTGGCACATCATCAATTGAAGCTGCGCAAAAAACGCATCCACTCGACACAAAGCCCTGCCGATTTCGATGCCATTGCGGCTGAATTGCGTTCATTCAAAAAACCGACAAGCGCGTTTGTCGCGGCGAGCTACGAAGACGGACTGCAATTATTCGATTCCTTGAAAAGCGCTGGATTCAAAGTGCCGAAAGATATCAGCATCGTGGTGGTGGGGGAACCTGAAGAAGGGGATGACGCCGAATTGACGGCCGTCAAGCCGCCAACCGCTGCACAGCCATTTGTCCAACAAGTAGTGGATCGCCTGCTGCAGCAGATCGAAGGAAAAGAGACAGAGATGCAAGCTGTCGAGGATGAATTGCAACTCGACAAGGGCAAAACGGTTAAGAAGTTTAAAGAGCGGCAAAAAAATAAAGCCTAACCATAAAAAAGCGTCGGTACAGTTTTCCTGTACCGACGCTTTTTTATGGTTAGAGTTCTTTATGCGAAAACGGGCATTTGCCTTTGACCGGCTCAACATCATCTCCGATGAAGAACTGCTTCCATTCATTATGTTCAGGGTCGCCAAAGTGGCTGATGTCTGGATGGGTCGGCAATTCATCCCATTTCTCGACACGTTCCCGAACCTTCTCGCGCGACATAATGCCGCCTTTTTCCGTCCCTGTCAGTCCTTCGAAAATCCTTCTCGGCTGGAATCCGAGCACCATCGAATTGCCGAGGTGGCGGGTGCGGCGCTGTTTGTAGGCAGGCGCATTGCCGAAGATGAAAATGGGTTCCCCTTTGAAGTTGAAATCCCATAAATAATGATCAGGATCACGCGGCGCTTGTTCCGGCCATTCGGTATCATCCATATCATGAAGATACTGCAGAATCTCCCAGAACTGCTCACGGTAAGCGTCCAGCGGCCCTTCCGATTCGAAAGGTTCTACGAACACGAACAGCCCATGCCGCTTATGTTTCGGGTCTTCGAATAAAGTCAAAAATTCCGCAACGGCTCCAGGCAAGTTTGACCAATCATCTTGGCTTATATATGCATAGCGCAGCTCGCTTTTCAATTCACCGCTTCTGCCGAAATAGCATGGGAAGGTCTTGTCTGTCACCGTCTCATGGAAAGTTTTGTATTCGCGCAGCAACCAGTCAGGCAAGTCGTTGCGGTTCGTGAAATCTTCTTTTGTCAATAAAGCAGGTATAGTCGTTTGCATTGATTAGCCTCCAATTTCAAAATCTCATCCCTCAAATTGTTCCCTGAAACTTTTAAATGAAACACCTTATTTTAATTTGTTGGAAACAACGACAAAACAGGAAATGAAAAAGCGCCAGGATCCGGCGCTTTTACAACCATCTACTTGTTTGCTTTGGAGCAGAAAAGCTATTTATTCATTCCAGGTCGTTTGATGTTCCTGGCCATTTCCTCGCCCGTCATTTCCACAAGGCCGAGGAGCTTTCTTCTGCGCCGTTCAAGTGATTCCATTGTTTTTCATAGGATTCTGCATTCACTGTGGGAATCGACGCGTCGAGGTTCGCAAGCACTTGATGGGGCGGAATCACGGTGGAGGCGTCGATCGATGAACTATGCAAAGTATCCAAATAACTGGTGATGCTGCTCGAGAGTTCCTGCATCAATAAGGTATTGGGCTGAATTTCTTCCGGAATGCCGTACTTCAAAAAAGTCAATGATTCATCCAACACGACGATATTGACCGGCAGCGAACGGTCATGCGTCGAGCTGCGGTAATAATGGAGGACTGGATAGGCGTTGTATTTCGACACTGCATTGCTTAATTCATTCGCGAATGTATCGAGCAATAGATTGAGGTTGTCGAAGTTTTTCCCGTTCCATGAATTGTTGACGAAGGAAGCGGGATCTTTTGCAATGCCGCTGATGCTCGATGCAAGCGAACGTTTTTCCGATACGGCGCTCAACACTTGCAGCAAATAAGTCACCCCAAATGTAATGAATAGCATGCCGGTGCCAGTCGCAAAGATCGCCACGATCTGCCAGATGCCGTCATCCGGGGCGAACTCACCGTTGCCGAGCGTAAAAATCAAGTAGCCTGCATAATAGGCATATTCAACCCACGACAAAGGCCCGCCGTCTTTGGTATCGACGATCATGTTGGAACTTGCAAAAATGAAGGTCCAGCCCGCCCATAGCAGGAAAATCCATGTCGCCAAGGTGGAGACCAAAATAATGGGCCCCGCGAGGCTCAGGAATTTCGAGTTGTTACGGCTCACTTGCTTATGGAGCGTCCAGTAGGCGGAAGTGAGCTTATGGGTCAATGGCCCAGCACCGCCGTCGACCCATAAAGTCGTCCAGATGAAATCGGTCAGCGTGAGGACGACGATGATGATGCCAATAACTAGATAAAGCTGATCCATCAACACCCCTCCTTTATGTTCTAGTTGTCCATACCCTTCCAGCCCTACAGGTTATGCATATAAGCATGAAAAGGGAAAAGAAACAGGCAGATATGCTAAAATAAAGAGATACGAAAGCGAGGGGGCGTGCAGAAGATTGGGCAAGAATTTCCGATCGAGTGCCCTTTATCAAAAGGCACTCAGACGTAAACAACGCAATGCGACAAGACCGCGACATATAGATAAAATCGTCATTCTTGGCGATTCCGTAGCTTATGGCTACGGGACAAAGGGCGGGATTGCGAGACATTTGGAAGACAGCTTTCCGGATAGCGAAGTGCTGAACTTCGGCATCAATGGATTGACGAGCGATGGCCTCGTCGAACGGCTGCGGGCCGATCATTGGCAGGCGGAATTGGCTCAAGCCGATCTCGTGCTGCTGAATATCGGCGGCAACGACTTGCTGCGTCAATACCGCGATGGGGGCGCAAGCGAGCTGATCCGCCAGTTTGCTGCATTGAAAAAGAAATACCGCCGCAATTTGTTGGAGATTTATGGATTCATACAAAAAAGCAATGATCAAGTGCTCATTGTCCAGAATAGTTTATATAATTCGATGAAAAAAGAAGTGCAGTATTTCGGTTTCACCAACCTGCTGTTCCGCATGTGGAATTCGGCGATCGGCGCGAAAGGCGTCATCGTCACGAATACGCGGAAAATGGGAAAAGTGCCGTCCATTTGGCTGGATTCGATCCATCCGAACGAGGAAGGCTATGCGATCATGCATCAATTGCTGCTAGAAACCTTGCAGACGACCGGTATAGCGGTCATAAAAGACCGTCGATAAACGACCAGACCCGGGCCATCCATGGTTTCCGGGTTTTTTTATGGCTGAAATAGGACAGCGCCAAAGCTCTAGCAGATAATGGGAGAAAATACTTGTGGTTTTAATGAAACGTGGTATATTATGTCTATAAATTTTAAATACAGATTAGGCTCATGGTTTATATTAGGTCTTTTGGCGAGTGTTTGAATTTGCGGTAGAGGGGTGGGGCGTGTGAGAAGAAAGCTGGTGCTGATTCAATTGTCCAGGGCATTGGTGCCGTTATTGGTCATGCTTCACCATTTATCGACGACCATGATGGATTACTACGGATTCAATATGTGGAATCTGGCTTATTTGCCGTTGACGGGCGGCGTCTATTATTTCTTTTCCTTGTCAGGGTTTATGGCTTATTATATTTACCGTCAAAAATTCGGCAAGAAAGGGCAATTAGCGGATTTCCTGATTAACCGTTTTATCCGGATTTATCCGCTGTATTGGGTCGTGACCTTGGTGTTCCTGATCTTGGCATTCCTGTTGCCTTGGTTCGCAACAGGGGCGGAGCGGGATATGGATGTCATTTTGACTTCGATCTTTCTTGTTCCGAATCCTGAATGGCAAGACCCGTTCTTGATCGTGGCATGGTCATTGGAATACACGATTTATTTTTATCTAATGTTCTCCGTGCTGTTTTTGAGCCCGCGCTTGATCGGCAAGGCGCTGTTCGCCGCCTGGGGCATTCTTTCGCTATTGGGCGTCATCGGCATTGTTTATATCGATCATTTTCTGTTCGATTTTCTGTTTGCCTCCTATAATTTAATGTTCATAGCGGGTGTGTTTTGTGCGTGGCTCATCCTCCATGCCAAGATACCGGTCATCATCGGGTATCTATTCATCGCATTTGGATTGATCGGTTTTCCTGTAACGTGGATGAATGCGTTGAACCCCTTCATGGAAGTCAGCTTTGAAATGAGCGCCAGCATTTCGATCATGTTGTTGTTGATCGGGCTTGGCGTGATCGATTTGAAAAAGGATGTCACTATTCCAAACGCGTTCCATCAACTCGGCAATGCCGCATTTGCGATTTATCTCGTCCACAATGTAGTGCTCGATGTATTCTCTGAATGGATGGACCAAGCCGGTTTGCATGAAGTATTGGGCAATATCGGCATGAGCCTGGTGCTCGTGGCTTTGATGATGTTTTTCGGGATTTTGGCGCATTTCAAGCTGGAGCTGCCGCTGCACCGGCTCTTTAAAGGCTGGCTGCAGAAAAACAAGATGCCTGCAGTCGCGCCAAGTGATAGAGACGCTGCGACAAAAAATACTTAAAAAACCCCTAAGCGCTAAGGCTTAGGGGTTTTAATCTTATTCAGGCTTATTCAATAAATTCTGCAAAGCCTTTTTCTCGCGGTTGATTTCGTCGACGGTGCGGACGCCCATTTTGCGGAAAATGACGATCGCCGGTGTCCAGCCTTGCAGCGCGTGCTGAATGATGGCTGCACTTGACGCTCCGGCTAGAAGCGCCCATTTTCTATTAGACCGGACAGCGAGAAGAGCGGAAACGGCTGCAACGGACGCCATATTTACTTTCATTAGGCGTTCAGTGTCCCATTCGTTGTCCAATTCGTTAATGCGCGTCCGGATCTCACTTTCGCCTTGGCGCTTGTAATAATTGACCGAGGCTTCCGTTTCCCGTTCGATTTGCTGATTGATGTGGTCGGGTGTGTGGTCGTTCACTTTAGATTGTGTCGATGGCAATTGTTCTTTTGCTAAATCAAGTTCCATGAAAAAATCCTCCATTTCATTGCAAGTCCTGCTTTTAGTATTCCGCAAATGGCTTTTCTTTAAACCCTTAAGTTCATGCAAGCCTTACGGAGAAACTTAGTCGATGCTGTCTGTCTGGTCTTTCATGATCTGTTCATCCATCGGGCCGACAATTTTTTGGGCGATTTCGCCTTTCGTGTTAAGGATGTAGGTTGTCGGCACGGTACGGATTTGATAAGTTTGGGCGGTGCTGCCGGTTTCGTCCATTGGAATGGAGAAAGTCAACCCGAATTCATCGATAAACGAGCGAATCGCTTCATCGCCGTTATCCTGTGCGGTCAGGTTAACTGCCAGGATAACGACGTCGCCGTCTGCGTTGTTTTCGTGGAATTCCTGCATATGCGGCATTTCAGCTCGGCATGGGGGACACCAGGTCGCCCAGAAGTTTAAGATGACTTTTTTGCCGCGGTAATCGGATAATTTGACCGTCTCGCCATTTTGGTCAGTCAATGTGAAATCGGGAGCTACCTGCCCTTGTGAGAGGCCTTCGGCAAGTGACTCGTCTTCTGCGCTTGCGGAAGTGGCGGATTCGCTCGTATCGATTGGCTGAGCATCTTCTTCAAAGAAATTGATGGCTATGATGGCGATCGCTGCAACCAGCAATATGCCGATGATAGCTTTTTTTATCATATGCTCGGTCCTTTCTGTTCAAAACGTATGTACATGGCGATTGTGAATGCGGCAACAACAATGAGCGTCGCATTTTGCCAAGTCACTAGCGGGCCGAATGCGCTTAGGATGAGCAGTTCCACTGTGAAAAATGCGGCAAGCAATAAGCTGTTCGGAACGTCTGGCCGTTTTCCCAGCACGCGGATGGCCACGATAGCTGCTGCGAAAAGAGCGGTTTGAAGGGCTGCTTGCACAAACTCGGCGTCAAAATATTGCAGGATGGACTGATACGCCAGAAAAAACAATAACCAGGCAGTGGCAGCCTGTTCCGCCACAGCAGCCTGTTTTCTTTGTGCCAGGGCCAAATAGCCGATAAGCAATGCTATGGCGAGCAAATGGCCGTACAACCCGCCGTTGAAATAAAGAATCGATAAAGGCATGTCAAGAAAATGCTGTAAATTGAAAACGATGTAGCTGAGCTTCCACGTCAAGATGTAAAGCGCCAAAGCGTTCCAGTACCATTCGCCAGGTTTATGCCCAATCGCGGCGCGCATCAGCAAGCTTACTGCAGCGGCTGCCAACAGCACAGAAACCCATACCGCAGGCACCGTCAAGTGAAGTATCCGAACATAGTTCACTAACTTTGTCCCGCCCGGTGTCTATTCATTATAAAGATACCTCCGTCCGTATTGAAAATCTTATGCCTGGCGATTTCCATTATAGCGGAAAGTATGAGCTTTTCATCTCTTTTGATTGTCAAAATAGTGAGCAGTTTTATCCAATAAATGAACAATAGCCTAGCTGCGAACTAGTTCACAGCCAGGCTATTTCACGTGACGATTTTCTGAACAAAGGATCACTCGTATTGTTTCCATACTTCCGGCAGCAGCTTTGCGATATCGTGTGCAAGCATTGTGTGGGGAGCGGGTTTTGATGAATTCGTCCGCACAGGCACCGTGCAAGTAGACGGCATTTAAGACGGCATGGCGCCAGTTTTCGTGACAGCACAGCATGCCGAGCATCATGCCGGTCAGCATATCGCCCGTGCCGCCTTTGCAAGCGCGGCATTTCCTGTCGGGTTGTGGAACAGTTCGCCGTCCGGGAAAGCGATTGTTGTGCGGGGCCTTTCAAGACGATGGTCAAGTCATGCTCCATGGCAAATGCCGAGGCACATGCACCGGGAGACTCGGCCATCTGGTCTGTTGAATATCCTGAGATCCGGCTGAATTCACCGGCGTGCGGCGTCAAGATGAGCGGTGCGCTTCTTTCACATAGCTTCGTTCACTCAATGCGCCGGCGTCGAGTATGAGAGGGGCAGGTGAATTCAGCAAACTGTCAATAGCCGCTTCGGTCACTGCATCCGGTAAGGTGCCAGGCCCACATGCGATGGCTTTATAGGAAGTGAGTGAATGGGTGCCATTGGCGATATGGATCAGCGCATCTGGCACATACGTCGCTTCGGCCGCCGCGTGAGCGATGCTGCGGATGGTTTCGCGGTAAGTCCCGATTGCCAATTTTCCGACGCCGCTTGTTAGCGCCCGAGCCCGAAATCAAGGCAGCCCCGGGCATGTCCGGGCCTCCAGCTACTAATAACGCAGTGCCAGAACACGCCTTTATGGCTGTCTTGTGCGCGTTTTGGCAATGTGCTGCGCACCATTTCCTGCGACCAGATGATGCTGTCTTGCGGATTTGTGGATCATTCATATGATAACCTCCAGTTTCTTCCTTGATGGTATAACTGTAGCCGATTCAGGGCAATAGGCAAACCCAAAAGCGCCAATTATAGAAACTGACGGAGGGACCAGTTTTTTACTGATGAATATCTTCAGCCTTCAACTGGATGCTGCGGGTATTTCGTCCCACGAAACAATGAAAATCAGCGAGCTCAAAATTTGCTCTCCGGCATTGGTAACGGGCGAAGGACGGTTGGCGCTGTGGATTATATATCCAAAGGACTGAAATTTCTGACAACTATAGGCAAGCTTAACAAGCTTTGCTATACTCAGCCTATTCAATTAAAAGGAGTGGGGATAGTGAAAAAACACATATTCAAGACAATGACCATGGCGGGGCTTTGTGCCATGCTTGCGATGCCAGTGCAAGCGGCAGAACCTGCACAGCCGACTGAACACCATCACGACAATGCCATTTCCGGGTTTATCGATTATGCGGAGCTGCAAAAAGAACTCCAACGCATCGAAGCCAATAGCAAAGGCTCAGTTTCTGTTGATGTTGCTGGCCAATCATTCGAAGGCCGCGATATTTATACTGCGACTGTCGGGACGGGTGACAAAGTGCTGCTGATCCAAAGTGAGATTCACGGAAACGAAAAAACAGGCACCGTGGCCATTTTGAATATGTTGAAAACCCTATCTGGCAACTCGAAAGCGGCTAAAGCCTTGCGCGATGAAGTGACGATCGTCTTCATGCCGATGATGAACCCAGATGCCTCAGAAGGCGATAAGCGCCGCAATAGCATGACATGGAGCGATGTCGTGGCGGATTATCCCGAACTCGCCGCTGCAACGCCATCATGGAATTATTTAGACCGCGGCGTCAGCCAAAGCTATGATTACGGCGCCAATCCAGGCTTTGATGTGAACCGCGACTTTAACCCAGACCTGGATTATGTACCACAAGCCGAAGATTTCCCAGGCGCATCGAACGAACCGGGCTGGTTTATCACGAAAGAAGCCCAAGTTTCACGCGACGTCTATAAATCATTGCAAGCAGAATACGGCACCGTCGACGTCTTTATCGACCTGCATCATCAAGGGATGTATTATGTCGATGGCACGCCAGATCCAGTCACATTATCGCTGTCCGCCCAATTCGTTCCGGACCCATCCAGTGCTGAAGGGGCGAAATACAGCGACTATGCAGACCAATACGATTATGATTTTTCACGCCAGTTGAATGTGGCGGCGTATGAGGAGCTGCAGTCCTACGGCAATTCGAAATTCACCAATATCTCGCTTTATTCACAAGGGCTCGATTTGCCGGGCACAGCGCTTGGCAGCTATGCATTGAATGGCAGCGGCACCGTGTTGTTTGAAGTACGCGGCCAAACCCAGTCGCTTGGGCAGAAAGAAAAAGGCCAATTGGTCAAATCGGTAGAGCGCGGCTTGACGGCCATTGTCGAAGGGGTAGCCGATGACAGCGTCTATTCATTGGACCCGGAAGACTATGAAGACATTCCATTGACTTCCTATAGCCCATCCAGCAATTGATGAGAAACGCCGCCGAATTCTGGCGGCGTTTTTATGTGCCGAGTTGTGGGGCAAGCAAGAGCTTTGGTAGACTGAAGACAAACAGAAAGGGGTGCCAGCATGGCAATCAGCAAGTTGAACGACCGCATTCAGTTGATCGATGGTTTCGATCTCGGCCTGGAACAGCGAACAGGCAGCTACGTCATCATGGAACAGCAGCTGACCATTATTGAAACAGGTCCGAGCCCGTCGGTGGAGCATGTGAAACAAGGATTGAAAGAACTCGGCATTTCACTCGATGAGGTCCGCTACATCATCGTGACCCATATCCACCTCGACCACGCCGGTGGAGCGGGCTTATTATTGCAGGACTGCCCGAACGCGACGCTCATCGTGCACCCGAAAGGCGCCAGGCATCTGGCAAACCCGAGCCGACTCATCGCCGGCGCACGCGCAGTATACGGCGACAAATTCGATGATCTGTTCAATCCGATCGTTCCGGTGCCCGAACACCGCATCGCTATCAAAACGGAAGGCGACCGGCTGCAAATCGGTCCGGACTGTTCGCTTGAGTTCTGGGATACGCCGGGCCATGCCAAGCATCATTTCGGCATCTTAGACCCGGTATCGAATGGGTTTTTCGTAGGGGATACGGCCGGCATCCGTTATGCACAGCTGATTGAAGACGGCATCGACTTTTACTTGCCGTCCACCTCACCGAACCAATTCGACCCGGAGGCGATGAAGGCATCCATCGAACGAATGGAAAGTCAGCAACTCGATGTACTTTATTTCGGGCATTATGGTGCTGCAATGAATCCGCAAGCGGCGCTTCGCCAAGTGCTGGAATGGCTCGAGCTGTTTGTCGAAGAAGGGGCGGCTGCCTATCGACATGATGAATCCGCGGATCAATTGGCAAAACGCCTGGCGGCACCCGTCATGGCGCAATTGGCGGAAAAAGGAGTCAAACAGCCCCACCGCGTGATGCCCTATATCGAAATGGATTTACAGGTCAGCGCACAGGGCTTGCTGGATTATTTCCGCAAACAAAGCTGAGGCTACTGTCCTAAAAAAAATTTATCCTCAGTCAATCGGCCGGTTTACCGCCGCCGGTTTAGGGGCAAAGACTAGGGCAGAGAAAATTCATTTAGCTGAAGGGCGGAAAATAAAGTGGGACAAGTGTTAACAGAAAAGACAGCAATCATTACAGGAGCAGGGCGCGGCATCGGCCGGGCAACCGCCCTGGCACTGGCCAATGAAGGCGTGGCCGTCGGGTTGATTGCCAGAACCCGAAAAGAAATCGAACAATTGGCGAAAGAGATCCGTTCATTGCGGGGCCGCGCAGCATTTGCGGTTGCGGATGTGTCGGATCCCAAGCAAGTCGAAGCGGCCGTCCAGAAATTGACCGGCGAACTCGGCACGATCGATATCCTCATCAATAATGCAGGAATCGGGAAATACGGCAAGTTCATGGAACTTGATACCGAGGATTGGCAAAATATGCTCAATATCAATTTGATGGGCATGGTCCATATGACAAAAGCGGTGCTGCCGCAGATGATCGACAAGCAGGGAGGCGATATCGTCAACATTTCCTCTTCATCAGGACTCAAAGGCACAAGCGGCTCGAGCGCCTATAGCGCATCGAAATTTGCGGTGCTCGGCATGAGCGAGGCCTTGATGCAGGAAGTGCGCCCCGACAATATCCGTGTCTTCGCTTTGGCCCCGAGCCGTGTCGTCACAGGCATGACCGATTCTGGCAATGAAACGGAACAGGAAAAGAGAAGTTCATGCAGCCGGAAGACATCGCGGAATACATCGTTTCGCAATTGAAATTGAATCCGCGGATCTTTATCCCATTGTCGAAACAATGGGCCACCAACCCATTTTGATCACAAAACCCTGAACGCCTTTGCGGCATTCAGGGTTTTTAGCTAATTCCTTTAACGTACGCTTCGACCTCTTGTGATGATGAAAGTGCAAGGATTTGGTCGGTATGCGAAGCCATTTCTTGTTTTGACAAACGGCTGATCTGTGCACGCGCCTTCAAGACAGAAGAAGCGCTCATGGAGAATTCATCCAAGCCGAGCCCGAGAAGAATCGGGATAGCGATTTCATCGCCGGCCATTTCGCCGCACATACCTGCCCATTTTCCTTCTTTATGCGCTGCATCGATGACCATTTTCACTAAGCGTAAAATCGCCGGGTTAAACGGCTGGTACAGATACGACACCCGTTCGTTCATGCGGTCTGCAGCCATTGTGTACTGGATCAAGTCGTTCGTGCCGATGGAGAAGAAATCCACTTCTTTGGCAAAGACATCCGCCATGACGGCAGTGGAAGGAATCTCCACCATGATGCCGACTTCAATGGAGTCGCTGACTGGGATGCCTGCATCCAGTAATTTGGCCTTTTCTTCTTCCAGCAAAGCTTTTCCTTGGCGGAATTCTTCTACCGTTGCGATCATCGGGAACATGATCTTCAAATTGCCATGCACACTTGCGCGCAAGAGGGCGCGCAGCTGGGTTCTGAAGAGCTCCGGCATTTCCAGGCACAAACGGATTGCGCGCAGGCCGAGGAATGGGTTCATTTCTGTTGGCAAGTCCAGATACGTGAGTTCCTTATCGCCGCCGATGTCAAGTGTCCGGACGACGGTCGGCTTGCCGTCCATGCCTTTCAAGACCTTTGAGTAGGCGTCAAACTGCTCGTCTTCTGTCGGGAAGGCATCTCTTCCCATATAGAGAAACTCGGTGCGGTAAAGGCCGATGCCTTCCGCGCCATGTTCGAGCACGCCGGCAAGGTCTTTTGGCGTGCCGATGTTGGCGGCAAGTTCCACATGTTGCCCGTCGGCACTTACCGTCGGCTCATCTTTGAGTTTGGCCCATTCGGCTTTTTGGGCGTCATAGGCCAACTTTTCCTGTTGGAACTCCTGGATGGTCGCTGCGTCGGGCTCGACGATGATTTTGCCTTCCAAGCCATCGATGATCACCGTTTGGCCATTGCGGATCGTTGCCATGGCGTTTTGTGCGCCGACTACTGCCGGGATTTCCAAAGTGCGTGCAAGGATGGCGGAATGCGAAGTGCGCCCGCCGATATCGGTGATGAAGCCTTTGACGAACTGGGCATTCAATTGGACGGTATCGGACGGTGTCAAATCTTCGGCGATGACAATGACTTCCTCATCGATCATGCTCGGGTCTTGGATTTTAACGCCAAGCAGATGGGACAGCAGGCGTTTACGAACGTCCCGGATGTCGGCTGCGCGTTCTTTCATATACTCATTGTCCATCGCTTCAAACATCGTGATGAACATGTCACTTGTTTCCTGTAGGGCAAATTCCGCATTGACGCTATCCGCTGAAATGCGCTCTTTGATCGGCCCAATCAGTTCAGGGTCGCTCAAGACCAGCAAATGGGCGCCGAAAATCGCGGCTTCCTTGTCGCTGATCTGTTGGGCGGTCTTTTCCTGGATGACTTCAAGTTCGGCGGCCGCTTGTATCACGGCCGCATCGAAGCGGGCGATTTCTTCAGCAGGATTGCCCACTTTTTGCTGTTCGACGGTCAATTCCGGATTTTCCAGGCGGAACGCTTTGGCGATAGCGATCCCGGTGGAGGCTGCGATACCGGAGAGGGCTTGTCATTGGTTGGAGATCCTTCCGCTTTCAGCACTTCGTCGATTTTAGCCATCGCTTCTTCTTCGTCCGTTCCGTCCGCAGCAATCGTAACGGTTGACCCCGAAGCAATGCCAAGCGACATGACGCCGAGAATCGATTTCAAGTTTACTTGCTTGCCGTTGAAGCCGAGCGTGATGTCCGATTGGAATTTCGAGATCGAACCGACCAGTGCGGATGCCGGGCGAGCGTGGATGCCTGCTTCGTCTGTAATTGTATATTGTTTTCTACCATGATGATTTCCTCCTATAATATGCGTGTATTTGAGCGGGATTCATTCTTTTTGAATGAATTTGACTGCTTATGAATGATTATGATTGATTTTGTAAACGATTTCAAGTATTATCTATTTAATCAGAAAAGAAAAGAAGGTGACTGAATGCTGACCACGGAGCGGCATCAACTGATTTTAAACCTTTTGAAAGAAAAGCAGAGCATCAAAATCCAGGAGCTGGTCGAACTGACAGCGGCTTCAGAATCCACCATCCGCCGGGATTTGACGGAACTTGAGGAATTGCAGAAGCTGGAACGCGTTTTGGCGGTGCCAGCCGGATCGCCTCAAATGTGCCGGAACCGAGTTTGTCGGATAAAGCGGCCAAGAACCTGAAGGAAAACAGCTGGTTGCGCGCTATGCGGCCTCACTCGTCAAAACAGGCGATTCGTTGTTCCTGGATGCAGGCACGAGAACAAGACTAGTAAGGTGGGCTAGGAGAAGTGAATAAGAGACAGCAAATGGCCTGAGCCATCTGGAAGCCTTGAACGAGCACGGGATCACTTCCTATTTGACGGGCGGATTCATCAAGTCGCGCACGGGTGCTTTGGTTGGTCCTCAGGCGACCCAGTCACTGGAGAATTACCGGTTTGATAAAAGCTTTCTCGGCGTCAACGGGATTCACCCCGGACACGGGTTCACAACACCGGACCCCGAAGAAGCGGCCGTCAAACGAAGGGTCGGCGAATTATCCAGAAGCTGTTACGTGCTTGCGGACCAATCAAAATTCGGCAAAGTCAGTTTTGCGCACATATTCGACTTAAGCCGGTCCGCACTTATCATCGACGGCTTGCCGGATGATGCATTAGAAGAAATCGAACGACAAACTACAATTAAGGTGGTGACACAATGATCTACACATGCACATTCGCTCCATCCATTGATTACACAGCCTATTTGCCGCATTTTGAAAGCGGCGCCTTGAACCGTTCGGAGGAAGTGTATTATTACCCCGGCGGCAAAGGCATCAATGTCTCGCGTGTACTCAGCCGTTTGGGCCTGAAAAGCCGGGCGCTCGGATACGCTGGTGGTTTTACAGGGCGCTTTATTGAAGAGTTCCTTGACGCAGAAGGCATTGAAACCGATTTTATCGACACCGGCGCCATCACGCGGATCAATGTCAAAATCAAGACCGACCAAGAAACTGAATTGAATGGGCCCGGCCCGGTGCTAAAGGAAGCGCAGCTTGAACAATTGAAAGAAAAGGTTGCCGTTATGGCACAAGGTGATTGGTTCGTCTTGGCGGGCAGCTTGCCGTCATCGGTGCCGACCCAATTCTTTAAGGATCTTGCGGATCGTTGCCAGGAGCGGGGCATTCACTTCGTGCTCGACACGTCCGGTCCCGCGCTGAAGGAATTGCTGGATACAAAGCCTTTCCTCATCAAACCGAACGAGCATGAACTGGGGGATATTTTCGGAGTCGAAATCACCACCCAAGCACAAGCTTTCCATTATGCCAGCCAGCTGGTGGAGAGAGGGGTCCAACATGTCGTCGTCTCCATGGGCGGGGCGGGAGCGATCTATGCTTCCCGTGAACATTACTACACAACCCAAGTGCCAAAAGGCAAAGTCGTCAACACTGTCGGCTCGGGAGATTCCTTAGTCTCAGGATTCATCGCTTCATATATTCAGCATCAAGATCCGAGCAAAGCATTCCAATACGGCGTCGCTAGCGGAAGCGCCACTGCTTTTCGGACAGATTTGTGCGAACAGGCAGATGTGGAACAATTGCTCTCTGAAGTGACCGTAACACCATTCGAAAAAAAGGATGTGACAAAATGAGAATTACACAATTATTGACGGAAAACACCATCATTCTGGATCTGAAAGCCGGCTCCAAACGCGAGGTATTGAACGAATTGGTCGAGCAATTGGACCAAGCCGGGAAATTGAACGACAAGAAGCAATTCACTAAAGATATCCTGGCCCGTGAAGAACAAAGCACGACAGGGATCGGCGACACGATCGCCATCCCTCACGCGAAGTCCGAAGCAGTCAAAGCGCCAGCCATCGCGTTCGGCCGTTCTTTTGAAGGAATTGACTTCGAATCATTGGATGGCCAGCCTGCACAGCTGTTTTTCATGATCGCGGCAACGGCAGGGGCGAACGATGATCACCTGGAAGCCTTATCACGCCTGGCGACTTTCCTGATGGATGAGAAATTCCGCGTCAATATCTTGGAAGCCGAGTCAAAACAGCAAGTGCTCGACATCGTCTCTGCGGAAGAAGCGGAAGTGGATGGGCCGGAACAAGCAGATGACAGTGCACCGGTTGCCGGCACAGTAGAACCCGCTGCAGGCGGCAAGATCCTGGCTGTGACGGCTTGTCCGACAGGCATTGCGCACACCTATATGGCGGCTGAGAAGCTCAACGGGCGTGCAAAGAGCGCGGCATCAATTTGAAAGTGGAAACAAACGGCTCGAGCGGCGTGAAAACCGTTTGACCGATGCAGAAATCGCGGAAGCGGACGCCATTATCGTCGCGGCCGATACGAAAGTTGAAATGGCGAGATTCGATGGAAAACATGTCATCCAGACGCAAGTCGGCAAAGCGATCTATGAAACGGACCAATTATTGGACCGCGCACTTGCACAAGATACGCCTGTCTATAAGCATGACCGCACAAAAGACGCAGATGCCGGCACAGAACCGAAATCCGGATTCTATAAGCATTTGATGAACGGCGTTTCGAACATGCTGCCATTCGTTGTCGGCGGCGGGATCTTGATTGCCCTGTCGTTCTTCTTCGGCATCAACGCGGCAGATCCGGATAGCCCGCAATACAATGAATTTGCCGCGATGCTCGACCATCGGCGGCGGCACGGCGTTCTTCTTAATGGTCCCTGTCCTTGCCGGATTCATCGCGATGAGCATTGCCGACCGTCCTGGTTTTGCTCCTGGTATGATCGGTGGCTTGCTTGCCATTACTGTCACGGGTGTTGAAGAAGCAAATGGCGGTTCTGGATTCCTTGGCGGCTTGATTGCCGGTTTCCTTGCCGGTTATGTCACGCTGTTGGTGAAAAAGTATTCGCTGTCATTCCACAAAGTCTTGAAGGATTGAAACCGGTGCTGTTCTATCCGGTCTTCAGTATCCTCATCACCGGGGTTGTCATGATGCTGATCAACCCGCCATTAACACAAATTTACACAGGGATTTCAGCATTCCTTGAAGGGCTTGGCGGAACCAACTTGGTCCTTGTAGGACTTTTGCTTGGCGGCATGATGGCAGTCGATATGGGCGGCCCTGTCAACAAGGCGGCTTTTACACGTTCGGCATCGCCATGCTTGATGCACAGAACTTCAATTTCATGGCAACGGTCATGGCAGCGGGCATGGTCCCACCGCTTGGACTGGCCATTGCAACGACGATGTTCAAAGAAGAAATTCACCAAGACAGAACGCGAAGCTGGTAAGACCGCGTATGTTCTCGGCGCTAGTTTCATCACCGAAGGCGTTATCCCGTTTGCTGCAGCCGATCCGGCGCGGGTCATCCCGTCAGCGGTTGCAGGAGCGGCAACGACCGGAGCGCTCGTCATGCTATTCGATATCGGGCTTCGTGCACCACACGGCGGCGTATTCGTCATCGGTCTGGTGGACGGGGAGCGGCAAGCATCTTGACGTACTTGGTTGCTATCCTCGCCGGTTCATTTGTAACAGCGATCCTCGTCGGCTTGCTGAAGAAAATGTTACGGTAGCTGCATAATTGAAAACCGCCATCCGGTAAGTTCCGGATGGCGGTTTTTGCGTTTATGGAAAAGCTATGGAAAAGCTATGGAAAAGCTATGGAAAAGCTATGGAAAAGCTATGCAAAAGCTATGGAACAGCGACTGCCAAATGCCTTCCGTGGCTGAAAGAGTTACTGTCCGGAATTGATCATGCCTTGCGCTTCCAGTAGGGTGGCTGTGCCAAGTATTGCTTTTTGTGCGTCCTGGCCGTCTGCATGGATCGTGATGGTAGAACGGGTCGGAATCCCAAGCCCCATGACGCCGAGTATGGATTTCAAGTTGACGGTCCGGTCTTTAAATTCTAGCGATAATTCGCAGTGGAAGCGGTTCGCTTCACTGACGAGTGCTGCAGCCGGACGCGCATGCAAGCCTTCTTCTGCGGTAATGAAAACTGTTTTGGCCATATGGATGTATCCTCCCAGTGCTTAATCTAATAATGCATTTTCCATTATAACCATTTAAGGACAGCAATGAAAAACAAGCTTTACAGGGAAAAGATCAAGCGGAAGAAACATGATAAAACGGAAACAATAGACTAGGCAGGGTGCAGCAAAGAGAGTAAACTAAAAGAAAGTTGAATATTCAGATAAAAATGATTTGCTGTCAAGTAAAAGAAGGTTTACCAGTGCGAGGGAGGAAAAACCATGAAGACGAGCAGCACCACCGACTTTTAAGGAGTTCAATGATGCTTTTTCAAAGGCAAGAAGGACTTCATTGAACAGCATGTTTCGGACGATGTGGAATGGATCATGGTCGGGACGATGCCTTTAAAGGGAAGGCAGGCATTAGTGGATGCGGCTTTCGGGATGCAGGATTACACAAAAATGGCGTTTGAGGTCGACACCATCATTGCGGCGGGGCAGGAAGGGGCGGTAAAAGGCGTCATGACCGCAAAAGGCGGAAATGACAGGGAGCGTAAATACTGCTATTGTGATTTTTATGAATGGCAAGGAGAAGGCGAGCTGCAAATAACAAAAATGACGTCGTTCGTGGTTGAAACGAAATAGAGCCGAAATGGGCTCTATTTTATTAGTGTCTTATTTTTTAATTTACATGTATTAAACTACATAAGGTTATTAAAGAATTCAAAAATAAGCACACAAGACAGTATACCAGTAGAGGCAACTGGATGCTGACAATTCTTGCGTTCTCGGGAAAACTTCGGCAAGATGGAATAATAAGCAACAAGAAAGGGTGCGAGACAGTGGATTATCTGAAATCACGAAAAAATGCATATGCCGTTTTACTGAGCGGGCTCGTAGTGGGCGTCGTCATCGCATTTTTAATCAACGATGACCCGGATACATCGACTTTGGTCGCTGCAGGGGCGATCGGTGTGGTAATCGGGGAAGCGATCATGTTCTGGCGCTGGAGCAAACAACGCAAAACGAAACAACGCGAAGATTGATGGCTAGCAGTAATGAATCAATTAGCAACGGAAGGGAAGTAGAGTACGATGACGATTATCTGCCTGATTCGGCACGGAGAAACAGAATGGAATAAAATCGGCCGCATCCAAGGGACGACGGATGTGCCGCTGAACGAGACAGGAAAGCAGCAAGCACGCGCGTGTGGATCTCACTTGACGGGAGAAGCGTGGGACGTCATCGTGACGAGCCCGCTCACGCGCGCCAAAGAGACCGCGGCGATCATCAATGAAACGATGCGTCTGCCGGTATTTGAAATGGAAGAGTTCCAGGAAAAGCATTTTGGCAAAGCAGAAGGCATGACAGCGGAGGAGCGTTATGGCTTGTATCCCGACAAAAATTACCCAGGCCAAGAACAGGCAAAAGAGTTCCACGGCAGGCTGTCAAAGGGGCTTGCACAACTCAATGAACGCTTCGGGAACCAGCGTGTGCTCGTCGTGGCGCACGGCGGCGTCATCAATGCCATACTTGAACAATTGGCGCACGGTGAATACGACGGCGAAGTTCGTTTGCAAAATGGCGGCATGAATCATTTGGCGTATGCTAGTGAGCGCTGGGAGATCCAAAAATATAATTTCATTGATCACCTTGAATTGAAAGATACGAACATAAAGTGATCGCAATAAGCTAAAAGGAGCTTGGCAGGCATATGGGGTACGGTGAATCGGAAAGTTTGCATGAGGAAATCGAAAAACTGAAGTTTCACAACCGGACTTTATTGGCATTGCTCGGGGATGTAATGGAAGATAAAATGCGTGAGCCGACCATCCATGAAGCCATTGTGGTGCATGATTTGTCAAAAACTGAACTCCAGCAATTCACGCAATTAATCCGTGGCTATAACGGCGATATAAACGCTTTTAAACAGCAGGCAGCTTCCATGGGCCCTAAATTCACGAACCTGACCGTTACGGGCTTGATGCAAGGCTTCGCTGGGTCTGGCATACTGTCCGGAAAATGTGAAGAAAATTCTTCAATCATATGAAAACAATTGAATGAAAAACACCGCCGATTTCAGGCGGTGTTTTACAGAGTATTGATAAATTGCTGATGGCGCCAAATCATTTGCGTTTTTTGGCAGGTTCAGACGTAGGCGCTTCTTTGGCATCGAATATGCCGCGCCGGTAAACAAACACGGCCAGCGCCGCCATAAACAAGGCGGAATTGAACCAGAACAAGAGATCATTTAAATTGCCGCCAAACAACAAAGTGTTGAGGACGGTCAATAGATGCATCACCAGTATAAAAATAAACAGAATCGTTGAGGTTCTCATCAAATCACTCCATAATCGTTTTGCTGTTTCCATTGTAACGGAATCAAAGGGCAGCAGTAAGCATTTACGAGAATTGTAGAAAAGAGTTCATGAAAGGATGAGAAAAATGGTCAAATGGAAAGAGCAAATGATTATCGACGCACCGATTGAAAAGGTTTGGAATTTGTTCCAGGACGAGCAGATCCAGCGCATTATGCCAAAAGTGGAATCGCATGACCTGCTCGAAGGGGAGAATAATGCCACAGGCGCTAAACACGCGCAAGTGTATACAGAAGGCAAACAGCAGCAGCGCTATATCGTTGAAACTTTATCCTATGTGGATGAACCCGACAGAAAATACCGCGAGACGGCTTTTGAGATGGGGCACATGTTCAAAGTGCGCTATGCGTTCAGTTTGAAACAAGAGTCCGCACAAAGCACGCGCTTTATTTATGAAGGGCAAAACAAAGGCATAAGCGTTACGGGAAAGATGATGCTTTTGGCCGGCAGTAAAAAAGCAGCCCGAAATACCGTGTTAAACTTCATGAACAGGGTTAAGCAACAAGCGGAATCGCAAAATGAATAAAAGATGACCGCATAAATAAGCTGGAAATCAAAAATAAATGTAATAAATTACATAAGGTACAATGCGGAAAAGAAAAACAGCCATCAACCAAAAAACATTCACCGCAAAGAAAAAGCAGGAAGGACTTACCGATACCTCGAAATTACTTATATGGAAGGGCTATAGCTTTATTCCAACGAAAGACAAACCGATAATTCATTGCATGTTCGGTGGTTCAGGGAAAGGAGTCCGCGAATGGTCATATATGTACGGATGATTGCTGAAATGCTGGTCATCGCCATTTTCATTTATTTCGTCAGCGGCCGGTTGATGGGGTCGAAAGTGAATTTCACAAAACGCATATTGTCCGTCGTGCTCGGGATCGTCCTGACGACATTTGTTTATTGGTATTCCTATTTGCGTTATACCGAATTCATGGACGATGCCTTCGCCACGATGCTGACAGACACAAGCACCGTCATTTGGATCGGCAGCATGTTAATGATTTCCATGCTATTTTACTTGATACTGGAACTATTCGATCCGATTGAACTTGGGGACCGCGGCGAACGCATCACGAACCGCAAATTCATCTGGAAACGGCTGCGCAGCCGCTGGAGACGCCAGAAACGCTTAAGCAAGGTACTTGAGATTGCGGTCAAGAACGGCATTTCCAGCACCTTGAAATATGCGCGTCATCGTGAAAACAACTATGAGCTGGCGGTCGCTTTCCGCAGGACGCTTGAAGAAGCTGGAGGTGTGTTCGTCAAATTCGGGCAAGTATTGTCAACCCGAACGGATTTGTTCGCACCGGTATTTATCGAGGAACTGAGCCAGTTGCAGCAAAACGTCAAAGCCTTGCCCAAAGAACAAGTAACGGAAATCCTGCGAAAGTCCATGACACAGCCCATTGAGGAAGTGTTTTCGAAGCTCGAAAAAGAACCGCTCGCATCGGCATCGATCGGCCAAATCCACCGCGGTGTGCTGCGCAAGACCAATGAAGAAGTCATCATCAAAATGCAGCGGCCAGAAGTGAGTGCCATCATGCGGGATGATTTGGACATTCTCGTGGAATTTGCCGAATGGGTGTCCAGTAAATCCACTTGGGCACAGAATATCGGTTTCCGTGAACTGGCGGTCGGATTCGCCAATGGCTTGCGTGAGGAAATCGACTTTGAAATCGAAATGCGCAATATGATCCAAGTGAGCAATGCCCTGGAAGACAGCAAAAATCACGTCAAAATTCCGAAAGTCTACCGGGAATACAGCAATTCGACGATTATTGTCATGCAGTATTTCCAGGGCAAGAGCATTTCAAAAGGCGATGCGGTGTTTCGCCATTTCAATGTCGAACCGAAACAATTCGGCCGCACGGTGCTGTTTTCATTTCTGGAACAAATGCTGTTTTCGGGTATTTTCCATGCAGACCCGCATCCTGGGAATATTTTCATCGACGAAACGGACGGCAAACCGATTTTGCTTGATTTTGGCTCGGTCGGTCGCTTAACAGCGCCTCAGCAAGAAGCGCTCAATCATTTCATCATCGGCATCCAGCAAAACGATGCAAGCATCGTCCATGATGCGGTCAGAAAGCTGGTGGAAAACAGTGAGAAGATTGATGGGGCGAAATTTGAACAAGCTATCGGGGAGATTTTACTGAAGATTTCCTATGTCGACCGCATACCGACCGCCGAATTGATCCATTCCTTATTCGATGTCATTCGCGAATTCGGCTTGGCGTTTTATCCGTCCGTCGGGATTGCGCTAAGGTCGTTGATTAGCCTCGACAGCACCTTGCACACCATCGACCCGAATTTTGATATGTTCACGGAAGCGAAAAGCTTCGCGAAAGAATACAAGACATCGGTGTTGAAAAACCATTTAAACAGCCGCTCGCGACAAAAGAACGCATCGAAGAGGAATTGGTGCTCATCTTGCCGGAAGTCGCCAAACTACCGAAACGCATCGACCAATTGATCCGGCGCGTAGAGGGCGGCAAGATCATTTTGCACCATGATGTGTTTTCCGATAAACACAACTCAGGGTTCGTCATGCAATTATTCTCCAGGTTTGTCTTGTTGATGTCGGGGATCACATTCGGGTTCATATCGGCAGCCTTATTGGCCATCGCCCAATTCATCGATACCGTGTACGCGATTTATTTGAATACAGCTGCATATGGAGGGCTGTTCTTATGCGTCATTTTGCTCGTCAGATTGTCGATTCAGGCAATTCGGGACATGAAACGCAGCAATCAGTATAAATAGCTTGAATAGTATTTGTCAGATGATAACAATACAGCGAAAAACCCCATTCTGGAATCAATTCCGGGATGGGGTTTTTTTATGGAGTGGATGAACTCCTTTACGTTATGGCGGATTTCCGGACAGCAACTGAAGGCTTCCGCTCAGATCCATTCTCTAAGCTGCGGCTCCACGCACTCAGCAACACGGCGCCAAGGACCATAACCGCACCAATCCAAGGCGTATGGATCAGGCCAATCGAATCTGCCACAGATCCGCCAAGCACCGCTCCAATGGCGATTCCTGCATTAAAGGCAGCAATATTGATGGCAGAAGCTGTGTCTACAGCGCTCGGCACGTACCGTTCAGCAAGCATGACCGCATAGACTTGAAGCCCCGGAACGTTCATAAACGCGAATAAGCCCATAAAGAGAATGGTGATCAAACCGGCGATTTTGAAAGGGGCTGTAAACGACAAAATGAGTAAGATGACGGCTTGAATCAAGAACATATAGAATAATGCCCGAATGGGGTTGCGATTGGCCAATTTGCCGCCGATTGTATTGCCCGCCGCAATGGCGATGCCGTATCCGAAGAGGATGATTGTGACGGTTCCAGCTGCAAACCCCGTGACTTGCTGAAGCAAGGGAGACAGATAGGTGAAGACGACAAACGTGCCGCCATAGCCGAACGCCGTAATGGCAAAGACCAACAGCAAACGGCCATTGGTGACCAGCTTGACTTGATCACGCAATGTGGTGCGCGCCGCTTTTTTCAAATCACTCGGCACGAGTAAAGCGTTTCCGATCAGTGCGGCAACACCAAGTGCGACAATCGCCATGAACGCAAAGCGCCAGCCGAACTGTTGGCCCAGGAAAGTGCCGAAGGGGACACCGGTCACCGTAGCTACCGTCAACCCGGTGAACATCATTGCAATGGCGCTAGCTCGCTTGTTTTCCGGTACCAGATCCGCCGCAATCGTTGCGCCAATTGCCATAAAAACGCCGTGCGCTAATGCGGAAACGACTCGTGCTGCGAGTAGAACGCCAACAGTCGAGGCTGTTGCCGCAATCAAGTTCCCGATAATGAAGACGACCATAATCCATAGCAGCAAAGACTTCCTAGGCATATTTGCGCTGACAGAGGTCAGTACCGGGGCGCCAATCATGACACCGAGTGCATATAATGACACAGTCAAACCCGCTGTGCTGACGGAAATCCCTAAATCTTCGGCGATCAATGGCAGCAAGCCGACACTGATGAATTCGGTGGTGCCGATGGCAAAGGCACTAAGCGCCAATGCCAATAAAGCGAAATTACTTCTTTTTTGTGATGCAGACATTTTTTCTCCTCCAAAAACGTTTTTATCGATCGATTTCGTTCGATACATGCTAGTATGGATGACGAGGATTTTAAAAGGAAGTACGTACTTTAAAGTGCTGTAGGTACTTTTTAGTGCCTATTGGAGGGATAAAACATGGTGAAAAAATACAATATTTCAGTGGAAGCCACGTTGGAAGTAATCGGCGGCAAATGGAAAACGGTGATTCTCTGTCATTTGACGCACGGCACGAAACGGACGAGTGAATTGAAGCGCCTGATGCCGAACATCACGCAAAAGATGATGACACAGCAATTGCGTGAATTAGAAGCTGATGGCGTCATTAACCGAATCGTCTACAACCAAGTGCCGCCAAAAGTCGAATACGAACTAAGTGAATACGGCTGGAGCTTGCAAGGTATTTTGGATTCGTTGTGCCAGTGGGGTGAAATGCATATCGAGAAAGTGCACGGTGATAAATTCGATGTGCTGGAAGAAGGAATCTTAAACGACCATTTGAAATGAACACCAGCCGGTCTACAGAAAGGCAGCGCTTGGGTGATGGGGACCGGCTGAATGTTCTTTAATAGGCTTTTAAATTTTAGTTTACATAATATAAATTATAGGAAGTTGTGTTTCATTTAATAAGTATACTCATGACAGTGAGACGAAAACCGAGATTTTCAGTGAAACCGGCTGTTTTCCATTCGCCGAGCGATTCGTTTGTTTTAGTGATTTTATCGGTTTTATCTAAGAACGCTGCGTTCTTTAAAATAATATGCGAATTTAAAACCCAAACCGGTTCAGCTGTTGATCAGCCGTTCCGATTTGGGTTTAATTGATTGTCAGCTTCTCAAAAATCAATTCGACTCGTAAGTCGTCAGCCTGCTGATGAATCCGTGGTTCATTTATGTATCGCTGTATTTCCGTAATCATTCAGTGTCTTTTGGTTCCGTCGGTTTTCAGTTGCCGTAAACCGCTCCGGCTGGCTCCTAGCTGTAGTTTAGATTTGGTTGCTGCCTGTTATCAATCCACAACATTCTTTATTCACTTAAATCCGCCATCATATTCCTTCATATGGCTTTTCCAGGAATTGCCGCTTCCTGCCGCTTTTCGGGCCAATTCACCAAGAAAATGCCTGTAAAGATCAACGCGCCCCAATAATCA
This sequence comes from Planococcus sp. MB-3u-03, assembly GCF_002833405.1. Taxonomy (NCBI): domain Bacteria; kingdom Bacillati; phylum Bacillota; class Bacilli; order Caryophanales; family Caryophanaceae; genus Planococcus; species Planococcus sp. MB-3u-03. The sequence goes on along the minus strand of NZ_CP025135.1, from coordinate 1,726,458 downwards.
GCGACACCCCGACTTGCTCCCTAAAACGAGCCATCCTGAGATGACACCAAAAATGGCGCCAGGAATAAAAGGCACTCACTTTCCCGGGATTGCCGTTTTGCAGCAGGAAAACCAAATCGCAAACTGGATGATCGACGCCGGAATCGCCAGCCAGAAAATGATGAAGAGCGATTCTGTATTGATGGCCAGTCGCTGGGTTTCCAATAAGCTGCTTGCCATCAGCAAAATCAAGCCGCCAAACAGCATTTGATACGCCGTCAGCACCCATGTATCAAGCTGAATGCCCCAATGCTTAATCAATAAGGTGCCGATTGCCCAGGACACGGCACTGCCGAAACCGAATAACGTGCCGACTTCCAAGTTCACTTGGCTGCCCATCGTAATGAAGACGCCGAAAAACCCGAGCAGCACCCCTCCCCATTGAATGATGCGGTAGCGGATGCCGAGTGCGACAGTGCCGAAAATCACCACCAATAAAGGATTGGTGAATGTCAAAATGGCGGATTCCCCGGCCGTGATCGTCCGCAGGCTCAGAAAAATGCAGCCCATGACACCAGCGGTCTGGAAAAAGCCGATGATGAGGATATGCAGCCATTCGGAACGCTGCAGTGGATGCTTGCGCTTGAACAGTTTGACGAATATGGCCATCAAGATGCCTGCAATCGTGAAACGGATCCCGACCAACAGCAGCGGCGAGACGTGTTCGAGGCCGATTTTGCCGACCGCGAACGAAGACCCCATCAAACTGGTGGTGATGATGACGAGAAACGCGAAAAGGAATTTATTGTTCACAGTACACCCGCTCCTAGCTGCATGAAAAGATTCATCCAGAAATAGTCAAAACCTTTGATCTATTCATCTATCGTACCGCAATTCCGCTCCATGTGCCTCCCTATCGTTGAAATCTGCCATTATTCATTCCAGGCGAAAGTCCATGCCACAGAAAAAAACCGGAAGCGCCTCCTGATGTGCGCTTCCGGTTTTACATTATATTAAGAAAACGGATTAAACATCCATCACCAAAAAGTTCCAGCGATGCCCATCCACATCTGAAAACCCCGCTCCGTACATGCCGTTTCGTTCACCCGGAGGCGCAAAGACGGTGCCGCCTGCCTGTTCGATGCGGAACATGAAGTTATCGACTTCTTCGCGGGTTTTTGCGGATAACGAAAACAAGACCTCTGAGCCGATCGATGTATCCGCGATCGCTTGCTGCGTAAAAGCTTCAAAGCTTTCTTCAGGAAACAGCATCACGTAGAGGTGCTGGCCCTCTAAATAAAATGCCGCCTGCTGGGCATTGCTGGCATCCGCTTTGGGGAGCAAAAAACCGGCTTGCTCATAAAAGGCTTGAGCTGCCTGCAAATCCTTCACCGGCAAATTGATTCATAATCGATTGTCCATGGTACTTCACCTCGCTTTCGTTCCTAAAACCACCATCTACCGGACCATTGAATACTATCTATTGAGTGTCTTCACATTTTTCTCCAGAACCAACTAGCAGCAGTCCGCAGACGTATTATCCTTCTATTCCCCGGCCCTTCTTCTACAAACCTTCTCAATTCCCTGCTAGATGCAAGCCGCTCCGTTGACTTTCCCGAAACGCTCCTTTAATATAATGTTTTATTCCCTACTATATCACTCAGAAAAGGATGTTTTACATGACAACTAGCACACGGGTCCAACCCGTCAATGAAGTAAACGATCCCGTCTACCGGGACACCACCGCCTTGAACGCACCGCAGAAATCCTTGATTGCCGGGGGCATCGCGGTAGCGGCGTTATTGACGGTGTATTTACTCGCCACGCAGCATATCGCACAAACCGTGCTGCTTGGCATCGGGCTGTTGCTCGGTTATACCTTATTCCATGCACGGTTCGGCTTTACCTCGGCGTTCCGCCGCTTCGTGTCGGTCGGCAATGGCCAGGCGATGCGCTCGCATATGCTCATGCTAGCGGTTGCCGTAACCTTGTTCGCGCCGATACTGGCGTATGGTTATTCGTTCTTCGGAACCGGGGTATCAGGTTACGTTTCCCCGGTCGGCGTGAGCTTAGTGGTCGGTGCGTTCATTTTTGGCATCGGCATGCAACTCGGCGGCGGCTGTGCTTCCGGTACGCTGTATGCGATCGGCGGCGGACGTTCGGTCATGTTCATCACGCTCTTGTTCTTTATTATCGGAACGACGATCGGCGCGTATCATCTGCCGTTTTGGACAGAAGATTTACCGGCTTTTGAACCGGTGTCACTGGCCACCTCGACCGGTCTTGGCTACGGCGGTGCGTGGCTCGTCTCGATCGCATTGTTTGGGCTCATCGCTTGGATTACCTTGATCATCGAGAAAAAGAAACGCGCACCGAAAATGGCGCCGCTTCCGACCACTACGGGATGGAAACGCATTTTCCGCGGTTCATGGCCGTTGTTCGCTGCAGCGATCGCACTCGCTGTATTGAACGCATTGACATTGATGACGCGTGGAACGCCTTGGGGCATCACGTCGGCGTTCGCATTATGGGGCTCGAAAATTGCTGAATTCTTCGGTGTAGACGTTGCAAGCTGGGGCTACTGGCAAGGGGCGAACGCAGCAATGCTTGAATCATCCATTTTCGCAGACTCCACGACCGTGTTGAACTTCGGGGTCATCCTCGGCGCCTTTCTCGCATCAGCGGCTGGCGGCTTGTTCAAGTTCACCAAAATCACGATGGGCAATTTCTGGGCATCCGTTGTCGGCGGCTTGTTGATGGGCTACGGAGCGCGTCTCGCGTTCGGCTGCAACATCGGCGCGTATTTCGGCGGCATCGCCTCGTTTAGCCTGCACGGCTATATCTGGGGCATTCTCGCACTCGCCGGTACGTTCTTCGCACTTTACTTGCGGCCTTTGTTTGGCCTGTCTGTCCCGAAATCCAACGATTCGGTTTGCTGAACATTCACGATCCGTTTTTAAAAGAGGTTTCCGCTCATCGGAAGCCTCTTTTTTTATGGGCATGCAGCGAAACGGGACGCAATATGACTCGCTTTTTTTTTTAGAAAATGGGCCAGTCTGTTAAATGAAATTCGCCCGGATTACCAATTCTTGCGGTTCATGCAGCGGATTTTGGTATTTCCCCCGAAAATTTTCCGTTCTTTTTCTTGTTTCTTGCTATAATAAACATATTCTTTCCCTGAAAGTTGGCTGAACATGACCCGTGATTTTGAATTGCATGCTATTGAATCGAAGACCGTCGCGACCGGACAGTCCGTGCATATCCCGCTCCACCGCCACCAGCAACTGGCAGAATGGCTATGGGTGGAGTCAGGTGAACTCGAACTCACCGCAAACGCTCAATGCCTAACCCTCGGGACAGGAGCACTCGCGCTGATTCCTCCTGGCCAATGGCATGCACTGTCTTTTTCTTCTAATGGTGAACAGCGCTATCAAAGACTGCTAGTTACGCATCCCCTTGAGTCAGTAAATGACACGATCTGTTTCACTTATCCTACTCACCCTGCTTTTCTCACATCCGTCTTGGACGAACTGGGCCGTGAACTGCAACAAGTGTGCCCTGCCTCGTCAAGACCAGTGCAGCTTTTGCTGAACTGGTTGTATGCTGCAGCCAAACCACCAAGCGCCCCGGTTCAAACGGTGGCTTCTTCCAAAACGGCACGCACCTTGCACCAAATGGAAGAAACCTGCCATTTACCCTTTTCACTTGAATCCATCGCTGCCGCTTCCGGACTCAGCAAATTCCATTTCAGCCGCCATTTCAAGGAGTCGGTCGGCCAGACACCGCTGCAATTTGTCATCAGCTGCCGCATGGAGCGCGCCATGCAGCTGCTCCTGGCTTCAGAGCAATCGGTTTCGGACATTGCCGGGCTCTGCGGCTATAAGAGCGCGACGCAGTTTCACGCTGCTTTTACACGCCATAGCGGCAGCACGCCGAAACGATTTCGCGAGCAGCAGCAAAACCTCGAGGCCAAACGATGAGACCCTCTTTCTTGCCCGTAAATGAGGTGACGCGCTAATGGATTGGCTTCTCCGCTTTTTGGAATTCGTCTTGTTGTTGATCGGTAATATCGCCATCGGCACGCTTGGGTTCATCCCGAGCATTCTCATCACCCCGGTCAACCTCGACCGCTTCGGATTAATCGGCGGCAGCGCATTGTCCATCAGCGGGGAAATCATCGGCGCGCTGTTTGGATTTTGGCTGTACCGCTACGGGACGAAACATATCCCAGTTGCGTGGCAACAGAGTTCGTGGTTCCGGTTTTCCGCAATCAACCCCCTGCAAGCGTATGGTGGGCGGTGTTATCGCTGCGCATCTTGCCGTTTGTCCCATCAGGCGCCGTCACGGCAGGCGCTGCCTTGACCCGCATTTCCGCGCTGGCGTTCTTTTGGGCCAGTTCGATCGGGAAACTGCCGGCGATGGCCATTGAAATCGCGGTCGCTTTTGGGCTGGTTTTGTGGCTGCCGCGCTCCGTCTTGTATAGCGTACTCGGCATGTGCTTGGTCATCTTGTTGTTAATTGCGATGATTCGCAAACGCAGCCGGAAAAGAATGCGCCCCATTAAAAAGCGAGAGCCCCCGTTGAGGAGTTCTCGCTTTTGAATCCCTAATTGACTTTCTTGCCGCCGCCCCAATACATTTCACGCAATTGGAACTTCTGCAGCTTGCCGGTTGCGGTCTTCGGCAAGGATTCCACGAAGTCGACCGATTTCGGCACTTTGAAGCGCGACATGTTGTCGCGTGTATAGTCGAAATTTCCTGCTCGGTCACTTCCGCTCCCTTGTGCAGCACAATGATCGCTTTTGGCACTTCTCCCCATTTCTCATCCGGTACGGCAATGACCGCCACTTCTGCGATCGCCGGATGCTTATAGAGCACGCCTTCGATTTCAGTGGAGGAGATGTTTTCACCGCCCGAGATGATCATGTCTTTTGATGCGGTCCTGGATTTCGATAAATCCGTCCGGATGCGTCACAGCGAGGTCGCCGGTATAGAACCAGCCATCGCGGATCGCTTCCGCGGTTTTCTCAGGATCTTTGTAATAGCCCGCCATGACGACATTGCCGCGGGTGATGATTTCCCCGAGCTCCTTGCCGTTCCAGGCGACTTCTTTTCCGTCTCCCTGATTGACGACTTTCGTTTCGCCGTTAAAGGCCAGTTCAATGCCTTGGCGCGCCTTGATGCTCGCTTGCTGGTCAGCATCCAGCGCATCGAATTCGTTTTTCCATTCGCAATACAAAATGAATGGCGAAGTCTCGGTCAGCCCGTAAACGTGCATCATGTTGAGGCCGAGCGTTTGTTGGGCCTTGGCGATGAGTGCCGCAGCAGGCGGCGCACCGGCCGTGCCCATACGGATTTTGGTCTTCAATTCAATGGTTTTTGCCTTCGGTTCATTGACCAGCATATTGACGACTGTCGGCGCGCCGCACAGTGAGGTGATGCCGTGGCTCTCAAACAGATCAAGGATGAGCGGCGGGTCGACTTTGCGCAAGCACACATGCGTTGCCCCAGCTGCGGTGATCGCCCAGACACCGCCCCATCCGTTCGTGTGGAACATCGGCAAGGTATGCAAATAAACATCGTCGAACTTAATCTCCAAATGATGCAGGAAGTTCGCGCCGTTCAAATAATTCGTCCGGTGCGTCTGCATGACGCCTTTCGGATTCGAGGTCGTGCCGCTCGTGTAATTGAGCGACAGCATCTGGTTCTCGTCGAGTTCGACGATTGGCAATTGCTCGTCGTCAGTGACCGCTCCGATAAATTCCTCGTAGCCAATGCCCGTAAGGCTTGTCTCATGCCCTTCAGCCGGCACGATGATGTAGTTCTCGATCGGCAAGTCGCCTTGGATTTCTTCGATGAACTTGGCGTATTCCGCATCGACGATCAGCATTTTCGCGTCGCTGTGCTTGATGATATAACCCAAGTCTTTGGCCGATAGCCGGTAATTGAGCGGCACGATGACCGCCCCGAGCGGCGGGATGCCATAGAACGCTTCGAGCATGTAATGGGTATTCGGCAACATCACGGCGACATGGTCTTTTTCCTTGACGCCTGCATTATGTAGGGCAATTCCCAACTGGTCGGAGCGGCGGGCAAACTCCTTGTACGTGAAACGCTTGTCTCCGTCGATCACGGCTACTTTCTCCGGGTAATACTTGACCGCGCGTCGTTTCCAGTCCAGCGGTGTCAATGGTACGATCATTTCGAAAACCCCTCTCGTGTCTCTTGTGTCCAACTGTTATATATCAAGTATAGAAAGGCAAACACGGGCTGTCAACGGAAGTTTCGGAATTGAAGGAAAAATCAAATAATATAGTTTGTGTGTTATAGCACAATTACATTCACTACAAGGGAATCAATTTCCCATCAGCTACTGATGAATTCAAAAGGAGCGGCAGGTATTCAAAACGGCGTGTCTTGTTGCGTCGTGCTGTAATCCTGTTTCAACAATGCCAAATAATCAATATCTTCATTAGCGCCGTCCATGAAAAACTCCTGTTTAAAACGGCCTTCAAACGCCATGCCCGCCTTCTCGAGCACCCGCCTGGACGCAGGATTGCGCACGAGGCAGCGGCCGAACACGCGGTTCAGGCCGTGTTCGGTGAAGGCCTGTTCCAGCACTTTTCGGCACGCTTCTGTCGCATAGCCCTGCCCCTACTCGGCGGGATCGATGAAATAGCCGATTTCTCCGGAGTGATGGGCTTTTGACACCGCGATCAATCCGCAATTGCCAATATAGCGGGCGGGCTGGCCTTTCGTGTAGACCGCGTATTCAAAGGCGTGGCCGATGTCAAAGCTTTTCTGGACATAGTCGAGCCACCTTTCGAGTTGTTTTCTCGGATACGGATGCGGAATCATCAGCATCGTATCGGCAATTTCGCGTTTTTGAACCACGGCGTAAACGCTATCCGCCATGTCCGCTTGATAAGGCTTCAACCACAGCCGTTCGGTTTCCAGTATCGTCATATACACGCCTCCTGTTTGATGCTTCATATTGGCTTGAATGCTGGCAAAAAGAATGTATTCAATACGCTATTCAGTGATCATTCTGGCGATTTTCCCAATGAATAGATGAATATATAACAAAAAGACGTTGAATGATTTATTCATTCAACGTCTTTTCAAACTATTCAGTAACGGGCACTAAGTAAGCTGCCGTGACGGCGCCGTCTGTTGCTTCGTCTATGATAAACGACCCGTTGGAATAACGGTCGACCGCTTTCAGGCGGCCTGGCGCAATCGGGATGCGCAAGCCTTTGGCCGTTTCGAGCAGAATCTCTTCTTTTCCTGTCGTGCCGATGACAGCAACCACACGGTGGGGATTGGATTTCAATTCCCGCAGCATGATGACGCCGCGTTTGGCACGGCTGCCGCTTTCGAATTCCGTTAGTTTCATCTTTTTGGCGGCTCCGCGCTGTGTGGCGAGCACAAGATCTGGCTGCTGTTCCGCGTCGATCATGACCGCAGACACCGCTTCGTCGCCTTCTTTCAAGTTCAAGCCTTTAACACCGGCAGTCCGCAGCCCTGTTACGGGCACTTCTTCGAGTGGGAAACGAACGCCGTACGCCATTTTCGTGGCCAGGAACAATTCGGTTTCGTTCGTCACGAGCCCTGCGAAGATCATGTCGTCGCCTTTTTTCAAGTTCATCGTCTTGATGGCGCGTGAATAGCGCTGCACCTGGTAGTCTTTCAGCGCCGAACGCTTCACTTGGCCGAATTTGGAGACGGTCAAAATGGTCGCATCCTGTTCAAAATCTTCGAACGGGAATACCGCGAGCACCGATTCGTTGGAATCCAATGTGACGATGCTCGACAAATGCTGGCCGAGGTCTTTCCATTTGATGTCCGGCAGTTCATTGACGGGCTGGAACACGAAATTCCCACCGGTCGTGAAGATCAAGACGGTATGCTGCGTATTGAGATTGCCTTCGAACAATAGATGATCGCTGTCTTTCATGGCGAAATCCTTGCCGTTCGAGGCCGCATGGGAGCGGGTGCTCGTCCGTTTGACGTAGCCTTCTTTCGTCACGGTGACGATGACTTCTTCGCTTGGAATCATGATTTCACGCGTAATGGTCAATTCTTCGATCTTTTCCTCGATTTCGGAGCGTCTCGGCTCGGCAAATTTCTTGCGAATTGCCTGCAATTCCTTTTTGATGAGGTTTTTCAATTTTGTCGCGCTCGTCAAGATGCCAGTCAGCTCTGCAATCAATTTGCGCAAGCTTTCCTCTTCTTTTTCGAGCTCGGTGATATCGGTATTCGTCAGTCGATAAAGCTGCAAGGAGACAATCGCTTCTGCCTGCGCTTCCGAAAACTCGAATTTCGCGATCAAATTGTTTTTCGCATCGCGTTTGTCTTTGGACGCACGGATCGTTTTGATCACTTTATCGAGGATGGATAACGCTTTGATCAAGCCTTCGACGATGTGCATGCGATCGCTCGCTTTTTGCAGGTCGAATTCCGAGCGTTTCGTCACGACTTCTTTTTGGTGTTCGATATAGGCATCGAGCATCGTCGGCAAGGTCATCATCGTCGGGCGGCGGTGATGGATTGCCACCATATTGAAGTTATAGCTGATTTGCAGGTCGGTGTTTTTGTACAAATAGTTCAAGATGCCGGCTGCCTGCACTTCTTTTTTCAATTCGATGACGATGCGAAGACCCGTGCGGTCGGATTCATCGCGCACTTCGGAAATGCCGTCGAGTTTGCGGTCGAAGCGGTGGTCATCAATTTTCTTGATAAGGCTCGCTTTGTTCACCTCGAACGGGATTTCCGTAATGACGATCTGTTCTTTGCCGCCCTTGAGCGGTTCAATGGCCGCTTTCGAACGGACGACGATTTTGCCGCGTCCCGTTTCATAGGCTTTTTTGATGCCTTCGACGCCTTGGATGATGCCGCCGGTCGGGAAATCCGGGCCTTTGATGACGGTCATCAATTCATCGATTGTCGCATCCGGCTTGTCGATGCGCATGAGGACAGCATCGAGTGCTTCGTGCAGCGCATGCGGCGGGATGTCGGTTGCATACCCAGCAGAGATCCCAGTCGAGCCGTTGACGAGCAAGTTCGGGAAACGCGCCGGGAGGACGGTCGGTTCGACGTCCACATCGTCGAAGTTCGGGATGAATTCGACGGTGCGTTTTTCGATGTCTCTTAACAATTCGCCGGAAATCGCGGAAAGCCGGGCTTCCGTGTAACGCATCGCGGCCGGGGAATCCCCGTCCATCGAGCCGTTGTTGCCGTGCATTTCCACGAGCATGTGGCGGATTTTCCAGTCCTGGCTGAGCCGCACCATCGCTTCGTAAACGGAGCTATCGCCGTGCGGATGATAGTTGCCGATGACGTTCCCGACCGTCTTGGCGGATTTCCGGAACGCTTTGTCGTTGGTATTACCTTCGTGGTGCATGGCATAGAGGATGCGGCGCTGTACCGGTTTGAGCCCGTCGCGGGCATCCGGCAGCGCGCGGTCCTGAATGATGTATTTACTATAGCGGCCAAACCGATCGCCGATGACTTCTTCTAAGGGCAGATCTTGGAAACGTTCGGTTTGTGTCATACGAGTTCCTCCTCAGCGTGAATCAAATCATTTTCTAGAATATTGCTGTCGTCTTCCAAACCGAAGTCGACATTGTTTTCGATCCATTTGCGGCGCGGTTCGACTTTATCGCCCATCAAAGTCGTGATGCGGCGTTCGGCGCGCGCGCCGTCTTCGATCGTCACACGGATCAAGGTGCGCGATTCCGGGTTCATCGTCGTCTCCCACAATTGGTCGGCGTTCATTTCCCCGAGACCTTTATAGCGCTGGAGCATATAGCCTTTGCCGATTTTTTTGATCGACTCGTCAAGATCCGCTTCGGTCCAGGCGTAATCGACGACTTCTTTTTTGCCGACGCCTTTGGACACTTTATAGAGCGGCGGCAGCGCGATAAATACTTTACCCGCTTCGATGAGCGGCTTCATGTAGCGGTAGAAGAAGGTCAACAGCAGCACTTGGATATGCGCGCCGTCGGTATCGGCATCGGTCATGATGATGACTTTGTTGTAAGCGATGTCGTCTACGGAGAAGTCGGAAGACACGCCGCCGCCGATCGCGTGGATGATGGTGGCGATTTCTTCGTTTTTCATGATTTCTTCCAGTTTCGCTTTTTCGGTATTGACGACTTTTCCGCGCAGCGGCAAGATCGCCTGGAATGTCCGGTCGCGGCCTTGCTTGGCCGAACCGCCGGCCGAGTCGCCCTCGACTAGGTACAATTCGTTCTTTTTGGCGTTGCGCGACTGCGCCGGCGTCAATTTGCCGGACAATAAAGTATCGGACTTCTTGCGTTTTTTGCCATTTCGGGCATCTTCCCGCGCTTTTCGTGCGGCGAGACGCGCCTGAGACGCCCGTATTGCTTTGCGGACGAGTGATGCACTGTGTTCGGCGTTCTCCTCGAGGAAATACATCAATTGCTGGGAGATCACCGCATCAACGGCACCGCGGGCTTCGCTTGTGCCGAGTTTGCTTTTTGTCTGTCCTTCAAATTGCAGCAAAGCTTCCGGGATGCGCACCGAGACGATGGCCGCTAAGCCTTCGCGGATGTCGGAGCCTTCGAGATTTTTGTCTTTATCTTTCAATAAATTGATTTTGCGTGCGTAATCGTTGAATACACGGGTCATGGCCGCTTTTGCGCCGGTTTCGTGCGTCCCGCCGTCTCGTGTGCGGACGTTGTTGACGAACGACAGGATCGTTTCGGAATAGCCGTCGTTGAACTGGAAAGCAAATTCGACTTCGAGGCTGTCGCTCTGGCCTTCCATATACGCCACTTTGTGGAGCACGTCTTTTTCTTCGTTCAAGTATTCGACGAAGGCTTTGATACCGGTTTCATAAAAGAAGCTCTCGCCGGTTTGGCTGCGCTCATCGATCAACTCGATGTTCATGCCTTTCATGAGGAACGCGGATTCACGCAAGCGTTCGCTCAGCGTGTCGTAATTGTATTTGGATACGCTAAAGATGCTTTCGTCCGGCAGAAAGTGAATCAAGGTGCCCGATTCTTTCGTTTTGCCGATCTCTTCCAAAGTTGTTACGGGTTTGCCGCCGTTTTCAAAACGCTGGCGGTATTTGCGCCCGTCGCGGTGGATCGTCACTTCCAAAAAACTCGACAAGGCATTGACGACAGATGCGCCGACGCCGTGAAGCCCGCCGCTCGTCTTGTAGCCGCCCTGGCCGAATTTCCCGCCGGCATGGAGCACCGTCAAAATGACTTCCGGTGTCGGTTTGCCGCTTCTGTGCATTCCGGTGGGCATGCCGCGGCCATAATCGCGCACGCTGATGCTATTGTCTTCGTGAATGGTCACCGTGATGCGGTCGCCAAATCCCGCAAGCGCTTCATCGACGGAATTGTCGACGATTTCGTAGACCAAGTGGTGAAGCCCGCGGGCATCGGTCGAACCGATGTACATCCCTGGGCGTTTGCGTACAGCATCCAGCCCTTCTAGAACTTGGATCGCTTCTTCGTTGTATGCATTGCTGTTCGTTTTTGCCATCTATTTCCCTCCAACAAACATTTGTTCGTATACTGTCTTCTTTTAATCGTATGCCATTCTAGGCGTTCCTGTCAATGTTCATAGAAAAAGAGCGCTAGGCGCCCTTCGTGAAAGCTGCTATTTCAGGATGGCATGTTCGACTTTGATGCAGCGGTCCATGATGACCGTATAGCCGGCGCCCTGGAGGCGATTGAAGACCTCTTCATCGACGACGTTCAGCTGCGTCCAGAACACCGGGGCTTCGATTTTGAGAAAATCTTCTGCAATGGCCGGCAAAAATTCGCTGCGGCGGAATACATTGACGATGTCGACCGGTTCCGGAATGTCCGTAAGCGTCGCGTAGCTTTTCTCCCCAGCACTTCATCCGCCATCGGATTGACCGGGATGATGCGGTAGCCGGCATCTTGCATCGCTTTGGATACCATATAAGAGGTTCTCATCGGATTCGGGCTCAAGCCCACCACCGCAATGGTTTTAGCCGTGTCGAGCACTTCTTTGATTTCTGTGCGGTCTGGATTCTTCAACAAAATCACCTGTCCTTTTAGTCTATCATACATGAAACGGGGCCGTTTGTTGAATAATCCGTCATCTATTGTTTCTGTCTCTTCGGTCATGGTAAACTGTAGAAAGAAAACAGTGTACGTCAAAGGAGTCAATCATGGACATTTTGCTTCCGGTAATTATCGCTTATTTACTCGGATCCATCCCTTCAGCGCTATGGATCGGAAAACTTTTACAATACGGACATTCGGACGAAGGGCAGCGGCAATTTAGGGGCGACCAACACATTCCGCGTGCTCGGCCCGAAAGCCGGATTTGTCGTCACCATCCTGGATATTTTAAAGGCACCGCCGCGACGCTGTTGCCGCTCGTGATGGTCACTGATGTTCACCCGCTTATTCTGGGCGTCATCGCGGTCATCGGCCATATGTTTCCGGTGTTCGCGCTTTAAAGGCGGCAAAGCCGTTGCCACATCCGGCGGGATCCTGCTCGGCTATCAATGGCCCCTATTTTTACTCGCCGTGGCGGTCTTGTTGATTGCGTTGAAGATCACCAAGATGGTATCCTTGTCGTCAATCATCTTGGCTGTCGTCTCGGTTATCTATACGATCATCTACACGATCAATACCGGTGATTACCTGTTCATGGCTGTCATTTTACACTGGCCACGTTCATCATTTACCGGCATCGCGCGAACATCGCGAGAATCCGCGCAGGCACCGAACCGAAGATCAAGTGGTAGAACCCGAAAGGACGTGTATACATGGAGATCCATTTGAGCAAAGATGCACGAGATTGGTTCCATAACGAAATGGAAGTCGAGTCTGGGGAAGCGGTGCGGTTTTTCGTCCGCTTACGGAGGCGCCGGCCTACAGCCGGGCTTTTCACTTGGTGTCACGAAAGACAGCCCTTACGAAGCGGTGGTCCGCCTCGAAGAAGGGGACGTGCTGTACTTTATTGAAGAAGCCGACCAGTGGTATTTCGATGAACACGACCTGCACGTCACTGTGGACGATGCATTAGGTGAATTAAGTTATTCATACGAACCAAAGAAGCATGACGCCAAATGGCGTCATGCTTCTTTTTATTCAAATTTATTCACTTTCATTTTGGTTAATCTATTCAGTTGATCCAAGCGGCCTTCTGCCTCCAGGATTTCGGCCTGTCTGTCGCCGAATAAGTCGAAATGCGGGTAGTCATTGCGCAAATCCAGCCATTCACGCTGCAAGCCGTAGCGGCTGCCCCAATCAGCGAGTTTGTCGATATCGCTGCAGCCCACTTTCGTTACCGTGTTGCAGCCAGGGAATCGATGATCCACCCAGTAATGGGTAAGAAAGGAAATATGGCCGTCTTGCACATCCTGTTTCCAGCGTTCTAATTCAGGTCGTCGGATTCCGAACGCCATCTGCTGCCCCCCTCACCACTTCCTTGTATTTTGCATCCCATTCAGGTGCCACTTTGGCTAGCGGAACTGGGCGGAAGTTGTCTTTTTTCACCACGACATGCTCTGATGTCGCTTTAGCGGCCAGTGTGCCATCTTCGTGGAGCACTTCGTAGCCGTATGTGGTCCGCAAGCGGCCGTGAGACTCCACCCAGGTCTTGACGCGTGCTTTCTGCCCGTAGCGCAGCGCTGCTTTGTATTGGATGGAGATATCCGTCACCGGAGACAAGAACCCTTGCGATTCCATCCCGGCGTACGTAAACCCGAGATCCTCGATCAATTGGGTACGCCCGAGTTCGAGCCAGATCAAGTAATTGGCGTGATAGACGACGCCCATCTGATCCGTTTCCGCGTAGCGGATTTCAATTTCTTTCTCGCTTATGTACATTTTCCTTCACCTCTCCTCTAGTATACAGGACATGTCTCGGGATCAAAAAGCACAATGCCCTGAAATCATCCTCGTGGAACAAAGCTCATCGCCCGTTTGCAGAAAGTACGCGGATAAGCAAGCTCTCTTGCTCACTTCTGGCTCTCCCTGCCGTCTTTTTACAGAAACGCGTGGCAATTATTGTTGGTCGTCAAATACTGTTCGATGTGTTGCTGTCCAAAATAAAAAGGCCGCCCGAAGGCAGCCTTTTTATTTTTTTTATGCTTCTAGCAATTTGTTGCGGAGCACCATTTGCAGGATGCCGCCGTGACGGAAGTAGTCGACTTCCACTTCAGAATCGAAGCGTGCGAGGACTTTGAATTCCGTTACTTTGCCATCTTCAGCAGTAGCTGTAACCGTCAGTACGTCGCGCGGTTTCACATCGTCGGACAAGTTGACGCTGATTGTTTCGTGGCCTGTAAGACCAAGGGAATCAGCGCTTTCGCCGTTGACGAATTGAAGCGGCAAGACGCCCATCATCACAAGGTTCGAACGGTGGATACGCTCATAGCTTTCCGCAATGACTGTTTTGACGCCTAGAAGGAATGTTCCTTTAGCAGCCCAGTCACGGGAAGAGCCCATGCCGTAATCTTTACCGGCTAGAACCACAAGGCCAGTGCCTTGCTGTTGATACTTCATGCATGCATCGTAGATCGGCATAACTTCGCCAGTCGGCCAGAATGTCGTGAAGCCGCCAGTAGTGCCTGGTGCGACTTGGTTACGGATGCGGATGTTCGCAAACGTACCACGCATCATGACTTCGTGGTTACCGCGACGGGAGCCGTAGGAGTTGAAATTACGCGGCTCAACGCCGTTTTCACGCAAGTACAATCCAGCTGGTGTATCTTTGCCGATCGCGCCTGCCGGTGAAATATGGTCCGTCGTGATCGAGTCAGCGAATTTCGCCATGACACGAAGGCCGGATAGCGGCTGGATCGGTGCCGGTTCTTTCGACATGCCTGTGAAGAACGGCGGGTTTTGGATATACGTAGAGTTGTCATCGAATGCATACAATGAATCATCGTTTGTTTCGATTGCATTCCACTCTGCGTTCTCAGTGAAGACATGCTCGTATTCTTTACGGAACAATTCAGGCGTTACCGTGTTGTGCACGACGTCTTTCACTTCTTCAGTTGAAGGCCAGATGTCTTTGAAGAATACATCATTACCGTCTTGGTCTTGCCCGATTGGGTCAACTTCAAAGTCGATATCCACTGTACCGGCAAGTGCATAAGCCACAACAAGCATCGGGGATGCCAAGTAGTTTGCTTTTACAAGCGGGTGGATGCGTCCTTCAAAGTTACGGTTACCGGACAATACGGATGAAACGAGCAAGTCGTTTTCAACGATCGCTTCTTCGATTTCAGGAAGGAGCGGGCCGGAGTTACCGATACATGTTGTACAGCCGTAACCGACCAAGTTGAAGCCGATTTGGTTCATGTAGTCAAGAAGGCCAGAATCGCTCAAATAGCCTGTAACGACTTTCGAACCTGGTGCCAATGACGTTTTCACGTATGGCGGCGGCGTCAAGCCTTTTTCAACTGCTTTTTTCGCAACTAAGCCAGCACCGAGCATCACGTACGGGTTGGACGTGTTTGTGCAAGATGTAATTGCAGCAATCGCCAAAGCGCCAGTATTCATTTCAGCTGTTTTGCCGTCGTTGAATTTTACGGTCGCTGTTTTGTTGATTTCGTTTTGATCCAACGCGAAGCCGTGAGGGCCTTCTGCAGCTGTAATTGCCGTGTTGAATTCTTTTTTCATTTGCGACAATGGAATCAAATCTTGCGGGCGTTTCGGGCCGGACAAGTTCGGTTCGATCGTCGTCAAGTCGATTTCGACAAGGTCCGTGTAAATCGGATCTTCGTTGTCGACTGTGAAGAACATGTCGTTTGCTTTTAAGTATTCTTTAGTGACAGCGATTTGCTCTTCAGTACGAGCAGTCAAACGCATGTAAGTCAGTGCTTCTTCATCCACTGGGAAGAATCCGCAAGTTGCGCCGTATTCAGGTGCCATGTTGGCGATCGTCGCACGGTCTGCAAGCGGCAATGTCGTAACGCCAGGCCCAAAGAACTCGACAAATTTGCCGACTACGCCTTTTTTACGCAAAGTTTCAGTGACTTTAAGTGCCAAATCCGTCGCAGTTGCGCCGTTTGGCAGTTCGCCAGTCATTTTCACGCCGATAACTTCAGGAATCGGGAAGTATGAAGGCTGTCCGAGCATGCCTGCTTCCGCTTCGATTCCGCCGACGCCCCATCCAAGTACGCCGATCCCGTTGATCATTGTCGTATGGGAGTCCGTACCGACAAGTGTATCCGGGAAGGCTTCGAATGTGCCGTCTTCATTTGGGATGGCGTGGACAACATTCGCCAAGTACTCAAGGTTTACTTGGTGAACGATACCTGTTGCTGGTGGAACCGCACGGTAGTTGTCGTAAGCTTTTGAGCCCAGTTAAGGAATTGGTAACGCTCTGCATTGCGTTCGAACTCAAGTTCCATGTTCGCGCGCAGTGCATCTTCAGTGCCGTAACGGTCAACTTGCACCGAGTGGTCAATGACCAAATCAACTGGAATTTCCGGGTTGATCTTGTCCGGGTCGCCGCCCATTTCAGCCATTGCTGAACGAAGCGCCGCCAAGTCGACAACTACCGGTACGCCGGTGAAGTCTTGAAGGATGACACGGGAAGGTTTGAATGGAACTTCCGCTTCTTTGTTCGCGTCTTTGCCCCATTTTGCTAGTTCTTCTACATGTTCGTCTTTGATGACATATCCGTCGTGCTGACGCAATACGGATTCCAATAGTACTTTTACAGAGTACGGAAGGCGAGATACTTTCGCGATCCCCGCTTCTTCGAGTGCAGCGAGACGATAATAATTATACGTCTTGCCGTTGAGCTCGAACGACGTGCGGCTGTTGTGCAAACTGCTCTTTGCCATAATCGTGTTCCTCCTTTAAATCTTCTGAAAAGGCGTGTTACCGCGTCTTTTCTCCTCTTCCATCATACCGAAACAACATGCATAAGTAAATTACATTAAAATTATACATTCCGATAAGTTTTTCTAATGACTATTTCTTTTTCTCATCGATTTTTCTTAAGGTCTCTTCCAGTTGAATTAGATGACGTTTCTCATGATAGCCGATAAATGGAAACCATTGAACAAGCGGCACGTCGCCAAAAACAGGATGCGGCATGGAGTTGTTCTGGAGCGTCTCTTCGTCTGTATGCGTGTAGACTTCATACAGGCGATTTCTTGATTCATTCAACTTCTCTTTCATTTCCTTTAAGGTAAAAAATTTCTCTTCAGGCACCGTATGATTTGGCGCGTCAACTTTCACTTTGCGGCTGACCGATAATTGGATCGGTTTCTTCATGGCTTTCTTGCGTTCGTTTTTCTTCGCTGTCTTTGCAACGCCTGCTGTAATCGCCTCCTCCATTTTAAGGAGATGATCCAAAATCTGCATGGCAGACCATTCGCCTTCCGATGGTTTTTCATTCAGCGCATTGTCATCGAATGATTCGACTTTCTTCAAGATGGTATGGCGTATTCTTGCGTTTTCTTCGTTTTGCAATTACTGCACCTCATTTCTAATTCCCATTATCTTTCTTTATACCCGCTTTGTCGATTATCATTCGTTTTTTCACTTCCATTTCGAACTCCTTGTGGGCTGCTTTTGATTTTTTTGTAATACCCTTAAGTAGTTTGTTACTTATGAATGAATAAAGAGCTTTTTCAGTCATTCCCTTGCTGGACAAGGGAAAGTACGTTCTATTTCATCCGAAAACTGGTACAATGAATAAAACCTAGTTAGAGAGGTGAATGTCCATGCCATACGGTTATGAAAAATACAGATTGGATAACGGCATCAGCCCGAACACGGTTATCCATGAAGTCCAATTGATCCGCGCGCTTTTTGCCTTTTTGCGAAAGACCTATAAAAAATCGGTGGAGCCCCACGAAATCCGACCTTCCGACATTCAGCAATTCCTATTGGAGCAAAAAGAAGCCGGCATCAAAGACAGCACCTTGAATCGCAAATTGATCTACATCCGTCGCTGGTTCGATTATATGTGGCAGATCGGCAAAATCCCGAATGATTTCATGCCGAAATTCAAATTGAACCATAAGCTTGATTTAAAACCCCACGACATCGAAGTCGATTACGGGCATCTTTTGGAAAAGAAACCGGACGTGTTGAAGTCCGCTAAACTGCCACTCAATGCCAAGCTGCTTTACGTCTTCTACTTGAGAGGCTTGCGCCTTCGCGATATGGTGACAATCGATATCGATAATTTCCTGAATGACGCAGACGGCCTCCACCTGGACGTCGAAAAGAAAGACGGTTATCATTGCACGCTGCATTTCGATGAACACGAAGAAGCAGTGATGGAGCAAGGGATCGAACGGGCGAAAACGCGCGGCACATCCTTCCTGCTATCGTCGAAAGTGAAAGACCAATTTACCAATTTTCAGATGGGCTCCCTATCCGACTATACGGAAGCACTCTCCGAATTTGTCGGCGCCCCGATGCGTTCGGGTGATATCCGCTTCGCCTATGTCCACCATTTGTATGCGGTCGAACACAAGAATCTGGAGGAGATCCAGGAAATCCTCGGCGTCTCCCTCGAATCCGCTTCCCGCATGCTGAAGGATTCGCTCGTGCGCATGAAACGCCAAGCCCATCCACCCGCATAAAAATCCACCCGTTCCATTAGGAACGGGTGGATTTTTATGGATCCGTTTTAATTGTCGGGTGATGCCCTTCCGTTCGTCCGTCTGTTAGGCAAGAAAACCGAAATCGAGCGCGAAGCTGAAAATGATGAGTGTGGATGACCCGTAAACCATAGTCCCTGTTTATTGAGTTTTCCAAGTTTTCATATTCCATGGAGCACACCCTCTTCTTTTATTTATTATAGTTAGTTTTCAGAATATTGGCAAGATATTTAACTGCGACTGCCCTGCACTTTTCGCATCCGTTAACAGTGCGTGTGGAAAGGGTATACTAGAAAAACAGGAGGCGATTCAAATGAAAAAGCATTGCTGGTAGTAGATTATACGGTGGACTTTGTCGCACAAGACGGTGCGTTGACATGCGGCGCACCCGGACAGGAAATCGAGGAGGCACTTTGCTTCATCACGGAGCAATTTCTCGAAAACGACGATTTTGTGGTCATGCCTGTTGATTTGCACGAGGAAAAAGATCCCTATCACCCCGAAACCAAGCTCTTCCCGCCCCACAACATCAAAGGAACGGATGGCCGCAAATTATACGGCCGTCTACAGGAAGTTTACGACCGCCATCAAGAGGACATCGTCTGGATGGATAAAACCCGCTATAGTGCGTTCGCTGGTACACGCCTTGAACTGATGCTGCGGGAACGCAGTATCGAAGAAGTCCATATCATCGGTGTCTGCACGGACATCTGCGTATTGCATACGGCGATTGACGCCTATAATGAAGGATTCCAAATCGTCATTCACGAATCAGCTGTTGCAAGCTTCGATGATGCCGGCCACCGCTATGCCATGCGGCACTTTGAAACTATTTTAGGCGCCCAAATACGATAATTTTTACTGTTCCATGTTTTAAAAGTCCTGAATGTGGTTATACCTAGAGTGTAGCACTTATAACAATAAAACACTTAGAAGGAGCTGGAAAAAACATGGGAATCATTTTATATCTAATCATGGGCGGTATCATCGGTTGGTTGGCCGGCCTAATCCTCGGGAAAGACATTCCTGGCGGCATCATCGGTAACATCATTGCAGGTATCATCGGTGCATGGCTAGGCGGCATGCTCTTAGGAGACATGGGACCAGTCATCTGGGACGTAGCAATCATCCCGGCATTGATCGGCGCATTGATCTTCGTCTTCGTTCTTAGCTTGATCCTTGGATCAATGAACAAAGGACGCAAACGCGCATAATAAAAAAAGAGTGGACTTCGGTCCACTCTTTTTTTTATCGAAAAAGTTAAGAAGGCGAATCCTCCGAAGCTTATCGCTCGCTTTCCGTGGGGCGGGAATCGAGCCTCCTCATTCGCTACGCTCACTGCGGGGTCTCTCAAACCCGCTAGTCCCACAGGAGTCGAGCGAACGCTTCTCCAAATATTTATAAATGTAGAGAAGCAATCATCGTTCTAATTTATAGCGTTTCATAGAATTCTTCAACAATTTGAAAAAAAGAGTGGACTCCGGTCCGCTCTTTTTTTTATGAATTATTATATTGTTCTTCAAAACGCCCGTAATAATGAAGGATGTCTTCCACGTATTCATCGCTATGGTTGTAGCGGTAAATCGCCCGCTCCAAATCCCCTTCTGCCGCACCGTTTTGCGCCAGATAATTGGCGGCGCTGTGGAGGGCATCTTCCAGGTCATACGGGTCGGCTACGCCGTCGCCGTCGGCATCCACCCCGTATCCCCCGTATTTCGCGATGACTTCCGGGTCGGTCTTGTCCGCTTCCGGTATTTCACCTTGCCCCTGTCCAGAACAGGTCGGGTGGCTCCAGCCCACGAACGTGCAGGGCATGAACTGCATATGCCCTTCTGCCCCGACCGGCGACAACAACGGATCCATCGTCGAGAATTTCGTTTCAATTCGGTGGTGTGCGGCCAATAATGTCCAAGGAATTTCGTAACGGTCTGCCGCTTCCTGGTAGAGCGTAATATTATCTTCCGGAAACGGCACTTCAAATACGCGGTCCTGCCCTTTTTGCACCGTTTCCTTCACTGTATCGCCGTAATAGGAATACGCCACCACCGCGACAAGCGTGAAAGCTACGATCGCCGCAGGAAATAGCATCAATAAAAAGAGGAACCTCAAAAGAAGCGAAGGTTTTTTTCGTTTTTTCTGTTTCATATGTTCACACCTATAGTTTCATTTGCCTCAGTTTACCATAGCCCGCAGGTCTTTGCCCATTTGCTGAAAGTTTTTAGAGGCCGGTGCAGGAGAAATTTTAGTTGAAGAGAATATGTATAATGACAACTGCAGAAAGGAGGAACAGCCTATGTGGGAAGATTTCAAGAAATTCGCCTTGAAAGGCAATGTGCTGGACTTGGCGATTGCGGTAGTCATCGGTGCGGCGTTCGGGAAGATTGTCACTTCGCTTGTCGAAGACATCATCATGCCGGCCGTGGGGATTCTGCTTGGCGGATTCAGTGTCGAGGATTGGACTTATACTTTTAATGGGGCAGAACTCCGCTATGGCGCATTCACGCAATCAGTCATCGACTTTTTCATCATTGCGTTCTCCATTTTCCTGGTGATCCGCTTGTTCACGCGCATGAAGCGCAAAAAAGATGTGCCGGCTGAGGAAGAACCGGAAGTGCTCGACAAGAAAGAAGAACTATTGATCGAAATCCGCGACCTTCTGTCAAAAGAAAAAACCGGCCAATGACCGGTTCTCCCCTGAGCTGCCGAAGCGATTCGGCAGCTTTTCATTTTGTTCATTCTGGCTTCACTGCGCCAATTCCTGCATGTCTTCGATGATTTCCGCTGTCGGCACATTCTCAAAGCCGTCATAATTGCCGACGACTTCCCCTTGCTGATCGACCAGGTAAAAAGAAGTGCCATGGATGACCTGGTCGCTGTTCGGGTCGTTCTTGACCAGGGATTTGAAATTCTCCGTGGCAAACTCCGCAATCTCATCCTGTGAATAACCGGTCAGCAAATGCCATTTGCTTTCATCCGGAATCGGGTAATGCGACAAGTATTCCTGCATTTTTTCCGGCGTGTCCTCTTTCGGGTCTACGCTGAAAGCGATAATCTTGTAATCACTCAAGCCCTTTGCTTCCATTTCCTTCTGCAAATCGGCCATATTGAACGTCATCGGCGGGCACACCGTCTCACAATTCGTGAAGACAAATGTCGCCAGCCAAGGCGTCCCTTCCAATTGCTGTTTGCTTACTTGTTCGCCGCGGTGGTCGGTGTAATTGAAATCTTCGACCGCATCCGCGCCGCATGCTGCGAGAAACAGCATCAGCGCCGACAGCAGCACCGCCCATTTCCACTTCATATGATTGCCCCCACTCTCGTAACTGCCTATATCATAGCCGAACAAAGGCTTGAAAACAATCCGGGTTCCCGCTTCAGAAATCACAACTTTGTGAATTACGGCGTCTTCATCATAATGAGCGCGTCATGGATCGCGACAAGCTTACCTTCCACGCGGTGCATCAGGTAAAACGAAACGAATATCGGAAATCCGAGTTCCTGTATCCATTGCATCCACTCCTGCATCCCAGCGCCTCCTTTCTTTCTAAAAAGCCTTCCCGCATTTGCGGAAGGCCCTGTTCATTAAACTTCGTATTCGACGACAGTGCGTTCGACGACGCGTGCGCCTTTAGCGAGCGCAAACGGCGATCCGCCGACTTCAAAATGTTCTGGTCGACGATCGTCTGCATGCCGGTGATGATTTCCTGCGCCGTCAAATCTTCGCGCGGCTCATCAACCGTTAAGGTGACCGCTTTGTTCGCGGCCGTTTCAAAATCAATTCCAGTGTTTTCGCCATGTTTCCACTCCCCTCATTATTGGTAGATGCTTGAACCGGAGATTTTCTCCAATTCCATAAGCGGTTTCGTGCCGAATGTCTCCAACACTTGCGCTGCCTGGAAAATCCCATCGGCAGTAGCCGCTTCCGCCACGTTCTGATACGCTTTCACTTTGCGCTTCAAGCGCCCTTGCTCGTCAAGCCCGTTATCGAACGTCAAGCGCATGCTCGCGTTCTTAAAATCGCTGAATGCCATATTGCTCACCCCTTTCATTCGCTATATAGACATAAACGCGAAAAAGGATACATTTCAGGTGAATTTTTCGTGGGCTTCTATAATGGTATAGAGAATGATTGAGGTGAGATGAAGTGGAATTAGAAGGCTGGTTTTATGGTTCATATTATTCTGGGTCGTTGTGTTGGTCGGGCTGTTCGCGATCGGCGGCTATTTTATGTTCCGAAATTCCTGAAATCGATGCCAAAAGAAGACGGCTTATCGGATCTGAACTGGGAAGAATACTACGTAGAAAAACGATCCACCTATGGGGAGCCGAAGAAAAGAGCTCTTGAACGAATTGGTACAGCCGGTGCCGGACCTTTTCCGCCCGGTGGCGAAACAGAAAATCGCGGGGCGCATCGGCGAGATCCTGCTGGAGGAAAAGCCAAGAAAATGGAATTGCAGCACATCATCCGCGGCTATATCCAAGCGACGCCGAAGCGTGACCACAAATTCTTGCGCAAAAATGGCCGAACTCGAAATCGATGTCACGCCATATGAGCAATATTTCGAATAATAACTATAAAAAGCTGTCCCCTTATTCGGGGACAGCTTTTTCAAAGTATTTATGAATTCCGTGATTTGCTGTGAATAAAAGGAGATCACTTATTCTTTATTTAAAGCTCAATATTCTCTCAAGTATTTGGAGAAGCGTTCGCTCGTAAACCCTTCTGCTCAATAATGCTGCGCATTACTTCCTCAAAGATAAGGTCTCCCGTAGGTCGACCTTGTCTTTCCAGTGGAGCAGCGTAAGCGACAAGACGACCGGGACCCCGCAAGAAATGAATGAGCGAAGCTTAGCTGAGCGCATTCATTTGCGACGCATCTGCCACGCAGATGTGGGAGCAAATTTTCTGCGATGCTCGAACGTAGTGAGAGTTGAGCACAAGGGTTTCAAGGCGGCTGAGGAGGTTTGGGCGCGAGCCCACGGAGTCGTGCGATAAGCTTCGGAAAATACGAGTTCTTACCTTCCTCGACAAGCTAAAACGCTGCTCCCTATTCGGGAACAGCGTTTTTGTCCTGCAATCAATTGGTATTTGCGCAGCATCGCGAGACGCCACGGCACAAGCATGCCAAAAGCGAGCAGCCAGAACATGCCGCCAAGCTCCCCGACGTCAATCGACGAGCTAAGGATGACTTTGCCAGCAAGCGCACGAGCAATAACCCAAGCAAAATGAATACGAAAGCTTTTGAGCGCTTTAAATAGATTTCCCCGTCACGCACTTCAAATTTCGATGTGCGGATCAAGATAATCGAAAACAAAGCCCCGACGAGCAGCGCTTCGGCAATTTGCAGCGGCGCTACCCGGAAAAACGGGAAAATGAACATCAAAGCTCCGGTCGACATGAACAAAGGCGGCAAAATGATCTTTTGACCGATGCCGGCTTTTTGCCGATTTTGATCGGACAATGATCGCGAGCGTACCCATGACGAGCGCGCCGATGGTCGTCACGGCCAAGAAAATGGCTGGCGGGATGCGATTGAATAATTCATCCATTCAATTCTGCCTCCAATTCGCCGAGGCGGCTCTCCAACTCATCCATGCGCACGAAACGGGCAAAGCGCAGCTGTTCTTTCCCTTGCTTGAAAAGGATGACCACAGGCGCCGTAAACAGCATCAACTGCCCGGCGATTTCCGGAACACGCGCTGCATTCACCAAGTAGAATGGAATAGATGCATTCGGCTCCAATCCCTCGACTTGCGGCTTCAGCCCTTCGCATACTGAACAATGGTCGGTTTTGACGAATAGCAGAAACGATTCGCTGCTTTCTATTTTCTGTTGGAATTGATCCATTGAAGAAATGGTTTCCATCTCGTCACCTACTTTTTAGAATCCTTGGAAATCCCCGAAAATCGGGCTCAAAATACGGATGATGTACGTCATGCCGTCAAAGAACAGCAAGATTCCTACCGCAATCATGACGAATCCGCCGACTTTCATGATCGTGCTGTGATGCTTGCGCAGCCAGCCGAGACGGGTAACGAAAAACGACAAAACGAAAAATGGAATCGCAAAGCCGAGGACGTATGCGAGCATATACCAGATGCCTGATCCGGGGTTGGCCGCAGCGAGCGCATAAATCGCCGCTGTGATCGGCCCGGTGCATGGCGTCCAGCCAGCCGCAAACGCAAGGCCGATAACGAAAGTGCCTAAAAATCCGGAAGGCCGGTTCTTGAATGAGAACTTGCGGTCTTGCATCAAGAATTTCGGCGTAAAGACACCGACGATCATCAGCCCGAAAATGATGATGAACAATGCGCCCACTTGGCGAATCAATTCATCGTAGCGCACGAACCATTCATAAAAGAATGATGTGCTGAAGCCCAACGCGATGAAAATGGTGGAAAAGCCCAATAGGAAAAATAAAGTATGGAACATTCCACGGCGCTGCATTACTTTTCGGTCATTTTTAATCTCATCCATGGTCATGCCCGTAATATAAGATAAAAAGGCAGGATACAAAGGCAATGTACATGGCGAGATGAAACTCAAGAATCCGGCACCGAAAGCCAAAAGTAAATTAATATCGGTTGCCATTCGAACACGCTCCTCTCTCTCACGAACTCTATCTTATCAGAGATAGTGCGCAAAAACCGCCAAATTGCCTGTGAAATCTTTATGGACATTTCCGTAATCTTCACGCTTTCGCCCTATATGTTAAGGATACACGCAAAGCGCCATAACGCCATAAAAAAACCGGCTCTCTTTAGGGGGAAGAGAGCCGGGCGCAAGTAACTTGCCTGTTGTACCGAACAGAACAAGCGCGCATATAAATGGACTAATGATCACCCGATGAGTTTCTTGGCTAGTCCCAATTGATGATGTACTTGATCAAATCCTGTGCCGCCTAGTGAGTTGCGGCGTTTGACGGCCGTCTGCGGAAGCAAGGTTTCGTAAATATCGTCTTCAATGAGCGGGCTGGCTGCCTGGAGATCCTCAAGCGGCAGGTCTTTCAAATAATAGCCGCGCTGGATGCACGTGAAGACCAGCTTGCCGGTGACATCGTGCGCTTCGCGGAACGGCATGCCTTTCGCCGCCAAATAATCCGCAAGCTCTGTGGCATTCGAGAAGTCGGAGTTCACCGCTTTTTCCATGGAGGCGGTGTTGACATTCATCGTCCGGATCATCCCTTCAAAGATCGGCAAAGATCCCATCAAGGTGTGGACCGTGTCAAACATCCCTTCTTTGTCTTCCTGCATATCTTTATTGTATGCAAGCGGCAGGCCTTTCAAAGTCGTCAGCAAGCCGAATAGATTGCCATAGACACGCCCTGTCTTGCCGCGGACAAGCTCCGCCATATCCGGATTTTTCTTTTGCGGCATGATGCTCGAGCCGGTCGAGAATGTATCATCGAGTTCGATGAAACGGAACTCTTCGCTCGACCAAAGGATGATCTCCTCTGCAAAGCGTGATAAGTGCATCATGAGCATCGATGAGTTGCTGAGAAACTCCAGGATAAAGTCGCGGTCGCTGACGGCATCCAGGCTGTTTTGATAGACGCCTGAGAAGCCGAGCAGTTCAGCGGACAGTTCGCGGTCGATCGGGAAACTCGTCCCGGACATCGCTCCTGCTCCTAAAGGCGACACATCGATGCGCTTTAAGGATTCCTGCATACGTTCTTTATCACGTTGCAGCATCCAGAAATAGGTCATCAGATGATGGCCGAATGAAATCGGCTGCGCGCGCTGAAGATGCGTATACCCTGGCACGACCGTCTCAACATGCGTTTCAGCCTGCTCGACGATCGCCGACTGGAATCCTTCGATCAGTTCGATGATTTCCGTCACGCGGTTTTTCAGATACAGATGCATATCCGTCGCTACCTGGTCGTTGCGGCTTCTGCCGGTATGGAGTTTGCCGCCGACAGGGCCGATCTCATCGATCAGGAGTTTTTCTAAATTCAAGTGGATGTCTTCGTTCGATACGCTGTACTCAAGTTCTCCGTTCTCCGCTTTTTTCTGCAGCGTCTGAAGCCCTGACAAGATTAAGTCAGCGTCTTGCTGCGGCAGGATCTTACAGGAAGACAGCATGGTGACATGCGCCATGCTGCCCTGGAGATCCTCGAGCACTAATTTCTGGTCAAAGGAAATGGAAGCCCCGAACTCGTCGACCCACTGTTCAGCTGTCTTTTGGAAACGACCGCCCCACAGTTTGGTCATAGCTGCACCTCCTCTTTGACTTGTGCCGTGACCGCAACTTCTTTCTTGTTGATTTTAGAGTTGACGACTGTCGGCAAGCCCCATAGCTCGATGAATCCGACCGCAGACTCGTGGTTAAAGGTATCATCTGTTGAATACGTCGCCAGTTCTTCGCTGTACAAGGAGTTCGGTGACTTACGCCCTTCCGTGATGGCATGGCCTTTGAATAGTTTTACACGCACGGTGCCGTTGACGAATTCCTGTGTTTCTTTCAGGAATGCTCCAAGTGCTACACGCAGTGGAGAGAACCAAAGCCCTTCATAGATCAATTCCGTCATTTTCTTCTCGATGACCGGCTTGAAATGAGCCATTTCTTTTACCAAGGTGATATCTTCAAGTTCTTTATGCGCGGCGATCAAGGTCATCGCTGCTGGTGCTTCATAGATTTCACGGGATTTGATGCCGACCAGTCTGTTTTCCACATGGTCGATTCTGCCGACGCCATGTTTGCCTGCGACATGGTTCAATTCAAAGATCAGATCCGTCAATTTATAGTCGATGCCGTTCAATTTGGTCGGTACGCCTTTGACGAATTCGATTTCCACGATATCCGGCGTATCCGGCGTGTCTTCTAGTGCGTTGGTGATATCATATGCGTCTGCTGGCGGTGTTGCCCAAGGATCTTCGAGGATGCCGCATTCGTTGGCACGGCCCCATAGGTTCATGTCGATGGAGAATGGCGAATCCAAGTTGACCGGAACCGGTACGTCATGCTGTTTGGCATAAGCGATTTCCTCGTCACGCGACCAGCCCCACTGGCGAACAGGTGCGACGACTTCAAGGTCAGGGTTCAACGATTTGATGGAAACTTCAAAACGAACTTGGTCGTTGCCTTTTCCTGTGCAGCCATGGGCAACAGCCGTTGCGCCGCTTTCCACTGCAATTTCCACGAGTTTTTTGGAAATCAACGGACGCGACAATGCAGAAACGAGCGGGTATTTGCCTTCATATAATGTATGGGCTTGAAGCGAAATGAGTGCATAGTCTTCGGCAAATTCGTCTCTTGCATCGATCATATAGCTTTCGACCGCTCCGACCTGCAGCGCTTTTTGTTTGATGAAGTCCAAGTCTTTTCCTTCTCCGATGTCGAGACAAACAGCGACGACGTCATAGCCTTGTGATTTGAGCCATGGAATGGCCACCGATGTATCTAGTCCACCTGAGTATGCGAGTACGATTTTTGTTCATATAATATGACCTCCTGTATTTTTATGCGTTATATGCGATTAATATACACATAATAACATGGCATTTTTATAACGCAAGGAAGACGCGCATAAATTTTCATGTTTTTAGGAAATATGCAAAAAAACCGTGTTTCTTCTATAGAAAGAACAACTTCTGTACACGCAAAAACCCGGACGGCTCGCTGCCATCCGGGTTTCCTGCTGCCGGGGTCTGCCGTTCGGCTTATTCCTCGGTGTCTTCTGCTTGTTCTTCCTCTTCTTCATTGCCCATTGTATATTCCAGTGTATTCATATCGATGCGTACTTCCATTAAATCGCCGGTTTCCATGTCATTGAATAAAAACCCGATTTCATCGCCGCGCACAAGCGGCTGGCCCATCAAAATCAATTTGGACAATTGCTCTTCATTAATGAATGCCTGCAAAGCTTCTGATTGGCGCTGGGATTCTTCGTCCTGCAAAATCGTGATCTTTTCCGCTTCGCCTTGCATCGGGAACGATTCTTCAAGCGGGCCAGTATAATCCGTCGTGACTTTCATGCCGGTACGCAAATCACTGATGACAGCTTCTGACGTTTCGCCGCCTTCTGCAAACTGGACTTCGACATCTTCCGGTACAGAGAAGTAAATATTGCCAATGAGAATGCGTCCATCCCCGATTTGCGTAATAAATCCTTCTTCCGTCATGCCCTCTTGTTCAACTGCAATTTCCGGTTCTTCTTCATTGCCTGCCGGTTCCGCCGGTTCTGTCGGTGCGGCATCATCGGAGCAACCCGCCAATAGCAGGAATCCTGCGAGAAATAAACTAGCTTTTTTCACTTTATCCCAATCCTTTACGCTTAGATTCTTGTTGCAACTCTTAATTTTCAGTTTACCTGCTGAAGCCTGCGCATGCAACTCTGTACATTAAGCCTGGCGGTAGACGAAAATGCCCCGGTCGTTCAATCGCTCTTCGATCAAGCCGTCTTCGAGCAGGTAATCGACCTGGCCGATCGTCTCGGACAGCGTCAGGCCTAGTTCTTTTTCGTAAGCATGCGGAAACAGCTGCTGCGTCAATTCATAAACTGACTGCTCGTTCGACCGGTCGAGCATGGCGAGCACTTTCATTGCCCGCAAGTGCTGTTTTTCAAGGCGTGTGGAAACGAGTTCGTGGACATTGCGCACATCCTCCCCATGTCCGCTGTAGATGACGTCAATCGGCATCTTCAATAGGCGGCTGAGGGATGCATTGTATTGCAGCAAGGATTTCGGTCGCCCTTCTTCCGGGTTATACGGCGGTTCAATAAGCGGGTTCGAGGACACTTTCGTGATGACATGGTCGCCGCCGATCATCGTGCGTTCTTCCGGATTCCAAAACGACAGATGGCTCTGGGCATGCCCCAAAGTCTCCATGACATGCCAGTCCGCGTGGCCCGGAATCGTATCGCCTTCATTGATGGCCATATCGAGCGGGCGGTTCCCCATCAAATTGAGCGGCCGCTTCATCTTCTTCATCCAGAACATCAAATCACCCGGCACGCCCTCTTCTTTCAAGCGCTCCTGATAGAACGCGTCATGATAATCGAAAAAAGCTTCGTCCCGGCGCAGCCATAGATCGTTATATGGATGTCCGTACAATTTGGCGGCGTCGAAGCCGTCGACCCATCCTGCGTGATCCGGGTGGTGGTGCGTCAAGACCACTTGCTCGATGTCTTCAGGGACGACATTCGCCGCTTTCAGCCCGGCCTTGAGCGCTTCCCAGGCTTCTGGTGTTTTCGGTCCTGCATCGATCAACGTCAACGCGTCGCCTTTCAATAGATAAGAATTGACATCTCCGACGGCAAATGGCGTCGGGATGGTGATTTTGATCGGTTCCATCATTCCCACTCCCTTAAAATGAATGTCTATTCACTTATCATACCTTGAATGGCAGGCGCCGTCACGCCGGCTGGCCAATTTGACAAATAAAATTTCTTTACTTATAATTTAATAACATATGTAAGCGTAGATGAAGATTAGTACGGAAGATGATGGGTACAAGAGAGTGCAGCCAACGCTGAAACGCCGCACCCCCGCTCCCTTCCTGAACCTGCTTCTGAGCTGCCGTGCAAACACGGCCGTCTGTCCGCGATAAGGATATCGAGTTGTGCAAATGTGCAAACTTAGGTGGTACCGCGGAAACAAGCGTTTTCGTCCTTGGAATAACAGGGATGATTGCGCTTTTTATTTTGAGAAAAGGAAGTGGAATGTATGAAAATTGTATGTGTAGGGGCCGGATCGATGGCCGAATCCATGATCCACGGCTGGATCAATAAGCGAATTATGAAACCCGATGAAATCTCCGTCATGAACCGGTCAGATCAGGACCGTTTGGAATTTTTGCATGATGAATACGGCGTCAATATCGTCTGCGACGACAAGACCGAACTGAGAGATGCTGATTTCATCCTGCTTGCGATGAAACCGAAAGATGTCGAAGTGGCATTGAAAGGCATCCGTGAAAAATTGACCGGCGATACCGTCATCGTTTCTGTCGCGGCAGGCGTTTCGATCGAGACGATCCAAAAGCATGTCGGCGATTTCGCCGTTGCCCGTGCGATGCCGAATACATCGGCGCAAATCGGCAAGTCGGCCACAGGCGTTGCCTGGAGCAAATTTGTCACCAAAGAACAGCAACACTTGCTGAGAAAGCTATTGTCGTCGATCGGCGGCGTGACGGTCGTGGAAGAAGACCAATTGCACGCGGTGACAGGCATTGCAGGAAGCGGCCCCGCGTATCTCTATTATTTCGCAGAATCCATGGTGCAGGCAGGGATCGATAACGGATTGTCTTCTGCAGATGCAAAGAAACTTGTGCGCCAAACCTTCGACGGCGCAGCGGAAATGCTCCAGCAGGAAGATTTCGGCGAATTGCGCAAGCGCGTCACGAGCCCGAACGGCACGACCGCCGCTGGACTTCAAGCCCTCTATGATAACGACTTCAAGCGCATCGTCGGCGATTGTGTCACCTCCGCCGCCAACCGCTCCCGGGAGCTCGGGAAAGAATTCGAATAATAAACCTCCCACAACCCGCAGAAGCGACGACTTTTGCGGGTTGTTTCCATTTACCGAAGGTTTTAAGCGTTAAAGAAGCATGCCAAGCAAGGCTTGCGAATCGAAGCCGCGTGAACTTTCCGGTATACTATTCTCTTGTATAGATACTGAAGGAGGAATTTCACGTGGCAAAACTTTTCGAAGAATTTGAGCTTAAGGGCGTCCATTTCAAAAACCGCATCGTCATGGCCCCGATGTGCATGTATCAAAGCGACAAAGAAGACGGGCATGTCACCGATTGGCACCGTGTCCATTATCCGACGCGCGCAGTCGGCGGCGTCGGTTTGATCATCACTGAAGCCACCGCCGTCCAGCCGATCGGGCGCATTTCATCGCGCGACCTCGGCATATGGGATGATGCCCATATCGACGGACAGGCGGAAATCGTCCGCTTGATGAAAGCGAACGGCGCAAAAACAGGCATTCAACTTGCCCATGCTGGCAGAAAAGCGACCGTCGACGGCGATATCCAGGCGCCGAGTGCGATTGCCTTCAACGATAAATACAAAACGCCAAAAGCGATGACGATAGAAGAAATCGATGAAACCGTCCAAGCGTTCCGAGACGGCGCTGTACGCGCCAAAAAAGCCGGCTTCGACGTCATCGAAATCCACGCAGCCCACGGCTATTTGATCAACCAGTTCTTATCTCCACTGACCAATCAACGCACCGACGAGTATGGCGGCAGCAGCGAAAACCGCTATCGCCTGCTGCGCCGCGTATTGGACGAAGTGAATTCAGTTTGGGACGGGCCATTATTTGTGCGCATTTCGGCAGAAGATTACACAGACGGCGGCATGACGCCTGCACAATACGTCGAGATGACCCAGTGGATGAAGCAGCAGAACGTCGATTTGATCGATGTCAGTTCAGGAGCTGTGGTGCCGGCACAAATCCCCGTATTCCCTGGCTACCAAGTGAATTTTGCGGAAACGATCAAAAAAGAAACACCCATCACAACCGGTGCAGTCGGCTTGATCACCGAACCTCGCCACGCAGAAGAAATTCTTCAAAACGGCCGTGCGGATTTCATCTTCCTGGCACGCGAATTGCTGCGCAACCCGTATTGGGCCTATACAGCCGCACGTGAGCTCGGAGCCGATATCGAAGCTCCTGTGCCTTATGAGCGGGGTTGGTTATGAGACAGTTGCAAAATAGCTGTAATTTAGTATACTGAAAGTAACGAAAAAAACCGGATGCTGTGTGCATCCGGCCAGCTGCATGCAGCCTTTCGAGGGCGGTCGGCTGGACACTATAGGTTTATGAAATAACCGTCAGCCCACGCCAATGGGACGGTTATTTTTTTTTCGGAATGACCAGAATCAAGGATAGGACAAGCGTCAATGCGCTGATCGTCAACCCGACACTCGTGAACACAAGCGAAAATGCTTCTGCCATGGTCATGCTACCACCCCCTTTCTATAGGGAATGGCCAAACCGCCCTCATGCAGCTGTACCTTTATTTTACCACAAACAGAACACTTGTTCTATTAATAACTGTAAAAATAATCAGTAAAAATAACCCAATTCCCCGTAGCCATCCTGATGCGAGATCGATTCGGATCGCAAGCTCTCGGTATATAGCACAGTTTACAAAGCCCCTTGCCACGAACGCGGCAAGGGGCTTTGTGCTTGAATGATGCTATTCTTTCAGGAACCAAACTTCCTTCATATCCACCAGCAAATCGATCGTTTCCCCGACTGCTGTTTTTTCAGCTTGGGAGGTGGTAAACACACATTCCAACAGCTGGCTGCCTGTTTTTACTTTCAGGCTGTACATGCCGCGGCCATATTTCATTTCCTCGACGATGCCGCTGATTCGGACATGGCCTGATTGATCCCCCTGCGCCGCTTTGATCGCTTGTGGCCTGATGACCATGAAATAGTTGCCATCTGCCAGCCTTTCATTGACAGCTGCTTCAATTATTCTATCGAAAGAGGCAAAACGGCCATTTTCTATCGCGCCGCTCAAGATATTCCGCAAGCCAAGAAAAGAAGCGACCGCAGTGCTTTCAGGGTGTTCATATAATTCTCTCGCACTGCCGACCTGACGCAATTCTCCTTCGCCCATGACCGCGATCCGGTCGGATAACGCGAAAGCTTCATCACGGTCGTGCGTTACGAACAGCACGGTCACACGAAATTCTTTTTGGATGCGGCTCAGCAAATCGCGCATTTCTTCCCGCAATCCCGGATCGAGCGCGCTGAATGGCTCATCCATCAACAAGACGCGCGGATTCGCCACTAAGGCTCTGGCGAGTGCCACGCGCTGCTGTTGCCCGCCGCTCACTTCGTCGGGAAAGCGGCTGCCGAATCCTCCAAGCCCCACGTGTTCGAGCATATCGCGCGCTGCTTTCAAGCGCTGCTGTTTGCCGACTTTCTGCATTTTCAAGCCAAACGCGACATTGTCTTCAATGGTTTTATGTGGAAACAGCAAGGATTGCTGAAACACCATGGCGAATTTTCTCGATTCAGGCGGCACATTCGTCAGGTTTTCATCCCCCACCCAAATCTCTCCGCCATCTGCTTCCAATAAGCCAGCGACCAGTTTCAGCAAAGTCGTCTTGCCGCAACCGGAAGGCCCAAGAAGCGAAAAGAACTCTCCTTCACGGATGGTCAGCTGGACCGGGCGAAGCATGAACGACGCTTCGTCTTTCGGCTGTGCAGCTCGGTAGCGCTTTTTCATATCGATAATGCGCAAATCGCTCACGGTTTCACTCCTCTCGCCTGATCCTGTGAGGCTTTATTCATTTGATAATAGCGTTTTAATGCGGCATCCATTCCAACCAATGCCGCAATGGCGATAGCTGCATAGAGCAATGAATAAGCTGATGCTACCGCTGGGTCTCCTCCACTGATGAACGGAAACAGCAAGATCGGCAAGGTGACCACTTGGCCGGCACCGATGATGAAGGTGATCAAGTATTGGCTCAAGGAAATCAAGACACTTAAACTCGCGCCTGCCATTATGCCCGGAAGGAGATGCGGCAGCACGACATGAAAGAATCGCGGCATCGCACCTGCCCCCAACATGCGCGCCTGGTCTTCCCAATCAGCTGACAGGGTTTGATAGCTGATCATGACCGCACGGAACATATACGGCAAAGTCGGCGCGATATGCGCCAATACAACCCCAAGAACGGTTTCAGTCAATCCGAGCCGCAAAAAGGTCAAGTGGATTCCCATGACCGAGATAAAAGGCGGAATGATGATCGGTGCAAAAATAATCGTCTCGAACAACCACCTGCCGCGGACCGGATAACGCGCCAATGCGTTGGCCGCCGGGACCGCCAGCAGGATATTCACAGCCGTTACAATCAGTGCGATCCATAAGCTGATACCGACCGCTTGCCAAGTACGCCCGTCATTCACGACATATTCCCATGCACGAAGGCTCCAGACTTGCGGAAAAACCTCCGGCCAGCGCCAGCCGAATGACAGGCTCGATAAAATCAAGGGAACAAACGGGACGATGACAAAAATGAATAATCCGATGAATAATAACAAGGACATAAGTTTCGGATGTTTTTTCATTAGCCCCACCCCTTCAGTACATTCCAGCGCTTACTGAAGTAATACGCTACCAAGCCCAGCAAAATCGTAATAGCCGCGAGGATCATATTGACCGCAAGCGCTTCCGGACGGTCCGAAAGCATGCCGCTTGTGTAAAGCTGATACGAATAAACCGGCAGTACACTTGGGTAGGTGACGCCGAGCAGATACGGCACTTCAAAAGCGGAAAAAGTAAACACAAAGACGATGAACGTAGCAATCGCCCATGCCGGCATCATGATCGGCACGACTACTTCCCTGACGAATTGCCAAGTGCCCGCACCGAAAACACGCGACACTTCACGCCAGGAGCCGTGGATCCGCGACAGCACCGGATATAGCATAAGTGCCACAAAAGGCGCTTCTTTCCAAGCGTAAGCGAGGATGATCCCCCACCCGAACGGGTCATTGACGAGCACTGGAAAATCCGTAATTTCGTCGATCCACCCAAAAGCCGCAAGAAGTCTCGATACAAATCCGCTTTGCATGAACAGCAGCACGACGATATAGCCAGCGACCAGATGCGGTATGGTCAATGGAAATTGGAACAAGCGATGCCATGCCTTCGGCGACGCGGTTTTCATCGAATCATTGAGAAAAAACAAAGCCACGGCAACGAGCGCCCCGATGACTGCTGACAACAGCGAAGACAGCGCCGCTACCCGCAGCGTGAGCGCCATCGATTCCCAGAAAGCGCTGGAATGCAAGAGCCTGTCATATGCCGCCACGCTCAAATCGGTCTCCCCGATCGCCGGAAAATAGCCAAAGCTTTTCAGCAGGCCATCAAAAATCCCCCCGAAAAACAGGAGGATGATCGTACCGGCGGCCGGCAGCAGTAAAAGATACGGTTTACTCTTTCGCCACATATTCCGTCCACCCTTTTTCGATGATGTCGATATAATCAGAAGACAATTCAGGCAATCGGTTTTGTTCCAATTCTTCTATTGAAAGTGTCGCTTCCCCCAGATCCACTTCATTCATCGCTTGTTGCTGTTCGGGCGATAATTTCTCCAAATCGAGCGCCGTCAAATCGCCCCAGTTCTCAGGCGATAATTTAGAGGTTTGAGCAGCTGGCGACATCAGTTCATTGATTGCGACAAGCGCTCCCGCTTTATCCGAAGCGTTGAAAGGAATTGACAGGAAATGCGTATTCGCGAGTGTTCCCCCGTCCAATAGATAGGTGCGGGTCGACTCAGGGAAACGTCCCTTCAATACTTCACTCGCAGCGAGTGCCGGATCGTAGCTCATGGTCATGCCAATTTCACCGCTCGCAAACAACTGATCTTGTTTTGCCAGGTTCTCCGGTTAAGTTTCTCCCCCGCGCCATAAATATGGCTCAATGCTATTCAAGTATTGCCACATCGGTTCAAGGCGTTGTTCCAAATCTTCAATATCTGCAGCGGGCTGCTGGTATTGCTCGTGTCCTCCGGTCGTTTCATACAATACCTGGCGGACAAAAGCGCTTCCTGTGAAATCAGGCGGTGCAGGGTACGTGAACTGTCCCGGATTTTCCTGTACCCAATCGGCGAGTTCAGCCATCGATGTCGGCGGGGATTCGTGTTTATCTTCTTCATGCACGAACACGAATTGTGCCTTGCCCCATGGTGCTTCCAAGCCTTCCACCGGTTCTCCGAAATCTTGGGAAACTTCCGGTGCATCTGCATCGATGTAGTCATTGAAGTTTGGCAATTGCCCGGTGAAATCTCCCCACAACAAGCCATTGTCTTTCGCGGCTTTGAAATTTTCGCCGTTGATCCAGACGATGTCCATGCTGCCGTCGGTTTTACCGGCCGTTTTTTCGTCGAGCAATTGGTTGATGATGTCTTGCGCGTCATTCATCGGCACACGGGTCAACTCGATGCCGTGCTGTTCTTTCATGCGCGGCGCGACCCACTCATCCAAATAAGTATTGATGTTGTCGTTCCCGCCCCACATGTACATATTGACTTCCTGTCCTTGCGCCGCGTCTTGAATAACGCTCCAGTCATCTGTCAATAAGCTGTCTGCATCGGTTGCGTTTCCTGCATCTCCGGATGAACAAGCTGACAAGGCGAGTGCCAGGATGCCCAATGACGCTATTGGATATTTCTTCATTAATTCCACTTCCTAATTCCTTTTATGCTAATCTATCTCTTCTACTGGTATTCATTGTGACTAGCATCGATTATGACTCTTGATCCAATTGCACTCGCTGGTTTTCCGCATTCTTACTGTTCCAACGATTGCGGATCAAAATCGGGATGACCGTCAAGATAATGAATACGGCGATCGCTGCCGTAATCACTTTTGGATTGCCGCTGACAAAGCTGCTGCCGAGAAAATTATAGGCAAAGGTTCCGGGGATGATACCGATCAAAGTCGCCAATGCAAACGAAGCGAAACGCACCTTGGCGATCGCCGCCATATAACTGATTAAGTCGAAATTGATGACCGGGATCAGCCGGAACAGCAGCACGTATAAAAAGCCGTTCTGTTCCATTTGCCTCTGAAATTTTGCCGCATTTCCTGTCCATTCTTTTGTAACGATGCTTTTGCCCACCGAATTGGCGACTAGAAAGGACAACATCGCGCCCAAAGTCGCGCCCATGATGGTATAAAGGGTGCCCATCCAGGCACCGAAAGCCAAGCCGCCGGCAATCGATAATACCGATGCCGGGAAGAAAATCAGCGGCCTGACAGTATAAACGATGATATAGATGACTGGCGCCCATAGCCCGAACGATAATATCCAGCTGCGGAGGTCTTCCGCCTCCACATCGAAGACTGAACGGCTGAGCCAGATGACCAAGCCGATGGCCACAGCCGCCAGCAGCCATTTTGCAATGCGCTTTTTATTCATGAATTGCGCGTGTGCGTCGAAATGCTTGAATAACGTTTTCTCATCTCATCATAGCGCTTGCGGTTAAGCCCTTGGTCTGAATAACCGACGCGTGATGAGGAGCGGAATTCGATTTGCTGCGCTGCGTCATTAAAATAAAATTCGATGTCATCCTTGAATTTCATCAATTTTGTCGTAGCAATTGCATAAACATAATCATTATTCACTTGTACAATCCGGATGCCTTCATAGCCTTTCAACATGCCGATCAAGTTCTTTTCGCTTGCTCTTTGCTGCCATTATACGGCCATGCTGGAACGAATTTGTCCCGGTCAGTCGTTTGCGACGAAACGGCATTGGGCGTGGAAGGCATTTCCTTGAAGGCCATTTTAACACCAAGTTCTGGTTTGGTGTTATTTTGGATCGCCATATTGGCGATGCCAAGACCTGCAGCCGCTGCTGCCCCGTATAAACCGATTTTTGACAGGCAACTCGCCCGCTTTTGCTTTATTGAAGGTTTTGACGACCGGTTGATTGAGCAGGTTATCGACATAGACTTTCTTGCCGATCTTCACCAGTACTTCGCTATAGGTCGGATACGGATGGATGACACTGGATAATTTACCCATATTGATGCCGAGTGTTTTGAGTGTCTGGATTTGGCTAATGATTTCGCCAGCTCTGTCGCCCAGAATGCTCGCCCCGAGAATATGGCCTTTTTTATCGAGCACGATCTTCACCTTGCCGATCGAGCCTTGTTTCGTATTGGCACGGTCGATATCCGCATAATCATGTTCATAGACGCGGATTGAATCGCCGTATTGTTCGCGTGCCTGTGCTTCGGACAAGCCAGAGTGGCCGAGTTCCGGGTCTGTGTATGTACACCAGGTCACATGGTCGTAATTCATTTTGCGGTTGATCGGCAAAATGGCGTTCTGCGTCGCTGTAATGCCTTGTGCGTTCGCCATATGCGATAGTTGATAAGGGCCGACGACATCGCCGATGGCATAGATGCCTTTGGCGGTCGTTTCCATATGTTCGTCCACTTGGATACGTTTCTTATCGTACTTGACACCGGCAGTTTCCAGGTTATAGCCGGAGACATTCGCTTGGCGGCCGAGCGCAACGAGAAGCCCTTCATTTGAAACTATGATTTCCTTGCCGTCTTTTTCGACAGTCAGTTCAATTTGACCGCCTTGTTGGGCAGCTTTTACCGCTGTTGCGCCGGCATGGATCGTCACGCCTTCATCGATGAGCCGCTGCTGGATCATCAGCGTGAGTTCTTCATCGTCGTTGGACAAGATGCGCTCTGATTTTTCAACCAGCGTCACCTCAACGCCAAGACGGTTGAGCGCTTGGCTCATCTCGACGCCGATCGGGCCTGCGCCTAGGATGGTCATCGTTTTCGGGAATGATGACAGTTTGAAGATCGATTCATTGGTCAAGTAATCTACTTCACTCAAGCCATCGATTGGCGGCACCAATGGAGTGGATCCAGTCGAGAGAATGATTTTTTTCGCTTCAATCGTTTCCCCTTCCACTTCCAATGTATTCGGCCCAGTGAAAGTGGCGTAGGCGTTCACGAAGTCGATGCCGGATTCTTTCAGCACTTCCGGTGATTCACCTGCGTATACTTTTTGAATGACTTCCTGGATATCTTTCAGCACTTCCGATGTATCGACTTTCAGCTCAGGTGAATATTTTTTGGCGTGATGGACTTCCTTCGCGATATTGATGAGCGATTTGCTCGGAATGCAGCCGGACCATGTACATTCCCCGCCTGGCAGATTCTTGTCGATCAGCACGGTCTTTTTCGAAAATCCTGCGGCTGTAAAAGCGGCTGTTAGGCCTGCTGCTCCCGCTCCGATAATTGCGATATCATACTTCTTGGTCATATCCGTCAAATCCTTTCTTGATCCTGAATTAAATATATCTTAACAAAGACTTCTATACACTTACCCTTATTTACCCTCGAATAGTCTGCTTATAAAAATCCTCTCAGTCTAAAGAGTTCTGTGGGGGTGTGAACGGTGATATGCTTTATACTTAGAATATCTTTTACATGAAAAGGTGAATTATATGCTCGATACATATGCCAGAAAACATGT
This sequence comes from Planococcus sp. MB-3u-03, assembly GCF_002833405.1. Classification (NCBI taxonomy): domain Bacteria; kingdom Bacillati; phylum Bacillota; class Bacilli; order Caryophanales; family Caryophanaceae; genus Planococcus; species Planococcus sp. MB-3u-03. The sequence continues at coordinate 1,686,894 of NZ_CP025135.1, read as the reverse complement.
ACAACCAGCAGTCGACAAGACTGCCGACTATCTATTGAAAAAAGGATGGACCGCTGATGGCGTGACCAAGACGGCTTTTGCCATCGGTCTGTCATCAGGTGTCTTCATCTACTTGGACCAGCCGGTTTTGGCGCTCATCGCGCTTTGGCTATCCGGATTTTTGGATGTAGTCGACGGGACGATGGCGAGAAAAACAAAACCTTCTCCTTGGGGAACGCTCCTCGATATCAGTTTTGACCGATTGGTGGAAATCAGCGTTATCCTCGGCCTTGCCTTCCGCTTTCCGGACTCGATGTGGGCTTTATTGTTGTTGAGCGCATCGATTATTGTCGCCATGACTGTCTTCTTGACCGTCGGGGCATTATCCGAAAAACAAGGGATGAAATCGTTCTATTATCAAGCCGGGCTTGCGGAACGGACAGAAGGGTTTATCCTGTTTACTCTGATGATCGTCTTTTCTCCTTATTTGACGGCGATCACCCTATTGTTTATCGCCGTTCAGATTTTCACTATTTTTCAGCGCATGGCCGAAGCCAAACGGATTTTGTCCTAGATTGGAGTGTTGAACTTGAAGATTGTCGTCTTGGTTGGGGGCGGCCATGCACATTTGCACGCCCTTGCACAATTCGCAAAAAAGCCGCGAAAAGATATACAATTGGTGCTCATCTCGCCTGCGCTCCATCAATATTATTCAGGGATGTTTTCAGGATTCACTGAAGAGGTTTACGGATTGGATGAGATCCGTATTGACTTGCATCAACTCGCTGAAAAAATCGGCGCGGCTTTCTATCAAGACACCATCTGCGCCATCGATCCGGAATCCCGCACACTGACGGGCCAATATGGCGAGATCTATCCTTATGATGCAGTGTCCTTCGATATCGGATCACAGACGGATAGCCCGGAAGCGTTGAAGAAACACATCTCGCCGATCAAGCCCAATTACCATTTCCCAGATCAATTAATGAAGTTCCGAACATCCGCCGCCCCCGTCATTGTCGGGGGCGGCGCATCGGGCGTGGAATTGGCCTTCTCTACACACGCCTGGCGAATGCGGCGGCATTTTAGCGATGCGTTACTGTTTAGTTCTGGAGAGTTGCTATCGGCTCATGGAGCGGCCGCTTCTAGAAAACTCGAGGCGATTGCCCGGAAAAAAGCGCTGTCTTTTTTCACAAACGTAAAAATAGAAGACATCGACGAAACTTCTGTCACCGCAAGCAACGGTACATCCTATCCCCAGTCAGACGTGCTCTGGCTGACTGGCCCGAAAAGCCCTGCCTTATTCGAGCGCTCAGACATGCCGGTCGACCGTGCCGGATTTTTGGCCGTCAGTGAGACGCTTCAATCGATTCGTTTCCCCGAAGTCTTCGGTGCCGGAGATTGCGTCTCGATCGACCGTTATCCGGGCCTTGCGAAAAACGGTGTCTATGCAGTCCGCCAAGGCCCCGTGTTGTGGGGAAATCTACTGAATTTTCTCGACGGAAATCCATTATCGGCCTTCGTTCCGCAAAAACGCTATGTAGCCATCCTCTCCACGGGCGGCGGCGAAGCGTTCTTGACTTACGGACAGTGGAGCATGCACGGCAAACTCCCATGGAAACTTAAGCAGTATATCGACAAGAAATTCATGAAGTCCTATCAAGCGATCTATAAGTAAATTGGTCCATCCCGCATTCAAGATGGGGCCAAACTGGCGGAAAACCTGTTCACTTAATATCGCTTGGCGAAAATCTTCATGTGAGGCATGTGCCCATTCCGGAATAGCATCTTGAAATTTTTTCCCTTTCTCGCTATAATTCTTTATACAGTAGTTGAATCATCTCCCGCGAACATCTAGCGGGCTTCATCGAACAGTTGAGTGGAAATTAAAAATGCAGCACGGGCTGCCATATTGGAATTGCGCAGAGTATATACCTGACAATAGAGCTGGGAATAACGCCAAAGAGAATGAATCATTCTTTTTGGCGTCTTTTTTTATTTCATATCCCCGGCTTGAGTCGGCCGAATACCAGCAACAGTTGGATTTTCATTTCCATCTACCCAATAATGCCCCTTCCCCGTTTGGTTTTGACTAAAGATTTTAAACGGAATGAAGAACTACAGTTAAAAGAACCATTTTCTGGACGCTGAAAAGAGCGATTGAAAAGCAAAGAACTAGCCGGTCGTCACATGCCGGGAAGGAGCCAGTTATTATGCAGGAAGCAAGATCTATTCAATCAGAGGTTTCGGGCTATATTTCAAACCTACTCCGAAAGCATTTCGGAAAAGGGCCTGCTTCTGTTTACGTCACAATTAAAAGGCCTTATATCACCATACATTTCCGCGGATTTGTCAGTCCCATGGAAAAGATTCTACTCGATCAAGAAGAAGGCAAACGTGTATTGGAAACCAGGGATTTCATGTTCAATGCCTTAAAGCCTGAAATTTTAAATGAGCTCTTGGCTATCACGCAATTGGAATTTACCGAGTTATACGCCGATTGGAACTTGCCGCTAAAAAGCGGGATTTTTATCGGGGTAATGGGTGAAGAACACATCGCGGATCCATTAGGATGGCCGGAAGATGGAGAACGGGACATCTTCCATAAACAACTGGAACGTGTCAGTGAAGAAGCCGGCCGCATCCCGGATAGCATTGAAACTTTATGGATGAGCAATCGGACCTTGCTGTTGAAGCGCAGCGGCATTTTGGTAGGGATTGAAAAAGCTTTAATAGAGGGGGGCTTCTCTGAAATCCTCAAATTGACCAAACGCCCTCTTGAACGGAAGCTTCTCAAAGCTGCCCCCTTGAACCACTCTTTACAGAGGAACATCGATGAAGTTTTCATGGACTGGAATTTCAGCCAAGACGTCGGATACATTGCGTTCATCCTATCCGCTGACCCTCGGTAATTGAAATAAAGCAAAATCTTCTCTATGAATAAGCGGTTGGTACATACAACTTTAAAGTTTTCCCCCAAAAAATTGGATCCGCCGAGATTAAACGCTCTCCTTAGTTTTGTGTTAAAGATTGCCTAAAACGGGTATGGCTTAATACACAAACGAAAAAGGAGGAAGTTTATATGGACCCGATAATTTGGCTTTACATAGCACTAGGAATCATTGTCCTTGGCCTGATCGTCGCCGTCGTCGGTGTCGTGATGCTGCTATCCGGCATCAAGGAGCCGATGAAAGAAATGAAAGGTTCGGCAGATAACTTGAAAGGCCGCATGGACAAGCTGATGCTTGAAACGACTCATTTGCAGCACACGACAAATGAATTGAAAGAAGACATCCAACAAAAATCCGAGAAAGTGGCCGTCCTGGTCGACGGGGCGAAAGGAACGATCAATTCAGTCATCGATATGAATTCGGTGGTCCGCAGCATCACGTCGGGCATTTCGAAAAAAGTCGAAGACGACCCTGCCAACCGTTTCCAAGTCAACCAGTACAGTAATAACGCAGCCGGCTTGATGAAATACTTGGATAAGAAGAAAAGCCAGGATCAAGCTTATAATCCAGAATCCACCGTCCGAAAAGAACAAATCAAAACCTATTAATTGTTTTGCAAACAGCTCACCCCTTCCCGTCTCGATTACGGAAAGGGTTTTTAATGTTTTACGACTAAACGAATGTTTATTTATCCATACTTAATTTGACAATACATATTAATAAAAGATAATATGAATATATTACCATTTACATTATACAAATACGCCGCCCACTCTATTAGCGGCATTGATGGATTTTCACATTGACCTGGAGGTGCTTCTGTCCACATGATCAAAAATGAACAAATTATTTATTCTTCCCGCAACGCTTATCTGGTTGGCAGGCTGCTCTGCAGCAGATGACAATGCACAGCAAGGAGAAGAAACGGCCGTCGACTCCCCTTCTGCCACGGAAGATGCGGCTGCAGAAAACAATACAGGCGATAATACGGCTTCGCTTCAATTTTCAACGATTGAAGAGCGATTGAAGCTGGATTTAGCAAATGCACCGTATAGCGGTGAACACTATGAGAAAGACGCCGTGATGGAACAAATGGCAGATCAGACTGAAGACCAATCAGCAGAAGCTGTTTATTTGGAAATGCTGGCACTGGCCGGCGAAGATTACCGGGAATTCGAGGAATTTATCTCCAATGTCGATACGTCTTTTGAATCGGCAAGTGCACAGCCGGGCGAAGTGAATGGACAAGGATCCCCTGAACAACAAGTTAATATTGCAGTTCTTTTTGACTCCAGCGGTAGCATGGCAGGCGATGTCGGTGGTATCCCTAAAATTCAATCCGCAAAAGAGGCAGTCAGTTCCTTCGTTAGTGGACTGCCTGACTCGGCAAATGTCTCTCTCACCGTATATGGCCATAAAGGGACAGATAAAGCCGCGGATAAAGAACAGTCCTGCGAAGCGATTGAAGAAGTGTACGAATTGGGCGAATTCGATGAACAACAGTTCACCGCTGCGCTCGATTCGTTCTCACCCGCCGGCTGGACTCCCCTTGCCTCTGCTTTGGCCTCCGCACAGAATCATTTTGGTGACCAAGCGTCTGAAAACTTGATCTATGTGGTGAGCGATGGCATGGAGACGTGCAATGGCACCCCGGTAAAACAGGCGGAACAATTGAACCAGTCCGGCGCAAAAGCGATTGTCAACATCATCGGTTTCGACGTAGAAAATGATGGGCAGAAACAATTGAAAGATGTAGCTGATGCTGGCGACGGCACTTATTCCACCGTGCGCAATGACCAGGAGCTAAAAGCATTTTTTGAGAAGGAAACGACGAGAATCATTAACGAATGGTACCAATGGGAATCCGAGAATCTAAATAAAGTGTACAAATCCGAAACCGAACGGATCAACGAATTGTACGACCAGGAGACCGAATTCATCAATGCGACATATGACGAAGAAACCCGATTCAAAGAACTGACCTATGAATTGGAAGATACCGCGAAAATCGACGGGGCGGCAGTTCGCAAGTTGATTAGTGCAACGGCCATTGATTTGAGGCAATTTGCAAGAGACACTGCCACGAATTTGCGCAATGAACTCCGCAGTGGCGGCAATGAACATAGAAAAGAAACACGAGATCAAGCGAAAGAAGAACGTGAAGAGTTGCGGGAAGACGGCGATTGAAACGTAGCCGTTTTTAAATTTACGAATCTGCTGACTTCTTCGGCACTTTCAATGGTCAAGAATATAAAAAGACAGCCACTTGGCTGTCTTTTTATGAGCTAAATTATGATCCGTAAAAAAAGAACTTCCGGGACATTATCAACCCGCTTGCGAACAGCACTAAGGCCACGTACGCCGGCAGGATATGGATAAAGCTCGTATAGCCGATTACGTAATGAATGATGATGGCCGCCCCAAACGCCGGCAGCCCGCCGAACAGGAACGTGTACCAGACCCACCGCTGCCCTTCCTGAAATCCCCATAACGCGAGCATCAACACAAGCAACCCAACACTGATCAAGGCGCTGCCAAGCCCCGGCCGGTCATGCGCGATTACAGGAATGAGCCGTTCGTTGATGGCAGCGATTTGTTCAGGGCTCATGCAGATATAGGCGATGTCGGTTTGGACGAAAACGCCGTTCACGCCGATTGTCGAAATGACAAGCCCAGCTGCTGCGAGTGCAAATCCCAGTGAGACGAACGCCAGCTGTCCCCACAAGCTGCGTTTCCAGGCTTGGTGGTTCGTGCGGTTGCGCGAAGACGAATGTTCGCTATGGTTTTTGGATGCCTGGTAGCCTTTCCAGAAAAATGGCAGTAGAACGAGCCAAAGAAAGCCGTGGAGCCAGTCGAAATAACCGAATCCGATAAATAATAAAATACCGAGGAACCCTAATACCCCTGCGATGTGAATCGCGCGTTTTGCCCATTCTAGGCCGTAACGGACGCCATGCCTTGCCAATTGCATATAGAGAATGCCGCCCGAAACCATCGTACCGGCTACGGTCATCCGGTCATGCTGCATGAAATGATAAATATTCGGATTGATCGCAATGAGCTCTTCTCGCGATAAGTTCAAAAATGTCTCGTCATAAGGCATGAGGACGATGGTCATACTGACGAGCATTGCCAATGCCAAATCCAGCCATCGTACACAGGAGGCGCCGTTATTCGTTGATCCAGCAATCCTTCATTGATGCGCTTCGGCAAACCGGGGCCTGTCCTGACATAGCCGCTAGAGAGCATCACCAAATCCGCTCCTGCCCCGTATAAAGCCAGGGCGTCTTTCGGTTCAGCGATTCCGCCTGAGACGATGATCGGAATTGTGCTGGGCTGCCGAATGGCAGACACTTGTTCAGCCAGCAGTCCAGCTTGTTCGATTGGATATTCCATGCCTTCGCCCGTGTCTATTCCCAGTTCATCGATGACGATTCCGTCTATGTATATTTCATTAGCTGCCAGTCCCATAACAGCCGAATCGATTTCATCCGCTGAACTGGCATATAATAGCGGCTTGCTGCCGACTGCTTCTTTTAAAGACTGCCGCTGTTCCTCGCTGAACGGCTCTTCAATGACAAAAGCATCTCCATACGCAGACAGCTTGTTCAATAAAGAACGCGTTTGTTCAAAAGAACCGCTTTTCCCTATCCGGATGAAAATCGGCTTACTGAACGGTTTCAGCTTCTCGAGCTTATCGATCGTTCGCTTGAGGCCGGGTGATTCCAGATGGTATGGAAAAAGCAAATTATCTTTTGAGTCGGTGAATGCCGGCGAACCCGCTTCCACTGGCTTCCACGACACCGGGCCGATTTCGATAAAGCCCATTCCCAAATGGCTGAATGCCTTGGTTCCGGAAAGCAAGGGATCGATTTTTCCGCTTAAGCCGACGGGGTTGGCGATCTTTAAACCGAAAATCTCCGTTTCCAGCTGCTTAGCTGGAGCCGTGTGCCCCAAATATTCGATGAGTTTGCTTCCGCCGGGGATCGAGGCGATCCGATGCATGTCTTTATGGATAAATTCTCTCCCGGTTTTTGCCGGCAAGCGGGAAAGTGTGGGTTCAAACATCGTATGATAAGTCCAATCCGGCAAGAAAATCACGTCCTAAAACAAAGTATGCTGTTATTTTACCGCATTTCACGCAACGAAAGCGTAAATTTCATGAAAAACCCGTTTAGATCCACACATCATTTTCTGCCGTCTGCCCACTTTGAATATCGCCTGTATTGACGACGCCTTTAGGTTCAACCAGCAAGATGCTCGCTTGCGTTTTCGCAAATGGCTTATGCTCTGTATTTTTGGAACGACAAACATTTCGCCTGCTTTCAATTCCACTTTTCCGCCCCGAAATTCAATGGCCAGTTCTCCTTCTAACACAATGAACACTTCATCAGTTTCGTCGTGCTTGTGCCAGACGAAATCCCCTTGCACTTTCACGGTTTTGAATTGATAATCATTCATTTCTGCGATGACTTTCGGCGACCATAGATCGTCGAATTTCGAAAGTTTTTCGTTGAAATTGATCGAGTTAAAATTCATTAGATCCACTCCTCTCTATGCCTTTAATGCTTCAGAAAGTGCTGCTGTTGTGTACTCAGCGATTTCCCTATTTTTATAAATGAAGCAATGTTCCAATCCCAAATCGCCTTTCAGCAGCGAAGGCAGATAGGCACGTAAATTAGCGGCTACTCCGCGATTGTCTTTTTGCAGAATCCAGTCGATTGACTTCCAATCCAATATGCCTTCACGGGTTCCAAGAGGCGTAGCCAAAACTTGTGTTTCCGGCAAATCCGCCATAAACAAGTACATTCCTTGACGGCTGCTTTCATTCGTGAAAAGAACATTTCCTGCATGCAGCATATCTGTCAATCGAATGCCGGTCTCTTCAAAGGTTTCCCTGATGGCACTTTCAAGCGGCGTTTCGCCGGGCTCGATTTTTCCGCCGACGCCATTCCACATGCCGATTTGCGGCGGCTTCTCCCGGTTCAGGAGCAGAATCTTATCACCATTTCGAATCAAGCACAACGTATATTTCAACATGTGATGCCCTCCCGTAGCTTTCAGCTGGCTCAGCTGAACATTTTCTATACGTGCTTTTGATCCCATTGTGCTAAAGACATCATGTCGAATTCTTCCTCAACCTTGAAATCTAGCGGTGCGATAAATTCCAGTGAATTGCCATCCGGGTCATGAAAATAAACTGCTGCGTGGGCATAAGGACGGTTCGGCAAGATCACTGGTTGTTCTTCCGGTGAAAATCCGAAAGCCGTTCTTCCTTCGATTCCTCTTTCGGCCAACCAGTCCATAGCGTTGCGGATCGCTCCTATATCCACATGAAAAGCGATATGGCGAAGCGAAGGGGGATAAGGCGTTTCCATTTTATCCGTTTCCCATAAGCCCACCCAACTTTGCCCTTTGACAATCCAAAAGAAAGCCAGCTTTGGAGTCTCATAAGCGAGTTCCAATTCCAAACTAGTATAGAATTCAATGGAGCGTTTTAAATCCCTGACCGGTAAATGCGCTTCGTAAAGGCCTTTAATCATTGATTTGCCTCCTTTATTTTTTTAGATCACCTTGAAAAAAAGACTGAGTTCCTTCCTAATATTCCTACATAACCTGTTTCAAAAATAACCGAACTACTCCACCATCTTTTTCAAAATCCCCAAGTTGGTTCCATAGAATGCAAAATTCTTCTCCAGGCCCCGTCTTTGACTCCAGCCGATGCTGTTAAAGGCATCAATGAAGCGATAAAAGGGCAAGACGGCTCGCAAATCGATCATCGGCCGGATGCTGTTATAGCCCATCTGATAAGAATTCAGCAGGGCAGGATCCGACTTTAAAAAATCACGGTAAATTTTAGTGAAATCAATTTCCGTCGAACCGAAGCGCACACTTTCAAAATCGATCATGCCGGAAACCTGGCCTTCCTCCACAATGATATTAGCTGGGCGGAAATCCATATGGACAAAACTCGGCCCGTCTGGTGCTGGAAGTTCCAACTTCATTTGCTCAAACTTGCGCAAGCTGGCCATATATAAATCTTCATCCAATACTTCTTTTGCATCTTCCGCAAAGCTATAAAACTGCCTTTCGATGAATTCATGCCAATTGGGAAATTCATTTTGTATGGCGCCGAGTGCTGTTTTGTTAGAAGGTTTGATTTGATGCATAGATGCTTGCATTGTCCCGATTTGATACGCGATTTCCGGAGAAGCTGTTGCGGACAAAGGCTTCCCTTTCAGTTCAGACAGCAGTAAAGCTCCCGGACATTTAGCATCCCCCTCCCAAAAACCGAGCAGCTTTGGAATCGGGACATGCCCAGCGAGGATTTCATAAGCGGCCAGCTCGCGTTCATATTTCACGCGGGTATACGGAATTTTCACAAAGACCGATTCGCCATTCGATAAAGTGCATTTGTATACCGTTGAACTGAAAGAATCTTCGACTTCGTTGAAAGTAACGACTTCCAAACGGAATTGCTTCAACACTTGATCCAGCATAGGCCTCTCACCTCGTTTCTTATAAATGTCCTAACGTCTATCTGGCTGGTTTTATAAAAGGCCTACTATCGTTTTTCTACAAGGTAAAGCGATCTTTGATCGTTTTGGCGACAGCTTCTGGACCTAGATGTGTGTTATCGATTCGTATGTAATTTTCTTCTCGGATTTCATTTGGCCAAGAGTTGAGCCGGTTCAATTTATGTGTTTCGATTAAATGCACTTCGGATTCTTCGATATTGCGTTTCGTTGCCTTATGTTCGAGACGATGAGGCGTTTGGTTCCGTATCAAGCGTTCGCTTTGATTGGCTTCAAGTTCTACGAAATAGACTTCTCCACCCGCTTCTTCAAAAATAGAACGAACATGGTTTATGAATTCCCAATCCTTTTTTGACTCGAACGACCAGACGAAAGTGAAAACAATGCCTTCCAGATCACTTTTATCGGCCGCTTTAAATATTTCTTCCCGAATAATACTGGAGATTCGCCACGTGTCTTCACCGAATCCAAAGAACGGATGCAGCAAGTCAATCGTCATATGATTATGAAGTAATTTGAGGTGCGTTATCTTTTCTAATTCATGGCCTATGGTCATTTTGCCGACAGCTTGCGGGCCGAATAATAAAACGAGTTTCATACTGCCTCCTATTGTGTATGCCAGTAATCTATCCAGCCCAGCATCCACCTTTACTTGTAAATATTAGTATATCAAAAGCTCCTTCTCATCCGGCTCGTTTTCAGAACTTTTCCATAAAAGCTCGATCAACTTTATAATAAAATTAATCGTCGGATTAGAAAAACCCGAAGCCATTAAGCTTCGGGTTTTCTTCTTATTTCATATGCTTCCGCTGGAAATCGGAAATGCTTTCGTATTCTTCTGTCAGCAAACGCGACAAGCGGATGTAAATCGGAAGCAATTCACGGTAAATATTGCTTGCTTCCGTTTCCGGATGATTCGTATGGGTGCGGCTGATCATCTCAGAGACAATGCTGAAATCCTCGATCTCTCCAGTTGCATACACGCCGAGGACCACTGCGCCGAGACAGGAACTTTCAAAGCTTTCCGGGATGATGACCGGCTTGTCGAAGACGTCGGCCAAGAGCTGGCGCCATAACTCGGAGCGGGCAAAACCACCGGATGCTTGTATGCGTGCCGGTTCTCCCGTCAATTCTTCAACAGCGAGAAGCACAGTATAGAGATTGAAAACGATGCCTTCCAGTACAGCACGGATCATATGCTGCTTTTGGTGATGAATGCTGAGGCCGAAAAACGATCCTCTGGCATTGGCATCCCATAGCGGAGCCCGTTCCCCTGTCAAATAAGGGTGGAACAATAGCCCGTCAGCTCCCGGTTTGACCGTTGCGGCGATCTTTGTCAACACATCGTACGTATCGATCCCGAGGCGTTTCGCCGTTTCCACTTCGGATGACGCAAATTCATCGCGCAGCCAGCGCAAAATGATGCCACCGTTATTGACCGGCCCACCGATCACCCAATGGTTTTCCGTCAATACATAACAGAAAGTCCGCTCTTTCGGATCGGTTTTCGGCACAGGAGAGACCGTGCGGATGGCACCGCTCGTCCCGATGGTCACAGCAATGACGCCGGGGTCGATGGCATTGACGCCGAGATTGGCCAACACACCGTCGCTTGCCCCGATAACAAACGGAACGTCTTCCCGAACACCCATAAACGCAGCGAACTCCGGGGCGACTCCTGCAAATTGCTCGGTCGTTGGCACGAGGCGCGGCAATTTCTCGGCCGTTACACAAGATACATCGAGTGCGCCTTGGTCCCAGTCAAGCTGTTCCAAATTGAACAAGCCGGTAGCAGAGGCAATTGAATGATCTTCGACGTACTCTCCGAAGAATTTATGGAAAATATAGCTCTTGATGCTAATGAACTTCGCGGTCTGTTCACAGATTTCCGGTTTTTCATCCTGCAGCCACAAAAGTTTCGATAACGGCGACATCGCATGGATCGGGGTACCGGTCCGCAAGTAAATGTCATGGCCATTCAAGTTTTCTTTAATGTGCTTCGCGTGCTTTGAACTTCTCGTATCTGCCCAAGTGATGCTATTTGTTAAAAGCTCTCCTTGAGCATCCACCGCAATCAGGCTGTGCATGGCCGAACTGAACGACAAGAGCTTTAATGACTCCTTGCTGATGTCGCTTTTTCTCAAAGTTTCCCGGACAGCTGTCAGCACGGCGCGGAAAATTTCTTCCGGGTCCTGCTCGGCGGTCAATTGGTTCGGCGTGTGCAAGGGATAGAAAACTGTATGGCTGTCTTTGATTTGTCCCGCTTTATTGAATAGGACAGCTTTTGTGGAAGTGGTCCCTATATCGACCCCTAAATAATAGGATTGTTCAGGCATGTTCTTCTTCCTTCCTTATAACAGAAAAAGAAAAAGGAGGATCCCTTTTTCTTTTTCTGTACTCATGTGATAAAGAAACTCAAAATCAATACTACCACGAATCCGGTGAGGCCGATGATGGTTTCCATTACGGTCCAGGATTTCAAGGTGTCTTTGACGTTCATTCCGAAATAGCGGTTAACAAGCCAGAAGCCGGAATCGTTTACGTGAGACAAGACCGTAGCGCCTGCAGCGATGGAAATAACGATCAAGCCAAGTGCTGGGCCAGTTGTTCCGGTAATTTCTAGAAGCGGTGCGATCAAGCCAGCTGCCGTTACCATGGAAACGGTAGCTGAGCCTTGTGCCACGCGGACTGCAGAAGCAATCAGGAATGCCAGGACAATCGGCGGAAGCGCAGAATCGCCCATCATTTGGCCAAGCACATCACCGACACCTGAGTCGATGAGCACTTGTTTGAACACGCCGCCAGCCCCTGTAACGAGGATGATGATCCCTGCAGGTTCAAGTGCTTTCGTTGCAATGTCTTGAACTTCCTGGCGTGAGTAGCCGCGGCGTGTGCCGAGGAAGAAAAACGTCAGAATCGTAGCGATCGTCAAGGCGACGAATGGATGGCCAAGGAAAGTCAAAATCTCACGGATCTGGTTTCCTTCATCAAACACGACGGCTGACAAGGTGTTGAAGAGAATCAACACAAGCGGAATCAAAATCAAAGAAATGATCATGCCGAAGCTTGGCAATTCCTTATCGTATTCTTGTTCTTTGATATCCATGTAATCCGGAATCGTCAAATGAATACGCTTCCCTATGTAGCGTCCAAAAACAGGTCCCGCTAAAATCATCGAAGGAATCCCTGCAAGCACCCCGAACAGGATAACCCAGCCAAGTTCTGCACCGACCAGTTCCGCAACCGCAATCGGTCCCGGGGTCGGCGGGATGAAGCTATGTGTAACAGCAAGACCCGCCAATAGCGGAATCCCGTAATGCAAAAGCGATTTGCCGGTCTTTTTCGCCAAGCTGTAAACGATCGGCACCAAAATGATGAAACCTACATCGAAGAATACGGGAATGGCAACGATGAAGCCTGTCACGCCAAGAGCCCAAGGAGCTTTGTCTTCCCCGAATTTGCCGATCATCGTTGCCGCTAAGCGCTCAGCGCCGCCGGAAACTTCAAGCATTTTCCCGAACATAGCGCCAAGGCCGACGACCACTGCGACAAAGCCGAGTGTTCCGCCCATGCCGTTTTGAATCGATTGGATAACATCCCCAAGCGGCATGCCTGCCGCGATGCCGAGCAGTAAACTTACCAATAATAACGCCACGAACGCGTGCAATTTCGTGCGCATGACCAAAAATAGCAAAACGAAAATGCTTGCGACCGCGATCATGATCAATGTTGAACCAGCCATTTGACTTCCCCCTATCCGATAAACAATGGTTTATTTTTTGACGACTGCGTGCCCGCCGAATTCATTGCGAAGTGCTGCGACGACTTTTCCTGTAAAGGTATCATCTTCGAGCGAACGGTAGCGCATCATCAGCGACATTGTGATGACCGGTGCCGGCACATTCAAATCAAGTGCCGTTTCCACTGTCCATTTTCCTTCTCCCGAAGAGTTCATGACCCCTTTGATGCCATCGAGCTTTTCATCTTTCGAGAAGGCGTTTTGCGTCAAGCCCATCAAATAAGAACTGATGATTGAGCCGTTGTTCCAGACACCCGCCACTTTTTCGTAGTCGTAGTCGAAATCACTTTTGTGGAGGATATCGAATCCTTCAGCAATCGATTGCATCATGCCGTACTCGATGCCATTGTGGATCATTTTCATGAAATGCCCGCTGCCTGATTTGCCGGCATAGAGGTAGCCGCCTTCGACTGAGATGTCGCGGAAGAGCGGTTCGATGTCGTTGAACTTCTCTTCATCCCCACCGATCATTGCGCAAATGCCGTGGCGCGCGCCTTCTGTCCCGCCGCTTGTGCCGCAGTCGAAGAAATAAATTCCGCTCGCTTTCAATTCCTCGGCACGGCGCACCGATTCTTTGTAGTTCGAGTTGCCTCCGTCAATAATAGCGTCGCCTTTGTCCAAAAGCGGCACCAATTGTTCGATGACCGATTCCGTAATTTCTCCAGCCGGCACCATCAACCACACCGTACGAGGCGCCTGAAGGTTCTGCACCAATTCCTCGAGCGATCCTTCCACTTTGAAATCGCTTACTTCCAAGGCGTTTGCGTCATGCCCTACCACTGTATGGCCATGATCTGTTAAATTGAGTGCCAAGTTTTTCCCCATCTTGCCCAAACCGATAATTCCGATTTCCATCATATAACCTCCTGTTGAATAAAAGAATATTTTTCCTTAATGAACTCAGTATATCAAATATTTTTCCACATACAAGCATGTTATGATAGAAATATAAAAAAACTCCAAGTAGCAGAAAGAGGCGTGGCAGAATGAAACAACAACAATTCGCATTAGCAGCCATCCGTGGCAGTTACCGCAATTTCAGTGAAAAGGAAAAGAAAATCGCCGATTACATCTTGAATGACCCCCGCAACATCATCCATTTGACGATCAACCAAATTGCCGATGAGCTCGGGCTGGCAGAATCGACCGTCTTCCGCTTCTGCCAGCGCCTCGGCTTCAAAGGCTTCCAGGCATTCAAAATCGCCTTGGCTGCCGAAGTTGTAGCACCATTAAAAGATATCCATGAACAGATCGAAGAAGGCGACGAAGTTAAAACAGTGGCGGAAAAAGTGTTCCGCTCCAATATCAAGACACTCGAAGATACCTTGCAGATTATCGACGAAGAAGCCTTGAAACAAACAGTCGCTGCAGTGCTGTCTGCACGCAAGATCGAGTTTTTCGGAAACGGCGGGTCTGCGATGATCGCTATGGACGGCTATCATAAATTTGTCCGCCTCGGCCTTCATGTGGCGATGAATATGGACGCCCATTTGCAGCTTATGTCCGCATCCCAGCTCACCAAAGGCGATGTGGCCATTGTCATCTCCCACTCCGGCAGCACGCGCGATGTCCTGGAAGTGCTTCACGTCTTGAAGGAAAAAGAAGTGACGATCGTCTGTGTAACCAATTTCGCTAAATCACCTTTATCCAAAGAGGCGGATATTGTCCTGTACACTTTGTCGGAAGAAACGGATTTCCGCTCGGAAGCCCTCGCTTCCCGCATCGCGCAACTCAGCTTGATCGATGCGCTCTACACGAACGTCATGATCGCCCGTGGAGACGAAGGCAAGACGGCACTCCGCCATATGCGCGAAGCCATGTCACAGAAGCGCTTGTAGGCCTTGAAAACTTCGGGCAAATAAAGAAGCTGGAACCATTTTAGGTTCCAGCTTTTTTCAGGTTGTCGAGAAAGATAAGAAGTTGTATTTTCCGAAGCTTATCGCTCGCTTTCCGTGGGCTCGCGCCCAAGCCTCCTCAGCCGCTTCGCGTCTTGCGGGGTCTCGGTCGTCTCGCTGATCCACAGGAGTCGAGCGAACGCTTCTCCAAATACTTAGATAGATCATTGAATTTTGAATGTAGAAAAACAATTCTATTTTAATTCGTACTGGAATAGTAGACTTCTTCAACCCACATTCCACACGTAACTATCACAAATTATAAGATCGGGCTCAATAAGCGGGCAAAACCTTCGCGCAGCTTGATGGTCCAGTCGCGCTCTGCGTAGAGTTCTTTCGTCAATTTGCGGCAATCGGCCGTATCCGACTCGAACAAAGACTCCAGTTCCAGCGCAATCCGGCGGTTGAACACCAGCGTATTGATTTCGAAATTCAAGCGGAAGCTGCGGGCATCCAGATTCGTGGTCCCGACGGTTGAAATCTCGCCGTCCACGGTCATCGTCTTGGAGTGCAAAAAACCACGATCGTATAAATAGACGTCCGCTCCGTAATCGAGCAATTCGCCAAGGAACGACCAGGATCCCCACATAACAAATGGATGGTCCGGCTTGCCGGGAATCATAATATTCATTTTTACACCGCTCAGCAAGGCCATCTTACAGGCGTCCATAAAACTTTTATCAGGAATGAAATACGGTGTCTGGATGTAGATTTCACGTTTTGCCGAAGAGATCATTTTGATTTTCATGTTTTTCAAATGCTCGGTATGGGAATTTGGCCCGCTCGTAACGATTTGCATCGGCGAGAAGTTCTTGATTTGATGCGTGGGAAAGCAGAAAATGTCATCGCGGCTCTTATACTGGTTGGCATAATTCCAGTCCAAGACGAAACGGTCCTGGATGTGTTGGACGACATCGCCTTCTATGCGCAAATGGACATCACGCCAATACCCAAATTTCTCCACTTCGCCTAAATATTCCGTCCCAACATTAAACCCACCAATATAGCCGATTTTCCCGTCAACGATGCATACTTTCCGGTGGTTGCGGTTATTGAGGCGGAAATTGATTCCCAATTTGGACGGAAAAAAGATTTCCACTTCGCCGCCATGTTCGATCAATTCCTTGAAATCCGATTGTTTTAAACTCTTCGACCCGACTGCATCATAGAGAAGCCGTACCTTGACTCCGGCTTTGGCACGCTCGAGCAAAGCATCGAATAACCGCTGGCCGAGCGCATCTCGTTTAATGATGTAATATTGGACATTGACTTCTTCCTGCGCATGGCTGATGTCTTCGATCATCGTATCGAACTTCTCGTTGCCTTCAGAGAATATACGGGTTTCGTTGTAGAAGCTGACGAGCGATTTGGACGACCGCAAATTCATAATCAGCAATTGCTCATATTTGTTCAACAGCTCTTCATCATACTCCGCTTCCCCTGTCTGTATGCGCTGGACTTGTGATTCGACTTGCCGCGTGTAATAAGATTGTTCGTCTTCGCTCAAATTGTAAAAGTTGTTGTTGGTCAAATGCCTGCCGAAAAACAAATAGACAATAAATCCGAGAATCGGCAAGAAAAACAAAATCAATAGCCATGCCCAAGTAGTCCCTGCATCCCGCCTTTCATTGAAGATGATTACCAGCGCGAGCACGATATTCAACAGCAACAAAGAGTTCAATGTCCAGCTCAGTACGACTACCCAATCCATCCCCGCCACCCTTTCTTCTATGTCCCCTTCTATTCTCTAAATATGCAATTAGTCCTCTATTTAAAACCGAAAAGCTGCCGGAAACGGAAGCTTTTCCGTCCTCTGCAGCTAGTTTATGAACTGATTCAGTTGTCTTCAGAAACTGTTTTTAAAGAGGCAGCGGAATATCCCGTACTGAACCGCAAATAAAAAGAAAGCAACTAAGCATAAATTGATATAATACCAAACGCCGTCCCCGAAGAAATCCAAGGGCGAGACGGTAGATGGCCGCTGCGACAGGTAAAGATAATTCGAGCCAGTCTGTGGATTGACCCAAAAGCCGATGAACGCGGCATAGACGAGCAAAAGGCCATAAACCGAAAACACCGAGCGCCATGTAAGTGCGTTTGGCATAGCCAAAGCCAAAAACCAACATGCCCATGCGATAGCGGTATGATGGACAAAGAATTTCCAAAACCGGTAATGCTGGTAATCATACGGCATATCCGGCGTCACCAGTGCCAAAGCCGCGGGCACGATGCCGATGAAAAAAGATAGGCGGATCCAAAATGGGTGCAAAGTGACTAAGCCGATCATGGCGGTGATAGAAGCGACGCCGCATAGATGGAGCGGCATATAACGGTTGAAGCTCCAATACTCGTGGCTAATGGCCCAATATTGATAGGACACTTCAGAGATGAGCAGCACAAGAAAAAGCAGCCAGCGTAATTGCTGGAACAAGGCATTTTTAGCGGCTAAATTATCTCTCAAAAGGATCAGGCAAAGGAACCCTGTCAAAGCGATTGCCAGTACCACTAGATGGCTTACGGAAAAAAGCTCGAACGGATAATCGGATCTTGCACCAAACCACGTATCCATCGCTGCCCCTCCTTCTGTATCCAGTTCGAAAACCACTTCAATATGCGCTTAAAACCTTATTCCCCTGTCCCTTTCTTCAACACTTTATAAATGTCCTTCTTGTGTTGCAGAAACTCTTCTGTCAAAGTGATGTCTTCTGCTCTCGGCCTCGCGAAACCCACTTTAAACTCAGCGAGGACACGCGCAGGTTTTTCCGATAACACCAGAATTCGGTCTGCGAGAAACAAAGCTTCTTCTATATTATGCGTGACGAAAAGAATCGAGCGTTTATTATGCTGCCAAATATCAAGCAGCCATTTTTGCATTTCTGAACGGGTGAATTCATCGAGCGCTGAAAACGGTTCGTCCAGCAAAATGAGCGGCTGTGGGCTCAATAGGCTGCGGATAAAGGCGGCGCGCTGCTTCATGCCGCCGGACAATTGGTGCGGATACGATTGCTCATAACCTGCCAGGCCTGCTTTTTCCATCATTTGAATGGCTGCTTGCTGGTCTTTGTGACCGGCGATCTCAGCCCCTAACAAAACATTGTCCAGCACGGTGCGCCACGGAAGCAGCGACGGGCTTTGCGGCATATAGCTGACGGAGCCTTTTTGGCCGTTGATGTTCTCGCCGCCCAATAGAATACTTCCTGCATCCGGCTCATAAAGCCCGCCAATTAAATGAAATAACGTGCTTTTACCGCTGCCGGAAGGGCCGAGCACGGCGACAAATTCATCGTCTCCTATATTCAATGATAACTCTTTCAGCACTTCGGTCCCGTCAAAGCTTTTCGTCAATTGCTCAATCGCCAATTCAGCCATTCAAATTCCCTCCCCCGCTCGTTTTCCAGCGGATGACCCGCTTTTCGAGTAACACGATCGCCGCAAAAAATAGCATGCTCAAACACATGATCAACAGGATCGCGACAAATACTTGCGTCGTCCGGAATGACGACGAGGCGAGCGTCATATAGACGCCGATGCCTTCCTGCGCCCCGAGCCATTCAGAAATGACAGCGCCCATGACGCTATAGGTCGCCGCACATTTCCAGCCTGAAAAGATCGACGGCATCGCATGCGGCCATTCGAGTTTCCAAAAATCTGGCGTCTGTTAGCTCCGGCCATTTTCATATAATGCAGCAACTCGCCACTCGTCTGCCTGAACCCGTCAAGTGCCGCGATAGTGATCGGGAAAAACACACGAGAATGATGATAATCAGTTTCGGCACAAAGCCGAAGCCGAACCAAATGACCAATAGCGGCGCCAAAACGATAATCGGGATATTTTGCGATAAAATCAACAAAGGATAAAAGGTCTCCCGCAGTTTCGGCACGAGATGGAGGAGCATCGCGACGCCGAGCCCTATCGACGATCCGATAAAAAGCCGAGGATCGACAAACGAATTGTCGCAATCAGATGCCCGCTGTAGTTTTGGCCAACTTTTACCGCTTCCAGCCCGATCTGATAAGGGTCGGCAATAGCCAGTCCGGCACTTCAAACAGTGGCACCAGCACTTGCCAGATGATCAATAAAAGGATGAGGACCAGAACCGGTCTCCATCCTTTTCGCACAATCATCACGGCCGGTATTTCTCCGTCAATTTATCCATCGACGCGCCGCTCGGCTGATACAGCACTTTGATTTGTGAGATGACGTTCGAACTGCCGCACTCGATCATCGCTTCGTTCATTTCTTCGACGATTGAAAACAACTGCGCCAGATCCCCTTCCATCGTCGTCTCCAATGGATTGACTTGGTACGGGACGCCTGACTTTTCAATGACGGCAATCGCTTTGTCCACATACGGAATAACGTCTTCCCCGTTTTTGGTTTTCGGGATGATTTGAATACTTAATAGTGCATTGCCCATCAGTTTTCCTCCTCCGGTAAAAATTCATTGGTGTATGCCTGCTCGACGTCCAGTTCCTCATCCAGCAACCCGTTGCCGAACATCCAAGCTGCATAATCCGCCCACACTTGCTCTTGTTGTTCGCCGAATTTCGCGGCATCGTCCTGATATTTCGGCGACAGCCATTTCTGGCTCGCATTCACCAGTTCCGGGTCCAAATCTGGTACCGCTTCGATCAAGATCTCAGCTGCTTGTTCCGGCTCATCGATGGCGAATTCATAGCCTTGCGACACTGCTTTGGTGAATGCACGAACGGTTTCCGGATTTTCTGCAATCAAGTTTTCATTGGTCATCAGAATCGGGGTGTAATAATCCAGTTTGTCCGAGTAGTCCGTCAAATACTGCATGTTCAATTCATCGCCGCGCAGTTCGGCTTCAATTCCCGTCCAGCCGTAATAGATCCACGCAAAATCAATGTCGCGTTCGACCGCTGTGAAAAAGTCGCTATTGCCGATATTGACGATGTCGACTTTTCCCACATCGGCATCGTCTTGTTCCATGATGGACCCAAGCACTGCTTTTTCGACCGGCGCGCCCCATCCGCCGTAAGTTTTCCCTTCATAATCACTCGGCGATTCGATGCCTTTGTCTTTAGGTGATGCAAATCCGGACGTGTTGTGCTGGATGAGCGCCGCGATCGAGACGATCGGGATTCCCTGGACTCTCGCTTCCGTCAAGCTTTCCTGTGCCCCGATGCCGAATTCCGCCTGGTTGGAGGCGACCAATTGATTGGCGCCCGCTTCACCCGGCAAGATGATTTCGACATCGAGCCCTTGCTCTTCAAAATAGCCCTTTTCCTGCGCCACATACAATCCGGTGTGGTTGGTATTTGGCGTCCAATCCAACACCATCGTCACTTCTTGTAATCCCTGTTGTTCATTCGCCACATCGCTGCCCGGATTTTCCGCTTCGTCTGTACATGCCGCCAGCAGCAATACCGGCGCAATGGCAATCGTCCATTTTTTCATCTTGTTTCCCCCTCTGAATGAATTCATAAAAGATGATTTCAGGAGCTGATTCAGGGGACATATCCAATTGCGGATACAAAAAAGCGCCCAAGGTTATAGAAACCTTGGGCGCATATCATCGCAGAATAGACCGATTTGAATATGTTCCCTCCGCTGGTATTAGCCAGTTCAGGTTCCAAGGGTCAATATCTCACGGATATTCTCTCAATCGGCAACACCGATTCCCCACATGTGTTTTATGAAATTAGCATTTGTCTTTCAAGGTCTATCTTGTCACAGTTCACCGAGATGTTCAAGCACTGTCTGGCATCTCATTTGAACAAACAAGTTTTTCTTACATTGGGACAGCTTCACCGCTATAGACTTTGAGTTCCATCGGCGCGCTCATGAATCCGGCTGCTTTTTTCGAAAATGCCGTGAAATGCTCGCTCGCGTTATGGGCTTCGATTGCTTGCGCATCTTTCCATACTTCGACCATCGTGTAATGGCCGTCCTGCTCGACCGATTTCATCAAATCGTATTGTACATTGCCTGGTTCTTGACGCGATGCTTCAATAAGAGTTTTGCCTTCATCTAAAAACGCTTGTTCTTGGTCAGGTTTTACTTGCAAATGTGCGTGGATAATCATCATATGTTTTCGCCATCCTTTAATTTATATTTTTTTAATAATCAACGATATTGTCTTGCATACGTTGTAGCATATCGCTTAGCGCATCCACTTCCTCAGACGTGAAATCGTGGAGCATTTGCTTAACGAAGCCCATATTTTCTTTCCGGTATTCGATGATGCGCTCGCGGCCTTCATCGGTCAGGCTGACAAAAATCACGCGGTTGTCCTCTGGATTTCTGCGCTTCGTGACCATTCCGCTCGCTTCTAGCTGTTTCAAATGACGCGTAATCGCGGCGCCGTCGATATTGACCAATTTTTGAAGCGTCGATTGATTGATTTCATCCACCTTATACAGTTGGGACAATAATTCATAGCGTGACGCACTGATACCTGTGCAGCGCTCGAACTTTGGGCTGATCTGATTGGTCAGGCCCTTAAACTGGTGCAGCATTTGTTCCTGCTTTGAAAATGAACACGGCATAGAAAGACCTCCTAAATAATCGATGAAGTCAATTGATAGCTGTGCCCACTATTCATTGACCAGTCAAATATAATACATAAATACCGAATACTCAAGATTGGCTGGCTTAGCTCCAGGTCGTGGTCGTCTCGACCGGCAAGCGGTACGACTGGAAGCCTTCGTTGGCGGCTTTACCAATCGTGAGAAGCATGACTGGCACATACCGCTCTTTGTCCAGGCCGAACGTTTCAGCGATTTTTTCCTTGTCGTAGCCACCGATTGGGTTGGTGTCGTAGCCGAATGCACGGGCAACGAGCATCAATTGCATAGATACAAGCCCTGAGTCCAATAGCACGATGTCTTTCATCTGCTCTTTGGACATGCCTTCATACAAAGGTTTGAAGTAGCCGACTTGGAATTCTTTCACTTCTTCCGGCATATAACCGAGTTCTACAGCTTTTCCATAAATCTCTTCTGCGTACTCAATGTTGTTGAGGTCGCCGAACACGGCAATGACAGCTGATGCACTCATCACTTTTTCCAAGTTGAAAGATGCCAGCGGCGCAAGCTTTTCTTTTCCTTCTGCGCTGTCGATAACAACAAAACGCCAAGGCTGCATATTGATGGAAGATGGCGCCGTGGAAGCCTGTTTCAGGATTTCGGTCATTTCCTCGCGGCTGATTTTCACGTCCGGATCGTATTGTTTAATGGAACGGCGCCCATTGACGATTTCATTGAAATCATTGGTTTTTGTTTTGCAGTGTTCATGGTAAATTGCTCCTTTTCTATCCTAATTGTTTTGAGAAATATTAATTGACCCCTCATTAATTGATGCCTCACATAATATAAACCCGTTAAAGAAAAATGCAACCAGAAAGTTTTACAGGATTTTTATCCATAAAAAGAAAGGCTTCTGCAGCCTTTCTTGCTTTTGCTTTTGATAATCGCTTCGATAATTGCCATGATGATTTCGTCTGAAAACGCCCCGTTGTAATGGAGCACTACCCGCAAGACCCTTCTCTTTAAGCCGTTCTTTTCATAAGCGCGTATGCCCCGCTCATTATGGCTGAACACTTCCAATTGCAGGCGGTTGAGCTTCAGCACATCAAATACAAATTTCAGCTCCAGTTCGATCGCTTCTGTGCCATAGCCTTTGCCCGTCAGTGCCATCGCATTCATGGTGATCCTAAACCCTGCACTCTGGTTGCCCTGGTCAATATCCAATACTGACAATTCACCAATCAATTGATCCGTTGCGTACAAACAGATCGTAAAATCGTAGCGCGTGTCGTCCTGTTGGATCTGTTCGATATGGTCTTGGATTTGCTCAAGCGAAAACCTGGCTTTTGTTCCGGTCATGTATCGAATTTCCTCGTCTTCGGTGTGATCCAAGAACAGCTGTGCATCTTCTGCCTTAACTGGCCTCAAGTATATCCGTTCATTGATTAGCTTCATGATTCTATCTCCAATCAAAATATTAAGTTGAAGCATCTGGGTGAAGACATCACCCAAAAGAATTCTGGGAAAAAGGCATGGCACTATGTGTAAAAGACGCTGAGGAATTTATTCGGCTTAGCGAATTGGCATCAGCAGATTAATAAAGGGAGTCAAAATATATCAAGATTTTAATGAGCATCCCTTTAAATATAGAAAAGCATCATATAAAATAGGATTGGCAAAAACTAATGATTAATCCGTAAATGACTGTCTTTTGATGAAAGATAGAACGCACCCTATCCCCATACCAAGATGGGCAAAAGCCATTGGGATTTGGAAAAGCATTATCTGTATAATTTTCCCAAGCCCGCCGGATGCAAAAAGTAGAAATCAGAATAGTGACAGCTCCAGTGAGCAATAAATGAATTACCCGATAAATTTGAAAACCATTGTCTCCTCCTAGCCTATTTCTTACAAAAGCGTGAATTTCAAATCCTGAACTTATTTTTAGGTATCTCTTTTTTAAAAATGGGATTAAAACCGGTGAGCTAACATCAACAGAATACCAGAAATAACCATAAAAGGTTATCAATCTATTGTGTTTAACAAAATATAAACAGGGAGGCAGCCATATTATTGGTTGCCTCCTGTTTTATACAATCAATCTAAAAGACAATTTGATAACTCAATTGCGTTCAATTTGGAACATTGACGAATTTTTAGTAATAATCAGGAAGTTTCAAATAATTCTTCCCCAATAATTACAGCGTAGTTTATTTTTGGAGATTTAAGTATGGAATAGTAAAAGTGATCGAAGAAAGCAAAAGAAAATAAACGCCGATGAACATAGGGATATATGTATAGGCATCAATCAAATTGCTCGATGTTTCCCAAGATTCAGCTCCATAAGGTCTTGATGTTACAATAGCAAAGAGTCTCCGTTGAAAGCAACGATTAAAGAGATAAGTGCGATGAAAAGAAGACGATCGATAGAGCGAATGACTTCAACAAGCGAATAATCATAAGTGGTTCTCCTTTAATAGTTTTGATCAATCCTTCGGTTAAACCAAGATAAAAGACATCATAGAGTGAAGGTACTTTCTTACTTTTGAACTCTATTCAGTAATGGCTGTAAATATTATACCTTCCATGCTAATTTGAGTTTCCTTTTTCATTTCACCTATTTCAGCCCATCCGATATATACTATGCCGCTTATAAATGCAATAATACTCAAGGCATGTAAAGAAGTTCCTGTGTAAGACAAAATATATCGAATAACTCTTCGTCCCACGTGGTAGTGGCGCTTCCAAATATGGCTGCGCTTATATTTTTTGCAGAGTACAACATCGCAGCAATCAAGATAAAATCGTTCCAGTCCCTCTTCGATTCAATCTAATTACCCCTTATCTACTAAAATTTAGTATATATGCGTGTCTATTATATGTATATAAAAATCTTGTCGATTAAATAGATTTAGTAATAAAATAATTTATAGTAAAGAAGTTTGATACATAATTATCAGAACTATGGATATAGGCGTCATCAAATTCACCACTCAAACCTACGAACATCTCCAGGAAGAACTTTTCTAGAAACGCTATTTGTTCTGCGTTTAACTTGTAACCAATCAATTCCACTCCACAATGTTCAGACGAAAATAGCGGTTCGCCTTGCTTTTCTAAAAATAAGGAGAACCACTTCAGCCTGCCTTTAGTATCAAGAGAACGCGTAAGAATAAATTCTTTCGCTTTTTCATTTAATTGTCCACTTGCAATAAGCAACTGGCCATCGTTATCATGTTCTACATTCGGCAACGAATTTATAATATCTTCGAATTTTGCGCTTTCTTCTTTCCAACAATGGATTTCAAATGAATCTGCATACTCAAAGAAATACTCGATCATCGGTATCCAAAACGAATAGTCTTCTGCGTAAGAAAATGTTTCAGGCGTATCCGCCATGCTTGTAAGTTCATAATGCATATTGTCTTTCATCTTCAGCCTCCGAAATTTTAGTCATTCGACTAGATTCTCTTTCTTCACTAAAAAACCCTATCGTCTTATTAAATATAGTTTCAACTGCGCAACACTTCTGAAGATTAAAAGGTTATTCATTATTTGGAGTCGAAGCAGTACAATATAAAAAACCATCACATATTAATCATGATATTTTTTTAATTTCATGAAATTCTGCCATTCACCAGATCATTCCATCTGACAGGAGGCTTGGGTCATGCTGTTGATACCGTTCTTGATCGGCATAGTATTTATCTTGATCCATTTCTTCGCGAGCGTCCTGGTGCCTCGAGATAAACTGAAGCAAGTGAAATGGTTCTCGTTTTCAGGCAGGCTAGCTGTTTCGTATATTTTTATCTACCTGCTCCCCACACTTCATAAGCAGCAAGCGGCGATCGAAGAACCGTACCGGCAGCTAACGATGGAGTCGGAAATCTATTTCATCGGCCTTCTCGGTGTCGTCTTATTTGTCGGCATTCAAATCGTCATTCAGCAAAATTATATTTCCCACACCTCTACTTTCTGGTCTGTCATCGTGTTTTATGCTTTCTATAACGCGCTCGTATCCTACTCTGTCCTGTCATTTGAAGTGTCAGCCATTCAAGCTTTGTTCTACTGCGTCGCGATCGGTCCGCATTTCATGGCGGTCGCCCATGATATGTGGCGGAAGTTTCCTGTGGAGTACAATAAATACGGTCGTTATATACTGGCTGTCGGCATTGTCGCCGGCTGGATTGTCGCTTTGACGACTGAACTGACGCCGCTGTTCAAATCGATCGTCTTCTCGCTCGTTTCCGGCGCCATGATCTTCACCGTATTCAAGCACGAATTGCCGAGCGAAAAGGACACGCATTTCCCGACTTTCCTTATTTCCGTCATCCTATACTCTGCGATTACGATTACACTGAAATTTGTGTTCGAATGGTAGATATCAAAATAAGCCCGGCACAGTTATGAACTGAGCCGGGCTTGTTTATTTTCGCTTCTCTTTTTCATAAACCGGTTCCATCATTTCAAAACAGATTGATTGCTCTATAAGGAATGATGTCTGTAAAGAACAAAATAAACGAGAACACCGTAATACCTATTCCTAACCAAAAATACTTTTTCCAACATTGTATGACGACGCCGAGCAAGAACACTGCAGCGGGGATTAGCCAGAGTGGAAAGATAACTTCAGGTGATTCCGGTCCATATTCGGAGATGAAGCCAGCTGCAAACCAATAAGATATGGGAAGTATAAAAAGTCCAGCTATAGGAAGGTATACAATACGCAGAAGTATGATGGTTAATTTTATAAAGAAACCTCCTCTTCATAAAACTGAATACGAAGCATAAATAACCTTATTAATGAAATGTTTTCGTATTAAAGCAATCGATAACCCCTTGGTAATTTGGGTAATTATACCATAAAAGACAATGAGAGTTGCTGATGGTTTCAAGCCCCTTCTCCTACAGCCATTACACTTTCAATCTATTCAAACAGCAAAAAAACAGGCATTCATGAGAATACATGAATGCCTGCTTATTTAATATTTTCATACCGCTCAAATTAATGACGCTGATATGAGAGTGGATGCTTTTAGAGAATAATAAATTATTCTGCTGCAGTAATCTGGTAAATCAGACCGCCATCAGTGCTTGCGATAAGCGCGCCATCTTCAGTTACAAGAATATCACGGAAACGTTGGACTTCATCAGTTAATAGACGTTCTTCTCCAACGATGATGTCATCTTCAATAACGACACGTACAATATAGTTCGGCGCTAAACCACCGATGAACAAATTGTTTTCCCATTCAGGAATTGCGTCATTATCATAGAATGACATACCACTTGGCGCACTTGTTGGATCCCAATAATATCTTGGTTCGACAAAGCCCTGCGCCTCATGCTCTGAAATACCATCATTGATTAATTCACCAGTGTACTCGATACCATAAGAAACAATTGGCCATCCATAGTTGTTCGCTGGTTCAATGATATTCAGTTCATCCCCAGCTTGTGGACCGAATTCAACAATCCATAAGTCTCCTGTTTCAGGGTTGTAATCTATGCCTTGAATATTACGGTGACCATAGCTGTAAATACCATCCAGTGCGTCTTCATCTTCGACAAATGGATTTGAATCTACTGGCTCTCCATCTTGTGTAATGTGAATGACTTTACCTAAGTAAGCGTCCAAGTCTTGTGCACGTTCACGAATTGGATCGTCTGAACGCTCACCAGTTGTTAGGAATAGGTTGCCTTCCTCATCAAAGATAATACGGCCACCATAGTGTAAGTCACCCTCATATGCAGGTGTTGCTTGGAAGATCACTTCAAAATCTTCAAGTGAGGATTCATCTTCTGATAAAACACCTTTACCAACAGCAGTGACAGTACCACCTTCAACATCTTGAGAAAATGTCATGAATACTGCTCTTGATTCGTCAAAATCAGGTGCAACGGCTACATCAAGCAACCCGCCTTGGCCTGAGTTATTTACTTCTGGCGTACCTTCGATTGGATCTGAAACAGAGCCCTCTTCAAGGTTTACAATAAGAAGTTCTGCTGCATCTCTTTGTGTAACAAGTAAGCGGTTTGGTTCAAACTCTACCATACCCCAAGTCACGCCAAGACCCTCAACCACAACTTCCTCATTAAGTTCTGTTTCAGTCTCTACTGCAGGTGCTCTAGTTTGTTCTGGAAATGCTGGTTCAAACTCAGTGACTTTGGGTTCAGTTTCTGCACTTTCATTTGCGCCCTCGTCTGCACTTTCCTCTGTTGTAGCACCCTCATCTGTACTTTCTTCTGTTGTAGCATCAGAGTCATTCGTTGACTCTTCTTCTGAAGCATCTTCATTGCCACAAGCTGCCAAAGCCAACACAGAACTTAGAACTGTGAGGGACATTAATCTTGACCACGAATTTTTCGTCATTAGTGTTCCTCCCTTTTTCTATTTAACACACTATATTCCTTTCCCAAAACCCATTATTAAAACTTGGTTAAGAATTCCATATCCTAAGTAACATATGAAACTCCTTTGAAAATAATGTCATCATAATTACTTGAAAATGAAAATAGTGTGATCTTTTCATGATTAAAGGAAAAAGAAGTTTATGATAAAGAAATCACTTCTATAATCGTTGTTACATATTTCTCCATATTAAGAGCGGCTGTAAATGTGCTTTTAGGCAAAATAGCAAAGGAGAGATTCGGCTTACCGCTTTCTCCTCTCCCTTCTATATTTATAGCTTCCGATAATCCGGCATTATGTAAACGTACGGATATTAAAATTTTTACTTCCTAATTTTGTGAAACGGATATTTTCAATCATTTTGTTTTATTATGGTTAGTAACAATATTAAAGAAGACTATTCAATAGAATCTAAGGAGGTTACTTGATGTACGTATGGGCTAAGGAAGTCGAGGATGATTATAAGTTACCAAAACTTCAGAAGCAGAGATTGAAAAATAGAAAAGCAACTAGATATGGAATTGCCAGCTTCTTATAAAGAGATTCTTTTAGAACAAAATGGCGGTATTATACAGTACAACTCAGTGAAGAAGGAAAGTCATCTTGAAACCAATGCGTACATTGAGATTAATCACATTTATGGTTGTGGTCAAGGTGGTATTTTAGATTCAGATTATCTCATTGATGAATGGGGTCTTCCGAAAATATTCTTATTTTCAGCGGAGATGGGAATAGCTTTTTGCTCTTGATTACAGAAAGGATTCAGCAAACCCTTCGGTGATTTATTTGGAACCAGAAACTGAAGAAATTATTGAAGTAGCCCATACGTTTGATGATTTCTTAAATAACCTTTGAAAGAAGAAGTGTTTTTCGAAAATGACGAAGACGACGAAGATTGGGGCACTTCTGAAGAAGCAGCTGAAACTATCTTTTCGGGAATGATATTCTATTAATCGAAGAGACCTTATTAAATCTTCAATATCCAGAAAACCACAAATGGTATTTCGAACAGCTCTTGAAATGCACTACTCATTCAGAGGTACTAATTAGGGAAACTATTACTAATATCTTAAATAACAATCTTGAAATTTACATTATTGAGTCGGATAAAAGTTGCATTTTTACTTGAAGAAATAACCGAGAAATTAATCGCAGACAAGAACGAAAGCATAAGCTCAGAAGCCAGGGAAATAAGAAAAGAATAAAGTATAAACACTTTTGAGAAAAGGTATCCTATTTCCAATGTGTACTTCTTCTCTCAAGGATTCTCAGTGCTTGTAGGAGAATGTCCGGTAAATTTGCTAAGTAGTAGGAGATTAAATGAATACTACACTAAAAAGACTTCTTCTAAACAGAGGAAGTCTTTTTAAATATTCTTCAATACCGCAAAAGGACAACCTCTAGTTTAGCTTCTCCACTTCCGATAAGGGTCATATGTAAACTGGATAAGTGTTGACGTTATCAATACTTAAATTAAAGTCCCCAGCTTTCTTTTAGCAGCCGAATTCCCTCTTCGATTTCAAGTTCGGATAACCCGCCAAAACCCAGCAGCACTTCCGGTTCCGTTCTTTCCCTTTCGCCTCCGTAATACACCGAAGTCGGATAGACTTTCACCCCGTTCCGGCTGGCGCTTGCGATCAACTCGTTTTCGGACATGCCATTCTGGACGTTCAGGATGATATGCAACCCTGACTTCGCCGATGATTGTTACGCATTCGCCCAAATCTTCCTGTATTGCTGCCAGCAGCCGAGCCTGCTTTTTCCGGTATAAGGTCCGCATTTTATTCAAATGTGGCCCAATGTCCGTTGCTCATGAAGCGGAACAGCGTGTCTTGATGAAGACGGGATACCGTTTGTTTATACAAGGAAAATTCGTGCGGTATTTCTCAGTAAGCTTGACGGCAAAACAAGGTAGCTGATTCGAATCGAGGGGATCAACGATTTCGAGAACGTGCCCATGTAAATGACACGGCCATTGGAATCAAGCCCGTGCAGCGATGGAATCGGTTTTCCTTTGTAGCGATATTCACTGTCGTAATCATCTTCGACAATATAGTTATGTTGTTCTCCAGCCCAGTTTAACAATTCCATCCGGCGAGAAATCGGCATAACCATGCCATAAGGAAATTGATGGGACGGTGTGACAAAGACTACTTCGGCTTTACTGCTCGCCAACTCTTTCACTGATAGGCCCTCTTCTTCAACCGGAATCAACTCGACATCAACGCCTTGATCTTGTAAAGCGACCCTAGTCCGGTGGAACCCTGGAGACTCCAGCGCATATGTCTTCTCTTCCGATGACCATACACAACAAAACCAGTCAGCACTTGCGTACCGGCTCCGAGCAGAATTTGATCTGCAGAACACCGAACCCCTCTTGATTGGAACAGATACTGGGCGATTTGTTCCCGGAGACACGGCTCCCCTTGGGATTTCCGTTGTAAAAGTTCACTTCCGTCCAAATAAAGACTCTTCACCGACAATTTTCGCCAGACTGAATAAGGGAACTGCTGCAAGTCTACGTGGCCGGAATTGAAATCAATTTTGTATTGTAGGTTCTTCTCTTTCTTAGCGGTTTGAGAAGAAGGCACAGAATCGCCAATCAGCTCTTCTACCTCCTGTACGTAAAAGCCTTTCCGCTGTTCACTTCGGACATAGCCTTCTGCCACTAATTGGTTGAAGGCAGCTTGGATCGTGTTTACACTCACTCCTAGATGAATCGCCAAGTTTCTTTTAGAAGGCAGCTTTTCTCCAGCCGGTATGTTGCCTGCACCCATCTCCTGTTTTAAGAAAGACGCTAATTGGAGGTATAAAGGATTCTCTTTTCACTTTTGAAATCAAGGGTAATTTCAAGCATGCATATGCCTCCAATATATTCTGGTTCTTTTATTTTTCTGTAATCTGATACTTTTGATTATACCAGTTTGCTAATAAGATAGGATTTAAAGGAGGGAAAAATGAACCCATTATCGCTTTCAATCAAAGAGTTGATGACGGAGGACGACTGGCGCAAAGCCTTTCCGGTCATGAACCAACTGCGAACGCACCTGACGGAAAATCTCTATCTGGAGCTAGTAAGAGACGCCCGAAAACGGATGGCTACCGAATGGCCGCAATATTTGAGGAAGAACAGCTTGTCGCGGTCATTGGCTTTAAGCCAATGATCACTCTATATTATGGAAGATTTATTTGGGTCTGTGATTTAGTCACCGATCAGGCACGACGCTCAAAAGGATACGGTGAAAATTGCTTGCCCATGTACACCAATGGGCGAAGGAGAACCAGTATGAAAGCGTCGCTTTGTCTTCCGGCTTGCAACGGACTGATGCTCATCGCTTTTATGAGCAGAAAATGGATTATGAGAAAGTGAGCTATGTTTTAAAGCCCCTTTACACTAATTCTTTTACTCAATACTAGGGACTAGAGAAAAGGAATGGAATTGATTCATCCTCTTTCCGGTTCATCCCGTATCTTGAGGGTAGTACCTCTTCAATGAGATTTTACTTCGACGAACATCTCTTAAATACAAAAGGACAAATGGGAGAGAAAATCCATTTGTCTTTTATCGTTTTTACCAAGATCTAGCCTCAGCCTGCTTGCGCCTATCAATTCACTTCCGATAAATTGATGATATGTAAACTGATTTTGAAGAGAAAATCTCTTTATAAATTTTCCGGTACAAAATCACAAATCAAATATCAGTAAGGTTCCATCTGCCTGGAAATCAGTGCTGGATTAATTCTAAGTGGCATATCTAAATAAACCGGTTTCCTGTACTGAGTACAGTATTTCATCGCATCCATGGTATTTTCTAAAGTTCTACCTTGAAAACTTCCAT
This sequence comes from Planococcus sp. MB-3u-03, assembly GCF_002833405.1. Taxonomy (NCBI): domain Bacteria; kingdom Bacillati; phylum Bacillota; class Bacilli; order Caryophanales; family Caryophanaceae; genus Planococcus; species Planococcus sp. MB-3u-03. The sequence goes on along the minus strand of NZ_CP025135.1, from coordinate 1,654,989 downwards.
TGATTCGACACGTCAATCCAATATTTAATGAAGTGTCAATAAAATTGTTATATAAAAACTCCATTTAAAAACGGATTTCATTTTAATTTTAATGAAATCCGCTTTTATTTTATTCAGCTATTTTAAATACTAACTAACTTAGTTGTTTTCTATTTGCTGATCCAAGTTTTGCTCGATGTATTCTTTGCCCCATTCGTACATGGAATCAAGAATTGGAATAAGGCTTCTTCCTTGTTCGGTAAGTGAGTACTCCACTTTCGGCGGAACCACAGGGTATACTTCCCGGTGGACAATCAAATGATCTTCCAGTTCACGCAATTGATTCACGAGCATCCGTTGCGTGATGCCTGGCATAAGACTTTTTAATTCCCCAAAACGTTTAGTTCCTTCTTTTCCTAAATGCCATAGCACTAGCATTTTCCACTTTCCTCCGATGATGGAAAGTGTCAGCTCTTTTTCACAATTAAAAACTTTCTCTCCTAAATTAGGCATCTATTTTCTTTCCTTCCTTGTTATATTTCTATCGTATACTTTTCGATACTATGTGATAAAAAAGTCAGTACTATAATTAATGTAACTTACTAATTATACTAGATATAGAATGGTTAGTAAATTTTTTTAGCATTGCAATAATGTCTTTGCAATTGTGGGCGATAATGCAATAAAGACAGAAAAGAGGATAAAAAATGATACGAATTGGCATAGTGGGTACTAATTGGATTACAGAAAGATTGCTTGAAGCGGCAAAAGGGATTGAGAATTTTAAATTAGCAGCCGTTTATTCCCGAACGTTGGAAAGAGCAGAGGAATTTGCCAGTCAATATGGAATAACTAAAATTTTTACCGACTTAGAAGAAATGGCAGTCAGCGATGAAATCGATGCGGTTTATATTGCCACACCCAACTCATTCCATGCTGACCAAGCCGTCTTGTTTTTAAAAAACTCCAAACATGTATTATGTGAAAAACCGATGGCTGCCAATGCAGCAGAAGCAGCGAAAATGATTCAAGAAGCGAAAGATCATAATGTGCTGCTTATGGAAGCGATGAAATCTACGTTGCTTCCAAACTTTAAGGCCATTCAAAATAATCTGCACAAAATCGGCCCTATCCGCAGATACTTTGCTAGCTATTGCCAGTACTCATCGCGTTATGATGCATACAAAAAAGGAACAGTATTAAATGCATTTAATCCAAATTTTGCGAACGGTTCATTGATGGATCTGGGCACCTACTGTTTATACCCTCTCATTTTACTGTTCGGCGAGCCAAAAGAAATAAAGGCCACAGGTCTTACCCTGGATTCCGGTATAGATGGCGAAGGAAGTGTCCTATTGAAATATGATGACAAAGATGCGGTTATCATTTATTCAAAAATCACAAATTCCACTTTACCAAGCGAAATCCAAGGGGAAAAAGGAATTATGGTGATTGATAAAATACATTCAGCCGAAAAAGTGGACATTCATTACAACGATGGCACTGTTGAATCAGTGACAGTAGAACAACCTCAGCCCGCTATGTATTATGAAGTGAAAGAGTTTATCGATTTAATCAGCCAAAAGAAAACGGAGTCACTTGTTAATTCCTTTGAAAACTCCTATACCACCATGTGCGTAATGGATAAAGTCCGCCAAGAAATCGGCCTGTCCTATCCAAGTGATTCCAAGTAAACGGTCTTCAATTGATCAGGCCGTCGGAAGCGAATCAGAATTTTTTTCTTCTATATAATTGGAAGTATTCACTGGCTCTAAAATAAACTTTTCTAATACGTGAAGCACCCCTTCTTCATTGTTCGTAAAGGTCGTATAATCAGCCATAGCTTTCACTTCCTTTACGGCATTTCCCATTGCTATACCGAGACCGGCTGTCTCAATAAGTTCGATGTCATTATAGTTGTCACCAATACCGATTATTTCTGAACGGTCTATACCAAGTTTTTTCGCTAAGCATAATAGGGCACTACCTTTGTTTGCCTCGGGATGGGTGATTTCAAGGTAGTGTTTTTTTGATTTTGCGATGTGAGCATACTTGCCGAATAAGGTTTGCAATTCATTTTGTAAGTAATCGAGGACGATTGGTTCTTCGATAAAAAGTAGTTTTGTCACGCCTTTTTGGGCAAGCTTGATGAGATTGGGCTCTATCCTATATGGCACTTTAACTGCTTCAGAATAAGCAATCAGCTTGTCATTTTCTACGGCACTGTAGAGAATATCATCTTGGTATATTTGTAGATGTAATTTTTTCTCACGAGAAATTTCGATTAACTTTTGTGCAATATCGGGAGGAACAGTGCGCTCATATATTACTTCTTTTTCATTAACATCCTTGATCAATGCACCTTGATAAGTGATGAGCGGTACATTTATACCCAACTGCAGGGCAATGAGTTTCGCAGAGGAAAACATGCGGCCCGTAGCAATCGTAACAATTGTCCCCGCTTCCACCGCTTTTTTAATAGCGGTTACTGTATTTGGTGAAATCATTAAATCGTCTGTGAGCAATGTCCCATCGAGATCGATCGCGACCAATTTATACATAGGCTCTCTCCTTACAATTATGTTTTATCTTTCATGGAAAAATAATTGAAACAGAAAAATTCAACTTAATCCTTCAAACAACAATACTCGCGCAGGTGAAGCCTCCGTACCTACTAATTTCAAAGGCGCGGCAACCATAAAGTATTGTCCCTGCTCCACTTCCTTCAATCTCAGGCCCTCTATGATGATGATGTCATTTGCAAATAAGGTTTTATGCGTCGGATGCCCTTCTTGGCTTCTTTCAATTCCAAGCGCATCTATTCCAACCCCGCGAATCCCTAACTCAGCAAGATAGCTTGCTCCATCTTTTGCCAGAAAGACAAAATCAAAATTAAACTTTTCCTCAAACGAGTTTTTCGTTTTTAATAAAATAAAATCTCCTTTTTGAAGCTTGAATCCTTCTAAGTCCGTTTTTGAAATTCCGTTCTTTACTGCCGTCAAATCGAGAACTTGACAAGGCCCTACAAGACTGTCCAGCGAAAGCGATTCGAATGTCTCTCCATTCACATTCATATGAAGCGGCGCATCGATATGCGTTCCGGTGTGCACATCCAGATCCAGCCGCGTTTCCGTAACATAGCCGTTTGTCTGCTGATTGATTTTTGGCTGTTTTTCCGGTTTGTCCTTGTAAACGGTCATGCCTTCATAGATCGCCCCTGTTACATCATACATTTTCATGTAATCCAACCTTCCATTACTAATATTGTCTTCAATGATACCTTCACCTTCGCATGCCATTTATACAGTTGTCCAATGAAAATACTTTGGTGCAAAAAAGTTCAAGCTTGATAAACAATTAAAAATAAGCTTGAGCTTAAAAAATCTTAAACTCAAGCTTATTCGTTGTTCTATTCTAAATTCGCATGTCTGCCATACATGACATCGGATTTGAGTCCCTTTTTATCCATGAATCTCAAAATCACCGCGTCATAAAACACAAGAAGCGACTGTTCAAACAATGATCCCATCGGTTGAATCGATTTGCCACTAGTGCCCTCCCCTTTTGCTTGTGCCGGTATTTCAATTCGAATATCCGCCAGTTTGCCTATTGTAGACTCAGGGTTTGTAGTAACAGCCACTATGGTTGCACCGATGCTTTTGGCTTTCTTCGTCATGGCTGCGAGGCTTTGGGTCTCCCCGGAACCAGAACCGACAATGAAAATATCATCGACTTCCAGGTTAGGTGTCACCGTTTCTCCAACCACATACGCATCCAGGCCTACGTGCATCATACGCATCACAAATGCCTTAGCCATAAAGCCGGATCGGCCCCCGCCTGCCACAAATATTTTCTTTGCACGCAGGATGCCGTCCACTGCCTTTTCGGCTTCCTCATCATCAATGAGAGCAGTGGTCCGCTTCAATTCAGCCAGTATTTCGTCTGTATAGCCCGCCGTGTTCATATTACGCCGTCACACTTTCTTTCATCATCTTTTGAATTTTTTCCGCTTCCGCGCCCTTGTTCTCTTTACTTGTAATTCCACCGCCGACAATGATTAAATCCGGTTGTGCTTTAATGACTTCCGGCAATGTCTCCAGTTTGATGCCGCCTGCAATAGCAGTTTTGGCATTTTTTACGACGCTTTTGATTGTACGAAGATCTTCGAACGAATCTTTCCCTTCCGCTTGCAGATCGTAGCCTGTGTGGACACAGATATAATCCGCGCCAAGTTCATCAAGCTCTGCGGCCCGTGTTTTGATATCTTTTACGGCGATCATATCCACCAGGATTTTCTTGCCTTGTTTTTTCGCTTCTTCAACTGCGCCCTTGATGGATGAGTCTTCTGCCTGAGCAAGAATCGTAACAATATCTGCTCCTGCAGCAGCAGCATTTGATACTTCATAAGCTGCAGCGTCCATAATTTTCACATCTGCAAGAACTTCCAGGTTAGGGAAAGCTGCTTTTATTTCTGCGACAGCTTTAAGACCTTCTTTATTGATGACTGGCGTTCCGATTTCAACGATGTCGATAAACGCCTCTACTTCTTTAACCACTTCGATTGCTTGTGGAATGTTTACTAAGTCTAAAGCTAATTGTAATTTCATACGTCATTCTCCTTGTTGTCGTATTTTTGATTCTAACTTAGTGTAAAACCTACAAGCATTGTTGTGAAGTACGCACTTTAATTTCACATACTGACAAAAAGTATACTGTCGGCGCCTATCACAATGGTAATCTGTTTAATTTCATATATGCATTTATTTCCTAATGTATCTGATTAACTTTATAGTTCTATTAAGACCGCTTTAAGATAATCCAATTACTTTTCCTTTCACTAAACACTCAACACGACTTATCCAGTTTGAAAATCAATTACTTGTTTCTTATCCGAATGAGCTATTGTAACTTTTTGCAATAGATTACTTTCGATAATGGGATTTAACCTTTGTTATTTCTCCCTCAAAATCCTAAATTCCTTAACTTCTAAAAATATTTCATGATAGAGATATTTTGTATATCAGATAAGTTTTAAGAACCGGATCCCTGGTGAATTTCCTCCTCTTTCCCTTGCGACAGTATACTTTTTGTAAGTATATGTTTATAAAGTGCGTACTTACATAAAAACTTTGAGTCATTATACTAAAACCTGTTGCGATTATCAGTCATGCCAGAGACACATGATTTTAAAAGTAGGAGGTTTTAACATATGCACACCGAGAATCTGCTTGAAGAATTTAATTTTCAAAATGATTTATTTGAATTTAAACAAGAACGGCCCCTGCAAAACATGACATTTGTCTTGTTCGGAGCAACAGGAGATTTAGCACAACGCAAGTTATTTCCCGCTCTGTACAATCTATACCTGGACGGGAAGTTACCTGAAACCATCTCCGTTGTCAGTACCGGCAGAGACTATTGTTCGGATGAAACCTTTCAGTATAAAGTGGAAAAAGCACTTCGCAGCTATTCGAGAAGAGCCATTCACGCTTCATCTTTGCCGGATTTCTTAGAGAAATCCGGTACTGCAGCTTTGATGCAACAGAAAAGAGTCTTACCACAAGTTGCGCGAACTTATAGAAAACAGGGAGAAAGAATTGGGCATTCCACAAAACCGGCTGTTTTATTTGTCTGTGGCCCCTGTTTAATTGATATTATTACGTCCAACCTTAGTAAAAGCGGAATCAGTCAAAACAACGGGTGGAAACGCCTCATTGTTGAAAAACCGTTTGGAAACAGCCTAAAAACAGCCAGAAAATTAAATGAACATTTGAGCCACGTGTTCCGTGAAGAGGAAATCTACAAATTGATCATTACCTCGGGAAGCCTATGGTACAAAATCTAAGAACTTTATTCTTAGCGAATCCGATCTTGGAATCTTTGTTGAATCATAAACAAATTTCAAATGTCCAAATTACAGCAAGTGAGACTGTAGGTGTAGAAAACCGGGCTGATTATTATGATAAGGCAGGAGCCATCCGGGATATGGTTCAAAACCACCTTCTTCAGTTGGTCACGATGACAGCCGTTTATCTATCGGATAACTTCATGGAAAATAAGGGCCGGGTGAAAAGACAGACATTATTGCCTCTCCAACCCATCCGGAAAGAAAAGCATACCAATGCGTTGTCCGCGGCCAGTATGGTCCGGGAGAGGTTCAGGGCAACCCTGTCATTGGCTACAAAGAGGAGCCGGGGTTAATGATTCCTCAACGAATGATACTTTTTGCGGCACGCCTATCTATCAATCATCCATCCTGGCAGGGGATTCCCTTTTATATACGAACAGGCAAACGGATGAAACTGAAGTCGACACAGATTGTCATTGAATTCGAGAACAAGGTGATGGATTTAAATACACAGTTAGGAAGCTCTCCAAATTTAATGATTCTTGAAATTAGTCCAAATGAAAGCATTTCGTTGCGCGTAAATTTAAAAGATCCATCCAGCACTCGATACAAACCTGTTTGGATTGATTTCTCAACCAGCTCAGAAAATCAGCCGGAAGCATATGAACTTCTGCTCTATGATGCACTGCGGGGCGATTCAACGTTCTTTGCCGATTGGAGAGAAGTGGAACTATCATGGAAGTGGATTCAACCACTATTAGAAGCTTACCAAGAGGAGTTATTGCCTTTATATTCTTATCCAGCCGGTTCAACAGGTCCAGAAATGGCAAATGAGTTATTGCTGACGGATCAATCGAATTGGTGGTAAAAAATAGTTCATTCAAAAGGAGAGAGATTACATGACCGTTTCATTTGATTTCACCAATGTATTATCGTTTATGACGAATAGCGAGTTTGAAAATATTAGCGAATTTGTCAAACAAGCGCATAACCAACTTCACCAGCAGACAGGACCGGGTTCTGACTACTTGGGGTGGATCGACTGGCCGATTAACTATGATAAAGAAGAGTTTCTCCAGGTGAAACTGGCTGCCGAAAGAATTCAGCAACAATCAGATGCGCTGATTGTGATTGGCATCGGCGGCTCTTATCTAGGTTCCAAGGCAGCAATAGAAGCCTTATCGCATACGTTCCATAACCAAGTTAAAGGAAATACGGAAGTTTATTTTGCCGGACATAACATTAGCCCAGCTTATATCACACATTTGCTTCAGATACTGGAAGGGAAAGACATTTCAATCAATGTGATCTCCAAGTCAGGCACGACCACTGAACCCGCTTTAGCATTCCGGATATTCCGCACCTTTCTGGAAAAAAAGTATGGAAAAAAAGAAGCCGGAAACCGAATTTATGTCACAACCGACCGGAGCAAAGGCGCGCTTCGGAATCTTGCAGTTGAAGAAGGATACGAAACATTTGTCATTCCTGATAATATCGGAGGACGATACTCCGTTTTGACTCCAGTCGGTTTACTTCCGATGGCTGTAGCCGGGCTTAATATCGACCAAGTGATGCAGGGGGCAAAAGCTGCTTACCACAAATACAACAATCCCGTACTAGCTACAAACGAAAGCTACCAATATGCTGCAGGAAGGAATATTTTTTATAATAAAGGAAAATCGATTGAACTGTTTGTAAGCTACGAGCCTGGCCTGCTATCTACAGCAGAATGGTGGAAACAACTTTTCGGGGAAAGTGAAGGGAAAGATGAAAAAGGACTCTTCCCCGCTTCTGTCAATTTCTCCACTGATTTACATTCAATGGGGCAGTATGTGCAGGAAGGGCGCCGTCTATTCTTTGAAACAGTTTTGCAAGTGAAGAAACCTTCCCTCGATCTTGTCATACAAGAAGATCCAGCCAATATGGATGGGTTGAACTTCTTAGCAGGAAAAACGATGGATGAAGTGAACAAAAAAGCGGCACTTGGAACTTCCCTTGCTCATGTCGATGGAGGTGTGCCGAATCTGGTCATTGAGCTAGACGAACTCAATGAATTCACCTTTGGCGAAATGATTTATTTCTTCGAAAAGGCCTGCGCGATCAGCGGCACTTTACTCGGTGTCAATCCATTTGACCAACCAGGAGTAGAGGCATATAAAACCAATATGTTTGCATTGCTTGGCAAAGAAGGATTTGAAAAAGAAAGAGAAAAGCTGGAAAATCGGCTGTTGCCGTCTGGCAACTCACAAAACGATGAGGTGAAAATACAATGAAGCAGCAAATTGGAGTCATCGGTTTAGGGGTAATGGGAAAAAACTTAGCCCTGAACATGGAGAGTAAAGGTTATTCTGTATCTGTCTATGATTATTGGACAGACCGAATCGACGAATTAGCTGAAAAAGAAGCACAAGGAAAAAAGATTTTGGGAGCATACAGTGTTGAAGAGTTTGTCCTTTCATTGGAACCCCCCCCGCAAAATCTTGTTGATGGTGAAATCTGGAGACACGACGGATTCGGTCATTGAATCCCTCCTTCCCCACCTTCAATCAGGGGACATTCTAATAGACGGAGGAAATTCGTTTTTTGAAGACACGAATAGGCGAACAGCAAAATTACAAGAAGCAGGCTTGCACTTTCTAGGCGCCGGAATTTCCGGCGGAGAAGAAGGTGCCCGCAACGGTCCTTCCATCATGCCCGGTGGACCGAAAGAAGCATATGAACAAGTCAAACCTATTCTGGAAGCAATTTCGGCAAAAGTAGATGACACTCCTTGCAGTGCCTATATGGGTCCTGATGGAGCTGGCCATTATGTAAAAATGGTTCATAATGGCATTGAATACGGCGATATGCAATTGATATCCGAAGCCTATTTCATCATGAAACACGCGCTTGGCCTTTCTGTCCTAGAAATGTCCACTATATTCTCGGATTGGAACAAAGGGGAGCTTGACAGTTACCTTGTCGAAATTACCGCGGATATTTTGAACAAGCGGGATGAAGATACCGGGAAGCCGCTTGTTGATCAGATTTTGGATGTGGCCGGACAGAAAGGGACTGGGAAATGGACAAGCCAAAACGCGTTGGATTTAGGTGTTTCCCTTCCAATCGTCACAGAGTCCGTTTTCGCAAGGTTTATTTCCTCGGTCAAGGAAGAACGGGTCGCGGCAAGCAAAATTCTGCAAGGCCCTGAACCGAAAAAACAGGCAGGCGACTCCCAAGAAATGATTGAAGCCATCCGCAAAGCCTTATACATGAGTAAGATTTGCTCGTATGCCCAAGGTTTTGCCCAAATGCGTGCGGCATCTGAAGAGTATGGCTGGAATATTCCTTACGGGGACGTTGCCATGATCTTCCGTGGAGGATGCATCATCCGGGCGCAATTCCTGCAAAAGATCAAAGAAGCATTTGACGGCAATCCCGAACTGCCTAACTTATTAATTGATCCATATTTCCAGGAGATTATAGGGGAGTATCAGCATTCTCTACGAAAAGTGCTGACGCTGGCCATTCAGCAAGGAATTCCGGCGCCCGCTTTTTCAAGCGCATTGGCTTACTATGACAGCTATCGCTCTGAGACATTGCCAGCCAATTTAATCCAGGCACAGCGGGATTACTTTGGTGCCCATACGTACCAGCGTGTAGACAAAGAAGGTTTCTTCCACACCGAGTGGCAAGTAAAATAACCAGAAACAATAAGTATGTAGAAGCTTGTTAGAACATCACGTAATCAGACTGAAAGGCCTGTTGGAAAAAGAAAGTTTTCCAGCGGGCTTTTTTGAATACATTGCAGCCTCCATGCTCATTGACGCCTTCTCCAATAGATTTTAATTGTCGATAAACAATTATCTGGAATCTGGAACCTTCAGGAAAATCATCTTTTTATGTTTGAAACTTTAACTCTATGAAAAAATTCTACCGTTAAAAGGGGCGGAATCCCTAAAAGAACCAATCTGCTAAAGGGTATGCTATTTTGATTATTTTTAAGTTGATAAACTACCGCAGATCTAAAATGATAGCACTCGCTCGATGCATTCCTACAGGAGCAAGCGAACCGGTAAATTCGGCAAAAAAACAAACGCCCCTAAACATTTGGGGCGTTTGTTCGTATAAAATCTCCATTTATTTATGGGGTTACGGTTTTAGGATGACTTTCGTGCAATCATCCGTATGGTCATTGAAAATCTTATAAGCATCGCTTGCTTTTTCAAGCGGCATTATATGGGAAATGATTTCACGCGGATCAAATTCACCGTTTTCAATTTTTTCGTACAGCATCGGCATCAAATGAATAACCGGTGCCTGTCCCATCTTCATCGTCACGTTGCGTTCGAATATATTGCCGAGTGGGAACATATTGTACGTAAGACCGTAGATACCGGTCAGCTGGATAACGCCGAATTTGCTGACGGCATCTTTTGCAATATCGATGGCACTAAGTGTTCCGCCCTGCAGCTTCAGTTTCTGCTGGACTGCTTCAGCCGTGGATTTTTTGCCGTCCATCCCTACACAGTCAATAACGACACGCGCACCGCCGCTTGTAATTTCATGAATGTATGCACCCATATTGTCATACTGGTTGAAATCGAATACCTCTACGTTATTCATCTTTTTCGCCAGATTCATGCGATATGGAACTTCGTCAACTGCAATCACGCGTTTGGCGCCTTTCATCCAGGCAAATTTCTGTGTCATTAAGCCAATCGGTCCACAACCCAGTACCACGACCGTATCGCCCTGTTTTACTCCTGCATTCTCCACGCTCCACCAAGCGGTTGGCAGAACATCTGACAAGAAAAGCAACGACTCGTCTTCAAGTTCTGAGGATTCCGGAATGACGTACGGCATGAAGTTGCCATAAGGAACCCGCAAGTACTCTGCCTGACCGCCCGAGTAACTACCGTAGCGTTCAGTAAATCCGAAGTAGCCACCCGTATCAAAGTGAGGGTTGCCGTTTGAGTTGTCGCACTGGCTTTCCAGATCATGGTTGCAATAGAAGCATTGCCCACAGCTGACATTGAACGGCAGTACAATCCGGTCGCCTTTTTTCACCTTGGTGACTTCTGGTCCTACCTCTTCTACGATTCCCATCGGTTCATGGCCGATGACATAATCTTTTCTGGCAGGTAAAGCTCCTTGATAAATATGTAAATCGGATCCACAAATCGCGGTTGAAGTAATTTTTACAATGATATCGTCCTTTTTTTCAAGTTCAGGATCTTTCACGTTTTTCACTTTCATGTCCTTCACGCCTTGGAAAGTTACGGCTTTCATCTTTATCCCTCCATTTCATCTTACTACAGTCTCCTTTCCCTTTCTCTATTTAAATAAACGTATTAATCAGGATACAGTGATTTACTCTCGGCTTCTCACAACACCATGCGTACCCTTCGGCACACGGTGGTTCATTTAAGACGCATAATCAGTTTCTATCAATTTCTTCTGCATTTTCAAAAGTTTTTTTATATGGGGCATTTAACTTCCTATATACAATTCAATGCGTTTCTCCTAATTATAATCAATCCAGAATTAGTTAACTATACAACAACGAAAATAGAACCGTTCGTAAAAGTACACCTTTGCGAACACATCAATACAACAAATAATGAAAAAAAATAACGTTCGTAAATGTGCAGAAACACTTTACGAACGTTCGGCAAATTGTAGCCACTATTGCGAACTATTTCAAGCTTATCAAGGAAGAAGTATCGTTTTAAAGACTAGTGAGCGAATATATTCCTTCCACTTGCTGGATCATTAAAAATATGATATTAAGAATTAATGAGCAGCCAATTTATTAAGTACTAAACTCTCGATTTTTCTATTCGCTTTCACTAAATTCAAAATCTGCAATCCATCACTTGGACCGCCACCTAAAAAGCGCGGATAAGTCCACGGAATTAATGACGTGATAAAGAGAATAAAGTTTACTCCTGCGCTATTGATGATGATATTTCCCTCTACTCCGTAAACAAAATGAGAGGCAATGAATAATGCCACAAAACCGAGCAATGACGCGATTGGCCCGCCGATGTAGAAGAAGAGTTTTTGTTTGTATGTAAACGCTGGATACTCTTTTGGAATGGAATACTCACAATAGCCAGATATGGCGACAGTCAGGTAACAGGTAATTCTTCCAAAAGATAGCCTTAGCTTATTCGCTTTGCTGGATGAACCCAGAAACACTTCGGCTTTGGAATTTTTGCTCGCCGTGACTGTTGCAACAGCATGTCCCATTTCATGTATAAATAAAGAACAGCTCACAACGAGTAAGACTATAATTATTTCAAGCAACATCAAATTAAATTCCCCGTTTCTATATTTATGCTTTTACAGCATTTTTTCTCGATCTGGCTCATTTGAAAAGACGTCTTCATCCATATCAAATCCTTCTGGCCGCCAACTGCTTTCAGGCAATTGACTTTCCTCAAACAATGTTCGGAGATAGCTGTGTGGCATGATAAAACGCATCTCCAGCCATTTGAAAAATGCCAAAAGTGTTTTCTGAAGTAATCTCCCAGTTTGCGTAGCCCAATTCATTGGAAAACTGGTCGTATTTTTCGAAAATCCACTTATGCAATACTTTCCACAATCGGTTCATCTCATCACTTCCCGACTTTACTGAACACGTAGAGAGCTTATCAGACCCATGTAAGACGGCAATCAGACGACATTAAAAAAGCCCCCAATTAACCTAACGATTCCCCTGACCGCCATAAAGAGGATTCTGAAGGGTAGAAATAGCAGTTCCGGGATCCAAAATAAGATTACCTCAAAAAAATCACTCTTATTCGTATTCTTCTTTTTCTGCTTGTTCATTGGTACAGTCCCCTTTCAATTTTACTTGCACCCTTATTTGTTTAGAAACGACTTGGCCATATAATAAGCGCTGGCTGTAAATAACTGAGTTTCGATAGTCCGATTCAGTATCAAATCGTCAAACTCTTCGAAATCGAACAGTTTAACATCGATTTTTTCGGTATCATCTAATTGCTGATTGCTCGTTTTGAATGCATCGGTGATAAGGTATGTAGAAATTTTATTGTTTTGAACGGCCGGATTCACCATATGTTCTCCGAGCAATATCGGGTTTTCGTTTGAAGTAAATCCGGTCTCCTCAAGAACTTCCCTTAGAATTCCTTCCTCATTAGTTTCGTTTTCTTCAAGCTTTCCAGCAGGAATTTCTAAATAAAAACCTCTTGTCCCGTGCCTGTATTGCTTTACAAGTACGAGTTGCATTCTCTGTAAGGACTACGGCATTCACCCAATCCGCATACTCGTTTACGTAAAAGTTATCAATGATAATTCCGTTTGGCAGCCTACATTGCTCTTTCCTCAAATTTCCGAATGTATTTTATATAAATATTCTGTAGAGAGCGTCGCCCATGTTTTCATCTTTGAATCCCCGCTCATTATGGTAGAGATACTATTAATTTATCAGGTCTATTTTTGCGGCTGATCCACTGCGAGATTTTTGGCTCAACACTTCCGGTTTCTCCCAATAGATATCGTGGGAAGTATCTTTCACTTCTTCCACAGAGAGCTAAGTACTGTTTGAGTCTCGCAGTTTCACTTTCACGATGGGAATTAAACTCCTGCGGCAAAGTGCTTCTAAGCAGCAAAACCGGTACTTCGACAGCACTTAAAGTATCAATGCTTGGCTCATTGAAATGTTGTTTCACATAATATCCGGCATGTTCACTCGTTAAAATCAACTTAATGGCATCAGGTTCTGTTTTCATACTCGGTTTCATCATTTCAATCAATCGTTCAGCCAAGCCTTCCTCGGCCCTCTTCCTCGAACTGAACCCAGGATGCAAAGGTGTAATTTTCACAATGCTCTTTTGCAAATCGAATCTCTTCAGTGATTGAACTACCCGGAATACTGCTTGAGCGTATATAACCGCCATCCAAGAGAACAACCGATTGAACTGAGAAAATTTTGGCAAACGCCAACGCTATATTTCCGCCTATAGAATGTCCAATTACATGAAGATCTTTAATATCAAGTTGTTCCATTGCTTCCTTTACCCACCTAGCCAAAGATGCCGCTGAAAAGGATTCTTCTGCTTGTTCAGCTGTTGATGAACCATGGCCAGGCAAATCTAATGCGATGATTCTGAATTCTGGAGAAAGTGGTTGGCTAGTTCAGTAAAGCTTGCTGCCGAACTCCCAGGCCGTGAAGAAAAGAAGCGTTATTTGGCTCGCATTCCCCATGAGCGCAGGCCTATCTGTAATCCAGTTTCAAATTTAATGATTTCCTTTTCATAAGATACCTCTTTTATACATACTTATTTTACCATTTAATGTTTTAAATACAGTACTAAAATCATAATTATTAAATAACTCGAGCTATTAATGAGCATGCAAAAAGAAGCTTCTCATCATCAGCTTCTTTTACGTTCTATATTTCATTTACTCAGTATGCTTTTCAACTCTTTTGTTTGTTCTTGATCTAGAGTATAGAACTCTTGCTTTTCTTCTCCTACCACTGCGTTTTCTCTATTGGACAAAACGGCACTGCCATCATCCATATACCATATGTACCGCCAAAGTTCAGAAGCATTTTCTTGCGGTTTATCCAATGTAAGAACGAGATCCGCGACTGGCGCTAACTCTTTGGGCGGTTCTATTTTCTCTTCCATTTCAATAATCGCCCGCAACTCAGATATTGTTTCTGAATCCGTGAAACCTGTATTAAACTCCGCTCCCGTCGTGCCTTCATCGTTAAAAGGAGTACCTACACGAACTATTTCCTCTTCAGAACATCCTATTACCATCATCACTGGAAGACATGCAACGAGTAATACTAGAAACTTCCTCATCCAAGTTCACCTCTTAACTATTATTACGATTCTTCACTCCGGGTTGTTATAATTAGATTAAATCAATAGCAGATTACTTGATGCTAGGAGCCATAATATGATAAAAGCTTTCTCGAACGATTTTCAGTGCGGTTATTTCTGCCCCGCTTTACGTAATGTTGATGTTCTTGTGGCAGCTCCTCATTATGAATGAACAGGAGCTGTTGTCTGATACCACATTATTTAAAGTGTTATGGTCAACTTACGTATTTATTTTCCCGGCATTTTTTGTGCTGGGTATTCCGATGTCGTATTTAGTGGACTTCCTGATGCGGTTCGTACCGTCCAGTAATTGGATCATCGCCTATTGCTGCAAGCTTGTCTTATATGTTTTGTTTACAAGCCTCGTATTCTTCGTGATGTTCCGGGTCTTTATACTTTCTGATGTTGAATTGGTAAACACGAGCCTAGTCCCTGCGTTAATTGGATTTCACGTTCTGTTTATGGTGCGGAAAGAATACCGAATGAGGCATTCGTAAAATTCGCTAAAGAGACTGCTGATAAAGCAGTCTTTTCTTATGAACAAAAATCTTGTTAGTTTAAGGTGTACTCCAAAACAATGTAGAGATAAATGGAATAATGACAGCTAAAAGAAGAACCAATGAATTTCCAACTAAGCCCACTACTCTGAGCGATCTGTTCTTGGCAAAGAGTGCTGCCACGATTCCGATTAGCGGCAGAGCAACAGCTACAATCATAGCTGAATTAGAGAATAGATTTTCATTAAAGAACCAAACTGTATAAACAGCCAAAGAAATCAAAAACGCTGCAACCGAGATTGTGCCTGAGTTCATTATTGTCTACCTCCTCTGGTCAAAGAATCAAATTCACTTTTTAAAATGGAAAAGATTTTGGTATCTCGAAATTCTCCCTTGATGCGTTCATTCTTTCTCAAAACGCCTTCAAAGGCCATGTCGGCTTTTAGCATGACTTTTTCAAATCCAATATTGTCTACATCGCAGCCGCCTTCGATCCGGTTCAACTGAAGCACGCCAAAACCGTAGCTTAGGACTTCCTTTAACGCTTCTGTGGCGATTCCCGCTCCCCAAAATCCACGATTTAACACGTAGCCTATCTCTGCTTTTTGATGTTCATTTGACCACCCAACCAACGAACAGGTCCCGATGACTTTCTCGCTATCTTTATAAACAATCGCCCATACACCGCTTTGGCCATCTTTGTATCCGTCCACAGTCGGCTGCAGGAAGTTGGATAGGGTTTATTCTTTGGAATCGTTCTTCTCCCAGGTCATGCGATGCGCCACTTCGGGGTCGGAAGAGAATTCGAACACATCATCTAGGTCGTGTTGCGTTACTTTTCTTAGTAGAAGACGCTCCGTTTCGAATGATGGCATGTCTTTTAAGTGGTTTTCAATTTTCATGGTGAACCTCCTTTCGTTACATACTTTGAAAACTTTTATATGTTTAGTTGGGAAATGTGAAACCATTCCTTATTTTGTCAGTATAACCATATAGATATAAATATATTGAGGAGCGAATAATTATGGAGTCTTTTGAATTTCTTAACTGGGGAGATATGATTTTCACCTTTGTATTTTTTATGGTATTGCTCATTGTAATCCGATTTTTCGTTAAAAAGAAGCCGATCTTAATTTTAGTAGGATTGATAGAGTGTGGGAGGATCAGCATTTCTTTCACGCTTTTTCATTTTATACTCAAGCTCATGCTGACAGTCTTTGTTGTAAAACCCATATTCTCATACATATGCACGGCTGGATTTTCAGCTTTTGCGCTTAACCGGACTTCTGTATATCCGTCCTCTTGAAAATGCTCGATGACCGCATTCATCAAACGTTTTGAATGTCCTTTGCCACGATATGGTTGTCGGATATACAGTTCGTAGATAAACCCGTTCGGCTTTTCGGTAAACTGGTCTTTGTCGTGCCTACTAGTACCCAGCCAAGGATTTTATCTTGTTCTTCCGCAATAAAATAAAATCCACCTTTTCCAATAGAGGCTGAACCAAACTTTCGACTTTTCATTTGAAGGCATCACTTCACCCAAAGTCCCATCGTAAATAGCTTGTGGCGATAAGGTTAAAATAGCGTTCAAGTCGCTGTGATCCGCTTTTCGGATGTTCATTTTGGTGACATCTCCTTTAATGGGGCTATATTTGTTACACGATTTTATCTTTTTTCACACTCGTATATTGGAAAACAGCTAAAAACATCGAGAGTTTTGCGTCGAATAGTCATCCTGTTTTATGAATGAAATTCGTATGACGTAAAATTACTTATCTGGATAAAAAATGTATGTTCTTTATACTATAATACATTAGCGATTAATTGGAGGAGATACAATGAAGAAATTTGCCATAGGATTAGGAATCTCATCCGTCTTGCTGGTGGCAGGATGCAGTGATTCTGAAGGCTCGGCTAATATTGGTGGTAATGAAAGTGAAACAACGCCTGAGGAATCCACAACTGAGGTCACGGCTGAGGAAGAGACTCCTGAACAAGAAGATGCGCAACTGGAATCTCCTTATCAAGAGATCAAGGAGCATTTCGACAGTTACGAACTGCCTGAGGAAGGTCGTTTGGCGGACAGTGAATTTGTGAATGCGGTTGAATACGAAAATGGCTATACCTTCGATCAAGACACGAAAGCCATGGTGGCCCGAATTCATTCGGAGTCTGGCCCCGCTGAACCAACGGATGGCCAAAATACGGGTGTCGTTATGGGCTGGCTTCAAGATGCTTCGGCAATACCGACGCCTGAGAATCGGACAAAAGGCAATGCCGCAGGACAAGTCGACCCTATCCTTAACAGGCTCCAGCAGATCAAAGAACTGAATGACTTTGAACCCTTAGAACAATGGGTTATCGAGACGGAAAACAGCCTTATGAACTTCGATGAGATCGAAACCGAACAAGAAAGAGCCGAGGTCTATGCAGATACCTATGAAAGGCTTGAGAAGATGAGCTCACTGATACAGGAACCTTGAGGAATAAGGAGGAATTACATGATTTTGATTTTAGCTGCCTATATCGCTATTTTAAGTTTTGCAGTCCATAAGTTTGCAGGAAAAAACAGGGAGAAGTGGATCAATGCCGGGTTTCTTACCGCTTTTGTCCTTCCTTTGGTTGTCTTCTTTCTCCTTCTTAACATTCTAGGCACTTTAACAGGAGCTGGAATGGGTTCCGCTGCTGCAGGATTGTTATTTGGAGCCGCCACATGCATCACTGGGTTCGTCTTTTTGTACATTGGGTACACTATGAAACCAGCAGGAAATCATTAATTTATAAAAGTATTGAAGATCAAAATGAAAGCAGAATGGAAGGATAGAATGCCTACTATCGAAATAAATAATGCGACATTATATTACGAAGTTAAAGGCGCTGGTGAAACGCTTCTTTTTACACACGGTGCTTCATGGGACCTTCAACAATGGAAACCTCAAGTGGAAGAGCTATCAAAATCCTTTAAAGTTATTACGTGGGATGTGCGTGGCCATGGGAAATCCTCATTGCCAAAAGGAAAAGTAGACTCCGAAGATTTTGTTAAAGATTTAGTAGGTTTATTGGAGCACTTAGGAGTAAAGCAAGCGCATCTTTGTGGGTTATCTATGGGTGGCCATATTTCGCTTCAAACTGCGGTCAGGTACCCCAAGCTGGTGAAATCCCTCATTTTAATTGGTACTCCCTACACCAATTCATATAATTGGATTGAAAAAGTGTTTGTACCTATAAATAGATGGTCAAATAAATTTATACCTATGTACATGATGGCTAGCATTCAAGCAAAAACTCTTTCAAAATTTAATCACAATAATAAGCAATATATTAAAGAAACCGTTAGTTCGATCCCTTTAAACTACTGGATACGTATATGGGACTCGGTTTCAAAATGGAAAGCGGAGAGGATTTAAGTAAAATAAATTGTCCTACTCTCATTCTCCAAGGTGACCATGACAATATGACTGAAAGACAACAGAAAGAAATGGCTTACCGTATTCCTCACTCTAAAATGATTTATATAAAAATGCGCACCATGCAACAAATCTCGACAATCCTAAAGATGTAAACTATGAGATTATGAAGCATTTGTCAGCCTTATCAGTACAACACTAGAGATTAGAAGAGCTCTTTTAGAAATTACAAAATCCGTGTTTCATTACCGTCTATCAGTTTAATGTGGATACTGAATGACGTCCCTGAGTCGATATGGTTGGGAACGTTCGACAAGTCGAGTAATTCTTCTAGATGAATATGCTTTTGACTATTGGGCGCCAAAGTAATCGTGTATGGACCCGCCAAGTTCATAAGCGACTCCATCCGCACGTATTTTCTTCCATAAATAACGAATCGATAAATTCCAATTCCACTGTCACAGCCTCATCACTGCGATTATGTAATACCAGATTACATTCGGCGTCCATGGAATCATCCATCGTGACAAAGTCGCACTGGCCATTTCCGTCATAAGAGATAGCTGAAATGCCATTTGCTAGTGTTTCCTGGTATGCCACAACCAATAGATTCGGTAAAACATATAGACAATGACGACTGCGAACACTATCCGAAATCGATATTTTCCAGGCTATTGAACAAGAAAATGATAGCGCCAATAAACATGATAGACCCAATGATTCCCAACAAATTATATCCTTCTTGATCTTGAATGGGAAACGACATAAAGACAAATTGAGCCTCTTTATCGCTGTATTTGAAAACGGAAAAATAAGTACATGCAAATAGCGAATATAATAAACGAACCCACGAATGCCGCTTTATTTTAATCATGGTTTTCCTCTCTTCTAGTCGTAGTCATCTTCCTTTGGATGTATCTTTTCCTAGAATAATAGTACGCGTCAAGTTGAGCATATTGTCTTGAACCTGCTCCGTATTTCTTTTCCGCTCAATTAAATAACCAATGTGGTAAACGAAGCCATCATGGTAGGAATAAAATTCGTTTGCGGCGGTACCGACGACATTCAACTGTTCTTCCTCTGCATCATATTCATAGTATCGGTACAATAAAGCACTATTTGTTGTCAGCACTTGCTGGAAAATAAAATCATCTCCGCTCAGCTCTTGTTTTCAAATCGATTTCCAACCGAATCAGTTGCTTCTGCAACTTCATAATTCTCAACCGGATTTTTCCATTTCAGTTACAGAGATAATAAAAACTCATCTACAATGCCCTCTTCCGATTTCCCGAGGTAGCTTAACTGGACTTGATGAGTCACTTTTCCGGTTCGGTCTTCGGAAGTGACTACATACGCATTTTCCTCATTTACTTCAAAAGGTATTAAATCAGAATCGATCCCTTTTCGAGCAGGTGATGTTCACCTAAAATCGAAGGAGGCAATTGATGTGCTTCTGCAGGTTTATAAAACTCCACATGTTCTCTCATTCAACCCGTCATAAGCATTGAAATTTTCGCTGAACGCCAGCCCAGTCCCCTCTACTTCTTCTAATCCGTCCGGAGCACTAGAACAGCCACTACATAGGAAGATACTCATCATTATCGACATAACAGGTACAGAATGGTTTCATCATTTGCGTTTTAGCCTCCCCAATATGGCTTCCAAAACAGTTCCACTTCTGCGATAACATGATGGCGTGAATTGCGTTAAATCCTGAGGCCACATCAATCGGTGTAGCTTCATCATTTACAAAACCTCAATGATTTCGTGATCTTCATCGAGGGTTAATTTATAGATGGTTTGTTCAGATCAGTTCTCCCTTCTTCAGCCACATTCAAATTCATTTTCATCGTTTTCCTTCTTCTTCAATATCGGCGGCTATTATCTCGTCAAACTGATAAACAACATAAGCACTATCTTCTCCTCCGTTGATAAGCTGGAGCGGGGCCGCGGGATCAATTAGGTTCTGCAGTTCTTCCTGAGACAATTTCAGTTCACTGAAACTGAGTACAGTATAGGTAAGCTGCAATAAAAACTCATTTCATCAGTTATGAAAATCTAATGAAATGAGTTTGCAGCTTAATGCTTCAGTTCTTGATGACAGACTCTAGAAGACCCGGAATGCCGTACATAGGAGCATCAATATTTTGGAGATACATGCCAAGCCCCACAACTAAAATGATGATAACAATAGATAAGATCAACTTCATGCTTTCTCGAGACACCCGGCCTTCGCTCCTAAATAGACTGCAACTAAAATTGAACTTGTTAGAGGAATTCGTTTACTATTTTAGCTATTAATAGAATACCACTAGTATTTGGAAAGTAAATATTTATTAGAAAATATTTCATTACTAGTTACAATGATCTTCATGAAAAGCCTGAATTGAGTCTAAATGACTTGTTTCTATCTTTACATCGATTGATATAGAAAAGTTTCACCAATGACCTTGAGCATTTAATCACCAAAAGAAAATCCAAATAAAGTAATCAAAAATAGCGCGAGTAAAATGACGCTAACAATCGTGGTCACCCAAGGTACGATGAGGCTTCTGCCGGATTCTTTTACTATGCCGCTTATTCCAAAAGCAGTCCGAGAGGTGCGGTAACAAATGAATACAAAATAATCGTTAAAGCCCTAAGCCATTGATGAACAACATGTTTACGATCGAGATGATTTGAATGATGAGAATCAAAAGCATGGCAAAAGAGATTTTGCCCATGTTCGTTCTTGGCACAGAATCCCTCCTTTTAAGCAAATCCGTACAGAAATCAAGTGAATTTTGCGGTGATGGCAATTTAGCCATTTCTTTTAAAATTCATGTTAATACTTATTAAGGTGTTGAATTTCAGTGAAACCCCTGCCTCTTCCAGTAAATTCATGATAAGTTCTCTCGATATACTCGAAGGCATAATAAACCGATAACGCTTATTGTCATCTAAAATAAACAACAATGTCCCGTTGTCCTGCAAAATGAATGAGAAGTGGGTTTTCATTTACTTCAACGCTCTTGATATCAACTATATTGAGTTGAAAATTATTTTATGCTTTAGTAGTTCTAGTTGATCGTTTTGAACTGCCTGGTCAATCTTGTTTTCGCTGCGCTTAGCTGATTTTTGTAAATCATATCACGCAACATGTAAATCAACCCGAATAGGGAAAACAAACGTCATTGTCCTCATCAGATTTATAGTCAATTTTAAAGAAGAAAAGCTTCCCTTCTTTAATAAACACTTTATAGCTCTTATCGAATGTAAAAGTACTTGGTTTCTTTAGATAAAATGACTGATGCATTTGGTGCTCCTTTTTTATTTGGTTTATTCTAATGTCCGGTTTATTAAATTAGATAAAACACAAGTACGGACATCAGGTCTTGAACAGCACTCCATTTAATGCATCTACATATCTTTTCGCCGAGTTTTGTACGGCTTCCCGCGCATCGTTCACTACGATTCGGTGAAATGCATCATCACGCGATCAAAGCGGATTTCATTAAACTGTGCCGCCATTCTTTCGACAGTGGACGCAGGCAACGGAATGAAGTTCGGGTAGCTATACATAAAACTGACCCACTGGCGGTCTGCTACAACGCGGACGATATCGCCTGTCAATAACACGCCTTTGCCGGCACTTCCATCTTTCCATTCCAGGATAGCTGCACCTTTGAAATGGCCACCGATCCGGTGCAGCGTGAACCCTTCTGCAACTTCGAGCGTTTCGCCTGACCAAAAGATAATGCGATCGCTTGTTCTCGTCACCCATTGCTTGTCATCTTCGTGAATATAGATTACCGCATCGAAGGTTTCAGCCCATTCCACTTGGGTTGAATAATAATGCGGATGGGACAAGGCGATGGCATCGATTCCTCCCAGAGCTTTAATTTTTTCAATAGTTGGAGCGTCGAGATATGTTAAACAATCCCACAGGATATTGAAGTTCTCCCCTTGAACCAAATACGCCGTTTGACCAATCGCAAAACTTGGTACAGTCCTTATGCTTGAGAGCCCTTTCTCTTCTGACAGAATTTCATTGCTATAAGTATTGGATGCGACCATCTCTTCCAAAGTCGTCCAACTTTGCCCTTTTACGCTGACGTATTGCCGCTCCTCGGTGCAGATTAAACAATGCTCAGGTGCTGCGCCAGCACTTTCGGTTTGTACGCCGCATGTATTGCAAATAAACTTGTTCATGTTCTCCATCCTTCCTATTCCAGTTATCTAGTTAAAATTAGTATATCCTAAAATTTTCAATTTAAATTCATTTATAGGTCTGGTTTTTCTATTTATTTGCAACTTCGACTTCGAATCAAAATAGAAAATACTAGCCGTAATCTTATGAATTGCCGTGTGAAAAAGCAGGTTTGTCTGGGAGCTTGTTTTGCTTAAAAAAAAAAAAAAAAAAGAAAAAAAAAAAAAAAAAAGAATCTCATAAGAAATTCTTTTTCGTTACTGGTTCTATCTATATTTAACTACATCTATTTATTCCCATGCCATTGCACTGTTGGTCAAAGAAACACAATGAATGCCAAAACGCTGGCGAGCACAATACGGTAAATGGCAAAGGGCACCAGCTTGATGTGTGAGATTAATTTCAAGAAAAACTTGATGGAAATCAATGCAAATACAAAAGCAGTGGCAAATCCTGCAGCATAGAAGCTGAGATGATCGAATGATATGGCTTCCCAATTTTTCACGAGCGAGACGATTGATGCCCCGAGCATGATCGGGACGGCCATGATAAATGTGAAATCAGCCGCGGTTCTATGGTCCAGCCCGAGCAGCACGCCGCCTGAAATGGTCGAGCCTGAGCGAGAGAAACCCGGCCACAGGGAGAAGCATTGAACGGTGCCTACGGTTAAGGCTTTAAGGTAACTGATTTCATCCAATGAATTGATCGACGGGTTTTTGGGTCCGAATTTATCGGCGATGATCATGAAAAATGCTCCTATGACCAAACCGATCAACACGGTTTCAATGCTGAATAGATGCTCATCGATGAAGTCTTCAAACATCAAGCCGAAAACCCCAGCTGGAATGATGCCGATCAAGACGTGCAAGATATTGAATGTCGTGGGCGTATCTTGCTTTAGTTTGTATAAGCCGACAAGGCTCAGCATGCGTTTCCAAAAGACGAAGACGACCGCGAGTATAGATCCGAGCTGAATGACGATTTTGAAGGTATTAGCTGACGGCCCGCCTAAAAACCCTTCGGTGTTGAGCCATAAATCATCAAAAATGATCATATGCCCTGTTGATGAGATGGGTGCAAACTCGGTTAGGCCTTCCACTATTCCTAGCACCAATGCTTTCAATATTTCGATGATCTCCATAGTTGCTCCTTCTAAACGTAGTAGACTGACAATATGAAGACGCTCATTTTTTAAAATTGGTTCCGCACAAAGTTCTCATTTTAAATTTATTTTTCTTCAGTCCAATTGGTTCTCGATTTCTTGCATAAACGACTGCTCCAGCACCTTTCTCAACTAATTTCTCTGAAAACCAAAACCCGCGAGTCGTCTGTCTATTAAGACAAACAACTCGCGGGTTTAAAAATCCTTATTCGTTAATGCCTACATCGTCAAATCCTTTAGCCGTCGCTTTTTCTTCTGCGCTGCCTTCTCCGTAGATGTCAGCCGCTGACTGGACAATGAGTTTGCGGGCTTCGCTGAAGTTGGAAGTTGGCGTCAAGTAGACCGTCAATGCGCGGTAGAAAATCTGGCCAAGTTTTCCTTGCCGATCTCTTCGCCGATCAAGTAAGCTGCGTGGTTGGTAATGGATGAATTGATATGGACGCCGCCGTTATCCAAATTTATTGGCAAGTCATAGAATTCATCCATATGGGATGGGTAATTGCCTTCCCCGTCGCCATACGGTACGTAATCTTCATTAACCGGGTATTTGCTTGGGTCGCTCAAGCTACGCAACGACACTCTACCGTCTTCTTTGGCATCAGGGCCCATGATGTCTTCCCCGACTTCCCAATCGTCTTCATCGACCAAAGCGCCGAAAATATCCGCAAAGGATTCATTCAACGCACCGGATTCAAAGCGGTACTGGAGATTCGCTGAATTGGAGATCACGCCGTGCGTCATTTCATGTGCTGCGACGTCCAAGCCGGCTGACAATGGCACCATGAACGAGCCATCGCCGTCGCCGTAAGTCATATGGCGACCATTCCAGAATGCGTTATTATAGTTTTCGCCGTAATGCACATAGGAAATGATCGCCATGCCGTTGTCGTCGAGCGAGTTGCGGTCGTGTTCATCATGGAAATATTCATACACTTGCTCCGAGTTATAATGCGCGTCTACAGCTGGGCGCAAGTATTCATCTTTCCACGAGGCACTCTGATTCGTGAAAATTTCACCATCGTTGGCATCGAAAGTATAGATGCCTTCCAAGCCTTCATGCGACTCATCGGACAAGCTGAAAGTCGTGCCTCCCTTGGCTTCTTTGCTCTTCGTTGTGTGAATCTTGCGTTGCTCGCCGAGTACACCTGTTCCGACAGACTGATGGATGTCTTCTGCATGCATGATCGCGTTGTACTGATCGATCACTTTACCGCTTTTCGCATCCACAAAGACAAACCAGTTGCCGGGCTTGTCCCCGAGGAAGTTGACGTTGACCTTATAAGCCAGATGGTTTTCACCGTCAAACGGATAGACGACGACTTCCGATTCAGGCGCATACTCGAGCTCTTCTGGAGCGTCAACTGCGCCTTTCGCTGTTTGAACGGCCTTGACGACGCTCACAGTCGGCGTTGTGTCAACGTTGCTGGCGGACGCTTCAGGGAAATGGCCGCCGTTAACGGAAACCAATTCGTCCTGTTCGTTGTAATGAACGACTACTTCCGCCCCTTCCACCGGGACGCCGTTGACTGCTTGGTTAAAGCGGACATGCGTCATGCCGAGTGCATCCTTTTCAATCTCTTTTTGCTTTAAGTTTTTCTTGGGATTTTTCAGTCCGGTCTTGTTCTCGTTTTCCGCTAGGTAATCAAGCGCATTTGACGCATTGCTTGAAGCCCGCTTCTCAGCGATTTTCTCTTTGACGAATACAGGGACATTGGCATTTTCATTCCATGTTTTATCTGAAGCTCCATTCCCCTGTTGGCCATTTGCTAATGTGGTGCTGGCTGTGAACGAACTTGCGACGAGAGCAGATGATAAAATGACAGGTACAATATATTTTTCTTCAAATTTTTCCTCCTCGACTTTGATAAAATTTAGTATACCGAAGTAAATTTGGACAAGCAATAAGATTACAGATTATTTGGTATATTTGAAAAATACTACCTAGCAATTTTGAAGAGCCTCTACCCTTTTACACAAAGGAAAATATTGGATTTATCAAAACAGCTCTATGCAGGATGAAAGGCATATGTATAAATGGAAAAGGAAACGCTGAATGTATCAGCATTTCCTCTTATTTGTGTGGACTTATTGAGAGTTTCATTTGCCATCCTCGTTTTATAAGTACTACTTTATAGCGAACTCAATTCTTCAACGCACTTCCACGACTTCGTCTAAAGGCAGTTCCAAGGCGCGCAGGCATAAGTCTTTCTTGAGCGTTTCCAAGGTTTCTGCTTCCTCCTGTGTGAGCAGGCAGTCCCTTTCTTTTTCACCAAGTCGTAAAACACAGCAGGCAGGAAATCTTTTTCAAACTGACTTCCACTTCTTCTCCTGTGGCCCGCGAAAAGATGAATGCATAGGAACTTTTCGTGTAAGGATCGAACCTGGCAGCGGGATAGTCTGGATCTACGAAGTATTTTCCGCGCGTTTCGGCTCTTGTGATGAATTCGAAGGCATCTCGGAATCCCGCGCCCCTGTCCTGCTTGGATGGATAGTTCTTGCCGCTCGGGCACATCCATGCCGTAGAGCGCCTCGAATGCGGCTTCAGCCATGCGGTAAGCGACGCCAACCGACGCCATTTCCTTGGCTCCGTGGTATTTTCGGATATCATCAAAAGCGATGTGGACCAATTCCTGTTCATCGTAGATTTGAATAGCTGTCATTTCCAATACCTCCTGCAATGAATGATGTGTATATAAGACTTTTCCGAATTCCTTATTCTAGCTCAATCAAATTCCTGCTTTTTCTTTTTGTTCAGCCAATAGGCGAATACAGCAGCGGCTACCATAACGGCAAGTGTCGTCTTATTTACCTTTCCTGCTTGTTCATCAATTTCTTCTTTGATAAGAACGTTCGTCTCTTGCCCGGTATTCGCAGACTTCAAATCACTTGAAGTAAAGAGCCACTCCAGCAGGTCCGCTGCTTCACCAGGGTTCTGCGCAGTTTCACGGCTTTCAATTTCAATCCTTGTATCCTGCAGCATTTCAGCAGTGGCTGTGCTGGAAAGCGACAAGCCAACAATCAACAAGAAGAGGAATTTTTTCATCTGCTCGCCCCATTTCTCCAGTGGAACTCAGCACCTTTTAAAAGACCCTGGCATAAGCCGAGGTTTCTCTATTGCTGTGCCACTTCAATCTACCACCACTGAGAACCGTTATCAACTAGGTGATTGATACTCATAACTGATTTTTCCCTTTTCGACCGTATGCTGCGGCTAGCTGCATTATTGTTTGTGATGGCACCATAAACATTTCTTATAATAGAAAAACTCCCCTCATTAAAATGAAGAGAGCTTTTCCGAAATGTGATCGCAATAGGCTTGTTCTGCTTCGGTTAATTGTTGTTCCGTATCAATGATGAGCCCGTTTTGCCGGACAATGCGCAGCCCTTTGACGGAACGGTAAACCAAGGAAGCGTCCGTTGAATCGAGCGCTTTTAGCGGAAGAAAGGAAACCGAATCACTTTGCCTCAGCGCTTTTTTGATGATCTTGAAATCGGTCATCTGCATATAGAAAGCCTCGACGCCTTTCGCTTCGAGCGCCTGCTGGATGAGTGTTTGCATATGCCTGCTTTGTGTCTGCAACACCGCTGCATGTTTGAGGTCTTTGGCATAGATCACTTTTCGGGTCGCCAAAGGATGGCTCGCGGAGAAGACCAACTGGAATTCTTCCTCAAACAAGCCTTGAATGTCATACGATTGGTGTAATTTCGCATCTGCAGGATAAATCGGCATGACAGCGAACTTGGCTTTCTTGGCCATTAACTGCCCACGCAATTCCGTATAGCAACGGCCGTTGATTTCAAAAGGGCAGGCCTTGCAGCAAGCCGCGTGGACATCGAATAATTCTTCGTAATAATTTTCGGCAATGTGGTTGCTCATATAAATGGCAACTGGCTTTTGGGCGGCAGGCGTGGCCATGAGTTGCTGCGTCGCCTCAAACAAGTCGAGCAGCTGCCTGGCTTGTTTTTGTAAGAGAATGCCGCGCTCTGTCAGCTCAATGTGCTGCTTTTTGCGGATGATGAGTTTCACGCCGTAGTATTCTTCCAAATAGCGGATGTGCTGGCTGACGGAAGGCTGCGAGCAATACAGCTGTTTCGCCGCCTCGGTATAGGACCCGCATTCAGCCAGCACTTGAAAGGTATGTAATTTCCCCAGCACAGCATTCACCCCTTTAACTGATAATAACTCTCAATTAATCATACCATAAAAATCCCGCTCTCCTGTTCGAAAGTAAGATTTGCAGCAGCTGCATTCATTTATTGAAAGCTTCAAAGCCCGAACCTTCGACGCTTTCGAGGGCATCATTGGATTGGTTGTCTTGCTTTGGATAATGGACGATTGCTTCATGTATCCCTCACATCCTCCGCTCCTTTTTATTAAACGGCTGCGGCATAAACAAAAAGACGGAGAACCCGCTCAATTTCAGCTAAGTTCCCATCTGCAAAAGCATGATTATCTTATTGAAGCCAACTATCCAAAAATGCCTGCTGGTCCCCTTCAAAATATGTCTCAAAGAACTCCTGAATTGTTGTTTCGTCACCCGCTGAAATTGAAACTCTTCGTAATAATCCGCTAGAAACTCCAGCGCGGCCTCGTTTCCGCCCCGTTCATCGAAAAGTCTTTCAGCAATAAAGGGACTTTGCCATAGACGGTCGCATAATAGGCCGGGGTGTCAAATTCATCAAGCGCCAAATCAGCATAGGTTTCCGTTTCGTAAGATTCTTCATAGGCTTTTGCATTTTGAAAACCGCCGTCCTCATCACCGTAATAGTCGTTAAGAAACAAGCCGGTACTAAACTCGGTCAAACTCTCATCAAGCCAAGCGTTTTCGTATGGATCATTAGCGACCAAATAGTAAAACCATTGATGGGCAATTTCGTGTACTAAGATCGAATCAAGTAATTCTTCATCCATCGGCACTTCCACAATGTTCGGATATTCCATATAGCCGTCATTCGCAATCAAATCCAGTTCAGCAAACGGATAATCGCCGATGTTTTCTTCGAAATAAGCAAATGCTTCGACTGACAGTTCAGCCGTCTCCTCCAGGATTTCCGACTCACCTGGCACAAACACACGCAACTCCGTATTTCCAGAGGTGCGTTCTGCGACTTGCCAATCGGTTGGATCCAAAACGCCGCATAAAATCCCTTGATGGCTTCTCCAGTTAAGGTTCCAGATGAACTGGCCTCTGCCAGACCGTCTGGTGCAGAAGTGGCGATCAGGTAATCCTCTGGCAATTGATAAGTGACCGTATAATCGCCGTACCCCGTTTCATAGGATTCTCCTTTAGGATCATAGTCATTGACTTGCCAGCCCCGTCATATTCAGCAAGCATCGGATACCAATGGGCTAAGTAATAATTGTTTTCCACCCGCGCCAAGCGCATGCCGTTTTCAGGTAAGGTGAGTGTGTATTCAATCGTGACAGCTTGTTGCTCGCCTGGTGTTAAATCGGATTCCAGTTCGATGAATAAACCACCGCCATTCAATTCATATCGCAATTCATCTTCACTCGAAGTGATTGAATTCACTTGCAGGTTTGTTGATTCGACCGAATAACCTTTAGTCATATTTTTATTCATAGCGTTGGGGACAAGGTGGAAGGCGATGTCTGCCCAACTTTCCTGTGAGTTGTTTGTAATTAGGATGTCTGCAGAAACCTGGAAAACTCCTGCTTCTTTCATATCGAGGTCAATGTTGTAGCTAGTGTTGCTTTGTGGAATGCTGGCATTTCCCGCCTGCTCACTCGGTTCCTCTGAATAATATTGAATAACCAAATAAATGAAAACTGCAATGAAGAACAGAAAAGCCGAGAACCCGATGTTCCTTTTCACTAGCACACCTCCTTCACTCAACAAGAAGTTGAATAATTATATTCATTTGCGGTATTTACCACTCCTCCTTTTTGAATAGTTCTATTCAATCAAATTTTAAAGACGCGCGTTCGCGTATGGCTGTCCCTATCAATGGTTCATTTTCATCTTGTGTTCGTTTTGCTGAGTTGATCATCGCCATAGCCAATTCTTCAGTGGGAAGCGGCTGTTGTGAACGAAACAATCCTGCTTTATTCATGAATTGAATGGCTTTTAAGCCCAGCACTTCGAAGGTGCGGTCGCTTCCCTTCCTCATCAAGATCGGCGGCTTGATGATGGTTAACTTCGGAAAGCCTAACTCTTTAACCGCTTCCTCCAACTGCCCCTTCATCTTCGAATAAAAGCTGCGGGCTTTTGGCGAGGCAAATTCAGCCGATACCAATACATACCGGTCGACTCCATTTTCTCTTGCGGCTTTCGCAAATTCATATTGATAGCCATAATCGACTTTCCATTGTGCCTCTTTGCTTCCTGCGGCTTTAATTGTCGTGCCCAAGCAGGAAAACAACACATCCCCTTTGACCAAGTCGCGCCATGTATCCGGCTGGTCAAAATCGATGACATGGACTGTTAATTTATCATGCTGATTATCCAGTGGACGCCTTACGAATACATCGACTCTTTCAAATGAATCATCTTTCATCAATTGCTCTACAAGGTCTTTTCCTGTCGCTCCTGTTGCACCGATTACTAATGCGTTCATAATGGGCCTCCTTTATTGTCTCTACTCATTTTAGTTTTTTCTCCAGCATCTGTGTTCGCTCAACCGCCTCTTTTAATCCTGGTGCGCGTTCAAGCATTTGTTTGTAAGGGGCTGACGCTTTGTTGTAATGCGCTTCTGCCAGATCCGCTTGGCCAGAAACTGCATAGACATCCGCTAATTGTTCGTGGGTCTTGCCAATGCTGTTATGCGAATAGATATAATCAGGTGTTTTTTCCATCACTTCAGCGCTTAGCGTTAACGATTCACTGAGGCTTGCGATCGCTTCTTCCACATGGCCTTGCTTCATATACAGCTTGCCCCTTTCGCGATAGGCAGAAGCGAGCCGATTGCGCGAGCCGCCTTGCTTAGGCGACAGCTCGATGGCCTTTTCGAATGCTTCGACGGCTTCATGGAATGATGCGTGAGCTTCGGAGAATAAGTTCAATTCGATTTGAAGATTCATATAATCGACTGCTGCATGGCCTTTTTTCTCCAACGCATCGATGAAATCAGGTGATTGTTCAAGTACTGCATCATAAATAGCCAAAGCACGAACAAAACTTTGAATTTTTTTTGCTGGTTCGTCTACTGCTGAATACTGCTCTGCAAGACGTTTATGGGCAAGTCCCATATTAGCTGTGATGCGGATGCTGTCTTGAATGTCTTCTGACCGGAGCGCCCGCTCATAATATTCAATCGCTTTCATATAGTACTCTTCGGCAGTTTTCTCGGCATCGATCTCAGCAAGCTCGCCTAGTTTTTCGTACGCCAACGCCGTCAATGCATCGATACTGGAAACGTCAGCGAGGCGATCTGTTGCCTGTTCGCCCGCTTGGATAGCGTGCCGGTAATTTTCCATTGCTTCCTCATAACGGGCGAAACGGATATTTAATTTCCCGAGCCGCACCGACTGCATCATTACGACTGTAAAATATGCTTCGTCTTTATTGCCGTGAAAATCCGTAATGTAGTTCTTCCCTTCGTGTAACTGGCGATAAGCTGTATCGTAATGACTCAACTGTATGCTGATTTCAGCTAAGTCGATAGAGCAACGGGCGAGCGATTTGGCGTTGTCCGGGTTCGCTTGCACCTTTTTATATTTGTCGAGGGCGGCCTCGTATCGGGAGACCCCTTGCTCGTAATTGCCTTGGAGCAAATACGTTTCACCGAATAGCTGATGAATGGCTCCCTGCAATTTTTCATGTCCATCCTCTGTTAAAGCCATTTGCAATTTCCCGTAATGGGCAGACAGCCACTGGAAATGGCCGCTATTTTTTAAGTGCTTCCCTATTGCGAGGAACCAGGACAAAAAATCATCTGTCGTAAGTGCGAGTTTGCCATGGTAAAACGCCTCTTCAAAATACAGTTGCTTAAATTGGCCGCTTGTTTTGGTTAATTTTTTATCATAATAAGCAAAGAGCACGGCATGCACTTGCTGGCATAGATCGGCATCTTGCTCGTGAACTTGTTCTTGCAGACTGGTGCGCATCATTACGTGCATTTGCCATTGCTGTTCGTTTTCTTTTGTAATGAAGGAAAAGCGGAACAACTCGGTGTACGCGGTATGCGGGAAGCCGGTATGGAATTCGGTCACCAAATGGCGGAACAGCTCAATCGTCCAATGCCTCGTAAACGACAACACTTTCAAGGTCTCTTTTTCAGGCAGCTCTAAATAAACGAGAAAACGGTCCAAGATTTTCTGTGGTGTTCTCGAAAATTCATGCAGTTGCGGTTCATGTGTTTCTTCCAATAGATTATACGTATCGACCATGAGATCAAGGTAATATGGAAGGCCGTGGCTCGCTTCAATGATTACCTTACGGATTTCTTCGGAATGGATGCCGCAAGATTGCAGGAACTTGTCGGAATCCATTGGCGACAAGGCACCGATCAAATGCTGTTCCAAATACAGTTCATCGTCCCAGGCCGGATTTGTTTTGGCCCATTGTATCTTTTCGCGTCCACAGATGACCCATAGCACTTCAGGCAATTGCAGCACCAATTCCTGCACCCACGCGTCTTTATCGTAAAATGACCCTTGCTGTCTCGATTTCTCCCATAGGGCTTCATATGTATCAATAAAAATGACCGCGCCCGCTTGCTTGCTAGCAAGATGCGCCCTCAAATCGGCTGCCCAATAAGCCGGCAGCCGCTCTTCTATTTCATGCGGCAATAAATCCTGCAGCTGTTCGAGAATTGCTTTTCCGTTGCCCATCCACCATTGCAGGATTTCTTTATATTTCGCAATGCCGCTGATGAACTTCAAGGTCTTCGGGAACCATTGTGCAACCGGGACATTCTCCAATTGATGGATGACTTCGCCGATAAAACTGCCTTCTTCCAAGAATGGAAGCGCCTCGTCTTTTGCCTTCATGCTGACTTGCGGATTGAGTTTTTTCCAGTAGATGATATACGCAAGGTCAAAACTAGTGAATTTGATGTGATGTTGTTTTTTCAGCTCTTCCCGCAGCCAGATCATGGCTTCGCTTGGCGTGCGGTGCTTTTCTTCCTTAAAATCCAAGATGGTTTTGACGATAAACGGATCACGCAATTCGAGCTTCCGGTCCAATTCACGAAGCAGCCTGGACTTGCCGATACCGCCGACTCCGTAATACGTCAGCACTTTATAACGTTCTTGTATCTTCTCATCCACCGCATCCATAAATGCTTTAGTCGGTTC
Source organism: Planococcus sp. MB-3u-03 (assembly GCF_002833405.1). Taxonomy (NCBI): domain Bacteria; kingdom Bacillati; phylum Bacillota; class Bacilli; order Caryophanales; family Caryophanaceae; genus Planococcus; species Planococcus sp. MB-3u-03. The sequence continues at coordinate 1,621,806 of NZ_CP025135.1, read as the reverse complement.
CTCGCGGTCGGTAAATTCCCGCATCGCAGAATGTTTTTGGTTCTCTGGTGCATGTAATGAAAATCTCGGGCGCAGTTCCATCGAGTTCCCTGCTTTCTGAATGGTCTATTGGTATGTAAGAATTTTTTGTCAACTTATTTTACCATATAGAACTTATTGGAAACTGTGTTGGCTTCTATAAATATTTGCAGTACTTTAATTTCTCCTTCTATGTATTTTCTCCAAAAAAATAACGCAGATCCCTTTTAGGACCTACGCTCTTTTGATTTTATTTAACACCTAACAAATTTCCGCTTAAATCCAAGACGCCCTTCTCCAAGCCTTGCTGGATGCTGTCATAGGCATATAGCTGAGTCGGTTTCTTATTTTCCCGTTTGAGCTCGACTCTGCCGACAGCTCTTGCGGTTTCGGCCGCTTTGTTGCTCAAGGGCTTATAGGAAATGCCGACGGTGTAGAGAAAATTATTCATCGATGCTTTCGTCCGTTCAGGGGATTCGTGGATCGTTTCTTTCACCGTATCGAGCATGGCGGAAATTTTGTCTTCCGAGAATTCACTGTCCTTGCGGTTGCCGAGAAGCCAGCAATAACAGCTCCAGCCAGCAGACATTCTCAGCTCATCGCCGCTTGCAATCCATTTATCAGCAACTTGCTGCGCGATATCGGATTCCGACAAGGTAACCGCCACAACATAATCCGACACCATATAGAAATAAGCCCCGTCCATCCAGCGGTCGAAGTCAGCTTCCGTCATCGCTTTCGGGTCGGCAATGATGCCCGCAAAGTACATCGCGTCGTAATTGCCCGTCGCATACAACTCTTCTGCTAAAGGCTGGTCGATTTTGATTTGTTTAGCCATTGGCTTCATCGCGCCCGTAGCGACACCAAACACCGGCTCTTTCGCCCCGCTCGACAGGTACATGTTTTTCGTCCGTTCTTTCCCTAGCGCTTCGAGTTCTTGCATGACTGTATGGAAATCCATGATTTGCACTTCCCTTCAAGTATTCTTCTATAAATAAAAAACGCTTTCCTTGCTGCTTTATTCGATCTTATCGAAAACAACCGGAAAACGCGTATTATGTCAGTTATCTAGAATTTTCATCATTTTACGCTCTTTTTTATTCCATCCAAATTCATCAAAGTCGTGGGCGATTTCACTATCCTCGTGGACTTGGCGCATGCTTTTCAACAATTCTTTTTCATGTTCCACCATAAACCTCGCACTCATATGGTTGACGATGAGTTTTTGAGCACGGGCTCGTCTTGCCACATTGGCCGCATCCAAAGTCGTCGAATGTCCGTATTCCTTGGCGAGTTTTTCCGTTTCGCCGTCGAACGTCGCTTCATGGACGACTAGGTCGGCATCTTGCGATAATTGTTCCGACTTCGCGCAATACTGGGTGTCGCCGAGGATTGCGACCGTAAAGCCGGGTTCTGCCGGGTCGGTCACTTCTTTGGATTCCACTTTACGGCCATCCTCAAGTTCTACGGTTTCGCCCGCCTTTAACTTGGCAAGCAGCGGGCCTTTGGGAACACCGAGCTGTTTCGCTTTGTCCATATCGAGCTTCGGCAACAACGGTTTTTGCTTGATGCGATAGCCGTAAGTCGGGATGACGTGCGCCAAGAGACCCGCTTCGACGGTCATCGTGTCATCTTCAAAGATGATGCCTTCTTTCACTTCATGGAAACGGATAGGATAAGTCAAGTGCGTTCGGCTCAAGCGCAAGGTCATTTCCACATATTCCTTCAGCTCTTTCGGGCCGTATAAGTCGAGCGGCTCATCGCCGCCTTGAAACGATCGCGATCCCAATAGCCCCGGCAAGCCAAAAATATGGTCACCGTGCATATGGGTAATGAAGATCTTCTCGATTTTTCTCGGCTTGATGGTCGTTTCGAGGATCTGGTGCTGGACCGCTTCCCCGCAGTCAAACAGCCAGACAGCTCCCCGTTCTTCATGTAATTTCAAGGCAAGCGCCGAAGTATTGCGTTGTTTCGACGGCATGCCTGCCCCTGTTCCTAAAAATAATACTTGCATTAGCGTTTCTTCCTCTCGTGGTCACTCAGAAAATCTTTGCTTAAACTGGTTTGTGCGTCATGCTTCGACTGATGATACGGAATTCCTCTAGAGACAGAGCCTTTGCCAAAACGGCTTTCAAGCTTGGCGACCAAATCCAGAATTGGTTCATCTTTCGCATGCTCCTCGAAATTAAAGAGTGATAATTGCTCGGTCATGTCGCCTTTATCGACAACGTTTGAGACGGTCACGCCAACAAGCCGCAGCGGTTCGCCGTTCCAATGCGTCTCGAATAATTGCCACGCCTGCACCATGATGTCTTGCTCTTTCCATACGGTATTGTTCAAGGTGACGCTGCGGGTGCGGTTTTTCCAGTCTGCGCTGCGCGTTTGAATGCTGACAGTCGGCCCTGCCAGGTTTTTTGCATGCAACCTGGCTGCGACTTTCGAGCTTAAAGTCTTGAAGATTTTCTGTAAGCTTTCCAGGTCGGTTTCATCGAATGGCAAAGTTGTCGACGTGCCGACACTTTTGCGGTCATAGATTGAATCCGGGTCGACTTCGCGGCTATCTTCTCCTCTGGCACGCGCCTGCAGCCGCACGCCGTTTTTCCCCATTTTCTCCTTGATCAAGCCCTCGGGCGCATTCGCCAAATCGCCGATTGTATACAGCTTCAAGCTATTGAGCTTTTTCGCGGTACTTTCTCCGATGCCGTGCATTTCAATAACTTCTCTTGGCCATAGGATGCGCTGGATATCGCGTTTTCTGAGGATGGTGATGCCAAGCGGCTTTTTCATGTCGGACGCCGTTTTGGCCAGGAATTTATTCGGCGCGATGCCGATGGAACATGGCAAGTCGAGTTCTTTCAGGATGCGCTGCTGCAACTCTTTTGCAATGTCCACCGGATGCTGGTCAGCTGAGAGTTCCGTCACGTCGATATAAGCTTCATCGATCGACACTGGCTCGACGGCATCGGTATAGGTGCGCAAGATCTCGAACATTTGCCGCGACGCTTCCCGGTAGCGGTCGAAGTTCGGCGGCATCAGCAAGAGCCCCGGGTATTTCTTCTTCGCCTCGTGTACTTGCATCGTCGTGTAAATGCCATGCGCCCGCGCCTCGTAAGAACAAGTGACGATGATGCCTTTACGCTCTTTCGGATTTCCCGCAATCGCCAGAGCTTTTCCCTTCAGCGACGGATCATGCGCCTGCTCGACGGATGCATAAAAGCTATTCATATCAATGTGGAAAATAACTCGCCCCGCCATAACAATCGCTTCGCTTTCCTTTTTCTTTCAGTGTATCAAAAAAAAGGCGAACAGGCATCCTGTTCACCTTTTTGTTGTGGAGCATGGAGCACTGTTACATCAAGTATATCCGCTTATTGTAATTCTTAGTTGGACTTGTGAGTGTAGTGTTCTGGTTATTGTTTGTTTCATCTATTAAGTAGCCGCCTCCCGCTTTGGGCTGGCCTTTGGCAATAAGCCAAGAAAATCACTTGTCTTATTGCGTCGGCTCGCCCTTGTGCGCGGTTCGGCTTTTAGATTTCATTGGATGTTTCATGCGATGAAGCATCTCTATTGAATGGGATCATCCACTGGTCGATATCGCCTAGCTAGACTTGTGAGTGTGGTGTGTGGTTCGGTGTTTGTTTCATTTTTAAGTAGCCGCCTTCCACTTTGGGCTGGCCTCTTGCAATAAGCCAAGAAGAACACTTGTCTTATTGCTTCGGCTCGCCCGTATGCGCGGTTCGGCTTTTAGATTTCATTGGATAGTGCGTGCGAAGACGTATCACTATTGATTGAATTCATCCTCTGGTGGGGACGCTTAGCTAGGCTTGATGGTTATGAAGTTGCCGTGGCTATTCAATTTGAACTTACAAACCTGAACAAAACTATTCAAATTAATTCCATTGCCAGATGCATTTGATTTACTTTCTAAAACTAGAGATGAAGCGGAAAGGGGCACGCTTGCAGCGTATCTCCAGTACTAAAAAACTGCCCCGATAAGCCATGTGTAATGGCCTGTCGGGGCAGTTGTTATGGTTTGATTAACGTGTGGCTGCTTCTTTGACGATTTCGACCAATAGCTCGGTCAGTTTCTCAAGCTCTAGGACCGGCATGCGTTCGTTCGTTGTGTGGATTTCTTCATAGCCGACACATAGGTTGACCGTCGGAACGCCGTGGCCGTTGATGATATTGGCATCGCTTCCGCCTCCGCTTGTGAGGACAGGCGATGGGCGGCCGATGCGTTCAGCTGCGGCTTTCGCGATATCTACGACAGGGTCCATTTCATCAAAACGGAAGCCTGGGTACATGAGCTGGACGTCTGTTTCCGCACGCCCGCCCATTTCCTTGGCAATATCTTCGAACACCGATTCCATATGAGCCGTTTGGTCAGCCAATTTGTCTTCGCTGATCGAGCGGGCTTCAGATAGGATATGGACTTCGTCGCAGACGATATTGGTTGCCTTGCCGCCTTCAAAGCGGCCGATGTTGGCGGTCGTCTCTTCATCGATGCGCCCGAGTTTCATGCGCGCGATCGCTTTTGACGCAATGGTGATTGCGGAGACGCCTTTTTCTGGCGCAACGCCGGCATGCGCCGTCTTGCCGTAGATCGTTGTCCACAATTTCGCTTGGTTCGGCGCAGATGTCACGATGCCGCCGACTTGGCCGTCGCTATCGACTGCATAACCGAATTTCGCTTTCAACAGGGATGCGTCGAATTCTTTCGCCCCGACCAATCCGCTTTCTTCGCCAGCTGTGATCAGGAATTGGATATCCCCGTGCTCAACGCTTTCTTCTGACAAATGGCGTGCGAGTTCCAATAATGCTGCGACGCCAGCTTTATCATCAGCGCCTAAGATGGTCGTGCCGTCTGAATACACATAGCCGTCGCGGACTTCCGGCTTGATGCCTTTGCCTGGAACGACTGTATCCATATGTACGGTGAAATAAATCGGCGGCGCGTCTTTTTTCGTGCCTTCAAGCGTCGCCACTAAATTTCCTGCCCCGTGTCCTGTGCGTTGTTTCGAATCGTCTTCGATTACGCTAAAGCCAAGAGCTTCCAGCTTTTTCGTCAATATTTCCGCAATGGCGGATTCTTCTTTTGTTTCGGAGTCGATTTGCACAAGCTCCAAAAATTCTTCCAATAAGCGATCGGTTTTCATTCCAAAAACTCCTCTTCTATTCCATTTATTCCAGTTCCTATTATAGCCTTAGCACTTGCCGACTTCATGCAAAACGCATCAATCTCTTCCCTTTGACAGGAAGAGATTGGTTGCGAGATCTGTTATAGCGGCATATTGCCGTGTTTTTTCTTCGGCCGTTCATCTTTCTTGTTGCGCATCATTTCGAGAGCCTGTATGAGTTTGATGCGTGTTTCGCGCGGGTCGATGACGTCATCGACCATGCCGCGGGCAGCGGCGACGTATGGGTTAGCGAATTTCTCGCGGTATTCTTCGATTTTCGCTGCACGTGTCGCTTCGGGATCGTCGCTTGCGTCGATTTCACGGGCGAAGATGATATTCGCTGCGCCATTCGGGCCCATGACCGCGATTTCAGCATTCGGCCAAGAGAACACCAAATCCGCTCCGATTGATTTCGAGTTGAGCGCGACGTATGCTCCGCCGTATGCTTTGCGCAAAATGACGGTCATTTTCGGAACGGTCGCTTCCGAATATGCATAGAGGATTTTTGCCCCGTGGCGGATGATGCCGCCGTGTTCTTGTTTAATGCCCGGGAAGAACCCAGTGACATCTTCGAAAGTAATAAGCGGGATATTGAAGCTGTCGCAGAAGCGGATGAAACGCGCCGCTTTATCGGAAGAATCGATATCAAGCCCGCCTGCCATCACTTTCGGCTGGTTGCATACAAGCCCGACCGTTTCGCCTTTGATGCGGGCAAGGCCGATCACGATATTGCGTGCGAATTCCGGTTGCACTTCCATGAAGCTGTCCTTATCGACAACTTGTTCAACGACTTTCCGGACGTCGTATGGGCGAATCGCTTCGTATGGGACGATATCGGCCAGATCCGGACGGTAATCGTCTTCATTGTCGACTTCAAGGCGCGGTGGCATTTCCTGGTTGTTCTGTGGCAAATAGCTGACCAATTGGCGCACCATTTCGAGAACTTCCTGCTCTGAACCTGAACGGAAATGGGCATTTCCGCTGATGGCGGTATGTACACGTGATCCCCCGAGATCCTCAGAGGAAATTTTTTCTCCTGTAACTGTTTCGATGACTTTCGGGCCCGTGATGAACATCTGGCTCGCTTTGTCGACCATGAAGACAAAATCCGTAATAGCTGGCGAATAGACCGCTCCGCCTGCAGATGGTCCCATAATGACGGATATTTGCGGGATGACTCCTGAATAAATCGAATTGCGGTAGAAAATATGGCCGTAGCCATCAAGCGATAATACGCCTTCCTGGATGCGCGCACCGCCGGAATCGTTCAAGCCGATAAATGGAGCGCCGTTTTCGCTGCCATGTCCATGACGTTAGCGATCTTTTCGCGTGCATTTCACCCAACGCACCGCCAAAAACGGTGAAATCTTGAGAAAACAAGTAAATTGGGCGGCCGTTGACTTTACCGTAGCCGGTGACGACGCCTTCTCCTGGGCCTTTCCCATGCCAAAGTCGGTCGTGCGGTGTTCGACGAATGGGCTTAATTCGACAAAGCTGCCTTCATCGAGCAACAAGTCGATGCGTTCGCGGGCGGTCAGTTTGCCTTTTCGTGCTGCTTATCAATGCGGGCTTCGCCGCCCCTAATTCAATTTCTCTTTTCTGTCATACAACTCATTGATGCGTTCATAAATGTCCATTTCCCACTCCTCTGTCACTTCTTTTCGCAAAGTTCGTACAAGACGCCGTTTGACGATTTCGGGTGTAAAAGCGACCATTGCGCCGCCCGCTCCCGGTTTCGGTTCGTCACTCAATAAATTGACACCGTTTTCACGAAGTTCCGCCATGCGTTCTTCGATGCCGTCGACACCGAATGCGATGTGATGGATGCCTTCGCCTTTCTTCTCGATGAATTTGTGGATCGGGCTGTCTTCGCTCATCGGCTCAAGCAGTTCCAGCTTGATGTTGCCCGCGTCGATAAAGGCCACTTTCACTTTCTGCCCTTCCACTTCTTCGATTTTCATCAACGGACATCCGAGTGTCTCTGTGTAATAAGGCAGGACCTGCTCCAAATTTTTACAGCGATTCCGATATGATCGACTTTCTTCATCCTTATTCACTTCCTTTTTGGCTTCCTCTTTATTGTACCCATTCAAAGGCAAAACTCTAGTTGTTATCGAATATTAAGAAAATGGCAAAGCTGGCAGTTTAAAATCCTGCCTGGATGTGGTATGATTCTCTCAAAGTACAGGAATAAAGGAGCTATGCTATCCATGAGAAACCAAGCTTTCCGTAAAGTCATTGTCTATGCAATGGTCGGATTGATGCTGCTGTCGAGCCTGATGATGGGCTTAAGCTTCGTCATTTAATTTGAAATCTGCTGAAGGGCTTTTTACGCGCATGATTTACGCGCTGTAGAGGCCCTTTTTTCGTGTGCACACAAAAAAACGGCCAGAGCGTGATTTCTCTGGCCGGTTTTTAGGCTAGGCTTGGGTTGAGCCCTTTTTTATTGTGGAAGCCTTTATAGCTCTGCTTAATTTCGAGATAGGTTTCCATTTCCTGGATGATGGCATTCAAATCCGCCATCGCGAGGAATTTTTCGTGTGTGTCCGGAAGCGGCATTTCGGCGAAATTCGCTTTCAGCCGGTCCAATTTGGTGATGTACTGGTCGGCGGTATTGCCGGAATGCACGTGTTCTGACAAGTCTTCCAAAAAGTCAGCAACAAGCTGGGTCTGTCCGACGATCACCGGGAGTGCCGTGATTTTCGGCAAGATGCGTTCGATGATTTGAAGCTGTTGCTCGCGCATATCGAAATAATGATAATACTTGTTTTCGTGTCGCAGCAAGTGATTCTCAACATCCTGATAAGCGAGCGCTTTGGCTTTATCGATCAGCTTTTCCGATTCCATCAATTCCTTGCCGGTCCACCCCGATTCCCCGTGGCGCAAGTATATGGTCGTTTCACGGAAAATCGTCGAATAAAGCCGTTCGACTTCTTCACGGTAGCGGTCAAGCTTTTTCTCGATGCTCGGCATATACATATTGACAATCAACGCCGTACCGAAACCGATCATCATCAACATCACTTCGTTCAGGAATAATGCGCCGGTCAAATTTTTGGCGTCGTATAAATGAAGCAAAATGACCGCACTGGAGACGAATCCATCCGAAAACCCGAGACTGACGAGCACCGGAATGAACAGCAAGATTAAGATGCCCAGCGTAATGGGATGATACATGCCCAGTTCAAAAAAGACAAAGGCGAATCCGATGGCGATCATGCTGGCGACAAAGCGCGAGAACGCGGCACGGACCGACTTCTTTTTCGTCGGCTGGATGCACAGGATCGCCAAGATGCCGGCTGATACATAATATTCGAGTCCGATCAACTGGGCCAAATAAATGGCGATGGCGGCCCCGAGCGCTGTCTTCATAGTCCGGTAGCCGATGCGGTAAGGTTTCAGTTTCATAAGGCGTCTCCCCTCAAAATACAAAATGCCCCGCAACCGGGGCATTTTTCTTACATTCTTCGCAATGCTCTTCGAAAATTGACTGGATATGCGTAATGACCGACATCGGATCGTGCCCTTCGATTTCGTGGCGGCCGATTTCATCCACTAATTTGCCGTCCTTCAAGAAAGCGAACGATGGTGACGATGGCAAATGGTCATCGCCGAACAAGTCACGCGCTTGCGCTGTTGCTTCTTTATCTTGGCCGGCAAACACCGTATACAAGTGATCCGGGCGTTTATCGTAATGGACCGAGTGAAGAGCAGCCGGGCGTGCGATGCCGCCTGCACATCCGCAAACTGAGTTGATCATGACAAGGCTCGTGCCGGGTTTTGCGAATGCCTCTTGCACGTCTTCTGCCGTTTCGAGCTGTGTATAGCCACCGTCTGTTAGTTCTTGGCGGGCTTGTGTAACAATATCATTCATCAGAAAGTTAAAATCCATGCTCATCTGTACCACTCCTTCATTATTGCTGTTCTTATCATATCAGGACGGCGGCACAGTTGCAAAAAAGCTTACTTGAACAGTTCCGTGACCGCCTGTGAGACCGTCAATCGGTCATTGAGAATCCGCTGCTCCATGTCTTTCACCTGCTGTTTGCGCTCAGGGTCCCCGTAGAAACGCCCAAGCAACTCGTCGGTGATCATCGAACGGAACCAATCGCGTGTCTGTTCCTGGCGTCTGGTGCTCCAGTAGCCGCTTTCTTTGACCGCTTGCTCAAATTCCTTAACCATATCCCAGACTTCCTGCATGCCGGTTCCTTCGATGGAAGAAACAGCCAAAGGGCGTGTCGTCCATCCTTCAGTCGCCGGCTGCAGGAAATGCAACATCTGCTTGTATTCCCGCACCGTTTTCTTGGCGAGCGGCAAATTGTCCCGGTCCGCTTTATGGACGATCATCGCATCCGCCAACTCCAAGATGCCTTTTTTCATGCCTTGCAATTCATCACCAGCACCCGTCAACACAAGCAACAGGAACATATCGACCATGCCGCGCACGAGCGTCTCGCTCTGTCCGACACCGACCGTTTCGACCAAGATCACATCGTAGCCTGCCGCTTCGCACAAGAGCATCGTCTCGCGTGTCTTTTTATGGACGCCGCCGAGTGTTCCTGCAGTTGGCGACGGCCGGATGAACGCTTTAGGGTTTCGCGCCAGTTCTTCCATGCGCGTTTTATCACCGAGTATGCTGCCGCCGGTTCGCGAGGAACTCGGATCGATCGCAAGCACCGCCACGCGGTGGCCGAGCTCTGTCAGCATCGTCCCGAAGGTTTCGATGAACGTGCTTTGCCGGCTCCTGGAACTCCAGTGATGCCGATGCGGATGCTATTGCCCGTTTTCGGCAGCAGCTCATTCAATAATTCCTGTCCGCGCTTTTATGCTCGGGGTTGGTGCTTTCAAGCAAGGTGATCGCCTTCCCTAAATGTAAGCGCGACCCGCTTTCGACGCCGCGCGAGTTCGCCCAAATCAAACTGGCTCGTACTGGGTTTCTTGAATTTCTTCCTTGGCAATGCATTCATGCCATCATGCTTATCCGAAACACCCGACATGACCTGTCTGGACTGCTTCTCGCGATCCATCAGTCTGCCTCTTCCTCGTACCCGAGGCGCGCATAGATTTCTTCGATAACTTTTGGGCAGCAACCGGGATAACCGTCCCCGGACCAAAGATGGCACTGGCGCCGTTATTGCGCAGGAACTCGTAATCCTGGGCCGGGATGACGCCGCCGACGACGATCAAAATGTCTTCGCGCCCGACTTTTTCAACTCTGCCGCGAGATCCGGAACAAGTGTCATATGGCCAGCCGCAAGCGAGCTGACACCGATGACATGAACGTCATTTTCTGCTGCCTGTTGGGCTGTTTCTGCAGGCGTTTGGAACAATGGCCCGATGTCGACATCAAAGCCGAGATCGGCGAACGCAGTCGAAATGACTTTCGCCCGCGGTCGTGTCCGTCCTGGCCCATCTTGGCGATCAAGATACGCGGGCGGCGGCCTTCATTTTCAATGAATTCCTCCGTCATTTGTTTGACGATCTGCATTTCTTCCTGGTTGGAGAAGTTTGAACTGTATACACCGCTCACGGAACGGATCACCGCCTTATGCCTGCCGGAAGCTTTTCGATAGCATCCGAAATCTCGCCGAGTGATGCCCGGTGGCGTGCTGCTTCAATCGCGCAGGCGAGAATATTGTCTTCGCCGGTTTCGGCTGCTTTTGTCAGCTCGAGCAGCGCTTTCTCTACTTTTTTCTGGTCGCGCGTATCACGCATTCGATCGAGTCGCTCTATCTGCTTTTTACGCACCATCGTATTGTCGATATTCAAAATATCGATTGGGTCCTCTTCGTCAAGGCGGTAACGGTTGACGCCGATGATCGTCTCTTCATTCGAATCGATTTGCGCTTGCTTTTTCGCAGCCGCTTCTTCGATACGCATTTTCGGGAGGCCCGTTTCGATCGCTTTCGCCATGCCGCCAAGTTCCTCGACTTCCTCGATTAATGTCCAGGCTTTTTCCATCAATTCTTCTGTCAGTTTTTCGACGTAATACGATCCGCCCCATGGATCGATCGTATTGTTCATCAAGGTCTCTTCTTGAAGGAATAATTGCGTGTTACGCGCAATGCGAGCGGAGAAATCAGTCGGCAAGGCAATCGCTTCATCGAGTGCATTGGTATGCAAGGATTGTGTGTGGCCCATCGCTGCCGCATTCGCTTCGAGCAGCGTGCGCGTCACGTTATTGAACGGGTCCTGCTCGGTCAAGCTCCAACCCGAAGTTTGGGAATGTGTGCGGAGCGCCAAGGATTTGGCATTTTGCGGATCGAAGCTCTTCATCATCTTCGCCCAGATTTCGCGTCCAGCACGCATTTTTGCTACTTCCATGAAATAGTTCATGCCGATTCCCCAGAAGAATGACAGGCGCGGCGCGAACTGGTCGATGCCGATTCCTGCACCCAAACCGGTACGGACATATTCCAATCCGTCTGCCAAAGTATAGGCAAGTTCGATATCTGCTGTGGCTCCAGCTTCTTGGATATGGTAGCCCGAAATGGAAATTGAGTTAAATTTCGGCATGTGATCGGATGTGTATTTAAAGATATCCGCAATGATCTGCATCGACATCGCTGGAGGGTAGATATACGTATTGCGCACCATGTATTCTTTCAAAATATCGTTTTGGATTGTGCCCGCCAATTGTTCGGGAGATACGCCCTGCTCTTCTGCAGCGACAATGAAAAATGCCATGATCGGCACTACTGCACCGTTCATCGTCATCGAAACCGACATTTGGTCAAGCGGGATGCCGTCGAACAAGATTTTCATGTCTTCGACGCTATCGATGGCCACACCCGCTTTACCGACATCGCCGACAACGCGCGGATGGTCCGAATCATAGCCGCGGTGCGTCGCGAGGTCGAATGCCACTGACAAGCCTTTTTGCCCCATTGCCAAATTGCGGCGGTAAAAGGCGTTGCTTTCTTCAGCTGTCGAGAAACCGGCATATTGGCGAACAGTCCATGGCCGTGACACGTACATTGTCGGGTATGGTCCCCGGACGTTCGGCGCAAAGCCAGGAAAGCTCGTTTGTTCTTTATTCAAGTCTTTCGAAGAATAAAACGGTTTCACGGCAATGCCTTCATTGGTCATAAAAGCGCTCTCATCCCGGTCGCCCAATTTAGCCGTATCGAGTTTTGAGACGTCAATTTTCGTAAAATCAGGTATCGTCATTTACAGCGCCTCCTTTCCAAGTGACAAAACTGCTTCCAATTTGTCAATTAACGGTTTACCCGCATAAAGAGAGTCGCGGATGCCATTTGCTTCCCAGTTCTTCAAGAGATCAGCATCGATTTTACCGGCAACGTCAATCGCCGCTTTCGCATCGAGTTGCGGAATGATCTTGTCGAAGGTGTCACGGCTTCCGCACAGAACGGCGTAGTCGAGCTCTTCAGAACGGATGTATCGGTTGACTTCGTCAGCGGATGAAAGATACGGGCTGATTTCAGGTTCGATTCCTGCAACGGATAGAAAACCTTGTACAAAATCTGCCTGCGGTTTCACGGCTTTTAATGGCTCTAACAAGATAATGGCCGATTTGACGCTCGTTTCGCGGCTTTTCGCACGTAATTTTTCGAATGGCGTCGCCAAGCGTTTAGCTGTCATATACTCCAAATGGGCCGTATCGATTTTTGCATCTTTCACCGGCTCCTGGGGATTGGCGTAAATATTCGTGCCGATCAAGGAAGCTTTGCGGTTGGCCACTTGCTGTTCGCGATCGAGCCATTTGGCTTGAATATCGTCTGTCAGCCAGCCGCTCCTCTTGACTGCCGAATAGCCTCCTGCTTCCTGGATTTCCAAGAAATAGCTCCATGCGGCATCGACATATTCACGTGTTAGGCTTTCGATGTAATAAGAGCCAGCTGCAACATCGGTGACATGCGACACATGGGATTCTTCTTTAATAACTAATTGCACATTGCGCGCGATGCGCCGGCTCGAGCCGGTCGGAACTGTCAAGAAATCATGCGGATGCACGGTATGGCCGTCCGTTCCCGCTAGCACTGCGGAAAAGTGGGCATTGCCTGCACGCAGCAAATTGACGTAAGGGTCCAGTTTGGAATACGAGCGCACTGACGTTTCCGTAAATACCGGGATGCGCGGCGCTTGTTTTCCGTAAGCGGAACAGAATGCCTGCCATAATACGCGGAATGCCCGTATTTTGGAAATTTCCTGGAAGAAATGAGTGTCGACTGCAAACGTACCCAGAAGCTCTTCGCCGCTGATTCGAAATTCTGCTGGTTCAGTGCTTCGGCCATCATGCTAAGCGCCACGCCAAGTTCATGGATGATCGTCCCGCCGGCATTATGCGTCGGCAATGTATCAATCAAGCCGGTACGGACATTTTCCGGTGCCTGGATTGGCTCTTCCGTGAAAATGACGCCTTGTACGTTGGCCCGCTGTTCGTCTGACAACCGTTCTAACACACGTAAAATCGGATCTTGATCTTCCGTCAGCAGAAATAAATCGGATAGCGGACGATCAATTCCGCAAGCTGTTCGAGCTGCGCTTCGGTCCAATCGAATGGCTGCGCACCGGAATAGACGACCGCTTCATTGCCGCGTGCGGACAAATCATCTTCTGTCACGGCCAAAATTCCTCCGCATCATGCGCCGTGATTTCTTGTGCCACGATCCAGGAAGGGCCGAACTTTCCGCTCTGGACGGCGGCTACTTGCGCATCCACGTCGGATACGGATCGCTCCAGCATGTCTTTCGTATAGAGGGTTCGAGGGTGATGTCTTCAATGGTGCTGGTTTTCATCACCTTTTCAAAATCTTTTCCTTTCAGTGCAGCTTCTGCCGCTTGTTTCCATTCTTCGTATGTACGCTCAGGAAACTGAATGTTTTCATCGATTCAATCGTCAAACTATTCCCTCCTCAAAGCTTTCTGTCTCCATTTTACCTGACGTTGCAAGTTACTGAAAGAAAAAGCTTGAAGTCCGAAGACTCAAACTTTTCATCAATAAACAGATGTATTGTCTTTGTTCATTTTTCAAGGATTTCTTTGACGCGTGCCAAGAACTGCCCGCAAACGAGGCCATCGAGAACACGGTGGTCGAGCGATAGGCACAAGTTGACCATATCACGTGCAGCGATCATTCCACCTTGCATGATGACTGGGCGCTTGACGATTGACTCGACTTGGATGATGGCAGCCTGCGGATGGTTGATGATGCCCATCGATTGAACAGAACCGAACGAACCGGTGTTGTTGACGGTGAATGTGCCGCCCTGCATATCTGCCGATTTCAATTTGCCTGTGCGCGCTTTTTGCGCCAGTTCGTTGATTTCACGCCCGATGCCTTTAACGGATTTCTCGTCAGCATTTTTGATGACCGGCACGAACAAGGCGTTGTCTGAAGCGACAGCGATTGAGATGTTGATGTCTTTCTTCTGGATGATCTTGTCCCCTGCCCACATCGAGTTCATCATTGGGAACTCTTTCAATGCTTGGGAGATCGCTTTGACGAAGAACGCGAAATACGTAATGTTGAATCCTTCTTTTTTCTTGAAGTCGCCTTTGATGGAATCGCGGAATTGCGCAAGGTCCGTCACGTCGACTTCGATCATCATCCACGCATGCGGCGCTTCGTGCTTGCTCTTGAGCATATTGGCTGCAATCGCTTTGCGCACGCCGGTGACTGGGATTTCGATATCGCCAGGAGCTGATTCGATTGATTCTTCCTTAGCAGCTGGCGCTTTCGGTGCTTGTTGCGGCGCTGCTTGTTGAACAGGTTCAGCTGTTTCAGCCGCTTGCGGCGCTTGTGCAGTTTCGCCGCCAGCTTGTGGGATGTTGCCGCTGTCGATCAATTGCATCAAATCTTTGCGGGTGATGCGGCCTTCGTTTCCAGATCCTTCGACTTGATTCAAGTCGATGTCGTGATCTTGCGCGAGGCGAAGAACGGCTGGTGAATAACGCGCTTTGCCGCCCTGTGGCTTAGCCGGTTTTGACGAGCCTTGTTCACCTTCGAGTTTTTTCGTCGGTGCCGCGCCTGCAGCCGGCATTTCATTGGCTTTTTCGCCTTCAGCGGGTTTTGCTTCTTCCACTGGGGCAGAATCTCCGCCTTCAGTTTCGATCGTGCAGACCACTTCGCCGACTTCCAATGTATCGCCTTCAGAAGCGATCAATTCCTTGATCGTCCCCGTAAAGGATGAAGGAACTTCTGCCGTTACTTTATCGGTATTGACTTCCGCCAACGGATCATACTTGTTTACATGGTCGCCTGGCTGGACGAGCCATTTTTCGATCGTGCCTTCTGTTACACTTTCGCCAAGTTGGGGCATCGTGATTTTTTCAATAGCCAAAGGGATTCCTCCTTTTCAATCTGTGATGCGTATTCATTTATAAGGGTTATGCGTTAACGGCCAGCTTCTCGGGTCATAAGCCATCCCGGCTGTGCGGCAAAAAGCGCCGCTTCGCCAGCCTGCTTTATGCCTGTCGAAGCTAAACGGCCATTTCCGCTTTTCTTCTGTCTAGCTCCGTTGCCCAGCCCCTCGAGGTCGCTTCGGTCCCGCCTGCACTGGCAAAAAGCGCCAGTGCCGACATGACCTCCAGCGCTTGTCGGGGCTAGATGGGCAACTCCGCTTTTCTTCTTAAAACTCGGCTAGTTCTCTCATGGCTTTTTCTACTTTGTCCGGGTTGATCATGAAGAATTTCTCCATGGTCGGTGCGTATGGCATGGCCGGGATGTCCGGTCCTGCGAGGCGCTTGATCGGTGCGTCGAGGTCGAATAGGCAGTTTTCAGCGATGATCGCTGCCACTTCTCCGATGATGCTTCCTTCTTTATTGTCTTCTGTGACAAGAAGGACTTTACCGGTCTTTTTCGCTGCTTCGATGATGCCTTCTTTATCTAATGGATAGATGGTGCGCAGATCCAAGATGTGAACGGAGTAGCCATCTTCCGCTAAACGTTCTGCAGCTTGCAATGCGAAATGGACAGCCAATCCGTACGTGATGACGGTGATGTCTTCGCCTTCGCGTTTAACATCGGCTTTGCCTATTTCGATTGTGTAATCATCTTCCGGCACTTCGCCTTTGATTAGGCGGTAAGCGCGTTTATGCTCAAAGAACATGACCGGGTCTTCGTCGCGGATCGCGGCTTTCAGTAGTCCTTTAGCGTCATATGGAGTGGATGGGATGACGATTTTCAATCCAGGCTGGTTGGCAAATACCGCTTCGACGGATTGCGAATGGTAAAGTGCGCCGTGGACGCCGCCGCCGAATGGTGCACGGAAGACAATCGGGCAAGACCAGTCGTTATTTGAGCGGTAACGGATGCGCGAAGCTTCCGAAATGATTTGGTTGACTGCTGGCATGATGAAATCCGCAAACTGGAATTCAGCGATCGGGCGCAGACCGTACATGGCCGCGCCGATTCCGACTCCGGCAATAGCTGATTCAGCTAGCGGCGTATCGACTACGCGGTCTTCGCCGAATTCGTCGTAAAGCCCTTGTGTCGCTTTGAAGACGCCGCCTTTTTTCCCGACATCTTCCCCGAGTACGAAAACGTTTTCGTCACGCGCCATTTCTTCTTTCATGGCAAGCGTGATGGCATCGATATAACTCATAACTGCCATTATTCGTTTCCTCCTTCTTCAGCATAGACGTATTTCATTGCACTTTCTGCTGGTGCATATGGTGCGTTTTCTGCATAATCTGTCGCTTCGTTCACCAACGCCATAATACGGTCGTTGATTTCTTTTTCAAGTTCATCGTTCATGATGCCATTTTCTTTCAAATAAGCACCGAACAAGAGAATCGGATCTTTTTCTTTTTGTGCAGCGAGTTCGTCCGCTGAACGGTATTGGCGGTGGTCATCATCAGATGAGTGAGCCGTCATGCGTTCTGAAACCGTCTCGATCAAGCTCGGGCCTTCGCCGTTGCGTGCGCGGTCTGCCGCTTCTTTCACGTGTTTATAGACTTCGATCGGGTCGTTTCCGTCGATCGTCACGCCCGGCATGCCGTAGCTTGCCGCACGGTCTGAAACGTTTTTGCTCGCCACTTGGCGTTCAAATGGCACAGAAATCGCATAGCGGTTGTTTTCAACCATCGTGATTACCGGCAATTTATGGACGCCGGCAAAGTTCAAACCTTCATGAAAATCTCCTTGGTTGGAAGATCCTTCACCAAGCGTGTTGAACGTGATGAAATCTTTTTTCTTCATTTTACCTGCAAGCGCAACGCCCACTGCATGCGGAAGCTGAGTCGTTACAGGTGAAGAACCTGTCAGGATGCGGTTTTTCTTCTGCCCGAAATGCCCAGGCATCTGGCGGCCGCCGGAGTTCGGGTCTTCTGCTTTGGCAAATGCCGACAGCATCAGATCTTTCGGCGTCATGCCGAAATGAAGAACTACGCCAAGGTCGCGGTAATACGGTGCGACATAATCTTTCGTGTTGTCGAGCGCATAAGCCGCTCCGACTTGTGCTGCTTCCTGCCCTTGGCAAGAAATAACGAAAGGAATTTTCCCTGCACGGTTCAGGAGCCACATGCGTTCATCGACACGGCGTGCCGTCAACATCGTTTCGTATATTTTCAAGACATCTTCGTTCGTCAAACCTACTTCTTCGTGTTTCGTAGCCATTGAATTTCCTCCTTTAACTATGGATCGCTTTGCCGTCTACTGCTAAAGCTGCTTCGCCCATGACCTCTGAAAGCGTCGGATGCGGGTGGATTGTATCTGCAATTTCCCAAGGCGTTGCGTCAAGTACCATGGCAAGCCCGGCTTCTGAGATCATGTCCGTCACATGCGGCCCGATCATATGGACGCCGAGGATATCGTTCGTTTCTTTATCTGCAATGATTTTCACGAAACCATCCGATTCTCCGTAGACCAGCGCTTTGCCGATCGCCTTGAACGAGAATTTTCCAGTTTTCACATCATAGCCTTGCTCTTTCGCTTGGTCTTCTGTAATGCCCACGCTTGCCGCTTCAGGGTTCGAGTAGATGCAGCGGGACACAAGGTCATAATTGATGGCATGTGGTGCGTTGCCTTTGATATGTTCGATCGCTGTAATGCCTTCATGAGAAGCTACGTGCGCGAGCTGCATGCCGCCGATGACGTCGCCGATTGCGTAAATATGGGATTCTTTTGTTTGGAACGTGTTCTTCACATGAATAAAGCCTTTTTCGACAAGGATATCCGTGTTTTCAATCCCAATGTTTTCCACATTAGCTTGGCGTCCGACCGATACCAGCATTTTTTCAGCAGTGAAGGTTTCGTTGCTGCCATTGATTTCGGCTTGGATCGACACTTGGCCTTCGCCTTTTTCGACGGTTTCCGGCAAGACTTTCGCGCTAGTTGCGAATTTCACGCCTTTTTTCTTCAACAACTTCTGCATTTCTTTGGAAATGTCTTTATCTTCAGTTGGCACGATGCGGTCTGCGTATTCGAGAACCGTCACATCGACGCCGAAATCGTTGAGCATTGATGCCCATTCGATTCCGATAACGCCCCCGCCAACAATCAAAATGGATTTCGGCAGTTCGGTCATCGCGAGTGCTTCCTCTGAACTCATGACGAAGTCACCGTCGATATCAAGGCCCGGCAATGTCCGCGGTCGCGAACCTGTTGCAATGATGACGTTATTCGGAATAAGCATTTCGTTTTCTTCCCCGTTATTCATTTCGACGGAAATGGTTCCTGGGTTTGGCGAGAAGATCGATGGCCCGAGAATGCGGCCGATGCCTTCGTAAACATCGATTTTGCCTTTTTTCATCAAGCCTTGTACCCCTGCATGAAGCTGGTCGACGATTCCTTGTTTGCGCTGTTGCACGCGTGAGAAATCGAGCGATACTTCACCGGTATTGACGCCAAAATCGGCAGCATGGTTTTTTGTCGTTGCATATACTTCGGCACTGCGGAGCAATGCTTTACTCGGGATGCAGCCTTGGTGCAGGCATGTGCCGCCCAGCTTGCCCTTTTCGACAATCGCAGTTTTGAGGCCGAGCTGGGCTGAGCGGATTGCCGCTACATAGCCGCCCGTACCGCCGCCTAGGATGACGACATCGTAATTTTGAGCCATTGGGTATTCCTCCTTTGGAATGTTAACCGTTTGGATAGATTCTCGCTTGTTCTTCGCCGTCGAGAACTCGGCTGGCGCCTTCTGCGAGCGCTTGCAGTTCGTTTTCGCCCGGATGGACCACGACATCGGCGATCCAGGAAATCCGGTCTGAAATCGCTTTAACAAAGTCTTTTCCATAAGCGAGGCCGCCCGTTAAGATGATGGCATCGACTTGCCCTTTAACACGGCGCTTGCAGAACCGATTTCCCGTGCGACTTGATAAGCCATCGCATCGTAAATCAAGGCTGCTTCTTTATCGCCTTTTGGATGCGTTTTCGACCGTCACGGCATCATTCGTGCCAAGATAGCCTACTAATCCGCCTTGCCCGACTAATTTTTCATGATTTCGTGGCGGTAATATTGGCCCGAAAAGCACAACTCGACCAAATCACCTGCCGGCACCGTCCCTGCCCGCTCTGGGCTGAAAGGGCCGTCGCCGTGCAAGCCGTTATTGACGTCGATGACTTTGCCGTCTTCATGGACGCCGACCGTGATGCCGCCGCCCATATGCGTGACGATGAGGCGCAGGTCTTTATAAGCGCGCCCAGTTTCTTTGGCGTAGCGCCTTGCGACTGCCTTTGGTTCAGCGCATGGAAAATTGATTTACGTTCGATCAATGAAAAGCCCGAAACGCGTGCGATAGGCGACAATTCATCGACGACCACTGGATCGACGATAAATGCCGGAATGTTTAACCCTTCGGCAATTTCATGGGCGATGATGCCTCCGAGATTGGAAGCGTGCTGGCCTGAATAGCCTTCTCGCAAATCTTCCAGCATCGCTTCGTTGACAGCATAAGTGCCGCCTTCGATTGGCCGCAGCAATCCGCCTCTTCCGCATACTGCCGAAAGTTTGAGACGTTCATGCCTTCCTCATCAAGCGCTTCTAATATAGTTTGTTTTCGAAATTGAAACTGGTCAATAATGGCGGGAAATCCGCCAGCTCTTCTGTCGAGTGGCGGATAGTCTTTCAAGGATCTGGACATCGTTGTCAAAACGCCGATCTTTGTCGAAGTTGAGCCGGGGTTAATGACCAGAATTCGATTCAGCTGTTTTGCACATCGATTCCTCCGTTTCTTCCTTCAATCTTAACGTCTGCTTAAAATGTCATGGCCGTGGCCGTTGCGCAAGAATTGGCTTCTTGAGTTGCGTACGCGCTCAATGCGTTCTTCCGCCATGCGGTCAGCTGCGATATAGCTTGGGATTCCGTCGCGTTTAGCAATTTCAAAATGCGTGTAATGCTGTCGTAGATCGTTTCGACTCGCTTCATCGCACGTTCGTTATTGTAGCCGTAAAGCTCATCTGCTACGTTGATGACGCCGCCTGAGTTGATGACGAAGTCCGGTGCGTAAACGATGCCGCGTGCTTCGAGTTCATCGCCGTGACGCTGTTCTTTCAATTGGTTATTCGCAGATCCTGCCACCACTTTCACTTTCAATTGTGGAATCGTCTCATCGTTGATGATGGCACCCATTGCACATGGTGCGAAGATATCAGCATCTACCGAATAGATTTCGTTCGGCTCGACAGCCGTAGCGCCGAATGCTTCAACAGCACGTTGAACCGCTTCTTTGTTGATGTCAGTGACGATCAATTTCGCGCCTTCTTTGTGCAAGTACTCGCATAGCGGGTAAGCGACATTTCCGACGCCTTGCACTGCTACTGTTTTGCCTTCAAGTGAATCGTCGCCGTAAGCTTCCATCGCAGCTGCTTTCATGCCGATGTACGCACCGTAAGCAGTCACTGGTGACGGGTTGCCTGATGAACCGAATGCTGGTGAGATGCCTGTAACGAAATCTGTTTCTTCGTGGATCATGTCCATGTCAGCGACAGTCGTCCCAACATCTTCAGCTGTGATGTAACGCCCGTTCAAGCCTTGGATGAAACGGCCGAAAGCGCGGAACATTTCTTCGTTTTTGTCTTTCAACGGATCGCCGATGATCACTGTTTTGCCGCCGCCGAGATTGAGTCCGGCTGCTGCGTTTTTGTAAGTCATGCCGCGGCCAAGGCGGATGGCATCTTCAATCGCTTCTTCTTCAGTTTCATAGTTCCACATGCGCGTGCCGCCAAGTGCTGGCCCAAGCGTCGTGTCGTGGATGCAGATGATGGCTTTTAGTCCAGAGTTTTTATCTTGGCAAAATACCAATTGCTCGTAATCGTGTTCTTCCATCTTTTTGAAAATTTCCATCGTAAATTCCTCCTAATAGTGTATGCTGTGTGTTTTTATATAAATCCGGTTAGAGGCAGGCCAGCAAGGTTTCCCTTGGCTATGTGCTGCTTTTTATAAAGTCGCCGAGCGCAAGGCTAGGGCGAGAGAAAATAATTTACTTTCTGCACTGTCGGCGCGTGATGTCAAAACGATCGGTGCTTTAGCACCCGCAATGATGCCGCCGACTTTGGCTTTAGAAAAATAGACGAGCGATTTATAGAGGATGTTGCCGGCTTCGATATTCGGCACCAGCAGGATGTCTGCATGCCCCGCCGTATCCCCTTCGATTCGTTTATGCTTCGCCGCTTCAACAGAAACTGCATTGTCCAAGGCAAGAGGGCCATCAACGATACAATCCGTAATCTGCCCGCGCTTGTTCATAGCGGTCAGTGCTGCAGCATCCAAAGTCGCCTGCATTGCAGGATTGACGACTTCCACCGCCGCAAGTGCCGCTACGATCGGCAATTCAACGCCAGTCGAACGCGCCACCTGAACGGCATTGCGGATGATCTGCGCTTTTTCCTGCAGCGACGGTTCAAGGTTCATGCCGGCATCGGTGACGAAAATGAGCCGGTCATAGCCATCGACTTCAAAAGCCGCTACATGGGACAACACCGAGCCTGTGCGAAGGCCGTAATCAGAGTTGAGTGCCGCTTTCATCAATGTTGCGGTCGGGATATGCCCCTTCATCAAGACGCTGGCATCGTTCATGAAAACTGCCCGTACCGCTTCTTTAGCCGCTAGTTGAGGCCCTTTGACATGATGGATCATCAGTTTCGGATGGCCTTTCAAATGTGGGAACTCATCTGCGATTAATTGCTTCAATGTTGCTTCGTCATCATATAGATGAAAGCTTGCAAGATTCTGGTCGAGCGCTAATGAAATGGCTTCCATTACTGCGTGGTCAGCAGCTGCTGCTACTGCGACGGCGTGTTCATCCTGCAAGTCGATTTCATCGACGATGTTCTGCAAAGTGGTCATATCTATCACCTCATTCTTTTTAATTAAAACAGATGAAAGCCTGAGATATAAGGGATGTAAGCGTTTTATTTGCAAAATACGGCAGTTCTCTTTGCAAATTCTTGCAAAACCTTGCAAAGAGTTGCAAAACCTTATAGTAGTCCGAATTTTTCCAATTTATAGTATAAAGTACGCAATGAAATCTGAAGCTGTTTAGCGGTTTTCGACTTATTCCCTTTCGCTTCTTCAAGCGCACGGTGGAGGATGCCGCGCTCTACCGTTTCCAGCTGCTCCTGCAAAGGCGCAGATGCCGGAATGACCACTTCGTTCTTCGCTTCTTTCGCCTTCAGCATATTCAAAGGGATATGTTCTTCTGTCATCGTTTTATCGTTCATCTGCATGAAAATCATCGAGCGGCTCAGAATGTTTTCCAGTTCCCGTACATTGCCCGGCCAATCGTACATTTTCAAGAATTGCACAGCTTTCTCCGACACACTTTCGACGTTGCGGCCATATTCCTGGTTAAGCTTCAACAACAATCGGTCGACGATGCGCGGAATGTCTTGTTTCCTGCTGCGCAGCGGAGGAATCAAGATCGGCATGCGGTTCAGCCGGTAATACAAATCTTCACGGAATGTTCCGTCAAGCAGCGCTTTTTCCATATTGGCGTTGGTCGAAGCGATGACACGGACATTGACGGGAATCGGCTTGGTCCCGCCGATCCGCATCGTTTCGTGTTCCTGTAAAACGCGCAGCAGTTTGCTTTGGATCTGCGGCGACAATTCCCGATTTCATCGAGAAAGATGCTGCCGTTGTTTGCCTCTTCCAGCAAGCCGCGCTTTGCCCCGGTTCGGTGTTCAATCGTCGCGCCTTCCTCGTAGCCAAACAATTCGGCATCGAGCTGCTCACTCGACACCGCCGCACAATTGACACGGACAAATTTATTGAATTGGCGCTCGCTGGCGCTATGGATCGCATGGGCGAACAATTCCTTGCCCGTTCCCGACTCCCCGCGCAGCAGCACCGTCACAAGCGTCTGGGCAGCGAGTTTCGCTTGCTGCAGCGATAATTGCATTTCGGGGGACAAGCCGATAATGTCATCGAAAGTATATTTGGATTCAAGCGTCCGGATGATGCTCCTCGCCCGGCCCAGTTCTTTCATGAGCGACCGGATCTCCGTCGTGTCGTGGATGACCCCGACACTTCCTTTTAACTGGTTATCGACGATGATTGGCGCCACGTTGACGATGACTTCACGCTTTGCCGGGCCAACTTTTAAATTGACGCCGCGCACCGGTTTGCGGGTTTGCAAGGCTTTGAAGTGCATGCTTTCGCCTTCCGAGATATCCGCAGATGCCGGCCGGCCGATCACTTGCTCCATCTCGAGCCCCGTGATTCGTGTATAGGCCGGATTGACAAGCAAGCCATTGCCTTTTTCGTCCACCACCGAAATTGCATCGTCGCTCGATTGGATGATCGCTTGCAGCATCGTCTGGATTTCTTTCAAGTCGGTAATTTCCTCGGCGAGCGAAACCACTTCCGTAATGTCCTTGAACACGGCAAACGCACCGATCAACTCGCCGTTTTCATCGATCATCGGGAAACGGCTCGTGACAATTTTCGACCCGTCTTTCAGTTCGAGCTCCCGGTTCAATTCCGTCCTGCCCGTCTCGATGATCCTCGGCAATTCGCTCATCGAGATCAGTTCGTGAATATGGCGCCCGATGGCTTCGTCCTGCTTAACCGAGAGCATCCGTGCGGCACTACGGTTGATAAAGTTAATATGGTTGTCAAGATCGATACCGACCATGCCTTCATCGATTGAATTGAAAATGATCGATCCCTTATGGCTCTCGTTGCTTAGGCGATTGATATAATGCTCTTTCTCATCCATCAGGCGGACAAAGATATTCGCGACGCTCCCGGGAATGATGACAGTCCTCGGGGGATAATAGCGCCTTAGCCGCTGCGTTAAGTCATCGTCGCCAGTTACATTAAAGACGATGTCGACCGTTTTCGGCAATTCCCGGTAATCTGTGCCTGTGGCAATGCGAAACTTTTCAGCTTCTTTAATGCCGGCGCATCTGCATGAATATCCGCAACTCCCTCGACATGAAACCAGCCGGACTCGACGAGCAGTTTTAAGATTGCGGACCCGCCAATGCCGCCGCCGATAATGATCACTTTTGCAATTCTCTTCAAACCTTTCTGTCCCGATTCGTGCAATGGACTGCACACATATTTCTAGACTACCGCAGGGGACAATTCTTGACAACTTTAAGCGGATTGGAAACAATGGAACATGAAGGATGTGGAATAGATGGGACGATTGATTGCATTTATCATTTTGCTCATTCCTGGCGTCATGGCCGCTTACGGCATCAAACTAATGCGGGATACGCTTTTCAATAAATTGCTCGAACCGTATCCGGCCTTGTGGATGCAATTTACGTTAGGGACGCTTTTCACAGTGATCGGCATCGGCTTTTTCGCCGGGTTCCTGTTGAACCGCGACCGCAAAAAAGGCAATGTGTCTGAACGGTTCCAGAAGCGATAAATGACTGCAGGCATGTGAACAAACTAAAAAGAACGCCCGGAACTATGGTTCCGGGCGTTCTTTTTCCATTACGGTTGTAATTTTGTGGTTTCCTGTGCCCATACGGCTTTTACGCGTGCAGGATAATCTGTGATGATCCCTTTGACAGAAGGATGAAGACTCCGCAGCAGGCGTTCATTCCCCGATATGCCGTAAAGACGCACCGGTTTATCCAAATTGGCTATCGGTTCAAGCCATTTCGACTTATGGAATCTCTTATGGAAGTGAAAGCTGTCGAGCCACTGGCAATTCTCCAGTTCATTCCACTGCACGGCGCGTTTCAAGATCCACGCTATTTCAATATGCGGCAGCAAGCTTTTCATCTTTTTAAGAAGCTGCGCATCAAAAGAAGAGAGATGGACATCTTCTGCCCCTTCCAACAACGCGCAGACAATCTCAGGACCCTCCGGATGCCTGGCAACGGATGACTTCAACTCGATATTCAGCGGAATGTCTTTCTTTTTCGCCCAATCGATCACTTCATAGGCAAGTGGAATCGAATGGCGCCCGAAACGCTTGAACCTTTTGCGGATCGACAGCGACTTCAGCGAGTCATATGGCATTTCATAAATGTCTGCTTGCGTCCCCGCCAATCGCTTTAATTGATCATCGTGGTAAATGATCGCAATGCCATCCTGTGTCATCTGGACATCCAACTCGATGCCGACCTGCAATTGATGCGCCAATTCAAATGCTTGCCATGTATTTTCAAGCGCATGCCCCGAGGCGCCGCGATGCGCGTAAATTTCAATTTCAGACATAGCTTCCTCCCCTTTTTTGGATAGGACCTAGCTTTAATCATTTATTTTATCATTTCACTGACTGGCTGCAAGTGTTGGGCTTTCTTGTGGGCGGTTTTTTGTTTTTTCGTTATTACCTTATGTAGTTTAATACATTTATTACTGATGCGCTGCCGCGCAAAAAAAAACCGACGCTCTTAATAGGCGCCGGTTCGTAGTTATGATTATTCGTTAGTGCCAAGGCTGTCGACGATCATGGCGATAAATTCGGAATTGGACGGCTTCGACTGGAGGTGCGATTCACTATAGCCGAAGACACTTGCGATATGCGCGACGGACTCGCTGCGCACCCATACTTGCCCGATGGCATGGCGGATCGATCTTTCCACCCGCGCCGCCGTCGTATCGAATTTCAAGGCGATTTTCGGGTACAGCTCTGTCCCTTATAAACATCTGACGCTGACTGACGGAGGTTCATCCACGACAATCGACACCGCCGCTTTCAAATACATATAGCCCTTCAAATGCGGCGGCACGCCGATGTCTTTCAATCTCAAGGTAATGAGCTCATCTTTTGTCACCATGCCGCTTTTTGCTGCTTGATCACCATTTTTCATGATGTGGTTGATCTGGACGACCAGTCGCTCAGTCTCGAACGGTTTCATGATGAAATATGAAGCCCCGTAATCAGCAGCTTGGCTCATGATCGACTCCTGGCCGAATGCGGAAAGCATGATGACGTGGATTTTGCTCATACGCTCATCGGATCGCAAGACGTCGAGCACCGCGATCCCATCGAGATGGGGCATGATGATGTCGAGCAGCAAGATATCCGCTTCGGTCTGTTCCAGTATGCCGATGCATTCCCTGCCATCGTAGGCAACACCCACCACTTCCATATTCGGCTGTAATTCGAGAAATTCGGTCATCAATTCGACAAGCTCGCGGTTGTCATCGGCAATGGCGATTTTTATTTTCTCCATATTTTTCTCTCCTAAAATATAGGCTCCGGACCCTTATTTCATCAACAGCTTCCGGTCCCTCGCCAAAGTCAGCAATTCATCAGCATGCTGCAAGGTCAATTCGGTGATTTCCGCCCCTGACAGCATGCGGCTCATTTCTTCAGTGCGCTTGCGCCCTGCCAATTCTTTCACCGATGTTGTCGTGCGGTCTTTCGATACTTTTTTCTCGATAAACAGATGCTGGTCTGCCATGGCGGCGACTTGCGGCAAATGGGAAATGCACAGCACTTGTGAATGGCGGGCAATGGCGGCAATTTTCTCGGCAATTGCCTGCGCCACGCGCCCGCTGACTCCTGTGTCGACTTCATCGAAAATGATCGATGTGATGCCTTGGTGCTTGGAAAAAATCGTCTTCAGCGCGAGCATCATGCGCGACAATTCGCCGCCTGAAGCTACTTTCGTCAACGGCTTCAAAGGTTCCCCGACATTCGTCGAAATATGGAAGGCGATGCTGTCCTGGCCGAAACGGTCTAACTTGCCTTTTGGCAGCAAGTTGAATTGTACCGAAAATGAAGCTTTGCCCATATGGAGCTCTTTTAGCTGCTCCATGATGGCCTTCGATAATTTGGCTGCCGCTTGCTTTCTAAGCATTGTCAGTTCTTCCGCTTCGATGCGCAAATCCTCGGTCAATTCCTTGAGTTTCTCCTGATCGAGGCGCAAGCGCTGATCGCGGTTGAGCAATTTATCGAGTTCGTCCGCTTGCTCTTCCTGGTACAAAAGCATGTCTTCGACCGATGCGCCGTATTTCCGTTTTAAAGATTGCAATAATGCAAGGCGCTGTTCGATTTCATTGAGCCGTTCCGGGTCGAATTCCAACTGGTCCAGTATGCGCTTGATTTCCGTCGATGTGTCCTGGAGCTGATAGAATGCCCCGGTAACCGATTCCGACGCTTCTTTGAATTGCTCATCGACAGCAGCTGCGTGTTCAAGTTCGCTCATCGCATTGCCAACCCAATCGAGCCCCTTCGACTCCCCTTGAATCGCTTCATGGGCTTGTGAAATCGATTCGAAGATCTTGGTGAAATTCTGCAGTCGTTTGCGGTCTTCCAGCAAGGTCTCTTCTTCTCCCGGCACGAGCTGGGCTTCTTCGATTTCATTCAATTGGAATGTCAATAAGTCGATGCGCTGTGCGATCTGCTGTTCGTTTTCATTATAGCTGGCAAATTCACGCTTTAATTTCGTGTATTTTTCAAATGTATGGCTATAGCCTTCTTTGGCTTTGGTTAACAGTTTCCCGGCAAATTGATCCAATAGATGAAGATGCTGCTTTTCATCCATCAATTCCTGCGTCTCGTGCTGGCCGTGGATGTCGATCAATGCGGCACCGACTTCACGTAAAATGGAAATGGTGACAAGTTTTCCGTTAATGCGGCAGACGTTTTTGCCTTTGCCATTCAACTCGCGACGCAATAAGACATCCCCGTCACTTGCTTGGATCCCGAAATCCTCCAGTTTTTTATGGACCGGATGCTTTTCGCTTTCAATATGGAACAAGCCTTCAATTTCTGCTTTTTGGGCCCCGTGACGAATGAATTCTTGGCTTCCTCGCCCTCCGGCTAGTAAATGCACGGCATCGATGATAATCGATTTCCCTGCACCGGTTTCCCCTGTCAGAACTGTCATGCCTTCTGTAAAACTGACCGATAATGTATCGATAATCGCAAAATTGCGGATATCCAATTCTCGCAGCATATACATCCACCTCTTTAATTAAAGCATTTCAATCAAACGCTGTTTCAACACTTCACGATGTTCCACATCACGGCAAATGATCAAACATGTATCATCTCCGCAGATGGTCCCTAAAATTTCTTCCCAATCCAAATGGTCGATCAACGAACCGATTGCATGGGCATTGCCCGGCAAGGTTTTCATGACCAGAAAATGGCTGGCCCCATCGATGCTGACGAATGCATCGGTAAGCGCACGGTGCAGTTTCTGCATCGGGTTAAAGCGCTGGTCAGCCGGCAAGCTGTATTTATAGCGCCCGTCCTGCAACGGAACTTTCACCAAATGCAGTTCCTTGATATCGCGAGAAACGGTCGCTTGCGTCACTTCATAGCCCGCAGCTTTCAATAAGTCGACCAAATCATCTTGCGTTTCGATTTCGCGATTTGAAATCAAGTCGCGGATTTTGATATGACGTTGTCCTTTATTCATGGTGCTCCCCCTTGAGTGAATAATTATTCCATATACTTTATATCGTACATCTAAACCGCTTTGAAAACAAGGAAACTTCCTGCCCATACTAGAACTATTTACCCCTTATGAACAAGCTTCACTCATTTTCAACGGCCAAGCAGAAAAAAAGGGCGGGGAATAAATTCCCCTGCCCTGTTAATTGGATTGTGTGTTTTTTTCCTTAAATGCAGAATGGGCATGGTCGACCGTTTGTGCAATCGACTGTGCATCCGGCAATTCACTTTTTGTTGCCTGTTCATTGGAAACAAGATGGAATAAAAACTCGATATTGCCTTCTCCGCCGGTAATCGGCGAATGGGTCATGGCCTTCACTTCGAAACCGCAGTCGACTGCATAGGCAGCTACTTTTTGCAGCACTTCCTGATGCACTTTCGGATCGCGGACGATGCCTTTTTTGCCGACTTTCTCACGCCCCGCTTCAAATTGCGGCTTGACGAGTGCGATGCAATCGCCGCCTGGAACCAAAATGGTCTTCAGCACCGGCAGGATAATGCGCAGCGAAATGAAGGAAACGTCGATGGTTGCCACTTCCGGCAAGCCTTCCTGAAAATCTTCAGGTTTTGAATGACGGAAGTTGGTGCGTTCCATGACGGTTACGCGCGGGTCTTGGCGGATGGTCCATGCCAGCTGGTTATAGCCGACATCCAGTGCATAGCCGTGGCGTGCGCCGTTTTGCAACGCACAATCGGTGAACCCGCCAGTCGATGAACCGATATCAAGCATCATTTTGCCTTCCACCGTCACATCGAATTCAGCGAGAGCTTTTTCCAATTTCAAGCCTCCGCGGCTGACATAGCGCAGATCATTGCCCTTTTTTTCAAGCGGCGCATCTTCAGGGATTTTTTCGCCGGGTTTCTCGAGCCGTTCAGTCCCTGAGAAAATTACCCCGGCCATGATGGCGCGCTTTGCTTTTTCACGTGTCTCGCAAATGCCCCGCTCTACTAGCAGGACATCCACCCGTTCTTTTTTCACTTTATTCATAGAACGTTCGACCGCTCCTGCTGTTGTGAATTCTGCTGGACGCGAACTTTCACTTTCTTGACCACTTCGTCGCTATTGAGGTGGATTTCGTCCATCAATTCAGCGACATCACCGTGTTCAACGAAGAGATCCGGAATTCCCATGCGGTCGATGACAGCGCCTTCGTGGCCGTTGTCATGCGCGTATTCAAGCACTGCGCTGCCGAAGCCGCCTTGCAATACCGCTTCCTCGATTGTCAGAACCGGCACATTGCGGCCGAAAATCGATGCAAGCATTTCTTCGT
The DNA here is from genome assembly GCF_002833405.1 of Planococcus sp. MB-3u-03. Taxonomy (NCBI): domain Bacteria; kingdom Bacillati; phylum Bacillota; class Bacilli; order Caryophanales; family Caryophanaceae; genus Planococcus; species Planococcus sp. MB-3u-03. The sequence continues at coordinate 1,591,560 of NZ_CP025135.1, read as the reverse complement.
CCATCGGTTTGATGAAGCGTGAGTTGACGACTTCCGCGTGGATTCCTTCTTCGCGCAATTGCTCAGCAGCATGAAGTGCCATCGGGATTGTCGTGCCGAATGCCAAAATGACGGCATCCGTTCCTTCTTCCAACACTTCCCAGCTGCCGATCGGAATCGCCTTCAGCTCATCGTCCATAGGCACGCCGAGGCCATTGCCGCGCGGATAGCGCAATGCGATCGGGCCGCCGTTATAATCGATTGCCGTTTTAACCATATGCTGTCCTTCGTTTTCATCTTTCGGCATCATCAAGACCATATTCGGGAGATGGCGCAAGAAGGCGATATCAAAGACGCCTTGATGCGTTTCGCCGTCCGCCCCGACCAATCCAGCACGGTCGATGCCGATAAAGACATTCAGGTTCTGGCGGCAAATGTCGTGAACGACTTGGTCATACGCGCGCTGGAGGAATGTCGAGTAAATGGCTAAGAATGGCTTCATTCCTTGCGTCGCAAGTCCTGCGGCCATCGTGGTCGCATGCTGCTCGGCGATGCCCACATCAAACATGCGCTCAGGAAACTCAGAGGCAAAGCCTTCCAATTTCGAACCGACCGGCATTGCCGGTGTAATGGCGACGATGCGCTCATCGGTGCGTGCAAGCTTGCGTGCGGTTTCAGCGATCAAGCCGCTCCACGAAGGCGCTGTAGATGAAGATTTCACTAAATCGCCCGTTTCCATTTTATAGGGCCCAATTCCGTGCCATGTGCCGATTTTATCTTGTTCAGCCGGCAAATAGCCTTTGCCTTTTTTCGTGATGACATGAAGCAAGACAGGGCCTTTCGTTTTCTTCGCATATTCCAGGTTGTCTTCGAGTTCCTCGAGGTCATGTCCGTCGATCGGGCCGAGGTACGTAAATCCGAGCTCTTCGAAGAACATGCCGGAGACGACCAAATATTTCAGGCTGTCTTTGACGCGCTCTGCTGTTGAAGCGAGCTTGCCGCCGACTGCCGGCACTTTTTTCAGCAAGTATTCAAGATCGTCTTTGACTTTATTGTATTTTCCGGCCGTCCGCATGCGTCCAAGAACGCTATGGAGCGCTCCGACGTTTGGTGCGATCGACATTTCGTTATCGTTGAGGATGACGGTCATATCGGTTTGCGCGTGCCCAATATGGTTCAGCGCCTCGAATGCCATGCCGCCGGTCAATGCGCCGTCGCCGATGATCGGAATGACGTAATTTGTATCTTTTTTGATATCGCGCGCTGCCGCCATGCCCATTGCTGCAGACAAAGAAGTCGAACTATGGCCGGTTTCCCAGACATCGTGATCGCTTTCATTGCGTTTCGGGAATCCGCACAGGCCTTTGAATTTGCGCAGCGTGTCGAATTGATCTGCACGCCCCGTCAAAATTTTATGGACATAGGACTGATGCCCGACGTCCCAGATCAGTTTGTCGTCTGGGCTGTCGAAGACACGGTGAAGTGCAATCGTCAATTCCACCACGCCGAGGTTCGGGCCGATATGGCCACCGGTTTTCGAAAGATTTTCTATAAGAAATCGACGGATATCTTCACTTAAGAGCTCCAATTGCTCTGGATTCAGCTCTTTTAGGAAAGATGGACCAGTTATTGAATGAAGATCCATTTGCCATCACACACCTTTTTTCTATATTTTCCTGTATTGTTGTCTCCCCATATTATAGCAAGACAGGGCAAATGTACAAACAAGAGCCCTATTTTCAGCTTTTTCGCTGGACGATCAGCTCAGTCAATTCCTTCAATAGCTGCTGTTCACCAGGCAATTCCGCAAGCGCATCGAGCGCTTGTTGTGCGTGATAATCCAGTTTTTCTTTCGCTTTCGGCAAGGTCAAAATGCCGGGGTACGTGCTTTTATCGCTTGTTTCGTCTTTGCCGGCTGTTTTTCCGAGCTCCTCGGAAGTGCCTGTGACATCCAAGATATCATCCTGGATTTGAAACGCCAATCCGAGATGGCGGCCGAATCTTGAAAGCGCCACCAATTGATCAGAACTGGCTCCTGCCAGGATGGCTCCTGAAATGATGCTATAGGTCAATAAAGCGCCTGTCTTCAATAAATGCACTTGCTCCAATTGTTCCAAGCCCAGCTGCTTTTCTTCCCCTTCGATATCCAGGACCTGGCCGCCGACCATGCCTTCTGCACCGGCCGCTGTCGACAATAAGTCGATGAGCCGCACTTTATCTTCTGCGGAAACATCGTCCAGACGCGCCAAGATGCCAAAGCTGAACGTCAACAGGGCATCTCCCGCTAAAATAGCGACAGCTTCCCCGAACACTTTATGGTTGGTCGGCATGCCGCGGCGCAAATCATCATTGTCCATGCTCGGCAAATCATCATGGATCAAGGAATATGTATGGATCATTTCGATCGCAGCCGCCACTTTCAAGGCATCTGGATGGGCTGCGCCTTGTTCATGCATGGTGGCGAGCACGAGCATTGGGCGGATGCGCTTGCCTCCTGCTTGCAATGAATAATGCATCGATTCTTTTAAAGATTCCGGAATGGCCAATTCACTGATCAATTCCGCCATCTCCTGCTGGATGACCGGTTCATAATGGGTTCTGAATTGTTTTAAGTTCATTGCGCATTTCCTTCCCCTTCGATTTCAGCCGGGACTTCTTTTCCGTCTTTCATCATCGTCACCAGCTGGGTTTCGGCATTTTTCAATTTATCGTGGCATAGCTTCGATAACTCCATGCCTTTCTGGTAAAGCGTCAACGCTTCTTCGAGCGGCACATCGCCTTGTTCGAGCAATTTGACGATTTCCTCCAACTGCTCCATTGCGTCGTTGAACATCATGTTATTTTCTGCCATTTAGTCGCGCTCCTTATCTTTTGGGTTGATCGCTTCGATGACGGTTTCGATTTCTCCGTCCTTCAATGAAAGGCTGAGCCGGTCGCCAAGCTCCAGCTGATCGACCGATTTCACCACTCCGCCCTCTTTGAACGGAATCGCATAGCCCCTGTCCATGATCTTCAAGGGGCTGAGCGCATCCAGCGTGCGGATGGCAGACTTCAATTGCTGCTCCCGCTGCCGGAAGACATGAGTGATGCGCTGGTCGAGCCGTTCTCCAAGAATGGCTAAATCGCGTTCGGACTGGCGGATGCGGTCAGTTGGGTTGCGATTTTCCAATTGGCGTGAAAGCATTGCCAGCCGGTCGCCTGAACGCCTTGCCGTCAACACGGTCTCGCGCTGCAGAGCATCCGTGGCCCGTTCGATGCGTTCGATGAATGGGCGGTAGAGCCGGTCCGGGTAGGCCATCGGATATGAATTTTGCAGCTGCGTCAGGCGGATGCGGCGCTGTTCCAAATCGTTCGACATGAGCCGGAACATCACTTGGCGCTGCCCCATGACGCGCTCGAGCAACTCGATGCGGCTCGGAACCGCGAGCTCTGCAGCGGCTGTCGGGGTAGCTGCGCGCAAATCGGCTACAAAATCAGCGATTGTCGTGTCGGTTTCGTGACCGACCGCCGAGATGACGGGAATGGCCGAATCATAGATTGCCCGCGCTACTGCTTCTTCGTTGAATGCCCATAGGTCTTCGATCGACCCGCCACCTCGCCCGACAATCAAGACGTCGCTGTCTGTACGGTTGGCTTGTTGGATGGACTGGACGATCGATTGGACGGCTCCCTGGCCTTGCACTAATGTCGGAAACAGCACAATTCGCGCAAGCGGGTAACGCCGCCTGAGCGTCGTGATGATATCGCGCACGGCAGCCCCTGTCTGTGCGGTGATGACTGCCACTTTTTCGGGGAACTCAGGCAACAGCTGTTTATGCGCAGCATTGAATAAGCCTTCTTTACTGAGCTTTTCCTTTAATTGTTCAAACGCCAAATAATAATCGCCGATGCCGTCGGGCTGCATCGACTGGGCATATAATTGGTATTGTCCCGACGCTTCGTATACGGAGATATCCCCGCGGATCAGGACGGTCATGCCGCTTTCCGGACGAAATTTCATCGATTTCGCTTTCGCCGAGAACATCACCGCCGGCATGCGTGCTTTCTGGTCTTTCAATGTGAAATAGATATGCCCGCTCGTATGGATTTTTACGTTCGACAGCTCCCCTTTTACGTAGACGTCACGCAAATGCGGGTCGGCATCGAATTTCTTTTTTATGTATTTCGTTAACGCTGCAACACTTAAGTACGGGTCGGTCGCCAAAATGTCAACCCCTGTCTATAGAAAGTAAAAAGCTGTCTTTCTTTCGAAAAACAGCTCTATTTGCTATTCATTTTACACGCTTTCGGCAGCTTTGTCTTTCGATAATCCTTTTTCAGCCGACAGCAATGTATTTTCCATCAGCATCGCGATGGTCATCGGCCCAACGCCGCCCGGTACAGGCGTGATGAAGCTGGCACGCTCGCGTACCGCTTCGAAATCCACATCGCCACAAAGCTTGCCGTTTTCGTCACGGTTCATGCCTACATCGATGACGACCGCGCCTTCTTTGATGTGGTCTGCCCCGATGAACTTCGCACGGCCAATTGCCGCAATGATGATGTCCGCCTGCTTGGTCATCGCCTTCAAGTCCGGTGTCTTGGAGTGGCAGTAAGTCACAGTCGCATCTTTTTGCAGCAGCAGCTGGCCGACCGGTTTGCCGACGATATTGCTGCGGCCGATGACGACCGCGTGCTTGCCTGCCGGGTCGATGCCGTAATGCTCAAGGAGCACCATCACCCCGTGCGGCGTACATGGCAAAAAAGTGTCTTTGCCGATCATCAAATTGCCGACGGAAATCGGGTGGAATCCGTCGACATCCTTTTCGGGAGCGATTGCCGTGATGATCTTGAATTCATCGATCTGGGCAGGAAGCGGCAATTGCACCAAAATGCCGTGGATGTCCGGGTCGTTATTCAATTCAGCGATTTTTTCAAGCAGCTCTTGCTCGGTCAGTGAAGCAGGGTATAAATGAAGATCCGAACGCATGCCCAGTGATTCACATGTTTTCTTCTTGTTTTTGACATAGGTTTGCGAAGCGGAATCATCGCCCACTAAAACGACCGACAGGCCAGGAGTGATTCCGTTTGCTTTCAGTTTCTCTACACGTTGTTGCACTCGCTCTTTAATTTTCAGGCTTACGGCTTTTCCATCAATCAATTCAGCAGTCACGTAGATTCCTCCAATGATTAGTTCGCAGTTTGGTCAGTGAATTTCGAAAGCACGCCGTTGACGAAACGGCTTGATTTATCGTCCCCGAAAGTTTTGCTCAGCTCGATCGCTTCGTTCAAGACGACGCGGCTCGGCGCATCGTCCATATATTCTAGTTCGAAAACAGCCATGCGCAAAATGGTGCGTTCGACTTTCGGCAAGCGCTCAAGCGACCAGTTTTCCAAATGGCCTTTCAGTTTTTCATCGATTTCCTGCTGCTTGCTGTTTGTGCCTTCTACCAGCAACTTATAGAACTGGTCGGTTTCCCCGTCCATGACATGTTCCATCGCTTCTTCAATTGTCAATTCGGTTCCATCGAGCTGGAATAGCGTCTGAAGCGCTTTTTCCCGTGCTTCGTGTCGTTTCATCATAATTCCGGTCTCCTTTTTCAAGCTGATTATCCCCCCATTATACAGGTAATCGCGTGGAACTTCCAAGTTTGAAATGTTCCAACAAATCACTGCGGGCACAGCGTATCCATAAAAAGAAGGCTGGCCGAAACATGCATCAGCATGTCCGGGCAGCCTGCTTATCAGTCCACTTGGGGATTGTCGAAATGTATACCGGTAATGTGTACATTCACTTCCTGCGTCTGCAGGGAAGTCATTGTCTCCAAGGTCTGGCGGACTTGTTCCTGAATTTTCTTGGCAGTATTCGGGATCGATACGCCGTAATCGATGACGCAATAGACGTCAATCGCCAGCCCTTCGTCCGACAGTTCGGTTTTGATGCCTTTGCCATGGACTTTTTTGCCCAAACGTTCAACGACGCCTGAAGCAAAATTGCCGCGCATGCTGGCGACGCCTTCGATATCGGTCGCAGCGATGCTGGCGATTATTTCCAGCACTTCCGACGCGACTTCGATATTCCCGAGATCCTGCGCACCGGGTGATTTCATTTTTACATAGGGGATTACTTTTTCTGCCATTTGAATGTTCCTCCTCAGGAGCCCATTACATCGTATTTTTCCAGGAATTTCGTATTGAAGTCCCCGGATTTGAACACCTCATGATCCATGAGGCGAAGATGGAATGGAATGGTCGTGAAGACGCCCTCGACAACGAATTCGTCCAGTGCGCGCTTCATCTTGGCCACGGCTTCTTCGCGTGTATCGGCGAATGTGATGAGCTTGGCTACCATGGAATCGTAATACGGCGGGATCGTATAGCCCGAATACATCGCTGAATCGACGCGCACGCCCATGCCGCCTGGCGGCAAGTACATATCCACGCGGCCTGCTGACGGCATGAAGTTTTTCAACGGATTTTCGGCGTTGATTCGGCATTCGATGGACCAGCCTTTGAACGTCACGTCTTCCTGTTTATAAGCGAGCGTTTCGCCGGAAGCGACTTTCAATTGCTGCTGGATCAAATCGATGCCCGTGATCATTTCGGTGACCGGGTGTTCGACTTGGATGCGTGTGTTCATTTCCATGAAATAGAATTTTTGGTTTTCTACGTCAAAAATGAATTCGACCGTTCCAGCACCGCGGTAATTGACTGCTTGCGCAGCTTTTACTGCTGCTTCGCCCATTTCGGCTCTTAGTTCGGGTGATAAAGCCGGTGATGGCGCTTCTTCGACGAGCTTTTGCATGCGGCGCTGGATCGAGCAATCACGCTCTCCTAAATGGATAACATTGCCATGCGAATCGGCAAGCACCTGGATTTCGATATGGCGGAAATCCTCAATGAATTTCTCGATATAGACACCCGGGTTGCCGAATGCTGCTGCTGCTTCTTTTTGCGTCATATTCAAGCCTTTGACGAAATCTTCGCGCGTTCTCGCCACGCGGATCCCTTTTCCGCCACCGCCTGCGGTCGCTTTGATGATGACTGGGAAACCGATCTTCTCGGCGATTTCCAAGCCTTCCTCTTCGCTTCCGACGATTCCAGTAGAGCCCGGAACGACCGGTACATTGGCTTTGCGCATGGTTTCACGGGCTACGTCTTTAGTTCCCATTTTCGAAATCGCTGCTGCTGTCGGGCCGATGAACATGATGTCGCACGCTTCGCATAATTCGGCAAAGCTCGAGTTTTCAGCGAGGAAACCATATCCCGGATGGATGCCGTCGCAATTCGTCAGTTTAGCGACGCTGATGATATTGGAAAAGTTCAAATAGCTGTCTTTTGATAGTTTCGGCCCGATGCAATAAGCTTCATCGGCCAGTTCAACGTGGAGCGCTTCTTTATCCGCTTCTGAATAAACCGCTACAGTTTGATATCGAGCTCTTTACAGGCACGGATGATCCGAACGGCGATTTCCCCGCGGTTGGCAATCAATACTTTTTCATCATCGTCAGCCCCCCTTAGTTTGCTTTTACGAGGAACAAAGGCTGACCGTATTCGACCAATTGTCCATCTTTGACTAGGATCTCAGCGATTTCCCCATCTACTTCTGCTTCGATTTCATTAAAGAGCTTCATCGCTTCAACGATGCAAACAACTTGGTCTGCAGAAACTTTCGTTCCGACAGCTACATAAGCATCTTCTTCCGGTGATGGCGATTGGTAGAACGTGCCGACCATCGGAGACAGGATTTTGTGCAAGTCTTCGTTCGATGCGTCGCTAGTCTCAGCCGCTTCCGTTTGCACCGGTTGTTCTGTCGGTGCAGCTTCAGCTGCTTCAGCTTGTTTTGGAGCTGCTGGTGCAGGTGCCTGAGCAGGCTCTTCAACCGCTTTTGACTTTACAGCTGTTGATTGTGAAGGGTTGGATGAATTTTTCTTCATCTTGACTTTGACGCCGTCGAATTCATAGCTGAATTCGTCGATGGATGAATGATCCACCAATTTGATGATTTCGCGAATTTCCTGGATTTTCATATTATACCTACTCCCCTGTTATGTATTTAATTTTAGCTACTCCACCATTTTAGACTTTTTCGAATCATTTTGAAATAGCAAGGCAGACATTTTAAAAAAGGCCCCTTAAAAGAGGCCTTTCCTACTTATTGGGCACGCGAGACGTATGAAGAATCGGTCGTATTGATGATTAGTTTATCCCCTTGGTTGATGAAGAATGGCACCTGGACAGAGAGCCCTGTTGTCAAGATTGCCGGTTTCGATCCACCGCTAGCCGTATCGCCTTTGATGCCCGGGTCTGTTTCAGCGACTTCCAAGACGACTGTGTTCGGCAGTTCGACGCCCAGCACTTCGCCGTGGTATTGGATGACTTGTACGTCCATGTTTTCCTGCAGGAATTTCAGCTCATATGCGATGCTCTTTTCCGGCAATTCGATCTGGTCGTAAGTTTCTGTATCCATGAATGCGTGCATATCGCCATTCGCATACAAATACTGCATTTTGCGGTTGTCGATTTGCGCTTTCGCCACTTTTTCGCCGGCGCGGAATGTTTTTTCATTGACCGCTCCCGTGCGCAAATTGCGAAGCTTCGAACGGACGAATGCCGCCCCTTTGCCCGGTTTAACGTGCTGAAATTCCATCACGCGCCAAATATCGTTATCCACTTCGATGGTCAATCCTGTTTTAAAATCGTTTACTGAAATCATATTAGTAGTTCCTCCGTTTGTTATAAAATGCGAAGCTCTTTTGAAGAATGCGTCAAGCGCTCATTCCCCGTTTCGGTAATCAGTATATCATCTTCGATGCGCACTCCGCCAATTCCCGGCAAATAGATGCCCGGTTCGACCGTGACCGCCATCCCGGGTTCAAGGACGGTTTCTGAGCGGAACGATAGTCCTGGGCCTTCATGGACTTCGAGGCCGATGCCGTGGCCGGTCGAATGCCCAAACGCTTCTCCGTAGCCTTTTGACTTGATGTAATCGCGTGCGATGGCATCCGCTTCGATCCCGGTCATGCCCGGCTTGATTTTCTCAAGTGCCAACACTTGTGAATCCAAGACCACCTGATAAATTTCCTTGAGCTTGTCGGATGGTTCACCGACTGCAACCGTGCGCGTGATGTCCGATACATAGCCATTATACAAAGCACCGAAATCAAGCGTGATAAGGTCGCCTTGTTCGATTTTCTTGTCTGATGCGACACCATGAGGCAATGCTGAACGCAAGCCCGATGCGACAATGATGTCGAACGAAGAAGAAGTTGCACCTTGTGAACGCATGAAGAATTCCAGTTCATTTGAAACTTCAAGTTCTGTCATCCCTGCCTTGATGTAGGAGCAAATATGCTCAAACGCATCGTCGGCGATCTTGGCTGCTGCTTTTAGCACTTCAAGTTCTTCAGGCGATTTCACCATGCGCAGCTTTTCGATCAACCCGCTGACCGGTTCGAGCGTAGCAGATAATTTTTCCTGATACTGCGAATAGGTCGCAAAGGTCATATAATCCTGTTCGAATGCCAGCCGCTCGACTGCCGCTTCTGTAGCAATGCGCGCCACTTCGTCAATCAAGCCTTTTTGCGCTTGGACCACTTTGAATTCTTTGACTTGCTCCCCTGCCTGTTCCGTGTAGCGGAAATCGGTAATGAACCAAGCATCATTCGGCGTGATGAGCGCAAGCCCAGCCGTTCCGGTGAAGCCTGTAATAAAACGAAGATTGTACGGATTTGTCACCAGCAGGGAATCCAGTTCCCGCTTTTGCATTTGTTCGCGCAGTTTTATCAATTTCATCAGTTTCATCCTTTCTGTTGTCGAAGCAAGAGCGACTGGAGCCCCAGCCGATAGACGTCCTTGCCGAAGCCGGCGATTTGCCCGATGGCTACGGGCGCGATATGGGAATGGTGGCGGAACTCTTCACGTGCATGGATATTGGAAATATGTACTTCAACGACCGGCACTTGGACCGATGCGATGGCGTCGCGTATCGCGATGCTCGTATGCGTATAGGCACCGGCATTCAAGACGATGCCGGAAATGGCATCATCGTCAGCACCGTGGATCCAGTCGATCAGTTCGCCTTCGTGATTCGACTGCCGGCAGATCAGCTCAAAGCCTTCACTTTCTGCGAAATCCGCCAGTTCCTGCTCCAGCTCCTGCAATGTAAAACTTCCGTACGCTTTTTTTTCGCGTTTGCCGAGACGGTTCAAATTGGGACCGTTCAACACCAGGACTCTCATGCCCTTGCACCCCTTTCTTGGCTTTCCTTTTCCATTTTAGCATACGATCAATTCGCAGCAAGCTAGAAGACGGTCTCAAGAGGGGACATAAAAAAAGCGGGAGCCTATTTGGCTTCCGCTTTTTGTCACTGGAGAATATTGCTCCGGCTATTTGAAGTTTTTTGTTACAGTCCGCATTTCAATTGGGCTGCGCAGTTCGTGCATGTATTGCATCCGCCCATTTCTTCCACTGTCCCTTTACGGCAGACAGGGCAAGTATTCCCTACTTCCGATCCGATCGTGACATTGGTCGAGCGCAAGTCTTGGATCGTGTCGATCAAGACGACCGGGCGCTTGCCAGTGTCTTCTTCTTGGTGGTCTTCTTCGAACGTATTGTCTTCAGCTTTTAATGTCAGCACTTGTGAATCACGGCTGCCGTCGACGTAGACTGTGCCGCCTTTGGCACCGCCTTTGTAGAGACGCTCATAGACACCTTCAACTTGTTCGACGGTATAGCCTTTCGGCGCATTGACCGTTTTCGAGATCGAGGAATCGATCCAGCGCTGGATGATGCACTGGACATCAGCATGTGCTTCAGGCGCGAGGTCCATCGACGTAATGAACGCCTGCGGCAAATTGTCTTCATCCGCGTCCGGGTTGTTCTTCAAGTATTCACGGACGATATCCGCTTTTACTTCGATGAATTTCCCGAGACGCCCGCTGCGGTAATAAGTAAATGAATAATATGGTTCCAAGCCTGTCGATACGCCAACCATTGTGCCAGTCGAGCCTGTCGGCGCAACCGTCAATAGATGGGAGTTGCGGATCCCTTTGTCGAGCACCGCTTGACGGATTTCTTCTGGCATTCCTTGCATAAAGCCGGTTTCGGTAAATGCACGGCGCAAGTTCTCCGTTTCTGCATCTGTTTCGCCGACGAGGAACGGGAAGCTGCCGCGTTCTTCAGCGAGCTCTGTAGAAGCTTCATAAGCTGCGACTGCAATCGTCTTGAAGATCTCATCGACCAACTCGTTGCCTTCTGGAGAGCCGTATTCACGGTCCGAATAGATGAGCAGGTCAGCAAGGCCCATGACGCCAAGGCCTACACGCCGTTCGCCAAGTGCCTGGATGCGGTTTTCTTCTAAGAAATAAGGAGTTGCATCGATGACATTGTCTTGCATGCGCACACCGACGCGCACCGTTTCTTTGAGTGCTTCAAAATCCACTTGCTTCGTTTTCGGATCTGCAAAGCGTGCCAAGTTGACGGCCGCCAAGTTACACACGGAATAAGGCGCAAGCGGTTGTTCACCACACGGGTTCGTCGCTACGACTTTTTGGCCGTATGCAGTGGCGTTCGTTTTTTCATTGGCATTATCGATGAAGAAGATGCCAGGTTCTGCAGAATATGTCGCGCATACATTGATCAAGTTCCATAGTTCGCGCGCTTTGATCACGCGGTATGTCCGGACTTTATGGCCCATTTTTTCCCAATCGCGGACATCGCCGATCTTATGCCATTCTTCGTTATAAACTGCCATTTCTTCTTTCGAATACGATTCAACTGCCGGGAAGCGCAATTCGAAATCTTCGTCTTTTTCGACTGCTTCCATGAAGTCTTTCGTCAAGGTGACGGAAATATTGGCGCCAGTGAGGAATTCTTCGTTATGAACGGAGAATGTGCCGCCATCGCGCAATTTCGTTTCCGCATCGCGCATGATTTTTTCATTGAATCCACCCATGCCCGGAATGGTCCGGTAGTTGAGCAAACCTTGATACATCGCTTCTTCCTGTTCAGTTAAAGGCTTGAATTTCAATTTATCGTTCGCCAGGCGTTTGATCGTTTCGTCTTCGCTGTTTTCGATCAAATAGCGCAAAATACGCGGGTTTTGCATTTTGGAAATGATGAATTCCGCGATATCCGGATGCCAATCAGCAAGCATGATCATCTGGGCGCCGCGGCGTGAGCCACCTTGTTCGACCAGATGCGTCAGCTTCGCGATATCATCGAGCCATGAAACAGAACCGGATGATTTGCCGTTGACGCCACGAGCCAGTGTATTGCGCGGGCGAAGTGTCGATCCGTTCGTTCCGACACCGCCTCCACGGCTCATGATTTCCATCACTTGCTTGCGGTGGTCTGAGATGCCTTCGCGTGAATCAGCGACAAATGGCATGACGTAGCAGTTGAAATACGTGACGTCGGTGTCAGCGCCTGCCCCGTACAGCACACGGCCGGCAGGGACGAAATTCAAGTTAACGAGCTGCTCATAGAATTTCGTGAACCATTCGCTTTGCTTTTCAGGGGTTTTCTCGACTGCAGAAAGCCCAGTGGCATTACGTTTGGCGATTTGCTCGTAAAATACTTCGAGCGGTTTTTCGATGACATCAATCGGTCGGTTGACGATGCCTTGCTCTACTTCTTCAGGGTTGTCGATGGCGCTGCGGTAATCTTCTTCGATCCAGACGCGTGCTTTGTTCGCGTCTTGGTCGATCGAGACGATATATCCGAGGCCGCGCGCTGGAAATTTCGGGTCTTCCTTGACTGTCAACACGACGAAATCGCCAGGCTTCAATGTACTTTTGCTAGTGTCCTTGAAGGAATAGCGGTCAATCATGACCAGGCGGGATACGCCTTTATGGGTTTTCTTCATGTCCTTCGTTACCGCGTGGACTTGCGGGAAAGCTTCAATGTCTTTGTTCAGGGACTCGACGTTTAATGTATATTCGGATTGTGTGGCGGAAACCATTTGACAAATCCTCCTTTATATTATATGGGCTTAACACTATATATAGTATTATTACAATTCCCATGATACTATATATTGAAACTCACTCGCAATAACATTTTTCTGATGGAAAATTTGCGCGGCGGGATAATCGAGCAATGGCAAGGGTTCTGCGTTTTCCCTTTCGTTAAAATGAGACGAAAGACACGTATGTTCGCATTAATCAGCACAAAAATCGATTTATTTTCCTGTTGAAAGCACTTGACAACTGAAAGTCCAGCCACAGCGCGCCTCCTGCCCACATGCTTCACAGGATTGCCTCTGATTTGCCCAGATTACTGTAACATAGCCATTGAATATCCGTCACCATATCTCTTATAATGAGTAAGTATAGAAAGGGGCAAGAACAGTGGAATTATTGTATATCACATTGGGTGTCGTCATTGCCATCCTCATCTTTGCGGTCGTCTCCTTCCTGCGCATCCGCAAAGCAGTCACCGATCTGAACCAGGAAGAATTCATTCAAGGCTACCGAAAAGCGCAGCTCATCGATGTCCGGGAACCAAAAGATTTCGCAGCCGGCCATATTCTTGGGGCGCGCAACATCCCGCAATCGCAATTGCGCCAGCGCTACAAGGAAATCCGTGCCGACAAACCGGTCTATCTTTATGACCAGAACGGGGCAAGAAGCGGACGCGTTGCACTGTTCCTGAAGAAAAAAGGCTATGAGCAATTATTCCAATTGCAGGGCGGCTTCAAAAAATGGACAGGCAAAATTAAATCCAAATAATCAAAAACCCCGGAAGCAATTGCTTCCGGGGTTTTTTTATATCATTCGCTGTCTGCAGGTTTCTGATAACGAAGAACTGGCTTACGAGCCGCTTTCGTTTCATCCAACCGGTTGATGACCGTCGTATGCGGTGCATTTTGGACGATCTCCGGGTTTTCTTCCACTTCACGCGCAATTTGGATCATCGCATCGATAAAGTCATCGAGCGTTTCTTTCGATTCCGTCTCGGTAGGCTCAATCATCATGCCTTCTTCCACGTTAAGCGGGAAGTAGATCGTCGGCGGATGGTAACCGAAGTCAAGCAGGCGTTTTGCCATATCGAGCGTTCTGACGCCGAGTTTTTTCTGGCGGCGTCCGCTAAGCACAAATTCATGCTTGCAATGGCGGTCGTATGGCAAATCGAAATGAGGCGCGAGGCGGCGCATCATATAATTGGCGTTCAATACAGCGTATTCCGTCACTTTTTTCAAGCCGTCCGGCCCCATTGTGCGGATATAGGTATAGGCACGGACATTGATGCCGAAGTTGCCATAGAACGGCTTGACGCGCCCGATGGACTCAGGGCGGTTGTAATCGAATGTGAAGCCTTCCTCGGTCTTGATGAGGATCGGCTTCGGCAAATACGGGATCAGGTCTGCGTTGACGCCGACTGGTCCGGATCCTGGGCCGCCACCGCCGTGCGGGCCGGTGAAGGTTTTATGCAAGTTCAAATGGACGACATCAAAGCCCATATCGCCAGGGCGTGCTTTTGACATGACCGCGTTCAAATTCGCTCCGTCGTAATACAGCTTGCCGCCGACTTTGTGGATGATCGATGCCATTTCAAGGATATCTTCTTCGAAAAGGCCGAGCGTGTTCGGGTTCGTCAGCATGAGTGCCGCTGTATCGTCTCCGACTACGCGCTTCAAGTCTTCCAGGTCGACAAGACCGTGTTCGTTCGATTTCACAGTCACTGTCTCGAAACCAGCGACTGTCGCAGAAGCTGGGTTTGTTCCGTGGGCAGAATCCGGCACAATGACTTTCGTGCGGTTGAAATCACCATTCGCTTCGTGGAAAGCACGGATCATCATGAGGCCCGTCCATTCACCGTGCGCACCAGCGGCCGGCTGAAGTGTCACTTCGTCCATGCCGGTAATTTCCTTCAAGTGTTCCTGAAGGTCATACATCAATTCCATCGCGCCTTGGACAGTCGATTCTTCCTGCAGCGGGTGGATGTTCGCGAATCCGGAGTAACGGGCAACGGATTCATTGATTTTCGGATTGTATTTCATTGTGCACGAGCCGAGCGGGTAGAATCCGGAATCGACGCCGTGGTTGCGTTTTGAAAGTGCTGTGTAATGACGCATGATGTCGAGTTCCGAGACTTCCGGCAGTTCGGCAAACTCTTCGCGTACTAGTTCTTGGCCGAGCAATTCAGTCAAATCCACTTCCGGCACATCAAGTTCCGGCAAGCTGTAGCCGACACGGCCTTGTTTGGTCATTTCAAAAATGAGTGGCTGGTTGTCTTTATGCATGGGAAGCCTCCGTTTCTCGCACGAATGCATCGATTTCCTGTACAAACGCGTCGATTTCTTCTTTAGAACGCTGCTCAGTGACCGCAATCAGCACATGCCCTTGCAGCTCGTCGTAGCTCAAGCCGAGATCATAGCCGCCGATCATGCCTTTTTCAAATAAAGCCACATTCAATTCCTTGACCGATGAGCCGAGCTTGACGGCAATTTCATTGAAATGGGCGCCATCAAATGCAATCTCGAAGCCGGATTTCTTCAGCTGCTGCTTCATGTATTGCGTTTTGGCGATGTTTTGCACCGCGATTTCTTTCGTACCTTCCTTGCCGAGCGCCGTCATGGCAACAGATGCCGCCAGGGCGTTCAATGCTTGGTTAGAGCAAATATTCGATGTCGCTTTGTCGCGGCGGATATGCTGTTCGCGCGCTTGCAAAGTCAATACGAATCCGCGTCTGCCTTCATCGTCTGTCGTTTCGCCGACAAGACGCCCCGGAACTTTGCGCATCAATTTCTGCGTTACGGCGAAATAGCCGCAATGAGGCCCGCCGAATGCTTCAGGAATGCCGAACGGCTGTGCATCGCCGACTGTAATATCTGCGCCGAATTTACCTGGAGGCGTAAGTGCGCCGAGTGCCAGAGGATTGGATGATACCGTGAACAAAGCGCCTGTCTCGTGGACGATCGGTTCGATTTCCTTCAAGTTTTCTATTTGACCGAAAAAGTTCGGGTATTGGACCATGACGGTCGCGGTGTTTTCATCGACCATTTCTTTCAAGGCATCGTTATCCGTGCGGCCGTCTTTGAGCGGAACCTCTACAACATCGATTGACTGGCCGAGTGCATAAGTGCGGACAACGTCTCTCGACTCCGGATGAACAGCACGGGAAACGAGGATTTTCTTGCGGCGCGTCTGGCCGGCTGCGAGCATGCCCGCTTCTGCTAGCGCTGTTCCGCCGTCGTACATGGAAGAGTTCGCGATATCCATGCCGGTGAGTTCAGCGATCATCGTCTGAATTTCAAAGATCGCCTGCAATTCCCCTTGGGAGATTTCCGGCTGGTAAGGCGTATAGGCTGTGTAAAATTCAGAACGGGAGATGACGTGATCGACAATGATCGGTTTGTAATGGTCATAGACACCCGCGCCGAGGAAAGAGGCGTAGCGGACAGAATCCGCATTCTTGCCGGCGAGCTGTGCCAATTCTTTCGTCAAGGCCGATTCGGATTTTGCAGGCTTGATGTTGTATTCGCCTTTAAAGCGTACTTTTCAGGAATGTCTGAAAACAATTCGTCGATCGATTGGACGCCGATCGTCTCGAGCATGTCTTTTCATCTTGGGAAGTCATTGGTAGATAGCGATGTTTCATCGTGTGCAGTCCCCTTCTTTATTCGGATTATTTAGAGCGTTTATAAAATGGCGCTGCGATAATTTTGCTTTAAGCCGCTTATTGCGGATTTCGACATCCACTTCCGTGCCCAGCTCATTATGCTCAGCATCCAGCAAAGCCAGCCCGATATTCTTTTCAATGTCGGCGACTGTGTACCGGTCGTGACTTCGCCGATTTTCTCATCGCCCTTGTAAACCGCATAGCCATGGCGCGGGATGCCCTTGTCGATCATTTCGATGCCGACGGATTTGCGGGGTACCCCAGCTTCTTTTGATCCATTAAAGCCTGTTTCCCGATAAAGTCGGATTCTTTTTCAATTTGACCGCAAAACCGATGCCGGCTTCGAGCGGCGTGATTTCTTTGACAATTCTTGGCCGTATAGCGCAAGCCCTGCCTCAAAACGCAGCGTATCGCGTGCACCGAGTCCTGCCGGTACGACGCCTTGTGATTCACCCGCCTCAAGAATCCGGTCCCATAGAGCCGTAACGGCTTCTGGACTGCCATAGATTTCAAATCCATCTTCTCCCGTGTAGCCAGTTCGCGAAACCAATACTTGCTGTCCAGCGACCGCTACTTGGTCTTTAAAGCGGAATGGACGGATTGATGACAAATCTTCTTCCGTCAACGCAGCCAATACTTTTCAGCCAGAGGCCCTTGCAGCGCCAACAAGCCAAAACGTTCCGAGGCGTTATCAAGTTCGACTTCGCCTTCGTGATGTTTTGCATCCATTCGAAATCCTTGTCGATATTCGATGCATTGACCACCAGCAAATAGCGCTCATCTTCGAGTTTGTAGACGAGCAAATCATCGATCGTGCCGCCATCTTCATAGCACATCGCCGTGTATTGCGCCTGGCCGTCCTGAAGCTTCGATACATCATTGGTCAGCAATTTCTGTAAATAAGACAGACTGTCCGGGCCCGAGACGAATATCTCGCCCATATGGGAAACATCAAACAATCCCGCTTTAGTGCGGACTGCTTCATGCTCGTCCTTGATGGAAGAAAATTGCACCGGCAATTCCCATCCGCCGAAATCGATCGTCTTTCCGCCGTAGCGGGCATACGAGTCAAACAAAGGTGTTCGCTTCAATTGTCCCAATCTCTTTCCCTCCTGTTTTCAAAGCACACAAAAAAGGACAGAAAATCCCCTTTACAATAAAAGGGAATTCTCTGTCCTGGCACCTGAAAGTTTACCGTAACGGCTTTCCTCATCGGTAGCTGCACATCGTCAGCATTCTCCAGAGATGCGTCCTGTACGAGTCTTTTTGCCTGAGAGATTCATGATTTACTCATTTGCTCCTTCGGCGACGCCAATGCGTTCTCTCCCCGTACAATCATCCGCCCAAATCAATGTTGAATTGGTCCATCCCGCTATACAGAATAGTATAACTTCGACTACATCCTAACATTGAATCGACGGAAGCGCAATCTTTTTTACCTTAATGCCTCAAACACGAATGTTTTGTTATTATGCGTGCTGATCATTCGTCTTCAGCCGTTTAACTTGAAATGCAGCATATTGGGTAATCTGCCGCAGCGTGCGGTGTTCGGTCCGGATGGTAATATGCGCCGTCCGTTTGTAATCGCGGTAACGCGATTTATGGAGCGCTTCGATTTCCTCGCGCGTCGAGCGCCTGACGATCGGGCGGTTCGGGTCTTTGTGAATACGCCGCCAAATTTCCTTGAAAGGCGCATCCAAAAATAACACGAGCCCTGTCTGGCGCATGAGACGCTGGTTCACTTTGCGCATCGTAACCCCGCCGCCAGTAGAGATGATGCAATGATCCTGTTGCAAATTTTGCAAAAATTCCGTTTCGAGATTCCTGAAATATTCTTCGCCGAAACGTTCGAAGATTTCCGGTATCGTCATGCCCATTTGACGGACAATTTCTTTGTCCATGTCATAATAAGGCATTTTCAATAAAAAACTTAGCCTCCTGCCGACCGCACTTTTTCCACAGCCCATAAAACCGATTAAATATATTCTGTTCATTGTTCCCACCCGTACTACCCTACTCAGGGATTTTATTTTGCCCAATTTCCATCAGTAGTTGTATAGTAGCATTTCTATGAACATTTTCCAAACTATCATAAGTTTGATATTCAATCGCATAAAGCAGCACCATATGGGATAACAAGGTCAGTGCGGACAGAAAAAACACGAGAGACAGTGGATAGACTGCACCGGATTGGCTAGTCAGGAAGCGCAAGCGCATAATCGACCTCCTCTTTTGCGCCGCTTTGGAATTCCAGCTGAATGGTTAAACGCTTGCCTTCTAATTGAAACATGCTGTTTTTCACATCGGTCAGCATGATTTCATGACCGAGCTGGTTTTTCCGCTTACGTACGACGCTACCGTACAATTCGACATCGTAAACAATGGCGCCTTGGACAATGCGCATGCCTTTCCCATCGCGCACGATATAAATTTGTTCGCTGCCATTCAGATACTGCTGCAGCTCCAGCGTAAACAAACGGAACTCCGTGGCGCCGGAATCCAGATCTAACATAAAATGTGTGCTGAATAAATAAAACAGGACGGCAAGCGGCAGCATAATCGACAATGCCAACAACTCCAATAGGCTGTCAAGAAACGTAAATCCTTTTGATGAACGAATGTTCACTCGATGCATAGACGCACCTGCTTGCCTTGAAAATCCACGTAGTCAACACAAGGGCCTTCCGCTTGCCAGGAATACAAGATGCCGTTCACTGAGCGCTGGCCTTCTGTACTGCCTGCAGAGGCAATGGTTTTTGCCGCTTCATGCAAAGTCTCATAAGCCGTGAGACGCTCTTTCTTCAGTTCGAGCCTGACCTGCATCTCATGGGCTAGCGGCAGGAGCGAACCGAATACGAGAAATACCATAAACAGGCTGAGCATCGTTTCCGCCATAGAGATGCCCTTGTCATTTTGAAACCACCACACGCCCTTTTCAAGATGGATTGTCACCGTCCTTTCACCGGTGCTGGTCGAAAAGCGCATTGTGCCTGGCTGGAAAATCGACCCACTCGGCGTGAAGTATACTTGACGAATATTGCTGGCCGCGTTCAAGTGGATCGATTTCGGCATGGCCCTGGAATATCCTGGATAGCTTAATCCATACGTCACTTCATAACCTGGCTTGTGGTTCCAAAACCAAAGTTACGGATGTACTGAGTGAATAACTCTGGCTTTGCGCATAATGAATATCTTGCTCCAGCAATGCGAAAAAACGGTCTTCTTCCCGCTTTCTTTCGAGCGATGCAGCAGAAGCCACAACAAGTGAGGCACTGATTCCGACCGCCATCAACACCAGTAGCATTTCAATCAATGTAAAGCCTGAACTGCTTTTTAGGATCCTTTTGATGAGCTCACCACGCCATCAACTGAAATATTGATCACTTCCCCGTTCGGGCAGCTCGTCTCACCTGTTTTTAAATAGCCTTCAGACACCAAATCTGCCATCGCCGGTATCGCTTTTTTATCCATTCGGTAAGATTCTACTTGGCCCTGAACCATCTGGACGAATGCCTTGCAGCCTTTTTCATCGACCGCTGATGTCTGTTTCGAGACATTCGGGATGGCGATTGCGATCAATACTGTGATGATCAACATGACAATCAACATTTCAATAAGCGTAAAGCCTCGTTGGTTTTTTAATTTGTTCATCGTATTCCTCCTTAAATCGTATGGACGAGATTGTACATCGGCAAGAGAATGGCCAAATAGGCGGCAACGATACAAACAGCAATCAACACAAAGAAACTGGGCTGGATGATTTTCAATGAACGTTGGGCTTGCAGTTCAATTCGGTCGAGCAACACTTCGCTATAGAGCATCAATTCTTTCCCGAGCATGCCGGTTGCTTCACCGTGGCGGATGAATGCCGCCATGTCGTTTGCCGCAAAGTCATGGCGCCCAACAGCAACTGACAGAGCGATACCGGTCTTGACTTCGTCGTGCAACGATTCAGCAATCTGGCTGATGATAGCGTGGTGCCGCTGGACGCGCAATAATTTTAGCGCTTCCTGCAAGGAAATCCCGCTATGCAATAACGTACCAAGTTCCCGCGAAGCGATTTGCGACCAATAAAGACGCATTACGGGGCCAATGACCGGCAATTTGATCAATAGTGAAATTTGACGCTCTGCAGGCTGCCGCTTTATATATTCACGAAAGCCAATAATTATTAACGCAACAGCCGTGAAAGCAGCGATTGCCACATCCGGAATGCGCAGCAAATAAACCGGAACCCCTTCGCCTTCTTCGCCGTGCTGCAGCGAAGAAATCAACGCAGTCAGATTGGGGACATAATTGGTTCTAAAAAACAAGAACAACGCAGCGGTAAGAATTAACAGCGAGACCGGATAGACAAGGATATTGCGCAGTTTTTTCTGCACTTCTTCGGTCCGCTTGAACCCTGCAGCGATGCCGGTCATCGCTTCACTGAGTTTGCCATGAAACTCGGCAATCTCAACCGGAAACAACACACGCTCGCGGAATCCGAGAAACTTTAGCACTTCTGCTGCGTTGCCGCCGCCTTTTAATATGCGGTCCATGCCCGCGAGCGCTTCATCTAATCGTTCTGTGTGCATGGGCAAAAGGAGCGTCATGGCAACAGGAAACAAATAACCTTCTGACATCAACACCGAAAGCCTTGTTAGAAATTGGCCACGTTCACGAAACGGCACGCGCCTAGAATTCGAAACCGGAATGAAGCGCACCGATCCTCACTCCTTCCCGGATCTGTCCGCCAAACGATAAATGCTCCGGCAATTGATAATCCTGCTGCTGTTTCGCGGAACGGATGGCGTCCGCTAAACTTTCATCGCATAAAATTTCATACAACGCGCGATGCTTCGTCTCGAGCTGCTCCAAATCCTCATACATCGGCACAATTTTCTGGGCTGCGATGCCGATGAGTGTCTGCAGCATGTCTTCGTATGGAATGCCTAAATCATGGAGTCTATGAAGACAGCCGACCGAATGCCTAGCATGGATCGTTGAAAACACTAAATGCCCTGTCAAGGCGGCCCTGACGGCTATTTCAGCGGTTTCGGCATCACGGATTTCGCCGATCATGATGATGTCGGGATCATGACGTAAAATGGCTTTCAAGCCAGTCGCATAATTCATTCCCGACTTTTCGTTTACTTGGATTTGAAGAAAGGCAGGATTTTGCCGCTCCACAGGATCTTCGAGGGTGATGACATTGCGGTTGAGCCGCTCGGAACAATGGCGCAAGAGAGAATACAAGGTGGTCGATTTGCCGCAGCCGGTCGGGCCTGTCAAAAGCATCAAACCCTGCCGTTCGCCGGCAAGCTTCTCGAGCAGCCTGGCCGAATCGCGGAATGCCGCCAATTCGTCGAGGAACAACGCTGTGCTGTCGGGAATGACACGGATGACGATGCTTTCTTTTGTCATCACGGAAGGCAATGTTGAAATCCGGAAATGATGGGTATGGCCATTCATCTGGAGATGGAATGAGCCGGTTTGGGGTTTTCGTTTTCGCTCATGTCCAAAAGTGAGAGGTATTTGAAGTAAGCAATCATGCGATCGCCTAAATCGAAGGGGATTTTCGCCACCGGCTTGAATTGGTTATACGTCCGGTAGGTGATGCTGTAATCGCGGGGTTCTGGCCTGATGTGTATATCGGTGGTTTTTCTTCTACGGCGGAATGCAATAGATCGAAGCATCGCCGTTCAATGATCTCTTGCATATTCACCTCCTGTCCGGGTCTCCGAGCGGAGGCTGCCTCTCCGCTCCCCATTATTATAAGCACATGGATGGCCCTTGAATATCGAAAATACCAAAATAATTATTTGAACGCCTTTACGGCCGGAAATCCAGGTTTTCAGGGCATGTATCCATAGCAAGAGAACGCTTTATGGATACGCCTACACCGCTTTGTCACAAACTACCCCGAAGTCCTTGTTTACACATAGACTCGTCTTCCTATATAATGAATAGGAGATTATTGTATTGTGGCAAAGGAGGGATTACCCATGGATAATATGTTTAAATTAATGGGATGGTGGACTGGAATCTTTGCAATTTTATTTTATGTCGGCGATATGGTAGAAGTATCATTGTTGATGGTTGCCAATACCGGCTTCTTCGTTCTTCTTGGATACTTAAACATTTCTGAACGCATGTACATGTATATTTTTGGAGCCTATCTGACAGTCTTTTTCGTTGGCTTTACTTACTACTCTACGTTCATCCACGTCCCAGGAGCAGGTCATTAATAGTAATTGAATGTGAACGCAAAAAAACGGCCATCTCGGCCGTTTTTTTTATGCCCTTTACATACGCAGGAAAGGATTATGCTGTTGTTCCTGTTTTGGGGTCGTTTCCGGGCCGTGCCCGGGGAACAGGAAGGTTTCTTCGGGCAACGTCAATAACGATTCACGGATTGATTTTAGCAGCACCTGTTCTGAGCCTTCCGCCAAATCGGTGCGCCCAATGCTTCCGGAAAACAAGGTGTCCCCGACAATCGCGAAACGGTCTTCCGGAAAATAAAAGCTCACGCTGCCTGGCGAATGCCCGGGTGTATGGAATAGCTCCATTTTGAACGGGCCGATTTCAAGCGATTGTTGATCGGTGATCAATTCATCCGCATCCGCTACACGGTAATCCGGCAATGCCGCATATTTACCCGAGCCATTCAAATTCGGGCGTCCAAGGAAATCGCGTTCTTTGTAATGAAGATAGACAGGGATTTTATATATCTCCCTCAATTCATCGACCGCCCCGATATGGTCGAAATGGGCATGTGTCAGAAGAATCGCAAGCGGCGTCAATTGCTTGCGTTTTAAGACTTCCTGGATTTTCCCAGCTTCCTCACCGGGATCGAAAATGACACATTGCTTGCCTTCCCCTGATATGATGTAGCAATTCGTTTGCACTGGGCCTAGTTCCAGCCGATCGATTTTTAACATGACTTTCACCTCATTAGCAGTATATCATGAACACATTCTTTTGCTTGTTCAATAGAATGACATTTTTACGCCTCGACAAACTTGCAGAATTTCTTTACAATATAAAGAGTAGAAGACGGCACTGGCTGTTAAAGTTGAAGGGAGTGTCATAAGATGAGTTGGATTTTGATGGTTATTTTCGGCCTCACTGCAGTTCTTGCTGCAATCGGTACAGTTCAAACCCTAAGAAACAAAGAAGTTTTAGGATTCTTATTTAATTTTGGGACCTTTGTTATTTTCGGCGGTTTCACCGTTGCAACTCTCATTACACAGGGTTACCCACCTGGCCTTCATTAAGAAAAAAGAAACCGGCGCATTCATTGCGCGGGTTTTTTTATTGGCCATAAAGAAAAGGGCTGCCATAACCATACCGGTTTGGCAGCCCTTTTTGTCTTACGGTTGTTCTTGTTCATCCAATGTTTTCAATTGGCCGTTTTCCTCTTCGTAGAACCTCAGCAAGTCGCCGTTGATGATTGATTCGGAATACTGGAGCTCCTCGAGGGCACGTTCAGCATATGGGTCGCACACGCTTTGGTCTTCCATCGGTTCGCCTGTTTCGATATCGTAGCAGACATTCGCTGCATAGACATATTCATCGGTAACAAAGCGCCCGTCACGGAAAATGACGAATTCCTCGTGTTCTTCAGAGAATAAATCTCCGCCGAATTGAATGTCTTTTTCGGTTTCCATGCCCATCAAATGAAGGATCGTCGAACGCATATCCACTTGGCCGCCGATTTCCTCATCTACATAGCCCTTTTCATAACCTGGGATATGGACGAAAAATGGCACTTTTTGCAATTGTGCCGATTCATACGGCGTAATTTCCTTGCCTAGATACTGCGCCATCGCTTCGTTGTGGTTGTCGGAGATGCCGTAATGGTCGCCGTACATCACGATGATGGAGTTTTCATACAATCCTTGTTCCTTCAAATCTTCGAATAATGATTTGACCGCTTCATCCAAATAACGCACCGTTTGGAAATAACGGTTCAACGTGCCGGAATTGGAGTCGAATTCGTCGATCAGTTTGTCTTCTTCATCCAATGTGAACGGATGGTGGTTTGTAAGCGACAACAGGCGCGTGTAGAACGGCTGCTGCATTTCAGACATATGGCCGACTGATTGCTCGAAGAACGGAATGTCCTTCATGCCCCAGTTGACGGCTTGCCCTTCGCCTACTGTGTAGCTCTGGATATCATAGAACTTGTCGATATTAAGCGATTCGTACATCATGTCGCGGTTCCAGAAACTTTTCGTATTGGCGTGTTGGACATTGGTCGTATAACCTTCGTTGCCCATCTTTTCCGCCATGGAATTGAATGTATTGCCGCTGTGCGTAAAGAACACGGCGCCTCCGCTCAACGGATACATACCGGTCTCAAGCAGGAACTCGGAGTCGGAAGTTTTTCCGAGCCCGGTCTGGTGGTAAAAGTTCGGGAAGTAAATCGTATCTTCATCTTGTGTCAATTCGTTCATGAAAGGCGTGATGGTCTCGCCGTTCATTTCATTGTTCAAAACAAAGGTCTGTAAAGACTCGAGTGTGACAACGATCAAATTACGCCCTTCCGCAGCGCCGAACATTTCTTCAGATGGTTCCGCTTGGTTCGAACGGACGTAGTTGGTCACTTCCGTCAATTCCGAGCCGTCCGCAAGCGCTCGTTGTGCTTGTGATTTCGATTGAATATAGACATCATACAGATGGTAATTGTACATCCCCAGGTTCTTGACGAGCATTTCGCGGTCAAAGCTTCTCGTCAATAATTGCGGGCGTTCTGCTTCGGCAAGGCCGAGGTTAAAGAACAGCACAGCTGCTGACAAGACAAAATATGCTTTGCGGTGTGTCGCTGCCGATTTGACTGCTGTCTCCTTCTCCTTCACGAAGCGCATCGCCAACAGGATGATGATGATGTCAGCGAAATAGAGAATATCGGTCCAGAAGATGCTCGCGGCAGCACTATTGCCGATGTCACCAAAATTATCCGTTTGGAACAATACGGGCAGCGTGATAAAATCCGTAAAGAAACGGTAGAACGCTACATTTCCGTATAAAATGACCGAAGTCAAAACGGCAATGGCTAGGATATAGCGATTTCTTGCTTTCTTGCTCTTGAAGAAGAGCGCGCCTCCATAGGCGAATAATAGTAAGCTTAAGGGGTTCAAGAACAGGATGAATTCCTGCAATGCATTGTCGATTGTAATGGAAAAGGCCGTTTTGTAGACGACATATGTCGTCAGCCATGTCGCTATGACTGCGATGGCCAGGACCGAATGCTTAGGCCATTCTTTGTTTTTCATTGCCGCACATCCTCCTCGTCTTACCGGAGCGTTTGTCCGGTTCGTGCGAATTTCAGTTTCAAGTAAAATGGAAATTCAATACCTTATAGTATAGAACAAATCACCCTCGAGCGAAAGCAATTACCCTTAATAGACGCGCCAAAACGCTTTCGGTTTCATGATTTTCCTTTTTTCTCATATTCTGTGCGTTTCTGCCGCAAGATCATCAAGGCAGACGCGTATTCGCGCGGCGTGATGAAATCGTGGTCGTACAGCTCGCGGATGTCGGATTCCATCAAATCGAGATCCGAAATAAAATCCGCCGTGTAGACGATCGTTCCGTACCTTTTTAGCAATTGCATTACATCGTAAAGGTCTTTCATGCTCTCACCGCCTTTGAGTCGATTGTTCTTTTTTCCGTGATGATGCCATCGACTGGGATGTCGTGGCTTTCGATAGGCAATTCGCCAGTCAGCTGGAAATCGAACGCCAGTGAACGGGTGTTGCCATTAAATCCGCTCAAATACCGATCATAATAGCCTCCGCCGAAGCCAATGCGGTAGCCGCTTTGCGTAAAGACAACGCCGGGCACAATCAATAAATCGAGGCTTTCCGGGCCGATAGCTTCCGTTAGGGCTTCGATCGGTTCCTGGAGGTCCATGTACACCACTTCCAATTGGCCGAGTCTGTTGAACAGCCGGAAATCCATCGTCCGGTCTTTTGCAAAACATTTCGGGGCGGCGACTCTTTTGCCCAGCCGCCAACACGTTTCGATGAGCGGAATCGTATCCACTTCCGGCCAGCGCGAGATGGTCACCCCGATAGTTTCGGCTTTTTGAAAATCGGGATCTTCCAGAAGTTTCTCCAAAATCACCGATGACATTTGGGCATGTTGTGATTTTGTAAGTTCACTCATTTGGCCGATGACCGATTTCCTCAACACTGCTTTTTCCATTACGCAAACGCCCCTTCTGCTGAACTGTGGGTTATCTCTATGTATAATTTCTATAGTAAACTGCGCATAACAAAAGAAAAAGCCAAAACCCCGAGAGGTTTTGGCAGTCAATTACTTACTTCGTTTCACGGTGTGTTGTCATTTTCTTTTCACGTGAGCAATATTTTTTCAATTCAAGACGCTCAGGGTTGTTGCGCTTATTTTTAACAGTGCTGTAGTTTCTTTCGCCACAGTCTGTGCAAGCTAGTGTAATGTTTACACGCATCGATATCCCTCCCAATTCTTTCAAAAAATCCATTTCATTAATAAGCGTGATCTATACGACTTAATTATTATAGCATACCTTCAGTGATTGTCTACTGAAAAATGCCGCTTCCCCATGATTTCCCTAAATTTAAAACCACAGCCCAGGCTATGGTTTTTTGTCATTTGTTCAGATCGTAATGGCGGCCGCGGACGAGGTAGAATAATTGCTCCGCGATATTGGTTGCATAATCCGCCGATCGTTCCATATAGCGGCAGATAAACGCCAGCTGCGTCACTTGGCTGAGCTGTTCAGGCTCTTTTGCGCTGTGCTGGAACAAAAGCCGGATCGCTTCGCCGTATAAATCATCGACTTCGTCATCGAGGTCCGCGATTTCTTTCGCTTTTTCCACATCTTCTTCTATCAAGGCATCAATACCCTGGCGCAGCATGGATGTTGCGAGTTCGTGCATGCGCTGGATCTTGTTGATTGGCTCAAGCAGGTCCTGCTGCCCGATGCGGATCGTCTCTTTTGCGATGTTGACGGCGTAATCCCCAACCCGCTCCATATCCGATGCGACTTTGATCGTGACGATCAAGCGCCGAAGATCGGTCGCAACCGGTGATTGCTTGGCGATCAAGAGAATCACCTGGTCGTTGAGCACTTCTTCGAGGCGGTTGATATTGGCATCATCGTCGATCACTTGAAGCGCCTTGTCGATGTCATGGGCGATGAGCGCCTTCATCGATTTGTCGAGTGCATCGATTGCCATCGTGCTCAGTGTAATCAATTGTTCCTGTGCTGAGTGCAGTTCATATTCAAACTTTTCGCGTACTGCCATTTAAAGTTCCTCCCATTCATCCATTTCTAACGGCCAGCAGGAAGCTCGTTCCCGCTGATTAGAGTTGCGGGTCAGCCGAATCGACCTGAAATATAATCCTCTGTCCGTTTATCGGCAGGGTTAGAGAAAATTGTATCCGTGCGGTCATATTCGATGACTTCCCCATTCAAGAAGAAGGCAGTTTTATCAGAAATCCGCGCAGCTTGCTGCATATTATGTGTCACGATGATGATGCTGTATTGCTCTTTCAATTCCTGCACCAATTCTTCAATTTTCAAAGTCGAAATCGGATCAAGTGCAGATGTCGGCTCGTCCATCAAGATGACGTCCGGTTCGATCGCCAAGGTCCGCGCGATGCAGATCCGCTGCTGCTGGCCGCCCGAGATGCCGTATGCATTTTCATTCAGGCGGTCTTTCACTTCGTCCCAGATGGCTGCGCCGCGTAAACTTTTTTCGACGATTTCATCCAGAATTTTCTTGTTTTTGATGCCATGGATGCGCGGGCCGTAAGCGATATTGTCGTAAATCGATTTCGGGAACGGATTCGGCTTTTGGAACACCATTCCGACGCGTGTGCGCAATTCTTCAACACCGTAACTGGATTCGAAAATATTGCGGCCGCGGTATTGGATTTCCCCTGAAGTCTTCACAGAAGGCACCAGTTCCACCATGCGGTTCAATGTTTTCAAATAAGTCGATTTCCCGCACCCTGATGGCCCGATAATCGCCGTGACTTCATTTTCCCCGATTTCCAAGTCAATGTTTTTCAAGGCATGGTTATTGCCATACCACAAATTCAACTGGCGCGTGCTATAGACACTTTCTTTTTCAGCTTGTTCTACTGAAGTAGGCTCTGCTGTATTGATTTTCGTTTTGATCGTTGCTGTGTTCATAATGAACTCCCCTTCCGCATGACACTTTAATAGGATTTATCGAATTTGTTTCGAATGAAGACTGCTATTGAATTCATGAATAACAACACGACCATCAAGACGATGATCCCGGCAGCTGCGACCGTCTGGAACTCAGCTTGCGGGCGGCTCGACCAATCGTAGATTTGCATCGGCAAGGCGGTGAATGTGTCCATGACGCCTTCAGGCAAAAACTGGATGATAACCGGGATGCCGACCACGATCAGCGGCGCCGTTTCGCCGATGGCACGCGACAAGGCCAAGATGCTGCCTGTCAGGATGCCGGGAATTGCTGCCGGCAAGATGATGCGCACGATGGTCTGCCATTTGGTTGCACCCATTCCGTACGATGCATCACGCAATTCGCCCGGAACCGAACGAATTGCTTCCTGTGCCGCTACGATAATGACCGGCAGGATGAGCAAGCTCATTGTAAATCCTGCTGCAAGGATGCTGTTGCCGAGCGCTAATGCGCGGACAAAAATCGTCAATCCCAAAAGTCCGAAGACCACTGACGGAACCCCCGCCAAATTGGAAATATTCATTTGGATAAACGTCGTGATGCGCCCTTTTTTGGCGTATTCTTCTAAATAAATCGCTGATCCTACACCAAGCAAAATGGATGTAGGAGCGACCACTGCCATCAGCCAGATCGACCCGACGAGCGCCGCTTTAATCCCCGCTTGATCCGGGAAGCGTGAAGCAAAATTAGTAAGGAAGTCGAGCGACAGATGACCCGCTCCTTGACTGACGATCCGGTACAGCAAGATCACCAGCGCCAGCAGCGCGAGCGCCGTCGCAAACATGAAGAGCCCTTGAAAGACCCGGTTGACGACCATCCGGCCGTTCATTCGCCGGACGACCTTTTCGTGTTCAATGTATCTCATATTAATATTCCTCCCGGAAACGTTTTGATATATACCCAGCCAGGATATTCATCGCCATCGTGAAGAGGAATAAGGTAAACCCGACCGCATAGATGGAATAATAGATCGTCGTTCCATAGCCGGCAT
The DNA here is from genome assembly GCF_002833405.1 of Planococcus sp. MB-3u-03. Classification (NCBI taxonomy): domain Bacteria; kingdom Bacillati; phylum Bacillota; class Bacilli; order Caryophanales; family Caryophanaceae; genus Planococcus; species Planococcus sp. MB-3u-03. The sequence continues at coordinate 1,561,773 of NZ_CP025135.1, read as the reverse complement.
CGCCTTTGGATACTTGCACGATATAGGCGGTCATCGTCTGGATCGAACCAGTGAAATCGCCATCGAATTTCGGCGTTGACCCTGCCGCAAGCGAAACGATCATCGTCTCGCCGATCGCACGGGACAAGCCGAGCACAACCGACGCAATGATGCCGGACAATGCTGCTGGAACGGTGATTTTCCAAGCGACTTCAAATTTCGTCGAACCCATGGCAAGTGCGCCATCGCGAATGCTTTTCGGGACAGACGACATGGCGTCTTCCGACAACGAAGCGATCATCGGGATGATCATGATGCCAACGACAATCCCTGGTGAAATCGCGTTGAAGATCTTGATTTCCGGAAAAAAGCTTTGCAATACAGGTGTCACGAACGTCAGTGCGAAAAAGCCATAGACGATGGTCGGAACTCCCGCCAGCACTTCAAGAACCGGCTTGACGATACGCCGTACGTTGTCAGAAGCGTATTCGCTCAAATAGATGGCAGCCGAAATGCCGATCGGCACAGCTACGACAATCGCGATGCCGGTAATTTTCAGTGTGCCGACGATTAATGGCCAAATGCCGAACTGCGCTCCGCTATTGGCGAACGGCAGCCAAGTCGTGCCAAAAATGAAATCAGAAAGCGGGACCCGTGTAAAGAACGTGACCGTTTCAATGATTAATGTCAGGACAATGCCGATTGTTGTCAAAACCGAAACAGAAGCGATCAAGAACAATAGAAACGGTATGAGTTTCTCAATAAATTTTTTACTTTTCTTATCTTTCGACTTTGCGATCAGTTCTTGAACCGATGTCCGCATAATAGAATCCCCTTTCAACCGCAAAAGGCGAGCAGCAGCTGCTCACCCTAAGACTGAACTTGCAACTTAATTTATTTCAACGCTTCAAGATCTGCCAGGCCTTGCTCGTAATCCTCTACTGCCAATGGGACGTATCCGACAGCTTCAGCCATTTGACCAGCATTCTCTAAAGTGAACTGCATGAAATCGTAAGCCGCTTCATCTTCAGCAATTTTCGCATTGTTGGCGTAAGTGAAGAGTGGGCGCGACAGTGGTGAATAATCACCGGATTCAATTGTTTCTGGAGTTGGCTCGACGCCATCAATCGTTACGACTTTCAATGTATCTTGGTTTGCGATGTAGTATGCATATCCGAAGAATCCGATCGCATTTTCATCTCCTTGGATTCCTTGTACGAGTGTGTTGTCGTCTTCAGACAATGTCGCCGATTCGACGATATCTTCTTCTTCTAAGATGACTTCATTGAAGTAATCGTAAGTTCCAGAAGCTGTACCTGGGGCATAAAATACGACTTCTTCATCCGGCCATTCCGGGTTGATGTCAGACCACATTTTTGTGCTGCCGTCTTCTACCCAAAGTTTTTTCAGATCTTCAACTGTCAAATCTTCCACCCAGTCGTTTTCCTGGTTGACGACTACCGAAAGTCCGTCATAAGCAAGAAGGAATTCCGTGTATTCGATGCCTGCTTCTTCTAGAGCAGCAACTTCTTCTTCTTTAATTGGTCTAGAAGCATTCGAGAAAGCTGTTTCACCTTGGACGAATTTTTCGAATCCGCCGCCCGTACCGGAAACACCGACCGTTACTTGGACTTCAGGTTGAACTGCTGCGTATTCTTCAACAATGCCTTCAAGGATTGGCGCGACTGTGGAAGAACCGTCACCAGTGACCGAACCTTCTACCACTGCTTCGTCTGAAGCGGAATCAGCCGTTTCGCTGCCTGTTGCAGTTTCTTCCGTGCTGCCGCATGCTCCAAGTACCAGTGCCGATCCAAGAATTGTTGATGCCATAGCGAACTTCCAGTTTCTCATTTTAATGTTTCCCCCTAATATGGTTAGTTGTTTACAAGACCAACTATACGATTCCATTGTTGAGGACATATGAAGCCATTGTTAAGAAATTGTAAATGACCAAAGTCTTATTGAAAAAAACAAAAACCGCCCAACCAGCGTCCGTTTCAGGACTTTGGTTGGGCGGTTTAGTTTATCTAGATAAAAAGCTTGTTTATTCAATTCGTGTTCCGCTGAAAGGCGGCTTGATTTCATTCGCTTCGTCTTCGCTGCGCTGTTCTTTCAATTCGAAATACTTGTCTGCCGCAGCTCGAGCGATTTCATTATTGGTCTTTGGCACTTTGGTTGGATCGGTCGTTACGTATGGAATGACAACCGCATACGCGATTTCCGGGTTTTCATATGGGGCGAAGCCAACATGCGCGATATTGACGTTCACCGTACCGTGCAATTCATGGCCGCGCTCAAAGAAATAAGCTTCTGCTGTACCAGTTTTGCCGGCTGCGGTATACGGCGTATCGCTGAACTGCGCGCGCGCCGAGCCGGAGCTTCCGATATACACATTGCGCATGCCTTCTTTAACGCGGTCGATTTCTTCTTGCGTATTATTGATGCGGTTCATGATCTTCGGTTCGATGACCGTCTCGATCGGCCCGAGCGTCTCGCCATCTGGAGAAGCTTTGCGGATCTCCTTGACGACATGCGGCTGCACACGGTAGCCATCATTGGCGATGGTGGAGATATACTGTGCCAATTGCATCGGTGTATACGTATCAAATTGTCCGATCGCAAGGTCCAATAATTTCGGCCCAGGATACGTGCCGCCAAGATAGCCGGTGCCTTCGTTCGGCAAATCGATGCCAGTCTCAACACCGAGCCCAAATTGCGCGAAGGAATTGCGCATAACGGCAAAACTTTCCGGGGCGACGCTCAACGGCCGGTTGTATTGATATTGCCGATCGGCGATATCCAAAGCGATTTTGAACATATAAACGTTGGATGACCGTTCAATTGCCATCAAATCGTTCATCGGGATGCGATTGAATGGAGTCGTATTGAAAATCGAGTTTTTCTGGGTGGTGCCCGCAAATTTCAGCGGTTCGTCGATCTGCACTTCCCCCATCTCCACGGCATCTTGTTCATATCCCGTCAGCAATGTGGCACCTTTGATGGTGGAACCCATCTCATGGGCAGCCGTGAACGTACCGAACGCATAATCATTGACGACGCGTCTGCCGTTTTCATCTTCGCCGACGCGTTTACCGACCATCGACAGCACATCACCTGTTTGCGGATTCATCATGACCAAGTATGCATCTTTGACAAGCTGTGAGTTTGGCCCCGCCTTCAATGCGAGCAACTTTTCTTCCACGATTTTTTCCAGCTCATACTGGAGTTCGCTGTCGATCGTCATAACCAAATCTTTTCCGGGTTCGCCTTCATCAACCGGTACCGTTTCGATGACGCGGCCTCGGCCGTCGGTAACGTTTTTGACGCTCGATTTCTGCCCTTGCAGCACATCTTCATATTGCTGTTCCAAGAAGCTCGTGCCGACGCGGTCATTACGTGAGTAGTCGCGGCTTAAATAATAATCGAGGCGGTTGGCCGGGATCCCTTGGTCAGGCGACGTCGTGCTGCCGAGGATCGTCAAATCGGTCATTTTCACGCGCTTCCAGTCAGCGACCGTATTGACACCTTCTAATTTCGGGTCCGTTAAACGCTCCGACACGACAGCGAATTCTTCGTCGGTAACGCCCTCGCCTTTGATGATCTGCGGCGACAACGCATAGCCAGAGGTCATTTCCCTGTATATCGCGAGAACTTCCAATTGTTCCTCCGTCAGGCTGTCGAGTTCTTCATCCGTGATTTTCTCACGGACCAAGGCATCAAGCTTCTGCTGCTTTTCCTTTTGAGGAATATCTTCCGCTTCAATCGCAGCGCGCTCTTCAGCGGTTACTTTTTCAGTTGCACTTTCGGTATTCAATTGTATGTAAAAGTCTTGCTTATCGCGCAAGGTCACTTTTTCAGTATCTTTTTCGATCAATTTAGCGAGCTCTTCAGCCACTTCCATCATCTCACTGCTTTTCGTCGTTTGCATCTTTGTGTAGGTAATGCTGTTGACGGGCTCGTTATCGACTTGCAAACGTCCTGCAGAATCAAAAATCCGTCCCCGCGGCACGCTGGTGTTCACGGCCACTTCCTCGGTTCTGGCAATTGCGCGGGCGTAATCCTCACCTTTAACGATCTGCAAATACCCTAGGCGCAGGATGAGCATGGAAAACAGCAGAAAAATAGCAAAAAAGAGGATGTTCATCCGGAAGGTCGTATTGGACTGGAGTTTGGACTTCGCCAGCGAAACACGCCGTTTTTGAGGGGTTTTCATGAGCGCGTAGCTCCTTTCAAAAAAATATCCATTTGCTAGTATAGCACCGGACATAAAAAAACACACACTTTTTCAGACGAAAAAGTGTGTGTCGAGGTTTCAATATTTAACAATTATTTAGTAGCTTCGTAGCGCTTGGACACTTCGTCCCAGTTGACAACGTTCCAGAATGCTGCCAAATAGTCCGGGCGGCGGTTCTGGTATTTCAAGTAGTATGCGTGTTCCCAAACGTCTACTCCAAGCATCGGCGTGTTTCCTTCAGATAGAGGAGAATCTTGGTTTGGCGTTGACGTGACTTCGAGCTCGCCGTTAGAAACGACTAGCCAAGCCCAGCCAGAACCGAAGCGTGTTTTACCTGCAGCTTCGAATTTTTCTTTGAACTCGTCAAAGCTTCCGAATTTGTTGTTGATCGCGTCAGCTACTGCACCAGTCGGCTGTCCTCCACCGTTCGGGGAAAGAAGCTGCCAGAATAGCGAGTGGTTCGCGTGGCCGCCGCCGTTGTTGCGGACAGCTGTGCGGATATCTTCCGGCACTGCGTTCAAGTCAGAAATCAATTCTTCGATTGATTTTGAAGAAAGATCGTCATGACCTTCCAAGGCCGCATTTACGTTTGTTACGTACGTGTTGTGGTGTTTCGTGTGGTGGATGTTCATTGTTTCTTTGTCGATGTGCGGTTCTAGCGCATCGTACGCGTAAGGTAGTTCCGGTAGTTCGTATGCCATGATTAAATTCCTCCTTGAGTCTATTGTTCTACTTTCCTAGCGTATCAAAATTTTCAGACCGACACAAATATAAAGCATATCGACCTGCCTTTTTCAGACCTTAGTCGGAGGCGGCAGTCAAATCACCCAGAAGAACAAACCGACCATCACTGCCTGAATAATACCTTTCGTCAGTGCAGAAGTGATAAAGCCGACTACAGAGCCGATTCCAGAGCGGATCGATTTTTAATCGACGATTTGTTGACGAGCATCTCTGCAATGATGGCACCGAGGAACGGGCCAATGAGGATGCCGGCAAACGGGATGACGAATGGCCCGAAGATCAATCCGACCGTGCTGCCCACCAAACCTGCTTTTGAACCGCCGAATTTCTTGACGCCGACCGCATTGGCCAAAAGTCTGCACCGAACAATAACAGGACGAATAAGATTTCGATGAGCCAGAACCACCACGGCAAATCAGCAAAGCTGAAAAACAGGCCATAAATGATAAATCCGCCGAAAATGAACAGCGACGCCGGGATGACCGGGTACACAAGTCCGATGAAACCGATGGCAAAAAACACAAGCACAAAAACCCAGCCGACAATTTCGAGCATCACGAGCCCTCCTTTTCCGATATAAAAACTCCCTTTCATCGTGCCCTACATTTCAAGAAATGTAAAGGATGAAAGGGAGTGTGGATCAAGTACGGTTACCGAGTATGGCTTCCGCGATATTGACGGAGTGGTCGCCGATCCGCTCCAAGTTGCTGACGATATCGACAAAGACGATTCCCGCTTGAGCGGAACATGCGCCTTCGTTCAGGCGAAGGATATGTTTTTTACGGAATTTGCGTTCCATTTTGTCGATCAAGTCTTCCTGCTCTGCCACTTCACGTGCAAGCTCATGGCTTGTCGTGTCAAGTGCATCAAGTGATTTCGACACCGTCGCAATGGTCAATGTGAACATTTCGTCCAAGTCTTCCATCGCTTCCCCGGTCAATTTCACTTTATTGGCTTCCTGGTAATCGATCAATTCGATGATGTTCTCGAAATGGTCGCCGATCCGTTCGATATCACGGACCGTTTCCATCAGCATCGTGTGGCGAGTGGAATCCGCTGCTGAGATCGATTCTGCAGAAATGAGTACCAGGTAATCGGTAATTTTGCCGTCCAGGTTATTGATGGCATCTTCTAATTGATAGCCCATTTCAGCATGTTTCTTGCTTTTCGTTTTCAAATATTCATACGTTTCTTCCAGTCCTTGCACAGAATATTTACCCATGCGCAATACTTCTTCTTTGGCTTGGCCAAGAGCGATCGATGGCGATTGCTCGATGAAGTTCAAGTCCAGATGCTTCGGCTTGAATTCGACAAGCACTTCGTCGCCAGGGATCACTTTTGTCACGAGGTATGCCCAAGCGCCAATCAACGGGAATTGGATCAATGTGTTCGCGACGTTGAACGTCCCGTGTGCGAATGCAATCTGCATTTTTGGCTCGAGATCCAAAACGCCCGTAAGCCACTCGACATACGCTGTAAACGGCACGAGCAGGATCAGGAAGATGACGGAGCCGATGACATTGAACAAGACGTGGACAGCTGCTGCACGGCGCGCTGCAATGGATGTACCAAGTGCTGCGAGCACCGCCGTAACGGTCGTCCCGATATTGTCACCGAATAGAACCGGCAATGCGGCATCAAGCGTAACCAAGTTCTCTGCATAGAGCCCTTGCAAGATGGCGATCGTTCCGCTGGAGCTTTGGACGATGAACGTGAAGATTGTCCCTGCTGCAACGCCGAGGATCGGGAATTCACTCAAGTTGACGGTCATGTCGATGAAAGCCGGCAATTCACGCAGCGGCTTCATTGCCCCGCTCATCGTTTCCATCCCGAAGAATAGTCCGCCGAAACCGAAGATGACTTGCCCGATATTTTGGATCTGGTTTTTCTTGACGAAGAAAATCAAGAATGCACCGACCGCCATGATTGGCAATGCGTATGCCCCTACGTCCAAGCCGATGATGAATGCTGTAACGGTCGTCCCGATATTCGCACCCATAATGACGCCGATCGCTTGTCTCAGCGTCATGAAGCCTGCACTTACAAGGCCGACGACGATAACGGTCGTGCCCGAACTCGATTGGATCAAAATCGTTACTACGATACCGACCAAGACACCCATGAACGGATTGGTCGTAAAACGGTCCAAAATGTCCCGCAGTTTATCGCCTGCAGCTTTCTGCAAAGCGTCACCCATATACTTGATTGAGAATAGGAAAATACCGAGACCCCCGAAGAAGGTAAACAGCAATTCCTGCCAATTCATTTCCACGATTCACATTCAACTCCTAATTATAACGTAATCACACCTCACCTATTATGAAGACTTCGCTAAGTAAATGTAAATACCTTTATTGAAAATTTACAAACCCGTAACATAAGCCCGAATTTTCCGTTTCAGGCATGATAATATTACAATACAACCGGAAAGGAAGATTGCTGTGAATCTCTACCAACTATTGAAAGCAAGCTTCATGGAACCGAAAAAACGGGCGGCGGTCCGTATTATGCCGATCGGCCGCATTTTGAAATTCGTTTTTTTGTTCATCACATTGCTTTCACTTATCTCATTTGCCGAGTTCGTGCTTGGCATCGGCTCGAGCTCCTCTGAACTAGAAGGCCTGCTGCAATTCATAGAAGAAATCGAATGGCTGCTCTACCCGTTTGCGCTCGTTTTTTTATTTGTCTCGACGACGCTCTACCATTTCATCAAAATCAGCGTCTTTGCGGTGTTCGGCTATGGCTTCCTCGCCTGGCTCAAGCGCCGCGGGGAATACCGCCATATGTGGCGCACAGCGGCACTCGCCGTTACTGTGCCGACTATCGCTGCGTATGTAGCGAGTTTCTGGGTCAATAGCTTGTGGATTTCGCTGTTGACGAGTTTATGGACACTGTTTCTTCTATATAGTGCAGCACGTTTCTATCCGAAAGCCCCACCTGTAAAAAAACCGAGCTAATATTGCATGGCTGTAAAGAATCTGCACGGAACAGCCGTCTTTCTTGTCTTTTCAAACGAGACACTGCTAAAATAGCTATAGGCAAGAGAAATAGACCCGCACGTGAATTGCGTGCAAGGGTAAGCTGAGTAACCGTCCGGATTACCGGAAACTCACAAAAAGGAGAGATTTTTAACATGAGCGAAATGACTCACCGTTCAAAAACACGCCCCGTCAAAGTCGGCGATATAACGATTGGCGGCAGTAATGAACTATTTATACAAAGTATGGCGACAACGAAAACACATGACGTAGAAGCAACGGTTGCGGAGATTCTCCGCCTCGAAGAAGCCGGATGCCAAGTCGTCCGTGTGGCTTGTCCTGATGAGCGGGCAGCTTATGCCATCGGCGAAATCAAGAAGCGCATCAATATCCCGCTTGTTGTCGATATTCATTTCGATTACAAACTGGCTTTGATCGCCATCGAGCAAGGTGCCGATAAAATCCGCATCAATCCAGGCAATATCGGCCGCCGCGAAAAAGTCGAAGCGGTCGTCAATGCAGCCAAAGCGAAAGGCATCCCGATCCGCATCGGTGTCAACGCCGGTTCGCTCGAACGCAAAATCCTTGAGAAATACGGCTATCCGACAGCGGACGGCATGGTGGAATCAGCATTGCACCATATCAAGATCCTAGAAGACCTTGATTTCCATGACATCATCGTCTCGTTGAAAGCATCAGACGTGAGCCTTGCTGTCGAAGCATATGAAAAAGCATCGAAAGCATTCGACTACCCGCTCCACCTCGGTATTACAGAATCCGGCACATTGTTCTCCGGAACTGTGAAAAGTTCTGCCGGGCTCGGGGCATTGCTCGCTAAAGGCATCGGCAATACACTCCGCGTCTCCTTAAGCGCAGACCCTGTCGAAGAAGTCAAAGTAGCCCGTGAACTATTGAAAGTCTTCGGTTTGTCTTCAAACGCAGCGACGCTCATCTCATGCCCGACTTGCGGACGCATCGAGATTGACTTGATTTCCATCGCGAACGAAGTGGAAGAATACATCTCCCACATCAAAGCACCGCTTAAAGTCGCTGTTCTCGGCTGTGCCGTTAACGGCCCAGGTGAAGCACGTGAAGCCGACATCGGCATCGCCGGCGCACGCGGTGAAGGCCTGCTCTTCATGCACGGGAAAACAGTCCGTAAAGTGCCTGAAGAAACAATGGTCGAAGAATTGAAGATCGAGATCGATAAATTGGCAGAAGAATATTTCGCCAAACAAGCTGAAGAGAAAAAGCAAAAGGAACTTGAACAACAACAAGCATAAGGTTGTGATCATATGTACCGATTTGGCATCGATATCGATGGCACCGTCACCTGCCCCACTTCATTGATTCCCCATATCAATGAAGCATTCGGCAGCGAGCTGACCATCGAAGATATCCGGGAATACGACCTGACAGCGGCCTTGCCGCAGCTCGATAAAAAAGAGTTCTACTCCTGGTTCAAAAAGCACGAACCGAAAATTTACGCGGCTTCTCCTATTTCGAAAGACGCCAAGCAAATTATCAATAATTGGAAAGACCAATACGAACTTTATTTTATCTCCGCTCGCGGAGATAACGTTCGAAGCGTTACATTCGATTGGTTCGAACAGCATGCCATTGCTTACGACCATATCGAATTGATTGGCACGCATAAAAAAATCAGCACCGCCAAAGCGCATAATGTCGATTTGTTCTTCGAAGACAAACACGACAATGCGGTAGAAATTTCCGAGGAACTGGACATTCCGGTCATCTTGTTCGACACCCCTTACAACCGTGAACCGGTGCCGAATAAGGTAGTCCGCGTCTATGATTGGCTCGAAGCCGAGCAATGGGTGAAAAAAGAGTTCGGCGTCCAACAGGAATTGCTCAAGCGGTAAACGAAGAGCGCAAGTCTAACTTGCGCTCTTTTTTATTTGTCCGTTTCTATTGTGAGCAGATAAAAAGGGCCTGGCAGCATTAGCTGTCAGGCCCTTTTTCATTACTAGCGTTTATTTACATTCCGGGCATTTCCCGTAGATTTCGAATTTGTGGTTGTCGATTTCATAGGCCGGCAACGCCGCACCCAACAAGTCCATCGGGCAAAGCGGAATTTCCTTGATCTTGCCGCAATCCATGCAAATAAAATGATGGTGGTGATGGTCGCTTTCGCAATGCATGCGGAAATGCTTTTCGCCGGACAACTCGGTCGCCTCCAAAATATCGAGCGACACAAACGTCGCCAAGTTGCGGTAAACGGTATCGTAGCTCATGCTTGGATAGTCTTTTTGCATGACATCCAAAATATCACGGGCGGTCAGATAGCGTTCGTCCCCTTCGAAAATTTCCAGGATCTGATTGCGTTTTGTCGTTTCTTTAAAACCGTTTTCTTTCAGGATGCCCCACGCTTTTTGTAAATTCATGCGGCTGCCCCCCTTTTCTTAGATAACGAGATTTTTCGATAAGCCAGAATGACCAGCAAAATGGCAATGGATGTGACGACAATCGTGCCGCCTGGCGCTAAATCGAAGTAAAACGCAGCGACCAGCCCGGTCAGGACCGATATTTCACCGAATAGGATCGATAGCCAGATGGTTTGCTTGAAGCTTTTGGCGACGCGCATTGCCGTCGCTACCGGGATGGTCATCAGTGATGACACGAGAAGTATGCCGACGATGCGCATCGAACCGGCAATGACTAAGGCCGTGACGATCATGAACAGGAAGTGGATCCATTTTGCAGGCAGGCCGGATGCCCGTGCGTATTCATCGTCGAAGGACAAGACAAATAATTCCTTGAAGAAGATACGGATAAACGCCAACACGATCACGGCGATTCCTGCGACGATAAATAAATCCTGCCGGCTGACGGCTGAGACCGTGCCGAAGAGGTAGCCGAACAAATCGCTCGAAAATCCTTCCGCCAGGGAAATGAAAATGGCCCCGAAGCCAATGCCTGCGGAAAGGATGATCGGGATGGCCAGTTCTTCGTAATGCTTATAGACACTGCGCAGCCGCTCGATGAGCATCGAGCCCATCACCGACGAGGCGATCCCGAGATACAGCGGGTTCAGTAACGCCAGTGCCCCGACACTTTGGCTTAGATAAAGGCTTCCGGCAATGCCGGCAAGCGTCACATGGCTCAAGGCATCTGCGATCAGCGACAGCCTTCTCACGACGATGAAGACGCCGAGCAGCGGCGCAATGACGCCGATGATCAAGCCGGATGCGAATGCGTTTTGCAGAAATTCATAGGACAGTATGGCGTCAAGCATGCGTATGGCTTCCTTCCGTATGATGGATTTTCCGGACGGAATGGCCATACCACGCTTCGCGCTTCTCATCGCTCATCATATGCAATTGGTCTTTAAAGCCGTGGAAATGGATGGTCTGGTTCAAGCATGCGACGTGCGAGATGCGATCGGTCACCGTATCGACGTCGTGCGTCACGAGCACCAGCGTAATATTACGTTCCCGATTGAGCGCAGCGAGCATGTCGAAAGCTTGGACATTCTGGACATCGATGCCGACTGTCGGCTCATCGAGTATAAGCACTTTCGGCTTGGCGACGAGCGCGCGTGCGATAAAGACGCGCTGCTGCTGGCCCCGATAGCTCACTGATGCTGCGGTTTTAAATGATTTCATGCCGACCGCATCGAGCGCTTCTTCGACTTGCTGTGATGTGTTTTCGGCAATTTATGGAACAGCCCGGCCTTTTCGCCAGGCCCCTGCCACCACTTCCTGCACAGTGGCCGGAAAAGCCGAGTTGAATGAATTCGATTTTGCGACACATAACCGATCCATTCGCGGTGTTTGGATTGCCTCGAATCAATGCCGAACAATTCCACGCTGCCTTCGGATGGCCGGATGAGCCCGAGCATGATTTTCAATAAAGTCGATTTCCCCGATCCGTTCGGGCCGAGTATCGCCAGGAAATCGCCTTCCTCCACCGTCATCGATATGTGGTCCAATGCTTTCGTTTGTTCATATTCATAGCTAACTTCTTTAATGTTGATCAATGGCGCTGCCATAGGGACGCCCTTTTCCAATAAGAATGATTACGATTTACTATAGAAAGTATAGAGCAGTTGTGTGCTCCTGTAAACCGTTTGGGCTTTTAAATAAAGCTTTGATAAGTTGGGACGGGAGAATGCAAATCGTAAAGACCCGTAATGCATGATCTTGCGCAGCTATTTTTACTGGCGTCTGCATTAGCTTTCAAATAGAAAAAGGCTGTCCGAAATGCCATGTTTCATGACTTTTCGGAATAGCCTTTACCCCTCATTATTGTGATTCGATCGGCAATTTCATCTTTTCGATGTCATCAGGCGCAAAGATGCCGTTTTTGAACATGTCGATTTCGTATGCATATGGCGCTTTTTTCTTTTTCGCATCCAGTCCGACATACGGCGTCTCGAGTATTTTCGGGACATGCATCAATTGTTTATGGTGGACAATCGAATTGAGTGCATCAAAACCGATCTCGCCGAAGCCGATGTTTTCGTGGCGGTCTTTCCCTGCCCCGCGCACGTTCTTGCTGTCGTTGATGTGCAGTACTTGCAATCGGTCGATTCCGATGATGCGGTCGAATTCCGCCAGCACACCGTCGAAATCTTCTTTGATGTCATAACCGGCATCGTGGACATGGCATGTATCGAAACATACCGACAAGCGCTCGTTATGCGTCACGCCGTTGATAATCGCTGCCAACTCCTCGAAATTGCGGCCAATTTCACTGCCTTTTCCAGCCATCGTCTCAAGGGCGATATTGACCGGAAAATCCTGCGTCAGCACTTCGTTCAAGCCGTCGATGATTTTCTGTGTGCCGGCTTCCACTCCCGCGCCGACATGCGCACCGGGATGCAAGACGATTTGTTCCGCCCCAAGTGCTGCCGTACGTTCGATTTCCGACTGCAGGAACTCAACGCCGAGTTCGAACGTTGCAGGTTTGGTCGTGTTGGCGATATTTATGATATAAGGTGCGTGAACGATGATATTCGACAGGCCGTTCTCCGCCATATGCGCCCGTCCCGCCTCGATATTTAGTTCTTCGATCGGTTTGCGGCGCGTATTTTGCGGTGCGCCCGTATAGATCATGAAAGTCGTGGAGCCGTAGGAAGCGGCTTCCTCGCTCGCGCCGAGAAGCATCTTCTTGCCGCTCATCGAGACATGCGATCCTCATAGCATTTGATTAACCCCTTACTTTTTGCGGTTTTTGCGTCGTTCCGCTTTTTTGATTTCGTCCATTTTCCATTTCATTTTCTTCTTGTACATCGGTTTTACGCTTTTCGGTTTGTGGACCATTGATTTCGCCTTAGTATCGGCTTCATTCTCCGTGCGCACACGTTTTTTACGGCCGTGGCGCTCTTTCATATCGACAAATTCGCCTTTGACGATATCCTTTTGCTGGAACGGGATCCCCATCTTCTCGACGCGGACAATGGCGTCTTCATCTTCCGGGCTGAACAAGGTGATGGCGACGCCTTTAAGGCCCGCACGCGCTGTCCGCCCGACGCGGTGGATGAAGAATTCCAGGTCTTCCGGCAATTCGTAGTTGATGACATGGCTGACGCCTTGGATATCGATTCCGCGTGCGGCAAGGTCTGTCGCTACGATGTATTGATACTCCAGATCACGTACTTGCTTCATCACCTTGACGCGCTCGCGCGGTGCCAGATCGCCATGGATCTTCCCTACGCGGATGCCGCTTTTCGATAATTCTTCAGCGATATAGTCGGCATTGGTGCGCGTGTTGACAAAAATGATCGCAAGGTAGGGATTGATGATTTTCATTATTTCCTGTAAACGCTCGACTTTTTTCTTGCTGCGCACTGGCACTAAATAAAAGTCCAGCCCTTCAGCCGTCGGGCGTTTGTCGCCGATTTTGATATGAGCCGGGTTGGCCATGTATTTCTTCAAGAACGGCTTGAGTTTCTCTGGAATCGTGGCAGAAAATACGTACATTTCCAGATCGTCGCGCATTTTCCCTGCGACTTGGTCGATCTCTTCGATAAAGCCCATGTCGAATGCCAAGTCAGCCTCATCGACGACTAAGATCTTAGCGGTATGGACGAGCAACGCATTTTCGTTGACGAGGTCTTTCAAGCGTCCTGGTGTCCCGATAACGATATGCGGCTGCGTTTTCAATTTATTGATCGAACGCTGTTTATCCGTTCCGCCGATGAACGATTTCACTTCGATGCCGGAATCGCCAATCAATTTCTGGATTTCGTTGAAAATTTGCGTCCCAAGTTCTCGCGTCGGTGCAGCGATTACTGCTTGGACTTCCTGTTTCGAAACATCTATGCGTTCGACGATCGGGATGATAAAACTATGGGTCTTGCCTGTACCTGTATGGGACTGGCCAATGGCACTGTTTCCACTCATGATTTGTGGAATCATTTCCTTTTGGATAGCTGTCGGTTCTGTGAAACCGAGTTTTTCGACCGCTTCAAGCAAAAATGGCTTGAGACGGTATTCGTTGAATTTTGTCATGGGATATAGTTCCCTCCTTAAGCTCTAGCTATTATAGCATAAAATGGCTCTCCTTAGCGATGCATCTTTTGTAAAGAGACGGCGTCTCCGTTATAATGAAGTCATGATGTTGAAAGGAGTGCGGTTTGATAATGAAAGTAAAAAAGATATCGCCAAGAGGCTATTGCTACGGGGTAGTGGACGCCATGGTCATCGCGAAAAATGCAGCCATGGATGAAACCTTGCCGCGCCCGATTTATATACTGGGCATGATTGTCCACAATAAACATGTGACGGATGCATTTGAACAAGATGGCATCATCACCCTTGATGGCACCAACCGCCTAGAAATTTTGGAGAAGGTTGAAACTGGTACCGTCATCTTTACAGCACACGGCGTATCCCCACAAGTGCGCGAACTGGCCAGAAGAAAGGGCTCGTTTCGATCGACGCCACTTGCCCGGATGTTACCGTGACGCATGACTTGATCCGTGAGAAAACGGCAGAAGGCTACCATATCATCTACATCGGCAAGAGCGGCCACCCGGAACCGGAAGGCGCAATCGGCGTCGCTCCGGACCTAGTCCATTTGGTTGAAAAGCTCGAAGACGTCAATGCCCTAGAGTTGAATGAAGACAAAATCATCATCACCAACCAAACGACGATGAGCCAATGGGATGTTGTCCATTTGATGGAACGCTTGAAAGAACGTTTCCCGCAGGCAGAAGTGCATAAAGAGATCTGTCTTGCTACACAAGTTCGCCAGGAAGCCGTCGCGGAACAAGCCGGGGATACCGATCTTTTATTGGTTATCGGCGACCCGATGAGCAATAACTCCAACCGCCTGGCGCAAGTTTCACAAGATATCGCAGGCACGCCGGCTTACCGAATCTCTGATTTGTCTGAATTGAAATTGGAATGGCTGGAAGGCATCGAAACGGTCGCCTTGACCGCTGGCGCCTCAACGCCTACACCGATTGTCAAAGAAGTGATGAAGTTCTTGGATCAATACGATCCGGAAGATCCGGAAACGCACACTCGAGCGTTCCGTACCACTTAATAAAATCTTGCCGAAGATCAAGCATCCGAAACCATCGGACCGCATCGAACCCTATCCGGTGAATGAATAACACGTAAAAAGAGGCCCTGAATGGGGCCTCTTTTCAGGCTGTCGAGAAACTCAGAAACCCGTATTTTCCGAAGCTTATCGCTCGCTTTCCATGGGGCGGGAATCGAGCCTCCTCGTCACTTCGTTCCTGCGGGGTCTCTCAAACCCGCTAGTCCCACAGGAGTCGAACGAACGCTTCTCCAAATACTCAGATAGCACATTGATTTTGAATGTAGAAATCGTATCTCCTTTTTCATTTATGGCGGATTATAGACTTCTTTAACACTCTTTTATATCTTCACTTTAAGCGAAACGGCTCTGTATTTACTTCAGACGGCAGGAATTCGCATTGCCAGTTTGCGCCCTTTTCCGTCATATGGTCTACGACTCCTGGATCATCACTTTCTCGACATGATGCCCAGGGTCGATTACCGGCAAGCCGATTGCCTGTGCATCCTGTGCCACGTGGAAATAAAGATCACCCGTTACGTAGACATCCGCTCCGGCGCGTTTTGCCTGCTGGATATATTTATTGCCGTCGCCGCCAAGCACCGCCACTTTTTTGATCGTTTCATCGCCAGTTCCGACGACACGGACAAACGGCACATCCAAACTTGTTTTCACATGCTCCGCAAACGTATCCAAGTTCATCTTTTCTTTCAAGCGCCCGATGCGGCCAAGCCCCATCGGCAGCTCTTTGTTTTCCAAGGTGAACACGTCATATGCCGGTTCCTCATAAGGGTGGGCTGCCATCATCGCACGGATTACGCGGTCTTTTTCGGCTTTCCTGACAACGACTTCAATTTTCGATTCCGCTGTCTCTTCCATTTTCCCTGCTTCCCCAATATACGGATCGGCTGAAGTATTTGGCCGGAAGCGCCCAGTGCCATACAAGGTATAGCTGCAATATTCGTAATCGCCGATTGCTCCGGCACCCGCTTCGCCAAACGCTTTTCTCACTTGGTCTTCATGGCTTTCAGGCACGAATACCGCAATCTTCACGAGCTCCGCTTCATAGGTTTTCACCAATACTTCCGTGTCGCTCAATCCAAGCGCATCCGCCAACAGGTCATTGACGCCGCCCCACGCAACATCGAGATTTGTGTGTGCTGCATATACCGCAATATCATTTTTGATCAATTTTTCCATCAATTGGCCATGAGGAAAATCTGTCTGGAGATTTTTCAAGGGCCGAAAAATCGGCGGATGGTGCGCAATGATGAGGCCAGCGCCTTTTTCGATCGCTTCGTCTACCACTGCATCATCGACATCCAGCGTCACCAGCACGCGTTCAATCTTTTTGTTCAAGGTACCGACGTGCAGCCCAATTGGATCTCCTTCCATCGCCAAATATTTCGGCGACCATTTCTCGAACTGTTCGATAATCTGTTGCCCGTTAGGAATTTTCATCCGCAAACACCTCTTCCATCAATGCGATTTTTTCGAGCAATTGCTCTTTTTTCGTACGAATGTCTTCGGTTTGTTGTGTGTTCTCCAAGCGCTCGGCGATCGCTTTCCACTGTGTCGCCTCGCGCTGCCACTTTTCCTTGAAAATTTCGGTTTGCTGTTTTAATAGCTCCGGGCCGAATAGCAACTCTTTCGCATCTAGCTGCACTTCTTCAGCAGTCGGCTCCAGCACTAGGATCTCATAGATCTTGTCTTTTTCCTTCAAGATCTCTTCTGCGACAATGTGCCAGCCGTTTTGGACTGCCCATTGCCGTATCGCTTGGGCGTGGACGTTCGGCTGCAGGATCAAGCGCTCCACGCCTTCGAGCCGGTCTTTTCCTTCTTCCAGGATGGATGCAATCAGTGAACCACCCATCCCGGCGATGGTCACCGCCGTAATCCCGTCTGCCGGTTCAATCGCTTCAAGCCCAGGGGCGAGCCGGACCGTAATTTTGCCTTCAAGCCCTTCCGCGCGTACTTGCTTTTTCGCCGATTCATAAGGGCCTTTGACGATCTCTCCGGCAACCGCACGGCTCGCGATGCCGTGATGGAGAAGGTGGCATGGCAAATAGGCGTGATCTGAGCCGATATCTGCCACGACCGCACCTGCTTGCACATATTCTGCCACTTTCATTAATCGAACTGATAATTGCTGCGCGTTCATAAAGTTCCTCCTAATTGACAAAAAACCCTTAGCTCCAGAAGAACTAAGGGTTTTTGATGCTATTCGAGTGAAAGTACCCACTCAGCCATTGCTGGTACGTTCTCTTCAGGGACAAGTCCAGCTGGCATTGTTCCTTTACCGTTGATCAGAATCTCTTCAATTTCTTCTTGCGAAAGTGCTGTGCCTACAAGTGATGGGCCGACTCCGCCTTCATAGCTTGAACCGTGGCAAGAAACACAGCTTGCTTGTGCTGTAGCTTCCGGGTCGAAGTCGCCGCTTGCCGCTTCTTCTCCGCCTTCGCCTTCAGCTGCTTCTTCTCCGCCGCCTTCTTCTGCCGCTTGTTCTTCAGCAATTTCAGCTTCATTGCCGACTCCTTCCAATGACAGGAAGAAAATCAGGCCAATACCGAAAGCCATGATTAAGATATAAGGTACAATTGCATTCTTTTGCATCCGTAACCCTCCTTCTACTGTGTTCTGCTTGATGATAGTATAAGTATCATTCATTATTGTACTGTATTATCCAGTAAACGAAAAGCCATAACGAATAATAATTGCCGTATTGTGACAAAATCGGTAAATTCGAAGGATTCAGTTGACGGCATCGAACAAGCAGTTAAAGCTTCACAGTTTTGCAAATCCGATCAGCAGCCGACAAGGCGTGAAATGACCATGCGCTGCACTTCAGATGTCCCTTCACCGATCTCCAGGAGCTTGGCGTCGCGCATATAGCGCTCCACTTCATATTCCTTCATATAGCCATAGCCGCCATGGATCTGGATCGCTTCGTCCGCCACTTCCATCGCCATCTCGGAAGCATACAGTTTCGCCATGGACGCTTCTTTTGTAAACGGGCGCCCTTGGTCTTTCAACCATGCCGCTTTATAGACCATATTGCGGGCGAGTTCAATCTTCATTGCCATATCGGCCAATTTGAATTGCGTCACTTGGAATTCCGACAAAGACTTGCCGAACTGCTTGCGCTCTTTTGCGTAAGCGAGTGCTTTATTGAATGCGCCTTGTGCAATCCCGACTGCCATCGCGGCGATGCCGATGCGCCCGCCATCAAGCGTCACCAAGAATTGCTTGAAGCCTTCTCCACGTTTGCCGAGCAGGTTTTCTTTTGGCACACGGACATTTTCCAGTACCAATTCCGTTGTATTGGATGCGTTCAAAGCCCATTTTCTCGTAATTATCGATGATCGTGAAGCCTTCTGCGTCCGTCGGCACGATGATCGCACTGATTTCTTTTGCCGTCGTTCATGCCGGTGATGGCCGTAATCGCCAAATGCTTCGCATGGCTTGCGTTCGTGATATATACTTTCGATCCATTGATGACCCAGTCGTCCCCGTCTTCTACTGCACGTGTCTCTGTTCCCCGGCATCCGATCCGGCATTCGGTTCAGTCAGACCGAACGCGCCGAACGATTCCCCAGAACAGATCGGCGTCAAATACTTCTGTTTTGCTCTTCTGTGCCGAACAGGCTGAGTGGAGCTCCACCGAGTGAAATATGGGCGGAATATGTGATGCCTGTTGAAGCGCAGACGCGGCTCAATTCTTCTGTGACGATGGCAAAACTTGTCGAATCCGCTCCAGCCCCGCCATAAGCTTCATCAAACGGCAAGCCCATCATCCCCATGTCGGACAGCTGCTTGAAGGCCTCTTTCGGAAATTCTTTCGTGCGGTCTCGGTCGACGGCACCTGGTGCCACTACTTTATCGGCGAATTCTCGCATCGTCTTCTTGATCATTTGCTGTTCTTGTGTCAAATCGAAATTCATATCTTACATCCCTTTGCTATGAATACGCTTACAATATTCATTATATAGCTAAAATTCCGACACAAGCAAGGCATAACGGAAAGTTATTCCAATATGCCGTTGTGCGGATGGAAAACATACTTGTTCACCAAGGGCTACGCCACTATCGCGATTGTATTTAAACACAAAAATCCTTCCAGGCTTTTGGCCCGGGAAGGATTCATTCAGTTTATTCCAAGAAATCTTTCAAGCGCTTGCTGCGCGATGGATGGCGCAGTTTGCGAAGTGCTTTCGCTTCGATTTGGCGGATGCGCTCGCGCGTCACGCCGAATACTTTACCGACTTCTTCGAGTGTCCGCGTGCGGCCGTCATCCAAGCCGAAACGCAGGCGCAATACATTTTCTTCTCTGTCAGTCAATGTGTCGAGCACATCTTCCAACTGCTCTTTCAGCAATTCATAAGCTGCATGGTCAGATGGCGACTGTGCATCGGAATCTTCGATGAAATCTCCCAAATGCGAATCGTCTTCTTCACCGATCGGTGTTTCAAGCGATACCGGTTCTTGGGCGATCTTCAGGATTTCACGCACTTTCTCAGGCAATAGATCCATCTCTTCGCCGATTTCTTCCGGTGAAGGTTCGCGTCCAAGGTCTTGCAACAGCTGGCGCTGTACGCGGATCAGTTTGTTGATCGTCTCGACCATATGGACCGGGATGCGGATGGTCCGCGCCTGGTCGGCGATGGCGCGCGTAATGGCTTGGCGGATCCACCACGTGGCGTAGGTACTGAATTTAAAGCCTTTCGAGTAGTCGAATTTCTCGACTGCTTTGATAAGCCCCATATTCCCTTCCTGGATCAAGTCCAAGAACAGCATGCCGCGGCCCACATAGCGTTTCGCAATCGAGACGACGAGACGCAAGTTGGCTTCTGCGAGGCGTTTTTTCGCTTCCTCGTCGCCTTGTTCGATCAATTTCGCAAGGCGCACTTCTTCTTCGGCCTTCAATAGGTCAACCCGGCCGATTTCTTTCAAGTACATGCGGACCGGATCGTTGATTTTGACGCCTGGCGGAACGCTCAAGTCGTTCAAGTCGAACTTCTCTTCCGTCGGCTTCATGAGACGATCCAAATGCTCTTCATCATCACTCTTGCGTTCGAGTTCGATGCCGTGCCCTTCCAATTGATCAATGAATTCCTCTACTTGGTCCGATTCCATTTCAAAAATAGCCAATTTATCGGCAATCTGTTCGTAGTTCAATTCTCCGGTTTTTTTCCCTTGTTCGATCAATTGCTTTTTCGCGTCTTCTACACTTGCTTCCGGGCCTTCAGCAGGCAACGGGATGCTGTTTGTTACGACTTCTGTTTGGCGTTCGGATTTCTCAGCCATACAACTTCCTCCTTTAGAAAAAACCGGAATAATCTACAATGATTTCCGTAAAGCAATCACTTCTTGTGCTAGAAGCAAAGCGCGCTTCAAATCATGCTGTTTTTCCGCTACTTTTGATTGCTGGATTTTTAAATTGATTTGTTGCTCGATACGGTGCTTGTTCAAATGCTTCAGGCAATCTTCGATCTCTTCTTCCGGATGTTCGGGATCTCTTTCGGCCATGGCCGTCTCCATCACTAACTTCCGGAGCTCCTGATCCGTTAGGGTTTCCAGGAACTTATGGAAATCCGCTTTTCCCATTCCTCATAAAACCGAGCAACTGAACGTAAAGCGCCTGGTATTCTTCACTGATGAACGGGATGGTTTCCACTTCACGGGCAAGCTTGTCCATCACGGCCGGGTCTGCAAGCGCGTGTGCGAACAGCAAGCGTTCTGCGCGGTGCAGCGACGTAATTTTCTTCTGCTCCCTTTTCGGGGCTGCCTGTACTGATTCAGCGGCTTTTGGCCGGCTGCGTTCGATGCTGCGTGTTTCTAAGCGCCTGTACTGCTGCAATATGGCTTCTTCCGAGAGTTCGTTTCTGCCGACAGCTGCTTAATATACAAATCCCTTTCAACAGGAGAGGATTTACCGGCCAATAATTGGAGCACCTCTTGGATATATTGAAGGAGATCGTTTTCATATTGAAAGTTCTTATGGCGGCGCGCATGCATCATCGCGAATGCGATAAAGGTTTGCGGCTTTTCGATGACGTTCTCCCGAAAAGCATCGGCGCCGTTTTAGCGGACATAGTCGTCGGGGTCCATGCCATTCGGCAGCACCGCAATCCCGACTTTGAAATTCGCTTCCTCAAGCGGCACCGCCGCCCTTTGGCCGCTTCCCATCCGGCATCATCACCATCAAAGCAAACGACCACTTCCTGCGCAAAGCGCTTCATTTGGCGGATATGCTGCGATGTCAGCGATGTCCCCATGGTCGCGAGCGCATTGTCGATGCCAGCCTTTCCGGCAGCAATGACATCCATGAATCCTTCAAACAGGACAATTTTCCGGTTTTTCCGGATGGCCCCGCGTGCTAGATGAACATTATAAAGAACTTGGCTTTTTTGGAAAATCGGTGATTCTGGGCTATTCATGTATTTCGCTTCCTGCTTCGACTGCTCAAGGACCCTTCCCGAAAACGCAATGGCCTTGCCGTTTTCGTTCATGATCGGAAACATGATCCTGCCGCGGAAACGGTCGAACCAGCCATCGGATTTCTCACGCTTGATGGCTAGTCCGCTCGCTTCCAATTGTTCATCATCGTAGCCTTTTCTGCGAAGGGCAACTTCCATATAGTTCCATTCAGGAAGCGCCCAGCCGATCCGGTATTTTTCGATGATTTCCTGGGTGAATCCCCGATTCTCCAAATAATCAAGAGCTGCTTGCCCTTCTTCCGTATTCAGCAAAATGTGATGATACATATCTGCAGCGAATTCATGCATCAAAATGAGCGGATCGTCATTTCTTGCCTGGGCCGCCCCTTTGCCTTCGCCTGGCTGGACATCGATTTCAATCCCTGAACGCTCGCCGAGTTTGGCCAGCGCTTCCTGGAAGCTGATGTTTTCGATATCCATCAAGAATGTGATGGCGTTGCCGCCAGCCCCACAGCCGAAGCAATGGAAAATCTGCTTATCGGCTGTCACAGAAAAGGACGGTGTACTTTCCCCGTGGAAAGGGCAGAGGCCAAACCAATTGCGGCCTCTTTTCGTCAATTGGACATATTCGCCCACGACGTCCACAATATCCGCTTTGGAACGGATTTCTTCGATCACTTCTTCAGGAATTCGATTGGACACCTTATCACCATCTTTATTTGCTTACTTTACTTTATTCGTTGAAATCCATTAAAATCCTTCAAATTTCGACAAAAAGATGGGAAAGCTCATCATGTTGTTATTAAGCTTTAGCCACAATTCTTCATTATAAAACGTTTTTGTAAAATCCATAGAAAGGCGTAGAAAACGGTCTTTCTATTATACAAGATAAGAAAACCGCCCTGATAGGCGGAATCCTCTTATTGTTTCTGCAGTTTTCCGAGAATTAAATTCGCAGTTTCCTCAACGGCGCGGTTGGTGACGTCTAGCGTTTCACAGCCGATGCGGTCGACCACTTTGCGGAAATGGACAATTTCTTCATGGATGCGGTCCAATTTTGCATAATTGGCATCATCGTTCAAACCGAGCGCAATCAAACGCTCTTTGCGGATATTGTTCAATTTCTCCGGCGAAATGACCAAACCGAAACATTTTTTCGGATCCACGTCGAACAGCTCATCCGGCGGGTCCACTTCAGGCACTAACGGCACATTGGCGACTTTCAGCCGTTTATGGGCCAAATACTGCGATAATGGGGTTTTCGATGTTCTCGACACCCCCACCAAGACGATATCCGCAAGCAAGATGCCGCGTGGGTCGCGCCCATCGTCGTATTTGACCGCAAATTCGATCGCTTCGACTTTCTTGAAATAATCATCGTCGAGCTTGCGCACCAGCCCGGCTTCACCGATCGGTGCCGAATGCAGCTCTTCTTCTAGCGCATCGAGCTATGGGCCCATCAAATCGATCGCTTTGATGCCGTGGCGCGCAGTTTCACGTTCAACGAAATGGCGCAACTCTTTGGATACGAGCGTATAGACGATCACTGCCCGCTGCCCTTCCGCCAGTTTGATGATCTCCTGCAAGTGTTCGATGGAATCGATGTACGGGAACCGTTTCAAGACGGCATTTTGTTCTGTATTTAAGTATTGGCTGATGGCCGCTTTCGCGACAAGCTCTCCAGTTTCGCCCACCGAATCGGAGACGATAAAAACACGCAATAAACTCATATTCTGCACCTCACAGTTCGTGGTTTTCCGAAAGGGACAAAAATGCCCGCGTAATATTGGTCTTTGTCAGCCTGCCGACGACCTTATACCCTTCCGGTTGTTCTTCGACGACCGGCAATGCGTCGATTTGCTGGTTGATCAGCCGGTTTGCAGCCTGTATGAGCGAATCATTGCGCAAACAATAAGTGATATTCGGCATGCGCGTCATGATGATATGTACAGGAATTGCATTCAAGTCCTGATTGCCGAGGCTGGTGCGCAATAGATCTTTGCGCGACAGGACACCTGCAAGGCAGGATTTTTTATCCACAACAAAAAGCGTCCCGACGTCATCCAGAAACATCTGGCTGATGGCATCGTATACGCTGACATCTTCCCTGACTACGACAGGGATTGACTGGAAATCCTTCACTTTCATATTGTTCATCGTATCGGTTATATCCTGGCCTGGTTTCTTGCCCGAATAAAAATAGCCGACACGCGGCCTGGCATCTAAAAAGCCTGCCATCGTCAAAATTGCCAGATCCGGCCGGAGCGTTGCACGCGTCAAATTCAGACGGTCTGCGATTTGCTCACCTGTAATCGGGCCATTGCCTTTGACGATCTGTAAAATTTCCTCTTGCCGCTTATTGAGTTCGATTGGACTCACCGCCTCAAATTCAAATATGTTATACTCAATACCAATTATTATATACTATTACATGCCATATTGCGAAGAAAAGATTGCCATGATACAATAATCGGGAATCAAATAATGGCAATGATGGATCGATAAGTACCGCGCATAAAGCGAGCAGGGATGGTGAAAGCCTGCAAAGCGGGAAACGGCAATCCGGAGCTATAGGTAATGCGAGCGGGCTGGACTTTCAGCCAATCGAGGTGGAACCGCGGGTAACGTACTCGTCCTCGGACATTTGTCCGTGGCGTGTGCGATTTTTTTATTTTATGGAGGTAATGAAGATGTCAATGGAAAAAGTAGTATCATTAGCCAAACACCGGGGATTCGTCTTCCCGGGCTCTGAAATTTACGGCGGGCTCGCCAACACGTGGGATTATGGCCCACTCGGCGTCGAGCTGAAAAACAATATCAAAAAAGCATGGTGGAAGAAATTCGTCCAGGAATCCGTCCATAACGTCGGACTAGACGCTGCCATCCTGATGAACCCTAAAACTTGGGAAGCATCCGGCCACCTCGGCAACTTCAACGACCCGATGATCGATTGCAAAGCCTGCAAATCGCGTCACCGTGCCGATAAGCTGATCGAAAACGCATTGGATGAAAAAGGCATTGAGCTGATTGTCGACGGCTTGTCGTTCGAGCGCATGAAAGAATTGATCGACGAACATGAAATCACGTGCCCGACTTGCGGCAAAGCTGATTTCACTGAGATCCGCCAGTTCAATTTGATGTTCAAGACTTTCCAAGGCGTTACTGAATCATCGACGAACGAAGTGTATTTGCGCCCGGAGACGGCACAAGGGATCTTCGTCAACTATAAAAACGTCCAGCGCTCGATGCGCAAGAAAATGCCGTTCGGGATTGCACAGATCGGCAAGAGTTTCCGCAACGAAATCACGCCAGGGAACTTCACGTTCCGCACACGTGAATTCGAGCAGATGGAGCTTGAGTTCTTCTGTAAGCCAGGCGAAGACCTTGAATGGTATGCGTACTGGCGCGACTTCTGCAAAAACTGGCTGGTCGAGCTGAACATGGGCGAGGACAATATGCGCTTGCGTGAGCACGACGCGGATGAGTTGTCCCATTACTCGAACGCCACTGTCGACATCGAATATAAATTCCCATTCGGCTGGGGCGAACTGTGGGGCATCGCTGACCGCACCGATTTCGATTTGAAGCGCCATATGGAATATTCGGGCGAAGATTTCAATTACATCGATCCACAGACCAACGAACGCTACGTGCCATATTGCATCGAACCATCACTCGGCGCAGACCGCGTAACACTCGCTTTCCTTGTGGATGCATTCCAGGAAGAAAGTTTGGACAATGATGATACACGCACCGTGTTGAAGTTCCACCCGGCACTTGCGCCATACAAGGCCGCGGTATTGCCTTTATCGAAAAAACTTTCTGAAGGCGCGACGGAAGTATTCGCAGACCTTGCGAAGCATTTCATGGTCGATTACGACGAATCCCAGTCCATCGGGAAACGCTACCGCCGCCAGGATGAAATCGGTACGCCGTTCTGCATCACCTATGATTTCGACTCGGTCGAAGACGGTGAAGTAACCGTGCGCCACCGCGATTCCATGGAACAAGTGCGCATGCCGATCAAAGACGTGCAAGCGTATATCGAACAGCATATCCAATTCTAATCCAAAAAAGACATCCCGAGGCTAGTCGCCTTCAGGGATGTCTTTTTTCGGTTCCGGGAAAAATTCCGGCGTCCGCTCGAGCTGCTCGAGAAACGAACGCGACTTGAGCCGGATGCCTGCCTGTTCCTCGTAAATGGTCCGGACGATTTGCTTGAGCAAAGTTTTCGACTCTTTCTTCAAGGTCAATGCCCCGACCCGTTCGATCGGCACGAAATAAAACGTGCGGATCAATTTCACGAGCGCCGGGCTCAAGCGGATGATGTAGCGGTCAAGATGGAAGCAGCGATGGCACAAAAAGCCGAGTTCCTGGAAAGAGAATGCGAATTCCCCTTCCGTCGCCCCGCAATTGGCGCATTCGTGCAAAGTCGGGGTCAGCCCCGCCACGCGCAGCATTTTCCATTCGACAAACAAGGTGATCGCTTCCGGGTCATAGCCGTCCGAAATCGCATGGAGCGCTTGATACAGCATATCGTAGATGGCCGGCTGCGGCTCATCCTGCTCCGTGAGACGGTCGATCAGTTCTGTGACGTAGCTCGCGTATGCTGTGGCCATGATGTCCTCGCGGATATGGCGCAGCGACTCCAATTGGTCGCCTGCCTGCAAAGTGCCCATGCCACGGCCTTTATAGATTGAGAAAACGCCATGTGTGAACGGCTGCGTGATGGCTGCCAGGCGGCTTGCAGGCTTTTTCGCCCCACGCGCCATGCAAGTGATTTTCCCTGCTTCTTTTGTGAACAAGGTGACAATTTTATTCGTTTCCCCGTAGGGACGCGTTCGGATGACAATGCCTTCGAGTTGGTTCTGCATGAGCCAGGCTCCTTAGTATTCGTCGTCTCTGAAACCGAAATCACGGAGATGCATTGCTTTATTGCGCCAATCTTTCTGGACTTTGACCCAAAGCTCCAAATATACTTTCGTGCCGAGCAAGTTTTCGATATCCTTGCGCGCACGCGTGCCGATTTCCTTTAAAAGCACGCCTTTTTTGCCGATGACGATGCCTTTTTGGGAATCGCGTTCGACCATGATCGTCGCCTGGACGCGGATCATGTTTTCGTTTTCTTCATCCTTGGCAATTTTATCGATGACCACAGCGATTGAGTGCGGGATTTCCTCGCGCGTCAAATGCAAGGCTTTTTCACGGATCAATTCCGAAATGATGAAACGCTCCGGATGGTCCGTCACTTGGTCGGACGGATAGTATTGCGGCCCTTCCGGCAAGCGCTCTTCGATTTTCGCGAGCAAGTTCTCGACATTATTGCCCTGCAAGGCGGAGATCGGAATCGCTTCAGCGAAATCGAATTCGTTGCGGTAGGATTCCACGATCTTCGGCAGATTGTCCGGATGCACTTGGTCGATTTTGTTGAGCACCAAAAATACCGGCACATCGATTCCTTTTAGCATATCGAGCACATAACGGTCCTGTTTACCGATGCGGTCCGCTGCACTGACGACAAATAGCAGCACATCCACTTCACGGAAGGTGTTTTTTGCGACTTTCAGCATGAAATCCCCAAGCTTATGTTTCGGCTCGTTGATTCCCGGCGTGTCGATAAAGACCATTTGGCTGTTTTCGTTCGTTACGACACCCTGAACTTTATTGCGCGTCGTCTGCGGCTTATCGCTCATGATGGCGATTTTCTGCCCGACCACACGGTTCAAAAAGGTCGATTTCCCTACATTCGGACGGCCGATGATTGAGATGAATCCTGATTTATATCCGTTATTTCCTTGATGCATAGTCTAAATCCCCCGTTGTGAAGGCGCCCGGAAGCAATTCTGCGATGGTCGTCTCAGACACCGCTCCTTCTAGATTCGTTAAATAAACCGGCATGTCCGGCGCACAAAATTCCACCAGCACTTGGCGGCATGCCCCGCACGGCGCGACCGGTCCTTTCGTATCAGCAGCCACTGCCAATGCTTCGAACTGCTTGACGCCTTCCGATACAGCCTTGAAGACAGCTGTGCGTTCTGCGCAATTGGTCAGCGAATAACCGGCATTTTCAATATTGCATCCAGTATAGACTTTGCCATCCTTGGATAATAGCGCCGCCCCTACCGGGAATTTCGAATACGGCACGTAGGCATTGCCGCGCGCCGAGATTGCTTGTTCCATCAATTGTTGTTTGTCCATTTTCATCACTCACTTTTCTATGATCACAGCAGCATCCAGCTGCCGGACGATGTTTAAAACCATTTAGGCAAAAAGATCAGCAAACCGATTATAGCACTTGTCACAGCAAATACCAAAACGGCTCCTGCTGCCATGTCTTTCGCTTGCTTCGCCAGCGGATGGCGCTCTGCAGTGACGAGATCGACGGTCCGCTCCAGCGCCGAATTAACCAGTTCAAGCGCCAACATGCCGCCGATCAGCACAATCACCAGCATCCACTCCGTGCGGTCGAGACCAGTCCAGATTGCGGCGATCAAGACAACCACTGCCGAGACCGCATGTACTTTCATATTCTGTTCCCGCTTTATGGATGTGCCAACCCCTTGCGCAGCAAAACGGAATGAGGATAGAAACCTACTCAGCTTCATGCGCATCACGCGTAACGCCAAGGGAAGCTAAAATTTCTTCCTGTCTACCAAACATTTCCTTTTCATCCTGCTCATTCATATGGTCGTAGCCGAGCAAATGCAAAAATCCGTGCACTGCCAAAAAGCCGAGTTCGCGTTCGAAGCTATGCCCGTATTCCTCTGCCTGGAGCTTGGTGCGCTCCACAGAGATGATGATATCCCCTAGCAGGCGCGGGCCTGTTTCACCGATGATGGCCACTTCATCTTCCCCTTGTTCTTCCATTGAAAAGGAGATGACATCCGTTGCCTGGTCCTTCTCCCGGTAATCGCGGTTGATCGCACGGATCGATTCATCATCCGTAAATGTGACCGATACTTCCGCTTCTCCTGTTTCTTCATGCTGTGCCGCATGCTCCAATACCTTGCTCACAAAGGCAAGCGCCTTGTCATCCAATTGTTCCGTTTCGTCTATGAAATCGATTGTCAGCATCGCTTTCCCTCCTCCATTAAATTATTTTTTATCATCGGGATAGGCGATCCTCGAATGGAAGATCCCGTTCAAAGTTTCGCACATGACGCTCTTGACCCGTTTCAGTTCTTTTAACGTTATATCACATTCGTCAAACTGTCCATCTTTCAATTTATCTTCCGTGATGGAATCGACCATCTTGCGGATCTTTTCCGTACTCGGTGATTCCATCGAGCGCACCGCCGCTTCTAAGCTGTCGGCCACCATGATGATGGCAAGCTCCCGCGTCTGCGGCTTCGGACCCGTGTAGCGGTATTCTTGCTCGGGCAGCTCCTCGTTATGCTCTTTCGCTTTATAATAGAAGAACTTCAATAAAGTCGTGCCATGATGCTGCTCTGCAATATCGATCAATTCTTTCGGCATTTTCTGCTTGCGCAAAATCGCCGCCCCGTCTTTGCCGTGCGCCAGAATGATGTCACGGCTTTGTTCCGGACTGAGTTGATCATGCGGATTGCCATGTGATTGATTTTCAATAAAGTACTGTGGGTTGATGGTTTTGCCGATATCGTGGTAATAACAGCCGACCCGCGCAAGCAAGCCATTCGCCCCGATTGCTTCGCACGCCGCATCCGAAAGGTTTGCCACCATGACACTGTGGTGGTAAGTTCCCGGCGTCTCGGTTAAAATCTTTTTCAGCAAAGGATGGTTCGGATTC
This sequence comes from Planococcus sp. MB-3u-03, assembly GCF_002833405.1. Taxonomy (NCBI): domain Bacteria; kingdom Bacillati; phylum Bacillota; class Bacilli; order Caryophanales; family Caryophanaceae; genus Planococcus; species Planococcus sp. MB-3u-03. The sequence continues at coordinate 1,532,121 of NZ_CP025135.1, read as the reverse complement.
GACAATTCGAGCAGCTTCATCGTCGATAGAATGCCGAATGCCGTTTCAAACAGCGGCAATAAACCGGTCGCAAGCGTCCCGGACAAAAGACCGGCTGTCAGAGCCGCTGCGACGTAGAAAGCAATTTCTTCCACCGTGTACTGGCTTTGGTTCATCAGCAGGTAAAATGCCACATACAGCAAATGGACGCCGCCGACTGCCAAGCTGATCGGCAAGATGCGGATACTTCTATGGCCATTACGTATTAAGTATATCCCCGTCAGGCCGCCAAACAACACATACAAAGCGGAATCCATCTGAAAAACGCCGGCATAGCCGCTTTGCAGCATCATTCCTGCACTGGCGCTAAGCAAAACCGTCACATAGACCGCTGTCCGCTCATCGATCAATAAACGCACCAAAATGCCGGCTAATGCTGTCGGGTAGATAAAATCGATGACCACCTCAAAATTGCCGCTGATGATTTCGAGCAGCTTCATGATTGCCAAAGACAAAGCGAAGACGACAAAAACAATCGTCAGCCGAATGGCTTTTTTAACGCCTTCGACTTTGGCGCTCTGCAACACCAGCAGCAATAAGCCCGCCGCGATCAGCACAAACAAGCTCAAGGCAAACACTGGACGGTAATTCGATTGCTGCTCGGTCATTCCCGCCAGTTCAAGCTGGCGGTAGACTTCACGGTCGATCAATTGGCCTTCCTGGATCAGGACTTGCCCCTGCAAGATGCGTGTCGGCTCGACACTCGCCCGCGCTTGTTCGGTTTGTTGCTCCGTCAATTCTTCATTGATGAGTTCATTCGGGACAATATTGGCCCTGGCAATCGCCGCTGCCGCCGGAATCGCAGAAGCAGGCACCTGGTCGTCCCCGCGGATTTCCTGCTCGGCTGAATTGCGCGCTTGCGTAAGCCCGGCCTCGCGGAGCGGATCCTGCAGAACTGCCAGCACCTGGTTGCGCACTTCACGTTCAACGCGCATAAGCACATCATCTTCCAATGCGAGCAGCGACAAGAGCATGTCGTCCGTCAAGCGAAGCCCGTTTTCATTTTGTTCGAGCAGGCGGATCGATTCACGAAGGCTGCTTAAAGCCTCATCTAAATTACGCGGATCCGGTTCATCCTCGTCGTCCGCTTCAGTTGTCCGCTTTGCTTCCAGCACATAGCCAAATAGCGAATCGACGACTGCTGCCTGGTTATCGGCGATTTCTTCGATATACCGGTAGCTCGGCTGCACTTCCGCTGCTGCCCGCTCGCGTTCAAGTTCTGTCCTCACCGGGTCTTCAACAGTTTTTGCCGCCCGTATCGTCTCCTCGGACAATTGGAATAATTCCACTTCATATGTATCGGTTGCCATCGTATCGTATAAAAATCCAAACATGAGCAGCGCTGTCATGAAACTGATGCCGATCAAGACTACAGGAGCCCCGAACCGCAAATAAATGCGCCTGATCCATCCCGCCATTTGACCACCTCACTATTCTTCTTTCATCATACCAATACCTCGTGCTTTTTTCATCGCCCCTTACAAATTAATAACAATTTCATGGACCTGGATGCGCTATTTGCTTATTCATTTTGGTGATAAACATGAACATAAACCCATTGGAAAAACTTTCAAATAAAAAGAACCAGCCTTAACTAGGCTGGTTCTCGTAAGCTTCGATAATTTTTGAGACGAGCGGATGGCGGACGACATCGCCTTTTTCCAGGTACTGAAATTCAATGCCTTTGACGCCGTGCAAATTTTTCTCTGCAGCGATCAACCCGGACTCCGCCCCGCGAGGCAAGTCAATCTGGGTTTTATCGCCGGTGACGATCATTTTCGAGTTAAAGCCGAGGCGCGTCAAAAACATTTTCATTTGTGCTTTCGTCGTGTTCTGGGCTTCATCCAAGATAATGAACGCTTCTTCAAGTGTCCGCCCTCTCATGTAAGCGAGCGGTGCCACTTCGATCGTTCCGCGTTCAATTAGGCGGTTGGTCTGTTCTTGACCGATGACGTCATGCAATGCGTCATATAAAGGGCGCAAATACGGATCGACTTTTTCCTTCAAGTCGCCCGGCAAGAACCCGAGGCTTTCTCCTGCTTCAACTGCAGGGCGCGTCAAGACGATCTTTTTGACATGGCCGTTTTTCAAGGCTTGCACTGCCAACACGACGGCTAGATAGGTTTTTCCGGTTCCGGCCGGGCCGATCCCGAAGACCATATCGCTTTTTTTGATGGCGTGGATATAATGGCGCTGCCCAATCGTTTTGGCGCGGATGGAACGGCCGGTCGCACTGCGTGCCACTTCTTCATCGTAAAGTTCAGCGAAATATTCAATCGTCCCGTTTTTCGCCATTTCAATAGCCGACACGATATCGCGCTGGTCGATATTGATGTTTTTGCGGATAACTTTCAATAATTGCTCCAACAACAACTTTCCGGTCTGTCGGCCTTCTTCGGACCCTTCGAGGCGAATCACTTCGCCGCGCGTGATGATGTGTATATCAAAACTCTCTTCGATCAGCGACAGATGGCTGTCGGATGTGCCGAGAAGCAGGACTGCTTCGTTCGGGTCTTTCACATGCAATTCGAGTAGGTTGTTTTCTGTCATTTAGACGCTCCTTGGATCGTGTTTTTACTTCTCTTCAACTCTATCATTTTCTTTATATAAATGTAAATTAATTCAGATGATATAAGTTTACATAATATTAATATGAGAATTAATTAATCAAAAAGAAAAGACCGGCATTAAATATGCCGGCCTTGCTTTTGACGTTTTGATTTTGGCGGCTGCAGAATCTCCGCCATGATGATGCCTTTTCTTACATCTTCTTCATTCAACGGCAATAGATCCCGCTCTTTTTCTTTTGCGACCGCCCGTTTCAATGGCTCTTTTTGATGAGCGCTCAATCTTCCAGGGCGGTTTTTCGGTTCAGCGGCTTGCTTCACCTGGGCTGGAGTCCGTTTTTCCACTTCGTCCATCGCCCGCGACTTGGCTCGTTCCGCCTGTTCCTTGACTTGGCGTGCCTGTTCTGCCCGTTTCGGGTCGCTCTCCATCTGGGTTTGAAATTCACCGTATATTTCCTTGGCGTAATCTTCAATGCGCTTAAAGCTTCGCTGACCGCCTCTTGGCGCCTGCTCTTGCCTTTGCTGTGCCTGTCTGGGAGGAGCGCCTGGGACTTGTTGGCGCTTAGTCTGCTGGGTAGTCTGCTGATTTGCATCAGGTTTCTTGTTTTTACTGAACAATGCACTGACAGCCGCAATGATCAGCATCATGATGAGGGGTTCCATTCCAAAACCTCCCTTGAGTTATGGCGGAGCTTGTTAGTTTTCGTCCTCTTGTTTTTCCGTTCCGCTTTTCGAAATGGATTCGCGCATGCTTGTATCAGCTTGGACATTCTTGTAATTGATATAATCCATCACGCCGATGTTTCCTGAACGGAGTGCTTCTGACATCGCCATCGGCACTTCAGCTTCTGCTTCGACAACTTTCGCGCGCATCTGGACGACTTTCGCTTTCATTTCCTGCTCGCTAGCGACAGCCATTGCACGGCGCTCTTCGGCTTTCGCCTGAGCGATTTTCTTATCGGCATCCGCTTGCTCAGTCTGAAGCTCGGCACCGATGTTTTTGCCGATATCCACATCTGCGATATCGATGGACAAGATTTCAAAAGCTGTACCGGAATCCAGTCCTTTGCCTAGTACGGTTTGGGAGATGAGGTCCGGGTTTTCTAGAACTTTTTTATGGTTCGTGCTTGAACCGAGTGTAGAAACGATCCCTTCACCAACACGGGCGACGATTGTCTCTTCACCGGCACCACCGACGAGTCGGTCGATATTGGCGCGCACGGTAATCCGCGCTTTTGCTTTCACTTCGATCCCGTCCATTGCAACACCGGCAATGAATGGCGTTTCGATAACTTTCGGGTTAACCGACATTTGAACCGCTTCAAGTACGTCACGGCCGGCAAGGTCGATTGCTGCTGCGCGTTCGAACGGCAAATCGATATTGGCACGGTGTGCTGCGATCAATGCGTTGACGACACGGTCGACGTTACCGCCAGCCAAGTAATGGCTTTCCAATTGGTTGATCTGTACGGAAAGACCGGCTTTTGAAGCCTTGATCAACGGGTTGACGATGCGCGATGGGATAACCCGGCGCAATCTCATCCCGATCAATGTGAAGATGCTGATGCGGACGCCGGCAGCTAAAGCCGAGATCCATAATGTGACTGGTACGAATGTGAAAAAGATGGCAAGTACAACGATAATACCAATTATCGCGGCGCCTAAGCCGATTGCTTCAAGTCCCATTTATTCTTCCTCCTCTTGTTTTTCGAGTTCACGCACAACGATGCGAGACCCTTCTACCTTGATAATCTTAACATCTTTGTTGCTGTCGATAAACCGTCCTTCGGATACCGCATCGATGTATTCATCATCGAGCCGGATGGTGCCAGAAGGCCTCAGGGCATTGGTCGTTCGGGCGATCTGGCCGATAAGTTCCGGCCGGTTGACGGCCGATACATAGCCATGCTCCGTATCGGTGGCATCGGTCAGGATAATCCGTTTGAACATGTTCAACTTTTTCCCGAAAAATTTCACTAAAATCACCATCCCTGCTGAAGCTACAAGTAATGCAATCAAAATTGCGACCGCTGTTGACTGGACGTCTTCACCCGCTAACAGAACACTTCCGATGACAGCCAGTATCCCGAGAATTCCGAGTATGCCGCCTGGAACGAAAAATTCCAGCAGGATCAGACCGAGCCCGAAGACCAACAGCAAAATCGATTCATACCCGGCAAGCCCTGCCACTAAATGCCCGTAGAAGAACAGCATTAGTGAAAACAAGCCGAAGAATCCAGGGATCCCAACTCCAGGCGTGAACAGCTCAAGCAGTAAGCCGAGACCGGCCACCGACAGTAAGATCGGGACCACAATCGGGCTCGTCAGAAAACGCGCGAGCGTCTCTGACCAGTTTTCTTCCACTTGGATGACCTCAGCACCTGAAAGGCCTTTCATTTCAAGAAGTTCATCGAGAGACGACACGGTCCCTTCCGAATAGCCGACATCGAGCGCTTCCTGAGCGCCGAGTGTCAATAAATCACCTTCAGCAGCCCGGTATTCCGGAAGGTCGATGCTGGCATCCGCCATCGCCAAGGCAAATTGCGGATCACGGCCTGACGATTCAGCAGCGCTTCTCATCGAGGACAACCAGGCAGAGTTCGCCTTATCGGCAGCCGCATTGCCCGACTGGTCGATGACTTGCGCCGCGCCCATCCGGCCATTCGGATGCATATAGATTTCATCATTATGCAAGGCCAGAAATGCGCCAGCCGAGAGGGCGTCCTGGTTGACGAAAGCAAGTGTCTCAGGCTCGGCTTCATCCAATAGGCGAGCGATGCCATCTGCTGCATTGACAAAACCACCCGGTGTATCGATCTCAAAGACAATGGCTTCCGCACTGGCTTCTTCGGCTTCATCGATGCCCTGCTCCAGAAACGACTGCAAGCCCTGCTCCACTTCCGCTTCAATCGGAATGACATAAACTTTTCCGTTATCCGCCGAGATGGCCGGAATGGCTAAAGTGAATGCCATCACCAGGAACAAAAAGCCGATCCAAGCTTTTTCTACGCACGGCAAGTTCCCCTCTCCTTCATGAAAACTTTAGGATAATTATGTATACGGATGAGTCGAGCTGCGGTTTCAAAAGTCGGCTTCTTTTTCATTATAAAGCAATTTTCTCAAGTTACGATGGAATGCGCTTACATCTTCTGCATTTAGTGACCGTTTTAAGTCATAAAAACCGGAAGCACATTTGTGCTTCCGGCCTTAGCTGTTCGTTGCTATTTTAAAAGTCATTTAAGATCAAAGTCAATTAAAATTTACGTTTACGCGCAGCTTCTGATTTCAATTTACGTTTCACGCTCGGCTTATCATAATACTCGCGCTTTCTTACCTCTTGCATTGTTCCGGACTTCGAAACAGTGCGTTTGAAGCGGCGAAGAGCATCTTCAATTGATTCGTTTTACGAACTGTAGTTTTGACATCTCTTTTCCCTCCCTCCGAACACACGTTGAAGCAAATAACAACAAGTGTTATATACTAGAAAATTATAACGCATGAACAGACCTTCGTCAATACTTAATAATCGTTGTCTGAAGTGAGGCCTTGCATGATCTGGACTCCTGAACTTGCGCCGATGCGAGTCGCTCCTGCTTCGACCATTTTCTCTACATCTTCAAGGCTGCGGACGCCGCCAGAAGCTTTGACGCCAAGGTCAGGGCCGACCGTTTCGCGCATTAGGCGCACGGCTTCGACAGTTGCGCCGCCAGTGGAAAAGCCAGTCGATGTTTTGACGAAATCAGCTCCCGCTTCTTTCGACAGGCGGCTGGCCAATTTGATTTCTTCATCCGTCAGCAAGCAGATTTCAAGGATCACTTTTACGATCGCTTTCCCTTTTGCTGCGTTCACGACCGCTTCGACATCCGCTTTCACGACATCTTCCTGGCCGCTCTTCAATGCGCCGATGTTCAAGACCATATCGATTTCGCCTGCGCCTTTTTCGATGGCATCCTTCGTCTCGAACGCTTTTGTTTCAGAAGTCGAGGCGCCGAGCGGGAAGCCGATCACCGTGCAGACTTTCACTTCGCTCTGGTCAAGTTGTTTTGCGGCAAGCGCGACCCACGCCGGGTTGACGCAAACAGAAGCGAAATGATATTCTGCCGCTTCTTTGCAAAGCTGTTCGATTTGCGGTGCTGTAGCTTCCGCTTTCAATAAAGTATGGTCGATTAAAGATGCAATATTCGTCATGATTCAATTCTCCATTCTACTAGTAGGTTTTCTTTCAGACAGGCAAACTGTCCATCACGCGGACAAACTGCCCTTCGTTCATCGGATACCCCGGCTTGGTGATTTTCACCTTGACGATTTTCCCAATCAGCGATTCGTCGCCCGGAATGGCGACTTTCAAGTAATTATCCGTGTAGCCGACAAGCATGCCGCCTGACGGATGGTCTTTCGACTCTTCTTCCGGAATGATTTCCAAGAGCTCGCCTTCATATCGGCTGGCGTATTCCTTCGCCAGCTGATCGTTCAATTCGATCAGGCGGTGGACGCGTTCATTTTTGACCGCTTCATCGATCTGGCCATCCATGCGCGCTGCCGGCGTGCCGGTGCGCATCGAATACGGGAATACATGAAGCTCCGAGAACCTGTGGTCGCGGATAAAATTGAAAGTGTCCATGAATTCTTCTTCCGTCTCTCCAGGGAAACCGACGATGACGTCAGAAGTGATCGCCAAATCCGGTAAGGCATCGCGCAGGCGCTCGAGGCGATTTGCGAAAAATGCCATCGTATATTTCCGCCGCATCCGTTTCAACACCGTATCAGAACCGGATTGAATCGGGATGTGAAGATGCCTCACGACAATGTCGGATTGTTTCAAGACGGCGATCACTTCGTCCGTCAGCTGGCTTGCTTCGATCGAAGAAATGCGCAGGCGTTTCAAGCCCTTGACGTCCGCTTCCAAATCGCGCAGAAGCTGCGCCAGATTATACTCCTTCAGATCTTCCCCGTAGCCCCCTGTATGAATGCCGGTCAAGACGATTTCCTGATAGCCGGCATCGACCAATTGCTGTGCTTGCCGGATGACTTCCTGGGGGTCGCGCGAGCGCATCAATCCACGCGCCCATGGAATGATGCAGAAGGTGCAGAAATTATTGCAGCCTTCCTGGATTTTCAATGAGGCGCGCGTACGGTCTGTGAAGGCGGGCACATCCAATTCTTCATAGACGCGGTTCTTCATGATATTGCCCACGGCATTGATCGGCTTGCGCTCTGCACGATATTGCTCAATATAGTCCAGCAGCTTTGTCCGGTCTTGCGTACCGACAACGATATCGACGCCGGGAATTGCCATGATTTCAGCGGGCGAAGTCTGGGCATAGCAGCCTGTAACGCAAATGACCGCATCCGGATTGGAGCGGACGGCACGGCGTATCACTTGGCGGCTCTTTTTATCCCCTGTGTTGGTGACGGTGCAGGTGTTGATGACATAAACATCGGAAAGACGTTCAAACTCAGTGCGCTCATAACCCTGTTCTTTGAATAACTGCCAAATCGCTTCGGTTTCATAATGGTTCACTTTGCAACCTAGAGTATGAAATGCGACTGTTGACATCGGTGGCCACCTCTTTCATTCAAATTCATAGGATATTGCAGACAATGCATAAAGCGGAGCCGTCTCTGTGCGGAGAATGCGCGGCCCAAGCGCAGTGAACTGTGCGCCAGCTTCCTTGAGTGCGGCTGCTTCTGTTTCCGAAATGCCGCCTTCCGGCCCGAAAACAAGCAAGATTGAGTCTTTATCATACAATGATTCCAGAATTTCGGCAAACCGCCTTCCGCCGCTCTTTTTCGCTTCTTCTTCATAGGCGACGATGACCGCATCGTAATTTTTCGCGGCGTTCGCCAGCTCTTTAAAGCTGTGTACGGTATGTATGGCAGGAATGCGGCTGCGATGCGATTGCTCAGCCGCTTCCTTGGCGATTTTCTTCAACCGCTCGATTTTCTTTACACTTTTGGCGCCGTCCCATTTGACGATCGAGCGCTCCGCCGAATAGGGCAATAACGCGCTCATCCCCAGTTCCGTCGCTTTTTGGGTGATCAGTTCGAGCTTATCGCCTTTCGGCAGTCCACAGGCGATCGTCACTTTTTTCGGCAATTCGCTTCGGTCCTCGAGCTCCCGGATGAGCTTGACTTGAACATCCAAGTCAATATCCGTGATCTCCGCCAAATGGACTTTACCGGAAACGACGGCAATCAATTGTTCACCTACTGATTGACGCATCACTTTCGCGATATGTTTGGCGTCGTCTCCTGTAATCGTCAAATAGCCATTGCCAGATTCTTTATCTTCCAAAAAATATCGTTGCATGGTCGCACCCCGTTATAGCGGTTTTTTTGAAATGATCGTTACCCAGTCTTCCATCATCATAATATCCTCAATGACAAAGCCCGAAGCTTCGAGCGCTTGCTTCACGTCATTTTTCTTCTGCGCGATGATTCCGGACGTGATGTAGATGCCACCCGGCTTGACGGCCTGGTAAGCGTCATCCGTAAACGACATGATGATCTCAGCGAGTATATTGGCCACGACTACATCTGCCGGGTCATCGATCGCTTCGAGCAAATTGCCATGGAATACATGGACATGGTCTTGTACTTTGTTCAATTTCACATTCAGCCCTGCCGCTTTCACCGCAATTTCATCGAGGTCCAGCGCTCTGACCGACGCTGCTTCAAGCAAGGCTGCACCGATTGCGAGTACGCCCGAACCGGTCCCCACATCGATGACCGTATTGCCTTGCTTGACATGCTTTTCGAGTGCCTGCAGGCTCATGACAGTTGTCGGATGCGTTCCCGTACCGAATGCCATGCCCGGATCGAGTTCGATGATCAATTCATCGCTTGAAACTGGATGATAGGTTTCCCATGTCGGCACAATGGTGAATCTTTTGGAGATTTTTACCGGATGGTAATACTTCTTCCATGACGTTGCCCAATCTTCTTCATTCACTTCACTGATCGTGACGACATTGCGCCCGACATTGATATTGAATTCCGCAAGATTGTTGATGGCCAGCTTGATGCCTTCGACGGCTTCCCCGAGAAAGCTATTGACCGGCAAATACGCTTTCAAAATGACGCCTTCCGTCGGGAAATCTTCAGGATCGAGTGAATAAATTTCACCGAATACGTCTTCACGGTCTTTCGTCAGATCTTCGGAATCCTCGATGACGACTCCGCTCGCCCCTGCTTCATGCAGAATGTTGGAAATTGATTCAATCGCTTCATTCGTTGTATGAATCGACAGCTCGGACCATTTCACTTACGACCAGCTCCTTTATCGAACAATTATGTAACAGACAGAAAACTCCCTATTGCACGGGAGTTTTCCATTTGTCCAAGGCTCTATCTGCCTATTAATCACCTTTGATGGTTCTTTTGATCTTGTCGAACAATGAACTGCTTTGCTCTTCTGGGATATCCCCGGAAATTTCGGCAAATTCGCGCAGCAATTGTTTCTGTTTCTCGCTCAACTTGGTCGGCACTTTCACTTTGATGGTGATGTGCTGATCGCCGACGCCATATCCGTGAACGTTTTGTACGCCTTTTCCACGCAAGCGGAAACGGGCGCCGTTTTGTGTTCCGGCCGGAATCTTCAGTTTCACTTTACCGGAAACAGTCGGGACTTCGATTTCATCCCCGAGCGCTGCTTGCGGGTATGTGATTGGCAATTCCAGATGGATGTCATCCCCGTCGCGTTCGAAATGCTGATGGGGTTTGACGCGGAACAGCACATAAAGATCTCCGGCTGGCCCGCCATTGAAGCCTGGGCCGCCTTGTCCTGATACGCGCAATTGCTGCCCGTCATCGACGCCGGCTGGAACTGTCACTTTGATCTTCTTCATTTTTCTCACTTTGCCTGCACCGCGGCAAGTTGTGCATTTTTCTTCGATGATCTGGCCGCTGCCTTCACAGTGATGGCATGCACGGCGGTTGACCATGCGGCCGAATGGAGTATCTTGCGCTACATTCAACTGGCCCGTTCCTTCGCAATATGGGCAAGTCTTCTTGCTCGTTCCGGGCTTCGCTCCTGAACCGTCGCAAGTTTCGCATGTTTCATCTTTCGGGATTTCAATTTCCGTCTCTTGGCCGAATACCGCATCCAGAAAATCAATGGTCATGGAATATTGAAGATCATCGCCTTTTCTAGGTGCATTCGGGTCGCGTCGGCGCGTGCCGCCGCCGAAGAAAGTACTGAAAATATCATCAAAGCCGAATCCTTCTGCACCGCCGAAGCCTCCGCCGCCAAAGCCTTGGTTCGGATCTTGGTGGCCGAATTGGTCGTATTGAGCGCGTTTTTGCTCATCGCTCAACACTTCGTAGGCTTCTTTGACCTCCTGGAACTTTTCGGAAGCATCCGCTTCTTTATTGATGTCCGGGTGATATTGTTTGGAAAGCTTCCGGTACGCTTTCTTGATTTCCTCTTTTGAAGCATCCTTAGAAACGCCAAGGACTTCGTAATAGTCTCGCTTATTCATAGGTCACTCTCCCTCTTGCAGTCAACTGTAATTGTACACGGTTTAAATTACGCTTGCAAAGACATTGAAAAAGCCAAAGCAGTTGCTTTGCTTTGACTTTTTCGGCCTTGCATATCTTACTTGTTTTTATCGTCGTTTACTTCTTCAAAGTCAGCATCGACAACGCCGTCATCGTTTCCTTGCTGCGCTTCGCCTTCAGCCCCTTGCTGGTTCTGAGCTGCCTGCTCATAAGCTTTCATGGCAAAGCCTTGAAGAAGCTCCTGCAGTTTGTCTTTCTTCGTACGGATATCTTCGATGTCCGTACCTTCTAGCGCTGTTTTCAACTCGTCGCGCGCTGCTTCAGCTTGTTTCTTTTCATCTTCAGAAACAGCTTCGCCAAGGTCTTCGATCGTTTTATCTGTCGTAAAGACTGCTTGGTCCGCTTCGTTGCGAAGTTCTACTTCTTCTTTACGCTTCGCGTCTGCTTCGGCATTTTCTTCCGCTTCTTTCACCATACGGTCGATCTCATCATCCGTAAGCGTTGTGTTGGATTGGATCGTGATTGTTTGTTCTTTTTGCGTGCCTAGGTCTTTCGCTTTTACGCTGACAATGCCGTTTTTATCGATATCGAAGCTGACTTCGATTTGCGGCACGCCGCGCGGTGCAGGCGGGATATCAGCCAATTGGAAGCGGCCGAGTGTTTTATTGTCCGCTGCCATCGGGCGTTCACCTTGCATGACATGGATGTCAACTGCCGGCTGGTTGTCCGCTGCAGTAGAGAATGTCTGCGATTTAGATGTCGGAATCGTCGTGTTGCGCTCGATCAATTTCGTGAACACGCCGCCCATTGTTTCGATACCAAGAGACAATGGAGTTACGTCAAGCAATACTACGTCTTGAACGTCGCCAGTCAATACGCCGCCTTGTACAGCAGCACCCATTGCGACAACTTCATCCGGGTTAACGCCTTTATGCGGGTCTTTGCCTGTTTCTTTTTTAACAGCTTCTTGGACAGACGGGATGCGTGTAGATCCGCCGACCAGAATGACGCGGTCAAGTTCTGATGCAGAAATGCCTGCATCTTTCAAGGCTTGGCGAGTCGGCCCCATCGTGCGTTCGACTAGAGAAGAAGTCAACTCGTCGAATTTCGCGCGTGATAGGCTCATTTCCATATGAAGCGGCCCTGCTTCACCAGCTGTGATAAATGGCAATGAAATTTGAGTCGATGTAACGCCAGACAAATCTTTCTTCGCTTTTTCAGCTGCATCTTTCAAGCGCTGTGTCGCCATTTTGTCTTTCGACAAGTCGATGCCGTTTTCTTTTTTAAATTCCTGGACTAAATAGTCGATGATCAATTTATCGAAATCATCGCCGCCCAGACGGTTGTCGCCGGCAGTCGATTTTACTTCGAAAACGCCATCGCCAAGTTCTAGGATCGATACGTCGAATGTACCGCCGCCAAGGTCATAGACCAAGACCGTTTCGTCTTTTTCCATTTTATCGAGTCCGTAAGCAAGCGCTGCCGCTGTCGGCTCGTTGATGATACGTTCCACTTCAAGGCCGGCGATGCGCCCAGCGTCTTTTGTCGCTTGGCGTTCTGCATCGTTGAAATATGCCGGTACCGTGATGACGGCTTTCGTCACTTTTTCGCCGAGATAATCTTCAGCATAGCCTTTGATGTATTGAAGAATCATCGCTGAAACTTCCTGTGGCGTGTATTCTTTGCCTTCAGCCGTCACTTTTTCCTGTGTGCCCATCAAACGTTTTACGGATTGGATGGTGTTCGGGTTCGTGATGGATTGGCGTTTTGCCACTTCACCGACTTGGCGTTCGCCGTTTTTGAACGATACGACCGATGGTGTCGTGCGGTTGCCTTCTGGGTTTGGGATGATTTTTGGCTCGCCGCCTTCTAAGACTGCGACCGCTGAGTTTGTTGTACCTAAGTCAATTCCGATAATTTTGCTCATTTAAAATTCCTCCATTAACATTAGATTCTTGAGTTTCAGTTATTCGTTCACTTTTACCATTGCCGGGCGGAGCACTCTGCCATTCAGGGTATACCCCTTTTGAAGCTCCTGTAACACCGTTCCCGGTTCGCTGTCTGCATCGCTTTCCTGCATGACTGCCTGATGGAAATGAGGGTCGAATGGTTCGCCGACTGATTTGATCTCTTCCAAGCCTTCCGCCGCTACAGCGTCAGCCAAGGATTTCTTGACCATTTCGAGGCCCTTCAAAAGAGAGGCGGATTCTTCGCTTTTCACTTCAACAGCAAGCGCACGGTCAAAATTATCCATGACTGGCAAAAGATCCGTCAACAATGATTGGGAACGGAATTGCTTTGCCAATTCCTGGTCTTTTTTGGTGCGTCGCTTGAAATTGTCATAATCTGCCAAAAGACGCAAGTATTTGTTCTGCTCTTCTTCAAGCTGTGCTTGAAGTTCGGCTTTCTCATCTACCGGCGCTTCCGTCTGTGCCTGATCGGACGATTCGACCGTGCCGGGCTCTGTTCCTTCAGTGGTTGCTGTTGTTTCATCCACAGCATCGTGCGCTTCTTGTTGTGCAGTATCCTGCTCTAGGTCTTGTTGTTTGAACGTTTCTTTTTCATTCGACAAAATATGTGCCTCCTTTGGTTCACTTTCCTTGAAACAGCCGTGTCAGCTCTTTCGATAAATCGCCGCTTACATAATCAAGCAACGAGACGATCCGGCGGTAATCCATTCTTTTCGGCCCGACAATTGCGATGGAGCCCATCTGCTCATCCCCGATATCATAAGATACCGTGATAACCGAGCAATCTTCCATGGCCGCCAGTGCATTTTCCGAACCGATGCGGATTTGAAGCCCTTGAGCGCCGATCGGCAGGATTTCAGGAATGTGCTTCCCTTCTTCTATCACATCCATCAACTCACGGATTTTTTGGATATCATGGAAATCCGGCTGCTTCAAAATATTCAGCTTGCCTCCATAATACACATTATCCGAGCGCGGAAGCAGCAATGCCTGCTGGAACGTACGGAACAATTCCCCGTAGCGTTCGATATGCTGGCGCAAGAGAGCGAGCGTTTCCTGCTCGAGGCGTTTGTGCAAATCATGCAGCGAGACGCCGATGAGCCGCTCGTTCAAGATATTGACCATCTTTTCGATGTCGGATGGATCCAAATCCGGCGGGATGGAGAATACCCGATTTTCCACGTGGCCTGAGTCGGTAACGATGATCGCCACCGCCATTCCCGGGGACAAGGGCACGATCGACAATTTCTTGACGACGTGTTTGCGGATATCCGGCCCGAGAAGAATCGACGTGTAATTCGTCAATTCGGACAGGATGCCAGCCGAACGTTTGATGATTTCCTCGGTTTCGGTCACTTTTTCCTCGAAAACCGAACGAAGCTGGACAATGTCCTGTTGCGGCATAGGATTCGGCGTCAGCAAATGGTCCACATAATAGCGGTAGCCTTTTTGAGACGGAATCCGGCCCGAGGATGTGTGAGTCTTTTCGAGGTAGCCCTGGCCTTCGAGCTCAGCCAATTCATTGCGAATGGTCGCCGAACTGGAAGTGATGCCCGGCTTTTTAGCTAGTTGGTTCGATCCTACCGGCTGCGCTGATTGGATGTAATCATCGACTGTCACTTTCAAAATGAGCAGCTGCCGTTCTGTTAACATGATCATCACCTCTGTTAGCACTCTATGAGTTCGAGTGCTAAGACTACACTAAAATTACCAAATCTTTTTTTGCTTGTCAACGGATGCGCTTCTAGGAAAGCAAAAATTGCTCGAAAACTTCATTGCCGACGAATCGGCCTTTATGCGTCAATTTGACATGGCCCTGTTCGACCGCCAAATTGCCTTTCGTTGTTTCATTTCGGAGAATCTCGCCGTACACTTTTTCCAGTGGCGCGCCGAACTTCTCTTCAAAATGGGCGATGTCGACACCGGCCGTTTTGCGAAGGCCAAGGAACATCTCTTCTTCCATCTGCGCCTTGGTGCTAACTGGTGTCGCGTCAAGCACCGGCCGTTCCCCTGATTCCAACGGCTCCATGTATTTTTTCAATGGCCCGTGATTGGAATAGCGGACGCCGTTCACATAGCCGTGAGCGCCGGCGCCGACACCGATGTATTCTTCATTGTCCCAGTACAGGAGATTGTGGCGGGATTCATGGCCAGGCTTTGCGAAATTGGAAATTTCATATTGATGCAAGCCATGCTTTTCCATTTCCTCCATGAGGCGCTCATACATATCGCCTTCTAAATCTTCCGTGACCGTATTGAGCTTGCCCTTGACCATCAAGTTGTAGAACACCGTTTTCGGTTCGATGATCAACGAGTACGCAGAGAAATGCGGCATGCCGAATGCAAATGCCCGTTCAAGCGTTTCGTCCCATTGCGCCATTGTCTGTCCGGGCAGCCCGTACATCAAGTCAAAGCTGATATTCGAAAACCCGACTTCCCGGGCGGTTTCAACGGCACGCAGCACATCGTCATTGGCGTGTGTACGCCCGAGCCGCTTCAATAAATCCTGGTCGAAAGTCTGGACGCCCATGCTTAGGCGGTTGACGCCGCCTTTATACAGCACTTCCATTTTCTCGCGCGTCAATTCATCCGGATTCGCCTCAGAGCTCCATTCGAAGCCTTCAGCCATCGGAACGTATTGATGGATCAACTCAAGCAAGCGCCCGAGCTGCTGAGGCGTCAGGGCAGTCGGTGTCCCGCCGCCGAGAAAAACCGTCTCAAGCGGATGGTCCAGCGCGCCTTCTTGCTTCCACAGCGCCAATTCCTTGCCGATCGATTCGATATAGGCGTCCACTGGCTGGTCTTTGAAGAACACTTTATTGAAATCACAGTAAAAACAAATCTGATGGCAGAATGGGATATGGATATACATGCCTTTTACCATAAAAAATCCTTCTTTCTAATAGGAAAAGGAGGCAGAAAAACCGCCTCCTTTTTTTCGTTTATTTGGATTGGTCATCCATTTTGAGAACAGCCATAAATGCTTCTTGCGGGACTTCCACGGAGCCTACTTGCTTCATCCGCTTTTTCCCTTCTTTCTGCTTGTCCAACAATTTACGCTTCCGGGAAATATCGCCGCCGTAGCATTTCGCGAGGACGTTTTTCCGGATGGCGCTGATGGTTTGGCGGGCAACGATCTTCTGGCCGATTGCGGCTTGGATTGGAACTTCAAACTGCTGGCGGGGAATCAATGTCTTCAATTTGTCGACAATGATTTTCCCGCGCTCGTACGCAAAATCCCTATGGACGATAAAGCTCAAGGCATCGACTTTCTCTGCATTCAGGAGAATGTCCATTTTCACCAATTTGGAATCCTTATAGCCGATCAATTCATAATCGAACGAGGCATAGCCTTTGGTGCCCGATTTCAATTGGTCGAAGAAATCATAGACAATCTCAGCGAGCGGCAATTCGTAAATGATGCTGACACGTGAGTTGTCGAGGTAATCCATGGTCATGAAATTGCCGCGCTTCTGCTGGCAGATTTCCATGACGGCGCCGACGAAATCGTTCGGGACCATGACAGTCGCTTTGACGTATGGCTCTTCGACGTATTCAATCTTTTGCGGGTCCGGCATCATCGCCGGGTTATCGATATTAAGAACTTCCCCGTCCGTCATGTGGACGTGGTAGATAACACTTGGTGCCGTCGTGATCAAGTCGATATTGAATTCACGTTCGATGCGTTCCTGGATGATTTCCATATGCAATAGGCCAAGGAATCCGCAGCGGTAGCCGAAGCCAAGCGCTTGAGAGGATTCAGGTTCGAATTGCAATGCCGCATCGTTCAGTTCCAATTTTTCCAGAGCATCGCGCAAATCATTGTATTTCGATGTATCAATCGGGTACATCCCGCAGTAAACCATCGGGTTCAAGCGGCGGTAGCCAGGCAATGCTTGTTGTGCCGGGTTTTCCGCAAGCGTGATCGTATCCCCGACGCGGGAATCTGAGACATTTTTAATGGAAGCTGTCAGGAAGCCAACATCGCCGACGGTCAATTCGTCGCGCAATGTCACTTTCGGCGTGAAGACGCCTGCTTCGACGACATCGAACTCTTTGCCGCTCGCCATCATCTTGATCTTGTCGCCTGGCTTGACTGTGCCTTCCATGATTCGGATATAAGCGACAACGCCGCGATATGGATCATACAAAGAATCGAAAATCATCGCTTTGAGCGGTGCTGATGGGTCGCCTGTCGGCGGCGGAACTTTTTCGACGATCTGCTCAAGGATCTCTTCGATGCCGATTCCCGCTTTTGCGGAAGCCAGCACTGCTTCAGACGCATCAAGGCCGATAACGTCCTCGACTTCCTGGCGCACGCGCTCAGGGTCGGCTGCAGGCAAATCGATTTTATTGATGACCGGAAGAATCTCGAGATCGTTATCGAGCGCCAAATAGACATTGGCAAGCGTCTGCGCTTCAATGCCTTGTGCCGCATCGACGACCAGTACGGCGCCTTCACATGCTGCGAGGCTTCTTGACACTTCGTACGTGAAATCGACGTGGCCCGGGGTGTCGATCAAGTGCATAATGTATGTTTCTCCGTCTTTTGCTGTATAATTGAGCTGGACGGCGTTCAATTTGATGGTGATTCCCCGCTCACGCTCCAAATCCATGGAGTCGAGCAATTGGGATTTCATTTCGCGTGCTGTCAGTGCATTGGTTCTTTCCAAAATGCGGTCGGCCAGCGTCGATTTTCCATGATCGATGTGTGCGATGATGGAAAAGTTGCGGATCTTCTGTTGTCTCGCTAATCTCTGTTCTTGGTCCATTTTCTTCACTCCCATATAAACTACTTTGAATTATAGCAGTCAAGCGGGTAATGGGCAATGAATCACCGCATAAAGCTTTTAGTGTCAAGGGAAACTTCTTTCCACGTAACTATTGCATTCGGCCAGCCGATTTGATAAAATAACTTTTGTTGTATAGAGACACTGAAGAGCAAGGGCTTGTGCCTGCCGCTCAAATTGTCTAGGAGGTGAAAGATATGCCAAACATTAAATCTGCAATCAAACGTGTTCGCACGAACGATACGAAAAATGCTCAGAACTCATCTGTTAAAACTGCAATGCGTTCTTCTGTGAAAAAGGCTGAGAAAGCTGTAGCCAATAATGAAGAAAACAAAGGGGATTCCCTTAAAGCAGCAATCAAACAAGTTGAGAAAGCAGCTTCTAAAGGTTTGATCCACAAAAACACTGCTGCCCGTAGAAAATCAAGCCTCATGAAAAAAGCGTAAAACGCATCAAAAAGCCGGCCCTATATTGGGTCGGCTTTTTTCTGTGCGAAAAACAACAAAAGCGCCGCCAGTTAGAGCAGGCAGCGCTTTTTTTCGATAGATGATTCCATATTCAAGAGGATTTCTTCGCATGCCCGGCGCGTTTCATGAGGAAGAACTCCACCACCCGCTCCCGGTTGCCGGAAACGGTTTTCAATTGCAGGTCGATGTCCGCCAAATCGCCGAGCACTTGAAGCAAGCGCGCCTCGGAAATCTGCCGGCGCTTTTCCACCAATAGCTTGACGCGGTAAGGATGCGCCTTGAGCTGTTTGGAGATTTGCTGCGCATGATAGCCTTTTTTCTGCAGATAATAGACATGCACCATGAAGCGGATCTGCGACGCGAGCAGCGCGGCGAGTGCGACCGGCTCTTCCTTTTGCCGCAGCAAGTCGTAATAGACGCTGAGCGCCGTCTGGATGTCTCCGTCCAGATAAGCCTGCAGCATCTTGAAGGCATCCTGCTCGAGGGTCCGTGCCGTCATGTCTTCGATGAGCGCTTGTGAGATTTCTTCTTGTTCCGAGCCGAGGTATAAGGACATTTTTCGATTTCCGAAGCGAGCAAAGTTAAATTGGTGCCCGCCATTTCTATGAGCTTTGCGCACTTTGCCGTTCCAGCGTCTTGCCATGGGATTTTGCCTCGTGCGCAATCCAGCTTTCCAGTTCATGCGGCTGCAGCGACTTCGCTTCGATAAGCACGACATTCTTTTCATCAGCTTGACGATTTTTCGTTCGTCCAATTTTCATATGGTGCCACGAAAACCGTCACGCTCGTCGCCGGTGGATTCTCGAGCCACGCTTCCAAGGATTTGAGGTCATGGTTGATCTTCTCTTTCCCGCGCTCCGCTGCTTTCAGGAACGACGCATTGCGCGCGATGATCAGCTTGCGGTCGCTGAAAAATGGGATCGTGTCCGCTTCTTCCAGCACATGGCCGACCGGCACTTCATCCAAGTCGAAATTGGAGACATCCGTTTCCCCCGCTTCCGCCATTTGCGCTTTTAGCAATTCAATCGTCTTGGTGATGAAATAGCTCTCTGTCCCGACGATCAGGTAAACCGGATCGATTTTATCCGCGCGTATCGACTTCCAAATTGATGTAATCATACGTTTCACTCCCTCTGCTCTTAACTATACCGGATTTCGCCGCATCGGTCTGCCTCGCAGGACAAGTCCGCTTTTGACAGTTGTGTGACGTCGGCCAAAATCGGCGGACATTGTTTAGTTCGATATGGATTTTTCGTTATCGTTCCCTTATAATAAAATCAACTAGGAGGGATTTTCAATGAATGAATTTGAACAGAACGTTCAGTCCAAACGCAACGATGCCATCGATGCAGGGATGGGCTTCGTCGTTTCCTTTGGTTTCTTCGCACTTATTTTCATCATCGCTGGCGTCGTACAATTCGTAGCCCGCTGATTATAAAAAAAGCTCCGGCCTACGCCGGGGCTTTTTTTATTTTCGGCTGGTCTCGGCAGAAACACTCCCGTCTTCTATCGTCATACGGATGGTCCCGTTTTCGGCTGTCGACAGAAGCCGCAAACGCAGTTCACTAAACCGCCCTGTCACTTCTGGGCTCGGATGCCCGTAGCGGTTGTCGATTCCTGCAGAGACGACCGAAACTTGCGGACGCAAGGCTTCCAGAAAAAGTTGTGAGCTCGACGTCTTGCTTCCGTGATGACCGACTTTCAGGACAGTCAGGTCGGCTAATTGTTCACCGTAGCGCTCAACCACCCCGGACTCACCTTCACTTTCCAGATCACCTGTAAAGAGGAATCGCTTCCCCTTGTGCTCCATCAACAAGACCAATGAATCATCATTGCCTTCATACAATTCATCATCCGGCGATAAATAGGTGAATTGCGTTTCGCCCACTTGCCAACCTGCACCGCTCTTGGGCAACTCCACACGGGCTTCACGGGCAGACGGCACAAGCTCGGCCATCAAAGCATTCGTTTCAGAGCCAGGCGTAATATGCAGGCGCTCCACAGCCAGTTCTTCAAAGACCTCATCCGCGCCTTCAGCATGATCCGCATCCGGATGGCTCAAGATGAATAGATCAACGCCGGAGACGCCGCGCCCTTTCAGATACGGCACCACCGTTTGCCGCCCAACTTCAAACGGCCGGCTTTTTCCCTGGAATGGCTGACTGTCAAAGCGCAGCACTCCCCCGGCATCGATCAAATACACCGCCTTGCGATAAGGCAGCTCAATCAACGCACTGTCGCCCTGTCCGACGTCGATGAAACTGACATGGAGCCTAGGATCGATAAATGGTTTCATCGTCAGCAGCAGTGCCGGAATCAGCAGGATGAGTAATAAACGCAGGCGGAAGCGTTTTTCCGCCTGGACGAAAAATAGCAGCACGCTGGCAGCCATGAACAACAACCAGCCAAGAGACGGCCTGCCCGGCGTCCATACTTGATGGGGCAAGCCCGCCAAAGACGAAGTCAGCCCTTCAATCCAGCTGCGCAGCGGCTCATAGGCCGCAAAAAGAATGGCATCGATGCCGAGCGGCAGAAAGGTCGCAGCCAATGGAATGAAATTCGCTGGCAATATCAGCAGCGTGAACAAAGGGACATAGATGGCATTTACCAAAAAGGAGGATAAGGAGATTTCAAAAAAGTGGTATAGCAAAAGAGGATATAGGCATAGCTGGGAAACTGCCGTGACAATCAAGCCGCTTTTAACGAAAGAAGCCCCTTCCATCAATTTCATCGAGGCGATGATCCCGAAACTTGCCCCGTAAGACAATTGAAAGCCGATATCCTGCAATAGGCCGGGATCCATCCATAAAAACAAAATAAAGCTCGCCGATAAGGCTTGGATGACGGATACATGCAGCCGAAAAAGCCGTGCGCCCAAAACTAAAGCCACCATGGCACAAGCCCTCATAACCGATGGCGCAGCTCCTGCCAACACTGCATACAAAGGCAGCAACACCAGCAATAATACAGCCGCGCTTTCTTTCCTGACGCGCAAGCGCAGCAAAATAAAATAGATCATGCCGGTGACGATGCCGACATGCAGCCCGGAAATCGCAAAAAGGTGGGTGATGCCGAGCGTCCGCTGGATCCTGGCCTGTTCAGCATCCATCCCGCTGCGATCCCCGAGCAGCAGCGCCTGGGCTTCTACTGCCAACGACTCGGGAAAGGAGGTCTCGATATGTTCGATCAAAGCGCTGCGCTGACCTGCCAAGCGCGCACGGAACCCTGTGTTTGATATTGCCGTCTCGAGCGATTCAATCTCGAGCATGCCCGATGCATTGTGGCGCTCCAGGTAGCCCAGCATATCAAACGCGTATTGATGAGCAGGCTTTCTCGGCTCTTCGTATGTCCCCGCCACTTGTAGCGTCGCTGATGGGCCCAATGCCTGCAATCGCTGCTGTTCTTCAATCGAACGGATCCGGTAGCTAGCATACATGACTTGGCCGGAATCGAAAGATGCAAATCCTGACAATCGGTCTCCGTCGATTGATAGTTCATCGAAAACAAGTGCCCCTTGAAAGCTTCCGCTTAACAAGGGACCTTGCACCTCACGGACATCCATATTAATGAAGGAAATCAATGAAACCGCTAGAACGATTGCCAGCCAAACTCTACTTTCTTTCTGGTATATCATCCAGCAAAAAAGCAGCACCATGAGCAAAAGCTTATCAGCTGAGCCATGTGCTGCTTGTGCGGCAATTGCCGTCGCAATTGCTGCATAGAGAAATAAAGCCTCCGTTAGACGAGAAGTTCTCCGAATAATTCCTTCACCCGTTCTTTATAATGGGACAACTCTTCTTCGCTCGCCCCTTTTGCGCCAAGCTTTTCAATCAATTCCATATAAAGCGCCGTTTTCTCGACGCTAAGGAAATCGATCGTCCGTTCATCGAACACCACTTGGATCACTTCAACATTTGCCTGTTCCAGCAGTTCGATCGCATATTCATGATTTTTATAATCAGCCGCATAATAGAGACGCGAAATGCCTGCCTGGATAATGGATTTCGTGCATTGGAGGCAAGGGAAATGGCTGACATACATATCCGCACCGCTCACGCTGACCCCGTATTTCGCACATTGTAATAGCGCGTTCATTTCCGCATGGATGGTCCGCACGCAATGGTTATCGACGACATAGCAGCCTTTATCGATGCAATGGTCCCCACCGGAAATCGAACCGTTATAGCCGCCAGCCATGATGCGCCGGTCTCGGACGATCGTCGCTCCGACGGCCAGCCGCGTGCAAGTGCTTCTTAGCGCTAAAAGATGGCTTTGAGCCATAAAAAATTGATCCCACGTTATTCGCTTCATCTGATTGCCTCCTGCTGTTTCGTTAAATTAAGTGTAGCAGAGGCAGTTGTTTCGTCAAGGGCCGTCCGTCCCTATCTAACACGGACCAGTTCTTTCAATTGTTCAAAACTCTTTTCGCCGATGCCCGTCACGTCCATCAATTGATCGGTGGTTTTGAAAGGCCCATTTTCAGTCCGGTGCGCCACGATTGCCGCTGCTTTAGCCGGCCCGATCCCGGGTAGTTCGGTCAACTCATCTTCGCTTGCCGAATTCAAATTGATGAGCCCCGGCTCTGCGCTGCCGCCCGGTGCTGCGGCTGCCAGCTCAACGCTTTCTTCGCCTTGTTTCGGCACATAGACCGATGATTCATCAAGCACGATGACCGCCAGATTGATCGAGCGGCTGTCTGCCTCAGGCAAAAAGCCGCCGGCAGCTTCAATGGCATCATTGATACGCGAACCGGCAGGCAATTCATATAAGCCCTCTTTTTTGACTGCGCCTTTCACGTCGATCATGACGCTTGTCGGGATCACCGGATCGGTTTCCGGTGGCGGCGGTTGTTCAATGGTTTCAGAAGTGAGTTCATCGAGGTTTGTGGCCTCAGGGGGATCGTGCAGGAGGAAGAAATAGAGAAGCGCCAAAACGGCGGCAATCGGCACAACGATGCGGCCGTATTTGGCGAATTGCGGAGACATATTCAGTGGGCATCCCTCGTTTCCGCAGAAAGCAAACAGCTGAAGCTGTCTGAATTATATAATAACAACCGATCGGAAGTCCATCTTTCCGTGAAAAAACCCGCATATAAAAATATGCGGGTTTGGTGTTGGTGATTATTTTTTCGCACGGAAAAAGATCCGTTCGCTTTCGTCGTTTGGTGCATCCGCAGTGAAATCAGCAGTTACTGATTCCACCGTGAATCCAGCTTCCGTGAGCCATTCTTTGTAAACGTCAACCGGGAAAGTCCGTTGTTCATGCGTTTCTTCAAAACGCTCGAACATCCAGCCTTCACGCACGAAAAATGTCAAATCGTGAATGACGCTGTGAGGCGCTGAGCCTTTTTCAGTGTGCCACATATAGGCAAGATCTTCTCCATCGTAAACGAACGGGCTATGCATGAAGATCTCGTCAACTTTGAACACCGAATGGACATCGAAAAAGAAATATCCGCCCGTATTCAATGCCGCATAAACCTGTTCGAAAGTCTTCTTGACCTGCTCTTCTTTCGCTAAATAATTCAAGGAATCGATCGCGATCGTCACGGCATCGAAGCCTTCCAGGCCTTCCAGATTGTCCATGGACAATTGTAGCACCGAAATATCCAGTCCTGATTCTTTGAATCTCTTTTGTGCAACTGTGAGCATGTCAGCGGATAAATCACTCGCCGTCACGTCATAGCCAAGTTCAGCCATCAATTCAGACAACACGCCGGTGCCGCACGCTAGATCGAGTACAGATCCGGAGCGCATCGTTTCAGCAATCCATTCCACATATTGTTCGTATGGAATATCTTCCATCAAGTCATCGTAAACTGCCGCAAACCGTCCGTAGTTCATACTTCGAGCTGCGGGGCGTCGCGCCATAGACGCTCGAGGTTGTAGTAAGAGCGCTCATCGCGATGGAAGACATGTGCCACGACATCGCCAAGGTCGACCAAAACCCAGCGTGCTGCGTCGAAGCCTTCGATACTTTTGACTTCATAGCCGGCTTCTCCAGCCTTATCCATCAATTCACGGGCGATCGACTGTACTTGGCGGTCTGAGTTCGCGCTGCAGATCAGGAAATAATCCGCCAAAAGCGAAATTCCTTCCATATTCAATACAACGATATCCTCTGCTTTTTTATCCTCTGCGGCTTGGTACGCCACTTGCAATAATGTATCTTTAGTCATTCTTCACGTTCCCTTTCTGTTGCTCAAAATGCTCTAGGCATTTCAAGGAATCCGGATAAACCGGCTGATTTTTTGATGCGAGAAATTCGATCGATTGCCGGATCGAGGCTTCCATCAAGCGATCGAGGCCATCATGTTTCATGGCTCTCAACCGGTCAACTCCCGGAAACTTGCGGCTCGGTTCGATCATGTCTGCAATGTAAATGATTTTTTCAAGATCCGACATGCCTGCACGCCCTGTCGTATGATAGCGGATGGCGTCAAGGATTTCTTCCTCTTCGACACCGAATTCATAGGAGGCCAGATAAGCGCCAACCGGGGCATGCCATAATTCGTGATGATAGTCGAGCAATAAAGGATCCATGTTTTCTTTTTCGATAATGCTGTGCATCCACTCACGATCGGCAAATTTCGCCACGTCATGGAGGATCGCCGCAATACGCGCTTGCTCTTCTGGCACATTATAATACTTCGCGAGCGCAACCGCCGTATTCATCACGCCCAGCACATGGTTGAATCGTTTTTCAGGAAGGCGTTCTTTGACTTTTTGGAGCATCAGGCTCGGGTCCATACAATCGCTCCTTCCGGATAAAAGTTTCCACTTGTTCGGGAACGAAAAAAGTCAATGGCTTGCCAGCCAAGACGCGCTCCCGCAGCATCGTCGAAGACAAATGCATTTCCGGTGAATCAATCATCATCACCGGATAATCCGTTTCAGCGATATAACCCGGACGCCCGATGCCGACGAACTGGACCAATTCAGCCAGCTCGCCGATCCGGTGCCAGGTATGCAGGCTCTCCACCATATCGCCGCCGATAATGAAATAAAATTCGCATTCTGGTTCACGTTCGATGAGCTTGACCATCGTCTCATACGTATACGAGACGCCGCCGCCCGACACTTCAATATCTTCTAGGCGGAAATGGGCCTGTCCCTCTATAGCAAGTTGCGTCATCTTGACACGTGTTTCCGTATCGATGCCGCTCGATTCCTTATGAGGGGCGATGGCATTCGGCATAAAACGCACTTCAGCCAAGCCCAGTGCGTAATAGGCTTCATTCGCCATGATCAAATGGCCGAAATGCGGCGGGTTGAACGTGCCGCCGAGAATGCCGATTTTACGTTTTTTCACGGAAGCTCAATCCGTTTATTGTTGACGGACAATTTGTATAAAACGACAGTATGGCCGATCAATTGCACCAATTCCGCTTTTGTTCCCTCTGCCAAATGCTTCGCCACTTCGTGCTTGCCGTCTTCATTGTTTTGCAGAATGCTGATTTTTACGAGTTCGCGTTTTTCAAGGGCTTCCCCGATCTGTACGAGCATCGCTTCATTGACGCCGCCTTTTCCGACTTGGAAAATCGGGTCCAAATGATGCGCTTCACTTCTTAAAAAACGTTTTTGTTTACCTGTTAACATGATTTCCTCCTAGTTTTTCCGTAATCAATTGAATCATTTCTTCTGTATCCGGGCGAATGCCGGTCCATTTCTCGAAAGCGATGGCGCCTTGATTGACGAACATGCCGACGCCGTTCAGCACCAGGCAGCCTTTCGCTTTCGCTTCTTTCAGAAATGGCGTTTCGAGCGGGTTGTAAATAATGTCCGCCACGACCGAGCCGCTTCCAAGATGTGTTAAGGACAGCGGCAATGCTTCTTCAGTCAACCCGACGGAAGTGGTCTGGACGATCGTAGCGAATTCGCTTAGATTCGCTTCGGCTTCTGCCAGCACAACCGCCTTGCTGCCGGTTTCATCCGCGAGTTCCTGCGCCCTGCGGAATGTGCGGTTGGTGATGGTGATATTGCTGAAGCCGGCACACGAGAGCGCAAAACTGATGCCTCTTGCTGCACCGCCTGCACCGATCACTAGCAACGCACGTTCTTTATCGACAGGATAACTTAATAGCGAACGGACAAACCCGTCGCCATCTGTATTGAATCCCTTCAACCGCCCGTTTTCTGCAGCGACTGTATTGACCGCATTCATGATGCGTGCCGTGTCGTCCAGCTCATCCAATAGCGGGATTGCCGCCTGCTTATGGGGCAAGGTGATATTAAACCCGCTGATCCCGAGCAATTTCATCGAACGAAACGCTTGTTCCAGCTGTTTCGGTTCGACATGCACTGGGATATAGGAAGCATCGATGCCGTGTTTTTCGAACCAATGATCGTGCATAAAAGGCGATAATGAATGAGAGATCGGATCTCCGATGACCGCATACCATTTCTTCATTGTGAAAACCTCCTATATAAGAGACGGGCGGACGATGACTTCTACCCCTTTTGGTGCGTGGGCAGCGATCGTCACGTCATCATGCTGGACCGTGATCCAACCGAGCCCGGAAAAGACGATGTCTGTCTTGCCTTCTTTGATGCGGAATTCATGGCGCACCAATTCAGGGAAATCTTCTTTATATTTAGCAGATGGCGGGGCAAGCATGCCACCCAAGTGCTGTTCATACAATTCATCTGCATTATCCAGTTTGGTCCGGTGGATATTCAATGAATTTGCGGCATGCACCGTAAAGGATGAACGTTTGCCGCTGATGAAATCAAAACGCGCCAACCCGCCAATGAATAATGTCTGTTCAGGATTCAATTGGAAAACACGCGGCTTGATCTCTTTTTTCGGCATGATCGCCTTAAGGTCTTCCGTGTGCAAATGATGCGCTAGCTGATGATGGTTGATGATGCCCGGCGTATCGAATAGCGAGCGCTCATCATCAAGCGGGATGCCGATCATATCAAGCGTCGTGCCAGGGAAATGGGAAGTCGTGATAACGTCCCCTTCGCCTGTCGCCTGTTTGATAACACGGTTGATGAATGTGGATTTCCCAACATTCGTACAGCCGACCACGTACACATCGCCCCCATCGCGGTATTGTTCAATCGCATCCATCGCTTCTGCGACGCCGGTTCCTTTATGGGCGGAAACAGCTAAAATGTCGGTCGGGTTCAAGCCCAATTTACGCGACTCCTGTTTCATCCAATTGATCAATTTTTTCTCTTTGACCGATTTCGGAAGCAAGTCCGCTTTGTTGGCGATCAGCAAAATCGGGTTGTTTCCGACAAAGCGGTGCAAGCCCGGAAGCCAGCTGCCGTTGAAGTCGAAAATGTCGACGATTTTACGATCAAGCCTTTACGTTCCCAAGGCCGTTCAAAATACGCAGGAAATCGTCATCCGTTAAGGAAACCGGCTGCAATTCGTTATAGTTTTTCAAACGGAAGCAGCGCTGGCAGATGATTTCTTCTTTATCGAGCGAAGACGGCGGCGCGTAGCCGATATTGTCTTTCCGCTCTGTTTGGATCTGTACACCGCAACCGATGCAATATGGCATTTCTGTCAATTTTCTTCCTCCCACATCAATTGTTTTTCTTTCAATCTCTTCATGATCCGGCGTTCGACCATCCGGTTAAAACGTGTAAAGAAGCCGTCCGATTGCGCGACCGGCAACACGAGAATCGTATGAAGCTTATTGCGGTTGCCGCCGAAAATGTCGGTCAGCATCTGGTCGCCAATAACGACGACTTGTTCGCGCTTAACGCTCATGATTTTCAGCGCTTTTCGGAAGGCTTTACCCATAGGTTTTCTCGCCTGGTAAATAAATGGAATGCCGAGCGGGTCTGAAAACGACTTCACGCGCATTTCATTATTATTGGAAACGATGACTACTTGAATTCCCGCATCTTTCATCGATTTCAGCCATTCGATGAGGCGCGGCGTCGCTTCAGGGCGGTCCCATTCGACCAATGTGTTGTCCAGGTCGGTGATGATGCCGAGCACCCCTTTTTCTTTCAATGACTCTGGCGTAATGTCAAAAACCTCTTTAACGTATTGCCTTGGAATAAAATATCGATACACACATAACAACTCCTGTTTCTAGGGACTTAAGTCCATTGATTATACCATATATGCAAGGGGTTCTCCCACCTTGACACGGTCGCCGGCATTGATTTTCGCATCGAATTGAAGATGTTCCCCTTCGAAGAATAAAGCGACCGTCGAACCGAAGCTGAAATAAGCGACTTCCTGGCCTTTTTTCCAAACCTTTCCGAACTCCGTCAATTCGATGGAGTTGACGTACATCGCCCCGACTTTCACTACTAATACGCGGCCGTGCGGCGTTTCAAGTTCAGTGATAAGCCGGCGGTTGCCGCTGATCGGTGATTTGCCGTAGGTCAGCCCAAGGCGATTGACCGGGTAGGATTTTTCGCCGAGCATGTATTGCTTCACGACTTGGCCGTCTGCCGGGCTATGGATCCGGTGATAATCTGCAGGCGATAGATAGAGAATCGCGTACTCGCCGTTCGCATAGCGCTTCGCCGATTGCTCGCTGCCGAGCAGTTCAGCTAGTGAATATTCGATGCCTTTGACCTTGAACCGGCTGTCGCCTTGGATAGCGCCGTGAATCTCAAGACGCCCGTCGACCGGAGATACCAGTTCGGCACCGGCAACAGGACGCGCGTCTGCTTTCAAACTGCGCGTAAAGAAGTCGTGCAAGCTCGTATACTGGCCGCTCGGGCGATCGATATCGCCCAGTTCGATTTTATAAGTATTAATGAATCCAGGGATGGCCTTTCGGCTGATTGCTGATTGGGCAAAGCGTTTCAACGCAGCGGAACTGGCCTTGCCGTTGCCCAATTCAATCATCGATTGGTATAGCCGTTTTTTCATGCTTGCACCTCCGTCGTTAAAATAGTCTACCATTTTTTGTCGATTCGCAGTATAATTGTCGAAAGCATATCGAAAAAGGGGCGCTTGCATTGATATTGATCGACAAAATGGATCACACCATTAAACGGCTGAAAAGCCAGGCAGCCAACACATTGACGATCGGCAATATGGTCTTCGGTGGTGCCTCATTGATGGCGACTTTGAACGAATACTACAGTTATAGTGTGCTGTTTATTTTTATCGCTGCGTTTTTGGATCGTTTTGACGGGATGGTCGCGAGAAAATACAATCAGGAATCCGAACTCGGCAAACAATTGGATTCCATGGGGGATATCATTTCGTTCGGCGTGGCCCCTGCGCTCTTGATCCATCAATTGGCATTGCAGGATTTCGGCCTGGCCGGCATGGTGTTTACCGTAATCTATATTTCATGCGGCGCATTCCGCCTCGCACGCTTTAATATCACCGAATCAAATGGTTATTTTACCGGCTTGCCGATCACTGCAGCCGGAACTGTGCTAACTTTGTCATATTTCGGGTTCAGCCATTGGTCGCCCGCTGTCTATATGTTCATCCTATTGATTTCTTCATTATTGATGATCAGCACATTTTCATTACGGAAAGTATAAAAGCTGAGGGCTTGATGCCCTCAGCTTTTTAAGGCTAAAAACCGTGTTTTCCTATGCTTACCGCTTGCTTTCCGTGTGGCGGGAATCGAGCCTCCTCACCCGCTATCGCGGTCTGCGGGGTCTCTCAAACCCGCTAGTTCCACAGGAGTCAATCGGACGCATCTCCAAACACTCAGATAAGTCGTTGATTATATCATACTAAACAAGAGTTAACTTTAAAAAAATAGATTAGATCACTACCCTATTTAACATTTTGAAAAGCTGAGGGCTTGATGCCCTCAGCTTTTTTGCTTGTTTTGGGATGAAGTTTCTTTTATATGCGCTGGAGCATTTTTTCGATGACACGCAGGACGATTTCAGTCGAGTGCTTGGCGGCAACCGGGAGAAATTCATCGAACGAGACCGAGGATTCCTTGCCGGCGATATCCGACAAAGCGCGGATGACGACAAACGCTGTATCGTATTGGAAACAGACTTGCGCGACGGCAGCCGCTTCCATTTCCGCTGCTTTCATCTCTGGAAACTGCTGCTTTACCAATGCTACGCGTTCGGGATCGCTCATGAACGAATCGCCCGTTGCGATAAGACCGACGGCATGCTGGTGTTCACCGATCTCATCGACCGCTTGGACCGCCAGTTCGATCAATTCTTTGTTGGCGATATAGGCAGCTGGCATTTGCGGCACTTGCCCCAGCTCATAGCCGAACACTGTCGCGTCGACATCGTGATGACGTACTTCATCCGAAATGACCACTGCGCCGACTTCCAACTCCTCATCAAAGCCGCCTGCAGACCCAATATTCAATACGAGATCCGGTTTGAACTCCTGCATCAGGATCGTGGTCGTCATCGCCGCATTGACTTTACCGATGCCGCTTTTCAAGAGGATGAGTTCTTGCCCTTTGTATGTACCTGTCGTGAATTCGCTATTGGCGATTTCACGGACTGACGTGTTCGCTAATTGATTGCGCAACAACTCTACTTCTTCTTCCATTGCGCCGATTACACCGATTCTCATTGTATCCGCTCCTTGCATCCATGATTACGCCGGAAAAACGGCGCCCTCTTAATAGGCGCCGTCCAGCGTTTTAAGTACATCCATTTTCTCAGGCTTCCAACCTTCACCGTCTACCCATTCGAGATAGACGCGATACTTCTCGGATTGGTCTTTCGACTGGACTGTCGCGATGGATTTTTGCGGGCCGCCGCCATTTTGGACCATCATGACATACATGTCATTTTGGGATAGGCCGGTAGCATAGGTGACCGCTTCAATTTTTTCGTTCCAATCAACCGAGTTTTTCTGGTATGAAGAAACATGGTCGCCGCTTTGGCTTGTGCCGACAGGCTCCCAGCTTGTGTTGACGATGGTTTCACTGACGATCGGGTCGTTGGACTCTTCACGTGTGATGGTACCGCCTTTGGTTTCTTCTTCCTCTTCTGCTTCTTCTTTTTCTTTTTCTTCAGCTTCTTTTTTGGCTGCTGCTTCTTCTTCAGCCTTGGCTTCCTCTTCAGCTTTCTCTTCAGCCTCGAGGTCATTTTCTTCTGCTGTCACTTGCGTATCATCATCGCCGCTCGTTTGACTTTCTGTTTCCGGCGTTGTTTCTGTGGATTCAGGATCTGCTGAATCGTCGCCGCCTCCGAATAGCAATGTCGCCCCGATGATAACCACCAAAGTAAATACTAAGGCGATCATGATATTCAGGATGGAATTCGAACGATTTTTATTGTTCTTATTCTTATTCAAACGAGAGGGATAAGATTTTTCTTCGTTAGCCATGAAATGCCCCCCTTTACAGATATTTTATCATATTTAGCCCATGACAAATTTGACGTTTCAACTAAAGTTTTGTTTCATCCATCAAAAAAACAGCCACTCCCAAAGGAATGGCTGGGTGCATCAACTGATCGAAACGATCTTGACTTCCATTTCCCCGCCTGGCGTCAATACTTTCACACGGTCTCCGACAGTGCGGCCAAGCATGCTTTTGGCAATCGGCGAGTCGTTTGAAATACGCCCTTCCAACGGGTCTGCTTCTGCAGAACCGACGATTGTGTAGGCTTCTTCTTCGCCGTCTGGAATTTCCATAAACGTAACTGTTTTCCCGAGGCGCACGACATCGTTGCCGGCTTCCTCTTCATTTATAATTACCGCATTGCGGATCATGGATTCCAATGTAGAAATACGCCCTTCGACAAAGGCTTGGTCTTCCTTGGCGGAATCATATTCGGAGTTCTCGGACAAGTCCCCGAAGCTTCTTGCGACTTTAATGCGTTCCACCACTTCTTTGCGTTTGACCGTTTTCAAATAATCCAGTTCATCTTCCAACTTCTGCTTTCCGGCAGCTGTCATCGGAAATTGTTTATCGTTTGCCATACTCTTCCCACTCCTTCAACTGCTGACTATGGATGCGCTAACACCCGTCAGTCTCGTATCATTCTATTATAAATTACCAATCTATTCAAGAATTGTTTTAATTTTTGTAACCATTAGATCAATTGCGACTTCGTTTTGGCCGCCTTCCGGGATGATGACGTCTGCATAGCGCTTGGTCGGTTCGATAAATTGATTATGCATCGGGCGGACCACCGTCAAATATTGTTCGATGACCGAGTCGATCGTGCGGCCGCGCTCATTGATGTCGCGCATCAAGCGCCGTATGATGCGGAGGTCTGCATCGGTATCGACAAATAGCTTGATGTCCATCAGCTCACGCAGGCGCTCGTCTTCTAGGACCAGAATGCCTTCAAGGATGATGACGTCTTTCGGGTCGATCACTATGCTTTCTTCTGCACGTGTATGCAATGCGTAATTATAGATCGGCTTTTCGATCGCACGCCGTTCAAGCAATTCGTTGACATGCTTGATCAATAGATCCGTATCGAAAGCGAGCGGATGATCATAGTTGGTCTCGAGGCGCTCTTCAAACTCGAGGTGGCTTTGGTCTTTATAGTAGTAATCCTGCTCGATGACCACCACGGAATGCTCTTTGAACACTTCATAGATGGAATTGGTGACACTGGTCTTGCCTGATCCTGAACCGCCAGCGATGCCGATGACGACCGGTCTGTTTTTAGACATATACGTTAACTCCTTGTGTTTCGATTTTCATTTTTTTCTGCAGACGAGAAGCCCGTCGCCGACCGGCAAAAGCTCACAGTCGAAGCCGGGATGCCCATCCATTGTTTCACGGAACGAGCGGATATTGCGGATCATCGTGCGTTTGCGTCTCGGCACTTGTTTAATCGGCTGTTCTGCCATGCCGTGCATCGACATATTATCGCAATAAATGATGCCCCCTGGGGATAGTAAAGTTTCGTATTTATTGAAGAAACGCTCATATTGCCCTTTGGCTGCATCGATGAACATGGCATCGTAAGAAGCGGTTAATTCGGCAATGTCCAGTTCGAGCGCATCGGCACAGATAGCCTGCACCCGGCCTTCCATTCCCGATTCCCGGATGAACCCAAGCGCCTTGCTGTGGCGGTCTTCGTCCCGTTCAATCGTGTCGATGCTGACATCAGGCAAGGCATCGGCCATCCGGAGCGCCGAATAGCCGATTGCCGTTCCGAGTTCAAGCAAGCGCATCGGCTTTTGACGCTGCAATAATTCCAGCAGCTCCTCCATACTCTGCTCTTCCATGATCGGCACATGATTCTCTACCGCATAGGAGCGCATCGTTTTGAATAATGCTTCTATTGTTGATTCAGGCATTGTGGATGTCCGCTCCTTTCGTGCTCTTTGCCTCATTTGAACAGAAAAGAAGAAGGGAAACGGACGCTCCCTTCCTTCTTAGATCAATTTCCGATATGTTCATCGCGGTATTCTAGATGCTGTTCGTAGCTGGTCGAGAAATAGTTATTGCCTTCTGAGTCAGCCAGGAAGTACAGATAATCCGTTTGGTTCGGGTCGAGCACCGCTTCGATGGATGATGCGCCAGCAGCGGCGATCGGCCCAGGCGGCAAGCCTTTATTCGTATAGGTGCTGTAAGGATCTTCGAACTCGTAATCCGAGTTGAACAGGCGGTCCTTATGCTCGCCCATCGCGTAAATGACGGTCGGGTCTGTCTGCAGCGGCATGTCTTCATCCATGCGGTTGTAGAACACGCTTGCGATGGTTTGGCGATCTGATTTCGCAGTCGCTTCTTCCTCTAGTAGCGAAGCGAAAGTCAATAGCCAATGAGGCGACTTTTCCTCTTCCTGCAAAACGCTTTGGTACGGTTCGATATTCGCTTTCGTGGCATCGAGCATTTGCTCAATCAACACGGTAAGTGAAGGATTTTCCTCATAGATCGGATAAGTGGCAGGGAACAGATAGCCTTCGAGCGCAAATTTGACGTTCTCTCCTTTGATTTCCTCTGTCAGCAAATCAGGGTATTTGACCATCAATTCGTCGATATAAGCTTCATCCTGCACTTGTTCCATAAATTGCTCGGCCGTGTATTCCGTATTTTCCGCAATCACGCGCTCGGCAATCTCTTCCAAGGTCAAGCCTTCAGGAACGTTGATTGTATATAAAGGTTCGTGGTAAACTTTCCCACTTTTT
Organism: Planococcus sp. MB-3u-03; assembly: GCF_002833405.1. NCBI lineage: Bacteria > Bacillati > Bacillota > Bacilli > Caryophanales > Caryophanaceae > Planococcus > Planococcus sp. MB-3u-03. The sequence goes on along the minus strand of NZ_CP025135.1, from coordinate 1,497,763 downwards.
AAACTTTCCGTAATTTCGTCCAATGTCATCGATTGAGTCAAGCCGTAATTGCCTGCCTGAAATTCCGATTCATTTTTGAACTTGACGTAATACTTGTAGATTCTGGCATCTTTAATGACGCCATTGTCTTCAAGCAAAGCGGCAATGCTGTCCAGGTTGGAACCGATCGGCACTTCGACATCGATGACTTCCTCGGAATCCGGATCGACAGGTTCCAGTGCGTCGGTGACATAGCTATAAGTTTGCCAACCGGCCACCGCGACGACCACAAGAAGGACAAGCGCTACGATCAGCACGATGCGCCGCACGACTCTCACTTCTTTTTTTTCCTTCATCCTGTCGAACATGACATCTTTTTTTGACTGCTTTTCCACGGGTGTTCCCCCTCAGCTATTCATCTCTCCAAAACAGAAGACGATTCAAACGAAAGGGACGGAATCAAGGTTCAATTCCGTCCCCCTTATGGTTATTGCTCTTCGTTTTCTTCTTCATCCTCAAGGAAAGTATTGAGCATTTCTTCGATCATGTCCCATTCCTCTTCGGTTTCTACCGGGCGAAGTTCGCCGCCGGAAACTTTCTCGTCAGCATCCAGGTTTTCAGTGAAAGAAGATGCGTGGATTTCAATCTCGCCTTCTTCGTCCTCATCTGCCCCTACTGGGAAGTACAAAACGTATGATTTTCCGAAATCTTCCGATTCAAATGTGAACAACACTTCGAATAATTGCTCGTTCCCGTGCTCGTCCACTACTGTAATATGCTCTTGACCATGTTCCATTTGTGTCACCTCATCATTTTTTTGAATCAAGATAGCCTTGTAAAATCATCACTGCGGCCATCTTGTCGATTACTTTTTTGCGGTTTTTCCGGCTGACATCGGCAGAAATCAGCATTTTCTCTGCTGCCATCGTCGTCAGCCTTTCATCCCAAAGCACTACCGGTATATCATATCCTTCTTTTAGCAATGCTGCAAATTTTTCGGAAGCTTCCGCCCGTGGCCCGATTGAGTTGTTCATGTTCTTCGGATAGCCCACGACCGCTTCCGTTACTTTGTATTCCTTGATCAATTCGCCAAGGCGCTCAAGCCCGAACTGGCCGTTCGCCTCGTCGATTTTGACGGTTTCGATGCCTTGTGCCGTCCAGCCCAGTGCATCGCTGATCGCCACTCCGATCGTTTTGGAGCCGACATCCAATCCCATTGTTCGCATAATTATTCCTCGTTATTCTTTTTGATATAGAACTTCACCAGTTCTTCCAAAATTTCATCCCGCTCCAGTTTCCGGATCATGTTCCGGGCATCCTGATGGCGAGGGATATAAGCCGGATCACCTGAAAGTAGATACCCGACGATCTGATTGATCGGGTTGTAGCCTTTTTCCTCTAGAGCAGCATGAACTTGCAGCATGACCTGCTTTACGTCCTGCTCCATCGATTCATCGGATGAATCGAATTTCATCGTGCGATCAAATGAGCTCACGACAAGCACCTCACTTCCGGAATGTGTATTGGCAATTCGTTCCTCTTGCTGAATCCCATTATAACTGAAAGCGCAGATTTGTTAAACCTATTTGACTAAAGTGTAGACCGATTCGAGCGCTGCATCCAATTGCTCCGGATTTTTCGCCCCGGCCATCGCCATGTCCGGACGCCCGCCGCCTTTGCCGCCGCATTGTTCAGCGACCGCTTTGACGATATTGCCGGCGTGGTAATCCTTGCCGGCGATGTTTTTCGACACGCCCGCTGCGAGCATGACCTTGTCACCGTCGCTCGCGCCGAGAACGATGACCGCTTGCTCGAATTTCGCTTTCAGGTCATCGACCATCTGGCGCAGCTGATTATTGTCTTTTGCTTGAACTTTTGCGGACAATACTGTCACATCTCCGACTTTTCTTGCCGACTCCAGCAATTCACCGGACTGTGCATTGGCGATTTTCTGCAGCAGCGATTCGTTTTCTCGCTGCAATGATTTGATATCGGCTTGTGTGGATTCGACTTTTTGCACGAGGTCGCGCGGGTTGGCTTTCAATAAAGAAGCTGCCTCATCCAAAGTTTTCTCGCTTTGCTTCATGTTCACATAAGCGCCTTTTCCGGTCAATGCTTCGATGCGGCGGACGCCAGCACCGATGCCGCCTTCCGAGACAATTTTGAAGACGCCGATTTCGGACGTATTCGCCACGTGGATCCCGCCGCATAATTCGAGCGAGTAATCGTTGATGGCGACGACGCGGACGACATCACCATATTTTTCGCCGAACAAGGCCATCGCGCCCATGTCTTTGGCTTCCTGCAAGTTATGGTAGCCGGATTCGACTTCGATGCCTTCCCAGATCTTTTCATTGACTGCCTGCTCGATCGTCGCCAGTTCCTCTTTCGTCACTTGGCCGAAATGAGAGAAGTCAAAACGCAACCGGTCCGGGCCGACATATGATCCTGCCTGGTTGACATGCGTGCCGAGCACATCTTTCAACGCCTGGTGCAAGAGGTGGGTCGCCGTATGGTTCTTGATTGTATGGCGGCGCTCGGATGCATCGACTTTCGCTTTGACGGCCGTTTTTGTCAATTCGCCGGAATCAACTCGCACATTATGCAAGTTCTGGCCGTTTGGCGCTTTTTTCACATCGAGTACTGAAGCTGACACTAAATCATTCGACAAAGTTCCTTTATCGGCAATCTGTCCGCCGCTTTCCGCATAGAATGGCGTGCGGTCCAGCACGAGCTGCACTTCTTCGCCTTCTTGTGCGCTGTCGACCAATTCCCCATCTTTGACGATAGCGACGATTTCAGCGTCCGCGACTGTGTGCGAGTAGCCGATAAATTCGCTTTCTTCTTTAATATTGCCGAGCACTTCGGATTGTGTCTGCATGGAATTGACGTTTTGGCGTGCGTTTCTTGCACGTTCACGCTGTTCATTCATCGCACGCTCAAATCCTGCATGGTCGACGGTCATTTCTACATCTTCTGCATATTCTTCCGTCAACTCCACTGGGAAGCCGTACGTATCATACAAACGGAACACATCTTCACCAGGGATTTCACTATGGCCCGCCTGTTTTTGCTTTTCGGCAACCGTGGACAAGATTTCCAAGCCGTCATGCAAGGTTTCGAGGAAACGTTCTTCTTCGAGTTTCATGACGCGGACAATGAAATCTTCCTTGTCTTTGACTTCTGGATAGAAGCTCTGCATGATCTCACCGACAACCGGAACTAGCTGGTACATGAACGGTTTTTCGATGCCCAATTTCTTCGAATAGCGGACTGCACGGCGCAATAGGCGGCGCAGCACATAGCCGCGTCCTTCATTTGATGGCAACGCGCCGTCTCCGATGGCAAATGCGACGGTACGTACATGGTCGGCGATGACTTTAAATGCCATGTCCTGTTCCTGGCTTTCGCCGTAGGATTTGCCGGAAATTTCCGCTGTCTTCTCGATGATCGGCACGAATAGGTCCGTATCGTAGTTGGTTGGCACGTCTTGCACAACCGACGCCATCCGTTCCAAGCCCATTCCCGTATCGATGTTTTGTTTCGGAAGCGGCGTGTACGTATGGTCCGCATTATGGTTGAACTGGGAGAACACCAAGTTCCAGATTTCCAGGTAGCGCTCATTCTCGCCGCCCGGATACAATTCAGGGTCTTCCGGGTCATTGCCGTAGCTCTCGCCGCGGTCATAGAAGATCTCGGAGTTCGGTCCGCTCGGGCCTTCCCCGATATCCCAGAAGTTCCCTTCCAGGCGGATGATGCGTTCAGCCGGCACGCCGACTTCGTTGAGCCAGATGGCATAAGCTTCCTCATCTTCCGGGTGGATCGTCACCGACAACTTATCGGCATCAAATCCGATCCATTTATCGTCCGTCAGGAATTCCCACGCCCAATGGATCGCTTCTTTCTTGAAGTATTCACCGATGGAGAAGTTTCCGAGCATTTCGAAGAATGTATGGTGGCGTGCTGTTTTGCCGACGTTTTCGATATCGTTCGTGCGGATCGATTTCTGCGCGTTGACGATGCGCGGATTTTCCGGGATGACGCGCCCGTCAAAATATTTCTTCAAGGTTGCGACTCCGCTGTTGATCCACAATAGCGACGGATCTTCAAACGGCACAAGCGGCGCGCTCGGTTCCACGTCGTGGTCTTTTTCTTTAAAAAAGTCGAGATAGAGCTTTCTGATTTCTTCAGCTTTCAAATTCTTCATCAAAATTCCTCCTTCTGCATAATAAAAAGCCTTCATCCCCTAATAAAAAGGGACGAAGGCTCGATTCGCGGTACCACCCTGGTTACACAGGAAAAAATATCCTGTGTCTCTCAAGCGCCTTAACGCGGCGGGACGGCAGTGATTAGCTGCACTCGGGAGTAGCGTTCAAAAGATGCGGCAGAAGGCCCTTTCAGCCAAGGGGAGCCTTTTTCTAAGCAGCCGGAATCTCTTTACTGTCTCCGTCTAGGTGTTGTGTATCTGATATAAATTGAATTATAGAAAACCAAGCGGGCCTTGTCAAGCACGCTCACGCTTCTTGGAAGTCGCGCGGCGTGATGCCTTCCATGCCGATCATCGGATGGATGCGGTGGGCGTTTTGCTGCGTCAGGCTTTTCGGCCCTGCAGCTTCTGCTTCTGGCTCCGGTTTTTCGGCTGATGCTTCTAGCGCATCCGAGGCTGCGCCTTGATCTGGAACAGCCGCCGTGCCCAATCGGTCCGCCAATGTCGTCAGGCGGCTCGAATCATCGGTGCGCTCGACACCGTAGCGGAACACGCCCGGGTCGCCGCACAGGATGAGAAAATCCCGGCTTCTCGTGATGCCTGTGTAGAGCAGGTTGCGCCGCAGCATTTTCATATAGCCGCGGACGACCGGCATGATGACCGTCGGAAATTCCGAGCCTTGCGCTTTATGGATCGAACAGCAATAGGCGAGCGTCAACTGGTTCAAATCGCTGCGCTGGTAGGTCACTTCGATGCCATCAAACGACACGACGAGCAGGTCCTGCTTTTCCACCGTCTCTTTCGCTTTCATGATGGCGACCACTTCGCCCATATCGCCGTTGAAAACATTGCTCTCAGGCTGATTGACCAGTTGCAGCACTTTGTCATTGATGCGGTAAGTAATATCGCCGAACACCAGCTCTTTTCGAGAACCGTCATCGTTCGGGTTGACCATCTGCTGGATCATCTGGTTAAGCGCATCGATCCCGGCTGGCCCTTTATACATCGGCGCAAGCACTTGGATGTCTTTGATCGTATGGCCTTTTGACAATGCGCTCTTGACTACTTTTCGACCACCATCGGAATCTGGTCCGCGCCTGCTCGGATGAACGAACGGTCGGACGTCTTCGCCTCAATATTGTCGGGAAGCTTCCCGGCTTTCATCTGGTGTGCGAGTTCGATGATCGATGAGCCTGAGCTTTGGCGGTAGATTTCCGTCAGCTCAACCGTCGGAATGCGGCCGGATGCCAGCATGTCCCGCAGCACTTGCCCGGGGCCGACCGGCGGCAATTGGTCCTGGTCGCCGACAAAGATCAGCTGGGCGTCGACAGGGACCGCTTTTAATAATTGATGGGCAAGCCAAGTATCGACCATCGACATTTCATCGATGATGATCAATTTGCCTTCGATGTCTTTTTCAGTTTCCTCTTCCCGTTCCTGCCCGTTAAAGCCGAGCAGCCGGTGAATCGTCATCGCCGGCAAATCAGTCGACTCGCTGAGGCGTTTTGCTGCGCGTCCTGTAGGAGCTGCCAAAATGATCGGGAACGGTTCTTTTTTCTTGGCGTAGTCTTTCGGGTCAAGCGACAGGCCGTGCAGTTCTGCATATACTTCGACCAATCCCCGGACGACTGTCGTCTTGCCGGTTCCCGGGCCGCCGGTGAGGATCATGACACTCGAATTCAAGCTTTTCTCGATGGCGTCGATTTGCGTCTCTGCATAATTCACGCCGAGCCGCTCTTCGGCTTCGCCGAGCGCTTTGCGGATTTCGGATGATGGGAACCCATCGCGTGTCTCTTGCTCAGCAATCAAGGTTTCCAGCTTCGTCGCGATGCCGACTTCCGAATAATACAGCGACGGCAAATAAAGGCGGGTTTCTTCCCCCGCCACTTTGCCTTCTTCGTTCAATTCAATCGCTGCCTGGGAAATCGAATCGACCGGAATGTCTTCGCGTTGGCTCGCTTCGAGCATTTGCTTGACGAGCGGAATCAAATTCTTCGCATCGACAAAGACATGCCCTTCTGACAACGACGCCTGGTTCAATACATGCAGGATTGCCGCTTTGATGCGGTCGGGATGGCTGCCGGTGATGCCGAGTTTCGCCCCGAGCTCGTCCGCCCGGTGGAACCCGATGCCTTCGATTTCCTCGATGAGCTGGAATGGATTTTTCGTCAGGATATCAATTGTTTCCTCGCGGTAAGCCTGGTAGATCCTCATGCCGATTTGCGGTCCGAATCCCCAATCGTTCAATTGGATCATCACGCGTTCAAGGCCTAAGTTCATCTGCAATGTCGAGCGGATCGTGTCTTTTTTATCATCCGACAGGCGCGGGACGCCATCCAGCGCATCGGGGTCTTCCAGGATTTTCTTGATGGCATCGCTGCCGAGTTTCTTGACGATCGTCTCGGCGGTTTTACGCCCGATGCCGTTGAACAAATCGCTCGATAAATAATGGACGACGCCTTGTTCTGTTTCCGGCACTTCTTTCTTGAAGGTTTCAGCCTGGAACTGCACGCCGTATTTCGGGTGGTTCTTGACGCTGCCCGTGAACTTGTATTGTTCTTCAAGCGACAGCTTCGGGAAATAACCGGAGACGATGATTTCCTTTTCGGTGTACGGGGTGTTGGTTTGCTGGATTTTCACTTTGATGATGGAGAAGAGGTTTTGGGGATTGTGAAAAATCGAGACGACCGGACGCCCCAGCACAAATTCACTTTCTTTTTGGAATAAATCAATCTGTCCGGACATGCGGCCGTCTCCTCTCTTTCATTTGTTCAATTCAATCGTTCGTTAATCATATCGTAGGCATAGCGCGCCATTTCATTTTTATCATCCAATGTGTACGCACGCTGCAAATGGTACATGGCATCTTCGGTACGGTCGCTCGATACGGCATACAATACGCCCAAGTTGTAATGGACGTCTGAGTTATCCACATCGATTTCAAGCGCATAAACAAATTGTTCTTCCGCCATGTCAAACAACTCAAGCGATGCCAATGCGATGCCGTAGCTGAGACGCGCTTGCAGGTCATTTGGATCCAATTCGACAGCCCGCTGCAAATAAGGCAAAGCGAGCTTCGGCTGGTCGATGCGTTCGAAGCATTTGCCGACCATATAATGGGCATCCGATCCTTCGATGCCATTTTGGATCGCTTTTTCATATAGCTTCAACGCTTCTTCGTAGCGTTCCGCGTTGTAATAGAGATTCGCCAATCCGTAATAAGCAGTCGCAGACGTTTCATCGAGCGTCAAGGCTTTCTGGAAAAAGCGTTCAGCGCGCTCGGTTTCGTTCATCGACGCCAATACATGCCCGAAGTTGATATAGCCAAGCGCGTCTTCCGGCTGTTGTTCGATGGCGTTCGTGAACGCCTGGATAGCATCTTCCGCCCTGCCTTCTTGCAAGGCTTTGATGCCGATTTCGTTATAATTCATCGCCGATTCCCCCATTATCCTACATAGTCCAGCTGTGAACCGTTTTTGAAGACACGGTCGATCGTGCCGCCTCCGAGGCATTCGTCACCGTCGTAAAAAACGACTGCTTGGCCCGGTGTAATCGCACGGACCGGCTCATCGAATGTAACGACTGCTTCGCCGTTTTTCATGTCGACCGTGACGCCGACGTCCTGCTGGCGGTAGCGGAATTTCGCTGTGCACTGGAAACTCGCGGACGGTGCATCGCCCGTCGTGAAGCTCAAGTTGACCGCCGTCAAGCTATCGGAAAACAGTGCATCGTGGTGGATGTTCTGCCCAACATACAAGACATTTTTCTCCAGGTCTTTCCCGATGACGAACCACGGGTCGCCTGCTCCGCCGATGCCGAGGCCTTGGCGTTGGCCGATCGTGTAATACATCAAACCGTCATGGGATCCTTTTTTGACGCCTTCCAAGGTTTCCATAGAACCTGGTTGAGCTGGGAGATATTGGCTGAGGAACTCCTTGAAATTGCGTTCGCCAATAAAGCAAATGCCCGTTGAATCTTTTTCGTCGCTGTCGCAAGTCCTGCTTCAAGGGGCGATTTCACGTACTTCCTTCTTCTCGATCGCACCAAGCGGGAACATGACTTTCGACAATTGTTCTTGGTTCAGCTGATTCAAGAAATACGTTTGGTCTTTATTATTGTCAACGCCGCGCAACATGTGCGTGACGCCGTTTTCGTCGGTTTCGACGCGTGCATAATGGCCCGTAGCCAGATAATCCGCACCGAGGCTTAAAGCATGTTCAAGAAATGCCTTGAATTTGATTTCCTTATTGCACATGACATCCGGATTCGGCGTGCGTCCTGCTTTGTATTCCTCGAGGAAATACGTGAACACTTTATCCCAATACTGCTTTTCAAAATTGACCGCATAATACGGGATGCCGATCTGGTTGCAGACGCGGATGACGTCTTCATAATCTTCCGTCGCGGTACAGACGCCGTTTTCGTCGGTATCGTCCCAGTTTTCATGAAGATGCCGATGACGTCATAGCCTTGCTGCTTCAATAAATAAGCGGCAACCGAAGAGTCAACCCCTCCGGACATGCCGACGACTACGCGTGTATCTTGTGGAGCTTTTGTTTCCATTTTATTCACCTTTTCTATTTTGCGCCAGGCGCTTCGTGATTTGAGCCGTTTTTCGGCTGCTTGTGTAATATCCGTGGCGGTCAGGCCGATGCCGAAACTGAAGCGGATCGAATTGCGCAGTTCTGCGGCGTTTTGCCCGTACATCGCAACGAGGACGTGTGACGGGTCGATCGAACCGGCCGTGCATGCCGAACCGCTCGATGCGGAAATGCCGGACAGGTCCAAATTGACCAAAAACGATTCGATGTCGATGCCGTTCAAGGAGACATTGAAAATATGCGGCAATTGATCGATGCCGTTCTCTTTAAAATCGATGCCGTTCTCCTTGAATTCGGCCCGAAAATCTCCTTGAATCCGTTAAACGCTTGCCGTTTATCTTCCATTGTTTCCTGCGCGATTTTCACTGCGCTTGCGAATGCTTGGATGGCCGGCACGTTTTCCGTTCCAGCGCGGCGTTTACGTTCCTGTTCGCCACCGTACATCAAGGGCTTAAGTGCCGTGTTTTTGCGTTGGTATAAAAATCCGATGCCTTTCGGGCCATTCACTTTATGGGCAGAGACCGAAAGCAAGTCGACGTTCAACTCATCCACATCGATTGGCAACAGGCCATACGCCTGAACCGCATCGGTATGGAAAGTGACATTCGTCCCTTTCAATAGCTCCCCGATTTCGGCAATCGGCTGGATCGTGCCGATTTCATTATTGGCGAGCATGACCGTCACGAGAATCGTATCATTCCGGAGCGCTTGTTTCACGTCTTCCGGCTTGACGCGGCCCGTTTCATCCACCGGCAAATACGTCACATCATAGCCCTGTTTCGCCAATTCCTCACAAGCGTGAAGAACCGCGTGATGCTCGGCTTGCGTGGTGATGATATGGCGGCCTTCCTTGGCGCTTGCTGTTCCGAAGATCGCCAAATTATCCGCCTCTGTGCCGCCGGATGTGAAGATGATCTCGGTATCGTCTGCCTGAATGCTTGTGGCGAGCGTACGCCGTGCTTCGTCCAAAATGCGCCGCGCATCGCGGCCGGTCTGATGGATACTTGAAGGGTTGCCGTAATGCTCACTTAAGGCTTGGGCGAACACCGAAGCTGCTTCCGGATGCATCGGCGAAGTCGCCGCATGGTCCAAATAGATCTGTTTCATAATTCATTAACTCCTTATATATAGAACATATAATGTTCGGTGTCGCCTTCTTCTGTCTGTGCCAAATCCTCGATCGTCGTCGTGTCCAAGACGTTCTTCACGGCATCGCGTATGCGTCCCCACAGTTCACGCTGGGGCTGCTTTTCGTCTTCGATGCCTTCGACCGGCTGGATCGGCCCCTCGAGCACACGGATGACGTCTCCAGCTGAAATCTCTTTCGGATGGCGCGTCAGCATATAGCCACCGTATGCGCCGCGTACGCTTTTCACGAGCCCCGAATTGCGCAGCGGTGCCACGAGCTGTTCGAGATAGGCTTCCGACAACTCATTGTCCGCGGCAATCTTGCGCAGCGGCACCGGGCCTGCCCCATATTGTTTTCCTAATGCGATCATAATTGTTAAGCCGTAACGGCCTTTCGTTGATATTTTCATCTAAAACTACTCCTCTGGAACCTAATCGTCAATTCTTCAAATAAGTATAGCATATCTTACTGTACATAGGCTTTCAATGACTTTCGGCGCCCGATTCGCTATACTGATGGAATGAATAGACGGAAGGAGTTTTCCTCGTGCAAAATGAACCACTCGCGTTCCGTATGCGTCCGCGGACGATTGACGAAGTCGTCGGCCAAAAAGACGTCATCGGCCCCTCTACTGCATTGTATAAAATGATCAAAAGCGGCCACGTGCCGTCCATGCTCTTATATGGCGACCCCGGCATCGGCAAGACTTCTATCGCCCACGCCATCGCCGGCACGTCCGACCTGCCGTTCATCGCGCTGAACGCGACCACGTCCGGCAAGAAAGATGTCGAATCGGTCGTTCAAGAGGCGCGCATGACCGGCAAGGTGTTGCTGTTTTTGGATGAGATCCACCGCTTCAATAAATTGCAGCAAGACGCGCTGTTGCCTCATGTCGAATCCGGCTCGATCGTGCTGATCGGCGCGACGACCGAAAATCCGTTCCACGACGTCAATCCAGCAATCCGCTCACGCTGCGGCGAAATCAAGCAGCTTAAGCGGCTGACACAAGACGATATTGTCGAGCTATTGAACAGCGCATTGGCGGATGAAAAGCGCGGGCTCGGCCGCGAAAAAATTCGGATTTCCAAAGAACAAGTCACCCGCATCGCCGAAGGGACGAACGGTGACGCGAGAAAAGCTTTGACGATGCTCGAATCGATCGTCATCGCGTCAGATGAAGAAGACGGCGAATACCTCGTCGATGACGGAATCATCGAGCAGATGATCAAACGCGTCGGCGTATTCGGTGACAAAAAAGGTTCCCACTTCTTCAACCTGTTATCGGCTTTGCAGAAATCCGTACGCGGAAGCGACGTCAATGCGGCGATGTATTACCTCGCCCATTTGCTTGAAAACGGCGACTTGACCGCTGTGACGAGACGCCTGCTCGTCATGGCTTACGAAGACATCGGACTTGCCAATCCGGCGGTCGGCGGCCATGTGCTCGCGGCTTGCCAGGCAGCGGACCGGCTCGGGTTACCGGAAGCGCGCATCCCGCTCGCCCAAGCGGTCGCGGAGATGTGCCTATCGGAAAAATCCAACTCTGCTTACCGCGCCATCGATGCAGCCACCGCCGCCATCAATAAAGGCCAGGTCGGGGACATCCCGCCGCACCTGCGCGATACCCATTACGCGGGCAGCGCCGAACTCGGTCATCGCGGCTATAAATATCCCCATGATACGCCGATCGGCTCGTTCGGCGGCTGGGCCGACCAGGACTACCTGCCGAAAGAATTGAAAAAAGCGGAATTCTACAAGCCCGTCGTCGCCGGAGAAGAAAAGAAATTCGCCGGCATCTACGAAAAACTGAAAGGCTTCCGCAAAAAATAATGCACAAAAAAGGCCGGAGAATGTGATCATTCTCCGGCCTTTTTTCTATTGTCTATTGATTGACGCGCTGGATATGGATTGATTTGGTGATTTGGTTGACGACCCAGCTCGCGGCGATCAAGCCGACAGTCGATGGGGTGAACGCGTTGGAAGATGGCGGCATCTGCGCTTTGCGGATCGCTGCGTCTTTTTTGCCAACGGTTTCGACGACATCTTCACGCACCACAATCGGGCTTTCGTCAGAGAAGATGACCGGTACGCCTTTGCGGATGCCCGCTTGCTTGAGTTTCTTGCGAATCATTTTGGCCAACGGATCGGTATGGGTCTTCGAGATGTCCGCAATTTTAAAGCGCGTCGGGTCCGTCTTGTTGGCGGCGCCCATGCTCGAGATGATCGGAATGCGGCGGCTGTAGCATTCTTTGATCAGGTGCACTTTATAGATCAGCGTATCCGAAGCATCGATAACATAGTCGGGTTTGTGGCTGAAAAATTCTTCATAGGTCTCTTCTGTATAGAACATATGAAGCGTTACCACTTCACAGTCCGCGTTGACATCCAGAATGCGCTTTTTCATGACCTCAACTTTGGACTGGCCAACCGTGGAAAGATTCGCCACCAATTGGCGGTTGATGTTGGTGATGTCGACATCGTCTTTATCGACGAGGATGATTTTTCCGACGCCGCTTCTTGCGCAAGCTTCGGCTGCAAACGATCCGACCCCGCCGACGCCGAGAATGGCGACCGTCGAGCCTTTCACCAGGTCCATCCCTTCTTTGCCGATGGCGAGTTCATTTCTTGAGAATTGATGTAACATATTCACACTGCCTTTCCGATTCGATATTAAATAGGGATACTAGGGATTATACACATTGAAAATCCCTCCGGCAAATGCCGGAGGGATTTGGATTGCTTATGTAAGAAGAATCCCGATCGTGCCGTCCTTTGTGTTGCGCATCGTTTGAACCCGCTTATAGCAGGTGGGTGACCGCATCACCACTTATAACTTCCCGTTAAGGCATGTTAGCCATGGCGATATGTAGGTCTCCCGACGACAAAATGTTGGGTCAAAATCGAATTGCTAAAAACGTACACATCAGGATTCTCTCTACAAGTATAGTAGCATACCCGAAAAAGATGTACAAGCCTTTTACTCTGAATCTTTTTCACTATTCTGAATAGTTACCGATAGGTTTAATTCTTCCAATTGGGCCGATGATACTGCACTCGGCGCTTCCGTCAGCATATCGCTTGCAGAAGCGGTCTTCGGAAATGCGATCGTGTCGCGCAGGTTGGTGCGCCCTGCCAATAGCATCACCAAACGGTCAAGGCCGAATGCAATGCCGCCGTGTGGTGGCGTTCCGTATTCAAATGCTTCGAGCAAGAAGCCGAATTGCTCTGTCGCTTCTTCTTTCGAGAAACCAAGCACTTCGAACATTTTCTCCTGGATGTCACGTTTGTAAATCCGCGCCGATCCCCCGCCCAGTTCATAGCCATTCAATACTAGGTCATATGCTTGCGCACGGACGTTTTGCGGTTCCGTCGACAACTTGTCGAGGTCTTCTTCGAACGGCATCGTGAACGGATGGTGCGCCGCGTAGTAGCGGCCGTCTTTGTCGTCGTATTCAAGCAGCGGCCAGTCGGTGATCCACAGGAATTTGAAGATCGATTGGTCGATCAAGTCCAAGTCTTTGCCGAGCTTCATGCGCAAGGCGCCTAGCGCGTCCGCAACGACCGTTTTGGAGTCAGCGACAAACAACAGCAAATCGCCTGCTTCAGCTTCTGCTGCTGCAATCAAATTGTCAGCCGTCTCGCCTTCGAAGAATTTAGCGATCGGCCCTTTGACGCCGCCTTCTTCCACTTTCAGCCACGCCAAGCCTTTCGCTCCGTAACGGGCAGCGAATTCGCCAAGGGCATCGATGTCTTTACGTGAATAATTGGCGGCTTGTGCTTTGGCGTTGATCAATTTGACTTGTCCGCCAGATTCCACGGCACCTGTAAAGACTTTAAACGCGGAGCCTTTCACCAGTTCCGATACATCGGTCAATTCCATGCCGAAGCGGACATCCGGTTTGTCGGAACCGAAACGTTCCATGGCATCACGGTAGCTCATGCGCTCGAATCCTGCATCGATGTCGATGCCTTTGACATCCTTCATGACTTGTATCATCAAGCGTTCGTTCAATTCAATGATGTCTTCCATTGTCTGGAAGCTCATTTCCATATCGATTTGCGTAAATTCCGGCTGGCGGTCAGCGCGCAAATCTTCATCGCGGAAACAACGTGCGATTTGGTAATATTTATCTACTCCTGAAACCATCAGCATTTGCTTGAACAATTGCGGTGATTGCGGCAAGGCGTAGAATTCGCCGTCATGGACGCGGCTTGGCACCAAATAATCACGCGCGCCTTCCGGAGTGGATTTCGTCAAAATCGGTGTTTCCACATCCAAGAACCCTTCACTGTCGAGGAAATTGCGGATCGTTTTCGTAACGTCCGAACGCATTTTCAAGGTTTCGAACATCGCGGGACGGCGCAAGTCCAAATAACGGTATTTCAAGCGCAGGTCTTCGCTGACATCCGTTTGGTCTTCGATCGCAAACGGCGGGTTTTTCGCGGCATTGATGATTTCTACATTGTCCACTTGCACTTCGATTTTGCCGGTTTTCATCGCGGCGTTCACTTGGCCTTCTGCCCGTTCAACGACAAGCCCATCAATATGGACAACAAATTCATTGCGCAATGATTCCCCGATTTTTGACGCAGTTTCCGAAATTTCCGGGTTGAAGACCACTTGGACGATCCCTGAACGGTCGCGGACATCGACGAAGATCAATCCGCCGAGGTCGCGGCGTTTGCGGACCCACCCTTTCAATGATACGCGCTGGCCGATTGCCGTTTCGTTCACTTCTCCACAATAATGTGTTCTCGACATATTTATTCCTCCAATGATTTCTTTTTCTGGATGTTTTCAGCCAATTCACCGAATGGCACTTCTTGCTGGTCACGCGTCGCCATTTCTTTGACAGCCGCTTTACCGCTTTCGAGCTCCGATTCACCGATGACGATGACAAAACGCGCCTTTTTGCGGTCGGCAGACTTCATCTGTGCTTTCATCTTGCGGTCAGTGAAATCCATATCCGCCGAGATGCCATTTGCGCGCAAGTCGCGGACAATAGATACGGCTTTCTTTTTCGATGCCGCATCCATTGCGATGACGTATGCATCAAGCGATTGGTCTTGCCCGATTTCCACTTTTTCCATTTCCAGTGCGAGCAATAAGCGTTCGATGCTCATCGCAAAGCCGATCCCCGGGGATTCCGGGCCGCCGAGGTCTTCGACTAGCCCGTTATAGCGGCCGCCGCCTGCAAGCGTCGTAATTGCCCCGAAGCCTTCTGCCTCGCTCATGATTTCAAAAGCGGTGTGGTTGTAATAATCAAGCCCTCTTACCAGGTTCGGATCGACGACATAGCTGATGCCGAGTTCGTCCAAATAGTCCTTAACCTGCGTGAAATAAGCAGCCGACTCTTCGTTCAAATAATCTGCAAGAGAAGGAGCCGTCGCCATCAAGGGATGTTCGCGGTCCACTTTGCAATCGAGAATGCGCAGCGGGTTCTTGTCCAGGCGATTTTGGCAATCGCCGCAGAATTCTTCAATCGACGGCGCGAAATGTTCAATCAGCGCTTGTTTATGCGCCAAGCGGCTTTCGGTATCGCCAAGTGAATTCAAGACGAGCCGCAAACTTTTCAGCCCGCTCGATTTATAGACGTCCATGGCGAGCGCGATGACTTCCGCGTCGATGGCAGGGTCTTTCGAGCCGATTGCTTCCACGCCGAACTGCACGAACTGGCGCATGCGGCCGGCTTGCGGCCGCTCATAGCGGAACATCGGGCCGGTATAATATAGCTTCACCGGCTGGTCAGGTTGGCCGAAGAGTTTGTGTTCTACATATGAACGCACGACGGATGCTGTTCCTTCCGGGCGCAATGTCAAAGAACGGTCTCCACGGTCCTGGAATGTATACATTTCCTTTTGGACGATATCGGTCGTGTCGCCGACGCCGCGCTGGAACAATTCCGTGTGTTCGAAAACCGGCGTGCGGATTTCCTTGTACTGATACAGATTGCATAATTCATTGATCGTCCGTTCGACTTCCTGCCATTTGGCAGATTCTTGCGGCAGCACATCATATGTGCCGCGCGGTGCTTGGATATTGCCCATTTTCATCTCTCCTTTTCCATACAAAAAAGCCCCCGCCCCTTGCTTGCGCAAGGGACGAGAGCTAAAAATTAGCTTCCGCGGTTCCACCCTAGTTGACGCAAGTTTCTGCGCCCTCTCTGTCCGGATAACGGCCGGAACCGTCTTAGCCTATTAAGCGCAGGGCGCCGTTCAGTAAAGAACCTCAAGAGTGTTTTTCGTTGCAGATCTCTGCAGGAAAGCTTTCAGCCCAGGGCTTTCCCTCTCTTTTCAGTCGATGCCAGCAATTACTTTCTCCGTCTTCAGCAAAAATTATATAAGTAGAATAAATCAATCTTAATCAGCTGAAGAAATCTTGTCAAGCTTTTGCATACATTGCCTGATTTTTTTGATATTATGATGAAGATGAACTTAATTTAGGAGGGCCGCTATGCAACGACGATTATTACTCACCTTGCTGGTTTTTATTTTAGCCTTATCTGGCACGATCCCATTAGCCGTTTCGAATTCTGCCCATGCAGATAACGGCGAGGTGTCCGCGACTGGCTCGACGGTCAACATCCGGACCGGGCCGGGTCTGAGCTATGAAGTGATCGGCTCGATGAAACAAGGCGACAAAGCACAACAGGTTTCACGCAGCGGCGATTGGATCGAGATCCGCCACGGCAATACAGAAGGCTGGGTCGCTTCCTGGCTCGTCAATACAGAACAAGCACAAGACACATCAGCCCAAACCGCCGTATCGTCCGTCGACAGCTTGAACATCCGCGCGCAGGCAGATCTATCTTCTGCGGTGCTGTCAAAAATGAATGCCGGCGAACAAGCGGAAGTCATCGCGAGCCACGGTGACTGGACAGAAGTGCAATTCCGCAATGTCCGCGGCTTCGTCTCCACACAGTACATAAGCTTGACTGAGAAAGCTGCGTCTCCTGAAGACTCGTCTTCCGAAGAACCGGCAGAAACTGCTCAAGCTCTTGAAAAACTTTCTTCATTCCGCATCGCGGTCGACGCACTGAATGTTCGTGCCGAACCGAGTTTAAACGCAGAAATCCAGGCTTCCGTTAAAGAAGGCCAAGTGTTCAACGTAAAAGGCATGGACGGCAATTGGGTCCAGCTTGAACTTGCAGACGGCAAAACCGGATGGGTCTATGCCTTCTACGGCGAATTGTCCGACCAGCCGGCACAAAAAGCGAGCTCTACGGATGAACAAGTGACCGTCCTTACCGACGGCACGAATCTCCGCGCACAAGCGAACACATCTTCAGAAGTGGTCACGCGGGCTGATGCCGGCATGCAGCTGTCGGTGGCAGGCAAAGAAGGCCAATGGTATTTAGTGGCGCTTGAAGACGGCCGCCAAGCTTATATTGCCGATTGGGTCGTGCGCACAGGAAAAGCCATTGAAACAGCCGAGTCCGAAAAAGAGCAACCCGCAAGAAAAGCCGGCACACTGAACGGCTTGACGATCGTCTTGGATCCGGGCCACGGAGGCAATGACGGCGGCACAGTGGGCGTCCGGAAAACGAATGAAAAAGACCTGACCTTGAAAACTGCGGAAATCCTGTCCCACCACCTGCGCTCTGCAGGGGCGGAAGTCGTCATGACAAGACAATCCGATGTTTACGTCGATCTTCGCCACCGTGTTGCCGAAAGCCATCAAGTGGCAGCCGACGCCTTCATCAGCATCCATTACGATGCCACTGAAGACAGTACAGTTTCAGGCTTCACTTCGTATTATCAGCATCCGTACCAGCAAAAATTGGCCGAGCACCTCAACGGAGGATTGGCCGGTAAATTAACGCTCGATGACCGCGGCGCGAGAAAAGGCAATTACCTCGTCTTGCGGGATAATCGCCAGGCTGCGGTGCTCGTCGAACTTGGCTTCCTCAGCAATTTCAACGAAGAACGCATCGTCTCGAGCGACCAATTCCGCGAACAAGCGGCACTTGGCCTTTACAACGGCATTATCAGCTATTTCGATTCTGAATTAAGCGAATAAATATAAAGAGGCTGTCTGAAAAGATCATGAAACCCGATCTTTTCAGACAGCTTTTTTGCATTGAAATAATGGCAGATGTCCATTGCGACGGACGCTTTCCACGGGCACGGCTTCAGCCGCTTCCCTCACTACGCTCAGTCCAGGGTCTTCAGCTCGCGCTTTCCCGCAGGAGTCGCCGTCTTCATTCCCATCTAAAGTTCTACATCATAAATAGCGTAAAACTCAGGCTACAATAAAATAGCGGAAGAAAAGAGATTCTTTTCTTCCGCTATTTCATTTGAGGTATGCATGAGACATTTCCATCTATACGTTCATTTATTTCTTAGCACCATCCGAATCGACGATGATGGTGACCGGCCCGTCGTTGACGAGCTGGACGTCCATCATCGCGCCGAATACGCCGGTTTCAACCTGGAGGCCGTGGCTTGTCAATTCCTCATTGAATTTCAGCCATAACGGTTCCGCTTGTTCCGGGCGTGCCGCTTCGACGAAGCTCGGGCGCCGCCCTTTTAACGTCTCCGTACAGGGTGAACTGAAATCGACAGCACGCTGCCCCGCTTCCTCGATCGAGCGGTTCATCTTGCCGTCTTCATCTTCGAACAAGCGAAGCCCGGCAATTTTCTTGGCGGCGTATACCGCATCCGCTTGTGTATCGCTATGGGTGATGCCGACCAATAAGACATAGCCGGAATCGATTGCCCTGTAATTTGCCCGTCAACGGTGACGGACGCTTTTTGAACGCTGCAATACGACTTTCATGGCTCCTCCTTAATTCGTCACGCGTGTAACCGAATAAACGTCCGGAATTTGCTTGATGCGTTCCACGACACGATTCAGGTGGGAGATATGCGGAATCATGATCGACAAATTGATCGTCGCGATCTTGTCTTTGTCAGCACGTCCGCTGACGGCGGTAATCGTCGTCTTCGTCTCGCTGACCATGTTGCATCACTTCGTTGATCAAGCCGGTACGGTCGTATGCCTGCACTTCGATATCGATTTGATACGATTTGTTTTCAGGCGATCCTGCATTTTCCCACTCGACCGGAATCAGCCGGTCGGATTCATCTGCCTGGATATTCGGGCAATCCGCCCGGTGGACCGAGACGCCGCGGCCTTTGGTAATAAAACCGAGAATGGCATCACCCGGCACCGGGTTGCAACATTTCGACAAACGGATCATCATATTGTCGATGCCGCGTACGATGACGCCGGATTCCGTCTGTTTTTCGGCTGGCTGGACTTCATTTCCACGGTGATTTTTCGATGGCTTCTTCCTGCTCGCGCTTTTGCGCTGGCGCTCCGCCAAACGGTTGACGACTTGCTGGGCGGTGATGCCGTTGAATCCGACAGCCGCATACATATCATCTTCGCTGGCGAAATTATATTTCTCAATGACGCGTTTGATGTTCTCTGCTGTCAGCACTTCTTTTGAGTGAATTCCTGTGCTTTGATCTCTTTTTCGACGAGGTCACGCCCTTTATGGACATTGTCCTCGCGCACTTGCTTTTTGAAGAATTGCTTGATCTTGTTTTTTGCCTGTGTCGATTTGGCGATATTGAGCCAATCGCGGCTCGGGCCGACCGATTGCTTGGACGTCAAGATTTCGACGATGTCACCGGTATGCAACTCGTGATCGAGTGGCACCATTTTGCCGTTCACTTTCGCGCCGATCGTCTTATTGCCGATTTCGCTATGGACGCGGTAGGCAAAATCAATCGGGCAAGAACCGTCGGGCATTTCGATAACGTCGCCTTTTGGCGAGAACACGTAGACCATATCCGAAAACAAGTCGAACTTCAGTGATTCCATGAATTCTTCTGCATTGTCGGATTCGTTCTGGAAATCAAGGATTTCGCGGAACCACGACAGGCGGGAATCCACGGAGCTGAGCGGCTTGTCAGAAGTCTTGCCTTCTTTGTAAGCCCAGTGCGCCGCGACCCCGTATTCGGCGATGCGGTGCATTTCTTCGGTGCGGATCTGCACTTCCAAAGGATCGCCCTGCGGCCCGATGACCGTCGTATGGAGCGATTGGTATAAATTCTGTTTCGGCATGGCGATGTAATCCTTGAAGCGCCCCGGCATCGGCTTCCATGTGGAGTGGATGATGCCAAGCACCGCGTAACAGTCTTTGATGCTGTCGACAGTGATGCGCACAGCGAGCAAATCATAGATTTCATTGAATTGCTTGTTTTGCATCGCCATTTTCTTGTAAATGCTGTAAATATGCTTTGGACGCCCGAATAGATCGGCTTCAATGCCGACCTCATCAAGCTGGACGCGGATTTCGCCCATGACGTTATTCAAATAATCTTCCCGCTCCGTGCGTTTTTTCTTCATTAAATTGACGATGCGGTAATATTGCTGGGGATTTAAATAACGGAGAGCCGTGTCTTCGAGCTCCCATTTGATCGTATTGATCCCTAAGCGGTGTGCAATCGGCGCAAAAATCTCCAGCGTCTCATTCGCTTTGATGCGCTGCTTTTCGGCCGATTGGTATTTCAAGGTCCGCAAATTATGCAGGCGGTCAGCCAGTTTGATGAGGATGACGCGAATATCCTGCGCCATCGCGACAAACATTTTGCGGTGGTTTTCTGCCTGTTGTTCTTCTTTCGACATATACTTGATCTTGCTCAGTTTCGTCACGCCATCGACCAATAATGCGACTTCCTCATCGAATTCGCGGACGATGTCTTCGCGGCTGACGTCGGTATCTTCTACGACGTCATGCAAAAAACCCGCTGCGACTGTGGCCGGATCCATCTGCAATTCTGCGAGGATCCCGGCCACTTGCACCGGATGCACAATATACGGTTCGCCGGATTTCCGGAATTGGCCATCATGGGCTTCATAGGCAAGCTGGTACGCCTTCTTAATCGTTTCTACGTGCTCTGCATTCATATAGGACGCAACCATTTCGAATACATCTTCAACTGTTCTCACTTGATCTTTCGCCATAATTGCCCACCTTGCTTTATTTATTTCCAGAAGAGTATTTCTTTATTATAGATAACTTTCCGCTAAAAAGTAAAGCTTTTGCGTGTTTTCATCTATCTTCCAGAAATACCCCAGGGGCTACAGGCGGTCTGCTTTTTGTTTGCGGATGCCGTCGACCATGATCCATTTGCTGTCGTCGCCCACTGCGACGGTCTTGTTCGATGAGTCGACGCTCATGATGTTTTTGACGCGTACGTTGCGCGCGCTCTGCTGGCCGCCCATGATCGAGATGTCCGACCCCGCCGTGCGAAATCCGCGCACGACGCCATTTGACAGTGAAATGTGCTCGGCACGGTATTGTACGGCGGAAGCGGGCCGTCCTTTGTAATCATAGAGCGGGTCGCCTTCGAACAGGAATCGGTTAATCGCAACGTTGCGGTAACCGGAAATGACCAGCGAGCGTGGGGACGAATCTTTATAAAGCCGTGTTTCCACAGGCGCCAATGAAACAAGCCGCTGCGCCTTGATATTATAGGCCGACAAGGATTCGGGATCTTCCCGCAGGTGATGGCCGATATGGCGAAAGTTAAATGAGCGGTTGTCATTGACCGACAAATGGCCGGAAATGAAGACGCCGGACGCTGCCGAAGAATTGGCATGTGCTTTGATTTCGATGCCACCGAAGCAGCGCGTAGTGGAATTATTGCATAGCCAAACATGCCTGGAGCCGTCATCTATTTCAATGCCATTGGAATTTGAATAGCCTTTTTTATGGGCTTTTCCACTTGGATCGGAGAAATGGCAGTTCGAGACGAAGACATAATCGCTATGGTGGGTCGTCAAGCCATCGTCCCCGAAACCGAAGCCGTTCACTTTATCGACCCAGATATATTTGCTGCCGCCCCTACCGCGCATGCCGTCGCCTGCGTAATTATAAAGCGGCGACGTGATGTCGACGCAGTGCAGTCCGGGATTGATCGCTTCCACGTCTCGCACCCACCCGTACGTGACGCCCGCAAAAGTGACACAGCTCGAATAATTGCCCCAGGCATTGGTGCGTTCCGTCTGGCCGAGCCGTTCCACATTCCAATCGAGACTCAAGCTTTCGATCGAGATATTGCGGTTGCCGGTCACATAATTGGAGTTCGTCAATAAACGCGAACGCTTCGGTGCTTTCGGATGCAGCTTGATGACGGAAGCGGTCTTGCCCGCCCCGACGATCCGGCTCCATGACGGGACGCGGATGCCTTTGACAATATAGATGCCCGGCGGGACCGTCACTTCCACGCGGCCGTTGCCGATCGCTTTTTTGAACGCTTCGGTGCAATCCGTGATGCCGTCGCCGACCGCCCCGTAATCGCGGATATTGACGCGCCGGTTGATCGTCGAATCGAGCTTTTTGTATTCGCGGTCCAGTTTGCCTTTCCATTCCGGAAACAGGTCCTGGCCGAACACAATGGTGCCATAACCGTTATCATCCGCCACTTCATACTCATCGGCAAATACGGACCATAGTTTCTCGAAGAAATGGACCGGCCGCTTGATGCGTACGCGGGGAAGATCTTTCTTGATGTCATTGAACAGTGCTTCGGTCTCCCTGGTAGTCTGTTCTAGAGGAGTCGCATCGTTTAGCAGCTGCCCGATCAATTCATTATTTTGCCCAGGGTCATACCGTCTGTCCAATTCGATCATGGAAATCACCTCTCTCGCAAGTTTCTTTCTCTACCATACCCTACCGTCAGAAAAAAAATCACCTTGCCCAAAAAGGCAAAGTGATTTTCTTAATATTGCATCAAAGTTGTGACGTCATAGCCGTCTAGGTTCTTGCGGCCATCCAAATAAGTCAATTCGATTAAAAATGCGCAGCCGACAACAACGCCGCCAAGCTGTTCGACCAGGTTGATCGTTGCGTTGATCGTTCCGCCGGTAGCCAAAAGATCGTCCGTGATCAAGACGCGCTGTCCCGGTTTGATGGCATCTTTATGCATCGTCAATACGTCTGTCCCGTACTCGAGGCCGTATTGTGCGCGAATCACTTCACGCGGCAATTTGCCTTCTTTGCGGACTGGCGCAAAGCCGATTTCAAGAGCATAAGCGACAGGGCAGCCGATGATGAAGCCGCGAGCTTCCGGCCCGACGATGATTTCTGCATCAACTGTCTTCGCATATGCGACGATTTGATCCGTTGCGTATTTATAGGCTTCGCCGCTGTCCATCAAAGATGTAATATCCTTGAACTTGATTCCTGGCTTCGGCCAATCTTCTACGATGGTTATATATTGCTTTAAATCCATAATTCTTCCTCCTTGGCTGACACTTGGGCGTCAAACCAGTCTTTTAGATCCCGATAGGATGCATACAAGAGCTTTTGTTCCAAAGCAATCTGCCGCTCGCGCTTTTTATAAGCTGGCGCTTCTGAAAGATCACGTTTTCCCGGAGCCTGTGCAATCTCGGTAATTCCATTGTTAAGTGTAACAAAACCGAGTTCAAAAAACACCTGAAGCATGAAAAATAAAGTTTCCCGGCTCCAGCCTTTATGTTTGGCGAGTTCTTCGCCGTTCTTTTTGAAATCGAAAGTGCCGCGCTTCTTGACGAAACCGAACAGCCATTTGAATTGGTCACGGTCCGGAATGCGCTCGAAATACTGGGATTCCTGCGCATAGAAATGGGCATAGACGCGCTTCGGCCGCAACTGTTTGAGTACGGACGACAGCTGCTCTTCTGAATCCGGCAGATCCAATAGCACGAGATGGTCTTTCGCAGAATCTGATTCAGCGAGCGCTTGTGCCGTAACAATCGGCCCTTCAAGCAGCGAGCTGAATACCGCTTCCGTTTCTTTCTGGAAAGCGACGAATACCTGGTTCTGTTTTGGGATAAGCTTCGACCAGCGGCTGACTTGGCGAATGCCACGGATGTCGAATAATTGCCATTCGTCCGTACGGATATCTTCCACCAATAGCTGCGGTTTTTTACGCCCGTTCCATTCGTTGATCTGCAGGTCGCCGATGACATCGATTTTAACATCAGGCGTCAGTTCGTCGCCAAGCTCACCGATGCCGAAGCCGACTGCATCCAGGGTGGAGCCGTTTTGCGCCAGCTCCATCTTCAAATGCGCTTGGCTGGCGCCGATTTTACGGATGCCGGCAACCTTTACGCCGCTTAAATAAAATTTCGGCTTGGCAAAGCCCATGCCAAAGGGCGCTAGACGGCGCATGCCTTCGATCGTATCCGTATCCACTTCATCAAGCGTCACGGGAATATCGATCGACACGACCGGTACCAAATTTTCTGCGGTCAATGAAGTTTTCGCTTGCTCGTTCAAACGCTCGCGTAATTCGTCGACGTCTTCCGCGGCAAGCGTCATGCCTGCTGCCATCGGGTGGCCGCCGAAATGCGGCAGGATGTCACGGTTTTTGGCGAGTTCATTGTATAGATGAAAGCCTTCGATGCTGCGCGCCGAGCCTTTCGCTTTGCCGTTTGCCAAGTCGAGCGACAGCACAATCGACGGGCGATAGAACTTCTCGGTCAATTTCGAGGCGACGATGCCGACGACGCCGGGATTCCAGCCTTCCTGCGCAACGACGATGACATGCGGCAGCTGTTCCCCATAACGCGCTTCCACTTGCTCGATCGCCTGCTCGGAAATCGCCTTGACGATCGCCTGGCGTTCTTTATTCAAGACGTCCAAGCCATCTGCAAGCGATCTCGCTTCCGATGGATCGTCGGTCATGAACATCCGCACGGCCGGGTCTGCTGATTGCAGGCGACCGATCGCATTGATGCGCGGGCCGAACATGAAGCCAATCGTCTCTTCCGTAATGTCGCGTTGCTTAACGCCTGCAACATCCGCGAGCGCCGCAATCGCGGGCATCGGCGAATCCTGCAAGGCACGCAAGCCTTCTTTCACGAGCACGCGGTTTTCACCGTGCAATGGCACCAAATCGGCAATCGTGCCGATCGCGACCAGCTCCGTCAAATGGTCCGGGATGTCCCCGTAGAGCGCCTGTGCCATCTTGAATGCAACACCGACACCGGCCAGTTCGCCAAACGGGTAATTGCCTTCTGGATGCCGCGGATGAATGACCGCGAGTGCTGCGGGAAGTTCATCGCCGATATCGTGGTGGTCACTGATGATGACATCCATCCCCAGTTCATTCGCCAAGCGCACCGGTTCGATTCCTGAGACGCCGTTATCGACTGTGACGATCAAGTTGATGCCTTCCGCATGGGCTTCCTTGAACAGTTCTGCATTCGGGCCGTAGCCATGGTCGAAGCGGTTCGGGATCTTAAAGGACACATCAGCCCCCAGGTCCTGCAGCACTGTCATCATCACTGTCGTACTGGTCACCCCGTCTGCGTCGTAGTCACCGTAGACGAGAATTTTTTCTTCCGCTTCAATCGCCTGTTGGATACGCGCCACAGCGACGTCCATATCCTTCATCAGAAACGGATTATGTATGCCGGATAATTCGACATCCAGAAATTCCTGCGCTTTTTCCACCGTGTCGATCCCGCGCGTGACGAGGATCTTCGCCAGCACAGAGGACAAGGATAGCGCTTCTTGTAAGTTCTGGACGGATTGTTCATCCGGGCTTGTCAATTGCCATCTTTTTTTCGATTCAATCATTGGATCTCACTTCCTCACCCGTACATTATACAACATCAGCGGGCAGACAAAAACCTTTCGGCGCTTAGCCGAAAGGTTCATTTTTTACAATCCGTCGCGGCGTGTGTCCGGACGGCGGTCTTCTGTGTCGTTGACGCCGAACTCGTCGCGTTTAGGCTGTGACCGGAGCGAGTCGTCCGCATCTTGCGTCCGTTCTTCCCCGGTGACGACCATTGCATCAGGCGTAACGCCTGCGCGCTGGTATTCAGCGATTTCGTTCTGCTGTGTGGCGATAAGCGATTCCTTGACCGCCACTTCTTTTTGGAGCGTCTTCACTTTGCGCTTCAATTGGTAAGTGCGCGTCATGGCGAGAATGCTCGATAACAGGAAGCCGAGCAATGCGGACACGAGAATGACCAGGATCAATGGCCATTGTGATTCGCCGAACACATAATTGACCGGCACATTATCGACATTAAATACTGCAAATACCGCGATGATGATAGCAAAAACAAGTCCGAGCAATAAGAGCCATTGCAATTTCATGTGAACCATCCTTTCTTTTTTCAAGCTGCGTACACCGTGCCGCTTTTTTGCATAAAAAAAGGGACAAGGTATCAATACTCTATACCCTGTCCCTTTCTCCTATTAAACTTAAACGACCGGTTCGTCAGAGCCCCATTTGGACTCTTGTTCTTTCTTCTCGATATCGATCGGCCCCTTCTTGTTCAACTCGCGTTTTTTCAATACGAGCCATAGCTGGGCAGCGATGAAGATCGATGAATACGTTCCTGCGATCAAGCCGATCAATAATGCGATCGAGAAATTCGTAATCGATGCAGCGCCGAAAATCAGAAGCGCGAGCACGACAAGGAATACCGTCATGACGGTATTGACCGAACGCGTCAAGGTCTGGCGCAGCGAAGTATTGACGATTTTCTCCAATTGCTCCACTGTTTCCACCTTCTTGACGCGGCGCATATTCTCGCGGATCCGGTCAAAGGTGACAATCGTGTCGTTGATTGAATAACCAACAATCGTCAGAACGGCTGCAATAAACGTAATGTCCACTTCCAGCCGCAGCAAGCTGAATGCCGCGACAATGAAGAACGCATCATGCAGAAGCGCGACGACCGAGGCCACACCCATGCGCCATTCGAAGCGGAATGCCACATAGATGATAATGCCGACTGCCGCAATGGCAAGTGCCATCAAGGCATTTTGTGCGAGTTCAATGCCGACGGTCGGTGATACGGTCGAGACATTCGGCTCGATGCCGTATTCGTCTATAGCCGCAGATTTCAATTCTTCAATTTCCGTTTGGCTGAATTCTTCGCTGTATCGGACGACGCCGATTGAAGAATCTTCCCCTGCCATGACGATATCGTCAGACGGGTAGCCCGCACTTTCCACGAAGCTCTCCACTTCATCTTTTGTCAATGAAGATTCAGAAGTGACTTCGACGCGTGTACCGCTGGAGAAATCGATTCCTAAGTTCAATTGGAAAATCGACAGCACGACCATGCCTGCTAAAATGAGCGCAAGCGAGGCAGCGAAGAATTTGCGGCGGTTGCCGGCAAAATCAAAGCGGTCGTAAGGCGTCGTCAAATCCGTGATGTGAAGATTTTCTTCTTTTGAGTGAATCTTGTTTTTCGATAAGCCGAACCATCCCGGTTTATCATCCAGGAATCCGCTCCATACCCACAAACCAAGCAGAAGACGAGAACCCCATACAGCAGTCAGGAAGCTGGCAAGAATGGAAATAATCAGCATCGTCGCAAACCCTTTGACGGAGCTTGTGCCGAAATAGAACAAGACGGTGGCAGCTAGAAGTGTCGTGATATTCGCGTCGATGATCGCAGAAAATGAAGATCTTGCGCCTGTACGAAACGCATCCCGCACAGACTGACCCGTCCGCAATTCTTCGCGTATGCGCTCATAGGTGATGATATTGGCATCGACTGCCATCCCGACACCGAGCATGATAGCTGCGATACCTGGCAAGGTCAGCACCCCGCCAATCCACTGGAAGATCACAAGGATCAAATAGACGTAAGCGGATAGCGTGACGACTGCGATCGCGCCTGGGAAACGGTAGAACAAAAGCATGAAGATGAGAACTGCCGCGATGCCGATTCCGGCAGCGAAAGTCGTCTGGTCAAGCGCCTGTTCACCAAATTGCGCCCCGACAGAAGTCGAATACACTTCTTCGAGTTTTACCGGAAGCGCCCCGGCGTTCAAAATACCGGCCAAATTCTGCGTTTCCTCAACTGTAAAGGAACCGGAGATTTCAACACTTGGTGAATTGATGCGTTGCGACACACGCGGGTCGGAAACGAATTTCGGATCCGCTTCCAGGCGTTCTTCCTGATAGGAATCGACGCCTTCTTCAAAATCGAGCCAGATGACCAGGACATTATCCGGTGCCGGCTTTTGAGCGATTTCGCCCGTCACTTCAGCGAATTTGCCCGGTTCGTTCAGTTCAAGCGTGACGATCGGCTGGCCTTCCTGGTTGAAAGTAGCCGTCGCACCGCCTTGCGCGAGGTCATTCCCCGATAGCATGACATTATCATCTGCATCGCGGAACGATAAATTCGCTTCTGTTGAAAGCAGCTCACGGGCAGACGATTGGTCTTCAATACCCGCCAATTGAACGCGTATGCGGTTGCCGCTTTCGATTTGGATGCTCGGCTCACTGACGCCGAGCACATCGATGCGGCTTCTCAGCGCATCTGTCGTATCAGAGACGACTTCTTCTGTAATTTCCTGTCCTTCTTCGAGCGGTTCGACTTGATAAAGAACTTCAAATCCGCCCTGCAGATCAAGCCCGAGATTGATGTCTTTGGCAATCGGCAGGCTGGTCGTGCCAATCAGGCCAATGAGCATGAATACCAGCAGGAAAAAGGCGATGATGCGAGATCTTGCTTTCATATGTATAGTTCCTCCTCAATATAGAACACAGCACTTACATTATCGGTGACGTGCCAAAAGGTGTCAAATCCCACGCGGTTTCTGGCGCGCCGGACGAAGAAGCTGCTGCAGATCCTCCATGCTGTCTTCCGTGAAAAAGTTCGCGGTTTTAAAGGCTTCCACCTGATGGTAAGCGACAAAATCGGAGGCTGTCAGATCCATAATATCCGACACCATCTCATGCAAGCGCATGTCTTCGACTTTTTTCTTTTTCCACGCTTTTTTCAGGCAATAATCCCACAAGGCTTCCGGGGTGAATGTTTCATATTGCAAATACGTGAATTCGCTGCATTTGCTTTCCAATGCTGGCAGCACCTGCTCGTATTTTTCCGGATAGCTCATCATGTCGGTTCTCCTTTCTGCAGTTCTGTTTCCATTGTAACTCCCAGATGGAAATTTTAGAACAAATGCATAAAAATTTTTGGAAAATTGTTTAATTTATTTTGGTTAAAATAAGTTAATGAAATCGCTGCATGCGGACGCTTTCCGCGGGCATGGCTTGAGCCTCCTCGGTCGCTTCGCTCCCTGTGGGGTCTCAAGACTCATGCTATTCCCGCAGGAGTCGCCGCCTTCCGCTCTTTAATTTGAGTATATACATTAGATAAGAAACTAACCAAAATAGGCTACTTAATCTACAGCTTCATTTATTTTACATAATATTGTTCTTATAAAGGCTATAAATAGCTTTGTTCAGTTAGAGTATAGTGGATTTCCCAATGGACGAAAAACGCCTCCCGAAAGGAAGACGGTTTTGCGGTTACTTATTCAACGATGCGGGCGATTGCTTGGCGCTCGAATTGCATACGCGTGCCGTCAGCTACCGTGATGTAGATGGTTGAATCGTCTACTGCGTCGACTTGGCCATGCAAGCCGCCGATCGTCACGATGCGGTCCCCACGCTTCAATTCCGACTGCATGTTGGCTGTCGTTTTTGGCGTTTTGCGCCGGGCGGATGATGAAGAGCCACATCAGCAAGAACATCAATAGTAAAGGTGATAACGCAATTAATGTTTCCATTGTTCAATTTCCCCTTTCGTGTTCTCTATCGTTTCGAACTCAGAAATTTTTGCATTCGGCTTATTGAATCCGTACGCTTCAAAAATTCTTCGCGGAAATCTCCCAGGCGGTCTTCGCGGATCGCTTGACGCACCTGTTCCATTAAGTTTAACAGAAAATGCAGGTTATGATAACTCGTAAGGCGAATTCCGAAGGTTTCATCTGCACGCAATAAATGATGCACATATGCGCGTGTAATTGGTGCATGTATAGCACGTGCATTTCTCGTCGATCGGCGTGAAATCGCGCTTGAATTTCGCATTTTCAAATTCAGTCGGCCTTCACTTGTCATCAGCGTACCGTTGCGGGCGATGCGTGTCGGCAGTACACAGTCGAACATATCGATGCCGCGGATCGCACCGTCGATCAAAGAATCGGGCGAGCCGACGCCCATCAAATAACGGGGCTTGTCAAACGGCATGAATGGCGTCGTGAATTCGAGCGCACGGTTCATGACATCTTTCGGTTCACCGACCGACAATCCGCCGATTGCGTAGCCCGGGAAGTCGAGCGCCACCAGGTCTTCTGCGCTTTGTCTGCGCAAGTCCTCGTACTCGCCGCCCTGGATGATGCCAAAGAGCCCTTGGTCCTGCGGGCGCGCGTGTGCCTCGAGGCAGCGTTCCGCCCAGCGCGACGTGCGCTCGACGCTGGATTTCATGTATTCATGCGTTGCCGGGTATGGCGGGCATTCGTCAAACGCCATCATGATGTCCGATCCGAGGTCGTTCTGGATTTGCATCGCTTTTTCCGGGCTCAAGAACAGTTTATCGCCGTTCATATGGTTACGGAAATGAACGCCTTCTTCTTTGATATTGCGGAACTCACTCAGTGAGAATACCTGGAAACCGCCGGAATCTGTGAGGATCGGACGGTCCCAGTTCATAAATTTATGAAGGCCGCCCGCTTCCTTGATGACGTCATTTCCTGGGCGCAGCCACAGGTGATACGTATTGCTCAGGATGATGCCGGCGTTCATCGCCTTCAATTCTTCCGGGCTCATCGTCTTGACGGTCGCTTGTGTGCCAACCGGCATGAAGGCAGGCGTTTCGAAAGAGCCGTGCGGCGTATGGACGATGCCAAGGCGTGCGCCTGTTTGTTTACATGTTTTGATGTGTTCGTATGTTACTGCATGGGTCATGATTCGGTCTCCTTTTTCTGCGGTTCAATAAACATCGCGTCGCCGAAGCTGAAAAAGCGGTAGCGCTCTTGGACAGCTTCATTATACGCATTCAAAATGGCATCTCGGTTCGACATGGCGCTGACGAGCATGACAAGCGTCGATTTCGGCAAATGGAAGTTGGTGATGAGTCCGTCCACTGCTTCAAAACGATAGCCTGGGTAGATGAAAATATCCGTCCAGCCATTGTCTTCCTGCAAGTTGCCGCCGAATTTCTTCGCGACCGACTCGAGCGTGCGCGTCGATGTCGTGCCGACGGAAATGACGCGGCCGCCTTGCTGTTTTGTTTCATTGATCAGATCCGCGGTTTCTTTCGTGATGCGGTAGAATTCTGCGTGCATTTCGTGGTCTTCGATCGATTCCACTGATACCGGGCGGAACGTGCCGAGCCCGACGTGCAAGGTGATGAATGCGATATTGACGCCTTTGTTGCGGATTTCTTCCAATAATTCATCGGTAAAATGAAGCCCAGCGGTCGGTGCTGCGGCGCTGCCCCGCTCTTTCGCGAACACCGTCTGGTAACGGTCCTGGTCTTCCAGCTTTTCGCGGATATAGGGCGGTAGCGGCATTTCGCCTAATTGGTCAAGGATTTCATAGAAAATACCGTCGTAGATAAATTTAAAATGGCGCCCTCCATGGTCCAGGACCCCTGTGCATTCAGCGCGCAACAAGCCGTCGCCGAATGACACGACCGTGCCGATTTTCACTTTCTTGGCCGGCTTGACGAGCGTTTCCCAAACATCTTCTTCCGTCTGCTTCAACAGCAGCACTTCAATGTTGGCACCGGTCTCTTCTTTCGTGCCCATGAGGCGCGCCGGAAGTACGCGGGTATCGTTCAACACGAGTGTGTCGCCAGCATGCAGATGGCCGAGGATGTCGCGGAAATGCTTATGTTCGACCGCTCCTGTTTCTTTGTCCATCACCAGCAGGCGGCTAGACGTTCGGTCAAGAAGCGGCGTTTGCGCGATCAATTCTTCCGGCAATTCAAAATCAAAATCATTTACATTCAATTGCTGTTCATTTGTTAGTTTAGTCATTCAGGCATCTCCATTTTAAAGTGTTCGTATGCAAGAGGCGTCACAGTGCGCCCTCTCGGTGTCCGTTGAATAAAGCCGATCTGCAATAGATACGGTTCGTAGACGTCTTCGATCGTCGTCGATTCCTCGCCGATGCTTGCAGCGATCGTGTCCACGCCGACAGGCCCACCGCGGAAACGGCTGATCATGCCGGTGAGTAGCTTGTGGTCGATATGGTCAAGACCGAGCGGGTCTACTTGCAGCATCTCCAAAGCTTGCTCGGCCATTTCGGTCGTGATCGAGCCATTGCCGCGCACCATCGCGTAATCGCGCACGCGTTTTAGCAAGCGGTTCGCGATACGCGGGGTGCCGCGGGAACGGCGTGCGATCTCAATGGCAGCATGCGGGTCGATATCCGCTTCGAACAAAGCGGCGCTGCGTTCGACGATATCCGTCAAGGCTTCCGTGTCGTAATACTCGAGCCTTGATAAGACGCCGAAACGATCGCGCAGCGGGGCCGATAATGCGCCTGCGCGCGTCGTCGCCCCGATCAAAGTGAACGGCGGCAAATCGAGCCGCACAGAACGTGCAGTCGGGCCTTTGCCGACAACGATATCGAGGCAGAAATCCTCCATCGCCGGATACAGCACTTCTTCGATCGAACGGTTCAATCGATGGATCTCATCGATGAACAATACGTCTCCCGGCTCGAGTGACGAAACGATCGCCGCCAAATCGCCGGGCCGTTCAATCGCGGGGCCAGAAGTCATCTTCACGCCGACTTCCATTTCATTGGCGATGACGGTCGCCAGCGTCGTTTTCCCGAGACCCGGCGGCCCGTAAAGCAGCACATGGTCAAGCGATTCGTTGCGCATTTTCGCCGCTTCGATGAAAATCTCCAAATTGTGCTTTACTTTCTGCTGGCCGATATATTGCGACAAACGCTGTGGACGCAACGATTGTTCAAAGCGCTCATCAAATTCCGAAATCTCGCCGTCGATAATGCGTTCTTCCATGGCGTTCGCCTCCTTGTTAAGTTTGTTTCAATAATAATTGAAGCGCTTTTTTCATATAGCCTTCGGTGTCGAGTTCCAGGCCTTTCAATTGAGGCTTCACTTTCGTGATCTCGCGTTCGGAATAACCAAGCGCCCCAAGTGCGAGCATCGCTTCTTCAAGCTCTGATTCGTCGCCACCGAACAAGTCCGGCTGCCCGGCTTCTGCATAGGATTCCCCGAAGAAATCCGTCAGCTTGCCTTTTAGATCCAAGATCATCTGGCGGGCGGTTTTCTTGCCGACGCCAGGGAATTTCACTAAATACTTCTCATCTTCCTGCTCGATCGCCTCGATGACGAATTGCGGCTGGCCAGATGCCAAAATCGCAAGTGCGCCTTTAGGGCCGATACCGGAAACGCTGATGAGCTTGCGGAACAATTCCCGCTGCTCGAGCGTTGGAAAGCCGAATAGAAATTGTGCGTCTTCCCGCACATGATGATGCACGAAAATCTGCAGTTCATCCGATCCGAATGAATACGGGTTCGGGGCAAAGATCTGCCAGCCGACTCCCTGCTGTTCCACTACTAAATATTCAGGCGTCACACGCGTGACTTGGCCTTTTATGTAATCGTACATTGCACTCGCCCTTTCATTTTCAACCTATTGATTATACCATATTCCACCCGCTCCTACGAAGAAAGCTATCCGGTTCGGCTGGACATTGTGAAGCGCTAAAAGAGCTCCTCGCTGATTGAAGTTTCTCTTTATGTTAAAATAAAATTATATGGTGAAGTCAAATTCACTCACTCAACGCATTCCGCAAATCTGCTAAAAGAAAAGCTTTGCTCAACTCTCTCTGCGTTCGAGCATCGCAAACGCATGGACTCACTTACTTTCGTCCATTCGTTTCCTGCGGGCGAGCGCCAAGCCTCCTCAGTCGCTTTGCGACCTGCGGGGTCTCGGCTTTCTCGCTTTCCCGCGGGAGTCTTCGCAGTTTTGCTACATTATATATATTGCTGAACACACCAGGAGTGGCCTTAAATGATTTTTACAGAAAGGCAATTTCAGAGTACAATATGTAATTTGGTAATCAACGGAGGGTTTTCATGAAAAAGTTATACGGTGAAGAACGCCGCAATGTTTTATTGGATGAGCTGAAGCAGGCGGGTCGGCCGATGACCGGCAGCGCACTTGCAAAACTCGCGCAAGTGTCGCGGCAAGTGGTGGTCGGCGACATGACCTTATTGAAAGCGAAAGGCGAGCCCATCATTGCGACGAGCCAAGGCTACCTGTACTTGGACCCAAGCGGCAATAAACAAGTGAGCCGGCGCATCGCCTGCAATCACCAGCCGCAAGAGACGGAAGCGGAATTGCGTCTATTGGTCGACTGCGGCGTCACGGTCAAAGACGTCTCGATCGAACATCCTGTCTACGGCGAACTGACGGCTGGGATCCACGTCTCGACGCCGCTTGATGTCGATTTGTTCATGCAGCGCATACGCGATACCGGCGCCAGCTATTTACTGGAACTGACAGAAGGCACGCATATCCACACCATCACGGCAGACCTTCCTGAAACACTTGCGCAAGCAGTCGAAGCGATGAAGCAGCACGGCTATCTGCTCGAAGAAGTAGAATAAGCAAAATCCCCGGATGCCAATGAGGCGTCCGGGGATTTTTCGTGCGTGCTTCTTATGAATTATACGTATAGTAGGAACCGAGCGTCTTGACGCCGCAGCCGAGAGCCTTGAGCTCTTCGAAGGCACCGCGCATCATCGCCGCATTCTCATCTTCCAATACGTCGGCGATAAAGAAATAATTGCCGAGCCCTGTTTTCAAAGGGCGCGATTCGATCTTCGACAAGTTCAATTGGCGCCACGCGAATACCGACAATACCTGGTGCAAAACACCAGACCGGTCGTCTTTTGGCGGCGTGATCATCAAGGTCGTCTTGATCTGCGCTTCGTGTCCCGGATCGGTCAATTTATGGTTGCTTCTCGACAACACGAAAAAGCGCGTGTGGTTGAAATGAAAATCGTGGATGTCGCGCTGCACGATGTCCAAGCCGTATTTTTCCGCTGCGTAATCATTGGCGATCGCCGCAATATTGCGCTCAGGCAGTTCTGCCACCATTTTAGCAGCCGCCGCTGTCGAGCTGTATTGCTCAAGCGGCGTGTGCTTGTAAGTGTAGTACAGGAATTTATGGCATTGCGCCAAAGCGTGCGGATGTGAATAGATCGCTTCGAACGATTCCGCGCCGCGGTTTTCCGGATGGACCAGCAAATGTTGCTCGATCGGCGACAGCACTTCCGCCGTCACATAGAGCTCCGCTTCGTGGAACAAATAATCCACCGTCAGCGGCACCGATCCTTCGAGCGCATTTTCCAGCGGCACAACCGCATAATCGACCGTGCCATCCGCGACCGCTTCGATGCATTCGGGAATGGTCGTATACGGCATCAACTGTTCTGTTGGAAATACTTTGGAAGCTGCCAAATGCGTAAACGACGCTTCCGGGCCTAAAAACGAAATTCTCTTTTTCTCTCTAGTCATGGACTCATTCCCCCTACATTTATGACGAACCGCTCGATACCACATCGGCCGACTCTACAAAGTCGAGTTTTTTCAATTGCTGCAAGAACATGTCCAAGTCGACGTCCATCGCCGTCACATCGAGTGACAAGGTCACGTTCGCACGCCCTTGGATCGGAATGGTCTGATGGATGGTCAAAATATTGCAGCCCATTTCCGCAACGGATTGAAGCAAAGTTGCAAGCGTGCCGGAACGGTCTTCCAATTGCAGGAAAACCGTCAAGATCCGCTCTTTGACGATGGAATGAAACGGAAAAACCGCGTCACGGTATTTATAGAATGCCGAGCGCGACAATCCGGTCTGTGCGACCGCATCCAAAATGGACATCCGGTCCCGCTGAAGCAGTTTTTTCACTTCCAGCGTCTTGACCATCGCTTCCGTCAGTACATCTTCCCGCACCAGGTAATAGCGTTGTTCCGAAATATCCTTCATTCAAGTACCCTCCGCATCAGTCGGTGAATTCGAACTCAAATTCAAGCAAACGGACCGTGTCGCCGTTTTCTGCCCCGCGCTCGCGAAGAGCATCATCAATGCCCATGCCGCGCATTTGGCGGGCGAATCGGCGAATCGAATCTTCACGAGAGAAGTCGGTCATCTTGAACATCCGCTCGATTGCGTAACCGGAAAGAACAAAAGCACCGTCCGGGTCGCGTGAAATATCGAATCCGTCGCCTTGCAATTCGTGCTTGTAAAGAACCGTATCCGCTGCATCCGGATCTGCCTCGTCTTCCATCGGGAATTCAGGCGTCACTTCAAGCAAGTCGGCTACCGCAAACATCAGATTGTTCAAACCTTTTCTCGACAATGCGGAAATCGGGAACACTTTCGCGTCTTCCGGCAATTTTTTGCGGAACTCTTCCAAGTTTTCTTCCGCATCCGGCATGTCCATCTTGTTCGCCACAATGAGTTGCGGGCGTTCAGTCAAGCGCATATTGTATTGCTTCAGTTCTTCGTTGATGGTCACATAATCCTCATAAGGATCGCGGCCTTCCATGCCCGACATATCGATAATGTGGACGATAACGCGCGTCCGTTCGATATGGCGCAGGAATTGATGGCCAAGGCCGATTCCTTCATGTGCGCCTTCAATCAATCCAGGCAAATCGGCCATGACGAAGCTGCGTTGGTCTTCTGTTTGGACCATTCCGAGATTCGGGACGATCGTCGTGAAATGATACGCACCGATTTTCGGTTTGGCTGCAGTGACGACCGACAATAGCGTCGATTTCCCGACACTCGGGAAGCCGACAAGGCCGACATCCGCCAATACTTTCAATTCCAAGACAACATTGCGCTCTAAGCCCGGTTCGCCCTTTTCCGAAAGTTCAGGAGCCGGGTTTTGAGGCGTCGCAAAACGCGAGTTTCCACGTCCGCCACGCCCACCGCGTGCGATGACGGCCGTTTGTCCCTCTTCGACCAAATCGGCGATCGTTTCGCCAGTTTCTGCGTCTTTGACGACAGTGCCCGGCGGAACTTTGATGATTGTGTCATGTGCTTTGGCGCCGTGCTGGTTTTGCTCATGCCGTGCGTCCCGCGCTCGGCTTTAAAGATCCGTTTGAAACGGAAATCCATCAACGTGCGCAAGCCTTCATCGACTTGGAAGACGATATCAGCGCCTTTCCCGCCGTCGCCTCCGGCTGGCCCGCCGTTCGGTACATATTTTTCGCGGCGGAATGCTACCATGCCATCCCCGCCGTCGCCACCTTTTACATATACTTTTACGTGATCGACAAACATATTATCCCTCCATCTGTGCGTGGATCTCAACTTTCGAGCGATCCGATCCGCACGCTTTACCAATTGCTAATTGCGGTGAATCCAAAATCAGGGACGACCAATCGCCAGGACCTGACAGTTCCAGCGAAAACCGGTCGTCCGCTTCCATTATGTGCAGCTCTACCGGATACGGCCAAGCGTCAGAAAATGCTCTTTTGACACTATCCGCAAATGTTTCGAGCCAGCTGCAAAGCGCCGCATCCAATTCGCGCGGCGCCCGCTTAGCTTCGCAGAAAACCGCGAGGCGCAACTCCGGAAAACGCCAGCCAGCCGTCAATAGCCACTCTTCCGTTTCAGGCATAGAGAGAGCCGACAGCCGGCTTTGGTGCATAGCCGCTTCGGCATACGTACGAATGAGCGCCTGGGCTCTATCTGTGCGCCCCAAATCCAGATTCAATTTGATCATCTGCAGCTCATTCAAAAAATCATGGCGCGCATGCCGAAGCGATTGTGCCACCGTTAGCCTTTCGTCCATAATGCACTTCCTTTTCACACACTTTCCACCAGTATACCAAGTTTCCGGCCGGATTTCCCGGCACGGGTTTTGGCATATCTCTTGTTTCAAAAGAAAAAGGACTGCGAAAGCAGCCCTTTTCGTTTTTTATTAAGCTTCCTGAGCAACCGGGTAGACGCTCACTTTTTTCTTATCGCGGCCGTAGCGCTCGAAGCGTACTGTTCCGTCGATTTTCGCGAAAAGTGTGTCATCTCCGCCGCGTCCAACGTTCTCGCCTGGATAGATTTTCGTACCGCGTTGACGGTAAAGAATAGATCCGCCAGTTACGATTTGTCCGTCAGCGCGTTTTGCGCCAAGGCGTTTTGATTCCGAATCACGACCGTTCTTCGTTGAACCAACACCTTTTTTGGATGCAAAAAACTGAAGATTTAATTTCAACATATGTCCCACCTCCTAAGCTGTGAAGGTTATTTTTATAAAGTCTGCATATTCATGTTCAATCGTTTCCAGAGAAATGATCATAGCGCGTACCAGCAGTTGAACCTGCTCATCCGTCTTTTTGTCCATGTTCTCCGGAAAGGCGATTTTCAAAAAACCGCTATCCGCCTGTTCGATGTCCGGTTCAATTCCCGTCAGCTCCATAATGGCGTTCACTGCCCCGAAGGAAACAGCTGAAGCCCCGGCACATACAAGATCCTGGCCGTGTTCGGCAAAATCCGCATGCCCCGACATTTCAAAGCCATGAATATAGCTGTCGGTTTGATGAATAGTCACCTGGATCATTTTTACAGGTTGATTGCATCAACAGTCAATTTCGTGAATGGCTGACGATGGCCTTGTTTTTTGTGGTAGTTCTTTTTCGCTTTGTATTTGAAGACAGTGATTTTCTTGCCGCGGCCCTGTTTTTCAACTTTCGCTGTAACAGTTGCTCCTTCTACGAAAGGAACACCCACTTTAGTATCGTCTCCACCTACAAATAGAACTTTGTCAAATGTTACTGTGTCACCAGCTTCTGCGTTCACTTTCTCAACGTAGATTTCTTGGCCAGCTTCCACTTTGATTTGTTTTCCACCAGTTTCAATAATTGCGTACATATCCTTGCACCTCCTCTTAGACTAAGACTCGCCTATCCAGGTGATCTCGCGATGCTTCAAGACCTGGTTCGAGCGGTTGTAGCACGGGTGCGCTACAAACATAACATTAGAATAATATCATGCGGGAGAGACCCGCGTCAACAGAGAACTGAAAAGAGTTGGTGATGTGCTCTTTCGATTCCTGGGATTGTGGTCAAGGAATTAAATATCGCTTCTTTACTAGTTTGTGATTTTGGGAATGAAGAGTGCGGTGATGTTGTTTATGTTCGAGTTTGCGTCAATTTGGAACGTCGCCTCCCTGCTTTGGGTTGGCCTCTTGCCATAAGCCAAGAAGAACGCTTGTCTTTCGGCATCGGCTCACCCTTGGCGCTGGTCGGCTGGGAGATTCCGTTGATCCATGTTTGTTTAAACGGATCTGTTTCTAGAGGTAGTTGCCGGCTAGTGGGGAAATCGCTTCCCTGTCATGATGTGTGCTTTGCGAGATCCAATTTGAGCGGTGTTATGACCGAGAGAATACGTGTCATTTTGGAATATCGGTGCAGGGCATAGGGTTTTCGCCATTGCTAGACTTCTTGCCATGCTTTCCGTCATAGAAAAAAGACTATACATTTTTTGGTTTAGCACTAGCAAGATTCTGCGTTTATAAAAATCCCTGTTTCAACAATATGTTATGAATTGTTAACTACATCTCTCACTTCAAACTAACAGTGAGGTTGTAAAGATCCCGCTCACAACAATGGCTGGAGTGCAGGGCGGTGACTCCTGAGGGATCAGTGGGTTTGAGAGACCCCGCAGGAGCGTGTTCTTTGCGACGAGGAGGCTCGATTCCCACCCCTCGGAAAGCATCCGCCCGGAGCGCAAGCCATTCGCTACACTTCTTCTTTATTAAATTCTAGAAAACAAAAACGCCACCGCAAATGCAGTGGCGTTTCTACTATTGAATATTATTTGCTTGAGAAAATAGATTTGAGTTTGCCGAACATGCCGGGTTTTGGCTTATCCATGGTCATGAGCGGAACCGATTCACCTAGCAGGCGGCGCGCGATGTTGCGGTAGCCGAGTGCTGCAGGATTCGATGGGTCCATGACGACTGGTTCACCTTTGTTCGAGCTCGAAATGACGCGTTCGTCATCCGGCACGATACCGAGCAAGTCGATCGACAAATGCGTCGTGATCTCATTGACATCGAGTGCATCTCCCGCTTCCATCAAATGCGGGCGGATGCGGTTGATGATGAGTTTCGGCGCTTCCAGGTTTTCTTCCAACTCCAGCAAGCCGATGATGCGGTCAGCATCGCGCACTGCGGAGATTTCCGGAGTCGTGATGACAATTGCGCGGTCAGCACCGGCAACGGCATTTTTATAGCCTTGTTCGATTCCGGCCGGGCAATCGATGATGATGAAGTCGTAGTCCGCTTTCATCCCTTCGATCAATTCTTTCATCTGCTCCGGGTTGACGTCGTTCTTGTCGGCCGTCTGTGCTGCCGGAAGCAGGAATAATTTGTCTTCAAAACGCTTGTCTTTCACAAGCGCCTGATGGATTTTGCAGCGGCCTTCGAGCACATCGATCAAATCGTAGATGATGCGGTTCTCGAGGCCTAAAATAACATCCAGGTTGCGAAGCCCGATGTCGGTATCGATCAAGCACACTTTTTTGCCTTGAAGAGCCAATGCAGTGCCGAGGTTCGCAGTCGACGTCGTTTTGCCGACGCCTCCTTTGCCTGATGTAATTACGATAGCTTCTCCCACACTAGCTTCCTCCTTTAAACGTAGAAATTTGCGGACGCAGGAATCTCAGTTCCTGCAGTCGGTCGATGATGATTTTGCCGCTGGTATGTAAATAGGCGCATTCCATTTCCGGCTGCTCCGACAAGCTGTCGAGTTCATCGGTCATCGTCTCAAGTTCATCGGCAATCTTTAGATGCGTCGCTTCAAGCCAAGATGCGGCGATGACCGCTTCTTTGTTGCCGCTCGCGCCTGCATGGGCAAAGCCTTTGAGGCGCCCGAGCACATAGACGTTTCCGCCTGCTTCGATGCGGCCGTTCTGGTTGACGTCGCCGATGACGACGAGATCGCCTTTTGCCTTGACGACTTGCCCTGAGCGGACGATGCCGACGTAAGTTTCCGACTGGCGCTCAGCGATCATCCGGTTGCATTCTTCGACAGTGACGACATCGCATTTCGTGCCGATCACTTTCATCTTCGAATTGTCATGGATGACTTTCTTGATTTCTTCCAACTGGGCTTTGCTGTAATGGCGATTCGCCAATTGGACCTGTACTTCCGCGTCCCCTTCGAGCGCAGGGTCGGATACTTTCTTCTTCAGCTCATCGAGGATTTCCGTATAGGAGGCCATATCATTGAGCTGGATGAGAAGCCCTTTGTTCGTTCCTTTGATATTCACGATATTTTTCAAAAAACCTGTCACCTGCGCTTTCATTAATATAACCCGAACTTAGTGCCACGCTGTGGATCTTGCGTGACCATCATCGACCTGAACACCCAGCCAAGCAATCCTAAGTACAGGGCGTTGGCGATTAAGGTCGGCCACAATCTGGATGTCAGGAACGTCCCGGCCGGCGCATCGGTCAAGCCGATCAATTGGAAGAACAAGTAAAGTGCCACTTCCATTGCGAGCAGAAGACCGAGTGCCAGCAGCGTCGCCGATAGCAGATTTTGTGGAATCTTTTTGAAAAAGTACGCGGCGATCAGGCAGACGGCCGGATACAGAAAAGAATATAATCCAATAATATCAATGTAAAAGACATCATACAAGAGGCCGAAGAACAAACCGTAAAACAACGCATGGCGCAGTTCATAGAAAACGGTCAAAAAAATTAGGAATAAAATGAGGAAACGCGGGACGACGTAATAAAACGATCCACCGATCGACAGGGGCGAAAATAGCCCGAAGATCGGTTCGACAAAAAACAGCACGAGACAGACGATGGGAACGAGGAAGCGGATCATGTTTCCTCTTCCTCTTCTTCTGTCATTCCGTTGTCTTCACCGTCAACTTCCGGTACGAGACGGTCTGCGATGACGACGTGATTGAGCATTGAGAAGTCAGCTGCCGGTTTGACATAAGCCAGTTTCGTCAAGCCGAATTCATCGATCGTCACTTCCGTAATCTCCCCGATGACGATGCCTTTCGGGAAAATGCCGCCGAGCCCGCTCGAGACGACCTGGTCGCCTTCTTTCAAATCGACCGAGAAATCAATGCGCTTCAGCAGCAGCTCACGGCGCTCAGCGTCATAGCCTTCGATCAAGCCGAACACATCGTCCTCACCAAGCACCATCGCCGATACGCGGTAGTTCGGGTTTTGCGTCGTCACCAGTTCCACCGTCGACGTGGTCGGCGTGACGATCGTCACTTTGCCGATCAAGCCGCCGGCGGTCATGACGGCCATATTTTCCTTGACGCCGTGGTTGGTGCCTCGGTTCAAGATAATTTTCTCTTCCCATTGATCCGGGTTGCGGGCGATGACGACCGCCTGGATCGGGTTGTATTCACGTAAATCTTCTTCTTTGTCGACCAGTTCTTTCAGTTCCTCGTTTTCGGAACGGAGATCGGTCACTTCTGCCTGCACGCCCGCAAATTCCTCAAGGCGCGCTTTCAGCAGGCGGTTTCTTCAAATGTGTTGATCAGCGAGTCGATATTGTCAAAACACCGGTCACAAAATGTGCAGGCCGTGAAAATACCGATGGTCCGGCGCCTACCGCTTCCTGGACGATCTGTTCGGGCAACGACACTTGGCCGCGGTCCCGGAGCGTCAGGGAAATCAAGGCGACGAGCAGGATGACGCCGATCAACAGCAGGATAAGCCGCTTATTCGATAAAAATTGTGGCATATGAGGCCATCCTCCTTATTGATTGGCTCGTTTAGAGCAGTAAAACTCAGCGTCTTTCGATCGCCGTGCGGTAACGGTCGAAGTCCTCGAGTGCGCGCCCTGTTCCGAGCGCGACACAATCGAGCGGATGGTCCGCAGTGAACACCGGCATGCCGACCGCATCCGCGATCACCTTGTCGAGGTTTTTCAAAAGCGCTCCGCCGCCCGTCAAGACGATGCCGCGGTCCATGATATCAGACGCCAGTTCAGGCGGCGTCTTCTCAAGCGTGGTACCTAGGCCTTCAACGATGCGCGCTACTGATTCTTTCAGCGCTTCTTCCATTTCTGTTGCGGTGATCGTCAAGGTTTTCGGGAAGCCGGTCACAAGGTCGCGCCCGCGGATTTCCATATCCAGCTGAGCCTCTTCCTCACTTAAGACCGCAGCAGTGCCGATGCCCATTTTCAAGTTTTCGGCCGTACGTTCCCCGATGACGACATTATAGCGCTTGCGGACGTATTGCTTGATCGCCTCGTCCATCTCGTCCCCGCCGACGCGGATCGATTCACTCGATACGATGCCGCCGAGCGAGATGATGGCGACTTCCGCTGTTCCGCCTCCTATATCGACGACCATGCTGCCGACAGGTTCCCATACCGGAAGCCCTGCGCCAATTGCTGCAGCGAAGGGCTCTTCGATCGTATAAGCTTCCGCTGCCCCGACTGCACGCGCAGCATCGAGTACGGCACGCTGTTCGATGGATGTCACGCCGTAAGGAACACAAATCATCACCTTGCCGCCGCGCCATTTGCCAGGCGCTTTGCCGGTCGCTTCCGCGATGCAATGTTTGATCATCGCAAGCGTCGTGTCGTAATCGGAAATGACGCCGTCCCGCATCGGCCGCAGTGCGACGATATTGGCAGGCGTTCTGCCCATCATTTCGCGCGCGCGTTTCCCGACGGCGACGATTTCATTCGTGCGGGTATTTTTGATGACAATCGATGGTTCCCGGAGCACGATGCCGCGCCCTTTTAAATAGACGAGCGTATTCGCCGTCCCGAGGTCGATGCCGATATCTTTTGAAGCAAATCCAAACACATGAATCGGTCCTTTCTTATGTAAACCGGGGGTACCGGCAACAGCTTTGCGCAATACCACCCATTATAGAACATCCGGAAAAAAATATACAGTGCTACATGAACCCCTTTTCTTTTAATGAAGTGAATTGATGGTCGCCGATGATGATATGGTCGAGCAGTTCGATGCCGATGATCGAGCCTGCTTCCATAAGCCGCTTCGTGACATCGATGTCTTCAGGGGAAGGTGCTGGGTTGCCGGACGGATGATTGTGCGCGCACACGATTGATGCGGTCGAGCGTCTGACAGCTTCGCGGAAGATTTCGCGTGGATGGACGATGGAGGCGTTGAGGCTGCCGACAAAGATGGTTTGGCGGTGCATCACTTGGTTTTTGATGTTGAGGAATAAACAGACGAAATGCTCTTGCTTGAGCGAAGTCATATCATCCATTAAATACGTAGCGGCGTCTTTCGGGGAACGGATCGTGAATCGTTCATCGGTTTGCTTGGAAGCAAGCCTGCGTCCCAGTTCAATAGCAGCGAGCAGCTGAACGGCTTTTGCTTCACCGATGCCGTTGATAGCGGTCATTTCTTCAATCGCGGCGTGTTTTAATTCGTGGAGATGCTCGAATTGCTTGAGTACACGGTTCGCGAGATGCAAAACCGATTCTT
The DNA here is from genome assembly GCF_002833405.1 of Planococcus sp. MB-3u-03. Taxonomy (NCBI): domain Bacteria; kingdom Bacillati; phylum Bacillota; class Bacilli; order Caryophanales; family Caryophanaceae; genus Planococcus; species Planococcus sp. MB-3u-03. Next base: position 1,453,578 of record NZ_CP025135.1, on the reverse strand, counting down.
CACGGGTGCCGGTGCGCAACAGGATGGCGATGAGCTCTTGATTGGACAGGCTCACCGCTCCTTGTTTAATGAGCCGTTCGCGCGGCCGGTCAGCAATGTGGACATCGCGGATCATCATCGCTTGGTCATTTGGCATAATCATGCGCCCCTTCGACTTTTACATAGCCCGCGCGTGTCAAGTGCTGGAGCAGTCGTGCGATAGGCAAGCCGACGACTGCGTTGTAATCGCCTTCGATTTGTTCCACAAATAAACCCGATACCGTTTGGATGCCGTACGCCCCTGCTTTGTCGTAAGGATCTTCTGTATCGGTATAGGCGTCGATCCAAGACTCTGGCAATTCGTAGAAACGCACTTGTACGCGTTCATGGAACGATACTTCCTCATCGCCTTGGCGCACGCAGACGGCAGTGATGACTTCATGGGTCTTCCCAGACAGCTTGTGCAAATACGCAGACGCTTGCTGTTTGTCTTTTGGCTTCAATAAAATTTCCTCGTTTAATACGACGACTGTATCCGAGCCGATGACGAGCGCTTCAGGGTGGTTCCCTGCGATATCATTCGCTTTTTGGACAGCGCATGCGTTGACATAATCGACTGGCGACTTGAAGCCTTGTGGATCCGGTTCCGGGATATCGCTTGGCACGATGTCGAACGGAATTCCGAGCAGGCCGAGCAATTCTTGGCGGCGCGGCGATTGCGAGGCCAGGATGAGTGGATGTTTAGCTGTGAACTTCATAAAAAATACCTCCTTTTTTCAAGCCATCATACCATTATCAAAAAGCCGGGGCAAAATGGTGAAATACTGAATTTCATCCGAAAACAGCTGATAAATATCGTTTTTTAAGATAGCGCTTTCATGTGAACTTGGGGTATTTCAATTTTTTTATTGTTTTATTAATGTTATTGCACACTTCTCTAGCCCCGTCCTAAGTGCATTCTCAAGACTTGTCAAACATTATCCAAAATTAGCGCAATTGGCACTTCCTTAAATTGCTTTTCTTATGTTTCTTAAGGTTTTATAATGGGTAGAGTCTTTAATTTTTGAAAATTACTATTACACAATAATTTGATAGTTGTTTTCATATTTATGTTGGAAGGAGTTTGTCTATTTTGAAAAACAAAACGAGGATTGTTCCAAAATCCCTCGACCGTATCGAAACGATCGGTAATAAACTGCCGCATCCGGTGACCTTGTTTGCGGTTCTCGCAATCATCGTCCTCGCGGTTTCCGCTTTGCTGGCGAATCTCGGCATCTCAGTCGAACACCCAGGGCAAGAAGGCGAAATCGTGGAAGTGAAGAACTTATTGAACGCAGAAGGCATTCAATACATCTTCGCGAGCATGGTCGATAACTTCATCGGCTTCGCACCGCTCGGCGTCGTGCTCGTCACAATGCTCGGGATCGGGTCGCGGAACGCACAGGCCTCATCTCCGCTGTCTTGCGCGGATTCGTCCTGTCGATTCCGAAATTCCTCATCACTGGCGGACTTGTCTTTGCTGGTATCATGTCGAGTGTCGCATCAGATGCTGGATATGTCGTCTTGCCTCCACTGGGCGCGGTGATCTTTATCGCACTCGGGCGCCATCCGCTTGCCGGCCTTGCCGCAGCGTTTGCCGGTGTCTCTGCCGGGTTCTCTGCCAACTTATTGCTATCCGCAACGGATGCAATGCTTGGGGAACTGACCATCGCAGCCGCTTCGATTATCGATCCGGGCTATGCTGAAGGCATGAACATTGCGATGAACTATTACTTCATCATCGTCTCCGTGTTCTTGTTGACGATTGTCGGCGCCGTCGTGACGGAAAAGTCGTCGAACCACGCCTTGGCGAATACAAAGGCGAGTTCCGCGAAGAAATGACCGGCCTGACAACGCTTGAGAAAAAGGCTTGCTATGGGCTGGTATTACGACTTTGGTCGGCGTCATTTTGACGGCACTCCTTATCGTTCCGGAAAACGGCGTATTGCGCGGAGAAGACGGCGGCATCGTCCAATCTCCGTTCATGAGCTCGCTCGTTCCGATCATCACCATCCTGTTCTTCTTGCCGGGCCTTGCTTACGGTATTGCCACGAAGAACATCAAGAGCGACAAAGACGTCGCTGCACAAATGTCTGACACGATGGCATCGATGGGCGTCTTCATCGTCCTGGCGTTCACAGCCGGACAATTCGTCGCTTACTTCGCTGAATCAAATATGGGCATGGTGCTCGGCGTCTACGGTGCACAAGCACTGGAATCCATGAGCCTGACGGGCATTCCGTTGATCATCGGCTTCGTCATCGTCGTCGGGATCATCAATTTGTTCATCGGCTCCGCTTCCGCGAAATGGGCAATGCTTGCACCGGTCTTCGTGCCGATCATGATGCAGCTCGGCTATTCCCGGAATTGACGCAAATGGCTTACCGTATCGCCGATTCATCGACGAATATCATAACGCCGCTTATGACGTATTTCGCGATCGTTATCGCATTCGCACAGAAATACGACAAGAAAATGGGCATCGGTACATTGATCTCGGTCATGTTCCCGTACTCGATTTTCTTCATGATTTTCTGGACATTGATGTTGATCGTCTGGATGTTGTTCGGCCTTGATCTTGGGCCAGCTTCACCGATTCGCTATAACGGTTAATAGTAAAAGCGACAGAACCGATTTGGTTCTGTCGCTTTTTGCTTTTAATATACTTTATATCATTATGTTTTCCGAAGCTTACCGCTCGCTTTCCGTGGGCTCGCGCCTTGAGGGGTCTCGGTCGTCTCGCTGATCCACTGGAGTCGAGCGAACACTTCTCAAACATCTAGATATCTCATTATTTTATGAAATTTTAATGCGCTTGAATATTGTAACTAAAACACTAACATCAGTAAATGTTTCCTTACTTTACATAATAAAATTATAATCTACATAAATAAATTAATGTACCAGCCGATGAATTGTTCGCCCCATAAATATACGAGTACGGCGGACAGGGCAATCGATGGGCCGAACGGGATCGGTGTTTTCTACCTTGTTTTCTCTCTCAGCAAAACGATGCCGGCGACCGCCCCGATGAACGATGCGAGGAATAAAGTCAGCAAGGTCCCGGCGGTTCCGAGCACGAGCCCGATGACGAAGAACAGTTTGATGTCGCCTCCGCCCATGCCGCCTTTAGATATTGTCGCAATCAACAACAACACCGAAAATCGACGGCTGCGCCGAGCAGTGAATCCCACCACGGATCGAGGTGGAATAACAAAACGCAACACGAGCAGCACCGCCGCGAATGGCAATAGCACTTTATCGGGGATGAGCATATAGGCGATGTCGGATACGGTGATGATGACGAGCATCGACACGAACAATAAACCGACGATGAGTTCTGGCGTAAAGCCGAATTTTAAGAAGACGGCAGTAAACAGTACGGCGGTGATCGCTTCCATTAAAGGATAAACCCAGTGGATGCTTGAACCGCATTTCCGGCATTTGCCGCGCAGGAACAGATAGGAAAACACCGGCACGAGATCGAGCGCCGTCAAACGCCGGTCGCAGGTGGTGCAATGCGAAGGCGGATAAGCGATTGACTCATTTTCGGCACGCGCAAGCCCACGACATTATAGAACGAGCCGAACACCAAACCGAAGACAGAAGCAAAACGGAATATACAGCAATCATAATGTCCCTCTTTACTAGTAGAATTTGTTAGCTATCAGTACAACTTAAATTTCCAGCTTTTTAATGTTCCGCAAAACTACTTCGCTTTCCTGCGGGCGAGCGCCAAGCCTCCTCAGAAGCTCCGCTTCCTGCGGGGTCTCGGCTGTCTCGCTTTCCCGCGGGAGTCTCAGCAGTTTTGCTATATAATATGGTGAGTTTTATTCTGCAATTTAGGAAAGTCTATAATCGAAGGATTTTCCAATAAATGAAGAAAAGGAAATCGCGATGATTTCCTTCACTCTTCCCCTGATGCACTTTCTTCGACCGTAACATCAACATCCACGTCAGAATCTGTTTCTTCCTCTTCGTCATCGGCGTATTCCGTGCCATCGTTCGCCGGCAGCGGATCTTGCTTATCCGCAGGCGCCGGTGCATCGATTTTCGGGACGGTGTCTTCCAATGCGATGAGGTCCGGGCGGTAATACGCCGCAAACGACAGCGTCACTTGCAGCCGTTCGGTTTCTTCAACGACTTCCCGCACTTCCGGATTGGCGCCGAAATTGATCGACTCGATGACAAGAATGCGTTCCATTTCCTCGATTTCAGAAATGAAGTCCGTAATTTCGTTATAATTTTCTGCCGTAAACGCGACAGTTGTTTCCACTTCTTTTAAATTCTCCAGTCCTTCAACTGGAACCGGGAGGGCGACGTCTGCTTCTGCGAGCTGGATCGCTTCGACGCGTGTTCCGGAAATGAGTTCTGCTTCTTCAATCTGCAACACCATCAACTCGGACAGCGGGTCGATCGATACTTTCTTCTGCAGTTCAAGGGTGCTGACGGCTTCGCCTTCCGGCAATTCCTTCATTTGTGTCTTCAAGGCCATCAATACATCGCGTTCCGAGCGCAGCGATTGCTGGGCTTGTTCGCGCGCATCTTTCGCCGGCGCATATAGCAAGAAGTATGAATAAAACCCAAGGGCCAGTAAGAACAAGACGGCTAATGCGATGAGCGCTTTTTCTTTTTGGTTTTTTGTCATGCTGCTCATGCGGATTCATCTCCCGATTCTGCATCGTCTGTCTCGACATCCACATCGACTTCAACATCGGTTTCTTCCGTCTCTGTTGAATCTGCTGGTTGTTCGGCCGGTCCGTCAGTTGGTGCCGCTTCGTCCACCGCTTCACCTTCTGCTTCTTCACCTTCTACCGGGATGCGTTCGTCCTGGAACAAGAGCGTGTAAGTCGCCAAATAGCGCGGTTTGCTCGGGTCGACAATGATTTCCTCTTCTTCTGCTTCGTCAAAAGTTTCGGTTGCGACGTTATCGAGTGTCGCGGAAGTGAGCAGTTCAGATGATTTCAGCTGCGCCAAATAATAAGCCGCTTCGCGCGAAGAGTCGAACTGGACGACAAGCTGCGCCTGGTCCAGCCCCGTATACGAGAAGGTCTGGAAAAAGCCGCGTGCCGGGAGCAGCGATACGAGTTCTTCTAATAGCGGAATCGTATCGAATTGGTAGCTTTCCGCCCATTCGACAGTCGCCTGCAATTGCTGTTCTTCGTTCATCCCTTGGCGCGCTTCGAGTTCACTGCGGATTTGCGCCTGTTCAGCCATGACGCCTTGCGCCTGGACTTGCAAAGCCTGTTGTTCATTCGCTTCAGCTCGTGACATCATAGCGAAAACTGCCCAAATAATGATCGCCAATAATAAAATCGCGACCGCCGCGATTAAAACAGCTGGCCGGTCGCGTTCTTTTTGTGGAAGTAAATTAATATCGACTAACATGCCTACACCTCTTTCAACGCCAGGCCGATTGCCCGGTTAAAGCGCGGTGGCACGATTTTGCCGTCCGCTTCAATGCCGTCTTTGACGAGCGGCTCAACGTCTATCAAAAACCGGTCGGACAAGCGCCCGCAAAATGCGTGCCAATCGCCGAACTCCCCGTTGCAGATGACTTTTGTGATACCTTGCTCGCCTTCATTCATATTATAACGGTAGAAATTGCCGAGCTTTTCAGCTTCTTCTTCGACAGCCTCAAGCAGTTGCGCCGGATCTTCCGGGTCGGCGACGAGCACAGTAAGGTCGACCGGCCGCATGAACATCGGGAAATGTTCATGGAAAATCGATACCGTCATTTTCTTGCCTTGCATATCGATGAGCATGATGTGTTCATCTTCCGGAAAATCATGTTCGAGATACGCCAAGCGGTAAAGCGCAAGCGGCGTAATATCCGCGACGAGCGGTTTTAGTTTGGCACCGTCGAATAGATCTTCGTAATCTTTGATGACCGATTCTTTTGAGGCGATGATGATTGCTTCCGGTTCATCGGAATCCAAGTGGTATGGCACCACATCGAATACCGGGTCTTCGAATGGCAAATACAAAGTGGATCCGATCTCGATAAAGAAATGCCCTTTTAATTCGTCGGCTTCGACGTCTTCGGGGTAAGGGACTTTGCGGATGATAACAAATTCGTCAGGGGCGAGGAATCGGACTGACTTTTTGGAGAGACCCCACTGATCGACCGCCTTACCGAGTTCCACAGAGAGCGCTTCTGGGTCTGCGATTTTGCCGCTGTCCATGATTCCTTTGGAAGAAACAATTCTTCCGCCTGGATCAACGACACCGGTTCCGCAGACTTCAGCTCAACATAGCGGATTGCATCTTCTTCTATTGTAATCGTCGCTACGCGCTTTTTCTGGAAAACGGTAAAGCCATTTGATCAGCTCCTATATTTTAAAATTATTCAGCAGTTGTTGTGACTGTAGTAGTAATAGTTACGGTAGCTACATCACTGCCTTTTGTAGTATCACCATTGATAGCGTCTAGAGTTGCCCCAGTAAAAGCAATCGTTTTGTCACCTGAGTATTCTAAAGATGGAGCCGTTAAAGTGTTCGGATTTGCTTTAGTTACATAAACATCAGTTTCAGTTGTAGCATCATCGAAAATACCTGCAGATTGAAGATAGCCTGCTTTTAGCTCTGTTAAAGTAGCAGAATCATCCTCAGGATTTTCTGTAAAGTAGATATTTGCTGCACTTAATACGTTAGATGCATCAGACTTCGCTGCACCATACCGGCTATTCTCAATAATATTTCCTATCGCAGGAATCGCAATCGCCGCGATAATCGCGATGATAACGATAACCGCCAAAAGCTCGATCAGCGTCATCCCTTTTGGTCTTTCAATTTCTTCTGAAGAAATTTCTTCATTCTCTTTTCCCCTATCATTTTGTTAAGTAAGTACCACTTTCAGTACAGCTTAATTATATCAATGGTCGCAGATTAAACAATATCTTTTAATATTTTTAGAAATTATTTCTTGTTAATATTGCTAAATTACCTACAAATTATCTACATTATTGAACATCTCGAACATTGGCATCATAATCGCCAAGACGATAGTCCCGACGAGAGCCGCGAGCACGACAATCATCAATGGTTCGATTAAGGCTTTCAGTCTGTCGGTTTCTGCTTCCACTTCTTTCTCGTAAAATTCCGCTACTTTAGCAAGCATATGATCGAGTGATCCGGTTTGTTCACCGATTGAAATCATATGCGGAATGAGCGGCGGAAATGCCCAGTGCTGCTTCATCGGCGCCGTTAATGAACCGCCGCGTTCGAGTGAATCGCGCGACGCGAGCAGCACTTTCGACATCACCGCATTGCCGACGACTTTTTCGGTCATCGTCATCGCCTGCAAGATCGGCACCGAACTGGTGAACAGCGAACTGAGTGTGCGGGTGAGCCGGGCGAGCGCGGATTTCTGCAAGAGCTTGCCGAAAATCGGGATTTTCAGCACGACTGTATCGAGCACCATACGCCCTTGTTCGCTGCGTTTCATGAGCCAAATCGCACCGACAAAAACGAGTGCGAACAGCACAAGCAAATACCAATACTGCACTGTGAAACGGCTCGCTCCCATGACGAGTTGTGTCACAAGCGGCAATTCACCGCCAAAGCCTTGGAACATATCGACGAACATCGGAACGATTGTCGACAATAGGAAAATGACAACACCGATTGCGAGAATGCCGACGACGACCGGATAGCTCATCGCCGAGATGACTTTCTGTCTCGTTTGGTACGCTTTATCATAATGCGTCGCAAGGCGGTCGAGCGAGTCATCGATATTTCCGGACAGTTCCCCTGCGCGCACTAAGTTGACCGTTAATGGTTCAAAGATCTTCGGATATTTCGACAACGAGTCGGATAAGGAATTTCCTTTACGCAGTTCTTCTTCGATTTCCGCGAGCGTTTTGCGTAATTGTTTCGATTCAACTTGCTGGGACAAAATTTTCACCGAATCGACGATGGTGACGCCGGCGCGCATCAAAGTCGAGAACTGACGCAAGAACATGATGAACTGGTCACGCTTGACCGGGCTGCCGAACGAAATGTCTTTTTGCAAAGCGCCGACTGGCACTTCACGGATATCGATGACACGAATGCCTTCTTCGCGCAATTTTTGCACCGCCTCCTTGCGGTTCGCAGACGTCACGTAGCCGGCGCGGATCTTTTTCCGATCGCGTCCTTCGTATTTAAAGCGCGCCACTTATTCTTCGCCTCCAATCAAATAAGGCGCCGCAATTTGTTTCGTGATGCGGCCTTTATTCAAAAGCTCCTGGACCGATGTCTGCATGAGGTGCATCCCCGCCGCCCGGTTCGTCAAGATGACGTTTGGGATCTGGTGGACTTTCTCGGTACGGATCAAGTTGGCGATCGCCGTGTTGTGGATCATAATCTCGGTCGCGGCGACGCGCCCTTTGCCATCCGCTGTCGGAAGCAGTCGCTGCGAGATGACCGCTTTTAAGATGCCGCCGAGCTGCGTGCGGATTTGTGCGTGCTGTTCTGGCGGAAACACGTCGATGATCCGTTCGACGGTCGAGGCAGCGCTCGAGGTGTGGAGCGTGCCCATGACCAAGTGGCCTGTTTCTGCGGCCGTGATGGCGGTCGTGATCGTCTCGAGGTCGCGCATCTCCCCGACCAGGATGACATCCGGGTCTTGACGGAGTGCGGCTCTAAGTCCGTTGGCGAATGATTTCGTATCAAAGCCGACTTCGCGCTGGTCGATGACCGATGAGCCGTGCTTATGCATATACTCGATCGGGTCTTCAAGTGTGATGATGTGCTTGGTCATATGTTCATTCATATGGCGGATCATCGCAGCTAAAGTCGTCGATTTCCCGGAACCGGTCGGGCCGGTGACGAGGATCAAGCCTTGATGCGTATCAGACAATTTTTTCAAGGTATCCGGCATTTTCAAATCGTCGATCGACGGAATGACCGTCGGGATTGTCCGGAACGCGTGTGAAATGGAGCCGCGCTGGTGGAACGAGTTGACACGGAAACGCGCGACGCCAGGGATCGAGTAGGAATAATCCATCTCGCCTTTTTGCAGGAAAGTGTCCCACAAACTTTCGGGCATCAAGGCTTTCGCGATCGCTTCAGTGTCTTCTGGCAACAGCCGCTCCTCCCCGTAGCGCTTGAGCGAGCCGTGCATGCGGAAAACCGGCGGGATGCCGGTGGTCATATGGATATCGGATACGTCGAGTTCACGCGCTGCGGTCAAAACTTTATCGATAAAATCAATAGCGGTTTCAGTCATATTAGTCACTCATGGCAACGCGGAGCACTTCTTCCGTCGTCGTCATGCCCTCCTTTACTTTTAATAGGCCATCATCAATGAGGAAAATCGTTTTATTGGCCACGGCGATTTTGCGGATCTCGGCAGCCGTGCCGCCGCGGTTAATGACGTCTTTGATGGCATCGTCGACAACGAGCACTTCGTGGATTGCCATGCGTCCTTTATAGCCGCTCATATTGCATTGCGGACAGCCCGTGCCTCGGGAAATCGTATCGATCGACAAGCCCCTTCTTGCGAAAATCTCTTTCTCACGGACGGTCGCCGGCTGGGTTTCCCGGCAATCCCGGCACACGCGGCGGATCAATCGCTGTGCGATGACAGCATTGAGCGACGCGGTGACGAGAAATGGTTCGATGCCCATATCCATGAGTCGTGTGATCGAGGCGATCGAATCGTTCGTATGGATCGTGCTGAGCACCAAATGCCCTGTCAGCGAGGCGCGTATGGAAATATCTGCTGTTTCCTTGTCGCGGATCTCCCCGACCATGACGATGTCCGGATCTTGGCGCAGAATCGAGCGCAATCCTGCCGCAAAGCTCAAACCGACATTGGCGTTCACTTGGATTTGGTTGATACCTTCCAATTGATATTCGACGGGGTCTTCAACGGTGATGATGTTCACTTCTTCGGAATTCAACTTATTGAGCGCCGCATATAATGTAGATGATTTCCCAGAACCGGTCGGGCCGGAAATCAACACGATGCCGTTCGGTTTATCGATTTCGCGCATAAAACGTTCCATATTCGTCTCGTTGAAACCGAGCTTGGAAATATCGGTTAAGTTCTGACTCAAATCCAAAATCCGCATGACGATTTTTTCCCCAAATACTGTCGGAAGCGAGGATACGCGGAGGTCGATCGCACGGAAATCGACAGTCGTCTTGATGCGGCCGTCTTGCGGGATGCGGTTTTCGGTAATGTCGAGATTCGCCAGGATTTTAATGCGCGCCGTGATCATCTGCTGCATCGATTTCGGCAAAGTCCGTTCGGTACGGAGCGTTCCGTCGATTCGGTAGCGCACCAATAACTTTCCTTCATGCGGGTCGAGATGAACATCGGATGCTTTCATCGCGACCGCATTCGACAGCAGCTGATTGACAAGGCGCACGATCGGCGCATCGAGGTCGGTCAGGGCATCCTCTTTGTCTTTTTTGGCATCCGGCATTTCCTCTAAGAGTTCATCGTAGGATTCTTCTTCGTAATATTTGGCGATTGTTTTCATGATATCTTCTTTCGACGCAATCGTCGGTTCGATCTGGAAGCCTGTCGCCAAGCGCAAATCATCAATTGTGATGAAATCGGTCGGGTCGGTCATCGCGATAAACAAGCGGTCGCCTTCCGTTTTCAACGGCACGAGCAATTTGCGCTTCGCGAATTCCTTCGGCACGACGTTGAACAGCATCGGGTCGAATGGATAGCGGAACAGCGAGACATGCGGAATGCCGAGCTGCACTTCAAGCGTTTCGATCAATTGCTGTTCAGTGATGAGCCCACGGGACAACAAGGCATCGCCTAGTTTCTGGTCATTCTGTTTTGAATCGAGCGTCCCTTGCAAATCTTCCTGCGTCAATAAGCCTTGCTCGACGAGGATATCACCGAGCCTTCTCCGTTTAATTACCATTCAAATCCCCCTTGCTCTAGCGTCATTTGTCGACTCGTTTTCCCGCTTTATCGTAAACTGGTTCATCGTCTTGCGATGGATCGTTTTCACTATTTGTCTCGTCATTTTCACCGTCTGTATTTGTGCCGCCATCTTGAGTGGAGCCGTCAGTCGCTTGTCCCGCTCCAGCATAAGCGCCTTCTTCATTTCCAACAACCGTTTCGTCTTCCGCACTTTGTTCTGCAGGGTCATGGATGCCGTTGTTGTTTGCATCAATAAAGCCTTCATCTCCTGGCTGCGGAATCGGTTCACCGTTGGCATCGGTCGCTGGTGCTTCAGGTACGTTGAGCGGATACACTTCGACGCGGTGGACCGGCGGATAGAAATCGCTCGACACCGGTTCGACGCGCACTTCTTTATCGCCTTCCAACACACTTCTCACCACTTCGATGCGCTTGCCGTCACGGCCTTGTTCTTTCACTTTTTTGCCGCTCGAGACGAATGCGCTGTATTGCTTGATGAGACGCGGTTCTACTTCTTTATCGGCTGCGCTCGAGATGTAATAGGTGTGGACGAACGGCTGCCCGTGGATGGATGCCGTCAGTTCCCCATTTTGCAGATAGACATTCAATGTGAATGAACTGGCATTCGGATTGGAGAAGGCGAAATCGACACCCAATGACCGGTTGATCGCCGCTTCTTCCCCGGCAGGCACATTTTCCGGCACTTGTTCGCTGATGCTGCGCTGCTCAATGAGGAAATTCGTCCGCAATACGGCTCCATAAATGGCTGAAGCGATTTCTGTCAGTTCCGCATCGGTCGCATCAAGCAAAGCCAATTCTTCAAGTTTTGACAGAAAGTCGAATTGCTCATCTGGAGCGATGACTGTGCCGTCGATAACCTCGATCAATTCTTCTGCGCCAGCGCTGTTTATATCATGGGAGAAACTCGATTGGGCCACTTCTTCCGGGCTCATTTCAAGAGAATCGCTGCTGATGTCGATGCGGGTCACTGACTGTCCGCCTTCAAGGGCCGTTTCAAGCTGCTGGTGAATGTTCGCGATATCCGCTTCTGTAAACGGCACATCGGTGAACTGCTTTTTCAAGAACGAACGCGTCGTCGTTTCCGACAAATCGAATACAAAGTCATTCTGAGAGCCGCTCTGTGCTCTTTCCAAAGTTTCATCCAATGAAATTTCAACATCTTTCAATGGGTATTTTGCAGTCGCATCCAAATACGTCACATGCAGTTCCGACGATTCCCGGACCGCAGAAGCCTGGCTCAAAAACAAAGTCTTGGCGTCCGCGACCGCCATATTCGATACGTCGGTCGTGCCGATATATGTATATTCACCGTATTCCGCCGACGGGAACACCCATTCATCGACCGCATACGCCCCGGCATTGGCTGTGCCAAATACGACAAGGGCGGCTCCGAATACGCCGCAAAACACTTTTCCGAATTGCTTATTGTCCATCTTAATTCCCCTTTCCGACCTGGCCGATGGACTCCATGCCAAATACCTTCTCGGATTTCTCTTTAACTGGTTCTGTTTCTCGTTCTGGCGCCTTTTCAGCTTCTTTTTCCGACTTTAGTGGTTCCGCAACTTGCTTCTTGCGATCTTTGCGCTCCTGTTTCAAACGCTCTTTTTCCTGCTGCTCGCGTTCTTCCATTTTCATGAAGAGAAGCGCTATCACAAGTGACAGACCGAGAATCGCGAGCAGGCTCATGTGCCAGGCGAAATTCCCTTGCATCCAAAGCGCCACGGCTGCAGCTAAAAGACTACCGACTGCTACAATATAGGTCTTTTTCTTATTCTCTATTTTCTTGAAAAAGACCACTCCTGCCATGACACCCGCTGCGATCATGACCCAAATTAATAGTTTAATCATTACTCTTCCCCCTACGCCTTGCTCATTTCTTTATTAATATTCAACTTCCAGACCAAAACCGGATCCGATCGGTTCTGGAACCGAGACATCAATCGGAACAATCTTGCTTTCTTTCATCGAGATGCCGCAGTTTTCTAAGAATGTTGAATAATCGCTGGCTCTCGTTACATAAATGCTAGTTAGTTCTTGATTGATTCTTCCTTTTTTATCCCTTAAAACAAAATTCTTCTCTGCCACTTCCGTATAATAGATCAAATGGCCGCTATCCGAGAACGCGACTTCTCTCCAAACGTGACAGATCATCCGGGTCAATTCGGTCAATATCTATGCAAAAGTTGGAATGATTCGAGACTTCAATATGGTTTTTCCAATCTATTTGCGCTTTTCTCGTTTTGTCTTGATACCCCAGTACGAGAAAATTTGTGTTGTACATGTTTTTCAGGTTTACGTCGACATCCAGCTCTTTTACGACAATTGTCTGTTTTTCTCCGTTCTTGCCAAGGTTTATAATATTATTTCCGACTGAGAGCTTGCCCGAAATAAATAAATTGGCATTGACCAGATTATTCATATTGTTAGGTGCCCCTGCATCGTTTTCGTTCACGACTATATTGATACCTTGGAAATCTGTATTGTTACAATTTTTCTCACAAACAAAGTCCGCATAGTCATTTGTAAAAACACGAAAATCTTTCGGATCCATATCATCATCAAGTGAGGCTAGAAATCCTTTTAACGTTTCATCGGCCTGTGCTTTGCATTCATAAGGTGCTTCCGCTGTCTTGTTTTTAACAGCAGTTACTAAGTCTGCGCACGAGATTGTAGGCGGTGTCAGCGAAAACACTTTATCGTACGTCAAGTCTTCATCTTCAGTGATGACTATGGTGTTAATCTTTCGTGTTTCTGTGCTGTCGAGGAAACTATCTGGAATTTCCACTTGAAAAATTGCGTTTAGTTCTTTTTGGTTACCCAATGCTTTTCCTTCAACATTTAGGACGATCTCTACCCATTTGACTTGTTTGTCGCTGACCAGAATATCATCCACATCATTTTGTGCTGCATTCATTTTCTTGGCAGTTGCTGATTTGACATGGTATTTCACTTGTTCTCCATCAAATGGATTTTCTTCACCAGCTAATTTCAATGCATCTAACTCATTGCTTTTTTCAAGAATCTTTTGGACGTAAAGTTCTTTCATTTCTCTATCGATCTTTTCTTCCCACATAGTGCGTTCTAATTCACTATCGCAAGTTGCGCCTAATGGCAATTCAATGCATGCAATGAGTTCGTTCAATTTGAGTTGTGTTTCCTGCTGCATTTCTTCTTTCAACAACTTCAATTCGCGTTCAAAGTCCGAACTATAATAGATCGTGCCCATTTCAGCGGCTGCGACCGCTTGGTTTCCCGTATCCACAACTTTTTCCTGTTTCGCATGATTCAATGAGCCCGCCATGAACGTGGCCGCTAACCCCATAAACAGCACGATGATGAGCAGGACGATGACAAGCGCATAGCCTTTTTCATTTTTTACCTTTTCCATATAGCGCCTCCTATGGCCGGTCAGTGCGGATGCGGGTCAACGTCGTCTGGATGCTCAAGTTTCGGCCGTTTTCGTTAAATTTAAATGAATATTAGCGTGTTCTTTTTCGGTTCGATCAATGTTTCAACAGTCAGGTCTGGATTGCCGGCTATTACAGTGCCGGTGTAGTCATATTCCTTATCGAGCACTCGCTCAAAACTCCCCACTCCTGTTGCATCTTCAGTTTTCATCATTAATTGGCCGCCTTCAAATTTGAGTGAATACGTCTCGTTCTGGCGATGAGCGGCCGATAACTTCGTAATGATGATATTGGCATCTTGCTGGATTTCCGTTTTGCTCGTTTCTGCAGTGGTGTGTTTCATTCCAATGGACAATGCCGTCAAAGCCGCAGTTGCAATGATGGATACAAGGAGAAGCGCTGCCAGTACTTCGACAAGGCTAACCCTTTTCATTTAGCCTCTCCATCAATTTTGTTCCTCTACACGGTATTGAAGATAGCCATATGTTTCACTATTCACTTGGCCGTCCTGATAAATTTTAAATGCATTTTGTGCAGCTGGGCAAGAGTAGGATCATCGCATTTTAAAGGCTCGTCTCGCTCTCAGTCAAAAAGGCGTACAGGCGAGTGCAAGTTCTACTTCGTATGTGTAGCCATCCTGCTTTTCGAATCGAGCATAACCGTTTTGTTCTGAAACTTTGTATAACTCAAACTGTTCATCGTCACTTCGTATTTATCGACGAATTTTCATAAATGACTGGATCCGCTTCGTCGCGGTCGCCCAGCCAGTCAGCATTGGTGATATTCGCCATCTCCTGCCTGGCCAAGTTCATCGTGTCGAGCTTCGCTTCGGTCTTGTTGTTGAACAAGGTCATTTGGGAAATACGGTCATGATGCCGACGAATACGATGCCGAGGATGACGAGCGCCGCCAGCACTTCGACGAGCGTTAAAGCCTTGTTGCGATTTCAGCTTGTTCATTTCCTGCATTCCCCTAAAATTGCATCGTTTATTGTAATTAATTTCCTTATTGTGAAGTCTTTATATCTAAATCCTGCTACGCCTATATTATTGCATGTTTACTTGGTTTTGACACGGTATTTTACAGGATAATCTATACTTTTAATAAAACTTTAGCTTTTATTCCCATCTTTCCTGAGAGAAAAAGACTACAGAATCGGCAAAAGCCGTTCTGTAGTCTTATTTCGTGTAGGCTGCGACCTTATTGCGTCCTGCCTGCTTGGCACCGATATACAATGCCCGGTCTGCATTTCGTATCATGGCCATGGCGTCATCGCTATCTTCTGGCGCTGAAGAGACGCCGATGCTCATGGTGATCTTGATGCCCACCGTACCGCGATGATCATCCAGGTCACTATGGATGGTGAACTCATGCTTCTCTATTTCTTTGCGGATATTCTCAGCGAACAGCATGGACACGTCCTTGCTATAGCCGGGCAACAAGATGACAAACTCTTCGCCCCCGTAGCGGGCAACGGTTCCTTCATCTCCGACCATTTTCGTCAGTAGATTGGCCAGCGCGACCAGAATTTCATTGCCGCTTTGGTGGCCGTATTTATCGTTGATGGCTTTGAAAAAATCGATGTCCATCATCACTACGGACAGATGGTCGAGTTGGCCGCTATTGACTTGCTCCATGCATTTTCCGATGGCTTCGTCCAAGTAGCGGTAATTGTACAATTTGGTCAAACCGCAGCGTTCACTCTTGGCGATCGCTTTTTGGACGAGGACCGCTTTTTCCAAGGATACGGCAAAATAAGTGCTCAAGATATCCAGAATTTGAAGTTGATGGTGGACAAACGCATGTTTTCTCCGTGCGGCGAGTACCAAGACCCCCTCGATTTTATTATTGCGTGAGATGGGCATCGCCATGAGGCTTTCCGAATCTGCACGGATATAATCCGTCTGAATGCTCTTCCACTGGGTTTTGCTGCTGAACATAAAGGAATCGTTTTCGATGATCGCTTTTCCCGCGATCCCTTGATCGTAGTCGAAGGGCTCTGCGTCGAGCGGCTTGAATTCATTGTCTTCGAACACTCGTAGCATGACTAGTTGTTCATGATTGCGGTAATCGATTACATAGGCATAATCCACTTTGAATAATTGAGCGACTTGAATGACGAATTGATCGAGCACTTCATCCGAAGACAGGCGGTCAGCCAATTGATGGCCAATCTCTCCCGCTTTTTTCAAATCGTTGTTCACTTTTTCTGAATTGGTGTACATGCGGATCACGGCGGTCATCGTAAAAAACGGGATGCCGAGAAGCAATAATGCTGCTAGGCCAAAATAAGCTTCTGACATATAGAGGGCGATGGAGAATGGAAACACCAAAAAGGTGATGGCAAAATCCCAAATGGAATCCAGCGAGAAAAAGTCCTTATGCTCCCCGAGGATCCGTGCATACCCATAGAGGATCAATTGATTGGAAATAACCGACACGGTCTGGAATATCAATCCGAATATAACGACATCGACCAGATTCAACGAACCGATCTGTCCGCCAGCAAACAGGAATGACAAGCCGGCAAGCACAGAAATGAAGTAGAACATCATCGAATTGAAAGGGATTCGGACCGACAGGCTTTCAGACGTGCGAAGCCTTAAAATGACAATGATCATTGTGATTTGGGACAGAACCACTTCCACGAAAAGCCCATACTTCAAAAATACTGCAACCGTCAGCCATTGGACGAGGTAAGTCGGCACGCCGCTGATGTTCATCGGGAACAGGCAAGCCAATACAAAAAAGGCCAAATAGGCTAAAACATCGGCCATTTCCATAGAAGGCGGCGGGTAATATTGATAGATGAGGTAAAGTCCTGGCGGAACGACTAATAACCATGCCGTCCACAGGATTCTCCTCCTTTTTGATAAAGGATCCATCGCTCTTCTCCCTTGCTATGTTCTCGCATCGCCCCCGTTTTTGCTGATCAGCGGTTTTTGTAATGCCGGAACATTTGATAATGTTGTTTTTTCAATAGGCTCAATAGATAAAGAGATCCTGTGACTATTGTCACTTCTCCATTGTTGCATACAGGTAATATATCATAATCATTTTGAATTGTCTTTATTTTACTTATATTTTCTGAAAATAAAATCTGTGCCGGCATAGCACGCTCATCAGCGAAATCAATAAAAGTAAAGTGACTGCTTATTTTTTCCAAACTCTTTAAAATGGATAAATAGTCCTTTTCTTTAATTAACCCCATAACGATATGGATTTCTCTGTTCGGATAATTTTCCGTTATGGTCTCCACTAAAGCATTAATGCTCGCTTCATTATGGGCACCGTCGAAAATGACATCATGGAAAACTTCTTCAAAGCGGAACGGAATGCTTGCTTGCGTGAGGCCGAAAGCGGCTTGTTCTTCTTCGAACGCTTGTCCCAGCAATTGTTGAACCGCCGTCCAGGCCAATGCAGCATTGGCTTTCTGGTGCTCTCCCTTTAATTTCAGCGGGCCTTCGTAACTGTGATCCACAGCTACGAGGGAGGAATTGTTTTCTTGTGATATTTCATCGATGATCTTGTGAGCTGATTGCGGCACTGGGCCGATGACGACAGGCTTGTCCTGTTTGATGATCCCCGCTTTATGCCAGGCAATTTCTTCAATACTGTCGCCGAGAAACTTTGTATGTTCTTTGGAAATGCTGGTGATGATCGCAATGAGCGGCTCGATGACATTGGTGCTGTCGAATCTGCCTCCCATGCCTGCTTCGATGATCATGTAATCTGGAGATTTTTCCTTCAATATAAGAAAGGCAGCCGCCGTCAACAATTCAAAATCCGTCAATGGCGTTTTTACTTTCGCCAGCTGCTCCATTGCCTTGTCGAATTCCGCTGCTCCGACCGGCTGCCGATCTATTTGGATTTGGTCATGGATATCTTCGATCGCAGGCGAAAAGAAATTCCCGACACGTTTTCCGTGCGCCATGAGAATGGATGAAACGAAAGCTGCCGTTGAGCCTTTGCCATTGGTTCCAGCAATGTGGATAAATGGCAGCCCGTGGTGGGGGTTCCCCAATTCAGCTAACGCGGATTCCATTGCTTCTAGTCCAGGTTGAATCGAAGCGTCCGACCGGACACCCCATTTATCTTTATAGTAATCGAGTCCTGTAATCATAAAAAAACCTCTTTCTGTAAGTAAACATGATACACTTTTTTAGTATGAGTATATCATGAAGGTGGAATGGAAATGCTGAGTTGTTGGGTTATCTATAACGGAAGCCTCGTTTCCGATAAATTTCAAGACCAAGCGCAATTGATGGCAGAAGCCGCCGAGCGCCAAGGCATCCAAGTGTCAATTATGAAAAATTATGAAATCCAAATGTCGCTGTCTGAACAGCAGATATTTCCGGATTTTGCCGTATTGCTCGACAAAGATATCTTGCTTGGCTATTTCCTGAAAAGCCGCGGCGTCCCTGTCTATAACGATCCTGCGATCATCGATTTATGTGACAATAAGGCAACGCAATACATTCGCCTGTCGGAACGAAAGATCCCGATGCCGAAGACGATCGTCGCACCGAAAGTGTACCCGAACTTCCCGATTCAGGGTTCGGGTTATTACGAAGGCGTCTTGGATCAACTCGGCTTGCCGATGATCATCAAGGAAGGGCACGGGTCGTTCGGCATGAAAGTGTATCTGATCGAAACCGAAGGACAGTTTTACGAAAAGTCGAAAGCTTATCGGGCATCGATTACGTGTTCCAGGAATTCATCGCAGAAAGCCGGGGCGCGACATCCGCGTCAATATCGTCGGCGAAAAATCGTCGCTGCCATGAAACGGCAATCCGATACCGATTTCCGTGCAAATATCACAAATGGCGGCCGGGCATTCCCTGTCGAACTAACTCCCCAGCAAGAACAACTCGCACTGGATGCGGCGCAAGCAGTCGGTGCCGTATTTGCCGGCGTCGATCTGCTCTACGGACCCGACGGCCAGACGCTCGTCTGTGAAGTTAATGCCGCTGCGCATATCCGCAATATCCTCAATGTCACAGGCGTCAATGTCGCAGATGCGATGATGCGCTATATCCAGGAGGATTTGGCATGATCGTTTTGTATGAATCCGCTGCCGCACAGCACAATCAAGGATTTATCGATGAGCTGAAGCGCTTTTGTTCAATTGAGTTACTCACCTGGGATGACTGGAGCAAAGATGGGCTTGAACAATTAATCCAGCGCGTCCATGGGCAATCGGTGTTTTATCGTGTACGCCAGCCTCATGCTGCCCGTTTTTGGAAGATCGCGGCGTCCGGCTCATTAACCGTGCGGAAGTGAACCGCATCGCCAACGATAAATGGCAGTGTTATCAATTTTTCCAAGTTCTTGGCCTCCCGCAATCCCGACGTATCGATCGGCTCCGCCGTACCCGTACATCGCCAAAAGTGTGGATGGCCACGGCGGCGCGGAAGTCTGGCTCGTCGAATCACAGCAAGATGTGCCTGCGGTTGAATCGCCGCTCCTCTATCAGCCTGTCGTTCCGCATATAGCCGATGTCCGAGCATATGTGATCGGCAAGAAAATCGTCGGCGCTGTCAAACGCAGTGCTACCGGTTCATTTAAAGCGAATTATTCGCTCGGCGCTTCCGTTGATCGCTTCGAGCTGACGGCCCCACAGCGAAACGACGTCGAAAAATCGCCAAAGCCTTGAACAGTGATTATCTCGGCATCGATTTTTGCTATTGGAAGACGGCCGCCATGTGTTCAACGAACTTGAAGACCCCGTCGGCGCCCGCTCCTTTACCAAACACACGATGACAATATTGCCGAGCTCTTGTCACAGCATTTCACGAACTTGGAACAAAACTATCCATTCCGTGACAGCGACCGGAACTAAAAAGTGATTTCCATTTAGGGGAATCATTTTTTCCAGAGCGTTGATTAAGTCAAAGCTTTTCATTCATAAATTATATATTCCATTTACTATTAATAAAAGGTATGTCAAAGAAATTCATCAATGCTAGTGAAGTGAAAGCCGGCGACTCCGGCGGGAACAGCGCGAGCCGAAGACCCTGCAGGAGCGTCAGCGACGAAGCGGCTGAGGCCGTGCCCGCGGAAAGCGTCCGGCTGTAACGGAACCTGAAAGACTGCAGAAGTTTCTCAACACCTAAAAAGCGATTCCCATTTAAAGGGAATCGCTTTTCCTATTACAAGTTCTTTAATTCTTCCATGCGTTTTCAACGGTTGCGTGCTTCTCGAGGTAATCCGCTTCTTTCTTGCGTTCTTCTGCCACTACCGCTTCCGGTGCTTTCGACACGAAGCGTTCGTTCGACAATTTGCCTTGAACGAGCTTGACTTCTTTCGCCCATTTGTCGAGTTCTTTTTGCAGGCGTTTCAATTCTTCTTCGATATCGATCAAGCCTTCAAGCGGCATGAACAATTCCGCTCGGACACGACTGCTGACATCGATTTCTCTGGTGCTTCGATGTTGTGGCCAATCGTCAAAGTCTCCGGATTGCAGAAACGTTCGATGTACGCGGCGTTTTCTTCGAGCACCGACAAAGTTGTCGCGTCTTTCGCGCTGATCGTCATCGGCACTTTCTTGCTCATCGGCGTCTGGACTTCGGCACGGATTGTGCGGACCGAACGGATAACGTCCATCAAGAGCTTCATGCTGTCAGCTTTCTTGTTGTCGCTAAGTTCAGCGTTCACTGTCGGCCAAGCCGCAATCGTGATTGATTCGCCTTCTGTCGGCAAGTTCTGCCAGATTTCTTCCGTGATAAACGGCATGAACGGGTGAAGCAAGCGCATCGTGTTATCGAGCACATAAGCGAGAACGGAACGCGTCATCGCTTTCTCTTGTTCGTCTTCTCCGTACAATGGCAATTTCGCCATTTCGATGTACCAGTCACAGAAATCATCCCAGATGAAGTTATAAAGCAGGCGCCCGACTTCCCCGAACTCATAGCGTTCCGCAAGGCCTGTCACTTGCTCGATCGTTTCGTTGAGGCGCGTCAAGATCCATGTATCAGCCACGGATTTCTCGCCTGACAAATCGATGTCTTTGTGCTCCATACCTTCCATGTTCATCATTGCAAAGCGCGATGCGTTCCAGATTTTATTGGCAAAGTTCCAAACCGACTCCACTTTGTCATTCGAATAGCGCAAGTCCTGTCCTGGAGATGATGCAGTCGCCAGGAAGTAGCGCAAGGAATCTGCGCCGTATTCTGCGATAACGTCCATAGGGTCTACGCCATTGCCGAGTGATTTCGACATTTTACGGCCTTCTGCATCCCGAACGAGGCCGTGGATGAGCACGTCTTTGAACGGTTTTTCGCCAGTGAATTCAAGCGCTTGGAAAATCATGCGTGATACCCAGAAATTGATGATGTCATAACCCGTCACGAGTGCATCGGTTGGGTAGTAACGGCTCAACTCATCGTTTTCTTCCGGCCAGCCGAGTGTCGAGAACGGCCATAGGGCGGATGAGAACCACGTATCCAGTACATCTTCATCTTGCGTCCAGTTTTCTGCGTCCGCCGGTGCTTCGTGACCAACATAGATTTCGCCGGTTTCGTTATGATACCAAGCCGGGATCTGATGGCCCCACCACAATTGACGCGAGATGCACCAATCGCGGATGTTTTCCATCCAGTGCAAATAGGTTTTTTCGAAACGGTCCGGCACGAAATTGACACCGTCGTCGCTCTTCTGGCTGTCGACCGCTTTTTTGGCGAGTGGCTGCATGTCTACGAACCATTGCGTCGACAAATATGGTTCTACAACAGCACCGCTGCGCTCGGAATGCCCGACCGAGTGAAGATGTTCTTCGATTTTGAACAGAACGTCCATGTCCTGTAAGTCTTTAATGATTGCTTTGCGGCATTCGAAGCGGTCCATGCCTTCGTATTTGCCGGCATTTTCGTTCATTGAGCCGTCTTCGTGCATGATGAGGACGCGCTCCAAATTGTGGCGATTGCCGATCTCAAAGTCGTTCGGGTCATGCGCAGGCGTGATCTTAACCGCGCCGCTTCCGAATTCACGATCCACGTAATCGTCGGCAACGATTTCAATTTCACGGCCGATGATTGGCAAGATGACTTTTTTGCCGATCAAATGCTGATAGCGTTCATCTCTCGGGTGAACCGCTACTGCTGTATCGCCGAGCATCGTCTCCGGGCGAGTCGTCGCGATTTCGATATGGCCAGAACCATCAGCAAGCGGATAGCGCATATGATAGAACGCGCCTTGTACGTCTTTGTAGATAACTTCGATATCCGAGATCGCCGTTTTAGTCGCCGGGTCCCAGTTGATGATGTACTTGCCGCGGTAGATCAATTTCTTCTCGTATAATTTGACGAATACTTCACGCACCGCTTTTGACAAGCCTTCATCCAAGGTGAAACGCTCGCGTGAATAGTCGAGCCCAAGCCCGAGCTTCGACCATTGCTGGCGGATATGGCCTGCGTATTCTTCTTTCCATTTCCACGACTCTTCAAGGAACGCTTCGCGGCCCATTTCGTGGCGTGAACGGCCTTCTTCTTTCAGCTTGCCTTCGACTTTCGCCTGTGTCGCGATGCCGGCATGGTCCATCCCAGGGAGCCACAAGGCGTCGTAGCCTTGCATGCGCTTCATGCGTGTCATGATGTCCTGCAAGGTCGTATCCCAAGCATGCCCCAAGTGAAGCTTACCCGTTACGTTCGGCGGCGGGATGACGATCGTATATGGCGTTTTGCCGCTTTCCGGTTTCGCTTCGAAGAATTTATTCTCCACCCACCAGTCGTAACGCCCTTGTTCGATTGCTTGCGGTTCGTATTTCGTTGATAATTGCTTGCTCATCCAAATTCCTCCTCTTGGCCAACATTCGGCTCTGTTTACTGTCGAACTTGAAAATGAATACAAAAAAACTCCTGTCGTCTCGTAAAGGACGAAGGAGTTTTTCGCGGTACCACCTTTATACACAGGCAGAATTCGCCTGGCTCTCAAGTTCGATAACGGATTCGCATCCGGTTCCCGCTACTCATTTCACGGCAACTGCTCCGAGGTGACATTCAAATGCGGAACATGGAAGCTTCTCACCACTCGGCTTCCTCTCTGAAATGTACCGGACACTTTACTATCCTCATCAACGCATCAATATCCTGTTAAGCTTATTGTACTCAATAGCCTGATTTAGCGTCAAGCTTTTTCACGTAGTAAGACACGAGCGGCGCCGCAACAAGCAAGATGAAGAACAGCCGGAACAAATGGAAGCTCGTGACCAGCGGCACATCCGCCCCCGCTTCGAGTGCGGTAATGGTCATCTCCGCCATGCCGCCGGGAGCTGCACTCAAGAAAAAGTCGAGAAATAGATAATCCGGCAATAACAGTTCCAGCCCGTAAGCAAGACCCGCTGAAAACGCGATGAGCAGTATGGTATTGAGGAGCACCGCCCCTGCAATCCGCCCGTCCAAGGAATCGCCGAGCTTTTCCATCGACAAGCCGAGATGCGTCCCGATCAACACTTGCGCGATGACGACGACAAGACTCGGCAGATCGACCAAATCACTACCTGTCAAAGTCTGGACGACCGCCATCGCAAGAACCGGCGCCATCAATTCACGCGCTGGAAAAGAAATGCGCTTCATGATCCAGTACAATACATAGCCGAAGACGAGCGCGATACCGAATGCATATGGTGAGAAACGGAAGCCTGCCTCCACGATATCACCAGGCGCACGTCCCGACAAGAGTCCTGCTGCGAGCGGCACGGTGAAGACAATGAGCAGGATGCGGAAGGTCTGCATGACCGACACGATCGTTACATTAGCGGATTTCACTTCTTCAGAAATGAGCACCATCTGCGACAAGCCGCCCGGCATCGAGCCAAGCAAGGCCGTCGACATCGTCACGCGCGTCATGCGCTGAAACAACAAGCCGAGCCCTAAGGAAAATGCGACGACCGCGATCGTCATGATGAACATATACGGCAAATCCGCCGCCATCAACAATACCGACTCCTGCGTAAAGGCTGCACCGATTTGAACACCGAGCAGCAATAGCCCGAGCGTACGGAACACTTTCGGCCAGTGGAACTTCATATCGGTCACTTGACGCAAGATAAGAAAAGCCGCCATCGGGCCCAACAGCCACGGCAGGAACAAGCCGGTCAAACTGAACAAAAAGCCAGCGCCCAGCGCGATGGCCAAAGTTATAAGAAAACGTTTCAATGCGTTACCAACTTTCACTAATTAAAATTACCATTAGTTTTATATTACCAGACTATTAGATAGAAAATGAACTTCTCAAAAATATGGAAGCGTATTAGATTTGAGAATATCGATTGAAGCAACTCCGAATCAGCTTTTTTATCATGGTATGTACGTAATAAAATTAAACTCTGAATAAAACAACGATATGGTTTATTTTACATACAGAGATGGAGCGGAAGGGGCCGACTCCTGGAGGAATAGCGAGACAATTGAGACCCTGCAGGAACGTAGTGACGAAGCGGCTCAATGCGAGCCCTCCGGAAAGCGTGCCCCTGAAGCGTAATCTCCAAACCCCACACTCTCTATTATTAATGCACAAGCCATGATTAAAATTTAACTCAACTACAAAAACCGCCCCCAAAAGCCAGTCAAACTGGCCTTCAAGGACGGTTCATTTCAGTTATCTCGCCAGTTTTGCAAACACATTATGGAATGCTTGGACGGTGCGTTCGATATGTTCAGGTGTATGGGCAGTCGATAAGAACATGCCTTCAAACTGGGATGGCGGCAGGAAAATGCCTTCTTCCGCCATCAAGCGGTAATAATCCGCAAACAATTCGAGGTCGGAACTGGAAGCTGTCTCGAAGTTCGTCACTTCCTGATCTGTGAAGAAGAAACCGATCATCGAGCCTGCACGGTTGACCGTGTGCGGAATATTGTATTTTTCAGCCGCTTCGCGGAAACCTTTTTCCAGCTGGTCTGCGCGTTCAACGAATGTTTCGTAGCTTGCTTCGTTCAACCGCGACAAAGTCTCAAAGCCTGCACGCATCGCGAGCGGGTTTCCGGACAATGTGCCCGCCTGGTAGATCGAGCCGCTTGGTGCGACTTGTTCCATGATTTCACGCTTGCCGCCGAATGCGCCGACAGGCAAACCGCCACCGATGACTTTGCCGAGGCATGTCATGTCCGGCGTGACGCTGTAATGGCCCTGTGCACAATTATAGCCGACGCGGAAGCCAGTCATGACTTCATCGAAGATCAAGACCGTTCCGTTTTCATGCGTTAAGTTGCGCAGCTCTTGAAGGAATCCTTCAGCTGGCGGCACGACGCCCATATTGCCGGCAACCGGCTCGACGATCACTGCCGCCAAGTCATCGCCGAATTCCTGAAACGCAAGGCGCACACTTTCCAAATCATTATAAGGAACCGTGATCGTGTTTCTCGCCACTGATTCCGGAACGCCTGGTGAGTCCGGCAAGCCGAGTGTCGCAACGCCAGATCCCGCTTTGATCAACAGGCTATCGCCGTGGCCGTGGTAACAGCCTTCAAATTTCAGGATCTTGTTGCGTCCTGTATAGCCGCGCTACGCGAAGTGCGCTCATCGTCGCTTCTGTACCGGACGATACCATACGGACCATTTCAATTGATGGCACGCGCTCTTGGACGAGTTTTGCCATATCGTTTTCAAGGATCGTCGGTGCGCCAAATGAAGTGCCAAGTGTTGCCTGTTCCTGGATGGCTTTCACCACTTCAGGATGGGCATGGCCCAGAATCAGCGGGCCCCAAGACAAGACGTAATCGATATACGTGTTACCGTCGATGTCCGTAATGGTTGCTCCGCTGCCGGATTGCATAAAAATCGGTTCCATATTGACCGATTTAAAGGCGCGCACCGGGCTGTTGACGCCGCCTGGCATCAGTGGTTTTGCTTCTTCGAATGCTTGTTTAGAGTGTTCGTATCCCATATTATTTTCCCTCCAGCCAGCGTACCGCGTCTTTTGCGTGGTACGACATCAGAATATCTGCCCCAGCACGTTTCATGCTGAGTAAAGTTTCAAGGACGATTTTTTCTTCATCGACCCAGCCGTTTTGCGCGGCTGCTTTAACCATCGCGTATTCGCCCGAAACATTGTAAGCGACGATCGGGATGTCAAAGTTATCGCGAACTTCGCGGATAATATCAAGATAAGACAAGGCCGGTTTGACGATCATGAAATCTGCGCCTTCATTAACATCGGATGATGCTTCGCGCAGTGCTTCCATGCGGTTTGCCGGGTCCATTTGGTAGGTTTTGCGGTCGCCGAATTGAGGCGTTGAGTGTGCCGCTTCGCGGAATGGGCCGTAATAAGCGGAAGCATATTTCACGCCGTATGACATGATTGGAATATGGCTGAATCCTGCTTCATCAAGACCGTAGCGGATCGCTGCGACAAACCCGTCCATCATGTTCGATGGCGCAATGATGTCTGCCCCGGCTTTCGCTTGGGATACTGCTGTACGCGCCAACAGGTCGAGCGATTCATCGTTCAAGATGACGCCGTCTTCGATGACGCCGCAATGGCCATGGTCTGTATATTGGCACAGGCATGTATCGGCAATGACAACGAGTTCCGGATGGCGCTGTTTGGCAAAACGGATCGCTTCTTGCGTGATCGCGTGGTCATGATAAGCTTGCGAACCGACTGGGTCTTTATCTTTTGGAACACCGAAAAGAATGACGGACGGGATGCCGAGCTCGACCACTTCGTCCAATTCTTCGCCAAGGCGGTCAATTGAATAATGGTAGACTCCTGGCATCGAAGAAATTTCTTTTTTATAGTTTTCGCCTTCCACGACAAATATTGGGTAAATGAAATCCTCTTTTTGAATAGAAGTTTCACGGACCATTGCACGAAGATTCGCTGAACCGCGCAAACGGCGGTGGCGATCGAATTTCAAGTCTTTCATAAGTTGCAACTTCCTTTCGCTATTGTCTGGATGATTTCAAAATAGGTATAGGTTTCAGGGCGGAAATCGACCTCTCCCCCTGCTTCCGTAATGGCTCGTTCAGTAATATGCCCAATCGCGGCAGTCTTGATGTTCTTGAAATTCCCGCCCGCTTCCGTATAAGCGGAAACTGCCGAAGGGCTGGCGAAAATAATCGTGACATCGGACATCCCGGCGAGCGCTTGTGCGTTGCTGTGCTTTTTGACGGTATCGTAGACGGTCCATTCATCGATCGCAAGAGGCATCGACAAAATGGTGTCTTTGGCGAGAGCCCCCCGGACAAGCAAACAGCGTTCCTTGCCGGCGATGTCCGGAAATTCCTGGACAAAGACATCGGCACTGAACGTTGATGGGATGAAGTCGACCGTATAGCCGTGTTCTTCAAGCATTTCAGCGGTCTTATCGCCGACAGCCGCTATTTTTGCATGAATTTCGGGACGCAGCTTGCAAAATGCTTGTGCGCTATTGCGGCTCGTGAAAATAAGCCAGCCGTAACGTTCGAAATCAGGCGCATATGTGTTTCGCAACACCGTTTCGATCAGCGGAAAATATTCCACTTGCGCCCCGTTTTGCTGTGCCAGCTCTGCCGCTTCTTTCGGTAGCCGGCTGCCGGTAAAAATGATGACCGGTTTTTTCTTACACATTGCTTTCTGCGATGACACGCTGGATCAAATCATATCCGCCGTGTGCACTCGTTTTTTCAGCTACGATGCGGCCCGCTTCAATCGGGTCTTTTCCAGCCGCTGATTCTTTATACACTTGGTCGCCTTCTGGGCTGAGATTAATCCTGTGAACGAAATTTCATCACCTGAAACCGTCGCGTATCCCGCAATCGGCACTTGGCAGCTGCCGTTCATGTCTTTCAGGAATTTACGTTCCGCCGTGACGGCAAGCTCTGTTTCTTTATCGTTCACTTTCGCAAGTTCCGCCAGAAGCTCTTCGTCGTCTTCGCGGCATTCGATGGCTAGTGCGCCTTGGCCGATTGCCGGCAGGCAGTCTTCTGTCGTCATGAATTCAGTGACGATGTCATCGCCCCAGCCCATGCGTTTCAATCCGGCTGCTGCCAGGATGATGGCATCGAAATCTCCTGCATGGAGCTTCGCGAGGCGTGTATCGATATTTCCGCGGATCCACTGGACATCAAGGTCCGGGCGCAGTAAAAGAAGCTGCGAGCTTCGGCGCAAGCTGCTTGTGCCGACGACAGCGCCAACTGGCAAATCCATCAATTTCACATGATCATTCGCGATGAATGCATCGCGCGGGTCTTCACGGTCCGGGATACAGCCGATGACAAAACCTTCGGGAAGAACAGCTGGCATGTCTTTCATGCTGTGGACGGCAAAATCGATTTCCTTGGCATAAAGCGCCTGCTCGATTTCTTTCACGAATAGCCCTTTGCCTCCTACTTTCGACAATTGGACATCCAGGATGCGGTCGCCTTTTGTGACGATTTCCTTGATCTCGAATTCAAACGGCGCACCTGCCGCTTTCATTTTCTCGATGAATTGGTTGGTTTGCGTCAACGCAAGCTTGCTTCTTCTTGACCCTACAATGATTTTTCTCAACTGAATCCTACCTTTCTATTAATACCAAAAATGAAATTCCGATAAACGGCTGCCGAAAAAGAAATTAAGCAGCAATAACAAAAATGCATACAAATGGGCCCAGGCATAATTCATGCCATTCAAGTTGCCCCGCCGGTGACGCCATAGAATGAAGCTATAGACAATCAACAGGATGAACGAACCCACAATTTTTACATCTAAAATGGAAAATTCCTCCAATGATACCACTGCCCATTGGAAGCCGAGAACGAGAGAGACGAACAACATCGGGATCCCGACCAGGATGGAAATGGTCATGCCCTGTTCGGTCTGCCCGAGTGACGGCAAGCTGCTCCATTGCTTCGTCCATTTTTTCTGCTTCAACAGCCTGTACAACAGCAAGTGAAGCGCGGAAAAGACGAACGACAGAGAAAATGCGGCATAAGACAGGATGGCGAACGTGATGTGGATGAACAACAACTCCGACACCAAAGCTTCCCCGACCGGCGACCGTTCGATCTGGACCGGCGCAAAAGTATGGATAACCATAAAGATGAATCCGATGATATTGATCAAAAATACCGCAAAGTCGAAGCGATAGAAAATCCGCAAGACGAGCGATAGCGTAACCAATAGCCACGCATAGAAATAAATGCCTTCAAACAAAGTCAGTACCGGGAAGCGCTGCGTCTCGATGATATAGAGCACCAGGAACACGGTCTGCAATAACCACACGGCCCCAAGAAGTGACATGGCGATCCGGATGGCTTTTTTCGTAGTATATAAATAATCGACAAAATAAAAGACAAGGCTGATAGCATATAGTATAACCATAGCTTCATGCAGCCTTGCCATTGTTATATCAGCCATCCTATTCCCCTTCGTTTCCATAATTAAAGGCGTTTCGCCTCTACATTTTAACATATAGATTCGAAAACGCCTCATTATAAGATAGCTCTATCCCGCTTTCGCGGCCCAGTTGGGTCATTTACGGCGATGGAGATGAAAATCCACGCCAATTGGAAATGCTTTTATACAGTATAGCCTGGATTTTCTTGTCCTTGCAGTGCTTCCTGTTGCTTTTCAAGGCGTGCACGCTCCGCTTTTTGGCGCGTCGCAAGCGCTTGTTTTTCACGCTGTTCTTCGACTTCATCTTCAATGCCGAAAATCTGCATGAACAATTCAAGCTGTTCGCGTGATTTCTTGGCCGTACCCATTTCCTTGGCCTGCAAAATCGGCTCTTTCAATAATTGGTTGATGATCGATTTCGTGTGCTTGTTGAGGATCTTCTTCTCGCGATCCGTCAAATCCGGCATTTTGTTCTCGATACTTTCCATCGTTTCCGCCTGGATGCCAAGCGCTTTTTCACGCAGTGCGGAAATGACCGGAACGACGCCGAGCGTACCAAGCCAGTCGTTGAACTGCTCTGCTTCTTGCTCGATCATGCCGGTGATTTGTTTCGCCGCACGTTCACGTTCAGCGAGATTCGCTTCGACAATGCCCTGCATATCATCAATATCATATAGGAAGACGTTCTGAAGATCGCCGATGCGCGGATCCATATCGCGCGGTACCGCGATATCGACCATGAACAATGGCTTGCCTTTTCTCAGCTTCTCGACAAACTGCATCAATTCGAGGTCGATGACAAAATCAGTCGAGCCAGTAGAAGAAATCAGGATGTCCGCTTCCAGTAAGGCGCATTGCAATTGATTCAAAGGTTTCGCCGTGCCGCCGAATTTACCGGCGAGCACTTCCGCTTTCTCGAATGTGCGGTTGATGACCGTGATGCGGTCCGCTCCGCTTCCTTGCAGGTTCTTGATGGCGAGTTCGCCCATCTTCCCTGCCCCGAGAATGACGACATGCTTGTTCTTCAATGAACCGAAGATTTTCTTGCCAAGCTCGACCGCTGCGTAGGAAACCGATACGGCATTCTCGCCAATCGCTGTTTCGCTATGCGCACGTTTCGCCAGCGTCACCGCTTGCTTGAACAATTGATTGAAGACGGTTCCCGTTGTGCCGATTTCCTGGCCTGCGAGGAAACTCGATTTCACTTGCCCGAGGATCTGCGTCTCGCCAAGGACCATCGAATCGATTCCGGCAGTGACACGGAACAAATGATCAATTGCTTCGTCCTGTTCATGAAGGAATAAATACTGGGAGAACTGCTCCATCGGAATGTCGAAATAGGAAGCCAAAAATTGCTTCACGTAAAAACGCCCGGTATGCAGTTGGTCCACGACGGCATAGATCTCCGTACGGTTGCATGTCGATACGATGACGTTCTCCAATATGCTTTTTTGTTGTTGCAGGGCTTGCATCGCTTGTGGAAGCTCGCTTTCGATGAACGATAGCTTCTCACGGATCGATACAGGCGCTGAACGGTAGTTGACCCCGACTACGAGTGTATGCATGGGCTTAAAACACCTTTCGCGTTCAATATTTCATTTCCCTAAGTATACCACTTTTCCATCAGATTATGCCTGCGATTTTGTGAACAAGGCATGAACCTACTTGAACTTTGCTTTATCGTACAAGGGTTTCCGCTGTGGAAACTCCACTTTATAATCATTCTAAACTTAAGCTAATTACAATTCTAGCAAAGCGATTATGGTGTCACAAGTATAACGCTCGTAGTCGGAATTAACTGTGAACTTATGCACAATGAATGATGATTTTCATGGTGTTGAATTAGGAAAAAGATATGTATATTATCAAAATTAAGTAGGAGATGTATGTGGTGGAGATTGCGCTTCAGGGAGGACGCTTGCCGAGGGGCGGGTGTTGAGCCAATGTGCCAAAGTGCGCGGCACATTTGTCTCGCCAGCCCGCGCAGTCCCTCCGGCGTCGCCTCCTTCCGCTCCATCTCTAGTTTTAGCGAGGAAATGAAATTCATCACACATTGAAGTAAGTGTGATGAATTTTGTTCAGCTTCGTAAATCCAAATTGAATAGCCACACAGGTTCATAACTATCAAGTCTAAATAAGCGTTCCCACAAGCTGATGAAGACAACTAACAGTGACACTTCCTCACAAATAACATCCAATGAAATCTAAAAGCCGAGCCGATGCAATAAGCCGAGTGCTCTTCTCGGCCTATTGCAAGAGGCATGCCCTAAGCGGGAGGCGGCTATCTCAAACGAACCCTACAAAACCAATCTATCTCACTCCACTTATCTAATTATCTCGTCCATATATTTCAGCTGGTTACTATTTGCAAAACAAAAAACAGGGCCCGGAAAATCATTGATTTTCCGGGCCCTGTTTTATTTCAAGCCAGTAAGGTGAACTGCCTACTTATTTACATGCGTTTTCGATTTCCTGCCAGGCGGCTTCTTGGCCGAGCCCAGTTTCGGAAGAAAAGACGATTAATGGATCGCCTTTCTCCATATCAAGTCCTTCACGGACGATTTTCTTGTGCTTGTCCCATTTGCCTTTCGGGATCTTGTCGGCTTTTGTCGCAATGATGATGCACGGAATATTGTAATGTTTCATGAAATCATACATCATCTGGTCATCTTTGCTCGGCGGATGGCGCAGGTCGACGATTTGGACCACTGCACGCAATTGTTCGCGGCTAGTAATGTATGTCTCGATCATCTTGCCCCATGCTTCGCGTTCGGTTTTGGATACCTTTGCGTACCCGTAGCCTGGAACGTCGACAAAAACAAGTCTTCTTCGATCTTGTAAAAGTTCAAAGTTTGCGTTTTGCCGGGTTTGGACGAAATACGCGCCATGCTTTTACGGCCTATCAGCTTATTGATAAAAGACGATTTTCCGACGTTCGAGCGTCCGGCGAGTGCAAACTCGGGAAGCTCGGTTTCGGGGTATTGCGCTGGACGAACCGCACTAATCACCAGTTCTACTTTATGGACCTTCATTCTTTTGCTCCTTCCAGCGCAATTTCGAGCGCTTGTTCTGCTTGGCTGACGAGGTGGAATTCCAATTCTTCACGGATGGTTTCCGGAATATCGTCGAGGTCGCGTTCATTTTCCGCAGGGACGATGATCGTCTTCAATCCTGCACGGTGGGCGCTCAAAGTTTTTTCCTTCAGTCCGCCAATCGGCAAGACGCGTCCGCGAAGCGTGATTTCCCCTGTCATGCCGACGTCGCGGCGCACTGGCCGCTTCGTGAGTGCTGAAACGAGCGCTGTCGCAATTGTCACACCGGCGGATGGGCCGTCTTTTGGAACGGCTCCTTCCGGCACGTGGATATGGATATCGTGTGCTTCCTGGAAATTCGGGTCGATGCCAAGCGATTCTGCCTGTGCACGGACAAACGATAGCGCCGTCTGTGCCGACTCTTTCATGACATCGCCTAATTTACCGGTCAATTGCAGCTTGCCTTTGCCTGCAGATAACGACACTTCGATCTGCAAGGTGTCGCCGCCGACATCGGTGTATGCAAGTCCGGTCGCAACCCACATCTGGTTTTGTGTTGCAGCCACGCCGTAGCGGAATTTCTTCTTGCCGAGATAGCTCTCGACTTCTTCCGCGCCGACCGTCACCTGTTCTTTTTCTTTCGAAACGATTTGCTTCGTCACTTTTCGGCAGACAGAAGCGATTTGGCGTTCCAGCCCGCGCACGCCGGCTTCCCGCGTGTAATAGCGGATCATAGAAACGAACGCTTCTTCTTGGAAATCCAATTGCTCCGGCGTCAAGCCGTGTTCTTTCAATTGTTTTGGTGCCAAATGGTTTTTGGCGATCAATTTCTTCTCAAGCTCTGTATAACCTGCAATCGAAATAACTTCCATACGGTCGCGCAATGGTCCTGGAATCGATCCGAGATCATTGGCGGTCGCGATGAACAGCACATTCGATAGGTCATAGCTTTCTTCGATGTAATGGTCGCTGAAGGAATTGTTTTGTTCCGGGTCCAAGACTTCGAGCATCGCTGACGACGGGTCGCCGCGGAAGTCATTTGACATTTTATCGATTTCATCAAGCAGGAATACCGGATTTACAGTGCCTGCTTTTTTCATTCCTTGAATGATGCGTCCCGGCATAGCGCCGACATACGTGCGGCGGTGGCCGCGGATCTCGGATTCATCGCGCACACCGCCGAGCGAGATGCGGACGAAATTGCGGTCGAGTGAATCGGCGATCGAACGGGCAAGAGAAGTTTTCCCGACGCCCGGAGGCCCGACAAGGCAAAGAATCGGCCCACGCAGCGATTTGGTCATCTGCTGGACAGCCAAATACTCAAGTACGCGTTCTTTTACTGTTTCAAGGCCGTCATGGTCGCGGTTCAATACTTCTTCTGCATAATTGA
This sequence comes from Planococcus sp. MB-3u-03, assembly GCF_002833405.1. Taxonomy (NCBI): domain Bacteria; kingdom Bacillati; phylum Bacillota; class Bacilli; order Caryophanales; family Caryophanaceae; genus Planococcus; species Planococcus sp. MB-3u-03. The sequence continues at coordinate 1,419,543 of NZ_CP025135.1, read as the reverse complement.
TATCCAAGCGGTCTTCTGTTGCTTCAGACCAAGGAATCGTTACAAGCCATTCGATGTAATTGCGGATGATGCCGCTTTCCGCCGCAGCGGATGGCAGTTTCTCATAACGGTCCAATTCTTTCAACGCCGTCTTCTCGGTCGACTCTGGCATGCCGGCTTCTTCGATACGTTTTTTCAGGTCGGCCACTTCTGCGCCTTTGCCGTCCTTGTCACCAAGTTCGGTTTGGATCGCTTTCATCTGTTCGCGGAGATAAAACTCTTTTTGGGTTTGCTCCATCGCTTTTTTCACGCGGTCGTTGATGCGTTTTTCGATATCTGCCACTTCCTGCTCGTTATGCAGGCGGCTGATCAATAGTTCAAGGCGTTTCGTGATATCGAAAGTTTCAAGCACTTCCTGTTTCCCCTGCAACTTCAGCGATAGATGAGAAGCGATCATGTCCGCCAAACGGCCAGGTTCTTCGATATCTGCCACTGTATTGAAGGTCTCGGTCGTCACTTTTTTCGAGCCTTTGCCGAAGATTTCAAATTGCTCCAGCAAAATGCGCATCAAGGCATCTTGCTCTGCATCGCGCTCCGGTTCATCCGGGAATGACGTCACTTCCACTTGCGTGAATTTCTCGCCGTCCTCGTACTGGTTCCACTGGCCGCGTTCAAGGCCTTCCACCAACACGCGGATCGTACCATTCGGCAATTTCAGCATTTGTTTTACGTAAGCCAAAGTACCGATTTTATGCAAATCGTCTTTGTCTGGCTGTTCTACTGCCATATCTTTCTGGGTCGCCAAAAAGACGATTTGGTCATCCATCATCGCTTGCTCAAGCGCTGCTACTGAACGCTCCCGGCCGACATCAATATGCAGGACCATCGACGGGAAGACGAGCAGTCCGCGGAGTGGCAAGAGCGGGACTTGTTTTGTCACTTTTTTCTTCGCCATAATTAAGTGCACCTCCGTCATTTCTCTTTCTCTCTGTCAGTCTGCGCCAATTATCTCGAAGACTGTTGTTTTTTCGTGGAAAAAGGGCTGACTCCCATACGCGCGGATGTGCACGATTCAGAGTCAGCCCGTATCATCCTATTCTTGTGCATCAGCCCAAAACTTAAGCGGATGTTTTTTCGTTATTGCCGTTATCGTACTCAGTGCCGTCTTCCAGCATCAATTTCGGCTGTGAATTCTCGGTCACTGTTTCTTTCGTAATGATGCATTCGACGATATCTTCACGGGATGGCAAATCATACATGACATCAAGCATGATGTTCTCGATGATTGAGCGCAATCCGCGAGCGCCTGTTTTCCGCTCGATGGCGAGGCGTGAAATTTCGATCAGCGCGTCGTGTTCGAATGTCAATGTAACACCGTCAAGCTCCATCATTTTCTGGTATTGCTTGATGAGTGCGTTTTTCGGCTCTGTCAAAATCTGCACGAGTGCATTTTCATCCAATTGCTCAAGGCTTGCGAGCACTGGCAAACGGCCGATAAATTCAGGGATCAAGCCGAATTTCAACAAGTCCTCTGGGATTAATTGGCTAAGAAGGGACTTTTCATCCATTTCTTCTTTGTTCGGATCTGCACCGAAGCCGATGATTTTATTGCCGAGGCGGCGTTTGATGATTTGGTCGACTCCGTCAAACGCACCGCCTACGATGAACAGGACGTTCGTCGTATCGATTTGGATGAATTCCTGATGAGGATGCTTGCGCCCGCCTTGTGGGGGAACGCTCGCCGTCGTGCCTTCCAGGATTTTCAATAAAGCTTGTTGTACGCCTTCACCGGAAACGTCGCGTGTAATCGACGGGTTCTCGGATTTGCGTGCCACTTTATCGATTTCATCGATATAAATGATGCCTTTTTCTGCACGATCCACATCGTAGTCTGCAGCTTGGATCAATTTGAGCAAGATGTTCTCGACATCTTCCCCGACATAACCAGCTTCAGTAAGCGATGTTGCATCCGCAATTGCAAACGGCACATTCAGGATGCGCGCGAGTGTTTGCGCTAGCAAGGTTTTCCCGCTCCCTGTTGGCCCGATCAAGACGATATTCGATTTCGAAAGTTCGACATCGTCGATCTTGCTTTGGGAATTGACGCGTTTGTAATGGTTGTAAACCGCTACTGCCAAGGATTTTTTCGCCTTGTCCTGGCCAATTACATAACCACCAAGGATATCCATGATTTCTTTAGGTTTTGGTACTTCCTTGAACTCAGTTTCTTCTTCTGTTCCGAGTTCCTCTTCTACGATTTCCGTGCAAAGCTCGATGCACTCGTCGCAAATATATACACCTGGCCCTGCGACCAGTTTACGAACTTGTTCCTGCGGTTTTCCGCAAAACGAACATTTCAAATGTTCTTTTTCATCATTGAATTTGAACAATGTAGTCACCCCCTATTCAAGCCATTATCTTACAAGATTAATATGATTGTATCAACTAATTAGAACTATTCCAAAGAAACTGCCTTTATATGTAGGAACTTGAATTTGTCGGCAGTGTCATAACGCAGTTGTTTAGAAAACCACACTTCTTCAGCTGGTAAAATCGCCGTAAAACTACTACGCTTTCCTGCGGGCGAGCGCAAGCCTCCTCAGAAGCTACGCTTCTTGCGGGGTCTCGTCTGTCTCGCTATCCCGCGGGAGTCTCCGTAGTGTTACGGCTAATTTAAACTCATTAAAAGTATAAATATTTATGAGATCAGCAAAAGCCATTCATTTTTGTTTGCCATTATGTATAGAAAACAAGGTGCGGTTGCCGCACCTTGTCCTATTAAAAATCTTATGTGTTATTCAGCAGCTTTTGCGTCAGAGATTTTAGCGTTCTCCACTAGGAACTCAACCGTGTTCTGCATACGGATGTCGTTTTCTAGCATTTCAGTGCCGCCTAGAGCTGTTTTGATTTGTTCAGCGTCCATGTTGAATTGGCCAGCCATTTTCTCAAGCTCTTTGTCGATGTCTTCAGAAGTGACTTCCATGTTTTCTGCTTTCGCGATTGCTTCAAGCGTCAATGATACGCGTACGCGTGTTTCAGCATCAGCCTTCATTTGCTCGCGAAGAGCGTCTTCGTCTTGGCCTGAGAACTGGAAGTACAATTCCTTGTTCATGCCTTGCTGGCTTAGGCGTTGTTCGAAGTCTTGCATCATGCGGTCGATTTCAGAATCGATCATCGCTTGCGGGATTTCAACTGTAGCGTTTTCTGCCGCTTTTTGTACAAGCTGATCGCGCATTTGTGTTTCAGAAGCGTTGTCTTTCTCCGCTTTCAAGTTTTCTTTCATTTTCGTGCGAAGTGCGTCAAGGCCGTCTACTTCTTCGTCAAGTTCTTTAGCGAACTCATCGTTCAGTTCAGGAAGTTCTTTCGCTTTCACTTCGTTTACCGTCACTTTGAATGTTGCCGATTTTCCAGCAAGCTCTTCAGCGTGGTATTCTTCAGGGAAAGTGACTTCTACGTCTTTTTGTTCGCCCGTTTTAGCGCCGATCAATTGCTCTTCGAAGCCTGGGATGAATGAGTTAGAACCGATTTCTAGGGAGTAGTCGTTGCCTGCTCCGCCTTCAAACGCTTCTCCGTCTACGAATCCTTCAAAGTCGATGACAGCTGTGTCGCCGTTTTCAACTTGTCCGTCTTCTTTGACAGTCAATTCAGCCATGCGTTCTTGGCTTTCTTTCAATTGCTCTTCGATTTCCTCATCCGTCACGTTCGTGTCTTCTTTGGAAACTTCAAGGCCTTTGTATTCGCCAAGTTCTACTTCAGGTTTCACTGTTACTTTAGCAGTGAATACCAACGGCTCGTTCTTTTCCAATTTTTCAATGTCGATTTCAGGGCGGTCAACCGGGTTGATGCCTGCTTCTTCGACTGCGTTCGCGTAAGCGTCAGGCAGGATGAAATCAAGTGCATCCTGGTAAAGAGATTCTACACCGAAACGTTTTTCGAACATTTGGCGTGGCATTTTCCCTTTGCGGAATCCTGGTACGTTAATTTCCTTAACGACTTTTTTGAACGCTTTATCAAGCGCGCCGTTTACTTCTTCAGCCGGCACTTCTACTGTAAGAACTCCGACATTACCTTCTTGCTTTTCCCATTTTGCTGACATGTATAAGCCCTCCAAACATTTTTTTACAAAGTCATGTACGATATTTGTACGATTTTTGACAACCTCCACATTATATCACACATATGAGCAGGTTCAACTATTTCTATCCATTGCGCAATTCTATGTATGCCTCGGCCTGCATGAGCATTTCCAGCAGTTTCGGATCAGCTTTTACATCGGCGTCGCCGCTGAACAAACTATCGAGATACGCATGGTAGGCTTCAGCGATTTCCGCTTCCTCAAACTCTTCAAAGAAAAACGGATACAGCAGATAAATATGCCGGTCGACCAGTTCCATCGCCATCTGCAGCTTGGCCGGCTCTTTTTCCAACGCCTCTTCCAAACGCTTGCGAATCCCGAGGAGGCGTTCGTCCTTCAGCGGATCCGGCAACTCGCTGATGGCAAGCTCGTTTTTGTAATGGAATTTTTCAACACGCACAGTCCCGCTTATTTGCTGTTCACGCAGCATGAGCAAAAGATAAGATTTCGCCACCCAATCCACTTCCGGATGCTTGATCAATTCGATCAGCTGGTTCCTTATGGCACTATATGCTTCTTTCGGCAATTCAGTCACCCGCTGCTCCTGTTCGGCAGCACTAAGCGGCAAAAATTGCTCCAGGCTGAATTGGCCGGTTTCCCTTTTGGCAGAAGCTGCGCTTTCGGCGATGCGTTCATTGAGATCGCGCAATTGATGGAATTGCTCCAAACGCTCTTTCGGCAGGACGTTTTCCTCGATGAGCACTTCGATCATCTTCTCGGCTTCTTCGAATTCCTTTACTTGCATTAAAATGCTTATGTATAGCTCCATCGTCTCCAAATAATGGATCGGCCCGACGCGCAGCAATTCCTGCACGACTTCGAGCGCTTCCTCGAATTCCCCCAGCTCGTACAAGCTGTAGGCATATCCGCCGAGCGCCGCTGCATGGTCCGGCTCGTAGACGAGCACTTGGTACAGCTTATCGCGGGCGTCGGCGTATTGTTCATTTTTTAAACTCGTCATCCCTTCCGATAAAAGCCGTGTGACCGTTGTCGGAAAGACGATGACATTGCCCCTGCGCTTCAAATCCCCAAACTTCTTCCGCATCCTACCACCTCTTTGTCCATTCATCATACCATAGGAAAATACACTGTGAAAACGAAAGCCGGCGCTATTTTGCGCCAGCCTCTTCGCCGTTTAAAACCAGTTTGTACGCGACCTCCGCTTTTAAGGAATGGGCGACCGGGCAGTATTTCTCCCCGCTCACTTTGATGGCATGCCAGACTTTATCCGCGTCGATGTCCCCTTCCACGATAAAAGTCACCGTAATCGCCAAGAATTCCTTCGGCGGGTTCCGGCGCTTGTCTCCTTCCGTGACGATTTCGATAGAGCGAACCTCTTTCATCCTGGCGCGCAGAATCATCACGACGTCCATACCGACGCATCCGGCAAGCGAGCCGAGCAGCGCCTGCGTCGGAAGCAATCCTTGCTCGTTCCCGACTCCTTGATGGGCATCCATCCGGAGCGTATGGCCGCCTTGTCCCGCAGCCTCAAATACAAAATCCCCTTGCCATTTCGTGCTGAGCTTCAGTTGATCGGTTTCCATCTACAACACACTCCTCACAGCTTTTTATCAGTGTATCACTAGGGGCAGCCGTGTTCATCTGTTAAATTAAAAAACCTGTCCACGCATCAGCGGGACAGTTTCGTTAAATGACAGCGTGCATCGCGACGTAAGCCATATAGCAAACGACTTCACGCGCGAAGAACGGCGCGATGTTCGCAAAGCCCTTGAATTCGGTCGAAGGCGTCGGAGAGGAGTGGGCATCGATTCCGGCGTGTTCCGCCATGAGGAGTGCACGTTTCATATGTAAGGGATCGCTGACGACGAGAAAGCTCGACAATCCGTTTTCATCCGCCAGTTCACCGGCGAAACGGAAATTCTCTTCCGTGATGAGCGATTGGGTTTCGATCAGAATATCTTCTTCAGGGACATGATTGCGGATCGCGAAATCGCGGCTCACGACCGACTCAGCGAGGTCCGCTCCGTCCGTGAGGCCTCCTGTAAAGATGATCTTCTCGACATAGCCCGCCTCATATAGATCGATGGCGTGGCGAATGCGCTGCTCGAGCACCGGCGAAGGCTCCCCGCCGACGACTTTCGTGCCGAGCACGATCGCCGCGTCAGCTTCCATTAACTCAGATTCACTGGCAAAGGTCCAAATGCTCGTCGCCGTCGCCGCAATTAAAATGGTTTGTATGAGGGAAAGTACGATCAAAATCCGTTTCCATTTGTTTCTGAACACGTTTCATTTCCACCTTTTGGTATGTTTTTCTCTATCTTTTCCATTATACGACATACCTCGCAAATAAACAGCGAAAAATCAAATGTCCATCATTTCTTCACAAGCGTTTTCACAAAATGAAAAACCTTGCTTTCCCGATAAGGGAAAACAAGGTTTTGAGACGTCCCAGGAGGGATTCGAACCCCGACCGACGCCTTAGAAGGGCGTTGCTCTATCCAGCTGAGCTACTGAGACATGACTTTCCTCACGAAAGTGGGATTAGAACATTTCCCGAACTAAGACCGTTATTATCTTCTTTCCTTATTATATGTTAATTTCTATTTAACTCAATCCTTTATTTTAGTTCAATGCACTAACTATTGTTAATACAGCTGAAATAAAACCAACAATTTGCAAGATTATAAGACCTATTTTACAAATATCTCACTTTTGCTGTCATTTTCTTTTAAAATCCATATACCAACTTTAAAACCACTTACAAAGCCATACATTCCAAAAACAAAATAAAGATACTTATAAAGTTCAACCATGTATAAAGGAAATAAAAGTAGATGAAAGACCATACTATTAGAAACCCTAACCCCAAACCTAAATCATCAAAACCTATATTCTTCCCACCCATTTTAGACAATTCAATACTCAAAATAATAATCCCACTACAAGAGAGAAACTACACCTACAATGACAGTGAGAATTTCAAAATAAAAGAAAGTAGGCACAAAATATAATGCTGTTCCTATACCTATAAATACTATAGATAAACTAATTCCTTCTATAATGTCTTCAGCTCTGCTCTTTTCGCTTTTCTCTTTTTGTAAGTTTTCGATTACATTCACCTCATTCCTATTTACCAACTAAGCTGCTAACCATTCTATTTACACGGAATCATTGCCTCGTTAAAATGAGTTTTCCAGTAATCACTTTTACTTTAAAGTTTATTGTTTCCCTCCTCTAACACATAAATCATCATTTATTTTAAGAACTATTATGACAAAAGTTTAAGAATCATATAGTAGTCTATTTCATATTCTCTCTCATCGTTAGTATTTGTTCCATGTAAATACTTATTTCGAATGTCATGACCATTGGTGAACTTAGATTTATTTAGATAATAGTCAATGTAATCTTGTTCGTTTCTTGAAAAGAGACTAGTTTCTATATCAACAAGATTTCGACTTTCTAACTCCTCAATTAATACTTGTATTTCATGAGGATAATGCCAGTAACTCATTACTTCTGAATCATAGAGTTCTTTAAGAATATATTGTTTTCCAGTCAACAAACTCAATATGACCCGAGAAACTTTCAAAATTAAATCGTTATCAAACAACCATTGCAGCTTTCTCAATTGATGTTCGTGAAATTCACTTTTACTTAACTTTTCAGCATTTATCAAGTTGAAAAATTCAGTGTTTCTTACTTCTGTTCGGCAAACGAAATATGCCACTTTGGTCAGAAAACAATAAATTGGAAACTGTTTTAAACCAATTACTAGTTGAATAAACATATTTTTCTATTAAAGGATATAATCTCTTTAGTTTTAAAACTAGAAGATGACATTTGGATTAAGTCATGGTCTATCACTCCGTCTTCAACCAAAGTATTATACTGTTTAAAATTCTATCTATCTCAGGCAGAATAGTCCTACACTTTTCGAAGTAAGATGCATCTGTCGACGGCATTTTAACTATAAAATCATCAATTTGAAATTCTTCTTTCATATAAATGTCGAAGAACCATTCAATCATTTCTTCCAAATTTACCCCAAAACTCCTTAAAACTTGAGCATAACTCTGTATCTGAATATTAGACACCATTTCTTTGGTATCGAAAGTGGATGATTTATAATATAAGTGCGCTGCTTGTGGGATAAATAGAGATTCTAGAGCAGAGCTTTCTTTTCTAGAATCGAGAAATAACCTCATAGTTTCATCAACAAATCCAAATAGATAAATGAAATTGTTCCAAAGTGTAGGGTAATCAGTATTTTCTTCAATCCACTTTTACTCACCTTTATAGATATATTTCTACCTTCCGTTCTAAATGAGACTTCTTCTTCTTGGTCTCCCAAATAAGAAATCATTATTCTAGACTCGATTCCTGTTTCGTTAGCAAATACCCTTTCCTCCTCTTCGTTTACTTTCCTCTTAGCATACAACTTGATTTTGTCAGGTATTTTCATACCCTTATTAGGTGGAAAAGTGATTATTTTCCTTAATACATTTGTATTAACTTGTGGGGAAACTATATTCTTGAATCAAAATTAAGATATCTGATTCTGTCAAAGAAGGCGGCATGAACAATTCATTTTCTTTTAAATACTTTGACAGAACTATTTCTGCATTACTAGGGTCAGATATTAATACACTCCTAACTACCTCATCAAAAATTAGTTAGCCTCTTCGACTTTAGGAACGCGTAAATATGCACATTTTCTTTTTCGAAAATTGTTGGAGACATTCCGCTTTAATGCTTTTATATACCTTGTAGTCTTCAAAACTTCAAAGAAGTCATCTGAATTATCAAAGTCGATATTGTGGAATAAATGGAGAAAATCATCGTTGTGATTGCTTAGAAAGATACCAATTTTCCGCTTAATCTTTTCCTCGTATTTTTATATCTATCTTAGTTTCTTGGATAATATACTCTCTAAAACTTTCAACCTTTATGTATTTTAAAATATTATGAAATTCCAACAAATCATTAATATCCCACTTGGCATCAATATCTTCGTTGTTAATCTTTTCTGCTATTTTTCTAAATCTTCCATCATACCGAAACTATACTCAGAATAGAATTTTATTTTGGACATATAATCTCCTTTAAACCTTTCTTGTTAGTACGCATTTTTGAATAAAGGTATTTTTCCTAGGTACTCTCCACCTGAATATTTTTCATTATCATTTTCAAATTTTAGTTTATGTTGGTCTTCTTTTTCTCAATATATCAGTCTTATTACCATCAGTCTCAGATTCTATAATTACATCATCGTGGTAATTATGAATATGAATATCTTGCTCGTTTGCTTGCAAAAGTTTACAATTGCAATTATTGTAGCTATTTTATTAAGTAAATCCCATATATGCGCCTGCTATTTTAGTATCAATTGCATTACACATGTTTCTTAAAGAATTGCTTAGCTCGAAAAATCTCGATTTGTTCATGCGTCCATGTTAATAATTCCTGCTCAAATTCAGTTGGGTTAGACGTCACGTTAGTCTCAATATCAATGCGTGTATCCTCGAGTACATTATTCACTACCAATAAACTTTCACTAAAATCAAATGATTGTGTTTTAGATTTACTCTCTATAGAAGACAATATCTTTTGCAATTCAATTTGTTGTTGGTTGAACTCCTTAATTGGGCTTTTCCAACCTTGCACTATTGCATCTATTGTTCTTTGATGTTGGTTGAACTCCTTAATTGGACTTTTCCAACCTTGCACTATTGCATCTATTGTTCTTTTGATGTTGGTTGAACTCCTTAATTGGACTTTTCCAACCTTGCACTATTGCATCTATTGTTCTTTGATGTTGGTTGAACTCCTTAATTGGACTTTTCCAACCTTGCACTATTGCATCTATTGTTCTTTGATGTTGGTTGAACTCCTTAATTGGGCTTTTCCAACCTTGCACTATTGCATCTATTGTTCTTTGTTGTTGGTTGAACTCCTTAATTGGACTTTTCCAACCTTGCACTATTGCATCTATTGTTCTTTGATGTTGGTTGAACTCCTTAATTGGGCTTTTCCAACCTTGCACTATTGCATCTATTGTTCTTTGTTGTTGGTTAAACTCCTTAGAAAAATCATCCATTATCTTCCCCTCCTACAATCAGTCCATATATACTACAAATTAAATCATAAAAACCACAATATACCAATTTGTGTATTCAAAGTTTTAAAATAAGGATAGAGAGGCTCACCATATACTTTGTATAATATGCAATCCTATTCTGGGAGCGTAACAGCGTATGTATATAGGGTAGTAGGTAGTAATGATTTGGTCAAATGTACCCCCCATACTTTTTTGTAATTCGAAAACTCTTTCAACTTTTACTTACACTTCTTAACTAAAAATCTGTAAATACTAGACGCATCAATTCTAAACCTCATTAGAACTTATCTAACCTTTGCAACCATTCTTCAGAAGATGTATACAACCTGTAAAAAAATTTAATAATCATGAGTGCTAACGAAGAAGTTACAAGAGCTGCCGCTTTTCTTTTTTCTCTTTTATTGCTCTATAAATAGTTGCTTTGCTTATATTGGTAATCTTAGCAATTTCCTTTACGGTCTTCTTATTGGTCTTTCTTTGTTCATACAGTTCTATAGCGTGCTTTAGGCCACTATGCCTCTCTGTATAAGTATGCGGTCTGCCTTTATACACTCCTCTAGCCTTAGCTTCTGCTATACCTTCTATTTGCCGCTCCCGTATCATATCTGCTTCAAATTCAGCAATCCCAGATAACACCGTTATCATTAACTTACCAATCGCTGTGCTTGTGTCTACTCTGTCCCCTCCCATATTCAATACAATCAATGAGACTCCTTTGTTATTTAAAAGCTCAATAGTATGTAATGCATCCTTAGTGCTTCTGGCAAACCTATCAAGTTTTGTCACAACAATAGTATCACCTTCACAGACAGCATCAAGTAAGTTGTTAAACTGTTCTCTGTTTGCTGTCTTCCTGCCAGATACTTTCTCTTGGAAGATGGTAATACATCCTGCTTCTTTCAATTGATTAATCTGCGCAGATAAGTTTTGTCCTGTTGATGATACCCTTGCATACCCTATCTTTTTCATGTGTTATCCACCCTTCATTTTGATTCATGTATATGAGACTCTGTGCAGTCAATCATATCAATGACTCAGAAGTGTTTCAAGTAGGTGTAGTCAAATGATACACAATAAAAAAAGAAGCTCCTGCAACATCACAGGTGCTTCCTTATTTAATCTTTTCTTTTGCAGGAATCAAACTTATTAAAGCAAGCGATTTTATTTCTATATGGCTTTGTGCTGTCTATTCTTCGTATTCCAATCCATATTTATCATAAATTTTTGCAAGTTCATATCTTGGAACTTGAAGGTCATATACAAATTGTTCTACATCAACTGTTTCGCCTCCCATAGATTCGTTAAAGTTAGCGATGCCCAGGGTAGACAATTGAAGATGCATCAGATGAATATTTAGATTAACCAGTTCTTCTTCTTCTGTTTCAGATGACGCTGAATCAATATAGGAAATGATTTCACTTTCATTCGAAAAATGTTTATCAAATGCTATATCAACATGTTCCCCACCATCTAAAGCATCTGTTGCTTTACTCATTGATTCATAAAAAAACCAAGTTTCTTTTATGTAGGGTGGAGCTTTTTCTAAAGCACTTTCATTAGAGGAACATCCACATAGCAGAACTAGCATTAATAAGAGATTAACTAACATCAATTTCTTCATCTTTTTTCCTCACATTCATTTTAGTAGTTCAAATATATCACTTTTACTTCAGCATATACCTTTCTCGTCATAGTATTATGTAAGTTTTCCAATCTCAATTTTTTTCAGAAGCTTAATTCCTTTAATAAGTAAAACTTCGTGCATCCATTTAAGATAGTATTGTTACTCAACAATGATAAGCCTTTTTCAATTGATAGAAACAAAAAGAAAAACTCTATAATTTTAGGTTTTTTTCATACAATCAAGACTTTCAATCTTGAACTGTTTTCTTTTGTATTTTAATGAAGCGTCTAATGCTGATAAAATATTATAAAATCCATGGATAAAAACTTCTTTATCATAATTCGATATTTGGTCTGGTCTATTATGTCTTATATTAAACCTGTTTAAAACTTCAAACAGTTCATTTTCATCCTTTTATATAAGTTTAATTTACTTGTTTTTGTATTTTCTCAAGAACTCCCCTAATAAATTGATAGCAGCCCACTTTTTAACATCGTCTGATTTATGTGAAAGAAATAGGTTCTTCGCTTCCTTTATTTTTCTTGAATCTTCATCGTCTCTAACTCCTGTTCAGAGTCCACTAACACTTCTAATCCGTTACTTATTAAGTCGCGAATGTACCCCTCAATTGTTAATTCATACCCTAATCCATACTTAGATATAATTTTATTGATTTTGACACGATAAACTGCCTGTAAAATTCTTTTGGCAACACACTATCATCGATAAGTCTGTTTGGAACTTGTTGTCCGTTACTATAGTATGAAGGAGGACTTTCAAATTCCTCTAACTGGTCATAAAAGAACTCTATTAAATCAAACATCTCTTCTTCTGAGTATTCCTTTAACTTGTTAAATGGAAGTATACTTTTCTTATTGAAGTAATCAATTGAAAGTAATACACTTTCTCCACTCTCTTCTTGAGGTAGATTATTTAAGCCACCTTCTACTTTAAAGTGTTCATATACCTCACTTACATAATCAATTAACTCATTGAGGTTAATTGTTACTTTAGCTTCTAGAACCATTTTTCTTTCCGAGTAGTATAATTTTTTATTCATTCTAGTCTCCTTATCTACTTAAGTCCTAACTCATTTACAGGCTTTTTTTAAAAAACCTTTATAGGTTTTCATTAATACTTACTTTTTTAGCGTCATTAGTAGAGAAAAAGCCGCCCCTTTAAATTTTTAGGACAGCTTTTTTCTCAATCAAGTTACTGAGTATTGTTTTTACGCTTTCTCTTCCAGAAATACAATCCACCTACTGCTGGTGCTCCAATGGCGCCTACGGCTAACATGAGGTTACGTTGTTCTGTTTCACGCTCTTCTTTAATATCCTGGCCTTTTTCAAATAGAGAATCGTAAAGACTGATTGAGTCTTCATTGACCTGGTATTCTTCTGCAATGACGTACTCCTCGCTTTCTTCCCCAAGAGTTTGAGCATTCGCCTTTATCTCTTTGGCAATGTCATTGCTTTCGTACCCTTCTTTGTACCATGTACCAAGAACTTCATTATCTGTATAGGCTTCATCTACAAAATCTACTTGTTTGAAAGCAGATTCATATCCTTCCACCTTCACTTCTTCCTGTCGTTTATTCTTCCCTGCTTCATATCCTTCTTCAAAAGCAGCTTGATAACTTGGCTTTACTGCACCTTCAGGAACTACTAGTTCTGAAACTTCGTAACCCGCAACTTCGCCTTGTTGAGTCAGCTTCTCGATTTCTTCAGTATCCCTCTCCTCGACCCCTTCTTTGTGGCCTTGTTCAAACTCAGAACGTAAGGACTCTTCTTTGCAGTCTTCTGAAACAACTACTTCATCTTGCTTCATTCCTTGATTATATCCCTCTTCAAAACAGACTTCTTCATTCTTGGCTGTTTCCCATGAAGCAATAAACGTTTTATTATAAGCCTTGATATACGCTTCAGAGTCATCAACTTCGTGAGTGAAGGCATCTACCGCTTTTCCTGCAATAAAAGCGGCCTTTCCATCAACTTTGCCTTTTTCTGCACCCTCTTTTTTATCTTTCGCTAACTTTTCCTCAGCTTCTTTTTTCTCTCTTGCTAATTTTTCTTCAGCCTCTTTTTTCTTTAGGCCTTCTGCAAAGCCTTTATCATAGCCATCAGTCCATCCTTCTACATAGTCATCATTGGAATCTGTAGACTCCATATCAGCGTTACCGTCACGATAACCCTGCTCCATTCCTTTAGAGTAACCAGCTTTATATCCATTGTCATAGTAGACTTTCGGATTGTAAACTGGTTCCTGTACTTTCGGCGTTGTACTTGTACTTGGTTGGGAAGACTTTGGAGTTGTACTAGCTCCCCCACCATTGTGATAGTGATAGCCTGTACATAACCCTTTCGCCACGGATTTTTCCGAACAGTTATGTCCGCCATTACCATCTGTGCGACCAGAATGGGCTTCTGCATTTAAATTAAACGAAAAGAATAGCAATAAAACGAATAGCAAAGACCATTTCTTCATATATATCCCTCCAATTTGGATTACTTTACTATATTATACTATATAATTACCGTTAAATTGGTAATTATTTTGCGCATGTATTAAAAAATTTTTCATTCATGTGAAGTACTTTGAAGATAAATGACTATAAACTATTGCGCACGAAAAAAAGCCCTCATTTGAGAGCTTTATTAATGCTTTATTTAAGCTTTGCACGGTGCACTATTTAACAAGAGTCTGTAGCTGCTACACCTTTTATGGTTAAAACTGTTCTTTTAAATAGCTAAACTAAAACAATAACATCTTATGAAAGTAATTCAGTTTAAGGTACAAGAGAATTAATTACTAAAATATTAATACCGAAAATCATTGAACAAAGGGAGCTTTTCATTTAACTTTATGAACATAAAATCATTTCACAGAGCGTGAGATTAATTTTAGATAAGACTTCTACTTTCATTTCCAAATTATTGTCAATATAAAAACTGCTGCAAGAGAACATACTTTTAAAAGGTTTTCGAAACCAATATCATAAAAATATACACCCCAGTTATTTCAAAAATCTAACATGATTTCAAAACACTCTTAGATATCAGAATATTTTGATATAATATAGTCTACTCACTTTACTTTAGGAGATGACACGTTATGGTCAGAAAAGTAGGTATCACCGACCAAATGATTTTGAACAAGTATACTGAAGGATTTTCTAATGCAGAGCTTGCTGCTTATGCAGGTTTGACAGAGCGCGCAATTCAGAACGTACTGTATAAGAGCGGAATTGATAGCATTCAGCGTCCGCGCAAGCATAAAGTGAATGAGGATTTTTAAAACTTGGACTGATGACATGGCCTGGGTATTAGGTTTAGTTATAACAGATGGCTGTATTGCTAACGACGGTAGAACATTAATTTTGATTCAGAAAGATGAATTTATGCTTCAAAAGTAGCAGTTATTATGCAAGCTGATTTCGTAGTAGCTAGACATGAAAAAGAACCCCCGCACTATTAATTAATTCAAAAAGATTACAAATGACCTCGCTAATTATGGGGTTCTTAAGAGCAAGTCCATAAGTGTGGGGTTTCAAACGTACCTGAAAATATATGCCTCATTTCATAAGGGGTTGTGGATGGCGATGGTTGGGTGCAAAAACAGGCTACACAATGAACGTTACTTCTGGCAGTAAGGATTTTGCTAACGGTTTACATGATGTTTTCGTAAATGGAATCTTAACTCATCAATACGCATTTCTAAAACGCCCCTTGGTAGAGTATTATACAGAGTTTTGTTTCTGGTAAGCATGATATTCCAAGGTTAGCCGATATAATCTATAAAGATTGTGGAGAAATGTATGTCTTTCAAAAGAGAGAACGCATGTCACAGAGATGTTTTAAAATCCTGAACCTATGTAACTTAATATATTCGAAGACGGTTACCTTTGAATCAAATTTAAATCATAGAAAAGGAATTAAATATAGCTTATGAGGAAGTCAATTGTACTTAAGTATAAGACCTAAGCACAATAAACAGCATCTCTAGTTAAAATTACTACTTTAACTAGAGATGCTGTTTTGGTTATTTGGGATTTTGACAGGATATATTAGTTCACACCCTTTGTCCTGCCAGAAACCCATTTAAGTATTAACTTATATTTTCATAAGATGGCGTAGAAAGGATTTTTCAGTGCTCCAGTTGGCTGTCATTCTGGATACCAATACTTTTAGGGATACCTAACTTTTCTGCCCACAAAGTTATCGACAAATCCTCCCATTGTAAGCAATTTTTGTTCTAGTTGTGTTATTCATCTGCACTTTTTGAGTCGTCCATCTACAATTACTTGGCTGATAATTCCCATTTGAATCGATTCTATCGATTGACAACTCATCAGTATATCCATTGTTAAGAGACCAAATCATAAAAGGCACAAAGTTCAACCACTCCTCGCAAACCCTTATTCCGCGAGGCTCCGTAGTATTGATAATTAGTGCTACTAACTCTTCCACATCTACCTTTCATACCAGACCAGATATTATAAAGCCTACTTTTGACATACCATGAGTTATTCTAGCTGCTTTAATATTCTTTATGCTTGTACAACCACAACTTTTTGCCCTTTTCTCTCATTAACTCTGAAGCTAAAATGTAGCGGATATTTCCACAGCTACATTGACATCTCCACTTTTTACCATTTTGTCTTTTATGTCACTAAGATTTAAAACAGTAAATTCTTTAAATTTTGTCCTGTTAATTCATACTTTCTTTTCGTCATTTTTCCTTCCTTATTTTAAGTAAAGATATACATACCTCTTACTACTTTATTTTCCTTTCATATTTAATCTTAATTTTCATTCATTAACGTTTGAAATTCTCGATTAAATTTACGTTTTTATGTTTTATGTTTCACCTAAAGTTAATCCAAAATTTCAGAATAATTTAAACTTCTTGGTGTTTCCTTTCCTTCTTCTACGTACTTCTTTTGACGGATTATATAACTGAATCCCTTGCTATCAATATCTAATTCTATCTTTAAGCCTTTGTTCAAACGAATCCTTTCAAGGTCGTATCCTTCTATCATTTCACCCATGCAAATCTTAAATTGCTTTTTCTTAAATTTATTTTGTCCCTTGAAGTATAGTTGCACTGTATCAAGAATTTCTTGTTCTGTAGTAAAGCCATACTTTTCAATTAACTGCATAGTAGACATGGTGATAATCTTTGTTACGTGTTCACCCAATTTAGTAATGTTCCGACCTTTATCTTGGGGAAAGTTCTGTCTGCTTCTTCTAAACCAAAATTCCTTAAAACGCCTTCATAGTTCATTGAATTTGTTGTACAACCTTTTTCCAGCCAAATGATGCTCATCTTCTCCAGTTCGCTAAAGAAATCATAATTATGGAGTGGCAGTTCATAAGTGGAATTTCTATATTTATGTCTTTTCTTTGCTTGCTCGCCTGCTGTATTTCCAATAATTGGGGTGGCACTTCATGTGATTCAAGCTTTGTAACTAACTTAAAGAATGCAAAATATTAATTCTCGTATGTGTAGAACTGGTACTTCTCCCTAATTTCTTAGCTATGGTTTCAAGCGAATGATGAAATAGCAATCTAGGGTCATCTCCAGCAGGAAGATGTTCTTTTACTAAATCCAATATTACATACAAATCCGAGAAATAATTGTATCTCGAAAATAGTTTATAAAATTCGGATATAATTCCTCTAAGTCTTCAGACTGCAACAGCTCTTTATAACAATCGATTTCTATTCGCAACTTTTGCTGTGTTTCATTCTCTACCAAATTAACTCGATATACTTTCATCAAGAAATTTCTAGTTTCCCCATGGAACAGCCTAGCAAGGACTGCGCAATATGGAATATAGTCCCTACATAAGGGTGGGAGTCTGAGTGGCACTTATATAGTTGGTGACCGTTATCTTTACTTGACAGAAATATTCCCGCACTCGGCTTTGATTCATCGTGAAATACATCGATAAAACTTCCGCTATGTTCAATGCCTAGAAAAGACGTAAATCTTGTTGCTTTAGATAGTCCATCATTTCAAAGTTGTTATTCACTTCTCTTGGTTCTGCGTTAATTCTTCTATGTAATTCATTGAGATTCTTTTGTCTAATCAATTCTATGTTTTGGCTTTGTTCTTGTTACTATATGATTTTGAATCGGCTTTTGGTATTAGGGCTGTTTTGATTGTTTGAGGTTTTGACAGGATATATTAGTTCACCCTCTTTTGTCCTGCCAGAAACCCTATCATTAAAATCTGTTACCTTAATCCGATTGTTGTAATTAAACTCTATAATCTCTGTTCCACCATAAAACAATCTGGTGGAATCTTTGCACTGTTTGTCTGCTGCCGGATAAGCAACAAGTAACCGATTCAGTAATTTTCTAGTGCTTCAATACTGTATGTAGGCTTATCCAAAGCAAATACTACTCTAAACTTATGTCGATGTGCTGTATGCGAAAGGTTTTGTAGATGAATACAGCTTTGTCAGAAAATAAATTAACTGCTTCTTCTAATGTTACTCCTTCATCAAAATCTAATGCCACTACCTGCTGGGAATGCCAGTAAGACTTTTGCCTCTTCACTGCCCCTTCATTTTCTTGAAAATACGCCGGGGTAAATGCCTTCCCTTTAGCTATATTCTTTGCTAATTTTTTGGTGAAATATCTACAGGATATTTGATTATCCTGTTATTGATATTTCCTACTTCTCCCCTTCTGGTTTCTTCATAAACTCTTTTACGTCTAACATTAACTTCATCTTTATCCTTCCTTATTTTTATTTTTCTAGTAGTTGTATAAATCCATCAGCTAAACCTTTATAGTCTTCCGATATTGCTGTTAAAGGAAGACCTCCCAATTCTTCGTCAATACTTAGTATATAGACGATAACTTTAAATTTATTTGCTAGGCTTTCGTTAGTCATAATTCTCATTACTTTACTCAATGTTTCTGTGTCTGATGAATCTGTCAGCAAGGGGTTTTATTGATTTCATAATTTTCTAATTCCTCGAAATTAAAGACTGATTCATTAGACATTAGAGATTCGACAATTTTCTAATGTCATTTTGTTTTTCTTTCTTTTAGTAAACTCTTTAGAAATTCTATCTCATCTTCATAACTTTCTTTTATGTAGTAACCTTCTATTTTCCGACTTTCATTAGACGGAAGTTCAGATTGCTTCTCTGAAATACTTTTGATGTATTGCATTCGTATTTCTGTCATTTCTTCGAAATTTAATTCCTTTTGAAAATAATTTTAGGGCAAGAAAATAGATTCTCTAGCTGGTCTAGTCGTTTGTCTGGAATCTTCTTGTTTTATTGACCCAATCATTAAGTGTTGACGGAGTTACACCAAGATTCCTTGCAATTTCTTTGTAGTCCATTTTAAATTCTTTTGATATATTCTAAACCCTTCATTGATTCTTCATCTCCTTTTTCATACTCACCTCAAAGACCTTTAGTATGAGGTTGAATAAAATATAACATACCTCATTTAATGAGTCAAAATGTTCACTACCTAACTCTAACTTTTTCAAATTGTTATTTTTACTTGAAAGCTTCAGTCAAAATAAAAATCCAACCCCAAAAGGAGTCAGATTTTCTAGTCTTTTATAGTTTCTTTCTTGAAAGTAATCTTTATACTTCCATTCCTTTGTTTGTTACTCTTTTAACTCAAATTTGAAACTTCAAGATGCTAAGAATCTTACAACTCGTTTTATAAAAATCCCTTAATTTTTCGATACTTCCTCAATATCTAAATCTAAATACAGGGTCGTAACTGCTAAATTCAATGCGAAAGAGCCTTACTAATTAAAAAGCAATATCTGCCCCTTATCGAGTAGATTTTAGCGAACCCCTTCTATAGCATGTGGATTAACATTCTCCAAACAAAATTCCTGACTGTATTTGTGCAATCTTTTAGAAATTGCATTGTTTGTAGACTTTGTATTAAGAGATGTGCCTTTTTGACTAACAAATAGAAACCTATTTGTTTTACTAAACCTCCTTCTTACTTTCTCATTATGACTAATCAAAACTTTAAATAAATCTGCCATCTGTTTGTCAATTGGTAACTG
Source organism: Planococcus sp. MB-3u-03 (assembly GCF_002833405.1). Classification (NCBI taxonomy): domain Bacteria; kingdom Bacillati; phylum Bacillota; class Bacilli; order Caryophanales; family Caryophanaceae; genus Planococcus; species Planococcus sp. MB-3u-03. The sequence goes on along the minus strand of NZ_CP025135.1, from coordinate 1,399,668 downwards.
TAGTAGCTTATGGTTTTCAAGATAGAACCATCAATATTTAAAGTTAAGTTATCGAAATCAATATGCTTCTCTTCCAACTGTCCTAGTGTGTTAATTCTTATGCCAGTCTTATATAGCGTTATTATAGCTACAGCGTCTCGTAGACCGACGAAAGAGTTCAAATCAAGCAGAGACAACAGAATTTCTATATCATCGCTTGTAGCCCCTTTTTTGACGTTTTTATCAACCTTGATACTAATTGTTTTCCAAAACTTCTGTTCTATCCATCCATTGTCGAAACATTTCGTTAGAATAGCCTTTAAACACTTCAAACGAGTGAGTTTCGTTTGATTGGTTACTGACATTGACTCAAGCCATATATAAATAGTATCTGCTGCTATCTCATTTAAATAAGTAGTTCCAGTGACTTTTTCAAAGTGACGCCAGTGCAGCTGGTAATCCTTCATCGTACGTTCTCTAAAGCCGCTCACTTGCATTTGCTTAACTATTACCTCCATTGCTTTCTCAAGTGTCACAGAGCCATTCTTGCTGCTTTGCCCCTGCCTATTGTTACGTATTAACTTGCTAACATCCACTTGTACATCAAATGCACCACTTCTTTTAGACATAAAAAAACCTCCTAATCAATTTTGATTAGAAGATAATTCCGGTCTGTGTTTGGTGAGTAGGTCGAAAACAGGGATATTACTATAAGGTTCGTATCCCCGTTCTATTCCCTACATGCTTCAAAACCCTATCACAGCAATGCTTAGTCAGCATTTCTTTTACGTCCCAGGAGGGATTCGAACCCCCGACCGACGCCTTAGAAGGGCGTTGCTCTATCCAGCTGAGCTACTGAGACATGACTTTCCTCACGAAAGACAATTTTAATTATAGAAATCATCAGAGGAAAAGTCAATGCTATTTCAAAAAAATATCTAAATTCTTATTTCAGCCACTCTGGCATCGCTTCGCTGAGCTCGCGTAATGCTTGGCCGCGGTGGGAGATGGCCGCTTTTTCTTCGGGTTCAAGTTCCGCCATGGCACGCTCCTGGGCAGGAACGTAGAAGATCGGGTCGTAGCCGAAGCCGTTGTCGCCTCTGCGCAAACGCAAGATTTCGCCTTCACATGATCCGGAGAAGGTTTGAGTTTCTTTACCCGGCGCCGCAACTGCCAGGACGCAGCGGAATCGCGCGGTGCGCTCGCCGTCAGGTACGCCGGACAATTTCTCCAGCACTTTATCGATATTGGCGTCATCGCTCTTTTCGCCACCCGCATAGCGGGCGGAATAGACACCCGGCTCTCCATCCAATGCATCGATCTCGAGGCCGCTGTCGTCGGCAATCACCGGGATGCCGAGTTCTTTGGCAACACCTTCCGCTTTCAGGATGGCGTTGGCTTCGAATGTCGTGCCGGTTTCTTCGATGTCCAGGTCTTGTGCCACATCTCTCAAGGTCAATACTTCATAACCTAGAGGAGACAACAAAGTTTCAAAGTCTTTGGCTTTTCCTTTATTCTGTGTCGCAATGACGATTTTTTTCATAGGGCAGATTCCACCTTTTCGCCGATCCGCGACGACAATTCGCCGATCGCTTGTTGTTGGATTTTGATCAATTGCTGGATCCCCGCTTCTCCGAGGTCGAGCATTTCGTTCAATTCCTTGCGGCTGAATGTCGCTTCTTCGCCGGTGCCTTGCATTTCGACGAATTCGCCGGATCCTGTCATGACCAGGTTCATATCGACCGCTGCCGTTGAATCCTCTTCATAGTTCAAGTCCAGGATGGCTTGCTTGCTGTTATTGATGCCGACACTTGTTGCAGCCAAATAATCCGTCACTGGGAATACCGGCACGTCTAATTTGCCGAGTGCGATGGTCATGGCGATAAAAGCTCCGGTGATGGACGCTGTACGCGTCCCTCCGTCCGCCTGGATGACGTCGCAATCGATCCACAGTGTACGTTCGCCGATTTTCTCGAGATCGACGACAGCGCGCAAGGAACGGCCGATCAGGCGCTGGATTTCCATCGTGCGCCCGCCAAGTTTGCCGCGCGTTGCTTCGCGTTGGTTACGGCTACCTGTCGCGCGTGGCAACATGGAATATTCCGCAGTTACCCAGCCTTTGCCCTGGCCTCTCAAAAAGCTTGGGACACGCGGCTCGATTGTCGCTGTGCAGATCACTTTCGTCTGGCCGACCGTAATCAGGACCGATCCTTCTGGATGGATCAAATAATCCGTCTCTACTTCCACCGGGCGCAGTTCATCTGCTTGTCTATTATCAATTCTCATCATATTGAATCCTCCTCATGTACTCAAAAATCTTACCATAATTCTGCCTTGACGACAAAAACCGGCGGCTATGCCGTCAGGTTTTCGGGAACTGGATCGAACGGATGCATGGATCTTCGATGGCAAGCCATTTTTGATGATCGTGCGGAAAATCTCCGTCGAACCGGATGTATAAAATTGATGGACGGGCGGTTTGCGGCGATCCGCAAATTTGTCCTGGTAGCTTAAGTGGCGAGAGACATCTTTGGCCGTTTCCTCAGCTGACGACAGAACCGTCACGGTGCTGCCAAGTTCTTGCTCGATAAAGCCCTGCAATAGCGGGTAATGGGTGCATCCGAGGATGGCGGTATCGAATTCCTTCGATTTGAACGCCGATAACGTTTCTGCCACCATGCGGCTGGCGAAATCCCTTCATACTCATCACTTTCCACGAGCGGCACAAACCGTGGGCATGCCAATTGGACAACGTCAGAAGCTGAAACGAGCGACTTGATGGCTTTTCGTAAGCCCCGCTCTTGACGGTTCCGGATGTGCCGAGCACCGCAATTTTCTTCGTCGAAGACGATTTGATGGCAGCGCGGGCACCCGGAAAATAACTCCGATAACTGGGATCGGCAATTTTTCTGCAAGGAATTGAGCGCTGCCGCTGTTGCCGTATTGCAGGCGATGACCAGCATTTTAATATTCATTTTCACAAGCGCTTCTGCCATTTGCCATGTAGCGCCGAACTTCCGCGAGCGGACGTGGGCCATACGGGCACCGTGCATTGTCACCGATATAAATAATTTTTCATTAGGCAAAAGTTTCATGATTTCCTTGGCGACGGTCAACCCCCGACGCCCGAATCAATGACTCCGATTGGCGCATTCAATGTCATAGCCCTGCTCCTATTTCATGTTGATGTGCATTTTCTCCAACAAGCTTGAAAATTGCTCGACTTCCTCTTCACTGAAGTCTTCCAGTACCGCTTCTAAATAATCCTGGCGCTTCTTGATGACTTCCTCAATGATCCGCTCGCCTTCTTTCAATAGCTTGATGCGCACCACACGGCGGTCCTGTTCTTCGCGGATGCGAACGACCAAATCGTTCTTCTCCATCCGGTCGACCAGGTCGGTCGTCGTGCTGAACGCCAAAACATTTTGTTCGACAAGTCGCCGATGGTCATGTCGCCATGTTCGAACAGCCATTGAAGCGCTACGAACTGGGGCGGCGTGATGGTATACGAATTGAGGATTTCACGGCCTTTTGTTTGATGATTCCCGATATAACGCAATTCCTTTTCCATAAATGCCACACGCCCAAGTCGTGGCGGCGGTTTGTTGTCTTCAGTCATGGACTTGGTTCACTCCCTAGCTACTGGTATTTGTTCCATCGTGACGCTTTCGTTCTTGCATGACACGGACGGCTTCATTTGCCGGAAGAAGCCATATTTCCACTTTGCAGCATCGTCTTCTCCTCGTCGCTCCACGGATGGCCTTTGCCGCTTGTTTTGGAAATCTGGACGATAGCACCCCTGCCGGTAAAACAAGTTTCCTGCTTATCGTTTACCGCCCAATAATGAATGTCTGCGGAAGAGCTTCCGATCGACTCGACTTTTACGTAAATCCTCAATTGTTCATCGAAGAATACCTGGCGGACGAAATCGACCTGCATATCCGCCACCACCGGGATCAAGTCACTGCCTTGTGAAAGCCACCCTTGCATCAAGCCCATTTCTTTCATGAACTCGATCCGTGCATATTCAAAATAAGCGATTGGCACCGTGTTGTTGACGTGGCAAACATATCCGTCTCGGAAAAGCGCACATGAACCGGCGCGTAAAAGAAAAGCCTTTCTGCCATTCATTGAAATCGTTTATGTAAGACGCTCTCATTCCAGTTCCCCTGTATACGTTACTCATTTTGTAAGTATAGCAAAACTGGCGCAAAGGACATCTGTTTCAGCCAAGCTTAAGGATTTTCAGTTGAAACAAAAAAACTCCGCCATAAAGGCGGAGTGTAACTCTTAGTCGACCATATGATCGCTTCCGAAGAAGTTGCGGAACATCTGGATGTTCGTGTCGCGGTTCAAAGCTGCGATGGACGTTGTCAAAGGAATGCCTTTCGGGCAAGATTCCACACAGTTTTGGGAGTTACCGCAAGCCGCAAGGCCGCCTTCGCCCATGATAGCGTTCAAACGCTCGTCACGGTTCATGGCACCTGTTGGATGCGCGTTCATCAAGCGGACTTGAGAAAGCGGAGCCGCACCGATAAAGTCGGATTTGTCGTTGACGTTCGGGCAAGCCTCGAGGCAGACGCCGCACGTCATGCATTTAGACAATTCATAAGCCCATTGGCGTTTGCGCTCTGGCATACGTGGACCTTCGCCAAGATCATGCGTACCGTCGATCGGCACCCACGCTTTGACTTTCTTCAGTGAGTCGAACATGCGGCTGCGGTCTACGATCAAGTCGCGGACGACCGGGAATGTTCTCATCGGCTGAAGGCGGATCGGCTGCTCCAGCTGATCGACAAGAGCTGTACACGACTGACGTGCTTTGCCGTTGATGACCATAGAACATGCGCCACAAACTTCCTCAAGGCAGTTCATGTCCCAGTTCACTGGAGTTGTTTTCTTCCCGTCCATGTTGACCGGGTTGCGTCGGATTTCCATCAACGCGGAAATGACGTTCATGTTGGCGCGATATGGTAATTCGAACTTTTCCCAGTACGAACTTTCGTCAGTAGAGTTCTGTCGTTCGATTTCGAAAATAACCGTTTTTGCTGCTTCACCCATGGTAAATTAGCTCCCTTCTTATTGCTATGCTTTCGCGGAATAATCGCGTTTGCGTGGCGGGATCAAGCCAGTGTCGACTTCTTCATAATGGAAGATCGGCGCATCGTAACCGTTGAATTTCGCCATAGTCGTCTTCAGGAATTCCTCATCATTACGTTCCGGGAATTCCGGTTTGTAATGAGCGCCGCGGCTTTCGTTGCGTTTGAGCGCCCCGATAGTGATGACACGTGCTAAATGTAGCATATTTTTCAGCTGGCGGGTAAACATTGCCCCTTGGTTGCTCCAAAGTTGTGTATCCGTCATGCTGATGTGGTTAAAGCGTTCAAGAAGCTCCTGGATTTTACGGTCTGTTTCTTCGAGGCGGTCATTATAGCGTACGACTGTCACGTTGTCCGTCATCCATTCGCCTAGTTCCTTGTGCAGGACGTAAGCATTTTCAGTTCCGTCAAGCGCCAGGATTTCATCCCATTTACGCTGCTCTTCAGCTTCGTGCTTCGCGTAAATATCGTTTGGCAGGTCTTCAGCTAGGACGTCCAAGCCTTTGACATACTCAAGAGCATTCGGTCCAGCGACCATGCCGCCATAGATGGCTGACAGAAGCGAGTTTGCGCCGAGACGGTTCGCACCGTGCTGGGAATAATCGCATTCGCCGGCTGCCAATACGCCAGGGATATTCGTCATCTGATGATCATCGACCCATAGACCGCCCATTGAATAGTGGACTGCCGGGAAGATCTTCATCGGAACTTTACGCGGATCGTCGCCTGTGAATTTCTCATAGATTTCGATGATGCCGCCCAGTTTGATGTCGAGTTCTTTCGAATCTTTATGGGAAAGGTCCAAGTACACCATGTTCTCGCCGTTGATGCCGAGTTTTTGGTTAACGCACACATCGAAGATTTCGCGTGTCGCGATATCACGAGGAACCAAGTTTCCGTAAGCCGGGTATTTTTCTTCCAGGAAGTACCAAGGTTTGCCGTCTTTATACGTCCAGATCCGTCCGCCTTCACCGCGTGCAGATTCTGACATCAAGCGGAGCTTGTCGTCGCCAGGAATCGCTGTCGGGTGGATTTGGATGAATTCGCCGTTCGCATAATAAGCGCCTTGCTGGTACACGATCGATGCAGCAGAGCCTGTGTTGATAACAGAGTTCGTGGATTTTCCGAAGATGATCCCTGGTCCGCCGGTTGCCATGATAACAGCATCCGAACGGAACGATTTGATCTCCATTGTCGTCAAGTTCTGTGCAGTGATCCCTCTTGAAACGCCTTCGTCATCGATGACGAGGCCAAGGAATTCCCAGCCTTCATATTTTGTGATCAAGCCTGCGACTTCATAGCGGCGGACTTGTTCATCTAGTGCATATAGCAATTGCTGGCCAGTTGTCGCGCCGGCAAATGCCGTTCTGTGGTGCATCGTGCCGCCGAAACGACGGAAGTCAAGAAGTCCTTCAGGCGTACGGTTGAACATGACGCCCATGCGGTCAAGCAGGCGGATGATGCCAGGTGCTGCATCGGCCATCGCTTTAACCGGCTTTTGGTTAGCTAGGAAGTCACCGCCGTAAACGGTGTCATCCAGGTGAATTGCCGGGGAATCCCCTTCACCTTTTGTATTCACCGCTCCGTTAATGCCGCCCTGTGCGCACACAGAGTGAGACCGTTTAACTGGAACGATGGAAAATAGATCGGCAGGTGCTCCTGCTTCGGCAACTTTGATCGCTGCCATTAGGCCAGCTAGGCCCCCACCGACGATAGAAATTTTGCCTTTCGCCATTGTAGTGTTCACTCCTCTTTTAATTCACCAATGTTTGGGACATCCTTAAACGAATGCAAACAATGCTCTGATACCAATGATCGATAATACAATAAAGACTAGAAGTGTGAAGTAAGTTGAGTAGCGCTGTGCTTTCTCTGAAACCGTGATTCCCCACGTCACAAAGAAAGACCACAATCCGTTCGCCAAGTGGAACGTCGCGGACAGGACACCCAATACGTAGAAGGCGAACATGAACGGATTCGACAGGATGTTTTCCATCATGTTGAAATCTGCCTCTGCTGCACCAATCGCAACTTGGAATCTTGTCTCAAACACGTGCCATGCGATAAAGACCACAAGGAAAATCCCGGTGTAACGCTGTGCAACAAATAAGATGTTGCGCATGTAGCTGTAATGCCCCGGGTTGTTTTTCGCTGTGAACGCTATGTATAATCCGTAAAAAGCATGATACATGAGCGGCAAGTAGATGACGAAAATCTCCAGGAAGATGACGAATGGAAGATTTGCCATGAAGTGGGCAGCTTGGTTAAACGCTTCCACGCCTTGCGTAGCGAAATGGTTGACGATCAAATGCTGCGTCAAGAACAATCCGATTGGAATGACCCCGAGTAAAGAGTGCAGCCTGCGCATTAAAAATTCACGATTGTTATCCAAAAATTTTACCCCCCTCAAAACATTAGTTGGCAGCGCAAAGTTTTCCTATATCAGGAAAATATCTCTGCATTGCTATAAGCATCATGTACAAGAATATGACATATTTATTGTACTCCCCCCCTCTAGGAGCGTCAAGGCAAGGAAGCCTTTTTGGACGCATCCAGTCTAGGGTCTGTGACGATTTTTGCGGATATTAAATAGGAAGGAATTCATGAAAAGCTATATTTTTATTTCGAAACAGGCGGGATACAGGCATCCGTTTCACTGTTATATAAGCCCATATAGGACCGTAACGGCATCATTTCAAATTTGAACAAATTGTGAATTTTTGCACAAACTTTAGGGAACATAAAAAAGCCCAGCTTGGCCGGGCTTTTTGCTTATCTGACAGACGCTGGCGTCAGTCCGTATGCATCGTGGAGCGCATTCGCTGAACGTTCCATTTCACTCGCCGGCACGACGACAGATACTTTGATTTCGGAAGTGCTGACCATTTTCACCGGTACGTCTTGAGCGCGGAGAATATCGAACATTTTTGCCGCGACACCCGGATTCGATACCATGCCGGATCCGACGATCGACACTTTCGCCAATCCGGTTTCGATATCGATGGCGTTATAGCCGATCTGCTCCTGCGCTTCCGACAATACGCGCTGCGCTTCTGCCAGGCTATCTTCTTTGATCGAGAAGGAGACCGACGGAGGAAATTCCTCACTGATGCTTTGAACGATGATGTCGACATCGATCAAATGATCCGCCAGAGTCGTGAAGATGTTGGCAAGCGACCCGTTAAATGGCTTCGTATAGCTGACAGTGATGCGGGCGATGTCTTTTTCGAATGCCACACCGCGCACGATTAGATTTTTTTCCACAGTGATCACCTCTTGTATGATAGTTCCCGGTTCATCCGAGTAGCTGGCCCTTACAGAGAGGGGCACTTGGTTATTCTTGGCGAATTCCACGGCGCGCGGATGAAGGACTCCCGCTCCGAGATTGGCCAGTTCGAGCATTTCGTCGTATGAAATCTGTTCAAGTTTGCGTGCGCCTGTGACATAACGCGGGTCGGACGTGTAAACTCCGTCAACATCTGTGTAGATCTCGCATTTTTCAGCACCAAGCGCCGCCGCCAGCGCTACAGCGGTCGTATCGGATCCGCCGCGGCCAAGCGTCGTGATGTTGCCGCTCTTGTCGACGCCCTGGAATCCTGCGACCACGCAGAACAAGCCGAGGTCAAGTGCCTCCTCCAAACGCTGGGTATGGATTGTTTCGATGCGCGCATTGCGCGGAACGGATTCCGTTTCGATGCCCGCCTGCCAGCCTGTGAAACTCAATGCATCGTGGCCGAGTTTTTTGAACGCCATCGCCAAAAGGGAAATGGTCACTTGTTCACCTGTCGCCAGCAGCATGTCCATTTCACGCTTTGGCGGCTCAGCGGAAATCTCTCCCGCAAGGCCAAGCAGCGTGTCTGTCGTTTTGCCCATTGCCGAGACAACGATGACGACACGCTTGCCTTGTTGTTTTTCCCGGATGGCACGTCTTGCCACGCCGACGATTTTCTCCGGAGACGCCACTGACGTCCCCCCAAATTTCATTACAATTGTTGTCATTTTCTCCACTCCCACTTAAGATAAGTGGCCCTCAATAAAAAAGAGGCAACTCGCCGATTGCCCGGCAAGCTACCTCTCTTCTCATGTACGATTTCAAACGTCCATGTGAGATAGCCCTCCAGAGTCAAACTCTGACAGCCCTGCATCTCTTAAATGCAGGACCAGCATACGCGCAAGCAGTGCGCCGTAAACTTCGGCGAGCGTCCCTTTTGGCATCCTTCACAGATTCTGCAAATCTCGGAATGCTTACTATTGACGTCCGCTCCTCTATCATCACTTTTTACAAGTGATTCAATTGTGTTATTACAATACCACGAAGTTATTCCTGTTGCAACGGCTGTTCTTTGAAATGCCGTTCAATTTCCATGGCCAGTTTCTCGGGAATGCCGGCCTGCTGGATCTCTCCGGCGTTCGCTTCCTTGATTTTTCGCACGGAACCGAAATGCTTCAGCAATTGCTGCTTGCGTTTCGGGCCGACACCTTGCAAACCGTCGAGCGCAGACTGAATCGAATTCTTGCCGCGCAATTGGCGGTGGAACGTGATGACAAAGCGGTGGACTTCGTCTTGGATGCGCTGCAATAAATAAAACGCTTCACTAGTCCGCTTGAGTTCCACCATTTCGACGGGGTTGCCGTACAAAAGCTGAGACGTTTGGTGCTTGGCATCTTTTGCAAGCCCTGCAATCGGGATATCGAGTCCGAGTTCGTCTTCGATGATTTCACGCGCCGATTCGATTTGGCCTTTGCCCCATCGATGATGATCAAGTCGGGCAGCGGCAAGCCGTCCTTCAACACGCGGCTGTAGCGTCTGCGGACTACTTCACGCATCGCCGCATAATCATCGGGCTTCTGAGCGGAGCGGGTTTGTACTTCCGGTAATCTTTCTTCGATGGTTTGCCGTCAATAAAGACGACCATCGCCGACACCGCGTCCGCACCTTGGATATGGGAGTTATCGAACGCTTCGATACGCAGCGGCGTGTGGATGTTCATCGCTTCGCCGAGTTCATTGCACGCACCGACTGTCCGTTCTTCCTGGCGCTCTAGCAATTGGAATTTCTCCTTGATGGCGATTTCCGCATTCTTGCGCGCAAGCAGCACCAAATCTTTCTTCTTGCCGCGCTGCGGGACAAGCACTTTCGCGCCGAGCCATTCTTTCAGGAATTCTTCATCTTCCGCTTCCTGCAGCAGGATTTCATTCGGTTTGATATGATCCGGCTTTTCATAGAACTGGCCGAGGAATGTCAAAAATTCTTCTTCAGGATCCCGGTATAACGGGAACATCGAGACTTCGCGCTCGATCAGCTTTCCTTGGCGCACGAAAAAAACTTGCACGCACATCCAGCCTTTATCAACAGCGTAAGCAAAGACGTCGCGGTTGGTGAAATCGTTCATGGCCATTTTCTGTTTTTCCATGACCGATTCGATATGGCTGATCTGGTCGCGGTATTCTTTCGCCCGTTCGAACTCCAGATTCTCCGCCGCTTCGCTCATCTTCTCGGTCAGGTCCTGCTTCACTTCGCGGAAGCCACCGTTTAGGAACCGGCTGATGCCGTCGATCATTTCACGGTACGTATCCTTTTCCACCGGCTTAACACAAGGCGCGAGGCATTGGCCGAGATGGTAGTACAGGCACACGCGGTCCGGCATCGTATGGCATTTGCGGAGCGGGTATAAACGATCCAGCAGTTTTTTCGTTTCGCTTGCTGCATAGGCATTCGGATAAGGGCCGAAGTATTTCCCTTTATCTTTTTTCACCTGTCTGGTGATGACCAATTTCGGGTGGCGTTCACCTGTAATTTTCAAATACGGATAGGTCTTATTGTCTTTCAGGCGGATATTGTATTTCGGGTCATGCTTTTTGATCAGGTTCAGTTCAAGGATCAGCGCTTCTTTGTCGGAAGACGTGACGATGTATTCAAAGTCCTCGATTTCATTGACGAGGCGCTGTGTTTTCGTATCGTGGCTGCCGGTAAAATAGGAGCGCACACGGTTTTTCAGCACTTTTGCCTTGCCGACATAGATGATGGTCCCTTGGCGGTCCTTCATCAAATAGCAGCCCGGCTGGTCCGGCAATACTGCCAATTTATGTTGAATCATCTCATTTTTCATTTCCTCACCCTATTTAAAAAACCGGGTTCCACGAATGGGACCCGGTTTTGGAATTATGCGTGTTTTTCAACCAATTCAGCCAAAGCTTCTTTTGGACGGAAGCCGACGACTTTATCGACTGTTTCGCCGTTTTTCATCAAAAGAAGTGTCGGGATGGACATGATGCCGTATTCGCTAGCTGTCTGTTGGTTTTCATCAACATCCAATTTCACGATTTTCACTTTATCGTCCATATCTGCATCGAGTTCTTCAAGAACTGGAGCGATCATTTTACAAGGTCCGCACCATGCTGCCCAAAAGTCTACCAATACGAGACCTTCTGAAACTTCCTGTTTGAAATTCTGATCTGTTCCTTTAACGATTGCCATGTATAATTCCTCCTTAAGTGATAACCAAACTATATTTCGATTATAGCAGACGTGATTTACGCTAGCTATTTATATGCCTAGTCCTTCCATACCCGGCTGTTGTTGGCGTTAAACTGCCTGGATTTGATGTAGTTAATGGATTTGATGTAGTCAATGTATTTAAAGACTGAGAGATTCCGCTACAGGGGCACGCTTTAGGCTCGCAGGATGCGAGTCATGCAGTGTATGCGACAGGACGTCGCGCTTTACACTGCCCGTGATTGGAGTGGGCATCGAGCCTCCTCATTCGCTACGCTCATTCCGGGGTCTCTCAAACCCACTTTTTCCGCAGGAGTCGGCCCCTTTCGCTCCATCTCCAGTTACAGACAAAAAAACAACCCGCATAAATGCGGGCTGCTTGGATTACATGACTTTCTTGAATTCTTCCGTGAGCAATGGGATGACGTCGAATAGGTCTCCAACGATTCCGTAGTCTGCCACTTTGAAGATATTCGCTTCCGGGTCTTTGTTGATCGCAACGATGACTTTGGAGTTGGACATTCCTGCCATGTGCTGGATCGCGCCGGAAATTCCCGCTGCGATGTACAGATCAGGTGTAACGACTTTCCCTGTCTGTCCGATTTGCAAGGAATAATCGCAGTAATCTGCGTCACATGCGCCGCGTGATGCTCCGACTGCGCCGCCGAGAAGGTCAGCCAGTTCCTGCAATGGTTCAAAACCTTCCTTGCTCTTGACGCCGCGTCCGCCGGCGATGATGACTTTCGCTTCAGAAAGGTCGACGCCTTCTGCGGATTTGCGGACGACGTTTTTGATGATCGTGCGCAAGTTCGTAATATCGACCGACAAGCTCGATACATCGCCAGAACGCTCTTCGCGCTCAAGCGGCGTGATGTTGTTAGGGCGCACGGTAATGAAGACAACGCCATTTTCTTTCAGTTTCACTTTTTCGAATGCTTTACCGGAATAGATCGGGCGGATGAAGACAGCGTCAGCACCTTCCCCTTCGATATCGGTTACATCGGAAATCAAGCCGGTTTGCAATTTCGATGCGATTTTTGGCGACAAGTCTTTGCCGACCGCAGTATGGCCAAAGACGATTGCTTCAGGCTGTTCCTGGTCAACAACTGCCATGAACGCCTGGCCGTAACCATCGGATGTATAGGATTTCAAGTGCGGGTGCTCAACTGTGATGACGCGGTCAGCGCCGTAAGCTACCAATTCGTTTCCAAACTCGCTCACTGCTTCCCCAAGCAAGACAGCAACAACTTCTCCGCCGCCTGAAATTTTCTTGGCTGCGGCAATTGCTTCAAATGATACGTTGCGCAAAGCGCCTTCACGCGTTTCGCCCAATACTAATACTTTTTTCGACATAGTCCGTTAACCCCCTAAGTAGATGTGAAAATGAATGATTGGCGTACGTTTATATAACTTTCGCTTCAGAGCGAAGCAAGCTGACCAGTTCAGAAACTTGGCTTGGAATTTCGCCTTCCAAAATACGGCCGGCTTGTTTTTTCGGTGGCAAGTAAACTTCGATTGTTTCCGTCTTCGCTTCTACATCATCTTCTTCAATATCCAGATCATCGAGCTCAAGCTCTTCAAGCGGCTTTTTCTTCGCTTTCATGATTCCTGGTAGAGATGGATAGCGCGGCTCGTTCAAGCCTTGTTGGGCTGTCACCAATAAAGGCAATGAAGTTTCAAGCTCTTCTGCATCCCCTTCGATATCACGGACGATTTTCACTGTTTCGCCTTCGATTTCAAGGCTTGTGATCGTCGTCACGTAGTTGATATCAAGCAAGTCAGCTACACGCGGGCCGACTTGTCCGGACCCGCCGTCGATCGCTACGTTACCTGCAAGAATCAAGTCCGCTTCTTTGTCTTTCAAGTACTCTGCCAGTATGTAAGCTGCCGTAAACTGGTCCATTTCCTCGACATCATCTTCTGTATTAATCAAGACCGCTTTGTCAGCGCCCATGGCAAGTGCTGTTCGCAATTGTTTTCAGCTTCTTCGTCGCCGATTGTGACTACTGTCACTTCGCCGCCGTGAGCGTCGCGGACCGTGATGGCCTCTTCGATCGCATACTCGTCATATGGGTTAATGATGAATTCAGCACCGTCTTCTTGAATCTGGCCACCGGAGACAACCAGCTTTTCTTCTGTGTCAAACGTACGTTTTACCAATACATAAATGTTCATGAACGTAAACCTCCCAAGTATTATTTCCCTTTAAATTGTGCTTCGCGTTTTTCCAGGAAAGCGCTAATGCCTTCCTTCGCGTCTTCCGATACGAAAACCGTACCGAACGAATCCGCTTCTGCTTTGACCCCTTCTTCAAAAGCCCCGCGCTTCGAATACTGAAGCATGTCGATAGCTGCCTTGACGGATACCGGGCTCTTTTTCGCAATTTTCTTCGCAATTGAAAGCGTTTGCGAAAGAAGGTCTTCTTCGCCGTAAGAACGGTTGGCAAGACCGAGCTGCACTGCTTCTTTGCCAGTAATCGGATCGCTCGTCAAGAGCATCTCAGCGGCTTTGGCCACTCCGACATATCGCGGCAAGCGCTGTGTTCCTGCAAATCCAGGAATCAAGCCCAATTGCAGTTCCGGCAATCCCAGTTTAGCATTTTCTGTGACAAAACGCATATGGCAGCTCATTGCAAGCTCCAAACCTCCGCCGAGTGCGGCGCCGTGTATAGCGGCAATGACCGGCTTGTGGAATGTTTCCACACGTTCGAATACGGCTTGGCCGCTCGCTGACAGTTTCGAGAATTCTTCGCCTGAAGTCACTTCCGTGAACTCCTTGATGTCGGCGCCTGCCGAGAAGAAACGGCCTTCCCCGTGCAAGACGATTGCACGAACATCCGAGTCGTTTTCCACTTCATCCAGAAGTGCATCGACTTCCAAGATTAGCGCGCGAGACAATGCATTTGCCGGCGGCCGGTTGATCGTCGCGATCGCTACCCCATCTTCTTTTTTCCAGCTGATAAATTCCACCTGCTCATCCCCTCCCTTTACGCTTGCATGCCTTTCAGCAATAAGCGCTGCACTTTTGGTGCGAGTTCGACCAAATCATACTTGTGATCGTTCATCACCCAGGTAGTAATGGTCTCATCCATTGTACCAAAAACCATCTGGCGGGCTAAACGAATATCCATATTTTGATCAAATTCCCCTGACTCGATGCCGCTGATCAAAATCCGGTCCATCAATTTCAAATACCCCCGCAAGACATTATTGATCTTCATGCGGATGTCATGATTGGATTGCCGGAGTTCAAGCTGCGTCACGATCGCCAGATGCAGATCGTTTGCGAGCAAGCTGAAATGGCTGTTAATCATCATGCCGAGCTGGTCGGCAGCGCTTGCGTCTTTCGCGATGATTTTCTCTAATTCGCTGACGAACACGCCCATCTTCTCCTGGAAGACGGAAATGAGAATGTCTTCTTTATTCTTGAAATACAAATAAATCGTACCGTCCGCTACACCGGCTTGCTTGGCAATTTTCGAAACTTGCGCTTGGTGGTAACCATTTTCTGCGATGACGATGACCGCAGCATCGATAATTTGCTTGTATTTCGGTTTATCCTTCTTTACCATCCTGTCACCACCAAAAATATGAAAATATGAATGGCGATTCATTCATATTTTCATATTATCGTTTTGTTTAAATTGTGTCAAGCTTTTGCCTTAGTTAAGAAGGAACTGCTTCATTGCGTTTGGCGATTTCTTCATCCACCAGCGATCTGCGCAATATTTTACCGACCGCCGTCTTCGGAAGTTCTTTACGGAACTCGTAGATACGCGGCACTTTAAACGCAGCGAGATGTTCGCGGCAATGTTTATCCAATTGTTCTTCAGTAACAGTATACCCTTCTTTTAGCACGATGTATGCCTTTACTGTTTCGCCGCGGTATGGGTCCGGAATTCCGGCAACGACGCATTCCTGGATCGCTTCGTGTTCATACAGCACTTCTTCGATTTCCCTTGGATAGATATTGAAGCCTCCTGCAATGATCATGTCTTTTTTGCGGTCGACGATAAAGAATTGCCCTTCGTCGTCCATATAGCCAAGATCTCCAGTTAATAGCCAGCCGTCAACAATCGTAGCCGCCGTAGCGTCCGGACGGTTCCAATAGCCTTTCATCACCTGCGGCCCTTTAATGGCGATTTCACCGATCTGGCCGTTTGGTACAGGATCAGTCGTTCCCGGAAGGAAAATTTCACAATCCGTATCCGGATACGGCATGCCGATCGAACCTTTTGTCCGTTCGCCCCATACGAGATTCGAGTGGGTGACCGGTGATGTTTCGGTCAGGCCATAGCCTTCGACAAGCTTGCCTCCCGTGATGCGTTCGAATTTCTCCTGCACTTCTGTCGGAAGCGGCGCTGATCCGCTCAAGCATGCTTCAATGGACGACAAATCGTATTTCTTGATGTCCGGATGGTTCAACAAGCCGATGTAAAGAGTCGGTGCGCCAGGGAACAAAGTCGGCTTTTGCTTGTTGATGGTCTTTAAGGCCTGCTCTGGGTCGAATTTCGGTAAGAGCACCATTGTATTGCCCTGCATGACAGATAAAATCAAGACCGTTGTCAATCCGTACACGTGGAACAAGGGAATGATGCCCATGATCGTTTCTTCGCCACGCTTCGATTTATAAAGCCATGCGTCGCACATCGTTGCATTGGAGATTAAATTGCGGTGCGTCAGCATGACGCCTTTTGGCGATCCGGTCGTTCCGCCGGTATATTGCAAAAGCGCCAAATCTTCTTCGAAATCAAATGGCGGCTTAGTAATTTGCGGCGAAGCTGTTTTCATGATTTCCGTAAAGAGGTGATTGATCCCCCGGTGTTCGACTTTCACCGTCATGCCGTATTGCTTTTTCTGGATGAACGGGTACACGAGGTTTTTCGGGAATGTCAGGTAATCCTTGATGCCCGTGACGATGACGTTTTCAAGATCCGTTTCTTTGATCACTTTGTTGATCCGCGGGAACAAAATATCAAGCGCAATGATTGCCTTGGCACCGGAATCTTTCATCTGGTAGGAAATTTCCCGCTCTGTATAAAGCGGGTTTGTCATGACGACGACTCCCCGGCATATAGGATCCCGTAGAAACTGATCACTGCCTGTGGACAGTTCGGCAGCATGATGGATACCCGGTCGCCTTTTTGGATGCCAAGCTTCTGAAGGTAATTGGCCATCTTCATGGCAGATTCGTACAACTCTTCATAGCTGAGGTCCTTGCCTAGGAAATGGATTGCGTTCTTTTGCGGAAAGTCTTCATAGGCTTTCGTCAAATATTCCTGTACTGGAATGCTCGGATACGTAAGCGTGTGCGGTACTTCCGGCGGATAATGGGCTAACCACGGTTTTTCGGACATACTTTCTACCTCCCCCTCTTTTATCGGAATCGTGAGAATATTCCTACTTTAAGTATAAAGAATTATGATAACGCTTTCAAACATTATTTTCCTTCGAAATGAATCCATAAAAAAAAACGGCGCACAGGCCGTTTTTAAAATACGAATAGGAAGATGATTCCTACAAGCACAAACAAGATGCAAAAAACGATTAAGATTTTGATCAGGTTTTCCATTCGCTCCAACTCCTATGAAATACTGGCACCGATCACATACGACAAGCCGACTGAGATGGTCATCGAAATCAAGCCGACCGAACGGTTATCGCGCGCGATTTCTTCATCCACTTTGAACTTCGGCGTCAAGAACTCAAAAAGGATGTAGGCAAAGATCAACAACACGAACCCGAACAGCCCCCAGCCAATCATCTCAAACAGCGTCGTGTGCTGCTCAATCGAAAAGCGGAAAATATTCGTGACGCCGAAAATCTTTCCGCCCGTCGCCATCGCTACAGCCAAATTGCCGCTCTTGATTTCTTCCCAGTTCTTATATTTCGTCACGACTTCAAAGATGACCATCGCTACGATCAAGCATAAAACCACCACACTGAAATAGCCAGCCGTCTCGACAAGCGGGTGGGTCCAAAATCCTTCTTCGAACATTTACAAGCTCCCCTTCCGCCCTTACTTCAATTCAGCGACCGTCACTCCGGATCCGCCTTCACCCGCTTCGCCAAAGCGGTAGCTTTTGACGCGTGGATGTTTCTTCAAATACTGCTGCACGCCTTGCCGAAGCGCACCCGTTCCTTTGCCGTGGATGATGGATACTTGGTGGTAATTCGCCAATAAAGCATCATCCAAATATTTCTCCACGCGCGACAAGGCATCCTCATAGCGCTCACCGCGAAGGTCCAACTCCATTTTCGTGTAGCCTTCCCGGCCTTTTAAGCTAGTCATCGTGCGTGTTTCTTTTTGCTTTTCAGGTTTTGTGTAGCTGAGGTCGGATTCAGGCAGCTTCATTTTCAAGATCCCGACCTGGACGACCCATTCAGTGTCGGAAACTTTTTCGACCAAGGTCCCTTTTTGCCCGTAAGACAGCACTTTCACTTCGTCGTTCGGTTTCAAGGCGACCGGTTCGTTTTTTTTCTTCGCTTTTTTCAAGACGCGGTTTTCCGGCATGGCATTCTCCAGCCGTTTTTTCGCATCTATCAGCTGGTGCTCTTTCACGCCGGTCTGCTGTGCAAGCTGCATTTGGCGCAGTTCCTTAATGACCGCTTCCGCTTCCGCTCGCGCCTGGTCGACGATTTTGCGCGCTTTTTCTTTCGCTTTGTCTTCCAATTGCTCTTTGCGGCTGTCATATTCTGCGAGGCGTTTCGCCAAGTCTTCTTTCAGCGTCTCGGATTCTTCAAGCACAGAACGGGTTTCTTCTGCATCGCGTTCCGCCTCGCGCCGGCTCTTCTCAAGCGAGGCGATCATCGAGTCGACTTCTTTGCGGTCGGTTCCCGTGAAGCTCTTCGCATGGGAAATGATATGCTCCGGCAAGCCGAGGCGCTTGGAGATTTCGAATGCGTTGCTGCGCCCCGGCACGCCGATCAGCAACCGGTAGGTCGGGCTCAACGTCTCTACATCAAATTCGACGCTGGCATTGGCGACGCCTTCCCGGTTGTAGCCATAAGCTTTCAGTTCCGGATAATGCGTCGTCGCGATAACACGCGCGCCTCTGCCATGCACTTCATCGAGCAAGGAAATGGCAAGCGCCGCCCCTTCCTGCGGGTCAGTGCCGGCACCAAGTTCATCGAAAATGACAAGTGAGTTCTCATCGAATTTCTCGAGGATGTCGACGATGTTGACCATATGGGAAGAGAATGTACTCAAACTTTGCTCGATCGATTGCTCATCGCCGATATCGGCGAAGATCTGATCGAACACGGCAAGTTCCGATCCTTCAAGCGCCGGCACGGGAAGCCCCGCCTGCGCCATCAATGTCGACAAGCCGACCGTTTTCAAGGTGACCGTCTTCCCGCCTGTATTCGGCCCGGTAATGACAATCGCCGTGATGTCCCGGCCGAACTCGATATCGTTCGGCACGACTTCATCTTGTGGAATGAGCGGATGGCGTGCTTTCTTCAAATTGATATAGCCTTCCGTGTTCATCTCAGGTTTCGAGCATTTATGCGCTTGTCCGTATTTCGCTTTTGCCAGGATCAAATCGACTTCCGCCAATACGCCGACCAAAGTGAACAATTCATGAGCGACTTCCTGCACTTTCATAGACAACATCAGCAGGATGCGGTCTATTTCTTCTCGTTCTTTCAGCTTCAGCCGCCGCACTTCATTGTTGGCCTGCACGACTGCATCCGGTTCGATGAACAGCGTCTGGCCCGATGAGGATTGGTCATGCACGATGCCGCCGTAATGGCTTCTGTATTCTTGCTTGACCGGGATGACGAAACGGTCATTGCGGATGGTGACAATCGAATCCGACAGCATTTTCGATGCATTGCGCCCGCGGATCAAACTCTCGAGTTTTTCGCGTACGCGGCTTTCCTGCGCACGCAGCGATTGGCGAATGCTGCGCAGTTCTGAGCTCGCGCTATCGACCACGGTCCCGTTATCGTCGATGCAGGCATTGATATCGTGTTCGAGCTGCGTCAAAATCGGCATGCTTTCTTTTTTCTCCATGAAATGCGGAATGTCGATATCTTCTTCCGCGTCGATGGCTTCTAGGAAATGGCGTAAAATGCGGCTTGCGCGGATCGTCGAGGAAACTTCCATCAACTCTACCGGGCTCAGACTTCCGCCGATTTGTGCACGTTTGGCGTGTGGGCGGATATCGGAGATCCCGCCCATCGGCACATTGTTCTTGATGCGCAATAATTGCGCCGCTTCATCCATTTCTTCCAGCAAACGGTTCACTTCCGCGATGTCAGTAGACGGCAACAATTCTTTCACTAATCCTTTTCCAAGTGATGAGGTACAGAATGCCGCCACTTCTTCGCGGATTTTATAGAATTCGAGAGTTCGTAATGCGCGCTCTGCGATCATATAAACTCCTCCTTTATCGTTTCAAGAAATCTCTTAACTTCTCAAGCGGCCATGTATTGACCACATTGTCTTTTTTCAGCCATGCTTTCTGCGCGTGGCGCACGCCTGTGGCCATGACCTCTAGCCCTTCGATTGCATGGGCATCGGTATTGATGGCGACCGGCACGCCTTTTTCCTGTGCCATGACCAGCCATTCGACGGCGAGGTCGAGGCGATACGGGCTCGCGTTCAACTCAACGATTTTGCCGTATTCTTTTGCCCAATCCAAAATTTGTTCAACATCCGGATTATAGCCGTCGCGTTTTCCGACGATGCGACCGGTCGGATGCGCGATCATATGCACATACGGGTTTTTCATCGCCGTCAAAATGCGTGCCATGATCTGTTCTTGCGGCTGTTGGAAACTCGAATGGATGCTCGCGATGACAAAATCCAATTGCGCGAGCACTTCGTCGTCAAAATCCAAACTGCCATCCGGCAAAATGTCCATTTCCGTTCCGGACACCACTTCGATGCCATCATGGCGTTTATTGGCCTCTCGCAATTTCCCGTTTTGTTCCATCAAGCGCTCAGGCGTTAATCCGTTCGCGACTTTCAGGTATTGTGAATGATCGGTGATGACCATGTATTCGTAACCGCGGTCTTGGCAAGCATTGATCATTTCATCGATGGAATGTGCACCGTCCGACCAGGTTGTGTGCATATGCAAGTCGCCGCGGATATCGTCGAGTGAGACAAGCGACGGCAATTCGGCAATTCGGTCGATTTCACGGCCATCTTCGCGCACGGTCGGCGGGATGAACGGCAAATCGAAATGGGCGAAAAATGCCTCTTCTGATTCGAATGTCAACACGGAACCGTCTTCCTGTTCCACGCCGTATTCGCTGATTTTCTCTTTTTTCGCTTTGGCCAATTGGCGCATGCGGACATTATGGTCTTTCGATCCGGTAAAATGATGCAGCGCCGTCGCAAATTCTTCAGGTGCAACGAGGCGGAAATCGACATCAATCGGCTCGACCACTTCTACTGCTACAGAGACTTTCGTGTCCCCTGATGCGATGGTTTCTTTTACCGGCAAGCCGGCAAGCAGCTGTTCTTTCACTTTTGCCGGTTCATCGGTCGCTACGATAAAGTCAAGGTCTTTGCTCGTCTCTTTCGTCCGGCGGAAGCTTCCGGCAACTGAAAACTCCGCAACATCGGAAATCGTCGTCAACAAGTTTTCGATGAATGCCACGGTTTCTTCCGTTTTCCAGATCGGGTGGCGTCCCGGGTCGGTTTCGAAGTTTTCCAGCTCAAGCAAGATTTTCTCTTCGGATTTTGCGCCGAACCCCGGAAGCGCTTGGACACGCCCATCGATGCACGCCTGCTTTAAGGATTCCATTGAATCCACGCCAAGTTCTTTGTAGAGCTTGGCAATTTTCTTGCCGCCAAGCCCTTGCAGTTTCAGCATTGGCACAAGCCCTTTCGGCACTTCTTCCTGGAGTTCTTCGAGAACAGAAGATTTGCCGTCGGTAAGCAATTCCGTGATGACATCGCCTGTGCCTTTTCCGATGCCTTTTAGCTTCGTGACATCTTCAATCTCATCCAAGCTGCGCTGGTCGAGTTCAAGTGCTTGGGCGGCTTTGCGGAAAGCTGATACTTTAAACGGGTTGTCCCCTTTTAATTCCATATATAACGCAATATTTTCCAATGTGCGGATAATGATTTTTTTATTCATGCCAAACAAACCTCCCTAATCGGTTCATAAAAAAACTTCCCTCGTAAGAGAGAAGTTCCTACTACATATAAATATACCACCATTCCTTCACTTTCTCAGAGAAATAAGGCGTATGTTCGAGGATGGCGCGGGCGATCCCGGAATTTTCGATCTGGTTTTGAATCCCATCGATCGGCAATAACGCAAATACGTAGAGTCCGATGAACAACAGGATGTGCGCTTCGATGAGCCCGAGGACCGCACCGAAAATGCGGCTCAGGAAGCCGAGCACAGGGATGTATTTGATGAAATCGAACATCGATGCGATCAGCGTCAGCAAAAATTTCACAACAAAGAAAATGAGTGCGAAAGCCAACAGCTGATAAAATGTCTCGTCCAAATTCAATTGTTCGACAGCGATCGCAAAGCGCGAGCTTTCGTCGACCGTCGGATATGGAACCCATAATACAAAGTTTTCCGATAGCGGTTTATAATACGTATAGGCGACAATGAGCGCGACAACAAAGCCGACCATGTGCAGAAACTGCAGCACCAGCCCTCGCTTGAAGCCGACCAAAATCCCCGCCAGAAGCAATACCAATAAGATTAAATCAAGCATATCCGTCAGCCCTTCAAGTTATTCAATTCAATTTCCATTTGTTCTAGCTGCTCTTTCAGTTTAAGATATTCATGTGTCGCATTTACCGCGGTCAATACGGCTAGTTTCGCTTGGTCAAGCGATGGATTGGCGGCGTTGATCTCCCGCATCTTGCTGTCGACCATGGAAGCGACAAGCCTCATATGGCCGGATGTCTCAGTACCGAGCATCTTGTATGTATGGCCATATATATCAACGACAGTGCGAATTTTATGCTGCTCTTGCAATGCGCGTTCCCCCTTTGGAATTCTATAGACCATCATAACACGAACTCGAGCGGATTGTGAATCATAAGAAAGGGGACTCCCAATGACCAACAGCGTCTTGAAACTGCCAGAAGAAGCCTTGAAACGGCTGATTGCACATTACCAAAACAAGGAAATAAACACCAAGAATCCCCATGCCCGCTTTGCTGCGAAACTGCCGGATGCGATGATCACCGTCTACACATCCGGCAAAGTGATGTTCCAAGGCGCCGGCGCTGAACGCGAAACAGCAAAATGGGGCGCTGCCGACAAGATCAAAGAGAAAACCGCAACAGCGAAAGGCGATCAATTGCCGCCCGATTTTGCCAACCGCTCTGTGCTCGGCTCAGATGAAACCGGCACAGGCGATTTTTTCGGCCCAATCACCGTCGCCGCCTGCTTTGTGCCCGCACAGCAAGTTGAACTTGCAAAAGAACTCGGCGTCAAGGATTCCAAGCAATTGACGGATGATTATATGCGGAAAATCGCGCCCGACCTGAAAGCGGCGTTCACCTATAGCGTGCTAACCTTGGACAACGAGAAATACAATCAAGTACAGGCACAGGGCTGGTCGCAAGGCAAGATCAAAGCATTGCTCCACAATCAGGCGCTGAAGCATGTATTGCGTAAGATGGCACCAGAAAAACCCGAAGCGATCCTGATCGACCAATTCGCAGAGCGCGGCATCTACTATCGGCACATCGCACAAGAACCCGACATCATCCGCGAGAATGTGCTGTTTTCCACGAAAGCGGAAAATCTCCATGTATCGGTCGCCTGCGCATCGATCATTGCGCGTGTCGCTTTCTTAGATGAAATGGACCGGCTCAGCACAGTTGCCGGTGTGGCCCTGCCAAAAGGCGCCGGGGCGATCGTCGATGAAGCTGCAGCAAAGATCTTGTTGTCGCGCGGCGAAGCCTTCCTGAAAAGTATCACGAAAGCCCATTTTGCCAACACGAAAAAAGCGCAAGCCTTGGCAGCAAAGAAAAAACGCAACTAAAAAAAGCTATCTTGGGCTCATCGTGAGCCCAAGATAGCTTTTTGGTTTTAACGGAGTTCCGCTCCTGATTCTGTGAGCGCTTTGATGATTTTCTCATGTGCTGCGTTCACTTCTTCATCGGTCAGTGTTTTCTCCGGGTCGAAATATCTTAGCGAGAACGCCAGGGATTTCTTGCCTTCATCCATGCGGTCGCCTTCGTATAGGTCGAAGACGCGGACATCTTTCAAAAGCTTGCCGCCCGCTTTGCGGATGACCCCTTCAATCGTCTGCGCTTCCACGATATTCGACAAGACCAAAGCCACGTCGCGTGAAATCGTCGGGTAGCGGGATACTTGTGTATAGACAAGCGCTTCCGTTTCGCGCGTCAGCAAAGTTGCCAAGTTCAATTCCACCACGATCGTTTCTTTCAAATCGCGTTTTTTCTGCTCGGACGGGTGCAAGGCGCCAATGACACCGATGCGCTTGCCATCGAGCAGGATGAATGCGGTTCTGCCTGGATGCAAACCGTCCATTTCGCCGCGTTCGAATGACAATTCAAGGCCCAGCTTTTCAGCAAGCCCTTCTACAATGCCTTTTGCCACGAAAAAGTCGACAGCTTTCTTTTCGCCCTGCCAGCTATGGTCGAGCCACAGTCCAGTCATGACGATCGCCAAATGTTCTTGTTCATCGAGCAGTTCATCCTGCCCCTTCAAGAACACCGAACCCGTTTCATACAATGCTGCCGAATCGATGCGGCGAGCCGTATTGTACGAAAGCGATTCGAGCAAATGAGGCAATAAGCTTTGGCGCAAAATGCTGCGCTCTTCGCTCATCGGCATCAAGAGACGGGTCGTTTCCGTAGGCTCCAGCGCAAATTGCGTTGCAGCCGCTTCCGAGGTCAAGGAATATGTCGTAGCCTGGAGTAAGCCAGCACCTTCAAGGAAATGGCGTGCAATGCGGCGTTTCGCCTGGTAAGGGCTCAATCCGCCAGGTGTAGCATCGGTACGCGGCAACGTTGCCGGAATCTCGTCGTAGCCGTAAAGACGTGCGATTTCCTCCACGACATCCTCTTCGATCTGGATATCCTGTCGGCGTGTCGGCACTTCAATGACCAATTGGTTGTTCACCGCTTCTGTCTTGAACTTCAAACGGCTGAGGATGTCGAGCATGTCCTCAAGGCGGATCTTCATGCCGAGGCGGCTATTGATGAAGTCCGGAGAAACTTTGACGATGCGCTCTTCTTTATCGAGCTGGTCGAAGATGAGCGATCCGGCAAGCACTTCCCCTTCTGCAAGTTCAGCCAGCAATTGGGCAGCGCGTTCTGCAGCCGGGATGACGCGGTTCGGGTCGACGCCTTTTTCATAGCGTGAGCTCGCGTCGCTTCTCAAGTTATGGTCTTTCGACGTACGGCGGATCGAATCTGAAGCAAAATAAGCCGATTCGATGACGACCGTTGTCGTCTCGTCGCTCACTTCCGAATTCGCCCCGCCCATGACGCCGGCAAGTGCAACAGGATCTGTGCCGTTGGTGATGACCAATTGATGCGCAGATAAGGTGCGTTCCGTGTCATCAAGGGTTGTGATTTTTTCGCCTTCTTTTGCCTGGCGAACGGTTATGTTGCCTGTCCCAAGGGAATCATAGTCAAACGCATGGAGCGGCTGGCCGTATTCCATCAAAATGTAGTTGGTCACATCGACGACATTATTATGCGGGCGCACGCCGGCTGCCATCAAACGCTGTTGCAGCCAAAGCGGGGATTCTTTCACTTTGACGTTGCGCACGACTTTCGCGACATAAAGAGGGTTCGCTTCTGGTGCATCCACTTCGAGCGACAGCATGCTTTCCGCAGAGTCTGCTGCTTCAGCATATTCGATTTCCGGCAAGCTAACCTCTTCTTCTAAAATGGCGCCGACTTCATAAGCGACACCGAGCATGCTCATCGCATCCGCACGGTTCGGCGTGAGGCCAAGTTCAAGGACCGTATCGTCCAAGTCCAGATAAGACAGCACATCTGTGCCAGGCTCTGCTTTTTCAGGCAAGACATAAATGCCTTCTGCATAACTTTTCGGCACAAGTTTCGTTTCAATGCCGAGTTCCTGGAGCGAGCAGATCATGCCGTTCGATACTTCTCCGCGCAGCTTCGCTTTTTTGATCTTCATGCCGCCCGGAAGCTTCGCGCCCGGACGCGCCACGATGACCGACTGCCCTTTAGCGATATTCGGTGCGCCGCAGATGATCTGGTCGATTTCCCCGCCGCCGACGTCCACTTGGCAGATTGACAGTTTATCGGCTTCCGGATGCTTCACGCAATCCGTCACATAACCGACGACTAAATTCGCCAGTCCTTCCGAACGGTCAATTACGGCGTCAACTTCGATTCCTGCGCGCGTGATTTTTTCCCCTAGTTCCGCTGGGGCCAAATCTTGTGTATTTACATATTCTTTCAACCATTTTGTCGATACTAACATGAAAGTTCCTCCTTAAAGTTCCGTCCGTTGAAATTGCGTCAAGAAACGCACGTCGTTCGTGTAGAAATGGCGGATGTCCTCGATGCCATATTTCAGCATCGCAATACGCTCCGGCCCCATGCCGAATGCAAATCCTGTAAGGCGCTTCGAATCATAGCCGGCCATTTCCAGAACGTTCGGATGCACCATGCCGGCGCCCAAAATTTCGATCCAGCCGGTCTTTTTGCAGACATTGCAGCCAGACCCGCCGCATTTGAAACAGGAAATATCCATTTCAACGGAAGGCTCCGTGAACGGGAAGAAGCTCGGGCGCAGGCGGATTTCGCGGTCTTCGCCGAACATCTTCTTGGCGAAGACGGACAAAGTCCCTTTTAAATCGCTCATGCGGATATCTTCGCCGACAACAAGCCCTTCGATTTGCGTGAACTGATGCGAATGCGTTGCGTCGTCATTGTCGCGTCGATAGACTTTGCCCGGGCAAATGATCTTGATCGGTTCCCCGCCTTTTGCTTCCATCGTGCGCGCCTGTACCGGTGACGTATGCGTACGCAGCAAAATATCTTCTGTTATATAGAAGGAATCCTGCATATCGCGCGCCGGATGCCCTTTCGGCAAATTGAGCGCTTCGAAATTATAATAATCTTTTTCGACTTCCGGGCCTTCTGCGATCTCGTAGCCCATCGACAAGAACAAGTCTTCGATTTCCTCGACGACCCGTGTCAACGGATGCGGATTGCCTGTCTTCGCAGGACGCCCCGGCAAGGAAATATCGATCGTTTCGCTTTGCAGCTTTTCGTTGATCGCCTGCTCTTCCAATAGGACCATGCGTGCATCGAGTGATTCTGTCACTTCTGCACGCACTTCGTTTGCGAGCGCGCCCATTTTCGGACGCTCTTCCGCCGGCAATTTGCCCATGCCTTTCAAGACGTCAGTGATCGGCCCTTTTTTCCCTAAATACGCTACGCGCACGTCCGTCAATTCCTTGACCGTTTGCGCCGCTTGGATTTTCTCCAATGCTTCATTTTTCAATTCCTGCAATCTTGCTTCCATTTTCTCTCCTCCTTGAACATAAAAAAGCCCCGCCCCCAAAAAGGGACGAGGCATTGATTCGCGGTACCACCCTAGTTATCGCACGCATGCGATCACTTCATTGAATAACGGCTCATCACCGGCCAGACTTTACGGCACACGGCCGGTCCCCGTCTAGCAGCTCGCGGGGTGAACTTCCGATGGCCCTGCATATCCGCGCTTTCAGTCGAGGGCGGACTTCCTAGGATGCAGGGGAACAAGGTACTTTTCCCGGTCAACGCTTTTGCTATTTCTCTTCAATTATAATGAACTTTCCCCCGTTAATCAAACACCAGTTTTCGGAACGAGGCTATACAATAGAATTCCAGTTGCCACGGCCACGTTCAATGATTCTGCCGGGCCGTACAGCGGCACCATCAAATTCTGGTCAGTTTGCTCGAGTAGCTGCGGCTCGACGCCGCTTCCTTCATTTCCGACGATGAGCGCAAAACTTTCTTTCGACTCAGCCTCGTACATCGGCACTGATTGGTAAAGCGCCGTTCCATAAACCGGAATGCTGCGGCTCTTCAAGCGTTCGACCCAGTCGAACAAATCACCTTTGACGATCGGCACTTGGAAATGAGCGCCTTGCGCCGAACGGACCGTTTTTGGATTGTACGCATCCGCCGAACCTTTTCCGAGAACGACAGCGTCAATCCCGGCCGCTGCGGCGGTGCGGATCATCGTCCCGACATTGCCCGGGTCTTGCACGGCGTCGATCAAGAGCAGCGTCTTCCATTGCTCTTGCATAGAGTCGCCATACTCCGGCTGAGCGCAATGTGCGAAAATGCCTTGCGTATGTTCGGTTTCCGCAATCTCTTTCGCAATCTGTGCCGTTACCACATAAAGCGTGAGGCCTTCGATGTCCCAAGCATCCGGAATATCCGTGCCTTCACGGACGATCAAACCTTTGATGCCGTCTTTCTTGTTCAATGCCTCTTCCGTCAAATGAAATCCTTCGATGAGGAATTCCCCGAATTTATCACGCTCTTTACGGGTCGTGCTCAGTTTCTTCCAATGTTTGACGAGCGAGTTCTGCAATGATTCAATTCGTTTCATAATACGTTCACCACTTTTTTCAGAATAGCTCCAGTATAGCATAGGGCCGATTTACGCAGTAAAGAAATCAAAGCCAAGTGCTGTCAAAATCCCAAACGCGAGCGTCCAGACCCCGATGCTGATAATCATCCATACGGTCGTATTGCGCTTCGTCGCACCCAAAGTCATGCCAATGAACGCCGCGATATGCGTACCGATCAGGATTGGCCCTAAAAGCGACAGCCCCGGCAGCCCGTATTTATTCCAGATGCGCACCGCGCGTTCGTTTTTCTTCGACGGCTCCTTGCCTTTCGCTTGCTGGCGCTTGTCGTACCAGATGCGGAATTTGTCGAAACCGATAATGAGCAGCATCACCGTCAGCATATTGCCGACGAAGGCCGTGATCATGACCCATACCGGCGACAAGCCCCAGACGATGCCGAGCGGGATGACGAGTGCGATTTCAAACCACGGAATCGCCGCCCCGAGGAATATTAATGCGTATTCATAAATCATTCAGCCGCCTCCTTCAGATGCCTGCGCATCTCCATATAGTAAATCAGGTTCTGGCCGAATGCGACCGCGAGGATTCCCCAGACGATAAAGAGTCTCGGAATCGGGAAAAGCATAACAATCAATGCGAAGAACGGCAATGTCCAGGTAATGAATGTATATACTTTCTGCACCGCTTTCCTTGTGATGAACGTCATTCCCTCGTCTTGTTCCATGTATTCAGGAGGGCGCATCGAAAAGGGGGGAATTTTCTTATCCGGATTCTTCCGGTTATAGGATTTCAGTGCAAACAAATAAATCGTGATCAGCACCAAATAGGCAATCAGGGCAGCGAAAGTCAAAAATCCTTCAAATGCCTGCGCTTCGATACTCAAGCTCGCCTCTGTCTTGGTGACATTGACGAAGCTTGAAGTGAATCCGACCGCCATCACAGCCAGTATCAATATAAACGCCATATTCCAAAGCGGGTACGTCATCCGAAAATCCTGTTTCATCATTATTCCTCCTCCAGCCAAAATAAGTCGCCTACTTCCACTTGCAAGACCTTAGCGAGCTTCAAGGCCAATGTAATCGATGGTGAAAATTCGCCTTTCTCAATAAATGCGATCGTCTGCCGCGTCACATCCACTTGCTTGCCCAGCTCGCTTTGCGTAAACCCATAGCGCGCCCGCAGCTCTTTCACCCGGTTTTTCAGCATCAGCATCCCTCGTTTCATGTATAGTTTATTTAACATAATGTAATGTATAATTAACATTAAGTCAAGTTTACCTAACATCTTTTTCCTAATGCTTAAGTGTGAAAGTGCATCAACCTTTTTTCGAACATCCAATTGGAAGTCGCCGCCCAGCTTTGGGTTGGCCTCTCACAATGAGCCAGAAAGAACATCCGTCTCATTGCATCGGCTCACCCCTGGCGCGCTGGGCGGCTGAGAGATTTCGTTGTTGTTAGCTTGTTCAACTGGTTCTGCTTCTATAGTTAGTTGCCGGCTAGTGGGGGAATCGCTTCCTGGAGCTAGCGTAGAACTCGAGAATAAGAGTTTTCCTGTGGATATGTTGCTGGAGTTGATGTGTGCTTCGCCTTGGTATTCGCCGCCCTGCTTTGGGTTGGCCTCTCACAATGAGCCAGAAAGAACATCTGTCTCATTGCTTCGGCTCACCCTTGGCGCTGGGCGGCTGAGAGATTTCGTTGTTGTTAGCTTGTTCAAATGGTTCTGCTTCTATAGTTAGTTGCCGGCTAGTGGGGGAATCGCTTCCCTTTTGAAGTATTTGAAACATGAGGAGGCATTGGCTTTATAAATACTCAAAGAAAGTTTAGATCCACACTGTTTGGTCATTGGCTTTTCGATTTTATTCTGGACATAAAAAAAGCCCGGCATCTGCCGGGCTTCAAAATCAGTCGAATGTAATTTTTGTTACCGTGTCGCGGTCGAGCTTCTTGATTACTTCAATGATCAATTTCACAGCATTTTCGTAATCGTCGCGGTGCAAGATGCCTGCGTGTGAATGGATATAGCGCGTCGCTACACCGATCGACAAGGCCGGTACGCCATTTGCTGTCAAGTGGATGGAGCCGGCATCTGTTCCGCCGCCTGCAATCGTTTCGAACTGGAACGGGATTCCTGATTCTTCCGCTGTATCGACGACCAACTCACGCAAGCCGCGGTGAGACACCATCGAGGCGTCGAACAACAGGATTTGCGGGCCGTCGCCCATTTTGCTGTTGGATTCTTTTGATGTGACACCTGGCGTATCTCCTGCGATGCCGACATCCACTGCAAAACCGATGTCCGGCTGGATGAATGAAGTCGCCGTTTTTGCGCCGCGCAGGCCGACTTCTTCCTGGACCGTTCCGACGCCATAGACGACATTCGGGTGGTCGACGCCTTTCAAGCCTTTCAAGACATCGATGGCGATGGCGCAGCCAATGCGGTTGTCCCAAGCTTTTGCCATCAACAGTTTATCGTTGTTCATGACCGTGAACTCGAAATAAGGAGTGACCATATCGCCTGGCGTTACCCCCCATTCTTTTGCTTCTTCACGTGAAGATGCGCCGATGTCGATGAACATGTCCTTGATTTCCACCGGTTTTTTGCGTGCTTCCGGAGACAGGATATGCGGCGGTTTGGATCCGATAACCCCTGTGATTTCTTTTCCACTGCGCGTTGTAATCGTCACGCGCTGAGCAAGCATGACCTGGTTCCACCAGCCACCGACCGTTTGGAATTTCAGGAATCCTTTGTCGTCGATTTGGGAAATCATGAAGCCGACTTCATCCAAATGTCCGGCGACCATAATTTTCGGCCCATCTGCAAGCCCTTCTTTTTTGGCGATCAAGCTGCCGAGATTATCCGTCTCGATCGTGTCGGCAAATGGCTCTATGTATTTCTTCATAACCTCGCGGGATTGGCGTTCATTGCCGGGAATGCCATTCGCGTCTGTCAAATCTTTCAACATTTGTTGTGTTTCATCTAATTTCGACATTATTTCGACCTCCTAAATAGTCATTGCTTTTTCAGTATATAGGAAAGCGGTTACGTTATCAAAAGATTCATTCAATACCCTTGCTGCTGGCGTTTGTAGTTGGTTTCATTCTTTTCAACATAAGCCGTCAGCACTTCCTCATAGCTGAAGCCGAGTGCTTCCGCCAGGGCGCCGAACGTCCGCCACAAGCTTTGGTATTCTTCCGGGGTCGCTTGTTCTGCAAAGCGTCCGACTCCTTGATGCGCAGAGAGGAACAGTTCCGTCAAATCTTGTTCACTGGTCGGAGCTGGCCATTGCTCTAGTGAATCAAAGCCCTTTTCAATGCCGAGCGACAGGATGAAATGAATGCAATCGACGTACTCCTCGAGCAAAACGCTTTTATCCGACGGGCCTTTCGTGCTCCAGAACTTAAAGCATCTCGTTTCATTAGCAAGCTCCGACAATTCCACTTGAAGCGCTAGCACTTTCTTGCGGAACACCGATTCCTCGACGTTTCTGTTCGATTGGATATAGCGGTCGAGCTCCCGCTGCATGTGAAATAATTCCTGAAGGTTCATAGACTTTCTCCTTTTCGATAAAAATTGTGAAACTTCCAAGCTTCTGTTACGTATTATACACAAGACTATCCTGATAAGGGGGGCAATCCGATGGCATTTTTGATCCGCTTGATCATCATCGCCTTGATCATCTACCTATTTTACCGTCTCCTCAAATTCATTTTTGACCCGAAGCGCAAGCTTGATGCCGCGCTCGAATCCGGCACTTATTATTTCCATGATGATGTGGGGAATGTCCGCAAGAATTTTTTCATCGCCATGCGTGGCGTTCTTTTTGAAGGCGAGAAATATTTAGGGACCACCAAAGAGGCATTTGATGTCGTATCCATTTTCATATGGACCGAGACGCCCGACAAGCTGATCGGCTTCTCTAAAGAGGATTTTCATTTTCTGGAGAAGGAGATCCGCATGAACTATCCGGATGCGGACATTTCCTGGAAAAGCCCAATCGAACAATTGATGAAAAAAGAGGAAGAAGCCTGAGCTTCTTCCTCTTTTTCTATTGAGACGCCACCCAAACAAGCAAAACTGCCTGTATCAATGCCAAGGCAAAAAAGCCAAGGCGGAAATTCGTGTGCTTCGTTTTATGCCTGAACAACATCATGCCTGCGTATGCCCCGATGCCGCCGCCAATTGCCGCGACAAGCCACAGGCGTTTTTCTGGGATGCGCGGCCCGCGTGCTTGCGCCTGCCGCTTGTCCGCCCACATCATGATAAAGGCAAAACTCGACATGGCGGCCAAATAAGCTGCCAATATGATCATTATCTTCCCTCCCCATCGGCTTCAATAAAAAAAGGCCGGCAATTAGCCGGCCTTTTTTCTATCGAACTAGGCGCTGGGCCCAGTGTGAATTAGTTGTTAGATGCTTTTTTCGCTTGGTCAACCAAAGCTGTGAAAGCAGCTGCATCAGATACAGCGATTTCAGCTAGCATTTTGCGGTTGATGTCGATGCCAGCAAGTTTCAACCCGTGCATCAAGCGGCTATAAGAAATATCATTCAAACGAGCTGCTGCGTTGATGCGTGTGATCCACAATTTGCGGAAATCACGTTTTTTGTTGCGACGGTCACGGTAAGCATAGTTACCTGACTTCATGACTTGTTGGTTCGCTACTTTAAATAGTAAGTGCTTGGAACCGTAATAACCTTTAGCTAATTTTAATACTCTTTTACGACGCTTGCGCGTCACTGTTCCGCCTTTTACGCGTGGCATATTGAATTACCTCCTGCTTGAATATGAAAAATTCGATTTTTGTAGTAGTTGGTGATGTCTAGACTTCAACGGCCAACTCCTCGGCCTTAAGCTGCCCTTCCTGTACGGCATAGAGCGCCGCTTCGGAAGTTCATCTTAAGTCTGCCGGAGCTGAGCGGCCGTTTCCGCTTTTCGTTCTTACTTCATGTTGTAGATCAATGATTTGATGCGTTTCAAATCGCCTGCAGAAACCAATGAGCTCTTGCGAAGCTTACGTTTTTGCTTAGTCGATTTGTTTGCGAACAAGTGGCTAGTGTGGGAACGGTTGCGTCTTACTTTACCAGTTCCAGTTTTCTTGAAGCGTTTAGACGCTCCACTGTGGCTTTTCATTTTCGGCATTTCGGGTTCCTCCTAAACAAATATACTGTTATTCCTTCTCGTTGATCGGGTTCAGCATCAAGAACATGCTGCGACCTTCCATTTTCGGGCGCTGTTCAACCGTCGCGACACCCTTGCACTCTTCTGCGAAGCGTTCAAGGACACGTTGTCCGATTTCTTTGTGCGTAATCGCACGGCCTTTGAAACGGATTGAAGCTTTCACTTTGTCGCCTTTTTCAAGGAACTTGATCGCGTTGCGGAGCTTCGTGTTAAAATCGTGGTCATCGATGCCAGGGCTCAAACGAACCTCTTTGACGTTGATGATTTTTTGGTTTTTACGAATTTCGCGCTCTTTCTTTTGCTGTTCAAATTTGAACTTGCCGTGGTCCATGATCCGTGCGACCGGCGGCTTAGCTTGAGGAGCCACTAGTACTAGATCCAAGTTGACACGGGCTGCAATCTCGAGCGCCTCGTTGCGTGATTTGATTCCGAGCTGTTCACCATTTTGGTCAATAACCCGTAATTCACGTGCACGAATGCCTTCGTTTACATTGTTGTCTCTGCTAATAATGATCCACCTCCGGGTAGTGTCGCGAATAGCTTAAATGTGTAAACCGGACGATCCGGTTCACAGGCGCAAACAAAAGCGGGCGAACCCCGAGGAGTTCGCCCGCCATAATATGACACATGCTAGTTGCATGTAAAGTCAATCGTGTCTACCTGCCAACATTCGGTCGATCAGGTGAGAAGCGGGCGCTCCTGCTTGCACATATAAGTATTCAATAACCTAAATAAGAATATCACGCAGCACTTTTACTGTCAAGCACTTTAGCGAAGTTCGATTGGACGAGTTTAAGGAACTCTTCAAATGGCATGCTCTCGGAGTTCTGCTCGCCATATTTGCGGACATTGACCGAGCCGCTTTCAAGTTCCTTATCGCCGATAACGAGCATATAAGGAACTTTCTGCATTTGTGCTTCGCGGATTTTATACCCCAGTTTTCATCGCGCTCATCGATGTCGACGCGCAATTTATGCTGCTGCATTTTTCCTGTAGCTCTTTTGCGTATTCGCTGTGCACATCGAGCGATACCGGGATGATTTCCACTTGTACCGGCGCGAGCCATGTCGGGAATGCGCCTTTGTATTCTTCGATCAAGAATGCGACGAAACGCTCCATAGTCGAGACGACCCCACGGTGGATAACAACCGGGCGGTGCTGTTTGCCATCTTCGCCGATATACGTCAAATCAAATTTCTCAGGCAATAGGAAGTCGAGCTGGACAGTCGATAAAGTCTCTTCTTTGCCAAGCGCTGTTTTCACTTGAACGTCGAGTTTTGGCCCGTAGAATGCCGCTTCGCCTTCTGCTTCGAAATAATCGAGGCCGAGTTCATCCATCGCTTCTTTCAGCATCGATTGCGCACGGTTCCACATGGCGTCATCGTCATAGTATTTTTCTTTGTCTGCCGGATCGCGGTAGGATACGCGGAACGAATAATCTTTCAAATCGAAGTCTTTGTATACTTCGATGACGAGATTGACGACACGTTTGAATTCTTCTTTGATCTGGTCCGGGCGCACAAAAAGATGGGCATCGTTCAATGTCATGCCGCGCACGCGTTGTAGGCCGGACAAGGCACCCGACATCTCATAGCGGTGCATCAATCCAAGTTCTGCGATACGGATCGGCAATTGGCGGTAGGAATGGATTCCCTGCTTGTAGATCATCATGTGATGCGGGCAGTTCATCGGGCGCAGCACCAAGTCTTCATTGTCCATTTGCATGACCGGGAACATATTTTCCTGGTAATGATCCCAGTGGCCGCTAGTCTTATATAGTTCGACACTGCCCATGACCGGTGTATACACGTGGTCATAGCCCATGCGCTCTTCTTTGTCGACAATATAGCGTTCGATGATGCGGCGGATTGTTGCACCCTTCGGCAGCCACATTGGCAAGCCTTGTCCGACTTTTTGGGAGTTCATGAACAAATTGAGCTCTTTGCCGATTTTGCGGTGGTCGCGCTCTTTCGCTTCTTCAAGCATTTCAAGATGGGCTTTCAATTCTTCTTTTTTAAAGAAAGCTGTTCCGTAGATGCGCTGAAGCATTTTATTGTCGCTATCGCCGCGCCAGTAGGCACCAGCGACACTTAGTAATTTGAATTCCTTCAATTTGCCAGTTGACGGTACGTGGATGCCGCGGCACAAATCGAAAAATTCGCCTTGTTCGTAGATCGACACTTGCTCATCTTCTGGAATTGCTTCTAGAAGCTCCAGCTTGTATGGGTCGTTGATCGCTTCAAAGCGTTGCTGCGCTTCATTTCTCGATACTTCCACACGGACGATGTCCAAGTTTTCGTTGATAATTTTCTTCATTTCTTTTTCAATGACCGGCAGATCTTCAGCTGTAATCGCCGACTCTGTATCGATATCGTAATAGAAGCCGTTTTCGATGACCGGCCCAACGCCAAGCTTGGCATCCGGATACAGGCGTTTGACTGCTTGAGCCATCAAATGCGCTGAGCTGTGGCGAAGTACTTCCAATGCTTCTTCGGATTCTGGTGTGATGATCGCGATGTCGCCATCCGCCTCAAGAGGGGCTTTCAAATCGACCAAGTTGCCGGAAAGCTTGCCTGCTACCGCTTTTTTGCGAAGGCCCGGGCTGATGGATTGAGCAATTTCTTCTGTAGATGTTCCTTTGGCGAACTCTTTTACTGCGCCGTCTGGGAATGTTAATTGAATCATGTCTGCCATATGAATCTCTCCTTTGAATGATATCGGGTGAATCGAGAACCACAGGGTCTGGTTCAGCGCTTCAGGTTTTTTGATGTCTAGCTTCAGCTTTTCTTTTTTTCCACACAAAAAGCCCCATCCCAAAAGGGACGAAGCTCTGTTCGTGGTTCCACCTTCTCTTCCGCACAATTTTGCGCGGAATGAAGCTCTGCATCGGCTAACGGGCCGGTACCGTCGCCTGTTACTGAAGTTCGCAGGCGCTGCTCGAAGGGGGTAAACGAAAACGCTGTGCCGGGAAGCTTTCAGCCATGTCTTCCTCTCTGTGTGCCGCGCGATCGCTCATGTCCTTGTCATTGCATGTAAATCATTATTGATGTTTCTTACTATACGATGAAAAATCAAAAGGCAATAGTTTCTCTTACTTGTTGCGGCGGTTTTCGCCTTCAAGTTTGACTGGGACGGTCAATGCCTGATCCGTTCCATAATGCGCGCCGCCTTCAGGTCTTCTTTTTCGCCACGCTGTGAATAGGTCAAATGGTGCGCGAGTTCAGAATAGCTGAAGTTCGAGCTCATGAAAGTCGGCAATTTTTCCGCCATCCGGTAATGAAGGATCGTACCGAGCACTTCGTCACGCGTCCAGCTCGACATCGCTTCAGCCCCGATATCATCGAGCATGAGCACATCGGCTTTTTGACGTATTCGATTTTCTCCTGAAGTGTATGGTCGCCGATCGCTTGCTTCATTTCGCGCATGAATTCCGGCACGAACACGAGAACCGTTTTCACGTTGATCTCTGCCAGCTCATTCGCGACAGCGCTCAGCAAATAGGATTTGCCAGTCCCGAACTTGCCATATAAATACAAGCCTTTTTCAGGAGCGAGTCCGGGCCTGTCGCTTTCTCCAGGAAATCATCAACTGCACGGAAAGCAGGCAGCCTGCGGTCGTCCAGCTCGAAGTTTTCGATTCTCGCCGCCATCACTTCTTTGGCATGTACATGCTGTGGATCAAAGAGGATGCATGCCGCTTATTGTCTTCAGCGGTCTTCAACCGGCATTTGGTGTACGAAATGCCGATATTGCCGCGCTCCAATACAAGATTCGGTTCGAATCCTTTTAAGTGATTGATGCATCCGCCGAGGTTCGGGCATTTATTGCAGTCATGCGATTGGTCGATATACTCGTATAACTTGCCCATCCCTTTTTCTACTGTCGGCCCGTCGATTTCCTCTTCGTGTTCTTTGAGGAATTTGAGGACGCCGGGATGTTCCAGCACTTCTTTCTTCATCGCATCATAGCGCTCGGAAAATGAGGGCGCATTGACCACTCGCTTCATCGTTTCACGAATCGGTTCCATCTAATCACCCTTCCTTTTCTTCAACGCAAGCTTCGCAAGCAATTTCTGTTTTTCCTGTTCGAGCTGTTCACTTGAAGCTCCTTGTCCAGGCGTTTCCACTTCGTCTTTCTTATTGAACCATTCAGGCAACTTTTCTTCGCGGATCGGCTTGCGGCCGGAAGATGCCGCTTTTTTAGGCGCGGCGCCTGATTCATTTTTCCATTTCATATACTGCGTATGCTCGATGCGTGCAAATTCCATTGCCTGCTTGGCTGTCGTGACATTTTTCCTCAACCAATGCGATGCAATTTTTTCTACATACGCTTTTGTCAGTTTCATATCCGTACGCAATAGGACGTATTGAAGCAATACATTAACGACAGCCGGCTCCATGCCATGCTGCGTCACCAACTGGTTCGCTAATTGCACATCGGCCGGCAGCGGTTCTTTGCCGTCTGCGATATCGCGCAGTACTTGAATCGGCGAGGCTGATTCCAAATATGCGATCAACTCGTCTTCTTTGTTTACAGGGCCTTGTTTTGCTTCAGGTTGTTGCGTTTTCGGTTCTGCCTTTTTAACCGGCTCGAGTTTCGGTGCAGTCGTCGTGACGGTCATTTTATAATAATCGGAAGCAGCCTTGCGCAGCCCTTCCTCATCTATCCGGTAATCATCTTCGATCGCCAACAATACGACTTTTTGCATTTCAAGCGGGCCGAAACCGTAGAGGAACGAAAGTTTTACGATAAAGTTGCGGATGGCCGGCGTCAGCACGCGCTTCGGCACGAGTTGTTCGGACAGGCCCTGGCGCAGCAGCGCAAAGTCAAAGTCCTGTTCCATCTCATATTCCCCGTCTGTCCGTGATTCAAGCTCTTTTTGGTCTGCAGGGTATCCGGACTTCGCATGCACCGGTTGGAAAATATCCGTGAAGGTCCTGGAGACTTCCTCGTATCCTGAAGCGAGCGGCGTCTGGATGACAAACCGGTCGCGGACCCAGCGGTAAGACGATTCCCCGATTTTACTGAACAGGAACATCGATAAAAGCGGATCGGCAAAAAAGGTTTTGGGGTCGAGCGGCGGACACAGCTCATATATGAAGGAACGGTTTTCCCCGTCTTTCCGGAAAGTTTTCAATAAGCCGATTGCTTCCAATTGGATGCGGGATTCGAAAATCGCCTTGACCGGTTTTCCGAGCGTGTTCATTAATGTATAATGCGTGGAATCCTCGGACCGCATTTCCGCATCTGCCCACAGTGTCAAGTAGAGGGAGATGGCATCCGATCCGATCATCGGCTGATAGAGAAGCGTCAGCAATTGTCGGTCGTAATTGGAAAATGGATACGGCATGCGGATCCGGTACAAGTCGGCGGGCTGGAGTTCTTTGTACATCGTCATGTGCTCACCGCCTTATTTGCTGTCCTTGTCACCGGGATTGCGGTCAAGCAGATCCTTGAGTTCATCGATGAAGACCGTAATGTCTTTGAACTGGCGATAGACGGATGCGAAGCGGACATAGGCCACTTCATCGATATCCGCTAACCGGTTCATGACCAGTTCTCCGACTTCTTCCGATTTCACTTCAGGATTTCCGCTCCGGCGAAGTTCTTTTTCGATATCGAAAACGACCCCTTCAAGCATGTCGAGCGAGACTGGGCGTTTTTCACACGCGCGAATCAAGCCGCGCAACACTTTCTCGCGGCTGAATTCTTCACGGGATCCATCTTTTTTCACGACGATCAGCGGCATCTCCTCCACCTTCTCGAACGTGGTGAAGCGATAGCCGCATGCTTCACATTCACGACGCCTGCGGATTGATTTCATTTCATCTATTGGCCGCGAATCTACTACGCGGGTGCCGTTATGCTGGCAAGCTGGACATTTCATGGTAGACATCTCCCCGAAAATTCTCTATCTGGTAGTAACAGTATAACAAAAAAATTCCCCAAACATTAGAAAAAGCAGAGGATTTTCTCCTCTGCTTGTGTTTTGCGTTATTAGCGGCCAGTTACACCGTTAGTGACACTTTTGTCGCTCCGGCGCCGACTGGTCCCATGCCGCGTGGCACTTCAGTTACTTCGCTTTGTTTTGAATCCAAAGCTTGTGCAATGTAATCAGCTGCAATTGTTGGATCAAGATCACCGCAAGTATACACATCGACACTCGCGTACCCGTGTTCCGGGAAGCTGTGGATAGTCAGGTGTGATTCCGAAATGATGACTACGCCGCTGACACCCTGTGGTGCAAATTTATGAAAAGCGACTTCGCGGATTTCCGCACCTGATTTGAGTGCTGCATCAACAAAAGTCTTTTCGATATAATCCATATCGTTTAATTTGTCAAAATCACACTGCCAAAGTTCTGCGATTACGTGACGTCCCATAGTTTCCATGGTTCGTTTCCCCCTTTGATAACATTTTGGTTTTGCGCAAAATATTCAAAGTTGACTACCACGGGGGAAAGTTAGTCCAGAGAGGTCCTAACCCTTTAAGCAGTCATAAGAATAATAATATACGCTCCTAATTCCTTGCTCTACATAATAAATAGAATTGAGAAGTGGTAGCCGTTTTTGGCTACGATTCATAGTATATGATGAATGTTTTCGAAATGCAATAAATAAATGCTCCAGCGGGCATTTTTTTTAATACAACGACAAAAAAAGATTCCGCTATTCTAATAAGAAGAAAAGCGGAATCTTTTTGCATTATTTTGAAGCGACAGCCATAGAATTGGCTACCTTTTTCATTAAGTCAACAACGCGG
This sequence comes from Planococcus sp. MB-3u-03, assembly GCF_002833405.1. Taxonomy (NCBI): domain Bacteria; kingdom Bacillati; phylum Bacillota; class Bacilli; order Caryophanales; family Caryophanaceae; genus Planococcus; species Planococcus sp. MB-3u-03. Next base: position 1,359,623 of record NZ_CP025135.1, on the reverse strand, counting down.
GCCGAGTAGCCCCATTCGTTATCGTACCAAGCGAGCACTTTCACTTTGCGGTCGCCCATGACAATGGTAGTCAAGCCGTCAACGATTGCAGAACTTGGGTTCGTATTGAAGTCGATCGACACAAGCGGCTCCATCGTCAAATCGAGAATGCCTGCAAGCGCGCCTTCCGATGCATCCGTGAATGCACGATTGACGTCTTCTACCGTCACATCCTGCTGGACATCAACGACAAGGTCGACGAGCGACACATTTGGCGTCGGGACACGAAGCGCTAGGCCATGCAATTTCCCTTCCAATTCAGGAAGAACGAGCGACAAAGCTTTGGCAGCCCCCGTTGAAGTCGGAATAATCGACTGTCCACAAGCGCGTGCGCGGCGAAGATCCTTATGCGGGTTATCCAAATTCTTTTGGTCATTGGTATACGCATGAACCGTTGTCATCAAGCCGTTTTCGATGCCGAATGCATCATTCAGCACTTTAGCGACAGGCGCCAAGCAATTCGTCGTGCAGCTGGCGTTGGAGATGATGTGATGTTTGTCGACATCCAATTTATCATCATTGACACCCATCACGATCGTGATGTCTTCATTTTTACCAGGAGCAGTCAAGATGACTTTCTTCGCTCCCGCATCCAAATGAAGCGCAGCTTTATCGCGCGAGTTGAACTTGCCTGTCGCTTCGATGACGATATCGACGCCCATTTCCCCCCATGGGAGTTTCAATGGATCGCGCTCGTTAACCAATTGAATACGCTTTCCGTTTACAACCAACGCATTTTCTTCCGCTTTCACTTCACCGGAGAAGGTACCGTGATTTGTGTCATACTTAATCAAGTGAGCAAGTGTTTCTGCCGGATAACCGGCGTTGACCGCCGAAATTGTCACGTCATCCATCAAAACTGCTTGTCTGAAAACCATACGGCCGATGCGGCCAAACCCGTTAATTGCAATCGAAACTGTCATGTATTTGTCCCCAATTAAATAAGTCATACTTATATTTTAATTCGATATATAGTATAACACATTATTTACTTAAGAGAACCTGAAAACAAAAGAAAGCGCATACTTTTTACGGATGTGTCTGCCAATTGTCTAATATGCGCATTAATTGGCGCTTTGTGTTATCAAGAGAACCGTTGTTATCGAGCACTTCATCCGCCCCTTGTTCTTTAACGCTTAACGGCAATTGCGAAGCGATCCGCGCTTTTGCTTCCTGTTCAGCCAATCCATTGCGCTCCATCAGGCGTTTTAGCTGTTCCTGCTCCGATACAGTGACGACCAGGATCTTGTCGACCATATGCTGGAGTTTGCTTTCGAATAACAGCGGAATGTCCATGATAACGGTTTCATATCCTTCATCCAAAAATGCTTGGCGCTGCCTAAGCATTTCCCGGCGTATTGCCGGGTGGATGATGTCATTCAATTTTTTTCGGCTCGCTGGATCGTTGAAGATGATTGCCCCGACTTTCTCGCGGTCCATCGACCCGTCAGCGCGTATCACTTCCGCGCCGAAAGCTTGCTCGATGCTGTTCAATGTTTCCGTTCCGGGCTCGACCACTTGTCTGGCGACCAGATCTGCGTCAACGACCGGATATCCCAATTCCTTGAGCATTTGCGAGACGGTGCTTTTGCCGCTCGCGATGCTGCCGGTCAATCCGATGATCATGTATTCTCCTCATTTCTGGCAAGATGGGCAATAGACAGACGCCCGGCTTGCGATTTTCACTGTTTTGGTCTCTGTCCCACAAACCGTGCACGTCTTCTTGCCGTACATGCCAAAACGATTCTGCATGCTGCCTGATTCTCCGTTGATCTTTCGGTAATCGGAAATCGTGCTGCCCCCCGCTTCGATGCTCTCGAGCAAAATGGCGGCAATGGCCTGGAACAATTCAATTTTACGCTTGCGGCTGATGCGGCTTGCGGCGCGTTTCGGGTGGATCTTCATGCGAAATAGCGCTTCTGTGGCGTATATATTGCCACATCCCGAGATGACCGTGCCGTCCATAATAACTTCCTTGATCGGCTTGTTGCGGAATTTCGGGCTTTCCGATTGCTGCAAAAACCATTCAAGTGCCCCGTCGGCAAAAGGCTCCGGCGCCATCAATAGAAGCGGCGGAAAATCCGCTTCGGTTCCGAGCACACGCATTTCCCCGAAACGCCGGATATCCGAGAATGCCAGCAAGTTGCCGTCATCGAGCGTCAGCACCACATGAACGTGCCGCCTGAACTTATCTTCCGGGATCGACAGCAGGCTATCGACGAAAAACCAGGCCCCCGACATGCCCAGATGGTTGACGAGCAGGAATTCCTGCTCGTTTTTCATGGTCATGTAAATATATTTGCTGCGCCGTTCGACGGCGAGTATTTGGGCACCGGTCAGACGCTCTTGAAAGTCATCCGCTTCGATGCGCTTCAAGATCGCTTCTTTGCCCGATTGCTTTGATTTTCGGATCGTATCGGACACATCGACCGAGACGATGCGTTTGCCGATCGACACAGGGCGGATTTGCCGGACCACCCCTTCTACTTCCGGAAGTTCCGGCATCATACATTCCTCCTTATTTTGTATCGTACCAAGTATCGCCTGATGCGATATCGACTTTCAATGGCACATTGAGTTTCACGGCAGACTCCATGACTTCCGGAACCAGTTCCATGAGTTTTTCGAGTTCTTCGGCAGGTGCTTCAAAGATCAGTTCATCGTGCACTTGCAAGATCATCTTCGACTGCAGCCCTTCGCGTTCAAGTGCAATATCCATTTCGATCATCGCCTGCTTGATGACATCGGCCGCACTTCCCTGAATCGGCGTATTCATCGCGGTGCGTTCCGCAAAACTGCGCAAATTGAAATTCGAGCTGTTGATGTCCGGCAAATAGCGGCGGCGGTTCATCAATGTCGTGACAAAACCATCTTTTTTCGCCTGTTCGACAATTGAGGTCATATAGCCCTGCACGCCTGGGAAACTTGCCAAATACCGCTCGATAAAGTCAGCCGCTTCTTTGCGGGTGATATTCAAGTTTTGCGACAAGCCGTAGTCGCTGATGCCATAGACGATGCCGAAATTGACCGCTTTGGCAGCACGGCGCATGTCGGAAGTCACTTCTTTGAGCGACACATTGAAGACGTCGCTAGCTGTTTTCGTGTGGATATCCATATCCGATTGGAAAGCTTCGATCAAGCTCTCGTCTTTCGACATATGGGCAAGCACGCGCAATTCGATCTGTGAATAATCCGCCGCAACCATGACCCATCCAGGTTCTGAAGGGACGAACGCTTTGCGGATTTTGCGTCCTTCTTCCAGGCGCACCGGGATGTTTTGCAAGTTCGGGTTCGTGGAACTGAGCCTTCCGGTTGTCGTCAAGGCTTGCTGGAAACGGGTATGGACTTTGCCGTCTTCGTGAATCTCTTTCAATAAACCTTCAATATACGTCGACAGCAATTTGCCGAGCTGGCGATACATCAGGATATGGTGGATGATTTCGTGTTTGCCTTCCAATTTCTCCAGCACATCCGCTGCAGTCGAGTAGCCGGTTTTGGTTTTTTTGATCGCCGGCAAGCCCAATTGTTCGAATAGGATGACCCCAAGCTGCTTCGGCGAATTGATATTGAACTCCTGTCCGGCAAGCGAATAGATTTCCTGTTCGATCATGCCGAGCTTGCGCTTCAATTCCACGCCCATGTCAGCCAATTGGCCGCGGTCCACTTTGACGCCGAGCGATTCCATTTGCCCGAGCACTTTTGCGAGCGGCAGCTCCAATTTATCGTATAAGTCAAATTGCTCGTTTTCTTCCAGCTTTTTGACGACCACGGGGCGCACATTATAGATCGCCCTCGCTTTTCTCGCCATATGTTCATTCAATTCAGCCGCTTCAGGAACTTTCTTCTTCGCCCCTTTGCCATAGACCTGCTCGTTGGTCGAGACATCCGAATAGCCGTATTCACGGACAATATCAGCCAAGTCCGTATACTTCAGCGACGGATTGACGATATAGGCGCCGAGCATCAAATCAAAGTCGACCCCATCGATCTTAATGCCTTTTCTGAGGAATGCCGCAGTCGCCGCTTTGAATCGGACATATTTTGTTGGCCGCCGCGTCTTCGAGCCACGCCTTCAGCGCTTCCGATTGTTCCGCCACTTCCATCGGGATGACATAAGTCGCTTTGTCGGATGCCAATGAAACGCCCAGTAAATCGCAGCTATGGTAATGCTCATCATATAGTTCCAGATGGACCGCCATGCCGTCTTCGAGCAAGCTCTTATCGACCGTTTCAAGCACTTCGAAATGCAGCTCTTCCTTCTCAGTTTCCTCTGCGGTATAATCCAGCTTCTCCAGCAATGATTTAAAGGCGAGCCTCGTTCCAGATACGCACCAATTCATCCTGGTCAGGGCCTGCATAATCAAGTTCATCGATCGACACTTCCACTGGTGCTTGACGTTCGATCGTCGCGAGCTTTTGGACAGATAGGCAAGCTCTTCATTTTCCACGAGCTTTTCTTTCATTTTGCCTTTTGCTCTTCGATTGCTTCAGACTCCTTCAACCGATCCGTGTTTGGCGAGCAGCTTCAAAGCCGTCTTTTCGCCGACGCCCGGCACTCCCGAATGTTATCGGAGGAATCGCCCATCAAGCCTTTCATATCGATAATCTGCAGCGGCGTCAGGCCGTATTTTCTTGGATATGGTCCACCGTATATTTCTCGATATCGGTGATACCTTTTCGTGTAATGTAGACGACTGTCGAATCTGAAGCGAGTTGCGTCAAGTCCTTGTCTCCCGAGACGACGACGACCTGATCGCCTGCCTGTTCGGCTTGAAGGCTCAGCGTGCCGATAATATCATCCGCTTCGTAATTATCAAGTTCGTATTGTTTGATTTGGTAGGCTGAAAGCAGCTTGCGCAAATATGGGAATTGCTCGGACAGTTCAGGTGGAGTCTTTTGCCGTCCACCTTTGTATTCTTTATATGCTTCGTTGCGGAAAGTTGTTTTCCCGGCATCGAATGCCACCATCATATGTGTCGGCTTTTCTTCCTCCAATAGCTTTTGCAGCATCGTCGTGAAGCCGTAAACTGCATTCGTGTGCACTCCGTTGTCGTTCGTCAATAATGGCAGCGCGAAAAATGCGCGGTATGCCAGGCTGTTGCCATCGAGCAATAAGATTTTCTTTGACACAAAATTACCCCTTTCCATAAAAAAGCCGTCATTCCCTTTATTTTACCACGCAGGCAAATAGAAGAGAAATGACGGCTCCAGGCGCTATTCAAGATTTCCGGATAACAGTCTTGCATATGGTGAGTCCGACGGCATGATGATGACCGTATCTTCACCGACCGTTTTCGAATACGATTCGAGTGAACGGTATAGCTCATAAAATTCAGGGTCTTTCGAGAACGATTCGTTGTAGATCTGGGCTGCTTCCGATTCGCCATCCGCTTGGATCAAGGCCGCTTCTTTTTTGGCGGTCGCAATGACTTCCTGGGCTTCGCGTTCGGCTTGCGCCTCGATTTCACGCTTGCGTGCATCTCCTTGCGACAAATAATCCTGCGCAGTCGAATCCCGCTCCGAGATCATCCGCGTAAAGACGGCTTGTTCGTTTTCCGATGGCAAATCGGTACGCTTCATCCGCACATCGACAACCTCGATGCCATATTGATCTGTGTTGAGCAATTCATTGACTCTTTCGGTGACCGTATCGTTTAAGCTTCCGCGCGATGAATTCTCATCGTTGATGATTTCGTCATAATCCAGCTGGCCGAGCTCGGTGCGCACGACGGAATAAATGAACTCTTCCATGCGCGACTCGGCATTGACGATCGTGCCTGCATTCGAAATCATGCTCAGGGGATCGGTCACTCGCCATACGGCGTAATTATCGATCAAAATACGCTTTTTGTCTTTTGTATTGATTTCCGCTTCCGACACATCATAGGTCATCTGGTATTTCGGAATCGTCGTGACGCTCTGGATGAACGGGATTTTCATTTTGATGCCTGGATCTTCCTGGATTTTGACGACTTCGCCGAACTGCCGGACAACGCGGTACTCGTTTTCCTTCACGACGTAGGTATTGGTCAGGACGATCAACAATGCGAAAAAGACGATGGTTGAGATGAGGATCGGTTTCCAGTATTTCCGGTAATTGATCGGTTCTCTTGGCTCTCTCGGTTTTTTGGCCCGATTTTTATTGCCGAAGATATCCGTCGTATTGGAATTGCCGAATGGCTGTTTTGGATCCATCAGTTGCCGCCCCCTTCTTCAGTTGTTTCTTCTTCCGCTGCCGGCGGTATTGCGGTCTGCATTTCACCGAGCGGCAAATACTTCATCGTTCCTTCATCGTCGTTCATGATATACAATTTGGCGTCCGGCAGCACAGACTCCAAGGTTTCCATGACCAAACGCTGCCTGGTCACTTCCGGATTGCTTTCGTATTCGGCATACAGTTTATCGAATACCGCTACGTCGCCACGCGCCTGTTCGACCCGTTCGACTTTCTGCGCTTCCGCCCGTGAATTAATGGCTGATTTCTCACCTAGAGCTTCGTTGCGTTTCTGGTTTTCGTATTTATTCGCTTCGTTGATTTTCGTATTCATCGTTTCCCTTGCGTCCGTCACGTTCGTGAACGCTGCGCGGACTTCTTCGTTCGGCAGCTCCACATCCTGAAGCTTCACGGCCAAGACGGAAATGCCGATATCGTATTCTTCGATAAGCGATGATAGCAGGTCGCGTGTTTCCGCTTCGATTTCCGCTTTTCCTGAAGTCAAGGCATCATCGATCAAGGAGCTTCCGATGATTGAGCGGATGGATGCTGAGGTGGCATCGTGAAGCATCTCCCGAGGGTCTTCCGCATTGAAGAGAAATTTTTTCGGATCGGTGATTTTCCACTGGACGACGAGATCCGTCAAGACGATGTTTTCGTCTCCTGTAATCATTTTGGTCTCTTTATCGTATGCAGTAACTTCGCCGTCCTCGTTTTGGTCATAGCCGAATTGAAGACTATAGGTTTCTTTCGACATCACTTCCGCTTTTTGGATTGGCCAAGGCATCTTGAAATGAAGGCCTGATTCCGTGACCGTTTCCCCCGCTTCTCCGAAGGTTATGATGACTGCCTGTTCCGATTCATCGACCGTATACCAGGAAGTAAAGACAGCGACCAATAAAAGTATGCCCGCAATCGATAAGCCAATAATCGTCAGCACTCGTTTCGTAGTCATGGTGTTTCCCCCTTTTATCTTTATAACTATGTATACGGAATGATAGTGAAATAGTTTCAGGAAAATAGAAAAAGAGCCCGGGGAGGGGCTCTTTTTCAAGTCATGCGGTTGAAGGGGGTTCTATTAAAGAATAGCACCTGATTGTGAAGCTGGTGTTAAGCCTTTGTAAACTTACCATTGATTGTTTTTGTATTTTTTATAATAATTCACTTGGCGCGCAAAAAGATACAGTTTGCGCTTCATATGGGTATCTTTTTTATAGAACAGCGGATTGCCGTATTTCTTTTCCTTGATCAAGCGCTTGATGTCTTTTTGAACAGCTTGGTTTTGGACGAAGTTGCGCAATACCACTTTCGGGACCACTGTGAATAAGAAATCTTCATTTAAATATGTGATCGGCTTTTCTGTTTTGTAGATCAAGTCATCGACCAAGTACTGTGCCATATTGTGGCCAAGCGCCGTCACGTAATAGCTCGAGCGCCCTTGGCGGATATTCACTTCGAAGACCTTGAACTTCTTGTCACGCGAATCGTATTTCAAATCGAAATTGGCGAAGCCGGTATAGCCGACCGCTTCGAGGAAATGCTGGAGCTTTTGCATCATTTCCTTGTCGAAGCGCGTGATGAGCGCCGTGTAATTGCCGATGGCCGTCACAGTATGCTCCTGCAAAACAACTTGTGCGAAGGTCACCAATTGCGTCTGGCCTTTCGAATTGGCGTAAATGACAGAATCCCACATATATGTATCATCGCCTGGAATGAAATCCTGAATGATCAATTCATCACGGTAGCCGCTTGCCTTGATTTTCTGAACGACTTCGAACAACTCTTTCGGGCTATCCACTTTATAGACTTTTTCCTGGCCTTCGAACTTATTGCGGCTGTATTCGATGCCATTGCTCGGCTTGACGACGACCGGATACATCATATCGCTATCGTCGAACGGCACATCCTGGCTGCAGTCGTAAAAATAAGTCGTCGGTGTATCGATGCCGTGCTCTTTGCATAATTCGTAGAAATTCGCTTTCATTTGCAGCTGGTTCATCAATGCTTCGTTTGGATAGTTGAACACATAATGCTCGCGCAGCACTTTGGCATTTTCGATGATCAAGCGCACGTATAAATCGTTCGTGCCGACCAGCAGCAAAGTTTTGCCGGGAGCTCTGTATTTATCCGCCATGCCGATTAAAATATCAGCGAAATGTTCCGGCTCGGATAGTTTTTTATCAAATTCGATGGTTTCAGTGATCGAGCTCATCTCCGTGAAGGATAATGGCTCTTTGCCGATCAAAATCGGCTTGATGCCGTATGCTTCATGAAATGAAATCGCCATATTATAAGCATTCATATCGGTGCCGACGATGATCGGCAAAAATGGGTGTTTGGTTTCCATATGTTCCTCCTAAATTTCTTCCGCAAGCGGCAAATAAACGGTAAAGGTCGTCCCAACGCCGACTTCGCTTTCCACTTCGACATTGCCATGATGCGCTTCAATGATATGTTTGACGATCGAAAGCCCCAGTCCCGTGCCTCCCGAATTCCGGCTGCGGGCCCGGTCGACTCGGTAAAAACGTTCAAATAAGCGGCCGATTTCGGATGCTTCGATGCCGATGCCTTGATCTTCCACTTTCACGATGGCCTGATCCCCTTCAGCATAAAGCTTCAGCGAAACTCTCGTGTTTTCCTGTGAATAAGTGGCGGCATTGATCAATAAATTGACGATTACTTGGATGAGCCGGTTCCCGTCGCCGTTCACGATAACTGGTGCCAGATCCAATTCAAGGCGAATATTCTTTTCTGTCAGTTTCGGGTGCACCGTTTCGACGGCCCGTTCAATGACGGCTTTCATGTCCGTCGGCTCTAATTCGATATGAAAAGCAGAACGTTCCATATTCGACAGGTTGAGCAAATCATTGATGAGCATTTCCAAGCGGTTGCTTTCCGTCTGGATAATTTCCAAAAATGACAATAAGGTATCCGTATCCTGGTAAGCGCCATCCAGCAAGGTTTCGGAAAACCCTTTGATGGAGGTGACGGGCGTGCGCAATTCGTGGGAAACATTCGCCACAAAATCCTTGCGCACTTGCTCCAATTTTTTCAACTCGGTAATATCGTGGAAAACGATGACCACACCGAGCCAGCGTTCGTGTTCGCCGATGACCGGCGCCCCGTAGACATCCAGGTTCTTCATTTTCAGCCCTTCGGCAAACTCGATTTGATCGCGCGAACGCGTTTCAGTCATGAACACAGTTTCAATGAAGGATTTCAGCTCGGGCGCAATATTAATTTCACGATACAAACTGCCAAGAACCGCTTCACTGCTCAAGCCGGTTTCTTCGAGAAAAGCCCTGTTGACCAAGGAAATCGTCCCTTGTCGGTCAATCATGACCAGTGCACTGCCCATATTCTCAATCAGGGTTTTCAGCCGCTCCTGCTCCATGAGGCGGACAGTCGCGATTTCCTGCAGATTGCGGGCAAGTACGTTGATCGTCTTGTTCAACTCCAAGCTGCCCTGGGCATCGGATTCATAAGCGCGTGCGCGGTAATTCCCCTTCACGAGCTCCACTGCGGTCGCCGTAGCATTTTCTACCGGCTCTACTTGCAAACGGATGATACGGTTTCCGATGACAGCGGATGCCCCGAGGCCTACCAAGAAAATAAGCCCCAACGCCAACCACACAGCGGATTTATTTGCCGCCTCCTCATATAAAGGAAGAAACTGAAGCACGATCAAATAGAGCCCGACGAGCAGCGTACCGATCCACAGCAGCAAGGAGATCAGCAGGCGGCGCCGGAAAGTCATGAACTTTTCGGCTCCTCGAATTTATAACCCAAGCCACGGATCGTTTTGATATAAGTCGGCTTGCGCGTATTCGCTTCGATCTTTTCGCGCAAATGGCTGACATGGACATCGACAATGCGTGTATCGCCGGCAAAATCGTACTTCCATACGGCACTCAATAATTGATCGCGGGTCAACACCCTATTTTTGTTTTCGGCCAAGTAGACGAGCAGTTCGAATTCTTTAGGCGTGAATTCCAATTGCTTGTCGTCCAAAAACACTTCAAATCTATCTGGGAAAATCTGTAATTCTCCGAACACATACGGGACAGACCCATCCTGCTGAATGACAGGGCTTGTCTCTGCCCGGCGCAATACCGCCTTGATGCGGGCAACTACTTCACGCGGGCTGAACGGCTTGGTCATATAATCATCGGCGCCAAGCTCCAAGCCAAGCACTTTATCGAATTCATCGCCTTTTGCCGTCAGCATGATGATCGGAGTGTTCACTTTCTGCTGGCGCAGTGATTTGCACACTTCCACGCCATCCATTGACGGCAACATCAAATCCAGCACGATCAAATCCGGCTTTTCGCTCAGCGCAAGATCGTAGCCTTGTTTTCCGTCATTCGCGATAATCGTTTCATACCCCGCCTGCACCAAATTATACGATAATAGCGTTGCAATCGAATGTTCATCTTCAATGATCAAAAGTTTCTTCGGCATTTTGCATCCTCCACACTCAATTTGGAACCCCCATCCCAAACCGCTTTAGAAATTCTCCATCGCCTGCGTCGTCAATTTGTTTGAGGTCTTCGGCGGTTGTGCCACGATCTTTCCTTCTATGCAAATGGCGCCTTCTTCATCTGTGCCTTCTACACGGATGGTCGCCAAATTCCCCCTTACATCCACATCGGTCACTTCCAATAGGAAATCGACTGTCGCGTAATGGTAGACAGGCTTTTTGAAAACCAAATGCTGTTCGCAAATATACGAACCTGGGCCTGGCATGTACTTGGATACCGCTGATGTGACGATTCCCGTCAACATGATGTTCGGCACGACCGGTTTTTCAAAACTGGTCGTTGATGCAAAATCATGCTGGATATACAAAGGATTTCCATCGTTCGTCAAGCCGAGATACAAGAGCAAATCCTTATCTTCGATCTTTTCCGTCAACTTCAACTTCTCGCCGACTGTAATGTCTTCAATCTTCCTGCCTAATTTGCGTTTTTTTCCGAGCAACACAGGCTTTCCCTCCCCTAAGTGGTTCATATCCTTATAGTATCAATTCCATGCGCACAAGTGCAAGTTCGCTCGCTTTGATGCCCATTGAACGAACGCTCGAATTAGCTTGTCTATATGTATAGAAAAAGCCGGACAGGAAATCCTGCCCGGCTCCGTGTTTTACGCTAATACATCCATGACCGCTTTGACTGATGCAGCGGACTTGTCGAGCGCTTGTTTTTCTTCTTCGTTCAATTCGATTTCAATGATCTTTTCGATCCCGGATGCACCGAGCACTGCCGGAACACCCAGATAGATTCCGTCCATGCCGTATTCTCCTTGAAGATAAGCGATCGACGGCAAGACGCGTTTTTGGTCCTTAAGAATCGCTTCAGCCATTTCCACCAAAGAAGCGGCAGGCGCATAATACGCGGAGCCATTGCCGAGAAGGTTGACGATTTCTGCCCCGCCTTTTCGCGTCCGCTCCACAATTTGCTCGATCCTGTCTTTCGGGATAAGGGTTTCAAGCGGGATGCCGCCAGCAAATGAATAGCGGACAAGCGGCACCATATCATCCCCGTGGCCGCCCAGCACGAATCCTGTAATGTCTTTGACGGACAGATTGAGCTCTTCTGCTACAAAACTGCGGAAACGTGCCGAATCAAGCACGCCGGATTGGCCGATGACCCGTTCTTTCGGAAAACCGGATTCTTTAAAAACAGTGTAAGTCATTGCATCCACCGGATTGGTCAGCACCAAAATTGTCGCATTTGGCGAATGGGCGACGATTTCTTTTGTGACGGATTTCATGACTTTCTGATTGGTCTGCACTAAATCATCGCGGCTCATGCCCGGTTTTCTGGCTACGCCCGCCGTGATGATGACGAGGTCGGAATCTTTCGTGTCCCCGTAATCCGAAGTTCCTGTAATATGTGCATCAAAATTCAACACAGGCGCTGCTTCCGCCATATCCAGCGCTTTTCCTTTGGCCGGATCTTCCATTGCAGGAATATCAACGATGATGACATCCCCCAATTCTTTCTGCGCCAGCAGGAATGCTGTCGTGGCGCCTGTGAATCCAGAACCGATTACCGAAATCTTTTTGCGTTTGAATGTCATGAAAAACTCCCCTTTCCGTCGGATGATACAACAAAGAGGAGGCAGAAGCCTCCTCTTTCATTTTACATGTTTTTAATTAGCTCATCAGCGAATGCAGATGTTTTCACTTCTGTAGCGCCGTCCATTAGACGAGCGAAGTCATAAGTGACAACTTTAGACGCGATCGTTTTTTCCATAGAAGATGTAATCAACTTCGCAGCTTCTGTCCAGCCAAGATGCTCAAGCATCAAGACGCCTGAAAGGATAACAGAAGATGGGTTTACTTTATCTAGTCCAGCATATTTCGGAGCCGTACCGTGAGTCGCTTCGAAGATTGCGTGTCCTGTGTCGTAGTTGATGTTCGCGCCAGGTGCAATTCCGATTCCGCCGACTTGCGCAGCAAGTGCATCAGAAATATAGTCGCCGTTCAAGTTCATTGTTGCAACAACATCGAACTCGCTTGGACGTGTAAGGATCTGCTGAAGGAAGATATCAGCGATGGAATCTTTAACAAGGATTTTGCCTGAAGCCAAAGCATCTTCTTGCGCTTTGTTCGCAGCATCTGTTCCTTTTTCGTCTTTGATTGCATCGTATTCGTTCCACGTGAAGACTTTGTCGCCGAATTCTTGCTCAGCCACTTCATAGCCCCAGTTTTTGAAAGCTCCTTCAGTGAACTTCATGATGTTCCCTTTGTGTACAAGCGTTACGGAATCGCGGCCTTCAGTCAACGCGTAGTTGATAGCAGCACGTACCAAACGTTTTGTTCCTTCTTCAGAAATCGGTTTGATGCCGATACCTGATGATTCAGGGAAGCGGATGTTTTTGACGCCCATTTCGTCAGTAAGGAATGAGATCAATTTTTTCACTTCGTCGCTGCCGTTAGCGTATTCGATACCAGCGTAGATATCTTCAGTGTTTTCACGGAAGATGACCATGTCAGTATCTTCAGGGCGTTTAACTGGTGAAGGCACGCCTTCGAAATAACGTACAGGACGCAAGCAAGTGTATAGGTCAAGCTCTTGGCGAAGTGCCACGTTCAATGAACGGATACCGCCGCCGATTGGCGTAGTAAGAGGCCCTTTGATTGCGATCAAGTATTCGCGGATAACGTTAAGAGTTTCTTCTGGAAGCCATTCGCCAGTTTCGTCGAAAGCTTTTGGCCAGCCAAAACTTCTTTCCAGACGATTGATTTTCGCCGTTATAAGCTTTGTTTACCGATTCTTCCAATACGCGTGAAGCTGCGTTCCAGATATCCGGTCCAGTTCCGTCACCGATAATGAATGGGATGACTGCATTGTTAGGGACGTTCAAGACGCCATTTTCTACTGAGATTTTTCGCCGTTCGTCATGTGTAAGTTCCTCCTGAGTTCAAAGTCATAGGGCTGCACATTGTGTCAGCCCCATCAAATTTTATTGTATTGCCTGAATTAACGTTCTTCAACCGGCACATAGGTCTGCATGCCAGGCCCGATGTATTCCGCACGCGGGCGGATCAAGCGGTTGTTCGAGTATTGCTCTAGGATGTGCGCGAGCCAGCCCGACGCACGGGATACCGCGAAGATCGGCGTGAACAAGTCATGCTCGATGTTCAACGAGTGATAGACCGAAGCCGAATAGAAATCGACGTTTGGCGGAAGCGGTTTTCGCTGGTCACCAATTCTTCGATTTTCACGGACATGTCATACCATTTCGATTCGCCGCGAAGCTCTGTGAGCTTTGCGACATTTCACGCAAATGCTTCGCGCGGGTCGCCTTTTTGGTAGACGCGGTGGCCGAAGCCCATGATTTTCTCTTTGTTCGCCAGTTTTCTTTGATGACCGGTTCGACGTTCTCGACGGACCCGATTTCTGTAAGCATCTTCATGACTTGCTCGTTGGCGCCGCCGTGTAGCGGGCCTTTCAGGCGCCGATCGCTGCCGTCACGCCGGAATAGACGTCAGACAAGGTCGCGACTGCGACACGCGCCGTGAACGTCGAAGCATTCAGTTCGTGGTCGGCGTGAAGTACAAGCGCTTTATTGAACGCTTCGACTTCGATGTCTTTTGGCTCTTCGCCAGATAGCATGTACAGGAAGTTCGCCGCGAAGCTGTAATCCGTTTTCGGCTGGATCGGTTCTTTGCCGGCGCGGATGCGGCCGAATGCCGTCACGAGCGTCGAGATCTTCGCCTGGATTTTGATCGCTTTGCGGTAGTTCGCCGCATCTTCCATCACTTCCGCTTCTTCGTCGAAGAGGCCGAGCATGGAGACCGCTGTGCGCAGTGCCGCCATTGGATGGACGTGTTTGATGTCGTATGTCTTGAAGTGGTCAAGCACCGCTTGCGGTACCGCCATGTTGTCAGCAAGCTGCTGTTTCAGCTCTGCTAGTTCGTCTGCCTTCGGCAAACGCTGGTGCCACAAGAGGTAGATCACTTCTTCGAAGCTGGCGTTGTCCGCCAGATCGTCGATATTGTAGCCGACGTATGTAAGGGTATCATCGATGATCGAGCTGATCGCCGATTGTGTTGCGACTACACCTTCTAAACCTTTTGATGATGTCATGTAAATCTCTCCTTCTACATTCTACTTCATCATTCCAAAAAGACAGAATAATGAGCCATCTGCTTTCATGCACTTTTCCGTAAATGGACTTACCTAGTCATTATAATCAACTTTGTACAATTTGTGAATGAAAACGCTTGGTAAAATTTAAAACGATTGCCTTATGATGAATGAACCCGGAATTATCCTACGATAATCCGGGTATTTTTCATCTTCTTCTGAAGCATCCGATAAACGAGAGGCTTGTAAAGTTTTTGCGTCGGGGTGAACAATAAGCTGAACCCGACTGCATCTGAAATAAATCCAGGCGTCAGCAGCAATGTACCGCCGACCAAAATAAAGGCTGCGCCAATCAGGCGGTCGCCCGGCGGCTGCATCTGGTTCATGCTCGATTGGATATCACGGATCGCTTTCAGCCCTTGGCGTTTTGCCAAGAAAGCCCCGAGCAATCCAGTCGCCACAATCAAGGCGAGTGTCCAGAAGAACCCGATCTGCCCGCCTGCCCAGATCAAAATCGCAAGCTCAAGAGTCGGTACGATCACCAATGCCAGAAAGATCCACTTCATCATAATAGTCAATCGACCTCCAAACTTTCTTTACTTATACACTTGCATGACCGTGATAAATGACGCCGGCATCTGCATCGATCGTGATATCCTGGCCGGATTCGACTTTCGTCACTGCATCTTTGACGCCGACGATTACCGGAATCCCAAGGCTTAACCCCACTACTGCTGCGTGGCTTGTCAAACCGCCTTCTTCAGTCACGATGCCTGCACAATTATTGATGGCGTCCATCATGTCGCGGTCAGTACCGTAAGTGACGATGATTTTGCCTTCGGTGTCCATTGCCAATGCTTCTTCAGCATTGCGCACAACCACTGCTTCGCCGAAGCCGACGCTCTTGCCGATGCCTTGCCCTTTCGCCAAGATGTCGCCGATGACGCGCAGCTTCATCAAGTTGGTTGTTCCTGCTTCACCAACTGGAACGCCCGCTGTGATGATGACAAGGTCACCGTGCTTGATCAAGCCGTGCTTAAGCGCTTCTACCACTGCGACATCAAGCATTTCATCTGTCGATTCAACGCGTGTTCCAACAATCGGCTGAACGCCCCAGATCAAAGTCAGTTTGCGTGCAGTCCGTGCAGTTGATGTCACTGCAATGACTGGCGAACCTGGACGGTATTTCGAAATCATTTTAGCCGTTTGGCCGCTTTCGGTCGGCGCTAAAATTGCCTGCACGCGCAAGTTAAGCGCGGTGTATGCAACTGCCTGTCCGATCGCTTCTGTCATATTCGATTCTTTTTCTTTGCGGCGGTTGGAAACGATTTGTTTATGGTCAAGTGCAGCTTCCGTTGTCTCTGCAATGCGGTGCATCGTTTCGACTGATTCTACCGGATAAAGCCCTGCTGCCGTTTCGCCTGATAGCATAATTGCATCCGTGCCGTCAAAAATGGCATTCGCGACATCGCTTGCTTCTGCGCGTGTCGGGCGCGGGTTGCGCTGCATGGAATCCAGCATTTGAGTCGCCGTAATTACCGGCTTCCCTGCACTATTGCATTTGTTTATCATCGACTTTTGAACAATCGGCACTTCTTCTGCAGGAATTTCTACACCAAGATCTCCACGTGCAACCATCAGGCCGTCTGAAACCATGATGATTTCATCCAAGTTATCGACGCCTTCCTGGTTTTCGATTTTCGGAATGATTTGGATATGAGATCCGCCATTTTTCTCCAGCAAGCTGCGGATTTCCATAACATCTGAACGTCTGCGAACAAATGATGCAGCGACGAAGTCGACATCCTGTTCAATGCCGAATAAAAGATCAGCCGCGTCTTTCTCAGTGATTCCTGGCAATTGAACGGATACGCCTGGAACGTTAACGCCTTTTTTCGTTTTCAATGTACCGGCATTTTCAACGACCGTATGGATTTGGCCGCGTTCTTTATCGATGCTTGTAACGCGCAATTCGATCAATCCATCATCCAGCAAAATCATCGAGCCTTCATGGACATCTTCAATCAGTTTTTCATACGTGATCGAAAACATTTCTTTTGTGCCCAGCACTTCTGTCATGGAAATCGTGATTTCCTGATTAGTTTCGAGTTCGATGGAATCATTTTCCATTTTATGAGTTCTGATTTCCGGGCCTTTTGTATCCAAAAGAATCCCTACTGTGATGCCAGTCTTCTCTGAAGCTTCGCGGATGCGCTTGATGCGCAAGGCATGCTCCTCGTGGTCGCCGTGCGAGAAGTTCAGACGGGCAACGTTCATGCCCGCTTTCATCAATTGTTCTAGTACTTCCGGTGATTCACTTGCCGGCCCGATTGTGCAGACGATTTTCGTTTTCTCAATAGACTCACTCAATTAACTGTTTAAATTGATAATTCTTTAGAAAGCTTGTACAAACTCATATCGGCATCGTGCTCTTTTTCGAACGCCGTTGTCATATCATAGTCTACCACCTGATGATTTTTCATGCCAATCGCCAGTCCGCCTTTTCCTTCGAGCAACACTTCTACTGCACGTGCGCCGAATAGGCTGCCGAGCACACGGTCGCGGGCAGTGGGCGTACCACCGCGCTGGATATGTCCAAGAACCGAAACGCGCGTTTCTACATTCGTCTTGCCCGAAATCAGCTCAGCCAGCTCCCCGCCGCTCATGACACCTTCTGCCACGATGATGATGCTGTGTTTTTTGCCGCGCTTGCGCCCGCTTTCGAGCCGTTCAAGCATATCGTCGATATCAAACGGTTCTTCAGGAATGAGGATCGTTTCGGCACCGCCTGCAAGCCCAGCCCATAAAGCCAAATCTCCGGCGTCTCTGCCCATCACTTCGACGATGAATGTCCGCTCGTGGCTTGTCGCCGTGTCGCGGATCTTATCGATCGCTTCGATGACAGTATTCAATGCCGTATCAAAACCGATCGTATAATCCGTCCCGGGAATATCGTTATCGATCGTTCCCGGCACCCCGATGCTCGGGAATCCTTTTTTCGTCAAAGCCATCGCGCCGCGGTATGAACCGTCTCCGCCGATGACCACTAAGCCTTCAAGCCCGTTTTTCTTCATCTGTTCGATTGCTTTCCATTGCCCTTCGTCTGTCCGGAATTCGTCACAGCGGGCAGAATAGAGCTTCGTGCCGCCGCGCTGGATAATATCGCCGACATCTCCTGCTTGCAAGTCTTTAATATTGCCTTCAATCAAGCCTTGGTAGCCATAATAGACGCCAGCCACTTCGATGCCATGGTAAATGCCTTTCCGGACGACTGCACGAACCGCTGCATTCATCCCCGGCGAATCGCCGCCACTTGTCAACACTCCAATTTTCTTCACCAAAACCGCCTCCTGCACTTCCTTTTTACTTTATTCACCTTACCACGCAGGGCTTGCGCTGTCAGTCCATAACTCCTGTTCAGCATGCGTTTTTTATTGAATTCCGAAAAATAAAAAGGCCGCTTTACGCGGCCTGATTTTTATTCTGTGAAAACACCGATTGCCCTGAATTTCTCATAGCGCTGTGAAATCAATTGTTGTGCGCTCAAGCCTTCCAATTCCTTCAATGAATAACGGATTGCGCCGCTGATCAATTGTGCTTGGCGGGCGGTATCGTGATGCGCGCCGCCGCGTACTTCGGGAATCATATGCTCGATGATGCCCATCTCCAAAAGATCGGGCGCCGTGATCTTCATGGCTTCCGCAGCAGTTTTCGCAAGCGCCGCATCTTTCCATAGGATCGATGCCGCTCCTTCAGGCGAAATGACCGAGAACGTCGAGTTTTCAAGCATCAAGATCTGGTTGCCGACGCCAAGCGCGAGTGCCCCGCCGCTTCCGCCTTCCCCGATGACGATCGACAGCACCGGCACTTCAAGCCCGGCCATCTCCACAAGGTTGCGGGCGATCGCTTCACTTTGCCCGCGTTCTTCTGCAGCTCTTCCCGGGTAAGCGCCTTTCGTATCGATCAGGCAAATGACCGGACGGCCGAATTTCTCTGCCTGCTTCATCAAGCGTAAAGCTTTCCGGTAGCCTTCAGGATGCGGCATGCCGAAATTGCGGCGGACGTTTTCTTTCGTATCCTTGCCGCGCTGATGGCCGATGATCGTCACCGGCTGCCCTTCAAAACTCCCGATGCCGCCGATGATCGCCTCATCGTCTCCGTAGACACGGTCGCCGTGCAGTTCGATAAAATCCTTGAAGACGAGTGGCAAATAATCCAAAGTCGTCGGGCGTTCCGGATGGCGCGCCACTTGAACGCGATCCCATGGTTTCATGTTCTCATAGATTTCTTCCTCGAGTTTTGCAAAACGTTCTTCTAAAGAAGTGATTTCCGAACTAAGATCGACATCCGCCGTTTTCGTATATTCCTTCAATTCTGAAATCTTTTTCTTAATTCAATCAAAGGTTCTTCAAACGCCATCGTCTTCATTTTCTTTTAGGCATCGGATCCAGCCCTTTCACATGCAATTGCACAATAGTCGACAGCGTCTCGCGCATTTTAGAGCGATGCACGACCGCATCGAGCTGGCCATGGTCAAGCAAAATTCCCGCCGTCTGGAAGTCTTCCGGCAATTTCTCGCGCACAGTCTGTTCGATGACGCGCCGCCCTGCAAAGCCGATCAATGCTTTCGGTTCCGCCAAATTGATATCGCCGACAGAAGCAAAGCTCGCAGATACGCCGCCAGTCGTCGGATGCGTCAAGATCGATACGAACAATAGGCCTTCATTCGAATGACGTTTTAATGCAACACTCGTTTTCGCCATCTGCATCAGCGACAGCACGCCTTCTTGCATGCGCGCTCCACCGCTTGCTGTAAAGATCAAAATGGCACTTTCAATTTAGTGGCCAACTCGACAGCACGCGTGATTTTCTCGCCGACCACTGAGCCCATCGAGCCCATACGGAAATGCGAATCCATTACGGCCACGACCACTTGCTGGCCATTGATTGCTCCAGTCCCCGTGAGAACGGCTTCGTTCAAGCCGGTTTTTCACTGTCGGCCTGGACTTTTCGCTGTATCCCGGGAAATTCAGCGGGTTTTCAGACTTCAAATGATCGTCTACCGAATCAAAGCTTGAATCGTCTAACAGGTGGGCGATTCGTTCACGTGCCGTCATCTTGAAATGATGGTCGCATTTCGGGCATACTTTGCCCAAATTCTCCAATTCCTTCGTCAAGGTGATGTGCTTGCAGTTCGGGCATTTCGTCATCAAGCCCTCCGGCACATCTTTTGCCGCTTTGGAAGGGATCGTCGCTTCTTTTCATCTCGTTTTCGCTTGAATATATCTCGTATCATTGCCATTGTGCATCTCTCCTTTAATTAAGACGCTGCTCCAGGCTTTAAACTCCCGGATGGCCGTTTCGGCATCCTGCTGCTCGATCGCCTGCAGGATGTTTTCAGCAAGGGTCTCTCTTCCGGCATGACTTCGCCGTCATAAGGGTTGCCCCATATTGTTTTAATAAGAACCAAATTTTCAGCGACAGGCGGTTGCCGGACAGCACCATCAATTCGCGGACAAAGTCTTCCCTTATGAATTCATCCCCATCAAGCCGCTCACGTAAACTTTCCCATACCGGAAGTTTGGACGCATCGCTTGCGCAGATGGCCTGGATTGCCGCGGTTTCGTGTATGCACATCGTCTCCCGCACATCTTCCAAGGTTTTATTGTCCTGCAAAATGAAGGTCGCCAGCAATTCGACGAGCCGATGCTTTCTCGGGTCAGCTAAAATGTCCCTTCCCTCGCCGGGTTTCGATAAGCCCCAGCAATTCCAGGCTGCGGGCGCTTCGGATCGTCGAACGCCCGACCGCCAACTTTTCAGCCAACTCCCGTTCGGAAGGGATCCGGTCGCCCGGCCGAATGTTCTGTTCCCGAATCATGTCCCGCATTTCACTTACAATATTTAAATAGCGTTTTGGCTGATTCATGAAAACTCCTTTTGTTTCCATTTTTGAAA
Organism: Planococcus sp. MB-3u-03; assembly: GCF_002833405.1. NCBI lineage: Bacteria > Bacillati > Bacillota > Bacilli > Caryophanales > Caryophanaceae > Planococcus > Planococcus sp. MB-3u-03. The sequence goes on along the minus strand of NZ_CP025135.1, from coordinate 1,338,818 downwards.
GTGGTCTGACCACTAATCTTTCTATACCTTACAAAAATTTCGGCTGCCGTAAAGAAAAACTGCATTTCTTTTTGAAATGCAGTCCAGCTTGTCTAGAAAGGTAAAAGCCGTATTTTCCAGAAGCTTATCGCTCGCTTTCCGTGGGCTCGCGCCCAAGCCTCCTCATCTGCTGCGCGTCTTGCGGGGTCTCAGGTCGTCTCGCTGATCCACCGGAGTCGAGCGAACACTTCTCAAATACTTAAATAGCTCATTGATTTTGAATGTCGAAAAGATCATCCCATTTTAATTCATGACGTATTAATAGACTTCTTTAACACTCTGGACTGCATTTCTTTTAAGAAATGCAGTCCGTTGTCGATTCTGTTATATGAATGTGGCTCATTTTGTTCTTTCACAATGGTTTTGCAGATGATGGTCGTCTTGCCTTGGCGGATTTCAGCTGTTCCTGGATTTCGAGCAAGGCATCTTTATCCAGCATTTCGTTGTATTGCGCATACTCTTTCGGGAACAGCGTAACCGATGCCACCGGTTTCATCCTGCAAGGTGACAAAAGCCATCGCATCGCCTTTTTCGTGCGGATGCGCCGCACATCTTCCACCAGCCCGAGCACTTCCACTCGCTCGCGGTCTTTTTCTTCGGCAGGTCATTGAGCGCTATGTAGGCTTTGTTGCGCTGCTCTTTTCCGTTCCACGGGATGTGTGCTCAAATAAAAGCCGAGTGCTTCTTTTTCAAAGTCGAGCTTGAGCCCGTCCGGCATCGGTTCGGCTTTGGTGTATTTCGGTTTCATGAAGCTAGATCCCATGTCATCGAACAAACCGGGGTCTTCATTCGGCTTGACCAGTTCCGCATGCTTGATTGCGCTGTCAAGCGACGCGAGCAGGACGGCCCGGTCTTTCCCAAGATCGTCCAGTGCCCCGGCCTTGATGAGCGGCTCGAAAGCCTTGCGGGTGAAATGAACTGCCGATATCCGTTCCGCGATATTGAACAGGCTTTGAAAAGGCCCGTCTTTTCTCGCTGCGAGAATGGCTTTGACAGCTGTGCCGGGAACGCCTTTTACAGCGCTTAGCCCCGTGCGCACCTGTTTTTCTTCCGATGAAAAGCCGTAGCGGCTCTTCGCGATGCATGGCGCGGCGAGCTGAATTCCGCGTTCTTTCATTTCACGCATGAACTGTGCCGTTTTCTCATTATTTCCTTGGCTGTTCGATAACAGCGCGGCATAGAACTGCACAGGATAACGGGCTTTCATATAAGCCAGCTGATAGGAAATCATACTGTAGGCGACTGCGTGGCTTTTCGGGAAACCGTAATCGGCAAAACGCACGATCAAGTCATAGACGTCTCCCGCTTCATTTGCAGTATAGCCTTTTGCGGTAGCGCCGCCGACGAAATGCTGGCGCTCTTCGTCGAGGATTTGGCGATTTTTTTTGCTGACAGCACGGCGCAATAGATCGGCCTCGCCTAAGCTGAAGCCCGCCATTTCAGCGGCGATTTTCATGATCTGCTCCTGATAGACGATGACGCCGTATGTTTCCGACAAGATCGGTTCCAGCACCGGATGGATATAGGCAACCGCCTCTTCGCCATGCTTGCGGCGCGCATAAAGCGGGATGAAATCCATCGGGCCTGGGCGGTACAAGGCATTGACCGCGACAATATCGCCGAATGCGCTCGGTTTGATGAGCATCAAAGCGCGCCGCATGCCCGGCGACTCCAGTTGGAAAATGCCCGCTGTATCGCCTTTCGCCAGCAAGGCATATGTTTCTTTGTCATCGAGGGGCAGGCTTCGGTAATCGACCGAGAAATTCAAGTCGCGCTTCAGCATATGTGCCATGTTTTCCAAAATCGTTAAATTACGCAATCCGAGAAAATCCATTTTCAATAAACCGATCGCTTCAAGTTCCTGCATCGGCCATTGAGTGATGAAAACATCGTCATTCCCTTTTTCAATCGGGACATAATCCACCAAAGGCCCCGGGCTCAAAATGACGCCCGCTGCGTGAATCGAAGAATTCCGGGGCAGGCCTTCCAGCTTCAGCGCCGTCTTGAACCATCGTTCACGCGCTTCATTGCCGATGATCCATCCCTCCAGCGCCTTCGATTCGCGGAGAGCTTTGCGCAAGGTGATGCCCGGCCGGCTCGGGATGAGTTTTGAAATCTTCTCGAGTTCTTCAGCTTCAAAACCGAACACCCTTGCCGTGTCTCTCGCGACCGCTTTTGCGGATAAAGTGCCGAATGTGATGATTTGGGCCGTCTGCATAGCACCGTATTTTTTCGCAACGTATTCGACGACTTCATGGCGTCGGTGATCCGCGAAGTCAATATCGATATCCGGCAAAGTGACACGCTCCGGATTCAGGAAACGCTCGAATAATAATCCGTGGGCGAGCGGGTCCACATCCGTAATGCGCAGCGCGAAGGCAACGAGCGAACCGGCAGAGGATCCGCGGCCCGGGCCGGTCAGGATGCCCCTTTTTCTCGCATAGGCCATGAAATCGGAAACGATGAGAAAATAATCGATATAGCCCATGGCCGAAATGACGCCCAGTTCGTAATCGAGCCTGTCCGAATAGCTTTGTTCCAATTTCCCGAGACGCTCTTCCAGCCCCTTCAGGCAAACCGCACGGATGAGCTCGTTTTTGTCGTTGCCTTCCTTTACAGGATATTTCGGCAGCAATTGGCGGTTGAGCGGAATGGTGACATGACAGTTCATAAGCAGCGCCTTGCTTTGTTCCAGCCATTCAGGGTGGTCTGAAAACCACTCTGATAATTGTGCTTGCGTCGGCACGAATGCCGCTGAATGTTCGGGCTTCGGGCGTTCAGGGTCGCTTAACTTGAACCCTTCTCCGATCGACCTCGCCACTTCATACGCAAAGGCATCTTCTTGTTTCACATAACGGCATTCCTGGCTCGCCATGAATTGGAGTCCGAATGACGAGCAGAATTCGGTAAATGCTTCTTCGGTTTCCTGCACACTCCCCCCAGGCCGCTCGATACTGGCATATAAACGATCCCCGAATAAACGCGACAAGCTGCCGAGCGCTTCGCTGCGGTCTGTCAGTACCCACACCGCATTGTCGGGAATCACGCATAATAAGCCTTCCTGATAAGCTGCCAACCATTTTTGTGGGATGGCTTCCACATCGCGAGTCGATAATGCACTCGTCAGCTTCAATAGCATCTGGTAGCCGGTATTGTTCTGTGCATACAGCACCACAGGCAATGCGGCACCGTCAAAGTCGACGGGCACGGAAAGACCGAGCACCCCGTGGATGCCGGCCTTTTTGCAGGCGTCCCAAAATGGCAGGACGCCGTATAATTTGGAATTGACTAAGGCTGCCGCGCTCGCGCCTTGTTCGGTGAGAACTGCAAACAGTTCTTCCAGGCGAATCGTACTTTGCAGCGGATCAGCCGCCGTCACGATATGCGGGTAGACCATTTCAACACCTTCTTTCCTTATGCCTTCGCGCAAATTTCCTCCAGGCGCTGGATGACCCGGTCAGCTTCGTCCCAGGAATAGGCGACTGCGCCGGACGCCATCGGATGCCCGCCGCCGCCGAATTCTTTTGCGAGCGTATTGATGACTGGCCCTTTTGAACGCAGCCGGACACGTATTTCAGTGTCTTCTTCTATTAAAATGACCCAGGCTTTGATGCCTTTGACGTTTCCGAGCGAACCGACCAGCAAAGACGTATCTGTCGGAGTCACATCGAATTTCGCCAAAATGTCCTGTGTAATTTTTACAAAAGCCGCGCCATTTTCATCTATTTGGAAATTTTGGTACATATAGCCTTGTAAATGAAGCAATTTGCGGTCCATCTCGTACATACCGTTATGGAGCTCGTTGCGGTCAAAATCATATTTGATCAATTCGCCTGCCACGTCGAAGGTTTTCTGAGTCGTGCTCGGAAACAGGAAGCGCCCGGTATCGCCGATGATTCCTGCATAGAGCAGCCTAGCACCCGCATCGGGCATGGCCCAGTTTTCTTCCGCTTGCCCATATGTAAATAATTCATAGATCATTTCGGAAGAGGAACTCGCCTGTGTATCCACTTGGCAAATATCGCCGTAATTGTCGTCGTTCGGATGATGGTCGATTTTCACCAATTTCGCCCCGCTATGGTAGCGCTGGTCGTCGATTCGGTCCTTATTCGCGGTGTCCGTAACGATGACCAATGCCCCTTCGAAATCTGCATCTTCGACCATATCCGGAAAATCAAGGAAATCCATCGTGTAATCATGCTCTCCTGCGGCCAGCACGCGCTTGTTCGGGTAGTTGTGGCTCAGTATGTATTTCAGGCCGATCTGGGATCCATATGCATCCGGGTCGGGACGCACATGGCGGTGGATGATGATCGTATCGAATTGTTTAATTGTGTCGATGATTTGACTATACATTGCTTCAATCCTCCAGTGGACAGGGAAATCCATTCGCATTTTCTGATCATCCCCATTACAATGGAAATAGATTTGCATAACAGGAGGTTCCCCATGCTCATATTCGTATTTTTGATTATCATTTCTGCTGTATTCTATCTTTACTATAAAACGAAACAGATCCGCACGCGGCTGCCGGTGCGCAAAAACTGGTATGCAAGCCGCGCTCAGATTGCGCTCGGCAGTTTTATTACCTTTTTCGGCATCAACCAGCTGTTCGTTTTCCAAACCGTCGTCACTTACATCATTGCCGGCATCTTTATCGTTCTTGGCTTGGCGCTGATCGTCCATAATTTCAAGGCGAACCGCCATTACCAAGCGTTTCTCGACGAAGAAACCCGCTTGAACCCATAAAACAGCCCCTCCCTTGCGGAGAGGTTGTTTTTTTGTGGGCGCTTGTTGCACGCCAGAGGCTCCTATCCTGTCAAGCTAGCGCTCATTAGCGGTCGAGCAATTGGAAGGTCAGCATCGCTTTGCCGATCACTTGCTGTTCGTACAACACTTCGACATCGACTTTTGCTGATTTGCGGCTGATGTCCAGGATTGTCGGCCGGATGATCAATGCCGCATCCAGCTGCACCGGTTTCAGGAAATAAACGGTGATGTTTTCCAGCACGCTGTCTTTTCGGTTTTTCGTCTTGAGTGCTGTGGCCGCCGCTTCTGTTAGCACCATCGTATAAGCTCCGTAAGACAGCGAGCCGTATGCATTGGTCATTTGGGGCGTGACGCGGAATTCCAGGCTGAGCTTGTCTTCTTGCACTTGGTTCAATTGGCTTTTGATGATGTCGTCGATCGTCTCGCCTTGCTGCGGCTGGCGCTGGGCTGTTTGGATTGCTTTCAATACGTCCTGACGGCTGATGATGCCCATCAAATTATGGTGGTTATCAGTGATCGGCAGCAAGTCGATGCCTTCCCAGATCATCCGGTGCCCTGCTGCCGCGACGCTTGTCTGCAGCGACACGGTGATCGGGTCTTTGGTCATCACTTTATCGATCAATTCCGTATCTGACGCGCCGATGACATCCCGTGAGGTGACGATTCCGACCAGCCTGCCGCTGCTGTCGACGACTGGAAATCCGCCATGCGTCGTTTCGTTATTCAGTTCATTATAGCGGCTGATTGGATCTTTGACGTGCAGGAAATGAGTGTTTTCCAGCGGGATCAAGATGTCTTCAATGAGCAGAATCTCTTTTTTGATCAATTGGTCGTAAATCGCACGGTTGATCATGGTGGCCACTGTGAAGGTGTCGTAGCTGGTGGAGATGACCGGCAATTCCAGTTCATCGGCCAGCTTTTTCACTTGGTCAGAGGCATCAAAGCCCCCTGTCACAAGAACTGCCGCTCCTGCCTGCAAGGCATATTCATGGGCTTTGTAGCGGTTCCCGACAATCAGCAGGTTGCCCGCTTCCGTATAGCGCATCATGTCTTCAAGCTGCATCGCCCCGATAACGAATTTGTTCAATGATTTATGGAGCCCCGCACGCCCGCCGAGCACTTGGCCGTCGACGACTTTAACGATTTCCGCATACGTGAGCCGTTCGATATTCTCCTTTTTCTTGCGCTCGATGCGGATGGTGCCGACCCGTTCGATCGTCGAGACCAGTCGCTTGTTTTCCGCTTCTTTAATGGCCCGGTAGGCAGTACCTTCTGATACTTGAAGCTCCTTGGCAATCCGGCGAACGGAGATTTTCTCCCCCACAGCCAAAGTCTCGATATAGTCCAAAATCTGTTCGTGTTTCGTTGCCATTATTTCACCAATCTTTCTGCTATCCTTATCACTTAGTTTATCATAATCCGAATGGAAGTCGACAATCGCTGAAAGCGCCGTTGAAAATGGAATCCTCAAAATCGAGGCAATAAAAAACGGGCAAGGGAAATGGCTTCTTCCCCTCGCCCGCTTTCATATGCTTGTTACCTGTCAATGGCTTCTATAAGTCGATGCTGTCTCCAGGCTCCATGATCTTGACTTCCGCCTGCTTGACTGCCTGCTTGAATTGCTCCGGATCCTGCTTGATCGGCGGGAAGGTGTTGTAATGGATCGGCACCGCCGTCTTCGGATTGATCAGCTCCACTGCATAGGCCGCATCTTCCGGGCCCATCGTGAAGAAATCGCCGATCGGTACGAACGCCAAGTCGATCGAATGGCGTTTGCCGATGATTTCCATATCCCCGAACACTTCTGTATCCCCCGCATGATACACCGTCTTCCCTTCCGCTTCGAAGAGGATCCCAGCCGGCATGCCGCCGTAAATGACTTCACCGTCTTCTGTCGTATAGGACGAGCTATGGAACGCTTTCGTGAATTTCACTTTACCGAATTCGAACTCTTTGGCGCCGCCGAGGTTCATGCCTACCGCATCCAAGCCTTGTCCGCTAAGGTAGTTTGCCAGCTCCACAGGCGCCACAACGACAGCACCACTTGATTTTGCGATGTCCACCGTATCTCCGACATGGTCATTATGCGCATGCGTCAACAGGATCGCATCCGGCTTTTCTTCGCTTGCCGTCAGGTCCGTCAATTCGTTTCCGGTAATGAACGGATCGATGAGGATCGTTTTGCCTCCAGTGTGGATTTTTACCACCGAATGGCCGTGATATGAGATTTTCATGATATCCCTCCAATAGAGTTTTGGCTCATTGCTTTCTGCTGTTTTATACCCTGATTTTTGATATGCTACACATGAAGGGGAGGAATACATATGAACAAATTGACTAACTTGCAAAAATTTTTGAAACAGCAGCAACTAGACGCGGCGCTCATCACGGACCCGCACAATATCTTCTATTTGACCGGCTTTAATAGCGATCCGAAAGAGCGGCTGCTCGCCGTTATGGTGTTCGCAGAGGCAGAACCGTTCCTCATCTGCCCGGCAATGGAAGCGCCGGATGCGAAAGCTGCCGGATGGACGGGCGAAATTGCAGGACACGCCGATACGCAAGACGCGATGCAAGTGTTATACGAAACGGCAGCCAAACGCAACCAGCCGATGGAACGCATCGCCATCGAGAAAGCGCATATGATCGTCGAGCGCTACGACGCGATCAACCATTATTTCCAGTCGCCCGAAATCCATTCGATCGATGCCCAGATGAATGCCATGCGCGTCATCAAAGATGAAGCAGAACTCGACATCCTGCGCCATGCTGCCTCACTTGCGGATTACGCCATCGAAGTGGCAGCCGACGTGATGCAAGAGGGAATGACCGAAATCGAATTGATGACCGAAATCGAAACGGCATTGAAAAAACGCGGCATCACCCACATGTCATTCGATACCACCGTTTTGACAGGGCCAAAAGCCGCTTCACCACATGGCAAAACAGGGCAACGCCAAATCGAACGGGGCGATCTTGTGCTAATGGACCTCGGCGTCATTTATGAGGGTTATTGCTCGGATATCACCCGTACACTGGCTTTTGGCGAACCGAGCGAACAAGCGAAAAAAGTGTATGATATCGTCAAGCGCTCAGAACAAGCGGCACTTGATGCGGTGCGTCCTGGCGTTACAGCAGCTGAGCTTGACGGAATTGCCCGCAAGACCATCGAAGACGCAGGCTACGGGGAATATTTCACGCACCGCCTTGGCCACGGCCTTGGGATTTCTGTCCATGAATTTCCGTCGATCCACGGGGGCAACGATATGCCGCTCGAGGCGGGCATGGTATTTACGATCGAACCCGGCATTTATGTCACGGATCAAGTCGGCGTGCGCATCGAAGACGATCTGGTCGTCACTGAAGATGGCTACGAAGTGCTGACCAAATATCCGAAAAGAATTGACGATCATCAACCGAAAAGAGCTGTCCCGAAAATCCGTATGATGGATTTTCCTGGGACAGCTCTTTCCATTGTTATTGAAGCAGTTCGTCGACTGATTTGTATTCAAGGCCTTGATCATCGGCCACGGCTTTATACGTTACATAGCCGTCCATCGTGTTGACGCCTTTTTCAATGCTTCGTTATCGAGGACTGCTTGCTTGAGCCCTTTGTTGGCGATTTGCACTGCGTAAGGGACCGTTACATTCGTCAAGCCGATCGTCGATGTGCGTGGAACTGCACCCGGCATGTTTGCAACAGCGTAATGAACGACATCATGCTTCACATAAGTCGGCGCATCGTGAGTGGTGATGCGGTCGCTCGTTTCGAAGATGCCGCCTTGGTCTATGGCGATATCGACAACGACTGAACCTGGCTTCATCGATTTGATCATGTCTTCAGTGATCAATTTCGGTGCTTTCGCTCCCGGAATCAATACAGCTCCGATGACCAAATCCGATTTTTCAACCGATTGGGCGATATTCAGCGGGTTTGAAATCAATGTTTGCACATCTTTGCCGAACAGATCGTCCAATTGGCGCAAGCGTTCTGGGTTCAAGTCAAGAATCGTTACATCAGCGCCCATGCCGATCGCCACTTTTGCAGCGTTCGTTCCAGCTACACCACCGCCGACGATCGTCACTTTTCCGCGCGAAACGCCAGGGATGCCGCCGAGAAGGATGCCCCCGCCACCGTGGATTTTCTCAAGGAACTGAGCACCGATCTGTGTCGACATGCGGCCGGCCACTTCGCTCATCGGCGTAAGAAGCGGCAAGGAATTATTCGGAAGTTGAACCGTTTCATAAGCTACGCCCGTCACTTTCGACGCGAGTAAAGCATTCGTCAATTCCACTTCAGGTGCCAGGTGCAAGTAAGTGAAGAGCACTTGGCCTTCACGGAAATGCTTGTACTCGCTAGCTACCGGCTCTTTTACTTTCATGACCATATCCTGCGCCCACGCCTGGTCAGCATCGGCGACGATTACTGCGCCAGCTGCTTCATAATCGGCATCCGTAAAGCCCGATCCGAGCCCTGCACCGGATTGGATGAAAACTTCATGGCCGAAAAGTGCCAAGTTCACTACTCCCGCCGGCGTCATTGCCACACGGTTTTCATTGTTCTTAACTTCTGTAGGTACCCCGATACGCATTACAAAACCCTCCATTATATTGTGTCTGAAATAATAAAATGAACCAAACTATCAGTATTTGAAACCACATCCATTCTAACAGATTCTGTTTGATATTGCTCCATTAATTTGCCTTTTCAAAAGATAATTTTTAATGCGTCAAAACGCGGCATAATCCCGTTTGGCAGAAGAAGGAAAGATATTTCGAAATAGTGAATGAAAAATAAATCGATAAATTTCATTCTTAAAGAAGGAACAATTTGCCTATCCCTCGAAAGTTACAGTATAGACAAAGGAGGAATGTACAGATGACATTAAAGTATAATCAAATCATGGTAGCCGTCGACGGGTCGAAAGAAGCGGAATGGGCTTTCAAAAAGTCCATCGGCATCGCAACACGTAACCACGCGACGCTGAATCTGGTAAACGTGATCGATACCCGTTCGTTCGCCGCAATCGAAGCATACGACCGTTCGATTGCTGACCGTGCCCAGAAATTCGCTGAAGACTTGCTCGGGGATTATAAAAAAGAAGCCGAAGCCGGCGGTGTTGAAAATGTCAATATCGTGGTCGATTACGGTTCCCCTAAGACAATGATTCCCCGTGAACTGGCCGAAAGAGTCGAAGCCGACTTGATCGTCTGCGGCGCGACCGGTTTGAATGCAGTCGAACGTTTCCTCATCGGCAGTGTTTCAGAACACATCGTCCGCTCTGCTAAATGCGACGTACTCGTCGTCCGTACAGACGAAGCGCAAAGCGATGCACCAGACGATTATTATTCGGAAGACCGTTCCGGAAAACCTGAATAACACATATAAAAGCACGCGGCATCCAAGCCGCGTGCTTTTATATGTGTTATTGCTTCACTTTAATGACGATTTTTCCTCTGGCGTGATGGGATTCGCTTAATTCATGCGCTTCCCGTACGCCTTCTTCCGTCAACGGATAGATATGGCCGACTTCCGGCTTCACTTCCCCGCTGACGAACAAATCGCCCAATTTCTTCAATTGCTGGCCATTCGGCTCGAGCCAGAAACTGCTGACGTGGATGCCGAGCTTCTCCGCTTTTTCCTCATCAGGCTGTCCGGCTATGCTGACAAGCCTGCCGCCACGCTTCAATACGCCGTAACTTTTTTCGAGCGTTTCGCCGCCCATCGTATCCAATACAAAATCAAAATCCTCCAGCACTTCGGAGAAATCCTCTTCACGGTAATCGATGACGCGGTTCGCGCCGAGAGAAGTGACGAGTTCATCATTTTTATCGCTCGCGGTCGTCGCTACATAGCAGCCGATGCTATTGGCGATTTGGATCGCCATGCTTCCGACGCCGCCAGCCCCTGCATGGATAAGCACTCTATCGCCTTTCTTGATATGGCCGATCTCCACCAGGCATTGCCATGCGGTAAGCCCCGTCAACGGAATCGCTGCGCCTTCCTCGAAGCTCATGCTTTCAGGCATGCGCGCCAGTAGATTTTCATCTACCGGGACAAATTCTGCATAGGTTCCTTGCCGCGTTGTGTCAGGACGCGCAAAAACCCGGTCGCCTGGATGATAATGCCTGACCTCATCGCCGACTTCCTTGACGACGCCTGCGACATCCCATCCGAGAATGATCGGGAATTCCCATGGCAGCATTTCTTTCAAATAGCCTTCTCTCAGCTTCCAATCAATCGGGTTGACTGAAGTTGCATGAACTTCCACCAACACTTGATGCGCTGAAATAGCTGGCGTTTCCATCTCACGTTCCTTCAATTGCTCTTTTCCTCCGTACTGGTCAATGACTATAGCTTTCATCTGCAGCCACTCCTCCCTTTTACCACCTGTATACCCTGACACCATTTTGCTACACCTGAAAAAGCACAGGAACTTGCCTAATTATGCTATTATGGTAACTGTTTCATAAAAGAGGTTCGCAAACTCCCTCTCTAAAAAACTAAGGAGCTGTATTTAAATGAAAAATGAAAAAGCAGTCGTTGTCTTCAGCGGCGGGCAGGACAGCACTACTTGCCTATTTTGGGCGCTGGAACAATTCAGCGAAGTGCTCGCCGTCACTTTCGATTACGGCCAGCGCCACTCGCAGGAAATCGACCACGCAAAACGCATTGCCGAGACGCTCGGCGTGTCGCTTCAAGTGCTCGATATGGGGCTTATCAACCAATTATCCGCCAATGCCTTGACGCGTGATTCGATCGAAGTCGAAGAACAAAAGGATGGGCCGCCTTCCACTTTCGTTCCCGGGCGCAATCTATTGTTCCTGTCCTTTGCGGCGATTTACGCTGATGCATTCGGTGCGCGCCACCTCGTGACCGGAGTCAGCGAGACGGATTTCAGCGGTTATCCGGATTGCCGGGATACCTTTATCCGTTCGCTCAATGTCAGCCTTAATTTATCGATGGACAAGCAATTCGTCATCCATACGCCGCTCATGTGGCTCGATAAGGCAGGCGTCTGGGAATTGTCCGACCAGCTCGGCGCATTCGATTTCGTGCAAACTGAAACCTTGACCTGCTACCACGGCATTCCGGCAGCAGGCTGCGGCACATGCCCGTCTTGTGTGCTGCGAAACGAAGGATTGCAGACGTATTTGGCCCAAAAGGCAGGTGCGAAATCTTGATGCAGCAATTCTACCCTTCCGTCCCGCATCCCTATAGCTTTGAATTGAATAAAGACATGCATTTTTCCGCTGCGCATTATATTCCTGCCGATGAAGCCGGCAAATGCGCAAAAATGCATGGCCACACCTATCATTTGAATATAACGATTGCTGGCGACCAATTGAACAGCACCGGCTTTCTTATCGACTTTAAACAATTGAAAGACTTGATCCATAAACGCTACGACCATAGCGTGTTGAATGACCACCCGGAATTCACAGATACCTTTCCGACGACTGAACAGCTGGCACAGCAAGTGCACAAGCTGATCCAGGACACACTCGACCATTCGGACAACCAGCCGGCTTGCGTACAAGTCATCGTCCGGGAAACCCCGACAAGCTATGTCATCTACCGGCCGAAAGAGGTGTCTTCATGAAAATCCCTGTAATGGAAGTATTCGGCCCGACAATACAAGGCGAAGGCATGGTCATGGGCCAGAAGACGATGTTTGTCCGGACCGCCGGCTGCGATTATTCTTGTTCATGGTGCGATTCCAAGTTCACTTGGGACGGTACCGGAAAAAGCGTCATGTTGACCGCAGAGGAAATTGCCGAGCAGCTTGAGGAGCTCGGAAAAGACGCCTTTTCACATGTCACCATTTCAGGAGGCAACCCGGCACTTCATAAAGGCATCGCGGAACTGGTCGCATTGTGCCAAGAGAACGGCTGGCGCACAGCTGTCGAAACGCAAGGCAGCATCTGGCAGGACTGGCTCTCGGAAATCGATGAAGTCACCGTCTCTCCGAAGCCCCCGAGTTCGGGCATGATTTTGGACTACTCCAAGCTGGATGCGATGCTCGGCAAGCTATCCTCGGCTCAAGCCAGCCTGAAAGTTGTCGTTTTCGACGAAACCGATTTCTTTTTCGCGGAACAGCTGCACCTGCGTTATCCGTTATTCCCGTTCTTTTTGCAAGTCGGAAATGACGACACGCAGACGACCGAAGACGACAAGCTGGTCCAGCATCTGCTCCGGCGCTATCAATGGCTGATCGACAGGCATTTGGTTTCCGCCCCTCTCAATGACGCTAAAGTGCTGCCACAGCTCCATACACTGTTATGGGGCAATAAGCGCGGCGTGTAAATAGCAATAAAAAACCGGCCATTCCCGCAATATTTGGGGAATGGCCGGTTTTTATTTTATTGCGTTCAAAACTTAAAAGATCAGGCTTTTTTCACAAATTCCGATTTCAGCTGCATCGCACCGAATCCATCGATCTTGCAATCGATATTATGGTCTCCGTCCACGAGCCGGATGCTTTTGACTTTCGTGCCGATTTTCAAGGTATTGGAACTGCCTTTCACTTTCAAATCCTTGATGACCGTAACAGCGTCACCGTCTTGCAAAATGTTTCCAACGGCATCCCGCACCGCTTCTTCTTGCGCTTGTTCAGCCGGGTTCCATTCGTGTGCACATTCCGGGCAGACCGCCATTCCCGCATCTTCGTACGTATACTCAGAACCGCATTTAGGGCAATTCGGCAACTCCATCATCTATCTTCTCATCTCCCATAATTCACGATGCTCTAGGCACCGACAGATGCATTAAGTATACCAAATCAACGAGTCGCGCGGGACTGTTTTTACCTGACCACCAGGACCGGGCATTCTGCATGATTGACGACTTTATGGCTGACGCTGCCAAGCATCACTTCGCGGATCGGTGACAACCCCCGGCTGCCGATAACAACAAGATCGTATGCCTTTTCCTTGGTCATCTTGACGATGGCAGGGCCAGGAATGCCATGCAGCACTTCAATTTGGTAGAATATTTTTTCCCGGTCCAACATCTCAGTAACGGGCTGGATTTTTTTCCGCCTGGCCAAATCGAATTCCATCGCCGACGCGTCGTGGATCACTTCATTCTCATCTTCCTTATAATCGGAAACATAGACGACCGTCACTTCCGCTCCATCGACCAATCCTGCAATTTTTGTCGCTTCCTTGGCTGCACGTATCGAGTTTTCCGACCCGTCGACGGCCAATAAGATGTGCTGATACATACTCCCACTCCTTTCAAGCTGATCGTTCTCTCGTCTCTTTACGCTATTCGCCGTTTGCTTGAAAGTTCCTGCCTTTTTCCAGAAACGAAAAAACCAGCCCTATCCGGATAGGGCCGGCTTGTGTCATGATTTGTTTTCTTTGAACCATCCATTGACTTGCGTGAAGAACTTCGCCATCGTCTCCGGCTTCGACATATTCGGGACACGCGCAAGAAGCACTTCTTTCGGTGCTTTTAGGCCATCCTTTTTCTTCTGCAAAACCAACACGGCCTTAGCGTGCTGGGCATTTTTGAAGATGTTCTCCGGCAGCTCCATCACAGCCTGGATATGCGCCTGCTGTTTCAGGAAACTGTGCAATTGCCCGGCAAGCGGAGATTCGAAAATATTCCTTGGTATGACAAAGAACAAATAGCCGCCTTCTTTTGTATGCTTCAAGGATTGCTCGATGAACAGATGATGGGCGTAGGACATGCCTTCTTCCGCTTTCAATTCATAATTCGAGGCAGTTGCTTCGTCCGGGTAATAACCGACCGGCAAATCGGAAACGACGCAATCGACCGGATCGATCAGCAGCGGCTGCAGGGCATCCTGCAAATAAAAGGTCACTGGCTGCTCGATCAAATTGCCGATATTCGAAGCAAGGCGGATCAACAGGTCATCCAGTTCGACAGCTGTCCCGCTCATGCGGCCATCCAAATAATTCATCACCGTAAACAGCAGATTGCCCGTGCCCGCAGCTGGGTCCAGCACAGTCGCTTGTTGTTCCTTGACGAATAGCTCCACCAGATAACCGATCAACAGCCCGAGAGCATCCGGCGTCATCTGGTGATGGGGCTGGACATGCTCTTTCATGCCTTTCAAAATCGACAACTGAATCGCTTTTCGCATATCTTCTTTCGTTGCGCCTTCTGCGATACTCAATTGCCCATCCAGCCAGCGCTCGGTCGTCGTGAGCAAACTTTCTAAATAGGAAGTTTCTTCCTGTTTTTGGATCGATACCGTTTCATTGTCAATCGCCGTAAAAATGCTTTCCATCGATGAATTCATAAATCTCCGTCCTCAATAAGGAAACCCACTCGGCAAGAGTGGGTTTCCTGGTATTAGTTTGTTAGTTCTTTGACTGCTTCGAGTGCTTTGTCGTAATCAGGGTGATCGGTGCCTTCTGCTACATATTCCACATACGTCACTTTTCCGTCTTTGTCGACAACGAAGATGGAACGTGCCAATAAACGCAGCTCCTGCATCGTCAGTCCGTATGCTTCGCCGAAGGAAAGGTCGCGGTGGTCGGACAATGTCGTGATCGAATCTACGCCATTGATCTCCGTCCAGCGTTTCTGCGCGAATGGCAGGTCGCAGGAAACCGTCAATACTTCGACCTCGTCACCCAATGATGCCGCTTCATCGCTGAATCGTTTCGTCTGATCGGAACATACTCCTGTATCTAGCGACGGGACGACACTGATCAACAGCACTTTGCCTTTGAAATCGCTAAGTGTCTTCGGTTCCAGGCTGTTCGATAGCACCGTGAAATCCGGTGCCGCATCGCCTACTTTCACTTCATTGCCTGGCAATGTTACAGGGTTTTGCTTGAATGTGATTTGTACCAAATTGCAACGCCTCCCTTTCAGATTATCCCTATCATACTAAATGCTTTCACTCTCTTGCAACTGAGACCCTTCCAGCCGTTTTCTTGCCATCTGCTGTTTCCGGTAAGAATCCTCGTGGACAACGGTCGTATCTGCGATGAAATCATGCACGCCTTGCTTCAACGGCGTAAAGCCGACAATCCAGTACAAAGGCAAGATCGTTACCGAAATAAAGCGGCCGATCCATTCGCGGAACAATAAAGTGGACCATGATAAACGATCCGTTTTCAGGGAAACGACGCGCAGGCCGAAAATCATCTTGCCGACCGTCTGCGCGAAAAATTTGGTCATCAGTACAAAATAGCCGTAAAAGACAATCGCTGTCAAGATCGCATAAGGCGCGTACCATGACGTTTCAGACGTGTCCCACCCGAAGAGCGCAAACAGCGGGCGGATCAAAATAGACGAAACTGCCGAAATGACCAGGATATCGATCAAATACGCCCAGAAGCGCATCCAGAAACCAGCCGGCTTGCGTTCATAAAAAAGGATTCTATCGTTTTCCGGCCGGACCGGCGGAGTTGCAGCCGCTCGCTCCGCCGCATCATTATTGACGTGATCAGTCATGCTTCTCCACCTCCTTAGTTTTCACCGTATAGATACATCATGCGCGGACCGCTGTTTTGGGACAGCATATCTGAGATGAACTTCGTTTCCATGTCCATGCCGAAAAGTGAGCCAGCCTTCATCGCGAAGAGTGAAGACCAGTCATCGCCGGCACCGTACTCAAAGACTTCGCCATCAGCTAGATCGAAATCATCACGCATCGCCTGGATGACATCTTCTTCAAAGCCGAAATCGTCCGCGAGGTTCGCTTCAACAGCTTGGCGGCCGTTCATGATGCGCCCGTCCGCGTATTCTTTCACTTCCGCTTCGGTCATATCGCGGCCTTCTTCGATGACATCTACGAATTCCTCATAGGAACTGTCGAGCATATCCTGCAGGAGCGCCCGTTCATCATCCGTCATTTCACGCGTCGGGCTCATGATATCTTTGTAAGGCCCCGATTTAATGGTGACGAAATCCACGCCGTAGCGTTCGGCAAGTTCACCGTAATTGACGCTTTGCATGATTACGCCGATCGATCCCGTCAAAGTTTCTTCGCTGACGAAGATTTTTTCAGCCGGTGCGGCAATATAATAACCGCCTGAGGCAGCCATAGCGCCCATCGAAACGTAAAGCGGCTTGCCGGTTTCTTCCTGGATTTCCGTAATCTTGTCGTGAATCTGTGCAGACTCAACGACGCCTCCACCCGGTGAATTGACTTTCAAGACAACGCCTTTGACGCTGCTGTCTTCCTTAACAGCTTGCAATTGCTCCATGAACAAATCATGGTTATAGCCGGCAGCGGCAAAAACGGAAGCTTCCCCTGTATCCTGGATCGCCCCGTCCACGTTCAACACGGCAATCCGGTTGGAAGCATCGCCTGACTCAACCACTTGTTCGCCTAAAGCCGTTTGTTCCATGCCTGTCCAATCGTCAAATCCTGAAGTGAAATCCGACTGCAGCACTGAAAAGGCCGAGTTAATGACTAGAGATATCACCAGCAAGGCAGCAGCGGCCAGTAAGGCAATCCATCGTTTTGTGTTCATCATGTTTCAGTTCCCTCCTTAAGTATTCCATTTAACTATACGCTGTAGCATTCAAAATGTTTCACTTTCTGCTAAATTCGGCACCAACTAAATGGCGGTTCTTTCTCGTCCGCCTCGCTTCCATGATTTTTGAGCCGGTGAACAGGATCAAGGCACTCCAGATAAACGAGAAGGAAATGACCGAGACCAAGCCGAACTGCTCCCCGTACAGAAAGACGCCGATCAGCAGCATCAAGCTCGGGGCAATGTATTGAAGGAAGCCGATCATATACAAAGGAATCAGCGGCGCGCCCATGGCGAATAGCAATAGCGGCAAAGCAGTCAGGAAACCACTGAGGATGACGAGCAGGTCGGTCGACACGCCGCTATGCAGAAATGCCGCACGGTCGATCGAAAACAAATAGACGTAATAGGCCGTCGCAAACGGCGGCACGAACAGTGTCTCGATCGCAAGGCCCTCAACGCATTCAATTGAATGGTCTTCTTGATCAATCCGTAGAACGCAAAGCTGAATGCCATGCCAAGCGCCAGCCAAGGCAGCGTCCCATAGGAAATCGTGATGACCGAGACGCCGATTGCGGCAAGTACAAACGCAATTTTACGGCCGGCGACAGCTTTTCCTTTAAAAGAACGAGCCGAGCAGCACGGAGATCAGCGGATTGATGTAATAGCCGAGGCTCGTTTCGACGATCCGGTCGTTGGTCACGGCATATATAGAAAAACCAGTTGGCCGAAATCAGAAACGAAGCGAGCATGAGCAGGAAGAAGGTTTTCTTCGATTTCCACAAAGACTTTACATCATCCATAAACTGCTTGCTGCCCCTGTCAGCACAATAAAGCCAAGCGTCAGCCAAAACGCCCAAAAATACGGCCAGCCAATAATTCATCAGCGGGCACATGGTCGACTTGCTTCCAGAATATCGGGAGAAATCCCCAAATCGTGTAAGTTAAAATCGTCAACAATGTTCCTTTTTCTCATCAGTCATCTTCGCATCGCGCACCATTCTTAAAATATTTTATTCACGAAATAATAGACCCATTATATGCCTGCCCTATTGGAAAGTAAATACAGCAAAAGCCCCCGGTATAAGCGGAGGCTTTTGGCTAAATTATTATTTTTTTGCGTTTTCGGCTTGCCGCAGTTCGACGCGGCGGATTTTGCCGGATGCGGTTTTCGGTAATTCGGTGCGGAACTCGACTGCGCGCGGATATTTATACGGCGCCGTCAATTCCTTGACATGGTTCTGGAGTTCCTTGATAAGCTCTTCTCCGCCATCATGTCCTTGAGTCAAGACGACGAATGCTTTCACGATCGTCCCGCGGATTTCATCCGGCGAACCGACGACGGCGCATTCCTGTACGGCGGGATGCTTGACGAGTGCATCTTCCACTTCGAACGGCCCGATCGTGTAGCCTGAGGAAATGATGATGTCATCGCCGCGCCCTTCAAACCAGAAAAAGCCGTCTTCGTCTTTCGACGCTTTGTCGCCCGTTACATAATAATCACCGCGGAACTGCATTTGCGTCCGCTCGGCGTCTTTGAAATATTCCTTGAACAGCGCCGGCGTCTCGACGTGCACAGCGATGTCCCCGACTTCTCCAACGGCACAAGGCTCGCCGTTGTCGTCGATGATTTCCACCCGGTTGCCCGGCGTCGGTTTGCCCATCGAGCCTGTGCGCCCCTCTGTGCCTTTCATCGTGCCGACAAGCAATGTGTTTTCGGTCTGCCCATAGCCGTCGCGCACATCCAACTCGAAATGCTTCCGGAACACATCGATCACTTCGGCATTCAATGGCTCACCGGCCGAGACGGCACTGTGGAGCGCGCTTAAATCGTATTTCGCCAAAACTTTCTGCTTCGCCATCAGGCGGTATTCTGTCGGCGTGCAGCATAGCACATTGATTTTCCGCCGTTCCAGCAACTCCAAGTAAACTGCTGGGTCGAATTTGCCGTTGTAGACAAATGCCGTCGCGCCGCTTCCAAGCGTCGCGAGGAACGGGCTCCAGATCCATTTCTGCCAGCCCGGGCTCGCCGTCGCCCAGACCAGATCCCCTGTTTTTGCCCCAAGCCAATGCTCTGCAGAGGTGCGCAAATGTGCGTAAGCCCAGCCATGGCTATGGACGACGCCTTTTGGATTGCCCGTCGTCCCCGATGTGTAAGAAAGAAACGCCATATCGTCATTCTTGGTCGGTGCCGCATCGTAACGGTCAGAGGCTGAAGCCATTTCGTCTGTCAATGAAATCCAGGAATCCGATCCTTGGCCGATGACGAAATTCGTCAGCCCATCCATTTCTGCGACTCCCTCGAATTGGCCCAGAAACGGTTCATACGCGATGACCGCTTTGGCCTCGCTATGGTTCAGGCGGTAAGAGATGTCTTTCGCCCGCAACATTTCAGAACTTGGAATGACAACGAGCCCTGCTTTCAATGCCCCAGTGTAAACTACATAGGCTTCGATAAGGCGAGGCACCATGACCAATACGACATCGCCTTTTTTCAAGCCTGCCGCTTCGAAGCTGTTCGCTGCACGGTTCGCTTGTTGGATCAATTCGTCATATGTAAGTTCTTTCTTTTCCCCTTGGTCATTTTCCCAAATGATCGCTTTGCGCCCATCCCCTGTCGCAAAACGTTCGAATTCTTCCACCAAATTATAGCTTTCAGGTGCCAGCAATTGTTCGCGTTTCATTCCAATCTCCCTTTGCCAATGAACTAATATTATTCTTATATTATTATACAATGAATATTTAATTATTCAAAATAATTATTTAAAATAAAGCGAGCTCCAATTCGATTGATTTTCTCCTTAATTTTTTGACTCCATTGATTTCCTTCTAAAACCAATATCAATATTTCGTGCGATTGTTCTAATAGAATAACGAATTCTTCTCATAACAAAGCCCGGCCAAGAACAGGATGCTTGTTCTTAGCCGGGCTTTTCTGCTAAATCGGATTACAGCAAGTCTTCGAAGCGCTGTTGTTTCTTTCTCGGGAATTCGATGATCTCGCGTTCTGCTACCGCTTGTTCGATCATTTCGTCGAACGAGACAAAGCTTTCATAATGCTCTACTTTATCCGTTTTCGGTTTCGTTTTCGGGTTGGCTGGCGTGAAGATCGTGCAGCAATCCTCATATGGCCGGATGGAAATATCGTATGTGCCGATCGCTTGTGCCGTTTCGATGATTTCGAGTTTGTCCTGTGCGATCAAGGGGCGCAAAATCGGCGTCGTCGTCACGGCGTTGATCGCCTGAAGGCTTTCAAGCGTCTGGCTGGCGACTTGGCCGAGGCTTTCACCGGTGATGATTGCTTTGGCGTCCGTTTTTGCGCGCACGGCATCCGCTATGCGCATCATCATGCGCCGCGTGGACGTCATCGTGATATTATCCGGCACCTGTTTATGGACTTCCTGCTGGATTTCGGTGAACGGGATGATATGCAAAGTGACAGGGGATCCGAAGCCGCTCAATTTCTCCGCGAGATCGAGCACTTTCTCTTTTGCGCGTTCTGTCGTAAACGGCGGGCTGAAGAAATGGATCAGTTCAAGCCTTACCCCGCGCTTCAGCATATGATAGCCGGCAACGGGGCTGTCAATGCCGCCTGACAGCATCAATAGCGCCCTGCCGCCTGCGCCGATTGGCAAGCCGGCTGCGCCTTGGATCGTTTCAGCCATCATATAAGCGGCGTCTTGGCGGATTTCGACATTCAAATCGATGTCCGGATTTTTCATCGCGACTGTCAGTTCGGGCGTATTGCCGAGTACATAACCCCCGATCGTGCGCATGATCTCCGGCTTTTCGTAGGGAAATTCCTTATTCGGCCTTTTGACGGAAACTTTAAAGCTCTTGTCCGCAGTGTCCATCTTACTGACAATCGACAAAGCGGTATGCTTCATCTCATCCAATTCTAGGCTAGTCTGTGTCACAGGGCTGAATGACTGGATGCCGAATACGTAAGGCAAGCGAGACAAAATATCTTCCATGCCTTGTTCATCGTCGCAGAATAAGAACATCCGGTCGCGTTCTGCTTTGATGCGCAATGTCGGCGTGCCTGCGAACAAAGTCTGTATATTATTGCGGAGCCGTGAGATGAACGCTTTCCGGTTGCGGCCTTTTGTCGACAGCTCGCCGTAGCGGATAAGTATTTGATTGGTTTTCATGATTGTTCGACTCCTTTGATCAATTGATGCGCTTTATGGAAACGTTTCTTCAATTCGCTGATGTCTTCATGGGTGGTCATAGCGCCAAAGCTGATGCGGATTGTGCCGTCACGGTATTCGCGCGGCAAGCCGATTGCTTCAATGACGTGGCTTGCCTGCCTATTCTTGGAAGAACAGGCGCTCGAAGTGGAAACGATGACGCCTTCTTGCTGCAAGGCACCGACTAAAGTCTCCCCGCGCATGCCAGCGATCGCCACAGCCAGGATATGCGGCGCTGCACCGGATGGGCTGACGATGTAAATGTCTTTGTATCCAGCGAAAAAGCTGCGCAATTCCGCATTCCATTCTAGATGATCGGGGTTTGGTGTTGCAAGGCGCAATGCTTTTGCCAATGCTGCAGCATTCGGAACCGAGACCGTGCCACTGCGAAGTCCGCCTTCTTGGCCGCCGCCGAACAAGATTGGTTCGAGTTCCGCCTTATGGACGGCCAAAACCCCGCTGTTCTTCAACCCATGAAACTTATGTGCAGAGACGGTTAGTAAATCGGGCATCTCTTGCTCGCTTAGTGGCAGTTTACCGGCGCCTTGCACGGCGTCAACATGAAACAGCGCCCGGTGGTTGTTAAGCATGCGCCGAATGTCTGCCAGCGGATGGATCGTGCCGATTTCATTATTGACTTGCATCAGGCTGACGAGAATTGTATCTACCCGAAGCGCCTGCTGCAGGTCAGCGAGATCGATCGCGCCTTTTCTATCGACTGAAAGCAACGTGATTTCAAATCCTTCTTTTTCGAGTTGCTTCAACGGTTCCAAAACCGATGGGGGTTCGGTTTTGCACGAGATGATGTGCCGGCCTTTTTCTTGATTGGCATGAGCGGCCCCCCGAATCGCCAGGTTATTCGCTTCGGTGCCGCCGGATGTGAAAATTATTCGCCCATAGCCGAGCAGACCCTTGATCTGGCTGCGCGCCGACTCGAGCAAGTCTTCCGCTTGGTTTCCCAAGCGATGAAGCGATGCCGGATTCGCGAAATAGCGGCTGCTCGCCTTTACATAGGTTTCGAGCACTTGCGGGTCGGGTTCGGTCGTTGCGCTATTATCCAAATAAATCATTTGCAATCCCTCCGAAAAGAAAACCACCAGCTTATCTGCTGGTGGTTTCGTTATTTTCTTAGTCCTTATCTTTTACGAGCACTTCAATGCGTTTCATCGAACCGGGTTCGAAATTCTCGACAGCCGTCGCCGCTTCTTCGAGCGCTTTCGTATAGCGCATTTGGCGGAACGATTCTTCCGCTTCCAAAAGATGGGCGTGAAGCTGTGGATTCGTCTTCCGGTAACGGTTTCCGTACTGGATAATGCGTTCCACCAGCAAGACGTTTTCGACCATTTCTTTCGCTTTGATCTCCACATCCGTAATGCTAGTTTCTGCTTGCTCCATGTAATTATCGACTAGCTTCATATTAAGGGGCACTTCGCGAAGCGCGCGCATCGCAACAAACAAATGCTCTTCTGCTTCCTCGAGGCGGACATCCATGTCTTCCGGAATGCCCGGGATGTTCGCTTTATGCAGCATGCGGTCCGTTTCCTGAAGGCGGCGCCTCAATTCTTCTACATGAATACGGGCTTTGTTTTCCTCAACACGCAGGTTTTTCAATGCATCGGTGAAGTCCATCTGTGTGGAATCGACGATCGTCAAATCTTCACGGATGTGCATCAATTCGTCCTGAAGGCTCGAATAGGCGGATTGGTCTTCTTCCAAGCGGTTCGCCAATAATTCAAAGCGCTTTGCAAGCTGTTCGACTTTCTCTAAGCAAGTCTTCGGAATTGCCGCTTCTTGGACCGTGATTTTATAGCTGTGCTGCACATAACGGCTTTCTTCTTCCAGTTCCTGGGTATCGCGCGCAACCACTTGCAGGTGGCGCTCTGTGTCCATCAAATGCTGGTCGATATAATGTTTTGCCGCCACTTCTTTTTCAAGCAGGTCGTACATGGCGTCGATCCGGTCTTTAATTTCGTCGACTTGGTTTTTGCTATCGGTTACTTCTAAAGTTTCCAGTTGTTTTTTCAAGACAGCCAGCTCTTGCTCGATTTCTTCGATTTTCTCGGTCAACCCAAGATGGTTGAGGTAATACGACTGCTCTTCCATCTCTTGTTTGCCTTGGCGCAGTTGAGTCAAATCCTGCGGAATCTTCTCATCGATTTCCGTCAGCATCATCGGGATATCGTCTACCAGCATAAAGGCTTGTGCGCTGTCAGCCGACAAATTGATGACCGTCTCCCGTGCTCTTAAGTAATTGCCTTCTTCCGTCAACTGGTCGTATTCCTCGAAGCGTTGGACAAATGATTCCAAGCGCTTCTCAAGCGGCCCGGCAGCCGCGCCGTACGAAGACTTATGCGCGAGCAAGTTTTTGCGGGCGCGAACGTATTTATCCTGGATTAGATCCATTTCGCTGCGGTTCTTCTCTTCACTGCCGATCAACTCGTCCAGTTCCGCGAAAATGACCGCGATTTGCCGGTCGGCATCATCTATTTTCACTTCGGCTTGTTTTTCGAGTTTGGAAGCTTTCGGGAAATTAAAACGTTTGATCGATTCTTCTGCGTCATAGAGTGTTGCGTCTATTTTCGGGATATCGACATCCATGATTTCGTCCCATTTATTGCGCCAGCGCTCGAACATTTCTTCTGTCTGGCCATTCAAGTTTAATTGTTTCACTTTAGTAAGTTCTTCCATAATTGGTTTCTCTTTTAGTTGCAGTTTCAGTTGTTCCAGACGCTCGATTTCCGCATTGTGTTTTTTTCGAAACACCATGCCGATGATAAGCAGCGCCAATAGAATGATGACCGCAATGATGATATACTCCATCATAAGTCATTTAGCCCCCTGTTCCAAATACATTACCGGTTACATAAGTATGTTTAATGATTCTTTTATTTTAACATGTATTCTACTCTTTTGTTTGCCAAATTAGAAGAAAACAGGGAATAATTTTATCAAATTGAAAAGATGGTGAACTTTATGAATAAACGCGATGGCCATATCCACACCCCCTTCTGCCCCCACGGAACAAACGACCCGTTCCATGCTTATATCGAAAAAGCGGAAAAAAATGGATTCTCAGATATCAGTTTTACCGAGCATGCCCCTCTGCCTGCCGGCTTTACAGATACGACGCCCGATCAAGACAGCGGCATGGAGCTGGGCGAATTGAACACTTATTTCGAGGCGCTCGATGATGCGAAAGCGCAAGCTCCGGACATGCGGATCCGCAGCGGCTTGGAAGTGGATTTTATCCAAGGCTTCGAAAAACAGACAGCTCAATTGCTCGAACAAGCCGGGCCAAAACTGGAAGACGCCATTCTGTCGGTCCATTTCCTGCGCTATCAGGACCGCTGGATCTGTTCGGATTTTAGCCCGGAAGTGTTTATGGAAGTTGCGAAAGACATGGGTTCGGTGCAGGCCGTCTATGATCTCTATTATGATACGGTCGAAGCTTCCATATTGGCGGACCTCGGCCCCTATAAACCGAAACGCATCGGACACCCGACTTTATGCCATAAATTCCAGCACGTCCATCAGGAACAGATCGATGACGATGCCCGCATCCGCAAGATCCTCAGAATGATCAAACAACACGGCTACGAACTGGACGTCAATTCCGCAGGGCTGTCAAAACCAGGCTGCCTGGAATTCTATCCGCCGGAGCCTTATATCGCCTATGCACGAGAACTCGGCATCCCGCTCGTCTTCGGATCTGATGCCCATAGTGCTGAAGGCTTGCACAAATACGCAGATCGCTTTTATACTGAACACTATTAAATAGAAACTTTTAGAAATGAGATGATTCCATGTTTGCTACATCTACTTATAGCGGCACACGCGAAGAACAATACAATCTGCTCAACAAACAATTGGACGCCCTGCTTGCAGGCGAGCCGAACCGCATCGCCAATTTATCGAACGCTTCCGCATTGCTTGGCCAATTCCTCGACCGCATCAATTGGGTCGGATTTTATTTGATGGAAGAGGGCGAGCTTGTCCTCGGCCCATTCCAGGGAATGCCGGCTTGTGTCCGCATCCCGGTCGGAAAAGGGGTATGCGGTACGGCCATCGACAAAAACGAAACAATGCTCATTGATGATGTCCATGCTTTCCCTGGCCATATCGCCTGCGACGCAGCTTCCCGTTCGGAAATCGTGGTCCCACTATTCAAAGACGGTGAAGCTTACGGCGTGCTCGACATCGATAGCCCGGAACTTGCCCGTTTTACGGAAGAAGATCGCATTGGACTTGAAAAGTTTGCAGAAACATTATTGAAGCACATCTAAACGCATGAAAGATCCCGGCAGATTGTCTGCCGGGATCTTTTTTAGATTTCCTGCAAATTGGATTTGATTTGCGCGAAAGCCTGCTCAAGATCGGCCATTAAATCCTCGACGTTCTCAAGCCCGACCGACAAGCGCACAAGTGAATCGCTAATGCCCATCCTTTCCGCTCTTCCGGAGGTACGACCGCGTGGGTCATCGTTGCCGGATGCTGGATTAAAGTTTCGGCATCCCCAAGGCTTACGGCAATCTTGATGAGCGACAGGGCATTCAGAAATTCCTGCGCCTGTTTTCCGCCTTCTAGCTCGAACGAGATCAATCCGCCGCCGCGGCGCATCTGGTCTTTGGCAATCGACATTTGCGGGTGCCCCGCATCAAATGGATACAAGATGCGCTTGACCGCCTGTTCGCCATGGAGAAACGAAACGATCTTTTCCGCATTGTCGATATGGCGGTCCATCCGCACATGCAAAGTCTTCAATCCACGGATCAATAGCCAGGCATCGAATGGCGACATGATGCCCCCGAAATCTTTTTGGACGGTCATGCGGATCAATTGCATCTCATCCGCATCCGCCCCGACGAGTACCCCGCCGATGACATCGCCGTGGCCGTTTAAATACTTGGTCGCGCTATGGAGCACAAAATCAGCGCCGAACTCGAGCGGATTTTGCAAATACGGCGAACTGAAGGTATTATCGACCACCACCCGCAAGCCATGTTTTCTGGCGGCCGCTTCAACCGCGCGCAAATTGACCAGTTCCATGGTCGGGTTGATCGGCGTTTCGACGTAGATCACTTTTGTCTCCGGCCGGATCTCCTGCTCAATTTGCTGTTGTGTCGTCATCGCAATGAGCGAATGCGTAATGCCGTACTTTTCTTCCATGATTTCCAATAAGCCGAATGTGCAACCGTAAATCCCACGTGAACACAGCACATGGTCGCCTGCTTTCGTCAAATGGACAAGGATCGCACTGACGGCAGCCATCCCCGACCCAAATGCCAGCGCGCCTCCCCCTCCTTCGATTTCCGCCATGCGCTGTTCCAAGACGCGCACTGTCGGATTGCCGAGGCGCGAATAAATATTTCCGTCCTGTTCCCCAGCAAAACGGGCTTCTCCTTGTTCTGCATTCGCGAACGAATACGTAGACGTTTGATAAAGCGGCGTAGCCAAACTGTCATGATGCACAGAACTGTCATAGCCCTCATGGATTACGGCCGTTTCAAACTTCTTCTTTTGTTTCATCATCCATACACCCCTCGCTATAAATAGAAAGCGCTTACATTTACAACTATCTCCATTTTACTCTGAGGACGCAAAAAAAGAAAGCGCCATTTCTGCGCTTCTTGCCCATTATCCATTGACTGCCGTAGTTCATATCGGTTATACTAGCCTTTGTGTAAAATAATCGCAGCAGTTGTATGTGCGGGTTTGCCCATTTTGTTCCTTGTGCAGAAAAGCGTAATGCTTTCATCTGCCCAGAGGTGTATCGCGTAACTCTTGGCTGCTGAGCGAAGGTACATGAAAACAAAATGGCTTGCAGCATGAATACATCTGGTTTTTATTTTACTCTAAAAACCAAATTAGAGGAGGAGACTCACTATGTCTCGTTATACAGGTCCAGCATGGAAACTGTCACGTCGCCTTGGAATTTCTTTGAGCGGCACAGGTAAAGAACTCGAAAAACGCCCTTACGCACCAGGTCAACACGGTGCTAACCAACGCCGTAAAGTTTCTGAATACGGTTTGCAATTGCAAGAAAAACAAAAACTACGCTTCATGTACGGAGTTAACGAACGCCAGTTCAAAACTTTGTTCAACAAAGCTGGTAAAATGGAAGGCAAACACGGCGAGAACTTCATGATCTTGCTTGAAGCACGCCTTGACAACGTCGTTTACCGCCTCGGCCTTGCGCGCACTCGCCGCCAAGCTCGCCAATTGGTAAACCACGGCCACATCCTTGTTGATGGCAAACGCGTAGACATCCCGTCTTACGCTGTAAAACCAGGACAAACAATCGCTTTCCGCGAAAAGTCCAACAACCTTGATGTTGTGAACGAAGCGATCGAAGTAAACAGCTTCGTTCCAGAATACGTTTCAATCGACGCTGACAAAAAAGAAGGCACATTCGTCCGTCTCCCAGAGCGCAGCGAATTGTCTGCTGAAATCAACGAACAATTGATCGTTGAGTTCTACTCACGTTAATCGATTGACGAAAACCCTCCAGGTTCGCCTGGAGGGTTTTTTCTATGGCGTTTATTTCGCGAGTATCTTTTCAGCCTTTCGTTTGAAAAATGCCAGGTTCCCCTGGTTTCGTCGATTCCTTTCTCGAGCTGTGCTAAACTGAATCCATAAAGGAGGCGTCTTTATGCGAATCGTATCCATTTGCCCAAGTAATACCGAACTGCTCGCTTTTGAATGCCGATCATTTGCTGGTCGGCGTCGATGATTATTCCGACTGGCCGAAGAGCATCGAACAGCTTCCGCGTCTCGGACCGGATCTGTCCATACGCATGGATGAAGTCGAAACCCTCGCACCGGACCTTGTACTGGCATCACTCAGCGTGCCCGGCATGGAGAAAAATATCGAAGAGCTCGAAAAACGCAAGATCCCGCACCTCATCCTGGACCCGCAATCGCTTGCGGATATCCGCCACGATCTGGAGACGGTGGCCGAAGCGATCCATTTTGACAGCTCGCCTGTTCTCGCGGAATATGACGCAGCGATCGCGGAACTGAAAAAACGCGGCGACAGCGCCACTTCCTCCCCGTCCCTGTACTGGGAATGGTGGCCAAAACCTGTGTTCACCCCAGGAGGCGTCAACTGGCTCAGCGAAATCAGCCGGCTGGTGGGCGCCCGCAATTGTTTCGAAGATGAGGAAACTGCGAACATCCAAACAGACTGGGAAGCCGTGAGACAACGCGAGCCAGATTTTATCCTTCTTGCTTGGGTCGGCATCATGACCTCGAAAGTCAAACCGGAACTTGTCTTGAAACGCCCCGATTGGCAGTCGATGAAAGCGATCGAACAGATCCATGTCATGGAAGAGGCTTTGTTTTGCCGCCCGTCCCCTAGGCTGATCGAAGGGGCCATCAAGCTCGGCAAACTGGTCCATCCACAAGCATTCGAGGATTTCCCGCTCCCTTCCTTCATTAAAGAAAAACAATCGCATCTATAAATCCAAAACCTTAAAACCCCCGCGGCGCATAACAGCGCCGCGGGGCTTTTTCGTCTATCCAACTTTACAGCCGGTCGCGCCCCGGCCCGGCATCACCGCGAATATTTGTTGAGCGTTCCGTGTCGATCAACGGATCATCATTTTCTGTAAACCGGTCCACATCATTGCGGTCGGGCTGTTTCGCTTCATCGTCTTCCACTAGTACGAGTATCCGCCCTTCCTTGAACTGGGCTTCATAGCTTTTGGCTTCGTCTTCCGGGACGCCGAGACCGATCAAGGCGCCAGCTATCCCGCCGACGCCTGCTCCCGCTGCTGCTCCTGCTAAACCGGCTGCGATCGGTCCGGCTGCTACGATCGGCCCGATGCCCGGAATCGCCAGCGCCCCAAGCCCCGCCAAAACGCCGCCGAGACCGCCGAGCGCGCCGCCAGTAGCCGCGCCGGCTGCTGCTCCTTCGCCGGCTTGTGTACCGGTTTCTTCGGTTATATGCTCCACGTCTCTTTTATCTTTGCTGAGAACCGAAATGTCTTCGTCGCGGTAGCCTTGCCGCTGAAGATCTTCTATCACTTCCACCGCTTCCATTTCCGTACCGTAAGATCCGACAACTCGTGACATGTTCTTCGTCCTCCTTTTAATGGTTTAGAATCCTGTTGATGTGCCTAGTGATTGTCTTTCCCCGTCGAGGGAGCGTTAAACCTTCGCCTGCACGCAAAAAGCCGCCTGCATGTGCAAGCGGCTTTCGGGTTTAAACGAAATGGATCATATGGTATTTCTTCTTGCCACGCCGGACGATCGCGAATTCGTCATCCAGGCGGTCTTTTTCATCGACGACGTACTCGAGGTCGCGGATTTTCTCGCCGTTGATGGAAATCGCACCGTTCGTGATATCTTCACGCGCTTGGCGTTTTGAAGGAGACACTTTGCCATCAACGATCAAATCAACGATCGGCTTCGCTTCTTTTGGCATTTCGACAGAAGGAACGTCTTTGAAAGCCGCCTTCATTTCATCTGCACTCAAGCTTTTCAAATCGCCGCTGAACAAGGCTTTCGTGATGCGCTGTGCATCCGCGAGCGCTTCTTCCCCGTGGATGAGCTTGGTCATTTCCTCGGCGAGAACAGTTTGCGCTTTTCTGAGATGCGCTTCCGTTTCAACGCTTTCTGCAAGGGCTTCTATTTCTTGTCTTTCGAGGAACGTGAAGATCTTCAAGTATTTGACGACATCCGCATCCGCCGTGTTGATCCAGAACTGGTAAAACTCGTAAGGGGAAGTCTTTTTGGCATCGAGCCACACTGCACCGCCCGCTGTCTTGCCAAATTTCGTGCCGTCCGCTTTTGTCACGAGCGGGATTGTGATGCCAAACGCTTTCGCTTCTTCTTCGTGCGTCTTACGGATCACTTCAAGGCCAGAGGTGATATTGCCCCACTGGTCCGACCCGCCGATCTGAACGCGGCAATTGTATTCATTGTAAAGATGGTTGAAGTCGATCGCTTGGATCAAGGTATAGGAAAACTCGGTGAACGAAATTCCTCCTTCAAGACGCGATGCGACCGAATCTTTCGCCAACATGTAATTGACGGAAATCAATTTGCCGAAATCGCGCAGGAACTCGATAACGCTCATGCCGCCGATCCAGTCACGGTTATTGACCATTTTCGCACCGTTCTCCGTCTGGAAATCAAAGATCTGTTCCATTTGCTTTTGATCGAATCGACATTGCGGTCGATCTGTTCCGTTGACTGCAATTGGCGCTCTTCGTTGCGTCCGGAAGGATCCCCGATCATGCCGGTTGCTCCGCCCACCAAAAGGATCGGGCGATGGCCGTGCAATGGAAACGACGCAGCGTCAAAAGCGGCACGATATGTCCGATGTGCATGCTGTCAGCAGTCGGGTCGACTCCGCAATATAATGAAATCTTTTCCTGGTCCAACACTTCCGCCATGCCTTCTTCGTCTGTTTGCTGGTACAGAAGCCCGCGCCAGTTTAAATCGTCGATCAATGAATTCGTCATGTAAATTTCCTCCTTTTCTGCTTCGCCTGATTGCCGGGACACAAAAGCCCCTGCATGAAATTCATGCAGGGACGCATATGCGCGGTACCACCCAGCTTGGAGGACGCATCCTCCCACTCGAATGTGCCAGACGGGGCACTTCCGCAAACTCAGGCCTGTAATTCGACGCATGCATTTTGGCCGGTTCGCACCTTCCACCGGCTCTCTGGTTTCAAAATTGCATGCCCTACTGCGGGCCGTTCTCCGTTTGATTATGAAGATTCTATACTGTAGTGTACTTGAATCCTAAAGATTGTCAATATCTTTCGTTTCAATTATCGGATTATGCTATAATGAAAAGATTTTAGGAGGGGATAATGTGCAAGATAAATTAAGAAGATGGTTATTGAAGGCAGAGGAAACAACCGATAGATGGACTTCCCATAAGTGGTTCAAGCGTTTTAAAATTACCACGGGAGTCATTTGGAATTTGGCAATCATTCTAGCTATTATACTGGTGGCAGGCGGCGTATTTGCCGCATCGGCAGGAGCTGGCTATTTCGCTTCACTGGTGGACGAAGAACAGCTGCGGACCGAAGATGAAATGCTGTCGGACATCTATAGTTATGAAGAAACTTCCCAACTGTACTTCGCCGACAATACGTATCTTGGCAAATTGCAGACCGATCTTGACCGAGAAGAAACCACTTTGGAAGATGTCTCCGACGTGGCCATCGACGCAGTCCTGGCTACAGAAGATGAATATTTTTATGAACATGAAGGAATTGTCCCGAAAGCGATCATGCGCGGCTTGTTCCAGGATGTCTCCAATTCAGACAGCCAAACCGGCGGATCGACTTTGACGCAGCAATTGATCAAAAACCAAATTTTGACAAATGAAGTATCTTACGAGCGAAAAGCGAAAGAAATCCTCCTGGCCATGCGCCTTGAGAAATTCATGAACAAAGAAGATATCATGGAAGCTTACCTGAATATCATTCCATATGGCCGAAACTCGGCAGGCATGAATATCGCGGGAATCGAAACGGCAGCAAAAGGCATATTCAATGTGCCTGCAAGCGAGTTGAACTTGCCGCAGGCAGCATTCATCGCCGGAATCCCGAAAGCGCCTTTCAGCTATACACCATACGGGCCCGGCGGTACGCCTAAAGAAGGCGAAGCTTTAGAACCTGGCCTTAACCGCATGAAAACAGTGCTGTACCGCATGCTTGAAACGGGCTATATCACGGAAGCGGAATATCAAGAAGCTTTGGAATACGATATTGTCGCTGATTTCCGCAAAGATGAAACCCGTTCATACGAAGACTTCCCATTTGTGACAGCCGAGCTTGAAAAACGAGCCACCCGCATCATCATGGATGTATTGGCGGAACAAAACGGCGTAGATCCCGAAACACTGAAGCAAGACCAAAACCTTTATGAGGAATATGCGATTCTCGCAGACCGGGCCGTACGGTCGAACGGCTACCGCATCCATTCCAGCATCAATAAAGAGTTATATGTAGCGCAAGAAAACACACAGAAAGCCTACCAAGGATACGGCACGACTTTATCTGAAGATTATATTGATGAAGACGGCGAAACGCAAACCCGCCAATTGCCCGTACAAGTCGGCAGTGTCACATTGGAAAACGATACCGGCCGTATCTTGAGCTTCGTCGGCGGGCGTGACCACGAAATCGAGAACTTGAACCATGCAACGCAAGCTTACCGTTCGATCGGTTCGACGGTGAAGCCATTGCTAGTCTACGGCCCCGCACTGGAAAATGGCGTAATCGGCGCAGGCAGCCCAGTAGTCGATGTGAAGTTCACCATGAACGACAACGGCAGTAGCTACGAACCGGCAAACTTCATCCCGACAAGTGAACAAGGCATCATGCCGGCACGCGATGCACTCGCGCAATCCCAAAACCTTCCCGCTTTGCGTTTGTTTGCACAAATGCGTGATGAGATGCCGATCCAATACATGATCGACAACGGCTTCTCCCGCGTTGATGAAAACGATGGCGTCGTCTCAGCAGCACTTGGCGGCGGCATCGAAGGGTCGGTGGAAGAAGTCGCCAATGCCTACGCCACCTTAGCTAACGGCGGCAAGCATATGGAAACGACCATAATCGATAAAATCGAGGACGCAGACGGCAATGTCATCTATGAACATGAGGCCGAGGCGAAAGACGTTTTCACCCCTCAAGCTTCTTACGTATTGACCGATATGCTGCGCGATGTCTTCAAGACAGACCGCGGAACGGCAAACCGTGCAAACGGCATGCTCAAATTCAATGCTGATTTTGCAGGCAAGACCGGAACTACACAAGAAACACGCGACGTCTGGCTCGTCGGCTACAACCCTAACATCACGATGGGCGTCTGGCTCGGCTATGACAAGGAAAAATATTCGCTGGATAATTTCAGAAACCAGAACTTGCAGCCATCCGTCCGCGTCAACCAATTATGGGCGAACTTGATGAATACGACCTATGATGTTGCTCCTGACGCAATCGGTACCGGAGACAAATTCCAGGAACCTGACGGCGTCGTCACCCGCTCGTTCTGCGGCATTTCAGGCTACGCACCGAGCGATGCTTGTAAAAAAGCAGGTTTAGTCCGCTCCGACTTGTTCATCGCTGACATCATGACACCGAAAGACGGCGATGACAGCTTGAGCAGCGGATCGTATACGACCATCAACGGCAAACGCTATGCTGCCCTATCGAATACGCCAAGTGAATTTGTATCAGGCGGCGGCCTCGGTGTCTCGGAAGAATATGTCGACCGCATGCTCGCTCCATTTGGCGGAGACGCCGGCAAATTATTCCCTGGTAGCTCCAGGTTCAGCAATGTCGTTTCCAGCGCGAAATTCGACGCAGACAGCGCAGCCCCTGCACCGGTCGGAACATCGATCAATGGGCGCACAATCACTTGGAGCGATTCCGCTTCGAACGATGTCGTCGGCTACCGTGTTTTCCGCGGCGGCAGCAGAGTCGCTTCTGTTTCCGAATCAAGCAGCAACTCCTATAACGCACCTGGCCCCGGCACATACACAGTCGTCGCCGTGGATATCACAGGCCGGCAATCGGCCGCATCCAATGGCGTGACGATCGAAGCGCCAAAACCAGAGCCGAAACCGGAGCCTGCACCGGAACCGGAAAGAGAAGAAACTCCGGCTCCATCTCAAGAAACTGAAAGACAGGAACCGGAAGAAGAGCCGGAAGAAGAGCCTGTTGAGGAAGAACCGGCAGAAGAAACTCCAGCTCCAGAAGAACCGGAAGAAGAGGAAGAAGCACCACCTGAAGAACCTGAAGAACCGGAGGAACCAGAAGAGCCGTCAGAACCTGAGACGGAGGCTCCGGAAAGTGAAGAAGACGCAGCATAATCAAAGCCCCTCTGCAAATGCAGAGGGGCTTTTTTTAATCTTCCATTGTGGACAAATCGCCAGTCGGCAAGTCCAATTCCCAAGCTTTCAGGACGCGGCGCATGATCTTGCCGCTTCGTGTTTTCGGAAGCTTGTCTTTGAATTCGATTTCACGCGGCGCTGCGTGGGCCGCCAATTCCTTCTTGACGAACTGGCGGATGTCCTCGATCAATTCATCCGAAGGCTCATGGCCTTCAACAAGCGCGACGAACGCCTTGATGATTTCCCCGCGCACAGGGTCAGGTTTTCCGATGACGCCTGCTTCAGCGATTGCCGGATGCTCGAGCAGCTTGCTTTCCACTTCAAACGGCCCGACACGTTCGCCTGAAGTCATGATGACGTCATCCACTCTGCCCTGGAACCAGAAATAGCCGTCTTCATCCATGTAAGCCGAGTCACCGGATACATACCACTCATCATTCAGGAAGTAGGAATCATACTTTTGCGGGTTATTCCAGATTTGGCGCATCATGGACGGCCAGCCTTTCTTGATCGCCAGGTTGCCCATTTGGTTTGCCGGCAATTCCTTGCCTTGGTCATCGACAATCGCCGCTTTAATGCCTGGAATCGGTTTGCCCATCGAACCGGGCTTGATAGCCATCGACGGGTAATTGCAGATGACCTGCGCGCCGGTTTCCGTCATCCACCACGTATCGTGGATCCGTTTATCGAACACTTGCGCTCCCCATTTGACGACTTCGGGGTTCAGCGGTTCACCGACAGACAGCACGTGGCGCAATGTCGACAGATCGTATTCTTTCACCAATGCATCCCCGGCGCCCATCAGCATGCGGAATGCTGTCGGTGCACTGTACCAGACCGTAACGCCGAAATCTTCGATCGCTTGATACCAGGCATCCGGAGAAAAGCGGCCGCCGAGAATGACCGTGGTCACGCCGTTCAGCCACGGCGAGAACACGCCATAAGCCGTACCCGTCACCCAGCCCGGGTCAGCTGTGCACCAGTAAATGTCCTGTTCCTGGAAATCGAGCACCCATTTGCCTGTCTGGTATTGCTGAACCATGGCATATTGTGCGTGCAGGACGCCCTTCGGTTTGCCTGTAGAACCCGAGGTATAATGAAGCACCAACCCGTCTTCTTTGTCGAGCCATTCGACATCGAATTTATCTGAGCAGGAATGAAGATGCTTCAGCACATCGATATGGCCTTCAGTTTCTTCTGCCCCTTCCTCCCCGACAAGGAAGATCGTCTTCAAATTCGGAAGCCGGTCTTTCGGGATGCGCGGGAGCAATTCCGGCGTCGTGATGATCGATTTAGCGTCACTGTCGTCCAGCCGGTCATAGATCGCCCCTTCCATGAATGCTTCAAATAATGGCCCGACAATCAAGCCCATCTTCAAAGCCCCGAACATGAGGAAATACAGTTCAGGAGAACGCGGCATGAAAATGAAAATGCGGTCCCCTTTTTCCAAATCGGAATGTGCTTTCAACAAGTTCGCCGCACGGTTCGTCATCCGTTTCATCTCATAGAATGTATACGTTTCATGGCGATGCTGGTCTTTATAATAGAGAGCGACTTTGTTCTTGCGGTCCGATTCAGCGTGACGGTCAATCGCCTCATGGGCCATATTGATCTTACCGGTTTTCGACCAGCTGAACTCTTTTTCAACTTCCGACCAATCGAAATCCGCCGATTGCTCTTCGTAATTATGTAAATAATGCTCCCCTGGTTTTGCTGGTAACGCTTCCACTTTCACATAAATCACCCTTTCCCTTTGTTTCTCTATATTCTACATCAACCTGGAAGGGAAATGCTAATAATTTTAATTCTTTAGAAAATACGGTGTATTTACCCAAGCAACTTTCTTTTCCTGACGACCTTCATGTATAATGAAGCTAATTGCAACCACAGGCGGTGAAATGATGGAACATAAGAAGACGTATAATGCGATGGAATTGAAAACGAAACACGGGCCACTCATCATCGAAGGGCCGGTCCCATCAAAGGAATTGAAAGAGCTTGATTTCCATGAAGATTTGGTCGCTTTCCGCCCACCGGAACAGCAGCATAAAGCCATCACGGAAATAGCGAATTTACCGGAAGGGCGCATTTTGATTGCGCGCGACCAGAACACGATTGTCGGGTATGTTACATACCTCTACCCCGATCCACTTGAACGCTGGTCCGAAGGAAAGATGGAAAACTTGATCGAGCTCGGGGCGATCGAGGTCATTCCGAAATATCGCGGTGCCGGTGTCGGCAAAGCACTGCTGCAAGTATCGATGATGGATGATGCCTTTAACGATTTCATCGTCATCACGACCGAATATTATTGGCATTGGGATTTAAAAGGAACCGGACTGAATGTGTGGGAATATCGAAAAATTATGGAAAAGATGATGCAAGCAGGCGGGCTTGAATATTTCGCTACTGACGATCCGGAAATCAGCTCGCATCCAGCCAATACGCTGATGGCGCGTATCGGTTCTCGCGTCGATCCAGAGTCAGTTCAGAAGTTCGACCAGCTGCGTTTCATGAACCGCTATATGTACTGATTACTAAAGGGGTGTTTGTATGTTAGTAGAAGAAATCATGAAGAAGGATGTTTTCACGCTGCGCTCAGACCAGACCGTCCAAGACGTGCTGGATCTGTTCGAAGAAAAACGGATTCGCCACGCGCCCATCGTTGATGACGGGAAAGTGGTCGGCATCGTCACTGACCGCGACTTGAAAGATGCCATGCCCTCCATGTTCACGGTATCCCCGAAAGGCGAACCGTATAAAAAGAAAGTATCGGAGATCATGACCAAAAATCCGATGATCGCCCACCCGCTCGATTTTGTCGAAGAAATCGCCTTGCTGTTCTATGAACAGAAGATCGGCTGCCTGCCGGTCGTTAGCCAAAACGAACTCGTCGGCTTTCTGACAGAAACCGACTTATTGTATACGTATATCGAATTGACCGGCGCACACCAGCCGGGCTCTCAAATCGAAATCAAAGTCCCTAACCGTTCAGGCGCACTCTATGAAGTGAGCAAAGTGTTCTATGAGCACAAAGTCAATGTATTGAGCGTACTCGTCTACCCGGATCGGGAAGACAATTCCAATAAGATCCTGGCTTTCCGTATCAAAACGATGAACCCCATTTCCATTATTGAAGATCTGCGCAAAGAAGGTTTCGATGTCTTATGGCCGAATCTCATGCAGGAATGAAAAAACACGCTGTCTTCATCTATTCAGAAGATCAATTGGGGTATAAATTTTCTGATACGCATCCGTTCAACCAAAAACGGCTCATTCTTACCATTGATTTACTTAGGGAAATGGACGCCCTTCCAGAGGATTTGATTGTGCCTGCACGGACT
Organism: Planococcus sp. MB-3u-03; assembly: GCF_002833405.1. Taxonomy (NCBI): domain Bacteria; kingdom Bacillati; phylum Bacillota; class Bacilli; order Caryophanales; family Caryophanaceae; genus Planococcus; species Planococcus sp. MB-3u-03. Next base: position 1,301,146 of record NZ_CP025135.1, on the reverse strand, counting down.
GCAACAGATGAAGAACTATTGCTCGCGCATGACCAGCGCTATATCGATATCGTCAAGAAAGCAAGCCGCGGCGAAATCACTCCGGAAGCCGGGGAAGGTTACGGCATCGGTACGGAAGATACGCCGATTTTTGAAAATATGCATGAAGCGAGTGCCCGTTTGGTCGGCGGCACATTGACCGCTGTCGACCAAGTGATGGAAGGCAAAGCCGAGCATGCCTTGAATCTCGGCGGCGGTTTACACCACGGATTCCGAGGAAAGGCGTCCGGATTTTGCATCTATAACGACAGCTCGGTCGCCATCCATTACTTGAAAGAGAAATACGGTGCACGCGTCCTCTATATCGATACGGATGCCCATCACGGCGACGGCGTGCAATGGTGCTTCTATGACGACCCGGATGTATGTACCGTGTCGATCCACGAAACGGGACGCTACCTATTCCCCGGCACCGGCAATATCAATGAACGCGGAAGTGGCCAAGGCTATGGCACTTCATTCAACTTCCCGATCGATGCCTTCACTGAAGATGAATCGTTTTTGGATATTTACCGGACCGCCATGCGTGAAATCGTTGAACATTTCAAGCCGGATGTCATTTTAAGCCAGAACGGTGCCGATGCACATTATTTGGATCCCTTGACCCATTTGAGCAGCACGATGGAAATCTACCGCGAAATCCCGAAAATCGCCCATGAATTGGCGCATGAGTTCTGCGATGGCAAGTGGATAGCGGTCGGCGGCGGCGGCTATGACATCTGGCGGGTCGTACCGCGTGCCTGGTCGCTCCTATGGATGGAAATGAACAGCCATCCTTTGCCGCACGGGAAGCTGCCTGAAGCATGGCTCAAGCGCTGGCAGCCCGAATCCCCTGTTCCCTTGATCGAGACATGGGAAGATCCAGAGAATATGTACAAGCCGATTCCGCGAAAAGAGGAAATCACCGAAAAACCAGCAAATGCTCGATAAAGCGCTGTATATGATCCGCAATCAATAAGCCACGCATGGTTTAGTCGGAATATTCCGCAGTTTGAATAAAAACCGCCCTTGCTTCAGGATTGATTCAATCCCGTCGCAAGGGCGGTTTTCAATGGCCAAAATTTTGTTTAAGCCTATTCGTGTTTCGTCGACTGCCGCTCTTCGAGACGATAAGGCAACACGACTTGGTTTTCTTCAATTTCTTCGTTGTTCATGTATTTTGTCAACAAGCGCATCGACACCGCGCCGATATCGTAGAGCGGCAACGCTACAGCCGTCAACATCGGGCGTGCCATGCGTGCAAGCTTCGAGTTTTCATACGTGATGACTTCTACATCTTCCGGAATCCGTTTGCCGAGCGCTTCCACTTGATGGATGACGCCGATCGACATTTCATCATTGCTGACGAAATACGCTGTCGGTTCAATCGATTCCAGTGTGCTTACAGCTTCCAGGCCTTCCTCGTATGTGTTATTGCATTCGACGACAAGGCGCTCGTCATAATCGAGTCCTGCTTCCTGCAATGCATCCTGATAGGCTTTCAGCTTATGTTCCCGGTTGATCTCGGACGATAAGGGGCCTGAAATATAAGCGATTTTCTTATGGCCGCTGTCGATGAATTTCTTGACTGCTTCGTAAGCCGCTGCATAATAATCGATATTAACGGAAGCGATCGATGCTGTATCATCGATTGAACCCGCCAATACGATCGGTGTCGGGGAACGCTGCATTTCCTTGCGCAATTCATCCGAGATGACATCGCTCATGAAGACAATCCCATCCACTTGCTTGCCGAGCATCGTTTCAAGCAATTGAAGCTCTTTGTTCGGATTTTGATCCGAGTTGGAGAGAATGATATTGTAGCGATACATCGTCGCGATATCTTCAATGCCCCGTGCCAGTTCAGAATACGTGCTATTGGATATATCCGGTAAAATGACGCCGACCGTTGTTGTTTTCTTGCTCGCCAATCCACGAGCTACGGCATTCGGACGATAGCCGAGTTCTTCGATCACTTTTAATACTTTTTTTCTTGTGGCTGGTTTTACATTCTGGTTGCCATTCACTACCCGGGATACGGTAGCCATGGAAACATTTGCCTCACGTGCCACATCATAAATCGTAACGGTCATTTTGCGCCCTCCTGTTCCATTCTTTCATTCAATGATACGATAACAGCTTTATGAATATCAACTCTTATTATGTAATGCAGCAGCGCTATTCGGGAAAGTTCATGAAACTGTCCATCTTTAAATACTTATTCCATGACCTTTTCCCGCTGCCTGCCTTTTAAAACACAAAAAAGCCGGAACGAGTCCGGCTTTTGCTCATACTTTCAATTCGTACTGCTTCATGAATTTCATCAATGAATCGTAGTATTCATCGAATTGCGGCAAACTCATTTGCTGCTGTGCGTCAGAAAGTGCGACTGCAGGATCTGGGTGGACCTCTGCCATCACGCCGTCAGCTCCGATGGCGATTGCCGCTTTAGCTGCAGGCAATAGCAAATCGCGGCGGCCAGTAGAATGCGTAACATCTACGAAGACCGGCAAATGCGTTTCTTGTTTCAAGATCGGCACCGCGGAAATATCCAGCGTGTTGCGCGTCGCTTTTTCGTATGTGCGGATGCCCCGCTCGCAAAGGATGATCTGGTCATTGCCGTTAGCGATAATGTATTCAGCTGCTTTGATGAACTCATCGACCGTAGCAGACATGCCGCGCTTCAAGAGCACCGGTTTGTTAATCTGCCCAACAGCTTTCAATAGTTCGAAGTTCTGCATATTGCGTGCACCGACTTGAACGACATCCAGGTAATCCAACGCTTCTTCCAGATGATGCGGTGTCACGATTTCTGTCACAACGCCAAGCTTATATTGATCAGCTGCTTTTTTCAGCATCTTCAAGCCTTCTAACCCTAGTCCTTGGAAATCATATGGCGATGTACGCGGCTTGTAAGCCCCGCCTCGAATCAGTTTCAAGCCTTTGTCGCTGATAGCTTGTGCTACTTGGTCAACTTGCTCTTGCGATTCAACAGCACATGGGCCGAAGATGAACGATGGTGTGCCTTCGCCGATGTTCTCGCCGTTGACGGAAACGACTGTGTCTTCCGCTTTTTTCTTGCGGGAAACGAGAAGTGCTTTGCGGCTGTCCTCTTCTTGCATATCGAGTGCCGATTTGAAGATTTCCTTGAAAATATGATCGACCGTCTTTTGATCGAGTGGACCATTGTTATTGTCTTTCAATAGATTAAGCATATGACGCTCGCGTAATGGATCGTACTTAGTAGCGCCTTGCTTTTCCTTGATTTTCCCGATCTCTTGGATCACGGAAGCTCTCTCGTTGATAAGAGAAAGAATTTGCAGGTTTACTGCATCCACTTGTTCTCTAAGCTGTTCCAATTCTGTCTGACTCATTCTCCACTTCCCCTTTCAAGAGTGACCCTATAATAGGTGTCATATTAACACGATATGACCATTATAAGCAAACTATTCAGCAAAGTCACGAAATATGTTTAGCGATTCAACGCGCTAAAGCGTTTTCACAAGGTGTTTCGAAGGCAAAATGTACGTGTGGCGGGGCGCACAGCCGTTTCAAGAAATATTTTTTCCACAGAAAAACGGATGGAATAAATCCATCCGCTCTTCCTATTATTGCATTTGGGCTAGGCGATGAATGCTTCCATCGCTTTGCTTTTGATTTTATTATGGCTCGCATGCCAGTCAACTTGCTCGCTGGCAAAATGGAAGAGTTGAGGCGATTCATGGCGAACCCCTGTTATTTCCTCGATAGACGTCGAAAGTTCTTTATCTTCCTGGACGACGAGATAAAGGAATAATTGATGGGGATGCAATGATGCATACTCTGAATATTCTTTCCATGCGCCTGCTGAGACCGGGCAAGTGCTGCTATGTTTCAACAGCCAATAATGCTGTTCATTGCCGACCGCTTGCTTAAGCTCATCCAAGTTTCTCACATGTACGAAGTTTTCCATTTCAACCGCTCCCAAAATTAATTCTTTTTGTTCTGATTGCTTTGTGGATTTGAAGATCCCTTTGTATTCGAGGATCCTTGTGAATTAGAAGATCCTTTAGCATTTGAAGATCCTTGTGAATTAGAAGATCCTTTAGCATTTGAAGATCCTTGCGAATTTGATGATCCTTTTGCAGATGAGGATCCTTGTGAAGATGTAGAGCCTTTAGCGCTTGAGGAAGATTTTGCATCAGCCGAGCCTTGAAGGCTTGCAGAAGCATTTGTGCCCGCTGACGTATTCGAGTCGTTATGGCTCGATTTGTTTTCTTCCTTCACTTCTTCAACCGCTTCTTTTAAAGCATTGGCTGTAGATGTGAACGCATCGTTTCCGGCTTTGTCGCCGTTATCGACTTTGTTTTGTACTGTCTCCAGCAATTCTACGCTTTCTTCACCTTCAGATGAAGCTGTTCCGTCATCCATCGGTGAATTGCTGCCTTTCATGTTCTTCACTTTATCGACCACTTTTGTCGACTGTTCTTTCAATTGCTGCGTGAAGCCAGGGCCATCATTTGAATCGCTTGAGTCCTTCGACTGCTGCGCTTTTTCTTTGATAGTAGTCGCTTGCGTCTTCAAGTCAGCTTGCAATTCTTTGCCTGCTTTAGGCGCGAAGAACAATGCTGCTGCCGCCCCGACAAGACCACCGACGATCATGCCTGTTAAGAAGCCTGATCCACCGTTCGATTCTTCGTAATCGTATAAATCGTCATAGCGGCTTGATGAACCGTATGATTGCGGTACGTATTGGCTTTGTTCGTATTGTCCGCCTTGGTCGCTGTATTTGCCGCCTTGCGTATAATACTCGCCATTGTACTGGGATTCATTATAATCAGGTTTCGAATAAGTATTTTTGTTTTTTCCCATTGTCCATTCCTCCATTATGTTGGTGATTTGATGGTATTAGTACTGGTCGCTGCTGCCTGGCAATTTCTTCTGGCCAGGAACCGGCGTGTATTGCTCTGTGCTGCGTGTTTGGTATACTTTGCGCTCTTTCCATTTATCAGCAATGCCCATTGCAACATTGCTCCACTGGACCACTTGAGCAATTTTGTCTTCGTTCTGCTCAACTTGCACGCCGACGCGTGAAGTGATGTGGCGAACTGTAGAGTTCAGGTCTGTTACAGAGTTTCCGACTCCTTTGACTGCATCGACGACACCGTTCAATTTTTCTGATTTGACTGTGATGTCTTCTGCAAGTTCGTTCGTCTTATGCAATAAGTTCGTCGTCTCCAACGTGACTCCCTGCAATTGATTCTCTAGCCCTGAAACAGTGCCGGAAACCTCTTTTAATGTGTTCTTGAGTGAGTTCAAAGTCATCGCCAGCGCTACGCATAGAATTAAAAATCCAACAGCGGCAACAATCGCGGCAATGTAAAGCAAGATTGACCAATCCATTCTGTTTCCTCCTTCGGTTTAGTTAAATTTCGTATACCTGTTTTCTACCCTGCCCTATACAGGTTTAAACACGCCTCTAATATTATTCGGCAAAAGCTTTTAAATGCCTGCACGCATTGCCTAACATTTTCATATTTGCGACGCCTTTTTTGTCTCCATAAGAAAAAAGCCTAACCATATGTAATGGTTAGGCTTTTTTCGGCGTTGTTAAAGCTTCTTCATATGCTTGCTGGAATTTTGTTACATCTCCAGCTCCCATGAAAAGATATACTGCATTATTGTGGATAGCCAGTTTTTCGATATCTTCCAATTGCAGCAGCTGGCTGCCTTCGATTTTTTCCTGAAGGTCCCGGATTGTCAAAGTGCCGGCTTCTTCTCTAGCAGAACCGAAGATATCGCATAAATAGACATGATCTGCTTCCTGCAGGCAATCAGCAAATTCCTGGAGGAAGGTCTGCGTACGGCTGAATGTATGCGGTTGGAAAATCGCGATCAGTTCGCGCTCCGGATACTTCTGGCTCGCCGACTGCAAGGTTGCGCGGATTTCCGTCGGGTGGTGGGCATAATCATCGATCAACACGCGATCATCGATAACTGTTTCCGTGAAGCGGCGTTTAACACCTTCATAGCTCACGAATTGGCGCTGGATGATATCCGCAGGGATGCTTTCATACTGGCATAGCGAAATAACAGCGAGTGCATTCAACACAGCGTGATCGCCGTACATCGGAATGGTGAACGTATGGAAGAATTCATTGCGGATGACCACATCAAATGTCGTGCCTTCCGTCGTTTTGACGATATTACGCGCCTGAAAATCATTTTCCTCGCCAAAACCATAGTAGACGACCGGCACCGGTGCCTGGATTTGTTGCAAGTATTCGTCATCCCCACAAGCGATGATGCATTTCTTCACTTGCTGCGCCATTTCCTGGAACGCCTTGAAGACATCGTCGATGCTGCCGAAATAATCGGGATGGTCGAAATCGATATTAGTCATGATCGCATAATCTGGGTGATACGCCAAGAAATGGCGGCGGTATTCGCATGCTTCCGCTACGAAGAAATGGGAATCTTCCTGGCCCGAGCCTGTTCCGTCACCAATTAGGTAAGAAACTGGCTTATAGCCGTTCAGCACATGTGCCATAAGACCGGTCGTCGAAGTTTTCCCATGTGCGCCGGTGATGGCGACCGATACGTATTGCTTCATCAAATCGCCAAGGAATTGATGATACCTGATGATGGTCGCGCCGCTTTCACGGGCTTTGACCAGCTCTGGATGTTCGTCGTTAAATGCATTCCCGGCGACGATCGTCATATCCTGCGAAATGTTTTCGGGATCGAAAGGCAAAATTGTGATGCCTCTCTCCCGCAGCCGCTCTTCCGTGAAGAAATGCTGCGCGATATCAGAGCCTTGCACCGACTCGCCCATATCATGCATGATTTGGGCCAGCGCGCTCATGCCAGAGCCTTTAATGCCCGTAAAATGTAATACTGTCATAAATGAACCTCCTGTGGGAGTGGAAAATTAGTCTAGTCAAACCGCCTGTGCGGAATCAATAGCTGGGTGGTTTTTCACAATGCTCCGATTATATCACAAAGTTCGGAGGCACTGAAATAATCAATAATTCCTGTAATTCTGGCGGCGCCTAGGTTCAACGGAACACTTCTTCGATATCGCTTTCCGTAATTAGCACCGTTCTCGCCTTGCTGCCGTTCTGTTCGGAGATGAAGCCATATTCTTCAATCAGGTCCATCAAACGCGCAGCCCGGTTATAGCCGATATGGAATTTCCGCTGCAATAATGAAGTCGATGCGCTTCCTTGCGACATGATGAAACGGCACGCTTCCTCGAACAAATCGTCCTGTTCGGCAGGCGACTGGCTGCGCTGGATCAATTCCTCTTCTTTAAAAATATAATCGGGCTCTCCTTGTGCACGCACATGGGCAATAACTTTTTCGATTTCATCATCTGTCACGAAAGTTCCCTGCAAGCGGTTCGGCGCGGCCATGCCGTTCCCCAAGTAGAGCATATCCCCTCGCCCGAGCAAACGCTCAGCTCCTTGGGTATCCAAGATCGTCCGGCTGTCCACTTGAGACGAAACGGAAAAGGCGATACGTGTCGGGATATTGGATTTGATCAAGCCTGTAATGACATCCACTGACGGGCGCTGTGTAGCGATCACTAAATGGATTCCGCACGCACGTGCTTTTTGGGCGATGCGGCAAATGGAATCTTCCACATCTGAAGGCGACATCATCATTAGATCGGCCAATTCATCGATGACGATCAGGATATACGGCAGATGCTGTGCCGGCTGTCCTTTGTCATTGACCATTTTATTGTAACGATCCAAATCACGAACCCCTGTATGGGCAAAAAGCTGATAACGGCGTTCCATTTCCTCCACGGCCCATTTCAAGGAAGCGGTCGCTGCCTTGACGTCTGTGATGACCGGGCTGACCAGATGCGGAATGTGGTTATAAGGAGCCAATTCGACCATTTTCGGGTCGATCAACAGCATTTTCAAGTCGCGCGGCGAAGATTGGTACAGCAGGCTGACGAGCAGCGAATTGATGCATACGCTTTTCCCGGACCCTGTAGCTCCCGCGATCAAGCCGTGTGGCATCTTACGCAAATCAAGCGTGACCGGATTCCCTGCTAGATCTAGCCCGAGAGCTGCTTCAAGCGGTGAATCCGAAGCCTTGAAGTTTGGGCTCCCGATGACTTCCGACAAACGCACTGCGCGGCTTTGGCGGTTCGGGATCTCGATGCCAATCGAACTTTTTCCAGGAATTGGAGCTTGTATGCGGATATCCCGCGCCGCAAGCGCCAATTTCAAGTCGTCGGCCAAGTTGCGGATTTTGCTCACTTTGATTCCTTGCGCGACACGCAGCTCAAAACGGGTGACGGCCGGCCCTTGCACCGTTCCGACAATCTCCGCCTTGATCTGGAAATGTGACAAAGCTTCGACAAGGCGCTCGCCCTGTTCTTCCATCCACGTTTCATCTTTCAAGTCATTTTCAGGCTCTAGTAGATACTCCTGGCCAGGCAATTGATAGCCGGCATAGCTTTTTTCATCCTCACTTACCGGTTCAGCTGCGGGTTCCTCTATTAATGCCGTTTTTTTTTCCGCTGTCGGCGCTTGTTGCTGTTTCGGCAAACGCTCTTTATCCGATTTCAGCATCAACACATTAAATGGCACCGTTCGTTCCTTTTTGCCATTATCCTGTGTTTTCGGCTGCGGCAATACCGGTTTCGGCTCCGGGCTATGTATAGGTTCTTCACGCTCGGATTCCGGCTGGGCAGTTTGCGCCGCTTCTGTATGCGTTGCCGATTCCGTTAAAGGCGGTTCAGCAATTGCCGACGGGCCACCCTTTCCAGTATCTTCCTGGGTGATTTCCTCATTTTTTTCAGCGTTGCCGGCATCCTCCACCTCGTTCGATGGCTGTTCTTGATCTGTTGTGCGGTATACCGTTACTTCCGCTTGTTCAGATACTTGTTCAGGTGCTGCTGCGGCTTTTTGATTTTTCGGCAATAAGTCCTGAAGGCTGCGGTCTGCCCATTCATACTGGGGTTCAGGCTTTTTTTCCGCTTGCTGGTCTTCTTCAGGTTGCGTCTTTTCATGTGTTTTTTCGCTAACAGTTGCCATTTCTGGCGCTTGCTCTTGATGTTCTACAGGCTTATACACCGTTGTTTCCATGCTGGAACGCGGTTTTTTCGCCTGTGGCAACCGATCATCGCTTTTCTTGTACAATTCTTGGAGGCTGCGTTGCGACCAGTCATTTTTACGTTCAAGTTCGGCTCTCTTTTTCGCTTCCTGTTCCAATAATTCATCGATTGGCGCCGGACGGTCTGTAAATCCGTGCACAGGGGAAGCTACACGCGTCGGCTGGAAGCGCCGCGTCGTGTTGCCCGGCAAATCAAGGCCTTGCGGTTCAGCTGTTTTCGGCACATGGGGGCGCTTTTTCTTATTACGCCCTACATTCGGTTTCGGCAATTTACCACTCGGCTCCAAGGCATCGAGTTCGTATGCTTTTTCTTCCGTTTCTTTTAAAGGCGCATCAAAACGCGGCTTTTCTTCCCGTCGTTCAGGTTTACTGTTCTCTACAGGCATGCCTTTCGCTTCTTCATCGGAAATGAGCGGAAACCGGAACGGAGCCGGCTTGCTGTCCTGTGGTTTCGGCTCGACATGCTGTGTTTCTTCACTGCGCACGTACGGCTTTTCTTCTGTTTCCGTGTCTTCTGAGAACATTTTATTCCACATATTTTTCATCCAGCTCATCGTTACACCTTCATTTCAAATGGAGATCCTGTTTGCGCATCTTCCGGCAATACCAAAATTCCTTTTTCCGCCGGTGCATCCGGCAAGTCCAATTCTTTCCCTGAGCAGATCATGCCGCTAGAAGCGACGCCGCGTAGTTCTGCGTCGCGGATGATCATCCCAGAAGGCATGACCGCCCCTACTTTAGCAACGACCACTTTTTGGCCCGCTTCCACATTCGGCGCGCCGCAAACGATTTGCAAGGTTTCTTCGCCGACTGCCACTTGGCACACATTCAATTTGTCGGCATTCGGGTGCTTGTCTTTAGACTCCACATAACCGACGACAAATTTCGGGGTCAAATCGACTTCCAGGGTATGAGAAACACCGTTTTTCTCCAATGCATTTTGAAGCGCTGTCACGAGTGCTTCCGTCACTTCTACAGGCTGCCCTTCCTGTAAGTCTGCATAATCGCTTGCTTGGAACAAGTTGAAACCGGCGATTTCCTGTTGGTCATTTTTGATCAAGGTCACATCCCCAAATTGTTCCGTATGGATTTTTTCCGGTTTTTCCAATGTCAATTGGACGAGCAGCACATCGCCGACGCCTTGTTTATTATAGAATGCATTCATTTTTTATCGTTCTCCTTCTCGGGTCTGTTTTTCGCTAAGATGAATATCGGTTCAAGCGCCTCGTTTTCATAGACGAACGACAAGGACGTAATCGGCACTTTGCCATTCGTGAAGAAATGCATTGCCATCTGGGCAAGCACATCGTATCCGGTCTCGTTGCGGATATCACCGATGATCAAGACGTCCTGATGGGGCACTGAGACTGTCATGTCCCCTTGTACTTTCTTTTTCATGTCTTTCAAAAATGTTTCATTCAAGATGCGCGTGGCATCATAACCATCGTTTTCGTTCAGGAAATAGAAGACATTTCCTGCCACATGGTCTTCTTTGACAGCCGTCTTCAACTTCTTCACTTGGAATTTAGCGATCTCCTGCACTTGTTCCGCTGTCAGCGCTAGGCTTTCCAACACTTTTTCATCGATCAGCCGGTAAGTCGTCCCGGCATCGAGTGCGTAATAAATACGCGTTTCTGCTGTATGCGGCGAAGTCAGGAAGCGATGGCCTTCACGCGATTCTTCCGGAAACGAAGTCGAGCGGATGACCGGGTAAATATGTTGTTCGCCTGGCAATTCCCCTGCTGACTCCCGTTCCATCGCTTGGAAGGTCTCGGAAATTGTATAGGCGATTTCTTCGATTGCTGAATCGCCTTTCGTTTCGAAACGGTTGATCACTTGCGGCAAGGAAATGGTCATGCCTTTCCCCAGCTTTTTATGCCTAACATTTGCGATATCTTTTTGGCGGTCCAATGTCCAGCTCAACTGGTCATTTGCAACCCGCTCTTTCAGTATAGTAAATAACTCGGCGGATTTCATTCCTAATTTCCTCCTTTTCACAAACAAACGGTTCATCCTGCAGACAGGAGAACCGTTTTCCCTTTTATTTCGACAGGTTGGAGATAAACGATTCAATTTCCTCCTGCGTCTTGCGGTCGCGGCTGACGAAACGCCCTTGTTCTTGTCCCTCACGGAATCCGAGGAAGCTCGGGATTCCATAAATATCTTTTTCGATGCATAGATCGATGAATTCGTCCCGGTCGACCGAGACAAAAGTATAGTCGCTGAATTTCTTTTCAATGTCTGGCATGATGGGATCGATCACCCGGCAATCGGGGCACCATCCAGCCGTAAACATGAAGATGACGTTCTCTGAGTTTGCCAGCTGCGTGAATTGCTGGACTGACTGCAATTTTTCCATGTTGTTCACTCCTCTTGTGCCGCTTCGATGGAACGGGTGGTTTTCATCATCCATTCCATATGGTTTCGAAGCGCTGCTTGCTCTGTAATCGTTGAAAGTTTCGCGCCTCCGGAACTGACCACCAATTCATAGCGGTCTTCTGCAACCGTCCGCACAGTGACGAACCCGAACCGGCCATGCTGGCTGAATTTCTCATCAGCAAGCCATGTTTCTTCCGGATTCGCTTTTTGCAAATCATAGAAGAACGTGCTGTCCGGTGCTTCGTTTGGGTTGAGGAACAACGCAAACGCTTGGCTGCCGCGGGTGATCAATACATTATGATCATCTGAAGGCTGTTCCACTTCATAGCCCCCGGGCACATAGAGCTCCGTTTCGCCGGCCGTTTCATTCGGTTCCGGCGCTTCCTCTTCAAATGCCGCCCTGGCGCTTGAAACGCCTTCCACCAGATCGTCCTCAGGACTGACGCAGCCGGCGAGAACCAAGACTGACGAAAACAACATCATTTGTAAACCCATTCGAAGCACAGCATTTCCCCCTCTTTTCTCCATCGGCCGCCCGTTTCCTCAATAGCACAGCGAAATGGGCTTGATTGAATATGCTTTTCTTTTCTAGCTACATTTTAAAGATGTTTATGGGCACATGCAACTTAATCGCTGTTTGCCTGCCATTGCCCGAACAATAAAACGATGATTTGGGAAAACATCTCGACACGGTTCAGCTTGCCGGCAGTCAAAATGCCGATCGCCCCTTTATGATGGCGGATGCCTGTTTCCTGTGCATAGCGGTCCATGACAGGCCCGAGCTCTTCGCCAGCACGCAAGAGCATGGCAACTTCCGCAGGCAATGGAACTTGCGCACCGCCTGCAACATAAACTGCTCCACCAGACGTAACGAGTGCTCCCCAATTGCATAGATACAATGTCCCTTCGAGTTCAAAGACGCCGCCTTCCAATCCGATCGCCGCGTCACAATCCCCAAGCACATGATGCGCGCGATTGATCGCTCCCACTCTGGTTTCTTCAATGGAGAATGGCTGTGCTGAAACACCTGATTGTGCTTCTTGTTGATTAATCTCTGCCTGAATGCCTAATTTCTCAAGAGCTGATGCGACTGCCCCGGTTTTAGCCGGATTGGTCGATGCCACACATAATTTCATAGTTGCCTCTCCTTTACATCACGTCAAATTTGTATTCGTAACCAGATAAAAAGCGGCCCGGGGGCCGCTTTTCGTCAGACGTTTTGTTTGATTGTGTCAATCGTCGACCGGTCTGTTGCTTTCACCAGTTTCACGAGCAGCTCTTTGGCTGCTGCGTAATCGTCTGTGTGGATGACCGAAGCGGAAGTATGGATATAGCGTGAGCAGATGCCGATGACAGAACTCGGAATCCCTTCGTTGGCGATGTGGACTTTCCCAGCATCGGTCCCGCCTTGCGAGACGAAGTATTGATACGGGATGTTATGCGTTTCGGCCGTATCCAAAATGAATTCGCGCATGCCGCGATGCGTGACCATCGTGCGATCGAGGATGCGCAAAAGCGCCCCTTTCCCTAGTTGGCCGAATTCGTTCTTGTCCCCTGTCGCATCGTTTGCCGGGCTTGCGTCCAGCGCATAGAAGATATCTGGCTGGATCAGATTAGCTGCCGTCTGCGCTCCGCGAAGGCCGACTTCTTCCATGACCGTCGCACCGGAGAACAATTGGTTCGGCAAGGACTCGCCTTGCAATTCTTTCAGCAATTCAATCGATAAGCCGCAACCATAGCGGTTGTCCCACGCTTTTGCCATGATTTTCTTGTCATTGGCCATCGGCGTGAACGGGCTGAATGGGACGATTTGCTGTCCAGGGCGAACGCCCATTGATAATGCATCTTCCTTATCATCTGCGCCGATATCGATCAGCATGTTCTTGATGTCCATCGGCTTTTGGCGCGTCGCTTCATCCAGCAGATGCGGCGGGATTGACCCGACGACGCCCGGAACGATGCGGTCTCCTGCAACCACGTCCACACGCATGGCGAGCATGACTTGATTCCACCAGCCGCCGAGGGGCTGAAAGCGCAGCATGCCATTATCGGTGATTTGCGTGACCATGAATCCGACTTCGTCCATATGGCCGGCTACCATGACGCGCGGCCCATCTTGTGCGCCTTTTTGACGCCGAATATGCTGCCGAGGTTATCCGAAATAATGTCGTCCGAATATTTTCAAGCTCGCTGCGCATGAACTTGCGCACGGCGTGTTCATTGCCGGGTGCTCCTGGAAGCTCGGTTAAAGTTTTAAACATCGCTCTTGTATCCTGGTTCATTTTGTTCCCCTTGAAAAATATGTAAGTGTATCCTTTATCAGTTTAGAGCTTTTCCTTGTGAATGCCAGTTCAGGTAGTTCGATTGACGAAATATTTTGAGTGTTTACAGTTCGTGGCGTGTATTTTCCGCTTTATGGTACAATTTAGCCAGAATGCAAAGGAGGGTTTTCATGAAAATCGTGATTTGCTCGTTGGATTTGCTGCCGGTGCAGCCGCAGCCTATATCGCAAAGGAAGTTTACGAAAACAAACAGACGCTTTACCCGGCCGATGATGTGTTGAAGAAAGTCAAACAGTCCTTCAAAGAAGAAGGACCGATCGACGGTTCGTGGATCTTTATGAAAACCGAGCCTTACAAACAACATGCGGTCAAGACCGAAGTGTATAAAGGCGGCATCACGCGCCACCGCAACGATGAACTCGAGCAATATGAGTTTCTGGCCGATGCCTATACAGGAGCTGTCTTGAAGTCACCAAATCATAGAAGACCCACGTTAAAACGCCCTGCGGTATATCCGCAGGGCGTTTTGGCTTTTTATTCAAACACTTTATCTTTACGTTCCAGTGCATCAATGATTTCTTTGCCGTCCTCGTTCCATTTGATGAGGCGGTAAAAGCATCGTGATAGAAGCTGAAATAGAAATTGCCCGGCAGCGCTTCTTTCATCAGCTTGTCTTTTGCATAGATCGAGTCCATCGGGTAATCGTCAAACGCCAATACCCACAGTGGATTTTGGTGTGCATGGGTCGGCATGATGTCACCCATGTGGAGAACCGTCTCCCCATTCTGTTCAAATTTGATGACACTATGCCCGTTTGAATGGCCCCCCGTATGGATCATGGTGATTGCATCGAAAACGGTCACTTTGTCGGCAAAGGTTTCGACCTGTCCGGTGATCGGCTCCCAATTTTCTTTCCAATACGTATTGCGTGAGCGGATGTTCGGGTTTTGCATTTCCTCCCATTCCACAGCCGATACGTAAATTTTTGCGTTCGGGAACGCAGACACATATGCCTCGCCCTGCTTTTTCGTCAGGCCAGCCGCGTGATCGCCGTGTAGATGCGTCATCAAGACCGTGTCGATATCTTGTGCAGACAAGCCAAGCTCTTCCAGCTCCTCTTCCACACGTGATTCCGAGGAAACGCCCAGATTGCGCTTTTGGCGATCGGTCAATTTGCCATTGCCGAGGCCGCTGTCGACGAGGATGTAATGCCCATCGAATTGCACCAAAATCGGATGTGTCGGCAATTCGATCTGGTTCTGCTCATTTGCAGGATAGCGTTTCGACCACACCACTTTCGGGACGACCCCGAACATCGTGCCTCCGTCGAGCCAAGTCGTTCCCCCATCAAGCCAAGTTAACAACATGTCGTGAAATTGAAATTTCTGCATACAAACTCCCCCTTATGAGTTGATGTTACGCTTGGAATTTCGCCTCCAGCCGGTAGATCGGCTGCCCTTTTTTCAAAAACTTCTCTTCATATTCCGTCATGATATTCCATTCCGGTTCATTGGCATGAAGATCCAGCGATACATCCTTCAATAACATACCATATTCGGAAATGCTCGTGAGCGAATATTCAAAAAGCCCGCGGTTATCGGTCTTGAAATGAATTTCGCCCCCTTCAGGCAACACACGTTCATACAATTTCAAAAAACTCTCATGCGTCAAACGCCGTTTCGCGTGTCGCGTCTTCGGCCAAGGATCCGAAAAGTTCAAGTAAACGCGATCGATCTCGCCTGCTTCGAAAAACGTTTCAAGTTCCTGCGCGTTCACTTGCAAGAGGCGCAGGTTCGGGATGCCGCCTTCCGGCTCTAACGCCCCTTGAAGTGCTGTCACGATCACGCTTTCGAACAGTTCAATCCCAATGTAATTAATATCCGGATTGGCTTGTGCCATGCCCGTAATGAAACGGCCTTTCCCGCTTCCGGCCTCGATGTGGATCGGGTGGTCATTGCCGAACTCTTCGTGCCATTTGCCTTTTAGCGCTTCCGGGTTCGGAATGACGATTTCCGGATGGGCTTCGATCAAATCCGCCGCCCATGGTTTATATCTTGCTCTCATGTATAGACATCCTCTTTCTGCTTATAATTTTGCTTGTTGCCATTGTTTTGTTGATACGCGAAACTCGAGTGGTTCTTGCGCATCCGCCATTCCCGCATCGTCCCCATCCATATGGCGCGGCACTGGGCGATCCACTGCGAGCGAAAAATGTTTACCGCTGAACTGCACGACTTCCGAAAATTTCGTATGGCTTCCGCTAAATACCGTACCAAAAACGGCCAGTAGTTTCAATCTCGGCAGACGGTGAACGACCGTCAATTCGAGCTGGCCATCATGGACAGACGAATTAGGTGAAATCTTCATACCGCCGCCAAAATACGGCTGATTGCTGACGGTGGCGAGCCATACGTCCTCGTAATGGTACAGCGCTTCATCCGATTCGACCGTCAGGCGGAACTTCTTGAATGCAAACAATGTCGTGACGACGAAAATCAAATACGCCAATTTGCCGAGACCGAATTTATTCAGCCATCGTTTCATTCGCGAATGATTGACAGCATGTGCGACAGCTGCGTCAAAGCCGATGCCGGAACTGCTGGCAAATAGCTGCTCCGATTTAACTCCTACTTGCCCGATATCGGTCAGCAATCCTCCAGGGCATGCCAAAAAACGGCTGATTTCATGCGCCATGGCAAAACAGCTGAAGCTGCGGGCAAAATCATTGCCCGACCCGGCGGGAACCGAAGCGATGAATAAAAGCTCCGCCCCGGCCGCAGCTGCAGCAATTTCACGCATCGTCCCATCTCCGCCAAAGCCGATCACCAAGGTTTTCCGTTCCCTTTGTTTCAATTGTTCGACCAATTGAAACGCATGTCCTGGAGAACGAGTGACGAATTGTTCGTAGGGGAAATCGATCGTTTCGGAAAACTTGCGCCATTTCCTAAGTGCCGCCCCGTTGCCGGCTGTTGGATTAATGATAAAGACAATCTCCATAGTAGTTTCCCTGACGCTTAAGCGCCGCCTTTCAATCGATAAGTTTGAATTTCTTTGTATCGCGGGGTTTCGCGTGGATGAATCTCGAATAAAGAGAACGAATCGACCGGAAATTCCAGCTCTTCCAGCGGCCAGTTTTCCGGCAAGCTTCCGCCTTTCCAGCGGCTGGCGAGCGTGATATGAGGGACAAACGGTTTCGGATCAGTAGCAAGCTGCAATGGATCCAGCTGTTGCTGCACAGCGTGTTGAAGTTCCATCAATTCAGGGCTGTCAGAAAGTGCGGCATAGACGATGCGTGGAGTTTCGGGATTGCCGAACGTCTTCACGCCGGCGAGCTGTAAGCGAAACGGCGCTTGATCGATTTGCCTGAGCCGTTCGGCAATCTCTCCCAATTCATCGAAGCGGTCTTCACCAATAAAAATCAAGGTAATATGCATATCTGCAGGAGGCGTTGAACGCTTATGGGTAGTCAGCTCCCACGAATCTCTCGCTTGCCCAATTTTTTCAGCTGCTTGTTGCGGAATCCGGATCCCAATAAAATAATGCGTGCTCATTGTCATCACCTCTATTCATTATAACTGACGGGCGTAAAAAAAGGACCAGCTCTTTGCTGGTCCCGGGATTGCATAATAAGTGCAGGAATCAGGAAATAACGCCCAATTTAATCCGCGCTTCAAAAGCTTTTTGCAGTTTGCGCGTCAATTCGCCAGGCGTGCCGTCCGCAATTTTCTGACCAGAAATTTCAATGACCGGCATGACTTCGGAAGTTGTCGAAGACATGAAGAATTCATCCATCTCAAGTGCCTGCTGCTTCGTGAACGCCGTCTCCACTACGTCGATCCCCAATTCGTCGCATAGCTCGAAAATGACGCGTCTCGTGATGCCGTTCAAGATCAAGTTGGTCGCTGGGTGTGTGTAAAGAACTCCGTCTTTGATACCGTACATATTCGATGACGAACCTTCCGTCACCGTATCGCCGCGGTGAAGGATCGCTTCGAAATAGCCTTCTTCATAAGCCTGCTGTTTCGCCATCACATTGCCGAGCAAGTTCAAGCTCTTGATGTCGCAGCGCAACCAGCGTACATCTTCGACCAAGAGCGCTTTCACGCCGTTTTCCAGGAATTCCACAGGGCGCTCGACCGATTTCGTGTAACCGACAACAACCGGCTCAGCATTTTCCGGGAATTGATGGTTTCGCGGAGCCGCTCCGCGTGTAATCTGTACATACACTTGGCCGTTGTCGATATTGTTCAATTCGACTAAGTCATGGAGCATCTTATGGAACACATCTTTCGTGTAAGGAACCGTTATGCGGATTTTCTCTGCGCTGGCATAGAAACGGTCGATATGTTCCGTTGCCGTGAACAAGTCACCTTCGTAAACGCGGATGACTTCGTAAATGCCGTCGCCGAACTGGTACCCGCGGTCTTCTTTTGAAATCTCCAAATCCTGTTCTTTTACAATCTCTCCATTGGACAAAATCCATTCCATTGCCATTCCTTCTTTCCTGTAATTATTTGCAAGCCAGTTGATAAATGGCTTCTGCATATATCGCTGTTGCTTTTACCAAATTGTCGATATCGACGAATTCGTCTGCTTGGTGGGCGACATCCGGCTCTCCCGGGAACAACATGCCGAAAGCGACGCCTTTATCGAGCACGCGTGCATATGTGCCGCCACCGATCGCCAATAGTTCTGCCGGTTCGCCGGTCTGCTTCTCGTAAGCCTGCTGCAGTGTTTGAATGAATGGATCGGCTGCATCGACATGATGCGGTCGTGAGTTGGATAATATATCCATTTCAACCCCATCTATTCGATGGCCAGCCACCAAGTCATCGAATGGGCAGCTGACCGAGTAGCGCATGCTGACGCGAACAGCGGCAAGTTCCCCCGCCTTAAAGCGCATGATTCCGGCATTGAATGTCGTGTCGCCGGACGCTTCATCCGAAAACGAGAGCCCGAGTTTTCGGCCTCTGGAATCACCGCTGAAATAATGGGCGATGAAGCGGACGAATTCAGCTCCGTCTCCTGAAACTTTATCCTGCAAAAATTTCGCGAGCAAAATGCCCGCATTAACGCCTGCATCCGGTTCCATCGCGTGGGCCGATTTGCCATTTAGGGTCAAAATTGCACCATCAGCATTCGGCGTGCAGTCGCCCGACACCTTTTCCGTTTCGCAAAATTTCCGGAATGCCGCATCAATCTCGCCGCTTTCTAGTGCAACTCTTGCCACCGCACGGTCCGGCACCATATTGGTCCGTTCCCCTGAAGTGAATTCCAGCAATTCGCCAGTTTCTGCAGCACCAAGCGTGTACTTGATGTCCGCGATGCCTTTCTCTGCATTGATGATCGGAAAATCCGCATCCGGCGCAAATCCGATATCCGGCATTTCTTCTGTTTGGAAATAACGCTCCACGCAGCGAAAGCCGCTTTCTTCGTCAGTGCCGATGATCAACCTGACACGGCGTTTGAACTCGAATCCTGCATCTTTGACCATATTCAGCGCCATCCATGCAGCGATTGTCGGGCCTTTATCATCGATGGCACCGCGCCCGAACAATTTCCCGTCGGCGATTTCGCCGCCAAACGGCTCTTTTGTCCAACCGTCTCCGGCTGGAACGACATCGACGTGGCCAAGAATCCCGAGAAGTTCCGGCCCTTCGCCTGTCTCCAAATGCCCTGCGACATTGGCGATGTTTTTCACTTTGAAACCTGCACGGTCTCCTTTTTCCAAAAACCAATCCAGCGCTTGCCGAACTTCTTTTCCGTAAGGAGCGTCAGGATTTCCGTCTTCGCTTAATACGCTCGGAATTGCGATCAACTCCTGCAATTCACTGAGCAATTCTTCTTTACGCCGCTCTGCTTCCTGCTGCCAATCCATGCCTCACACTCCTTTTTGTTATGGCTATTGTACACCTTTTTCAAATAATTTAAAGAACAGCCGGTTATTTTCGGGGATTTTTTTCTATATCATTCATATTAAGTTCTAGTAAAGAAACCCAAAATCATGGAATTTGAGAAGTTTTTCCGATATAATCAAATTGTCAGACAAGTCAAATTGACGGATTTTCTAAAAAAAAGGAGCTGTCTACCGCTATTATTCCTTAATCGCTGTATACACCACACTCACGCGTCCGCTAGTCTTTGCCATTGGTACTAAAGATGAAGGAGTGGTTCTTAACTTATGAAACCCACAACTGACCGCATGCTCATTCGAATCAAAGACATGTACAAGTACATTCTCGAAAACGGGACTGTGACCACACAGGATCTGGTCGATGAATTCGGCATCACTCCTCGCACCATTCAAAGGGATTTGAATGTGTTGGCCTTTAACGAACTGATAGAAAGCCCGGTTCGGGGCAAATGGACAACGACGAAGAAAAAAGTCAAAATGACGTCCTGAAAACAAAGAAAATGACCGCCTAGGCGGTCATTTTCTTTGTTTTAATTTAGTTAATTCATCTTCCGTTAGTTCGCGGTATTCTCCGAGTTCGAGCGTTTTGTCTAATTGGAGCGTGCCCATCGACAAACGCTTCAAAAATACCACTTGCTTATTCACGCTTTCGAACATGCGCTTGACCTGGTGGAATTTCCCTTCCGTAATGGTCAATTCGATTTCGGATTCTTCCCCGCTGTGTAAAATGTGCAGCTGCGCAGGCTTTGTCTCGTAACCATCATCGAGCACGACGCCTTGTTTGAATGCTTCTATATCTTCATCCGTTACGGGGCTGTCGATTTTCGCGTAATAGGTTTTATCGACATGCTTTTCGGCGACAGCAGCTCATGGGCCAATTTACCGTCGTTTGTGATCAGCAGCAGCCCTTCCGTATCTTTATCGAGGCGCCCGACCGGAAACGGCTCAAAGCGCTGCTCACCTTCTGTCAGCAAATCGATGACGGTTTCATCGAAGCGGTCTTCTGTCGCTGAAATGACGCCTTGCGGTTTGTTCATCATAAAATAAATAAACTCCCGGTAGACGACCGGTTCACCGGCGACCGATACTTCATCCGCTTTTTCATCAACGTGAAACTTCGGATCGCGCACCGTTTCCCGTTCACTTCCACCGCTTTCGATTTAAGTAAGATTTTCACTTCTTTTCTTGAGCCGAATCCTGAATTCGACAATAGTTTATCGATTCTCATATTAGTTCCTCCTAGAAGCCGAAGCGTCTTGTAATGCGCGTAATTCTCGCGCCGAGCAGCTTCTGGGCAAGCCCTGTCTTCAAGCTGAGGTATCCGTAGACAATAGCGCCCACTCCGCCGATCAAGACGATGCGGATCATCGACAAGAATTTATTGTCCATGCCGATAATATAATCGAGGCCATTCATTGCAAAATACACAGCGAACGCCATGACGGCATTCAAGATGAGAATGAGTAAAATGCGGCGGAACACCATTTTCGAGCGATAATTCATCGTCTTCGAAATGACGATCATATTCATCGTAATTGCGACGACATAGCCGATGATTGTCGCAGCGATCGCGCCGTCCGTCTCGAACCACATAATCAGCGGCGTATTCAGCAAGGCCTTAAGCCCGAGGCCAATCAGCAAGTTGATGATGATCCATTTTGTTTGTTGATGCCTTGCAAGATCGATGCTGTCACAGGGAATGCGGCAAACAGGATCGCGACCGGCAGATAATGCGCCAAAATCTCAGAACCGACATCACTGACTTTGTAGAAGACGTGATACAGCTCATCCGACAGCATCGTCATGCCGATGACTGCAGGCAAGGTCAAGAACAAGATCAACTGGAACGACTGATCCAATGTTTTGGTCACTTGCAAGTGTTCATTGCGCGTGAAATGCTTCGTGATGAGCGGAATGAGCGCCATCGAAAAGCCTGTCGCAAGCATAACTGGAATCATGACCAGTTTATGGGCAGTCAAATTCAAGATACCGAGAAGGTCCGTCTCCATGATATTATTGCCGGCTGCCATTGCCCGGTTGAAGGTCATCAAATCGACGAACTGGAACAACGGGTTGGCGATGCCGAGGAAAATGACCGGTACGGCATATAGTAGGATTTCGCGGTACATATCACGCAACCGCACATCATAGGATTCAACGGATGTTGCAAGTAAGTGATTGTATTCCGGCTTCTTTTGCGCCAGAAATAATACAAGGTGACAAGCCCGCCAAGCGCCCCGACTGCAGCCGACAAAACGGCGAACTGGATAGCGGTCTTCGGCGTGCCATCAAAAGATAAATGACAGCGAACGCGCCGCCGAGCAGGAAGATGATGCGGACAATCTGCTCGATCAATTGCGAAACAGCGGTCGGCATCATGTAGTTATAGCCTTGGAAAAGCCGCGCCAAAGACTCATGAACGGAACGACGATCAAGGCGAAGCTGACCCAGCGGATCGCATCTGCGATATCATCTACCGAGTAGATGAGCTCATCTTCCGAAATGGTGATGCGTGCGAGTGGCTCAGCCAGCAGATAAAGTGCCAAAACGATAAGATGCCGGTAACCATCATCGTCAACAAACCTGAACTCAATAATCGCCTCCCGGTTTCGTAATCACCGAGTGAATTGTATTTAGCCGTGAACTTGGAAAAAGCGATCGGTGCACCGGATATCGCCAGTGCAAGCATCAAGTTGTACGGTATGTATGCATACTGGTAAAGTCCGATATTATCTTCCCCGACCATACTGTAAAACGGGATGATGTAGATGACGCCGAGCACTTTCGACAGAAATAAACCTAAAGTTAAAATGGCGGTACCTTTAATTAATGAGGACATTTTGCACTCCTGACTTTGTTCAAAATAAAAGCAATCTACACGATAGTTTACACCTATAGACAAAATTACTCAACGTGTTTTGCCTCATCGTGTATACTGAAAAGAAAAACGAAAGTGAGTTTTTATTATATGTATGACATCATCATCATCGGCGGAGGCCCATCCGGTTTAATGGCTTCCATCGCTGCCGCATCGAACGGCAAGCGCGTGCTGCTCGTCGAAAAGGCAAAAGCTCGGCAAGAAATTGATCATCTCCGGCGGCGGGCGCTGCAATGTGACCAACCGCCTGCCTTTGGAAGAAATCGTCCGCCACATTCCTGGAAATGGCCGCTTCATGTACAGCCCGTTTTCGGTATTCAATAACGAGGACATCATCCAGTTCTTCGAAAATCTCGGCGTTGCCTTGAAAGAAGACCACGGCCGCATGTTCCCTGTGTCAAACCGCGCACAAGACGTTGCTGATGCGATGTTTGGCGAGATGGACCGGCTCGGCGTTGAGCGAAAACTCGATTCCCCGTCAAAAGCTTATTGATGAACGACGAAAAAGTGACCGGCATCCGCCTGCACTCTGGCGAGGAATTCGAATCGCACGCAGTGGTGGTCGCAGTCGGCGGCAAAGCGGTGCCGCAAACCGGATCGACCGGAGACGGCTATCCTTGGGCAGAAAAAGCGGGACACACAGTCACCGACCTCTATCCGACGGAAGTTCCTTTGTTGTCGAATGAACCGTTCATCAAATCACGCGACCTGCAAGGGCTTGCCCTGCGCGATGTCGCCGTCACGGTGCTCAATAAAAAGCAAAGCGCTCGTCACGCACCAGATGGATATGCTGTTCACCCATTTCGGCTTGAGCGGGCCTGCCATCCTGCGCTGCAGCCAATACGTCGTCAAGGAAATGAAGAAAAACGGTGGCCAAGCTGTCACCGTCCGCATCAATTCCATGCCGGATGACAATGCGGAATCGGCTTTCCAGCTGCTTCATAAATTGATGAAAGACGAACCGAAAAAGCGTTGAAAAATGTCTGGAAAGGTTTGGCTCAGGAACGCTGGCTATTGTTCCTGTTGGACCGTGCAGGCATCGACCCGCAATTGACCGGCGCAGAATTGCCGGCAGATAAAGTCCGTGCGCTCGCTGCTGAAATGACGGCATTCACGATGACCGTCTCCGGAACACAGCCGATCGAAAAGCGTTTGTTACAGGCGGCGGCGTATCGATCAAGGAAATCGAACCGAAAACGATGCATTCGAAGAAAAACCCGGCTTGTTCTTCTGTGGCGAAATCCTCGACATCCACGGCTACACCGGCGGCTATAATATCACTTCCGCCCTTGTTACCGGGCACGTGGCAGGAAAAACGCAGCCGAGTTCGCTGCTTCTTATCAAACCCAAAGTCCCATTGCTTAAGCAATGGGCTTTTTATGGAATGAAGTTGAAAGAGCAAATGAGGACTCACTTCTTAAAGTAGACAGAATCAAAGATAGCGGGAGTTTTCTTGTGGAAATGTTACTGAATATTGAAGTACAGTTTCCTTCATAGTCGCCGCCCGGCTTTGGGTTGGCCTTTGGCAATAAGCCAGAAAGAACGTCTGTCTTATTGCGTCGGCTCACCCCTTTACGCTCGGCGGCTAAGAGATTTCATTGTATGAAGACGGTTTAAGCAGATTAGCTTCTTTATTCAGTTGCCGGCTAGCGGGGAACTCGCTTCCTGGATAAGTTTGGAATAGATAGTGAGAGTTTTCTTGCGGAAATGTTATTGAACATTGATTTAAGTTTCATCTTAGTATTCACCACCTAGCTTTGGGTTGGCCTTTGGCAATAAGCCAGGAAGAGCACCTGTCTTATTGCGTCGGCTCACCCTTGACACTCGGCGGCTGAGCGATTTCGTTGTGTGAAGACTGTTTAATCAACTCTACTTCCGTATCCAGTTGCGGGCTAGTGGGGAATCGCTTCCCAAGAAGCGGCGTCTGGTCATATGATGTTCTATTCGGCCAGCTTTTGTTGTATTTAGTGGACGATGACCATTTCCATTTTTATCTCTACATGAAGCAAGCTAAAAATGATGCAGTTCCACACCTTCTGCTGAGTGAGCTAAAGAAATTATTTTCCACTCTAAAACTAGGAGACGGAGTGAAAAGGGGCGACGCCTGGGGGACCGAGCGGGCTGGCGAGACAAAGGTGGCGCGCTATTTGCCACCTTGGCTCAACACCCGCCCCATCCCCGGGCAGCTGAAAACGCGACGTCCTGTCGCATCAGCTGCATGACTCGCATCCTGCGAGCCCCAAGCAGTCCCCTGAAACGCAGTCGAAAAGCGGAAGCTTTTCCACTCACTTTTCTAGAATTGACTCTTCCAGTCTCAAGAATCTCTAAAATTTCACTGTCCCATTGTTATTCAATATGAAAAAAACCGCCAGAGAAATTTCCCTGGCGGCTTTCATTTTTCATCCTACAACGATATTAACCAATTTCCCTGGAATGGCGATGACTTTGCGTACTTGCTTGCCTTCTGCCGCCTTTTGGACGTGCTCGTCGGCGAGTGCCGCTTCTTCCAGTTGTTCCTTCGTGCTGTCTTTTGCGACAGTCAGCTTGCTTCTCACTTTGCCGTTCACTTGGACGACGATTTCGACTTCGTCATCGACCAGTTTCGACTCGTCATATGTCGGCCACGCTTCATACGTTACCGTCTCGCTATGCCCAAGTTTGTTCCAAAGCTCTTCGGCCAAATGCGGCGCGATCGGCGACAGCATCTTCACGAAGCCTTCGATATACTCTTTCGGTAAGTTGTCGGCTTTATACGCTTCATTGATGAATACCATCATTTGCGAAATTGCCGTATTGAAACGAAGGCCGTCGAAGTCTTCGGTCACTTTCTTGACGGTCTGGTTGTAGATTTTCTCCAGTTTGCCGTCATTTTGGTCGCTGACTTTGCTCGAAATCGCATCGTCTTCGATCAGTAAACGCCACACGCGGTCAAGGAAACGACGAGATCCGTCTAGTCCGTTTGTCGACCAGGCGATGGACGCTTCGAGCGGCCCCATGAACATTTCGTACATGCGCAACGTATCCGCGCCGTGGCTTTCGATAATTTGGTCCGGGTTGACGACATTGCCTTTGGATTTCGACATTTTCTCGTTGCCTTCACCAAGAATCATCCCTTGGTTGAACAATTTCTGGAATGGCTCTTTTGTCGGCACGACGCCAAGGTCGTACAATACTTTATGCCAGAAACGCGCATACAATAAGTGAAGGACGGCGTGTTCCGCCCCACCGATGTAGACATCAACCGGCAGCCAGCGTTTCAATAACTCCGGATCTGCGATGGCTTCGTCGTTGGTCGGATCGATAAAGCGCAAATAATACCAACAGCTGCCTGCCCATTGCGGCATCGTGTTCGTTTCGCGGCGGCCTTTCATGCCGGTTTCAGGATGCGTGACATTAACCCATTCCTCGATATTGGCAAGCGGCGATTCGCCTGTCCCGCTCGGCTTGATATCCGTTGTGACTGGAAGTTCCAGCGGCAGGTCCTTATCATCGACCGGAGACATCGTGCCGTCTTCCCAGTGGATGATCGGAATCGGTTCGCCCCAATAGCGTTGGCGGCTGAACAGCCAGTCGCGCAAACGGTAGGTGATTTTCTTCTCGCCTACGCCTTGTTGCTCGAGCCAGTCGATCGCTTTTCCAATCGCTTCGTTTTTGTTCAATCCGTCAAGGAAACCGGAGTTGACGAGTTCGCCGTCGCCAGCGTAGGCTTCTTCGTCGATGTTGCCGCCTGAGACGACTTCGACGATCGGCAAGTCGAATTGTTTCGCAAATTCATAATCGCGTTCATCATGTGCCGGCACGGCCATGATCGCGCCTGTTCCGTATGTCGCAAGGACATAATCTGCAATCCAGATTGGCATTTTCTCGCCGCTTGCCGGATTGATCGCATAAGCACCAGTGAAGACGCCCGTTTTATCTTTCGCGAGATCCGTGCGCTCCAAATCACTTTTCGTTTTTACTTTGTCGATATACTCAACTACCGCTTCGCTCTTATCAGATGTCGTAATTTCCCCAACCAATTTATGCTCTGGGGCAAGTACCGCGTAAGTCGCGCCAAAAATTGTATCCGGGCGCGTCGTGAATGCACGGAATGAAAGCCCGGTGCCGTCAATCTTGAATTCGAGCTCCGCGCCTTCGGATTTGCCGATCCAGTTGCGTTGCATGTCCTTCAAGCTTTCCGGCCAATCGAGTTCGTTCAAGTCTTCCAGCAAGCGGTCTGCGTATTCAGTGATCCGCAACACCCATTGACGCATCGGGCGGCGTTCGACCGGATGGCCTCCGCGTTCAGAAACCCCGTCGACCACTTCTTCATTGGCCAAGACGGTGCCAAGTGCCGGGCACCAGTTGACCGCTACTTCATCGACATATGCCAAGCCTTTATTGTAAAGCTGGATGAAAATCCATTGCGTCCATTTATAATAGTTTGGGTCGGTCGTGTTGATTTCACGGTCCCAATCATATGAGAAGCCGAGTTCCTGGATTTGGCGCTTGAAGGTCTCGATGTTTTTCGCCGTGAATTCCGCAGGGTCATTGCCGGTATCGAGCGCGTATTGTTCTGCCGGCAAACCGAATGCATCCCAGCCCATCGGATGAAGCACATCAAAGCCTTGCATGCGTTTTTGGCGGCTTAAGATATCGGTCGCCGTGTAGCCTTCCGGATGCCCGACGTGAAGCCCGGCACCTGACGGATACGGGAACATATCAAGTGCGTAGAATTTTTCTTTGCCCGGCGTGTTCTCCGTTTTGAAGGTTTTGTTTTCTTGCCAATGTTGCTGCCATTTCTTTTCGATTTCCTTGTGATTAAAAGACATTTCCAATTTTCCTCCTCTAAATACAAGCGGATGTCCGCTAGCGTAGCAAGTTTTCAGCAAAATAAAAAAATCCCGCCCCTTAAACTAAGGGACGGGATTTTTCCCGCGGTACCACCCAAATTAGCGCTCTGGCGCTCAACTTGATTCCTTAACGCGGAAAACGGCGCAATCATTGCGCAGACTCCAAGGCGAGTTCAGACATCCTGCATGCCGGCTCGCACCATCCGCCGGCTCTCTTTTATGCATATATGTCCTACTGCTCCTCTTCACGGCCATTTGCTATTGATTTCATTTTAGCTGAGCGCCTGTTTTTATGCAATAGCTCAGTGTACTTTGACGCTATCAGTATTCAACTCGGCATCGGTTGCAGCGACGACGTCGTCGACCGAGAAGCCTTCGAATACTTCTTTCAACACGAGGCCAGTATCCGTCACTTCAATCACCGCGCGTTCTGTGATGATCAAATTAACGACCGCTTTCCCGGTCAGCGGCAATTCGCACGCTTTTTTGATTTTCGCTGAACCGTCTTTTGATACATGGTCCATGATGACGATGACTTTTTTCGCGCCATGGACAAGATCCATCGCGCCTCCCATGCCTTTGATCATTTTCCCTGGGATCATCCAGTTGGCTAGATCGCCGTTTTCTGCGACTTCCATGCCTCCAAGAATGGCGACATCGATATGCCCGCCGCGGATCATCGCGAATGACTCGGCGCTCGTGAAAAATGCGGAGCCTGGGATCGTCGTGACGGTTTCTTTTCCGGCATTGATCAAATCGGGATCGACTTGGTCTTCTGTCGGATACGGCCCGATGCCGAGCAATCCGTTTTCGGACTGCAAGACGACTTGCTTATTATCGGAAATGAAGTTTGCGACCAAAGTTGGCATGCCGATGCCAAGGTTGACGTAATCTCCGTCGTTGATTTCTTTTTCCGCTCGTTTTGCGATTCGTTCTCTGATAGCCTGTTTGTCCACTTCTGTCCCCACCCTTTCTTAACGCGTCGTCAAACGCTCGATTCGTTTTTCTTGGTCTGCTTGCAGCAAGCCTTGTACGTAAATGCTCGGCGTTTGCACGTGGTTCGGGTCGATATCGCCGATTTCCACTATATGCTCGACTTCCGCAATCGTCACTTTCCCGGCAGCTGCCGCTAGCGGGTTGAAGTTCTGTGCAGTCTTGTTGTAGACGAGATTGCCCATTTTATCTGCAGTATGTGCACGGACGAGTGAGAAATCAGCTTTCAACGCCATTTCAAGCACGTGTTCCTTGCCATCGAATTCGCGTATTTCCTTGCCTTCAGCGACGGTTGTGCCGACGCCTGCCGGTGTGAAAAACGCCGGAATTCCGGCTCCGCCTGCGCGCATTTTTTCAGCAAGCGTGCCTTGAGGCGTGAGCTCCACTTCGATTTCGCCCGACAACACTTGGCGTTCGAATTCTTTATTTTCGCCGACGTACGAGCCGATCATTTTCTTGATTTGCTTGTTTTTCAGCAATAAGCCAAGGCCCCATTCGTCGACCCCACAGTTATTGGAAATTATTGTTAGATCTTTTACCCCTTTATCGACAAGCGCTAGGATCAGCTGTTCTGGAATGCCGACCAGCCCGAATCCTCCAACCATGATGGTGGCACCGTCTTGTATCGGTTCGACTGCCTCTTTGGCAGAATTGTAAATCGGTTTCATCGCGCGTTTCCCCCTCTGCAACATTAACTGAATTTTGATTCAATAAAACGCTTCCATTAACAATTTAACCAAAACTCCATGGGAAACGCAACAAGGACAATGGGCACACGATTTTTGGCGGCTTTTCGGGCAGCAACTGCGTGTTATAATGACAGCTAAGGAGTGGTTTTATTATGGACAATGAATTCCCCTTCCCGAGTGACGGGAAGCGTTATTATACATGGAACCGCCATTTGCGCGGGCAGTTCGGCGAAAAGATCATGAAAATCTCGCTCGATGCTGGATTTGACTGCCCGAATCGTGATGGCACAGTTGCATTTGGCGGCTGCACATTTTGCTCTGTCGCTGGTTCTGGTGATTTTGCCGGAGACCGTGTTGACCCGATTCCTGTGCAATTCGAGCAAGTGAAAGCGAAAATGCACCGCAAATGGAAAGATGCCAAATACATTGCCTATTTTCAAGCATATACGAATACCCATGCGCCGATTGACGTTATCAAAAGACAATTTGAAGCGGCACTCGCACAGGAAAATGTGGTCGGCATTAGCATCGGCACACGGCCCGACTGCTTGCCGGATGAAGTTGTTGAATACTTAGCTGAACTCAATGAACGCACGTATTTATGGGTGGAACTCGGCCTGCAGACTGTTCATGAGCGCACTGCGCAGCTCATCAACCGTGCACATGATTTTGACACGTACAAACAAGGTGTCGACAAACTGCGTGCACACGGCATCAATATATGCAGCCACATCATCAACGGCTTGCCGCTTGAAGACAAAGACATGATGATGGAAACGGCACAGACAGTCGCAAAACTCGATGTCCAAGGAATCAAGATCCACCTCTTGCATCTATTGAATGGCACGCCGATGGTTAAACAATATGAAAAAGGCATGCTCGATTTTATGGAAAAAGATGCCTATATCCAACTCGTCGCCGACCAGCTGGAAATCATCCCGCCCGATATGGTCGTCCAGCGCATCACCGGCGACGGCCCGATCGATTTGATGATCGGCCCGATGTGGAGCACGAATAAATGGGAAGTGCTAAACGGCATCGATAAAGAACTCGAAACTCGCGGCAGTTGGCAAGGCAAGCATTATGCGGGGAGTGTGGCATTATGACCTTGCAACGCGTCTTGCCTTTCACCAAATCCTTGCTCGAACAAGTTGTCCAAAAAGGAGATACAGTAGTGGATGCCACTGCCGGAAACGGGCATGATACCCATTTCCTGGCTGGGCTTACCGGTGACTCCGGAAAAGTCTATGCATTCGATATCCAGCAACAAGCAATCGAAGCGACCAGGCAGCGCACAGAAGCGTTTCGTCATGTCGAATTGATTTGCGACAGCCATGCGAAAATCTCTCAATACGTAGCGGAACCGATTTCGGCTGCCGTTTTCAATCTTGGCTATTTGCCAAAAGGCGACCACACCATCATCACCAAAGCCAACAGCACTTTGCAGGCAATCGGGCAATGCCTCGAACGTTTGAAAGCTGGCGGCTTGGTGTTAGCCGTCATTTACTCCGGCCACGAGGGCGGCAGCGAAGAGCGCGACGCGGTGATGGATTACGTCAAGCAATTGCCGCAAACCCGCTACGACGTCATGAAATACGAATTCATCAACCAACAGCATTCTCCGCCATTTTTAGTCGCGATCGAGAAAAAACAGCAACGCCAAAAGAAATAACAGCTAAATCAAAAGAGCAGCGTGCATGTGCACGCTGCTCTTTCACTTATTTCTCGACAGGACCTTCGAGAACAATTTTCCCGATCGTCTTGCCAGCCATCAATTTTCCGTAGGCTTCTTTCAAGTTTTCCGGATTGATTGGCGCCATCTTTTCATTGAGCGTTGATTGGACCTTGCCGCTATCTGCCCACTCTGACAGCTCATTCAATAAATGATGCTGCTCGATCATGTCTTCGGTCTGAAACATCGAACGCGTGTACATCAATTCGTAAACGAAGGTCACGCTTTTTCCGAAGAATCCTGGATCAAGCGGTTCGAACGCTGGCAGGATTGAACAGATTTTTCCTTGCGGCCGGATCGCTTCGGCCATGCCTGCCATATGGTCATCGGTATTGGTCAGGCAGAAGATATAGTCCACGCCGTCCATACCCCGTTCCTTCAATTGAGGCAGCAATTCCTGGTGATGGTTAATCGTGTGATGGGCGCCATGATCTTTGGCCCACTCGACCGTCTCCTGACGCGACGCGGTTCCGATTACGGTGAGCCCTGCTAATTTGGCGATCTGCGTGGCGATCGAACCGACACCTCCCGCAGCGCCGATGATTAGAATGTTCTTGCCTTCGTTGTCCTGAGGGTTTTCCGAGATGCCCAAGCGGACAAACAAGGCTTCCATTGCGGTCAATCCCGTCAATGGCAAGGCGGCTGCATGCGCAAAATCCAAGTTTTTGGCTTGTGGCCGACGATGCGCTCATCAACTAAATGAAATTCGCTGTGGCCGCCTGCCCGGACATTGGTGCCTGCATAAAATACTTCATCGCCTTCTTTGAACAAGGAACAATCGCTTCCCGTCGATACTACAACACCCGCGACATCCCTGCCGACGATCGTCAAGGAATCGTCGTCCGGTTTTTTCGAATCACGCGTTTTGTAATCGGTCGGATTCACCGATACCGCCTTTACCTCCACAAGCAAATCGTGACCTTTTGGCTCTGGCTTGTCCAATTCCACCGCTTCGAACTGAGGCGGTTGTTCCGTATTCCCGGGTTTATAAAATCCAAGTGCTATCATTTTCGAATTCAATCCATTTCGCCTTCCTTTCATCTATTCATATGCCTGTTGCATTTTCTTCTATAATACAGCCGAGATGTCTTCCACGTATGCATCGATGACGACTGGCTGTTTGCTTGCTTTCGCTTTTGATAAAACGTCCTGCAATTCGGCACGTGTTTTTACTGTGTAGCCTTCACCGCCGCAAGCAATGGCAAACGCCGCAAAGTCGATATTGGCAAGCTCAACATTGGTCGGCTTATTGCCTGCCATTTTTTGTTCGTCTTCAATCAATTGAAGCTTCTGGTTGTTGAAGACGACGATGATCATCGGCAGCTCGTATTTAACTGCAGTGACAAAATCCTGCATGCCCATGGAAAATCCGCCGTCCCCGACGATGGCGATGGCCTGTCTTTCCGGATATGCCAGTTTCGCTGCAATGGCTCCCGGCAAACCGCAGCCCATCGTGCCGAGCCAGGACGACAACACCAACTTCTGGCCAGTCAACTGCAAGTACTTCGCTGTCCAGATGGTGATGCTCCCGACATCCAGTGAAACGACAGCGTCCCGCTCCATGATGTGCTGGATTTCCCCCAGCACTTGCTGGGGTTGGAGCATGTCGGTTTGCTTATCGATATCAGCACGCAGCTTGTCATGCCAAGCACTTCTTTTCTCCTGAAATTGATTCAAGAATCCTGGATCTTTTTCGCCGAGCTGGCTTGTCAACCAGGCAAGCGCTGGCCCGAGTTCCCCGACTACGCCTACCGTCGCCGGATAATATTTTCCGATCACACGCGGCTCGAGATCAATTTGGATGGCAGGCGCTTTGTCCGGCAAATACTCCCTGTACGGGTAGGCTGTACCGGCTAGGATCACCAGGTCGGCTTGTTTCATCGCCTGTTCAGCCGGTTCTGTCCCGAGTTGCCCAAGCTGTCCTAGGTTATTCGGGTGATCATCAGGAATCAGACCTTTAGCCGGAAGCGATGCAATGATTGGCGCTTTCAGCCTTTCCGAAAATGCCAATACTTCGCCAGGTGCGTCCTGTGCGCCTTTGCCTGCCAAGATGACTGGCTTTTTCGCAGTCTCCAATAGCTTCAGCGCTTCCTTCAAATCTTCTTCCGCCGCCCGGATATGCGGCACGGAATATTGCGGAGAGGTCATCTCCTTTTCCCGTTTGATTTTCGTGCTGAATAGATCGTCCGACACAACGAGCACAGCCGGGCCTTTTTCTGCGTAAGCTGCGCGCACCGCCTGATTCAGCATATCCGGCAATTGCTCGGCATTTTGCACGCGGCGGTTATAGACCGAAACGTCTTCAAACATTGATTCCAATTTCAACTCTTGGAAGGTATCGGTCCCGACAGAACTGCTTGTCACTTGCCCGACGATCGCGAGCATCGGTGTTTTGTCTTTCTTCGCATCATACAACCCGTTTTGCAGATGGATTGCTCCAGGTCCTGCGATCGATAGGCACACGCCGATGCGCCCAGTCAATTTCGAATAGGCCGAAGCAGCGAGCGCCCCTGTCTCTTCGTGGCGGATCTGGATAAAGCGAATATCCACTTTGCGCAGTTCCTCCATCAATTCATTGATGGAATCCCCCGGCATTCCGTAAATATGGTCTACGTTCCATTGCTTCAATAGCTCGACAACGTGGCTGCCTGCGGTGCGTTCAAACATATACATTCCCTCTTTCCTTATTTCTGCTCTTCCATCTCTTTATCCCTCCAGCTCATCTGTAAACCTTTTTCTACAAACATGCAAAAAAGCAGCCGGCTGTTTTTTCAGCCTACTGCTTTTTTTCGGACGTTCTTTTGCTCATTTCTTCAGCGATCAATCGGAACGTCGTTAACTTATCATTGAAATCATAGGCGACGGAAACGATCATCACTTCATCGGCGCCATATTCCTCTCCAAGCGCTTCCAATTGATCCACAACTTGCACGGCATCTCCGACGACCATGCGCCGTCGATTATCCGCAACGAGCAGCTTTTCGAATTTCGAGTATTCGTAAGCGGCTGCCTGTTCTGGAGGCGGGGTACCGTCAGACGGCATGCCCTGCGCTCCCATCGCAAGCGACAGGTCGAGTGAAGACGCGACATATTCCGCCTTTTCACGAGTTTCCTGGCAAACGGCGAAAATCGCAAAACCTGTATACGGTTCATTGCCATTATGGGAAATGAAATTTTTTCTGTAGTTGGCTGCAAATCCCTGTCCGCCTTCGCCGTTGATGAAATGGGCGAACATATAAGGCAAGCCTTTTTCTGCGGCCAATTGCGAAGATCCCTCCCCTGAGCCAAGCATCCAGATCGGCGGCGCTTGCGGCGGCACCGGGGTGGCGTTCATTCCATAATAATCATGACTTTCCGGAATGCTATTTTCCAAATACATGCGCAGCTCATCCAGCTGTTCAGGAAAGCGCCCCGCATCCCGCAAGCGGCCATTCGATAAAGCGAACGATGCTCTTGGCATGCCGCCAGGCGCACGGCCCACTCCCGCATCGATGCGTCCGGGATAAAGGTTCTCCAATAAATTGAAGTTCTCTGCCACTTTAAACGCCGAATAATGCGGCAGCATGACACCGCCAGAACCCAAGCGGATCGATAAAGTCCTGGCGCCGATATGGCTGATCAGGATTTCCGGCGAAGAGCCCGCCAAAGTTTTGGCATCGTGATGTTCTGATACCCAAAAGCGCGTATAGCCCCATTGTTCTGCGTGTTGCGCCAACCGGACCGTATCGGCCAAAGCTTCGCTAGCTGTCTGGCCTTGCGAAATTGGGGATTGGTCTAATATGCTGAAACGAAGCGGCATCTCCATCTCTCCTTTTTATCATTACCTATAATTATGAATATACTATAGGATTATTGGCTGCGGCGCATTCTTTCCGCTTCGGCTGCGGATTCGGCAAAGTATAGGACTGCCTTGAAAATTTCGTCCCGTTCCGGTTCCTGCAGCAGGTCGTGATAGCAAAACAGCCATTCCTTGAAATGGAACTCATTCACCGCTTGCTTGGACAGCCAAGTGCGCCCAGCTGATGTCCGTGTAATCAAATCGCGCTGGCCCACGTGGAGCATGACCGGCAAATCAGGAAGCTGTATTTGTGCGGCTCGCTCCAAATAGCCTTGCAATTCCTTCCACCAGGCCGGTGAACTGAGCGATTGGATCGCTCGATCGGCACCCACCGATTCGTCCTGGAACTTGCGTCTCGTCAAATGGCGCAATTCGATGCCATGATCGATTTTCCCTTTTCCGGTAAGCTTGCTGATTCCGGACAAGGCAAGTGTTGGCTTGCTCGGCACTTTTTGCAATTCAAACCATGGCGACGTGAGAATAAGCGCCGCTATCGGATGGCGGTTTTCAGCAAGGGCCTGGATGGCAATCGCTGCTCCGAGCCCGTGTCCTGCGAGTATGATCGGCAAGTCATTTCCCGCTGCCAACCGCAGCAGTTCAGCGGCTGTTTTATCATACGCGAAAAATGGTTCGCGGTGCACAGCATCATCTGCTGCTTGCGTCCCATGCCCCGGCAGATCGCCCATATAGACATGAAACCCGTTCCTGCGCCATTTCTCGATTTGCCATGCATAGCGCTTATGCTCCTCGTATGCACTATGGATCAACACGATAACGCCTTTCGCATCGCCTTCCGCTTGCCATTTCCACATAATCCGCGCCTCCCCTATACAGCTTGATCGATTGACCTTTTCCGTTGTTTTGATACGATTAGAACTAATTACATCTTATCAATGATAAAGGAGCTTTGCCATGATCTATCCATATAAAGACAAATCACCAAAGATTGACAAATCGGCATTCATTGCCGATTATGCGACCGTCACCGGCGATGTGACAATCGGCGAGAACTCCTCAGTATGGTTCAACACAGTCATCCGCGGCGACGTCGCCCCGACTATTATTGGAAAAAACACCAATATCCAAGATCTGTCGATGCTCCACCAAAGCCCGGACAATCCGCTCATCTTAGAAGACGATGTCACCATCGGCCACCAAGTGACGCTTCACAGCTGCAAAATTAGAAAAGGCGCTCTAGTCGGCATGGGCTCGATCATTTTGGATGGTGCAGAAATTGGCGAAGGAGCATTTATCGGCGCAGGAAGCCTTGTGGCACAAGGAAAGAAAATCCCGCCGGGCACATTGGCTTTCGGCCGGCCCGCAAAAGTGGTGCGTGAACTGAACGAGGCGGACAAAAGATATGGAACGCATCGTCCGAGAGTACGCAGAAAAAGCCGCTCATTATAAATCACTTCAATAGAAAAAGCAGGCGGAAAATATCCGCCTGCTTTTTCAGAGTGTAGAGGAAATTTACGATCTGCTATAAATAAAAGGTGCACCTACTTTTCTACATTCAAAATCAATGTTCTAGCTGAGTATTTGGAGAAGCGTTCGCTCGACTCCTGTGGATCAGCGAGACGACCGAGACCCCGCAAGGCGCATAGCGACTGAGGAGGCTTGGATGCGAGCCCACGGAAAGCGAGCGATAAGCTTCGGAAAATACGACTTATCACCTTTCTCGATAAACTAGAAAAAGCAGGCGGAAAAATATCCGCCTGCTTTTTTCTTATGCGTTAGCCTGTTGTTTCAAAGCATCCGCTTTGTCTGTGCGTTCCCACGGAAGGTCAACATCTGTGCGACCGAAATGGCCATAAGCCGCTGTCTGTTTGTAGATCGGGCGGCGCAGGTCGAGCATCTTGATGATGCCGGCTGGGCGCAAATCAAAGTTCGCGCGTACGAGTTCGATGAATTTGTCTTCGCTGACTTTCCCTGTGCCGAACGTATCGACAGCAATCGATACCGGATGTGCCACGCCGATTGCATAGGCTAGCTGCACTTCACATTTATCGGCAAGCCCAGAAGCGACGATATTCTTTGCCACATAGCGGGCTGCATAGGCACCGGAACGGTCGACTTTTGTCGCGTCCTTACCGGAGAATGCTCCCCCGCCATGCCGTGCATAACCGCCGTACGTATCGACGATGATCTTGCGGCCTGTAAGCCCTGCATCACCTTGAGGTCCGCCGATGACGAAGCGGCCTGTCGGGTTGATGAAGTATTTGGTTTCAGCGTCTAGCAGTTCAGCCGGCACGACTTCATTGATGACGTATTCTTTCAAGTTGCGCTGGATTTGCTCTAGGCTGACTTCTGGATGGTGCTGCGTCGAAATGACGATCGTATCGACACGCACTGGTTTATTGTTCTCATCATATTCAATCGTTACTTGCGTTTTGCCATCAGGACGCAAATACGGCAAGATTTCTTCTTTGCGCACTTCTGCCAAGCGGCGTGCGAGTTTGTGCGCCAGGCTGATTGGCAATGGCATCAATTCTTCTGTTTCGTTTGACGCATAACCGAACATCAAGCCTTGGTCGCCTGCTCCGATTTCATCCAATTCCTTATCGGTCATCTGGCCTTCACGCGCTTCGAGTGCTACGTTGACGCCTGCAGCGATATCTGCCGACTGCTCATCGATCGCTGTCAACACTGCGCTTGTCTCGGAATCGAATCCGTATTTCGCGCGTGTATAGCCGATTTCTTTAACTGTCTGGCGGACCACTTTCGGAATGTCTACATATGTGGATGTCGTGATTTCGCCTGCGACAAGGACGAGCCCTGTCGTTACAGTCGTTTCGCATGCGACACGCGCATTCGGGTCTTCTGTTAGGATCGCATCCAGGATTGCGTCTGAAATCTGGTCGCAAATCTTATCCGGATGGCCCTCTGTTACTGATTCTGATGTGAATAATCGACGGTTTGTCAAAAAAAGTTCCTCCTTATATCCTGCGAGATTGCTCTCGAAATTGATACGGTACTCGTTTTCCCATGTCAAGTCCGTTTCCGTTTATAGGAATTGAACTTCCAGCTTTTTCAGCCTGCACACGAGGATTAAGGGCATTCCATAAAAAAATCCCTTCACTCATCCATTAGTAATGAGGAAAGGAATAATCATCATAAGCACCTTTCACTCTTATCGTCCAAGGCATTCGCCTTGCTTCAGGTTGGGCACCATCGCTGCAATTGCAGCAGGTTGCCGGGTTTCATTGGGCCTGCACCCTCCACCAGCTCGGAATAAGAGTATCCGTTCAATTTCCCATCATACGGAATGCAGCAAGCACTGTCAACGTTTTTACCGGAAACGATTGTCAGACTTTTAAGCATGCATCTTTTTCTACTATTGAAAGAACACAAATCATGAACATTGACAGATTTCTAGTTATTAGTATAGACTAATCGCGTCAATGTGTTATACTAATGTTCGAATATACATCTTCCCCATTCATTTGGGAATAAACGAAAAGGAAGGTACATATATATGACTTCAGTGAACCTAACAAATGATTTGAAAGAGCTTTTGAACGGCTCGAATATCAATATGCAATTATCCGTTCCACAATTGGTGGAAGCTGCAACATCCCGTGGGGAGGCAGTATTGACGCGCGAAGGCGCAGTCAAAGCGGAAACCGGCAAATACACTGGCCGTTCGCCTAAAGACAAGTATATGGTAGAAGAGGCAATTTCGAAAGACAAAATTGACTGGGGCAGCGTCAACCGCCCGATCTCTGCTGAAATCTTCGAAAACCTATATGCTAAAGTCCTTAATCATTTGAAAGAAAAAGACGCTTTGTACGTCTTCAAAGGCTTTGCAGGTGCAGATCCTGAGTCCCGCCTGGCGATTCAGACGATCAACGAATATGCATGGCATAACCTGTTTGCCCATCAATTGTTCATCCGCCCGACTGCGGAAGAACTGAAGGCGCATGAAGCTGAATTCACTGTTGTTTACGCCCCGACTTTCCACGCAGACCCTGCGGTGGACGGAACGGATTCCGAAACATTCATTATCGTTTCGATTGAAAAGAAAATGATCTGGATCGGCGGTACGGAATACGCAGGCGAAATGAAAAAATCCATCTTCTCGATCATGAACTACATCCTTCCTGAAAAAGGCATCCTGCCGATGCACTGCTCGGCGAACGTCGGCAAAAACGATGACGTTGCTTTGTTCTTTGGCCTTTCCGGTACAGGGAAAACGACTTTGTCGGCTGACGAAGACCGCAAATTGATCGGTGACGATGAGCACGGCTGGTCCGATAACGGCGTCTTCAACATCGAAGGCGGCTGCTATGCAAAAACGATCAACTTGTCACGTGCTAACGAACCGCAAATCTTCGATGCTATCCGTTTCGGCTCTGTTCTTGAAAACGTAGTCGTTGACGAAGACACGCGCATCCCGGATTACGACGACGGATCGTTAACAGAAAACACGCGTGCAGCGTACCCGATCGATGCTATCGATAATATCGTTGTCCCT
Organism: Planococcus sp. MB-3u-03; assembly: GCF_002833405.1. Classification (NCBI taxonomy): domain Bacteria; kingdom Bacillati; phylum Bacillota; class Bacilli; order Caryophanales; family Caryophanaceae; genus Planococcus; species Planococcus sp. MB-3u-03. Next base: position 1,262,003 of record NZ_CP025135.1, on the reverse strand, counting down.
TCTGTTGCGGGCCACCCGAAAACGATCGTCTTTTTGACTGCGGACGCATTCGGCGTATTGCCTCCGATCAGCAAATTGACGAAAGAACAAGCGATGTATCATTTCCTTAGCGGCTATACATCGAAACTGGCCGGCACAGAGCGCGGGGTCACTTCACCGGAAGCGACATTCTCGACATGCTTCGGCTCACCATTCCTTCCACTTCACGCGACAGTATACGCTGAAATGCTCGGCGACAAAATCGACGAGCACGGCGCAGACGTTTACCTAGTAAACACAGGATGGACTGGCGGAGTATACGGCGTCGGAAGCCGCATGAAACTATCATACACTCGCACAATGGTCCGCGCGGCGATCCGCGGCGACTTGAACGGCGTCGAAATGGAACACGAATCCGTCTTCGGCTTGAACATGCCAAAAGAAATTCCAGGCGTGCCAACTGAAGTATTGAATCCGCGCAATGCATGGGCTGATAAAGAAGCTTATGAACAAAAGCACAGGAATTGGCAAAGAAATTCAAAGACAACTTTGAAAAATTCGGCACTGTGGATGCTGGCATCAGCCAAAAGGCGGCCCTACCCATAATTAATTACATCATAAAGGATGGAGAAAATCAATGATTTCTCCCATCCTTTTTATTCTCAACTACCGCGTTAAACTTATGCATTATTGCAGACAGCTTCGGTTAAATCTTCTTTGCGCTTCTCCTGCTCTTTCATCCATAGCGTCAGCGCCTTTGCAGTCTTGCGATTAGCCGTAGGAGGAAAAATGCGTGTACCCTGGGAAATACCACGTTTCACACGGCTGATGGTTAAGGTGCAACGCTTCTTCCAACAGGAAGGCTTGCTGGGGCGAAACATTGTCGTCTTTCAAGCCGTGAATGATCAAATAAGCGGCATCGCTTTCCCCGATGCGCATCAGAGGGTTGCGTTCTTCATATGCCGGAAGCGCAGTATTCGGCGTGCCGCCGTATAGACGCTTCATCATGCGGCGCATATCCAGCCGCTCTTTATATGTAAGCACCGTGTCTGTGACACCTGCCCATGTCACGACGGAACAAATATCGCTTCTCAGCACTGCGGTCCATAGCGCCATGATGCCGCCTCTTGAAAATGCCAGCAAATGCACTGGTCCTGCACTGAATTTTTCAGCACTTCCACGGCATTCACGGCGTCATAGCGGTCGCCACCGGCAAACTCATCTTTCCTTCGCCGCCGCGGTTGCCGCGGTAATAAGGGCGAAAACGGTAAATCCCATTCCCGCAAATTGCGCGATCCGTGCCGGCCGCACCATGCCGATGGACTGGATGCCTCCGCGCAGGTACAAGATGGCACTTTCGGCATCATCTGTTTTCGGCTGCGCCAGCAAACCTTTGATACGCAAGCCTTCAGACCAATACGTCACTTCCCGCAAGCGTACGTTCGGATTCGGTGACGGATACCATCTCATTGATTCAATATCACCATTTTTCAACAGTCTTCACCTTCTCTATAATCGCTTCCATGCCTTCGTCGCGCATCAGGAAGCTGTAATTTTCATCGATCACAAGGTCAGGCACAAGCACCGGACCGTCAGTTTCCATCCATGCTACTTTCTCCAAGCTCTCAATAGTGGCTGTAAATACCGTTTTACTGAAAGCTTTATCGGTATAAACCGTATATTCCGCTAGCCATTTTAATTTATTCACGCTGGCTCCGGTTTCTTCGAATACTTCCCGCTTCGCCGCCTGCTCCAGCGATTCGTCTGGTTCGGCTTTGCCCCCGGGAAATTCAAGGCCGCGCACGGAATGGCTCGTCAACAGCCAGTTGCCATTATATTTTCCTATCACCAACACATGCCGGCTTTCAATCTGTGACTGTCCTTTTTCAAAAAATAGGCGGCAAGCGCAGCCATTCAAGTCTTTATATTCCATCAAACATCCTCCCGGCTTCAGAAAAAGCGTACAACCGGCTAACGGTCGTACGCCCATTTCTTCTATTCTACTTCTTTTCGCCGAGAAATGCAGACAGCATCCACGAATGCTTCTCTAAGTTTTGATGGATGGCATTCAGCATATCCTCTGTCATGTCATCGCCGTCTTCAGCAGCAAGTTCCATGCCTTTTTTCAAGGATTTCATGATCTTATCGTAATCAGAAACGATGGTATCGACCATCTGCTCCGCGCTCTCGCTGCTGGTCGCTTCATCTACAACCGACAATTCCAGCTGCTCTTTCATTGTCGCTATCGGCTTGCCGCCGAGTGCTAGCAGGCGCTCCGCAATTTCATCCATATGGAGCGTCGCTTCATTATACAGCTCCTCAAACTTTACATGCAAGGTAAAGAAAGATGGCCCTTTGACATACCAATGGAAATTATGTAATTTCGTATAGACGACTGACCATGTAGCGACTTGTACGTTCAATTCTTCGTTTAATGCTGTTGACACAATTCATCACTCTCCATTTTTTGATAAGCTCTTATGCTTTATAATTACCTCTAAAAGCCCTACAATAAACATCAAAGAACCGCAACCAAACTAGAAAAGAGTGGAATCACGATGAAAACCGCATTAGTGAAGCTGTTCCGTTTCTATCAACGCTTCATCTCCCCACTGTCGCCGCCGAGCTGCAGATTCTATCCGACGTGCTCCCATTATGGGATTGAAGCGGTGGAAAAACACGGCGCATTAAAAGGCGGCTATCTTGCCATCCGCCGCATATTGAGCTGCCACCCGTTCCATAAAGGCGGAGTGGACTTTGTCCCGGAAGAATGGCCCCCTAAAAAATAGGCGGGTTTTTTTCTTGTGTTCAATCGGATTGTATTGTATGATTCTAAGAGTCAACAAAACGTAACGATTACATTTTATGAACACGCATTAAATTTGGAGGGACATTTTATGAAGAAACTAGCATATTTTGCAGGAATAGCACTCATTTTATTATTGGCTGCGTGCGGCAGCAACACAGAAACCGACAGCGGGGCTGAAGGCGAAGCGGCAGAAGGAAAACTCGACGTATATGCAACGGTTTATCCGCTCGTCTATTTTGCAGAACGCATCGGCGGCGAGCGTGTCGACGTCAAATCCGTTTACCCGGCTGGCGCCAACGAGCATAGCTTTGAACCAACTCAAAAAGACATGATCAATATGGCGGACGCCGATCTGCTCTTTTATGTCGGTTTAGGGCTTGAAGGCTTTATCGACAGCGCACAGGAAACGCTGCAAAATGAAGATCTCAGAATTTGTCGCTACGGCAGATGGAATCACCGATGAACAACTCGAAGCTGTGGCTGGTGCACAAACTGAGGCACATAGTGAAGACGAACAGGGGCATGAAGAAGGGCCACGAAGGTCATGACCATGGCTCCACTGATCCACACGTCTGGATCTCACCTGTCCTGAGCCAGGAACTCGCCGCTTCTGTCCGTGATGCTTTAGCGGAAAAAGATCCGGAAGGCGCGGAGGAATTCGATAAGAATTATGAAGAACTCGTCGCTGAACTAGAAGCGCTTGATGAATCATTCCAAAACTTGGGCGAAAAAGTCGAACGTGACACCTTCTTCGTGTCCCACTCAGCATTCGGCTATATTGCAGCACCTTACGGATTTGAGCAAGTGGCCGTCGCGGGCTTGAATAGCCAAGACGAACCATCCCAGAAAGAGTTAACGGAAATCGTCGACATGGCGCGGGAAAAAGACATTCAATACATCGTCTTCGAACAAAACGTCTCGTCGAATTTGACGGAAGTCATCCAAAACGAAGTTGGCGCCGAAGCGATTGAAATGCATAACCTCGGAGTGCTGACACAAGAGAATATCGACAACGATGAAACGTATTTCACTTTGATGGAAAAAAATCTGCAAGCACTGGAAACAGTCTTGAAATAGTAAAAACTCGCCGAATGATCGGCGAGTTTTTTATATGTTCAGCTTATATCCGATTCCTGGGCTTTCGCTTAATTTGATTTCCCCATGCTCCACACGGATTTCCGGAGAAACGATATCTGCCTGCCAAAAATGGCCTGAATCTGAAAAATCCCCAGTCAGTTTCACTTCGGGCAGCGATGCAAGCGCCAGATTATGCGCTTTCGATACGCCAAACTCGATCATGCCGCCGACCCACATCCCGATCTGTTCATTTCTGCAGAACTCGACGACTTTCAAGGTTTCTGTCCAACCACCGAGACGACCCATCTTCAAGACGATAATATCCCCTGCTTGCTGTTCTGCCATGCGTTTCACATCGTCGAGGCTATGGATACTTTCATCCAGGCAGATCGGCGTCGTCATTTTAGAACGTGCAGCACTATGGGCATCCCACTCCTGTTCGCTATAGGGCTGCTCGATCAACGCAAAACAGGCCTGGTCGAATGCCAGCAGCTCTTCCAATGCCCGCCCTGAAAAACTGCCATTGGCATCGGCATAGAACGAAATCTCTGGATTGGCCGCAACCAAGCTTTTCAATAAAGCCGCATCGGTTTCAGGTGAAATTTTCAGCTTGATGCGTCGATAACCTCTGCCGATCGCTGCTTTTACGTTGGGTGCCAGTTCATCGCTCTCTCCTGCAACAACCACACCTGCAGGGATTGTTTTCCGAACTCCCCCGATGAATTCATACAGCGGCACGCCTTGACGTTTCGAAAATAAATCCCATACAGCCATTTCTAAAGCGGCTTTAGCCATATGATTGCCTTTTACTTTGGAAAATAATCTTTCCAGCTCTGTCGGATGCTCCAAACGTTCATTTAGCAATAGCGGAGCCAGCACCTGTTCCATCACAAAGCGGCTGCCCGTTACGGTCTCTTCAGTATACCAAGGTGTATCAAAAGCAACACATTCACCGTAGCCTTCGCGCCCTTGAGCATCCCGGACGATCACTATTGTCACTTCCCGCTCCCGTACTTTCTGCAAGACAGTAATGAAGGGCTGGTTCAAAGGCTTCTTCACTTTACGAAATTCAATGCCGGCAATTAAAGCCATTTCTTCAATTCCCTTCTGAGCAGTTTATTCGATGCATTCCGCGGCAACTCATTCACTGCTCTGAACAGTTTTGGCACTTTATAGCCGGCCAGCTGACCGCGGCAAAATTCCGCCAGCTCATCCAACACTGCAGGATCATCGAGCACGACAAATGCAGCTGGCACTTCTCCCCACGTGCTGTCTGCCATTGCGCAAACCCCGGCTTCCCGGACGGATGGATGTGCCATCAAAACCTTCTCGATTTCTGCCGGATAAACGTTCTCCCCGCCAGAAACGAGCAGATCCGAGCGCCTGTCGACGACGAATAAAAATCCTTCTGCGTCTAAATAACCGATATCACCTGTTGCAAGCCAGCCGTCTTTTTGCACGTCCCGGTCTTTGAACTTGCCGATATAGCCAGGGGTCACTTGAGGCCCCTTTATGAGGATCTCTCCCGCTTCCCCTGTCTTTGCCCCGTCGATTTTTACTTGGTATAAAAATAGCGGCTTGCCGGCAGAACCGATCTTCGTTTTCGCATCAGCCGGCTGCAAAGTCGTCGTCTGCGAAGACGTTTCGGTCATGCCATAGGTTTGGAGCACTTGAATGCCATGCGCTTCCGCCATTTGCAAATAAGACACCGGAACCGGGCCGCCCCCCGCAAGAACCTGCTTGAAGCGAGTGGAAACGCTCAGTTCGCGCTGCTCGATTTCCCGTAGCACTTGATCAAGTGTGACAGCGACCATCGAACTGTGCGTCACTTGCCCTTTGCACAATTCATCCGCACACACCGCGGGGTCGAATTTTTCGTAAAGCCGGACGCCCATTCCATAAACAAGCGAACGCATCAAAATCGAGAATCCGCTGATATGGAATAAAGGCACTGTGCATAGCCAGACATCGTCGGGAGACACGCCCAAATTCAGCGCAGAAGACACCGCGCTCGAAAAATGGTTTTCAGCTGTCTGCCTGACTCCTTTTGGATTGCCTGTCGTTCCCGAAGTATACATGATCGACACGGTGCGGTTCCTCGCCCACTCCGCTTTTACTGTAAAGTCCACAGATGGCGCCTGTCTCAATTGTTCAAAAGAAACCGGCTGCGATGCCGCCACCTTCTCGCAGAGTTCACTAGTTGCAAATACCTGGTCCACCTTGGCATCTTCGATTTGGTAAGCAAGTTCCGCTCCAGCCAGCCGTTCATTAAGCATGACCATTTCACAGCCGATATGCAGGCAGCCGTACATGACAAAAACAGCTTCGGCATTCGATCTAGCGAGCAAGGCCACACGCGAATGTTCCGTAATGCCAAAATGGGCCAGCTTCCCGGCATAATCGAGCGCTATTTTGTTCACTTCCCCAAACGTCCATTCATCCTCGCCGAACGATAAAGCCAATTGATTTCCCGTCAGGTAAGCACGCTGCGAAAGCCAATTCGGATATGTCATTTTCAAAATCCTTTCCTCAAGCAAGTTCATTTATTCGCCGTTGATTGAAAAAAGCTGCCTTCGAAGAAGACAGCTCAATTCATTCATATAATCAAGGGAAACGCGGGAATTGGCCGAAGTCCGGTTTGCGTTTTTCTTTAAACGCATCGCGGCCTTCTTTCGCTTCATCCGTTGTGTAATAAAGCAAAGTCGCGTCGCCAGCCATTTGCTGAAGTCCAGCAAGGCCATCTGTATCCGCATTCATTGCCGCTTTGACGAAACGCAATGCAGTCGGGCTCATTTCAAGCATTTCCTCACACCATTTAACGGTTTCGTCTTCCAACTGCTCGTAAGGTACCACTGTGTTGACAAGGCCCATATCAAGCGCTTCCTGTGCATCGTATTGGCGGCACAAGTACCAGATTTCGCGAGCTTTCTTATGTCCGATGATGCGTGCCAAATAGCCGGAGCCATAGCCTGCATCAAATGAACCGACGCGCGGTCCAGTTTGTCCGAAGCGTGCGTTGTCTGCAGCAATCGTCAAATCACAAACAACGTGAAGCACGTGTCCGCCGCCGATCGCGAATCCAGCAACCATTGCAACAACCGGTTTTGGAATGACGCGGATCAAACGCTGCAAGTCCAAGACGTTAAGGCGTGGAATTTCATCTTCCCCAACATAGCCGCCGTGTCCGCGGACGGATTGGTCTCCGCCTGAACAGAATGCTTTTTCGCCTTCACCTGTCAAAACGATGACACCAACATCCGAGTTGTCGCGCGCGCGTGAAAACGCGTCGATCAATTCATGAACCGTTTTCGGGCGGAATGCGTTGCGTACTTCCGGACGGTTAATGGTGATTTTTGCAATCCCATTATATGTTTCGTATTTAATGTCTTCATATGTAAGTTCTGTAACCCATTGACGTGTTGACATACTAGTCCTCCTCATTAATTCCATTTAATCGTTCCATAACCATTGTAGCAAATTCAGCCGGTTTTTCCACATGAATCGCATGTCCCGCTGAAATGATGCGATGTTCCACATTCGGCAATAACTCCTGCATCTCAAGCGCGGTGGCGCAAAACTTCAGATCTAGTTCTCCGGTCACCAGCAAAACTGGCATCTCCAATTCCGGCAAACAGTCCCAATAAGATCGCTGTGAACCTGTGCCCATGCCTTTCAAGCTATTCGCCAAACCTTGTACAGTCTGTGCCAATCGTTCTTGTTTTACTTGCTGCCGCACATGTTCAGGCAATGATTTCTGGCTGTCGAACAACGGGATGTTCTCCCATTTCTCAACGAATTGCTCTAGTCCACCATCAAGGATATTAGTGGCTAGCTGAGCATCACGTTCTCGCCGCTCTTCTCTTGCAGCTTCTGATTTCAAGCCAGGTGAAGCACTTTCCAAAACAAGCTGGTCAATGCGGTGTGGAAATTCACAAGCATAGGCAAGCGCCGTGCGACCGCCCATTGAATAGCCGAGCAATGTGAATTTCTCCAACTTCATTTCCTTAAAAATGAAATCAAGGTCATCCAGTTGCCGCTCCATCGCATAACGGCTTTCGTCTGCCGGGCTTTCTGTCTGGCCATGCCCAATCAAGTCGATCGCCACTATCCGATAGTCTCTCCAGTTTTCAATGGCCGTTTTCCATGTAGCAGTGCTGCCCGTAAAGCCGTGAAGCAAAACCAGAACAGGATGGGCTCTATCTCCCACTACTTCAATATGGTAGCGGACACCATTCGCTATCAATTTCATGTATTTAGCACCTCATCGAGCCGGCCCCACAATTTCCGGTGAACCGTTACGTTATTGACGCGGTTTGTTGCCACTTCAATGATGCGCACCGGTTTGTCTTTCGGTGTTCTAAGCGCCGACTGCAATTCTTCCACAGTCTTCGCTGAGTAATATTCCGCATCGTACATTTCAGCTGCTGCTTTGAACTGGATTCCTGTCGGCGTGCCGAAGAGTTCCTCGTAGTAGCGCTCTTCTTTTGACTGCGGCAAATAAGAAAATATCCCGCCTCCATCATTGTTCATGACAACGATCGTCATATCGGCAGCTTGCAGTTTCGATGCAAGCAAACCGCTCATATCATGCAGCAAAGCCAAATCACCGATCAATAGATAGCTAGGCCGTTTATTCGCTGCCTGGATCCCGAAAGCAGTCGATACCACTCCGTCTATGCCATTGGCGCCGCGGTTGGCATAAATCCGGACGTCCCGTTGCGTCACCTGGAAATAGGTATCTGCATCCCGTATCGGCATACTGCTGCTCACAGTTAAATCACACCTGTCGAGCTCATCAAAAAAGGCTTTCGCCAATACGCCTTCATCCAATTCTTGCTGGCAATGGATAGACATCGTCTCCTGCACAAATTCCCCTGCTTTTATCCATTGTTCGAGATACGGATTCGACGATTTCGCTTCCAAACTCAACTTCCATAGGGCAGAAGCATGCTGTTGGATGTGATGCGTGACAGCTGATTGGGGGTCTCTGAGCATCGGGCTTTCATCGAGCACGACATAACTTGCAGGCTCGGCTTTCCCTAAAAACAGGCTGAGCGGCTTGGACACAGGCTGAGGTCCAATTCTTACCACCACGTCCGGCGCTACACTGTCAGCAAATTTCTCATTCTTCAGCAAGGCATCATACGAATCGACGATGATACCCATTAGATCATCAGGTACATTCGAGCGCAGATTCGACAACGGATCGGCAAGCACTGGCCAACCGAGCCGGCGGATAAACTCCCATTGCTCCGATGAAACCAGAGCCGTATTTTCCCCAGCGATCAGCAAGCCCCGTGAATGGCTGAACACTCCTCGTAAAAATGCCACAGCTTCATCAGTCAGCTGCTGACCGCTTTCAAAACGGTATAGCTCTCTTTTGCTTTCATAAGGCTGTTCGAAATCAATGCCAAGCGGTTCACGGAATGGCACGTTCAAATGAACCGGTCCCTTCGGCGCGGTTTCAGCCATTGCTGCTGCACGCCCCAAATGGCGCTTCAAAAACTCTAAACGGTTGCCTTGCTCAGGCAACGGCAAATCAGCCGACCATTTGACATGGGAGCCAAATAAATTGATCTGGTTGATTGCTTGTGGAGCTCCGACATCACGAAGTTCATGAGGACGATCCGCTGTCACCACGAGAAGTGGCACACGCGCATAATAGGCTTCCACAATCGCGGGAAAATAATTGGCTGCCGCAGTCCCTGATGTACAAATCAAAACAACTGGACTGTTCGAAGCTTTTGCCAAACCTAGTGCATAAAACCCAGCCGATCGTTCATCGATTTGCCGGTACGTCTCTATCCCCTCTTGTTTCATGAAAGCATAGGCAAGAGGCGTCGAACGCGAACCCGGACTGATAACCGCCTTTTTCACCCCTGCATGTAACAGCGAATGTGTAAATGCCGAAACATATTCAGTTAAAAACTCACGATTCGTCATGCAAATTTCCTCCCAGCACACGAAGCATCGGGCGGAACTTCACCCATGTCTCATCATATTCGGCTTCTGGTGTAGAATCTGCCACAATGCCGCCGCCTGCGAATAAATACGCTTTATCTCCATCAAGCAAAGCGGAACGGATCGCCACAGCGAATTCACCATCGCCTTTTGCGTCGATCCAGCCGATCGGCGCCGCATAATATCCTCTATTCAAGGGTTCATACGAACGAATTAAGCTCAATGCCTGCTGTTTTGGCTCCCCACCGAGTGCGGGTGTCGGATGTAGCGCTTCAACAAAATCCAGTAACGAACTGCCTTTTTTCAGCTTGCCTTCCACCGGTGTATACAAATGTTGTATATCCCGAATTTTCATCAGCTTAGGATTTTGCGGAATGCGCGGATCTGAACAATGCTCCTCGAACACGTCACCGATCATCTGGACAACATACTGATGCTCAGAACGGTTTTTCGAATCATTTAATAAGGCTTGCCCCAAGGCCTCATCCTGTTCAACGGATTGACCGCGGGGTGTAGAACCTGCCAAACACGTTGACAATGCTTTTTGTTGTTCCACTTTAACGAGGCGCTCCGGAGTCGCCCCAAAGAAGAATTGCTCGCCAGCTTCCAGCCCGAACAAAAAACTTTCAGGCTGTTCATTTGCTGCTTGGTAAAGGGCAGATGCCGGCGCCAAAGCTTTTGTAAAACGAAGCCCCAGTGCTCTTGCGATAACCACTTTATCCACTTCTCCTGCACGGATTACGTCCGTCACTTTTTCGATGGAGCGCATATATTCGTCTTTTTTCAGTTCCTTCTTTTCTGAAACTTGAGGTTTTTGATACGCTTTCGGCTCCGAAACTTGCGCGCCATGGATCAACCGGTCACGTTCTTTACGCAACATTTCAAAATCCATAAAGCTGTTTGGCTGCTTAGTAATCAAATGGACACTGACATACGCCTGCTCTCCTTTGATAATAAGCTGAAATGTCGGCACAGCAAAATAAGCCTGCGGGAAATTTCGCCACTCGCTCGGCTGATTATTCAAAGGATCAAATGAAAAACCGCCGAATAGCACTGGCTGAACGGCTGTTTCTTCATTCACCAATTGGGCACTCAGCGCTTTCCAGTCCTTCTGAATGCTGCTGAATCGTCCTTTATAATCGTCAGCCGTCAGCACATAAGCATGTCCAAGGCCCACCATCGTAAAGGACTTTTCACGATTCTGCCAAAACATGCGCTTACCTTCGTACTGTTCCTGCCCAGCTTCGAAAAATGCCAGAGCAGACATGGTCGATACTTCAATTGTTTCTGTATAGAAGCGATAGCCGCTGAAGCGATTCGCTTCCATTTGTTCAGTTGATGAATACGATTGTGAATTCACCGGATTACCTCCGTTTACTGCAGCTTCAATTCACTGCGATACATTTTATCTCTACCTTCTATCATACCCCTTTCTCTGGAATTCAGCACAACATATGCTGTAAATCTCTGTGTTTTGAAGTACAATATAGGTTGGATAGAAATGAATAGGAGAGATAGAAATGACACATTCCATACAAGCTGATAGTGGATGGCGCGTCTGGTGGCAGCTCACCCGGCCCCATACTTTAACGGCATCTTTTGCCCCAGTATTCCTAGGGACAATGATTGCAATCCATTATACCGCTTTAAATTGGGCGCTGTTCTTAGCCATGCTGATCGCAAGCCTACTGATTCAAGCAGCAACCAATATGTTCAATGAATACTATGATTACGCGAGAGGGCTCGATACTGAAGAATCCGTTGGCATTGGAGGCGCTATCGTCCGGAATGGTGTTTCACCGAAAACCGTTCTCGTTCTGGCATTCCTGCTTTACGCTATCTCTGCTGTATTAGGACTTTATATTGCAGCTTCCACCAGTTGGTGGCTATTGGCAGTTGGTGGCATTGGTATGCTAGTCGGTTATTTTTACACCGGTGGGCCATACCCGATCGCATACACGCCATTAGGTGAATTGTTTTCAGGATTGTTCATGGGCTTCCTTATAGTGATCGTAGCTTTTTATATCCAAACAGAAACAATTACCTCTACCGCTGTTATGTTAGCTGTACCCAGCACATTACTCGTAGCCGCAATTATGATGGCCAATAACATCCGCGACATGGTCGGAGATAAAAAAAGCGGTCGGCGCACTTTGGCTATATTGGCTGGCAGACCGGCTGCAGTTACCATCTTCATGTGGTTCTTTATCTTATCTTATGCTTGGATTATTTTATTGGTGATCCTTGGCATCGTTACACCTTGGGCTTTATTGGTGCTATTGAGTGTTATTAAGCCACTTAAGGTAATTATGGCTTTTAAGCGCTTCACTGAACCATTGCAAGTAATGCCTGCCATGAAGGATACAGGCATCACGAATACTTTATTCAACTTCCTGTTGGCAATCGGTCTACTAGTAGATTATTTTTTATCTTAATACTTAAAAGCTGATGGCAATGAGCCATCAGCTTTTAAATATTGAAAATAACTCTGGGAAGTCTTCTATTAATAAGTGTGGTGAAAACTCTTTGAATGCGATATATTGTATCTAATATATACAAAAGGGGTTTTCTATGAAACCAATTTTATTAGGCCTTGCCGGAGCAATGTTTTTGCAGTTACTTTTGTTGTTAATGCTTTAATGGAGGCACAAGGAGGCCATTGGGTATGGAGCGCGTCCCTGCGCTATCTATTTATGATCCCTTTCCTCTTATTAATTGTAATACTTAGGGTAATATACCCCCTCCTCCAGGAAATGAAGAAACATAAAGTAAAATGGTTATTGTGGAGTTTCATAGGATTCGGTCTTTTTACGCCCCACTGTGTTTTGCAGCAGCACACTCTCCAGGCTGGCTAATAGCTGGAACTTGGCAATTTACGATTATTGCTGGAACTTTACTGGCTCCTCTTTTATCGTTAAAATTCATATATCCGGTCAAACCGTAATACAAAAGCAACGCATCCCCATTAAAGGCTTATTATTCTCAACTATTATCTTAGCTGGAATAGCCCTTCTTCAACTTGACTACTTAACCAATGTTACTATTTCCACGTTGCTGCTCGGGTTAGTACCCGTTTTGATAGCAGCTTTGCCTACCCCTTGGAAATCGTAAAATGATGGAGGTTTGCGAAGGTCGTCTAGATGCATATCAACGCGTGCTTGGAATGACGATTGCCAGTCTCCCGCTTTGGTTGGTTCTCTATTTATGGGTTCTCGACAACTGGGTTGCCTTCTAACTCTCAAATTTATCAATCTTTGATAGTTGCCATCTGTTCAGGAGTAATAGCGACTGTTCTATTCTTTATGGCGACCGATATGGTCAGAAACAACATGTCAAAGCTTGCCGCAGTTGAAGCCACGCAATCTATGGAAGTTATATTTGCATTAATAGGTGAGTTTCTTCTTTTAAGCATAGCTTTTCCTTCCCAATAGCATTAATTGGCTTAACCATGGTAATACTAGGAATGGCAATACACAGTTTCGCTTCACACAATGAACAAAATTAGAAAAGAAAAAGCGTCATGCATATGAATGCATGACGCTTTTAATATGACCCTACGGGATTCGAACCCGTGTTACCGCCGTGAAAGGGCGGTGTCTTAACCCTTGACCAAGGGGCCAAATACTGGCGGAGAAGGAGGATTTGAACCCTCGCGCCGGTGTTACCGACCTACACCCTTAGCAGGGGCGCCTCTTCAGCCACTTGAGTACTTCCCAGTATGGCTCCGAAGGTGGGACTCGAACCTACGACCATCGCATTAACAGTGCGGTGCTCTACCACTGAGCTACTTCGGAACAATGGTGGGCCTAAGTGGACTCGAACCACCGACCTCACGCTTATCAGGCGTGCGCTCTAACCAGCTGAGCTATAGGCCCATTATTGGGCGGGTGAAGGGAATCGAACCCTCATCATCAGCTTGGAAGGCTGAGGTTTTACCACTAAACTACACCCGCAATATGGTGGGTCAGGACGGAATCGAACCGCCGACACTTAGAGCTTCAATCTAATGCTCTACCGACTGAGCTACTGACCCACATATTTATAAAATGGCGGTCCCGACCGGGATCGAACCGGCGATCTCCTGCGTGACAGGCAGGCATGTTAACCGCTACACCACGGGACCATTTGGTTGCGGGGGCAGGATTTGAACCTGCGACCTTTGGGTTATGAGCCCAACGAGCTACCGAACTGCTCCACCCGCGATAATAGTATTGAATAAAATAATTGTCCACTCATTTTTAAAATGGAGGAGGAAGAGGGATTCAACCCCGCGGGATTTGACTCCCCTGTCGGTTTTCAAGACCGATCCCTTCAGCCAAACTTGGGTATTCCTCCGTGATAAATATTAAATGGTGGACCTTGCAGGACTCGAACCTGCGACCGGACGGTTATGAGCCGTCTGCTCTAACCAACTGAGCTAAAGGTCCTAAAAGTGGCGGCAGAGGGATCGAACCCCGACCTTACGGGTATGAACCGTACGCTCTAGCCAGCTGAGCTACGCCGCCAGGATCTTTAAATTGTATAGTTGGTGGAGCCTAGCGGGATCGAACCGCTGACCTCCTGCGTGCAAGGCAGGCGCTCTCCCAGCTGAGCTAAGGCCCCATAAAGTGGTCGGGAAGACAGGATTCAACCTGCGACCCTTGGTCCCAAACCAAGTGCTCTACCAAGCTGAGCTACTTCCCGACTAAATAGGATGATGACAAAATATGGCGCGCCCGAGAGGACTCGAACCTCTAACCGCTTGATTCGTAGTCAAGTACTCTATCCAATTGAGCTACGGGCGCATAATATAAAATTTGATAAAACAGTTGGTGCCGAGGACCGGAATCGAACCGGTACGGTAGTCACCTACCGCAGGATTTTAAGTCCTGTGCGTCTGCCAGTTCCGCCACCCCGGCGGGGCATTGGACAGATAAAAATTGGAGCGGAAGACGGGGTCGAACCCGCGACCTCCACCTTGGCAAGGTGGCGTTCTACCACTGAACTACTTCCGCTTGGTGCGGGTGAAGGAGTCGAACCCCACGCCCGAAGGCGCTAGATCCTAAGTCTAGTGCGTCTGCCAGTTCCGCCACACCCGCGTGGCAATTATGAAATTAAAATGGTGAGCCATGAAGGATTCGAACCTTCGACCCTCTGATTAAAGTCAGATGCTCTACCAACTGAGCTAATGGCTCAAACATGAGTGGTGCCGGAGAAAGGACTTGAACCCTCAACCTACTGATTACAAGTCAGTTGCTCTACCAGTTGAGCTACTCCGGCATAGAGTAAAAATGGTGGAGGATGACGGGATCGAACCGCCGACCCTCTGCTTGTAAGGCAGATGCTCTCCCAGCTGAGCTAATCCTCCATATGTATGCCCAGCGACGTCCTACTCTCACAGGGGAAACCCCAACTACCATCGGCGCAAAGAGCTTAACTTCCGTGTTCGGGATGGGAACGGGTGTGGCCTCTTTGCCATCATCACTGGACTATAAGGTTTTGAAAGACAAGTTTTTTATTATACCAACTCTGACGAGTTTTACAAGTCTTTTTGCCTAAAGGCAAAAGTCCTTGTTCTTTCAAAACCGGATAAATCGACATTGGGGAAACGCGCGTTTCAGTTTGTTGGTTAAGTCCTCGATCGATTAGTATTCGTCAGCTGCACGTGTCGCCACGCTTCCACCCCGAACCTATCTACCTCATCGTCTTTGAGGGATCTTACTTGCTTGCGCAATGGGAAATCTCATCTTGAGGGGCTTCGTGCTTAGATGCTTTCAGCACTTATCCCGGCCACACATAGCTACCCAGCGATGCTCTTGGCAGAACAACTGGTACACCAGCGGTGTGTCCATCCCGGTCCTCTCGTACTAAGGACAGCTCCTCTCAAATTTCCTGCGCCCGCGACGGATAGGGACCGAACTGTCTCACGACGTTCTGAACCCAGCTCGCGTACCGCTTTAATGGGCGAACAGCCCAACCCTTGGGACCGACTACAGCCCCAGGATGCGATGAGCCGACATCGAGGTGCCAAACCTCCCCGTCGATGTGGACTCTTGGGGAGATAAGCCTGTTATCCCCAGGGTAGCTTTTATCCGTTGAGCGATGGCCCTTCCATGCGGAACCACCGGATCACTAAGTCCGTCTTTCGACCCTGCTCGACCTGTCCGTCTCGCAGTCAAGCTCCCTTGTGCCTTTACACTCTGCGAATGATTTCCAACCATTCTGGGGGACCTTTGAGCGCCTCCGTTACTCTTTAGGAGGCGACCGCCCCAGTCAAACTGCCCGCCTGACACTGTCTCCCAAGCCGCTAAGGCTTGTGGGTTAAGTTCAATACAACCAGGGTAGTATCCCACCGACGCCTCCCCGAAGCTGGCGCTCCGGGTTCTCTGGCTCCCTACCTATCCTGTACAAGTTGCACCAAAATTCAATATCAGGCTACAGTAAAGCTCCACGGGGTCTTTCCGTCCTGTCGCGGGTAACCTGCATCTTCACAGGTACTATAATTTCACCGAGTCTCTCGTTGAGACAGTGCCCAGATCGTTACGCCTTTCGTGCGGGTCGGAACTTACCCGACAAGGAATTTCGCTACCTTAGGACCGTTATAGTTACGGCCGCCGTTTACTGGGGCTTCGGTTCGCACCTTCGCTTGCGCTAAGCACCCCCTTAACCTTCCAGCACCGGGCAGGCGTCAGCCCCTATACGTCACCTTACGGTTTTGCAGAGACCTGTGTTTTGCTAAACAGTCGCCTGGGCCTATTCACTGCGGCTCTCTCGGGCTATTCACCCTACCAGAGCACCCTTCTCCCGAAGTTACAGGGTCATTTTGCCGAGTTCCTTAACGAGAGTTCACTCGCTCACCTTAGAATTCTCTTCTCGCCTACCTGTGTCGGTTTGCGGTACGGGCACCTCCCGCCTCGCTAGAGGCTTTTCTTGGCAGTGTGAAATCAGGGACTCTGAGGTAAACCTCTTGCCATCACTGCTTGATGTTATATAGAAACAGGTTTGCCTCGTTTCTCATCTCTAACTTGGACGTGCACAACCAACGGCACGCTCACCCTATCCTTCTGCGTCCCCATTACTCAAACGGCGGGAGGTGGTACAGGAATATCAACCTGTTGTCCATCGTCTACGCCTATCGGCCTCGACTTAGGTCCCGACTAACCCTGAGCGGACGAGCCTTCCTCAGGAAACCTTAGGCATTCGGTGGACGGGATTCTCACCCGTCTTTCGTTACTCATACCGGCATTCTCACTTCTAAGCGCTCCACCAGTCCTTCCGGTCTGACTTCAACGCCCTTAGAACGCTCTCCTACCACGGACATCTACGATGTCCATCCACAGCTTCGGTAATCCGTTTAGCCCCGGTACATTTTCGGCGCAGTGTCACTCGACCAGTGAGCTATTACGCACTTTTAAATGATGGCTGCTTCTAAGCCAACATCCTGGTTGTCTAAACAACGCCACATCCTTTTCCACTTAACGGATATTTGGGGACCTTAGCTGGTGGTCTGGGCTGTTTCCCTCTTGACTACGGATCTTATCACTCGCAGTCTGACTCCCAAGCATAAATCACTGGCATTCAGGTTTGTCTGAATTCGGTAACCCGGGATGGGCCCCTAGTCCAAACAGTGCTCTACCTCCAGGATTCTCTATCTTGAGGCTAGCCTAAAGCTATTTCGGAGAGAACCAGCTATCTCCAGGTTCGATTGGAATTTCTCCGCTACCCACACCTCATCCCCGCACTTTTCAACGTGCGTGGGTTCGGGCCTCCAGTAAGTGTTACCTTACCTTCACCCTGGACATGGGTAGATCACCTGGTTTCAGGTCTACAACTGCATACTCACTCGCCCTATTCAGACTCGCTTTCGCTGGGCTCCGGCTTCTCACCTTAACCTTGCATGCAATCATAACTCGCCGGTTCATTCTACAAAGGCACGCTATCACCCATTAACGGGCTCTAACTACTTGTAGGCACACGGTTTCAGGATCTATTTCCTCCCCTTCCGGGGTGCTTTTCACCTTTCCCTCACGGTACTGGTTCACTATCGGTCACTAGGGAGTATTTAGCCTTGGGAGATGGTCCTCCCGGATTCCGACGGAATTTCTCGTGTTCCGCCGTACTCAGGATCCACTCTGGAGGGAATGAACTTTCAGCTACGGGGCTATTACCCTGTCTTGCGGACCGTTCCAGGTCGCTTCCTTAATCCATTCCTTTGTAACTCCGTATAGAGTGTCCTACAACCCCAGAAGGCAAGCCTTCTGGTTTGGGCTGATCCCGTTTCGCTCGCCGCTACTTGGGAATCGCATTTGCTTTCTCTTCCTTCAGGTACTTAGATGTTTCAGTTCCTGAGTCTGCCTTCTCATGTGCTATGTATTCACACATGGATACTGCTCCATTACGAACAGTGGGTTTCCCCATTCGAAATCCCCGGATCACAGCTCACTTACAGCTCCCCGAGGCATATCGGTGTTAGCGCCGTCCTTCTTCGGCTCCTAGTGCCAAGGCATCCACCGTGCGCCCTTATTAACTTAACCACTGAGGGTCAAAATAAGTTGATCGCGAAGCGATCACGCTACTTGATGCTTGTTTCTTAATCAATGTCGATCTATCCAGTTTTCAAAGAACAAGTTCGAAAGTCAATCCTTGCGGAGTGAACCTTCAAAACTGAACGCAAAACGTCAACCCGATCCGAAGATCGGTTCCGATATAATCCTTAGAAAGGAGGTGATCCAGCCGCACCTTCCGATACGGCTACCTTGTTACGACTTCACCCCAATCATCTGTCCCACCTTCGGCGGCTGGCTCCCGTAAGGGTTACCCCACCGACTTCGGGTGTTACAAACTCTCGTGGTGTGACGGGCGGTGTGTACAAGGCCCGGGAACGTATTCACCGCGGCATGCTGATCCGCGATTACTAGCGATTCCGGCTTCATGCAGGCGAGTTGCAGCCTGCAATCCGAACTGAGAACGGTTTTCTGGGATTGGCTCCCCTCGCGGGTTTGCAGCCCTTTGTACCGTCCATTGTAGCACGTGTGTAGCCCAGGTCATAAGGGGCATGATGATTTGACGTCATCCCCACCTTCCTCCGGTTTGTCACCGGCAGTCACCTTAGAGTGCCCAACTGAATGCTGGCAACTAAGATCAAGGGTTGCGCTCGTTGCGGGACTTAACCCAACATCTCACGACACGAGCTGACGACAACCATGCACCACCTGTCACCGCTGTCCCCGAAGGGAAAGCCTAGTCTCCTAGGCGGTCAGCGGGATGTCAAGACCTGGTAAGGTTCTTCGCGTTGCTTCAATTAAACCACATGCTCCACCGCTTGTGCGGGCCCCGTCAATTCCTTTGAGTTTCAGCCTTGCGGCCGTACTCCCAGGCGGAGTGCTTAATGCGTTAGCTGCAGCACTAAGGGGCGGAAACCCCTAACACTTAGCACTCATCGTTTACGGCGTGGACTACCAGGGTATCTAATCCTGTTTGCTCCCCACGCTTTCGCGCCTCAGCGTCAGTTACAGACCAGAAAGTCGCCTTCGCCACTGGTGTTCCTCCACATCTCTACGCATTTCACCGCTACACGTGGAATTCCACTTTCCTCTTCTGCACTCAAGTCCCCAGTTTCCAATGACCCTCCACGGTTGAGCCGTGGGCTTTCACATCAGACTTAAAGGACCGCCTGCGCGCTTTACGCCCAATAATTCCGGACAACGCTTGCCACCTACGTATTACCGCGGCTGCTGGCACGTAGTTAGCCGTGGCTTTCTGGTGAGGTACTGTCAAGGTACCAGTAGTTACTTGGTACTTGTTCTTCCCTCACAACAGAGTTTTACGATCCGAAAACCTTCTTCACTCACGCGGCGTTGCTCCGTCAGACTTTCGTCCATTGCGGAAGATTCCCTACTGCTGCCTCCGTAGGAGTCTGGGCCGTGTCTCAGTCCCAGTGTGGCCGATCACCCTCTCAGGTCGGCTACGCATCGTGGCCTTGGTGAGCCGTTACCTCACCAACTAGCTAATGCGCCGCGGGCCCATCCTGCAGTGACAGCCGAAACCGTCTTTCCGTGCAGCCTCATGAGGGCCGCAAACTATTCGGTATTAGCACCGGTTTCCCGGAGTTATCCCGATCTGCAGGGCAGGTTGCCCACGTGTTACTCACCCGTCCGCCGCTAAACCAAAGGAGCAAGCTCAATGGTTCCGCTCGACTTGCATGTATTAGGCACGCCGCCAGCGTTCGTCCTGAGCCAGGATCAAACTCTCCATTATAGAGTAGTATTGATTGCTCAATAGTTGCTGGCGTATCGCCGTCTAAAAGACGCGCGATTCGCTTTGATCTGCATACGCTGATCAGTAGTTAAGTCACGAACACCGAAGTTTGGAATGGCTGATTGCTCCGACCGCCCAAGGGCGACCATCGCAAAAGCCGTTCGCGCGCCAAGGCGCTCGTGACGTCTTTCGTTGACGTTTTGCTGTTCAGTTTTCAAGGTTCATGTTGTGCGCCTTGTTTTGGCGACTTGATTACTATATCCTTTTTAAAACTCGATGTCAATACTATTTCAAAATATTTTTATCGGCTTGTTTCGAGGACATTTACAACTATAAACCGCATACTTAAAAAAATCAAGCACTTTTTCGAAAAAAGATTTTTCTAATTCTTCTATAATCAGTAACAAACAATAACAGCCCTGCAATCACAATGCTTCCACCAATAATTTGTGATTTGCTAACCAGTTCTCCAAGTATAAAATACGCCAATATTGCCGCCCCTACTGGCTCAAATAGAATAGCGATCGAAATTACGTTTGTGCTCACCCACTTTACTGCCCAATTAAATAAAGTGTGTCCAAGAAGATTCGGAATAAGAGCTAATAGAAGAAACCACATCCACTCTTCCTTAGGATAAGGACCAAACGACTCTCCTTTAGCAATAATATAGAAAAATAGCGTTACGGTACTAAAACCATACACAATAAACGTATAGGTCACTAAAGATAATCGTTTCCGGACATCTTGACCGAATAATAAATATGCAGTGATCAACGCACATGCAATGAGCGCCAATATGTCACCAAACAAAGCACTTCCACTTACCTGAAAGTCTCCATATGCAATTACAATACTCCCTGTGATTGCAACCGCCCCAGAGATTAGGGTTTTTGCAGAGAGGCGCTCTTTAAAGAAAAAGTATGTGCCGGCAAATGCAAAAAGAGGCTGCAATGTTACCAGAACAGTAGAGCTCGCTACAGAAGTGTAGTTAAGCGATTCAAACCAGAGTATAAAATGGAAAGCCAAGAAGATGCCGGCGATTGCCGAGAATACCCAGTCTCTTCTATTTAGTTTCTTTATTTCGGGCAGATAGCTATAGAGGAATACCGGGGACATTAATAGAATAGAAAATAACATCCGGTAAAAGGCAGTGACGCCCGCATCAGCTGTGGTCATCTTCACAAAGATTGCAGACATCGCAACTGAGATAACTCCGACCAGAATGGGTATATAAGGATGAATCGTTGGTTTTTCCATTAGGCACCTCTTGCTACATTAGATTTTGACATCACTTTTCAGTTTGCCATTTGCCGGCTCCACATTCAACCGCAAAGTGAAATGGAGGTTGTGATCTTGGAATTTTTCAGCGCGCTCGAAATCTCCTCATTCGAGACATTCATGAAATTAACGATTGCCGCCGTTTTAAGTTTAGTTATAGGGTTGGAAAGGGAATTAAAGAGGAAGCCTGTTGGTTTGAAGACAAGTATGGTCATTGCCACATTCAGCTGTTTATTGACCATTATTTCAATTGAGTCTGCTTATATTGCAGAATCGAGCAGCAATGAAGGTGTAAATATCACAATGGATCCGCTCCGGCTTGCAGCACAAATTGTTTCAGGGATTGGATTCTTAGGCGCCGGGGTTATCTTGAAACGAGGGAATGATTCCATATCGGGATTAACGACGGCAGCGATGATTTGGGGATCTGGCGGAATTGGCATTGCTGTCGCTGCTGGCTTTTACATTGAAGCATTGACCGCTGTCTTGTTAGTGCTCATTGGAATTGAGGTGATACCTCCTCTCCTCTTCCGTTTTGGCCCTAAACGACTGAGACAGACAGAAGCGAAACTGACTGTGTATGTTTCGGGAGAGGAGGCTATAAGCGAAGTATTGGAAGAGCTTAAACACAGTGGCATGACTATTGAAGACTTGTCGATTCTTCATCCGGAACAGCAAAATGGAACTTTGTACTACAAACTTTCGATCCGCATGTCCTACGCACAGGGAAAAGAAACCATCGACCTGTATAAGGAGATTTCTTCTATTAGTAGCGTGAAGCAAGTGGATATCGAAATGATTAACTAAAGGGGGAATTTTTTTGGGAGAATTTTTTGGATTGCTAAAGGGAGGAAATAAACCTTCACTTTACGCAGCACTCATTAATACGTTTATTGCTATCATGAAAGGCGTCGCCTTTACTTTTACCGGAAATGTTGCCATGTTCGCTGAAACGATGCACTCTATCGGTGACGCGGCGAACCAATATTTTGTTTTCATTGGATCTGCATTATCGAAAAAAGCCCCGACTAAGCGTTTTCCAAATGGTTTTGGCCGCCTGTTGAATTTAGTTTTGCTTGCAGCAGTTCTAATAGTTGGGATCATGGCTTATGAAACTATTCGTGAGGGCTGGCATCAGATGACCCACCCGATCGAAGCAGATGGCTTTATTATCAGTGTTGTTGTATTATCAATCGCTATTTTACTTGAATTATTCGTAATGTATAAAGCCGGAAAAGAAGTATTGCATGAAGCTGGCGTAAAAGGCGGCGCTCTTGCCCCGCTAACTACGAGCTTTGGGCATTTGAATCGCGCTAAACCGGCAACGAAACTCGTGTTTTTGGAAGATTTGGTTGCTACGGCTGGCGGAATTTTAGCTTTGATCGCCGTTCTAATCGCACACTATACTGGATTCCTGCAAATTGAAGGCGCAGCATCCATCGCAATCGGCTTTATGATGTTCTACGTCGTGACGAAAATTTTCTTGGATAATGCACGTGGTGTCATTGGAGAAACGGATGAACAAATGGTTAACCATATTGCACATCTCCTTTCCAATCGACCTTCCGTCAAAGACATCCGTGAACTGGAAGTAGTCAAAGAGGGTGAATTTCTTCACGTTGAAACCTTAGTGGAGGTTGACCCTAACCTGACCGTCAAAGAAGCGGACGAGTTGCAGAACCGTTTGGCTGAACTTATTTTGAGCCAGCCTAGCGTAGATGATGTAATCGTCTCACTCGATGCAGACGATGGTGAAAAACACTGGGTACACGTTAGTAAGCGTCCTGATTCATTGAAGAAACCCGAATAAAAAAATCCCGATGCATCATGCATCGGGATTTTTTATATTATAGCGAAGCTTGTAGGATTTTCTCTACATCTTCCCCGTTCAATTTATTGAAGTTACCGAATTCGCCGTAGACGAGTGTTTTGTCGACGATGTCTGAGAAACGGGAATCATCGATATCGTAATCTTTCAGGCTGCTTGGAGCCCCAATCGATGTCCAGAACTCTACGAGACGGTCGATTCCTTCGTTTGCGATTTCTTCCTCGGATTTGTTTGCAGCGTCGACGCCGAATACACGGACAGCCATTTGTGCGAATCGTGACGGGTTGACCGGCACGTTATGGCGCATCCATTGAGGGAACAAAATTGCCAAGCCGCCTGCATGTGGAATGTCATAAATCGCAGAGACCGCATGCTCGATATTATGGGATGCCCAGTCTCCGTTATAGCCCATCTGTAGGAAGTTGTTAAGCCCCATCGTTCCGGCAAATAGAATGGTTTCACGGTGCTCATAGCTTTCAAGGTCTTCCATGAGTTTCGGAGCTGTATCGATCACAGCACGCAACACGCCTTCGATCATCTGGTCTTGTACTGGCGTGTTCGTTGCATTATGGTAATACTGCTCGAACATATGCGACATCATATCCACTACCCCATAGACTGTATGGTCGCGCGGCACGGATTTCGTGTAGCTCGGGTCCAAAATAGAGAATTTCGGGAATGTCAGCGGGCTGCCCCAGCCGTATTTTTCTTCTGTTTCTTCATTCGTGATAACAGAACCGGCGTTCATTTCAGAGCCTGTTGCTGCCAAAGTCAAGACTGTGCCAAAAGGCAATACTTCTTCAGGTGTCGCTTTGCGTGTGACAAAATCCCATGCGTCGCCATCGTATTTAGCTCCGGCCGCAATAAGTTTTGTGCAATCGATGACAGAACCGCCGCCGACTGCTAGCAGCATATCGATGTTCTCTTTTTTGCAAATTTCAATTCCGCGTTTTGCTGTTGAGAGGCGCGGGTTTGGCTCTACACCAGAAAGTTCATGGATTTCGACGCCCATTTCATTTAGCTTGGCCATAACTTCATCGTAAAGGCCGTTTTTCTTGATGCTGCCTCCGCCGTATACGACCAATACTTTTTTGCCATAATTCGGCACTTCGTTTTTCAATGCTTCCAATTGCCCTTTGCCAAAAATCAATTTGACTGGGTTATAGAAAGAAAATGCGTTCATCTAATCTCCTCCTCCGATATACGTTCAGATTTCATTATGAATTTTCAATCCTGAAAAAGCAAAACATTGAGCATAAGAAAACCGCCCGGCAAATGCCGAGCGGTTGGTTTTTATACCCATCCACGGAAGCGTGAAGCTTCTGCAGTTCTCCTTGCACCGACCATATACGCGGCAAGGCGCATGTCGATATTCCGGTTGGTGGCTACATTGTATACGTTCTCAAAAGCTTCCACCAATTTCTTCTCGAGCTTCTCGTCGACTTCTTCCTGCGTCCAGTAATAACCTTGGTTATTCTGCACCCATTCAAAGTAAGAAACTGTTACACCGCCGGAACTTGCAAGCACATCAGGCACAAGCAAGATTCCGCGATCCGTCAAAATCTTTGTTGCTTCAGCCGTTGTTGGCCCGTTTGCAGCTTCGACTACGATAGAAGCTTTGATATCGTGTGCGTTTTCTTCTGTGATCTGGTTGGCGATTGCTGCCGGTACCAGGATATCACAGTCGATTTCGAACAATTCTTTATTGGTGATGGTATTGTCGAAAAGCGTTGTGACGGTCCCGAAGCTGTCGCGACGGTCGAGAAGATAATCGATATCCAAACCTGCTGGATCGTGCAGTGCACCGTAAGCATCGGAAATGCCGACAACTTTGGCTCCTGCATCGTGAAGGAATTTCGCCAAGAAACTGCCAGCGTTACCAAATCCTTGAATAACGACGCGTGCGCCTTTCATGTCAAGTCCGCGTTTTTTCGCCGCTTCATTGATCACGATCGTGACGCCTTGTGCAGTTGCTTTGTCACGGCCTTGTGAACCGCCCAGCACAATCGGCTTACCTGTAATGAATCCTGGTGAGTTGAATTCGTCAATCTTGCTGTATTCGTCGAACATCCAGGCCATGATTTGCGAGTTTGTGAAAACATCCGGCGCTGGGATGTCCTTGTTCGGCCCGACAATCTGGCTGATGGCGCGCACATAGCCACGGCTCAGCTTTTCGATTTCGTGCATGGACATTTCGCGCGGGTCGCAAATGATGCCGCCTTTACCGCCGCCGTATGGCAAGTCCACGATTCCGCATTTCAATGTCATCCACATGGAAAGCGCGATAACCTCGTCGCGGTTCACATCAGGGTGGAAGCGGACTCCCCCCTTAGTTGGGCCGACAGCGTCGTTATGCTGCGCACGGAATCCCGTGAACACTTTGGTTTTCCCATCGTCCATCCGGATCGGGATACGCACTTCCAAGATCCGCATCGGTTCCTTCAGAAGTTCATACATCGAATCTTCGTATCCAAGTTTATCCAATGCAATTTTAATGACATCCTGCGTTGACGTCAACAAGTTCAAGTTTTCAGCCATTGTTTAGTTTCGCCTCTTTGTATTTTAGTAATTACTCGCATCTAGTGTAACATGGCAAACTTCCATTTGCCACACCGATTGTTATTTTGTGAACACTTGGTGAATGCGCTCTAGTGCCCAGTCTAGCTCTTCTTTCGTGATGATCAATGGCGGTGCAAAACGGATGACTGTATCATGCGTTTCTTTGCACAAAAGCCCGAGTTCTTTCAGCTGTTCGCAGTAAGGGCGCGCAGCTTCAGTCAATTCCATTCCGATAAATAAGCCGCGTCCGCGGACTTCTTTGATTACAGGATGGTCGAGTTTTTTCAGTTCATCCATGAAGTAAGTGCCGAGCTCCTGCGAGCGTTCCGTAAGGTTTTCATCTTGGATGACTTGCATGGAAGCGATGGATACGGCGCATGCTAACGGATTGCCACCGAAAGTGGAGCCGTGTGAACCCGGATTGAATACGCCAAGCACTTCATTGTCTGCGACGACACAAGAGATCGGGAATACTCCGCCTCCAAGTGCTTTCCCGAGAATGTACATATCCGGATCTACATCTTCCCATTCGCAAGCGAACATTTTGCCGGTACGTGCAAGGCCGCACTGGATTTCGTCAGCGATGAACAAGACATTGTTTTCGCGGCAAAGTTCGCGTGCTGCTTTCAAGAAGCCTTTTGGCGGCATGATGATTCCAGCTTCGCCTTGGATCGGCTCGATGAGGAAGGCTGCAGTGTTTGGCGTAATGGCATTTTTCAATGCTTCCAAATCGCCAAACGGCACGATGTTGATGCCAGGAAGCATCGGGCCGAAGCCTCTGCGGTATTCAGGGTCAGATGAAAGTGAGACGGCAGTCATCGTACGGCCATGGAAGTTGCCTTCGCATGCAATGATTTCTACCTTGTTCTCTTCAACGCCTTTAACGTCGTATGCCCAGCGGCGTGCAGCTTTGATGGCTGTTTCCACAGCTTCCGCTCCCGTGTTCATCGGCAAGGCCATTTCTTTGCCAGAAATCTTACAGATCATTTCATACCACGGCGCCAATTGGTCGTTATGGAAAGCGCGCGACGTAAGAGTCACCCGGTCGGCTTGGTCTTTCAAAGCCTGGATGATTTTCGGATGGCGGTGGCCTTGGTTCACTGCTGAATAAGCAGAGAGCATGTCCATGAATTTATTGCCTTCCGGATCCGTTACCCATACGCCTTCCGCTTTCGAGATGACGATCGGTAGTGGATGGTAGTTCTTTGCCCCGTACTGCTCTGTTTTTTCAATGATTGACTGTGTTTGTGTCATTCCAAATTCCTCCTTAAATTAAGGCGAGACCCGCTGAGCCTGAAAGTTTTGTGAAATATTTCATCTAGATGAATGCGCTTAACGGTACCTTTTTTAAAAAAAGGCAGACACGGAGTCTGCCTTTTGTGCATCATTATACCATCAAACGAATAATCAAAACATCTCAGAAGTTGTTTGTGCTTGCATATGAAGAACCAAGTAATCTGGCCCGCCTGCTTTTGAGTCGGTACCGGACATGTTGAACCCGCCGAATGACTGATAACCTACGATTGCGCCTGTGCAGCCGCGGTTAAAGTACAAGTTACCGACATGGAATTCTTCACGTGCATACTCGAGGTGTTCGCGGTTGTTGGTGATCACGCCGCCAGTCAAGCCGTATTCTGTGTTGTTGGCGATGTCAATCGCTTCTTTGAAGTCTTTTGCTTTCATCAATCCGACAACCGGCCCGAAGATTTCTTCCTGCATGATGCGGGCTTGTGGATCCAAGTCCGCGAAGACTGTTGGGTTAACGAAGAATCCTGTTGAATCGTCTCCGTCTCCACCCGCAACTAGGCGGCCTTCGCCTTTGCCGATTTCGATATAATCCATGATTTTCTTGAATGAGTTTCCGTCGATGACAGGCCCCATGAAGTTCGATTGGTCAACCGTGTTGCCGATCGTGAGTTCATTCGTCAATTCCACAACACGCTCAAGTACTTCGTCGTAGACATCTTCTACGATGACAGCACGTGATCCTGCAGAACATTTCTGGCCGCTGAAGCCGAAAGCAGATTTGACAATGGATTGTGCAGCAAGCTCGAGGTCTGCATTGTTGTCAACGACCATCGTGTTCTTACCGCCCATTTCAGCGATCAAGCGTTTCATCCAGATTTGGCCTTCATTCACTTTAGAAGAACGTTCTGCGATGCGCAAGCCGACTTCTTTTGAACCTGTGAATGAAATGAAGCGAGTGTTCGGGTGGTCGACCAAATAGTCGCCGACTTCAGATCCCGGTCCTGGAATATAGTTGACGACGCCTTTAGGCATGCCTGCTTCTTCCAATACTTCGATGAATTTATAAGCGACAACCGGAGTTGTTGAAGCTGGCTTCAAGAGAACCGTATTGCCTGCTACCATCGCTGCAACTGTCGTACCCGCCATGATTGCGAATGCGAAGTTCCATGGAGAGATGACAACACCTACGCCGAGTGGAATATAGTCGTAACGGTTATATTCGCCTGGACGGCTTTCCATTGGCATACCGTCTTTGAGGCGCAGCATTTGGCGGCCGTAGTATTCTAGGAAATCGATCGCTTCTGCAGTATCTGCATCCGCTTCATTCCAAGGCTTGCCTGCTTCTTTTGTGAGTAGCGCCGAGAATTCGTGCTTGCGGCGGCGAATGATTGCAGCTGCTCTGAACAAGACATCTGCACGTACTTCAGGTTTCACTTTTTTCCATGTTTTGAATGCAGCATCCGCTTCTTGCATCGCTTTTTCTGCGAGTTCTTTATTTGATTTGGAGACGCGCCCAACGATTTCTTCTTTATCCGCCGGATTGAATGAAACGATTTTGTCTTCAGTCGTTACGCGTTCTCCGCCGATGATCAACGGGTAATCCTGGCCGAGGTATCCTTCAACCGTTTTCAGGCCTTCCAAGTATGCATTGCGATTCTCTTCGATCGAGAAGTCTGTAAATGGTTCATGTTTGTAGGGAATCATTGGGAATCCTCCTTATAATTGAGCGAGCGCAAAAAAAATTTGCACTCTTAATCTGTTTCCACTTATAATAATGCAAAAGATTGTTGCGTTTTTCAAGCATTTTAATCTAAAAAGTCAAAATAATTTTGAGGTGATGGCCATGAACGAACAGCAAATAGACTTGGCCCCTTTTTATAAATTCGCTGGAGATCACGTGGCTGTAGGGATACACGCCATCGACAGCAAAGGGAAAACCATTTTGTACAATCGCAAGATGCGGGAAATCGAAGGCTTCGATTTTCAGGAATTAACGGACCGGTCGCTCTTGGAGATGTTCCGTTTCGACCAAACGCAGAGCACATTGCTTCAAGTGCTGACGAGCGGAACCCCCATATTGAACATCAAGCAAACCTATTGGAACCGCAAAGGGCAAGAAATCACCACCATCAATGACAGTTACCCTGTCTTTGAAGACGAAGTGCTGATTGGAGCGATTGAGCTGGCACGAGATGTCACAACCTTGGAGCGCGTCATCTATCAACCGCTGAAGAAATACGAGGAACCGATTACCTTCGCCAGCCTGACTGCCGTATCCGCGAGCATGAAAAACATCATTGCCCGTGCAGAAAAAGCTGCCGCCGCCAAACTGCCGGTGTTATTGGTCGGCGAATCCGGAACGGGCAAAGAGTTGCTTGCAGAAGCCATCCATTCCGCCCATGCTTCTGAGCTTCCAATGCATATTCTGTATTGCCATGGGACCGATAGCCGGTTGATCGATGAGTTGGATAAGGAAATCGATCGCATGCAGCACGGCACGATTTATTGTGAGCGCATCGACTTGTTGCCGCGCGCCTTGCAAGTGCAGCTCCTAGAAGTAGTCGAACGGCATGCAGCGGGTGATTGTTATTTCGTTGCGAGTGTTGGCGATGATCCGGTCGAATTGATTTCTTCCAATACATTGGTGAAAGACCTGTATTATTTCTTCTCGGCGATGACCATCAAGGTGGAGCCGCTGCGCCGCAGGAAAGAAGACATTTTGCCGTTTGTCGATGATTATTTCTCCCGGCACCGGATGAAAGTCGGGTCGGTCATCCGTTCCTTGTCGGATGAAGTGGAGAAATTATTCCTCAGCTACGACTGGCCGGGAAACCTAAAGGAGCTTGAATTGCTGTTGATGAAATCACATCACTCGTCACGACACAGGAAATCGTGACGGCTTCCATGCTGCCGCATCATTTCAAGCTAAAACGCAAAGAGGCTCGCTGCAGCCAGAAGACTTCCTGGTCAGCTCCGATAAGGATTTGCTGCCGCTCGAGGAGTATTTGCAGGAAGCGGAAATGTATTATTTGGAGAAAGCGATGGATCTTTACGGAGGCAATGTGACGAAAGCTGCCCAGGCACCAGGCATGAGCCGCCAGAACCTTCAATACCGTTTGCGGAAAATCAAAAACGCACAATCGACTTAATGTCGGTTGTGCGTTTTATTATGCTTATTGGCCGGAACGTTTGATCCATTCCTGCATTTTGTCTTTCAATGAGTTGAAACCTTCTGAGTCGTTCTCGTTCACATGTGATTGAAGAGATTGACGTGGTTTTCGTTCTTTTGTGCTGCCGGCGGCTGTTCTTGCAACGCGGGATCGACAAGCTGATTTTTCGATTTAGCATCGACGTCCAAAACTTTCACGTCTACTTCCTGTCCAACAGACAAGTATTCGCTGACTTCTTTCACATAACCGTGCGTGATTTCTGAAATGTGGACAAGTCCTTGTGTTTGGTCGTCCAGTGCAACGAATGCACCGTATGGCTGGATTCCTGTTACTTTGCCGGAGACTTTATCTCCTGCTTGATACGTTTTTGTCATAGTTAACCGCCCTAGTCTATATCTAATTACTGTACACCTATTGGCATCTGTATATTATAGCACAGGTTGCATATAAGAGTAAAATCAGTAACTAGGAAACAACTCGAAGCGCCAGCCATCCGGCGTGAGGGCCATCTGTAGATGTTCATACCATTCTTCGGTTTCTTTTGTTTCATAAAGAATTTCCAAGCTGGCCTCAATCTCGTTTTGGATATTCAAATCCGTTGCCGTAAATGACATTGAGTTTAAGTTTTCAAAACCGGCGACCTGATGGCTGCTGGCAAAATTGCGCCAGAACGCGACTTCCTGTTCCTCAGATTCATCACTAAGCAAACTATTTGCGACCTCAAAATTTTCTTCATCTATCGCATGCAATAAGGCATAGGTGACGATGAGCGGTGACGTATCTTTTGGCAATTCTCCTTTATCCGCCAACGACTCATAAGCTTTCACGCCCTTTCCCTGTAACTCCGGATCCGATCCTTGAGAGAATTCTTGCTGCTGATATTGTACAAGCCAGATATGATCCTGCTCCGTCACCAAAGCAGGCTGCAGCGGATTGGCTCGATGGAATCCGATATCTTGCTCTTCATACGCCACCATTGGCTGAATCAACATTTTCTTATAGATGCGCTGTATGGCTTCTTGCTGGATTTCAACCCATAGAGCGTTTTCCGTCAGTTCTGGAAGCGGGTCCCAGTCTTCCATATACTGTTCCAGGCTTGGCTTGAGTTCACTGTCTGCCAAAAGATGGTACATTGTTTCCGGGTCTTTTATGTGATTGGCGTAAAAATAAAGAAAGTAGATGTCCAATGGCTGCACACCGGCAAGCAAGTCACGATCATAGGATTTTGTAAAACGCGCATGCAACTCCTTGACGCGGCTGTAATCAAAATCTGCCAAGTCCACCAATTCCGACTCTAATGGAAAATCACCGTTTGGCAAAGTTGAACTCAGCTGCCCTTGCTGTTCCAGTTTCAGCATTTCCAAGCTGTCTCCATATTCCAAGTTATCCAAGGAAGCGGATTGACGCCAGCCGCTGTCTTCCATTTCATCGATCACCGGCAGTAGGATGGCCGCTAATGGGTCGTAAGTGGTCAGCGTTTTCCAAAGCTTGCGAATTTCAGGTTTGACAACACCGTCTGCGTAAATTTCATGTTCCAAGCCTTTAGTGATTTGCCAGACTGTCTGTTCATACATTACTTCGATTTCAGCTTTTATCTTGCTATCGGTTGGCTCTGTGTTCAACAGCGACAACATTATGTGCAATGCATTGATGAGATGGGAAGGTTCCACCAGCCAGCCCTGTTCATCAAAATAAGGGTAGAACATGAATAGCTGTAAGTAGTCAAAAGCAAACGGATGCGTTTGGAATTGCGGGAGCTGCTGTAATTGATCAATATCTTTCGTCAATAAATGCATCCGCTCAGGATCCGCCAGACGAAAGCGCAGCCCGTATTCCAGCCAGGCAGCGAGCAATTGTTCCAGTTCTGCCGATGCGTCCGGGATATCTTCTATTAAAGCTGCGGCTCGCCGTAATGAGCGGATGCGGCGGGCAAATGTTCTTCATTATTTTCAAAATATTTTCTGCAAAGTCCTGCAGTTCGTTTGTTTTCGCGAAATACAGTTCCATAAAACGGTCCATTTCATCGACAGGCATATGGCCGGAATTTGCCAAGATTCGCCCATTCCTTTCGGCGTTTCAATCCTCCAGGTCAATTCTTCCATCTGTTTAGTGAAGAGTTCCGCATCGTCTTCGTGCTGCTTCAGGTTGCTGCGGCTAAATAGCTCGTCTTTTCTTGGTCAGCATCAGCGACGTAGGCAAACTCTGCAAATTCCCCCTCGCCCAACCCGAGGCGTTGTTTCGCGTTTTCTCTCGTCTCCGCATATTGTTGTTCCATTTCATTTGCCATTTCCTGCGTCAGCTGTCCTTCTGATGCTTCCGATGCAGCAGGCAAACGGAAACTGTCGAAGAAAAAAGAACTACCGACGACTGCTGCAAGCAAGGCTATCGATGCCGCGACCAACCAGATGGCCGGTCTTTTCACTTTCGGGACCTGCTCTATTCGCTGTTCGTCAGCACCCAGAGTTTCTTGAATCGGCGCTTCCCTTTCCGAGAACTTAATCCGCTTGATGGATTTCTCCAGGAATTGCAGCCGCTGCACAAGTTCTTGTTGATCCTCCACAGATAACTTTTCTGCTAATTTATGCTTCGCGCTGTCCGCTAGTTCGAGCAGCTCCCGTTCATCGAGGTGAAGCGCCTGGGCAGCAAACGATAATTCACGGCCATTTACCAAATACAGAACGGCAGCCATGCGCTCATTGAGCGGCAGTGACTGCAGCGCCAAATGGCTTTCCCGGTCTTCCTGAAACCCAATCGCGCTCCCATCGTTATGGAGCTCGGGATATTGAGCCAATTGCGCTGCAGCTGCACGGTGGAGCATCAGCTCTAAATTACCGCCTTTCTCCTCGCCGGCGGCAAGGTCCTGAACCCGATTGAAAAAAGGATTCGTCTTGTCCGCCGCCATGCCATTTTGATAGGCAAACCGCCTGAGCTCTTCTGCCAATTGAACCATTTCCCGATCTTCATTTCGATTATTTCCGCTTACCGGTTTGCTGTTTTCATCCATCTCCCCATCAGCTCTCTTTCTAGTGAATTTCCTTTTATTTCTATTATACAGAAGAAATTCAATGCATTTTTAAATAATTCTATTTTTTTCTGAAGGGCTCGTGTACAATAGTGAAATCTAATCGATTTAGGAGGAACCAATTATGATAGCACGTGAACAATGGACGTCCAAGACCGTTTTCATACTCTCAGCAGCCGGCAGTGCAATCGGCCTCGGGGCGATCTGGCAGTTCCCGTACTAACCCGCTGCCAAACGGGGCAGCGTTTTATTTTGCTGTTCATCTTGAGCACCGTCTTGATCGGTTTGCCGATCTTGCTTGCTGAATTCGTCATCGGGCGCCGCGGACAGGCAGATGCCGTTAGCGGACTCAAAAAACAAGCACCCGGAAAGCCGTGGTATTTGATCGGCTGGTCCGGATTTATTTTTTCTTTCTTGATCCTTTCCTTTTACAGTGTAGTCGGCGGCTGGGTGCTATCGTATCTGGTACGCGCCGTCACTTTGCAATTGTCGGGGCTGGGCGATGCAGATTTCGCCGAATTGTTCGGCGGCATCATCAGCAATCCATTGGAAGTGCTGATCGCACAAGCCGCATTCATGGCATTGACGATCTGGATCGTCCAAGGCGGCATCAAGGCCGGCATTGAACGCGCCAGCAAAATCATGATGCCAGCCTTGCTCATCTTCTTCGTCATCTTAATGATCCGTTCATTGACACTCGACGGCGCGATGGAAGGCGTTCGCTTTATGTTCGTTCCTGACTGGTCGTTCTTCAATTTCGAAACGGCTTTAGTGGCACTCGGGCAAGCGTTCTTCTCCTTGAGTGTCGGTGTTGCTGGAATGATCACTTATGCATCGTATTTGAAGAAATCCGAGAATCTAACGCGGTCAGCCGTCAGTGTCGTATCTTTGAATATTGTCATTTCCATCATGGCCGGGTTGATCATCTTCCCAGCAGTATTCGCACTTGATTACTTGCCGGATCAGGGGCCAGGGCTGGTCTTCATCATTTTGCCAGCCATTTTCGACCAGTTGTTCATGGGACAATTCCTGATTATCATTTTCTTCATCCTGTTATTGTTCGCTACCTTGACTTCATCCATCTCGATGCTTGAGATCACCGTGTCGATTGCCGTCAAAAACAAATACGACCGCCGCCGCCGTTTGGCATTCATCATCGGCTTGGCGATCTTTGTTGTCGGTATCCCAAGCGCCCTATCGTTCGGTGTTATGAGCGAACCTGTATTCTTCGGCTATACATTCTTTGATTTCGTCGATATCTTGACGAGCCGAATCGGCTTGCCGCTCGGCGCATTGTTCATCTCTCTATTCGCCGGATATGTCCTGAGCAATAAAGATGCGCATGATGAATTGACCCAGCAAAAGACATGGGTCGAAGTATGGCGTGTCTTAGTCCGCTACGTCGCACCGGCCGCTATCGTCATCGTCTTTATCAATGGCATCATCGATATCTTCAGTTGATTCCATTGTTCGAAAAATGCCACAACTCTTTATGTAAGAAAACACTCCCGCGTGGTATGATGGGGCTAGAAGGAAGTCTTTAAGAAAAGGAGTGTATGACTTTGAAAAAAGATTTGCACACCCAATTGAAAATGCTGCGGGAAGAACGCAACTTGTCGCTCGATGACTTGTCTTTAAAAACACGCATCGGCACAGCACGCCTTGAATCCTATGAAAGCGGCGAAGAAGTACCATCCGTCCAAACGATCCTAGTGCTATCGAATGCACTCGAAGTACCTGCTTCCAACTTGCTTGACGGACTGGAAACAACAAAATAAAAAAGCTTCGGCAATGTGCCGGAGCTTTTTTATTTTGGCTTTTTTCAAATGATGTGTTTCGCTTCATACTTTACAGCCAATAGCTTATAGGAGACTTCTACGCATTTCTCCAGTGGAATCCATTGCTTGAAGCTTGATTCGTATATGCCTTGGATCGCTTTCGCTAAATCTGACGGATGGTCGATATCGTGCAGCCTGTCGATGACATCGGCCGCTTCTGTCTTGTATTCGCCCGTGCCGACAGAAAAGGGATCCCACCCCTCCATGATCCTTAGCGCTCTTTTATCCATGTCCACCGTATCCATTCGTTTTCACCTATCATTCCTGTATCGTTACCAGCTATAATATCATAGAAACCCAAAAGAAATGAGGAGATTGCTTTGAATTTGTTCGAACAAGTGCATGACCGCAGGAAAAGCCGTTCCGTGAAATGGGAGCGGATGGAGAAAATATACGGGATCCAGGATGCATCCGACATATTGCCAATGTGGGTAGCGGATATGGACTTTCCGGCTCCGCCTCCAGTGACTGACGCTTTGCGAGAACGATTGGAACATCCGATTTTCGGTTATTCATACATATGCGAGGAGTGCAAGACGGCAGCTGCGAACTGGCTGAAAAAACGCCACGGCTTAACGGTCGAAACGGATTGGATGCTGTTTCATCAAGGCGTCATCCCGGCCATGGCAAGCATCATCGATGTCTTTACCGACGCCGGCGATCACGTACTGGTGACACCGCCTGTTTACCCGCCATTTTTCTCCATCCCTACAAATCTCGGGCGCGGGGTGCTGTACTCCGAATTGACAGAGCAAGACGGCGAGTACACCATCGATTGGCAAGATTTCGAAGCCAAGCTTGAAAAAGCCCGTTTGTTCATTCTGTGCAACCCGCATAACCCTGGCGGCAAATTATGGACAGCGGATGAATTGGAGAACATCGTCCAGTTATGCGCACGCCATGATGTCTTGATTCTTTCGGATGAAATCCATAGCGACTTGATCCATTCAGGGGAAAGCCATACCCCTCTACTGTCGGTTGCCGGCAGCGAGCATGACCGCATCTTCACGTGCATCGCCCCGACAAAAACGTTTAACCTGGCCGGCATTCAAGCGGCCATGATCGTTGCTCCCGATTCCGATAAGCGCATGCGGTTGGAACAGCATATGCAAGCACACGGCACCGGCTCTTTGAATGCATTTGCGCCTGTTGCATGGAAAGCCGTGTACGAACAGGGCGAACCGTGGCTGAATGAATTGCTCGAAGTGTTAGCCCACCATATCGATTATGCGGTGGAACGGCTCGAACGCGAAGTTCCTGGCTTGAAGATCCGCAAGCCGCAATCGACTTATTTATTATGGATCGATTACCGGGCGCTTGGTGTCAGTGAAGACGAAGTAATGCAACTCCTGCTCGAAAAAGGCAAAGTGGCGCTTGAACCGGGATCAAAATACGGTGAAGCTGGCCGCGGGTTCTTGCGCATGAATATCGGGTGCCCTCAACAGACTTTGGAAGATGGCGTCAGCCGGATCGTCCGCGCGCTCCGTTGATGATTCATCATAAACAGACAAAAAGCTATCGCTCGAGGCGATAGCTTTTTTCTTATTGCTCGATGATATCAATCGATTCGATGACGATGTCTTCAAGCGGTTTGTCTTTATCACCCTTTTCGACTGCAGCGATTTTGTCGACGACATCCATGCCTTCGTCGACCTGGCCAAAGACGGTATGCATCCCGTCCAGCCAAGGCGTTCCGCCCATTTCTTCGTAAGCGGCAGTGATTTCCTCTGGATAATCAGAGGCGCTGCCTTCTTCAATTTCTGTTGCCTGCACAATAAAGAATTGGCTGCCGTTCGTTCCCGGCCCTGCATTTGCCATCGACAAGGCGCCGCGGAAATTGAACAGCTGATCGCTGAATTCATCTTCGAACGGCTCGCCGTAAATGCTCTCGCCGCCGCCCCCTGTGCCTGTTGAGTCACCGGTCTGCAACATGAAATCCTCAATGACACGGTGGAAAATGACGCCTTCATAATAACCGGATTCGGCATGTCCAAGGAAATTCTCTACCGCTTTTGGCGCGATTTCCGGGAATAGCCGGATGCGGATCGTGCCTTCGGATGTATTCATATCCACTAGCGTTTCTTCCGTTATGCCTGGTTCAAGCTGCGGATAGCCTTGCACTTCTTCTGTTGAAGCAGGCTCCGTGCCGCTTGTTTCTTGTGGTTCCTCCGAGCTGCCGCAAGCTGCCAACGCAACTGCAGAGACCAGGAGCATTACTGACCATAAACTTTTTCATTTCGTTTCACCCCGCTTTATTCTAGCATAGAATAATTCAGAATACAGTGGTAATTTATTCTGCTTTTTCGGGTAACGAACTATTATATAATATAGGAAGAGTTTTGGTTTTCAGAAAGAAGGGGTTCCAACTGGATACTCAAAAAGAAATTTCTATATCATCATGTTTACCAATTTCCTGGTCGCCGGCAGCACGACGATGATTATGCCGTTTTTATCGCTGTACATCGAATCACTCGGCAATTTTTCGGATGAATATGTGCAGCGCTGGTCAGGGCTGGTATTTGGCGTGACCTTCGTTGCTGCGTTGTTCATGTCGCCGGTTTGGGGGCGCATTGCAGACAAATACGGCTTTAAACCGATATTGATCATCAACGGCTTCGGAATCGCCACCAGCATCTTTTTGATGGGGACGGCCGATTCCGTGCTCGGATTGTTTATGATCCGCTTGTTCATGGGGGTCGTCACGGGATTCATCCCGACTTCACTTGCTTTCGTCAGTTCCCAGACGTCCAAGGAGACCGCCGGCAAGACGCTCGGCACGCTTCAAATGGGCAGTGTGTCGGGCACTTTGTTCGGGCCGGTGATTGGCGGCTTGATGGCGGATGCGTTCGGTTTCACTTACACCTTCCTCATCACCGCCACCATCATTGGCATCGCCGCCTTGTTCGTCGTT
This sequence comes from Planococcus sp. MB-3u-03, assembly GCF_002833405.1. Taxonomy (NCBI): domain Bacteria; kingdom Bacillati; phylum Bacillota; class Bacilli; order Caryophanales; family Caryophanaceae; genus Planococcus; species Planococcus sp. MB-3u-03. The sequence goes on along the minus strand of NZ_CP025135.1, from coordinate 1,224,087 downwards.
TTCGGGCTGAAAGAAATCCGCAAGCCAAAACGAAAAGGTGCACATGTCTATGCGCGCAGCACCGTGATCCAAGGCATCTTGCACCACCGCTTGCTGCTGAATGTTATGATCATCACTGCTTTGATCCAAATCGGCAATTTCAGCATCCAGCCCTTATTGTCTTTATATGTGGCGGAATTGACGGAAGGCACCGCACAAGTGGCCTTTCTCGCAGGTGTCACGTTCAGCGCGACGGGCGTCGGCAATTTGCTGTTTGCTAGGCTCTGGGGACGGCTCGGGGATTCGGTCGGCTATGAGAAGATTCTCGGCTTGCTGTTGCTGCTCGCGTTCTTGTTCATCATCCCGCAAGCTTTCGTCACTGAGCTTTGGCAGCTGATCGTTCTGCGCTTGTTCTTCGGTGTAGCGGTCGGCGGCATGATTCCGACAACGACTGCCCTGATGCGCCGTGAAGCGCCGATCGATATTCAAGGCGAAGTGATGGGCTATAACACCAGCTTCCGTTTTCTCGGCAACATCGTCGGCCCGATGTTCGGCGGCATCATCAGCGGATTTATCGGGATTTCCTCCGTCTTCATCGTAACCGGCACATTATTCGTCTTCGCCTTCGCTTTCCTCTGGTATACAAAAAAACAACCAGACCAGGATTTCGAGGATGTGCTCTTGGAACAGGAATTAAAACATTCCTAGCTTCAGCCAAATAGCACCGGTTGAAAGAAGAAACCTTCCTTCAGCCGGTTCTTTTTTTGTGCTTTTTTAAATTCGCAATAGTCAGATTACTGAGTTTCTTCCTATTACAAAATGCGAGAAATCTTCACGTTCCTCCTCCTTGCCGCGAGGGTGTGCGGTGCAAAACCGCTCTGAATGCGTTATACTTTTAATTAGAAACTCATCACGTACCACTTTGGAAGGAGGATTCATTTTGTCTCTTGTATTTCTGATTTTCATACCGATCCTTGCAGCGCTGTTTATTCCGCTGCTATTCAAACGACTCGGCCAGATCCACACAGGCTGGTTCGTTTTGCTGGTTCCGGCAGCGCTGTTCTTATACTACGCCACCCGCCTTCCTTCAGTTATGGAAGGTGGCACTTATGTATCTGAACTTTCCTGGATCCCTTCCCTCGATATCGCCTTTGTCGCGTACCTCGATGGGTTGAGTTTATTGTTCACTTTGCTGATCACCGGAATCGGCGCGCTCGTCGTGCTTTACTCAATTTTCTATTTGGACAAGCACCGCGAACAATTACATAATTTCTATGTATATCTATTGATCTTCATGAGCGCCATGCTTGGCGTCGTTCAGTCGGATCATCTGATTACGCTGTACTTGTTCTGGGAATTGACTTCGATTTCCTCATTCCTGTTGATCGCCTATTGGTATACGCGCGACCGCTCTAGATTCGGCGCATTGAAGTCGATGATGATTACCGTCTTCGGCGGATTGATGATGCTGGGGGGCTTTGTGTTGCTCAGCATCATGGGCGGCACGTATTCGATCCGCGAATTGATCGCGCAGGCACCGGAACTCGCACAGCATGATTTCTTCATCTGGGCATTGGTCCTTGTGCTGCTCGGCGCATTTACGAAATCAGCACAGTTTCCGTTCTACATTTGGTTGCCGGATGCGATGGAAGCGCCGACGCCTGTCAGTGCCTATCTCCACTCCGCGACGATGGTTAAAGCCGGCATTTATTTGGTCGCCCGCTTGACCCCTGTGTTCGCCTTGTCTGAAGTATGGATGTGGCTCGTTGCCGGCGTTGGGTTGTTCACGATGGTGTGGGCATCATTCTTCGCCTTGAAGCAAAAGGACCTGAAAGGGATCCTGGCCTTCTCGACTGTGTCCCAGCTCGGGCTGATCATGTCCTTGCTCGGTGTCGCTGCAGCCGCTTATCACGTGGAAGGCGCTGCCGATAGTTATCTCAAATATGCAGCGTTCGCAGCGATCTTCCATTTGATCAACCACGCAACCTTCAAAGGAAGCCTGTTCATGATCGCGGGCATTGTCGACCATGAAACAGGGACGCGCGACATCCGGAAACTCGGCGGTTTGATGAGTTTGATGCCGGTCAGTTTCACGGTCGCATTGATTGGCTCCTTGTCGATGGCTGGCCTCCCGCCTTTCAACGGCTTCCTCAGTAAAGAAATGTTCTTGACGGCGATGCTGTCGCTGCAGGAATTCAATATGTTCTCGATGGACGTCTGGTGGGTCTTGTTCCCGATCATCGCTTGGATCGGCTCGGTCTTCACGTTCATCTATAGCTTGTATTTTGTGTTCCATACATTTGCCGGCAAACATCAGCCGGACCAATTGCCGAAACAAGCGCATGAAGCACCGATCGGCATGCTTATTTCACCGGTCTTCCTTGCCGCGCTTGTCGTATTGATTTTCTTCATCCCGAACTTGATCGGCGACTGGCTCGTCAAACCGGCCGTTGCGGCAATCCAGCCGTTTCTTTACGATTCCCCGCAGAATGTGGACATCCACGTTTCAGCGTGGCACGGATTCAATACCGAATTGTTCATGACGCTTGGTATTTTTGCGATCGGCGGCTTGATGTTCTGGACGCTGCGCAAGTGGCAGCACCTATACGATTTGTATCCCGATTCAATTTCACTGAACCGTCTCTACGATGAAATGATGCTGCTCAGCGACGGAGGGGCCAACCGCTTCTCCCGCATTTATATGACAGGGTTTATCCGTTCATACCTCGTCTATATGTTCAGCTTCATGACCTTCATTGTTTTGCTGACATTGTTCTTGAACGAAGCGTTCCAGATCGATTTCAGCAATTTGGCGCCAATTGGCGTCTACGAAATCGTCATTCTGCTGGCATTGGTCGGCGCAACCTTGACGATTCTCGGTTCCAAGTCCCGCTTGACCGCGATTATCGCACTTGGGGCTGTTGGCTATTCAGTGGCGCTGTTGTTCGTCATCTTCCGCGCACCTGACTTGGCGTTGACACAACTCGTCATCGAAACCATCTCGGTCGCCCTGTTCTTGCTGGCGTTCTACCATTTGCCACAGATCAGCCGCAAGGAAGAGCGCATGAAATTCCGTTTCGGCAATGCACTCGTTGCACTTGGCGTCGGCGTTACGATGACCTTGGTTGCATTATCCGCCCATTCACAGAAAGCATTGCCTTCGATTTCCGAGTTCTACAAGGAAACGGTTTACTCTGAAGCAGGCGGCGGGAATATCGTCAACGTCATTCTTGTCGATTACCGCGGGTTTGATACCTTGTTCGAGATTGCAGTACTCGGCATTGCGGGCATCGGGATTATTACGATGATCCGCCTTCGCCTCACGAAAAAGGAGGGTCAGCATGAGAACAAATGATGTCATGCTTCAAACCGCCACGAAAGTGGTGACCTTCATCATCTTGATGTTTGCTGTCCATATTTTCTTCGCCGGCCACTATACGCCGGGCGGCGGGTTTGTTGGGGGATTGCTAACCGCAAGTGCCATCGTCTTGTTGATGCTTGCGTTCGACATCCCGACCATCAAGAAGATCCTGCCGATTAATTACGTCGTGCTGACTGCTGTCGGCTTGTTGATTGCCATCGCAACTGCCAGCGCTTCGGTCATTTTTGATGTCCCATTCTTCACGCATGCCTATGATTATTTCGATTTGCCGCTGTTCGGCGAAACGTCCCTGCACTCGGCATTGTTATTTGATATAGGCGTCTATTTGGTTGTTGTAGGAGTAACGATGACCATTATTCAAACGATTGGAGAGGATGAATAATGGAAATAGTCATGTCGGTTGCCATCGGCTTATTGTTCATGGCAGCTGTATATTTAATGCTATCGAAAAGTTTGATCCGCATCATTATCGGCACAGGCCTCCTGAGTCATGGCGCACACTTGCTGCTGCTGACGATGGGCGGCCTAGGCGGCACTGCGCCGCCTGTTGTGGCTGACGGGGTATCGGTTAGCGATTATGCCGATCCCTTGCCGCAGGCGCTGATCCTGACAGCGATCGTCATTTCGTTCGCGGTCACTTCATTCTTCCTGGTGCTCGCCTACCGCGCCTACCAGGAACTTGGCACAGACAATATGGAGCTATTGAGAGGTACAGAAGATTATGAGTAATTTAGTCTTGTTCCCCGTAGTCATCCCATTGATTTTTGCCGCCATTTTGATGCTGTTCCCAAAAAAGCTGCACATGCAGCGCGCAGTGGCGATTGTAGGCGTTGTCGCGACACTCGCTTCGGCGCTTGTGCTATTCTCGAAAGTTAACAGTGACGGCGTCCAAGCCGTGACGCTCGGCAGCTGGCCTGCCCCGTTCGGTATTTCCATGGTATCCGATATGTTCTCGGTGCTATTGGTGCTAAGCTCCACCATCGTCACGCTGTTCGTGCTGTTCTACAGCATCCCGACGATCGGCGTGAAACGGGAGCAGTCGTTCTACTACCCGGCTGTGCTGTTCTTGATGACCGGAGTCAACGGCGCCTTCACGACAGGCGATATTTTCAACTTATTCGTCTTTATCGAAGTGCTGCTGATGGCTTCCTATGCATTGATCGTCCACGGCGGTGAAAAACCGCAGCTGCGCGAATCAATCAAATATTTGCTCGTCAACATCATTTCATCGGCCTTGTTCGTTTCCGCAGTCGCTTATCTATACTCTGTCACAGGAACGCTCAATATGGCCGACTTGGCTGTCAAGATCCCGCAAATCGAAGCAGTCGGCATCCTGACGGTCATCGCCGTACTGTTCCTGGTCGTCTTCGGTTTCAAAGCGGCGATTTTCCCGCTTTACTTCTGGCTGCCAGGTTCCTATTTTGCACCGCCAATGGCCATTCTTGCCTTGTTCGGCGCATTGCTGACAAAAGTCGGCGTCTACGCCATCATGAGAACCTATACCTTGTTCTTTACGATGAATACCGGATTTACCCACGAACTGCTGGCGATCATCGCAATTTTGACGATCCTGGCAGGCTGCGTCGGTGCCCTTGCCTATTTTGATGTGAAAAAGATCATCATCTACAACATCATCATCGCAGTCGGCGTCATCTTGTTCGGCATTTCGCAAATGAACGCAGCGGGCGTCGAAGGCTCCATTTTCTACTTGGTGCACGACATGCTCATCAAAGCGGCGCTGTTCCTTCTGGTCGGCATCTTGACCGTCATTTTCAGAACCAGCGATTTGCGCAAGATGGGCGGATTGATCAAGAGCTACCCAGTCTTCGGCTGGACCTTCCTCGTTGCGGCATTCGGCCTTGCCGGAATCCCACCGCTCAGTGGATTCCCCGGCAAATTGCTGATCGTCCAAGGCGGCTTTGAAGGCACTCATTTCTGGGGCAGCCTCGTGATCCTGGCGACTAGCTTGCTCGTGTTGTTGAGCGTTGTCCGGATCTTCATCTATGCATTCTGGGGCGAGCCGGTTAAAATTGCCACGATCGACCGGAAACATTATCTGTCGATGTTCGTCCCGACAGCTATACTCGTCGCCTTGACTGTATTCCTCGGCGCCGGTGCGGAACTCTTCATGCCGTTCATTTCGGACGCAGGTGAAGTGCTGCTGAATCCATCGCTCTATATTGATGCGGTATTAAAGGAGTAGGTCAATATGTCTTTACAAGTTCTATTGAATTTCTTCCTGGCGCTCGTCTGGATGTTCATGACCGTGTCGTTCACTCCTTCCGGATTCGTCATCGGCTTTTTGATCGGCCTCGGCATCATCGTCCTGATGCGCCGGTTTTTCTCAAAACGGTTGTACATTCTTCGCGTCTGGGCGTTGATCTCACTTTTCCTGTTGTTCCTTCGTGAACTTTTCATGTCGAGCATCCAGGTCCTTTCCATCGTCATCCGCCCGAAAATGAACATCAAACCGGCCATTTTTGAAATGGAAACGGAACTCAGCGACGACTGGCAAATAACTTTGCTTTCAGCGCTCATTACATTAACGCCAGGCACTTTGGTCATCGGCATTTCCGAAGACCAAAAACGCCTGTATATCCATGCCTTGGATTTTGAAGACATCGATTCGGCCGTGTCATCCATCAAGAACACATTTGAACGGGCTATACTGGAGGTGAGCCGGTCATGATCATGTTTTATTGGATCGCTTTGATGATTGTCAGTTTTTCTTTTGCTGGCCTTCTATTCCGCCTCGTCAAAGGCCCGACGGTTGCAGACCGCGTCGTCGCACTTGATGCGATCGGTGTGACGCTCGTGTCGATCGTCGCTTTATTGTCATTGATCATTGAGACGGAATTTTTCCTGGAGGTCGTTTTGCTGATGAGCATCCTGTCCTTTATCGGAACGGCCGCCTTTGCGAAATTCCTGGAGAGAGGGGAGATTTTCGATCGAGATCCTCGTTGATATCCTAATCATCCTTTTAATCAGCACTGGCGTCCTGTTTAGCGCCGCCACCGCCCTCGGGCTCATCAGGCTCCCGGATGTCTACACACGGACACACGCAGCCTCTAAGAGCTCGACACTCGGTGTGTTATCGATCCTGCTCGGCACCTTCGTCCATTTTTGGTTTAATGAAGGCATCTTCAATACGCAGATGGTCATTGCCATCGCCTTCCTGTTCATCACGCAGCCCGTCGCTGGTCATTTGATCGGCCGCGCCGCTTATATGACAGGTATCAAAGTCGCGGAAGAAACTGTGCGCGACGATATGGGCCCAGCAATTGGAAAACGCAAAAACAACCAGCAGGAAGAACTGGAAAACGAATAAAAAAACTGCAGCCGATTTGGCTGCAGTTTTTTTATTCCTTGTTACCCAACTTCTCCACAAATAACGCCAGTGTTCTTACCATGGCGCCAGTGCCTCCAGCAGGGCCCAAATCATGCGCCGCATCAGCGTGTGAGGTTCCGGCGATATCCAAATGGATCCACGGTGTGTCGCCGACGAACTCGCCGACAAAGCCGCCACCGAAAATCATATGGCCGTCGCGTCCCGGTGAATTGTTCAAGTCTGCGACATCGCTTTTGCGCAGCCGCTTTTTGTCGCTTTCAGTGAGCGGCAATTGCCAGATGAACTCACCCGTTTTCTTCGAGACGTCAAGCAACTTTTCGTAAAACGCGCCATCGTTCGTCAACGCGCCTGTTTTGTCTTTGCCGAGTGCGACGATGACGCCGCCTGTCAAAGTCGCCACATCCACCACTTGGCTTGCGCCGAGCTGTTTGGCGTACGTGACAGCATCCGCCAATACCAAACGCCCTTCTGCATCGGTATTGAGGATTTCGATGGTCTTGCCGCTCATCGACGTGATGACATCATCCGGTTTGAAGGCATTGCCTGACACCATATTGTCAGTGGAGGCAATGACAGCTACTACGTCCTTATCCGGCTTCAGCTCTCCGATGACACGCATTGCACCAAGCACAGCCGCAGCTCCGCCCATATCCCCTTTCATGCCGACGATGCCGTCTTTCGGCTTGAGGGAATAACCGCCGGTGTCAAAAGTGATGCCTTTTCCGACGAGTGCAAGCGGAGCTTCAAAACTGTCTGTCGCTTTGTATTTCATGACGATGAGACGCGGTTCTTCGACAGAGCCTTGGTTGACTGCAAGCAGCGCGCCCATGCCGAGCTCTTCGATTTCGCTGCGACCGAGGATATCCGTTTCAAATCCGTAAGCTTCGCTAAGCTCTTGTGCATATTCAGCCATTGCTGTTGGCGTCAGGATATTCGCGGGCATATTGACGAGCGTTCTTGCTTCATTGACTGCTTCCGCATGGACTGTGCCGACGAAAGCTGCCTGGCGGATGGCATCTGCTGACTGTTCTGTCAGAAAGCTCAGCGATTCCACACGGTGATCCACTTCATTGGAATTGGTTTTATAATCAGCAAAGCGGTAAGCGCCCATTTGGATGCCTTCAGCCGCTAGATGCGCGACTTGTTCGCCGGTCACTTCCCCATTTTCGAAAGAAGCCGTATAGATGGCGGCATGGCGAATTTTTTCTTTGACCAACTGCTTTCCTGCTATGCCGAACGAACGGCGCAAATCATCTTCCGACAATTTTTTGCGGTCGCCGATCCCGACAAACAACACACGCGGGATATCGCCTTTTAAAGTAGGATAAATGCTCAGGGAGTTCGAATCGAATGACAAGCCGCCTTTGACCCAATCAGCAAGGCGTCCGTCAAAGCGCTTCTCCAAGCCTTTCCAGCCATCCGCATTTTCGGGATGGCGGCTCAAGCCGACGATTAGAATTTCTGCTTCGTTCTGTTCTGTGGATTTCAATACATTGATTTCCATACGTATCCTCCTTTTAACTGCATATTTAGTGTAACATTATTTCGGCTTCCGGAATAGCTTGACAAAGCGCGTGTTACCACAGGCATATGGTATACTTTCTGTACGGAATTTAAGTGGAAGGGGCTGCTTGCCAAATGGAACTCTTATCCAATACGCCATTAATGATTGCGTTGTTCGCGATTTTTTTCGCCCAATTCGTTAAAATTCCCATTCAATATGCGGTCACCCGGGAATTGAATTGGGGGCTTTTCACATCGACTGGCGGAATGCCGAGTTCTCATTCTGCTGCGGTGACATCCCTAACGACCGCGGTCGCTTATGAGGCAGGCATTTCATCCACGGTATTCGCGGTGTCCGCCTTGTTTGCGGTGATCACCATGTATGACGCGACAGGGGTGCGTTTTCAGGCTGGACAACAGGCATTGACAATCAATCGCTTGCGCCAGGATTTGAATAATTTTATGGAAGAAACCCGTAAATGGCCATCGAAAAAAGAGGAAGAGAAAATTGAGGAGCTCAAAACGCTGCTCGGCCATAAACCGAGTGAAGTGTTCATGGGGGCGCTGACAGGAATTGCGCTGTCCGTTGTCTTCTATAGCATGCTCTAGAAAAAAAGCCGGCCCGCAAATGCGGACCGGCTTTTTCTATAAGCGGCATCAAAACATTTGATACCCCATCTTGCGCAATATTTTCATGACGATTCCAGAAGTGACTGCCCCGAGAAAGCCGGCCGTCAGTACGGCAATATCGCTGCCCGTTAGCGAGCGGATAGTCTCCCCGAGCATCGAAAAGGACTCGCCTGGGGCTCTAAAATAATCAAACACGCCAACGTCGTCAATGACGAGCAGGATGACAACCGGATACACGACCGCCATCAGCCACGTCATGCGCAGCAGCATGTTCAGCAAGAAGCCGATGCCGAAAAACATCACGTAAAAAAGCAGGATGGAAATGATCAATTGGACAATGGTAAATGAACTGTTCATGGACTCTAACCTCCGTTATTCCTTTCCTCAGTTTACCCGAAAGGCAAAGCCCTTTCAATGTGGAGGAACAGTATTCATGACTTTGTCACAGAAGCACTGTCCATATAAAAAAGAGCAGCTATCGCAGCTGCTCTTTCGTGTTTTCACAGTTTATTTGTTTTTCCCGGATCCTGAACAGCAGGAGCACGTTTCGGAGCCGCCCAACCGTAGTTGGAAATATCCTTGGCCCGCGCAGTATGGGCAATGGTTTGCAGTAGTTCTCTTCTTGAAGACTGTCATTCGAAACACCTCCTCTGTTGTTTTTAATATTCTGATAATTGGTAATATATCACGTATCGCAAATCGCTGCAAATAAAAAAGAACGTTTGTAAACGGATACAAACGCCTTTATCTCCATTATTCTCTTTTTTCCTTTATCATTCTATCTTTTTCTAAATTATCTGTTAATTATAATCTAGTATTTATGCCGGAAAAATAGTTTATAGTCTGTGTAGCCAAAAATATGCCCAGGGTCGACGTCTTCGATCGACTCAAACCCTTCCTCTACTATGTATGAAGCCATTTCATGGAGCATGACCGAGGCATCTTGATCTTCCGACAAATCTTCCGGAGAGCGCCATGCAGCTTCGTAAAGTTCTTCTTGCTGCGCTATGACGGGTTGTTCGTTTTCAAGCGGACGCAGCAGAAATACCGCCATATTATCGCTGATTCTGCCCTTGATGACCCCCGAGCGGAAACCGATCATGCCAAGCACCGTACAGTCGATCCCGGTTTCTTCTTTCACTTCCCTCAAGGCTGCTTGGTCGACTGTTTCATCTTTTTCAACAAACCCTGCTGGCAACGACCATTTCCCGTGAAGCCCGCCGTAGCGCTTCTTGACGACGAGCCATTCGTTCCGTTGGTTTACGACCAGCCCGGCAGCACCGAGCCAGACATCTCCCCTTTTGTTTCTCGACATGGCCTCCACTCCTTATCGCGATGTGAAAAAAAGCCCCCCGCACTGGGAGGCTTTCATTCTTATAGTACCTTGAATTTACCTTTTTTCAAGACCAATCCAGGGCCACCGATCATGTACAATGCACGGTTATCGATCATTTTCTTCATGAACGACGCGCGTTTGCCTGTTACTTTCTTGCCGAAGACAACGCCGATCGCATCTTCTTCTCCAAGTGAGCACACAGTTCCTTTCAAATTAGGAACAAACTCTTCTGTCGTACCGTCGCCTGCAAGTGCTTTGATGTTTTTCGCAATGCGCTCACCTTGCTGCATCGCAATTTGTGCAGTTGGCGGGTACGGGCGATTTGTTTCTTCGTTGATCATCAATGCGCAGTCACCGACGATGAATACATCGGAATAGCCTGGTGCACGCATGTCTTTTTCGACTTTAATGCGCGCGCGCATGCTTTCGATGGATGTTTCTTCAATCAAGCGGTTCCCGCGGACGCCTGCTGCCCAAACGACTGTACCGGCATAGATGAATTCGAACTCATCATCATTCTTCTTGATCTTCACGCCTTCAGGAGTCGCTTCAACGACTGGCGTTCCGATAGAGAATTCAATGCCTTTCGCTTGAAGATGGCCGACTGCATAATCCACCAATTCAGGGTCGAATCCTGGCAAGACCATCGGTGCAGCTTCTACACAGATGACACGTACTTTTTCGCGCGGCACGTCGAACTCTTTGCAAAGTTCCGGCACGCGGTTTGCAAGTTCCCCAAGGAATTCGATTCCTGTGAATCCAGCTCCGCCGACAACGATCGTCAAGCGGCTGTCGTTCTTCACTTCTTCAGTGGACCATGTCGCAAACTGGAATTCGATGTGCTCGCGGATATAGCGCGCAGCTTTGACATTGGCGATGGACAACGCATATGTGTCAAGGCCTTCGATTCCGAATGTTTCTCCTTCAAAGCCAAGCCCGATGACAAGGTAATCATATGTGAACTCCCCGTTGTCAGTCGAAACTTTCTTGCTGTCTACGTCGATGCCTTCGACAGTGGCTTGGACGAAATTCACTTTGCCGGTATCGATGACGTCTTTGATGTCGTAGCGCACTTGTTCCGGAAGCAATGTACCTGCTGCTGCTTCATGGAGCCATGTGCTTTCGTAATGATATTCGTTTTTGTTGATGAGCGTAATGTCCGCAGCGTCTGTCCCAAATTCTTTTTGCAAGTTCACTACAGTAGTCAATCCACCATAGCCTGCACCTAATACTAATATTGACGGTCTTTTCAACACAATCGCAACCACCTTCAAGTCATTTTATGTACCGGAAATAATAAAACAGATTCCAGTAAACACCTATCCTCTATATTAGCCCTTTTGCAAATGCTTTTCAACAGTTGAATGCCCTTACACAAGATGCGCGACAAAAGGGAAAATTGAAAAAACCCGCTTCTGTGAAGGAGCGGGTCGGTTCATCAGCAATTTTCAGGCGTTCCTGCTTTTTTCGCGGTGCGGAAACTCGTGCCGCAGCCGCATGAGGCGATGGCGTTTGGGTTGTCAATCGTGAACCCGCCGCCCATCAAGGACTGCTTATAGTCCACTACAGTCCCTTGCAGGATCGGGGCATCTTCTTTGTTGATCAGGATGCGGACGCCGTGCTGTTCGTATTGATCGTCCGTTTCTGCCACTTCCGGCTCGAAACCCATGCCATAAGTCAGCCCGCTGCAGCCGCCGCCTTTTACAGCCACGCGCAGGAAAGATCCTTCCTCTTCGTTATGGCGCATCATTTCCTTGACTTGGAAAGAAGCGGCTTCTGTAATTTCTACAACTTGTGTCATCTACGTTCACCCTTTCTTTTCCATTTTACCGCCTGTCTGATGGCGGACATAAAAAGGGACCTGCAAAAGGCCCCTGGACATTAAAAGACTTGTTCCACTTCAACGACGCCAGGAACTTCCTCGACAAGCGCGCGTTCGATGCCCGCTTTCAATGTGATTGTTGAACTTGGGCAGCTGCCGCAAGCACCGAGTAAGCGGAGCTTCACGATACCGTCCTCTACATCCACCAATTCACAGTCTCCCCCGTCGCGCAAAAGGAATGGCCGTAATTTATCTAAGACTTCCATTACTTGATCTTCCATCATAGCTTCAGTCATTTTTATCGACTCCTTTCATTACAATCATTATAATGTGAATAAGCACAAAAAGCCAATAATGAATTTCCAGGAGGCCAATATCCATGACAAAAATCCCGAACATCGAAGTTTACGGAACCGACCAGATCTGCGCCAGCTGTGTAAATGCCCCGTCGTCCAAGGATACCTACGAATGGCTCGAGGCCGCCATCTCGAGAAAATACAAAGACCAACCATTTTCAATAAGCTATATCGATATTGAGAAACCGCTGCAAGATGCCAAGCAGCAAGAGTATGCGGAGCGCATCTTGGAAGATGAATTTTTCTACCCGCTTGTGCTAATCGAAGGCGAAGTGGTCGGTGAAGGCTATATTCAATTGAAGCCTGTCTACCAGGAACTCGAGAAACACGGCTTTGCCGCTGCTGAATAAATAAAAAAAGCGCTTAGGGGAGCGCTTTTTTCCAGGCTGTCGAGAAAGGTAAGAAGTCGTATTTTCCGAAGCTTATCGCTCGCTTTCCGTGGGCTCGCGCCCAAGCCTCCTCAGCCGCTTCGCGTCTTGCGGGGTCTCGGTCGTCTCGCTAATCCACAGGAAAGATAAAGTCGACCTACGGGAGACATTATCTTTGCGAAAGTAATGCGCAGCATTATTGAGCAGAAGGGGTTACGAGCGAACGCTTCTCCAAATACTTAGATTGATCACTGATTTTTGAATGTTGTAAAGATATTCTCCTTTTAATTCATAATGGGTTGATAGACTTCTTCAACACTCTGAAAAAAGCGCTCCGGGGAGCGCTTTTTTCTTTACCCATTATGCCATTTGTACATCCACAAGACGCCCGATTTCATCAAACGCGCAATGCGTCCGGTGACGGTGCGGTCTGCGAGGTAGGCAAAGCCTTGTTTTTTCCCGAGCGAGCCGAGGAAGCCTTTTAGCTTGATCTCTGGCATTGTTTCAGGCAATTCCTCGCCTTTCCATTTCATGCGCAGCACTTTGACGATCTGTTCGGCTTGTTCTTCCGCCAGCTGTGCAGAAGGCGCCATCGGAAGTGCCGCACAATCGCCGACGACATAGACATTTTCATCGTTCGGCAATTGGTGGTATTGGTTGATGATGATGCGCCCACTGCCGTCGCTTTCCAGATTCAAGTCGCGTACCGGCTTGACCGGCTGGATACCCGCCGTCCAGACGACTGCGTCGACCGGAATCGTTTCTTCGTGGTTGTGGAGAAGGTTCGGCTCCACTTTCGTGATGTTCGAATTGGACACGACATCAACGTTATTATTATCGAACCATTTCTTGACGAAATTGCTGAGACGTTCCGGGAAGTCGCGCAAAATCCGCGGGCTGCGGTCGAACAGCTTGATTTGCAGGTCACTGCGGCTTTCGCGTAGTTCACTGGCGAGTTCGATGCCGCTAAGCCCAGCACCGACGACGCCGACAGTCGCGCCTGATTTCAATCCAAGCAAGGCTTCATAGGTTTTCCGCGAGTTGCCGATAGTTTGGATGCTGTAGGTGAATTCATCTGCCCCCGGAACACCGTGGTATTTATCGATACAGCCGAGCCCGATGATCAATTCATCGTATGCGATGCGCTGGCCATCTTCGAGGAAGATGCATTTTTCCTCAAGGCCGATTTCCCGAATCTCGCCATTGACGATTTTCAGGCGTTCGTGCTCCGGAAACGGCACACGCACTTCCTGGTCGGATTCGGTCCCTGCAGCCAGGGCGTAAAACTCAGTTTTCATACTGTGAAAAGGTGTACGGTCAATGAGAATAATTTCCATATCCTGCGGGAAATTATTCGGCAAGAGCCGAAGCAAGACCCGCATATTGCCGTAGCCGCCACCTAGTAAGACTAATTTCTTCATAAAATTCTCCTTTAGCCCGTCATTCTGCTCTTGATTCCAAATATGAGTATAGCTGATTGTGATAACTTTCACAATCCTTTCCGGGCAAAATCAATTAATTGACGGTTGCACGGAAACACGTTAGGATTTCCTAGTAGTGAGGTGAGCTGGAATGAACCCGATTATAGAATTTTGCATGAGTAATCTCGCCAATGGTTCAGAAGAGTCTTTTGCAAAATTAGAACAGGACCCGAATTTGGACGTGCTCGAATATGGTTGTTTAAGCTACTGCAGCCAATGTGCCGAATCCTTGTTTGCACTCGTGAACGGTGAAATTGTGGAAGCGGACAGCCCTGAAGAGCTGACCAAGAAAATATATGAGTTCATAGAAGAAAACCCGTTATTTTAAGCCGCCTTTTGGACGGCTTTTTTTAATGCTTCCAAAAACTGAGGTTCTCTAGCATGTGCGTCGCAGGATGGTCTTTTTGCATAACGGCATCCATCGGGGTCACTCCAGTGTTGACATGGACAGTATCAATACCGAAGCGGATGCCCGCTTGAATATCGGTGTCATAATTATCCCCGATCATCACCATTTCCCCTTTCTCGAATCCCCATTCATGCTGGATGGCTTCGAGCATATGGATTTCCGGCTTGCCGATAAATACCGGGTCGACGTCTGCCGCTTTGGATACGACAGCTGTTATGGCCCCGTTGCCTGGCAAAACCCTTCTTCCGTTGGATATGCCAAGTCCTGGTTGGTCGACAAGAATACTGCTCCTCTTTGCACCTCAAGGCAAGCGCGCGATAGTTTCTCGTAAGTAATCTGTGGGTCGAGCCCCATCAGGACGATGTCTGCCTGTTTCTCGACGCAGTCGATTCCTTCCGCATCAAGCGCTTCCTTCAAGCCATCTGAACCGATCAGGTAAACCGTGCGGCCCGGGTACCAACGCTTGATGTATTTTGCCGCCGCGACCGCTGATGACATAATGCGCGATTTATCGGCATTGACACCGACCCTTTTCAGCTTTTCATATAATTGCCCTTGCGTTTTGGAGGCGTTGTTCGTGACATAAAAAGCTTCGATGCCTTGTTGTTGCAAGCGGCTGACAAATTGCGCAGCTTCCTGAACCGGCGCCTCGCCCCGGTACACCGTACCATCCAGATCCAGGCAATACGCCTTATAGCGCTTAATTTTTTCCATTGTCGTTCTCCGGAATGAACGCAGAGACCGGCCCAAGTTCATGTTCAAGATAATGGGCCACTTTAGGGCCGAATTGTTTCAGGCTGTCTAACTGCGCATCCATTACGCGCTTGATTTCTGTATGGTCGACCGCAATGAATTCTCGTACAAGCATCTTGCGCAGGCCGACGAGTTCTTTCAAGGGCTGGTCCATTTCTTCGGTGATCACTTTTTCATCCACCAATATATCGATGATATCTTCGTAACTACCCGGATCGCGCATAATAAAACCATCGATCATTGAATTCCCGACATCGATCACCGCTTCAATCGCCCCGAGTGCCAGACGCTCCAAAGCCAATTGGTCTTTCAACGAATTCCACTGGCCATTCTCTTCATATAAAGCGATGAGCGCATCCATATACGTGATGGCTTCCTTGATTTTTCCGCGGTCGATAAAATACATAATGAGTCCCTCCATTTTGCTGTTTCTCGCTGTTGCGTTTCTTCTCTATCATATCATATGGGCACAAAAAAACCCCCAGCGGCTTAATCCGCCTCGGGGGGTTCCGGTTGTTCCTGCACTTCTGGTTCCGGCGCTTTTCCAGCCTTTTTCAAGACGAAGTAAGAGCAGCCGAAATTGCAGTATTCATATAAATAATCCTGTAGCGTGCTGATCTTCGTGTCATAGCTTGCTTTGTTATTGCTATCTTCAAAAAAACCTTTAAGGCGAAGCTGCCCGTATCCCCAGTCGCCCAGGATGTAATCGTATTTGGCCAGAATATCACTGTACCTGTTCTGGAATGCTTCTTCCTGAAATCCTTCGCGATGATCCTCGATCACCTCGTAATTCCACTTTTCAATTGTGATCAATGTCCTCACCACCCATACCTAGTAATGACAAAAGCCTGGGCCCGCATCATCCTGCTTTACCTGCTTACATCCTGCTTCAAATGTATCACACCAAGGCTTTGTGGACAAGCTGTGCTATCGTCGCATAAGTAAACAAAAAACCTCCAGCAAGCGTTCTGCCAGAGGTTTTCCATTTTATCCTAAGTCTTCTGCTTTGTTTGCTTTGCTCGATCTTACAGCGTGGAAAATGCTCGCTGCAAGCCCTCCCCAGAGGAGGATCATACCGATAATCATAACTACAATCGCGCTAACTGACATGTCGATCCCTCCTTATTCTTTTTCTCGTGCTGGATGCTCGGAATGCTCATCGTAATAGCGATAGTTTTTATGCCATTTGCCGAGCGAGAACAAAATCCCGAAGAGCAGAGCGCCCGCTGCGACGGCTACGCCGCCGAACAATGTGAACATATTCGAATAGCCTTCATAGTTCCCTGTTTCCGTTTCGAATTGCTGGAAAATATTTAGGCGCAGCAAGCCGAACATCATATAGCCAAGAACGATCGGAGTGATGACGCCCAAACTGAATTTCCACCAGCCACCAAGCCGGATATCGGAAATTGCATTGGCATGCTCTTGAAGGTCTCCTGTTTTGCGCAGAATCCATACTACCATGATAACTTCTACGAGGCCAAGAGCCGCTACACCGAATTGGTTGATGTAGTAATCAGCGATATCCAGGAAGAACAATCCGCCCTGCGTAGCAAAAAGTATTGAAATCAATGCTGCAAGACCACCGCCGAAGGCAACCGCTTTTCTGCGTGAAATCCCAAACTTCTCAGTAAAACCTGCGACATATGTTTCTGTGATCGACATAAGAGATGTCAATCCAGCAAGTGTTAGTGATAGGAAGAACAAGAAACCGAACAGCCCGTTCATGCCCGGGAATTCATTGATGATTGCCGGGAACACCACAAAAGCGAGCCCTACGCCAGCTGATGCAACATCCGCCACAGCTACACCAGATTGGGTCGCCATGAAACCGAGTACCGCAAACACCCCGATACCTGCCAGCAACTCAAAACTTGAGTTTGCAAAAGCGGTAATGAAAGCATTGTTAGTGATATCCGATTTTTTCGGAAGATAGCTGGAATAAGTAATCATGATTGCAAAAGCAATCGATAGACTGAAGAAAATATGCCCATAGGCCGCAACCCACACGGTTGGATCCATTATGGCGTCGAAATTCGGGCTGAAGAATGCATCCAGTCCGAGCATTGCCCCATCAAGCGTAACCGCACGGATAACGATGATGGTAAAGATGATGACCAAAGTCGGAATGAAAATCCGGTTCGCCATCTCGATTCCTTTTTTAACGCCTGCAAGCAAGATGCCCAGCGTAATGACCCAAACAAGAACTAACGGAATAAAGATTCCCCAGACGATTCCCCCCGTCTCGCCTGGTGACACCGTTAGTTGGAGAAAATCATTGAATAAGAAAGCTTCTGTATCCTCTCCCCATGCCTGATTGAATGAAAACAAGGTATAACGCATTGCCCAAGCAATGATGACTGCGTAATACACCGATATGACGAACGAAACGAATATTGCCCACCAACCGAGCCATTCAGATTTTTTCCCGCTCATTCTAAAGAATGACAATGGCGCTGATCCGCGATAACGATGGCCTATAGTGAATTCCAGAATCAAAATTGGAATCCCGGCAGTTAAAAGTGCGAACAAATAAGGAATTAAGAAAGCTCCACCACCATTTTCATATGCTACATACGGGAATCGCCAAATATTCCCTAAACCTACTGCTGAACCGACCGCCGCCATGATAAAACCGGCTCTCGTTCCCCATGTAGAACGTTCCATTTCTCTTCCCCCTTTGTTGTAAACTTCCAATTTTTTAACAGAAAAATAGGAAGTTTGTTTATATTCAGATTATTTTGGAATCTAAATTTAGTATAACTAGGACCCTGTTCAAAGTAAAGATAATTTCTGAAAATTTTTCAAAAAAACTATTATGACAATAATAAAAAGCCGGAGATAGAATATCTCCGGCTTTCAAATCTTAGTTCTGTTCATGTTTTTCCATTAAGGTTGTGCGCTTAGACCAGAAAACGAATAGTATTGCCAAGGTGATGGCCACCGCTCCAAGAGCCAATGGCAAGGAGCCGGTGAAGCCTATGACGATATACCCTACTGCTGCAATCGCTGCAGAAGTCAATGCATACGGAAGTTGCGTGACCACATGGTCCATATGATTGCTTCCTGCGCCTGTTGACGACAAAATCGTCGTATCCGAGATCGGTGAACAATGATCTCCAAATACTGCCCCTGCCAATACAGCCGAAAAGGAAGCAAGCAATAGTTCCGGTTCTGCCTGAATCATGATCGTGCCGGCAATCGGCAGCAAGATCCCAAACGATCCCCAGGAAGTGCCCGTCGAAAATGCCATGACGCCAGCTAACAAGAACAATAGGACCGGCAAGACACTCGTTGGCACATTGCCACGAGCCACAGCATCAGCCAAGAAAGTACCTGTTTCCAACGCATCAATCAAATACGTTAGCGACCAGGCAAAGATTAGGATGAAGACAGCGCCCGCCATCGATTGGATTCCCGCCCAGATGCCTCTGGCGATCCAATGCGCTTCTGCCGCTTCATTGCGCTTGATTTGCATCGCATACAAGACGATTGCAGCGAGCGCCCCGATCAACCCACCGGCAAGCAAGGACAAAGGAACATCCGTGTTTTCAAAAATGAGCCATATGTCAAATACTCTATCGGCATTTACATAACCCGTCCACATCATCGCTGCGACCGTTCCGACGATCAATAACAAGATCGGCAAGAGCAAATCGCGGACGCGGCCGTGTGAATGGCTCGGGAAATCTTCTTTCATTTCCCCAGGAATCACTTTATTTGGATTGAACAACTGGCCTTCTGTAATTGCCAGGCGTTCATGTTTTTTCATTTCCCCGAAATCCACATCACGGATTGCGACGAAGAACACGATGGCAAGTGCCGCGATGACGTAGAAGTTCATCGGTGCCATCCATAGGAACGCTTCCAGGGCAGAATAATCCAGGAAGGTCTGTCCAGCCAGGATCGTCCCGATGATGCCGATGATCGCAGCTCCCCAGCTGGATACGGGAGACACGACACAAATTGGTGCAGCAGTGGAATCGATGAAATAAGCTAGTTTTGCACATGATACTTTATAGCGGTCCGTAATCGGCCGTGCAACTTGCCCAACGGCCAATGCATTGAAATAATCATCAATGAAAATCAAAATGCCAAGAAATACGGTAACCAACTTCGCCCCGCGGCGTGTTTTCACGCGCGCAGATGCCCAATCGGCAAACGCATGGCTGCCTCCAGACAGGCTGACGAATGCTGTAATGACCCCTAGCAGCAATAAGAACAAGATGATGAAGACATTGTAAGCGTTAAAGCCTTCGTTCCAAAAGATCACCGCAAACGAAGTGAATAATTCATTCACTGCCTCAACCGGGGCAAACGATGTCAGGATAAGCGCAGCCGCTACGATGCCGACGCCGAGCGACAGCAATACACGACGCGTCAACAGCACCATCGCAATCGCGATAATCGGCGGCAGAATCGAAAAGATTGTATTTTCCATAATTAGATTTCCTCCTATTCATTTTGATGGTAAGGCTTAGACCAAAAAGCCGGCTTATCCAATGGATAAACCGGCTTCCTACAATTCGTCTGTGTGCACAAGCATCAAACAACCCTGTAGCTCTCCATCCGCAGTTAACTGCAAATGACAGTGGCATTCCTGTTCGAAATGTCCCCAATCGCCGCCCTTGACCCGGAGACGGTAATTTCGGCAAGCTTCCCTTTCGAATGCGGTCTACGCGGTCAAACTCGCACATTCTACTGATGAAGGCTGCAGCCTCTACCCATCGATATCTAATTCATAAAAAGCATAGCCCAAAAGCACTTGAAATCAACTAACAGTCCATTTTGAATGTTCCTTCTATTTAACAGTTTTCATGCGAAAATAATCACCAAAGACGTCACGCAGGAACTCAGGCATGAAATAGCTTTTCGGCGCACGCTTCAATGCCGGGAAAAATAGCCAAATGTAAACAGGTCAAGCGTCGCCAGCCGGTAGATGCGATCTGGGTCGGCAGGCTTGCCGCCGACCATCAATTGATGATCGTCCATAGCCATTCCGCTATGGATCATTCGGCCGAACACCGCTCCCCGAAAGCCCATGCCTTTGAGCTCGAGCTGCGGCCAGTCTTCGTTCAAGGATTGGAGGTAAATTTCCTTCAGCTCCGCGCCGCTGAGATCGATCACGCACGGATTGATCGGATGCGGCAGCATGCGGTGGAAATCATAGCGCGTCATCTCCCCTTGCGGCATATCTTCCATGAAAATGCCGGCATTGAACAATCCACAATCTGCCGAGGCGAACGAGACCAGTGCATCGCCAAACAGCTCAGCCATAGGAGAGGGCTTGAACCATTCAGCTTTCAAATGCTGTTCGTTGAAAAATACCGTCTCAGCCATTTGCTGCTTGCCGACGCCGACCAAGTATTCATTGAACCCTTCATCGGCTTCCGGCAACTGGTCGGTCTCGATCACTTCCGCTGTCATCTTGCGTGTCTTTATATCAATTTCAATATGGCCGATGTAATAGCCGAACTTGCCGGCTGCGCCGAGCAAGGTCCCGCCGATTTCTTTTCCTTGATGGAAGAGATGGTGGGTATGAGCCCCCAAAATGATGTCGAGTTCGGGGCATTCCGCTGCCAACAGTTCATCTTCCCGAATGCCGAGATGGGACATGCAGATAAGGAAATCGACCGATTGGCGGATTTCCGTCGCTTCCCGTTTGATGGCTTCCCTGCCGCTCGTCACTTGCCAACCGAGGCGGCGGTAAAACGGGGTGAATTCTGCAGTTGCAGCGATGAGCCCGATTTTCGTGCCATCATTCGTTACGATGATCTGATTCGGGCTTGCCCATTCTGGCTGCTTGCCGTCTAAGTCGAATAAATTAGCGACCACGACAGAAAAATCAGCCTGCACATATAATTCGTCCAGTTCTGCTTTGGACAGCGTAATCCCCTCGTTATTGCCGATGGTCACTGCATCATAACCTGCTTCATTGAGCAGCTGGACATTGCCTTTGCCGGCTGTGCCTTCCGTAAAAGGGTGCGAACGGTCAGCGTGGTCCCCAATATCGAGAACCAAACACACATCGCCCGCTTCTTCGTGCCAGCGCCTGCGCTCCGTCAGCAAGGATTTGATGCGGGGCCAGTGCGCAAAATGGCTATGCAGATCGTTCGTATGATAAATATGGATGATTTCACTCATGTCAAACACCTCATTATGAACTGAAAATTCCTTCGTAAATCGAGCGGAGCCCGAGTAATAATAATGCGAGCCGCAGCACGACAACCAGAGTCTCGGATTTGATGCTGCGGTTCAGCCTCGCCCCGATCTTCGCTCCGATATATGCTGAGGGGATGATGGCCAAGGTATAGATCCACGGGACATTGCCGAGCGAAATATGCGTGATGGAATTGACGATGGCCGACAGGAAGACCATCAGCATCGACGTTCCAACGGCTACGTGAGGCGGAAATAAAAATAACAGGATCATGGCGGGAACGAGGATCGAACCGCCGCCGATACCGAATAGCCCGGATGCAAAGCCGATGAAGAAGGTCAATGCGAGCGCGAACCATATCGGATAGCCGTAGACGTATTCCTGATCGGTTTTGCGGTCATAGAAACTTTGCTTTTTGCCGTTATCGACAAACCAGCTCACCGCCTTCAAGCGATCCCGGAGCAACAGGAGCAGCGATAAGCACACCAACAGCAGGCCGAAATATAATTGAAAGGACGGCACATCCAGACTGCGGTTGACGAGGGCGCCTAAAATCGTGCCCGGCGCACTGCCGAGAAAGAAAATGAAACCGCTCCGGTAATCGACAGTGCCCACTTTCATGTAGGCAATCGTCGAAGACAAACCGGTGAAAATCATCATGACGACCGAAAGCCCGACAATCTGTTGAGGGGATAAGTCTGGAAACAAGCTGACTGAAGAGCTGAGGAACAGCAGCACAGGCACCAAGATGACGCCTCCGCCAAGGCCGATGAGCGCTCCGACGACCCCTGAAGCAAGCCCGGTCACTAGAAGGATCACAAATACCATCAGAACCCGCCTTCGAACAGGTCAAGTTGTTTCGGGGATAATCCTTCAAAATGCAAATCGTTCAATTCCTGGAACTGTTTCGCATCGCCCGCTGCATGCCCGCCTGAATTATTGTTGAAAATCACATATACCTGCTCTGCCTGTCGTTCAAGACGCTTCACGGCCCGGCTGATCTCTTCTAGTTCCTCACGGTTATAATCGTATAGATAGCGCACTTCCCGCCATTTTTCGGCATTTCCGGGATTCAGCCAGCCGTGGACATTGCGCCCGTGCAGACGCAGCAGCACTTTGTCTTTGCGGCTGGACTCGGGGACAAGCGGAATGGAGCCATCCCCTGCCTGCGGCTCATCGCAGACCGAATGGATCAATCCATGTTCGCGAAGAAATTCCAGCGTCTTTTCTTTCATGCTGTCCGCATACCATGACTGATGGCGGAATTCGATCGCCAAGTCAAATTCTTGCAGCTCCGCGATGATCGCGCGTATTTCATCGACATGATCTTTCTGGCAGTCGAACCAGGGTGGAAATTGCAATAGCACCATGGCTAGCTTCCCTGCTTCTTTAAGCGGCCTGACAGACAACCTGTAAGCTTCGAACATCTCCTCGCGGGTGGCGAATGGATTCTCCCCGCGCTGATGCCCGGTCATGCCTTGATAAGCTTTTACGACGAACTGGAAATTGTCCGGCGTCTCGCGAATCCATTTGCTGATATTGCGCTCAGGCTGGACTGCATAAAATGAAGAATCCAGTTCCACAATCGGAAAATGCGCACTGTAATCGACCAATTTATCTTTTTGTTTCGACCCGGGGCTATACACATCTGGATGATCTCCCCAGCCCGTCAATCCAACATAAATCATCGCCCTGCCTCCATTTTCGTTATTATTTTATGATAGCATAGAACAAAACAGGCGTCCTTTTTGAGATTCGCTGAAGCACGCCAGGCGAAGCTCCCTATTTCGCACATGGTTACAATCACATATCAAGCCATTCTTTAGGAGGTTTTTGGAAATGAAAAAACCATGGAACACAGAGGCTCTTATCTCAAGCTTTGAGGACCATCGCAACCCGGAGCTTGCCGCTCCGATGGCCGCTTATATGAAACACAACTTCCCATTTTTAGGAATCCAGAAACCTCTGCGTACTGCGTTAATGAAAGAGCAGCTATCCACATATCTCCTCCCTGAAAAAGCACAATTGAAGTCCATTGTCCAAGCACTGTACGCACTGCCGGAACGCGAATTTCATTACGCAGCCATCGAATTGCTGGAACAAGCAAAAAAGGAACTGACTCCAGACGACTTGCCGTTTTTGCGCCTGCTGGTCGAATCCAATTCCTGGTGGGACAGTGTTGATGCCATCGCCCCCAAACTCGTCGGTCATATTGTGTTGCTTGACCGAACAACCACTGCACCGCTCCTTGTTGAGTGGGCACATGCAGAAAACTTATGGACCCAGCGCGCTGCAATTTTGCACCAACTGAAATTCAAGCAACGCACCGACACGGAAATGCTCGGCTCCATCATCTCTCTACATGCCGAATCCCGCGAATTCTTCATCCAAAAATCCATCGGCTGGGCTTTGAGGGAATACGCAAAAACCGATCCCATGTGGGTCTTGGACTTCGTCTCTGCCCATACGCTTCAGCCACTGAGCAAGCGGGAAGCTCTAAAACACATAAAAAAATAAGCTTCGGCATCCATGAAGAGACGCCAAAGCTTATTTTTTTAATTGGGCTGCAGGCTCTTAGAACAACCCGCCGAGCCCGCCGCCGCCGATTTTGGATTTAGCGAGTTCCATCAATTCGTTCTTTTCGTTTTCATCGATTTTGCCGTCGTCGTATGCTTGCTTGACTTGAGTGATGATTTCTTTCGCTTCTCCCATGTCAGCGTTGCTGATTTTCTCTTTTAATGCATCAAAAGTTTGGCTCATTAGAAAAATCCCTCCTCAATTTTTTGCTTCATCCTTTGTATACCCTTAGGAAAAACAGTAAAACGAAATTTATACAAATGAGGAAATCCACTCCTCCTAACCGGCATAAAAAATCCCCGGCATTTTCCATGCCGGGGATTGATTGATTGATTAACCGATTGAACCTTCCATCTCGAACTTGATGAGACGGTTCATTTCGACTGCATACTCCATCGGCAATTCTTTAGTGAATGGCTCGATGAAGCCCATGACGATCATTTCTGTCGCTTCCTGTTCAGAAACGCCACGGCTCATCAGATAGAACAATTGCTCTTCAGAGACTTTCGATACTTTCGCTTCGTGTTCAAGCGAAACGTTATCGTTCATGATCTCGTTGTAAGGAATTGTATCGGATGTCGACTGGTTGTCCATGATCAACGTATCGCATTCGATGTTCGAACGTGCGCCGTCCGCTTTGCGGCCGAAGTGCACGATTCCGCGGTAAGAAACTTTCCCGCCTTGTTTCGAAATCGATTTGGAAACGATCGATGAAGATGTATTCGGCGCCAAGTGGATCATTTTCGCGCCTGCATCCTGGTGCTGGCCTTTGCCGGCGATCGCAATCGACAATGTCATGCCGCGTGCGCCTTCGCCTTTAAGGAAGACTGCAGGGTATTTCATCGTCAATTTCGAACCGATGTTGCCATCGATCCATTCCATCGTGCCGTTTGCATCTACGAAAGCACGTTTCGTTACCAGGTTGTATACGTTATTCGCCCAGTTTTGGATTGTTGTATAGCGGCAATAAGCATCTTTTTTCACGATGATTTCAACAACTGCAGAGTGCAGTGAGTTCGTCGTGTAGACAGGAGCTGTACAGCCTTCTACGTAATGGACGCTTGCGCCTTCGTCGACGATGATCATCGTACGTTCGAATTGGCCCATGTTTTCCGAGTTGATGCGGAAATAGGCTTGCAGTGGCGATTCCACTTTGATGCCTGGCGGTACATAGATGAATGAACCACCCGACCAAACAGCCGTGTTCAAAGCAGAGAATTTATTGTCTGCTGCTGGAATGACTGTCTGGAAGTTTTCTCTGAAGAGGTCTTCATTTTCACGAAGTGCTGCATCAGTATCTTTAAAGATGATGCCCATCTCTTCCAAATCTTCTTTCATGTTGTGGTAAACAACTTCGGATTCGTACTGTGCAGAGACACCTGCAAGGTACTTCTGTTCAGCTTCAGGAATGCCCAGTTTATCAAACGTACGCTTGATTTCTTCAGGAACTTCATCCCATGAAGTCTGGCTCGCTTCAGAAGGTTTGACATAATACGTGATTTCATCAAAATCCAGCGAGTTCAAATCTCCGCCCCATTGCGGCATTGGCATGGAATAGAATAGTTTCAACGCTTTCAAGCGTGATTCGAGCATCCATTCCGGTTCTTCTTTAATCTTCGAAATTTCTCTGACAATGTCTTCCGTCAGACCGCGTTTTGATCTGAAGATGGAGACGTCCTTGTCATGGAACCCATATTTATAATCTCCGATTTCCGGCATTTTTTTCGCCATCGTCGTTCCTCCGTTCTCTGTTACGATTTTTCTTCGTCGTGCACACCTTTTTCCATGGCTTTCCACGCTAAGGTCGCGCATTTGATACGCGCCGGGAATTTAGATACACCTTGCAATGCTTCAATATCCCCAAGGTCCACTGAATCGTCGTACTCTTTGCCAAGCATCATGTCCGAAAAGATTCCGGACAGCTTCAATGCTGTATCTACATCTTTGCCTTTGACGGCTTGCGTCATCATGGAAGCAGATGCCATGGAAATCGAGCAGCCTTCCCCGTCGAATTTGGCGTCTTTGACGATGCCCTCTTCTACTTGCAGCGTCAATTGGATCCTGTCGCCGCAAGTCGGGTTGTTCATTTCGATATTGACACTGTCCTGTTCAAGCGCGCCCTTGTTGCGGGGCGTCTTGTAATGGTCCATGATCACTTGTCGATATAATTGATCTAAATTATTAAAAGACATCGCTAAAATACTCCTTTGCAGAACGCAAACCTTCCACTAGGCGATCGATATCCGATTCGTCATTATAAAGATAGAAGCTTGCGCGTGCTGTCGCTGTCACGTCAAGCCATTTCATCAATGGCTGTGCGCAGTGATGACCTGCTCTGACAGCGATGCCGCTCATATCGAGCACAGTCGCTACATCGTGGGGATGGACTTCTTTCAAATTGAAAGTGACGATCCCTGCACGTTTTGCTGGGTCTTTCGGGCCGTAAATCTCAAGCCCTTCAATAGCCGACATCTTGTCCATCGCGATGGCTGCCATATGGTGTTCATGTTTTTCGATTTCATCCAATCCGATTTCCTGCAGGAAGTCGATGGCCGCAGCCAGTCCGACTGCCCCAGCAATGATCGGCGTGCCGCCTTCGAATTTCCAAGGCAACTCTTTCCAGGTCGAATCGTATAATCCGACAAAGTCGATCATCTCGCCGCCGAACTCGACAGGCTCCATGGCTTCGAGCAAATGCTTTTTGCCATACAAGACGCCGATGCCGGTCGGGCCGACCATTTTGTGGCCGGAAAATGCGAAGAAGTCGCAATCCAAGTCCTGGACATCGATTTTCAAGTGAGGCGCAGCCTGTGCACCGTCCACCATCATGACAGCGCCATGTTCGTGGGCGATTTTCGCCACTTCCTTCACCGGGTTCATCGTGCCGAGCACATTGGATACATAAACCATCGACACAATTTTTGTCCGGTCGGTAATGGCTGCACGGACATTTTCAAGCGAGATGGTACCGTCTTCTTCGAGCTCGATGTATTTCAAGACAGCGCCGCGTTCTCTTGCCAGCTGCTGCCAAGGAATGATGTTCGAGTGATGCTCCATATACGTGATGACGATTTCGTCGCCTTCTTCCACATTGGCACGTCCATAGCTTTGTGCGACCAGTTGATCGCAGTCGTCGTGCCGCGGAGAAAGACGATTTCCTGCGTCGATCTGGCATTGATGAATTGCTGCACTTTCTCGCGGGCGCCTTCATATTTCTCTGTTGCCCGGTTGCCGAGCGTGTGGACGCCGCGGTGGACATTGGAATTATCAGACTCGTAATATTCTTTCAGCGCCTCGATGACTGGCGTCGGCTTCTGGGAAGTCGCCGCGCTGTCCAAATAGACGAGCGGATGTCCATTGATTTCCTGGTTGAGTATCGGGAAATAGCTCTTGATCTCTGGATTCATTAGCGGACTTTCCTTTCGATAACCTCCGTCAATTGCTTTTTAACGCCTTCGATTGGCAACACGTTTACAACCGGTGCCAGGAAGCCGTGAATAACAAGACGTTCAGCTTCTTGTTTTGTAATGCCTCGGCTCATCAAATAATACAATTGAAGCGGATCGACGCGTCCGACTGATGCCGCATGTCCTGCCGTTACATCATCTTCGTCAATCAAGAGGATCGGGTTCGCATCGCC
Organism: Planococcus sp. MB-3u-03; assembly: GCF_002833405.1. Classification (NCBI taxonomy): domain Bacteria; kingdom Bacillati; phylum Bacillota; class Bacilli; order Caryophanales; family Caryophanaceae; genus Planococcus; species Planococcus sp. MB-3u-03. The sequence goes on along the minus strand of NZ_CP025135.1, from coordinate 1,196,342 downwards.
GCGCGCTTTCGGGCTCAACATCAGCACACGTGATTCCTGTTCTGCGTTAGCTTTCGTTGCGCCGTGTTCAATTTTGCCGATGCCGTTGAAGATCGCAGAAGCGGAGTCTTTCATGACGCCGTGCTTCAAGATCTGTCCATCGGAATTTTTGCCCCAATGGATGACTTGAGTCGTGAAGTTCTGCTTTTGCGTGCCTCTTCCGACCACTACTGTTTTCGTATCGCCGACTGAATTATCGCCGATGAGGAACGTCGTGTTATCGGAAATAGTATCGCTATCGTTCATCATGCCGAGCGCCCATTCGATGCGTGCATCGCGCTGTGCTACTCCGCGGCGGTTCACATAAGTCGTGAATCCTTCAGCGAGTACGTCCACCGCACCGTAAGTGACAGACGCATTGTCTTCTGCAAATACTTCTGAAACGATATTCGCTTGGCCTTTTGCATTCGGTACTGTGGAAATATAGTTCTCCACGTAAGTTACTTCACTGCCTTTATCTGCAACAATCAATGCGTGATTGAACAGGGAAGCTTCCTCATTGTCATGCACGAAGATCGCTTGCACCGGATTCTTTATAGCAAGATTCTTTGGCACGTATAGGAACATCCCGCCATTTAGAAGCGCTGCATGAAGAGCCGTCAATTTATGTTCTTCAGCTTTGACTGCTTCTGTCATGAAATACTTAGCAACCAAATCACCGTGCTCACGGATCGCTGTTTGGATATCTGTCAAAATGACACCTTGTTGCTGAAGGTTCTTATCCAATGAAATATAAGCCGGTGTATTATTGTGCTGAATGTATAGATTTTTTTGATCAGTATCAACAATGGACTTTACCTGCTCCGGCAACTCATCCAATGACGCATAAGTTGAGCTTTCCACAGTATGGACCGGGAAGTCCGTGAAGTTCCAGTTGATGATTTTCGTTTTATCGGGTTTTGGGAGCGGCAACGCTTCGGCAGCAGCCAAAGCCTGTACGCGCAAGTTCGTAAATTCTTCTGGTTCTGAGTGCGAAGCCGAGAAGGAGCGTACATCCTGCTCGGTCATCGTTAGTTTTGTTTCAACCGTCACGTTAGTCTCTCCTTCCAATTATGCTTCTTGTCCGACAGTCTCGTCTTCGATGCCGAGTTCTGCCTTGATCCAGTCATAGCCTTCCGCTTCCAATTTATGCGCTAGTTCAGGTCCGCCGGATTTCACGACGCGGCCTTGCATCATGACATGGACGTGATCTGGCGTGATGTAGTTCAACAGGCGTTGATAGTGAGTGATGATCAAGCAGCCGAAGTTCTCGCCCTTCATTTGGTTGATGCCGTCAGAAACGACTTTCAATGCATCGATATCAAGACCGGAGTCAATTTCATCAAGTACAGCGAATGTCGGTTTGATCATCATCATTTGGAGGATTTCGTTGCGTTTCTTCTCGCCGCCAGAGAATCCTTCGTTCAAGTAGCGCTGTGCCATGTCCTGGTCCATTGCAAGAGTTTCCATTTTGCTGTCAAGTTCACGGATGAATTTCATCAATGAAACTTCGTTGCCTTCTTCGCGGCGTGCGTTCATCGCAGAGCGCATGAAGTCAGCATTTGTGACGCCGGAGATTTCGCTCGGGTACTGCATAGCTAGGAAGAGTCCTGCGCGTGCGCGCTCGTCGACTTCCATCGCCAATACGTCTTCTCCGTCCAATTCGATCGTACCTTGTGTTACTTCATATTTAGGATGCCCCATGATTGCTGACGCCAAGGTAGATTTCCCTGTACCGTTCGGCCCCATGATGGCATGGATTTCGCTCGTGTTAATTGTGATGTTTACACCTTTTAAAATCTGTTTTCCTTCGATTTCAACGTGTAGATCTTTAATGACCAAAGTTGACATGTAAATACCTCCATAATGTTATTGAAGAATGCCTCGCACTCTTAATTAGTATCATTCTAATCTTAACTTATATCGACTTCAGTAGCAAATGTTAAAATCGGCCGCAAGTCTTAGCCAAAACCATTTTGAAATCCGTATTTCCTAATGTCTACAAGCAAATTCCAGCTGGCCTCGCGGATTTCCTACATTTTCAATAAAGTTAGGCTAAATGAGAATTCATTTCAATAAACTTCGTGTAAGACACTAGATTCCACATGCTTGGGCATAGAAAAACCGGACAGAGAAATCACTCTGTCCGGCAGCTTCATTTTAATGTTTGAATGTATGTGGATCGTGTATCTATTGCTATTCGCGGTGCGCTTGGCGCTCGATCTGTGCCGCAACCGACTGGCCTTGGCGATAATCCTGCTCACGGCGCTGTTCAACTTCAAGGATTTTTTGCGGGTCATTTTGGTATTCGTTCAGTCCGTACCCGTGTACGTCTCTGAATGCCTGTTCCATTTTTTCCGTCTTTTCAATACCTTGAGAATCGATAATAAACCATTCCTTTCGAGTTATCTTATTTTTACTTTTACAAGTATACCCGACCGTCCAAAGATTAAACAAGATAAATAATCTAATTTATCTGAAAATAGACCTATCGTCATAGTTATTGGGAATATATAGAAAAAGCTGCCCGTTATACGGACAGCTTTCATAAATTATTGGCTTACTTCGTTATATAAATTAGATGCAACCAAGCCGTTTTCTTTCAATATTTCATTGAAAGTAGCATCCGCTTCGGCAAATTTATCAGCAGCCGCTCCGAATTCAGGTGCATCTGTTCCAAGTTCTTCGATTTTCATCTCGTAAGATGAAGCGATCGAAGCCAATGCCCCGTCGATTTCCTCTTGATGATCGCTTAGCGATTCAGGCACTTCGATTGATTTTACCGCTTGCATCGCTTGTTCAGCAGAGCTTGCAGCCGCTTCTTTCATCTCAGCAAGTTCTGTACCGCTTGGCAGTGTATCTTCAGCTTGGGCAATTTCAAAATCGTTCAGCTGTGCGTCTTCTTTATTTATTTCTTTGGAAACGGATAGATAGAATTGCATCAATTGGCTTTTGATGCTTTCTTTTCCGGATTCCATCGTGGCAGATCCAGAAGCCGTTTCAGTTGTGTCAGTGGATTGTTCGGTTCCGCATGCCGCGAGCAACAAGGCCGCAGATAGGCCGAGGATTGTGATTTTTTTCATGATCGTGCCTCCTGATTTTCATATCCAGCATATGATAGCATAGCCCGATTTATCCGTATAGAGAGCATGAAAAAGCCGGAATTCATTGAATTCCGGCATAATTCATGCTTTTTGGGATGGAGTGAAACGGTCGACGATATTCGCGAGCGCCCCGTCTCCTGTTACATTGGCTGCAGTTCCGAAACTGTCCTGAGCCATGTACAAGGCGATCATCAAAGCGACCATCGTCTTGTCGAAGCCGAGCATCACTTCCAGCAAACCAATGGCTGCCATGACAGCGCCGCCTGGAACGCCGGGAGCCGCAATCATCGTCACGCCAAGCATGAGGATGAACGGGAAGAAGCTGCCGAATGACGGCGACTGCCCTGTCAATAAAATCACGCCGATTGCACAAGTGACGAGCGTAATTGTACTGCCCGATAAATGGATCGTTGCAAACAATGGGACCGTGAAGTCAGCCACACGTTCTTTCACGCCCGTTTTACGTGCTTGGCGCAAAGTGACAGGAATGGTAGCTGCTGATGATTGAGTGCCGAGTGCCGTGAAGTAAGCCGGCAGCATCGTCCGGATCAAAGCGAACGGATTTTTCTTTCTCAATACCCCTGCAGTGGTGTATTGGCCCGTGAGCATGACCCAATGCAAAGCGATGATCAGGATGAAGACCACCGCAAATAGTGAAAGGATCTCCATTACAGCCCCACCGTACGCCATGTTCGCAAAAATACCGAAGATGTGGAATGGCAATAGCGGGATTATGATGTATGAAATAACTTTTTCAATGATCTCCTGGAACTCTTCGAAGAATGATGCCATCGTCTTGCTTCCTGTAGAAGCCATGCCGATTCCGAGCAAGAACGCCAAAATCAAGGCGCTCATCACGCCGAATAATTGCGGAATTTCCAGTTCAATGAAGCTTGAAGCAAGCGCATTTGCCGGGTCATCCAAGTTGTTCAGCGAACCGCCTTCCATCAAATTAGGCAAAATGGAAGAAGCTACGATAAAGGCCAGGACGCCTGCCACGATAGTGGATAGATACGCGACTGCAGTCGCAAGGCCCAATAATTTCCCCGAACCTTTGCCGAGTTTTGCAATACCTGGTGCAATAAAACCGAGAATGATCAATGGCACGATAAAATTCAAGAACCCTCCGAAAATTCCTGTGAACGTAGCAAATACACGGACGAGCGCTTCTGGCGCAACAGAGCCGATGAGTACGCCAAGCACGATGGCCAGCACAATCCGCGGCAGCAAACCGAATTGAAATTTCATAATCTTGTCCTCCCTGTGAAAACAGTTGTTTATTCGTTATTATGTGAAATTACCATAGTTTTCGAAAAGCTAATAGCTTTTTCCTAAATCACGTAATATTTTTATTATTTCGAAAAAATAATAAAATGTTTTGAAGGATTGCTGAAAGTGTTTTATTCCGCAAGCTCTTCCGTTCCCCCCCTGTTTTTCAACATAAAAAAACGCGATGCATTCCTCTCGGGAATGCATCGCGTTTTATGGTTTATTGTTCAACAGGAATGACAGCGCCGTCCCATTCTTCAAGGATGAAGTCTTGGATTTCTTGTGAAGTCAAGACTTCGACTAGTGCTTGAATGTCTTCGTTTTCTTCATCACCGGATTGAACGACGATCAGGTTGGCATAAGGAGAATCCGAACCTTCAAGTGCGATTGAATCTTCCATCGGCTTCAAGCCTGCATCGATAGCATAGTTGGCGTTGATGAATACTGCATCGCCTTCATTTGCTTCGTACATTTGCACGAGTAGCGCCGGTTCGTATTCTGTCTCGAACTGGATGTTTTTCTCGTTTTCAACGATGTCGCTGACTTCAGCTGTTGTTTTGTCAACATTTTCATCAAGCTTGATCAATCCTTCTGCTTCAAGAATTGACAGCATACGACCGTGCTCCGCGACAGAGTTGCTCATAAGAATCGTTCCATCTTGTGGAATCTCATCCAAAGACGCAATGTCTTTTGAGTAGATGCCCATTGGCTCGATGTGGACCGCGCCAGCATTGGCGAAGTCATATCCGTGATCGGCAATTTGTGCTTCCAAATAAGGAATGTGCTGATAATAGTTGGCATCCAGATCCCCTGATTCCAAGTCTTGGTTCGGAAGGATATAATCCTGGTATGTTTCGATTTCAAGCTCAATTCCTTGTTCTGCAAGGATTGGTTTTGCCTGTTCTAAAATCTCTCCGTGAGGCACGTTAGAAGCGCCGACTGTCAACGTGCTTGTTTCTTCGCCTTCTGAACCGCCGCCGTTGCTTTCTTCAGCGCCGCAAGCCGATAACGCCAATACTGCTGCAAATGAACCGAATACTAATTTTTTCATTACAAAATTCCCCTTTTCTTCTATTAAATGTAGTTTTATATAATACCGGGCAATGACTGCCCCTTTTTATTTAATCGATCCGCCCAAGACGGCTTAGCGTTTATCGGCTCTGCTGGTCAAGAAGTCACCGACAAATTGGACGGCGAAGACGATGACCAAAATCAAGATCGTCGAGACGAGAGTTACGTCTTCGCGGCTTCGTTGGAACCCGTCCAAGAACGCGAGCGTCCCGAGCCCTCCAGCGCCGATGATGCCTGCCATGGCGGTATAGCCAACCAAGGCGATGGCGGTTACGGTGATTCCGGAAATCAAAGCGGGTTTTGATTCAGGCAGCAGCACTTTGCGGATAATCGTCCACGTCGTCGCTCCCATCGAGCGCGCGGCTTCGATGACGCCTTTGTCGATTTCTTTCAAGGCGATCAGCACCATGCGGGCATAGAATGGAGCTGCCCCGATGATCAATGCCGGGAGTGCAGCGTTCGGCCCACGGATGCTGCCGATCAGGAATTTCGTGAATGGGATAAGCAAAATGATCAAGATGATAAATGGAATCGAACGGAATATATTAACGAACGCTCCTGATAGCCAGTTGACCACTTTATTCGCCCATAATTGGTTGGGTGCAGTCAAAAACAGGATAACGCCTAGCACGAGCCCGATGATAAAGGTGAACAGCGTGGACACTGCCGTCATGTAAATCGTTTCGAGCGTCGCTTCCCACATAGCTTGCCAATCAACGTTCGGGAACAAATTCTCAAGCATTGCCCATCACCTCCGTCTGTACATCATGCGCACCGAGGAAGGCAAGTGCCTTTGCGATCTCATCTGCTGTTCCCTTCAATTGAAGGATCAGTGTGCCATAAGCACCGCGCTGTGTGTGAGAGATATTGCCGTGGACGATATTGACTTCCACTTTGTATTCCCGGATCAGCTGCGTCAGGATCGGCTGCTCCGCCTGGTCACCGACGAATATCAATTTGACCAATTGCCCTTCCGGATATTGCTCGCGCAAATGGCGGACGGTCTCTGCCGAATCTTCCGTCTCGGTCACTTGGGCAACAAAGCGCTTCGTGATATTTTCCTTCGGATGCTGGAAGACATGCAGCACTTCGCCCAGTTCGACGACGCGGCCGCCTTCCATGACGGCAACCCGATGGCAAATCTTCCGGATGACGTGCATTTCGTGCGTGATCAAGACAATCGTCAAGCCAAGGCGCTTGTTGATGTCGACCAACAAATCCAAAATCGCATCGGTCGTTTGCGGATCGAGTGCCGATGTCGCTTCATCGCAAAGCAAGACTTCAGGGTCATTGGCCAGTGCCCGGGCTATGCCGACGCGCTGCTTCTGCCCGCCGGAAAGCTGGGCTGGATAGGCGTTTTCACGCCCTTCCAAGCCGACCAGTTCAATCAGCTCTGCAGAACGCTTGCGCCGCTCCTCTTTCCCCACTCCGGCAATCTCGAGAGGAAATTCAATGTTCTCCCGCACGGTCCGCGACCACAGCAAATTGAAATGCTGGAAGATCATGCTGACCTTCTGGCGGGCTTTGCGAAGCTTCGGTCCCGAAATCGCCGTGATGTTCTGGCCGTTGATCTCAACAGAACCTTCACTCGGCTTTTCAAGGCCATTCAGCAGGCGGATCAAAGTACTTTTCCCTGCTCCGCTATAGCCGATGATGCCAAAAATCTCGCCTGCCGGCACTGTCAAATCGACATGGTCGACAGCCGTCAAACGCACTTTGCCGGTATCGAATATTTTTGTCAATCCTTTTAACTCAATCATGATTGGGCACTCTCCTAAATCTTTTGCTAATAAAAAAACCTTCCTGCTCAGATAAGCAGAAAGGCACATGTGTAAACACAATAAACCGTTCTCTCATCTTTCAAAGCCTGAACTTTGAGTGACTTGGCACCATTTCATTTTCATGACGGTTGCCGGGCTTCATCGGGCACTTCCCTCCACCTCTCTTTATAAGAGTTACGCTATTAAGTTAATTTCAGAAATTAAATTTATCATGGCTGGCTATATTCGTCAACCGATTTCAATTTCTCATACAAATAAGGCACCGATTGGAAAGCATAGACCTTATCCGTCACTTTGCCATCCTGGGAGATCAGCAGGCATGGCACGCTTTCCACTTCGTAGAGCTCCGCGACTTCCTGTACATAATTCAAATTGGCTTTGCCCATCGGGAGGCCCGGCAAAAGTTCCGCAACTACGCCAAGCATCTTGCTCGCGACTTGGCAGGTGCCGCACATCGGCGTATACAGATAATACGCTGCCACAGGCTGTGTGTTTTTTTCCTTGAGCCATTCTTTATGTGTCCATTCGTTCATAATAGTCATTCCCTGCTACTGGATTTAAGACCTGTACATCGGCTGCGATGAGCACATCGATCAGCTTGCGCAGCGGCGTCGTCGCCACCTCTTTATAACTTCGGTCGATGTGGAAATGGCGGGCTTCCGGAAATTCGCGCTTGATGAGCTTGCGCAGTTTATCGCCGGAAGCGTCCGCATCGACCAGGATGATGATATCCTGACCTTCAAAAGGCAACAGCATTTCCTCGAGTCTTGTAGCACTTACTGTACCATTTGTGCAAAGAATCGTCACGGGTTCTGCAATCAAGGGAGCTATCCGGGTCTTGTCGCTGATCCCTTCAACCACTATCACTTTCTCCATACGTATCCCCCCAGAAAACGATATATGAAAAAAAGCGCCATAAAGAGGCGCTTTCCGAACTTACTCGTTTGTCATTTCTTTATATTCGTCAGCTGACATCAATGCATTGACCTCATCTTCGGAAGGGGCTTCCACAACGACCATCCACGCTTTTTCATAAGGGGATTCGTTGACGAATTCCGGGCTGTCTTCAAGCTCAGAATTGACTTCGACGATTTTGCCGCTGATCGGCGCATACAATTCCGATACCGTTTTAACGGACTCGACGCTGCCGAATGGCTCGTCTTTTTTCAGCTCGTCGCCGACTTGCGGAAGCTCGACAAATACGATGTCTCCAAGTTCATCTTGCGCGAAATGAGTAATGCCGATACGTGCTTTGCCGTCTTCGACTTTGACCCATTCGTGTTCTTTTGAATAGCGAAGCTCTTGTGGTGTGCTCATCCAAACCCCTCCAAATATGTAATTGACTCAATTTCAGTTTGCCACAACCAAGGATGAAAAACAAGACGACAAACTTGTCAACTCCATGTATTTGCGTATACGTCTTCCTTGAAGCCGAGTGTCGCCTGAGAACCGTCCCAAGCGAGCGGGCGTTTGATCAGCATGCCGTCCGACGCCAGCAATTCATATTGCTCATCTGCGGACATGTTCGGCAGTTTTTCCTTCAATCCGAGTTCGCGGTATTTCTTGCCGCTCGTATTGAAAAACTTCTTCAGCTCGATGCCGCTCGTTTCGTGGATTACTTTCAACTGTGCTGCGGAGGGCGGGGTTTGCGAGATATCGATGTAGTCGAACTCCGCACCATTCGCCTCAAGCCATTTCTTGCCTTTTTGGCAGGTCGAGCATTTCGGGTAAGCGTAATACTGGATCATCAAATCTCCTCCTGTCTTGTAACCAAGCATATCAAAATGCCCCGGGCCAGTCGACTGCCGAGAGATTGGTTTTATCCGAATAAAAACAGGAAGGGTTTCCCCTTCCCGTTCTTTGTGGTCGATTAAACGACGTATTTTTCTGTGTTGATCAATTTTTCGGATGCTTCGCGTTTTTTCGCGATCAAGTTATACGGTGTTGAACGCGTCAATTTGCGGAGGGCGGACAGCATCATGCGCTGATTGTCGCCATCGATTGCTGCGATCAAGGTTTCTTTCGCATCTTTTTCGATTTCTTCCAAAGCTTCCTGGCAGAAGATCTGCGTATAAAGAAGTTTCTGCTTCGCTTTTTCTTCGCCGCTTGCCGCAATGGCTTTTTCTGTGCGCAAGACGACAGATTCCATCGCGAACACATTGCTGACGATATCAGCGATGTTCACGAGCACTTCCTGCTCCGCTTCCAGTTTCTTGCCATAAGTTTGTGCGGCAAGGCCGGCTGCCAAGATGGCGATTTTCTTGGCGTTTTTCACCAAAGCTTTTTCCTGGGCCAAGGCTTCCGTTCCGACTTCTTCCGGCATCATCATCAAAAGCTCTTCCTGCAATGCTTGTGCATGCTCAAGAAGCGGCAACTCGCCTTTCATCGCTTTACGGAGCAGCGTACCCGGTACGAGCAGGCGGTTGATTTCATTTGTTCCTTCGAAGATTCGGTTAATGCGGGAATCGCGGTAGATGCGCTCGATTTCATACTCCTGCATGAATCCGTAGCCGCCGTGCAGCTGGACGCCTTCATCGACGATATAATCCAAAGTTTCCGTTCCGAAGAATTTATTCAATGAACATTCGATGGCAAATTCAGCGATGGAATCCGCGACCAGTTTGCCGTCAGCTTGCTGCTCATCCGTGAAGCCGCTCATGCGGTCTTCGAACAAGCCGACTGTACGGTAAACGGAACTTTCAACAGCATACAATTTAGAGGCCATTGTCGCCAACTTCTCTTTTGTCAGGTTGAAAGAAGAGATCGGCGTCTTGAATTGCTGGCGCTGGTTCGTGTAAGGAATCGTCAATTCCATTGCGCGCTTGGATGCGCCGATTGTGCCGACGCCCAGTTTGTAGCGCCCAATGTTCAAGATGTTGAAGGCGATGATGTGTCCGCGCCCTGCTTCGCCGAGAAGGTTTTCCACTGGCACTTCTGCATCTTCCAAGATCAATGTACGTGTGGAAGACGATTTGATGCCCATTTTCTTTTCTTCCGGGCCAACCGATACGCCCCCGAAGTCGCGCTCGACGATAAATGCCGAGAACTGTTCGCCGTCGATTTTTGCATAGACCACGAAGACATCCGCAAATCCTGCATTTGTGATCCATTGCTTTTCGCCGTTCAAGACGTAATGCGTACCCGCCTCGTTCAGTTTCGCGACGGTTTTCGCACCCAAAGCATCCGATCCGGAGCTCGGCTCAGTCAAGGCGTAAGCTGCGATTTTCTCGCCCGTTGCAAGAACCGGCAAGTATTTCTTTTTCTGTTCTTCGTTACCGAATAATACGATCGGCAGCGATCCGATCCCGACGTGTGCGCCGTGAGTGATGGAGAAGCCGCCCGCTTTGGACATTTTCTCAGCAATCAAAGCCGATGCGATTTTGTCGAGACCGAGCCCGTCGTATTGTTCCGGAACATCTGCCCCAAGAAGCCCGAGTTCGCCCGCTTTTTTCAAGAGCTTAACGGAATGCTCGAATTCATGGTTCTCCAACTTTTCGACCAAAGGCATAACTTCCGTGTTGACGTAATCCTCTGTCGTTTTGGCGATCATCTTATGCTCTTCCGTGAAATCTTCCGGCGTGAACACACGCGATAGGTCTGCATCTTCGATCAAGAAGCTTCCGCCTTTGATCAATGTTTTTTCTTGTTCCATTTTCCATTCCTCCCAATTTATCGTTTATCTTGAATCCCCTGTTAATCGTATCCCCCAAAGTTCTCTTTACAACATTTCAAAGACGCCGGCTGCGCCCATTCCGCCGCCGATGCACATCGTGACGACGCCGAATTGTTTGTTCTGGCGCTTCAATTCACTGAGCATGCGCAAAGTCAGAATCGAACCTGTTGCACCAAGCGGATGGCCGAGTGCGATGGCGCCGCCGTTCAAATTGATCTTGTCCATGTCCAAGCCAAGCTCGCGGATGACGCCGAGCGATTGAGACGCGAATGCTTCGTTCAGTTCCCATACATCGATATCGTCTTTCGTCAGGCCGGCAAGTTTCAAGGCTTTCGGAATCGCGACGACCGGGCCGATGCCCATGACTTCCGGCGGAACACCGCCTGTTGCGAATGAACGGAATTTTGCAATCGGCTTAAGGCCAAGCGCTTCCGCTTTTCACGGTCCATGACGAGCACTGAACCTGCTCCGTCAGAGGTCTGCGAAGAGTTGCCCGCTGTTACCGTGCCGCGCCGAGAATGCTGCGCGCAGTTTATTGAGTGTCTGGATGGAAGTGCCGTGGCGCACCCCTTCATCCATTTCGAACATAAATGATTTTTCCTGGTATTTGTTCTGGCTGTCGACATAGCGCTGGATCACTTCGACTGGCACGATTTCATCGACGAAATGTCCTTTTTCGATTGCCCTAGCCGCATTTTCATGGGACCGGACCGCAAAAGCATCCTGGTCTTCCCGGCTGAGGCCGTATTGTGTCGCCACTTGTTCTGCCGTATGGCCCATGCTCATGTAATATTGCGGGGCTGTTTCGGCGATTTTAGCGTTCGGACGCAGCACATTGCCCATCATCGGCACCATGCTCATCGATTCGACGCCGCCGGCAACGATTGCTTCGGCGTGACCGACCATGATTCGTTCAGCGGCATAAGCGATCGACTGCAGGCCTGATGAACAAAAGCGGTTGACCGTGACAGCCGGTGTCGTATCCGGAAGCCCCGCGAGCGCCCCGATATTACGGGCAATGTTCATGCCTTGTTCTGCTTCCGGCATGGCACAGCCCATGATCAAATCATCAATGGGACCGTCATATCCAGCCCGCTTCAATGTTTCCCGTACGACGAGTGCCCCGAAATCATCTGGACGCACCGAGGCGAGAGAACCTTTTTTTGCTTTCCCGACCGGCGTTCTGGCTCCGGCCACAATTACTGCTTCGCGCATATCATTTCCTCCTCTATCTAATCGGCGATCAATTGCGTAATGGTTTCCCTTTGACAAGCATATGCTGCATGCGCTGCTGTGACTTCGGTTCAGCAACGAGGCTCAGGAATGCTTCACGTTCCAAATCGAGCAAATACTGCTCATCGACTTTCGTACCGTATGGCAGCTTGCCGCCTGATAATACATAAGCCAGTTTTTTGGCAATTTTCATATCGTGTTCGCTGATATAACCGGACAACAGCATGCCTTCAGCACCTAGCAGCATCGCGGCATAGCCCGCTTCTCCTGCGACCGGCACTTTTTCTCTTCTCGGCGCCTGGTAGCCATTATCATGGAGCGACAATGCCAATTGCTTCGCATCGTAGATCAAGTGGTCGCTATTGACGCTGATGCCGTCGACGAAATTCAGGAAATTGTTTTCGCGTGCTTCATCTGCGGATGTCGACACTTTGGCAGTCGCGATCGATTCGAATACGCCCGCTGCCAAATTGACATAGTCTGCCGTGACATGGTTCGGCAAGCCTTTCAATTGCTTCATATACAATTCTTTGTTTCCACCGCCGCCTGGAATGAGTCCGACGCCTGCTTCCACTAAGCCCATATAGGTTTCCATAGATGCCTGTACGCGTGCTGCCGGCAGGATGACTTCCGCCCCGCCGCCGAGCGTCATGCCGAATGGTGCTGCAACGACCGGCTTCGAGCTGTACTTCAATTTTAGCATCGCGTTCTGGAACGTACGGATCGTCAAATCCAGTTCAAAGATATTGTCGTCTTGTGCTTCCATCAAAATCATGCCGAGGTTGGCGCCGACACAGAAGTTCTTGCCTTGGTTGCCGATGACGAGCCCTTTGTAGTTTTTCTCGACTTCGTCGACCGAGAAATTGATCATCTGCATGATATCGAGCCCGATCGCGTTCGAACGTGAATGGAATTCGAGCAATGCGATGCCGTCCCCAAGATCGATCAAGCTTGCACCGGAATTCGATTTGATGACGCCGTGCTTTTTCTTGTAGCGCTTCAAGTCGATCACTTTTTCATTGACTGGAACGGGCTGGTAATCTGTCCCGTCAAAATAATACAGATCGCCGTTCTCTTCTTTATAGAAGGAATCGAACCCTTTTTCCACTAGCGCTTGTGCAAATGCCGGCACTTCTAAGCCTTGTGCGGCCATTTTTTCTGTTGACTGCTTGACGCCGATTGCATCCCACACTTCAAAAGGTCCCTGTTCCCAGCCGAAGCCCCATTTCATGGCGTTGTCGATGGCGACGATATCGTCTGCAATCTCGCCGTGAAGCTGTGCGGAATAGACGAGTGTCGGAGCGAGGATGCTCCACAGCAATTCGCCTGTGCGGTCGTCTGCATAAACCAGCGTCTTCATTTTCGCGGACAAGCCTTTTTGCTGCTTGGCCAGTTCCTGTGAAGGCGTTTTCAATTTTTGCGATGGGCGGTATTCCATCGTGTCCGGGTCAAGCTCCAGAATTTCTTTGTCTTTCTTCTGGAAAAAGCCTTGTTTCGCTTTTGCGCCGATCCAGCCGTTTTCGACCATGTTTTTCATGAATTCAGGCGTTTTGAACACTTGCTGTTCTTCGCCTTCGGTTTGATCGTAGACGTTTTTCGACACATGCATGAAGGTGTCGAGCCCGACTACGTCCAGCGTGCGGAAGGTAGCGGATTTCGGGCGGCCGATCAATGGTCCGGTAACAGAATCCACTTCACCGACAGAATAGCCGCGGTTTTGCATTTCACGCACCGTGACGAGCAAGCCGTATGTGCCGATGCGGTTGGCGATGAAATTCGGCGTATCTTTTGCCAGGACGACGCCTTTCCCTAAGCGGTCTTCGCCGAATTGCTGCATGAATACAACGACTTCCGGAGCTGTCGCGTCTGCCGGAATGACTTCAAGCAGTTTCAAGTAGCGCGGCGGGTTGAAGAAATGAGTGCCGAGGAAATGCTTCTGGAAGTCTTCCGAGCGCCCTTCTGACATCGCATTGATGCTGATGCCTGATGTATTGGAGGAAATGATGGTGCCGGGCTTTCTGACTGCATCCATCTTTTCATATAGTGATTTCTTAATATCCAAGTTTTCTACGATGACTTCGATGATCCAATCCACTTCGGATAGTTTCTCGAGATCGTCTTCCAAATTACCTGGCGTGATCAGCTGCAAGTTTTTCTTTTGTGTCAGCGGAGCAGGCTTTTGCTTCAATAGTTTTTGAGTGGCAGTCGCTGCAATCCGGTTGCGGACTGCTTTGTCTTCTAGTGTCAGCCCTTTCGCTTGTTCTTCTTTCGTCGCTTCTTTCGGGACAATGTCGAGCAGCATGACCGGAATTCCGATATTGGCTAGATGAGCTGCGATTCCAGATCCCATGACGCCAGATCCGAGCACGGCTGCTTTTTGATTTTGTATGACACGAGCAAACCCTCCTATTTTGAATGAACACTCATTCATTTTCTGGGTAAAAAGAAATACTTTCCTTCTCGTTCTTAGTGTAAATTATTTTCCCTATTTTCGCAATATTTAATCGGAAGATTTTTCTGCCGCTTTTATTCAAGCGCTTGGAGAGAAAGCAAAAAAAGGGTAAGATTAAAAAGACTATTAAAGGAGGCAATTTAATGAAATCCCTAAAAACAACTGAACAGTTTAACGATACAATTCAAAACGGCCAACCGGTCATCGTGAAATTCCAGGCTGGATGGTGCCCTGACTGCACGCGCATGGATATGTTCATCGACCCGATCATCGAACAATACGACAATTACCAATGGTTTGACGTCAACCGCGACGAACTTCCGGAAATCGCAGAGCAATATGAAGTGATGGGCATCCCGAGCCTGCTGATCTTCAAGGACGGCGTAAAACAAGCACATCTCCATAGTGCCAATGCCAAAACCCCCGCTTCTGTCATCCACTTCCTGGAAGAACAGCAAGCTTAAAGGCGTAAACCCGATACATTCATGAATAATAAAAAGCAGAGGTGCCGAAATGGATCCACAACAAGAAATTAAGGAATTGCAAGATCTCGTGGCGTATTATCAAGACGTCATTTACAATATGTCGGCACCGATCATCCCTTCGATTGTCCCGAATACCATTCTCGTGCCGATTGCCGGGTACATCTTCCGCGACCGCTTCGAGACGATCCGGACGAAAGTGCTCGACTATGCCGATAGCCACCGCGATACAGAACAAGTGGTTTTCGACTTCACCGGTGTGGCGATGCAAGACGTCCAGTCATTTGATTTCAATGAACTCGCACTCGAACTGACCCAATTGAACAGCGCCTTGAAATTGATGGGCTTGCGCGGCATTTATGTCGGCTTTAACCCGCGTTTTGTAAGGGAAATAGTTCATGCAGGCATTCATGTCGATTTGGAAGTCTATACAACATTCCGCAGCGCCTTGCAGACTTTGCTCAATGAACGAGAAGCCAAGCTGCGCTGAACCGTTTAGAAGGAGGATGCATCATGAAAGTGCTGCTGCCTTTTCAATCAATGAACCAATACGCTGAACATGTACCGGCCGCCTACCGTGCTTCTGCATGCGGGCCGGTCACCGCTGCCTCCATCCTGCTCTACCACGAAGGCATGGCACCGGGGATCGGGCCGCTTTATAAAAACTCGGGACGACGCCAATCGGCTTGAGCGCGTTTTGCCTGATCCGGCGATTGAGAAAACTGGCCGGGCCGCGGTATGATATCAAACGGGTTCGCTCAACCGAACAGATCAAACAGCAACTCGATGCCGGCTATCCGCTCGCTGTGAAATTCGACCGTTATTTTTCATTGCGCTGGCGCCAAAAAACCACTTTCACTTATCATTGGGTCCCGCTCATCGGCTATGAGGAAACTGGGGACGATTTGCTGCTGTTCATTCACGACAACGGACAAAAAAACCGCCCGAGCAAGCTGCGGGCGGTGTCGTTCCGGGAAAACCGGGGCGTATTGAGTTTCGTCCAGATTTCACCGGTGTCGAAGTCAGATAAATGATTTTTCCAAAAGTCTTGCGAGCAGGCGGAATTCCCGTTCGTCGCATATCCTTACCAAATCAGAAGAATAATCGGGCACTGCGATTTCCTCGAGTGCCACATCGAGCTGGAGGTCATCTTTAATGACCGCCAGCTTTTTCGATAGCGCGAGCATATCCTGATGCTCTTCGATTTTCTTTTTCTGGGCCGGCTTCAGCTCCTCGATATGTTCAAGGACCCCTTCGACCGAACCGTAGCGCCGGATCAACTGGAGTGCCGTCTTAGGCCCGATGCCTTTGACGCCAGGATAGCCGTCGCTCGGGTCGCCCATGAATGCTTTCACATCAGCGAACTGTCCCGGCATGATGCCATACTCTTCCCCGAATCGTGCATCGGTATAGAGATCATAGATATGAAAGCCTTTTTTCATGAAGGCGATCTTGACCGACGGGTTCAATAGCTGAAGCATGTCTTTGTCGCCGGTGATGATCGTATAATCCGCCTCGTCCGGCCATTTTTTCGTAAACGATCCGATAAAATCATCTGCTTCGATGCCCTTTTCGCCGTAATTTTTCCATCCGAGAAGCTCGGACACTTCACGCGCCTGGTCGAATTGATGCACCATATCTTCAGGCGGCGCCGGCCGGTTTGCTTTATAGCCGTCGAACATCTCGGTGCGGAAGGTATGCGCGCCCATGTCCCAGCACACGGCGATATGGGTCGGCTTCATCAATGATTTTGCGGTGAGCACGTGGCGCGCGAATCCTTGTACGCCGTTTGTGGCGAGCCCGCTTTCTGTGCGGAAAAACTGCCCGACGCCTGCTGTTGCAAAATACGAACGGAACAATACCGCCATTCCGTCTACAAGCATAATATGTGGTTTTTCCAAAAAGTACTCCTCCATTCAACACGATTTCCATTATCCATTATACGCGACTTTCCATAGAAAAAGGGTGCCGGACTTCCGGCACCCTTTTCGTTCTGTGTTTTCCGAAGCTACTTGCTTGCTTTCCGTGGGGCGGGAATCGAGCCTCCTCAACCGCTTCGCGGTCTGCGGGGTCTCTCAAACCCGCTGATCCCACAGGAGTCAAGCAAACGCTTCTCCAAACACTTTGAAAGTTCACTGAATTTTTTATGCAGGATAAGCTTTTGCTCACTTTTACATATAGAGAGCTATCCTCTAGTTCAGCATCTTTTCATAGTTTATCGTTTGCGCTTGATTGCTTTGTATTCAAGGTTCAAGGCTTTGTAGAACGACGCCATCATCATTAGCATGATGAATGAGAACGGGAAGGCGGCGATGATTAATGCCGTCTGCAAGGACCCGAGTCCGCCTGCAAAGAGCAGGATGACCGCGATGGTCGATTGCGCAATCCCCCACGTCAACTTCACGGCGTTCGCTGGATCCAAAGATCCGTTTGAGCTTTGCATGCCGAGAACAAACGTCGCCGAGTCGGCAGATGTGATGAAGAAGGTCGAAATGAGCAAGACTGCAACAATCGACAACAACATGCCAAGCGGCAATTCATTGAACACCGCAAACAAAGTTTCTTCTGTCAACAATCCAGTCAAATCGACGCCGCTGCTTTGCACATCGATTGCCGTTGTACCAAATGCTGCGAACCAGATGAAGCTGATGAACGTCGGAATGAGCAAGACGCCAAACAGGAATTCACGAATGGTCCGGCCTTTGGAAACGCGGGCGATGAAAATCCCAACAAACGGTGACCAAGAAATCCACCAAGCCCAATAGAAGATCGTCCAGCCATCAATCCATGACCGGTTTTCCCCATTGATTGGAGCTGCACGGAAACTCATATTGATCAAGTTCTGGAAATAGCTTCCGAGTGAATCGGTGAACATATTGAAAATCAACAAGGTCGGCCCAAGAACGATGACCAACACCAATAGTGTAATGGCAAGCACCATATTGGTATTCGACAAGTACTTGATCCCCTTGCTGATGCCTGACCAAGACGATGCCATGAACAGCACAGTGACAACTGCGATGATGATGATTTGCGTGATCAGGCTATCTCCTGGAATGCCATCAAACAAATACGCGAGCCCTCCGTTAATTTGAATAGCACCGAAGCCAAGAGTTGTCGCAACGCCGACCGCTGTTGCAAATACAGCGATAACATCGACCAACACACCCCATGGGCCTTTCATGCGGTCGCCGAACAATGGGCGAAGCGTCGAAGAAATAAGCCCCGGCTCGCCTTTACGGAATTGGAAGTATGCCAACGATAACGCAACTACCGCGTAAATCGACCATGCATGGATGCCCCAGTGGAAAAATGTAAAACGCATGGATTCCCGGAACGCTTCCTGAGATCCCGGCTCAGCTGTCGCCGGGTCGATCGCAAAATGCGAAAGCGGCTCTGCCGCACCCCAGAATACGAGCCCGATACCCATGCCCGCTGAAAACAGCATCGCAATCCATGTTGCAAATGAGTATTCCGGCTTGTCCGTGTCTTTACCTAAGCGAATCTGCCCCATTGGGCTGACAAGGAAGTACAGGCAAAACAGAACCATTACTGAAACGATCAATAAATAATACCAACCGAACGAAGTAGTCAGGAATGATTCCATATTGCCGGTAACTTCCGCAAAATGTTCTGGAGCAAGCGCACCGTAGCCAACTGCCAAAGCAATTAGAACGATCGAGATCCAAAACACGTTTGTTACTTTATTCATATAGTCTCCTCCTTTTAATTTCTTCACAAGATATTACGCTACGGAACATTGGCGCGCTTGTCAACTGTCTGAATTATGTATCAACATAGCGCTTAGCTTCAATATCAAATACCCCTAGCCATGCGCCATGAAACAATGGAAAACAAGCCCAACTGCCCAAGACGACCGATAGGATTGCCTTGGGCAGTTGGATGCCCCATCTTTAAAACGGTTCGCTGAATCCGAGTGAAATGCAAATCAGCCAGAGAGGCAGCCGCCCCGTGCCTTATCGAGCCGCAGCAGCAAACAGGCCTGGCTTGTTTAGACAAACGGCGATTGCGGGTAAAGAAATGGGATGTCTATATTAAAGGATATTTACCATTATCTATAACAGAACTGGAGCTGAACAGAATATGGCACAGAAAAATACGGCAATCGTCACTGGGGCCAGCAGTGGTATTGGCCAAGCTACCGCAAAGGAACTGGCTGCAAAAGGCTACCATGTCATGCTCGCTGCACGGCGAGAGGAGCGCCTAGTGGAACTGAAGAAAGAAATCGAAGCTGAAGGCGGAAGCGCAGATTACAAAGTGACCGACGTGACTTCAGTAGACGACATGAAATCACTGGCACAAGAAACACTTGAGAAAA
Source organism: Planococcus sp. MB-3u-03 (assembly GCF_002833405.1). Lineage (NCBI taxonomy): Bacteria > Bacillati > Bacillota > Bacilli > Caryophanales > Caryophanaceae > Planococcus > Planococcus sp. MB-3u-03. The sequence continues at coordinate 1,176,920 of NZ_CP025135.1, read as the reverse complement.
CCGGGAGAATTGACGTATTTGTCAATAATGCCGGGCTCATGCCGCTGTCATTCATGAATAAGCTGAAAATCGATGAATGGGACAAGATGGTTGATGTCAACATTAAAGGAGTCCTCTACGGGATCGCAGCTGTACTGCCGATCATGGAACAACAAGAATCCGGCCATATCCTGAATGTCTCTTCTGTTGCGGGGCATCAAGTTTCAAAAGGCAGCGCCGTGTACAGCGGCACGAAATACGCGGTGCGCGCCATTTCAGATGGGCTGCGCCAAGAGATCGATCCATCGCATGAAATCCGCGTGACCATCGTATCGCCAGGTGCGGTCGCAACCGAATTGACAGATACCATCACTGATGATGATGTACTCGACAGCTTCAAGAGCATGTCCATGGAACCGCTACAGGCGGAAGATATCGCGAATGCTATCGGCTATGCGGTGGAACAGCCATCACACGTCGACGTTAACGAAATCTTGATCCGCCCGAGACAACAGCCTTAAGAAAAAGAATGGAGACGATCTAAATGAAAACCGATTTTTCCAAGATTTTTATAAACGGCGAATGGACTTCTGGGTCCAGCGACAGCCAAATGAAAAACACCAATCCGTTCACCGGTGAAGAGCTAGTGACGACACAAGCAGCCGATAAGAACGATTTGGATGCTGCCTACAAAGCAGCAGAAACCGCACAGCTTGAGTGGGCGAAGGAATTGCCGCAAGCGAAACAAGCGGTCATGGAAAAAGCCATTGAAGTCATGAAAGAAAACAAAGAATTGATCATCGAATGGCTCATCAAAGAAGCTGGCAGCACGAAGATCAAAGCGACGGTCGAATTCGGCGCATCGATGAACATTTTGAAAGAAGCGGCGACCTTCCCGTTCCGCATGGAAGGAAAAATCATGCCTTCCCAGCAACCGGGCAAAGAAAACCGCGTCTACCGCAACCCGCTTGGTGTCATCGGCATCATCAGCCCGTGGAACTTCCCGTTCCATTTGGCCATCCGCTCGATCGCGCCGGCACTAGCCACTGGCAATGCCGTCGTCATCAAACCGGCAACCGATACGCCGGTAACTGGCGGGCTCCTGTTTGCGAGCCTGTTCGAAGCAGCTGGGCTACCTAAAGGATTGCTCAATGTAGTCGTTGGCCGCGGTTCTGAAATTGGCGATGATATCGTCACTCATCCAACACCGCGTTTGATCTCATTCACCGGCTCGACTCCTGTCGGCAAACACATCGGTGAACTGGCTGGCGGCGCATTGAAGAAAACCGCCTTGGAACTTGGCGGCAATAATAATTTCATCGTGCTCGGCGATGCCGATATCGACCAGGCCGTAGACTCTGCCCTATTCGGCAAATTCTATCACCAAGGCCAGATTTGCATGTCGATTAACCGCATCTTTGTCCACAAGGATATTTACAATGACTTTTCTGAGCAGTTCATTGAACGCGCTGGCAAGTTGAAATACGGCAACCCTGCAGAAGCAGATACGCAAGTCGGCCCGCTTATCAACCGCGACCAAGTCGACCGTATCCTAAAAGATATCGATGCCACGGTCGAACAAGGCGCGAAGATCCGCCTCGGCGGTAAAGCGGACGGCAATGTCCTTGAGCCGACAGTCTTAACCGGCGTCACGAACGACATGCCGCTTGCAGAGAACGAAATCTTTGGCCCTGTCGCCATTCTCATTCCGTTTGAAAGCGACGAGGAAGTCATCGAACAGGCCAATAAATACCCGTTCGGTTTGAGCGGTGCTGTGCATTCAGCGAACATCGAACACGGCACGAACATCGCCCACCAAATCGAGACGGGCATGATTCACGTCAACGACCAATCGGTCAACGACGAAGCGCATATGCCATTCGGGGGCGAAAAAGACTCTGGCCTCGGCCGCTTTAACGGCGAATGGGTGCTTGAGGAATTCACTACCTTGAAATGGCTGTCCGTGCAACATCAGCGCAGACAGTACGGGGCATTTGTGGATAATACGAAGAAATAGAATAGAAATGGAAAACCGGCAGTTCCCACTATAGGAGCTGCTGGTTTTGCTCTAACAGCATATTTTATAAGGAGTAAATCTAGCTTATTATTTTGCTTGGTAATATACTCCTTTAAAATTTGATCATCATTGTTCTTTTCCAACTTCAAATACGCAACGAATTTATTATAGTAGAAGAGCAATGAAATTTTAACAGCCTATCCGCGGAAAGCATCCGCCTGAACGGAACTCAACAGCTTTCTATAAGGTACAAAAAAAAGCCAAAACCCTTAAAAAAGGGATTTTGGCTTTTCGTAGTAAACTCCATAAAATTCTATGGAGACGGCGGAGTCGAACCCGCGTCCAGAAACTCAGCTACTTGAGCATCTACGCGTGTAGCTTACTTATTTATTAAGGTTTAACTCGTTAAGGAGTATTACATATTTACGAACTTGGTTCAAAGACCTTCTATTTTTCATTATATACTAATTAACACTAATTTTATAGAAGAAACTCATAAAATGTTGCAAAGATGAGAGTGCTTATACCTTCAATTTTTGGGGCATAGATCATCCCCAGAAAAGTTTGTATCTCTGCTCTCATCCTACAGATTTTATAATTCTCTCTGCCCAAGGTTTCAAAATTTTTAAGGATGTATATGATCAGATCTTTCTACTTTTGGAGGGTCTTGAAATTTAGTTGCCTGAAACTCTAATTGATTTTCTATAGTAGAATTTATTTCTATTAATTGATAGGAAGAAATAATTGTATTCTTTCCTTTATTAAACGGTGCCACAATTAATCTTTTATCATATTCAGCAATAACTATATAATCTTCCCGTTATCTTTGAAAACAAGATATTCATCTTTTTGAAGCATTAGCCATACCTATTAGACTAGCGAAAGAACCAAGTAAAATAAAGGTCACAAAACAAGATAATTATAAAGCCTTTAGTAGATTCAAAGAACATAAATCGCATTACTTCTATAAACGGAGTTTTCTTTCATTATTTCACTTTTGAAGTTATTTCTATAATTTCTAATACCACCACTAAAAGAAGAAATGATTATCGGCAATATAATAAATAAAAGTATAGAGACCCTAACATAATAAGAGTAGTCCTACCCAAATTAAGGTAGGTTTGTAATACCATCCACAAAAGTAACGGCAACAGAATCAATATTTAAATATATAGCGACTGATAATTTTATTTTCATTACTTTTATCTAGCATAATTACTGTTTGTACAATAGGAGACAAATTAAAACGCCAACTGCAACAGCCAATATTGAAGCAATAGATATAATTATTGATGTTACTGTAATATCATTCATAAAATATCATCTAAATAGTAATGAGTTCTAAAACCACTTTGATATTTATAAGCTACCAAATAACCCATTATAGTTGTTAAACCTATTATTATTGTAGTGTCTCTAAGAAAATCTAGATGTAGAGGTTTTGCCATTTCTTTTTCATCTTCCATTTAGATTATCAGCTCCATTAAATAAACGTTTTAATATTCTCTTTGCTTACGTATTAAATGCTCATTACAATTAAAGAACACTTTTAGACAATATTATATTAATCCCCAAAATTCGCTAAAACTTACATCACTTTTAGGAAAGTCATCTTTGGAAGATAATTATCTATAGTTCTTGGCTTATTTAATCCGCAATACGAACAATTTAGACGGTGTTGTATACTCTGAGATTGAATTATACTATTTACTACTATAATATAGATTCTCGAACTTTGAATAAATCAATTTATTTAACGTAACCAAATAACTAAAGTTCTCCTTAAATAGATATTAGTATTTCTCTAAAGATTACATAATTTCTTTACTTCAAAGAATGCATCCCAAGCTTTTGTATTGGAAAATGAATTTCATCAAAACTATCATTTGACACTTTTGTTTGTATCTCTTTAAACATTTCCATTTCATCAGATATCAAATTCGTGTGATTTTCGATATTTTCGGTTTGATAAATTTCTGTTAATTCATCAATATTATCAACATTTAAAATACGCTCATTGAAATCTTCCCTAGTAAATTCATTAGTTAAATTAGGTAATACCTTATTTAATAAGTTATCGCTTGTATATTTATATAAGTTAATTTTTCTTGTAATTCAGTTAATTTAGAACTTATAATGTTCAAATTCATAATTATCTCTTTAGTATCAAGAAGTTCACTCGTATATTCATCACCTCTATTTTCATCTATGATATTATAACTTTTAAAATGGAATCTTTTATAGGTTGAATTGACAATCTTAAATCCATTGATTCTATTGTATTATGTTCAACACTACCTAATTTTAAATCTTTGAAATAATTTATACATTCTTGAATATCTTCTTTATCCGTCAAAATAACTCCTAACTCATTACTTTTGTTATAAACCAAATTTTGAGACCCTATGTAAACTGCATTTTCAGTTATCACCATCTTAGAATGGTTTTTGATTAAAATATGCCTTAAACCCTCTGAGACAATACTTTAATGGATTTAACTTCAAAGAATAATCATCTTTTTACCATTGGGTATATTAGAAACTAGTTGCACATCTATTGATTTAGAATAAGTAACTATTTTATTAAAATAGGATCTTTTTCAGAATCAGGCAAACTAAACGTAGAAATGTATAGAAAACTAGAATTTTCTATGTATTCCTTCATCTCATCCAATATGTTAGAAGGAATATTATCTTTTTATAATGACAACATTATTTTCTTTTAAAGATTTAATCATTTTGTTACTCTCCTTTATTTATTATTTCCAATCAATTTTAAATTTAGTTTTGCTAAGTTTCTCTAGTGCCTTTATTAAAGCAAAGCACACGCAGTTTATAAATATTTGTAATTTAGTCAGAGTTTATAGTATTCAAATCTTGTTCTACTTTTAGCAATTAAATTTAAATTGCAGCTTCTTCTGAATACTTTTAGAATATGAAAATATTTAAAGTTTTTACTCATGATTATTCGCTTTACAATTTCTACTAAAGCAATTTTGTTTTAATCCAAAACTTCTTCTTTCGACTGTTTTGAGACCGTCAATAATTATGTGTAAATAAGTAAATCCTTTTCTTGTATGTATACCGATTAGGCTTATTTGAACATCTCAGCCAGAGCTGCACGAGCTTGATCGAATCCGATATGGCAACGGGTGGAGAAATTCTGGTTATAGATTTCGAACTGGGAAACCAGGAAGCGATCGAAGGAATCTTCGTTCGGAAATCGCTCCTTGCGCTTGCTGTATTTCTTTACGTTCTTATTAAACGATTCAATCAGATTCGTTGAATAGATGCTTCGCCAAATAGATTTTGGGAAGCTGTAGAAGGTGAAAATATAGGGATTCGCTTCCAACGATTTCGTCACTTTGGGATAGACCGTTTTCCATTTATCGACAAATGTTTTCAACGCTTTTTCACCCAGTTGTCGATTCTCTGCCCGGTAGACCGATTTGAAATCATCGAGAATCTCTTTACGATCAGAGACACGAACTTTATGGTGGATCCCACGCGACAAGTGGACGCAGCACGCCTGATATTGAGCATCGGGAAAGACTGCGAAGATGCGATCAGTGATACCTTTCAAGCCGTCGGAGATAAACAAAAGCACCTCTTCGACACCGCGCTCTTTCAAGTCCAACAGGACTTCTTTCCAAACAAATGCGGATTCCATAGGCGCTACTGTATAGGCCAACACTTCTTTTGAACCGTCCTCTCGGATACCAACCGTAACATAGACGGCTTCCTTGGAGACCGTGTCGTGCTTGAGGGCAATGTAAGTTGCATCCAGATAGACACAAGCGTAGCGCTGCTCTAACGGACGAGATTTAAACGCTTCGACCTGTTCGCTCATCACTTTCGTCATATTGGTAATGGTTTGTGGCGTGTAGTGATGGCCGTACATTTTCTCGATCAGATCCGAAATTTCGGACATGGTGACGCCTTTTTGGAACATGTGGATGACGAACGACTCCAGCGTATCATTCGAGCGCTTGTACGGAGCGACCGTCTGTTGGTTGAATTCGCCGTTCCGGTCCCGTGGCATCGAAAGCGCTAAATCCCCATACTCTGTATGGAGTGTCCGCGTGTAGGCACCGTTCCGCGAATTGCCCGAATTGAACCCGATGCGGTCGTATTTTTCGTAATCCAGGAACGCCGTTAGTTCCGTTTGAAGAAGTGTATTCACCGCTGTCTCCAAATGCTTGCGAAAAACTTCGGGGATGTCTTCTTTTTTTACTAGAGCTTGCATAAGATCTGTTGTAAACTGAGTCATAGGGAAGGCCTCTTTTCTGTGAATTGGTTGTGGTGACTTAATTCTACAAGAAAAGGTCTTCCTTTTCTATTTATTCATTTACACAAGATAATTTACGCTCTCATTAATGGGTAATTTTAAGAATTTATGATTCTTTAATGTTGATCCGTCCAGATTCAAATGCAAACTATCAAAGTCAATATGAGATTCTCTCAATTCTCCTAAAGTCCGTATACGAATACCAGTTGTATACATCAGTTTGATAGCTGCCATATCACGAAAGCCAATGAACGAACTTTGGTCAATAACTGAAAACAATTTTCAATATCCGATTCCTTTGTTCCTTTCTTAACTTCTTTATCAATTTTGATATGAATGTTATTCCAAAACTTCTTTTTATCCATCCATTATCAAAAATTACTTAATACTGCTTTAATGGTTTTAAACGAATTAATTTTGTGCTCGCCGATACTTGTAAGTTATCAAGACAACTATAGATTGAATCAATGGTAATTTCATCAACATATTTTAACAAGGACATATCAGTAAACTGATTAAAAATATAACTGTAGCTTTCAATTGTCCGTGGATGGTTACCACTAATTCTCATTTGTTGGTAAATGGTTTCAAGGGCATCACTTATTGTTAAAGCATCCCTCCTTTTATCCTTTCTACCAACTGGAATTGATACCACTACCTCTTCACTAACTGCAAATACACCATGCTTTCTACTTTTAAACACAAAAAAACCTCCCAATTCATGGTTTGAATTAGAAGACCTATGAAATAAACTTGCTAAAATATGTAGGGATGAAAATAGGGATACCGCACAAGAGTTCAACTCCCGTACAATATCCCTAACTTCTTAAACCGTTGATACTACTGCCTTAAGCAGCTATCTCCAAATGGAGACGGCGGGAGTCGAACCCGCGTCCAGAGACTCCGTTACTTGAGCATCTACGCGTGTAGCTTATCTATTGGAGTTTCGCCGCTCAATCTGCCGACAAGCAGGCGTCATGAGGGCTAGTTCGAGAATCTCTTGCAGTCAGCTCAAACGGCACTGACTGCCGTATCCCACTAAAAGTGAGCTCTATGCAGCCACATGGGCGATGGTTACATAAAGCAGATCCGAGCTTACGCTGCGAATGCTAGGTTGTTGTTAGTTTTGCCAGTTGTTATAAGTTACGTTGATGACGGAGCCGATCCTCCGACGCGCAACCCAAGCTCGAACCATCCCTGTCGAATCCGTAACGTCCCCTCATTAAAAGAGAACACGGAAGTGGTTTAGCTTCGGTGTACTGTTACCAGTATAGGACAAAACAGGTCAGAGTTCAAGTTTAACGGCTTCTCTCTTTAAGCGCGCGGTCGATTGCCCGCTTCGCGTCTTTCTTCTTCAGGTCTTCGCGCTTGTCGTATTTCTTCTTCCCTTTACCGACGCCGAGCAGCACTTTGGCATATCCGTCTTTCAAATACATCTTGAGCGGGACGATTGCCGCACCTTCGACTTTCGATTTGCCGACAAGTTCGTTGATCTGCTTTTTATGGAGCAAGAGCTTGCGCGAGCGCAGCGGGTCGTGGTTAAACTGGTTGCCTTGTTCATACGGCGAGATGTGCATATTGGAAATCCAGGCTTCGCCATTCCGTACACGGACAAATGCATCTTTGATCTGTACTTTACCCTGGCGCGCTGATTTAATCTCCGTGCCGAGCAGGACAATCCCCGCTTCGATCGTTTCTTCAATCGCGAAATCGAATCCCGCTTTTTTGTTCTGGGCAATGACTTTGCCTTCTCCTTTGGCCATTTCTGTTCACCTCAAACTGTTGGAAAAAGCGGCACGCGGCCGCTTTTTTTATTTTTTCTTGCGGCGCTGCTGTTTTTTCGCAGCCCCTTCGTAAAACTTTTTCTTTTCGTTTTTCGGCTTGCGTGTCGGGCCGCCTTCTCCGCGCTTCTTCCCATCTTTCGGCTTGTCGCCGCCTCTGCCGGTACGGATCACTTTCGGGCTATCCTTGCGCGAGCTGCGGCGCGTATTTTGCGCCATGCCGACGATTTCGAAATCGATGGACGACTCTTCCGGTTTGACCCCGATCACGCGCACTTCGACTTCATCACCGATGCGGAACTGGCGTTTCGTGCGTTCGCCGATCATCATCATCTGGCGGTCGTCAAACTGGTAGTAATCATCGGTCAAATTGGATACATGTACGAGGCCTTCGATCGTGTTCGGAAGCTCGATGAACATGCCGAAATTCGTGACAGACGACACGATGCCCGTGAATTCCTCACCGACTTTATCTGCCATATACTGCGTTTTCTTGAGTGCATCCGTATCGCGCTCAGCTTCTACTGCACGTCTTTCGCGGTCGGATGTGTGCTGTGCGATATCATCCATTTCCGCTTCCCAGTAGCGGATTGTCTTTTTCGATAAGTCTTTTTCGATCAAATACGTACGGATCAAGCGGTGTATGATCAAGTCAGGATAACGGCGGATCGGCGACGTGAAATGAGTATAGTACTCTGTCGACAAACCGAAGTGGCCGAGACTTTCCGATGAATATTTCGCTTGCTGCATCGAACGCAGCATCATCGTCGAGACGACCGGCTCTTCCGGTGTGCCGGCGATGGAATCGACGATTTCCTGCAAGGCTTTCGGATGGATTTCATTGCCTGAGCCTTTGACAACAATCCCGAAGTTCGTGATGAACTCGAAAAAGCGCTGCAGTTTTTCCGGTTTCGGGTCTTCGTGGATGCGGTATAATGCCGGCACATCCATATGGTGGAAATGCTCAGCGACCGTTTCATTCGCTGCGAGCATAAACTCTTCAATCAAGCGTTCCGCCACCGTCCGTTCACGGACGACGATATCGACTGGATAGCCTTCCTCGTCAACGATCACTTTGGATTCCTTGAAATCGAAATCGATCGCCCCGCGGGTCATGCGGCGCTGGCGCAAGATGGCAGCCAAATCTTTCATCAACTCGAACATTGGTACGAGTTCTTTGTATTGCTCTTTCAAGTCCTGGTTGTCCTGTTCCAGGATTTCGTAGACGTCCGTATAGGTCATGCGAGCTGACGTGTTAATGACGCTTTGGAAAATATCGTGCGACAATACTTCCCCTTTGTCATTGAAAATCATTTCACAAGACAATGTCAAACGGTCGACGTTCGGATTGAGCGAGCAAATCCCGTTAGACAAGCGGTGCGGAATCATCGGGATGACGCGGTCCGTAAGATAAATGCTTGTCGCTCGGTCGTATGCTTCGCGGTCGATTGCCGACCCTTCCGTCACGTAATGGCTGACATCCGCGATATGGACGCCCAACTTATAAGTGCCGTCTTCGAATTTTTTCACTTGTACGGCATCATCCAAGTCTTTTGCATCCGCGCCATCGATTGTGACGATCTGCTCGTCACGCAAATCGCGGCGGCCATTCAGGTCTTCAGGGTCGATTTGGTCCGGTACGGCATTCGCCTGATCGAGCACATCCTGCGGGAATTCGACTTCGATACCATATTTATGGATGATGGACAAAATATCGACGCCTGGGTCGTTTTTGTGCCCGAGCACTTGTGTAACCATGCCCGTTGCGGACAAACGCCCTTCCGGCCAGCCGGTGATTTCGACGACGACTTTATGGCCGTCGACGGCACCAAGTGTATCGTCTTTAGCAATAAAGATATCCATATTCATTTTCTTGTCATCCGTGACGACAAAGCCGAAGCCTTTGTTCGCCTGGAACGTGCCGACGACTTTCGTTGTGCCGCGTTCCAAGATGCGGATGACGGATCCTTCGCGGCGGTCTCCAGATGACCCTTCAGAAACACGGATCATGACTGTGTCGCCGTTTACCGCTCCGTTGACTTCATTCGGTGGGATAAAGACATCGTCGAGGCCTGCTTCTTCAGGCGCAAAAAAGCCGAAGCCTTTGGCATGGCCGATGAATTTGCCGCGCATCAAGTTCATGCGGTCCGGCACACCGTAGCGATTCGAACGTGAACGCACCAATTCGCCTTTTTCTTCGAGCTTGACGAGTGTCTTCACCAATTCCTTAAATTCGTCGGCGTCTTCAAAGCCGAACTGTTCTTCAATTTCTGTCACCGTTAATGGCTTGTATGCTTCTTCGCGCATAAAGGCCAATAAACGCTGATCCAATGACTGTTCATTCTTGCCCAATCCTAACTCCTCCTTTTGAGACCGTCTCACACGCTCCAGTCGAGCGATTCGAGAAACTCGTATATATCTTCATGCAATTGCTTTTTCTCCTGATCCAGCGTAATGACATGGCCCGATTTCTCGTACCATTTGATGCGCTTGTCAGTCGACTCCGCTTCGTCGTGTATGATGTTTGCAGACTCTGTATTGATGACTTTATCCAATGAGCCTTGTACGACGAAAAGCGGTGCATAGACATGATCGACATGGTTCCGTACTTCACCGATCAACTCACGCAGCTCTGCGAGTGTTTCCATCGGCTTTTCCTCGAACTTCTTCATCTCTTCTTCGATAAGCTTATCATCTTTTCCTTCATATTTCTTGTATTCGCGGGCATACTCCAAAACGCCTTGGTACATCAGGTCGGTGGATTTCATGTGCATCGGCGCACACATCGTCACAATGCCCTTTATAGGCTTTGTATACCCCAGTTTCAAACTGAATACGCCGCCAAGCGACAAGCCGGCCACTGCAATCTCCTGGTATCCCTTGTCGACCAGTGTTTGATACGCTTGTTCGACATCTTTCCACCAATCCACAGGTCCTGTCTCCACCAGCTTCTCCGGCGCCACGCCATGCCCTGCATAATGCGGCGCGATGCTTGTATAGCCTTTCGTTTCCAAGAATCGCCCGAGCATCCGGACGTCTGCGGAATTGCCGGTAAAGCCGTGCAATAACAGAACCGCACGCGGCCCTTGCTCAAAGAAGAATGGTTTTGGTTGTGAAATGCGCATAAACTTTCCCTCCAACTAAATTTACTTACTATTATATAGGCCTGTGCCCAATTTCCCCTAAAAGAAAACGCCCAACCACTAAATGGTCAGGCGATGTGCTCTACATTATACTTTCGTTACGGCGATAGCCAGAATAAAGAATAAGGCAGCAAGGACGATCGTCACCCGGTGTAGGACAAGATCCAACCCACGGGCTTTTTGCTTGCCGAAAAGTTGCTCTGCTCCACCGGAGATGGCTCCTGAAAGGCCTGCACTTTTCCCTGATTGCAATAGAACGACAACAATCAAAGCGATCGAGACGATAAGAAGTAATGTCATTAACAATGTATGCATAAATACCACCTCCTGAAAAGAACCTTCACAACAAACTCTAGTTTACCAAAAATTGAAACCTCTAGCAATAGAGCCCCTAAAAAATACAAATAGTTTAGACCATTTCAATATTTTGTGTTCACTCTTTTTTGGAAACGGTTGATGAGTAGCATTTGCTTTTTTAGTACAGAGTAGAACAAGATTTCATTTAGACGTCAATACGCAAAATCGCTACAAAAGTTTTATTCAGCTCTTACTAAGTTCAAGCATCACAAATGAAATTATAAACGATTTTTATAGTACCTATCCTATAGGCGGAGTGTAGGGGCGACTCCTGCGGAAAAGTGGGTTTGAGACCCCGCAGGAAGCCGCAGCGAACGAGGAGGCTCGATGCCCACTCCGCGGAAAGCGTCCCCTGGAACGCAGCCTCTATATTCCTCGCATATTCTAACAGAAAAGCTGCCGGAAAAAATCTCCGGCAGCTTGTTCTCAGCTATTCGCTATTATTTCTTCAAGTTGTAGAAAGTTTTAACGCCCAAGTATTTCGCTGTGTCGTGCAATTGGTCTTCGATGCGAAGCAATTGGTTGTATTTCGCTACGCGGTCCGTACGTGACGGTGCGCCTGTTTTGATTTGTCCTGCATTTGTCGCAACTGCGATGTCTGCAATCGTCACATCTTCCGACTCGCCTGAACGGTGGGAGATGACCGCTGTGTAGCCTGCGCGCTTCGCCATTTCGATTGCATCAAATGTTTCTGTCAATGTACCGATTTGGTTTACTTTGATCAGGATCGAGTTGCCGATGCCTTGCTCGATGCCTTGCGCCAATTTCTTCGTGTTCGTTACGAACAAGTCATCGCCGACCAGCTGTACTTTATCGCCGATACGTTCTGTCAATAGCTTAAAGCCATCCCAGTCGTTCTCGTCCAACCCGTCTTCAATGGAAACGATTGGGTATTTGTTTGCCAACTCTTCATACCAGTCGACCATTTCAGCTGAAGTCTTGACCAAGTTGTCGCCAGCCAATGTGTAGACGCCTTTTTCTTTGTCGTAGATTTCAGAAGCAGCTACGTCCATTGCGAGCAAGACGTCTTGGCCTGGCTTGAAGCCGGCTTTTTCGATCGCAACCATGATCGTCTCAAGCGCTTCTTCGTTCGAGCCAAGGTTCGGTGCGAATCCGCCTTCATCGCCTACAGATGTGTTATAGCCTTTGTCTTTCAGTACAGTTTTCAAGTTGTGGAAGATTTCTGCACCCATGCGAAGAGCATGGCGGAAAGATTCAGCACCTACTGGCATTACCATGAATTCCTGGATGTCGACATTGTTATCCGCGTGCTCACCGCCGTTGAGGATGTTCATCATCGGCACTGGCAATTGCTTGGCGTTGAATCCACCTAGGTATTGGTAAAGGGGCATGTCCAGATAGTTCGCTGCTGCATGGGCAACTGCCATGGAAACGCCAAGAATCGCGTTTGCGCCAAGACGGCCTTTGTTTTCAGTTCCGTCAAGTTCGATCAACGCCTGGTCGATAGATACTTGATCAAGTACTGAGTAGTTTTCTTCCAACTCATCAGCGATTTCGTTATTTACATGATCCACCGCTTTGAGGACGCCTTTTCCAAGGTAACGGCTCTTATCGCCATCGCGAAGTTCAACCGCTTCGTGTTCTCCAGTAGATGCGCCAGATGGCACGATTGCACGGCCGAACGCGCCGCTTTCTGTGAATACCTCAACTTCAACAGTCGGGTTCCCTCTGGAATCGAGTACTTCGCGTGCTTGGATGTGTGTAATAATTGGCAATGTCAACAGCTCCCTTTTCAAATGGTTTGTACAATTTCGTTTATAAGTTATTCGAAATGTGCAGATTTTAAACTATATGAGTTAATGATAAGTTTTATTCATATTATTTCAATGCAAATGATATTCCACAAAACAGTTGAGATGAAAGAGTGTAAGGCAGCGACTCCTGCGGGAACAGCACGAGCTGAAGACCCTGGACTGAGCGTAAGCGAGGGAAGCGGCTGAGGCCGTGCCCGCGGAAAGCGTCCGCCTGAAACGAGTTCATCACTCTCTTTCACAAACATTTTATAACTATTTAAACTTTTTAATACAACGGTTTTCCAGTCATCTCTTCCGGCTGCTTAACATCAAGCAGTTTAAGAATCGTTGGTGCGAGATCCGCTAGAATTCCGCCGCTGCGCAAGACTTCGCCATGCTTGGTCAAAATGACCGGCACTTTGTTAGTCGTATGCGCCGTCATCGGCAAGCCGTCTTCTGTCAGCACTTCGTCTGCATTGCCGTGGTCGGCCGTGATGAGCGCCGATCCGCCTTGGCGGTGGAGTGCTTCAACAATACGGCCGAGGCATTCATCCACGACTTCGACTGCCTTGATTGTCGGTTCGAGCATGCCGCTATGGCCGACCATGTCTGGGTTTGCGAAGTTTAAGATGATCGCATCGTGTGCGCCTGCGTCGATTTGTTCGACGAGGCGGTCGGTCACTTCATAGGCGCTCATTTCAGGCTGCAAATCATAGGTCGCCACTTTCGGCGACGACACGAGAATGCGGTCTTCCCCTGGGAAAACTTCTTCTCGCCCGCCGCTCATGAAGAACGTGACGTGCGGGTATTTTTCTGTTTCGGCAATGCGCAATTGCGTCATGCCGTTCGCTGATAATACTTCCCCGATGGTGTTCACCAAATTGACGTTGCCATAAGCAATCATGGTCTTCAATTCTTCACTATAGGTAGTAAAACTGATGAACACCAGATCTTTCGGATGCTGGATGCTCAGCGGGAAATGCGCAAAATCAGGACGCGTCAACACAGTCGTCAATTGGATGGCCCGGTCCGGACGGAAATTGAAGAAGATGACGGAATCGCCAGAGTCGATGACTGCAGGCGCTTCTCCTTCTTTCACGATCGTAAACGGCAGGACAAACTCATCGACAATGCCTTCAGCGTAGGATGCTTCGACACCTGCAACAGCGGAACTGGCGCTTGGCCCGATTCCGTCAACTATCGCGCGGTAAGCAAGTTCCACGCGTTCCCAGCGCTTGTCGCGGTCCATTGCATAATAACGCCCGCTAATGGAAGCGAAACGCCCAATGCCGATTTGCTGCATTTGTTTTTCAGTTTCTTCAATATAATGGAGCGCAGTTTTCGGCCCGACATCGCGGCCGTCCAAAAATCCGTGTACATACACTTCGCTTAAGCCTTGCTGTTTCGCTAGTCGCAATAAAGCGAACAGGTGCTCATAATGGCTATGAACGCCGCCGTCGCTTAGCAAGCCCATGACATGCAAAGCTTTGCCGTTTTCTTTAGCGTTCATGACAGCATCCAAAAATGCAGGATTTTCATAGAAATCGCCATCTTTGATCGACTTATGGATTCGTGTCAAATTTTGGTAAACAACCCGGCCTGCACCGATATTCAGATGGCCGACTTCGGAATTTCCCATTTGCCCGTCCGGCAAGCCGACCGCTTCGCCTGAAGCCGTCAGCAGTTCATGGGGATATTCGTTCCAAAGCCTGTCGAAATTCGGTTTATGCGCTTGTGCAACTGCATTTCCAGCGGTTTCTTCGCGGCAGCCGAAGCCATCCAAGATGATTAACGCTGCCGGATGTGCCGTTTTACGCATTCGAACCCGCCTCCAACAATTTGACGAACGAGTCCGTTTCCAAGCTCGCTCCGCCAACTAATGCCACTGCGATATGCTCCATCGAGAGCAATTCCTGGATATTGGCAGGTTTCACGCTTCCGCCATACTGGATGCGGACTTTTTCGGCCGTTTCATCGCTGTAAAGTGAAGCGATTTTCTTGCGGACGATGCCGCACGCTTCGTTGGCATCTTCAGCTGTTGCTGTTTTGCCTGTACCGATTGCCCAGATTGGCTCGTAAGCAATGACCAGTTCTGCGATTTGTGCGTCGGTCAAGCCCTCTACGGCCTTCTCAACTTGCGCTTCCACGATGCTTTCCATTTGGCCCGCTTCTCGCTGTTCGTCGGTTTCGCCGACACAAAGGATCGGCGTCAATTGATGTGAAAATGCCGATTTCACTTTTGCATTGACTGTTTCGTCTGTTTCATTGAAATACTGGCGGCGTTCTGAATGTCCGATAATGACGTAGTCAACGCCGATATCTGCCAATTGCACAGGGCTGATTTCGCCAGTGAATGCGCCTTCGCCTTTGTCGTGCATTGTCTGTGCACCAATTTTCAATGCGCTGTTTTCAGCAGCATCGACTAATTGAGTCAGGTAGAGGGACGGCGCACAAATGACAGAATCAAGCTTGTCTGCATCCGGCACTAAGCCGTTTACTTTTTCTACAAATTCCTTTGCTTGTGATGCTGTTTTATACATTTTCCAGTTACCTGCAATAATCGGTTTTCTCACAAAAACACTCCCTTTATTTATCGGTTAATGCGGTGACGCCTGGCAAATCCTTGCCTTCCATGAACTCCAGAGAAGCTCCGCCGCCTGTTGAAATGTGGTCCATTTTATCTGCTACATGGAATTTCTCGACTGCCGCTGCGGAATCGCCGCCGCCGATGACTGTATAGCCTTCAGTTTCTGCCATTGCTTGAGCGACGGATTTCGTGCCATTTGCAAAAGCTTCCATTTCGAACACGCCCATCGGCCCGTTCCAGATAATGAGTTTCGACTGGTTGATGACATCGGCATACAACTTAGCTGTTTCCGGCCCGATATCCAGCCCCATCCAATCGGACGGAATTTCTTCGATTTTCACCGTTTTGGTCTCTGCGTCTTTTGAGAACTCGTTCGCGACTGTTGCATCAACCGGCAAATAAAACTTCACGCCTTTTTCCTTTGCCTTGTCGATAAACGACTTGGCAAGGTCGAGTTTGTCTTCTTCGACAAGAGAATTGCCGATTTCATGGCCGAGCGCCTTGATGAAGGTATACGACAGCCCGCCGCCGATGATCAAATTATCGACTTTATCGAGCAAGTGGTCGATGACGCCGATTTTGTCTTTCACTTTCGCCCCGCCGATGATAGCAGTAAACGGGCGATCCGGTTCGGATAAAGCTTTGCCGAGAACGTCCAGCTCTTTTTCAAGGAGCAGGCCTGATACTGCCGGCAAATGTTCAGCGATTCCTGCAGTGGAAGCATGCGCTCTGTGTGCAGCGCCGAATGCATCGTTGACGAAGACGTCGGCAAGTGCCGCAAACTGTTTCGCGAGTTCCGGATCGTTCTTTTCTTCGCCTGCATGGAAACGGACGTTTTCAAGCAACAGAATTGCGCCTGGTTCAAGAGCAGAAATTTCCTTCTCTACAGTGTCCCCTACAGATTCCTCTAGGCATTTCACGTCGCTGCCGAGCAATTCGGACAATCGTGCGCCTGCCGCAGCAAGTCTCATATCTTCGTTGACTTGGCCTTTCGGGCGCCCGAGATGGCTTGCCAAGATGACTTTTGCGCCTTGTTCGACCAAATACTCAATCGTCGGCATCGCCGCACGGATGCGCGTGTCGTCAGTCACTTTCCCGTCTTCCATCGGTACGTTGAAATCTACACGGCAAAATACGCGTTTTCCTTTCAAATCCAAGTCTTTCATGGTCATTTTCTGCAGCATGAAAATACCTCCCAATTATATTCAAAAAAATAAGGGGTGGGGTAAATTCCCCACCCCTTTTACCCTCTTTATTATAGAGGTTCATTGGTAATTAAGCTATGATTTTCAGCTTACAGCCCTTTTTTGTACATGTGAATTGCCAAGTCAATGCAGCGGCCTGAGTAGCCGGATTCGTTGTCGTACCAAGCAAGAACTTTAACCATGTTTCCGCCCAACGCCATCGTGGAT
Source organism: Planococcus sp. MB-3u-03 (assembly GCF_002833405.1). Taxonomy (NCBI): domain Bacteria; kingdom Bacillati; phylum Bacillota; class Bacilli; order Caryophanales; family Caryophanaceae; genus Planococcus; species Planococcus sp. MB-3u-03. The sequence goes on along the minus strand of NZ_CP025135.1, from coordinate 1,159,603 downwards.
TGTGCATCCACTGTTGAAGAAGCGGTATTGCCGTTATAGTCGCGGGAAACAAGTGGCAACTCGCTGTAATCCAAGTAGCCTTTCAACTCGTTTTCAGTCGCTTCTTTAAGCGCTTGGTTCACATCTTCGATTGAAGCGTCTTTTTCAAGTTCAGCGACAAGGTCGATCAAGGAAACGTTCGGCGTTGGCACACGGATAGCCATGCCATCGATTTTGCCTTCAAGTTCAGGCAATACTTTTGCAACGGATTTCGCTGCGCCAGTTGTTGTCGGGATCATCGACTCTGCTGCTGAACGCGCACGGCGGTAGTCAGAGTGAGGCGCATCAAGCAACGCTTGGTCGTTTGTGTAAGAGTGGATCGTCGTCATCATGGCTTTCTTGATGCCGAATTTTTCGTTCAACACTTTAGAGATTCCAGCCAAGCCGTTTGTCGTGCAAGATGCGTTTGAAACGACGTGGTGCTCTTCAGGGTTGTAAGTTTCTTCGTTTACGCCCATTACGAGCATTTTCATGCCGTTTTTGCCTGGTGCAGAAACGATGACTTTTTTCGCGCCGGCTTCGATATGTTTCGAAGCTGCATCTTCAGTTGTGAAAATCCCTGTAGATTCCACTACGATATCGATGTTGTGCTCTTTCCACGGCAATTGTGCAGGATCTTTTTCAGCGAATACTTTTACTTCCTTGCCGTCCACGAAGATCGAACCATCTTTAGCAGAAACGTCTGCATTCAAAGTGCCGTGCACAGAATCGTACTTCAATAGATGCGCAAGCATTTCCGCATCAGTTAGGTCATTTACTGCAACTACTTCCACTTCATCGTTTAATAGCGCTTGACGGAATACTACACGGCCGATACGGCCAAAGCCATTGATTGCTAATTTGATTGTCATTTATAATTCCTCCAATTTTGTTGTTGGGTTGAGTATTGCCCTAGCTGCACCTTCATCCGTAATCAGGATGGTACGTTCAGGCGCGGCCCGGAAATAAGATTCGATGGCGCGCGCTTTTGTGCGTCCTCCGGCAACGGCCATGATGCCCGGTGCTTTTTGGACCTGCTCTAATTGAATGCCCGCTGTTGGGATGCGATAAACTATGTTTCCGGTTTTATCGAAATAATAACCGAAGGCTTCGCTAACAGCTCCGCCTGTTTTGATCTTCTCGACTTCGTTCACGGAAGAACGGCGCCTGATGGCCATCTCTTCTGCATCGCCGATTCCATGGATGACTAAGTCCGTCTGGTCATACAGCTCCATCATTTCTTTGATGACGGGTTCCCTCATCATCATTTCGAGCGCTTCTGCACTCAAATGCTCAGGCAGATAAAGCGTGCGGACAGCTCCGCCTGTTTTTTCGGCAAAGGATGAAGCGATGGTGTTCGCCTGGTGAAGCATTTCTTCACCCAGGCCGCCTCGTGCAGCGATAAACTGCATGGCGGGGTTTTTCTTCGCCGTGCGGATTTCAGCTGCCACGGCGGCCATCGTACTGCCGCCAGTGACGGCGATTGTTCGGTAGCTTTCGAACATTTCTTCCGCAATGCGGGCGGCCTGCCTGCCGATCGCAGCTTTGGCCGATGACAGCCGGTCGCTGTCACCCGGAAGGACGACTGCTTGCTTGATGCCGAGTTTCGCCTGCAGCCCGGCTTCAAGTTCCGCCGTTCCGGCAAGTTCCTTGACCAGCTCACGGAGTTGGTCAAGAACATCGTCTCCCATTATCGTCAAGCTCATGCCGCTCTTGCTCATTTCGATCAAAGCTTGATCCCTCAATAAGTCGGTCTCTTTGCGGATTTCCCTTTCAGCTGCGCCTGTCATCTCGCTGATTGTGCGCCTTCCGACGGGCTGTTCGGTTTGAATCAGCTCGAGGATGCTATAGCGCTTTTTCAGCAAGCTTGGCAGTTCAGGCAATAAATGCACTTGCGCTTGCAGAACTGGATCCATCGCTCCACCCCTTTGTTGGACGTTTTTTGTCCCACTACATATAATTACGTCCCACTAGATTCATTGTAGCCGAGCTATTAGATTTATGCAAATAAAAAGAAGCGTTAAAGAATTAACGCTTCCAAAAGTTCGCCATAGCCAAAATTTCCATAGAGCAGCACTTTTTCCTGTTTCGTGAGCACTGGAATCATCAGCATATACTGTTCATGCAATTGTTCATCTTCTTCAATATTGATTTCCCGGAAGTCAATCGGGTAATCTTCCTGCAATAGCGTCAGTGCAGACTTGGCCTCTTCGCAAAGCCCGCAATTTGGTCGAGTATAGAGTGTATACATGCCATCCCTCCTTATTAGAAGCCTCGCCCGGCTCCGCCGCCTCCTGAAGAGCCGCCACCGCCGCCGCGGAAACCTCCACCGCCGGAACCGCCTCCGAAGCCGCCGCCAAAACTGCCGGGTCCGAAAAATCCGCCGCGCCTCATCGTTCTGCCGCGGCCGCGACGTCCACGGCCGCCGCCTCCTCCTGTAAACAGGAACAACAAAACAAGTACGATCAGGAAGGTGACGACCGGCTGCATAAAGCCGCCTTCACCTTCACCGCTGCCGGGCGTCACTTCATTGAGCGGCTGGTGGCTAACTGTTTCTCCGTCCCAACCGTATTCCGCAGAAACTTCACTGTACAGAGCTTGATACGTATTAAGGATTGCTTCGTCCGGCTGGTCTTCACGCAAATATGGAACGGCGTAATCATCCAAAATGCGCCCGACTTTTCCGTCAGGAAGCGCGCCTTCCAGGCCGTAGCCGATTTCGATATAGATCTCGCGGTCCGTCATCGATAGCACGACCAGAACGCCGTTGTTCTCTTCCGCTGAACCTACACCATAATGACGCAATGCTTCGTTGGCGTAGCTTTCGATGGGCTCGCCTTCCAAAGAATCGATGACCATGACAGCAATCTGTGCAGTTGTCGCATCTTCTAAGCCAGCGCCCAGGCTCTTGATCTCAGCTTCCTGTTCTTCGCTCAAGACGCCCGCGATATCCTGGATGTAAATATCATCAGTCAACTCCGGAAATTCTGCCGCCTGTGCGGTTCCGGCGATCATCAGCAGCAATAGGAGCAAAACAGGAATTCTTCGGATCATTCTTCGTCAGTCCCAAAGTCCACATCCGGTGCATCTTCCGCTCCGGCATCCGCTTCGAAATATTCCTTTTCGTCAAAGCCGAAGATTCCCGCTACCATATTGCCTGGGAAACTGCGGACTTCCCGGTTGAATTCCGTCACTGAGCCATTATAGTCCTGGCGGGCGACCGCGATCCGATTTTCCGTCCCGGCGAGTTCATCGGATAATTGCTGGAAGTTCTCGCTCGAACGAATTTCCGGATAGTTCTCGACGACAACGAGCAAGCGGCTGAGCGCCCCGCTTAGTTCGGCATCTGCTTCTGCCTGTTCTTCAACCGATCCGGCATTCGCCATGCTTGAACGGGCTTCTGTGACGCTATCGATGACCTCTTGTTCCTGGTCAGCAAAGCCTTTCACCGTCTCGACCAAGTTCGGGATCAGATCGAGCCTGCGCTGCAATTGGCTTTCGAGTTGCGCATACGATTGGTTGACGTCCTCTTCCAATTGAACGAAGTTATTATAACTTGAACCGAATACGGCAACGGCAATGACGATCAGCCCAACCACCAACAGCAATGGAATAAGTAATTTTTTCATTTTCCTGTCTCCTTTTCTTTTACAATAATATTTTTTGTTTTCCCTGATTGCCTGTTTCTTGAAACACCATACGTTGGATTCTACGTTTCAGCCGCTAAAAAGATTCAATAAAAAAACCGCATAGCCTTTGGCAGGCTATGCGGTTTTTCAATTTTTACACCCTCGGAGGGAATCGAACCCCCATCTCAAGAACCGGAATCTTACGTGTTATCCTTTACACTACGAGGGCAAATATTGTTCGCGACTTTTCTATTATACAAAAGCTTTCCCCTTATTTCAAGCGCCTATTTTCAATTCGTTAGATTTGACCTTCATTGACCATGATGTGTATGATGAATGTACGGCTGAACAGTGTTTCAGCAGCACTTACATTTACCCGAAGGAGGAAATTATCCATGAATTTAATCCCTACAGTAATCGAACAGACAAGCAGAGGCGAACGCGCTTACGATATCTATTCCCGCCTATTGAAAGACCGCGTTATCATGCTCGGCAGCGGAATCGATGACAATGTCGCCAACTCCATCGTTGCGCAATTGCTATTCCTTGAAGCGGAAGATCCGGAAAAAGATATTTCCATCTACATCAACAGCCCAGGCGGCAGCATCACAGCCGGTATGGCAATCTACGATGTTATGCAATTTATCAAGCCAGATGTCCAAACAGTATGCATCGGCATGGCTGCATCCATGGGTGCTTTCCTTCTCGCAGCCGGCACAAAAGGCAAACGCTACGCATTGCCGAACGCTGAAGTCATGATCCACCAGCCACTTGGCGGAGCTCAAGGGCAAGCGACTGAAATCGAAATCGCCGCAAAACGCATCCTGTTCTTGCGCGAGAAATTGAACCAAATTCTATCTGAACGCACTGGCCAGCCGCTTGAAGTGATTTCTCGCGATACAGACCGCGATAACTTCATGACTGCAGAGCGTGCACTCGAATATGGTCTCGTCGACCAAATCATCACGCGCAACAAATTGCCGGAAAACCACGAAAAAGAAGATTAAGTTACACAAAAAGAGCTGTCCCGCTTGCGGGGCAGCTCTTTTTTGGTGCTTAAAGCGCTTGGCTTTAAGCTTCTTTATCGATCAATTGCGCCAACGCATCAACGGCTGATTCTTCGTCAGCGCCGTCGGCCGAAATCGTCACGTTCGTGCCTTTGCTGACGGCTAGGCTCATGATGCCCATAATGCTCTTGGCATTGACTTTCTTGTCGCCTTTTTCTAAGTATACATCCGAACTATAACGATTGGCTTCCTGTACAAACAATGCTGCCTGCCTCGCTTGTAATCCTGATTTCAATTGCACTTCCACTTGTTTTTCTACCATGCATATCCTCCTCCGAAAACTTGACTCTCACGCAATCTATAGAAAAGAGCAGCCCTGTTACCGGCTGATCGTTTCGCCTTTTCTCAACGACTCGGCAATCTCATCGATTTTCCGTAGCCTGTGGTTGACACCTGATTTGCTCACTTTTCCTGTCGATACCATCTCGCCCAGTTCTTTCAGTGTGACATCCTGGTACTCCACACGCAAGCGGGCTATCTCTTTCAGACGGTCCGGCAATTGGTCGATTCCGATTACTTGGTCGATAAAGCGGATGTTTTCGATTTGCCGCAGCGCCGCATCGATGGTCTTATTCAAATTGGCCGTTTCGCAATTGACTAAGCGATTGACGCTATTGCGCATATCGCGGAGAATTCGGACATCCTCGAATTTCAATAGCGCCGAGTGGGCGCCTGTCAGGCTGAGGAAATCGGAAATTTTCTCTGCTTCCTTCAAATAGGTCACAAATCCTTTTTTTCGCTCGATCATTTTCGCGTTCAATTGGAAATGGTTCATCAGGATGACCAGCGCTTCAGCGTGGTCTTTATAGGAAGAATACACTTCCAAATGATAAGAGGAGGTTTCGGGATTGTTGACCGACCCCCCGGCCAAAAAGGCACCGCGCAAATAAGAGCGCTTGCAGCACGTCGTCGAGATCAGCTCAGGGGAGATATCCTGCTGAAATTGAAAGCCTTCCGACAAGATCAACAAATCCTCAAGCACGAATTTCGCGCCTTCCCGCAAGCGGCAAATATAGACATTGTTTTTTTTCAACCGCATCTTTTTGCGGACTAACAGTTCCACTGGATACGCTTTGTAGAAGCGCTTCAGCAATGTATAGATCCTTCTGGCAATAGCTGCGTTTTCCGTTTGGATATCCAGGCTTAACTGGCGATTGGAAAATGACAGCGTACCGTTCATCCGGATCATCGCCGACAGCTCTGCCTTGCCGCAGCAATCGTCTACTTCAATCTGGGTCATTTCTTTTTTTGTTTCTGATGCAAAAGACAATTATGCCCCCCCTTTCAAGCTTTAGGAATACCGGCGCTGCGAGGGTTCCTGCGATTCGCTGCTGGTGTATTCGAAAAGCCATTTCGCCACTTTCATCGGTTCATGCCGGACGGCTTCCCCGAAAATATTCGCAATGTCATGGCGATATACTTCAAGCCCCATATTTTTCAGGCGTTCTTCATCGTATTCCACCGGCCATGCTTTTTCTTTTTTGTATCTTTCGGCCACTCCTTGCGGCATTTGGACTTTATCGATCAAAATGGCATCGAGAAAGTTCACACCTACATGGTCGTACAGAGCTTTCACATGATCCGAGGCCGTATAGCCGTACGTTTCACCCGCCTGGGTCATCAAATTGCAAATATAGATTTTTCTCGCCTTCGCCTCAAGCAGCGCTTTTTTGATATCCTTCACAAGCAAATTCGGCAAGATGCTCGTGTACAAGGAACCCGGCCCGATGACGATGACATCAGCGGATTGAATCGCCTGTATGGTATCCGGCAAGGTCTTGACGCCGGCCGGTTCCAGGAATACGCGCTTGATCGGCTGCAAATAGGCAGGGATCTTGGATTCGCCTTTAATGATGGTTCCGTCTTCAAGCTCAGCGTTCAAGGTCACCAATTGATTGGCGGCAGGAAGAACGGTGCCGTTGACGTTCAAGACGCGGCTCATTTCGCGGACAGCGTGCGAAAAATCACCTGTCAAATCGGTCAATGCCGCAAGCATCAGATTGCCCAGTGAATGCCCTTCCAAATCAAGCGAATGCTTGAAGCGGTATTGGAACATTTCAGCTACTAAAGGTTCGGCATCCGACAGCGCAGCCATGACGTTGCGGATATCGCCCGGTGGCGGGATATCCAAGTCATCGCGCAAACGCCCGGAGCTTCCGCCGTCATCTGCCACTGTCACAATTGCCGTCAAGTCGAGCGGAAAAGTTTTTAAGCCCCTCAGCAAAGTGGACAGACCGGTCCCGCCCCCGATGATTACGACTCGTTTTTGCTGGAGACTTTTTTCCATATGCTCAGCCCTTTCTGATTTTCACATCTCTATGCGTAATGCTGACTTTGTTGTTTTTCGATAGGTATTTCCCGAAATACTCTGCAAGCGTCACGGATCGATGCTGGCCGCCTGTGCAGCCAAAAGCGATGACCAATTGCGCTTTGCCTTCTTGCTTGTACTGGGGAATCATGAAATCGAATAAATCCTCCAGCTTACTCACCAGCGTCTGTGTTTCCTGCCACTTCAAAACATAATCGGAAACCGGCTGATCCAAGCCCGATTGCGGATTCAATTCTTCTATATAATAAGGGTTCGGCAGGAAGCGTACATCGAAAACCAAGTCAGCGTCAATCGGCATGCCATGTTTAAAGCCGAAAGACATCAAATTGACCGTAAAGACATTGCTCGTTTTGGAAGCGAAATCCGACGTGATTTTCTCTTTCAGCTGGCGCGGGCTCATTTCTGAAGTGTTATACATATAATGGGCCCGTCCTTGCAAGTCTTTCAGCATATCCCGTTCTTTTTTGATGCCGCCGAGCACAAGCCCGCCTGGCGACAGTGGATGGGAACGCCGTGTTTCCTTATAGCGGCTGACGAGCGTCTGGTTTTCCGCATCGAGAAACAGGATGGTGATCGCCACTTCCGGTTCTTTCGATAGATCATCGATTGCATCGACGAGGCTGGCGAAAAAATCGCCGCCGCGAAGGTCCATGACCGCTGCGACGCGCTTCATCGATTTGCCCGAATCCCGCATCAATTTGATGAATGTCGGGAGAAGCGCCGGGGGAAGATTATCGATCGTGAAAAAACCGAGGTCTTCAAAACTTTGGATCGCCACTGTCTTTCCTGCACCGGACATGCCGGTGATAATGATCAATTCGGTTTCTTCGATATGCTTATCCATGCTGGCGGTTCACCTCTTCAGTCGATGATTGGATGTTCTCTTCTAGCAGTTCGAACTCTGGCGTATAATAGAAGGTTCCGTATTGGACCCCTTCCTGATAAGCCGCAAACAATAGGTTTGTCCGGTCCCCTTCCGCCATCGGCAGGGTATGCAGGCTTTCTACTGGATGCCATTCGAGAATCCCTTCACGCGTTTCTTCGAATGGCGTCCCGCGAAGCTGTGTCGCCCGGAACGTAAACAGCATCCATTCATCCACTGTCTGGCCGCTTTCCTGGATCATCATGGTGTAAACGCCTTTCAAGTGAACGCCAAACGGCTCTGCATCCGTTTCTTCCCTGAACTCACGGATGGCCGCTTCATAAATCGATTCGCCGCTTTCCATTTTGCCGCCAGGAGCTACGTACCAATCCCTGCGCGGCTTTTTCATCAATAATACTTTGCCATTCTCTATTAGCAATAAATTCGCGATTCGCTGCACATTTGCCACTCCGCATCTAATATAAACTATTTTCATTATACATCTATCCTGGCGTGTCATGCAAAAGAATGCAAAAAAAGAGGCCACTCCCCGGACAATCCGGAAAGCAGCCTGTCAAAAATAACTATATAAAAAGGGGGTTGATTTACATTACTTACTATACCTCTTTTGCATGACAATGCTGTTACAAAGGGATTAAGAAAGCGTTAAGCTTGCGCTTTTGAAGCGATCTTTTCTGCAAGCTCTTCTACATAATGCTGGACGCTTTGCGCGGCGATGCTGCCGTCGCCAGTCGCAGTCACGACTTGGCGCAAAGTTTTATCCCGTACATCGCCTGCCGCGAAGATTCCCGGCACAGAGGTTTGCATTTCTTCATTCGTTTCGATATAGCCCAGGTCATTCAAGATGCCCAGCGATTCAAATGGTTTTGTCAACGGCAGCATGCCGATGTAAATGAACACGCCGTCCGCTTCGAATTCCCGTTCGGAATCGTCTTTAGTCGATACCAAGGTAACGCTTCCGACCTTGCCGTCTTTATCGTGAATCTCTTTTACGGTATGGCTCCAGATAAAGTCGATCTTGTCGTTGGCAAATGCGCGGTCTTGAAGGATTTTCTGTGCGCGCAATTCATCTCTGCGGTGGACGATCGTCACTTTATCCGCGAAACGTGTCAAATAGACTCCTTCTTCAACTGCAGAGTCCCCGCCGCCGACAACGACCAGTTCTTTGCCTTTAAAGAATGCGCCATCGCACACTGCGCAATAGCTGACGCCGCGGCCGCCAAGTTCGTTTTCGCCTGGAATGCCCATTTTCTTATACTCGGCTCCAGTCGTCAAAATGATGGCGCGGGCTTTGTATTCTTTCGAACCGGCTTTGACGGTTTTGAATTCATCGCCGTCGATGATTTCAGTCACGTCGCCATAAGCATACTCGGCTCCGAATTTTTTCGCATGTTCAAACATTTTGGTGGATAGGTCAGGACCGAGAATATGGTCGAATCCTGGGTAGTTTTCAATTTCTTCGGTGTTGGCCATCTGTCCGCCAGGGATCCCGCGCTCAAGCATGAGCGTCGAAAGATTCGCTCGGGACGTATAGACCGCCGCTGTCATGCCCGCCGGCCCTGCACCGATAATTAACACATCATAAATATTAGTCGTTTCTGTCATTATAGGCCCTCCTCGTTATCACTAGCTAAATCGTAAAGCAATAAACTGCCGCCTTCAACTTTTATGCCTAGTCCTTGAAATTCGGCAAAAACCCGCTCAATTCATCGACATATTTGGACATCGTAGCGGCAGAAGTACCGAATTTCACGGCGACTGCTTTTTTTGTCGTTTCCCGTTTTTCCGCTGATTCAACCATATAGCTGACGGCAGCGGCAAGTGCTGTTGGATTGCGGAACGCATAATCGCCATCGAAAGCCCGTTCCGCCAGCATGAACCATAATTGGAAGATGGCGTCATTTTCGCGGTCAACCATCCCTTTCTGGTAATACAGACGCTCTGCTGTTTCCATCGCACGCAAAAAGGCTTTTTCTTCCTTGACCGATTCGCGGAATGGATGGCCAAGCGCATAACCGAGCATATAGGTTTCCAAAACGGAAGGCTGCTCGGATTTCAGCCAATTCGGATGCGAAATGATTTCTTGCTTGTGGGAAGATTTTCCAAGCAAGAACAAACCGTAAATCCGTTCGCTTAAATGAGGATGGTCAAGTTTGTGGATGAGAAAATCGCGGTCATGTTCAAGCGCATCGACATGCGGCATTACAGCCTGCTCTCCCCACGGCTCGTACCCTTCTTTTGCCGGGTCCATCCGCTTCAATTGCTCCCACGCATACTTTGCGGTTTCTTCATGGCCCGAATGGTACGCTGCATGAGACAACCAGAAATAAAACGCGGGGTCTCCGTCAAACCCACGTTTTTGCAAGCTTTTCAACCAACGATACGCTTCCTTGTATTTTCCGACCAAGGCGAAGGTCGCGCCCAATTTATAGCGATGCTCAAAGACATATGGCTGGATCTTTTTCAGCAAGCCAAGGATATCGTCCAACTCATCATTTTTCTCATAATAATGGAACACCGCTAAATTGCATAAGGCGTGCAAGTTGCCGGTGTTTCTGCGGAGCACTTCATGAAGCAGCGATTTCGCCATTTCCGTTTCCCCGATATAAAAATACGCCAGCGCCAGGTTATTATAAGCCCCCCAGAAATCCGGCTTTTCCTCGATGACTTCTTCCAATAACTCAATCGCTTCTGGAAACTTGCCCTGTTCCATCAACCGGCGCGCCTTTTCCTGCAAATAATAATACTCGCTATTATGGGCTTCGCCTTCGTCATCGAACAGCTGCCAGTCTTCCTGCTCGGCAAAATCGATGATTTCCATCGCTTCCGCCGCGTAGCTCCCGCGGGTATCCTTTTCAAGATAAGCCTTGGCATATTTCCGGGCATCAAAAACAAGCCCAGATGTGCATGGACTTCAGCCAAAAGAATAAAATATTCGGTTCTTCCGGATCGAGCTTATGGGCAGTGCGCAGTTCATCCATCGCCAGCTCAAATTCCTGCCGCTCCATCAGCACCACTCCGTAATGCATCAGGATGAGCGGATCATCCGAGTCAGTTCTTTCGCCCGCTGCAAATACTTATACGCTTTATCGTAGTGTTCGCACTGCAGCTCCTTGAGTGCTTTTGATAGTAAAATTCCCCTGTCGGAATGAATGACACGACATTATCGAAATTTTTCTTTGTTTTCTCCAAAATATGCCTCCGTAACAGGAAAAGGAACGATCGAAATCGTTCCTATCCCTAAATGTGCTGTTATTATAGCATATTTCCTATTATTTACTTGTCCTTTTCGCGGCATGGCGTTCTTCGAGCACACCCGTCACTTCTTTGAAATCAACTTTCTGTTCCTGCAGCAAAACAAGTAGATGGTAAAGCAGGTCTGCGCTTTCCGTTGCCAGTTCTCGTGCATCACGGTTTTTGCAGCAATGATGACTTCTGCTGCTTCTTCCCGACTTTCTTGCAGATCTTATCGACCCTTCTTCAAACAGATAAGTCGTATAAGCGCCTTCTGGCAAATCGCTTTCGCGTTGTTTGATCAAAGCGCTAAGTTCTGTAATCATGTCTGATGCTGAAGCCGTGCGTTCCCCTGCTAAGGTTTCATGGAAGCAGCTCGTCTCCCCAGTATGGCAGGCCGGGCCGTTCGGAATCACTTCATAAATCAAGGAATCGCCCGTCGCAATCGATCTGCACGGATTGGACACGCTGCGTATTGCCGCTGGTCGCGCCTTTATTCCATAGTTCCTTGCGGCTTCTTGAGTACAGCCAGGTTTCTTTCGTGTCGATCGTGCGCTTGACCGCTTCTTCGTTGGCATAAGCCAAAGTCAGCACTTGTTTTGTAGTTGCATCCTGCAATATGATGGGCACTAACCCGTTTTCATCGTATTTCACATTTGTCACCGGACATTCACTCCTTCTCGCTGCAGATACTGTTTCACTTCTCTGACGCTCGTTTCTTTATAATGGAAGATCGATGCCGCAAGTGCTGCATCAGCATCTGCCTGTTCGAATACTTCCTTGAAATGCTCACGGTTTCCTGCACCGCCGCTTGCGATGACAGGCACCTCCACGGCATCACGCACCGCTTTGGTCAGCGCGACATCAAATCCGTCTTTCTGGCCGTCGCTGTCCATGCTGGTCAAAAGCAATTCCCCAGCACCTAAAGCGACCGCTTTTTTCGCCCATTCGATCGCATCCCATTCGGTCCGGTTGCGGCCTCCGTGCGTGTAGACGTCCCAGCTATCGCCATTTCTTTTCGCATCGATAGCGACGACAATGCACTGCGATCCGAAGAAATCCGCGCCTTCTTTGATCAATTCCGGCCGGTCCAGCGCTGCTGTATTCAAGGATACCTTATCTGCCCCTGCACGCAACATGCGTTTCATGTCATCAAGCGTCCGGATGCCTCCGCCCACGGTAAATGGAATCGATAGTTCGGTGGCGACAATGCGCACTACTTCGACCATCGTCTCTTTGCCTTCGTGTGAAGCGGAGATGTCGAGGAAGACCAATTCATCCGCGCCTTGTTCGTCGTAGAATTTGGCGAGTTCCACAGGGTCTCCCGCATCCCGAAGCTCCACAAAACTCACGCCTTTGACGACGCGCCCTTCTTTAACGTCGAGGCACGGAATGATGCGTGTTGTCAGCATGATAGCGCCTCCTCGAGTGTAAAACGGTTTTCATACAAAGCTTTGCCGATGATGAGTCCGGCAATCGGGCTGTCGGCAGCCGCTTGTTTCACTTTCTTTACGTCATCGAGCGTTCCGATGCCGCCGGATACGATGACTTGCGAAGCGTCGTCGGCGACGAGCTTCCGGTTAGCGTCGATATTCGGGCCAGCAAGCGTGCCGTCCGTCGAAATATCGGTATAGATGAAATGCTTTGTCCCTTTTGAAGCAAAATAAGCGGCCACTTCAGATGCCGGCTTATGCGAAGTTTCGATCCAACCCTCTGTCGCCGCCATGCCGTCTTTCGCATCGATGCCGATGACGATCCGCTCTGCGCCGAATTCCTCGATAAATGAAGCAACCAGTTCCGGCTCCCGCACAGCCAGGCTGCCGATAATGACACGGGCAACGCCGTTCGATAAATAATGGTTGATGTCTTCACGGCTGCGGATGCCGCCGCCCACTTGGATGTTGGCATCGAGTTTCGCCGCTTCGATGACCACTTGATCGTTGATTCGGCTGCCATCTTTCGCGCCGTCCAAATCGACCATGTGGATCCATTTGGCCCCGGCTTCCACAAAACTTTTCGCCATTTCAACCGGCGAATCTGCATAGACCGTCTCCTGGCCGTAATCTCCTTGGAACAAGCGGACGCATTTTCCGCCCCTTAAGTCGATCGCCGGATATATTTGAAATTCACTCATGGAAATCCCTCCTGACATTTGCAATCCACTGCGCCAATAAATAATGCCCGAACTCGCCCGATTTTTCGGGATGGAATTGCATCCCCGTAATCAATCCGCCGCCGACAACACCCGGCACTTCAAGCCCGCCGTATTCGGCAGTCGCGAAGACTTCTGCGCGAGCCGTCTCTGTCGCGAGAAACGAGTGGACAAAATAGACATGTGTATCTTCCAGTACATCTTCAAGCCAATATGGCTGTTGCGTGAAACTCAGGCGGTTCCATCCCATATGCGGGATGCGGTAAGCGCCTTTTGGAAAGCGCCGGATATGCCCTTTCAATAAACCAAGCCCTTTAACCGCCCTGCCTTCTTCACTGTCTTCATATAATAATTGCATACCGAGGCAAATCCCGAGCAATGGGATCTTCTGCTCCGGCAGCGAACGGATGAATTCAGCTAAGCCTTTTTCATCCAAGCGCTTCATCGCATCCGGAAATGCGCCGACGCCCGGAAGTAAGATCGCATCCGCTTCTGCCAAGACTTGTGCATCGTCTGAGGTGATGACGGTGCAATCGAGTTTTTTCAATGCCTGTTCGACGCTGAATAAATTGCCCATGCCGTAATCGACAATACCGACGATCATGTTAATAGCCCCTTTGTCGAAGGGACGCCTTCTACGCGCGGGTCGATCATCGTTGCGTCATCCAGCGCGCGGGCAAGCGCCTTGAAAACCGCTTCGATGATGTGATGCGTATTGCGGCCATAATGGACGATGACGTGGACGTTCATGCGTGATTCCAATGCAAACTTCCAAAGAAATTCATGGACGAGTTCACTATCGAATGCGCCGACTTTCGCGTTTGGGATATCTCCCCGGAACTCCAGGTGAGGTCGGTTGGAGCAATCGATGACCACTTGTGCCAGCGCATCATCCATCGGCACAAAGGCGTTGCCGTAGCGGCGCAAGCCTTTTTTATCGCCTAATGCTTCAAGCACTGCCTGGCCAAGGACGATCCCGATGTCTTCTGTCGTGTGATGATCGTCGATATGGGTATCACCGTTTGCGTGGATGCGCCCGTCGAACTGGCCATGCTTGATGAAAAGATCCAGCATATGGTCCATAAATGGTACCCCTGTATTGATATCCGCCTGCCCTTTTCCATCGAGTGAGAAGCTGACGGCAATTTCCGTTTCATTGGTTTTTCGCGTAATGTCCGATTTCCTCATGATTGACTCTCCTTTTTCCAAGCGCGCGATTCGACTGCACGTGCGTGTGCTTCGAGGCCTTCTAGCCTTGCGAGCCTTGCAATTTTCTCTTGGTTTTCACGCCATGCCTGCTCGCTGTAATGGACGATGCTCGTCCGTTTAACAAAATCATAGACGGACAAGGCACTTGAAAAGCGCGCCGTGCTATTGGTCGGCAAAACATGGTTCGTGCCGGCGAAATAATCGCCGATCGGCTCCGATGAATAACGGCCGATGAAAATCGCACCGGCGTGATCGATTTCTTCCGCTACTGCTTCCGCATCTTCCGTCATGATCTCCAAATGCTCTGGCGCCAATTGGTTGGCTGCGTTAATCAATTCAGCGCGGCTGTCCGCCACATAAATAGCGCCGTGGTCACGGATCGACGCCGCAGCAATCGCTTCGCGCGGCAAAGTTGCCAATTGGCTTACCACTTGCGCTGCGACTTGTTCGGCAAACGCACGGCTCTGTGTCAATAATACCGCACTTGCCAGCGGATCGTGCTCTGCTTGGGACAATAAATCCGCCGCCACTTCATCCGCATATGCGCTGTCATCGGCGATGATGGCGATTTCGCTTGGCCCTGCGATCATGTCGATCGCGACGTCGCCGTTCACTTCGCGTTTTGCGAGCGCTACGAAAATATTGCCGGGCCCCGTGATCTTATCGACCGGCTGGATCGATTCCGTCCCGTAAGCGAGTGCCGCGATTGCTTGTGCCCCGCCAGTTTTATATAGTTCTTTAATGCCAAGGATATGTGCCGCAACAAGCACGCCGTCCGACAAATTCCCTTCGCTATCAGGCGGGGATACAACGACGATGCGCCCGACTCCCGCTACTTGTGCCGGAATGACATTCATCAAGACGGAGGATGGATAGGCCGCCGTGCCGCCCGGAACATACAATCCAGCAGATTCGATCGCTGTGACGCGCTGTGCGACATACGACCCGTCCGCCCGGTCTTGGCGGTAGCCTTGTTGCTGTTGGCCTTCATGATAGCCGCGGATATTGTCCGCCGCTTCTGTCAGGTCGGCAAGCAGTTGGGGATCGAAACGCTTAGCTGCTTGCTGGATTTCTTCTTGCGTGACCTTTAATGCGGTCAACTCCGCTTTGTCCCATTTTTTCGAAAAGCGGTACAAGGCTGCATCGCCTTCGCTCCGCACCGCTTGAATGATTTCTTTTACCGCTTGCAATTGCTGTTCTGTGCCATCGGCTAACTGGCGCCGAATCGACAACTCGTCTGTCAGGCGCTGGATGTTCATCGTTCCACCTGCTCCCGCAGTTTATCGACCAGCTCCGTAATGCGCTGCTGCTTCAAGCGATAGCTCACCGGATTCGCGATGAGGCGCGATGTGATGTCCGCGATCTTTTCGTATTCCACCAGGCCGTTGTCTTTCAACGTGCGGCCGGTCGATACGATGTCCACGATGCGGTCGGACAAGCCGATCAGCGGCGCCAATTCGATTGAGCCGTTCAATTCGATGATCTCGACTTGTTCGCCTTTGCTGCGGTAATAATGAGAAGCCACCGCTGGATATTTCGTCGCAATGCGCGGCGTCACTTCGTCCATTTCCGTATCCGGCAATCCGGCAGTCGCGATATAGCATGCACTGATGCCGAGGTCCAATAATTCGTGTACGTCTCTATCGTGCTCGAGCAAGACGTCTTTTCCGGCAATGCCGATATCCGCTACACCGTGCTCGACATAAGTTGGCACATCCATCGGCTTCGCTAGAATAAAGCGGAATTTTTCATTCGGCGCTTCGACGATCAGCTTGCGCGAGTCGTCGAGCTCTTTCGGCAGGTCATATCCCGCACCGACTAATAGTTCATAGGCTTCTTCAAAGATTCTGCCCTTTGGCATGGCAATCGTCAATTCATCCATTGTGCAGCTCCTCCCCTCTGATGACTTCGGTGAACAAGGCAGTGAATGGCTCCAGCGCTTTAACGGCCGGTGCATATTGCAAGGTCACTCGTTTTCCTGAATTTCTTAGTTGTTGTGCTTTATCGAATGCCTATTGCTCGTTTTGTTCATCGAATAAGATCAATGTGTGCGGTTGCTCCGCTTTTTCAGGTGTCACCGATTCCAGCAAACGGTCGACACGCAACCCGAATCCGGTCGCGCCGACCTGCAAGCCGAACTGCTCCATCAAGCCGTCATAACGCCCGCCGCTGCCGAGTGGAAATCCACTGCCGGCTCCGTAGAACTCGAACACCAATCCAGTGTAATAGGTCATGTGGCTGCTGAAGGAAATATCGAAAGTGACTGCATCCCCGAGTCCATTGCGTCCAAGCAATTGTTCAAGGCGCTCCATGTCGCGGTAAAGCTCGCGTTGTTCTTCGTTTTCTTCGTTGATCCACTGTTTCCAATCAGCTACTGTTGTTGCCTGCATCAATTTCAGGAACGATGACAGTTTACCTTCAGGGATCGGCAGCTCTTTTGCCAATTGTTCGACCCCTACACCGTTCTTCGCGACAAACAGTTCACGCACTTTGCCGCTTTGTTCCGCATCCAACCCGAAATCTGCCAATATCAGTTCAAGCAGCCTTGTGTGGCCGATGACGGTGCGTGCAGAACCAACGCCCAATTCCTTCAGAATGTCCCAAGCCAAGCTGATCACTTCCGCATCCGCATAAAGGGAATCATCGCCAATCAACTCGACGCCCATCTGCTCGAATTCTGCAGGGCGTCCGCCTTCGCGCTTTTGCGCACGGAATACATTGGAATAATAGCCGAGTCGGATCGGCATTTTCTCGCGCAATAATTTCGATGCCGCAACCCGTGCGATCGGGGATGTCATATCCGGCCGCAAGACGAGCGTCTTACCTTGGCTGTCGAGCAGCTTGAATAACGCGTCATCTGAAATCGCGGAGATCTTCCCAATCGTTTCGTAGTATTCCAAAGTCGGCGTTTGCAGCAGTTCATACCCTGCCCGCTCGATCAATTGAGTGCCTTGTTTTCTCAAATCTGCTTTTGCTTTGCAATTAAAGGAAAATCGTCACGCATGCCTAATGGTTTTCAAACATTTCGATGGTCATCGTTGAACACTTCCTATTATCGGTTATTTCACTTTAGTTCACTAGAGTGATGAATCGTTAAAGTGATTCTTATTTTAGCGCAAGCCGCTTTGGCCCGTCAAGCAAGGAGGATACAAAAATCCTGAAAGCGCTGAGCTTTCAGGATTTTGCTTTTGTCGATCGGCCATTTCTTCGGCTGTATAGATGATTTTCATCGGATTGCCGCCGACAAAAGCCCCAGCCGGTACATCTTTATGGACGAGCGTGGCAGCGGAGACGATGGCGCCATCCCCAATCTTGATGCCGGGCAAAATCGTACTGTTTGCTCCGATCATGACACGGTCGCCGATCAAGACGTCGCCGAGCCGGTATTCTTCAATCAAGTATTCATGTGCAAGAATGGTCGTATTATAGCCGATGACGGTATTATCACCGACCTGTATGCGTTCCGGAAACATGACATCGGGCATGACCATCAGCGCAAACGACGTTTCCTTGCCGATCTGCATGCCAAGAAATTGGCGATACAGCCAGTTTTCATCGGCAAGAACGGCGTGTAGCGCGGTCTGGATGACCAGAAAGTTTTCGCGACTTTCCAGAACGGCACAGTTTTGTAGATATGCCAAAGCGAATTCGCCCCTTGGACAGGATATCGCTCGGTGCGTCTCATTTTACGCCCGCTTTCGTCAATTCCAGGAGATCGGAAATATGCTGCAGCATGAAATCCGGTTCAAAGCTCGCTAAAACTCTTCTCCTTTGGCAGTCAAAGCAACACCCGCTGTCCGGACACCGGCATTTTTCCGCCTTCGATGTCATGTGAGTTATCGCCGATCATCAAGGCTTCGTGCTGATCCGCTTCCAATAAGCGCAGGGCCAACTCGAGCGGCTCGGGATGAGGTTTTGGATTCTGCACATGATCCAATGCTACCAAGGCATCGAACACATCATGTACCCCCATCAACTTCAAGCCGTGCAAGATCGTTTCTTCTCGTTTAGTGGAAACGATCGCCATTTTCAAGCCTCTGGATTTCAAAGTCCGCAAAGTTTCCGCAACCCCGTCGTATTCAGAGACCAATTCATCGTGGAGCGTCCGGTTCAAACGGCGGTATTGATCGCTCAGTTCGCTGACTTTGCCTGGAGCGATTTCAGTAAAAGTTTGTTCCAATGATGGCCCGATAAAATGCAAGACATCTTCCCGGCCGTATTCGCCGGGAAAATGTTCGCCGAGCACCGATAGGAATGTCTGGATGATCAATTCATTCGTATCGAGCAAGGTTCCGTCAAAATCAAATAATAAAGTCGTTATATCCTTATTCATGTAGAGACCACTTCCTTCCGATTGTCTTCAGCCCGCCGCCACAGATAAGAGATGAATATCGTCAAAGCGAGGGCGGTGATGACCCGAATCAGCAGCAGCGGCCAAATCGGGATGCCGAGAGGGATGAAAATCAAAGTATCCTCGACGATCGCGTGACATGCCACCAGGAAGATAAAGGCGAGTGTCGCATCTTTGCGGCTGACGCCGTCTTCCTGAACCGCTTGGATCATCACGCCCGCTCCCATTGCCAAACCGAAAATCAATCCGGAGGCGAGCGTCAATGAGGTATTTTTCTCGACGCCGATCAGCCGTGTGAGCGGCCCCATCATATTCGAGATTTTCTGCAAATAATGGCGATCTTTCAATATTTGGATCATCAGCATGAGCGGGATGACGATCATCGCCAGCTGAAGCACGCCGAAACTCGCTTTTTCCAAGCCCAGCAAGAAGATGCCCAACCAGGTTTCCGGAGCAGCGGCGACTTCAGGCGCAAAACCGTATTGCGCAATTTCCCCGCCGCCTGACCAGAACAGGTTAATCAAGATGCCGGACAAAGCCGCAAGCCCGAAACGCACCACTAAGACGACCCATAAACGGACGCCGACTTTCAAGGCGACGCCGGTTTCGATAAAGATGTTATGGGAAAACGATAACATGACCGCCAGGATGAATACTTCTTTAACGGTCAGTTCAAGCGATAAAATTCCGGCGATTCCGGCATACAGATTAAGCGCGTTGCCGAGCACAAGCGGAACGGCCGCTTCGCCGCTCAAGCCGAATATCCCCATGACCGGTGCGATTAAATCGATGATAAATGGCAATACCGGTGTGAATTGCAGCATGGTGATGAGCAAAGTAATCGGGAAAATGATTTTCCCGAGTGACCACGTAGTCTTTAATCCGGCTTTCAAGCCATTTTTCACTGTCGACATTCAATCTCTTCTTTCCTAGTTATTTATCCAAATAGCGCGGCGGGTTTTTGATGGCTACGCGCCGGTAGATGATGAATGCAAGCCCGATGACTATCGCCACGACCGACACAAGCTGTGCAGCGCGCAATTCGCCGATGACGTACAGGCTGTCGGTGCGCATTTCTTCAATGAAGAAACGGCCGACTGAATACCAGATCATATAGAAGAAGAACATTTCCCCGCGCACCAAATTGACTTTGCGCAGCAGCAGTAAAATAATGATCCCCACCAAGCTCCACATCGATTCATAGAGAAAGGTCGGGTGGTAGTAAGCACCATCTATGTACATATGATTGATGATCCAATCGGGGATGAATAGATTCTCAAGAAACTGGCGCGATACTTCTCCGCCGTGCGCTTCCTGGTTGATGAAATTGCCCCACCGCCCGATGGCCTGGCCGATCAAAATACTTGGCGCCAATATATCCGCCACTTTCAAAAACGGCGTATTGCGGCGTTTCGTGAATATATAGGCGACGATGACCGAAGCAATCAGCGCCCCATGTATTGCAATCCCGCCATTCCAGATGGCGATGATTTGGCCAGGCTGGTCTTTATAATTTTCCCATTCGAACATCACATAATAAATGCGAGCGCCAACAATGGCGAGCGGCACAGCCCAGATCAATAGATCGGTCAGATAATCCGGATGCAAGCCGCGCTTGACCATTTCTTTCTGGCCGACGAGAAACGCAATGACGATCCCGGTCGCAATGATGACGCCATACCACCGGACGTCGATCGGCCCGAGTGAAAACGCCACCGGATCGATCGCTGCTAAAACTGAATACATATAATGCACCTTCCCATTCGCTTAATTTGTATCTTGCGAGATGACATCATCAAGCCGCTTGGAGAATTCCTCAGCAGCGTTGACCCCCATCCGTTTCAGGCGGTAATTCATCGCGGCTACTTCGATAATGACAGAAAGGTTACGTCCTGGACGTACAGGAATCGTCAGTTTCGTCACATCCGTATCGATGATTTTCATCGTCTCTTCCTCAAGGCCGAGACGATCGTAAGTTTTATCTTGATCCCAAATCTCGAGATCAATGACAAGTGAAATACGCTTAAAGTTACGTACGGCACTCGCTCCGAATAAAGTCATAATGTCGATGATGCCGACACCGCGAATCTCGAGCAGATATTCGATCAGCTTCGGTGGATGACCAACAAGCGTGCTTTCGCCTTCTTGGCGGATCTCCACGCAATCATCCGCTACGAGGCGATGGCCTTTCTTGACGAGTTCCAAAGCAGTTTCACTTTTCCCGACTCCGCTTTTTCCGGTAATGAGCACACCGATGCCATAAATATCGACCAACACACCGTGTACGGCAGTCGTCGGAGCCAGCCGGCTTTCCAGAAAATTCGTCAGCAAACTGGAGAACCGGGTGGTCGTCATGTTCGTTCCGAGCACCGGCACATGTTTTTCAGAAGAGGCGATGACCAATTCCTCCGGCACATCGACGCCATGGGAGACGATGATGGCGGGCGTATCCTCCGCACACAATTTCATCATCCGGTCTAGCCGTTCTTCCGGTTTTAGCATGGCGAAAAACGACAGTTCCGTTTTTCCGAGCAATTGCATGCGATTCGCTGGATAATGGGTGAAATAGCCTGCCATTTCCAGTCCCGGTCTTGAAATATCACTGATGGCAATATGGCGCCCGATGCCTTCTTGTCCGCTGATCAGTTTCAAGCCGAACATCTCCATTACTTGTTTCACTGTTACTTGTCCCATAGTTTTCCCTCATTCCCCCGGCTGCGCAAATTAGATCTTCCAAATAATTCCTTCGTTTTGCGGTCGGTTTGTTTTTATTTTAACATGGAAAAAAAGAAATTGAAGAATTTCGTCCCCTTTCTCGCCCTTTCCTTCTATATAAGGAATGAAGGGGGAATGTTAAATGAAGATTATCATTGATGCAGGACACGGGCCGGGGACGATCGGCAAACGGACACCCGACGGCAGGATGCGCGAATTCCATTTCAACAACGCTGTCGCTGAAGAAGTGAAAAAGCGCTTGGCGGCAGACGGTTACACGGTGTTGTTCAGCCATCAGCAAGACCGCGATGTGCCCTTGAAAGAAAGGACGAATTTTGCCAACCGGTCCGGCGCAGAACTATTGGTGTCAATCCATGCGAATGCAGCAGGAAATAGCTATAGCCCCGCACAAGGCATCGAAAGCTTCATTTATTCGACAGCTCCTGCCCGTACGCGCAAATTGGGCCAGCTGCTCCAGGATTCGCTGATCTTGTCGACACAGCGGAAAGACCGCGGTTTGAAAACAGCGGATTTCGCCATGCTGCGGGATACCATCATGCCTGCGGTCCTTGTCGAATGTGGATTTATGACCCACAAACATGAAGCGGCTTTGCTACAATCCGACGAATACCGCAAGCGCTGCGCACGCGCCATCAGCTTCGCCATCACCTGCATGGAACTATAACGCAAAAAGCCCAGTGGAGAAAATTCTCCACTGGGCTTTTTTTATGTTGTTCAGTCGATTGTCAAATAACGCACGAGGATAGAACCGGTTTTGGTTTCACCGTAGACGAGCAATGGCCCGCCTGCAGACCCAACATCCCCTGTTTTCGTGAAATGCATTTTCTTCTGCATGAACTGGCCTTGTTCGTGGCTGCTGTTGATGTCCGACAACATGACGTCCATACGTCCAAGATTCGAAGATACTTCCCCTCGTAGCGCCAAATGCTGAGGGATGTAAATCTCCACATTGCCTGCCAGGGTTTTCGCTTCGAGCTTTTTCGCCTCTTTGCTGCGTGTCGTCGCAACGACATTGCCATTCAAGGACTTCGCATCGATGTCTTCGATATCCCCATCGACATAAATGCGTCCGTTCAAAGTTTCCGCTTCAACTTCACGGCCTTTTACTTCCATCATCTGGATTGGGCCGTTAGCCGTTTCAAGCTCGGCTTCTTCAAATTGGATCGTCTTCAAGTCAATCTTGCCGTTTGCAGTTTTGACTTTGATCAAGGCCGAATCGAGACGCTTCATCGTGAAGCCGCCATTGAACAGACGGACGACGATTTGTTCGAATGCCGCTGCCGGCACGTACAAGACGATATTCACTTGCGTCGTTTTCAGGTCACTGATGATGCGTAATTTGCGGTCATCCGCAATGAATACGAATTTTTCCAGAAAATCCTGTTTTGCCTGCTCCGGAGATTCTGCGCGGAATGCCTTGACGCTGCATTCTGCCCGGATCGAACCGTCCTGTGAAGGAAATACTTCCAATTGCCCGTTAGCGATATCGGCAATGATCGTGTGGAGTTCCGCACTTTCTTCCGTAAAAGTATGTTCAAAACGTACGGCTTCACCGAATGGCGAATCGAATTCCATTGTTTTCAGCTTATCGGCGGACGTCTGCATGAAATGCATCATCCGGTCTCCAAGTTGATTGAAATCCTTGGACATGTTCTTGGAAAAATCCTTCGAAAAGTCTTTCGAGAACTTTTTGAACATGTCTTCAGGACGGAAGAATCCGCGTTTCCCGCGTGAATTGCGGTAAGTTTCACGGCCATAATCTTTGGAAGAATTGCTCGTTTCCCCGCCATCGACCGCTTTCAATAGCTCAACCGCTTCGCGTGCCGAGATGGTACCATTTTCAACCATGTCCAAAATGCGTTCTTTTTCACTTTGCATATCGTTTGGCCTCCTCTTCGGATTTCTGCCTTCGCAGAAATTCCTGTTCTACTTTAATGATACGTTTGGACTGAAGGAAAGTTTCACTTTGCTTTTCTTTTCTTAGTGCTTGCCTTGCCGACAAGTTCTTTCATGCGTGCACTGTCCCGCTCGAGGATCGGCTTCAAATACATGCCTGTATAAGATCCTTTGACTTTAGCGATATCTTCCGGCGTGCCAGTGGCCAAGATCGTGCCGCCTTTGTCTCCGCCTTCCGGGCCAAGGTCAATCAAGTAATCGGCCGTTTTGATGACATCGAGATTGTGCTCGATCGTCAACACGGTATCGCCATTGTCCACTAGTCTTTGCAGCACTTTCAATAAGCGTGAAATATCATCGGCGTGGAGCCCGGTCGTCGGTTCATCCAGAATATAGAACGACTTGCCATTGGAGCGTTTATGCAACTCTGAAGCCAATTTGACACGCTGCGCTTCCCCACCGGACAGTGTAGTCGCCGGCTGCCCGAGTGTCACATAGCCGAGCCCGACATCGACGATGGTTTTCAATTTACGGTTGATTTTCGGGATATTCTCGAAGAATCCATAAGCATCTTCCACCGTCATTTCCAACACGTCTGCAATGTTTTTATCTTTATATTTCACTTCCAGCGTTTCGCGGTTATAGCGTTTGCCGTGGCAGATTTCACACGGCACGTAGACATCCGGAAGGAAATGCATTTCGATTTTGATGATGCCGTCGCCGCGGCAGGCTTCACAACGCCCGCCTTTGACGTTGAAGCTGAAGCGTCCTTTTTTATAGCCGCGCACTTTCGCTTCATTGGTCGTCGCGTAAACATCCCGGATATCATCGAACACGCCTGTGTAGGTCGCCGGGTTGGAACGCGGTGTGCGCCCGATCGGTGACTGGTCAATATCGATGACTTTTTCCAGTTCTTCGATACCTTCCACCGATTTGTGCTGGCCTGGCTTGACCCGCGCACGGTTCAGTTTATGGGCCAATGATTTGTAGAGGATCTCATTGATCAAGGTACTTTTCCCAGAACCCGAAACTCCAGTGACCGCCGTGAACAACCCGATTGGAATGTCGACATCGACATTTTTCAAGTTATTTGCGGAGGCTCCGCGGATTGAAATCTTCCGTTCATTCGGCTGCCTGCGTTCAGCTGGCAATGGAATGAACTTCTTGCCGCTCAAATACTGGCCGGTCAACGATTTCTTGTTTTTCATCACTTTTTCGGGCGTCCCGGCTGCGATGATTTCCCCGCCATGTACACCGGCTCCAGGCCCGACATCGATCAGGTAATCCGCTGCCATCATCGTATCTTCATCATGTTCAACGACGATGAGTGTATTGCCGATATCGCGCATATTTTTCAATGTGCTGATCAATCGGTCATTATCGCGTTGATGAAGGCCGATTGAAGGTTCATCGAGAATATAAAGAACGCCTGTCAGCCGTGATCCGATTTGCGTTGCCAGGCGGATGCGCTGTGCTTCGCCGCCTGACAATGTGCCCGATGCGCGGTTCAATGTCAGATAATCGAGTCCTACATTGATCAAGAAACCGACACGCTCTTGAATTTCGCGGAGGATCATAGTAGCAATCTGGCGGTCTTTCTCCGAAAGCGTCAAGCTGTCGAAAAACGCTTGCGCTTCCGTAATCGAATATTCAACAACTTGCCCGATGTGAAGATCATTGACTTTGACTGCCAATGACTCCGGTTTCAACCGGTAGCCTGAACATGTCGGGCATGGCTGCTGTCCCATGAATTTCTCCATCATGTCCCGAATATAATCGGAACTGGTTTCCCGATAGCGCCGGTCGACATTCGCGAGCACGCCTTCGAAGAAAATATGGCTGTCGCGGATTTTGCCGTAATCATTTTCATAACGGAAACGAATTTTTTCATTATCGGAACCATGCAGGATGATGTTCACCTGGTCTTCAGGCAATTCTTTCATCGGCACGTCCATTTCAATTCCAAAATGGCTGCATACTGCCTGCAGCAATTGCGGGTAGTATTGTGAACTCGTCGGGCGCCACGGGGCGATGGCATGATCCGCGAGGCTGACATCCCAATCCGGTATGACCAGTTCAGGGTCGACTTCCAGTTTCATCCCAAGCCCGTCGCATTCAGGGCAGGCCCCGAATGGCGAGTTGAAGGAAAACATGCGCGGTTCCAATTCGCCGATGGAAAATCCGCAAATCGGGCAAGCATGATGTTCGCTAAACAGCAATTCCTCTTCGTCCATGACATCCACCAGCACGCGCCCTTCCCCGAGACGCAAGGCAGACTCCAGCGAGTCGCTCAAGCGCGGGGCAATTCCGTCTTTCATGATGACGCGGTCAATGACCACTTCAATGGAATGCTTTTTGTTTTTATCGAGTGAAATATTGTCATCCAAATCGATGAGTTCGCCATTGACGCGAACCCGTACATAGCCTTGTTTCTTAACGTCTTCCAACAGTTTCACATGGGTGCCTTTGCGTCCTGATACGAGCGGCGCCAGCACTTGCATGCGCGTCCGTTCCGGATATTCAACTAAGCGGTCGACCATCTGTTCGACCGTCTGCGATGAAATCTCAATGCCATGGTTCGGGCAGATCGGCTTGCCGATCCGTGCGTACATGAGCCGGATATAATCGTAGATTTCCGTAACAGTCGCTACGGTCGATCTCGGGTTTTTGCTTGTCGTCTTCTGGTCGATCGAAATCGCCGGAGACAAGCCTTCAATCAAATCGACGTCAGGTTTGTCCATTTGGCCAAGAAATTGCCGTGCATAAGACGACAAAGATTCGACGTAGCGGCGCTGGCCTTCCGCATAGATCGTATCGAACGCCAGGGATGATTTCCCCGAACCGGATAAACCGGTCATGACGACGAGCTTATCGCGGGGGATCGTAACGTCGATGTTTTTTAAATTATGGGCACGCGCACCTTGTATGCGTATCTCTTGGTTTTTCAAGTCCTATCATCCTTCCGCTTTCAATTCCAACACTGTATCACGCAGTTCTGCGGCACGTTCGAAATCGAGCGCTTTCGCCGCTTCTTTCATTTCCTTCTCAAGCAATGTGACGAGCTTCATGCGGTCTTCTTTTTTGAGCTTCTTGCCTTCGACCGCTTTGCTGACATACTCTTCCGCTTCTTCCGCCGCTTCTGTTGCACGGATGACATCGCGGATCTTTTTCTTTATAGTTACCGGCGTAATGCCGTGTTCTTCATTATAAGCCGCCTGGATGGTTCGGCGTCGGGTTGTCTCATCGATCGCTTTCTGCATCGAATCCGTGATCCGGTCCGCATACATGATGACGTGGCCGTTCTCGTTCCGCGCAGCACGCCCCATCGTCTGGATCAAGGAACGTTCCGAACGCAAGAAGCCTTCTTTGTCGGCGTCGAGGATGGTCACCAATGAAACTTCCGGAATATCGAGACCTTCACGCAGCAAGTTGATGCCGACTAGCACATCGTATACGCCCATCCGCAATTCGCGGATGATCTCGATGCGCTCGAGCGTCTTGATCTCGGAATGCAGGTAATTGACTTTGACGCCCGCTTCTTTCAGGTAATTCGTCAAGTCTTCCGACATCTTCTTCGTCAAGGTCGTGACCAATACACGTTCCCCGCGCTCTTTGCGCTGCTGGATTTCGTCCATGAGATCATCGATTTGCCCTTCGATCGGCCTAATTTCGATTTCCGGGTCAAGTAAGCCCGTCGGACGGATGATCTGCTCAACCATTTCCGGTGTATGTTCGAGTTCATAAGGGCCTGGCGTTGCTGAAACGAACACCGCCTGGTCGATATGATCCTCGAACTCATCGAATGTCAGCGGGCGGTTATCCATGGCGGATGGCAAACGGAAGCCGTGGTCAACGAGCACTTTTACGCGCTTGGTCACCATTGAACATCCCGCGGACTTGCGGCAAGGTGACGTGACTTTCGTCGACGACCAGCAGGAAATCATCCGGGAAATAATCAATCAATGTATATGGTTGTGCGCCTGCCGGACGCAACGTCAAATGGCGCGAATAGTTTTCGATGCCTGAGCAGAAGCCCATCTCGCGCATCATTTCCAAATCGTAGCGCGTACGCTGCTCGAGCCGCTGCGCTTCGAGCAATTTATCTTCCGCGCATTTCCTTCAGGCGTTCTTCCAGTTCCGCTTCGATATTTTCGATGGCTCTGACCATCTTGTCTTCCCGCGTAACAAAGTGGGATGCCGGGAAAATAGCGACGTGTTCGCGGTCGCCGATAATTTCCCTGTCAGGCATCAACTTCCTGTATGCGGTCGATTTCATCGCCAAAACTCCACGCGCAAGCAGCGCTCATCGCGCGAAGCCGGGAAGATTTCGACCACATCGCCACGTACGCGGAATGTCCCGCGGATGAAATTGATGTCGTTGCGCTCATATTGCACATCGACCAATTTGCGCAGCAGCTGGTTGCGTTCGATCTCCATCCCTTGCGCAGTGAGACGACGAGTTCCCGGTATTCTTTCGGGGAACCGAGGCCATAGATGCAGGAAACGGAGGCGATGACGATGACATCATCGCGCTCGAACAAGGAACTGGTAGCTGAGTGGCGCAATTTGTCGATTTCATCATTGATGCTCGCATCTTTTCTATGAATGTATCGGACTGCGGCACGTATGCCTCAGGCTGATAATAATCGTAATAGCTGACGAAGTATTCTACGGCATTGTCAGGAAAAATTCCTTGAACTCGCTATAGAGCTGCCCTGCCAATGTCTTGTTATGTGCCATGACCAATGTCGGCTTTTCACTTGTTGAATGACATTCGACATCGTATAGGTTTTCCCGTACCGGTCGCACCGAGCAAGGTCTGGAACCTTTGCCGTCGATGATGCCTTTGGTTAATTGGGCGATGGCTTCCGGTTGGTCGCCCGCCGGTTCATAAGGGGCTTGCAGGTTAAATTCCTTTCATGGATATGTCCTCCCGTATTTTCACTACTTCTACTTTAACATATGCCTAAAATTCCCTAACAAAAGCGAACGTATGTTTTCTCAAGTATATTCAACTGATTGCCTGTTTACAGGACAGATTTTGCATTCCATTGAAGCACAGCTGCCCTAATCAGGCATAAAAACCGCCCGGAGAAACTCGGGCGGTTCTGTTATTCTTCCGCTTCAGCTCTTGCAGCTGCGCAGTATATGTGTCAAAAGATTTGCGGTCGTTATGATCCAGGGCTTCGTCGATAAGTGCCAGCAATTGCGTTTCCTGCTGTTCGCGGTGAACATGCTTCAAGAACAGATCCAGATAGATCTCATTCAGCAGCTTTTCCGCTTCCGTGATCTTTTCGTTTGAGCCATCGCTTTCATGAAGTCAGCATAAGAATAATAGTTTTCCATTCTTCTTCACCCCGAATGCTTTTCATTAGTATACACGAAAGCGCAAGAAAGAAGCAAGAGTTTTTGAAAATTACAACGAGATTGAAAAATAATTTTTCGAAAATAATTATTGTGTATTTTCCATTTTATTATAATGATGTATGTAAAGTAAATTTAGGGGTAAATATTCATGGGCAAGAAGAATCAATATCCTGTCTCTTATACAATTTGCAGCAATACGTATGCGCTGCTTCCGTATATGGACGGCCACCGGCTCTTGACACGGGTCATTGAAGACCGCAGCGAATTCCTGGTGGAGGAATCGGTCTATAAAATTGTGGCGAAATCGTGCTCTTTCTATCGCGGCTCCCTCGCCAGCGCCACACTCTACGCACAAAAGCGATTGGCGTAAACACAAGCCGCCGATCATCGTCGGCGAGTATTACGGCAATCCGTTGATTTTCTTTCCTACCCACTCTCCGAAAACAAGGATTCCATCTGGTTCAATTTCGATGCCATCGATTTGATTGCTGCGGATGACAGCGGGCGTGGCAGTTTGGTATCGCTCAGCAATGGCGTCGTCGTCCCTGCGGACATCTCTCCTATCGCGCTTCGCAGCCAGCATTCATTCACCGGGTCTTTGCGCCGCTATTTCAAAAGCCCAGCGCGTCCATAACCACCGGATGAATTATGTAACGAAACGTGCGTTTCCGCCTCGCAGCCAGCAGCCGCTGGATTAAAAGATTTAGCGGCTGCTGTCAGGTAAAGCCTCAATTGATCTTCAACGGCATTTTCAAACGGATATTCAAATAGCGGCGATGGTCTTCATAGCCGCCATGGCAAAATACATATTCCGAGAAATTGTCGTCTTTACCTCCCCGCCTCACCTTCATGCCATTGGCCCTCATCAACTCGATGGTTTCGGCCAGGTCGCCTTTGCCCGTTCGATCGCCCGGTCTAATAATTCCACATAAGGGGCTTTCAGTTTGAAGGGCTTTTGGATCCACTCGCGATCCTGTTCCAAAATGAGGAGCACCATCGGCAATTGCACCCGCTTCTCAAACACGGCTATTTCCGCCCTTGAAATCAGGGGCATTTCCTCACCCCAGTTAATAGGAACAAGCGTTCTTATTTTCATTTTAACCGGGAATTCTGAAATTGCAAGAGGCGCCAGTTAAAGGACGATTTCGTTTGATTTTGCTATAACTGAAGAACCGGGCAGAATTTGTCCACCGCATAAAAATCACCTTCGGCATGCAGGTCCATACCTGCATTTCGATAAGGCGATTTTGTTTACCTGATGGCACGGAATGCCCACAAGGAGCCGACGAAAAGACCGACGAAACCCAGAGGAACGGTTCGTGCCAGAACCAGACGGATAATGAAATCCCGGAAAACGATAATAGCGAGAAGATGCCAGCGAACATCCTGCTCTGCAGATTGCGCTGATGCTCGCGCTCCTGCCTTCCTTGTTCTCCAAGTAATGGCGGATGCGTTCCGGTTCATCGAGAAAGTTGATGAGTTTTTTCGGGAATGCCCGCGCCGGCCCTGTGGAATTGAGGATCCAGCGGAAGACGTCTTCCTTGCCGAAAATCCCTTTCCCTTCCCGTTTGGTCGAAGCCCATTCCAGAACGCGCGGACGTGCCAGCGCGAATAGATCGACGTTCGGATCCAAAACATGCAAGACGCCGACAAAGATCGAAGCGGCGCGGCCGAAGAATGCGAATTCGGCTGGCAGTTGCACCGGCTGCGTCCGGACAATATCCTGCATGTCCTTCAATAGCCTTTCGACGACAAAGCTGTCCATCTGCATCAATTCATTCGATTCGTAAGCAGCGACGAGCCGCTCCACAGCATCCGCTAGTAAGTCGCGGTCAGCATGCGGCAGCAGGAAACGCAGATCTTCCAAGCCATCGAGCACTTGTTCATAGTTTTTGAACAGGATGCCTTCTGCAATCAATAGAATCGCTTGCGAATCGCGCTCGGAGATCGTGCCAATCATGCCAAAATCGATCAGCACGATGGTGCCGTCCGGCTTCAAGAGGATATTGCCGCCGTGTGGGTCGGCATGGAACTGGCCGCCGTACAGCACTTGCTCTAAGAACAGGATGAACAACCGCTCGGAAATTTCGTGGCGGTTAAGCCCATGCTCTTCGATAAAGCTGATGTCGGTGATCCTTGCGCCTTCAATCCATTCCATCACCAATACGCGGCGCGTCGTGTATTCATCGTAATAGACCGGGATGTGGACACCGGACATTTCCGCGAAGCGGTCCGCAAAAGCACGGCCGTTCTGAAGTTCGCGGACGAAATTCAGTTCAGCGCCGATCGTTTCAGTCATCTCGACGTATAATTGGTCAAAATCGACTTGTTTGGTGAACGGGGTAAATTTTTTCGCGAGCCAGATAACGATGCGCATCGCCTGGAAATCGGCGCGGATGATGCGGTCGGTTCCTGGTCGCTGGACTTTGACAGCGACTTCGGTGCCGTTTTTCAATCGGCCTTTGAACACTTCGCCAATGGAGGCGGAAGCGATCGCTTGATCCGATAATCCATCCAAATAATTGCCGTGCTCGACATTCCATTCCTGCTCCAGCACTTCAATGATGTCTTTTCGCGGCACGGATGGTACGCGGTCCGTCAATCCCTCAAGTTCCGCCAAGAAGCTCGGCGGCATGATATCCGCACGGGTTGACAGGAATTGGCCCAATTTAATCATCAAGCCGCCCAGCTTGAGCGCCAGTTCCTTGTATTCTTTTGCCTGGCGGGTGACGAGCTCATTCCAGCGTTGTTCAACGACTGGAGTCCACTTGCCCCTATTGCGCCTTTGGAACAGCGCCACTTGCAAATAAAATCGGATCGCCATGGAAACGATGCGGTAAATACGGAGATATGTAACCTGGTTCATGAATGAGCTCCCCCTTGTTGTTCCCATTATAGAGTTTGGTGACAGATTAGTCCAAAAAGTGGTATGTTTTTAACGGATGGATTATCAAAGGGGGATGGATATGGAAACAATTCATTATGAACAAAAAGGAAATTTAGCGTTCATCACATTGAACCGGCCGGATGCGATGAATGCATTCAATTACGATATGCTCGCTGAACTCGGCCAAGTGGCAGAAGCGATCCGCATCAATCCGGACATCCGGGTCGTCGTCTTCACCGGCGCCGGCGACAAGGCTTTCAGTGTCGGGGCCGACTTGAAAGAACGCAAGACCTTGACGCAAGACCAGGTCAAGCGCAATATCTATAAGATCGGCGAAGTGTTCACGACCATCGAAAACTTGCCGCAGCCGACAATTGCCATGATCAATGGCTACGCGTTCGGCGGCGGTATGGAGCTCGCCTTGGCGTGTGATTTCCGCATCGCGTCGGACGACACACTGCTCGGCTTGACCGAAACGAGCCTTGCGATCATTCCGGGCGCTGGCGGCACGCAGCGTCTGCCGAGATTAATCGGCGAAGCGAAAGCGATGGAGCTGATCTTGACCGCGCGCCGCTTGAAATCTTCGGAGGCGCTTGATTACGGCCTCGTCACCCGCCTCGCTGCGGGCGATGACTTGGCGCAAGTGACAGGCGAATTCGCGGACTCGATTTTAGCGAACGGGCCGATCGCCTTGCAGCAGGCCAAATTCGCCATCAAAAATGGCATGAACGCCGATATGCAGACAGGCCTTCAAATCGAACGGAAAGCATACGAAATCACCATCCCGACAGAAGACCGCGTCGAGGCGCTGCTCGCGTTCGGCGAGAAACGCAAACCGGAATTCAAAGGGCGTTAACAAGAAAAAAAGCCAGGTGGAGAAATTTCTCCGCCTGGCTTTTTTTATACTTACAGTCGCTTCATCCAGCCGACAATTTCCTGCAAACGTGCAAAACGCAAATTCGGTTTGCCGGTGCGCGATAAATTATGGTCGGCTTCCGGGAAACGGACGAATTCAGCTTCCTTGTGCATGCTTTTCAGTGTGATGAATAATTGCTCCGCTTGCTCGATCGGGCAGCGGTGGTCGTTTTCCGAATGCAAAATGAGCAGCGGCGTGTGGATGTCTTTCGCGTATTTCAGCGGAGAATGCTCCCACAGCTTATCGACATTGTCCATGGCGGCTCCGTGCTGCCATTCGCTGAAATAATAGCCGATGTCTGAAACGCCAAAAAAGGAAATCCAGTTGCAGATCGAACGCTGTGTCACAGCCGCTTTAAAGCGCGCGTCATGCGAAACGATCCAATTGGTCATGAATCCGCCGTAGCTGCCGCCGGTCACGCCGAGACGCTCCGTATCCACCCAGTCATTTCCTGCGAGAACATTGTCGAGCGCCCCCATGATATCGCGGTAATCCCCGCCGCCGTAATCGCCGCGAACGGCATCGACAAAGCTTTGTCCGTAGCCGTGGCTGCCGCGCGGATTGACATACAAGACGCCATAGCCGCTTGCTGCGAGCACTTGCATTTCATGGACAAAAGTATTGGCGTACATGGCATGCGGCCCGCCGTGAATATTGATGACGAGCGGATATTTTCCGCCTGGCTCGAATCCACGGGGCTTCATGAGCCAGCCATGCACTTCAAAGCCGTCTTCTGTTGTATACGAGACAGTTTCCGGTGCAATCAATTCCGTTTGTTCTAAGTAATTTGAGTTGCAGGAAGTAAGTGCTTCGCGCTCTCCAGTCGAAATAACGAGTTTGTAAAGTTCTCCGGGTACTACCGGGTTGCTGATGGCGGCAAGCGCAAAGCTGCCATCTCGCGCAATGTCGTAGCCGTAGACATGTTCACCTTCCGGAGAAGCCGGATACACCGCGCCGTCAAGCGAAGCGAAATACAGACGCACATCGCCATCTGTAGACACCTGAAAGTATAAATGGTCATCTTTCGTCCAGACGACGCCTGGCGCCTGCGCGCCTTGTTGATGGTCCGCGACGACATAATCGCCGATTGGGGCATCGATGCCTTCTGTCAGGCATTGCGTCGTTTGGTTTGCCGCATCGTATACATACAGTTCGGCTTGTGTGGCATTTTCGTAAGCGCGTGAATGGCCGACAAACGCCAAGCGTGCATCATCGAAGGAAAACGCAGCATTCCCGTAATATCCGTCTTGTTCGATGATGGCCGTTTCTTCTCCAGTTTCCAGATCGCGCATGTAGAGCGACTGGCGGAAAATAAAATCCTGATTTTCTTCTTCGGCCGATCCATACACCAGTTTTGTGCCGTCATGGGAAATGGCTTCCAGGCCGAAATGATACGGCCCTTCCGTCAACTGCTCCACCGTTCCTGTCTCCAGGTCCACAAAACCGATTTGGCGGTGGTAGTCCTGCTTGACCAGGCCGTTGCCGTCCATTTTGTATTTCATGACTGTTGTGCGGTAAGGTTCAGGCTTTTTCTTGCCATCCTCTTCTTCCGGTTCTTGATCAGTGAATGTTTTGCCGTCCTGCGCCAGCGCATTGACCCAGATTTTCTTATTGCAAGGCGACCAGCGGAAACTGCTTACCCCTTTTTCAAAATCCGTCACAGCGCGTGCTTCCCCGCCGCCTGCCGGAAGGACGTACAATTGATTGTTGTCATCGCGGTCGGATAGAAAAGCGACGTGGCGGCCGTCTGCTGACCAAGCCGGTTGGCTATTGCCGTTTTTTCCGTAAGTCCAAGGAATCGACTCGCCGGTTTCCAGCGAGATATGGTGCACATGCGAATAATATGTATTTTCTTCTTCGTCCATCTTTGTTTGGACAAATACCGCTCGTTTCCCGTCAGGTGAAATCTTCGGGTCGGTCACGGACACTAATTCGAGTAAATCTTCTATTTCAACAGCTTTTTTCGACACACACTCAGCCTCCTGGATAATTATTTCGTTTTTCGTAGTAGTTGCCCTTTCACTATATCGATAATTGTCTGTCTTTTCAATTAAAGCTCTTTGGAAACATGGATATCGGGTGTTCCAATACAAAGAAAAACCGCTTTCCAGCAAAAGCGGAAAGCGGTCCATGGTTATTTTTTTACGGCCTGGTCTTTCAGCGAACGGCGCAAGATCTTGCCGGTCGTGTTTTCGGCAATTCATCGAGAATCTCCATATGGCGCGGCACTTTGTATTTCGCCAGATGTTCTGCGCAATACGCCTGCAGCTCCTCGGTGGAAACTGCGTCATCTTTCAACACCACATAAGCGTTGACCGATTCGCCAAAATCAGCGTCCGGCAAACCGACCACTGCCGCTTCGACAATCGCCGGATGGGCGAATAGCACTTCTTCCACTTCGCGCGGATAGACATTATAGCCGCCGACGATGATCATGTCTTTTTGCGGTCGACGATGTAGAAATAGCCTTCCTCATCGACTTTCGCCAGATCTCCGTGTAAAGCCAGCCGTCTTTGATCGCTGCTTGGGTTTCCTCCGGCATTTTGTAATAGCCTTTCATGACGTTCGGGCCGCGGACGATCAACTCGCCCACTTCCCGACCGGCACTTCATCGCCGAGTTCATTGACGACTTTGTTTTCGACATTGATGATCGACGTGCCGATCGATCCGGCTTTGCGTTCGCGGTCGATCGGATTGAAACAAGTGACGGGCGAAGCTTCGGACAAGCCGTAGCCTTCGGAGATCCGCACATTGAATTTGTCTTCGAAATTATGCAGCAATGCAACAGGCATCGCGGACCCACCGGAAATCGCCAAGCGCACAGAAGCGAAATCGGCCGGATCCACATCCGGCAATTGATACATAAAGTTGAACATGGTCGGAACGCCTGCAAAGACCGTAGCCTGTGACGCTTTTGTCGCGGCGAATACGTCTTGCGGCGTGAAGCGCGGAACGAGGACGATGGTTGCCCCTTGCATCAATGGGGCATTGACGACGACCGTCAAGGCAAACACGTGGAACACAGGTAGCGTCGCCACTACGCGGTCATCCGGCGTAATCTGGAGATACTCGGCGACATCCCGTGCATTGGAATAGAGATTGCCATGCGTCAGCATCGCGCCCTTTGGCTTTGCCGGTCGTCCCAGACGTATAAAGAATGACGGCGTTGTCATCTTGTGAAATATCAGCTGTTCCACCAAATGCATTGGAAGTTGTAAGAAGCTGTGTGAATGAACGGACCTTTCCTTTGACTGCTTCCGGCAGCTGTGCCATTTTTCAGCAGTCGATGGGTCGGTCTCACAAATGACGTATGTTTCCACTGCAGGCAAGGCCTGGTGCGCTTTTCAACGAGCGGCAGCAAAGCGTCCAGCGCGATGACCACTTTGCATCGCTATTGTTGACGATGTAAGCGATTTCATCTGGGCTATAGATCGGGTTGACCGGGACAGCTGTGGCGCCCAGGCGCAACGTCGCATAAAGCGAAATGAGAAAATGCGGGTATTGCTCAAAAGAAATGCGACGTGGTCCCCTTTTCCACGCCGAGATCTTGCAACGCACCAGCGAATTTCGATACCGATTGGTCGAATTCGCCGTAAGTTGTGTCTTTGCCCATGAACGTATAGGCAACTCGTCCAGCTTCCTGTTGTGCAATTTCGTGAACACGTTCTCCCAAATTCATTGAATATCCCTCTTTCTGTTGAATGAATACTCATTCATATTTACTTTTTCATTATAAAATAAATCTTCAGACAATACAACTACCCACCAAAATTCCCCAGTAAAATTCCCCAGCAAAAAACCGCCGGAATGATTCCGGCGGTTCGTTTAGGTCAATATGCTTTTAAATGGGCAATATAGCGCCAGCGGATCAAGAAGAAATAGAGAATCTGCATAAGCGTAAAACCGCCAAGCACAATCGACATCTCAGACAAAATTGACAGCTCTGCAAACTCATCCCACACCACTTGAAGCGAAATGAACGCAAAAGCACTGTGAAGAAGCGCGAGCGCCCAAGGCAGGAAAAACAGCGGCACGAGCTGGCGGTTGACGATTTTGCCAAGTTCCCGCTCCGTCATCCCGAGGCGCACCATCAACTGGTACTGCCTGCGGTCGCGTTCGAGCCCGGTGTACAATTTAAAGTAAATGAAGCTTCCGGCTGCCAGCAGGAACACCGCGGCCACCATCAAGCCGATGAACAATAGCAGCGCAAAGGAAGATTTGAACCAGCGGTATTCGTAGCCCGGATTCTCAAAATAATAATTGAGGCCGGCAAAATTGCCGCTGACCATTGCCTCGCTAATCGGGTAGCGGACGTTTTCGCCGATTGCCACGGTCTCTGTCCAATCCGGCACATGGAAGGCATAATAGCGGAAATCCGATGCGCCTTGTGGGTAGCCCATTAACGGTTCATCGACTTCCCCGAAATCTTCATTGTTCATGATGATCGTATTGGCATTCAAGGTATGCGCCGGAAACAGCACTTGCGGGTAGGTCTGGTCGATCGTCAGCTCCACCCCGCTTTCCAACAGTTCCGTCTCCGCATAACTTTTCTGCAGTTCACGGAGTGATTCCTGTGAAAACGGAACAAACATTGCTTCGCCGGCTTGAAGCCGTGCCGGTTCGTGGCCGAGAGCTTCGGCCAGTCGGTTGAACTGGGTCAAGGACATGATGTCGACGTCATTGCCGCTTGCGCTCGATGTCTGACGCTTCACTTCCAAAGGCACGAGCGTGTAAGCAAGCTGCTGTTGTTCAAGCTCTCGTTTCAGCTGGTCCAATTGCTGCTGCTCGAGTCCATTGCCTTCAAAAGAAACATAGATCAACCCGAGCGGATTGCTTTGGCGAAACTCCGCTGTATAGGAAGTGAACGAGGCAAGCGTCCCGACCGTCAGGAAGGCGACGGTCGAGACGATGGTCACGATAAAGAACATTTGCGCACTGTCTTTTAATTTGACCGCTGCTTCGGCAAGCGACACAAGGCGGGTTTTATGCCAATAGATGCTTCTGCGCTTCTTATACAATTGAAGGAAAGTATGGATCGAATGCGTGAAAAACAAATACGTGCCGATTGTCGCGAGCGGCGGGACGATGAACACCATGATGTAAACGGTGCGGTCGGACACCGTCGCCGCGAGAAAATAGGCAACGCCTAAAAGCACCAATCCGAACGCTGATAAAGCTGGTGAATACGCCGCTTCCTCTTCGGTCTTCCAAAAACCCTCCAATAAATCGACGACGCGTTTCGTGCGGATAAAGGAGACGCTGATGAGCGAAATGATGATGAACAAGCTGGCAAATGCGCCAACCGTCAGGACAAACGGTTTCCAGGAGAAATACAACGGCAATTGCTCCAATTGCATGATTTCGCGCCCGATCATGAAAAAGAATTTCGTGAATGCGAAACCGAAGACAATCCCTGCTGCTGTCGACAAGCCGCCAAGGATCATCGTCTCGAAAAACACCAATTTATTAAGCTGCTTTTTGCTCATGCCGAGATGCATCAAGACACCGAATTCTTTTGTCCGCGCCTGTAAAAACGCGCTTAAGGAATAGAACAGGAAAAACAGCGTGAAAATATACAGCACGATTTCCGCGATGAACATGCCGCGCACGGCCAATACACGGAACCCTTCTTCTTCGAATAACGGGTGGAAGATGAACATCGAATAGATGAAGAACACCATGACCGAAAAGACGCTGGCCAATAGGAAGGCTGCGTAGCTTCTCAAATTCCTGAAAACGTTACGGAAGGCGAGTTGGCGAAAGGTCATTGACGGAGCCTCCCAATAGAGATAACACGTTGAGAATCTTTTGATAGAAGGTTTGGCGGCGGTCATCACCGTAAATTTCATTGAAGAATTCGCCGTCTTTGATGAACAGCACACGGTCGCAATAGCTCGCTGCGATCGGGTCGTGCGTCACCATGATGATCGTCGTCCCTTCCTCCCGGCTCAAGCCGCTCAATAACTCGAGCACATCTTTCGAAGCTTTCGAATCGAGATTGCCGGTCGGTTCGTCCGCAAGTATGAGCGCCGGGCGGTGGATGAGCGCGCGGCCGATTGCTGTACGCTGCGCTTCCCCGCCCGAAATTTCATTCGGCTTCTTATGGAGAAATGGCTGCAAATGAAGCCGTGCCGCCAATTCCTGGACGCGGCTCTCCATTTCTTTGATCGGCATGCCGTCAAGCGTCAGTGGCAGCACCAAATTTTCTTCTACAGTCAGCATCTGCAGCAAATTGAAATCCTGGAACACAAACCCTAGCTGGCGACGCCGAAACAGCGGCAGCTCATCTTTATCTAACGAATGCGGATTGATGCCATTGATGAGAATGGTGCCAGAAGTCAATGAATCGATTGTTGAAATCAAGTTCAATAGCGTCGTCTTGCCGCTGCCGGAAGGGCCCATCACTGCTAAGAATTCCCCTTTTTCCACTTCGAAGCTTAATTGGTTCAACGCACGATGCGTCACTTTTCCTTCATAGACTTTGGTCACTTCATCGATTTTCACTACGGTCATGTTGATCCCCCTACATTCTGTTCCTGATAAGGAAAGACGATCGATACGGTCGTCCCTTCCCCTGGCGATGAAGTGATTTCCAGCTCATGGCCGAGCCGGTTGCATACTTCCTGCGCCAGATATAGCCCCATCCCGGTCGACTCGCCGCTCAGGCGCCCGTTCTCTCCCGTAAAGAAGGCTTTCGTAACGCGCGGCAAATCCGATGGCGGGATCCCGATGCCTTCATCCTGCACGGACAAGGTAATGGTTCCTTCTAGACAGCTGGCCCGGATGTATAGTTTCTTATTTTCTTCGAATGTATATTTCACCGCATTGGTCAGCAATTGGCCGATGATGAATTTCATCCATTTGCGGTCTGTCGCCACTTGGTAGCGTTCTTCGATATTGATTTCCGGATAGACGCGGCGCGAGATGAACAAGCGTTTGTTTTCCGTCACCATTTCGGACACCATCCCGCGCAGCGACGCTTGCTCGATTTGCATATCCTGCTCGAATGTATCGAGACGGGCATTCATCAATACTGTGTCGAGCCCTGCGCGCAGACGGTCCACTTCTTCCCGGATGCTCGCCTTATCCAGTTCTTCCGGTTCCTGCAATAGCAGATGCATGACGGATAGCGGCGTCTTCATCTGGTGAACCCATTGATTGATGAATTGCAAATGGCGGGTCTGCCCCGCATAAAGCGATTGCACTTCGTATTGATAAAGGCGATACAGCTTCTGCATATACAATTCTGTTTGCACCGTTTCCGGAGAACGCCCTTCGCGCTGCAAAGCATGCTCCATATTCGGCGGATCGCTGAGGAGGCGCTCGTAATAACGGTAGCGCATCGCAAAGCGGACGCCGAGAAAACTGGCCAATAGCAATAAGCTGATGATGAAGGAATAGATGGCCGTGTCCGTATTGCGGAATCCATCGAGCCAGTAAAGCATGAGGATGAACCCGACGAGCAGGAACTGGAAGACGATAAATGCGGCATGTTCACGCAGGAATAACCGCAGCATCATTGCTCCTCCCTGCCAAGGATCAACCGGTAGCCGGCGCCGCGCACCGTTTCAATGAAACTCTGGATGCCATAATCCGTCAATTTCTTGCGCACGCGGGCCATATTGACATTCAATGTGTTTTCATCGACGAACGCCTGGTCATCCCATAGCTCCTCTAACAATTGTTCACGCGTCACCACTTTCGGATACGCGGCAATCAACAGTTCTAAAATAGTGCTTTCTTTTTTCTGGAGCGGGATTTCCGTTTCCCGGCAATGCAATTCCAGCCGCTCCATATATAACACGAGCCGCCCTGCACGAACCGTGCGCTCTTCTTGTTTCGGTGCATATTCCCCATAAGCCCTTCTTAAATGGCTTCTTATTTTTGCAAGGACGATTTCATAATGGAAAGGTTTCGTAATGAAATCATCGCCGCCGTTTTCAAGCGCAAATACCTGG
Organism: Planococcus sp. MB-3u-03; assembly: GCF_002833405.1. Classification (NCBI taxonomy): domain Bacteria; kingdom Bacillati; phylum Bacillota; class Bacilli; order Caryophanales; family Caryophanaceae; genus Planococcus; species Planococcus sp. MB-3u-03. The sequence goes on along the minus strand of NZ_CP025135.1, from coordinate 1,118,970 downwards.
TCCATTTCCCCTGACCTGGCGGAGATGAACAGGATCGGGCAAGTTGTCTGCTGTCTCAACTGCCGGCACCAGTAATACCCATCATAAGAAGGCAAATTGATATCCAAAAGAATCAAATGGGGGTCGAACGCAGCGAATTCCTCCAAGATGCGGTCAAAGTCTTTCGCCGTTTCCACTTGGTAATGATATTTGCGCAATGTATCCGACAATAGCGAAGCGATCTTCGTATCATCCTCGACAATGAATATCCGCTGTTCACCCATATTCACTCCCCCTCCCGTTTCCTTCTATTCTAACAAAAGAGCCTGCTCGAAAGCAGGCTCCACAGAAAATCTTAATAAATCAACTTGAGGAAATCTTCTGTCGTGATCCCTCCGAGCAATTTCGGGATGTCGATGCCTTCGATTACTTCAGCCAGCGCGGCGCGTTCGTATTTCACGCCGGTAATCGCCTGTTCGATTTCCGATACATCGCCGACCCCGAAGAAATCGCCATAAATGTGCGCTTCCTGCACGATTCCTTTTTCCACTTGCAGGCGAACATCAATGCCGCCGACCGGGAAGCGATGGGATTGTTTGATATTGAATTTCGGTGATTTGCCGTAGTTCCAATCCCAATTAGCATAGCGTTCTTTCGACAATTCGTGGATATTGTTCCAGTCTTCATCGGTGAGTTCCCAGAAACGGACATTTTCCTCACCGGCAAAAATCGAATGCAGCACAGCTTCACGGAATTGTTCCACTGACATTTCCTGCTCGAGGAATTCTGAAATATTCGCTACACGGCTGCGGATCGATTTGATGCCTTTCGATTCGATTTTTTCTTTATTGACCTTCAAAGCCGACACGACTTCATCCATCTTCGTATCGAATAACAGCGTGCCGTGGCTGAACATGCGTCCTCTTGTCGCAAACTGGGCATTGCCGGAAATCTTGCGCCCTTCAGCGAGGAGGTCGTTGCGCCCGGAAAGCTCTGCATTGACGCCCATATCTTGCAAGGCTTTGACGACCGGTTCTGTGAACTTGCGGAAATCACGGAAACTATTGCCGTCATCTTTCGTGATAAAACTAAAGTTCAAATTGCCATGGTCATGATACACGGCCCCTCCGCCTGAAAGCCGGCGCACGACGTGAATGCCATTCGAATCGACATAATCGGTATTGATCTCTTCTGCCGTGTTCTGGTTTTTACCGATGATGATGGATGGTTCGTTGATATAGAACAGCAGGAATGGATTCTGGTCGACATCCATCGTTTTCAATAAATACTCCTCGATGGCCAGGTTGATGCGTGGATCTGTGATGCCTTTATTATCTACGAAATACATGATCTCTCTCCTTTTTTACTGTTGACTGACTTTATTTTAACGGAATTTTTAAAAATAATCACGGTTGAGGGTTGACGGATCTAAACTGTTATAATACACTGTGTTTATCACTTACAGTACTATAACAAAAAGGAGCTGGTAGAAATGATTGAGAACGTAGTCGAATTCTTCAAGAACTTGCCCCCGAAACAGTGTGCCACTTGCGGAGAGAAAATCGAAGAGCAGCACGAGTGCTACGGCAATCACTGCCAGACCTGTAACGAAATCTAAACAGACAAAACGGCCGGAGAAATTCTCCGGCCGTTTTTTTTTATGCGTTACCTTCCAACTGTTGTGCAACAGTAGCGAAGACCGAAGAATCAATGACCCATCTTTTCCATGGCATCTGCATCTTCGCTATCATCAGGCACAATCGTTTCAGGGTCCGGATTGCCTATCGTCAATTCCATTTTCGGCATAACGTGCATGCGACGGGCCGTTGTATGGGCTTGGATGAAATACAGCCCTTCTTCTCCTGCCGTCCATGCATATTCGTAAACCCCGTCTTGCGTATGGCTTGCCTCTAGCATCTCGCTATTGTCACGAGCTCCCGATTGCCATACTTCAAAGACCACTTCATCCGCATCTTCTACCGCCTCTGTGCCTTGCGTGACAGTGGCCGATAGCAACATTTCTTCGCCAGGGTCGGCGGTTTCTTGTGTATTGAATTCGACTTCCACTTCCTGCGGCAATTCTCCCGCACCAGCCGATGAATCTTCTTCGCCGCATGCTGCCAACAGCAATACCAGCATCAGAGCGATCCACTTTTTCATGTGATTTCCTCCTCGCAGCGGGCGCATATTGCGCCCACTAGCCGCAATTTCTGCCCATTCATTGATAAAACGCCGCCGCAGTTAACTGCCGAGCGGCGTTTTAATAACGGTTTATAGCTTGAAAGCTTGCATCCTAGACGATTTCGACAGGATTAGTTTTCGTTTAATTTGTTCAAGACGACATTGGCCATTCCATCGATAAACAATGGATCGACGTTCGGCATTTCCGGACGGCGGTATGTTGCGCCGATTTCATCACAGACGACTTTACATTCGTAGTCATTATCGTACAAGACTTCCAAATGGTCTGTAATAAAGCCTACTGGCGTGTAGACGAATGAGTTATAGCCTTTTTCTTCGTGCAACTCGCGCGTCAAATCCTGGACGTCTGGCCCGATCCATGGCTCTGGCGTCTGCCCAGCACTTTGCCAGCCGATTTCATAGTTTTCAACGCCCGCCGCTTCGGCGATCAAGTCCGCTGTTTCTTTCAATTGGTCTGGGTACGGATCGCCATTTGCGATGATTTTCTCCGGCAGGGAATGCGCAGAGACGATCAGGCAGGATTTCGCGCGTTCTTGTTCTGACATTTCAGCAAATGCCGCGCTTACTTTCTCGCTCCAGAATTGGATGAATTTCGGCTCTGTGTACCAGCTTTCCACTGAAGTCAGCTTGATGCCGAGTTTATCGGCTGTTTCTTTTGCACGGCCGTTATAGGATTTAACGGAGAATGTCGAGAAATGCGGCGCAAGAACGATTGAAATCGCTTCTTCGATGCCGTCTTTTTTCATCTCTTCCACGCCGTCTTCCACGAATGGCTCGATATGCTTCAAGCCGAGATACATTTTAAACTCGATGTCATCCTGCAATTCGTTCAAACGGTCACACAAGCCATTCGCTTGGTCTTCTGTAATTCTAGCCAGCGGTGAAATGCCGCCGATCGCTTTGTAGCGGTCTTTCAAATCCTGCAACGCTTCTTCGCTCGGCTTGCGGCCGCGGCGAATATGCGTGTAGTAGCGCTCGATGTCATCTTCAGAATACGGCGTACCATACGCCATTACCAATAATCCCATTGTCTTTTTCATCACAATCACCTCGTCAAAAGTTTGTTAGTTCTGTTGTTTATAAGCTGCACTGTATTCGTGGACAAATGCCGTCAGACGCTTCAGCGTGTCCGGCTGCACTTCTGGGAAGACCCCGTGTCCAAGGTTAAAGATATAGCCATCATTTTGCATGCCCATATCCAGGATTCTTTTCGTGCGTTCTTCGATGACAGACCAATCCGCCAGCAAATAAGATGGGTCGAAGTTGCCCATCAAGGCTTTCGTCAAGCCTCTTTCACGTGCTTCGGTGATCGGCAAACGCCAATCCAGTCCTACCACATCTACCGGCAGGTCATGCCATTCATTCGCCAGGTGGCTTGCACCGACGCCAAAAATCGTCATCGGCACGCCTTCTTCGCCAATTTCTTTGAAGATGCGGTCCATGACCGGTTTGATGAAAATGCGGTAATCTTCCACATTCAATGCGCCGACCCATGAGTCGAAAATCTGGATCGCTTTTGCACCGGCATGGATCTGTGCCTTTACGTAAGGGATGATCGTGTCGGCCAGTTTGTCCATGAGCGCAAACCACATTTCCGGTTCTGATACCATCATCGCTTTCGTTTTGTTATAGCTCTTCGATGGGCCGCCTTCGATCATATAGCTCGCGAGCGTGAACGGCGCGCCGGAAAAACCGATGAGCGGCACGTTCAATTGCTCTTCAGTCAAAATCTTGATTGTCTTCAGCACGTAGTCGACATCCTGCTCAGGATTGATTTCACCGAGGCGGTCGATGTCCGCTTTTGTGCGGATCGGATTGCTGATGACCGGCCCGACGCCGCCTTTGATCTTGACGTCCACCCCGATGGCTGGAAGCGGTGTCACGATATCTTTGTAAAGAATCGCTGCGTCGACGTCATATTGGTCGACCGGCAGCTTCGTGACGTAAGCGCAAAGTTCCGGCTGATGCGTGATTTCTTCCAACGAATATTTCTCTTTGATCTTGCGGTATTCTGGCTGTGAACGCCCAGCCTGGCGCATATACCATACCGGTACATGATCGGTCTTCTCTCCACGCGCTGCGCGCAGGTACGTATCATTAAAAATCATGAATTAGTCATCCCTTCAGTCTTTGCGGCTATAGTTTATCCTTCATTATCCGTCTATACTATAGACTCTCCGCCCCTTATTGTATAGAATCCGGCGGCAATTGTCATAAATTAGACCCGATTCCCTTCACCGATTTGACACCATCTGTTTCAAGCGCCGTATTTTAGGGAAAAGTGAGGTAGCAATTCAAAATGTATCCCGATGATTAGGAGGCTTTTTCAATGAATATTTATATGACGACAGGAACTTACGAATTCATGAAAAAAATGCGTGAAAAGCATGCGGATGAAACGATGGTGCTGATGCAAGGCGAAAACACGACTTTGCTATTGCACGAGACCGAAGGGAAATCCATTTTCCAAACTCCTCGCCGCTTTGAAGTGGTCGATGGCACGGGCGAGTTCCGCGAAAAAGGATTTTTCGTCATGAACAATATCCCGGTTGCCGACGAAGGGCGGCCTGTTTTTGAGCACCGCTTCAAGAACCGTGCCGGCGCGATTGAAAACGAGCCCGGATATGTCGCTTTCCGCGTCTTGCGGCCGCTCGATTCCGACACGTATGTCGTCTTGACCGAATGGGAATCACCGGCATTCTATGAGAAATGGAAAGAATCACAAGCTTTTGCCAAAGCACATTCCGAAAAACCACAGGAAGAAGCGGAAAAACCGCGCGCCAATATCTTCTCCGGTTCTTCTTACGTTACCATGTATAAAGCGAAACCTGAAGAAGACGAGTAATCAACGGCCGGCCAGCCCGGCTGTTTTACTGTGTATATAGAAGAAACCCATTTAGGAGGAACAACAATTGGTATTTATTTATTTTCTGCTGGCTGCGGCAGTCACCGTGTTCGCTGCCATTAAACTGTCCCAGTATGCGGACGTCATCAGTGAAAAATCAGCGATGGGCGGCATGATGGTCGGCACGCTCTTGCTTGCAGGTGCCACCAGTCTCCCAGAAATCTCCACAAGCTTCTCGGCAGCTGCCATCGGCAATGCCGATATCGCAGTCGGCAATATGATCGGCTCGAACTTGTTCAATTTATTCATTTTAGCCGGATTCGATTTGCTGCTGAACCGCAGACGCATGCTCGAGCGTGCATCTAAAGACCATACCTACTCTTCCCTGCTCGGCATCTTTCTGACCGTGCTATTGCTCTTGGCATTATGGCTGCGTACCGATGTCACGGTCCTCGGGATCGGCCTCGATGCGTTGGCGATCGGCATAACCTATGTGATCGGTATGCTGATCATCAATAAATTGCCGAACTTGGATACAATCGATATGGATGATGAGCCGGTCGATGCCAAGGCGCCTAAAAACCCGAGCGCCCATCTATCGCCAAAACACGCGGGCATTCGTTTCGCGATTGTGGCTGTGATCATCATGGCGGCAGGGACCGCCCTTTCCATCACAGGTGATGAAATTGCGGTTGTGACAGGAATCGGCTCGAGCTTTGTCGGCAGTTTCCTGGTGGCCGCTGCCACTTCCCTGCCGGAAGCAATTTCGGTTTTCGTCGCGCTGCGACTGTCCAATGTCAATATGGCGGTCGGCGCTGTTCTCGGAAGCAATATTTTCAACATGGTCATTTTGGCTTTGTCGGACCCGATTTATGTAGAAGGCTCGATTCTTGCTGAAGTTTCAGGCGCCAATTTCATTATTGCAAGCGCAGTACTCGTCATGAGCGTGCTGGTCATGTTCTCGCTCTACAGACCGAAGACCGCTTCCACATGGGCATATAGCGTGCCATCCATCCTGGTTATCCTGCTTTACTTTGTCGCTTCATATTTGAATTTCACTTACTGACAGGACGGGGCTTCCCCGTTCTGTTTTTTGCTATGTTAAACTAGAGAAAATCCAGAAAATTAGGAAGGATATGATCCAATGATTGAAAAGATCTTTGCTGAACTCGATAACGCCTACCCAAAGATGGTGGAAATCCGCCGTCACTTGCACATGAACCCGGAGCCATCATTCCATGAAACCAAAACAGCTAAGTACATCCGTGACTTCTATGAAGATCTCGGTGTCGATATCCGCCACGGCGTCGGAGGCAATGGCGTCATCGCGACTATCCGCGGAGGACAACCTGGCAAGACAGTCGCCTTGCGCGCCGATTTCGATGCCCTGCCGATCCAAGACCAGAAAGAAACCAGCTATAAATCCACTGTCCCGAACGTGGTCCATGCTTGCGGCCATGACGGCCATACGGCGACCTTGCTTGTTCTCGGCAAAATCCTCCACGGCTTGCGCGATGAACTCCCTGGCACGTATGTACTCATTCACCAGCACGCAGAAGAGCTTGCCCCAGGCGGCGCAAAACCGATGATCGAAGACGGGGCGCTTGACGGCGTCGATGTCATCTTCGGCACCCATCTTTGGTCGACGACGCCATTCGGGCGGATCGATTATCGGACAGGCCCGATCATGGCAGCGGCGGACCGTTTTGAAATCACTGTCCAAGGGCGCGGCGGCCACGGCGCGATGCCCCACGAAACTGTCGATGCCGTCGTAACAGGCGCACAGCTCGTGACCAGCCTGCAGCAGCTTGTCGCACGCCGTGTGGACCCGCTCGAGTCCGCAGTTTTGACGATTGCATCATTCATTGCAGAGAACCCGTTCAATATCATTGCCGACCAATCGAAACTGAACGGAACAGTCAGATCCTTCACCGAAGAAACGCGCACCCTTATGGAGCAGGAAATGGAGCGCGTTGCTAAAGGCACTGCAATCGCGACTAATAGCGACATCGACTTTAAATTCCATCGGGGCTACCCGCCGGTCGTCACTCACGAAAAGGAAACCGAATTCCTGAGAGACCTTGCTGAAGATGTGCCGGGTGTTGAGGAAGTCTTCAATTGCCCGCCGCAAATGGGCGGCGAGGATTTCGCCTATTACCTCGAAGAGATTCCGGGCACATTCTTCTTCACAGGCGCGATGCCGGACGGTGAAGTCTATCCCCACCACCACCCGAAATTCGACTTTAAAGAAGAAGCGATGCTGATTGCCGCAAAAACGCTTGGCAAAGCCGCAGTCACTTGCCACGAATAAATGACATAGCAAAAGGGCTGGAGAAAATGAAAATTTTCTCCAGCCCTTTTATGGTTATTATCGTTTTTTGAGCTGTGCTGACTTTCTTCTGGCTCCTGCAAGCGTCACAACAGAAACGACTGCAACGACTGCCGCGACAAGTAGCGCTGTCGCAAACTGTCCGAGTGCTAGCAACAAGACCAATGCCGCTGCAGCCTGGATCATCTGGACCGCGAGCACCCAATTCCATACCGCTTTTTCACGGCTATGCGTGCTAAGCGGGAATAATTGGTCCATGCGGAAATGCTGAGACTGATTCAAGCCTTGCCATAATTGGATCGTTGAAGCGAACGCCAATGCCCCAGCAAATAAAGCAATTGCGATTTGGAACGGGATGAGCCAAGCGCCGACCAGGATGATCAGCGTCAAACGAACCCATAGAAAGAACAATTCATCGGAACGAATGAACGTCCGGCTCACTAAATACAAATGGGCATTCGAAGCCTTGCTCTTGATCAGCCGGTAAACCGGGTTAAGCCATCTGCGTTCCCTCACCTTCCCTTTCAAATGCGGGACGTCGGTGAAATAATTGGCGAACTGATAAAAGCGCAGCATGCGGTTCTCTTCCAATTCGATGAAATGCCCATAGGGGAATGCTTTTCCCGCAGCACGGCGCTCCAGCCATTTGCCGTAGAAAATCATCGCGAACAAAAAGACGGCCGAAACAACAATCCATCCATCGACATACGACCAGGCAAACCCGGCAACGAGCAGAAAGCGGACCGCGCGCTCGAGCCATACCTTATGGCCATCGCTTGCTTTTCGCCAGTGGAATTCGCTCCTGACATTCCACCATTTCACAAGCAGCAATAGAATCGGAAACCCGATCAAATAAGACGAAGGCAAGCCGTATAAGGCGTTGATGAGCGGCAAGGAGACGATAAATACGACAATCGGCAAATACAGCTGCGACACATAAGTCCAGCGAAGTGCCGGTTTCAAATATTCATCAAGCCGGCTTTCAAGAGGGAGTAAATACACCCCGTCCGCCTGTTTCAATAAAGTTACCGGCGGGCTGTAGGACAATAGCGCCCCGAACAATACTGCCATCAATAGCGCTGCCGGAAATTCGGGCGGGACATTTTGCACCCATTCGCTATAGGCATACCCGGCCGCCCCGATGGCGAACAACATGACGACCGCAATATGGCCGGTGACGATGAATTTTAAATAATTCTGGACTTCAGCGGTATAGCGACGGAGCCGCTTGTCCCATACTTCATGCAGGTTCTTCATTATCGTCATCCTCGGTCATCGCAATATACAAATCATCGAGTGAGGCATCTGGCATGCCGAATGCCTGGCGCAACTCCGGCATCGTGCCGATTGCCCGCACGCGCCCGTTGTGGAGCAGAATGATACGGTCGCAATAGCGTTCTGCAGTCGACAGGATATGGGTCGACATGAGCACTGATGCGCCGCTGCGCTTTTGCTGTTCCATCTGGTCGAGAAGCGATTTGATGCCGAGCGGGTCGAGCCCGACGAAAGGTTCATCGATGATGTACAAATCCGGGTCGACTAGAAATGCACTCATGATCATGACTTTCTGGCGCATCCCTTTTGAGAAATGGGACGGAAACCATTTCAGCCGCTTCTCCATGCGGAATTCCTTCAATAAAGCTGCGGAACGCTGTTCGAACACCTCTTGTTCTAAGCCATAAGCCATCGCCGTCAGTTCGAGATGTTCGCGCAAGGTCAATTCCTCATACAGCACAGGCGTTTCCGGAATATAGGAAAAAGCGGAACGGTAAGCGTCAATGTCTTCCCCGAACGTCCGGCCATTGAGTCGGATCGTCCCGGATTTTGGCTGCATGATGCCGATGATATGCTTGATGGTTGTACTCTTCCCTGCTCCGTTCAAGCCAATCAAGCCGACCAATTCACCTTTTTCTATAGAAAAACTTACGTCTTTTAACACGGGCTTTCGCGTATATCCGCCCGTTAAATTTTCTACTTCCAATATTGCCACTTTCAACACCTCTTTCTTCGTTTACTATTGTATCAAAACTGCGTGGCGAATTCTTTCGGGAAATGGGACGCTTTATGAACCCGGTCGGGACCAGTTGAAATGTAGAATGACTCGCTCACTGAATATGGTAAACTGAAAAAAGAACGGCCAACCCCTTACAGAAAGGATGAGTTTATGAGCAATTGCATTTTTTGCAAAATCATTGCAGGAGAAATCCCGAGCGTCAAAGTGTACGAAGATGAGCATGTCTACGCCTTTATGGACATCATGCCTTTGTCAAAAGGGCATACGCTGCTGATTCCGAAAACCCATCGCGAGTTTGTTTACGATATGACGCCGGAAGAAGCGGGCCAGTTGTTCAGCGTGGCGCCGAAGATTGCCAGCGCCATCAAAGAGACCTTCGAACCGGAAGGCATGAATTTATTGAACAACAACGGGCCAAAAGCCGGGCAAAGCGTGTTCCATTTCCATCTGCATTTCATCCCGCGCTACGGCGCAAGCGATGGATTTGGCGCGAAATGGATGACCAAAGAAAAAGAGTACACCACGGAGAAGATCCAGGAGCTTGCTGAACAGGTAAAAACCAAGCTAGCCTCTGAGGCTTGATTTTCTGTGCTGCACGAGATAAGATCGTAATACGTTTTTCGCCGGCGGCCACGAGGGCACGTCCGGGAAAAAGAAACTAGCTTGAGCTGAGGAGAGATGAGAAATGAATACGAAAAATCTTGTGTTAATGGCGCTGCTTGTCAGCGTCGGTGCGACATTGTACGTAATGATCCCGGGCATCAACGGCGGGATGAAACCCGACTTTATGCTGACGATGATGTTTATCGGCATACTGCTATTCCGTGACGTGAAAAGCGTCTTTTTGCTCGCTGTCACTACCGGAATTATTTCCGGATTGTTTTCAAGCTTTCCGGGAGGCTTTTTCCCGAATATCATCGATAAATTCGTCACCGCATTCGTCTTTTTCGCGCTTGTGACATTATTGAAAAAGCATGCGGCCAAGCTGCCGGTTGGCATTGCGCTCGCTGCTTTCGGAACGGTGCTGTCAGGAACCATTTTCCTGTCGGCCGCCATCTTCATCCTAGGCGCCGATATTCCGTTCACGCTCCTGCTTGCAACGGTAGTCGTTCCGGCGACCATCATGAACGGCGTTGCCTTTGCGGTCATGTTCCCAATCGTCACAGGGCTCATGAAGCGCTCGAACTTCCAAAATGCCACAACCGCCAACGTCCGCTAATGCTAAAATACCTTTCCCTTTCACAGGGAAAGGTATTTTTTATTGAATAGCCATTCATTCCATGTTTTAATTAAGTGAAATAAAGGAAAAGAAAGATAGACGACGAAAGGAGCGCTTACACTTATGAAAGTTACGAATTTTTTTGCCGGCTTGGGTGCCGGTCTAATTGCCGGTGCCGTTACAGCCATCCTCTCCACTCCGAAATCCGGTGAGGAAATGCGCACTTCCATCAAATCAAGCGGCTCGGAATGGAAAGAATCGATGAACGAGCTGAAAGCCCGCATCAATGAATTGAAGGAATCGATCAACCATTTGACGGAAGAATCGAAAACACAAGTCCCTGAAGCGATGGATGGCTTGAAAGCATCCCTCCAATCATGGCAGGAAGGCACAGCGCCAGCGAAAGAACATTTGCAGCTCGAGATCAAAGCGATCCAGAATTCCATCGAGCAGCTGCAGGCGGCGATCAGCAAAGATAAAGACGAAGAAGAGAAGAAAAAAGACAAACCGACGAAAATCGACCAGAAAAAAGCGGAAGATGACGACGATTCCGAGACAGCTTGACCATCATTGGTCAGGTTGTTTTTTTTTGACTAAATTATTTTACTATTCTCACTTTAATTCACTTTGCTTTATTGCTATAATAAAGAAAATATTCCCGGTGAAAGTTGGTGCTCGTGTGAATGACAAAGAATATACAATGAAAGAAGCTATGCTGTACAGCCAAAGAATTGGGCAATTATCGAAAGCATTATGGAAAGCAGTGGAGAAAGATTGGCAGATGTGGATAAAACCTTATGACCTGAATATTAATGAACATCACATTTTATGGATTTCCTACCATTTGAAAGGAGCCTCTATTTCCGACGTGGCAAAATTCGGGGTCATGCACGTCTCTACGGCATTCAATTTTCGAAAAACTTGAAGAACGCGAATTGCTGTCCTTCTCGAAACGCGATACCGACAAACGCAATACATATGTAGAATTGACGCAAAAAGGCGAAGAGTTGATGCAGGAGATGATCGAACGCTATCACGACACGCCCCACTCGGTCATCGACGGTTCCCTCCCACTGCGCAATCTATACGGGAAATTCCCCGAGTTCATGGATGTCATGGCGATCATCCGCAATATTTACGGCGATGATTTCATGGAGATTTTCGAAGCTTCATTCAAAAACATCGAGAACCGTTTCAATGAGGAAAACCACGTTTTAACCGAGAATAAAAACGCCTGAAAAACACGGCAAAAATTTTCGCTGAAGAAGCTTGCATTCCCCCAGGAAACGTTGTATTGTATGTATCGGCTCAACAACACTATACATCAATGGGAGATACGCATATGCATTGCTGGAAAACAATCAACGTCAAAAAACAATACGGTTCTGACCGCCTGTTCTTCATTTCCGCGCTGATCGGCGCCGGGGTTTTCACCAGCTATTACATGCTGCTGGCCATCATGTATGCCGACCCGTTATCCGACCAGAACTTTTTGCTGTTCATGATCGGAATGCTGGCGATCTACCCTATCCATAAACTTTTGCATCTTCTGCCTTTGCTCGGAAGCCGCAAATGCTTGAAAATCAGCATGCGCAAACAATTGAAGCTGTGCCCGACGATTTCTTTGTATATCAAAGAACCGGTCCGGAAATCACGCTTCATGCTGGCGCTTGTGGCACCATTTGCGGTCATCAACACGACCATTATCGCGCTGAGCATCATTTGGCCGGCCTATAGCCATTATTTCGCCATTTTGCTTGCGTACCATAGCGCTTTGTCCGTTACGGATTTGATCTACATCCGTAATTTGGCGCGCTCGCCGCGGCACGCACTCATTGAAGAAACGGATACTGGATTTGAGATCCTGGTGCCGCAGCCAATTGCCTGACCTGCTTTTTTCTTTCCATTTTGCTATAATGGGAGTTAAGGTCAGAGGGGAGGAAACTCATGATAGTCGCATTCGTCGTAATGTTCTCCGTATTTTATCTATTCCAGATCAATCGGATGACATTAGCACTTGTTACATCCCGGGAAATTCCCGAAGAAAACCATGAAAAGATTTTTCGTACCATTAACATACTAATTCTAATCCTGCTCGTTTCATTATATGTCGGGGTTGAATTCACCCCGTAAGCACTTGCCCGAGCAAGTGCTTTTTCTATGGAATCAGCCACAAGCCTCCTACTCTTTAACGGATTCGCAATTTTTTGGAACTTTTTATTTTTTCATTCGTTTATGATATAGTAACTACGGCATCTATTGAAAATAAACGCAAAAATAGCCCGCTGCACAATGCTCGCGGCAATCATCCTTTTGCGGAAAATCAACAGCCCACACCTATAAATTCAACTTAGATTGAAAGAAAGTTAGGAGCGAACATTGATGAAGAAATCAGCCTTTACCCTTTCCATCGCGGCAGCGGTTCTTGCACTTTCCGCATGCAGCGACAATGGTTCCGATAGCGAAGTGCTCGTCACTTCCGATGCGGGAGATGTGACAAAAGAAGAACTATACGAAGAGATGAAAACCTCTGTCGGCGATCAAGCCATCCAAATCCTGATGATTGAAAAAGTATTGGGTGCAAACTACGAAGTTTCAGATGAAGAAGTTGAAGCGGAGCTTGAGAGCAATAAAGAAGAGATGGGCGAAAACTTCGAACAATTTCTCGCTCAGAACAACCATACAGAAGAAAGCTATAAAAAAGTCATCCGCCTGAACTTGCTTCAGGAAAAAGCGTTGACAGAAGACGTCGAAGTAACGGATGAAGAAATCGAAGAACAATACGAGCGCCAAGGAACTGAACTGAATGCGCGCCATATCCTGGTTGCGGATGAAGAAACAGCCAACGAATTGAAAGCGGAACTTGACGAAGGTGCAGATTTCGCTGAACTAGCGGAAGAACATTCCACAGACCCAGGCTCTGCCGCTAACGGCGGTTCCCTTGACTGGTTCGGCACAGGCGCCATGGTTCCTGAATTCGAAGACGCGGCTTATTCGCTTGAAGTCGATGAAATCAGCGAACCTGTCCAATCCCAGCACGGTTTCCACATTATCCAAGTGACCGAAACCCGTGAAGTCGAAGGACAGGAGCCGCTTGAAGACCAACGCGAAGCTTTGCGTTCTGAAATCGCCATGGCCAATGCAGATCAATCCACGCTGCTCCCGAAAGTCGCAGCTTTAATGGAAGAAGCGAATATCGACATCAAAGATGAAGAACTTGAAGGCGCATTGGATGAAATCCTCAATACGGAACCAGCTACTGAAGAAGGAGCCCCAACTGAAGAAGAGACGGAAGAAACTCCGGCTGAATAAGCAAAGCAAAACCCCCGACATCTTTGTCGGGGGTTTTTGTGTATTTCTGCTTTATAGTTTCGGCTTGTAGAATGAGCGGTTGTCGAGTGCGAAAACGCGTTCCGAGAACTCGCCTTCTTTCGTTTTTCCGAGCACACGGTCGAGCATCATCATTTTCGCATCGATATTGTCGATATAATGAAGGATTTCCGCCTCTTTCACCATCGGTTTTTTCGGGCTTCCCCATTCTTCCTTGCCGTGATGCGACAAGACGATATGTTGGAGGATCATGACTTCTTCCCCTTCGATGCCGAGCTCTTCCGCAGCTTTTGCGATTTCGGTCACCATGATCGAGATATGGCCGAGCAAATTGCCTTCTACGGTATAAGTAGTTGCAACCGGCCCTGAAAGTTCAAAGACTTTGCCGATATCGTGGAGAATGATTCCGGAATACAATAAATCCTTATCCAGGCTCGGATACACTTCACAAATCGCTTTCCCGAGCTTGAGCATCGAGACAACATGATCTGCAAGGCCTGACACATAATCGTGGTGATTGCGCGTCGCGGCCGGGAAGGTCAGGAATTGCTGCTGGTATTTCTTCAGAATATGGCGCGTGATGCGCTGAATTTGTGGGTTTTCCATCTCGAACAGGAATTTTGTCACTTCTTCGTGCAATTCATCTGCACTTTGTGACGCCGAAGGCAGAAACTCGGCAATCGTCAAGTTCTCCTCCGGCTTTGCCGGGCGGATGCTTTTAATGCGCAGTTGGTTTTTGCCGCGGTAATTATGGATTTCCCCGCCGACTCTGACAATCGTTTCTGCCGCATACATCCGTTCATGTTCGTCTTTCGTGTCCCATAACTTTGCCTCGATGTCTCCGCTCTTGTCTTGCAGAACGAGTGAAATGAATGGGTTGCCGGTCGTCGTGACGCCTTTGACCGATTGTTTGATCAGAAGAAAATCATCGACTGTCTCCCCGACAGCGCGGGTTGTAATTCCTTTTGTCATGCTTGGATGCTCCTTTCAGGATTCGCCACGTCGATTTGCTGGGCACTTGGCCAAGCTTGCCTCATCGCTTCGTGGCATGTGAAATAAATGAACTGATGGTCTGCCTGCAGCTCTTCCACTAATTTTATCACTTGCTGGCTTCTTCGGCGATCAAAATGGACAAACGGGTCATCCATGATGATCGGAAACGGATGGGATTCCTTCAAAGAAGATGCCAGTGCAAAACGCAATGCCAAGTATGCCTGCTCTTTTGTCGCTTGGCTGAGCTCGATGACGCGGAAGCGCAAGCCATCTTTCCGCAGCGCTTCAAAATTCCCTTCCTGACTGAGCAGCAAACGCACATACTCGCCGCCCGTCAATTGAGTGAAGTACGATTCCGAAAGCTTTAGCACTGCCGGCAGCTTCGTCTCTTTCAATTCATCCATCGTCTGCTTGAACACCTCGACGATCGCGCGGTTGACAGCCCATTCCTTGGCCGCGTCCTGGAACTCCGCTTTTTTCGCTTCCAGTTCCTGAAGTTTCATCGAATGCCCTTCGTCCGACAATAAATGCCTCGTCAACTGAAGCTTTTCTGCTTGCTCTTCCCATAATGACTGGCGTTCATCCTGTAATTCATCCAGTTGTTGCTGCGAACGCTCGAGAAATTGTTCTGTGCCCTCTTCTGCATCACCGAGCGCAGCAGGTTTTTCCACTTCTCCGATGGCAGAAAGCTGCGACAGGACCATTTGCAATTGTTCCTGTGCAGACCTTGCTTGTTCCGACAGTTTGGCAGCGCGGTAAAACGAATCCTCATCTTCCACTGCCGCCCTTTTGAATAGCTCATCCATCGCTTCGGAAAGCTTGGCCAATCGCTCGGCACATTTTCTGGATTGTTCCGCCAGCTGCTGGTTTTTTTCGCGGATTTTTCCGGCGTGCTGGAGTTTCTGCTGGCGGGCTTCCCATTCCGCACGAAGCACGCTGATGACATTGCTTGCACTTGCAGGCTTGCCGCATGCCTCCTGCGCCTGTCCCAGCCACGCCTGTTGTTCGCTTTCCAATTTCCCGATTTCTTCCGTAATGCGATCCAGCCGGCTAGAAGCTGCATGCACATCCCGCAATTTATCGAATAACGTGAGGACGGTAACGCGTGAGGTTTCTTCCGGAAAACCGAGCGATATCAACAATCCCCGATATTGCTGCAGTTCCCGGCTGCTGTCTGTCTGCGGCAGCGCAGCAATTTTCCGCTTGCTTGCCTCGATGGCGTCAAAACGTTCATCAAGCCCTTTATCGTATTCCGCTAGCTTGATGAGCAAAGCTTCGTATTCCGCTTCCTGCCCGCCGTAGCGTTCCACTAGATCATCCGTGCTGCCTTTTGGTGATTTCCTGTCACGCAGCCAGAGCCACACCGATGCGCCGAGCGCCATGGCCGCAAGAAGCCCCGTAAAAGCGTCTGCAGAAACCACAGCGATGATCAAGCCGGCAATTCCGATAGCCCCTAACAGAAATTGGGCAAGACGGTTATTGGCAGCCGTTCCCGCTTGCCGTTTTTGCTGCGCTTTAGCGAGCGTCAGCTGCGGCTCGATGTCGGCCCATTGTTCTGCGCGCCGCCGCTGTTCTTCGGGCGGCTCTGCTGCAAGGTATTGCTTTAAAGCGTATTCAGCTTCTGACAGCCGTTGCCGTTCTTCTTCCAATCGGCGCTGCCCGAAAGCTTGTTCTTGTTCAGCGGTTTGCAGCGCATCCAATACGATCTTCAATCGCTCTTCCTGTTCAAGCGAGGCATCCGAGAGGAGTGCCTGCTCTTTGTTCATGCCGCATAATTTCAATAGGCAGCCAAGTTCATCCTGTAATCGGCTGAGCTCTTCTTGTTTCACTTTCAAGGAAGAATTTATCTGATGCCATTCGGCTTCGCGCCCGAGCAGATCCGCCATCGAATCTGTTCCAGGCAGCTCGCCGGCCGGCTCTAACCGGCCTATTTCATTTTCCAGAAAGGCAGCTTCGGCCTGTAATTCATTTTTCTGGTCGAGCAATCGTTCATACTGACGGATGCCCGATTCCGGAAAATTCACCGGGCCGTTTTCCGCCAAGCGCTCGAGTTGTTGTTTTCGCGCTAATAGCGGTGCTGCTTGCTGCCATTTTTCCGCTTCCTTCATGTCTTGAACGAGCATGCTTTCAGCTTGGCCCAGCTCGGCCAATCGCTTTTTGATGTGCTCCAGCCGCTCTGTTGCCGGACGGAAGGTATCCGCGCGCAGCTTGTATTCACGCAACTCCATTTCAAGTTCCCGCAACTCTTCGGTCAAACGGTTGATTAGCGGCAACTTACCAGCTTTCTTAAACAACTCGCCCATTTCGCGTTCGAGCTGGCTTTCCATTTTCCCAGCATGGTCGACACCGGCAGTCCCGGAGGACAACAGCGTGCGCGTCAGCTCCTGTTCAGTCATTTGGTCGAGATCTTGGAGTTCATGGACAGAGAACGAATAAATCGCTTCATAGGAGGCTCTGTCATATCCTCTTAATAGCTCCGCCAGTTCTGTCTCGCCTCCGCGGCGCCCGTCTTCAAACCAGACCGTCACATCGCCTGCCGATTTACCGGCTGTCCGCTCGATCACGACACGGCCATAAATGGGATCGCTCAGCTGCAGCTGGCCGCCGTATTTGCCGCCCGCTTTCGGTTCGTAGCGTTTATGCGGCTGGTTGCGTGCCGAAAAGCCAAACAGCATCTGCAAGACAAATTGCTGGATGGTCGTTTTGCCTGCTTCATTCATTCCGTAGAATACGGCCATCGGTTTTTGTTCAGCTCGATGGTCCTGTTTTCGTGGCGGCCAAAACCGTAAATAATCAGTTTTTCAAGTTTCATCGCTGGTCCTCCAATGCCATCATCTTGCGGATCTTCGCTTCCGCTTCCGCCCGCAGTTCCTCCTGCAGCCCGTCGTTCAACTGCGGCAGGAAACGCCCGCTTTTCGGATGGTTGTAAAGCTCCTTCAATGCCTGTTTCCAGTCGCCCGACTCCCAGTGCGCCAGACGGCTGGCGAGCTGTTTGCCAAAAGGCGATAATTCCGCTGAGAGGGCATTCCTGTCCAGGTATACCTTAGATATATGAAGGAAATCTTCCCCCTCACTAAGCGCTTCACCCAAAGCATACACGAGCTCTGCATTCGGGATATCTTCAAGCATATAGATCGTTGCTTCGTCCAGATTTTGGAGCTCCAGTTCCGCCACGAGTGCCTCAGCATCATGCGCTTCGAGCTGCTCTTTGACAATGCTGAATAATTCATTCATATGCTGGACACTGCTGCAATCGACACTGATTCGATCAAAGCGCACCGCTTCTGCCGCAATGAATTTCAGATCGGCATGGCCATCCGTCAGCACGACGTCATAAAAACCTTTAGGGCCGGATTCTTTCCTGTGGCGCCCTTGCAGATTCCCGGGATAAACAATTGGTGGATCCGTCGATAACTGCTGCCGTTTATGGATATGGCCGAGCGCCCAATAATCGTAGTTTTTGGCTAGCAATTGCTCTTTGCGGAATGGCGCGTATACGGCGTGCTCGGTATCGTTTTCCTCAGAGCCATGGAGCATGCCGATCTGGATGACGCCTGATTCTTTGCTTGGATAATGTTCAATCATCGATTCCGTTACATGACGGCGGCCGTAGCTGAATCCGGCAATTTTCACCGTTGCGCCGCCCACTTGCAGCGTCATATTTTCTACACTGTCCTGAAAGACATGGACATTTGACGGCAATTCAAAACTAGCCGCACCCCCACTTAAATGATCGTGGTTGCCATGACTCAAAAAAACCGGGATGCCCGCTTCGTCTAATTGCTCCATGCCTTGCTGAAAACGATGCTGTGCGCGCAAGTTGCGGTCTTCCCCGTCGTAGACGTCCCCGACAATCAATAAAAAATCAGGCCGCGTTTCAAGCGTGTAGGAAATCAACCGTTCAAAAGCGGCCAATGTGCTGTTCTGCAGCTTTTTCCATTGCTCGCTGCCGAGCCCTTTCATGCCGCTGAACGGGCTGCCGAGATGCAGGTCGGCGCTGTGGATAAATCGAATGCTTGCCATCGTGATCCCCTTTTCAAAAGCGAATATTTGTTCTTATCTTACCATTTTCGCGGGCGAAAAAAAACTGCCTGCGGAAACTTCCCGCAAGCAGCATCTTCATTATTTTTCGTTGCCAAGCTTGATCGCCCGGCGGATATCTTTCAGTGATTGCGATGAGCCGTACATCAGGACGCCACCGCGATAAACGCGGGCGCCGAACCAGCCAAGTATGCCAATCGTCAACAGCATGATCGCAATGGACAAAAGTGGTTCCCATAACGGAATATCGAGCAGGCCGACACGCAGGAACATGACGAGTGGCGCGAAAAACGGGATATAGGAAGCGACCGTTACATAACCCGCTTCCGGCATGGAGATGCCGGAGAAAGCGATGAATGAGGCAATGATGATCAAAATCATCATCGGCAGCATCAATTGCTGGACATCCTCTGTCCGGCTAACGAGCGAGCCGAGCAACGCCGCGAGCACGGCATAAAGGAAATAGCCCAGCAAAAAGAACAGAATAGCGTAGAAGAACGTGCTGAATTTCACTTCAGAAAAGCCCATGACGCTAAATACGCCTTCGGTCAGATCCGATCCTGAACTTTGGATCGCCAAATATCCGGCAAGTGCAAAAATCATCATCTGCAAAATGCCGAGCGAGCCGATGCCTGCAATCTTCGCAAACATATGCTTGACCGGTGAGACGCTGGAAATCAAAATTTCCATGACGCGCGAAGATTTTCGTTCGCTACTTCCATGGCGATCATATTCGGATAGTAAATGACCGCGATATAGATGACCATAATCAAAATATAGACAAGGCCGCGCGCTTGGCTTAATTCTTCCTGAGATTTGGAGGATTCGGCAAGCGCTTCACGCTCCATTTCAACTGGCGCAAACAACTGGGCAAGCTCCGTTTCTTCCAGCTCCAGCTGCTCGGCTACCCTTGCTGTCTGTAAGCTCTGGAGGGCGTTTTCAAGTTCTGCCGCCTGAGCCGATTCAGTTGCGGACTCCACTACATAACGGGCAGTGATTCCATCAGCGCCTTCGATAATAAGAAAAGCGTCCATTTCACCTGCTTCCATATCCACCCTCAATTGTTCTTCAGAAAGTTCGCTCGCTTCTAATTGAATGGCGCTGTCTTGCTGGTCGAGCTGGGCTTGCAAGGCTTCAGTATACTGTCCTGTTTCATCCACCACTTGAAGCGTTTGCTGTGAACCATCATCTCCATCGAATGACTCGATGATCGACGGCAGATTGGCCAGCAGGAAAAATGAAGCGACAACGACCAGCGTGGTGATCATGAACGATTTCGTCATCGCTTTCGTTTTGAATGCCTGTTTGAAAATGATCCAGAAACTATACATGGGCACGCCCCACCTTTTCAATGAAAATCTCTTCGAGGCTCGGCTCTTCCAAAGCAAACTGGCGCACAGGGCCGAGCTCTAAGGCACGGGCGAGTAAGTTTTGGCCGACCGCTTCATCGGCAATGCGGAACACGCCGCCGTTGCGCTGAGCGGTAAATTTCTCGACGCCTGGCAATTCGCCAAGCGAGGTGATATCGGCATCTGTGTGGATGCGGACGTTCTGTTTGCCGAATGTGCGCTTCACTTCCCGTATCGATCCGTGGACGACAAGTTTGCCTTTGTCCAAGATGCTCATGTCGTCGCATAATTCTTCGACATGGTCCATGCGGTGGCTGGAGAACACAATGGTTGCCCCTTGTCTTTGAAAATCGAGTATCGCTTTTTTCAGCATTTCCACATTGACAGGATCCAGCCCGGAAAACGGCTCGTCCAAAATCAATAGTTTTGGGTTATGTAATAGAGACGCGATCAACTGGATTTTCTGCTGATTGCCTTTCGATAATTCTTCCACTTTTTTATTGGCGTAATGAGGCACTTCAAAGCGCTCCAGCCAATCCTTTGCGCCTTGCTCCGCCTGTTTTTTATCCATGCGCCGCAGCCGTGCCAAATAGACGAGCTGGTCCTGTACTTTCATCTTCGGATACAAGCCGCGCTCTTCCGGTAAATAACCGATGTCCGGGCTGTCTGCATAACTGATCCGGCGGCCCTGCCACAACACCTCGCCTTGTGTCGGCGTAAGGAGCCCGAGCGCCATGCGGAAGGTCGTCGTCTTGCCAGCCCCGTTCGCGCCAAGAAAGCCGTGCATCTGCCCTTCGGCTACATCGAGGGAGATATCGTCTACAGCTGTAAAATCGCCAAATTGTTTTGTTGCGTTTCTAATCGATAAAGTCATCATTCATATCCCCTTTCCACCTTTATATACGGCAGTAAAGCCGAAATGTTTCAAATTTGCAGGACATTTCCATGTAAACCCTTTATACTTAAACTGAATAACCGTTCAGAAAGGGGTGCCGAATATGAGAACTTATAAACTGACTGCTTTCGAAAAAACCGGCGAATTGATTACAGAAGAAACTTTCACCGCGGAGACGGACGACGAGGCGAAAGAACAAGGGCTTGCGCTGCTCGAAGAAAAAGCGCTGAGCGAAAAAACCCACCGGCTTGCATCTCCAGCCGGCAAACTCTTATTGTTCCATACCTAAAAAACACGGCAGCCGCCGTGTTTTTTCTAGCTTGTCGAGAAAGGTAAGAAACCGTATTTTCCGAAGCTTATCGCTCGCTTTCCGTGGGCTCGCGCCCAAGCCTCCTCAGTCGCTTCGAAAACCTTTTGCTCAACTCTCACTGCGTTCGAGCATCGCAGAAAACCCGTTTGCTCAACTTTCGCTTCGCTCAAGCGTCGCAAATGAATGCGCTCAGCTAAACTTCGCTCATTCATTCCTTGCGGGGTCTTGGCCGTCTCGCTGATCCACTGGAAAGATATGGTCGACCTACGGGAGACCTTATCTTTGCGAAAGTAATGCGCAGCATTATTGAGCAGAAGGGTTTACGAGCGAACGCTTCTTCAAATACTTAGATAGATCATTGATTATTGAATGTAGAAAAAACGACTCCATTCTAATTCGTAATGGATTAATGGACTTCTTCAATACTCTGTAACAAACACGGTTGTCGTGTTTGTTCTTTTTGTTCTTTTTTCTCCATAGAAAAAAGAATGGCGGAAACCCGCCATTCTTTTCATTTCCCTTTAAAAGCAGGCTTGCGCTTTTCGACAAAGGCTTGTATACCTTCGAGATGGTCTGCCGTTTTACGCATCGCCGATTGCCCGGCTGCTTCGCCTGCGAGCACTTCATCCAACTCCGAAAGCTTCAAGCCGTGCAGGATTTCTTTCGATTTCAGCATCGCAGCAACCGGAGAGGCAAGCACTTCATGCGCGTATTTCTCCGCCTGTTCCAAGCCCCTGCCTTCCGCCGTCACTTCTTCGATCAATCCTTTGGCGAGGGCATCATGCGCTGTCAGCACTTGGCCAGCCCAAATCAATTGCTTCGCCCGCGGTACGCCGACACGCTCTTTCAGGAAGAAATGGCCGCCCCCGTCCGGGATAAGCCCGATGCCGATGAAATTCATCGCCAATTTGCTGCTTTCTTCCGCCACCACATGGTCGCAGGCAAGCACCATGCTGAACCCGAGCCCCGCGGAAGCGCCGTTCACAGCCGCAATGGTCACTTGTGGCCGCGTATACAGCGCTTTGGCCAGGCGGCTGCCGTCTCCCATGACCACATCCATATCCATCGGGTTTTCGGGATCGACCATTTCTTTAATATCGCCTCCGGCAGAAAACGCCCGCCCTGCCCCGTGAATGATCAGCGCGTGAACCGAATGGTCATTTTTCAAGCTTTCAAAGCAATCCGCGAGCTCTCCCATCATTTTCGCGTTCATTGCATTCATTGAATCCGGACGATTCAGCACCAAGTGCGCCAAACGCCCATCTTTTTTCAGCATTATCGTTTGATACATAAGAAAAAGACACCCCTTCGTAAAAATGAATTAGCATTCATCTTTACGTATTCGGTGTCTTTTCCGTAAATCCTTTTTTTTCCTAAATTACATGCTTTCGTAAAGTTCTTGTACTGGCTTGATCAAAACACGATTTACTTCTTCGATCATTTGGCTAAGGGCCATTTCAGCTTCGAGCATAGACAAGATTTTCGGGTTTTCCTGAGCAGCTTGTGCTGTCGCTTGAGCACCCATCATTTCTTCTTCCGTGATTTCTTCGCCTTGCTGTTGTTTTTGCTGCAATGTAACTTGCAAATCGCGGAACTTCTTGAACAATTCGTTCGCTTCGCTATCTGCTGTTACTTGTGCAACCGCTTCTTGAAGTTTTTGGAATTCCTCTGTTGAACGGAATGTTGATTCCAATTTGTTAATGTCGTCATAAATGTTTACTGCCATGTAAATCTCTCCTCTACCCTAAATTCAGTACCGTGACGAGCAAACCCTGGAGTATGCCGATAAAGCCCCCCAGAAATGCGCCCAATACCGTGATCATCTTGAATTCTCTCCGTGAAATCCCGAGCACCAATTCTTCCAATCGGCTGAGCGGCAGAGAATCGACTTGCTGTCTGACCATATTTTCCATGTCGATTTTCAATATGGCCTCTTCTAACTTCTGCTCTCCCATTTCAAACGCGAAGTCCGTAATGAGAGGCGTAATATTGACACTTGTCCATTCTAACCCCCGAGGCCATGTCTCTGCAAGTGATGCGTCCAGCCTGCGTGAAATGCCTGCCTGATCGCGGACATACTGCTTGATGGCGAGAATGGCCGGCTCGGCGTCGAATTCTTTCAGCAGCTCGTCTGCACGCTTGTCCTGCAGCTTTTCCCATTCGCGGAACGCCAAGGTGCCAAGCAGCTCGAAAGTTTTCGGGGAATTGAGGAATTTGATGATTTCCGATTGGGTCTTATTCGTGATCGACTGCGAATCGCCGAATAAATTGTGGAGCACGGATCCGAAACGGCCGCGCGATACCAAAAATTCATCCAGTAAACTTTTGACGGTCTGACGCCCTGCAGGCGAGGCGAAATAATCTGTTCCTCTGCCGATAGTGTATTTGACGCCGCCGAAAATCTTTTCTTCGATTCCCGGCTTCCAGGCTTCCGGAAGCAATTCCCGGACGGTTTTTCCGGCGATATACTCATCTATGGCATCCCGGTTGCGGTCGACCAATCCATCGAGTTTCGCTTCAAGCTTTTGGTCAATGTGTTGTTGATTGGCAAGCTCCAGCCATTCGTTGAACGTGCGAGGCGAGGAAAACAGATGCAAGTCCAATTGGCGATTGAGCCAATTCTCGGTTTTCTTGTGCATCGCTTCATTGAAAAAACGCTTCTTAAACGTTTCTGGCGTCAGCAAATGTTCGACCACTGTGCGGCCGAGCTGGCGCGACAATTCATCCCGGCGCTTCGGGATCAGCCCTGGCGTAAACGGCAGGCGGAACTTGCCGATATATTTCGCTTCGTATGGCCAGAATAGCATCTTGATGGCCAAATGGTTGGTCATGCCGCCGATCAAGGCACCGATCAGCGCCATCAGCACTAATGTCAGTAGAATATTCAACTAAGGTCACTCATTTCTTCTTTGTCTATTGCGCCGCTTCCCCTATAATGGAAAGAGACGATCAAAGGGGGATTCCGATGCTGCAGCATTTTAAATTCAAGCCGATGTTCGAGGACAGCCGGCTTCCCGGCTGGAACATCTCATTCTTTTACCGCAATGAACGCATTCGCGGCGAGTATCATCCGGATGGCTCGATTGTTTGGCAATCCGCGCCGCCTCAGGACGAGGAAGCCATCAAGAAAATGGTCCATGAGCTGATGCTCTATCATGTATACGACTGAAGCGCCGGGAAAGTTCCGGCGCTTTTTTCATTTATGCCATGAGCCGTAGCTATATTATAAAGATAGAGCCGCCGGTTTCACAACAATAGCGTATTGCTTCCCCTAAAAAGAAAAAAAGGGGTGGCCCCTTACCCAACGTTCTGGGTAGAAGCCATCCCTGATTGGATGCGATACATCTGGCGGTAGATGCCATCATGATCCATCAATTGATCATGCGTGCCGGATTCAGCGATTTCGCCCCGGTCGAGCACCAAGATGCGGTCTGCATTCTTGATGGTCGACAGACGGTGGGCGATGATGAACGTCGTCCGGCCTTTCTTTAATACATCCATCGCATGCTGGATGATTTCCTCTGTCTCGGTGTCGATATTCGACGTCGCTTCGTCCAGGATCAAAATCGCTGGATCGAATGCGAGCGCCCGTGCAAATGACACGAGCTGGCGCTGTCCGGAAGAAAGCGTGCTGCCTTTTTCCACTACGGGCTCATCGATGCCATTCGGCAAATGCTTGGTGACCCGCTCGCCGCCGACCGCCGCAAGTGCCGCTTCCGCTTTTTCACGGCTGACGCGTTCGTCTCCGAGCGTGATATTGGATTCAATTGTTCCGGTGAACAAATATGGATCCTGCAGCACAATGCCCATGTGTTCACGCACTGCCTGCCTTGGCAGATCATTGACATTGACGCCGTCGATTAAAATCTGCCCTTTTGTCGCGTCGTAAAAACGGAACAGCAAATTCATGATTGAACTTTTCCCTGATCCTGTATGGCCGACAAGTGCGACAGTCTCCCCTTGCTTCGCTTCAAATGATAAATCCTTCAGTACATAGTCTTCATCTTTATACGCAAACCATACATGCTCAAAGCTCACATTGCCTTGGTAGCGTTCGACCCGTTCGTCGTTGACCGGTTCACCGGGACGGTCGAGCAAGCGGAACACACGCTCAGCTGCCACGAGTGATTGTTCCAGACGGCTGAATTGGTTGACGATGCCGCTGATCGGATTGAACAGCCGGATGATGTAGTCGACGAATGCATACAGGACGCCGACCGTCACTACCGTGTTGCCGCTCATCGAAGCACCGCCGAAATACCAGATGAATAGAACGAAAATCATCGAGCGCAAGACGCCGACCATATTATGCGAAGCGGCTGCTTCTAGCACCAATAATTTCTGCTGGAATTTGAAATGCTTTTGGTTGAGCTCTTCAAATTCGCCTTTCATCTGCTTCTCGCGCCGGAACGCCTGGATGATGCTCATGCCCTGGATCGATTCATTGATCATGGCATTCATCTCACTGACTTTTTCACGGACGACATGATTGAAGTTCGAAGCATACTTCCGGTAAATGAGCATCCATCCATACAATAGCGGCACGAGCACGAAGGCAATCGCCGCCATGCGCCAATCCAGATAGAAAAGGGCAGCATATATCCCTGCCATATACATGAAGCTTGTCGCGAATTGCGCAAGCACCGTGACGAATAACTCACGGATCGCTTCGGTGTCGTTGGTGATGCGCGCGACCACTTTCCCTGCCGGCAAATTATCGAAATAGCTGATCGGCAAACGTTGGACATGTTCAAAGACATCGGTCCTCATTTTACGGATGACCCGGTTCGCGCCTTTTTGCAGCAAGATATACTGCAAATAGCGGAACACTGCCGTGACGACCGATAAGCCGAAGAATAAGGCCAAAAGCTGTGCGATCGGGCCGAATTCGATTTCCCCGGCACCCGAGATGTGTTCATCGATGATTTCCATGGCAATCAAAGGCGCTGCCAAATCGGCGGCCACCGCCACCGCAAGGAACACCAAGCCCCAGATGATGACGCCCTTGAATTGCAATGCGTAATTCGTTAATCGTTTTCCTGTTCCCATCTTATTGCACCTCCCCGATTTGCTGGCGGAGGAATTGTTCATGATACCAGCCTTGTTTTGCCACTAATTGCTCGTGCGTACCTTCTTCGATGATGCGCCCATCATCCAGCACGACGATCCAATCGGCGTGTTTGATGGCAGACAATCGGTGCGTCGTGATGATCGTCGTCTTGCCTGCCCGTTCGCGTTGGATGTTCTCGATGATTTTGGCTTCCGTCTTGGCATCAACTGCCGAGAGGGAATCATCCAAAATGAGGATTTCCGGATTTTTGATAATCGCCCGTGCGATCGAAATGCGCTGCTTTTGCCCCCCTGAAAGCGCGACGCCTTTTTCGCCGACCAGTGTTTCCAGGCCGTTTGGCAACATTGCCAAATCTTTTTCGAAATAGGACAGCTTGATGGCCTGGGACACTTCCTCTTCCGTCGCATCCGCTTTTCCAAACAGGATGTTCTCCAGAATGGTCCGTGAAAATAGGACGTGATCCTGCGGGACATAGCCGACCCAATCGCGCAATTGCGCTTTGCTTAGTTCGTTGATTTCGATGCCGTTCATCGTCAAGGAACCTTCACCTGTCGGGTATTCCTTCAGAAGCTGTTTGACGAATGTCGTTTTGCCGCTTCCCGTCTTGCCGACGATGCCGAGCGTCTGCCCGCTGTTCATCGATAAATTGATGCCTTGAAGGTTGATCGATGTCGACTGTGGATATGTGAAACCGAAATCACGGAAGCCGATGCGCTCCGGATGCCCGGTTTCTTTTGTCGTTTTCGGGTCAACCACGTCTTCTTCGTAATCCAAAGTTTCATTGACGCGGTCGATCGATGCATTGCCGCGCTGCAGGATATTGATCAATTCACCGATCGCAAACATCGGCCAGACGATCATGCCGAGGTAAACGTTAAAGGCAACCAAATCGCCCAAAGTCATCGTCCCTTCGGAAACAAGAAACGCGCCATAACCGAGTCCGATGACATAACTGATGCCTGTCAGCACTTTCGTGACCGGCGCGAACAGCGCATCGATGCGCTCGACCGCCATGTTCTTTTCGTAAACATCTTGCGTCATGTCTTGGAATTCCTTTTCAGATGAACGTTCCTGCACATATGCCCGAACGACGCGGACGCCACCGACCGATTCCAAGACGCTGTCGTTCATATCCCCGAATGCATCCTGTGCCAACGTGTAGCGCTCGTGGATTTTCTTGCCGAGCAATTGGACGACAATCGCGAGAACCGGCAATGGCAAAATGGCTAAAAAGGTCAATTCCCATGACACGAGAATCCCCATCGCCACGATGATCGTCGCCATGTATAAAGTCGAGTCGACAAGTGTCAAGATCCCAAATCCTGCCGTCTCGGAAATCGCCTTTAAATCATTGGTCGAACGGGCCATCAAATCCCCCGTCCGGTTCTTCTCATAGAATGTCGGCGTCATCTTGAGGAAATGCCCCATCAGGCTTGAGCGCAATTGCCGTTCGATGACATAAGCCCCGCCGAACAATTGGTATTGCCAGATGAAATTGATGACATAAGCCAGCACCATCGCGACAAGTAAAACGACGACATACTGCCAGAGCAGATCACCCGTCAGCTCCTGCTGGGCGATGGCATCGATGGCCACCCCGATCAGCCAAGGCGGGACGATCTCGAGAATATTCGCTACAAATAAGAGCACCACTGCGATTGTATAGCGCAGCCAGTTTTCTTTAAAAAACCATTTCAATTTCCATAAAACATCAAACATACATTACGCCTCCTTTCCATTTTCAGTTTGGCTAATCGCCTTCAAGCGATTCCTTGATGAGTGCTTTTTTCACATGAGGCTTTTCCATAATGCTTCTCTCCCTTAGTTTCGATTATTTATTTAAGCAGCCAGGCTGTTTAAACCACACAAAAAGAGCGCATACCTGTTTTCAGGCATGCGCTCTTGAAAATAGGACTGGATGCACAGACCCAACCCGAATATTTCTAGTTACGAAGTAAATAGCAATTAAAAATCATCGGAGTGCCTGGCAATGCTATGCAATTGGTTTTTAACGCCTTTTGAATTTTTTTCATTGTCCAAACCTCCTTTTCCATATATTTGTTAGTTCAAGAGTACCACTCGTTTTTTTGAATTGTCAAGCTATTTTGAACTGAAATGACAATTCAGCCAAAAGTCGTACTGCCGCTCCCCCAGCTACCGCCAGTTGTGCCCGAAAGGTTTGCAACTACAATATTTGGGGGAACAAAAGAATAACAGCAAATTGAGGCGGTGAAAGAAATGTATAAGAATATTGCAATCGCATATGGCGGGTCGGAGGGCAGCCGGCTGGCACTGGACAAAGGCATAGAACTTTCCAAGATTCTTCCAGGCTCCAAGCTGACAGTCATCTACGTCAACGAAGAAGCGCAGGAACGCACAGGCTATATGGATGTAGGACATGCTTCAGCACCAGTGACTTCAGCAAATGTAGACAGTTCGTATGCACAATTCATGCCGCAGGGAATCGGCGATGATGGCTACCGGCCGCCGCCGGAATTGGATACAGCCCGTGCTTCGGAATACTCGAAGCATATGCACAACTCCATTCAACAGCAGCTCGACGCCAAAAACGCCGAAGCGTCTGTTTTGGCGCTTGAAGGCCCGGTCATCAAGACGATCACCGGATTTATAGACGAGCAGAACATCGATCTATTGATTGTCGGCAACAGCGGGAAATCCGGATTGCAGAAATTTTTCGTCGGTTCTGTCAGCAGCAAGCTGATCAAAGATTCCAATTCTACCGTTCTTGTGGTGAAATGATCCCCCTAGGATGTGGACTCCCCCATCCTGAGGGGATGTTTATTTTATGACATATTTTGACATAATTAAATGAATATCATATATTTATCTGTTTGCCAGATTCCCTACATGGGTAAAGAATACTAATTAAACCAGCTGGAAAATAAAGAAAGGAAGAAGGGGTCAGCCATGCCGAGACATACTGTATATTTTCTATCATCACATCAACATCGCGGGCTGATGGCTGAAATTTGGGCGAGCCGCTTAATGCTGCCGGACTGGGACATCAGAAGTGCGGCATGGAACCAACCATCTTTCAACGACATTCCGATAGAAGTGCTAAAAGAGATCATCTTGGAGATTCCGCCAGTCGAGCAGCGCGTATATAATCCGGACGAAGTGAAACAGGCGGATTTGATCATCGCCCTGCATGACGGGGAATTCGAACAAGCTGATATACCGGACGATTTGCCGATGCAGAAATTGGTGCGCTGGGATATCCCAAACCCTGAAATCCGCAGCACGGACAATAACGAAAATGGGCTTTATATCAGGAAGTCTGCGATGCCATCGCGATGAATATCAAGGAAATGGAACCGTTTCTCAGATCACAATATGCACAGTGAAAAATATAAAGAAAAGGCCGACAAGTCAAAATGGACTTGTCGGCCTTTTCTTTATTCTTTATACAGCACTGCACGAACAGGGCTGCCTTCCCCGCCGCGGATCTTCAAAGGCAATGCAGCCAGTTCGTAGACACCCGCCGCGACATCATCCAATACGATGCCTTCCAAGATGAAACGTTGATTGCGGTTCATTGCGTGATGCATCGGCAGCTCCTTGCTCGTCTCAGGATCGACAGACGGTACATCGACACCGAGCAGCCGGATGCCCTTGTCTTTCATCCATTCGGCGATCGCCGGGTCGAATACCGGCCAAGCTCCAGGAAACGCGCTGCGGTCTTGCCACGCTGCCGTCTTCAACAGGACCGCATTGACACCTTGCACGAGCTCATCCAGATCATCCAGCTGCACTTGTTCCAGACCTGACACGTCCATCACTTGGGCTGTCGTCAAATATACCTCAAGCGGCAATTCGTCAGTCTTCAAGCCATTTTCATCATAATGGAACGGCGCGTCAATATGCGTGCCAATATGCGTGCTTGAGCTGAGTTCGCCGATATTCACCGAACCGCTTTGCTGTTTCGTGACCGATAAGCGATAGGAAAACGGCGTATCCCCCGGCCATTCCGGAGTAGAACTGTCCAGCGCCATCGAAATGTCTATGATCGATTTTGCCATTTAGGCCACCACATTTCGTTCGTTGCTGAATTCTTTATAAAGTTCGTGCTCGATAATATCCTGCAAGGCGAGCGCTACTTTCTCTACATCTTCAAAGCTCGTGTAGAAAGCGATCGGCGCAAGGCGGATAATATCCGGCGCACGGAAATCCGGGACGATTCCTGCTTTTTTCAACGCTTTGCAGATGCGCGCCGCTTCAGGATGCGCGAGTGCGATATGGCCTCCGCGCTGTCCATCCGCTTTTGGCGTGACGTCTATTAAAGAAGGCACAAGAGCCGCAAGCCTTTCGCGCAGCATAGCCGTCAACTCCAGCGATTTGTTGCGGATCTCACCGATCCCTGCTTCTTCGAATAATTCCAGGCTGCCAATCAGCGGTGCCATGCTGAAAATATTCGGCGTGCCGACCTGATAAGCACCGGCGCCTTCAGCCTTCGTGAAACTATGGTCCATGTCGAATTGCTTCGCCTTGTCCGAACCGAACCAGCCAGCTATTCCAGGATTCAAATCGTGATGGCGCTCATGCAAATACAAGCCGCCTGTTCCGCCCGGACCGGAATTCATGTATTTATAATGGCACCACACAGCGAAATCCACGCCGTCCGCATGCAAATTATGCGGC
This sequence comes from Planococcus sp. MB-3u-03, assembly GCF_002833405.1. Taxonomy (NCBI): domain Bacteria; kingdom Bacillati; phylum Bacillota; class Bacilli; order Caryophanales; family Caryophanaceae; genus Planococcus; species Planococcus sp. MB-3u-03. Next base: position 1,087,734 of record NZ_CP025135.1, on the reverse strand, counting down.
ATGGCGCCTGCCGAGTGAGCCAAGTCGAATCCCGCGATGATGTTGTGCTTGTGTGCAGCTTGCGTAATCTCACGGATCGGCAGCAATTGCCCGCTTCGGTAAAGAACCGACGGCAGCAACAGGACCGCAACATCGTCTTTCATTTCCGCTAAAATATCTTCCAGCTCGAGCGTATAGCCGTCGCGGCTTGGTACTTTGCGCATTGCGATTGCCGGATCTTGCCCGCGCAGGCGCAAATGGCTCTCTACTGCATAAATGTCAGACGGAAAATTCAGCTCGTCGACCAAAATGACATAACGCTCATCTGTCGGCGCATAGACCGTCGACAGCATCTGGTGGATATTCGACGTGATCGAGCCGGTGACCATCACTTCATGTGCTTCTGCCCCGAACAAAGGCGCCGCTTTTTCGCTCAGCGTCTCTGCCAGCGTAAACCACGGATGCTCGCCTTCTGTCCAGCCTTCGATGCCGAATTGTTTCCAGCTATCCATAAGCGCAACCAGCTTTGCTTCAGCACGCTTTGACATCAGGCCGAGTGAATTCCCGTCCATGTAAATGGTTCCTGGTTCTACAAAAAACTGTTCTTTGAATTTAGCTAACGGATCTTGTTGGTCTTTCTGCATTGCCGTATTCAAATCTCATCTCTCCATTTCTATAGAGCATAAGCCAGCGCACCGAGAAGCGCCGTAATCAAGACGACTTTCCACGGAGCCAGTTTCAAATAGACTAACATTCCGAAGGCGGCAATCGCAATGGCGAAGTCAACCGGCCCTTGAATGGCGGAGGTGAAAACCGGATCATACAGCGCCGCAAGCAAAATGCCGACAACGCCTGCATTGATGCCTTTTAAGGCTGCTTGAATGCCAGGCTTCGTGCGGATGACGCTCCAAAACGGCAAGGTCCCGATGACCAATAGGAATGAAGGCAAGAACATCGCGATGACGGCGATCAATACGCCGCCAGCCCCGTTCATCAATTGACCCAAATAAGCAGACAAAGTAAACAATGGCCCCGGAACAGCCTGTGCTGCACCGTATCCGGCGATGAAGGCGTCTGCCGTCATCCATTCAGGCACGACTTCACGCTCGAGCATTGGCAAGACAACATGGCCCCCGCCAAAGACGATCGCACCGACACGGTAGAAAATATCAAAAATCGCGAATGCGCTCGATTCGATGAACGGGCGCATAAGAGGCAAGCCGATCAGCAATGCCCCGAAAATCCCCCACGCGGCGAGACCGGTCTTTTGCCGAAGGTCAAGGCGAGCTTGACGGCCTCAGGCGCTTGTTCTCTCCGGTACAATAAAACCCGATGACGCCTGTCAATAGAATGACGACGATTTGCGCCCAGGCAGTCGGCACCAGCAAAATGGCGATGGCCGCACCAAAGGCGATCATCAACCGCTGAACATCCGGTGTCAATGATTTCCCCATGCCGAGCAAGGCATGCGCGACGACCGCCACTGCGACGATCTTCAAGCCTTGCAGCCAAGCAATGTCGACCGAACCGCTGCTGATCAGCATGGCGAAAATCATCAAGGCGACGACAGAAGGCAAAGTAAACCCGAGCCAGGATAAAATCCGCCCATAATCCCTCCGCGCAGCATGCCGATCGAGATGCCGACTTGTGAACTTGCAGGACCCGGCAAGAATTGGCACAATGCCACCAAGTCTGCATACGCTTTATCGTCTAACCATTTTCTTCTATGTACATATTCATCCCGGAAATAGCCGATATGGGCAGCTGGCCCGCCAAACGAGGTCAAGCCTAGCTTGGTCGAGGCTTTCAGGATTTCCATCCAGCGTTCTTTTCGATTCACTATCCATCTCCTTTCTCTTTGGATTCTTCTCTATCATAACGGTTTGCTTATATGTTTCAATATTAAATCCATGTAAATATTTTTACTGAATAATTAGTCTTTTGGTGGTATACTTTTAAAAGCTTTACCTGCCACAAAGGGTCCGATCCCACCCATGAATATGCCATGCATTTGCTAGCGGAATCGTCTTCATTTCTACCATCTTTCATTTTCAGGAGGTGCAAACTTTGCGTCCTTCCTTAACAGGACCGGCGCAAAGGAGTCATTTGGACATACCTTTTACGAATTGCGGCGATCGCCGCTTTGATCGGTTCTGCCGCATTCTTTTCTGCATGCGAATACGCCATCGTCAATATCCGCACGGCACGTCTTGATGAATCGATTGCCAATAATAAAAACAAGCACAAGCCGCCGTGAAAATTGCGGGGCAGGCCGATACGTATCTATTCGCCTGCCAAGTGGGCATCGCCTTATCGGTACTTGGGCTCGGCTGGGTTGGCCACGCGCTCGTACAGGAAACGGTGCAGCCCATTGCCGAAAATCTCGGATTCCCAGCAGCAAGCGCTGGATGGATAAGCTTTTGGCGGCATTTCTGGCGGTAGCTTTGCTATTAGTCATATTCGGGGAGCTGTTTCCGAAAGACCTTTGCCATCCGCAATCCGGAACAGGTCATTCTCTTGCTTGCTAAACCGCTTACTTTGCTTATGCCCTTTTATTTCCATTCATTTTCCTATTCAGCGCCATCGCCCGCTTGATATCGGCTTTGTTTGGCATCCAAAATTATCACGCAGCGAAATGGGCCATACCGAAGAAGAATTGAAATTGCTGTTATCCGAAAGCCTGAAAAGCGGTGAAATCAATGTATCTGAATTTGATTACGTCAACCGCATCTTCGAATTCGATGAGCGCATCGCCAAAGAAATCATGGTTCCGCGGATGGAAATGAGCACGATCGCCCATGATGTCAGTTTGCGCGAAGTATTTACATTGGACGGAATCGAGCAATTCACGCGCTATCCGATTACGGACGGCGGCAAAGACCATGTCCTCGGCGTCGTCAATATGAAACATTTATTAAGCGCTTACGTGAAAAACCGCGACACCGGGAATTTGCCGGTGTCCGCGTTTATCCAGCCGGTCATCCAAGTCATCGAAACAATGCCGGTTAATGAACTATTATTAAAAATTCAGCGTGAACGCATCCATATGGCCATTTTGCGCGATGAATACGGCGGTACTTCGGGGCTTGTCACCATTGAAGATATACTCGAAGAAATCGTCGGCGATATCCAGGATGAGTTCGACGTCGACGAAGCGCCGGACGTCCAAAAGCTCGGCGAAGACCATTATATTTTCAACGCCAAATTATTGCTTGATACCGTGAACGCCATTCTGGGGATTCACATCGACGAGGAAGACATCGATACGATTGGAGGCTGGTTTATGGACATGCATTTCGATGCAGTCGAAGGCCAGAAAATTATCGAACAAGGCTATGAATTCCGCATCCAAGAAGTCGACGGCCATCATATCCTTTATTTAGAAGTTCAAAAAGCACCTGCTGAAGATCTTCCTGTATAATAGTATTTGCGATACGGCCCTCTTTGGAGGGTCGTTTCCGTTTTCCCCACAATCCAATCTGGAGATGAATTGCAATGGAATTATACGATAATCTCCGCAAAGGAGAAAAAGGCGCCTGGCTCAGCATCGGGGCTTACCTGTTTTTAAGCGCCCTCAAACTCGGCGTCGGGTTTTGGGGCGGCTCTGAAGCGCTAAAGGCTGACGGATTGAACAATGTTACCGACATCGTCGCTTCCGTCGCTGTGCTGATCGGATTGAGGATTTCTCAAAAACCGCCGGATGACAACCATCACTACGGCCATTTGAAAGCAGAGACCATCGCTTCCCTATTGGCGTCGTTCATTATGGCTGTCATCGGCCTTCAAGTGCTGTTGAATTCAGTGAAGACGGTGTTCAATCCTTCTCTCGAACCGCCTTCCCCATTGACCGCTGTCGTCGCGTTTTTCTCGGCAGCCATCATGTATGGCGTTTACCGCTATAACTTGAAGTTGAGCCGCGAAATTAAAAGTTCAGCCGTCCGGGCCGCTGCCTACGATAATCGTTCGGATGCGCTTGTCAGCATCGGCGCCGGAATCGGCATCATCGGGGCCATCTTCGGGGCACCGCTGATCGATTCGATCACTGCTTTTCTCGTCGGGCTCATCATCATCAAAACGGCTTTGGATATTTTCCGCGAATCGGTGTTGACCTTGACCGACGCGTTTGATGAAGAAGCCGTCGAATCGCTTTCGGTTGTCATTCGACGCGTGCCGGGCGTACTGGATCTGCGCGATTTCAAAGGGCGCACACATGGAAATGTCATGTTCATCGACTTGACCGTCAGCGTCGCGCCTTATTTGAATGTGGTCGAAAGCCATTGGATCACCGAAGAAATTGAACGGAAAATCCAGAAAGTGAAACCAAATTGCGTCGTCCTCGTACATATAGAACCGGATTACTCGATAGAGGAGGACGAAGAGGATGGTTGATTTTTACGATCAGAAAAAAATCATTTTGGTTACGTTCGGCATCATTCTGCTTATTTCCGCTTTATTTGTTCCAGCTGCCGTGTTCTACCCGGCAAAAGTCGTCACCATCACACCGGAGGCAGAAATCGTCGGCACGTCGTTCTGGTCGCTCGTGCTTGGCGGTGTGGGCATGGTATTGCTAGCGGCCTCATTGTTCATCGCAGCACTGATCGAACGGCCCTTGAAATCCTGGCTATTGTCTGGCGCTGTTGCCGTCATCGGGCTCGTGTCGATCGCTTTTTCTCTCGGTGATTATTACTATATGACCAATGACGGCTTCACGTACAACCCGCCTCTCTCCTTCACTTCCTCTAGCTATACATGGGAAGAGTTTGAAAGGGTCGAAGAACGGCTTCAAAAACAAGACGGGACCAATTCGATCGAGTCGGTCGCCTATTATTTCCGCGACGGCGACATGATCGAATTCTCCAGCGGCCGGATTTTTGAAATGCACAACGACTTAGTTCACCGCGTCGAAGCGGCAGGTGGTGAATTCACCCGTATCCAAGCACAATAACAGAGAAAAACGCCTGATCTTCTGAGATCAGGCGTTTTTTCTTACTTTTATTCCGTTCTTTCGCCTGGTAAAGACGCAAGGCGAATGCCGTGTTCTACAAACAAGGCAGCGATGCCATGGCGGATCCGACTTTCTAAGCGGTCTTTCATTTCGACGTTCAAGACGCGCGCTTCCACTTGGAAATCCATCGAGGAATTGCGGAAATCGATGAACTGGGCGTCAGGCTTTTCATCAGGTACACCGTCGACTTTTGTGATTTCGCGTTCCGCTGCCTGCACCAGTAATTCTGAGACCAATTCCGTATCACAGCCGTACTCGACACTGACGACCACACGAGCGAACAGCCTTGCCCCCGAGCGGTTCTTGACGATTTGCTCGATAAAATACTGGTTCGGCACAACAAGCGTCCCGTCTTTGGAGGTTTCGACGATCGTCGAGCGCAATTTGATTTTCGTGATGCGCCCGATTTTCTTGTCGATTTCGACCATTTCACCGACTTCCATCGGCCGTTCAAATAAAATGATTATGCCCGAGACAAAGTTTGCGGCGATGTTGCGGACACCGAAACCGATGCCGATCCCGAGCACACTGAAGACAATGCCTACTGCCCGCAGGTCCAGCCCGACGATTGTAAAACTGACCGCAATCGCCAGAAACATCACGGCGTAGTAAATGAGCCGGTTGATCGTATAGCTCATGCCCAGCTCCACATCGAACTGGCCATAGACATAAGGCATGACAAAACTATTAAACGCCTTGACGACGCGGCTCGAAAACGTGACGATCATGATGGCGACGACGATCAGCAAAATGGAGACGCCGACCCCTTCCGTTTCATAAAAAGGCGTCGTCAGCCATTCTTCCTGCCCGAAATAAAACAGGAATAGCATAATGCTGCCGTATAAGGCGACCCAATTCAGAATATCTTCGAGAATCGGATAAATCCGCTCCTGATAACCGTCATGCGTCACGATCCGTTTCAGCACGGCTTGGGCAATCCATTTTCCGATGAGTATCAACAATAAATAAACAAAGAACAAGAAAAACTCAATGACCGATAAATTTCTCAGAACACCGATGCCTTCAAATAATTGCAGGTTTTGCATAAGTCCCTCCTTTACAGGCAGCACCATGAACCATCAGATGCTGGTGCTCATCATGCTTCCTGCTCCAGCAGGTAATCGCTGAGCAAAGCCGGACGACGATCCACCGCTTTTGCCAGCGCATCCAATTTCCCTTGGATGTATCTGCGGTCCAGACGTTTAAAGGGCGAACCCTTCAAATGTTCAAGCACGTGCAGCTGTGTTTCCCAAATGGCCTCGTGATTCGCCGCATCCGATAATTGCGCAGCGTTTGTCAAAGATTCAAGGATAGCGGCCACAACTGATACATCTTCTTTTCCGTAATGGATCAGTTGATGGAACGTCAGGTAAAGAAAATGCGGGAATGTGAAGAACGGATAGCGCACGCGGCCTCTTTGCTCTTCGTCCCGGATGGTGATGGCTCCGGTCTCGAGATGGCTTATCTTTCCGAGCAGCCGCCCGATCCGGATGATGATGCCATTCGCTGTATTCGGGTCGTTGATGCCTGGGGAAATCGCCCGCAGCGCCACTTCGACCATTTTCTGAATAGCAAAATCGAGATCCTGGTCCGTCGTCCGCTCCGTGCCGATCGTGATAAAGCGGCGAAGATCGATGTCTTCTTGCTGTCGTTGGTACACGCGGAATAACGGCGTATTCTCATGGACATACGAACCGATGCCGTGGAAAATTTCAACTTCCAGGTCGTGCTCCACCGCATACTCCGTCAATTTATCGAAATACAGGAATTGGATATACCCATCATTTTCTGCCAGGATGGTTTCCGCGAAGCCGTCGGGATTCCACTCTGTTTCAATCTCCATTTCCTGCTGTTGTTTTTCACTATACGTATCGATGATGCGCTCCGTATCTTCTTCAAGTTCCTCGATCAACTTCTCCACCTGCACGTTCGTTGCTATGTGATGGATAAAATATGCAAACGTCGCCAAACAGATAAACGCAATGACGATCCCAACAAAAGTGGAAATGACGTCATGCGTATAAAGGGCGTCGCGCATGAACAATAAAGACAACGTGTTATAGATGAAACCGCCCAAGAAGACACCGAGCACGCGCCATGTCAGGCGGTCGTGGACAAAATTCTTCAATGTCCTCGGTGAAAATTGGGAAGAATACATCGTCAGCACGACGAGAATCGTGGAAAACGTAAACGTCGTCATCGTCAACAACGCACCGGCGAGCGCGCCCATGATCGTTTGGGCCAATTGTACATTGGTCAGCAGGATATCCGGAATGAATTCACGGTATTGCCGAATGACCAATAAATCCACATAAAAAAATCCAATGGATAATAACACGGCAAGGAAGCTGTAGAGAGCTGGCGTCACCCATAATTTTTCCCGCCAATTGTAAAGAATCTTTTTCATAACTTCCCCCCCCCTAAAAAAATAGTCACTTGTTCCCCTATTCCATTTGGGGCAAACGCTGGTTGTACGGCACTCCACACCGACAGCAAAGTCGCTTACCTACTATAGCATTTTCGGACACTTATGGAATAAACGCTTTCACTCGTCGGAATATTGTCAAAATACTCTCAAAAAATTATTGACCTTCACTTCAATTGCGCTTATCATTATCTTAACTTATGGAAAGAGGTGAGGCAGTATGGTGACAATTTCAGTTCGTGCAACCCGCAACTTAATGATGTTTGCTATGATGTCTCCCTCTGTGTATCGCTGACGATACGCTTCTTTCCTATGCGCGGAGACCATGGCAGGCATTATTGCAGCCATGGTTTTTATTATGCATTTTATAGGAGGAAGTTACATTGTCGATTATCAAACAATACGGATGGAATGAATCATTCCAACAAGCATTGCCTGAACAGAAAATACCGGGCCGCGTCATTCTCGAACATAAGAGCGGCTACCGCGTCATGACCGATTTCGGTGAATGGCCGGCCACTTTATCCGGAAATTACCGCCATAGCCACAGTCGCGATGAATTCCCGAGCGTCGGAGATTGGGTGGCACTGGAACAAATGCCTGGAGAAGACAAAGGCATCATCCACCAGCTGCTGCCAAGAAGTTCGCGCTTCGCCCGAAAAGCGGCAGGGGAAACGTCCGAGATGCAGACCATCGCCGTCAATCTCGACTACGTCTTTCTGGTCATGTCGCTCAATCACGATTTTAATGTCCGGCGCCTTGAACGCTATATGGTCGCAGCTTGGGATTCAGGCGCCATGCCGGTCGTCGTGCTGACAAAAAGCGATCAATGCGAAGACCCGGCAGTTTACTTGAAAGAAGTCGCCGCTACTGCATTTGGTGTCGATGTGTTTGCCGTTTCAGCTTTGACTGGTGCTGGCATGGACGCCTTCAATCGCTATTTAACGGATGGCAAAACCGGCGCGCTGCTCGGTTCTTCGGGCGTCGGAAAATCATCGCTCATCAACGCCCTGACCCATAGCGATAAAATGGCGGTGCAGGACATCCGGGAAGACGACAGCAAAGGCCGCCATACGACGACACACCGCGAACTGGTGCTGCTGCCAGGCGGCGGTTTATTGATCGATACGCCGGGCATGCGCGAATTCCAGCTTGCCGATTCCGCCGACGGGCTTGATGCAAGCTTCCAGGACATCACGGGCTTCGCGGCCGAATGCCGTTTCCGCGATTGCAGCCACCAACAAGAACCGGGCTGCCGCATCCAATCCGCTCTTACTTCCGGCGAATTGCCGGAAGAGCGCTATGAAAGCTATTTAAAATTACTGCGTGAGCTCGACTATATCGAACGAAAAAGTGATGCTGCCAAACAACAAGCAGAACGCGCAGTATGGAAACAGCGCACGAAAGAATACCGCAGCCGCCCCGTCAAGAAAAGATAAAAGACTGCCGGATTTCCATCCGGCAGTCTTTTTCTAGTTCCATTCAATTGGCGTATTCCGTCAACCCATGCTTGACGGCGTAAAGCGCCGCTTGCGTCCGGTCCTGGACTTCGAGTTTGATGAAGATATTGGAAATATGCGTTTTCACCGTCTTCTCGGTCACGAACAAAGCAGACGCCACTTCCCGGTTGCTTTTCCCTTTGGTCAGCTCCGCGAGCACTTCCGCTTCCCTTGGCGTTAAAGGATGGAGAACGTGCGGCGGCGGGTCTTCCGGCGCTTTCGCCAATTCCGACGAAGCTTTCGGATGCAGCGTATTCTCCCCGCGCATCAAGCTGCGCAGCGACTCCACCAATTCGTCCGGTTCGATATCTTTCAACTGATAGCCTGCCGCTCCTGCTTCGATCGCCGGAAGGATGTGGTCGCGGTCGGAAAAGCTCGTGAGCATCAACACAATGATATCCGGATAAGACTCTTTGATTTTCCGAGTTGCCTGGATGCCGTCCATTTCAGGCATGACCAGATCCATCAAGACGATATCCGGCTGCAGCTCGCCTGCCATCTCGACAGCTTCGACGCCATTCGCAGCCTCCCCGACCACTTCAATGTCTTTTTGGGTTTTCAGGAAAAACAGCAATCCTCTTCTTACTACGTGATGGTCATCCGCAATCAATACTCTCATCTTGCCACTCCTTTAATACGGAATCCGGACAAGGATTTCCGTTCCTTTGCTTAATTCGCTGGACCAATCGGCAGTGCCGCCTTCTGCTTTCGCCCGATCGCGAATGCTCTGTATGCCGATCGACGGGATCGTGCCGTGTGCAGGGGAAAAACCGAGCCCTTCGTCTTTAATGACCAATAAGACATCTGTCGGTGTAATCGTCACATAGATTTGGGCAGCGCTTGTGCCCGCATGCTTGCGCACATTATTCAATGCTTCCTGCGCAATGCGAAATAAGGTTTCTTCTGTACGCGACGGCAATTGGATCACGCCGGTCACTTTCGTTTCCATCGACAGCCCGAGCATTTCCCCGTACGCTTTGATCGCATCGATCAAGCCGCTCTCCAGCCCTTTCGGCCGCAATTGCCAAATCAACGCCCTCATTTCGTTGAGCGCTTCCTGGCTGAGATGCTGGATGTCCCGGAACGTGCTCTTTTGCGCTTCGTCTTCCGCCATTTCGATGCCGCCCCTCGCCGTCAACGTGACCGAGAATAACAGCTGGTTGACGGAATCGTGCAAATCCCGCGCGAGCCTATTGCGCTCTTTGACGAGTGCCAGCTCTTGTTCTTGTTTGGTCAGGACGATGCGCTTGATGGCGGATCCGATCTGGAATGCTACCGATTCCAATAAGGCCAGTTCGTCTTTTGAAAAGCGCACCGTATCGGCCGCAGCAATATTGAGCAAGCCGAACTTTTCCTTGCCTGACTGGAGCGGTACAGTCGCGTGATGAGAAATATTACCGATTTTCCCGTGTGCTGCTTTGGCGTTTTCAATGCGCTGGCAGGCGATGATATTCGACGCCTTTTCCAAATCGCCGTCATGATAGCGTTTGACGCACCAGCAGCCGCCTTTTGTTAAATGGCGGCAGTCCCGCTCCTCGAGGGCATCCGGCAAATTGGCTTGTGCCACAAGTCTGTGCTTGCCTTTTTCATCTATGAAAAAGATCCATGCCGTTTCAAAATTGGAGTTTTGCAGCAGCTTGTCGATCGCACCGCCGAGCATGCGCTCCATATTCGTTTCTTCGTTCAACAACTCCGCGATCTCTTTCAATAAAATGACGTCCGAATGCTGTTCAGGCACCATGGGGCTGATCCCTCCTAGTTGCTATTGTAACCATAAGAACCGGCGTTTGCCTCATTCTTTCGAATGAAAAAGCTCCCTCTATGGGGAGCTTTTTCAGCGGTTCGCAACGATATCGAGAAATGATTCTTTCAATAGTTCGAGCTTTTCGTCGCTTTCCTGCTGGGTTGCTGCTTTGACGCCGAAATAGTATTTCACTTTCGGCTCGGTGCCGCTTGGGCGCACGCAGACCCACGAACCATCCGACAGGAAGTATTTTAGGACATTTGATTGCGGCAAGACGATCGCTTCACTCGTCCCCATATCGACAAGCGTCCGTGTCCGGCTATCATAGTCTTCGATTTTTTCGACCGCGATGCCGGCAATGGATTGTGGCGGCGCCGTGCGCAAGCCGTCGAGCAGCTGCGTGATTTCACGTGCCCCTTCGATGCCTTTTTTCGTCACGGAAACGAGCAATTCGCGGTAGAAGCCGTGGCGTTCATATAATTCATTCAATACGCCGTAAAGATTTTTGCCTTGCTTCTTATAGAAGGCAGCCGCTTCGACCAATAGCAATGTCGCTTGCACGGCGTCTTTATCGCGCGCAAAATCGCGGATCAAATAGCCGTAGCTTTCCTCGTAGCCGAATAAGAAGGTGAATTCGTGCTGCGCATCATTTTCACGCAATTTTTCGCCGATGAATTTAAAGCCTGTCAACACGTCTTCGCTCTCTATGCCGTAGCTTTGTGCGACCGCTTCCCCGAATCCGGAAGTGACGATGGTCTTAAAGATGCGTCCGTCTTCCGGCAGTTCGCCTTTTGCTTTTTTCTGGCTCAATAAATATTCCAGCAAGATGCCGCCGGTTTGGTTGCCCGTTAACAATTCGTATTGCGTACCGGTCCAAACCGCAGCTCCGACGCGGTCGCCGTCCGGGTCAATGGCAATCAATAGATCTGCGGTCTGCTCTTCACCGTATTTTCGGGCAAGGTCAAACGCTGATGATTCTTCCGGGTTCGGTGATTCCACCGTCGGGAATTCACCGTCTGGCGCCATTTGTTCTTCGACATAGCTGATGCCGCTATAGCCTGCTTCCTCAAAAACCCGGCGGACGGTCGTGCCTGATGCCCCATGGAGCGGCGTAAAGACGACGCTGATCGGCTCAACACTTGTTTCCTGAACCGTCAACACTTGGTCGATATAGGCGCGGTCGAGCTGTTCGCCGAGAATTTCCAATAAGGAGGAATCATATTCTTCATTTTGGATGGCTAGTTCATCTTCCACTCGGCTGACAAATCCGATGACCTGGTCTGCCGCTTCCAAATCCAATTGTGCGCCGTCTTCGCCGTATACTTTATAGCCATTGTATTCAGGCGGGTTGTGGCTTGCGGTGATGACGATGCCCATGAAGGCATTCAATTCGCGCACCGTGAACGATAATTGCGGCGTCGTGCGCGCCGCTTCATATACATAAGCACGAATGCCCGCAGCAGCAAATGTTCGCGCCGCTTCTTCGGCAAACTCCGGTGACATGCGGCGGCTGTCGAACGCGATTGCCACGCCACGCTTCATCGCCTCTTCGCCGAAGCTTTCAATATAATCGGCAATGCCTTTTGACGCTTTTCTGACGGTATAGACGTTCATGCGGTTCGTGCCTGGTCCAATTTCACCGCGCATCCCACCTGTTCCGAACACCAAGTCCTGATAAAACGCATCTTCTGCCAGCTGCTCGTCTTCCGATAATAATTGCAGCTGTTGTTTCGTGTTCACGTCCAGCCCCTCGTGTCCGAGCCATTTTTGCATTCGCTGTTTCCATGTCATGGTTCATCCCTCCAATTACTTATCAGTTTACCAAATTTTCCGCAAAAAAGCCGCCCCGATTCGGAGCGGCTAAAGTTAATCTTGTTTATATTCAACACGGTAGACGTCATGGCGGCGGTCCTTCAACTGCTTGACAGTGCCGTCTTGGCGTTGGCGTCTGAGGATTTCAAGGTCAACATCCCCGATCAACACCATTTCCAGGTTCGGATTGGTCTCTCCGACGATGCCATCACGCGCAAATTCGAAATCAGACGGCGCGAAGATGCCGGACTGGGCATATTGGATATCCATGTTTTCCGTTTGCGGCAAGTTTCCGACCGTTCCGGAAATGACTGTGTAGATCTGGTTCTCGACTGCGCGGGCCTGTGCACAATAACGCACGCGTAAATAGCCTTGGCGGTCTTCCGTACAGAACGGCGAGAATATGATATTGGCGCCCATATCGGTGGCGATGCGGGCCAGTTCCGGGAACTCGATGTCGTAGCAGATCTGGATGGCGATCTTGCCGCAATCCGTATCGAAGACGCGCACGGAGTCGCCTGCTGAAATGCCCCACCATTTACGTTCATTCGGCGTGATATGGATCTTGTACTGTTTATCGATTGAACCATCGCGACGGAACAAATATGCGATGTTGTAAATCTCATCGTCTTCTTCTTTAACGAAATGCGAGCCGCCGATGATGTTGACGTTATAGCGGACGGCGAGATCCGTGAACAGCTCGATATACTGAGGAGTGAATTCCGTCAGTTTGCGGACCGCTTGGCTCGGCGATGGTTCATTCAAGAACGACATCAATTGCGTCGTGAAGATTTCCGGGAACACGACGAAGTCCGAATGCGCATCGGAGGCCACGTCGACAAAGTACTCGACCTGGTTCGCCAAATCGTCGAATGAATTGATGGCACGCATCAAATATTGGACGACACAGATCCGCACAGGCAGACTCGTCTTGAAATGGCGCTTGGAGATCGGTTTGTAATCGACATTGTTCCACTCCATAAGCGTTGCGTATTTGCCCGATGCTTTATCGTCCTGCAAATAGCCTGGGTTGATCCGCATGAGCTGGAAACCGTTCATCAATTGGAACGTCAGCACCGGATCATAGATTTTATGGCGTGACACCGAATCGACGTATTCACGCGGCGACATTTCGTCTGCGTGTTTATGGTAGTTCGGGATGCGCCCGCCGATGATGATCGATTTCAAGTTCAATTCACGCGCGAGTTCCTTGCGCGCTTCGTACAAACGCTGCCCGACTTGCATGCGGCGGTATTCAGGATGCACCATGACTTCAATGCCGTACATATTATAGCCATCTTGGTTATGGTTCGTTATATAGCCGCCGTCTGTGACATCGTCCCATGTATGGCGGTCATCGTATTCATCAAAATTAATCAATAGGCTCGAGCAGGAGCCGATTACTTTGCCGTCAAGTTCCGCGACGATCTGCCCTTGTGCAAAAACGCCTAAATGGCTTCTGAGCTGCTCTTCTTTCCAAGGTTCCATGCCCGGAAAGCAAAGCTGCTGCATTTCCAGAATGGCAGGTATATCAGCATAGCTCATCTCACGGATGATCATGCTTTTTTCAAAATGGGATAAATCGAATTGTTCTGCCACGTTACCGCGCTCCTTCACAAAAGTTTCAAAGTTAATTATAGCCCATACGCCCGGTTGTTGATATTATTTTACTTGTATGGTTTTAAGAATTATACTTCAAAAGGAAAGCTTTCCGGAAAAGAGGGACAAAAGATGACGAAGCGTCAAGAAAACAGTTTGCTGTTCATGTGGGCGGTGTCCCTAGTTGCGACACTTGGCTCGCTGTATTTTTCCCAAGTGCGCGGGTACATTCCGTGTGAGCTGTGCTGGGTGCAGCGCATCTTCATGTATCCCCTCGTCTTTGTGCTCGGCGTTGCCTATGTGCAGAAAAACCCGCGCATCGCAATGACTTCGCTCGTGCTGTCCGTCATCGGCGGCTCGGTTTCGCTGTATCATTACGGCATCCAAAAACTCCGGTTCTTATCGGATTCCGCACCGTCATGCGGGCAAGTCCCATGCACAGGGGAATATATCAATTACCTCGGATTCATCACCATCCCGTTTCTCGCGCTCATCGCATTCGCTTTGATTGCCGGAACGAGTGTTTATCTGTGGAAATCATTGAAGGAGGAACAATAAGATGAAAAAATTGCTGATTATCGCCGGCGTCGTACTTGCCATTTTTGCCTTGATCGTCTTTTTGACCAATCAATCGCAAGACGAGAAACTGGCAGACAACCCGTACGGCACGGATGATTTGAACCCGGCCACCATCGATCAGCTCGATGACGAAAACTACCAGAACATCGCATTGCCGGAAGATGTGAACGAACAGATCCAAAGCGGCGATCCGACGACTGTCTATTTCTTCAGCCCGACTTGCCAATTCTGCCAGCAGACAACACCGATCTTGATGCCTGTCGCAGATGATATGGATGTCGAGGTGCTTCAATACAACCTGCTCGAATTTGAGCAAGGCTGGTCTGATTATGCACTTGAAGCGACACCGACACTTGTCCATTATGAAGACGGGCAGGAAGTTGCCCGCTGGACAGGCGCACAGCCGAAAGAGAATATCGAACAATTTTTCCAGGAAGTCGTGAAAAAATAAACTGAAACGGGATCATGTGCCGCGCGCATGATCCCGTTTTTATGGAGGACTGTATGATGAATTGGACTTACCAAATTCCGGAACAAGGCATGACCGTCACGGACTTATTGAAAAACGAATGGGGCCTTGGCAAAAAGACCGTGCACGAACTGCGCATGGCCAAAGGCATCCGCCTAGCCGATGGCACAGAACCGCGCTGGCAGGAACCGCTCGACAAAGGGACGGAATTGACTGTTACGATTCCCCAAGCTGAGTCGCCGTACCAGCCCAACCCATCGATCGAACCCGAGATTTTATTTGAAGATGAGCACTTCATCATCGCCAATAAACCAAAAGGGCTCGCCACCCACCCGAACGACAACCACCAGGATGATACATTCATCAACGGCTTGATGGCTTACGTCCAGCAATCCGGCGGTTCATATATCGAACATATCCACCGGCTTGACCAAGGCACTTCCGGCGTGTTGCTATTGGCAAAACACCCGATCGCCAAAAACGTCATGGACCGGATGGTTGAACAAAAGCTTGTTCAGCGTGAATACGAAGCACTCGTCAAAGGCTTGGTCCGCGGGCAATCCGGGACGCTCGACTTCCCGCTCGGCCGCGACCGCCATCACGCTACGCGCCGCCGCGTATCGCCGAACGGGCAAAGCGCCGTCACCCATTACCAGGTCATCAACCGTGCAGACGGCCGCTCCCTGCTTCATTTAACTCTGGAGACGGGGCGCACGCATCAAATCCGCGCCCATTTATCGCACGTCAAACACCCGATCATCGGCGATGAATTGTACGGAGGGCCGCCGACTGAAGACGGCGAATACTTCCTGCACGCATTCCGTATCGCTTTTAAACACCCATTTACCGGTCAGCAAATCGATATCGAAGCAAAACAATAGCAAAAGGCCAGCGAACCCATTCGCTGGCCTTTTTTCTTAAACTTTGATTTCATCCGGATGGGTTCCGCTGCGCCAATCCTGGTTAAGCGCTGAAATCTGTTTCATCTCTTCTTCACTTAATTCAAAATCAAAAACATCGGCATTTTCAACGATGCGCGACGGCGTCACCGATTTAGGGATGACAATCAAGTCATTCTGGAGATGCCAGCGAATGATGGTCTGCGCGATGGATTTCCCGTACTTTTCGCCGATTTCCGACAGCACCGGATCTTCGAGCAGGCGCCCTCTCGCAAGCGGCGACCAGGAAGTGACCGCAATGTCTTGTACCGCACAAAATTCGCGCAGTGACTCCTGCGTCAATTGCGGATGCAACTCGATCTGGTTGACCATCGGTTTCGTATTGGCCTTGCCCAAAATCTTCTCCAGGTGATGCTGCTGATGGTTGGATACCCCAGCTGCACGGATTAATTTTTCATCATAGAGCCGCTCGATCGCCCGGTAGGTTTCCTCGAACGTGTCGGGGATCGCCCAATGTGTCAAATACAGATCCAGATAGTCCATATCCAGCCGTTTCAATGAAGCTTCGAATGCACGCAAGGTCTGGTCGTAGCCCTGGTCGGTATTCCATACTTTCGACGTGATGAACAGCTTTTCACGCGGCACGTCTCCTGCACGGATTGCTTCCCCGACTTCTGCTTCGTTGTCATATACTGTAGCGGTATCGATCGCTTTATAACCTGTTTGGATCGCTTTTACCATCGCTTCGACCGCCGCTCCTTTATCGGTCATCTTGTAGACGCCAAGGCCGAAACGCGGCATTTCCACTCCATTATGTAAGGTTTTTGTTGATTCAATCGTCAGATTCATAAAAATTCTCCTCCTGTTCTTTTCCATTGTACAAATTGTCGAAAGGAATTTCGACTATTCGCCACCAGATTGAGAAAAGCTCTTGCATCCGATATTAAAACGAATATTATTAAACGTGTTGTTCAAAATGTTCGTGTTTATAAGGAGGATATTCCATGTTTCAGTTAAAGAACACGGAACTGACGTCAGAACCGAGATCACTGCCGGTATGACGACATTTTTGACGATGGCTTATATCGTCATCGTCAACCCGGTGATTTTAGGTGCTGCCGGCGTTCCGTTCGATCAGGTTTTTCTTGCCACCATCATAGCAGCAGTTATCGGCACATTGTGGATGGCACTGCTCGCCAATTACCCGATTGCCATCGCGCCGGGCATGGGGCTTAACGCATATTTCACTTCCATGGTGCTCGCCTCTGACGGCGCCATTGATTATACGACTGCTTTTGCCGCAGTCTTCGTTTCCGGATTGCTGTTTGTCGCGTTGTCTCTAACCTCAATGCGGAAAATCTTGATTGAAGCCATTCCGGAAAATTTGAAACACGCCATCACGGCAGGCATCGGCTTGTTCATCGCCTTTATCGGCATGCGCCTCAGCGGATTGATCGTTGCCAATGAAGCGAATCTCGTCGGGCTCGGTGACCTGACTTCGCCGCCTGTCGCATTGACACTCGCAGGGCTTGCCATCACGCTCATCTTCATGTCCTTGAACATTCATGGCGGGATTTTCTTCGGCATGATCGCAACCGGCATCATCGCCTTCTTCACCGGGCAATTAAAGTTTGCGGAAGGCTTCATGAAATTGCCGTCGCTTCCGGAAGGCATCATCGTCTGGAATCCCATCGAAGCCTTCCTGCTCGTCGCTGAATTCGGCCTCTACGGCGTCGTGTTCTCATTCCTGCTCGTCACGCTCTTCGACACAACCGGAACGATGATCGGTGTCGCGAAACAAGCAGGGCTCATGAAAGACAATAAACTGCCACGCGTGCGCCAGGCGCTTCTCGCCGATTCGGTTGCCGCCAGTGCAGGCGCCATGGTCGGCACAAGCCCGACCAGCGCTTATGTCGAATCTTCCGCCGGCGTCGCTGCAGGCGGGCGCACGGGGCTCACGACTTTGACCGTCGCCATCCTGTTCATCGCAGCCGCCTTTTTCGGGCCGCTCGTCGGCTCCCTTTCCGGCGTCGCCGCCATCACCGCTCCCGCTCTTATCATCGTCGGCAGCTTAATGATCGGCGCCGTCAAGCAAATCGACTGGGATCAATTCGATGAAGCGTTCCCGGCGTTTCTGATCGTTCTCGCCATGCCGCTCACATCAAGCATCGCAACCGGCATTGCACTTGGGTTTATCTCTTACCCGCTCATGAAGATCTTCAAAGGCAAATGGAAATCCGTCCACCCGATCCTTTATATTTTTGCTGTGCTGTTCACGATCCAGATTCTCATTGCACCGCATTAAAAAATCCCCTGCATTTTTCTTGAACTGAACCCCAAATGGTAGACACTTTAAAAAGTGCCCCCCATTTGGGGTTTTTTCTGTTTTCAGACCCCGGTATACTGAACATATCTACTGGAACGGGAGAGGTTGTCATGAGTAAAATCATCTTTAACGAACATCAACGACGCACATTGGAAGCGAATCCGAATGTCAAAACGGTCTCGGATCGAACGATTCAATACACACCTGAATTTAAGGTGAAAGCCGTCAATGAAAACTTGCAGGGCAAAGGTCCGGCGCAAATTTTTGCCGAAAATGGATTTGACCTGACGGTAATTGGATCGGACAAACCGAAAGAGACATTAAAACGTTGGCGGAAAACGTTCCGACTTTACGGCGAAGAAGGGTTTTGGGAAGAGCGCCGTGGAAAAGGCAGTACCGGCCGGCCGTCTACCCAAAAGCTCTCTGCCGAGAAAAAGTTGGAAAAGGCGGAAGCGCGCATAAAATACCTGGAAGCCGAAAATGAGTTGCTAAAAAAGCTCGAGGAACTCGAGAGGCAGGCGAAGAAACGCAGCTGACCCCAGCGGAAAAATTCGAAGCGATCAATGTGGTGGTCCGGAAATTCCAACTGAAGAATATGGTGGATGCCCTCTGCCAGACAGCGGAAGTCAGTCGAAGTGGCTACTATGCTTGGCTGAAGAAAGTGGAACAGCACGCCATTCGCGAAGAACAGGACTATGAAGATTACCTGTTGCTGAAAAGCATCTACGATGCGCATCGTGGGAAAGTCGGGTATCGCACCTTTTACATGATCCTTACGGAACTGCTGGAAACCCCGATGAATCACAAGAAGATTCTGCGCCTTATGCGCAAATTCAATCTCTTTGCCAAAATCCGGCGAGCGAATCCTTATAAGCAAATCGCCAAAGCCACACAGGAACACGCCGTCTGTCCAAACCTGTTAGACCGTAAGTTTAAACTAGACGAACCCGGCAAGGTCTTCGTCACGGATATCACGTATCTACCGAACCGGTCGGGACAAATGGCGTATCTGTCCGCTGTAAAAGATATCGCCACCCGCGAAATCGTCGCCTACGAAGTGACGACGACGCTTACGATGGAAATTGTGTACCGCACGTTACAAAAACTGAAGGAAGCATTGGATGACAATGTTCACCCGGAAGCGATGATCCATTCCGATCAAGGCTTCCACTACACCCACCCCGAATACCAACGACGCGTGAAGAAAATGAAATTGACCCAATCGATGTCCCGCAGGGGCAACTGTCTCGACAACGCCCCCATCGAATCGTTTTTTGGTCACTTTAAAGATGAAGTCGAGTTTAAACAAGCGACCAGCCTAGCCGAATTAAAGGGGCTGGTGGATGAATACATGGAGTATTACAACGGAACGCGCAAACAATGGAACCTAAAAAAGATGACTCCGGCACAATACCGAAGTCATCTAATCGCAGCCTAGCTGCCGGGTGCTTTTATTAAATCGTCCACTAAATGGGGCTCAGTTCATTTTTTGTACCTTAATCGAAAGGGACGCTTACAAACCAATTTTCATCGTCTTTACATTTGCCCACAAAAAACACCGATTTCTCGATGCTTTTCTTGTTAGACTCTAGCTGAACGCCCGGACATGGCTGCGGAGAGCAATAGCACGATTGCTGTCAATAAGTGCAGTGCCCAGCCGATCAACGGAATCCAAGCGAGTGCACTTGTAATGATCCCCAGAATCGAGCCGAACTTCGGCGAATATTCTTTAAAGCAAAAGAACAACGTAATGGCATGCAGCACGAACATGATGCCGAGCGGTGCATAGCCTGCAGAAATTACAAATCCGCCTCCGATGAACGGAATGGCCAGAAATGCCTCCGCAAGGCCCGTAATCCAAAGCAGTGCAACGGATGTCTTCATTTTCATATCAGTTCATCCCTTCCTTTTCTTCCTACCCCTATATACGCATCACATCCAAAAAAGTTTCAAGTTTCTTGGATGGACGGAAAATGTCCATATTTTCGAGTGGGTTCCATATTTCATTTTTCCCTTTGGTACGCTATACTAAACACAGATGCAAATTTCAAGGAGGTCGTCATTCATGAACTTGATCTTAATCTTGGGGATTTGTGTATCGTTTTTGGTAGCTATCTTCACTGCTGGATACGATGACAAACCAGGCACAGACAAAAGACAATAATGTGAAATGCAAAAGGACAGCGCCCACGCGCTGTCCTTTTTTGTCGTTTATTTCAAATTCGGGAAATCCTGTTGGCGCAGCGCTTCATACATCAAAATCGCTGCCGTGTTCGACAAATTGAGTGAACGGATATGTTCATTCATCGGAATGCGCAAACAACGGTCTAAGTTGGCATCAATCAATTCCCTCGGCAAGCCCTTTGTCTCCTGACCGAAGACGAAGAAATAATCTTCCCCGGTATCCGAAAAATTGAACGAACTGTATGTCTTCGTGCCAAACTTGGTGATGTAATGGTATTTGCCGTCAGGATAGGCTGTAAACAACTCATTGAGGCCATCGTGGTAATGAATATCCACGTGCTCCCAATAATCGAGCCCCGCCCGTTTGAGCATTTTATCGTCCGTCGAAAATCCGAGCGGCTTGATCAAATGAAGGCTGACCCCTGTCCCCGCACAAGAGCGTGCAATGTTCCCGGTATTCGCCGGAATTAATGGCTGATATAAAACAATGTGTATTCCCAAGTTTCTTCACTTATCCTTTCGTTTCTGCAGAAAAGAATGCCAGCCCTTTTTCGATCTCTGCCAGCACCTCTTCATCTTTCTCTTGCTGCCGTGCATGTTCAAGCGCTTGTCTCCCCTCATCCGTTCCGATGCGGCCGATCGCCCAAGCCGAGGTCCCCCGGATGACCGGACGCGGATCCGTGTTCATCAATTCGATCAATGCAGGCACCGCGGACTGTTCTTTAAAATGGGCGAGCGCCAAAATGGCGTTGCGCTGAATCGGCTTTTTGCCACGCCAAGAACCTGACACATGGCCGAATTTCTCTTTGAACTCCCGGTTGGAAATGGTCAACAGCGGCTCTAAAAGCGGCTTGGCAATTTCCGGGTCCGGGTCAAATTCCGGATGAATGCGATTGGCCTTGCGCTTATTTTTCGGGCACACGGTCTGACATGTGTCGCAGCCATAGATGCGATTACCTATTTTCGACCGGAACTCATCTGGCAGGAAGCCCTTCGTCTGTGTCAAAAACGAAATGCAGCGCTGGGCATTGAGCTGCCCGCCCTCGACAATCGCGCCGGTCGGGCACGTATCGATACATAAGCGGCAGTCGCCGCATTGATCTTCCATCGGCTCGTCGTATTCAAAAGGGATGTTGGTGATCATCTCGCCCAAATAGACATATGAACCGAACTCCGGCGTGATGATATTGGTATTTTTCGCACTCCACCCGATACCGGCCCGTTCTGCCACGGCACGGTCAGACAATTCGCCAGTGTCGACCATCGATTTCATGCGCGCCTCCGGATAATGGGCAGCGATAAAAGATTCCAACAGCGCCAGCCGGTCCCGAAGTGCCGCATGGTAATCCTTGCCCCAGGAAGAACGCGAGAAAATACCACGCCGTGCCCCTTTGACACCAGGCGTCGCCCCTTCCATTTTGGAAGGATAGGCAATCGCAATGGCAATGATGCTCACAGGCTCTTCCATCAATAATTCCGGACGCGTGCGTTTCTCCACATCCGATTCCTCAAAACCGGACTGGAAATTCAATTGCTGCTGGCGGATCAAACGATGCTTTAAACTAAAAAAAGGTTCGACCGAAGCAAAGCCGATTTTATCAATCCCGATTTCCGCGGCATACGCAACCAGTTGTTGTTGGAATTGATCCAAGTTCATGTCGATAACTCCTTGCTCCAATTTATGGTAAGATAAGGCTATTATTCACGGAAAGGATGATTGCTGTGGACTTTCGCGTAAACCCTGAAATTACAGAGATTGTGCCTGATTTCAAAATCGGCATTATTCATTATAACAATATCACCGTTTCGGATTCACCTCAAATGTTAAAAGGCCGCCTCCAACTGTTCCAGGAGCAATTGTTCTTCGATATGGACGATAAGGAATTGACGGATTTCCCTGGCCTTCTCGAATGGAAGCTGGCCTGGAAAGCGCTCGGAGGCGATCCGAACCGCTACCGGCCTTCTGCGGAAGCCTTGTACCGCCGTGTGCGCAAACAAAACTATCTGGCCCCTGTCAATTCAGCGATCGATATGAACAGTTTTCTATCGCTTCAGTACGAAATTCCACTCGGTTTATACGATGCAGCTCAAATTGAGGGCGATATCGAAATCGCCCTCGGCAAGCCTGACGACCGCTATGAAGGCTTGAATAACCGCGACAATACGCTCGATAACATCATCGTTACACGCGATGCAAAAGGCGCTTTCGGTAGCCCATACGTCGATTCAAAGCGCACTGCTGTGACACCACAAACAACAGACGCGGTACACGTATTTTACCTCCGACCGTCCATGAACCGCGACAATGCCCTTCAGCTATTGACCGCTGCCGGCAATATGTTCACCGGAATCAATGGCGGCGAAGCGACAAGCTACGTCCTTTAATTGCCTGAAGCATACGCTTCAGGCATATTCTTTTTATTCTCCTCAAAACTCTAGTATTCTTTTGATACTGAGATAAAAAAGAGGGATGCCACATGAAGAAAGTGCATAGCGACGTTATCCAATTCCGCGGCAGCCATTACGATTTCGGCTATCATCAAGGGGAATTGTTGAGAGATTCACTGCTATTGCCGAACCGAAAAATACAGCGCGGCCAGAACAGCAAGCAATTATTGGTCGACGAAACAAAAGCTATTGATATGCTCGAACGTTTCGCCCCGCGCATCTGGGAAGAAATCGAAGGCTTAGCAGACGCCCTGAAATGGCCATTTTACGACGCCTTGCGCGAATTCGGCGGCTATTATATCGAATATACACGAAGCGGCTGTTCCATCTTGAGCCGCTCCGATTTTCTAGTCAGGAATTACGATAGTTCTCCTCAAGGCTATGAAGGCAGGTTTGCCTTGTACGAACCGACTGATGGGGGCTACGCATCCATAGGGCCTTCTATGCAAATTACGGGGCGCACAGACGGGCTCAACGAGAAAGGGCTCGCCATGGGCTATAATTTCATCAATCGCCGCAATTCAGCAGACGGGTTTATCTGCAATATGATCGGCCGCTTGATCCTCGAGCATTGCGCAACGATTGAAGAAGCCGTCGATCTATTGAAAGAACTGCCCCACCGCCGTTCATTCAGCTATGTATTGCTCGATAAAAGCGGGCGTTCGGTCGTTGCCGAAACTTCCCCGCGCAATGTCATCGTCCGGGAAGCGGCCGTATCAACAAACCACTTCGAAGTGTTATCGGAAGAAAATCGCTATCAAATCGATGATTCCAAACGCCGTGAGGACGCACTGCTTACGCATGCTACCACTTCCAACGATGCGTATTCAGCTTTCCGCTTATTGAACGATTCAGACCAGGGCGTGTTTTCCACCAAATACAGTACCGCATCCGGCACATTGCATACAGCTTCCTATTTCCCAAATAGCCTGGAAGTCGGGTTCGCCATCGGGCCTGACCGCTTGCCGCTCATGTTCAATTTCCAAAAATGGCTTCAAGGCGAACGCTTGCTGGCAAAACGCATCAACGGGAAAATCGACACCCATTTCCCGTTTCCATATCTCGATGACCTGTCTGCATTGCAACAAAAAAACGGCTAGAGCACCCATGTGCTCTAGCCGTTTTTCATTTAAACAAGCTATCTGTGTGGGCAAACCCGATACCCGTATCGATCTGCCCGTGGACGGATTTAGTGCGCACAGGCTTTCCGGCAAGCCATTCTCCGAAATTGAACACTTCAGGCTCCTGGTCGCCGCCAAGCGCGAACCATACTTCCCCTTCTTTCGGCAAATAGACAGAAGTATGGATGGTCCCCGCCCAACTTTTATAAAGATCCGAAAACAAGCCGCGGCCTGTATCATTGAATAAGCGATAAGCACGATACGCTTCTGCTGCATCTTCCGCATTTCGCTCGATAACCGACAACCGGTCGTAAGAGTCTTTCAAATAATTGCGGTTTTCCTGATGCTGGATTTCAAAATGATTCGTACAAACTGAAGCATCACGCACTGCCACTTTGCGAGGTGTTGCCTCAATAACTTTTGTAACGCCGCTCTTATCCGTCACCACATAACTGAATGACCCGCGATGAGGGATATCTTCGACTAAAGCCACAGCCTCATCGACAGTTGAGCAGCTCTCGAGAATGATGCGCCCAATCATATAGCAAACAAAACCATCCCCTGGGTTTTTCCGGTGCATAAAATTATAGCCCATCACCAGGCCATGCTCGTTCATGCCATCCATGCGCCCTAGAATGCGCTGGCTTGGCCCAATGATGGCATTTCCCTCATCAGGCTGAAACAAACAGAACCTGCCTTCATATGTCTGCGGATGGAAATCGTAATTGCGTACCAAGAAATCCTCCCCGCTGACGATCGAACAGCCGGATGGCGGCGCATCAATCCGGTAACCGCCAAAATCACGAAGCACCTCATCAATCGGCAGCTTGAGGCTATCTTCAAGGCCCTTCAACTCCTCCCACAATTTCGGGGCATATGCGTTGAACGCAGCTTGCGCTTCAGCCGGGTCGATGACAAAGCGCGGCCTCTTGCTCTTCCACTGCCCCCTGCGGTTATGCAGCGTGATCGATTCTTTAAGCGCGTTGCCTTGCATCATTCCGTAATCATAATGGCTTCCTCTGAACTCGACGACTTCACTATGTATCTGTCTCATAATTCCTCCTCATTACTGATCGTATTTCTATTTATTCGAAAGATCAACATCCTTACTCATTCGGCGCACCACCCATTTTTCCAGCTCCACGATAATAAACACGCTCACCCCGATCAGCAACGGCCAAATCCAATACCTGAGCCCAATCGGTTCCGTGCCGAGCAGCGTATTCATAAACGGCACATACGTCACCGATAGCTGCACTAAGATCAATATGGCCGAGACGATAAAAGCCGCTTTATTGGAAAAGAAATCACGATTCAACGCAAAACGCCGCTCACTCCGGCAGTTGAATAAATAAAATAGCTGTGAGATGACCAGTGCCTGTAGAGTCATGGTCTGCAAGATGCCTTGATCATAATCTCTAGCTTCCAGCATACTGTTCATCCATAAGATGCCCCCTCCGATAATCGCCGATGCAAAAGCGATGCGGAAAACATAATAACCGCTGAGCAATGGGCTATTGGCTTTCCGAGGTGGCCGCTCCATTGTACCAGGCTCGAGCTTCTCAAATGCAATCGCCAAGGAAATCGTCACAGCCGTAATCATGTTGACCCACAAAATCTGTACCGCAGTGAGCGGAATCGTGGTGCCGAATAAGATGCTGATAAAAATGAGCAGCCCTTCGGATACGTTAGTCGGCAATATGAACAGGATGGTCTTTTTCAAATTATCATAGACGCGCCGTCCTTCCTTCACTGCATTGACAATCGTGCTGAAATTATCATCAACCAGCACCATCTCTGCCGCTTCTTTTGATACTTCTGTTCCTTTGATTCCCATCGCAATGCCGATATCAGCCCGTTTCAAAGCCGGTGCATCATTGACCCCGTCACCGGTCATTGCGCACACTTGTTCCTTGGCTTGAAGAGCTTTAACCAATTGCAATTTATTTGTCGGGCTGGTACGCGCGAAAATATCATATTCCATGGCTGCAGTTTCCAACTGTTGTGCGTTTAAGCCATCCAATTCCCTGCCTTCAAGCGCCTTGGCCCCATCGCCGATTCCAAGCTTGGCTCCAATCGCCACAGCGGTGTCTTTATGGTCTCCAGTGATCATCTTGACGCGAATTCCGGCTTTTTTGCATTGGGCAATTGAATCGATCACTTCTTCGCGCGGAGGATCAATGATGCCAGCCATGCCCAGAAACTCAAATCCGCACTTCATATCTTCGTGGCTTATGGCTTCCACTGTATAATCGACCTGCTTAACAGCAGCTCCCAAGAGGCGTTCTCCGCGTTTTGCATGGGAGGCTATCTTCGCCTCCCATTCATTCCTTTCTTCGCTTGGTATCATCCCCAACAGCTTTTCAGGGGCACCCTTTACATAGATCCATTTAGTTCCCTGCTCTTCCACCAAAGCAGCCATATATTTGTAAGAAGAGTCAAACGGGATCTTCTCAATCACCGGCAACTTCTCAACTGGGACATCCGCTTTCTCTGCAAGCGTCAACAAGCAGCCTTCCGTCGCACCCCCACTGATTGACCACTTCCCCTTTTTCCCTTTGACCAAATGAGCATCGTTAACTGTTATCACACAGGCTAAAAACTTTGCCAAGCGAGGATGGTCCGTTAAACGAATGCCTTCTCCGTTTTTCTTTAACATTCCTTCGGGTGAATAACCGACCCCACTAACATCGATCTCTTCGTCTGCCAGAATAACAGAAGTAGCCGTCATTTCATTTTTCGTCAAAGTCCCTGTTTTATCTGAGCATATTACCGTCACGGCTCCTAAAGTTTCGACTGACGGCAAGTTTCTTACAATGGCATTCTTTCCAGCCATCGTCTGGACACCCAAAGCTAAAATAATAGATAGAACCGCAGGCAAGCCTTCTGGAATAGCAGCTACAGTCAAACCGATAATGGCCAATAACAACTCAGCTGTGGCGTAGTCGTGGAACCAATAACCGATAAAAAACATGCCGATTGCACTCAGTACGATAACCACTGATATCAATTTTCCGAATTGAGCAGTCTGTTTTAATAATGGAGTCTGCAATTTCTCAACCGACTCCATGGCGCTGCTGATTTTTCCGAGTTCAGTATTTCCTCCAGTTGCAATGACAACACCGAACCCTGATCCGGATGCGACAGCAGTTCCTGCGAATGCCATATTGGAGCGATCGCCAAGCACCGTATCGTTCGATAGTCTTTCAGTCTGTTTATTTACTGCATCCGACTCACCAGTCAAAGACGACTCCTCCAGCTGGAGATTCGATGCTTCTATAAGCCGCATATCTGCGGGCACTTTATCACCAGCCCTTAAATAAACAAGATCTCCTGGCACCAAATCAGTCGCCAGAATATCCTTTCGTTTGCCCTCTCGCAATACTCCCGCTTTGACCGATAGCATTTCTCGTATGCTATCCAGTGCTTTCTCAGCTTTATTCTGCTGAATATAGCCAATTGCCGCATTGATTACGACTACAGCTAAAATGACGCTCGTATCAATATAATGTCCAAGTGCGACCGTAATAACTGCAGCTGCCAACAATACATATATCAGCACATCGTGAAAATGCTTGAAAAACTTTATAACTCCAGATTCTCGCTTTCCTTCAGGCAATTCATTAGCTCCCAAAGCCTCTAGCCTCTTAGCAGCTTCAGCTTCGCTCAAGCCTTCTTCTAAGCGGACTTCCTGATCATCGAGTATAGCCTTAAACTCCTGGTCAAACCCTTGTTCTTCAGCCATCTTGCCACCCCCGCCAAGATCGTAATTTTGCTTATTATAACACGCAGCCTACTATCTCCCACGGGTTCCTATTAAATATTCCAATACAGTAAAAGGGCAGCCTCAATGGAAGCTGCCCTTTTCTAAAACGCGAATGAAGGGACTCGAACCCACTGTGTTTCCACCACTGGCCTCTGAACCTGGCGTGTCTGCCAATTCCGTCATGATGAGACAAGAAAAGCCTAACTGAAGTTAGGGCTTTTCAATACATTGCGCAGAGCAATGAAATGATACCGGCGGTCGGGGTCGAACCGACACTCCCGTGAAGGAACGGGATTTTGAGTCCCGCGGTCTGCCAATTCCGCCACGCCGGCAAAATCAAATCCATAAGCATTTACTAAATGCTTTGAGGAACATTATATTATATTAGTAAACCGATTATTTTGCAAGGGCTATTCATTATTTTTAAAATTCTAGCTATGATGAACTTATAATTACTTACTTGAATAAAGAAAAGCCCTGACTTTAAGAGTCAGAGCTTCAAACTTTCAACACTTGGCAGAGGATGATCATGTGATACCGGCGGTCGGGGTCGAACCGACACTCCCGTGAAGGAACGGGATTTTGAGTCCCGCGTCTGCCAATTCCGCCACGCCGGCAAAATAGTTTGGAGGCGGCAACCGGACTCGAACCGGTGGTAAGGTGTTGCAGACCCATGCCTTACCGCTTGGCTATGCCGCCTAAATAATGGAGCGGAAGACGGGGTCGAACCCGCGACCTCCACCTCAAGGTGGCGTTCTACCACTGAACTACTTCCGCAAAGCTGGGGTACCTGGATTCGAACCAGGGCATGACGGGATCAAAACCCGTTGCCTTACCGCTTGGCTATACCCCAATAATACTGGGGCGGACGAGGGAATTGAACCCCGAATGCCGGAATCACAATCCGGTGCGTTAACCACTTCGCCACGACCGCCACGCTATTATTATGTATGATATTAAAATTTCTAGAAAACATGGGGCGGACGAGGGGAATTGAACCCCGAGTGCCGGAATCACAATCCGGTGCGTTAACCACTTCGCCACGACCGCCAACATAATATTTTAAAATGGCAGGGCAGTAGGAATCGAACCCACATCGGAGGTTTTGAGACCTCTGTTCTACCGTTAAACTATGCCCTAAAACTGGTGGTGGGGCAGATTCGAACTGCCGAACCCGAAGGAGCGGATTTACAGTCCGCCGCGTTTAGCCACTTCGCTACCCACCTAATGGTGCCGGAGAAAGGACTTGAACCTCAACCTACTGATTACAAGTCAGTTGCTCTACCAGTTGAGCTACTCCTGGCATGGAGAAAAATATGGTGGGTCAGGACGGAATCGAACCGCCGACACTTAGAGCTTCAATCTAATGCTCACCGACTGAGCTACTGACCCATATTAATTAATAAAATGGCGGTCCCGACCGGGATCGAACCGGCGATCTCCTGCGTGACAGGCAGGCATGTTAACCGCCACACCACGGGACCATTTGGTTGCGGGGCAGGATTTGAACCTGCGACCTTTGGGTTATGAGCCCAACGAGCTACCGAACTGCTCCACCCCGCGATAATATTTATTTTCCTTCTATATTATATGCATAAAGAAATGGTGGAGGATGACGGGATCGAACCGCCGACCCTCTGCTTGTAAGGCAGATGCTCTCCCAGCTGAGCTAATCCTCCATTGAATGGTGACCCCTACGGGATTCGAACCCGTGTTACCGCCGTGAAGGGCGGTGTCTTAACCGCTTGACCAAGGGGCCTTTATTTGAACTTAAGATACTGGCGGAGAGCAAGACTTCGAACCCTTGAGACGGTTGCCCGCCTACATGATTTCCAATCATGCTCCTTCGGCCACTCGGACAGCTCTCCATAATTGGCTCCGAAGGTAGGACTCGAACCTACGACCATCGCATTAACAGTGCGGTGCTCTACCACTGAGCTACTTCGGAATAATAACCAGACTAGCGACGTCCTACTCTCACGGGGAAACCCCAACTACCATCGGCGCAAAGAGCTTAACTTCCGTGTTCGGGATGGGAACGGTGTGGCCTCTTTGCCATCATCACTAGACTGCATTAATTTGAAAGACAAGATTTATTATATCAATAATACCGATTTTCAAGTATTATTTTAAAATTAATATCTTATTCTTTCAAAACTGGATAAATCGACATTGGGAAACTTGCGTTTCAGTTTGTTGGTTAAGTCCTCGATCGATTAGTATTCGTCAGCTGCACGTGTCGCCACGCTTCCACCCCGAACCTATCACCTCATCGTCTTTGAGGGATCTTACTTGCTTGCGCAATGGAAATCTCATCTTGAGGGGCTCGTGCTTAGATGCTTTCAGCACTTATCCCGGCCACCATAGCTACCCAGCGATGCTCTTGGCAGAACAACTGGTACACCAGCGGTGTGTCCATCCAGTCCTCTCGTACTAAGGACAGCTCCTCTCAAATTTCCTGCGCCCGCGACGGATAGGGACCGAACTGTCTCACGACGTTCTGAACCCAGCTCAGCGTACCGCTTTAATGGGCAGAACAGCCCAACCCTTGGGACCGACTACAGCCCCAGGATGCGATGAGCCGACATCGAGGTGCCAAACCTCCCCGTCGATGTGGACTCTTGGGAGATAAGCCCGTTATCCCCGGGTAGCTTTATCCGTTGAGCGATGGCCCTTCCATGCGGAACCACCGGATCACTAAGTCCGTCTTTCGACCCTGCTCGACCTGTCCGTCTCGCAGTCAAGCTCCCTTGTGCCTTTACACTCTGCGAATGATTTCCAACCATTCTGAGGGAACCTTTGAGCGCCTCCGTTACCTTTAGGAGGCGACCGCCCAGTCAAACTGCCCGCCTGACACTGTCTCCCAAGCCGCTAAGGCTTGTGGGTTAGAAGTTCAATACAACCAGGGTAGTATCCCACCGACGCCTCCCCGAAGCTGGCGCTCCGGGTTCTCTGGCTCCTACCTATCCTGTACAAGTTGCACCAAAATTCAATATCAGGCTACAGTAAAGCTCCACGGGGTCTTTCCGTCCTGTCGCGGGTAACCTGCATCTTCACAGGTACTATAATTTCACCGAGTCTCTCGTTGAGACAGTGCCCAGATCGTTACGCCTTTCGTGCGGGTCGGAACTTACCCGACAAGGAATTTCGCTACCTTAGGACCGTTATAGTTACGGCCGCCGTTTACTGGGGCTTCGGTTCCGCACCTTCGCTTGCGCTAAGCACTCCCTTAACCTTCCAGCACCGGGCAGGCGTCAGCCCTATACGTCACCTTCGGTTTTGCAGAGACCTGTGTTTTGCTAAACAGTCGCCTGGGCCTATTCACTGCGGCTCTCGGGCTATTCACCCTACCAGACACCCTTCTCCCGAAGTTGCAGGGTCATTTTGCCGAGTTCCTTAACGAGAGTTCACTGCTCACCTTAGAATTCTCTTCTCGCCTACCTGTGTCGGTTTGCGGTACGGGCACCTCCGCCTCGCTAGAGGCTTTTCTTGGCAGTGTGAAATCAGGGACTCTGAGGTAAACCTCTTGCCATCACTGCTTGATGTTATATAGAAACGGATTTGCCTCGTTTCTCATCTCACACTTGGACGTGCACAACCAACGGCACGCTCACCTTATCCTTCTGCGTCCCCATTACTCAAACGGCGGGGAGGTGGTACAGGAATATCAACCT
Organism: Planococcus sp. MB-3u-03; assembly: GCF_002833405.1. Lineage (NCBI taxonomy): Bacteria > Bacillati > Bacillota > Bacilli > Caryophanales > Caryophanaceae > Planococcus > Planococcus sp. MB-3u-03. Next base: position 1,056,205 of record NZ_CP025135.1, on the reverse strand, counting down.
GTTGTCCATCGTCTACGCCTATCGGCCTCGACTTAGGTCCCGACTAACCTGAGCGGACAGCCTTCCTCAGGAAACCTTAGGCATTCGGTGGACGGGATTCTCACCCGTCTTTCGTTACTCATACCGGCATTCTCACTCTAAGCGCTCCACCAGTCCTTCCGGTCTGACTTCAACGCCCTTAGAACGCTCTCCTACCACGGACATCTACGATGTCCATCCACAGCTTCGGTAATCCGTTTAGCCCCGGTACATTTTCGGCGCAGTGTCACTCGACCAGTGAGCTATACGCACTCTTTAAATGATGGCTGCTTCTAAGCCAACATCCTGGTTGTCTGAGCAACGCCACATCCTTTCCACTTAACGGATATTTGGGACCTTAGCTGGTGGTCTGGGCTGTTTCCCTCTTGACTACGGATCTTATCACTCGCAGTCTGACTCCCAAGCATAAATCACTGGCATTCGGAGTTTGTCTGAATTCGGTAACCCGGATGGGCCCCTAGTCCAAACAGTGCTCTACCTCCAGGATTCTCTATCTTGAGGCTAGCCCTAAAGCTATTTCGGAGAACCAGCTATCTCCAGGTTCGATTGGAATTTCTCCGCTACCCACACCTCATCCCCGCACTTTCAACGTGCGTGGTTCGGGCCTCCAGTAAGTGTTACCTTACCTTCACCCTGGACATGGGTAGATCACCTGGTTCGGGTCTACAACTGCATACTCATTCGCCCTATTCAGACTCGCTTTCGCTGCGGCTCCGGCTTCTCACCTTAACCTTGCATGCAATCGTAACTCGCCGGTTCATTCTACAAAGGCACGCTATCACCCATTAACGGGCTCTAACTACTTGTAGGCACACGGTTTCAGGATCTATTTCACTCCCCTTCCGGGGTGCTTTTCACCTTCCTCACGGTACTGGTTCACTATCGGTCACTAGGGAGTATTTAGCCTTGGAGATGGTCCTCCCGGATTCCGACGGAATTTCTGTGTTCCGCCGTACTCAGGATCCACTCTGGAGGAACGAACTTTCAGCTACGGGCTATTACCTATCTTGCGGACTGTTCCAGGTCGCTTCGCTTAATCCGTTTCTTTGTAACTCCGTATAGAGTGTCCTACAACCCCAGAAGGCAAGCCTTCTGGTTTGGGCTGATCCCGTTTCGCTCGCCGCTACTTGGGGAATCGCATTTGCTTTCTTTCCTTCAGGTACTTAGATGTTTCAGTTCCCTGAGTCTGCCTTCTCATGTGCTATGTATTCACACATGGATACTGCTCCATTACGAACAGTGGGTTTCCCATTCGGAAATCCCCGGATCACAGCTCACTTACAGCTCCCGAGGCATATCGGTGTTAGTGCCGTCCTTCTTCGGCTCCTAGTGCCAGGCATCCACCGTGCGCCTTATTAACTTAACCACTGAATGGTCAAAAATAAGTTGATCGCTAAGCGATCACGCTATGATGCTTGTTTCTTAATCAATGTCGATCTATCCAGTTTTCAAAGAACAAGTATTGGTGGAGCCTAGCGGGATCGAACCGCTGACCTCCTGCGTGCAAGGCAGGCGCTCTCCCAGCTGAGCTAAGGCCCCTAAGAGGAAATATGGTGGGCCTAAGTGGACTCGAACCACCGACCTCACGCTTATCAGGCGTGCGCTCTAACCAGCTGAGCTATAGGCCCTCTTGAGAAATCATCTATTATATAGAAGAAACACAAATCAACAGAGTTGATTCCTGAACCTTCAAAACTGAACGCAAAACGTCAACCCGATTCGTGAGAATCGGTTCCGATATTATCCTTAGAAAGGAGGTGATCCAGCCGCACCTTCCGATACGGCTACCTTGTTACGACTTCACCCCAATCATCTGTCCCACCTTCGGCGGCTGGTTCCGTGGGTTACCCCACCGACTTCGGGTGTTACAAACTCCGTGGTGTGACGGGCGGTGTACAAGGCCGGAACGTATTCACCGCGGCATGCTGATCCGCGAATTACTAGCGATTCCGGCTTCATGCAGGCGAGTTGCAGCCTGCAATCCGAACTGAGAACGGTTTTCTGGGATTGGCTCCCCTCGCGGGTTTGCAGCCCTTTGTACCGTCCATTGTAGCACGTGTAGCCCAGGTCATAAGGGGCATGATGATTTGACGTCATCCCCACCTTCCTCCGGTTTGTCACCGGCAGTCACCTTAGAGTGCCCAACTGAATGCTGGCAACTAAGATCAAGGTTGCGCTCGTTGCGGGACTTAACCCAACATCTCACGACACGAGCTGACGACAACCATGCACCACCTGTCACCGCTGTCCCCGAAGGGAAAGCCTAGTCTCCTAGGCGGTCAGCGGGATGTCAAGACCTGGTAAGGTTCTTCGCGTTGCTTCGAATTAAACCACATGCTCCACCGCTTGTGCGGGCCCCGTCAATTCCTTTGAGTTTCAGCCTTGCGGCCGTACTCCCAGGCGGAGTGCTTAATGCGTTAGCTGCAGCACTAAGGGCGAACCCCTAACACTTAGCACTCATCGTTTACGGCGTGGACTACCAGGGTATCTAATCCTGTTTGCTCCCCACGCTTTCGCGCCTCAGCGTCAGTTACAGACCAGAAAGTCGCCTTCGCCACTGGTGTTCCTCCACATCTCTACGCATTTCACCGCTACACGTGGAATTCCACTTTCCTCTTCTGCACTCAAGTCCCCAGTTTCCAATGACCCTCCACGGTTGAGCCGTGGGCTTCACATCAGACTTAAAGGACCGCCTGCGCGCTTACGCCCAATAATTCCGGACAACGCTTGCCACCTACGTATTACCGCGGCTGCTGGCACGTAGTTAGCCGTGGCTTTCTGGTGAGGTACCGTCAAGGTACCAGTAGTTACTTGTACTTGTTCTTCCCTCACAACAGAGTTTACGATCCGAAAACCTTCTTCACTCACGCGGCGTTGCTCCGTCAGACTTTCGTCCATTGCGGAAGATTCCTACTGCTGCCTCCGTAGGAGTCTGGGCCGTGTCTCAGTCCCAGTGTGGCCGATCACCCTCTCAGGTCGGCTACGCATCGTGGCCTTGGTGAGCCGTTACCTCACCAACAGCTAATGCGCCGCGGGCCCATCCTGCAGTGACAGCCGAAACCATCTTTCCGTGCAGCCTCATGAGAGGCCGCAAACTATTCGGTATTAGCACCGGTTTCCCGGAGTTATCCCGATCTGCAGGGCAGGTTGCCCACGTGTTACTCACCCGTCCGCCGCTAAGATAATGGAGCAAGCTCCACGATCTCCGCTCGACTTGCATGTATTAGGCACGCCGCCAGCGTTCGTCCTGAGCCAGGATCAAACTCTCCATTATAGAGTAGTATTGATTGCTCAATAGTTGCTGGCGTATCGCCGTCTAAAAGACGCGCGATTCGCTTGATCTGCCGAAGCTGATCAGTAAGTATGCCGCGATCACTCGCGGCTGTATTGTTGACGTTTTGCTGTTCAGTTTTCAAGGTTCAAATTCTCACGTTGCTTCAAGAGCAACTTCTATAATTTAGCATCGCCAGACGAAAGAGTCAAGTCTTTTTTATTATTGTAAAAAACTTAATCTGTTCGAGCGACATGTAATATCATAATACATTAGTTGTTTAATTGTCAACGCTAAAACCGAAAATATCTTCAAACTGTTTTCAAGTATGCCTATTCTTGTACAGTAATTTGCTATTCTTAAACTTGCTATAATGAAGAAAGCTGACAAAGTGACCTCCCTTGTCAGCTTTCTTCCTGTGAAAATTTTTAGCGCTTGTTTGAATAATAACGATGGAAGATACCTTCGCTTTTTGTCTTTACCCCGTTAATTGCGATTAAATCTTTTTCGATTAAAAACTCAATTAGCACTTCAAGATTGGAAGAATAATTTTTTAACTCTTCCTGTTCGTGCAATTCCTGAATCGTCCAGCTGCTTTGTTTCTCCATTACTTCACGAATATGCTGTGATCCGTCTTGTGTGCGGGAATGTATGAAAAATTCGCTAGCTAAGAATAAAAGCTCCAAGCGCTTGTCAATCGGCTCATCGCTTGAAATGAGCTCTTCGTATAATTTGTAGATTGCTGGCTCCATCTTCTTCACTTGTGACCACACTGTCACCTCAGGTGGAAGCCCGTTCTCAAGAACGGATAATCGAGCCAAATGATGAAGTGACTCTACCATGTGATGATACGCATCTAAATAATTTTTTTCTTCGAAGAACATTTTACCTTCTAGGTACCGGCGGATCAGTTTAGCAAACTCCAGCCCCATTTTGATTTTTCTGCCGTAGAAGGGATACTCTTTCAATTCTGTTTTAAGCTTTTCCATAAATTCATTGCGATCATATATGACACGGCCGTTAAAGAGCCAGTCGACAATTTTGCGGTTTGTTCCCAATAGAAGCCATTTGTGTAATTGCTTTTCTGTGATGATATGCATAGCTGCTTTTTTATCCATGTACGTATAATGTTTTGTAAAAACCGGTGTTTCATTTTCTTTTGTAATGATCAGAAGGATTGAATCGAATGTATCTGTAATTGGGCTGATGTCTTCTCTCTTCTCTATTAGGATGACACCGAGTGTTGTTTCCTGGCTCGCGCGTTCTTGGTATAGCGGTCTCAATATTTGTTCCATCCGTCGTCACTCCCTGCAGTCTATCTTTGTATGTTTTATCATGCCCTGTATGCTCGAGGCATGCAAATATTCTAAGGCGTTTTTCTTTATTTCGACATATTTCTCTTATATTCCTTTAACGGAATTAGCTTAACCCTTTTTACGGACGTTTATGATATAGTATGATGGACGCAAGGAGGAACCGCTCATGAAATCTTATAAAAACAAAATCAACCGCATCCGGACCTTCGCTTTGGCATTGATTTTCATCGGCATCGTAATTATGTATGTCGGTATATATTTCCGTAACCAACCGATTGTAATGGTCATCTTTATGCTGCTCGGTGTTGTCGCTATTATCGGAAGCACGGGTGTCTATGCTTGGATCGGCCTGCTGTCGATGAAAACCGTGCCTGTACAATGCCCGAATTGCGAGCGCCATACAAAAATGCTCGGACGTGTTGACATCTGTATGCATTGCAATGAACCGTTGACAATGGACCCTTCTCTTGAAGGCAAAGAATTCAACGAAGAATATAATAAGAAAAAGCCGCAACTATAAAAAGAATGCCCGCCAAATCGGCGGGCATTCTTTTTTATTGGGCTTTAGCTGACTCGCTATAACAATCGCGGCATGTACCGTAGATTTCCAAACGGTGGTAATCCACCTGGAAGCCTGTTACATGGGACGCCAGATGTTCCACTTCGTCCAATCCAGGATAATGGAAATCGACAATCTTCCCACACTCGTTACAGATCATATGATAATGATCGTGTGTGACAAAATCAAAGCGGCTTGAAGAATCCCCGTAGGTTAATTCTTTTACCAGCCCTGCTTTTTTGAAAACACGCAAATTATTATAAACGGTGGCTACACTCATATTGGGGAAGGCTTTTTCAAGCGCGCGATAAATATCATCTGCTGTCGGATGCGATGTAGAATGAATCATAAACTCCAAAATCGCATGACGCTGTGGTGTAATTCTGACACCTGTAGACTTCAATGTATCGAGTGCGTCTTTCAATTGGGCTTCAGACATCGCTGGGCACCTCACTTCATATATATTCTTACATTGTAATCGTTATAATTAGTGTACCTAAAAAAACCTTGGCGTGTCAAGAAATCGCTATAGGACGCTAATTTCCTGTTTATTCAACTGCCTAATTTTTGAATTAAAAAAGCAGCCGGGTATAGAACCCAACTGCTTGAAGTTTCTGCTTACTCTGCGTGAAGCCCTTTTTCTTTAGAACCTAGTTGCTGGTTGACGAATCGTGCTGCGACAAAGAGAAAATCGGAAAGCCTGTTCAAATATGCCAGTACGTTAGGCGAGACGCCTTCCCCTATTGCAATAACATTGCGCTCGGCGCGGCGCACGATCGTCCGGGCTACATGAAATGCCGCTCCTGCGGGGTGGCCGCCTGGCAAGATGAAGTTACTAAGTGGTTGGAGTTCTGCGTCATATTCATCGATCCAAGTTTCCAGTCGAGAGATATGTTCCTCCTCAAGTTTCCATTTCACTTCTTTTCCTGCTGGGGTCGCTAATTCTGCTCCAACGTGGAAGAGAATTGTTTGGATCTGGTGGAAGATTTCACAAAGAGCTTCTTTTTGCTCGAAAAATTCTCCATTCAAATGCCCTACACCGAGACCGATCATCGTGTTCGCTTCGTCGCACGTTCCGTAGGCTTCGACGAGCGGGTCGTTCTTTTTGACGCGGCTGCCGTATACAAGTGAAGTCGTTCCTTTGTCTCCTGTTTTCGTATAGATTTTCATCTTCAATAACCCCTTTTCATATCCACTGGATTTGATGGTGATTTATCGCCTTTGATCCAAGCGTGTAAATTCGGAATGAAAACATCCAAGGCGCGCTCGACGTATTTTCCCGAATGGCTCGAAACATGCGGGAAATGATGACATTGTCCATCTTCCAATACGGGTGGTCTGCCGGCAGCGGCTCTTCCGAAAACATCCAATATGGCATAACCAATTTCGCCGTTTTCCAGCGCTCCAAGCATCACTTGGTCTTCCACCAGATCACCGCGACCTAAATTCATGAAAATCGCATCTTCTTCATCGCCTGAAATGCTCTTTCTTCAATAGATGATAAGTTTCTTTCGTGCTCGGCAATACGGAGAGCACAATATCAGCATCTGGAAGAACAGCTGATACATTTTCAATAGAAACCATTTCATCCATATATTCAGCATCATTTCCCGAACGGTTGCAGCCGATCGTCTTAACTCCGAATGCTTGAAGCAAGCGGCCGATTTCCGAACCGATTGCCCCAGGTCCAAACAGGACGGCGGTGGAGCCTGCCAATTCGGATGATTGGGTTTTCCGGTTCCATTCTCCGTTGCGCTGGCTCTCATAAATAAACGGCAATGAACGTTTGAGTGCCAGCAAATGCGCTAAAGCGGATTCCGCCATCGGGGTTTTATGAATCCCTTTGACGTTCGAAACGATGATTTCCTTTTTTGCTATAGCAGCATGGGGCATTTTTTCGATGCCTGCACTTGCCACCATGATCCATTTCAAGTTTTCGGCACTTTCGATATCTTCCGCCGTTAAATCTTCTCCGTAAGTGACAACAATATCTGCTGTCGGCAGAAATGACTTGTTCTTATATAAGAAGCGGAAATTCACTTCAGGGAATTCGGCTTGAAGCTGTTCCTGCTGGTTCTCTCTTGGCACAAATGTAAATAGGACATCCATCAGATTCTTCCTCTCTTAGTCACCGCTGATTACTTTTACAGTTTCCAACACTTCTTCAATATGCTCTTTCACTTTCACTTTTCGCCATTCCTTGATGACGGTGCCTGTCGGGTCGATCAAGAATGTCGAGCGCTCGATGCCCCAGAATTCTTTTCCATACATTTTCTTCAGCTTCCAAACTCCGTAAGCCTCAGACACTTGGTGATCCTCGTCAACGAGAAGCGAAAACGGCAAGCCGTGCTTGTCGATGAATTTTTGATGGCGTTCTTTGGAATCTGCACTGACGCCCAAAATCTCTGCGTTAAGCCCCGAGAAATCTTTTTCGGCATCGCGGAAATCGCATGCTTGGGTCGTACAACCCGGTGTCATGTCTTTCGGATAAAAATAGAGCACGACATATTTTTTCCCTGCGTAATCCGATAGGGAAATTGTTTCGCCCTGTTCATTTTCCATTGTGAAGTCAGGTGCTGCCAATCCTTCTAATGTAGCCAAACCCATCACTCCTTTTCTTTCTTCTATCGTACCGGACGGTTTCATTACTTTCAATTTCTTTGGCGTTTGCGGCTGATTTTGTCTACAATAAGGAATAGATTATTTTAGGAGGCATTTTATGGATCACTCGATTTCCGAACAATTGCACCAAGAAGCGCTAGAACATATTGTCGGCGGGGTTAATAGCCCTTCCCCTCTTATAAAGCTGTAGGGGCGGCTCCCCTATCGCGATGGATTATGGAAAGGCGCCCATTTTTATGATGTGGATGGAAATAAATACATCGATTATCTAGCAGCTTACGGCCCGATCATCACAGGCCATGGCCACCCACATATCGCTAAAGCCATTGCACATGCTGCTGAAACCGGCGTGTTATTCGGCACCCCGACAAAGCACGAAGTGACATTCGCCAAAATGCTGAAACAAGCGATGCCTGCGATGGATAAAGTGCGTTTTGTCAATAGCGGGACGGAAGCGGTCATGACGACCATCCGTGTGGCACGTGCATACACGGGACGGACCAAAATCATGAAGTTCGCCGGGTGCTATCACGGCCATTCCGACTTGGTACTCGTTGCTGCCGGTTCCGGCCCTGCTACACTCGGTACTCCTGATTCGGCAGGCGTCCCGAAATCGATTGCTGAAGAAGTCATCACGATTCCCTTTAACGATCCGGGGGCATTCAAAGAAGCGATTGACCATTGGGGAGACGAAATTGCCTGCATCCTCGTCGAGCCGATTGTCGGCAACTTCGGCATTGTCGAACCGGAAGAAGGGTTTCTTGAAGAAGTCCATGCACTGGCTAAAGAGAAAGGTGCATTGATCGTCTATGATGAAGTCATTACAGCTTTCCGCTTTCATTACGGCGGTGCGCAGAATCTGCTCGGCCTCGAGCCGGACTTGACGGCGCTCGGAAAAATCATTGGCGGCGGCTTGCCGATCGGCGCATACGGCGGGAAGCGCGAAATCATGGAAACGGTCGCACCGCTCGGACCCGCTTACCAGGCAGGAACGATGGCCGGCAACCCTGCTTCGATCCAAGCAGGCATCGCCTGTCTCGAAGTGCTGCAGGAAAAAGGCGTTTACGAACGAATGGACCAACTCGGCGAGCGCCTTGAAGCAGGCATTTTGGCTGCTGCTGAAAAGCACGGTATCACGATTACCATCAATCGTTTAAAAGGCGCATTGACGATTTATTTCACCGATCAAAAGGTGAAAAATTACGAACAAGCGGAAGCAACGGATGGCGAAACTTTCGGGCGTTTCTTTAAACTGATGCTCGAACAGGGCATCAATTTGGCGCCTTCCAAATACGAAGCCTGGTTTTTGACCACTGAACATACAGAAGAAGATATCGATACGTCGATCCAGGCGGTAGAGCATGCATTTGCCCAATTGTAAAAACGGATCTCTTCCTGAAGGAGGTGTTTGCCGATGAAACTCGGTGCGCGCATATTCAAAACCGGTATCGCCATATCACTTGCCTTGTTTCTGGCGACGCTTCTTGAACTTCCGACGCCGGTATTCGCAGGGGTAGCGGCAATTTTCGCCATACAGCCTTCCATTTACCGGTCATACCTGACTTTACTCGACCAAGTGTACGGGAATTTGATCGGGGCCTCGATTGCCGTTATCTTCGTGTTGACGCTCGGGCCGAACTATTTGACGATCGGTGTCGCCGCCATTTTAGCGATCATCATCATGCTGAAATTAAAGCTGGAAAACACAGTGCCTCTGACATTGGTGACCTTGATCATCATCATGGATTCGCAATCGGATGACTTTCTGATTTTCGCCTCTTTGCGATTCCTGACGGTTTTATTGGGCATCTTATCGGCTTTTATCGTCAATATGATCTTTTTGCCGCCAAAATACGAAACGCGCTTGTTCCAGTCAATTCACTCCGTTAGCGAAGATGTCATTCGGTGGATCCGGATTTCGATCCGCCATGCTTCCGATCATTCCTCGGTAAAAGAAGACATCGACAAATTGACCGAGAAACTGGTGAAAGTCGACCAATGGTATTCATTTTATAAAGAAGAGCGCAGTTATACGAAAAAGCAACAATATACAAAAGCCCGTAAATTGGTTCTTTACAGGCAGATGATTGCCACATCAAAAAAGAGCCTCGAAGTTCTTCGACGCCTGAACCGTTATGAGAATGAACTGCGCGACCTGCCCGAACAATTCCACATGATGGTGCAGGAACGGCTTGAGAGCTTGGCAAGTTATCATGAACAGCTTTACATGAAATATATCGGGAAAATTCGTCCGGAACATAGCGAAAGTTCAGGGCCCGATGCGGTGTTGAAACGCAACGAAGTGATGTCGATTTTCGTTAAGGAAATCAATTTATCTACCGAAGTCGAAGAAGACGAATTTTCGGTTTACCATTTGATGCATGTCTTATCTGCCCTTCTCGACTACGAAGAGCATTTGGAGCATTTGGACTTGCTGATCATCGCATACCATAATTACCATAGCGAAGAAGTCGACAGCGACATCGAAAACGCCATATAAAAAACGCCCGGAAATTTTCCGGGCGTTTTTTTATGATTTCATTCGTGGGTCGAGTGCATCGCGCAGCCCGTCTCCCATTAAGTTAAAGCCAAGTACAGTCAACATGATCGCCACACCCGGGAAAATCATCGTCCACGGGGCATTGGTCAAGTACGAGCGGGAATCGGCCAGCATCTTGCCCCATTCCGGGGAAGGTGCCTGCGCCCCGAGCCCGAGGAAGCCGAGTGCCGCTGCTTCAATGATCGCTGTCGCAATCGCGAGCGTGCCTTGGACGATAACCGGCGCCATGGAGTTCGGCAAAATATGCGAAACCAAGATCCGGTTATCTTTCATGCCGATCGCTTTGGCCGACATGATGTATTCGTCTTCCTTGATGCTCAATACTTTCGATCGGATCAAGCGCCCGAAGTTCGGTACGTTGATGATGGCAATCGCAATCAACGCGTTGCGCAGTGACGGCCCAAGAACCGATACAACTGCAATCGCAAGAAGGATACTCGGAAATGCCGACATGATATCGAACAGCCGGGAAATGATGGTGTCGACCCAGCGCCCGTAATAGCCGGCCAAAATACCGAGAATACTGCCGACAACTACCGAACCGATGACCGCCAAGAATCCAACCCAAAGCGAGATGCGAGCCCCGTATACGACACGCGATAAAATGTCGCGGCCGAAATCGTCTGTGCCCATCCAATGATCACTAGAAGGAGGCAGAAGCCGCTGGGAAAGATTCTGTTCGTTGATGCCTTGCGGTGTAAATAACGGACCGAAAATCGCCAAAAGAATGAAGAAAATGACGATGCCCATACCGACGACCGCGACTTTACTTTTGCGGAATCCGCGCCACGCCTCTTTCCAAGGGCCGGCGACTTTTTGCATTTCCTGCTTGTCTGCTGCTGCTGTTTCAGCCAATATGCTCCTCCCCCTTCCTAATCATATTTGATCCTCGGATCGACCAAGCCGTAAAGCAAGTCGACGAAGAGATTGATCATGACGAATATAAATGCGACGACTAGAATGCCGGATTGGATAACCGGATAATCGCGGAAACCGATCGCTTCGTAAATATAGCGCCCAATGCCTGGCCATCCGAAAATGGTTTCGGTCAAAATTGCGCCTCCGAGCAATAAGCCCATCTGCAAACCGATAATAGTCAATACAGGAATGATCGCATTTTTTAATGCATGCTTGTAGACGACCCAGAACATTTTGACGCCTTTAGCGCGAGCGGTCCGGACGTAATCCGAACGCATGACTTCAAGCATTGAAGAGCGTGTCATCCGTGCGATGATCGCCATCGGAATGGTGGCTAGTGCCGTGCCTGGAAGCACCAAATGCTTCAATACGGTCGCCAATTGGTTGAAATCGCCTTGAATGATGGTGTCCAACACATAAAAATTGGTGATGTTATTGATTGGGTCCCGGACGTTTTCCCGGCCAGTCGTCGGCAATATGCCGAGTTCAATCGAGAAAATCCATTGGTTCATGAGGCCGAGCCAGAAGATTGGCATGGAAACACCGATCAAAGCTAGCACCATCGCTGTGTAATCGAACCACGAGTTTTGGAACCATGCAGAGATGATGCCCGCATTAATGCCGATGACGACGGCAATGATGATCGCGAATAAAGATAATTCAAATGTCGCTGCTAGATATGGCCAAATTTCATCCGAAACAGGTGAACGCGTGCGCAGTGAATCCCCCATGTCTCCTGTAACCAGGCCTTTTAAGTAATCGAAATATTGGATGTACCAGGGATTATCAAGCCCCAGACTGGTCCGTAATGCTTTAATTGCTTCTTCGGATGCTTGTTGCCCAAGGATGACTTGTGCAGGATCGCCTGGAATTGCCCGGATGATCATAAAGACGATAAACGTCATTCCGAGCAAGACAGGAATCAATTGCAAAAGCCGCTGCCCGATATAGTGAAGCATCTTCTTCACCTCTCCATCTCAATTGCATTATGTATTGAAAAGGGGGAGAAATCAGTATGACCTCTCCCCCCAAAGAAACGCCTACTCCAAATCTACTGATGCTAGTTTATCAGAGCCAGTTGGATGCGCTTTAAAGTCGATTACGTTCGTCCCACCGGCAAGAAGCGGTGTAGAGTGCGCAAGCGGTACCCATGGCGCGTCTTCGTGGATGATTTCCTGAGCCTGCATGTACAATTCGTTGCGGGCATCTTCATCAACTTCTGTTTGAGCTTCGATCAAGATATCGTGAAGATCCTGGTTTTCGTAGTATGTGTAGTTGTTTGAACCGATGTTGTCTTGGTCAAGCAATACATACAAGAAGTTATCAGCATCGCCGTTATCGCCTGTCCAGCCAAGAAGGAATGCATCAGCTTCTCCTGCTGCAGCTTTTTCGAGGTATGTTGCCCACTCGTAGGAAACGATTTCAGCTGTGATGCCGACTTCTGCCAAATCACTTTGGATTGCTTCCGCTACTTTTTGGCCATCTGGCATATACGGACGCGGAACTGGCATTGCCCATAGTTCCATTGTGAAGCCATCTTCAAGTCCTGCTTCAGCCAATAGTTCTTTGGCTTTTTCAGGATCGTACTCATAACCTTCGATGCTGTCGTTATAACCGCTGATTACCGGAGGCATCGGGTTTTTCGCGACTTCTGCACGGCCTTCGAAGAATGAATCAACAATCGCCTGGCGGTCAATCGCATGGTTCATCGCCTGGCGGACTTTCGGATCGTCGAATGGTTCACGAGTAGTCGTCAAACCAAGGTAGCCGACGTTCATCGACGGACGCTCGAACAATTGCAGGTTTTCATCGTTTTCGATCGTTTCTGAATCTGATGGTGTAATACCGTCAGCCAAATCGATTTCGCCAGACAATAATGCATTCAAGCGAGCTGAGTTATCCGGAATTGCACGGAACACGACTTGGTCGAGTTTCGGCTCTCCATCAACCCAGTAATCATCGAATTTTTCGATTGTTACCGTGTCATTGCGCTGCCATTCAACAAACTGGAATGGGCCAGTGCCGACTGGATTGTCGCCGAATGATTCGCCGGCTTCTTCAAATGCTGTCGGTGATGCGATGCCAAACGGGCTCATCGCCAAGTTTTTCAAGAATGGTGCTTGTGGACGCTTCAATGTAATGACGATTTCGTAATCGCCACTCGCTTCAACAGATTCGATGACGTGTTCTTCTTCATCGCCAAATCCGCCAAACATTGATTTATAGTACGGGAATTGGTCTGCATCTCCAGCAGCCCAGCGTTCAAAGTTCGCGACAACTGCTTCTGCGTTGAAATCCGTTCCATCATGGAACGTGACGCCTTCTTGCAATTGGAACGTGTAAGTCAAGCCATCTTCAGAAGCTTCCCAATCGCTGGCAAGACCTGCTTCAATTTCCGTGTCCTGCTCGCCGAAATTGATCAATGTATCGAAGATGTTTTTCGTTACTTTGAAAGACTCTCCATCTGTAACCGTGATCGGATCCAGTGACACCGAGTCGCCGCCACGTCCAAAGATCAGGACTTTTTCGCCGCCTGATTCAGAATCTCCGCCTTCTCCGCCTGACTCCGAATCACCGCCTGAACAGCCGTAAAGCGCTGTCGACAGCAAAAGCAGCATCAGGAAAGCGATTGATACAATTTTCTTTTTCCCCAAAATAACCCCTCCGTTTTGTTTTTTTATTATCATTGCGGCCTGCATTCCTCATAGAGGTGGCAAGCCACAGAATGACCTGGTTCAACTTCCGCGAAACGCGGAATTTCCTGCGAGCAAAATATCCATCTTGAATGGGCAGCGTGTATGGAAGCGGCAGCCCGATGGCGGGTTGGCCGGGCTCGGCACATCCCCTTTGATCACCACTTCTTCGCGGACAAAATCAGGATCCGGAACAGGCACTGCCGAAAGGAGCGCTTGCGTATATGGGTGAAGCGGTTTTTCATACAGGCTTTCTGTATCCGCAAGCTCCGCCATATTGCCCAAATACATGACGCCCACGCGGTCGCTGATATGGCGAACGACGCCCAAATCATGGGCGATGAATATGTAGGTCAGTTTCAAATCGTGTTGCAGATCCTGCATTAGATTGAGCACTTGCGCTTGAATCGACACATCAAGCGCAGAAACCGGCTCATCGGCGATGATCAGTTTTGGGTTGGTCATGAGCGCACGCGCAATGCCGATGCGCTGGCGCTGGCCGCCGCTGAATTGGTGCGGATAGCGTTTGGCGTGGTAGCTGCTGAGACCGACGATTTCGAGAAACTCGTGCACTTTCCGTTTGCGCTCTTTCGGGTCGCCGATATTGTGGACATTCAGCGGCTCCATCAAGATCTTTTCGATGCTGTGGCGCGGATTGAGTGACGCATATGGATCTTGGAACACCATCTGGATGTCGCGTCTGGCCTTGCGCATTTCAGACGCTGACAAACTGGTCAATTCCTGGCCGTCAAACGTCACTTTGCCTTCTGTCGGATCGAGCAAACGCATAAGCATACGCCCTGTCGTCGACTTGCCGCATCCTGATTCGCCGACGATTCCGAGCGTTTCGCCTTCATTTACATAGAAGGAGACATCATCAACCGCTTTAACCTGCCCTGTCACACGGCCAAAAATGCCGCCCGTAACCGGGAAATATTTCTTTAAGCCTTCAACTTTCAACAACGGTTCTGTCATGCGACTCGGCCTCCTTTGGATCGAATAGGAAACAGCGCGTCTTGTGGTCTTCTGCCGTCTGGTATAATGCCGGGTCTTCCACGCGGCAGCGATCGAAGGCAAATTCACAACGTGCTGCGTATTTGCAGCCTACTTTGATCGATCCCGGTTTTGGCACGTTTCCTGGAATAGAGTATAGCCGCTCTTTCTTGAAGCGCATATCGGGCACGCTTTCCAGAAGGCCGCGGGTATATGGATGCTGGGGATCATTGAAAATGGTATGTACTGGCCCTTCTTCGACCACTTTCCCTGCGTACATGACGACGACGCGTTCGCATGTTTCAGCGACGACCCCAAGGTCATGAGTGATCAGCAAGACAGCGGTATCGAGCCGTTCGTTTAAATTCTTGATCAATTTAAGGATCTGCGCTTGGATCGTCACATCAAGTGCCGTGGTCGGCTCGTCAGCGATCAGCACTTTCGGGTCGCACAGCAAAGCCATCGCGATCATGACGCGCTGGCGCATGCCTCCCGATAATTGGTGAGGATAATCATTAAGCAAAGCTTCTGCGCGTGGCAGGCCGACCAGTTTCATCATTTCGACGGCGCGTTCCTGGATTTGGCTTTTCGACCAATCCTTTTTGTGGATCTTCAACGCTTCGCGCAATTGATTGCCGATGGTAAACAATGGGTTCAGTGAAGTCATCGGCTCCTGGAAAATCATCGCTATATCGTCGCCGCGAATCTGGCGCATTTCTTTATCGGATAGTTTTGTCAAATCCTTATCTTGGAATAAAATTTCCCCGCTCACAATCTTCCCTGGAGGACTTGGCACCAGCCCCATTATGGACAATGAGGTAACACTTTTGCCGCAGCCTGATTCCCCTACAATGCCGAGCACTTCCCCCTGGCGGATATGGAAATCCACGTTGTCGACTGCCGGTACTTCTCCATCATCAGTGAAAAAGGAAGTGCGCAGCCCTTTCACATCCAAGATGGTTTTACGTTCGTCCATAGAGATCCTCCTTCTTCATTTTAAATTATTCAGAACATTCTCCATCTTTCCATTATACGTAATATTAGTAGTAATGCAATAGTTTTCAGAAGATTGGCGAAAGCCTTCCTTCCTATTAAAAAAGCTCCCCAAAAATTGGGGAGCTTGAAATAGTTAACCTATGTTCTGTACTTGGAATAGTTTGTAATAGACGCCGCGCTTTTGCAATAGCTCTTCATGCGTACCTTGTTCAGCCAATTGGCCGTTGTCGATGACCAGGATTTGGTCAGCATGGGTGATGGTCGATAAGCGGTGCGCGACCATCAATGTCGTGCGGTCGTGCGCAAGGCGCTCCAAGGAATCCTGGATCAGCGCTTCGCTTTCCAGGTCGAGTGCGGATGTCGCTTCGTCCAAGATGAGGATTGCCGGGTCTTTCAGGAAGACACGGGAAATGGCGATGCGCTGTTTTTGGCCACCGGATAACTTGACGCCGCGCTCGCCGACTTTCGTGTCGTAGCCTTCTGGCAAGTTTGTGATGAATTCATGGGCGTTCGCCGCTTTGGCTGCCGCGATGACTTCCTCGTCGGTCGCATCGGGTTTGCCCATCAGGATATTTTCTTTAACCGATTCGCTGAACAGGATCGAATCCTGAAGGACCAGGCCGATTTGGTCGCGCAAGGAATGGATCGTCACGTCTTTTAGGTCGTGGCCATCCATGCGGATCGTACCCTCCGTGGCATCATAGAATCTCGGGATGAGCGAGACGATCGTCGATTTCCCGCCGCCGCTCATGCCGACAAATGCCACTGTCTCTCCCGGACGGACCGTGAAGTTGAGGTTCGACAACACTTCGCTTCCCCCATCATTATAATGGAACGAGACGTTATGGAATTCAAGCTTGCCGTCGACGCGCCCAAGTTCGCGCGCGCCTTGTTTATCCGTCACGTCGTATTCCTCATCGACCATCTCGAAGACACGGTCCATAGAAGCAAGTGATTGGACGAGCGTCGTCGAAGAGTTGACGAGGCGGCGCAATGGATTATACAGCCGTTCGATATAGGCGATGAATGCGACCATCGTCCCGAGCGTCAAATTCCCCTGGATGACCTGGTAGCCGGCATAGCCGATGACCAATAGCGGCGCCACGTCGGTGATGGTGTTGACGACTGCGAACGCCTTGGCATTCCATTTCGTATGATCGATCGCTTTTTCCAGGAATTGATCGTTCGTGTTATTGAAAATCTTTTCTTCGTGCTTTTCGAGCGCAAAGCTTTTGATGATGCTCATGCCCTGCACGCGTTCGTGCAAATAACTTTGGACATTGGCAAGCGCCTGGGAACGTTCGCGCGTCAAGTCACGCAAGCGGCCGAAGAAATATTTGACGCTGAATGCATAAAACGGAAACGCCAAAAGCGCAACAATCGTCAAGGAGACGTCCATGGTGAGCATGATGATGATGGCGATGAGGATCGTCGCGACATCGAGCCAGACGTTCATCAAGCCGATCATGACGAAATTTTTCGTCTGCTCGACATCATTGATGACCCGTGAAATGATTTCCCCGGCCCGTGTGTTTGCATAATAGCGCAAGCTTAGCCGCTGCAGGTGGCTGTAAAGATAGCTGCGGATATCGTAGAGAATTTTATTGCTGACATATTGTGCATAATATTGCCGGAAATATTCGATCGGCGGGCGCAGCAGGAAGAACACGATCGCCGTGCCCCCGAGCCATAGATAAAGCTGGCTGAGTTTTTCCGCATCCGACAATGCCTCTGCGCCGATGATATCATCAATGACGATTTTGATTAAAAGAGGGATAAAAAGAGGGATCGCAAACTTGAATATCCCGATGAAGATCGTCAAGGCAATCTGCCAATAATAGGGCTTGACGAATTTCATATAGCGTTTCATACTGCTCAAACTGTTCACTCCATTCTGTTCAAAACGAAAAACCTGTTGGCAGGCAACAGGTTTTCCATGTTAATCATGAATCCGGTTATGCTTATGAAATTCATACCGGCTCGTCCATACTTCGATAAAGTCCTGGGCAAAAGGGCCTCTTCTTTGCTTAATCCAGCTGATCAGCTTGTCCACATTTCGGTAGAGTATTTGATCGATGACTTCTGGGTAGCCCATTTGCCGCTTATGGTCTTCAAATTCGTCTTCATCCAACAGCGTGTAAGACATATCCGGAAACACTTTTACATCCAAGTCATAATCGATGTATTTCAACGATCCATTATTGTAGACGAACGGGGAGCTGATATTGCAATAATAATAAACGCCGTCGTCACGCAGCATGCAGATGATGTTGAACCAATGTTCAGCATGGAAATAACAGATCGACGGTTCTCGCGTCAACCATGTCCTGCCGTCCGATTCCCTCACCAGCGTGCGTTCGTTTGCGCCGATTACAATATTGTTCGTCCCTTTCAGTACAGTTGTTTCCTGCCAGACACGGTGGATGCGTCCGTTGTGCTTGTAACTGTGGATCTGGATTGTTTCACCCTCCGCAGGAACCGCCATGCACCATCCCACCTTTTCGTCTAACTATCACTATATGTTATCTCCCGTTCATTATATCAATCAATTCTGAAAACATACAGCAATAAGCCGAAAGTTGCGAGAATCACATGACGATAGACCGACCTCCATCGACGATAATCGTCTGTCCACGGATCATATCCGCATGGTCGGAAATGAGGAACATCGCCGTTTTCACCATGTCATCGATTTCCACCATGCGCCCTGCTGGCGTGTTGTCGCGCGCATCGCCGAGCAATTCCTCGCGGTTCGGGAAATGCTTCAACGCTTCTGTATCGAGCGCGCCGCCCGAAACGGTGTTGACTGCGATATTTTTTGGCGCGAGTTCCACCGCCAAATAACGGGTGATCGATTCGACGGCTGCTTTCGACACGCCGATCGTCGTATAGTTTTCCAAATAGCGGATCGAGCCGAGCGAGCTGATGCCGATGATTTTGCCGCCTTTGTCCATCAGTTTCGCCGCTTCCTGGGCGCCGAACAACATCGCTTTGGCGTTGATGTTCATTGTCCAATCCCAATGCGATTCTTCCAGTTCCATGACCGGGCGCAAAACGCCGGATGCCGCGTTTGACACGAACACATCCAAACGGCCGAACTCTTCCTTGATCGTTTCGAACATGGCGCGCAGTTTCTCGACATCGCCGACATTGGCGCGTACGAGCAAGGCTTTTCTTCCTCTCGCTTCGACTTCTTTTACCGTATCAAGTGCAGCTGTTTTGCTGCGCGCATAGTTGACGACGATGTCATAGCCTTCTTCCGCAAGCGCAATTGCCATCGCTTTTCCTAGCCCACGGCTGCTGCCTGTTACTAACGCCACTTTTTGTTCTGTCATTTTACTACATCTCCTCTTTGCTCTAAAGCTGTCTTCATTTTTTGTCCCGGACCTGCAATTGGCAGATTCTCCAATTGTTCCGGCGTCACCCATTTCATGTTTTCGGGCGGCGTGAATTCTTCCGCGCTGGCCAAATAGCCATCCACATTCCATGTTAAATGAGAAAAGACATGTTTGAAAGCGGTAATTTTCTCGACATCAGAAAGCGCGCCATTCAATGTCTCTGCATATAATTCACCGACTTCATTCGCTTCGAGCGCTGCAGTCAGCTCGAGCATCGGATACTGCCACATGCCTGCAAGCAAGCCTTTTCCGGGGCGCTGCTCCATCAAAAGCTTGTCCCCGCTCCGAATCGCCATCATGGCAAAATCGGCATTGCGATTTTTCTTCGCTTTCGTCTTAACCGGCAGTTCCGTTTCCTGGCCGGCATGAAATGCCTCGCAATGGTCGCGTACTGGGCATAATAAGCATTTCGGTGAAGTTGGGGTGCAGATGAGCGCACCGAGTTCCATCAATCCTTGGTTGAATGAAGACGGGTCTTCATGGCTGATCAATTCCGTTACCGCCTGTTCGAACACTTTGCGCGTTTTTGGCTTGGCAATGTCTTCTTCGATCAATAGGATGCGGCTGAGTACACGCATGACGTTGCCGTCGACTGCATGTTCCGGCACACCATAGGCAATGCTCAATACTGCGCCTGCCGTATAAGGCCCAACGCCTTTCAATGACGAAATCTCCTTGCGCGTATTCGGTACGATGCCTCCGTACTGTTCGGCGACTTCGCGCACACCTGCTTGAAGATTGCGCGCGCGCGAATAATACCCAAGCCCTTCCCACAGCTTCAATAAGCTTTCTTCTTCTGCCTGTGCCAAAGATTCGACAGTGGGAAATTTCTCGACAAAGCGTTTATAATAAGGGATAACCGTATCGACTCTCGTCTGTTGCAGCATGACCTCGGAAATCCAGATTTGATAGGGGTCAGCTGTACGTCTCCAAGGCAGGTCCCGCTGTTCTTTCCGGAACCAGCCGATCAGGTCCTGCTGAAATTGCTGCTTGTTCATATTTATGTTTTCTGCCTCCGTTCATGCTGATTATTCCGGCCCTGAAGCGGGTATGTATACTTAAGGAATATGCTTATTTTATCAAATGGCGGGCACACAAGATATTATAAACGCTCGCAAAGAAGGGGGATGCGTCGATGGATACAGGAACACATATCGTCATGGGCATTGCGCTCGGCGGCCTGGCAATGGCCGATCCGGTTGTCGCTGCTCATCCGGCAACTTGGACTGCCGTCATGACCGGCACCATTTTCGGCTCACAAATCCCCGATATCGATACCGTTTTGAAACTGCGCGACAATGCCGTCTACATCCGCCATCACCGAGGCATTACGCATTCCGTGCCGGCCGTACTGTCATGGCCGATTTTGCTCTCTGGCGCAATTTACCTTATTTTCCCAGAGGTTAATCTACTTCATTTATGGCTATGGACTTTTCTTGCCGTGTTCCTGCATGTATTTGTGGATATATTTAATTCATACGGAACACAGGCATTGCGGCCATTTTCCAATCATTGGGTGGCGCTTGGGGTCATCAATACCTTTGACCCGATCATTTTTGGCGCCCATGTCGTGGCTCTCATGATTTGGGCGTTCGGAGCCGATCCTGTTTGGACGATGAGCATTTTGTATATTATTTTGTTCTTCTATTATGTCTCTCGCTTTGCGCTGCAGGCAGCGATCAAGCAAGCGATACGCAATACGATCCCAGGCACAAACGATGTATTTGTCGCGCCGACGATGCGCTATTTTCAATGGCGCATCGCCGCTGACACCGACCGGCACCATTATGTCGGACAGGCTTATGGACGTTCGATCAATATTTACGATAAATTCCTGAAAAAACCGATGCCTGAAAACGCCTTGATCCAAACGGCGATGAAAGACAAGAATTTGGATGCTTTCGTTTCGTTTTCCCCGCTTTACCGCTGGGAAATCAACCAATACGGGGAAATCTATGAAGTGCGTTTGATCGATTTGCGCTACCGCAGCAACGATTATTATCCGTTTGTTGCAGTTGCCCATCTGGACGAAGACCATAATATCCTGAACTCCTATACAGGATGGATCTTCAGTGAAGACAAATTGAGAAAAAAGCTCGATTTCAGCCATAACTGAACAGAAAAACGGCCGGGGTGCTCGCCCCGGCCGTTTTTTGTCGTTTAAGAATCGTGCAAAAGATGTGCGTATTTTGGGTTGTTCCCCGCAAATTCGTGGATTTTGTCGCCATAGCTTTCAATCCACTGGCGCACGACTTTTTCCACGACGGCAGTGCCTTGGTAATCATAGCCTGCTTTTGCATAAGAAGATTCAAAGTCAGATACTAAAAGTTCAATCCATGTCCGGGCTTTGTCTTCCGACAGCTCCGGATTTTTTTCCCTTAACTCGATGATTAATTGCTCAATGACTTCTTTCATCGATTCACTTCCCTTCCTTCAATGGGCGCAGCATGGAAATTGGCAGCGCTTCTGTGTGCTTATCGCCGCCCATGCGGTAGCCCCAGGCAAAATTGCCTTTTAGGTAATCAATTTGAAAATAAACATTCGGGTCGCCTTCCACGCGGTAAACTTCCCCTGGTTTGAAATCTTTTGGATCCAGCAGGAACGAAGCCGCCATGATGGCTTTCCGTTCGAGCACCGCGAATTCATTGACGATGCCGAGCTGTTCCGCCTTGCGCGCTTTTTCTTTCAGACGGGCGATTTCGTTGCGCAGTTCCGTCTCGTCCATTTGTGAATATGGTTTATGCTCACTCATCTTCAAGCTCCTTTTCTTCGATGTACTGGCTGATTACATCGCCCGGGAAGCCTTTCTGGTACAGGCCTTGCTTCACTTTCCGGCTAAGGTCGTTCCCCGACAATTTGCTTTCGTGCTTGCGCCATAATTTATCCCCTTGCTGGCGGACGCTGTCGAGCCATTGGTCTCCGTCGCGTTCAAGATCCAGCGTTTCAATCGCTTGCTTGATGATCCCGTAAGGATAGCCTTTTCTCATCAATGAATCATTAATTTTCTGTTTGACCTGGCTCGGGGTTTTCGACTGTTCTTTCGCGGCGATTTTTTCCGCAAGGCCTGTGGCGACTTCAAGCTGTTCTTCCTCACTGTAATTTGTTAAGACATCTTTTTGCATAGCCTTATCAATTCCTCTCGTTTGCATGGCCTGCTGGATTGCGCGCGGCCCTTTTTGACCGGATTTGATTTGCGTCCGGAGCAATGCTTCTGAAAACTGCTGGTCATCTAGGAAGCTGAGTTCATAGAGCTTCTTGACCGCTTCGTCGATGACGGCTTCGCCGAATTCCTTTTCTTTCAGTTTCTTCCGGACTTCGCCTTCGCTGCGCATGCGGAAGCCGAGGTAATGCAAAGCTTTATTGAATGCTTTTCGGACTTCATCCTCAAAGTTCATTTCTTCGATCGTCCACTGGTCGAGTTCTTTGCCTTTGGTCAATTGGTAGCGGATGATCAAGGTTTCGTCGACACTGAACGCAAATTTTTCTTCCAAATAAATATTATAGCGTTCCGGATTGTTTTTTCCGCGGGTTATTTTCGTAATGATCGGCATCAATTTCCCCTCGCTTCTCCTACCATTATACACTTTGCACGCCCTCTTGGCATATGCTTCGCTCGAATTGGGTATGGGATAGAAATGGAGGCGATGGAAATGAAAATAGCGATAACTGGCGGCACCGGGTTTCTCGGTTCTGTCTTAACGGAACTGCTGATGGAAAAAGGACATGAAGTGTTTATTTTAACACGTTCAGATAAACCGAAGGAACGGGGCATCACGTATGTCCGCTGGCTGTCTGACGGGGCGCGCCCGGAAGCGCAGCTTGAAGGCATTGATGCGATCGTCAACTTGGCCGGTACGTCGATCAACGACGGCTTATGGACAGATAAACAAAAGAAGAAAATCTACGAAAGCCGCGTATCGGCGACAAAAGAAGTGCTGCGCATCATCTCAGCGCTTGAAAAAAAACCGGAAGTGCTCGTCAATGCAAGCGCGATCGGAATATATCCGGCTTCTGAACACAAAACCTATACCGAAGCTGACCGCGAATATGGCAATGATTTTCTTGCAGAAACGGTGCTCGCCTGGGAAAGCTTGGCCGAACAGGCGCAGCTTGATGGCGTCCGCGCCGCTTATGCGCGCTTCGGCATCCTGCTCGGAAAAGAGGAAGGCGCCCTGCCATTAATGGCGCTTCCGTATAAATTGTTCGCCGGCGGCACAGTCGGCAGCGGCAGGCAATGGCTGTCTTGGATCCACGTCCGCGATGCAGCGCGCGCGGTCTTTTTTGCCATCGAACACGAAGAGCTCACCGGGCCCTTCAATGTGGCGGCACCGAATCCTCAGCGCATGAAGGCGTTCGGCAAGGAAATCGGGCGGGCGCTCGGCAGGCCTCATTGGATCCCTGCCCCTTCGTTTGCGTTGAAAGCGGCGCTCGGCGATAAAAGCAGGCTGGTGCTCGAAGGCCAGCGGGCACTGCCAACCGTCCTTCTCGCCCATGGGTTTAAGTTTGAGTTCCCGAATTTACCGGAAGCACTGGCTGACATATACAAATAAGCGTATAATGAAGGGATGACCAACTGAAGGACGTGACCTGCATGACTGAAAAACCAATCATTGAAATGGGGCAGAAATTCCCCTTAACCATTAAAAAACTCGGCATCAACGGAGAAGGCGTCGGCTTTTTCAAGCGCAATGTCGTCTTTGTTCCGGGGGCACTGCCAGGCGAAGAAGTTACCGCGCAAGTGACCATTGTGAAACATAATTTCGCACAAGCGCGGATACTGAAAATCCGTAAAGCTTCCCCTCACCGCCAGACACCGCCGTGCCCGATTTTTGAAACATGCGGCGGATGTCAATTGCAGCATTTATCCTATAGCCAGCAGCTCGTTGAAAAACGCGACCTGGTGCTGCAATCACTTGACCGTTATTTGCGCGGGACAGACATCCAGGTACGTGAGACGATCGGCATGGACGACCCGTGGCATTACCGCAATAAGAGCCAGTTCCAAACACGCAAGAAAGACGGCAAAGTAATGGCTGGCTTGTTTGCGGAAGGCTCCCAGCAGCTGCTCGATATCGAACAATGCCTCGTCCAGCATCCGGACACGGTGAAAATCACCAATGCCGCGAAGCGCATCATCGAAGAATTGAACTTATCCATCTACGACGGCAAATCGATGAAAGGGCTGGTCCGGACGATCGCTGTCCGTACGGCAGTCAAAACGGGCGAAATCCAGCTTGTGCTGATCACGACGCGCAAAGACATCCCGAAAGAGAAAGTGCTCGTCGAACGCTTGAGCGCAATCGACCCGAACCTGGTGTCCATCGTCCAAAACGTCAATGACGAGAAAACTTCACTCGTATTCGGCGAGGCAACGCGTACGCTGTTCGGCAAACCAACCATTCACGAAGAACTAGGCGAATTATCGTTCGACTTGTCTGCCCGCGCATTTTTCCAATTGAATCCGGAGCAGACCGTGAAACTCTACGATGAAATTAAGCGTGCAGCGAAACTGACCGGCAAGGAATCCGTCGTCGATGCCTATTGCGGCGTCGGCACAATCGGCCTGTGGCTGGCTGATTCCGCCCGTGAAATCCGCGGCATGGACACCATCCCGGAAAGCGTTGCCGATGCAAAAGCCAACGCAAAAAAACAAGGCCATCAAGCGACTTATGTGACGGGCACGGCAGAAAAATGGCTCGAAACCTGGCGCAAGGAAGGTTATGTGCCGGATGTATTGACAGTCGACCCGCCGCGCACCGGACTTGCCGATTCGCTTTTGAAAACCATCTTGAAAGTAAAACCGAAACGTTTTGTCTATACATCCTGCAATCCTTCGACACTCGCGAAAGACTTGCAGCAATTGACGAAGGTCTACCGCGTCGAATACATCCAGCCAGTCGATATGTTCCCACAGACTTCGCAAGTTGAAGCGGTGTGCTTGTTGACCTTGAAATAAAAAGTTTCCCGCTCTTTGATTCGCGCTTCGCATAAGCTTGACTCCACATTGCGTTTGATTTTAGCCGACTATTACGTTTTGAAGGCATCCACTGCAAAAGCCCAGGTGAAATCAGCTAACCAGGAGGAATCGCCATGAAGCCGTTAATCGTCTACTACTCCCATTCCGAAAACAATCAAAAGCTAGCGATAGAACTGCAAAGTCGGATCGGGTGCGAGTTGCGCGAAATCAAGGAAAAAAAGAAACGGAAGGATATATCGATCTTGATGGATTTTCTCATCCAGCGCGACTCCCGTTTGGCGCCACTGGATTTTGACCTGAAAGAATACAGCCCAGTGATTTTGCTGGCACCGATTTGGGCAGGGAAAATTGCGGCGCCGATGCGGACCTTTATCAAGAAGTCAAAAGATGAGTTAACCGATTACTCATTTATTACCATTTGCAGCGGTGGGCCTGGGCAGCGGGAAAAGATCGGCGCCGAACTGCTTGCGCTCACCTCCCGCGAACCATCGGCATTAGCCGAATTGTGAATCAACAACCTGCTTCCTGAAGAACAGCGCAATAAAATTAAGTACACCAATAAGTTCCGACTCAAGCGTGAGCATTTCAGCCAATTCGATCAAGAAATCAGCTTCTTTATTGAAATGGCGCTGCCTGCAGACAAAGATCCCAAAACGCTGACATAATTCAAGCCACTGGCCAAACCGTTGAATACGGGCCTGTGGCTTTTTTTATGGAACTAAAAAAGTTTAGGAAGCACCTGCTCCTAAACTTTGACAGCACAATATTAATTTCAGAATCTAGGCCGTCTGCTTGCGCGGCCCTTTAAAAGCGATGATGGTGAATAAAGTCAATAGGATTCCGGTGATCAGCAATAGGAAACTCAGCTGCTCGGTGACTTCAAGGAACAATCCCCCTGCCGCTGGGCCGAGCAAACTGCCGACGCTGAATGCTACGCCGCATAATAAATTCCCCGTAGGCAGCAATTCTTTCGGCATCAAGTCGGTCATATAAGAAATGCCAAGCGAAAAAGTGGAACCGACAAACATGCCGGCTACCACAAACAAAGCGAGCGTGAGCCAGGCATTCGATTCGAAGAACGTCGCCACCAAAAATGTGAGTCCCCCACCGCTTAGCGCAATCATCAATACCTTTTTCCGTCCGATGCGGTCACTGAGTTCACCGAGCGGCAATTGTGTCGCAATCGCTCCGATGGAAAAGGCAGCGAGAATATAGGAAACCATGCTGATATCGAATGATTGGCGCAAGGCGTAGACCGGATAGATCGCGCTCAGCGATGCTTCCAAAAACCCATAGCCGAGCGGAGGCAAAAAAGCGACCCAGCCGATGACAAGAGCCGTCCGAAAGCGCTGCAAAGTTCCTTTGGCCCCCATGGAACTGGCGGAATGCTCCGGAAAATCATTGCGCAGGAAAAACACCAATGACCAGGCAATCAAGCAGAGAACCCCGGAAATGATGAACGGCAATGCTTCGAACACTTCGACGAGCGGCACGAACAGCGGCCCTGCACCAAAGCCGACACTGAACGACATGCCATAGATCGCGATATTGCGGCCCAGTTTATGGTGAGGCGAAGTGCTGGTGATCCAGGTCTGCGTCGAAAAATGCAGTGCCTGGTCGCCCACGCCGATCAAAATGCGCAAAACAAACCAAAACAAGACGCTTTTCCATAACGGGAACGAAAGCAAAGCGAGGATCACCATCGCCCCACCGACGAGAATAAGCGGTTTAAAACCGAACTTCCTTAGCTGCGGCTCCATGAACGGAGCGACAGCGATAATGCCTATGTATAAGCCAGTCGCACTGAGGCCGTTTAGTGCAGACGACACGCCGTCCTGTTCAAAAATGACGGCAATCAGCGGCAATAACATGCCTTGCGAAAACCCTGATATCGACACAATGGCGACCAAAATCCAAAAGCGGGCGCGTTCGCTTGATAAGAAATATTTCATAATGCCTCCCCGAACGAGCACGTTCTTTTCTATTTTTGGAAGTTTCCGCTACAATTTTAACATAAGGAGGAGATACAAAATGAAATTTTCCATGAATGAACACGGATTTACCGGGCATTTGCCTTTGGCGAGCTCCACGTATCGACCAATGAAGAATACGGGTTCCGCCCTTATCAATTGCTGGTCTCTTCACTGGCCATCTGCAGCGCAGGAATTATCCGCAAAGTACTGGACAAGCAACGGATGCCGGCAGAAGACATCGAAGTGGAAGTGAAGGAAATCGTCCGCATCGCCGAAGAAGCGGACCGCGTTTCAAAAGTCCATCTGCATTTCCGCATCAAAGGCGATATCAACGAATCGAAAATGCCGCGCGTGATGGAATTGACGCGTAAAACTGCTCGATGGTCCGTTCTGTCGAAGATACAATTGAAATTGTAGAGACATACGAATTGATTTAAACGCATAAAAGGCTCAGTCCGTTTCTGCATAGCAGATTGCGGGCTGAGCCTTTATGTTTTATGTTTACAGTTCGTTTCCATAATCGCACTGTCGGTGAAGCCACCCAAATGCTCGAATCGCCTCCTCTTTCCTATCGCGTTCTTTTATGGTTCGGTGATCCGTCTTGTCCTCCCCTCGTAAAGGATTGATGTCACTATATCACATTAATTGAATAGTGTAAATATTCAATTAATGATTTTCGTTATTTCTGCATTTTTCTGTCCTATTGATATTCCTTTAGTTATCAGCTACTATATACAATGGAAACGAGGTGGAATCAATGGGAAAATCCATTACAGATAAGGAACAGCAAGTAAGTTATATGAAACAAAGGCTCAGCATGTTCCTCGATGTGTTAGATGCCATCGAACCGGAAAGCACGGAGCTTGAAGATATTGACCGGCTGATTGCCATGGTCGACGATCTGGACAGCAAAATGCAACAGTTCAAAAACCGTCCTTCTACTGAAAACGAATAATCCCAAGCCCTGAAGCTTCGATCGAAGCTCCAGGGCTTTTTTATGCTGTCTTGCGGCAACCATATTTTGAATTGACACACAATAAGCAAAATCTGCCATCTATCCACAGCGCCATATGGTAAACTGACAGTAATTACCGATACCCGAACATTTGATGGAGGAGTGCGTATGTGGAGTAAAGTTCGGCCTCATATAGAATTGATCGCTGCGGTGTTATCAGGGATCCTGATCATCATCGCCTATATCCTGGAATTGCAGGATATCGCTCTTCCTTCCGTCGCGATCTATTTGCTGGCATTTGTGATCGGCGGCTATGCAAAAGCCAAGTACGGCATCAAAAAAACCATCGAAGACAAAGAATTGAATGTCGAATTCCTGATGATCCTGGCAGCTGTCGGCGCATCCATTATCGGCTACTGGACAGAAGGCGCCATCCTGATCTTCATCTTTGCGTTAAGCGGTGCACTCGAAACTTATACAATGAACAAAAGCCGCAAAGAACTGTCTGCCCTCATGGAGATGCAGCCGGATGAAGCCTGGCTATTGAAAGAATCCGGCGAGACGGTGCGCGTTCCGGTCGGTGAATTGAACACAGGAGACCTCGTCGCCGTTCGTCCCGGCGAGCGCATTCCTGTCGACGGCGAAGTCCATTCCGGACAAACCGCTGTTGACGAATCCGCCATCAGCGGCGAAGCTATTCCGGTGTCCAAATACCAACACGATAATTTATTTGCTGGCACCGTCAATTTGTCCGGCTCAATTACCATGATCATGACCAAACCGAGTTCGGAAACAATGTTCCAAAAAATCATCGAGCTCGTGCAATCCGCTGAAAGCGAGAAGTCCCCTTCCCAACAATTTATCGAACGCTTCGAAGGCCGTTATGTCAAAATTGTCTTGATCGTCTTCGTGCTCATGCTGTTCCTGCCGCATTTCCTGGCGGGCTGGAGCTGGAATGAAACCTTCTACCGGGCCATGGTGCTGCTTGTGGTAGCATCTCCATGTGCATTGGTCGCTTCCATTATGCCCGCCACACTTGCCGCCATCTCCAACGGTGCCAAAAGCGGTGTCATCTTTAAAGGCGGAGCGCATCTGGAGAATTTAAGCGTCATCAAAGCCATCGCATTCGATAAAACCGGCACATTGACCCGCGGTAAACCCGAAGTGACCGCTTTCATCATTCGCCAAGATGCAGACCGCGAACAAGTGATGGCGCTGGTCGCAGGAATTGAATCCCAATCCAACCACCCACTCGCAAAAGCGATGACTGATTTTGTCATTCAGCAAGGATTCGAGCCGCTGCGCAACCTGCAAGTCGTGGATGTGCCCGGAAACGGGTTGAAAACGCAATTCAATGGCGATGAAATCCTAATCGGCAAGCCTGGCTTTGTCGGTGAACAAGAAGCTTACGCTTTTCAGGGCGGTATTCTTGAAAACCTGGCGAATCAAGGAAAGACCGTCACTTTTGTAAGGGACGGGCATGGCATACTCGCTGCCATGGCACTTAAGGATACTGTCCGCGACATTACCAAATCCACCATCGCTGAACTTCAGGACCGCGGCATTTATTGCATCATGCTGACTGGGGATAACCGCAAAACCGCAAAAGCCATTGCGGAAGAAACCGGTGTCGATGAATACATCGCCGAATGCCTGCCTGGCGATAAAGTGCAGCACTTGAAAAAATTATTAGCTAAATACAAATATGTGGCAATGACGGGAGACGGCATTAACGACGCTCCGGCTCTTGCGACGGCCACGACCGGCATCGCCATGGGCGAAGGAACTGACATCGCCCTCGAAACCGCCGACGTCATTTTAATGAAAAATGATTTATCCCGCATTTCCTACTCGATCCGGCTGGCGCGAAAAATGCAGCGCATCGTCAAACAGAATATCTTTTTCTCTATCGCTGTCATCCTGGTGCTGATCTTGTCGAATTTTTTCCAGGCGATTTCTTTGCCGCTCGGCGTAATCGGACATGAAGGCAGCACCATCCTGGTCATCTTGAACGGATTGCGCATGCTCAACCGCAATGTCTAAAATTCCACGAAAAAAGACGGCTCTCCCTCACTTATCGGGAAGAGCCGTCTTCTTTTTATGCAGCCGTTTTCTGGATTGCCGCCTTCCTTGCATGACGGCATTGATTTGTCCGCCAATGATCAATAGCATCGCGGAAAGGTAAAGCCACAGCAATAGCAGGATAATCCCGCCGATGCTTCCGTAAGTGGCTGAGAAATTGCCGAAATTATTGATGTAGATGGAGAACAAAAATGACAGCAATAGCCAGCCGAGCGATGCAAAAGCCGCCCCCGGCAGGACTGTCCAGAAACTGATCCGGACATTCGGCGCAAGCCAATAAATCACGGCACATACAATGAATGTAATCAAGGCTGGAATGGTGAAACGGATCATTCCCCATAATTCCAAAAACCCTTCTTCAAGACCGAGGAATGCGAAAAAGAACAGGCCGATCTGGCGGCCGAATATCGGCAGCGCAAGCGCTACCACCAGCATGATGATCAACAGAATGGTCATTAAAATCGACATGCCTCTTGCTACTAACAACGGCCTGCTCTCCTTGACTCCATATGTAGCATTCAAGGATTTGATCAATGCATCCATGCCCAGGCTCGCTGACCAGATTGTCGCGAGCACACCGAATGATAGCAAGCCGCTGTTTTGGTCAGTCAAGATTTCATTCAAGGTCTGCTCGATCAGCACATACACCTCTGATGGAATAACATCTTCCATGAACAGGAAGACTTCTTCCCTCGGCAAATTCAAATATGGAAGCAAAGTGACGAGAAAAATCAGCAACGGGAAAATCGATAATAGGAAAAAAAACGCCAATTGCGCTCCGAGTCCCTGCACATCGACGTCTTTAATCCGTATTCCTAATTCTTTTATAAATCCACGGCCAGTCAGTACGTCATATCTCGGTTTCCGTACTTGGGGCTGGCCGCCTTTTCTATGTGTTGCCATGAACCTGTCCTTTAGTTGCGGTTCTGGTTCTGAGAGTTAGTATTGCTTGATGAAGAGTCGTTTGTAGAAGAATCATCCGTTAGTGAAGAACTCGGTGACGGCTTGTCTTCTTTAACTGCTGATACGACATCTTCTTTGGATTCGACAACCGCATCTTTTGTTTCCATTACGGCGCCTTTCGCTTCCATTGCCACTTCTTTCACTTCAGGGACAAGCTTTTCACTTGCTCTACTTTGCCGCCGACATATGAAGCATCTTCTGAAATGCGGGCATATAGGTTTTGCGCACGCTCTGCCTGTTCTTTAAATGCTGATTTCAATTCATCTTTATTGTTCGCATAGTATTTTGCGTTTTCGCTCGCTTTTCTTGATTTGTCCATAACATCCTCGCGGGTATTCCGGTCAAGCAGCGATACAAGCACTCCGACTGCCGCCCCTATTAATAATCCTGTCATCAATTTGTTTTGGCTCATTCCAAATTCCTCCTAGTATAAATTATAGTTTCTATCATACTTCGAATTTTTCCCTCTTCCTCCATAATCTAAACACTTCACAAATTATTTTTTAAAAATAACTTGACTATGATATAAAACTTTCGGAATATTAACTCTACAGGAGGAATTTTTCCTAAAGAAAAGAGTAATGAAAAGGGGGAGAAAAGATGGAAGCATTAACAGAATTTCTAGGCACGATCAGCGGTTATGTATGGGGACCGCCGCTTTTGATTCTCCTGGTGGGGACAGGGATCTTCCTGACTGTACGCTTAGGGCTCTTGCAATTGCGTCTTTTGCCGTATGCATTAAAGCTGACGTTCAGCAAAAACCCCGATACTGAATCACAAGGCGATATTTCCCATTTCCAAGCTTTGTCGACGGCAATGGCCGCGACAGTCGGTACAGGGAATATCGTCGGCGTCGCGACTGCCGTCATTCTCGGTGGCCCGGGTGCCGTATTCTGGATGTGGTTTTCTGCATTCTTCGGGATGGCGACGAAATACGGGGAAGCCGTACTCGCCGTCAAATACCGCATCGTCGATCCAAAAGGACAAATGGCCGGCGGGCCGATGTATTATCTTGAACACGGCTTGAAACAAAAATGGCTGGCCGTACTATTCGCCATCTTCGGCTCTATCGCAGCGTTCGGTATCGGAAACGGCACACAGTCCAACTCCGTTGCATCCGTCGTGCGCGATACGTTCTCTGTGCCGACATGGATTACGGGCATCATCCTGACGATTTTCGCTGCAGTCGTCATTATCGGCGGAATCAAGACCATCGGTAAAGTTACAGCATTTTTCGTTCCATTTATGGCCTTATTCTATATCATTGCCGGAATCATCATCATGATCCTCAATATGGATCTTATTCCCGCAGCGATCGGCACGATTTTCAGCGCAGCCTTTACCGGCGAAGCGGCGGTCGGCGGTGCCATCGGTGCTGCGATCCGCTATGGTGTCGCACGAGGCGTCTTCTCCAACGAAGCAGGCCTTGGATCTGCCCCAATCGCGGCAGCTGCAGCAAAAACCGATATGCCTGGTCGCCAGGCTTTGGTATCGATGACTCAAGTATTGTTCGATACCTTGATCATCTGTTCGATCACAGGAATCACAATCGTCATGTCCGGCCTGTATTTGGATGACAGCCTTGAAGGCGCTGCGCTGACTACTGCTGCATTCGAGCAGTTCCTTGGCGGTGCTGGCCCGATCATCGTAGCAATCGGCTTGATCTTCTTCGCTTCTTCGACGATCATCGGGTGGTCGTACTACGGCGAGAAATGTTTCCAGTATTTGTTCAAGAATCCGAGCTTGTTGATTATCTACCGTATCGCTTTCGTCGCGATGGTCTTTGTCGGTGCAACCGTTTCGCTTGATGTTGTCTGGACATTCTCGGATGTCATGAACGGCTTGATGGCTTTCCCGAACTTGATCGGCCTTCTCGGACTTTCCGGCGTCATCGTTTACGAGACGAAGAAAATCACGGCGAAGATCAAGGAAGAGAAAGAACAAGCACGTTCTGGCAATTGACATTCTATTTGAATAATGAAATGATAAAGCATACCCACCCGAAAGGCAGGAATGGATCATGGATTTATCCAAACAATCACCTGAGAACGTCGATTTTATGATTGAAGAAATAAAAACGAAACTGCGCATGGTTAATGTGGATGCAATGAAAGCCGAGCATTTCAATACTTCCGAGTACGAAGACTTGCGTGAAATTTACGAGATGGTCAAAAATCGCGATAATTTCAGCCCGAACGAAATGCAGGCCATTGCCTCTGAACTCGGCTCATTGCGCAAATAAGAAAAGCCCTGAAGCTAAATGCTTCAGGGCTTTTTTGTGCTTTGCTTCGGAAACTCGCCTTATGCCTGTCGAGGGGCCACAGGATGTGGGTCAGCTAACCGTTGCGACACGACGTCGCGTTCTTAGGTTAGCTTCCTAAAAAAGGCTGCTTCAGCTTTTCTTATTGTCTAGCTTCAATGGCCTGACTCTCGGGTCGTAAGCCAATTCCCCTGTGCGGCAAAGAGCGCCGCTTCGGGGACTCGTTTTACGCCTGTCGAGTCATAACGGCCATTTCAGCTTTTCTTTTCGGCTAGCTTCGACAGCCAGACCCTCGAGTTCACAAGCCATTTTGCTTACGCGGCAAGTAACGCCGCTTCAGCAAACCGTCTTGTGCTTGTCGGGTCTATATGGCTGTCTCAGCTTTTCTTTTCATATTGCACGATGTACCAGCCGCCTTCTTTGATGACGGTGCGGAGGCTTAGGAATTCTAGGTTTGATTCTTCTCCCCATTCGATGAGTTCTTCTCTTTTTGGCAACCGATAGAGATTGTCGAATGATGAGAAGAAGCTATTGAAAACATTGGCGAACGGCGGGCTGTCCGGGCCGCCGGCAATCGGGGTGACAACGGAGAAAATGCCGCCTGGTGCGATCCAGCTGCTGATTTCCTTGAACAAGGCCTGGCGCTTTTCGAGCGGGATGTAATGGAGCACATTATTAAGCATGACCATATCCTGTGGGGATTCCGGCTTGTAATTCCACAAATCCGCCTGCTCGATGGAAACATTATTTTGGTTTGCTGTCAGCTCTCTTGCCTTCTCAACGACTTCCTCACTAATTTCGATTCCCGTGAATTGCGTTGTTGGGAATCGCTGGCCTAATTTTTTTATGTAGCCGCCTTCCCCGCAGCCGATATCAAGCACACGGCGGCAGTCTTTTTCCTTCAATCTCTTGGCCATTTTTGGATACGCCAATACTTCGAGCAAACGGCTCGTTTCTGCGACAGTTGATGCGTGCTCATCCTCGTCAAAGTGAAGGCGGCTTTGGTTGCGCATCATTTTCGGGTATTCCAGAAGCGTTGGGATATGCAGTTCCATCATTTCTTTTAGCAATACACCTGATGAATTATTGCCTTTCGATTTCGGCAACTTCCAGCGGTTCTTTATTTGGTAACGGTTGCGCCCAGTCTCTTTTAAATAGCCGATCGAAACGCCGATCGCTACCCATTGTGCAAGCAGTTG
Organism: Planococcus sp. MB-3u-03; assembly: GCF_002833405.1. Classification (NCBI taxonomy): domain Bacteria; kingdom Bacillati; phylum Bacillota; class Bacilli; order Caryophanales; family Caryophanaceae; genus Planococcus; species Planococcus sp. MB-3u-03. The sequence continues at coordinate 1,021,431 of NZ_CP025135.1, read as the reverse complement.
CTCATCGAGTGACAATGCATCTGCCACATCGTATTGAGTCATTGGCCGCTCAAAAGCCTTGAACAGATCCAGTTCATAGCCTACATATGCATGCCAGCTGTACAGGAAGGGCTCATTGCGTTTCATATACGTTCTTGCTTTTACCATCTTCATTATATCGATCATATAAGTCCCTCCACTTTCCACGGGTAGTCATCTTCCGGTTTGTAGTATTTCAGTTCTTTCGTGTCTTCTGTCAATTCCTTCGCGCGCACCGGCATGAACCCGCCTTGGATAAAGCGGTCCCGGACGTTTTCTTTCCATAGACCGAGCCCTGATACATTTAGCATCTGCTTGAAATGAAGGATCGGATCTTCTTCCATGCGCTCAAAAGTGCGTTGGCGCAAATAGCTGACCGGGCGATACGGGAATGAATAGGCAAGCGCTGCCAGATGGCTCAGCTGGATGACATGGTCTGCCCGGCGGTAGCGTACTTTTTCATACCATTTCAAGTTGCTCTTATCCGTTTTTTCCTCGGCCAGCATATCCGCAGCCAATTCACCAAGCACATCAGCATCCTGTATCGCCATGTTCATGCCCTCCCCTGCCATCGGATGGACGGCATGGGCCGCATCCCCGATGATCGCTTTATTGCCTTTTACATAGGATTCCGCATGGTACATGACAGGAATCATCAGCTGGATTTTTTTCCAGTCGGTCAATCGCTGGACATACCCGTCCACGGCCGGTGCCAAATCAGTGTAAAGCTTATGGAAATGGCTGATTGGCTTTTCCTTCAAGGTTTTATAATCCCCTGGCGGTATCAAATAGACGCTGCGCACTTGATTGTCAGGCAGCGGGAATAGCCCGAGAAAGCGGTTATAGGTCGAAATGATTTTGCCGTCCGTGAAATTTTCCGCGCGCGGAAAGGTTACTGTCAAAAAATGATGGTTATATGTCGTCTGCTTTACTTCGATTTCCATCGCTTTTCTCGTTACTGAAGACCTTCCTTCCGCGCCGAAGAAAAACTTGGCTTCCACCTCGGACTTTTCGGTTCCTTTTTGAAGAATGGCCGTATTTTCTGTATAGCCTTTGCAGGCAGTGCCTTTTAGGTAATGGAAGTTATCGTATTCATAAGCCGCTTTCCGAATGATGGTCTTTAGCTCTTCATGGTGGATCATATAAGCGGCGTTGTATTTTCCGGGCAACACGCTGTAATCCATGAACGATTGATCTTTCACTTTCAAAGTACTGGAGAGTTCCAGCATATCGAGCACCTTGATTTCGTTGGACCGGTCACAAATCGCGTCATATACGCCGAGGCCGTCGAAAATCTGCATGCTCTTCGGCTGCAGCAGCTCCCTTTATAGGTCGGCGAGCGGACAGCCATGCGTTCGGCAAGAACGACATCAAAGCCTCTTCTTCCAGTTTCAATGCGAGCGTCAGCCCCTATTCCCCTCCGCCGATGAACACATCCGTTTTCATGGGCTTCAACTCCTTGACTTTCCTTACCCTGAAAAAGAGCTCCTGAAAACAGAACAGCCGGCAAACAATAAAAAGACCCTCGAGGGTCTTTTTCACAATTTGTCCTTATAGTGCTCCATATGAAGCGGCCAATTCGGCGCCGACTTTGGCATTGTGCTTGACGAGTTCGATATTGGCAACCAAGCTCTGTCCTTCCGTCAACTCTTTCACTCTGCCGAGCAGGAATGGCGTGACTTCTTTGCCGTTGATGCCGTTTGCTTTCGCTTCCGCCATGGCTTGTTCGATGATGCCATCGATAAAGTCTTTATCAAGCGCATGTTCTTGAGGGATCGGGTTGGCAATGACTGCGCCGCCTTTCAAGCCGAGCGACCATTGCGCTTTCAGGATAGCTGCAAGCTCTTCAGTCGATTGCGAGCCGTAGCTTAGCGGGAAGCCGCTGTGGCGTGTATAGAACGCCGGCATCTCGTCCGTCTGGTAGCCGATGACCGGAACGCCTTTCGTTTCCAGGTATTCGAGTGTCAGGCCGATATCGAGAATCGACTTCGCGCCAGCACAGACGACAGCAACCCCTGTATTCGACAACTCTTCCAAGTCTGCCGAAATATCCATTGTCGTTTCCGCCCGCGGTGGACGCCTCCGATACCGCCGGTCGCGAAGACGCGGATGCCGGCAAGCTCAGCGCAAATCATCGTCGCGGCAACAGTCGTCGCGCCGATTTTTCGTTGCGAGCAATTGGCCGATGTCGCGGCGGGATACTTTCGCAACGTCCGGTGAATTGCCCAGAAGTTCGAGTTCTTCGTCTGACAAGCCGATTTTGATATGGCCGTCCATCAAAGCGATCGTTGCCGGAACGGCTCCATTGTCGCGGACGATTTGTTCGACTTCACGGGCTGTTTCCACGTTTTGTGGGTAGGGCATGCCGTGTGAGATGATCGTCGACTCTAAAGCGACGATCGGTTTTTCTGTTCGATGGCTTCCTGCACTTCTGTTGAATAGCTGATCATGTTTGTCATTTCAATTCCTCCAGTTCTTTTATTAACACCGTTTCATTTAATTCCGGCCGCACTGTCTGGCTGCTTGCGAGCGTTCTGGCCGCATTCAGCATGCCCATCTGCACGGCTTGATGAAAATCATAGCCCGATAGATGGGCGTGAAGTAGGCCGCCTGAGAAGGCATCTCCAGCCCCTGTGACATCTTCTACTTGCTGCGTTTCGATTGCCGGGAAATGCAACACGCCATTTTCGTCGCCCGCCATGGCGCCGTCTTTTCCGCCGGTCACGACGGCTGTTTTTGCGCCTTGATCGAGAAGCATTTCAACCGAGCGCTTCCAATCCGCTTGATCCCGGATGGAAATGCCGAGCCTGAGGGCTGCTTCATCGCGGTTCAGGATCAAAAAAGAGACACCGCTCAAGTCTTCTCCTAAGCGTTCCATTTTAGGGGCTGATACAGGAATTACAGCAAGCGGCACATCGGCAGCCGCTGCGAGATCCTGCAAATACGCTACGGTTTCCTTCGGGCAGTTCAAATCGACTGCCAGCAATTTCGCGCGCATCAATTTGCTGCGGTGAGGCTCCAGGTAGCCAGGCGTCAATTCCGCGTAGATGTCCATGTCCGCTAATGCTAAAGTCATCTCGCCGTCGGGTTCCAGCACAGCAGTATAGCTGCCTGTCGCCCCTTGCGGCAGCGCCTTGGTCATGGCGGTATCCATGTAAGGCGAAGACACTTCTTCGATGAAGCGCCATTCCGGATCATCTCCAGCTACCGACATCAACTGGACTTCATGCCCAAGCCTGCCCAGGTTTTCAGAGATATTTCGCGCCACGCCCCCGACGCTTCTCGTCACCGTTGCCGGATTCGAAGTGCCGTGGACAGACGGTGCTTTCAGATGGAACTTACGGTCGACATTCGCGCCGCCGATGCATAGGATCGCATTTTCTTCAGGCAGTACGTATGCGCGGCCGAGAATCTTCCCTTGCTTGATAAGCCCCGAAATCAAATTGGCTAAAGATGGCCTTGAAATCCCGAGCGCATCCGCCATTTCCTGCTGGGACATATATGGATCCCGTTCAATCAACGCAAGGATTTTCTGTTCGTTGCGGTTCATTGGATTCCCTCCCTTTTGAACTTTTGTTTATATTATAAACTTTTATAATATAAATTGCAACTCTTATTCCCTTTCAAGCGGCCGGCTATTGCGCAACGTGTTTGAATATTGCTACTATAGAAAGGATGAGAGGAGTGTTTTTGGAAATGACTACATTTGATGAAAAGTTATCCCGCTACGCTGAATTGGCGGTAAAGGTAGGCGTCAATATACAGCCTGACCAGAAATTGTATATTGCAGCTTCCATAGATGCCGCACCGTTCGTCCGCTTGATCGTTAAGAAAGCTTATGAAGAAGGTGCAAGACAAGTATTCGTGGATTGGAGCGATGATGTGATTTCCCGCACGCGCTTCGAGAAGGCACCGGAAGATTCGTTTGGGGAATTCCCGGAATGGAAAGTCCAGGAAAGGGAGCAATTGGCCGAACAAGGCGCGGCTTTCATCAGCGTCGTTTCACAAAGCCCGGACTTGCTGAAAGGCATCGATTCCAAACGCATTTCAGCGTCCCAGAAAGCGACCGGGCAAGCGCTGAATAAATACCGACAGTACGTGCAATCCGACAAAATCAGCTGGTGCGTCCTTGCTGCACCGTCTGCGCAATGGGCAAAGAAAGTGTTCCCGGACCTTCCGGAAAACGAGCAAGTGGATGCGTTATGGGAAGCGATATTCAAGGCTGTCCGCGCAGATACGGACAACCCGATCGAAGCTTGGCTTGAACACGACCGCACGCTCCACACCAAAGCTGATTATTTGAACGACAAGAAATACGCCAAGCTTCATTATCAGGCACCAGGCACAAACCTCGAAGTCGCCCTGCCAAAAGGCCATCTATGGGCAGGCGCAGGTTCGGTCAACGAAAAAGGCCATACCTTCATGGCCAATATGCCGACAGAGGAAGTCTTCACCGTGCCGCATAAAGACGATGTCAACGGCTTCGTCTCAAGCACCAAGCCGCTCAGCTACGGCGGCAATATCATCGATGGCTTCAAAATCACATTCGAAGGCGGCCGCATCACTGAAGTCACGGCCGAACAAGGCGAAGAAGTGCTCAAGGAATTGGTGGCTACGGATGAAGGCTCCCACCGCCTCGGCGAAGTGGCATTAGTGCCCCATCAATCGCCGATTTCCGATTCAGGCATCTTGTTCTTCAATACCTTATTCGATGAAAATGCGTCCAACCACTTCGCGATCGGCAGCGCCTATGCGTTCTGCCTAGAAGGCGGCAAGACGATGTCAGCGGATGAATTGAAAGAGCACGGCTTGAACCAAAGCATCACCCATGTCGATTTCATGGTCGGCTCTGCCGATATGGACATCGATGGCATTTTGGAAGACGGCACGCGTGAACCGATCTTCCGCAGCGGCAACTGGGCATTTTAAAGGTCGATAATTCGACACTTAATTTTCCATGCGTTTTCATGTATACTGAGTATGATAATTACAGTTTAGAGAGGGGTTATCACGATGCTATACGGTATTACTGTTGTCCTCGGATTCATGGCTGTGATCTTCATGTTCTTCTTCACCCTGCTTCATTTCCTTGGCAAAGAGCTTCATAGCCATGATGCAGAGCATATCGATCCGCTTCCGAAAGAGCGTCATTAAGCAAAAAAGCTCTGCCCCGCATACACGGGGCAGAGCTTTTTTCTGTTTATCGTGCCCCTATCACATCTCACTGAAAAGTGATAAAATTTGAATAAGCAGTGTTTATACCGATTAGGAGGAATTCATCCATGTTTTCTGCAACGGATATCGGGATCGATCTCGGTACCGCCAATATTCTCGTCTATACTAAGTCAAAAGGCGTCATCTTGAACGAACCATCCATCGTCGCCCTCGATGCCCGCAGCGGCGCTGTCATCGCCATTGGCAACGAGGCGAAAGCGATGCTCGGCAAGGCGCCCGATTCCATCCGTATCGTGCGCCCGATGAAAGAAGGCGTCATCGCCGATTTTGACGTGACCCGCGAGCTCTTGAAGCTGGTCATGCAAAAAGCGGCGAAACAGCTCGGCGGCTCTCTCAGGAAGCCAAAAGTCATGGTCTGTACGCCGTCCGGTGCCACCGCTGTCGAACGACGCGCCATCCATGATGCCGTCAAACAAAGCGGCGCAAAATCCGTACATTTGATTGAAGAGACGGTAGCTGCAGCAATCGGCGCCAATCTGCCGATCACGGAACCTGTCGCTTCGGTCATCGTCGATATTGGAGGGGGCACGACAGAAGTCGCCATCATTTCATTCGGCGGCGTGGTGTCTTCCAATACGATCAAGATTGCCGGCGACCGGATGGATGAAGACATCATCCAATACGTGCGCAAGCATTATAATTTATTGATCGGCGAGAAAACGGCGGAAACGATCAAAAAAGAAATTGGCTATGCGCCGATCCCTCACGAACCGAAAAAGATGAACATCCGCGGCCGTGACGTATTGAGCGGATTGCCGAAAACGATCGAATTGAGTTCTGACGAAATGCAAAAAGCGCTCAGTGAGTCCTTGTCAGCCATCTTGGAATGCATCCGTGCCACGCTGGAAAACTGCCCCGCTGAATTGTCGGGCGATATGGTCGACCAAGGCGTCGTCATTTCTGGCGGCGGTGCCTTGTTGAAAGGCTTGCAGGAATGGCTGGCGCAAGAAATTTCCGTACCCGTCCATATCGCGCCGGACCCATTGGAATCCGTTGCGATCGGCACTGGCCGGTCGCTCGGCATGATCGACCAGCTCGAAAAAATGTCGCGTTAAATCCCAAACCACCATCAAGGAGGAAAAACGATGTCTTTATTGAATGAGATTTTGGATTACAACGAAAAATTTGTAGAAGAAAAGCACTACGAGGAATTCATCACCACCAATCTCCCGGATAAGCGGATCGTCATCTTGACTTGCATGGATACCCGCCTGCTTGAACTCTTGCCAAAAGCGATGAACTTCAAGAACGGCGACGTGAAAATCGTCAAAAGTGCCGGTGCTATCATCAACCATCCGTTTGGCGGCATCATGCGCAGCTTGTTCGTGGCCGTATACGAATTGAAGGCAGATGAGATCTATATTGTCGGGCACCACGACTGCGGGATGGCCAAAGTAAAACCGGAAGGCATCATCGAAAAGATGAAAGAGCGCGGCATTGAAGAAAGCACGATCGAACAGATGAAATTCTCAGGCGTCAATCTCGACGAATGGCTGAAAGGCTTCGATAACGTAACGGACAGCGTGCGCCACAGCGTCGACATGGTCCGCCATCACCCATTAATGGATAAAACCGTTCCTGTTCACGGCCTCGTCATCGACCCGAAAACCGGAAAACTCGACGTCGTCATCGATGGCAATAAAGACGAAAACCGCTGAGAAATCTCAGCGGTTTTTTTTCGGCTTGTCGAAAAAAGGTCAGAAGTCGTATTTTCCGAAGCTTATCGCTCGCTTTCCGTGGGCTCGCGCCCAAGCCTCCTCAGCCGCTTCAAAACCCTTGTGCTCTCACATCTGCGTGGCAGATGCGTCGCAAATGAATGTGCTCAGCGTTGCTTCGCTCATTCATTCCTTGCGGGGTCTCGGTCGTCTCGCTGATCCACTGGAAAGATAAGGTCGACCTACGGGAGACATTATCTTTGCGAAAGTAATGCGCAGCATTATTGAGCAGAAGGGGTTACGAGCGAACGCTTCTCCAAATACTTAAATAGGTCATTGATTTTGAATGTTGAAAAGCTGTTTCTACTTTTAATTCATAACGGATTAATAGAGTTCTTCAATATTCAAAGAAAACCGCTGAGAAATCTCAGCGGTTTTCTTTTGAAATAAATATAATCAAGCGGGATTCCGGCTTTGCCGAATTGGCGCAATAAGGAAGTGATTTGCCCCGGTGGTAGCTCGCGTGGTTGACGACGGTGAAAAGCATTTCTTCGCGGCTGTGGCGGAACTCGTCGCCTTTCATATTGCGGTAATCCAGCTCTTCTTGCCAGCTTTCTTCTGTCAACGAGGCGAAATACAATTCCATCTCTGCGTGAAGCAAGAGCATTGCCTTTTGCCTTCTCTACGGTGTCTACGTCGAAATGTTCAAATTCTGGGCTCTTGACCCCATTCATCCGTTTGAACCACATCTTTTCGACGCCAATGACATGGGCAACCGTTTCCCGGATCGATGGAAATGAATTCTGACCCGCTTTCGTGTAATACTCTTCGCCTGAGTCTTCCACCAATTGCAGCACCTTCTGGCTCGCCCATTGATGATAAGCAAATAATTTCTGGGGATCCATATAGCATCCTCTCCCTTCATTATCTTTCAAACCATCTCCGCATATCCTTCCACCATCTCAGATAGGCGGCCTTGCCCTTTCAAAAATCCTGTTCGAGCAATGCGTAATAATAATGGTCTTTCCATTCCCCATTGATGAACAGGAATTGCTTGAGCAAGCCTTCTTTTTCAAACCCCGCTTTTTCGAGTACGCGCAGCGAGCCGATATTATCCGGAGCGACATACGCTTCCACGCGATGGAGCCGCAATTGCTCAAATCCGAAAGCCGTGATCAAGCGGACCGCTTCGCTGGCAATCCCTCGGCCGATGAACTCTTCGTCCATCGAGTAGCCGACCAGGGCGCTGAGGAACGGCAGGCGCTTGATGCTGTAAATGGATATATGGCCGATCAGCTGATTGGTGTCGTGTGAGAAAACCCCAAAACTATATTCCCGATTTTCCCGCGCTTGGTAGATCGACTCGCGAATTTTCTCGCGCTGTACGGCAATCGTGAAATAACTATCGCGATGCCTCGGCTCATAAATCGCCCAATAATCACGGTTTTTCACCAGGATCCGCACCATGTCTTCAGCGTCTTCTACGGTAAGTGTGCGCAGATAACAGGTTTTCCCTTCAAAAAGCAGATTCATCTTATCCCTCTTCTGCAGTCAATTTGATGAATTCCTCGACATCTTTTGTACATAAGGCAATGCCTTTTTCCCAGAATCCTTTTTCGGTAATGTCTTCCCCGAGATGCTTCATGGCCAATTGTTCTGTACTCATGATCGCTGTGTCACGGAGCAAGGCCATATATTTCTCTTCGAACCCTTCTCCTTCTTCTAGCGCTTTCGCGTAAACGCTGAGCGAGAAGAGATAGCCGAATGTGTATGGGAAATTGTAGAACGGCACATCGGTGATATAGAAATGCAATTTGGATGCCCAGAAATGCGGATGCCCTTCCGATAAACTGCCGGCAAACGCTTCCTCTTGGGCCTGTTCCATCAATTCGTTCAAGCGGTTCGCCGGGACCACGCCGTTTTTACGCTCTTCATAAAATCTCGTCTCGAACAGGAAGCGGGCATGGATGTTCATGAAAAATGCCACGCTGCGCTGGATTTTGTCTTCCAGCAAAGAGATTTTCTCTTCTTTGCTCACAGCATTCTTGACCGCTGCATCCGCTACGATCATTTCTGCGAAGGTCGATGCCGTTTCGGCGACGTTCATCGCATAGCTGCGGTTCAAATCATGCATAGGCTTCAGTGCATGCGTATGGAAAGCGTGACCCAATTCATGGGCCAATGTCGCGACATTCGACATCGATCCGCTATAGGTCATAAAGATGCGCGATTCGCTGCTTTTCGGGAGCGATGTGCAAAAGCCGCCCGGCATCTTATGCGCACGGTCTTCCGCTTCCACCCAACCATTTTTCAGCGCGTGGCGGAGAATTTCTCCAATTCCGGGCCGAATTCCCGAAATGACGGATGATGAATTCCGATCCTTGCGCGTAGTCGAACGACTGGGAATTTTCCACGACCGGCGCGTCGACATCGTACCAGGCAAGCTGGTCTTTGCCGAGCAATTGCGCCTTGCGTGCCAAGTAATCCGCAAATGGCTGTTTATGTTCGCTGATGGCCTGCCACATGACGTCCAAGGTTTCCTGTTTCATGCGGTTCATCTGCAACGGCTCTTCTAGCACATTATCGACGCCGCGCTTTTATACATCTGCAGCCGGAATCCCGCGAGCGAGTTCAAGGTTTTGGCAAACAGCTCTTCTTTTCGCCCCATGCCGCTTCAAGCTTGTCGTAGGCTTCTTTCCGTACGGTTGCATCTTGGTGGGAGCTCAAATTATTCGCCTGCCCCACCGACAAGGTCTTGTCTTCACCGTCAACATCCACTTGGACCGAGATCGAGGCGATCAGCAAATCGTATAATTCGCTCCACGCGTGATAGCCATCGATGCCGAGCGATGTAATGAGCCCTTCCTCTTGTTCAGACAATAGCCGTGTCGCTTCTTGGCGCCATTCGTCCAAGATGAAGGCAAATTCCTTCAAGTCTTCAGTCGAAAGCAGCTCTGACCAGACATTCGGATCCGTCTCCATGAGCGCCTGCTTGAATTTCAAGAAAGCACTTTGGAAACGGGATCGCATCAATGCATGTTCACTTTGCAGTAATGCCGCTTTTTGTCTTCGGTGTTTTGCGCCATCAAGCAGCCGATAAACGCTCCGGCTTGGCGAAGGTCCACCGATACATCACTGGTCTTTTCCAATAACGCCGCCACCTGCTGCGCGTCTGCTGTTCGTTTCGAACACCGAATGTTGCAGCGGCTTGTTCGAAATCGGCCAGCTTATCTGCTGTTGCGTCCAGATGCGTTCTCAATTCAGCTGAATCGCTTCCCCTGAAAACAAACTATCAAGCTCCCATACTTCCGGATATGTATTCGTCATCTTTTTCCCCTGCGGTCACGAATTTTCAAAATACATTAATAAGTATAACATCTCCTTCACCGAACGGGAACGGCGACCGCCTTGTACTTTTCACGATATCGCCATTTTCAAAACTTCCTGCACTTTCTTGTTGGTCGTGCGGGCTGGCGAGTTTATACTGATATTTGAGGAGGGATTTCATATGATTCGCGTACTGCTGATGACGCTGGCATTTATCGCTGTCGTCACCATGAATGCCTTGGCGAATATACTGCCGATCAACGGTCAGACTACCGGTGAAATCTCCGACCGTGTGCCGGTCCTCTTTACGCCGGCCGGTTATGCATTTTCCATCTGGTCCGTTATATATTTTATTGGCTATCTGGATCATCGGCTTTTGGCTGCGCTTGAAAAAGGAGTGCACCCTTCAGCAAAAGTCTCATTGTATTTCATCTTGAGCGCTGTTTTCAACATCGCCTGGCTGCTTTGCTGGCATTATGAGTTCTTTATTTGGTCGATCACTGCAATGATTACCTATTTATTGTCGCTGATCGCTTTGTACTTGGAATACGGAAACGACGAACGGGGCTTTACGGAACGTTTGCCGGTCTCTGTCAATCTGGGCTGGATCAGTGTCGCGACCATCGCTAATATTAGCTATGTTTTGACTTTCTACAGCTGGAGCGGCTGGGGGTTGAGCGATCAATTATGGACGGTCATCATGCTGACCGTAGCGACCGCATTGGCGCTTCACATACGCTTCCACCATTCGGACATCCCGCTGACTTTGGTATTCATCTGGGCGTTCGTCGCGATCGCCGTCCGCCACGGCATGGACGAGATGCTGGTCAGCACGGCAGCTTTATTCCTGAGCGGCGTTTTATTGACTGGCATCTTGTTGATCAAGAAAAAGCCGGCAAAACCAATTATGACGCCATAAAAAAACAACCATCGGCTGATGGTTGTTTTTTTATATTCGATGATTTTATTTTTCGAGTTTCGTCAGCAAAATCGGTTCGCCTTTTGTGACGAGTACGGTATGTTCGATTTGTGCGACGAGCGATTGGTCCGGCGTGATAAAGGTCCAGCCATCGCCTGATTCGATGATATGCTCGGCCTTTTGGGAAATAAACGGCTCGACTGCAAGCACCATGCCTTCTTTCAAGATTGTCGTTTCCCACGCATCGTAATAATTGAGGATATATTGCGGCGCCTCGTGAAGCGATTTTCCGACGCCATGCCCTGTCAGGTTCTTGATGACGAACAAGCCTTGGTCTTTCGCTTCGCGTTCGACTGCCTTACCGATCTGGTTCAGCTTGGCACCCGCTTTCACTTTCATCATGGCGCGTTCGAATGCGGATTCCGCCGCTTGGCAAAGCTTTTCTTTCGCTTCGTGCCCTTCTCCGACCACGAATGAAATTCCAGTGTCCGCAAAATAATCACCGTATGATCCGGACACGTCGATATTAACGATGTCTCCGTCATTTATGACGCGCTTTCCTGGAATCCCGTGCGCCACTTCTTCGTTGACGCTGATGCATGTATAACCGGGGAAATCGTATTCTGATTTCGGAGCAGAGACCCCGCCCCATTCTTTGAACAGGCGGCCGCCCAATTCATCGAGTTCTTTCGTCGTGATGCCGGGCTTCACGGCCGCTTTCATCGTTTCGCGGATTTCTGCCACCATCTGTCCGGCTTTTTTCAAACCTTCAATATCTTTTTCATTAGTCGCTATCATACTGACCCTTCTTTCAAACTATTCTATTTGAGCATTATAACATAGAATAAGCCGCTCTCGCCTCTCATACCTTTCGGGAAATTCCCATAAATAACCAATGAAGAGCGTTCATTATTTTCTTTATCCATCAAAAAAACCGCCTATCACTAGGCGGTTTTAATCATGAATCGGGCTGCGTCAAACGCGGCGCTGTAATGAACAGCAACGAGCAAACGATGGCCGCGACAATTGCGACCGGAATCATATAGGTGGCGTTGTAGACGGCTGAATAGATGAAGACATTGCCATCAGCAAACATGCCGAAGAACAGGATCCCCGTAATGACGTGGATCACATAACGGAGAAATGAACCAATCAAGACACCGAGTGCGACCATGACAATGATTTTCCCGGTCTTTTTCGCCTCCACGGCTTCCAAGTAGCGGCCCCGCATCATTCCGGCCAAACCGACGACGCCATATGCCAGCAAATAATCCAAAATGACTTGCATGACGACAAAGCCGAACGACAGCGGCGCAACCGAGATGAAACCAGTGACAATCTGCAGCAAGCCGACCAGAAGACCCGTGACGACACCGGCTGCGACGCCCCTCCGGAATGCCATCAGCACGATCGGAATCATGACCAAGCTGACCGATCCCCCTTGCGGCATGCGAAAGGCGATAAAATCCAATACAAAGCCGAGAGCTGCAAAAATCGCAATTTCGACCATTAACAATACACGTTTATTTCTCATTCAAACTGCCTCCTTTTGGATTTGCACATCACCAGAAGGGCCGTTTTTAAAAACCATATAAAAAACGGCGCCAGGACAGATCCTGGCGCCGCTTGGGCCGGTTTTCCATCCACATCCCTGCGCAAGCATTAACTTGCAGGTTCGAAGGGTAAGAACTTAATCGTTCACTCTCAGCCAAAGCTCCCCTTGTGGTGCATACAATTATTCCGCTATTATGTGTATTGTACACAACGTAAGTTTGGCTTGCAAGGCCGTTTCAGCCAAACGGATTAGGGTAGTTAGAAAATAGCAAACTTTGTGGAAGGTGGTGGAGGCAGTTTAAAAACTGCCGGATCAATGATTGATTTATTGAAGGATTTGATCAAAATCGAAAGCGATACGAAAGAAGGGGCGAATGAAGCGCTGATGTTCTGCTCTGCCTGGCTCAAGGCGAAAGGCGAAGAAGTCGAAGTACACGATAATGACGGCTACCTCATGCTGACAGCAGCTAAAGGGCAAGGTGCCGAAAAGATCATCTGGAACGGCCATGTCGACGTCGTGCCGGGACATAAAGAGCAATTCTCCCCAATCGAAGAAGGCGACAAACTGTATGGCCGCGGGTCGGCCGACATGAAAGCCGGGGTCGCGGCGATGATGCAGGCATTTGTTGACCTCGATGCTTCCGCCTTGCCGCGCGAAGTGCACCTGCATATCGTCACAGACGAAGAAATTGGCGGGCGCAATACATCGAAATGGCTGGTCGATCAAGGTCATTACGGCGATTTCGTCATTTGCGGCGAGCCGACCCATTTGAAGATCGGCTTACAATCAAAAGGCATACTAAGAATGGATTTGACATTCAAAGGCAAACCGGCACACGGTTCGCGCCCATGGGAAGGCATCAACGCCATCGAATCGGCGATGAAATTCCATGCCGGCATGAAAGATTTGCCGTTCCGTAAAGAATCGACGGAATACTATGAGCAGCCTTCCGTCAACTTGCCGATCATCAATGCCGGCGACCGTTATAATGTCGTACCGGAAATCTGCAAGATGTCCTACGATATCCGCTTCATGCCCGGGCAAGACAAAGACGAGATCGTCCGCCAGATGGAACAGCTGGCCGAAACACTCGATGTTGACATGGAATTCAAAGCGAGCGGTTCGACCCCTGCTTTGACGACGACGGACGACCATCCGTACATCCAGACCTTGATGAAGGCCGTCGAATCGACGCTTTCGGAACAGCCGGTATTGTTCGGCCAGCACGGTGCTGCCGACACCCGTTATTATGCCGAGAAAATCGGCGGACAAGGCGCCATCGAGTTCGGGCCGAGCGGAGACGACTGGCACGGCAACGCAGAATACGTCTCCATTTCAAGCGTCCATTCCTACAAGGATATTTTAATCGCGCACGCCATCGCCCCGACCGATGTTTAATAAAGGCTGAAACCGGGAAAACTCTACTAAACCTCAATACGAAAAATGAATGGAGCGATAAATATGGCTATTGGAAGACTTGTCAGATCTGCGATTAAATACGGACCGATTGCTTACCCGATCATCCGCAAAGTGATGAACAACCGCAAAAGAACAACGCAAACAATGAAAACGATGCACGCAACCGCAGCGATTCACGAAAAGCCGCTGAACGATAAAGGCCGGAGAAAATGATCCATTTTCTCCGGCCTTTTTATATGGTTCAAGCTTTTAAATGAGCGGCAATGCTTGGCGGATCGCTAGATAATCCAGATCCTCGCCGTCGGAAGGCTTGGCGGCAGCCTCGTCACCTGAAGCGTCTTCAGAAGCAGGCTCTTCTTCTGCTTCATTCGCTTCACTTGATGGCTGTTCCTGTTCCTCTTCCTGCATTTGCTGGATTTCTTCAAAAGTAACAGGCGCCGGTTCCGGCAGTTCTGCATCTTCCACTCTAAACCCTTCCCCGTAATACTCGAAGAATGCGTTCGCCATCTCCTGATAGCCATTCATATTCGGATGGACATCCGCGGGATTCGGGACGAGGTCCACCGCATCCTCACCGAAACGGTCGGCTACATCGACAAATGTTGCGCCGGCTTGTTCTGCTTCCTGTTTGAGAATGGCGTTTAATTGTTCCAGCTGCCCAGCCGTGCCTTGCTTTTGGCTATCACGGGCGTGGGGATATGCAAAATAATAGCCCATGACATAGATATCGGCTGATGGGGCAAGCTCTTCCAGTTCAGCCAGAATCGTTTCGACGTTTTCACGCGCCGCATTCAGTGCGTAATCTGCCTGGATCTCTTCAAAACTCAAAGCGCCTTCAGCGGCATTTGCTTGCACAAGGCGCAACAAATCATTCGCACCGGCAGAAACTGTGATGATGTTCGCCTGGCCGAGCAGTTCTTTTGCTTCATCCGACTCGATGCTTTCCAAGACATCACCTGTGGTGAATCCAGGAAACGCCAAGTCTTTCGAATAAAACGCCAGCGGCTGGTTGCGCGTCAATTCCTGCGCAATCAAATCCGAATAGCCGCTGTCGATCGCCCGGTTCGGCGTCTGGCCTGCCGCCAGCGAATCGCCGATGGCTACATAAGCGGCAGGTATTTGTGGCTCCGCAGATGCCGGGTTTGCAGCCAATAACAAAAGCCCTGCCGCCATCACACTCATCGTCTTTTTCATATGCTCACCTCGTTAGAATGCCCAATTTCCTTTTCGGAAAATCGCTTCGGTCTTGCCGTCTTCCGTAATGCCATCAATATCCATCTCGCTCGAACCGATCATGAAATCTTCATGGACGATCGACGTATTCAATCCGTAATCCTTTAATTGATCGCGTTCCAAGTCTTTTCCGCCTTCGAGGCAAGTCGGGTAGGAATCGCCGATTGCCAAATGATTCGATGCATTTTCATCGAATAGGGTATTGTAGAACAAAATGCCGGAAGCCGAAATCGGCGATTCAACCGGCACAAGTGCTACTTCCCCAAGATATGCTGCGCCTTCGTCGGCTAAAAGCAATTCATCCAATAGTTCCTGGCCGATTTCCGCTCGCGCTTGTGTGATACGGCCGTTTTCGAAGCGCAACGTGAAGCCATCGATGATATTGCCTTGGTAAACGAGCGGCTTCGTATTGCGCACGGTGCCTTCGACTTCCAGTTTGGCCGGCACGGTATACACTTCTTCAGTCGGCATATTGGCGATGAACGGCACCTGGTCCGGCGTGCGGGAAGCGCCGCTCATCCAAATATGGCTATCTGGCAAACCGATCGTCAAATCGGTTCCTGGCGCACGGTAATGCAATTTCCGGTAGCGCCGTTCGTTCAATGCGGCCGCCCGCCGTTCCAAGTTGGCGATATGCTCCTGCCACAATGCGACTGCGTCACCGTCTCCGATGCGCACGGTCTGGAAAATCGCTTGCCACAGAGCGGCCATTTGATCCTGTTCATGTGGGAACACTTTTTGCGCCCATTTTTCAGAGGGGATCGCAACGATCGACCAAGCGATCTTATCGGATCCGACAGCCTGGCGATAGCGTTCCAATGCCTTTCCAGCGGATTTTTGCGCATCGCTTAAGCGTTTTGCCGGAATGCCTGTAAGCAAATCCGGGTCTTCCGCATCGATCCACAAGAATGCGCCTTTATGGTCGATGATAGCGTCGCGCTGTTTGACGACCCAATCCGGAAATTCGTGGAACGCGGCGTCCGGTGCCAATTCGTAATGCGTCCGTATAACTGACGGGTCCGAAAACGCGACATGGACTTGCTTAGCCCCGGCTTCGTAGGCTTTCTCAACGACCAAGCGCGTGAATTCCACGGTATCCGTCGTCGTCGCAATCAATAGCTCCTGCCCCGGCTGGATGTTGACGCCGACACGGACAGTCAATTCCGCATATTGCGCTAACTTGTCCTGAAAGCTCATCATTTTTTCCCCTTTGCTGTCATGGTTTTGCTATTGCCTTCGATCAACTCGCCGCCATGCATGATTTTTTGCACCGGCTTGTTCGGCAATTCTTTCGTCAGTTTCTTATAATGCTTTTCGTCCGCATAAGCCAGAAGCGTCAATACTTCACCATCAGCCCCTGCGCGCCCGGTTCTGCCCGAACGGTGCAAATACTGCTCGACTGTCATCGGCGCATCGACATGGATGACGTGCGTCAATTGGTCGATATCAAGGCCGCGTGCTGCCACTTCGGTCGCGATCAATACAGCCGTCTCGCCTTTGCGGAAATCGTCCAATGCTTTCTTGCGTTCTTCTTTTTTCATTTCAGAATGCAAAGTCGCGATTTTTGCGTCGCGGAATTTCAACTTACTTTCCTTCATCAGCACTTGGTCGAGGTTGTTGACGAACGCCAGTGCTTTTACGCCTGTCATATGCGACAAACTGCGAAGCAAATCGGTCTTGTCGCGCTCATCGACTTTGATGAATGAATGCGTCACTTTGCCCTGCTTCGGCAACTGTTCTGCCGATACTTGCAGGCGCGTCGGTTGCTTCATCATGCGCTCTGCGACCAATTCGATTTCCTCTGTAATGGTCGCCGATACCAACACGAGCTGGCGATCTTGCTGCGTTCTTTCGATAAGGTCCTTCATGATGCCGCGGTGTTCACGGGCCATCAATTGGTCACCTTCGTCGAGCACCATGATGCGTACTTCGTGCATCTTAAGTTTTTTGGTCTTGACCAATTCATTCAGGCGCCCTGGTGTGCCGACGACAATTGTCGGTTTTTTCTTCAACTTGTCCAATTGGCGCTGGATATTCGCTCCACCGATCAACGGCGTGACAGTGACATCCGTTCCCGTTGTCCATTCACGCAAAACGTTGACGATTTGCATCGCGAGCTCTTGTGACGGGGCGATGATCATCGCCTGCGTATTCGGTTTTTTCGGATCAACGCGTTCCAAGATCGGCAACAGGTAAGCCAAGGTTTTTCCCGAGCCGGTCGGAGATTCCGCTACGATGTCATTTCCTGCGAGCATTTCCGGAATCATCTGTTCCTGGATCGGCATCGCCTCGGTAAAACCGGTTTGTTTCCATTTATCTTGCCAGACAGGACTTAGTTCTTCTATAAAATTCATGTGTCATTCCACCTTCTTTTCGATGCCTTAAGTGTACCATATCCGGCTCTTGGCCGCCTTTTTCGGCAAATGAAAAGGCGGTTCCTTTTTAAAAGGAACTGCCTCTTTTCAATCTGCATAGCGTTGTTTGTACACGCGTTCTTTTTGTCTTTCCGTTGCTTTCTGGTCGGGCTTTTTAATGAATAACGCCAACAGGAAAGCAGCGAGCGCGATGTAAGTCGACACCGTAAACGAAAAGTTGATGCCTTCAAGCATGGCAGGGATGGTGGCTGCCTGTGCACTTGTGCCGGAAGCCACCAAATCTTGTGCTGCCGACTCCGTACGCGTATTCATCAAGGTCACTAGAAATGCAGAACCGATCGCGCCGGAAACTTGCTGCAAAGTATTATTGATGGCCGTTCCGTGCGGATAGGATTTCATCGGCAATTGATTGAGCCCATTGGTCATGACCGGCATCATGACCATCGAAATGCCGAACATGCGCAATGTATAGATGGCCATGATTTCATAGTAACCCGTATCCAGCGTTAGATTACTGAACAGGTAGGTGGTGATGACAACAAGAGCCAAGCCAGGCAGTGCCAGCACTTTAGCTCCGTATCGGTCAAAAATGCGTCCGGTAATCGGGGACATGACCCCCATGACGAGCGCACCCGGCAGCATCATCAAGCCGGATTGAATCGGGGAAATGCCTTTAATGGTCTGGATGTAGATCGGCATGAGGATCATGGCCGAGAACATTGCCATCGACAAGGTAACCGATATGACCGAAGACAATGCGAACATCGGGTACTTATAGACGCGCAGCTCCAATAACGGCTCTTTAAGCTTCATTTGGCGGAACACAAAGACCGTTAAGGACAAGAGGCCGATTGCTACCGTCAAGTAAACAGCTGGATTTTCCCAGCCGAGTGAGCCGGCCGAACTGAATCCGTAAAGCAACCCGCCAAACCCAAGGCTCGATAGCACAAGAGACAATGGGTCAAGTGACAGCTCGCGGTTTTGGAAGGTCAGATTTTTCAATTTGAAGATCCCGAGGAGTAACGGAATCAAGGCTACCGGCAATACGATAAAGAACAGGATTCTCCATGAGTAGGTTTGGACGATGAAGCCCGAGAGCGTCGGGCCGATTGCTGGCGCCACGACCATGACCATCCCGAAGACGCCCATCGCCTGCCCTCTTTTTTCAACCGGGAAGGCGGCCAGCATGACATTCATCAATAAAGGCATCATGAGTGCAGCGCCTGACGCCTGGACCATACGCCCGATCAACAGAATAGCAAATGTCGGCGACAATGCGGCAAGCAAAGTCCCGAGTGAGAACAGGGACATGGCGACAATGAAAATGACCCGGTTTGAATAACGCTGGATCAAATAAGCGCTCGCCGGAATCAAGATGCCGTTGACGAGCATATAGCCCGTTACAAGCCATTGCGCAGTGGCAGCGTCGACAGATAAGTCGACCATGATTTCCGGAAGGGCAATATTCAGCAGTGTTTGGTTGAAAATCGCCACAAATGCTCCGGTGAACAAAATGGCGATGATTCCATAAGGTGGTTTCGTTGTTTCTTTCATCTTTCTTTCCTCCGTCTCGCCGATTTGATTCGGCTGATTATACTCTATCGACATATTTTATACTCACGGTATAATTTTTACAAGAAAGACGGACTGAGAACGGGCAATAAGTTTGGAACATTGATTTCATCAGCTTTTGACGGTATGCTTTTTCTATACTATCAGTCCAAAAGGGGATATTATGAATCCTAAAACAGCAAATCATCAATGCCGCCCATCGTCTGTTCATCCAGAAGGGCTATAACGCTTCTTCCATACAGGACATTCTGGATGAAGCCGGCATCTCCAAAGGTACTTTCTATAATTACTTCACGTCGAAATCGGGTGCCTGATCGCTTTGATGGAATCGATCAGCGAAGATATCCGCGCACAACGCATTGCCGTTGCCTTCGGGAATCTCCATCCGACACAGACCTGTTTGCGAGGCAATTGGCGATTCGCATCCGCATGAATCATGAGAAGAATCTGTTCTCCTTGTACGAAAGCATCTTCTATTCCCAAGACGAAGAATTGAAAGCTTTCAGGAAAGCCAGTACATTGCAGAGCTCAAGTGGCTGAGCAGCCGCATTGTGGATATGTTCGGTGAAGAGGCGCGTCCTTATGCCCTGGAAAATGCCGCGATGGCCAACAGGGCGCTCCAGCAATTAATGCATGTGTGGCGGCTCGGCACCGGCCAGCAGCTGCCGCTTGATGAACTGACCGTCTATATCGTCCATCGCATGAAGCAAGCGGTCGAGACCCAATTGAAAGACGGCAAGCGATTTTATCCGAGCATCTATTGGATCAAAACAAGCAGTTGCCGACTTTAGCCGACAGTGCCAAGCAATTGCAGACGCTTGCCGCTGGCGCGGAAGATCCTGACTTGCAGCAATTGCTTGCGTTTCTCGCCGATGAACTCACGGCTGAAAAGCCGCGCAAAGCCATCGTCAATAGCGTGCTGACTTCTTTAGGCCAAAGCACAGACGATACGGAACTGCAGATTTTTGGAACAAGTATGGCGTCAAATCAAATGAAAATCCCCTCCTTGGAATTTCATCCAAGGAAGGGATTTTTATGATGGGCGCCTCCGCCCCGCTGCCGCTTGCTCAAAAGCATAAGCATATTCAATCAGCTTCGGCTCATCGAATGCCTGCCCGGCAAACGTGATACCGAACGGTTCGCCTAATTCCGTTAATCCAGACGGCACCGTGATCGAAGGGAACCCGGCAGCGGCACCGATATTGCAGCCAAAATCCTGCGGCAGAAGAAGCGCATCTGCCCCGGCTTGCCCGAGGCGCTTATTCATGCCCTGTTCAGCAGCCAAGAAACGGTTGCGTTCAAGCGCCTCGACATATTCCCTCTCCGTCAAGTTCCCGCTCATGCCATTGGCTTGCTCCAATAAATTCTGGCCAAATTTTAACATCCGCTCGGCATGCTCTTCATTATATGAAATGATGTCACTCATTGAACGGATCCGGTGGTCAGGACTTGAGCGAGCCAAATAGGCATTCAAGTCCGCCTTGAATTCATGGAGCAGCACCGCAAAGCCGAGATCTTCCTGATCGGCGCCAAGGTCGACTTCCTTGATGACGGCTCCGCATGCACGCAGCTGCTCCATGGCCTGTTCGAATGCAGCGGACTGCTCTTTTGTGATATCCGTGAACAATTGATGGTCCACGCCGAGTACAGCGCCAGACAAGCCGTCTTCTTTCAAATGCTGCTGCCAATCATAGCCCTTGAACTGTTCGGCAAACAATGTGATTTCGTCTTCCGGATCTGTTCCGATCAAAGCTGCGAATACCGCCACTGCATCTTCCACTGTGCGCGCAATCGGGCCGGCAGTGTCTTGCGTATGCGATAAAGGAATGATCCCAGTGCGGCTGATCAAACCGATCGTCGGCTTGATGCCGACAAGGCTGTTCTGTGCCGCCGGGTTAATGATCGAACCGGAAGTTTCAGTCCCGACCGCAGCCGAAGCCAAATTCGAAGCCACTCCGGCTGCCGATCCTGAACTCGACCCGCCGACATCGAAAGGGCCGTACGGGTTCTTCACTTGGCCGCCGCGCGAGCTATAGCCGTTGGTCATTTTATCGCTCATGAAATTCGCCCACTCGGTCATATTCGTTTTTCCAAGGATGATCGCCCCCGCCGCACGCAGCTTTTCCACCACTTTCGCATCGCGCAGCGCGTAATGGTCTGCCATGGCGAGTGAACCGGCACTTGTATGCATTTTATCGCCGCTGTCCATATTGTCTTTCACGAGCAGAGGGATGCCATGCAGTTTCGAACGCGGCCCTTTATGCTTGCGCTCAAAATCCAGCGCCTGGGCAACAAGCAAGGCGTCCGGATTGATCTCGAGCACGGCGTGGGTATTTTTATCGCGCAGCGAAATATTTTCTTTATACATCAGCACAAGCTCTTCCGAAGTCAGCTTGCTTGTTTCCATTTCTTTTTGCAATTGGGCAATCGTCATTTCGTCGAGCTTGTTTTTGCGGTAGTCTTCCAGTTTTTGATGGTGCATGCCTGTTCCTCCCACATGGTGCAAAATAAGCCCTTTATCCAGGACCGTATATATCTAAAAAAGCCTGAGCTCATGAGCTTAGGCTTTTATCGGTGTATTCCTTTAACAGTTCATATAAGGACAGTTCGTAAAGCTGCCTGCCGTTGATCTTGAAGACATTCTTCGAAACGAGCTCATCAATGACCATCGACCGTTTGTCTTCGAATTTCGACTCGGGTATGTGTTCCATCGTGCTTCTTCTCTCCTTGCAGATAGTGTCACTATTTCTATACCCGAAACGATAACAGCCTAAAACCTGCCAAAAGAAAAACTGCCGATAATTTTTTCGGCCGCCCCAGTTTCGACAAATTTCTGCTTAGGCTTTGCCGGGATAGCGCTCCTGCAAATAAGAAACTGCATTGCGAATCAATTCTTTCAGCACTTCCGGATCGATATCGCTGAGCTTATTGATGTAAATGCAGGATTTACCGGCCGTGCATTTTCCCAATCGCTCGAGCGCATCCGGCTCTTTGTCCGCACATCCCGTCAAATACAGGCTGATTTTCGCTTTGCGCGGGGAAAACCCGGCGAGAGGCGCGTCGCCTTCATGGCCTGTCGCGTAGCGATAATGGTAAGACCCGAAACCGATGATGCTATCGCCCCACATTTTTGCTGGATGGCCGGTCGCTTGTTCGAAAATCTCCAGCAGCCGGTAGGCATCTTCTTTTTTTGACGGCTTTTCGACCGACTCGATGAATTCAATGACACTGCCTTCGTGTTCTTTCGTTTTTTGTTCGTACATCGCTCATCCTCCTCCTGAAAGCTCTCCACTCTACTTCCATAGTTAGCGCCTGTTGTCCTGCTTTTACAAGGCGCACTAAACAACTAAGATGGCTGTCATTCATTTTCCTCTAGCTTGAAATCAAAATGCAACACATCTTCCCGCGTGCCGAGCGAGCTATAAAGTTTCACGGCAGCCGTGTCTACAGGATCCGCTTGGACAAAGACAACCCATGCGCCTAAACCTTGCGCTTCCGCCTGGACAAACTGAATCAGCCCGGTCGCGACTTTTCTCCTGCGGTATTTGCTGGCCACTGCTAAGTCATAGATGTATACTTCCTTCCGCTGCTGCTCGAATTTATCCAGTACGTATGCGACAAGCCCGCCTGCAAGTTCGCCGCCGGACAATGCCGCACAAACGAGGACATGCTCTTTTGCCAATAAAGATTGGAGATAGCCATCGGACGGCGGGTTTCCGAGATACGTTTCGTCCTCTTCAAATGCATCCGCAAACAAAACATTCAACTCCCTGAACAATTCCAGTGACTGCGCATCATCCACCAGCCGTTTAAATTGGGTTTTTGACATGATCTCCGGCTCCCTTTCTTGCTACCTAAAATGCTCCCTTGCCACTGGCTAAACTTTGTACTGGCCGCTGAAGCGTTCCGCCAATTCCTCGATTTGCTGTTCTCTTTTTTTATGGGACCAATTGATGATGGCGGTCGATTTGACCACTGCCCCTTTTGCTTCAAGCGATGTCTTCATTTTGGATATGGCCCTATTGCCGCCCATCCATTTATAGCGGAATTGCTGCGTCAAGAAACAAGATACCGGTGTTTGGCCGAGATCCGGAAGTTGTTCCGCATACTTTATAAATCCAGGACATAGCGTAAAGCCCTGTACCCATGCGCCAAAAATCAAAGCATCATATCCTTTGGTGTCCGGCAATGAATCCAATTGTACATCTGTTGGATTTTTCGCGTCTTCGTTCTCGAAATTTTGTATCCTCATTAAACGAACTTCATGGCCACCGCTTTGTAATTTTTCACGAAGCCGTTCGCCGACAAGCAAGGTATGCCCCGTCTGGGAATGCACAATAATGCCGATTTCCATACCGTTCCCTCCTTCGTTGAAGCATCCGCAATTCCTTTTCGACGCTTCATCCATCATTGCCTGACTACTTCCCTGCCACGCAACATATTCATTCCACCTAAAGTCCTCAGTTTCGTTTTCCTCTTCCATAATAAAACCCCCAATGCTGTTCAAAGAACAATCATTGGGGGTCGACTATTAAATTACATTATTTTTCATAAATCAATAATTCATTCTTATCGGAAGCCCATCAGCTTCTCGTCAGCCACGCGACACATTCGACGTGGGTCGTCTGCGGGAACATATCGACCGGCTGAACTTCCTGGGTCCGGTAGCCGCCATCTTCCAAGATGCGCAAGTCGCGTGCGAGCGTTGCTGGGTTGCAGGAGACGTAGACGATGCGCTCTGGCTTCTGTTCAAGCATCGTCTGCAACAGTGCTTCGTCGCAGCCTTTTCGCGGCGGATCGACGACAAGCACATCGGCTTGTTTGCCATCTTTGTACCAGCGCGGAATGACTTCCTCGGCTGGCCCTGCTTCGAATAAAGTATTTGTGAAGCCGTTCAAGTCGGCATTGCGTTTGGCATCTTCGATCGCTTGTGGGACGATCTCGACGCCCATGACAAATTTTGCGCGCTGTGCAAGGAATAACGAAATCGTGCCGATGCCGCAATATGCATCGATTACTGTCTCGCTTCCTGTCAGCCCCGCATAGTCAAGCGCCTGCCCGTACAGCACTTCTGTCTGTTCCGGATTGACTTGATAGAATGACCGCGCAGAGATCTCGAAGCGCACATCGCCAATGCGGTCTTCAATGATGTCTTTGCCCCATAGATTGATCGTTTCGTTTCCGAAGATGACATTGATCTTGTCTCCGTTGACGTTTTGCATGATCGATGTGACCTCAGGCAATGCGGCGCGGATCGCTTCCACGGCACGTTCTGCTTGCGGGAATTTCTGCTTCTTCGTCACCAATACGACCATCAATTCGCCCGTCACGCGCCCTTTGCGGAGCACGACGTGGCGCAGCATGCCGCGGTGCGTCTTTTCTTCATACGGCTCGATGCCCATGTCCTGCAAATTGCGCTTGAGCGACGCCATCAAAACATCCGCTTCCGGTGTTTGGATCAAGCAGATATCGGTATCCGCAATGCGATGCGACCGCGGCTGGTAGAAACCGGCTACGACGCGCCCATCTTCTTGGCCGAACGGAATCTGCGATTTATTGCGGTAGCGCCACGGATTGTCCATGCCTTTGACCGGATGGACCGGCACGTCCGGCAATTTCCCGAGCCGCGTCATGGCATCGCGCACAACTTTCTCTTTGTATTTCAATTGGCCTTCGTAGGACAAATGCTGCAGCTGGCAGCCGCCGCAAATTTCAAATACCGGGCACGGCGCGTCGATGCGGTCCGGGGAATTTTCTTCAATCGAGATGAGCTTGGCAAACCCGTAGGACTTCAAGGTTTTCAATACGTGCACTGTCACGGTCTCGCCGGGCAGTGCATCTTTGATGAACAGCGGATAGCCGTCCACTTTGGCGACGCCCGCCCCGTCATGCGTCAAGTCTTCGACATAGACCGACAGACGGTCATTTTTCGTTACTGGTTTCATTACGTTCACTCCATTTCACATTGACTTATTGTAACATATCCGCTTTTTAAGCAGTAAAAAACTGCGGCGGGAAATTCCCGCCACAGTTTTATTTTTTGTCTTTCGTTACCGGGCCATCTTTCAGTGATATCCAGAAACCGACGGCAATCGCCAGGATGATCACCAGAAACGGCGCATAGAAAATGAAAAAATCATTCATCTTTCACAGCCTCCTTAGGCATGATAATCCGATTTCCCTTTGACATCATCTTTGTCGAATAGGAACAGGCGGAATAAGAGATACAGCGATGGCAGCAATAGCCCAAGCCCTGCAATAAAGGCGATGATCAAGGCGATCGCCATCGATTCATTCGTGAAGCTATCATAAATCGTCAAATGCGGATACAACAGATATGGGTAATGCGACGCTCCGTAGGCAAAAAACGCGGTAAAGAACTGGCCGACGAGCAAGATAAACGCCAAGCCATAATTGCGCTTTTTCCAAATCAAAAATACAGTGCCAAGGAACAACAGGAACGACAGCGCGAACATCCACCACAAATCGAGCAAGCTCGCATAATGTTCCGGATTGTGCCCGCGAAGCTCGAAAATGATGCCGGTCGCCGTGACAATCGTCGGGCCTGCCCAAACCAATGCGTATTTGCGGACGAGCTGCGTCGCTTTCTCGTCTCCTGCTTTCCACGCATACCAAGTCAAGAACACAGCGGAAATATACAATACTGCGGCAATGCTCAAGACGACGATGCTCCACATCAAGGGGCTTGTAAACAGCGCCCAGTAATCAAGCGACGGCTGCCCGCCCTCAAGGCGCATAAAGCCGCCTTCTGAAATGGCCAGCACCGGCGACAGTGCCGCCGGAAGCAATAGGCCGGATAAGCCGTACATATAGATATAACCACGGTGATTGATCTTCGCGCCGTAAGTGGCGAAGGCATAATACGAACCACGCACTGCCAGCAAAATAAGCGCAATGCTTGCCGGTACGAGAAGCGTCGTGCCGTAGTAGAACGCTGTCTGCGGAAAGAACCCGATGATGCCGACAAAGAAGAAAACGAAAAAGACGTTCGTCACTTCCCATACCGGCGACAGATAGCGCTGGATGATGCCTGTCAGAATATGCTGTTTGTCGGAAAAAGCACTGTAGGCGTTAAAGAATCCGGCGCCGAAATCAATCGACGCCACGATGACGTAGAGGAACAAAAACAGCCAAAGAACGGAAATCCCGATAATTTCGAGTGTCATTATTCCTCACCGCCTTTTACAGATTCACGCTGTGCCAATTCCTTCTCGACCGGATTGCGTTTGTACATGCGTGACAAGACGACAACCGTCCCGATTCCGAGAATGACATAGAGGCCGGCGAACATCACGATCATCAAATCGACTTGCCCGCTAGTCGTTGCCCCTTCACTGGTCTTCATATAGCCGCGCAAGATCCACGGCTGTCTGCCGACTTCCGTGAACCACCAGCCGGCCTGAATCGCGAGCATCGCGAGCGGCCCGCTCAGCACGGTCAGCCAGCGGAACCATGTTCTCGTGACAATGGACCAGCCGCGCCACGCTCCGACGACGTACACGAAGGAGAAGAACGCGAGCCACATGCCGAGCGTGACCATCGTATCGAAGAGATAATGGATCCACAGCGGCGGAATTTCATCTTCCGGGAAATCATTCAAGCCGATGACTTCACCGCTTGGAACACCATGCGCCAAAATGCTTAGCGCGTATGGAATGCGGATCGCGTATTTCGGCTCTTCGCCGTCCAACACCGAACAGCACAAGTTCAGCTTCCGATCCTGTTTCAAAATGCCATTCAGCAGCCGCCAGCTTCTCTGGCTGGTATTCGGCCAAAATATTTACCTGAAAAGTCGCCGATGATGGCAGTCGCAACCGAAAAGATCAGCGCGAGCTTCATTGTCAGGAACAATGCTTTTTTGTGGTAAATATGATTCGATCCGCGCAGCAAACGGAAAGCAGCGATCGACGCCAATATGAAAGCACTCGTCATGAACGCTGTCGACAGGACGTGTGCGACTTTCGTCGGCACGGCCGGGCTGAACATCGCGAGCAATGGGCTCACATTGACCAGCTCGCCGTTCAACACATCAAAACCTTGCGGCGCATTCATGAATGAATTGACGATGGTGATAAATACAGAGGAAGCAGCCGCTCCGAGTGCGACCGGAACCAGCAATAGGAAATGTTTGCGCTGGTCTTCAAAACGGTCCCACGTATACAAATAGATCCCGAGGAAAATCGCTTCAAAGAAAAAAGCGAAGACTTCCATGAACAGCGGAAGCGCAATGACATTCCCTGCCATCTGCATAAAGTTTGGCCACAGCAAGGATAATTGCAGCCCGATTGCGGTACCGGTCACGACGCCGACCGCTACCGTGATGACGAACCCTCTCGCCCAGCGGCGTGCCAGGAGGATATAATGCTCGTCATTTTTTCTGATCCCGACCCATTGGGCAATCATGATCATGAGCGGGACCCCCACACCGATCGTCGCGTAGATGATGTGGAATGATAGGGTCATCAAGGTCAGTATCCGGCTTTGTAAAGCCACATCTTCAAATCCCAAAATTCTCGTCCCCTTTACATGGGCCAAAGCACAGCCCGTTATATGTTTTATTGTACCTTAAAGGCCCTCCCGTAGACTTCTGCGAGGCATCCGATTCCGCCCGATGTTTGAATAAGCTGTGACAAAATGAAAACATCCCCATTGAAATTTTGCTGAATTTTTAGTATTCTATAATGAACAAAAGAAAAGGATGATTCATATGGAAACAAGTAGAAAGGTATTTGCCTATATTACCAGAGGCGAAGAAAACAACCGAGAATTGCTCGTATTCGAGTACAAAGGCGAACCCGAAGTCGGATTGCAGGTCCCAGGCGGAACGATTGGTGAAGACGAATTATTGATCGATGCCTTATACCGCGAAGTGAAGGAAGAAACCGGCTTGCCTCGCGATGTGCTGGAATTTGTCGGGAAAATCCACAAATACAATTACTACCCGGCGCATAAAGACAAAGCGTACGAGCGCAACATCTTCCATTTTGAATACACTGGCGAAAAAATCGACGAATTTGAACATACCATCAAAAGCGAAGGACGCGATAACGGCCTTATCGTGCAGTATCGCTGGGAGCCGATTGAAGGCTTGCCGAAACTTGCGGCTGACCAGGACGAAGCCATCGAATTGCTGGAATACTGAGCTATCAAAAAAAAGCGATCCACTCATCCCCATTCGGGTTAAGTGGATCGCTTTTTTATTTGCGGTCTTTTTCTTTGATATACTCCAGCGGCACGAACATTTCAATATGGCGCTCCAGGTTTTCGAAAGTAGCCGGCAAAATACCGCCGAATTCGCCATCGAGGTTCAGCAATACGCGTTCATTGGAAGTCACTGAAATCTTGCTCGCTTTCACATACAGCACGTGCGGATCGGATAAATGCTCTCCGCGAAGTGCAAGCGACGCCACACGGATAAATTCCGCCATGTTCAATTCCTTCAAGATGAGCAAGGTGAATTTGCCGTCGTTGATACTGGCATCCGGCGCCAGTTTTTCAAAGCCGCCGACGGAATTGGTCAAGCCGATCAAAAACATCATTGCTTTATCGTCGAACACTTGACCATCGTATTCAATGCGGACACGGGATGAGCGAATCGAAGGAATCATCTCGATGCCTTTCAAATAATACGCCAATTGGCCAAGCACCGTCTTGAGCTTGCTCGGAACTTCATACGTCAACTCCGTCAAGCGCCCGCCTCCGGCAATATTGACGAAATAGCGGTCATCGTTCATAACCCCAATATCGACAGGGATCGATTCGCCTTTGATGATGATGTCGACAGCGCGGTTGATATCGCGTGGGATGCGCACGGCCCTTGCAAAATCATTGGTCGTGCCCATCGGAATCAAGCCCACTTTCGGGCGTACCGGGTATTTGGCGATTCCGGAAACTACTTCATTGAGCGTCCCGTCCCCGCCGACTGCCACCACCAAATCAAATTTGCGCTCGACTGCATATTCCGCCGCTTTCACTGCGTCTCCTTCACAGGTAGTCGCGTGGCAGGACGTTTCGTATCCTGCGATTTCCATCTTTTCCAATACTTCCGGGAGGTGGCGGCGGAACAATTCCCTGCCGGATGTCGGGTTATAAATTATGCGTGCTCGTTTCATCGGATTCAGCCTTTCTGGACCATTCTATAGAAACAGGACATGACAGGGCTGCAGAAAGTTCCCGCGGACGGGACATTCTGCAGCCGGCTGTCTGTATAGGGTTAAGCCAAGCTTTTCTGCAAGCTCTTGCGAATGTCTTCATACGTATCTTGCCAGAGCTCTGGATCGGACGTGAAACGGTCGGATATCTCCCCGATTACCGTTTTCCAATGCAGCTCGTATTGGTGATCTTCTTTTTCCGGCAGTTTCGCTTTCTTTTCATCGACCATCTGCTGGACTTTCGATGAACGCGGCCCCCACGAACCTTTTACTTCCCCGCTTTCGGACAAGAAAATATATTTCGGGATCGACTTTCCGCCATCCGTCAAATAACGGTCCATGAGTTCGGGATTGTCGTCGCGGTAAACGCAGCGGACTTCGAGATCCGCCGATTCCGCCAATTTCCGGAGAATCGGGTTGACCATCATCGCATCGCCGCACCAATCTTCGGTAATCGCCAAGATCTTCAATTGCCGCTGTTTCAGCATATCGATAAATTCCGGATCGTCCGGCAACTCGAATTTCTCATAGATCGTGTAGGTTTTTTCCTGATTGGATTCCATCTGCGCCATATATTTCTCCAATGAGATGGCATGCTCAAAATATTCCAGTTCCGTCATCATTCTATCACGTCTCCTTACAAAACAGTTTACCTGTTCTTTTCCCTTTGCGGCAAACTTTTAAGCAAAAAGCTGTGGAATTGTTCCAATTAACCTTACATTTCGCAGTCGGTTGATGTTTTATAATGCAGAATGTGGAGCAGCGAGTTAGACGTGAGAGCGAGATGGATAATTCATTATCCATTTTATCACGAGATAGCCGCCTCCTGCTTTGGACTGGCCTCTTGCAATAAGCCAAGAAGAACGCTTGTCTCATTGCTTCGGCTCGCCCGTGTGAGCGGTTCAGCTTTTAGATTTCATTGGATGTTACGTGCGAAGAAGCATCACTGTTGATTGTCTTCATCCGCTGGTATCGTCGCTTAGCTGGACTTGTTAGTGAGATGAATGGTCCGTTGATTATTTCATCGTGAAGTAGTCGCCTCCCGCTTTGGGCTGGCCTCTTGCAATAAGCCAAGAAGAACACTTGTCTCATTGCTTCGGCTCACCCGTGAGCGCGGTTCGGCTTTTAGATTTCATTGGGTGTTGCATGCGAGGACGCGTCTTTTTTTATTATATTCGTCCGCTGGTGAAGACGCCTAGCTAGACTCAATATTAATATTAAGGATGATTCATCTTTTCCGCGCATTTATCGAACAAATCAAAACTGTTCACATAATTTCAATGCAGAAAACATTTGAACTTCCATTCTATACCTAGAGATGGAGCGGAAAGGGGCGAATGGATGGCGAGGAGGAGCCGAGTCCATTCATTTGCGACGCATCTGCGTAGCAGATGTGGGAGCAACGCTTTTCATCTGATGTTCGAACGCAGTGACATTAGCCACCTTGGCTCAACACCCGCCCTGTACCCGGGCAGCTGAAAACGCGACTTCCTGTCGCATCAGCTGCATGACCTGCATCCTGCAGGCCTCAAGCGTCCCCTTGCAGCGGAATCTCAAGGAAAGAACATTTCGACTACCAGATTTAACTTTTGGATCGCATTCACTAAAACAAACCACAAAAAAAGGATGGCTGAGTGAGCCATCCTTTTTCTGATTAACGTTTCGCGATTTCCTCGAGGAGGATTTTGTTCAAGAGCGGCGGGTTAGCCTGCCCTTTTGTCGCTTTCATGATTTGCCCGACGAGGAAGCCGATTGCGCGGTCTTTCCCGTTCTTGTAATCTTCGATCGACTGCGGGTTGGCATCCAAAGTATTGGTGACGTACTCGAGCAATACCTTTTCGTCCGAGATCTGCACCAAGCCTTGCGCTTTGACGATCTTGTTCGGGTCGCCGCCTTTTTCGATCAATTCCTTGAAGACTTTTTTTGCAATCTTAGAAGAAATCGTGCCTTCGCCGATCAATTTGATCATGCCGGCAAGTCCTTCCGGTGTCAGTTCCGTCTCCTCAAGCTCTTTATTCTGAGCATTGAGGTAAGCGGACACTTCGCCCATGAGCCAGTTTGATGCCAGTTTCGCATCAGCGCCAGCTTTGACGGTCGCTTCGAAGAAATCGGAAATCGGCTTCTGCAAAGTCAACACCATGGCGTCATATGACGACAAGCCAAGTTCTGATACGTAGCGGGCTTTGCGGGCATCCGGAAGTTCCGGAATTTCTGCGCGCACGCGCTCGAGCCATGCGTCGTCGATGACGATATCGACCAGGTCCGGTTCCGGGAAGTAACGGTAATCATCCGAACCTTCCTTGATGCGCATCAGCAGGGTTTTGCCAGTCGATTCATCGTAGCGGCGTGTTTCCTGCTCGATGATGCCGCCTGCAAGCAATACTTGCTCTTGGCGGATCTGTTCGTGTTCTAAGCCTTTTTGACGAAGTTGAACGAGTTCAAGTTCTTCAGCTCAGTTTTCGTGCCGAATTCATCACGGCCGTATGGGCGCAAGGAGATATTGGCGTCGCAGCGAAGCGAGCCTTCCTCCATGCGCACATCGGAAACGCCTGTGTATTGGATGATCGATTTGATTTTCTCCAAATACGCATACGCTTCTTCCGGCGTGCGGATATCGGGCTCCGAGACGATTTCGATCAATGGCGTGCCTTGGCGGTTAAAGTCGACAAGGGAATGGCCGTTTCCGGTATGCGTCAGTTTACCAGCATCTTCTTCCATATGCAGGCGCGTGATGCCGATGCGTTTTCTCGCCATTCACTTCGATTTCCAGCCAGCCGTGTTCACCGATCGGCTGATCGAACTGGGAAATCTGGTAGGCTTTCGGGTTATCCGGATAGAAATAGTTTTGCGGTCGAATTTGGTGTGGCGCGTAATCTCACAGTTTAACGCAAGTGCCGCTTTCATCGCCCAATCGACTGCCGTTTTATTGACGACCGGCAATACCCCAGGGTAGCCAAGGTCGATGACGTTTGTGTTGGTATTCGGTTCAGCACCGAAATGAGCCGGGAAGGCGAGAACATTTTGGATTCCGTCTTCAGTTCGACGTGGACTTCAAGCCCGATGATCGTTTCGAAATTCATTGTGCTGCTCCCTCCCATGTTTGCGGTGTTTCTTTATGGAACTCGGTCGCCTGCTCAAAAGCATCCGCGACGCGGTAGACGGTCTCTTCATCGAAATAATTGCCGATGATCTGCAATCCGAGCGGCAAGCCGTTCTCGAATCCGCATGGGACTGAAATGGCTGGAACGCCTGCCAAGTTGACAGGGATCGTCAAGATATCGTTCGCATACATTGTCAATGGATCATCGATGATCTCGCCGATCTTGAATGCCGGTGTCGGCGTTGTCGGCCCGACGATGACATCGAAGTTTTCGAACGCTTTATCGAAATCCTGCTTGATCAAGGTACGCACTTTTGCGCTTTTATAGTAAGCGTCGTAATAGCCGGAGCTGAGTGCGTAAGTTCCGAGCATGATGCGGCGCTTCACTTCGTCGCCGAAGCCTTCAGAGCGTGTGTTCATATAGAACTCAAGCAGGCTGCCGGCTTTTCCGTACGATAGCCGTAACGGATGCCGTCGAAACGGGACAAGTTGGATGATGCTTCAGATGAAGCCAAGATGTAATACGTGGAAAGCGCGTATTTGGAATGCGGCAAGGAAATCTCTTCCCATGTTGCGCCTTTTCTTCCAATACTTTCAGTGCATCTTTCACAGCTTGTTTCGATGCTTCGCTGACGCCTTCTGCGAAATATTCTTTCGGCACGCCGATGCGAAGGCCTTGGATATCGCCAGTCAGTGCCGCTGTGAAGTCAGGCACTTCAACATTTGCGGACGTCGAGTCTTTTCATCATGGCCGGAAATAGCATTCAAAAGCAGGGCGTTGTCTTTGACTGTGCGGGTGATTGGGCCGATCTGGTCGAACGATGACGCATAGGCAATCAACCCGAAACGGGAAACACGTCCGTATGTCGGTTTCATGCCGACGACGCCGCAAAAAGCAGCCGGCTGGCGGATCGATCCGCCTGTATCGGAACCGAGTGTGAACGGAACTTCACCGGCTGCTACAGCCGCAGCTGAACCGCCTGAAGAACCGCCTGGAACGGTTTCCAAGTTCCATGGGTTTTTCGTATTTTTATAGTAAGAGTTTTCATTGGAAGAACCCATTGCGAAGTCATCCATATTCAATTTCCCGACGATGATCATTCCGGCTTCGCGCAATTTATCCACAACCGTGGCGTTATAGATCGGGTTGAAGCCTTTCAGGATCAAGCTTGATGCTGTCGTCTCCAATCCTTCCGTGACGATATTATCCTTCACGCCGATCGGCAAGCCGAAAAGCGGACCGCGTTCTCCCGTATCCGTTTGGTCCATTTCAGCCGCTTGTTTTGTCGCCTGCTCTTCATTCAAAGCCAAAAAGGCGTCGACTTGCGGGTCCAATTCCTTGATGCGCTTGAATGTCGCTTCCGTCAAATCCGCAATCGTCAACTCTTTGCTATGTAGTAATTCCTGCAATTCTTTTGCAGTTTTATCAGCTAACTTCATCTTTTTCCCTCCTCACAATCAGTCCAGAATGGTCGGCACACGCACTTGGCCGCCTTCATGCTCTTTCACGTTTTTCATCACCAATTCACGCGGCAAGCCTTCGATCGACTTGTCTTCGCGCATCACATTGACTAGCGGCAATACATGCGTCGTCGGTTCTACATTTTCCGTATCTAATTCGTTCAGCAATTCCATCGCATTGGTGATCGCTTCCAATTGATCCGCAAAATGCACAGCTTCCTCGTCGGTAATTGCCAAACGCGCCAAGTGAGCTACTTCGATTACTTCTTCTTTTGTCATTTTCGCCATTTTCTACACCTCCGGATTCAATAAACATACGGTCTATCATACCATTTTTCTAAAAAAATGAATAGAGACAGCCAGCTGGCTGCCCCTTTAAATTACAGACTTACTCGTAAATATGGACAACCGGTTCCGTTTCCCCGGCTTTCCGTAAAATGAGTGCTTCCGCGCCATTGGTCGACGTGACGTTCACTTCAATCTGGATATCGTCCGGGAAATGATCGAGGATCAGGCCGGTGACATATTGCGTAAAGCCGATCACTTCGGCCGAACCATAAAATTGGATTGGGATTTCGATTTTCATTTCCTGCAATTGGCCGCTTTGGTAGAAGCCTTTGCCGATGACGCTCGTGAAATTCGAGAAATACAATTCGACATCTTGCTTGAAATTGCGGAACGCCGTATCGATATCCCGGTATTGCTCGTCCGTCCCGGAAGTCGGGAATACGACATACTCTTCGTCGACATCATTCCAGTTCGCCACTTCGGTCTCGCCTTTCGGGGCAGCGCCGTAAGAGAAGTACGTGCCGGGTGTCATCGCGTTGCGGCTGTTTTGCGCGAATAAAGCGACGAGGATCGGCACATCCGCCATGCCTTCTTTCTCCCTTATGCGCTTGACGATTTCATCAGCCATCCGTTTGCCTTCTTCAGCGATCTGATCTTGAGGGATCGATTCTTCATAGGGGATGTTGTCCGTCGAACTATAATAAACCGTATTCATCGCAAGCCCGATGGAAACCCCGCCCAGACGGATTTTGTCTTCCTCGGTTTTGACGAGGTAATTTTGCTCAAGGATATGCGCCAGCAGTTCCGGTTGCGGGCGTTCGCCCCCGTCCGTCTCAGCTTTGCTGCGGCCATCCTCCGGGTTTAGCCCTTGTGGATTATCTTTGCTTTTGCGCTGGAGCCAAAGCGAGGCTTCTTCATCGGTGATTTTTTGGCCTTCCTGGAAATAATAATCATCCGGCGAGAATTGCTGCTGCGACAGGCGCAATAATCCATGCTCCGCTTCCTTGATATCGTAGCGCGAATTCAGCCGGCTGACGATTTTTCCGCGAGTGGCGCTCTGTTTATACGGCAACAGCGTCCGGTAATATTGATCATCGAGCTGCATGCTCGGAATGATCGCCGTTTCTGCCTCTTCTTCTTCTGTGTTGATCACTTCCGCCTCGTCATTTCCGGAAGGGACACATCCCGAAAGCAGCAATATGCTGATCGGGATCCACCAAATGCGTTTCATATGCTAATCTCCTTATTCGTTCAATTCCATAAGCAGGCGTGCTTCATTCCACACTTCCACGCCGAGCTCCTGCGCTTTGTCGAGTTTGGATCCGGCTTCTTCGCCGGCAATCAGCAAATCGGTTTTCTTGCTGACGCTGCCGGTCAATTTGCCGCCGAGCGCCTCGATTCGCGCGCGGGCTTCCTGGCGGGTCATGTTTTCCAATTTGCCGGTCAGCACGATTTTCTTGCCGGCAAACGCATTGGCGCCTTCTTCCACTCGGACAATCGTGCCCGTATAGGATAAATTGACGCCCCGCTCGCGCAAACGTTCCACAAGTGCCGCAACTTCTTCTTTTTCAAAATACGTGACGACGGCATCGGCCATCTTATCGCCGATTTCATGGATGGCAATCAATTCTTCCAAGTTTGCCTGCATCAACTGATCCATCGAGCCGAAATGCTCCGACAAGATCCGCGCCCCGCGTTCGCCGACGTGACGAATGCCAAGGCCGAACAACAAGCGTTCCATCGAATTGCTCTTGGAAGCTGCTATCGCCTCGATCAAGTTGGTGGCAGATTTATCGCCCATGCGCTCGAGTTCCAACAATTGCTCTTTCGTCAAAGCGTAGAGATCCGAAATATCCTGGATGAGCCCTTCGCGATATAATTGCTCAATCACTTTCTCACCGAGCCCATCAATATTCATGGCATTGCGCGAAACGAAATGGATCATGCCCTCGACGATTTGCGCCGGGCATTTCGGGTTGACGCAGCGGAGCGCCACTTCGCCTTCTATCCGGACGAGTTCACTACCGCAGGCCGGACATTCGGTCGGCATTTCAAACGGTTGTTCATCCCCAGAGCGCATTTCGATCAGTGCTTTGACGACTTCCGGAATGATATCGCCCGCTTTACGGATGATGACTTTATCCCCGATGCGGATGTCGCGCTCCCGGATCAAATCTTCATTATGGAGCGACGCACGCTGCACCGTAGTGCCGGCAACAGCGACCGGCTCAAGGATAGCTGTCGGGGTGACAACGCCGGTCCGGCCGATGCTCAGCTCGATATCACGCACGGTCGTCATCACTTCTTCTGCCGGGAATTTATAGGCGGTCGCCCATTTCGGGCTTTTCGCCGTGAACCCGAGGTCTTGCTGATGGAGAAAGCGGTTGACTTTGATGACGATGCCATCGATTTCATAGCTCAACTCATTGCGCCCGTCCGTCCATTGTTCGATGTATGCCAGCACTTCTTCCACCGAGCGGCAAACTTTCCGCTCGCCGTTCGTCTTAAAGCCGAGATCCGTCAAATATTGAAGGGACTCGTTATGGTTGTTCAAGCCGTAAGTTTCCCCGTCTCCGCCAATGCCGTAGATGAAGACATCCAAATTGCGCTTAGCGGCAATTTTCGAATCCAATTGGCGCAAAGAACCGGCTGCAGCATTGCGCGGATTGGCGAATAATTCTTCGCCCCGCTCCTCGCGGTCTTCATTAAGTGCATGGAACGATTTTTTCGGCATGAACACTTCGCCGCGCACTTCGATCGATACCGGCTCTTTTAATTTAAGCGGAATCGAGCGGACTGTGCGGAGGTTGACCGTAATGTCTTCTCCGACACGGCCGTCGCCGCGCGTCAAACCGCGCACGAATTTGCCGTTCTCGTAATGAAGCGAAACGGCCAGGCCGTCAATTTTCAGTTCGCACACATATTCCACCGAGTCTCCGGCACCGCCGCGCACACGTTTATCGAAATCACGCAAATCTTCTTCGTTAAAGACATTCGACAAACTGAGCATCGGCCGCTCGTGGCGGACTTTCTCGAAATTCGACAAGGGTGTCCCGCCGACCCGCTGCGTTGGGGAGTCCGGGAAAATCAAGTCGGGATATAGGTTCTCCAGCTCGATCAATTCGTTGAGCAATTGATCGTACACGGCATCCGGCACGCTTGGCTTATCGAGCACATAATAGGCATGCCCGTAGTTCCGGAGCAATTCATTCAATTCGGTTACACGTTCTTCAGCTTTGATGCGGTCCATTCGGGTTCCTCCAGATCATTCTTTTTCGATCGGCGCAAATTTTGCGAGCAGCCGCTTGATGCCTGTCGGGCTTGGGAAGGCGATATCAAGTTCTGTTTGTTCGCCGTCGCCTTTGACATTAACGACAGTGCCTGTGCCCCATTTTTTATGCTTCGCGCGGTCGCCTGTTTTCCAGCCCAGCCGATCGCCGCCGGATGCTTGGTAGGAAGGCTTTATGACCGCTTTGCGTTTCGGTGCCTGCTTATAACTCGTCGCTGCGCCTGCACGGTGATTGGCAAACGTCTGCTCGATGAGATCTTCCGAAATTTCAGAGATGAAGCGCGACGGCATATTGAAATTGCTCTTGCCGAAAATCGTCCGTGACGAAGCATGCGTCAAATACAGCCGTTTCTCGGCGCGCGTGATGCCAACATATGCCAAGCGCCGTTCTTCTTCCAATTCTTCCTCGTCATTATTCGAACGCGAATGCGGGAAGACGTTTTCTTCCAGCCCAGCGATAAACACGACCGGGAATTCCAGGCCTTTCGCTGCATGC
Organism: Planococcus sp. MB-3u-03; assembly: GCF_002833405.1. Taxonomy (NCBI): domain Bacteria; kingdom Bacillati; phylum Bacillota; class Bacilli; order Caryophanales; family Caryophanaceae; genus Planococcus; species Planococcus sp. MB-3u-03. Next base: position 983,317 of record NZ_CP025135.1, on the reverse strand, counting down.
ATCGTCATGAGGATGATCGGGCCATCGCCTTGTTCTTCTTCCTCGTCCAATGAATCGATATCTGCAATCAAAGCCAAATCGGTCAGGAACGCTACCAATGACTTGTCATCGCTTTGTTTTTCGAACGCTTGCGTCACGGTCAAGAACTCATCCAAGTTTTCGAGGCGGCTTTCGCCTTCGATGGTCTTGTCGTTTTGGAGCATCTGGCGGTAACCGGATTTCTTCAGCACTTCTTCCACCAATTCCGTCACCGACAGAAATTCCTGCATTTCGGTGAATCCGGCGATCATCGCACGGAATTCAAGCGCGGTCTGTGCGGTTTTCGCCGTCAAGCCCATGAAATCCGCTTCCTGCAAGGAATCCATGATGGTGCGGTCCTGTTCGATGGCAAAGCGCGCCATTTTCTCGAATGACGTCGCACCGATCCCTCGCTTCGGTTCATTAATGATGCGCGCGAGCGACAGGTCATCTTCGTTATTGGCAATCAAGCGCAAATACGCGAGCAAGTCCTTGATTTCCTTGCGGTCATAGAACTTCGTGCCGCCGACGATTGTATAGCTCATATTCGATTTAACGAACATTTCCTCTAAAATACGCGATTGGGCATTGGTCCGATAGAGAATGGCGAAATCAGAGGTTTTGTATCCTTCTTCCTGCATGAGGTTTTGGATGGTCTGGACGATGTACTGGGCTTCCTGGCGCTCATCACCCGCTTTATGGAGCGTGATCGCCGGCCCTTCGTCGTTGTCGGTGCGCAATTCTTTCGGATAGCGGCTCGTGTTTTTCTGGATGACGTCGTTTGCCGCCTGCAAAATGCGTTTGGTCGAACGATAATTCTGTTCGAGCATGATCACTTTGGCGTCCGGATAATCCTTTTCGAACGACAGGATATTGGTGATATCCGCCCCGCGCCAACGGTAAATCGACTGGTCGGAATCGCCGACAACGCAAATATTCTTGAATTTCTTCGCCATTAATTGCACCAGTTGGTACTGGGCGTTGTTCGTATCTTGGTATTCATCGACATGGATATAGTGGAATTTATCCTGATAATATTCCAGCACATCCGGGACCGTTTCAAAGAGCCTTAAAGTCATCATGATCAAATCGTCGAAATCGAGCGACTGGTTTTTCTGGAGGCGCTTCTGGTAGCCCGTGAACACTTCCGCGACCGTTTTTTCATACGGGTTGAATTGATTGGCATTCGCTGCGAAGGTTTCCGCATCGATGCATTCGTTTTTCGACGACGAAATGGCATTCAGCATCGTCCGCGGCTCGTATTTTTTCGGGTCCAGGTTTTGCTGCTTCAAGACGTTTTTGATGACCGTCAATTGATCGGTCGTATCCAAAATCGAGAAGCTTTTCGAAAAGCCCAAGCGGTCGATATTGCGGCGCAGGATGCGCACGCACATCGAGTGAAAGGTTGACACCCACATGCGGTCGCCTGTTCCGTGGCCGAGCAGCCCATCGATCCGGTTGCGCATTTCGCGCGCGGCTTTATTGGTGAACGTGATCGCCAGGATATTGGATGGGTAGACTTGTTTTTCCAGCACCAAGTATGCGATGCGATGTGTCAACACACGCGTTTTCCCGGATCCCGCACCGGCCATGATCAATAGCGGGCCTTCTGTTGTTTTGACTGCTTCTTCCTGCTCGGGGTTCATCCCCCGCAACAGATTTTTTGTGATTAATTCCATTGTGCACCACCTCGAACGTTTGTTCCTGTTATTATAACGATTGCTCAGCCGTTTCCGCAACTGCCTTGACGGTCGCAAGCGCTTTGTTTAGATCTTCATATATGATATTGCCGACAACGATCGTGTCGCTGATGGCTGCCATTTCCTTGGCGCGCTCCGCTGAATCGATGCCGCCGCCGTAAAATAGCCGTGTATCAGACAGCACCGACGCGGTTTTTCGGACAAGTTCCGGATCGCCGAACATGCCGCTGTATTCCAGATAAAAGACCGGGAGCCGGAAAAAATGCTCCGCCATGCGCGCATATCCGAGCACATCCTCTTCAGTCAAGGATGCATCCGCCCCGGTCAAGCTTGCCGCTTTGCAGTCCGGATTCAAAATGCAATAGCCTTCCGGAACGATTTCCGTCCAGTCCATGATCTCGCCGTATTCGCGGATCGCTTCATGGTGAAGCCCTTTGATCCATTTCGGGTCGCTACTGTTGAGCACCGTCGGAATGAAATAATAATCGAAGCCCGGCGTCACCGATTCGACCGTCGACACTTCGAGCGCAACCGGCACCGAATAGCGGCGCACACGAGCCATCAATTCTAAGACATTGTCGAGTGTGACATCATCACTTCCGCCAATCAAGATGGCATCAGTCCCGGATTCGCAAATTCGTTCCAAATGTCCATCTGAAATTTCTTTCGCAGGGTCTAATTTAAAGACATGCCGCCATGTTTGAAAGTCCACAGGTATTCTCCTAACTGTACTTTGGTTTTCATCTTTCTATTATAACAAAAGATCAGCCAACACTCTGTTCCCATCCATCCACAAATGAGGGATTTAGCGCATAAAAAAACCGACCAGCGCCATTCGCCGGTCAGTCTTTTGGAAGTTCGATTTGTTTTTCTTCCGGATACAGCACATCGAGCATTTCCTCGTATGCGTCATTGCCGTAATTCAAACAGCGGCGCACGCGGGAAATCGTCGCTGTGCTCGCACCCGTTTCGTTCTTGATTTTTTCGTAGGTCTTTTTCAAGCGCAGCATATGTGCGACTTCAAAGCGCTGCGATAACGATTGTATTTCACTGATCGTGCACAAATCATCAAAAAATCGGTAGGCTTGTTCTTTGTTTTCCAATGCCAGCACCGCTTCGATCAATTGATCGGTCTGCGGCCCTCTAATCTTATCAACTTGCATGCACATTCAACGTCCTTTCATTGCTCTTCGATTGATCCCGCTTCTACGGGCTATACTGAACCGCCTGGCCAATTCCCGGCGAATCCGGAATAATATGGACCCAGGTTTTTCCTTGCGTCAATTCGGTTATCCCGTTTTCCCCGACCGGCACAAGCATACCGTTTTCTGCGCGCCACGTGATTTCCTGTACGATTCCTTCACGGAACAATAATGCCTGCCCCCCGGAAGTCAGGTCGATCTCCTGGCGTCCTTTGGCATCGATCGTGTCATGCGCTGTTTCAATGACCAGCACATTGGCGACTTCGATCCGCTGCGAAGTTTCCTTATCTGCAGTCGCGGTTCCTCCCGATGACCGGCCGTAAAGCTGCGACTCAGCATCGTAAGTATAGGTGCTCGCAAAAAGCGGGTCTCCGCCGTAGGTTACTTCTATGGAAGCAGCTTGTTCCCCTAGTTTATCATTACTGCCCGGTGCAGAGAAAGTATAAGGTGCTTTCATGCTGTAATTGGATGAAGCGTCTGTCATCTCCATCGCAAGTTCGACGTTTTCATAGGTGATATAGGAATTATGCGGCGCCACACGGTCCAATGAACGCTTGAACAAAGTTCCGTCATATTGTATGCCGTTAATATGGTCGACCACTCCCGAATCAAGCAATTGCTTTGCTTCCGGGCTATAGCCATGCGCAACGAAAAATGCATCATACGCATCGGCCAGTTCAACAAAATAATCGCGCGCACTGCGCACCGGCCCGATATTCACCGGAAACTGGCTTTGATACAAGGCCAAAAATCGCGTGATATTGTATTCGGCAATTAATTCAAATACCATATCAGCTTCCACCAGGCCTGTTTGCGGACGAGCCGCTGGATGATTATTGATGACTGCCATCACCGCCCGGCTGTCATACGGCCCATCTCCTTGCATGCCGGTGAACGGGGCTGTGGTGAGCACTTCCTCCGGCACCTCAGGCGTTTCCGGCGCCTCCGGAGTTTGTGGAGTTGCGGGCATTTCCGGCTCTCCCGCTTGTTCCCTTCCGACCAGCCAAACAACCAAGACAGCTGCAACGATCAGCAAAGCAAGCAAGATCAGCCATTTTTTCATCCCTGGCCCCTCATGAATGCCGGGAATAGAATGGTTTTGTTCATGACGTCATAAATCCCTTTTTGCGTAATGCGGACATAGGGCAAATGCGTCGCCATCAAGAACAATAAAGTATAGACAGCGTCGCCATGTTCATAGCCGCGCTCTTTCAACGCTTTCTTCAACTCGGTTTCTTGCTCCATCAAGGTCTCCATCGATAAATCGGACATGATGCCGCCAATAGGAAGCGGCAATTCGCAGACTGTCTCGCCGCCTTCAATCAAGACAATGCCCCCTTTGAGGCGCTTCACTCGTTCAAACGCTTTCCACATGTCTTTACGGCTTTTGCCGATCAACACGATATCTCCGGTATTCGTATAGGAAGAAGCAAATCCATCGACTTCCGTGGCGAAGCCTTTGATCAAGGTATTGACACGCCATTTGCCGTTGCGGTCGATAAGCATCAGAAAGCTTTCACCATGTTCTTTCGATAAGCGTTCGACGTTCGTGTCGACGCTTACGGAGTATGGTTTGGTGATGACATCATTGACCATCTCCACACCGAACGGCATCGAAAACTGGAAGTCGTCATCGGTCAATTCAAAGTCGAGATCCAACTCCGGCAGCACCGACCAATCCACATCATCGAGCGAACGCACTTTCTTGCCATCGCGCTTGAGCCAGACCCCTTTGGAAATCACGCCGCTCGGCACTGGGTTATCGATCGAATCGAGAATATTCAAATTCGCATAGCGCCCGGTCGCGATCAAGCCGTGCAAGCTCGTCAAGTTGTAATAGCGCGCCACATTATAAGAAGCCATCATATAGGCATCGATCGCCGGAACGCCAGCGTCAAGCGCGATTTGGATGCACAAATCCATCACGCCGTCTTTGTGGAACACCGGCGTCGAGCCGTCTGTCGTCATCATCAATTTATCGAACACATTCAATTCCCGCTCGACAATTCCTGACAATAGTTCCGGCAAATCCGGGCGTATCGATGAATGGCGCAGCGTCACGCCGTAGCCATGTAATAGGCGCATCTCCACTTCATCGACGGTCATCGCTTCATGGTCCCCGTCAGCGCCCAGCAGCTTCATGCGCGCCAAAGTCTTCTCGGAAGCTCCCGGGAAATGCCCTTCTATCTTTTTCAAGCTGATTTTCGCTTTTTGGATCCAATACAGCATTTGGTCGTCGCCAGCCAATAGTTTCGGCCAACCCGTCAATTCACCGCCAAGAATGACGTCCGGGCGTTCTAGCCACTCGCCAACTGCTTTCGAGGTGAATTTTTGGTCTTCCCCAACAAGTTCCGTCTGGGAATCGAACCTTGTCCACCAATAAAACGTGAACGGCAGCTCTGCCATGCGATCAAGCAATGTAAACGCTTTCTCGTTTTCTAATGATAAAAATAACGGCAAGTTGTCTGAGATGAACCCGGTAGTTCCGCCTTGTGCAGCATAATCAGCGAATTGCTGCGGGTTGTAGAGTTGATACGGATGGACATGCGGCTCGATGTAGCCAGGCACGATCCACTTGCCGCTGACATCCACGACTTCAGTCGAATCATCGATCTTCGGCATATCTTGTCCTGCATAGATGATGCGGTCTCCGTTGACCCATATATTTCCGGTCATCCATTTTTTAAATATCCCGTGCAGATATGTGGCATTCGTCAGCACAAGATCCGGGGACAATTCTTTCGACACAATCTTCAATTGTTTACGTATTTCTGTATTTCTCCATAAAGGGTTTACCATCCGAAGGCACCTGCTCTCTCTTCAATATCCATACATCGTATACTAGCATAATTATGCATTTTTTTACAGAGAATGACGTGAAAATGCTCCTCTCTTGTGCAGCGTCGGACATAAAAAATCCACGTCTCAGTGACGTGGATTTTTGTTTATTTATTGACCGGATCGCTGAAAGGCTTCAGGATATCCTGCTGGTCTTGTTCTTTTCTCGTCAAGACATCAGAAACCGGATCATATGACTCCCCGTAAAAATGCTCGTCTTTGTACGTATGGATGTCCTCATACATTTTCTTCATCGCTTCGAAAATCTCTTCTTCGGTTTCGCCATTTGGCGCCCAGTAAAGAATCTCCATCGAGTTTTCTTCGCCAGTCGCCAGTGAACGGCGGCAATAGCCGATTGACGAGGCATGCTCAAAGCCTTCACGCGCGTAGAAACGCAGACGTTTTTCGGAATCCGTATCTTCGTAATCGACCGGTTCGACTTCCAAGATGATCGGCTTGTCCTTATCCTTGAGCATTTGCAAGGTTTTCTTGCCAATGCCCATGCCGCGCGATTCTTTCGAGACGAATAAATAGTCAACGAATGAGAAGCTTGGGAATTCCGCATACATCAAGACGTGATACGGGCCCTCATCTTTGTAGTAGACACTGCCTTTTTCCTTCAGCAAGGTGTCCATATGTTCTTTCGATTTCATTTCCTCCACTGGGAAATATTGATTCAGTTTTTCATACCAGTTCATCATTTTTGCTCCTTCCGAGTTTGAATGCCCTGCTGGTTTTGTTACTTCCGGGGTAATGCTAGGTGGAAATTGGAGTTTAGTAATAGAGGTAAAAGTGGGCTTGTGAAAATCCTCCGCGGCGCGTTGCCGCATAAATAAAATGACACAGCTTCGTGACGAAATTGTGTCATTCTATTATAGCAACTATTCACTTAGATTGCACGCCAACCGATATCTGTGCGGTAAAAGAAACCGTCCCACTCCAATTTGCCAAGTGCTTGATAGACGATAGACTGGGCATCTTCCAACGTTTCCCCGCTGCCTGCGACAAGGAGCACCCGGCCGCCGTTAGCAGTGAAGCGGCCTTCGGAGCGTTTCGTGCCGGCATGGGTGACGGTTACATCCGGTAATTCATCCAGTTCCGGTAACACGGCTCCTTTTTCCACAGTTCCCGGATAGCCGTCCGCTGCAATGACGACACCGAGCACAGGGCGCGCATCCCATTCAAGCTCCATTTCTCCGCCGTCCAAAATGGTCGAAATAAACGCGCCAAGGTCGGTTTTCAGGCGCGGCAATACCACTTGCGTTTCCGGGTCTCCGAAACGCGCATTGAATTCGATGACTTTCGGGCCCTTGGCCGTCAAAATGATGCCGGCATACAAAATCCCGTTGAACGGAGTGCCTTCATGATCCATTGCCTCTACCGTCGGGCGGACAATTTTCTTGAAAGTCTCCTCGACGACCGATTCCGAAATCTGCGGCACCGGCGAGTAAGCACCCATGCCGCCCGTATTCGGCCCCTTATCGCCATCAAACGCGCGCTTATGGTCTTGCGAGATGACCATCGGATAGATCTTGCCATCTTGGACGAAGGACATAAAGGAAAATTCTTCTCCGTCCAAGAATTCCTCGATAACGACGGTCGATCCCGAGTCGCCGAATTTCTGGCCGTCGAGCATATCCTTTACGGCCTCAATTGCTTCTTGTTCGCTTAATGCCACGACGACGCCTTTTCCGGCTGCGAGCCCATCCGCCTTGATGACGATCGGCGCGCCTTGCTGCTTGATGTAATTAATAGCTTCCTCGGTATCCGAGAAGCTTTCATAGGCAGCGGTCGGAATGGAATACTTTTTCATCAATTCCTTGGCGAAAGCTTTGCTGCCTTCGATGCGCGCTGCCGCTTTGTTCGGCCCGAAGATCTTCAAGCCGCGTGCTTCGAAGAAATCGACGATGCCTTCTGAAAGCGGCTGTTCCGGCCCGATGAATGTAAAGGCGATTTCATTGTCCTTGGCGAACGCTGCCAAGGCTTCGAAATCCGTCTCGTTTATGTCTACGATCTGTGCATCTTTTTCCATGCCGTCATTGCCAGGCGCCACATAAACTTTCGCGACCGATGGCGAGATGGCGAATTGATGGGCAAGCGCGTGTTCGCGCCCGCCTTTACCGATGACCAATACGTTCATAGCCGTGCACCTCCGATTAATGTTTGAAATGGCGGACGCCCGTGAAGACCATCGCGATGCCGTGTGCATTTGCCGCATCGATCGACTCCTGATCTTTTTTCGAACCGCCCGGCTGGATGATCGCTTTGATGCCGGCTTTCGCTGCTGCTTCCACCGTGTCAGCCATCGGGAAGAAAGCGTCCGATGCCATCGCTGCGCCTTGCGCTTTGTCAGCTGCCTGTTCGAGTGCAATGGCGGCTGCGCCGACGCGGTTCATCTGCCCTGCACCGACGCCTAACGTCATCGACTCATCGCACACGACAATGGCATTCGATTTAACATGTTTGACGACGCTCCAGCCTAGTTTCAAGGCTTCGAGTTCTTGTTCTGTCGGCTGTCTTTCCGTCACGACACGGATATCTGCATCCCCGTAGCCGAATGTATCCGGCTCCTGGACGAGCAATCCGCCTTCGACTGTCACCGTATTCCATTTGTCGCGGCGTTTCGTTTCAAACGGCACCGTCAACAAACGGATGTTTTTCTTTTTACCGAGTTCTGCAAGTGCATCTTCCGTGAACGATGGCGCAATGACGATTTCAAGGAAAATCTGCGACAATTGCTCAGCTGTCTCGAGGTCGACTTCACGGTTCAAGGCGACGATGCCGCCGAAGATGGAAGTCGAATCCGCCTCATACGCTTTTTTGAATGATTCGGAAAGTGTAGCACCGGTCCCGACGCCGCACGGGTTCATATGCTTCACTGCGACGCTTGCCGGCATCGTGAATTCCTTGATGATCTGCAGCGCAGCATTGGCGTCTTGGATATTGTTATAGGAAAGCTCTTTGCCGTGCAATTGCGTGGCATGTGCGATCGAGAAATCCGAACCGAGCGCGCTCTTATAGAACGCTGCTTTTTGGTGCGGGTTTTCCCCGTAGCGCAGCGCTTGGGACAATTCATATGTAAGGGTCAACTGCTCCGGATACTGTTCATCGGTCAGTTCCGTTAAGTAATTGGAAATATAAGCATCATACGCCGCGGTATGGCGGAATACTTTCGCTGCGAGTTTCCGGCGCAGCTCGGGGCTTGTTGTTGGCTGCTCGCGCAGTTCTGCAAGTACCGCTTCGTAATCACCGGAATCGACGATAACCGTCACGTAAGCGTGGTTTTTCGCCGCCGAACGCAGCATCGTCGGGCCGCCAATATCGATGTTTTCAATCGCATCTTCATTTGTCACATCCGGTTTTGAAATCGTTTCGCGGAATGGGTACAAATTGACGCAGACAAATTCGATCGGTGCGATGTCGTTATCGTTCATTTGCTGCTGGTGTTCGCTATCGTCGTGTTTCGCGAGCAACCCGCCATGGATCAGCGGATGCAAAGTTTTCACACGTCCACCTAAAATCTCAGGGAAACCGGTCACTTCGTCCACTGCCGTCGTCGGGACGCCATTGTCCTCCAAATGCTTGCGCGTGCCGCCTGTCGATAAGATTTCTACATCCATTTTTACTAGTTCACGGGCAAACTCCAAAATGCCGGATTTGTCCGATACGCTCATCAATGCTCTTCTTTTCATTCATGGACCTCCTAGACCGACTGCTGCCGGCTGAATAATTGCTGCAAACTCTCAGGGTATAATTGGTGCTCGATTTCATGGATTTTGCGTTCTACTGTCTCACGATCCGCGCCGTCTACAGGAAACGAGTGCTGTGCGATGATCGCTCCCGTGTCCATGCCTTCGTCAACAAAATGCACGGTAACTCCAGCCTCTTTTGCCCCGGCTTCTAGCGTCTGTCCGATTGCGTCTTTACCCGGAAACGCCGGCAGTACCGATGGGTGGATATTGACGATGCGGTTTTCATAAGCCCCAAGCAAAACAGGTCCGATCAAACGCATAAATCCGGCCAATACGAGCCATTCGACACCCGCTCCAGCTAATTTTTCCACCAGCATCGATTCATATGCCTGTTTGGACGCATACTCACGCGGTGTAAATGAAAATGCCGGCACTCCTGCTTGCTTCGCCCGTTCCAACACAAACGCGGACGGCTTATCCGCCACGACCAAAACGATGTCCGCATCCAGTCTTCCGTCTTGAGTTGCTTCGTAAAGCGCTTGAAAATTAGAGCCGTTTCCAGATGCGAAAACGGCCATTTTTGTTCTATTTTTCATGTAAAGTCCCGTCCTGACTGCCTTGGAACTGGACACCTTCCAATTGCGTCACACGGCCGATCACATACGCCAAGTCACCATTTGCTTCAGCAGCCTGGATCGCTTGTTGTGCATCCGCTTCAGAAACGGCCACTGCAAATCCGATGCCCATATTGAACACCGAATACAGATCACGGTCTGCCAATTCACCTTTTGCTTTCAACAGGTCGAACACCGGAAGCACCGGCCAAGAGCCAAGCTCGATCTCAACGCCTAGCCCCTCAGGCATCATGCGCGGCAAGTTTTCGATAAACCCGCCACCCGTGATATGCGCCATTCCGTGGACGTCCGCTTGTTTGCGGATTGATTGCACGGTCTTGGCGTAGATTTTCGTCGGCTCGAGCAGTAAGGATTCGAGTGTGCCGAGCTCTTCAAAGCCCGCTACTTTCTCGTCCAACGAACCTTCCTGGTCGCCGAATAAAATATGGCGGACGAGCGAATAGCCATTCGAGTGGATACCGCTAGAAGCAAGCCCCACCAAAACATCACCCGCTTGGATACGCTCGCCGGTTACGATATCCGCTTTTTCAGCAGCACCAACCGCAAAGCCGGCGATGTCGTATTCATTCTCATCATAAAGCCCCGGCATTTCAGCCGTTTCTCCACCGATCAACGCCGCTCCGGCATCTACGCAACCATCCGCGACGCCTTTGACGATTTGTTCGATTTTTTCGGGAACCGCTTTGCCACAAGCAATATAATCGAGGAAAAACAACGGTTCCGCACCTTGTGCGACGATGTCGTTGACGCACATCGCGACGCAATCGACACCGATCGTATCGTGCTTATCCGCCATGAAAGCCAGTTTCAGCTTCGTGCCGACACCGTCTGTTCCGGAGACGAGAACCGGTTGTTTCAAATTCAGCTCGGACAAATCGAACATGCCGCCGAACCCGCCGAATGCACCCAGCATTCCTGTACGCGCGGTGCGTTCGACATGGGATTTCATCCGCTTGACGGCTTCATAGCCCGCTTCGATATTGACGCCTGCTTTTTCATACGCTTTAGACACTTCGGTTCCCCCTATTTCACTTTTTCTTTTTCATGCGGCAAGACGGTATCCGGATAGATATTTGTTGGATAGTCGCCTGTGAAACACGCCAAGCAATGGCCGCATTTCGAGCCTGGATCGGTGCGTCCGATGTTTTGGACCATGCCATCGACCGACAGGAACGTCAGCGAATCGGCACCAATGATTTCACGCATTTCTTCTACTGTATTATTCGCGGCGATCAACTCGCCGGATGTGCTGATATCTATGCCGTAAAAACATGGGTTCTTGATCGGCGGTGAACTGATGACGACGTGAACTTCCGTCGCGCCTGCTTCTTTCAGCAATGCGACGATGCGGCGGGAAGTTGTGCCGCGGACGATGGAATCATCGACCATGACGACGCGTTTGCCGTTGACGACTTGGCGCACTGGAGATAGCTTCATCTTGACGCCGCGTTCGCGCATTTCCTGTGAAGGCTGGATGAACGTCCGCCCAACATAACGGTTTTTGATCAACCCGAGTTCGTATGGAATCCCACTCTGCTCAGAAAACCCGATCGCTGCGGAAATACTGGAATCCGGCACACCCGTGACGACGTCCGCTTCGATATGAACTTCCTTCGCCAATTGCTTGCCGAGCCGTTTTCTCGCTGAGTGGATATTGATGCCGTCGATATCCGAATCCGGACGGGAGAAATAAACATACTCCATCGTACAGATCGAGCGCTCTTCCGGATACGCAAAACGTTCTTTGCGCATGCCGTCATCGTTGATAATCAAGAATTCACCCGGTTCGACGGAATGCACAAACTCTGCCCCAACGATATCAAATGCGCAAGTTTCCGAAGCGACAACCCAAGCATCCCCCATCTTTCCGACAGATAAGGGACGCAAGCCATTCGGGTCGAGCGCCACAAACATGGCCTCTTCTGTCAAAACCAAGCATGCAAACGCCCCTTTCAATAGAGACAAGGCGTTTTTCGCTTTTTCTTCAAAGCTTTCGTAACCGCTGCGCTTGATTAAGTGTGCGAGCACTTCCGTATCGGATGTCGTTTGGAAAATACTTCCTTGACGCTCCAAATGCCCTTTTAATTGCGTCGCGTTAACCAAATTGCCGTTATGCGAAATTGCCAGGCTTCCTGTCGTCGAATTGAACAGCAAAGGCTGGACATTTTCGATGCCGCTGCCGCCTGCTGTTGCATAGCGGACGTGGCCGATGGCTGCAGTACCGGTGATCTTCTCCAATTTCTCTGGAGTGAACACTTCACTGACCATGCCTTCACCTTTTAATGCGCGTAAAGCCTCTCCATCAGTCGAAACGATTCCTGCGCCTTCTTGGCCGCGGTGCTGCAAAGCATGAAGCCCATAATACGTGAGTTGCGCTGCGTTGGTGTGGCCCCAAATGCCAAAAATCCCACATTCTTCGTTTAAGCCTCTGATTTCAGCAAGCATGGTATAGCCCCTTTCCAGGCGGAGCGGAGCGTTTCGACCGATTCATCGATCCAGACGGCTCCGTCTTCCCCTTTGACGATCATGCGATCACCCGTGACTTCACCGATTTTCCGTGCATCTTTCACTGTATTCTCGAATGCTTGTGCTTGCTCAGGCGATACCGTGAGCAAAAAGCGCGATTGTGTTTCACTGAATAACGCCGTAGTTTTTGACCCGGCAAGGCTTACGTCTACGCCAAGCCCGTTACCGAAAGTCTTCTCAGCCAAAGCGACAGCGACGCCGCCTTCCGCCACGTCGTGAGCCGACTGGACCAAGTCTTGTTGAATGGCAGTAAGGATAGCGGATTGGCGTTGTGCTTCGACGTCCAAATCGATAGACGGCGCTTTACCGAAAATACGGCCTTCTACCATTTTCTGCAATTCGCTGCCGCCGAATTCTGTCATGCTGCCGCCGACAAGATAGACGAAATCGCCTTGCTTTTCGCATCTTGCGTCGTCACATGCTTCAAATCTTCGACAAGCCCGACAAGTCCGATTGTCGGCGTCGGGTAAATCGCTGTGCCGTTTGTTTCATTATATAAAGAGACGTTTCCGCCAATAACTGGTGCGTTCAATTGAAGGCAAGCTGCCGACATGCCGTCAGCCGCTTTTCAAGCTGCCAGAAAATCTCAGGTTTTTCCGGGTTGCCGAAGTTCAGGCAATCGGTGATCGCAAGCGGGCGCCCGCCTGAGACGACGACGTTACGCGCCGCTTCTGCGACAGCGATCTTGCCGCCTGTTTCTGGGTCAAGGTAAATATAACGGGAGTTGCAATCCGTTGTCATCGCAAGCCCTTTATTCGTTCCGCGCACACGGATCACCGCAGCGTCAGAGCCAGGGGATACGACCGTGCTAGTACGCACTTGGTGATCGTATTGATTATAAACCCATTCTTTTGAAGCGATGGTCGGCTGCTTCAATAACGAAAGCAATGTCGCCTGATGGTCTTCCACTTTAGGCTCTTCGTTCGGCAAGCTTTGGAATTCGCGGTAATATTCCGGCACGCTTGATTTTTGGTGATAGACCGGCGCATCTTCTGCCAGTGCATCGACCGGCACTTCTGCGACGATTTCACCTTTATGCTTCAAGCGCAACGTGGAATCGTCCGTTACCCGTCCGACTGTCACGGCGTCAAGCCCGTATTTTTCGAACAACTCGACGATTTCCGGTTCGCGCCCTTGTTTGACGACGATCAGCATACGTTCTTGTGATTCCGACAGCATCATTTCGTAAGCCGTCATGCCCGTTTCGCGCTGCGGTACGTGATCCAAATCCATCTCGATGCCGGATCCGGCTTTTGAGGCCATTTCCGCTGAAGATGAAGTGAGGCCAGCTGCACCCATATCCTGTATGCCGATGAGCGCATCGGATTTCACGAGTTCCAGGCAAGCTTCAAGAAGCAATTTCTCCATGAACGGATCGCCCACTTGAACGGCTGGGCGTTTTTCATCGGATGCGTCCGTCAACTCTTCTGAAGCAAATGTCGCGCCGTGGATACCGTCGCGACCTGTTTTAGCGCCGACGTACATGACCGGGTTGCCGGTTCCTTTAGCGACGCCTTTTTGGATATCTTTATGGTCGATCAAGCCGACGCACATGGCATTGACAAGCGGGTTGCCATCATACGATGCATCAAACTGCACTTCGCCTCCGACCGTCGGAATGCCGATGCAATTGCCATAGCCGGCAATGCCTGCGACCACTTCCTCGAACAAATACTTGACGCGCGGCGTTTCAAGTTCGCCGAATCGCAAGGAGTTCAACAGCGCGATTGGACGTGCGCCCATCGAGAAAACGTCGCGGATGATGCCGCCGACGCCTGTTGCTGCTCCTTGGTAAGGTTCGATTGCAGACGGATGGTTATGGGATTCCATTTTGAATACAGCTGCCTGGCCGTCACCGATATCGACGATGCCCGCGCCTTCTCCAGGTCCTTGCAAAACGTGTTCGCCTGAAGTTGGGAATTTCGATAAAACCGGTTTTGAATTTTTATAGGAACAATGTTCAGACCACATAACAGAAAACAAACCGGTCTCGGTGTAGTTCGGCGTTCTGCCGAGTATATCTTCGACCATTTTGAATTCAGCGTCCGATAGACCCATTTGCTTATAAAGCTGTTGCTCTTTAATCTGTTGTGTGTTCGGCTCAAGCGTGACTGACATGTGATTCCCTCCACTGTTTGACGATTGATCTGAATAATGGCAAGCCGTCCGTTCCGCCAATCAAGTCGGAAACGGCACGTTCCGGATGCGGCATCATGCCGAGCACGTTTCCGCGTTCGTTGATGATGCCGGCAATGTTATTGCGGCTGCCGTTAAAATCTTCTGCGTATGTGAAAACGATTTGATTATTGTCTTTCAAATGCTGATATGTCGCATCGTCGCAATAATAATTGCCTTCCCCGTGAGCGACCGGAATGCGGATTTCTTCGCCTTCTTTGTATTCATTCGTGAACAAAGTATGAGCGTTCTCTACTTTCAAGCTGACTGTGCGGCAAGTGAACTTCAAGTCTTTATTGCGCATCAGCATGCCAGGAAGCAATCCGGCTTCTGTCAGGATCTGGAATCCGTTGCAGATGCCGAGAACCGGTTTGCCGGCCTCCGCTGCTTTGCGTACTTCGTCCATGACACCTGAAAAACGGGCAATCGCTCCTGCACGCAAATAATCCCCGTATGAGAAACCTCCTGGAAGCAAAATTCCGTCATAACCGCTTAAGTCATGCGTATCATGCCAGACATATTCCGCTTCTTCTCCAAGCTCATCTTTGATGGCGTGATACATGTCCAAGTCACAATTCGACCCTGGGAAAACAATCACTGCGAATTTCATTGCGAGACAACCTCCTCGATTTCGTACCTGTAATCTTCAATCACCGTATTCGCAAGCAGCCTGTTGCACAATTCATCGACCAAAGCATCGACATCACGTTCACTGTCTCCAATGACCAGTTCCAAATATTTGCCGATCCGGACATCCTGGACCTCGTCATAGCCCATTTTATGGAGCGATCCCATCACAGCAGATCCTTGTGGGTCGAGTACACTTTCACGCAAGGTCACATACACTTTTACTTTTTTCATCAGTTTTGTCCTCCCAGTCGAGATAAAATGAGTTCATAAGCATCCGTCAAATTGCCGAGGTTCCGGCGAAATACGTCTTTATCGAGTTTCTGTTTCGTTTCCTTATCCCACAAGCGGCACGTATCGGGTGAAATTTCATCCGCCAACAGGATCTCACCGTTCTCATCACGGCCAAATTCGATTTTGAAATCGACCAAATCGACACCAATATCCTGGAAAAAGCCGATCAATACATCATTGATCTTCCGCGCTTTGTCTTTCAAGACCGCCACTTCCTGCTCTGTCGCAAGTTCAAGCATGGCGACATGATCATCCGTAATCAACGGATCGCCCAGCTCATCGTCTTTCAAGTAAAACTCCACGACCGGCTTTTGGATCTCTTTGCCTTCTTCGAGCCCAAGGCGTTTCGCCATGCTGCCGGCGACGATATTGCGGACGACGACTTCGATAGGTACGATGCTCACTTCGCGCACCAATTGCTCGCTATCGGACAACTGCTTTACAAAATGGGAAGCGATGCCGTTTGCTTTTAATTTCTCAAACAGCAAAGAGGTGATTTGATTGTTCAAGCGCCCTTTTCCTGAAATCTCTTCTTTCTTCTCTCCGTTGAACGCAGTGGCGGAATCTTTGTATTCCACCCAAAGAACGCCTTGCTCGTCCGTTTTATACAGACGCTTCGCTTTTCCTTCATACAATAGCTGAGCTTTTTCCATGATTGATGCCTCCGTTTAATTTAATCCGAGACGGTTGAAGATCATATCGACTTGTTGCAAGTGGTGGTTGTAATCAAAGCAATCGTCCAGCTCTTCTTTCGTCAGCTGCGAAGTGATCGTCTCGTTCGCTTCCACGACTTTACGGAACGAAGTCTGCGTTTCCCATGCTTCCATCGCGCAAGGCTGCACGGTATCGTATGCCGCTTCACGCGCCATCCCTTTATCAATCAATGTCAACAGGACACGCTGTGAGTAAATAAGCCCCAATGTCGAATCCATATTGCGCTTCATATTCTCCGGGAACACCGTCAAGTTCTTGACGATATTGCCGAAACGGTTGAGCATATAGTTCAACGCGATCGTCGCATCCGGCAAGATGACGCGTTCAGCAGAGGAATGAGAAATGTCGCGTTCATGCCACAACGATACGTTTTCGTAAGCCGTCACCATATAACCGCGGATCAAGCGCGCAAGGCCTGTCATGTTTTCAGAACCGATCGGGTTGCGTTTATGCGGCATCGCCGATGATCCCTTTTGTCCTTTCGCAAAAAACTCTTCGACTTCACGTGTTTCAGATTTCTGCAAACCACGAATTTCCGTCGCAAATTTTTCAATTGAAGAAGCGATCAAGGCAAGCGTGCTCATATACTGTGCATGGCGGTCACGCTGTAAAGTCTGTGTGGAAATACGCGATGCAGCGATTCCTAAGTTTTTGCATACATATTCTTCAACAAATGGGTCGATATTCGCGTACGTTCCAACCGCACCGGACATTTTGCCCGTTTCGATCGATTTCGCTGCTGCTTCAAAACGCTCCAGGTTACGCTTCATTTCCTCGTGCCAAAGCGCCAATTTCAAACCGAATGTCGTCGGCTCTGCGTGAACACCGTGTGTACGGCCCATCATGACCGTCATTTTATGCTCTTTCGCTTTCACCGCTAAAATATCGATGAAGTTTGTCAAATCTTTGCGCAGGATTTCATTCGCCTGCTTCAACAGATAAGAAAGTGCCGTATCGACAACATCTGTTGACGTCAATCCGTAATGCACCCATTTGCGTTCTTCCCCAAGCGTTTCGGAAACCGCACGCGTAAAAGCAACAACATCATGGCGCGTTTCCTCTTCAATTTCTAGAATTCGGTCGACTGAAAACCCTGCATTCTCACGGATTTTCGCCACGTCTTCTTTCGGGATATCGCCAATTTCTGCCCAAGCTTCACATGCAAGGATTTCTACTTCCAACCATGCTTGGTATTTGTTTTCTTCTGTCCAAATGGCACCCATCTCCGGGCGTGTATAACGTGCGATCATAATCTATATCCTCCAATTATTCCGGCCAAATGCCAGATGCGTCGATTTCGTTTAATGTTCGATCTATGTCTTCCGTCAAAATGGTCACATGCCCCATTTTGCGTTTATGTTTTGCTTCGTCCTTGCCGTATAAATGAATCGACCAGTCCGGATAATGTGCGATTTTCGTCGTGAGCGGCGCTACATGTTCTCCGAGCACATTAACCATGACAGCTGAACTCCAAAGCTTCGGCTTGCGCAACGGCCACCCGCAAATCGCGCGGATATGCTGGTGGAACTGCGAAATGTTTGTCGCTTCGATTGAATAATGCCCTGAGTTATGAGGGCGCGGTGCCAGTTCGTTGACCAGGATTTCGCCATCCGGCAAAACGAACATTTCAACCGCAAGTGTTCCGACCATTTGCAGATGTTCAGCAATTGCTTCTGCCGCCTTTTTCGCTTTTGTCAGCGTTTCCTCGCCAACTCTTGCAGGGACAATGGTTTGATGCAGTATATGATCTTTATGGATATTCTCTCCAATCGGCAATATAGCCGTTTCACCTAAAGTATTGCGCTGGATGACAACCGATATCTCCATCGTGAAATCGATAAATGCTTCCGCGACACAATCCCCGTTCTGGAACAGGGCTTCCGCCTCTGATAACTGGTCTGCATTCTCCACAATTTGCTGGCCTTTGCCGTCATATCCACCTCTAGCCGTTTTAACGACAAAGGGATAATCCAAAGTTTCAATCCGGCTTTTCAACTCTTCAAATGTAGAAGCTTCTATATAATTCGCTACCGGCACTCCGGCTTCCCGAATTTCCTGCTTCTCAAAAATCCGGTTCTGTGTGACGCCGATCAACTCAGCCCCTTGAGGCACATAAGCGATTTCAGCTAAATGGCGGAGCCCGTCCACATCAATATTTTCAAACTCATAAGTGATGACATCACTCACTTCTGCCAATTCTTCCAGCGCTTCCGAATCATTGAACGGAGCAACGATCTGAATATCCGCCACTTGTCCGGTCGGCGAATCCATGCCCGGATCCAAAACCGCAATCTTAAATCCTGCTTCCTTCGCAGCCAACGCCATCATGCGGCCTAACTGCCCTCCGCCGATGATACCGATCGTCTGTCCAGGTAAAATCGTTCTTGTCATACCAGATCACCTGAACTTTCCAACACAGCCTCCGCAGTCCGCTTGCGTCTATCTTCCAAAGCTTGCGCTGCTTCTGGGTCGACCGTTCCAAGAATTTGGGCAGCCAGGAGGCCCGCATTGATCGCGCCGGCTTTCCCGATCGCTACAGTTGCAACCGGCACCCCACCGGGCATCTGAACAATCGACAATAATGAATCCATCCCGTTCAAGGCTTTAGACTGAACTGGAACACCGATAACCGGCAAAGTTGTTTTGCCGCGACCATTCCCGGCAAATGAGCAGCACCGCCAGCACCTGCAATGATCACATGCAAACCTTTACCGCGTGCTTCCTCTGCATAACTGAACATCAAATCCGGCGTCCGATGGGCTGATATCACTTTTTCATAGTCGATCTTCAGTTCATCTAGAACCTCGCATGCATGTTTCATCGTTTCCCAATCACTCGAACTTCCCATAATAATGCCAATTCGCGGATTCATTCAATAACCTCTTTTCAAAAGTAAAAGCCCTCAAATAAACTGCTCACATGACGTGAAAAGCAGTTTACTTAAGGACTTTGATTCAACGAAAACATACGTGATGGCATAAAAAGCATCCTCCGTTATAAGTACCATAAGTTGCTTTCCCGCATAGTCCGACATTTACGGTGTCCTGGTAGAGACGCAGAGGCCAATTCCTCTGCATATATGGGGTTTCCTCATTAATCATAACAAGATGGTTCATATGCGTCAATGGTAAAGTCGAACGATAAACAAGACCTCTTTTTAACGTTCGTGTTTTTACCCATCATCTGCTATTTTCGATTTTATTACCTTTAAACTTGATAATCTGGCGGACAGGTACAGGCTCTCCATTAATTTCTTCAAACAAGGGCTCTTCTTTACGGCCAACAGCCATATAACCCTCTTGTTTCATTCGGTTCAGGCAGTCTTCCATCGTCTCGTGTTCCTGCACTTCGAACCAGATTGTCTTTTACTCATTTAAATAATCTACCTCTTTTCACTTGTTTTACCCAGAATCCACCATGAATCGTTTTCGGTTCATAGGCGATAATAAAAGCCTTAGGATCTATTTCTTGGATGGTTTTGTATAATTTTAATTCCATCTTCCGAGGAGTCAAGATCTGCATAGCCTGCCTGCCGCCATCTCTTCCGTTTGCATCCCAATCGGTTACACCGTAGCCTTTTCACGCAACTTCCGGGAGATAATCACTTTCATCGTTGCTAATAACATTAACCGTTATATATCCTAACGCCATTTTCTCTTCGATTTTAGAACCGATCACAACCCCAGATCCATAACCAATCGCATAAGCGACCAAGTTCTGTATCTGATCTAAATTATCTAGCACCAAGCCGAGCCCTACTATATATGACCACTTCCACCATGCTGACAAGCGCCGCTAAATAACGGAAGCCTTTGAGTGTCATAATCATTCGCACAGTAAAGAAGGTGACATAGACTATATTGATTGAAAATATTATGAGAACCATTAACCACGGATTAATATCCATTTCTGCACCCTTTCCTTCGCAATTAAATTTCATATTAGGTCAATCAAAGTACGAATGCAAGAGGAATAGGCCTTGTTTCAGCAAAAATAAAATGATTTCAAAGAAAAGACCACTACCGGAATAAACCGGTAACGGCCTTTCTACTTGCCCAGCGACATCCTACTCTCAGGGGAAACCCCAACTACCATCGGCGCAAAAGAGCTTAACTTCCGTGTTCGGGATGGGAACGGGTGTGGCCTCTTTGCCATCATCACTGGACTATGTTGAGCTTGTTCGCTCAAAACTGGATAAATCGACATTGGGGAAACGCGCGTTTCAGTTTGTTGGTTAAGTCCTCGATCGATTAGTATTCGTCAGCTGCACGTGTCGCCACGCTTCCACCCCGAACCTATCTACCTCATCGTCTTTGAGGGATCTTACTTGCTTGCGCAATGGGAAATCTCATCTTGAGGGGGCTTCGTGCTTAGATGCTTTCAGCACTTATCCCGGCCACACATAGCTACCCAGCGATGCTCTTGGCAGAACAACTGGTACACCAGCGGTGTGTCCATCCCGGTCCTCTCGTACTAAGGACAGCTCCTCTCAAATTTCCTGCGCCCGCGACGGATAGGGACCGAACTGTCTCACGACGTTCTGAACCCAGCTCGCGTACCGCTTTAATGGGCGAACAGCCCAACCCTTGGGACCGACTACAGCCCCAGGATGCGATGAGCCGACATCGAGGTGCCAAACCTCCCCGTCGATGTGGACTCTTGGGGAGATAAGCCTGTTATCCCCGGGGTAGCTTTTATCCGTTGAGCGATGGCCCTTCCATGCGGAACCACCGGATCACTAAGTCCGTCTTTCGACCCTGCTCGACCTGTCCGTCTCGCAGTCAAGCCCCTTGTGCCTTTACACCTGCGAATGATTTCCAACCATTCTGAGGGAACCTTGAGCGCCTCCGTTACTCTTTTAGGAGGCGACCGCCCCAGTCAAACTGCCCGCCTGACACTGTCTCCCAAGCCGCTAAGGCTTGTGGGTTAGAAGTTCAATACAACCAGGGTAGTATCCCACCGACGCCTCCCCGAAGCTGGCGCCCGGGTTCTCTGGCCCTACCTATCCTGTACAAGTTGCACCAAAATTCAATATCAGGCTACAGTAAAGCTCCACGGGGTCTTTCCGTCCTGTCGCGGGTAACCTGCATCTTCACAGGTACTATAATTTCACCGAGTCTCCTCGTTGAGACAGTGCCCAGATCGTTACGCCTTTCGTGCGGGTCGGAACTTACCCGACAAGGAATTTCGCTACCTTAGGACCGTTATAGTTACGGCCGCCGTTTACTGGGGCTTCGGTTCGCACCTTCGCTTGCGCTAAGCACTCCCTTAACCTTCCAGCACCGGGCAGGCGTCAGCCCTATACGTCACCTTACGGTTTTGCAGAGACCTGTGTTTTGCTAAACAGTCGCCTGGGCCTATTCACTGCGGCTCTCTCGGGCTATTCACCCTACCAGAGCACCCCTTCTCCCGAAGTTACGGGGTCATTTTGCCGAGTTCCTTAACGAGAGTTCACTCGCTCACCTTAGAATTCTCTTCTCGCCTACCTGTGTCGGTTTGCGGTACGGGCACCTCCCGCCTCGCTAGAGGCTTTTCTTGGCAGTGTGAAATCAGGGACTCTGAGGTAAACCTCTTGCCATCACTGCTTGATGTTATATAGAAACGGATTTGCCTCGTTTCTCATCTCACAACTTGGACGTGCACAACCAACGGCACGCTCACCTTATCCTTCTGCGTCCCCCATTACTCAAACGGCGGGAGGTGGTACAGGAATATCAACCTGTTGTCCATCGTCTACGCCTATCGGCCTCGACTTAGGTCCCGACTAACCCTGAGCGGACGAGCCTTCCTCAGGAAACCTTAGGCATTCGGTGGACGGGATTCTCACCCGTCTTTCGTTACTCATACCGGCATTCTCACTTCTAAGCGCTCCACCAGTCCTTCCGGTCTGACTTCAACGCCCTTAGAACGCTCTCCTACCACGGACATCTACGATGTCCATCCACAGCTTCGGTAATCCGTTTAGCCCCGGTACATTTTCGGCGCAGTGTCACTCGACCAGTGAGCTATTACGCACTCTTTAAATGATGGCTGCTTCTAAGCCAACATCCTGGTTGTCTAAGCAACGCCACATCCTTTCCACTTAACGGATATTTGGGGACCTTAGCTGGTGGTCTGGGCTGTTTCCCTCTTGACTACGGATCTTATCACTCGCAGTCTGACTCCCAAGCATAAATCACTGGCATTCGGAGTTTGTCTGAATTGGTAACCCGGGATGGGCCCCTAGTCCAAACAGTGCTCTACCTCCAGGATTCTCTATCTTGAGGCTAGCCCTAAAGCTATTTCGGAGAGAACCAGCTATCTCCAGGTTCGATTGGAATTTCTCCGCTACCCACACCTCATCCCCGCACTTTTCAACGTGCGTGGGTTCAGGCCTCCAGTAAGTGTTACCTTACCTTCACCCTGGACATGGGTAGATCACCTGGTTTCGGGTCTACAACTGCATACTCACTCGCCCTATTCAGACTCGCTTTCGCTGCGGCTCCGGCTTCACCTTAACCTTGCATGCAATCGTAACTCGCCGGTTCATTCTACAAAGGCACGCCATCACCCATTAACGGGCTCTAACTACTTGTAGGCACACGGTTTCAGGATCTATTTCACTCCCCTTCCGGGTGCTTTTCACCTTTCCCTCACGGTACTGGTTCACTATCGGTCACTAGGGAGTATTTAGCCTTGGGAGATGGTCCTCCCGGATTCCGACGGAATTTCTCGTGTTCCGCCGTACTCAGGATCCACTCTGGAGGAAATGAACTTTCAGCTACGGGGCTATTACCCTGTCTTGCGGACTGTTCCAGGTCGCTTCGCTTAATCCATTCCTTTGTAACTCCGTATAGAGTGTCCTACAAACCCCAGAAGGCAAGCCTTCTGGTTTGGGCTGATCCTGTTTCTGCCTGCCGCTACTTGGGGAATCGCATTTGCTTTCTCTTCCTTCAGGTACTTAGATGTTTCAGTTCCCTGAGTCTGCCTTCTCATGTGCTATGTATTCACACATGGATACTGCTCCATTACGAACAGTGGGTTTCCCCATCTGAAAATCCCCGGATCACAGCTCACTTACAGCTCCCCGAGGCATATCGGTGTTAGTGCCGTCCTTCTTCGGCTCCTAGTGCCAAGGCATCCACCGTGCGCCCTTATTAACTTAACCACTGAGGGTCAAAAATAAGTTGATCGCGAAGCGATCACGCTACTTTGATGCTTGTTTCTTAATCAATGTCGATCTATCCAGTTTTCAAAGAACAAGTTCGAAAGTCAATCCTTGCGGAGTGAACCTTCAAAACTGAACGCAAACGTCAACCCGATCCGAAGATCGGTTCCGATATAATCCTTAGAAAGGAGGTGATCCAGCCGCACCTTCCGATACGGCTACCTTGTTACGACTTCACCCCAATCATCTGTCCCACCTTCGGCGGCTGGCTCCCGTAAGGGTTACCCCACCGACTTCGGGTGTTACAAACTCTCGTGGTGTGACGGGCGGTGTGTACAAGGCCCGGGAACGTATTCACCGCGGCATGCTGATCCGCGATTACTAGCGATTCCGGCTTCATGCAGGCGAGTTGCAGCCTGCAATCCGAACTGAGAACGGTTTTCTGGGATTGGCTCCCCTCGCGGGTTTGCAGCCCTTGTACCGTCCATTGTAGCACGTGTGTAGCCCAGGTCATAAGGGGCATGATGATTTGACGTCATCCCCACCTTCCTCCGGTTTGTCACCGGCAGTCACCTTTAGAGTGCCCAACTGAATGCTGGCAACTAAGATCAAGGGTTGCGCTCGTTGCGGGACTTAACCCAACATCTCACGACACGAGCTGACGACAACCATGCACCACCTGTCACCGCTGTCCCCGAAGGAAAGCCTAATCTCCTAGGCGGTCAGCGGGATGTCAAGACCTGGTAAGGTTCTTCGCGTTGCTTCGAATTAAACCACATGCTCCACCGCTTGTGCGGGCCCCGTCAATTCCTTTGAGTTTCAGCCTTGCGGCCGTACTCCCCAGGCGGAGTGCTTAATGCGTTAGCTGCAGCACTAAGGGGCGGAAACCCCAACACTTAGCACTCATCGTTTACGGCGTGGACTACCAGGGTATCTAATCCTGTTTGCTCCCCACGCTTTCGCGCCTCAGCGTCAGTTACAGACCAGAAAGTCGCCTTCGCCACTGGTGTTCCTCCACATCTCTACGCATTTCACCGCTACACGTGGAATTCCACTTTCCTCTTCTGCACTCAAGTCCCCAGTTTCCAATGACCCTCCACGGTTGAGCCGTGGGCTTTCACATCAGACTTAAAGGACCGCCTGCGCGCGCTTTACGCCCAATAATTCCGGACAACGCTTGCCACCTACGTATTACCGCGGCTGCTGGCACGTAGTTAGCCGTGGCTTTCTGGTGAGGTACCGTCAAGGTGCCAGTAGTTACTTGGTACTTGTTCTTCCCTCACAACAGAGTTTTACGATCCGAAAACCTTCTTCACTCACGCGGCGTTGCTCCGTCAGACTTTCGTCCATTGCGGAAGATTCCCTACTGCTGCCTCCGTAGGAGTCTGGGCCGTGTCTCAGTCCCAGTGTGGCCGATCACCCTCTCAGGTCGGCTACGCATCGTGGCCTTGGTGAGCCGTTACCTCACCAACTAGCTAATGCGCCGCGGGCCCATCCTGCAGTGACAGCCGAAACCGTTCTTTCCGTGCAGCCTCATGAGAGGCCGCAAACTATTCGGTATTAGCACCGGTTTCCCGGAGTTATCCCGATCTGCAGGGCAGGTTGCCCACGTGTTACTCACCCGTCCGCCGCTAAACCAAAGGAGCAAGCTCCAATGGTTCCGCTCGACTTGCATGTATTAGGCACGCCGCCAGCGTTCGTCCTGAGCCAGGATCAAACTCTCCATTATAGAGTAGTATTGATTGCTCAATAGTTGCTGGCGTATCGCCGTCCGAAGACGCGATTCGCTTTGATCTGCATACGCTGATCAGTAGTTAAGTCACGAACACCAAAGTTCGGAATGGCTGATTGCCCCGATCGCCCAGGGCGACCATCGCAAAAGCCGTTCACGCGCCAAGGCGCTCGTGACGTCTTTCGTTGACGTTTTGCTGTTCAGTTTTCAGGTTCATGTTGTGCGCCTCTCTTGGCGACTTGACTAATATAGCACGCTAGAAAATCCCGTCAAGCTTTTACGAGAAACTTTTACTCTTCTTATTATAACGTAATATTCTTAATATTCAACTAAAAGATTATTACAGTTTTGAAAGGAGCTCGCTTCCTTTCATACAAATACTTCCCTCCTTCCCAATCGTTAATAATAATAGTGTATGTATATAGAAAATAATCATAAATGAACTACTTATCACCAATTCATTTAAATGGGTTTCCTACTATATAGAAGAAAGATTTCTTATGGACATAAAAAGCCGCCGACATAAGTCGACAGCTTCTATTAAGCAAGAAATATAAAATACAAAACGAAGATAACAAACAGTCCATACATGATAGGGTGGATTTCTTTCCTTCTTCCCGCGACCATCATCGTGATGGGATAGAAGATGAATCCGATTGCGATCCCGGTTGCGATACTATAACCGAGCGGCATCGCAATCATTGTGAGAAATGCTGGAACAGCAATTTCAAATTTGCCCCATTCAATCTGGCCAAGAGCCGACACCATCAAGACTCCGACGATGATCAACGCTGGTGCAGTTACTGCACTGGTGATGACTGATAACAACGGATAGAAAAGAATTGCAACCAGGAAAAGGATCCCTGTAACCACTGAAGCAAAACCGAACGCGCTCCAGCCGCTACACCGGCTGTCGACTCGATGTATGAAGTTGTTGTTGACGTCCCGAAGATCGCCCCACTCACTGTCGCAATTGAATCTGCAAGCAAAGCTTTTCCAGCGCGCGGCAATTTATTATCTTTCATTAAGCCCGCTTGGTTCGCTACTGCCACCAACGTTCCAGCTGTATCAAAAGTCTACAAACAAAATGTTAGGACGATGACAAGGAACTGAATGGTCATCAATGAACCTGGGTCGTTGAAGATCGGTTCAAGCGCAACACCGAATGTCGGCGCGAGGCTTGGAACATTCAAATCAATGATAGCAGTCGGCAAGCTGACTACTTGGAAGATCATCCCGACTACGGCAGCGATTAAGATTCCAAAGAAAATCCCGCCCTTCACTCCGCGGACCATCATGATCACAGTGATGAATAATCCGAAAATCGCGAGAAGAGCTGAACCGGTCGTCAAATCGCCAAGTCCAACAAGCGTATCAGGATTGCCTACAACGATCCCCGCATTCTGGAGGCCAATAAACGTGATGTAAAGCCCAATGCCGGCACCCACTGCATATTTCAGTTGAGCCGGGATGGCGTTGATGATTGTTTCACGAATGCCTGACAAAGTCAGCAGAATAAAAATCAATCCGGAAACCAGCACCCCGGTCAATGCAGTTTGCCAAGGCACTCCGTACGTAAGAACAACTGTATAGGAGAAGAAAGCGTTGAGCCCCATCCCCGGCGCTAGAGCAAGCGGGTATCTAGCAACGATTCCCATTAAAAGGCTGCCGATAGCGGCTGCCAAAGCTGTGGCCATAAATACTGCTCCGTAATCCATGCGAAGGGCAGGATCCAAATCAGGAATCGAGTCCATAGTCAGCGTCAACGGGTTGACCACCAAGATATAAGCCATTGCCAAAAATGTGGTTAAGCCCCCGATAAATTCCTGACGGTAGTTTGTTCCAAGTTCTTCAAACTGAAAATACTTCTTCATGCATGATTCCTCCGTATGCTTTTGTATAAGTCTACGCAAAAAAACGCATACAGCGATTTGCCGTATGCGTCCGATTATCCCCGTCCGAAAACAGAGAGTCCGCCTATTTTATAAGGCGGACAAAAAATCGTAGTCGGATCATTTACGGTGAACCGGTAGAGACTCTCAGGCCATATCCCTGAATTTATACGACAAGCTTATTTAATTTCATTTATAGAATACCACGATAGGTATGGAAAAACAAGACGAAACACGAACAATTATCTATTTTTTTAACTGAAAGTTCGTGAAATAGAAAAACGGCCGCTAATGGCAGCCGTTTGTTTCTATTCCCACTCGATTGTTGCAGGTGGCTTGCTCGTAATATCGTATAATACGCGGTTGATGTGATCTACTTCATTGACGAGACGGACGCTGATTTTTTCGAGTACATCCCACGGAATACGCGCCCAATCAGATGTCATGCCGTCGATTGAAGTAACTGCGCGGATACCGATTGCGTAATCATATGTGCGGGCATCGCCCATGACGCCGACGCTGCGGATATCCGGAAGCACTGTGAAGTATTGCCAGACGTCGCGATCAAGGCCGGCTTTTTTGATTTCATCGCGCAAAATCCAATCCGATTCGCGGACGATTTCAAGTTTTTCTTCAGTGACAGCTCCCATGATGCGAATGCCGAGGCCAGGGCCTGGGAATGGCTGACGCCAAACGATTTCATCCGGCATGCCAAGTTCGGTGCCGAGTGCACGCACTTCATCTTTGAATAACGTGTTGAGCGGTTCGATCAACTCAAATTGCATGTCTTCAGGCAATCCACCCACGTTGTGGTGGGATTTGATCGTTTGGGCAGTCGTTGTGCCGCTTTCGATAATATCTGTATAAAGTGTGCCTTGGGCAAGGAAGTCCATGCCTTTCAGTTTTTCTGCTTCATCGTCGAATACATAGATGAATTCATTACCGATGATTTTGCGTTTCTGTTCAGGGTCGCTGACGCCTTCAAGTTTTTTCATGAAGCGCTCGCGGGCATCAATTTTGATGACGTTCATATGGAAACCGTCTGCAAAAGTTTTCATGACGCTTTCAGCTTCCCCTTTACGGAGCAAGCCGTGGTCTACGAACATGCACGTCAATTGATCGCCGATCGCTTTGTGGATCAAGACGGCAACAACAGAAGAATCGACGCCGCCGCTTAGTGCGCAAAGGACTTTCTTGTCGCCCACTTGCTCACGGATTTTCGCGATTTCCAATTCGATGTAGTTTTCCATCGACCATTCGTCTTTCATGCCACAGACATCGAAGACGAATTGGCGCAGCATTTCGTTTCCGTAAACGGAATGGCGGACTTCAGGATGGTACTGGACTCCGTAGAGTTTGCGCTCTTCGTTTGCCATTGCTGCAATCGGGCAGCCGGGGCTTGTAGCGATGACGTCAAATCCAGGAGGTGCCGCTGTGACGAGGTCGCCGTGGCTCATCCAGACGATTTGTTCTTCTGGTACATCTTTGAAAATGGAGCTTTCTTTCGTCAAGGTCAATTCGGCTTTGCCGTATTCGCGGTTGGAAGCTTTTTCGACCTTCCCTTCCATACGCAATGCCATCAATTGCATGCCGTAGCAGATGCCGAGTATCGGCAGTCCCATTTCAAAAATTTCCGGATCGATGGAAAATGCATTTTCGTCATAGACGGAATTCGGTCCGCCTGAGAAGATGATTCCCGTTGCGTTCATTTCCTTGATTTCAGTCGCGGTAATCGTGTGCGGGTGGAGTTCGCTATAGACACCGATTTCACGGATGCGGCGCGTGATCAATTGGTTGTATTGGCTGCCGAAATCCAAGACGACGATTTTTTTCTGTTCCTTCAACATAGGGCTGACTGGCAAATCCTTCACCTCTTCTATTCGATTCAGGCCACAATATAAAAAAGAACGCGAAAAAATCACTCCTCGCGTTCTTGTCCTCTACGTTAAAAAGACGAATGCGCATGCAAATAAGCATGCGTCATCCGCCTTCATAGTCAAGTCATTTCCGGTGACTTGGTAGAGACATCCGAACCGTATCATCGGACATATATGAGGGCACTGTATTCTATAATTTTCTCAATTGTACAGGCTAGTGTTTTCAAAATCAACCGCTTGTCCGATTGATTAAATTTTCCCAACTTTCCTTCAGTTTCGGCCAATCAACTGATTCGGCGTCCCCGCCGTAAACGGATTTTTCATACGCTGCCGTCAATTCCGTCATCTCTTTCGTTCCATAAAATGAATCGACGTATTCGGCGTATGAACGCAATGTTTGACCCGGCGCCCGTTTTATTCCATAAAGCTCCAATTGTTTCAAGAGACGCAGATAGGCTTTTTCAAAAGTTTCTGCGCCCCCCTCTTTCCGGCGGTAATACGGAATCAGCACTTTGGGCAGCCATTTTTTACGGATCTTGAATAGCATGAATGCGAGCAGCAGCAAGCCGATGGTGGCTGCGATGAGCTTGCCTGCCTGTTCGGATACAAAAGCAAGGAAACGCTCACCCGCTGTCGGGCCGGCATTTGTTCCTGTACCGCCATCCGGTTGTTCAGGCTGTGCTTCGGGTTCAGGTTCAGGGCGGTCCGGCATCTCCTCTTCTTCCGGTTCGGAGGTATCGATTTCCAAATCAAAATCAATGGAAGAGGCACCGGTAAAGCCGATGGTCGGTTCGAACATCATCCAGCCCACCCCTGGCATATAAGCTTCTACCCATGAATGCGCGTTATTATTCGTGACTTCGTATACGTCGTAGCCATCCACTGTATCGATGACTTCCCCTTCATTGAAGCCTTTCACCCAGCGCGCAGGAATATCCAGCGAACGCAGCAAGACGACCATCGAGGTGGAGAAGTTATCGCAATATCCACGCTGCGTTTCAAAAAGGAATTGATCAACATAGTCTTGGTCTTCCGCAGGGACAGCGATGTCGCTTTGGCTATATTCAAAACCGTTGGTGCTGAAATAACGTTCGACCGCTTGTGCTTGTCCATAAACAGTGTCTGAACCGGCAGCGATTTCTTCCGCCAATTCCCCAACCCGCTCAGGCAATTCATCAGGCAATTGCAGGTAGCGGTCGTATTCCGGCGGCAGTTCAGACAATTCTTCTGCATTTGTTTCACGCAATGCTGTCAGGCTATAGGAAGGTTCGCTATAGAAAACTTCATAGACGTCCGGTTCAAAAGCTGCATTCTCCTGCAATGTGTCGAAACGCTGTTGAATCGGATCGTAACGATAATCCAATGTTTCTTCCATTAAGAAAGAAGCGGTCCCATAAGGATAGAGAACGAACGGGAATGGCAGCTGCATATCCACTAGGGCTGAGGAACGCTCCTCGTCTTCCGGCGGAAAATCTGTCGTAACTTCATCACCGTTTTGGTAAAGCTGCTCTTGTGCATCTTCTTCCGAGAGCTCCCAGCCCTTTGTCGTATAGACATCTTTCACTTCAACTTTCCAATATTGCCCTTCTTCGACTTCCGCTCTGAAGACAGTTGTATCATCAGAGACAAAAGAGCCGCCGAGCTGTGAATCATCAACGCCATAACCGATGCGCCCGACGCCTCCTTCACCGACACCGCCTTTTCCGGAATAAGAGGTGATGTACGGAACAGGGTCCGGCCAAATTGGCTCTGCTTTCGGTAAATAGAAAGCAAGTGCGGTTGAAGCGACCAACAGCAATAATAAGGGAATCGAAAAGACCAGCAATTTATCCGTCTTGGCTGCTGCTCCGTGACGTTCCATCCATCTGGCCAAATGCAATAAGCCTGCCAACAATAAGCCGATGACCATGATGCGGACAATCGCCGCATCGCCCGAATAAGGGCTAAATGTATCCAGAACGGCAACGAAAATGACCGTCAAAAGATAGAATAAGAAGATGCTCAGGCGAAAACTGACCCAATAATGGATAAGATAGATAGCCATCCACAACAGCGCAAAAAACAGGACGGTGCGAAATACATCAGTGGTCGCTTGCCAATCTTGGCTGAAGAGAGCCGATAAGCTGATGCTCGCCTGCTCCACGATAAAAGCCAGGCTTTCTGCCGTAAAAAATAGATTGCCGGTATAGACATACACAATAAACCATAGAATATAAAATAATTTCAGCGGGCCGGTGATCCACCACGGAACGTCGAAGAACGCCATAACGAGACCCAATGCCACGAAAGCTAAAAATAGCCGATGATGGCCGGTTTCGGTTAATTCGATGACAGGGCGCAGCCATTCAGACAACAGGAAAAACACCAAGATATACAATAAGCCCATAAATACTTTATTTTTTCCGATCGATGTCATGAACGGTTCGCCTCCATAAACGCCGAAGCGAAATTCTCTGGCCCGATAACTTTCACGTGGAAACCTTTAGATCTCGCATATTGATGGTTTTTTTCATCTTCCGGCCTGATCGACTGGCCTGCTTCTGTCACGACCAGGCACAAGCACTGGCTCAAGCTCGTTACGTTCCGCCGGATTTCATCGACCATTTCGCGTGACAATGAACCTGTCACATAGACTAGGCTCGACACGCGGACTTGTTTCAAATCCTGTCCGACAACTGCTTCGATCGGCCGGTCCAAATCATCCTGGACTTTCGCCAAATGATAAAGCGCACGCTGCAATTGTTCATCGCTTTGGATCAGCGGGAAAAAGGCGCGTGGCGTGCCGGCGGATAAATAGGCGACACTGGCATGGGATGCCACCACAGAAGTGAGAATCGAAGCGATCAGCTCGACTTGAATTTCGAAGCTTTCGGATGGGGACCGGTCATCAAGCAAGAACAAATCTTGCGATTGACGGTCTTCGAATTCTTTCGTGCGCATCGTCTGTGTTCGTGCAAACGATTTCCAGTGTATCCACGAGACCCGGTCTCCCGGCTGATAATCGCGGATACCGCTCGCCATCGTGGTATCTTTCACTAAAGTAAATGGCGCCGCGATCGAGCCTTGGTCAAAACTGGAACCGATCGGGCGGTACATCATTTCAACAGTGTTCGGATAAACCAGGACGGACTGGCGGGCTGGCAGCAGCTGGCGTTTTTTTACCCATCCTAAAAAATCGACGGTTTCTACCGTAACGCCTTCTCAAACATGTTCGCCTCTTGGCATTTCGCCGCTTTCATAAGTCCAGGAAAATTCACGGCAAAAACAAGGACACAGCAGCTGACGGCCTGCATCGGACATGCGAACTTTAAGCCGTGCAGACTGTGCCTGTTCCTCGAGGATGGTGTAAAGCAACGGGAACGGAAACGCCCGCCGAACGGTGACAGTGGCCGAAAAGCGGTGGCCGCTCCGCACTCGTGGCGTATGGACTACCCGTTCTGCGTGCAAATTCCGCAACGGATAGAAAGACAACAAGACAGAATAAAGAATGAAAGGAACAGATACGTAGAAAATGAACCAACTGACGAAGCCGCCTTGGAACATGGCGAATGAAAAAGTCAAAAAAAGCAGGATGAGCACAAATATCATCCTGCCCGAAGAACCTAAAATTTGTTTGACCCGCTTCATTGATTCACAAGCCTTTGTACAGGAACACGCGTCTTGGCAATGATGCGCTCTGTCAATTCTTCGGCTGTAATTCCATCATAGCGGGCTTCCGAACGAAGCATAATGCGGTGGCCGAAGACGAATTTCGCCAAATATTGGATATCATCCGGAGTGACATAATCACGCCCTTTGAGCATGGCATAGGCTTGAGCCGCTTTCATCAAGGCAATCGAACCACGCGGACTGACACCAAGATAAACATAAGGATCGCGGCGGGTTTGGGTCGCGAGTTCTACAATATAGGTACGGATTGTATCATCCACGCGAATCGTCCGCACTTCTTCCTGTAATTTAAGCAATTCTTCCAAAGTCAGCACCGATTCAAGTTCTTCGATTGGCGGAATCGACTGGGAACGGGTCAATACTTCGATTTCTTCTTCCCGCGTCGGATAGCCCATTTTCACCCGCAGCAAAAAGCGGTCCAATTGCGCTTCCGGCAATGGATAGGTTCCTTCGTATTCAATCGGGTTTTGGGTCGCCATGACGAAAAACGGTTTGGGAATCTGCATCGTCACACCATCTGTCGTGACTGACGCCTCCTCCATCGCTTCCAATAACGCGGACTGCGTTTTAGGTGACGTCCGGTTGATTTCATCCGCCAAGACGATGTTGCCCATGATCGGGCCTGGGCGGAAATGGAATTGCATGTCTTTCGGGTTATAGATGGAAACGCCTACTACGTCTGAAGGCAAGAGATCCGGTGTGAACTGGATGCGCTTGAAATCCGCTCCGACTGATTTTGCCAAGGCCCGGACAAGCATCGTCTTGCCGACGCCCGGAACATCTTCAAGCAAAACATGGCCATGCGATAACAAAGCGACCAAACTCAACTCGGCGATTTCGCGTTTTCCAATAATCACTTTTTCGATATTATCTATGACTTTTCCTAATCGTTCTGTCGCTTTCATATCGGTTCCTCCTATATAAGTGAAAAAGGTTTTGAATAATCACAATCTTATTGCCATCATATCGGATTCCAGGCGATAACTCAACTGAGCCATCACGGCATTCAGGTTTGACGGGTTCCTTTGAACCACTCTTGAAATTGAAAAACGGGAAAAGCATATGCTTTTCCCGTTCATCGGTCTTATTAATTGTTTTTCCAAAAGTCATCGAAAATCGTCACCGGCAGATTACGCTTATGCTGGGTTTTCAAGTAATAGCCTTCCAGCTTTTCACGTGCGTCTTCAGCAATTTCCTTGCCTTCAAGATAATCGTCAATTTGCTCATAAGTGATGCCAAGCGCGACTTCATCCGGAATGGCCGGTTTGTCTTCTTCCAGGTCGGCTGTCGGGACTTTTGTATACAAATGCTCCGGCGAGCCTAGCGCCTTCAGCATTTCACGGCCCTGCCGCTTGTTCAACCGGAACAAAGGTACTACATCGGCTGCGCCATCCCCGTATTTCGTATAAAAACCGGTAATCGCTTCAGCTGCGTGGTCAGTACCGAGCACAACCGCATTGTGCATGGCGGCAACCGAATATTGTGCTTTCATGCGTTCGCGTGCTTTTTCGTTGCCTTTAGCAAAATCCGTCAACTTAATGCCTTCCGCCTCTAGCGCGCGGTCGCTGCCATCGACAGCTTCTTTGATGTTGATGGTATAGACTTTCGTCGGCTGGATAAATTTGATGGCATCCTGAGCGTCATGCTCATCGGCTTGGACACCGTATGGCAGGCGCACACCGTAAAAGCTATAAGTTTGGCCGCCTGCTTCCTCGTTCAGTTCATTAACGGCCATTTGTGCCAGTTTGCCGGCAAGCGTCGAATCCTGGCCGCCCGAAATGCCGAGCACAAAGCCTTTCAGGAATGAATGGTGTTGTAAGTATTCTTTGAGGAA
The DNA here is from genome assembly GCF_002833405.1 of Planococcus sp. MB-3u-03. NCBI lineage: Bacteria > Bacillati > Bacillota > Bacilli > Caryophanales > Caryophanaceae > Planococcus > Planococcus sp. MB-3u-03. The sequence continues at coordinate 948,745 of NZ_CP025135.1, read as the reverse complement.
TTCAACCGTGCGCCTGATCTCTTCCTGCGGATTAATAGAAGGCTGCACCTTCAATTCGTTGATGATCTGCTGTTGTAATGTCGACATGTGGATCCTCCTTATTTGTTCATGAATTCCTGAACCGATTCCCGTACTTCCTGGATATTCCGCATTTTATTGTTCCAACATTTTTCGCTTAAATCAACTGGGTACTCCTCTGGGTTAAGCGACCGTTTATACTCATCCCACAGCAAATCGAGCGTCCCTACCGCATACTTCTGTATTTCCTCGAGCGGCGGGTTTTCATACACGACTTCTCCTGACTTGATGACTTGTTGATGGATGTTCACGGCATCGAAATTGGTGACGAACTTCGAGACGAATGTATGGACTGGATGGAACATTTTCAAACGTTCTTCAGAAGTGGGGTTTTCATCGTGCATCGTGATGTAATCACCTTCTGATTTCCCATTTTCCCTATCTATAATCCGGTAAACGTTTTTCAATCCAGGAGTCGTCACTTTCTCTGCATTGCCGGAAATCTTGATGGTGTCTTCCATTTCGCCTGCACTGTTTTCAATCGAGACGAGTTTATATACCGCACCCAACGCCGGCTGGTCATAGGCAGTAATGAGCTTCGTCCCGATTCCCCATGCATCGACCTTTGCTCCTTGCGCTTTCAAGTTGAGGATGGTGTATTCATCCAAATCGTTGGAAACGACCACTTCGGTGTCAGGGAACCCTGCCTCATCGAGCATTTTCCGTGCTTCCTTGGATAAAAAGGCAATATCTCCGCTGTCTAAGCGGATGCCGCGGAAGTTGATTTTGTCACCGAGCTCCTTCGCCACTTGGATAGCGATCGGCAAGCCGGATTTCAACGTGTCGTAAGTATCGACTAAAAAGACGCATTCACGATGGCGCTTCGCATATGCATGGAACGCCTCGTATTCGTCTTTATAGGCCTGGATCATGGAATGGGCATGGGTGCCGGCTGCTGGAATGCCAAATAATTTGGCGGCACGGGTGTTGCTCGTTGCTTCCAAACCGCCAATATACGCTGCGCGTGTGCCCCAAATCGCTGCATCCATTTCCTGTGCACGGCGCGTACCGAATTCCATGACGCGTTCTGTTCCAACGACTTGTTTGATGCGGCTTGCTTTGGTGGAAATCAAAGTCTGGTAGTTGACGATATTCAGAAGCGCTGTCTCGACCAATTGCGCTTCCAAAAGAGGCGCTTCAATGCGAATCAGCGGTTCATTTTGGAAAACGAGCTCGCCTTCGACGACTGAATAAACATCCCCCGTAAAACGGATTTCTTTTAAATAATTTAAAAAATCATCCTTATAGCCAAGTTCGTTGCGCAAATAATCAATGTCACTTTCCGAAAAATGGAAGTTATTCAAATAATCGAGTACTCGCTCAAGTCCCGCAAATGTGGCATAACCATTGCCGAATGGCAATTTCCGGAAAAACAATTCAAAAACCGCTTTCCGTTCATGCATCCCATCCGCCCAATAGGTTTCCGCCATATTGATTTGGTATAAATCGGTATGTAATGCCAAGCTATCATCTGCATAACGCGTTTCCACAAAAATCCCCTTCTTCCACAGTAATGACTATCATTATACATCAAATTTCTTATTTTATAAGATGATGAATTGCCACATAGGCCCTATCATTGACATATACCCAAAAATATGAGATAGTATTCAGAGTTAACTACGAGGTAACACATAAATTTTGATGACTGGCATTCTACGCAATGTTTTTGAAGATACTTATTCACACTGGCGCGATTACAGGATCGCAAGGACGTAAAAGAAGGCAGGGTTTACGTTGCTTAAGTTTAAAGCACCCAGTGGAACTATTACCGCGGCAATGAAAGCAAACACTTTCAATGGAAATGATTCCCCGTTCGTTACGGGTTAATATTTAAGTCAAAACACATGATTGTTACCTAATAAACAAAGGGCTGTCCTCATTTGAGGACGGCCCTTTTCCAATTGTATCAGAACTAAAAAGCGCCGATCCGGTTTTATGCCCGGATCGGCGCTGCTTATTTCTATTATCGGTTCAAGTAATCGGTAACGGCTCCCTTGGAAGAACAGGAAACATTATGCGCGTATTTGCCGAGAACGCCTTTACGATGAAGCGGCGGTGCGACCCATTCGCTTCTGCGCTTTTCAAGTTCTTCATCAGAAACGTCCATAGAGATTTCCTGCAGATCCGAATCGATCGTCACCATATCCCCTTCGTGGAGCAAGGCAATCGGGCCGCCCGACTGCGCTTCCGGTGAGATGTGTCCGACGACCAAACCATGCGTGCCGCCCGAGAACCGTCCATCGGTCAGGAGCGCAACCGATTCGCCCATGCCTTTTCCGACGAGAATTGCAGAAATCGACAGCATCTCCGGCATGCCCGGACCGCCTTTTGGCCCGACATAACGGATGACCAAGACGTCGCCATCATTGATTTCGTTCGCCATGACCGCCGCAGTCGCTTCTTTTTCATTATCGAAGACGCGCGCTGGGCCTGTGTGGCGGTTGACTTTGACGCCAGACACTTTGGCAACCGCGCCTGTCGGGGACAGATTGCCTTTCAGGACGATCAACGGGCCGTCTTTTCGTTTCGGATTATCGAAGGACATGATGACGTCCTGGCCTTCTGTCAGGCTCGGCGCTTCCTGCAAATTCTCTGCCACGGTTTTACCGGTGACGGTCATGCAATCGCCATGCAAATAACCCGCTTCCAATAGCATTTTCATGACAGCTTGAACGCCGCCTACGCGGTGAAGATCCTGCATGACGTATTTGCCGCTCGGTTTCAGGTCCGCAATATGTGGAACTGTTTTTTGAAGGCGGTTGAAGTCATCGATTGTCAAATCCACTTCCGCAGCGTGCGCAATCGCAAGCAAGTGAAGGATGGCATTGGTAGATCCGCCAAGCGCCATGACGACCGTGATGGCGTTTTCGAACGCTTCTTTGGTCATGATGTCTTTAGGATAGATACCAAGTTCGAGCAAATTGTGCACCGCAGCACCTGCCGCCTCACAGTCCGCTTCCTTGTACTCAGACACTGCCGGATTCGAAGAACTTCCAGGCAAACTCATGCCCATCGCTTCAGCTGCTGACGCCATTGTGTTCGCCGTATACATGCCGCCGCATGAACCCGCACCAGGGCATGCACTGCATTCGATTTTGCGCAGCGCCGCGTCATCGATGGTGCCGTTATTATGCTGGCCGACGCCTTCAAAAACAGAAACGATGTCGATATCCTGGCTATTATAGCGCCCGGCCGCGATGGTGCCACCGTAAACGAATACTGCCGGCACTTCGGAATTGGCGATGGCAATCAAACAGCCGGGAATGTTTTTATCACAGCCGCCGATTGCGACAAGCCCGTCCAGACTTTCTGCGCCGACGACCGTTTCAATGGAATCCGCGATGACGTCGCGGCTCGATAGCGAATATTTCATGCCTTCGGTTCCCATCGAGATCCCGTCAGAAACAGTGATCGTGTTGAAGATGAACGGAACTGCCCCGGCCTCTTGAGCGCCTTTTTTTGCAGCTCTTGCCAGTTCGTCGATATGTATATTACACGGTGTGACTTCGCTCCATGTGCTTGCGATGCCGACCATCGGCTGCTCGAAGCCTTCATCCGTCACTCCGACCGCCCGCAGCATTGCCCGGTTCGGGGCTTTCATCGGCCCTTCGCTGAAAACCTTACTCTTGATGCGCAAATCCTTCTTCATAAGTATCCTATCCTTTCTTTTTTATGTATCTGCTCCGCGGATTCACAGGGCACCTATTAACGGCCCCTTAGATCAACTAGCTAGCAGCGAGGAAGTGATTTCCTGGCTGATTTGAGTTTCTCTTTATTATAGAGGACATTTTTCAGAATTCAACGAATAAAACGATAATTAATAATAATATTTCACAATTTGTCACAGATATTATATATGTATCCGCTTTCATATGATATAAAAGCTTTTCTGCCCATTATTGATTAATTCGACGCCTAAATTTACATAGTGCGCTATAACAATGAAAAAGCACATAGCTTTCCGGCTATGCGCTTCGTGCTTCAGCTATCCCAATTTAAAGCAGACCACTTTCGTGTCAGTCATTTCCTGGACGGCAAATTTGACGCCTTCCCTGCCGAGCCCCGATTGCTTAACGCCGCCGAACGGCATGGCATCGATCCGGAAATCGCTGCTGTCATTGATCATGACACCGCCCACTTCGAGTTCTTCGATCGCACGGTGGGCATAGTCGAGATTTTTCGTAAAGATTCCGGCCTGCAGCCCATAATCGACGGCATTTGCCCGTTCGATCGCTTCATCCAAACCAGCCACTCGATAGAGCAATACGACCGGGCCGAAGATTTCTTCTGCTGCGAGCGTGCAATCTGCAGGCACATCGGCGAGTACCGTCGGCGAGTAAAATGCGCCGTCACGCTCGCCGCCCGTCTCGAGCGTAGCACCTTTATCCAACGCTTCCTGGACCAGCCCTTCGACACGCTTCGCTTCTTTTTCTGTAATCAACGGTCCCATATCCGTCATTTCGGATTGCTTATCGCCGACGATATAGCGTTCCGTTTGCTCGACGAATCGTTCTTTAAACAGATCGAATACAGAATCTTCAACATAGACCCGCTGTACGCCGAGGCAATTTTGCCCGGCTGCCCAAAATGCGCCCGAGACAGATGACGCCACCGCGTCTTCCAAATCGGCGTCTTGCAAGACGATGACCGGCGAATTCGATCCGAGTTCCATGCCCACTTTTTTCAGCCCTGCTTTTTTGGTGATCGCAAGCCCGGTCTCGACGCCTCCGGTAAAGCTGATCATCCGGACAGCCGGATGTTCGACTAAGACATCGCCGATTTCTCCGCCTCGCCCGGTGATAACAGAAAGAATTTTTTCCGGCAGCCCCGCGTGTGAAAAGGCTTGCGCCAATAACAGCGCGCTGAGCGGCGTGACAGTTGCCGGTTTGACGATAATGGCATTGCCCGATGCAATCGCTGGGCCGACTTTGTGCGCCACCAGATTCAGCGGGTCGTTAAACGGCGTGATCGCCCCGATGATGCCGAGCGGAAAGCGCCGGTAATAACCGACTTTACCGATTCCGCCGGGCGATTGGTCGAACGGAATCGTTTCACCGGTGATGCGCCTTGCTTCTTCTGCGCTCAAGCGCAAAGTTTCAACTGCCCGTCCCACTTCTTTCCGAGCTTCGCGAATGGTTTTGCTGCTTTCTTTGGCGATGGTGCGCGCATAATGTTCTGCGTTCGTTTCGATATAATTCGCTGCTTTCCCGATAATTTGCATGCGTTCAACGACCGGCATCCGTGCAGCAACTTCTGCGCCTGATTTAGCTGCCTCGATGCACGTCTCCATATCTTCTTTCGTTGCGGCGGGAACCCGATCGACAAGAGATCCATCCTGAGGATCGGTGACGTCGATCCATTGTTTTCCGTCTACCCATTCACCTGCCAGAAACATTTTCCGGCCTTCAACATGTGTCGCCATCTATTCCTCCTCCTTTCATGACCGCACCGCTTTCCTGGCTTTCGCGATCGTCAATAAGTCGATGAGCAAGGAAAAGCCGGTTTCTGTTTTGCCAGCCCCTGCGCCGCTCAAGGTGACCGGCCCCAGCAGGTCGGTCTCGTAAGTGATGGCGTTGAGGGCTCCTGAAACACCAGCGAGCGGGTCATCCAGTGGCACTTTTTCCGCCGCGACTTTCGCTGAAACCAGCCCGTTTTCTTTCTTTGCCGAAGCGATCAGCTTCCAGCGCTTGCCTTCAACGCGCGCTTGTTCGATCAGTTCCGGCGTCATTTTCGAGATGCCTGTGCATTCGACGTCTTCGACCGATAAAGGCATGCCCATGACATGCTGCGCGAGAATGACGATTTTATAGCGCGCATCGAGCCCTTCGACATCACTCGTCGGATCCGCTTCAGCATAGCCAAGCTTTTGTGCTTCCTTGAGCGCAGATTCATAGCTTTCGCCCTCGTCCATTCGCATGAGCATGAAATTGGTCGTGCCGTTCAAGATGCCGCGAATCTCGGTGATGTCATTTCCGGCAAGCGCCAGTTTAGGCATCCGCAGGGCAGGCGTCCCACTCATGACCGTACCTTCAAAGCCCCAAGAGACGTTATGCTTATTTGCCAAAGATGATAGTTCCTGGTACGCGAGCGCAACCGGCCCTTTATTGGTCATGACGACATTCTTGCCGCTTTGGAAAGCTGCGCGGCAATGGTCGATTGCCGGCTGGCCGGTTTTCACGTCGGTATAGGACACTTCCACCACCGTATCGGCATTCGATTGCCGGATTGTTTCCAGGCTGTTCCATCCTGTGACGAGCCCTTCTGTTTTCGGATAGCTTTCCAAACTTCCGGTCTTTTGTACAGCGTCCAAGACCGTTTCGAGATCGAGCCCGTCCGGATGGTATAACGAGCCTTTCTTGAAATCGGATATCGCGACGACTTTCGCTTCAAAGCCTTCCCGGTCCCGCAGGCTTTGCCGTTTATTGTGCAGGATTTCCGCGAGCCCTTGGCCGACGACGCCGAACCCGATAAATGCCAGTTTATGTGTCATGCTTTCCCTCCTGTTCTCCTTGCTCGCCCGTTCAAGTGAAAAACTCGATTGCCGCGTTCGCTAAAATGGCAGCGCCCAGCGGCAAACTGCGTTCATCGATATCGAAATGCGGCGTATGCAAATCCCGCTCGATTCGGTCATCCAGCGAACAGCCGAGGAAAAACATTGCCCCCGGCAACTGCTGCGTGACATAAGCGAAGTCTTCGCCTCCCATGCCGAACGCCTGATGAATGAACTTTATAGATGGATCCGTTTTTTGGATAGCTTTTGTGATCTGTTCATTCACATGGCGATCATTGATTAACGCAGGCTCTCCCCGCTGGTAATGGAAGGAATAATCGCCGCCCAGATGTTTCGCGAGTGCGAATGCATCGCGGATTTCCGTTTCGAGCAGATCACGCGTGCTGGCTGAATAGCTTCGCACAGTGCCTTCCACTTGAACTTCGTGCGGGATTATATTGCTGGCAGTTCCTGCATGGATTTGCCCGACACTGACGACTGCGGGTTCGAGTGCGGATACTTTCCGCGGCACGATGCCATGCAGCGCCTGCAAAATGAGGCCGAGCATCCAAGTCGGGTCGCTGCCGAGTTCTGGGTAGGCACCATGCCCCCCGGTTCCATGAATCGACCCATGAAACACATCGACGTTCGCCATGCTGATGCCGTCATGCATTTGGACTGCACCGACTGGTAGCCATGGGCACATGTGAAGAGCAATCGCCAGCTCCGCTTCGTCGTAAGCACCCGCTTGCAACAGATACGGTGAGCCTGACATGGACTCTTCGTCAATCATTTCTTCTGCCGGCTGGAAAATGAACTTGACCGTTCCGCCCAATGGCTTGTCCTGAAAGTAGTCCGCGAGAAGCGAAGCGGTGCCGAGCAGGATGGCGGCATGCGCATCGTGCCCGCAGGCGTGCATAATTCCTGGAGTTTTCGACCGGTAATCGCATGTATTCGCTTCGTCGATGGGTAAAGCATCGATATCCGCACGCAGTGCTATTACCGGGCCCTCGCCTTTTCCGAGGGTTGCGATTACGCTCGTCTCAAAGCCGATCCCCCGTTCGACGGTAATGCCATCGATAGTCGCCAAAACAGATGCGATAAAATCCGCTGTCTCGAATTCCTGGAAGCTCAGCTCCGGAAATTGGTGCAGCGTCCGCCGCCATTCGCTAAGCTTTTCGTTCATCTTTTCCGCTTCTTTCAGAAGTCTATCTTTGTCCTGCATCTTGTTCACCGGCTTTCCGATTAGACGTTCATCACCGTTTCGACGTGCTGGAATGCCTGCTCAAAATCGTTGATGATGTCTTCGATTTCCTCGATGCCGCAAGAAACGCGGATCAAACCTTCTGGGATGCCCATAGCGGCGCGTTCTTCCGGTGTGCATTCCACATGGCTTGTCGTACGCGCCGGGCCGACAGTCGTCTCGACCGCCCCGAGATTTGCGGCACGGTTCGCATATTGGAGTTTCGGCAGCAAATCACGCACAGTGTCGACGCCGCCTTTTACGGAAAAGCTCAGCATGCCGCCGAAGCCTTTCATTTGGCGTTTCGCGATATCATGGTTCGGATGCGTTTCGAGCCCTGGATAAAAGACGTCTTCGACGATGTCTTTCGTCTGCAAATACTTGGCGAGCGCCATGGCGTTCTTGCTTTGTTCGCGGATGCGCAAATGCAAAGTTTTCATGCCGCGCAGTAGCAGGTAAGCAGCCATCGGGTCCATCGTCGCGCCGTTGATTTCGCGGTAATGATAAACCTGTTCGACAAGTTCATGCGATCCGACCAGTACACCGCCGAGCGCATCCGCATGCCCCCCGAGGAATTTAGTCGCGCTGTGGAGAACGAGATCGACGCCATCTTCAAGCGGATTCTGGTTAATCGGTGTGCCGAATGTGTTGTCGATAATGACCAGCGCCCCTACTTCGTGACCTGCTTTTGCCATGCGTGCAATGTCCGTGATTTTGACAGTCGGGTTGGTCGGCGTTTCCAAATAGAGGATCTTGCAGCCCTTTTTGAGTTCCGCTTCAATTGCCTCATGATCACCAGTATCGACGAGTGCAACATCGATTTGCTGGCGTGGCAGGAATTCCGTGAAAATTTTATTCGTGCCGCCGTAAGTATCTTTGATCGAGACGATGCGGTCGCCAGGCACGAGAAAAGTCGCAAGCGTATTGCTAATGGCTGCCATGCCCGTTGAGAAGCTGGTCGCCGATTCCGCGCCTTCGAGCAATTTCACTTTGTCTTCGAAAGCCTGAACGGTCGGGTTCGTATTGCGCCCATAAATATGGCCTTTTTTCTTGCCAATCGCAACGTCGTACCATTCATCCATATCGTCGTACGTATAGGCCACGCTCAAGACGACCGGCACTTGCGATGCCCCGTGTACCAAATAATCTTTTTCCCCGCCCCAGACTGCTTGTGTTGATTGATGGATTTTGTTGTTAGTCATGAACTCACTCCTCATATTTTTAATTGCTTTCAGTTTTTCATTGCCGATGATCAGGCACCGCCTTGATAGCCGATCAAATGCCCTTTCGTGAACAAGCCGCGCGGCATATTCGCCAGCGTTTCACAGCCGGTTTCCGTCACGCGGAAGGTTTCGCTCACTTCAAATCCCGAATCATCGAACCACATCGCCGGAATCATATGGAAGGCCATGTTCGGCTCAAGTATCGTGCGGTCGCCCATCCGGATGCTTGCGGTATGCTCGCCCCAGTCGGGCGGGTAGTTCAAGCCCACCGGATAGCCGATGCGTGCTTCTTTTTCAAAACCGTAACGGGCGATCGTTTTTGTCCAAGTGGCACAGATTTCTTCCAAGTATATGCCCGGCTTGATCATCGCCAGGCATTCGTTGATGCCTTCTGTCGTCACATCCGCAAGATGCTGAAGCTCTGCATCAGGCGTCCCGATAAACACGGTGCGTGCCAGCGGCGAATGATAACGTTTATAACAACCCGATAATTCTAGCGTGACCGATTCTCCTTGTTTATAGCGCTTGTCGGTCCACGTGAGGTGGGGAGCTGCTGTCCGTTCACCCGTCGGCAAAAGCGGCATGATCGATGGATAATCGCCGCCGTGTTCTTTCGTGCCGCTCACTTGTACTTCAAGTATCCTCGCCGCGACGTCGCATTCACGGACACCTTCCCCAATCATTTCCATGCCTGCTGCCATCGCTTTTTCTGAAAAACGTGCCGCACGTTTCATGTAGACGATTTCGGTATCGGATTTCACTAACCTTACCCAATTGACCAAGGAGGTGGCATCGTGAAAACGGGCATTCGGCAGCCCTTTTTGCAGACTGGCAAAACATTTCGCGGTAAAGTAATAACTATCCATTTCAACGCCGATCGAACGCCGGTCCTGGCCGATTTGCGTCAAGATTTCCGCTACGAAATCCATCGGGTGGCGCAATTCTGTTTGGACGTAGATTTCTGGATAGGCAATGATGTTGTCGGGATAAAGCCAAGTAGTGATCTTCGCTCCATTTGCATCCATAATGCGGCCAACCCATATTGGCTGATCTTCGTCTTCAATGACAATGAGCATCTGGTGTACATAGAACGACCAAGCATCATATCCAGATAAATAATTCATATTGGCAGGATCGGTGATGAGCAGCACTTCAATGCCTTTGTCTGCCATCCGCTGTTTCGTATTTCTGATACGCCCCTGATACTCTGCAGTTCCAAACGACATGGGGAATCCCCTCCTTGTATTCACAAATTAAAAGTCGGAATAGTCAATCTATTATTCTTGTTTTCACTATACCTGCCAGGCTCTTTTTAATGCATCCGTCATAGTGTATGAAAATGCGCGTTGCCCTTTAGTCAATTTTTCCACATAAAAAAAGCCTTCTTGAGCAGAAGGCTTTCATTCAAGCGTCGTTCGGTTCAGAGGCACGGATGCGATGGGTGCGGACGCATAATTCCAATAGAAACAAATCGTCCGGGTCGACAAGCGATAACCCTGTCAATGACTCGATTTTGCGCAAGCGGTATAGCAGCGATTGGCGATGCAAGTTCAAGGCACGCGCCGTTTGGCTAACATTTCCTTGATAATGGTTATAGGCCGAAAAAGTGCCGATCAGATCCATTTGCCGCTGCTGGTCGTAATCGACAAGCGGCTGGATCGTCGACTCGATGATGTCTTTCATCCCTTCGGTTTTGGCCAATTGCAATAGCAGCCGGTCTGCGCGGGTATCGCGGTAATCCATCCGGTGCCCCGGCCCTTTTTCATGCGCCCGATTTCAAGTGCCGCCTTCGCATGCTGAAAACTGCTGCTGAAGCCGGCAAAGTCTTGCGCGTGATCGCCTATGCCCCAGGACAGCAGGACTTCCGGCAATAAATTCCCAACCGCCGTTCGATCAAATCCAAAAATTGATCTGGTTTTCCTGCCCGCTTTCGGGTGGCTTTTCCAGGAAGATGATCAAATACCCGTCTACATAACCCGTCATCACCGTGCGTTTCATGGCATGGGCCGCGTAATGGATTTCTTCTTCGATATAGGCAATCATGCTTTTCGACCAATCAGTATACGAACTATGATCCGGCTTTCGGCGTCCAAATAATTCACGTAAATTCTCCGGGCTGCCCGCCAGTCCAATATATGGGAGCTCCAGGTCATAGCCGAGTGCGCGGGCACGGGAAGCCGCCTGCTCTTTGGTCGTGAATTCCCCATTGGCAAGTTCGCGGACGAAATCCATGCGCAGCGCCGCTTTTGTCTCTTCGACTGCATTTTGCCTTGAGCGCCATAAGGAAATGGTCGTTGCCGCATGCTCCAGCACGTGAACCGAAAAGACATCAAGACGCCCATCGCCTGCATTTTCCGGCAGTTCGACGAATAGATAACCCTGAGCTTCCTCTGATACTTGGAGCACCGGGACTTGGACGATCCTTCGGCCACCCAATTCGCCCCTGCGGAATTTCTGGATCATCGGGTCACGGTTTCCTTTCGAGGCCGCTTGGCGAATCGGGAAAAGCCCTTGACTGACCTGCTGTTCCCATTCTTCCAGTTTGGCACGTGAAAAACCGGCTGCTGCTTGTACGACACCGTGTGCATCCGTAATGAGCAGCGCATTGTCGAGTTCGCGGCGGATATAGGCAGCTATTTTCTCCAATTCCGCATCCGCCAAGATCAATTTCAATAAATCCTGCTGCACTTGCTCTGATCGCTGCCGCTCTTGACGGTGCAAATCGTTCAAATCGATCATCACTTCTTCGATGACCGTTGAGAAGCGCAGCTCCCACGGCAGTTCAATGAGCAGGAATGCCTGCTCTTCGGCCATTTCTGCAATCTCTTTGGGAATTTCAAAAACGTGCCGCCCCATCGCGATCATGAGGGCCGCTGCCCCAGAATCGATGATGTCCTGGACAAATCCGCGAAATGTCTCCAACTCATTTTTACATCCCATCGCAGTCGTCAATACCAGCTCATTGCGGCGTACGAAATTCTCCACCGGCATTTCCATGACAGACACCCAGTGCACGGGCCGCGCATGTGCATATTCTTTGGCTGTCCGGACGACCGCTCCTTCCAGCAATTCATAATCCAAAACATCCTGCACGGTCAGCTGCATTTGATCCCCTCCGCGCCTCATTGGTTTCTGCCAGTATAGCAAAAATAAAGACTTCGAAAAAGGATATGTCCGAATAATCAGAATAAATTAGCAGTAAAACGGATTTTTCCATTCCATCAATAAAGCATAGTCATGGGATTCTTCATCATCTAAATACCCAGGAACTAGGGTCACCGGCATGCGGCCGCAGCTGAGCAAGAAGCTGATAACTGGATCTTTCACATCACCGGCCAGCACTCTTTCGATGTATTGTTCAGCAGACAGTTCGTTCGCATATCGATGATACCCCGGCATCCGCCCGCCGCCGATGAGCCGTTCGAGCCCGTCCGCAACGACCCGCTCATACATTGCTTCCATCAATAGCTTGCCAAGTTTCAATTTACGGAATTTCGGCTTGATGCCGATGTCGACGACATATAGTGATTCGCCTTCCGGGTCATGCGTTCCGATCGATCCCGAATCAGTCACTTGTTCCCATTTATGTAAAGGACGCTCAGGATCAAATTTCGTAAGCATCCCTGTCATGGAACCCGCGATTTCGCCATCGATTTCGACGCAAATTGCGCCTTCAGGATAAAGTGCGATATGGTTTCCAAGTTGTTGCTCGTTCCATAGCAAGTCTGGCGGGAACGGCGGCGGAAAACTTTCGCGCTGCACTTCGATCAAGCCTGGAAAATCTTCCTCTGTGTAGGTCCTGATAGTCGCTAAAACCGGATGCCCATCCTTAAAAACGTATTGCTGTTTTTTATACATTGAGTCGCCGCCTTTCTTTTGTTTAGTTTACCCGAAGACGGTGTGCATACACAGTAGAAGGCATGAGATGAAGGAGGCAAATGGTTTTGGCAACTTGAAAATTTACCCAAAAGAAAAGCTTGCCGAATTGGCAAGCTTTTTTTGTTCTTCTATTATACTGGCGGCAATACTTGTGGTCCGTTGATTGTTACGTTTCCGTCAGCATTTTCTGCTTGTGCTGCGATTTGAGGCAATCCTGCCGACAAAGCCAAGATTAGCGCTAATGTGGCACCAACCAATAATTTTTTCTTTTCCATGTTAATCACCGTCGCTTTCCAGAAATTGAGTTTGGTAGTAATAGGCTTTCTGCCAATCCTGCTGCTCTTTGTAATGAGCCGCAAGTTCTTCAGAAAGATGTTTGGTGTCTTTTATATAACCATATTTTTTGAAAAATGGAAACATTTTATCTTCTTTATAGTTCAAAAGTTCTTGTTGGGAAAATTCTCGTTTTCCGTAGTAATCGCTGTATAACTTAAAGTATTCTTCATCTTTCGGGGTCCCGGGCATACGCAATTGTTCGATCAGGCCAACTGTTTCTTCTTCACTTACGCCTTTTAGTTCCAGCAGATTGACGATGACCGCTTTGTGTATATAGCTTCCTGGCTGCAACACATCTTTGAGCTCCGAAAACAGCTCGAATGCTTGGCTGTCTTGCTTCTGGCTCTTCATCAATTCCGCATAATTGTAAAGAACCGATTGATACAATTCATGCTGATGGGTCAAATGGGCGTTGCGTTTTACCACTTCATATAAGCTGGCGGCTTGAGTGCTTAGATTGCGCCTTGTGTAATTAATCGCGAGCAGCAATTGCGCATGCAGCAGACGGATATAATTGTGGTGCATCTCGTAAGAACGCACTGCCCGCTCCGCAAAATATGCAGAAAGTTCCAGACGGTCATGTACTATTAAAATTCTTGCTTTTTGATAATAAAATTCTCCTTCCAGTTTTTGCGGAATGCTTTGAAGCCCTTGATCCAACCTGTACATCAAGTCCATTGCTTCTTTTTGCTGGCCTAAAGTAGTGAAATAGAGCGCCTGAAAAAATCGGCTCATCCATAACTCGGGTGCTGTAAAAGAAGCTTTCAGCTTTTCAAGCAGCTTTTGCTGTGCTGACGCTTTGTCCATCTGCAAATCCGGGACATAATAGCGGAATTTATACAATTCGTATTGATTCACCAGGTCGGTTGATTGCAGGTAATCGTCCTCATCCAAAAGCTCTTCATAGATTTTATGCAAATTGTCGAGATCGTAATGAAGTGCGCAATCAATAAACCGCCCTAATTGCTGTTCAAGCCGCTTCTGGTGTTCCAGTTCTTTTTTCAATTGCACGCCCATTTTGGAAAGCAGCGCTTCGTAAGTTTCTTCGTGCGGCGTATAGGTATTGGATTCGATTTTGCTCAAATGCGATACGGAACAGATGCCATCAGCGAGCTGTGACTGTGTGAGGTTGTGCTTGAGCCGATAGTATTTAATCACAGAACCGATGTTCATAAACTCACCTTTCTTTGTCAGAATATAAATATTAACACAAAAACAAGCCTGGCTGTTACAGCCGGGCTTGTCTTCAGTCTAACTCTTATGGCAGGCGGTAGAATCCGAATCCAGAAGCGGAGTCGTCTCCAGATCCTGCATAATAGCCGGATAGAATGTCGTTGTTCGCTGCGCGGTTTTGAAGGTCGCCGCGGACTTGCGTGTGCGTTGCAGATGGGTTTGCTGCCCAGATTTTCGCTGCAAGGCCGGCTGCATGTGGAGATGCCATCGATGTCCCACTGATTGTTGCATAGCCTCCGTCATACCAAGCGGAGTAAATGCTTGCGCCTGGAGCCGATACTTCTACATCATATTTCCCGATGGAATAATCGCCAGCATATTGGCTGTATCCGCGTGAAGAGAAATCCGCTACGCGATACGTGCCATTTTGCTGAACGTTTTCAAGAGCTGCTACCGCTACGGCATTTTGCAATGCACCCGGGAAGCCGATCGATCCTTGGTACGGGCCTTCGTTGCCTGCTGCTGCAATGACAAGCACGCCTTTACTGTATGCGTAGTTGACCGCATTCGTGATCAAGCTGCTTTCTGCTGAAGAGCCAAGAGACATATTGATAACCGTCTTCTGGTTCAAGGCTGAAGCCTGGTCGGCTACGTGACGGATGGCCGTTGCGATATCATCGGCAGAACCGGATCCGTCATCGCCAAGCACTTTGTATCCCCAAAGGTCCGCTTGCGGCGCTACGCCGTACAAGCCGCCATTGCCGTTCGCAAGTGCTGAGCCGGCTACGTGCGTCCCGTGCCCTTGACGGTCCGTGCAAGAACCGTTGCGGATGCTGGTTCCGATAGTGAAGTCTTTACATTGTTCAACGTTCGCTGCAAGATCCGGGTGGCTAGTGTTGACGCCTGTGTCCAGGACTGCAATGTTGACGCCTGAACCGCCGCTTGTTTTCGTGATGGAACTATTGTTATAAACCGCTTTGATGCCCCAAGGTGTGGACTGGGAAGCTGCGGCTGTTTTATAGCGCGCTTGCGGTTCCAATGTTGTCGTTTCCACTGTATATTCTGGAACTTTTTCGATCGTTACATTTTTGTTTTTCTTCAAGGCTTCGAATTGCTTTTCAGTCATATCGGTCGTGAAGCCCTCGCTATTGAAATCCCAGTGGATGCCGTATTGGTCTTTCGCTTTTTCAAGCTCATTTTTCCCTGGCATATCGACGAGTACACGGATCTTGTCGTTTGCGTTCGCATTTTGTGCGTCTGGAGCTTCATTTGCTGAAACCCCCATGGCCGGTACGAGCATAGTCGCTGCCAGCATTGCTGTAGTAATGAATTTTGCCGATTTTTTCATCTTTCGAATCCCCTTTTCCGAATAGATTTGTATGGCTCGGTGCAGCAAGCGGCGTCCCGCCTGTTGTCCTGCGGCTGTTGCCATGCTTTAAATCTAGCAGAGAAAAACGGATTGCGTAATTGGGAAAATCCATATCAGCAAAATGGTACTTCAATCAAAATGGTCTTTTATACCCAGAACTATATTCCCTTAAAAAAAGATACAAAAAAAAAGCCGCTCAATGCGGCTTTTCAGTGTGTTGAAGAAGTCTATGATTCGCCATGAATTAAAAAGAGAGTCATCTTTTCTACATTCAAAAATCCATGGTCTATCTAAGTATTTGGAGAAGCGTTCGCTCGACTCCTGTGGGACTAGCGGGTTTGAGAGACCCCGCAGGAACGCAGTGACGAGGAGGCTCGATTCCCGCCCCACGGAAAGCGAGCGATAAGCTTCGGAAAATACGGTTTCCTGGGTTTCTAGACAGCCTGAAAAGCCGCTCAATGCGGCTTTTACTTTAATAGATAAACACGCGCTTCGTATGGCTGCAGTTTGCCGTCTACATGGCGATCATAATTCGACAATAGCAATTCGCCGTCTACCGGGCTCCACCAAGGACATGTATCATCATCGAGATGCGAAATGACCAAATAACGCGCTTCCCCGTAAACTCGTGTATAGGCATAAACATACGGGCATTCCAGAAATGACAAATGCGTGCTTCCATACACCAAGGCTTCGTGCTCTTTTCGCAGTTGCAGCATCTTCTTATAGAAAGACAGGACCGATTGGGAATCTTTCTGCTGCGCTTTTACATTGAGCCAATTAAAATTTGGGTTGACCGGAATCCACGGCTTGCCGCCTGTAAAACCGGCGTTTGCGCCAAAGTTCCATTGCATCGGCGTCCTCGCGTGGTCGCGGCTTATTTTCTTGATAGTCTTCATCAAATCTTCGTGAGGGACGCCTTTTTGGCGGTTATAACGGTACATATTCTTCGTCTCGATGTCCCGGTACATATTGATATCGTCGAATGGCGCATTGGTCATGCCAATCTCCTGTCCTTGATAAATGAACGGCGTGCCTTGCATGAAAAAATACATGCAGCCGAGTGCGGTCGCGCTTGCCCGCCAATGCTCCCGGTCATTGCCCCAGGTCGAAACCGTTCGCGGGCGGTCGTGGTTTTCCAAGTATAAGGAATTCCAGGCGATTCCTTGCGCATTGCGCTGCCAACGATCGAGCACCATCCTTAAATCATCGACATCGACGCCCGCACTTTCTTCATCCCATGCTTCTTCATGCGCTTCCAAATGGAAGATCATATTGAATTTGCCTTCTTCTTCGCTGATCCATTCGCCGATTTCATGCGCTCTTACGCTGTTCGCCTCGCCGACTGTCACCACATCATAGCGGTCAAAGGTTTCACGCCGCAATTCTGCCAGAAGCTCCTGGATTCCTTGGACGTTCGTCATCTTCTCCCAGGCCGGCACGTAATTCAGCCCATCCGGATTCGGCATGTCCGTATAATCTTTCTTCAAATGATTGATGGCATCTACACGGAAGCCGTCAATTCCTTTATCGAGCCACCAGCGGATCATCTCGTACAGCGCTTGCCGCAATTCGGGATTTTCCCAATTCAAATCGACTTGGTTCTTGGTGAATAAATGAAAATAATACTGGCTCGTTTTCGGGTCATATGTCCAAGCCGGCCCGCCGAATATGCTTTCCCAATTCGTCGGTTTGTCGCGCCACACATACCAATCGCGCTTCGGGTTATCGCGCGATGATTTTGATTCCAGAAACCACGGATGCTGATCGCTCGTATGGTTCAAGACCAAATCCATCATGATCTTCATGCCGCGGGAGTGGATATCCTCAAGCAACCGGTCAAAATCATCCATCGTCCCCATTTCATCCATGATCGCCTGATAATCGCTGACGTCATACCCGTTATCGACATTCGGCGATTTATAGACTGGGCATAGCCAAATCATGTCGACGCCGAGTTCCTGCAGATAATCGAGCTTTGCCCGGACGCCGTTCAAGTCCCCGAACCCGTCGCCGTTCGTATCGAAAAAGCTGCGCGGATAAATCTGATAGACCACTGCTTCTTTCCACCATGTCTTTTTCAAGCTCATCCCCCTCTTCCTGCTGTTGCGGAATTGATGTGCTCATAATAACTGCTGGCAACCGTTGTTTTTTTATATAGTATACGCCTTTTTCCATGAAATTCCTCTTTGCTTCCATAATAAACACCGCCCGCGAGATGCGGACGGTTTCGGTCAATTATTCAAGTAATACTGTTCCATGGCATTGGCGGAAAAGCCTGCGACGTAATCGCTGCCGCCATCGTCTTCGATCGATTCGATCATCATCGCTAAAATGAAGTCCTGCTGCTCAGCGTGATAGGAAACGAAGAAGCCATTCTCTTGCCCCTCTTCGCCGAGAGCGCCTTTCAATTCAGCGGTGCCGGTTTTTCCGGCAATCGGAACAGCGTCAATATCGGCTGATTTAGCGTAGCCGTCCGTGACAACATTGCGGAGGTTCTCTTGAAGCACAGCCGCATTGCCTTCACTGATCAAGCCTTCTTTCCACACTTGCCCAGCTTCTTCACTGGCGTAAAGCGTCGGCTCATAAATCGTGCCGCCGTTGAGGAATGGTTCGTAAGCCGAGGCGAGATGCAGGATATTGGCGAGCATCTGCCCTTGGCCGAACGATGTATCCGCCAATTGCCCTTCGGATCCGAGAGTCCCGTTATTGGAAATCTGTGAACTTTCCAGCTCGATGGCAAACGGCAATTCCTCTCCGAAACCGTAGGCAGCCAGGCCGTCAATCAAAGTTTCTGAACCCATCTCAAGTGCCTGTCTTGCAAAGTAAATATTATCCGAGTAGACAAGCGCACGATTCAAATCAATCGGTTTGGCGCTTCCGGATGCAATCGGGATACTCGGTACGATCCCCATGAACTGTCTTTTTGCCAAGTCTGCCCGTTGATCTCGAGCCCTTGCTCGGGGTCGAGCGTTCCCCGCTTCCATGCCGATCGCCGCTGTCACCGGTTTAATGGTCGACCCTGGGGCATAACTTGCGGCAAAACGCGTAAATAGCGGATTCAACGGATCTTCCGACAATTCCGTGTAGCGCTCTCCGCTGATGCCTGCGATGAATTCATTCGGGTCAAATCCCGGAGAGCTGATGAGTGCCAAAGTTTCGCCGTTTTCAGGCGATACCGCAGCAGCGCTTCCCGGTTCCCCTTGCATCGAATCATAGACGGCCGTCTGCAATTCAGCGTCGATGGTCAATTCGACATCTTCTCCGGCTGTCGGCTCCTGTTCAGCGAGGACGATATCTTCCGCTCCTTCTTCCTGCTTTTGGATCAGGATGCGTGCGCCGCTCTCACCGCGCAGGCGTTCTTCCAAGCGCCGTTCTAGGCCTTGGCGGCCGATCAGGTCATTCGCCCCGTAGCCTTGGCCTTTTAATTCTTCCAATTGCTCGGCCGTAATGGAACCGATATAGCCGGTCAAATGGCCGAATGCTTCGCCGTACGGATATTCACGCATCGCCGTTTCCTGATAGGTCACGACATCGCTCGCTTCCACATCAGCAATCAGTTGTTCCGCTGATTTCGACGCTTTTGTCAGCGGCACGAATTGATCCGGCTGAACCCAACTTTGGTTCAGGCTTTCTTCAACCGATTCCACCGTCAACCCAAGAAGTTCAGCAGCCTCAGCTATATCGCTGTCTCCTTCCAGCCGGTCCGGCACCACGCCAAGATTATAGCCGGTGCCATTGATAGCCAAGCCGCGCCCTTCACGGTCCACAATCTCCCCGCGCTCAGCGGCTTCAGTCAGCACTGCGACTTCATCGCCTTCTTCAAGATTCTTGAAGATCAATGACGGGTCCCATTCGACAAACCAGTTCTCTCCACTTTCCTGCTCTTCATGGATCAACGAGACCTTCTGGTCGAATTCAACCGGCCCGGCAAGCGTCTCCATCGTGATAGTAAGCGGAAACTCGGCCGGCTCCGCTTCGTCCCATTCCGCATCTTCCTGCGCGGTATAGCTGACTTCAAGATTCTCGATGCCGAGGTCCTCAATCAATTGCTGCTGCCGCTCATCGAACGCTTCTTGGGGAAACGCTTCTTTCGAGCCTTGCGTCAAATAGTCTTCATACATCGCAGTGAACTCCTGCTCATTCCAATGGCCGACGTATTCACTCAATCGATCTTCCGGTGTCGGCTGCGGTTGGCATCCTGCCATGGCGAGTACCCCTGCACCCGCTGCTATTGCTATGTATCGTTTCATTTCGATGACCTCCTGTAGCTTTCTAGCTAACGCTCTTGCATTGCCCCAAATCTCCCTCAATTAAGCGGAAAATTAATAGGACGCAAAAAAATAGCCAGTCTGACTTCATTAACTGCGTGAAACACCCAAGCTAATTGAAGTTTCTTTTTATTTTACCAATAAGTGGCACCGAAGCAAACCCGATTCACTCGGTTTCAAAGCTTTTCAGTTTTTCTTGCCGGATATGCTTTCATTTCCTCCACTATGGTAAAATCAGTAATCATAGAATAGGAGGATGCTTATGATCAACTTAACATATTCACAAGCCATTGAGTCTGCAGTAGATCTCAAAATGAAAACACGTTTGCAGCAAATCCAGGAGGATCTGTATGCGAAAAAAGGAGCCGGCTCCGATTTCCTCGGCTGGCTCGACTGGCCTTCGTCATTGCCGGAAGATTTCCTGGCAAAAATCGAAGACACTGCCAAAGCGATCCGTGAAAAAGCCGACGTTTTGATCGTCATCGGAATCGGCGGTTCCTATCTAGGGGCAAAAGCCGTCCTTTCTGCGCTATCGCCTTATTTCCCGAAAGACGAGCAATTGGAAGTGCTGTTTGCGGGACATCAAGTGAGCGGTGAATACTTGAAGCAATTGCTTGCCCATTTAGAAGGCAAGGAAGTGGTCGTCAATGTCATCTCCAAATCCGGCAAGACGACTGAACCGGCCATCGCGTTCCGTTTCCTGCGCGAGTATATGGAAAAACGCTACGGCGACGTGGCGGCGGAACGCATCATCGTGACGACCGACGCTGAAAAAGGGGCGCTTCGCCAATTGGCCGAAACAAAAGGCTATGAACGCTTTATCGTGCCGGATGATGTCGGCGGGCGCTACTCCGTCTTCACGGCAGTTGGGCTGTTGCCGATTGCTGCTGCCGGACATTCGATCCGCCAGCTTCTGGACGGCGCAAAAGAAGCGGAAACGACTTACCGGGAGGCGGGCCCTGACAATAACCCAGCGATGCAATACGCTGCGATCCGCCATCACCTGTATGTCCAAGGCTATACGACAGAAGTGAACGCCATTTTCGAGCCGAAGCTATCATTCGTCCAGGAATGGTGGAAGCAATTATTCGGCGAAAGCGAAGGTAAAGAAGGAAAAGGCATCTTCCCGGCATCGGTCGTCTTCACGACTGACTTGCACTCGCTTGGCCAATTCATTCAGGACGGGCAGCGCAACTTGTTCGAAACCTTCCTGCTGGTAAAAGAAGCACAGCAAGATTTGGAGATTTTCGAAACGCCTGAAGACGGCGACGAATTGAATTATATCGCCGGCTTGTCCTTGCAGGAATTCAACCATATCGCCCATAAAGGCACGTCAAACGCCCATTTGTCAGGCGGCGTACCGCAATTGAGCTTGACCGTGGACCGCATCGACGAATCCCAGATCGGCCATTTGCTGTATTTCTACATGCTGAGCTGCGCGTATAGCGCGTACCTTCTCGGCATCAACCCGTTCGACCAACCGGGCGTCGAAGAATACAAGAACAATATCTTCAAGCTCTTGAAAAAACCAGGATTCTAAAAAAAAAACGCTTTTCCCGAACAGCCTTTTGGCCAATCGGGAAAAGCGTTTTTCAATAGAAAAATGGATATTCCTGTTGCACAACCATTAAGCGAGCTTGTACACCCGTGCTTCATACGGCTTTAATTGATGCAAGTCACGGTCGTGGTAATTGGCCAGCAGCAGTTCTGCGCCTTCCGGTTCCAGCCAAGTGCATGTGGTGCTTCCAAGGTTCGAAAGGACGAGCACTTGTTCCTCCCCTTGCGTACGGGTATAAGCGTAAACATCTTCGCAATCGGTCTCGGCCAAATCGTAGCTGCCATAGACCAGCACATCCATGTTTTTGCGCAGGAAGATCATTTGCTTATAGAACGACAAAACGGATGCCGGATCCTGCTTTTGGCTTTCGACATTGAGCCATTCGAAATTCGGGTTCATCTGCAGCCACGGAGTGCCTGTCGTGAATCCGGCATTTTCTGCTGCGTTCCATTGCATCGGCGTGCGGGAATGGTCGCGGCTTGTCGATTTCAATAAAGTCATGATCGCATCATGTTCCATGCCTTCCGCCAAATTATAGAAATACAAATTATGCGTATGGACATCGTCATAATGATGGATTTCCTCAAACGGCGCATTGGTCATGCCGATTTCCTGGCCCTGATAGATGAACGGTGTTCCTTGCATGAAGAAATACATGCAAGCGAGCGCTGTCGCACTTTCGCGCCAGTATTCCCCGTCATTGCCCCAAGTCGAGACGACGCGCGGCTTGTCGTGGTTTTCGATAAACAACGCATTCCAGCCGACGCCGTCGACCGCTTTTTGCCAGCGCGTCAAGACGGTTTTCAAATCATTGACGTTAATCCCTTGTTTGACATCATTGTCCCAAAGCGTCAAATCTTCGAATTGAAACACCATGTCGAATTTGCCGTCTTCTTCGCTGATCCATTCATCGATATCTTCTGCATAGACCCCATTCGCTTCCCCAACCGTCATGATGTCGTATTTCGCAAATGTCTCATCGCGCAATTCAGCGAGCAACGGCTGGATGCCATCGACATTCATCATTTTTTCCCATGCCGGCACCCATGGCTTGCCCTCTTCTATCGGCAGATCGCTGAAATCTTTCTTGATATGGCTGATCGCGTCGACGCGGAACCCGTCGATGCCTTTATCCAGCCACCAATTGACCATTTTATATAAGGCTTTGCGAACTTCCGGATTTTCCCAGTTCAAATCCGGCTGCTTTTTCGAGAAAATGTGCAAATAATATTGCCCCGTCTTCTCGTCGAACTCCCATGCCGGGCCGCCGAAAATGCTTTCCCAATTCGTCGGGCGGTCGCGCCAAACATACCAATCGCGTTTTGGGTTATCGAGTGACGAGCGTGATTCCAAAAACCACGGATGCTCATCGCTCGTGTGGTTGATGACTAGGTCGATGATCAATTTCATGCCGCGCGCGTGCACTTCATCGAGCAAACGGTCGAAATCAGCCATCGTCCCGAGTTCATCCATGATTTCCTGGTAATCACTGATGTCGTAGCCATTATCGTCATTCGGCGATTTATACATCGGGCAGAGCCAGATGACATCGATCCCCAGTTCTTTCAAATAATCCAGTTTTTCCGTGACACCGTTGATATCCCCGATGCCGTCTCCATTTGAGTCATTGAAGCTGCGTGGATAGACTTGATACGCCACTGCTTCTTTCCACCATGTTTTGTTCATAATCTTGTTCCTTTCAAAGACTTTGACAAGATCCTCTTTCGATCAATGTTGCCGGAACGATGATGTTCCGGGGAGGGGCATTGTCATCGTTTATTTTTTCCAATACCAGATTCGCCGCTTCCATTCCAAGGTCAAAAATCGAAATATCCACCGTACTGAGCGGCGGCTTTAAATGGCTCGACAAAGCATGGTTGTTGAACCCGACAATTGACACATCGGTAGGCACGGCAATATTCAAATCTTCCAGATAACTGATCACTTCATAGGCGACCAGGTCATCGTGCGTGACGATGGCTGTCGGCGGATTTTTTTGTTCCATCAAGTTGCGGATCGCCTGCTGTTCGTGTCCTTCCATTTCTTCCTGTGTGACCACATAATCTGGAGTGAACGGGATCCCCGCTCCGTCCAGCGCTTGCCGGTAGCCACTCAAACGGTCAGAAGACACGATAAAATCGGATGCGCCACCGACGAATGAAATGTCCCGGTGGCCCAGTGAAATCAAATGGCCCACCACTTCTTTCGCAATGGCGACATTATCATTATCGACATAGGAGATGGCGTCCGGGCGCGTGTATGGCCGCCCGACCACTGAAAACGGAATGCCATTTGCCAGTAGGTAGTCCAAGATTTTATCATCAATTTTCGAATACAGCAAGATAACGCCATCGACGCGTTTTCCTTGTGTCATCGCCACCACTTCCTCATAGATTTCCTGTTCAGTCGCGCTTGTCGACAGGTACAGACCGTACTGGCTATGATGGGCACTGACGGAAATGCCGCGCAACACTTCCGGGAAGAATGGATTCTGGAAAGCAAGCGTCGTGGAATTTTCCATGATGACGCCGATCGCTTTGCTTTTTTTCGCTACCAAATTGCGTGCCTGGAAATTCGGGTAATAGCCGAGCTCTTCCATGGCTTTTCGCACTTTGCGCTTTGTTTTCGGGGTGATCTTCGGATGATCCGCAATAACCCTAGAAACTGTCGCCGGCGAAACTTCCGCCAGTTTCGCGACATCTTTAATTGTAATTGCCATTGCGATTGCCCCCTTATTTTACAGCGCCATCCGAGACACCTTTGATAATCGAGCGCTGCGCAAAGAAATAGAAGATAATGACCGGAATGATCGCCAGCGTAAGTCCCGCAAGCGCCAAATGCCATTGCTTCGTATATTCGCCGAAGAAGAAGAACATCTTCAACGGAATCGTTTCACTGCCGGTCGTATTGATGACCAGCGACGGCAACAGGTAATCGTTCCAGATCCAGATGATATTGAGTATGGCGACCGTGACAGTGATCGGCTTGAGGATCGGGAAAATGATATGCCAAAACACTTGCCAACGGTTCGCCCCGTCGATTTTCGCCGCTTCATCGAGCGATTTCGGGACATTATTCAAAGCACCATGATACAGGAAAATCGACAGGCTCGCACCGAAACCGATATACATGAAAATCAATCCGCCGCGGTTCAGCATATCGAACTGGCCGAATACCGTGACGAGCGGGATCATCACCGATTGAAACGGGATGAGCATCGCCGAGACAAACAGGAAAAACAAGAATGTGGATATCTTGCTTTTCGCTCGCGACAACGCATAAGCAGCCATCGCCGAGAACAAGACGATGAGCACGACGCTGACAACGGTGATCAATAAAGAATTGAACAAAGTTCTGAGAAAGTCGAGTTCCTGAAATGCCACGATGTAGTTATCGAAGCTCCACGCTTCCGGAGGGCTCGTCGTGTCGAGGAAAATTTCCTTTTTTGATTTGAAGGAATTGACGAACATTAAGTAAAAAGGCAATAGCCATAGAATCGCCAGTGCGACGCCGAGCACTTCAACTTTTATATTCCAGCGGTTGCGCATTACATTTCGACCTCCCGGCGTTTATTGATATACACTTGAACGAGTGCAATAATAGCGACGATCAGGAAGAAGATGATCGCTTTTGCCTGAGCATAGGCGAAGGCATTTTGCACAAACGCTGTCTTGAAAATTTCCATGGCGACCATTTCCGTCGAATTGTATGGGCCGCCCGCTGTCAGCGATAAGTTCTGGTCGTACAGCTTGAATGTATTCGATAAAGTCAAGAACATACTGACTGTGAACGCCGGGGCAACAAGCGGAAAGATGATGTAGCGGAAGCGCTGTACGGTCGATGCGCCGTCAATTTCAGCCGCTTCGATCAACTCTTTCGGCAAGCCTTCCAAATAAGCGATGTAGATGACCATGATATAGCCGGCCATCTGCCAGCTCATCAGTATGACCAAGCCCCAGAACCCGGTTTCGGTCGTCGACAGCCATGCCTGCAAGCTTTCCATGCCGACTGCTTCGCCGACGCTCGCGAACACTTTCAGGAAAATGAACTGCCAGATGAACCCGAGGATCAAGCCGCCGATCAAGTTCGGCATGAAGAAAGTCGTGCGCAGCAAGCTGCTCGTCTTGATCTTCGATGTGACGATCAAAGCGAGTGACAGTCCGATGAAATTGATCAAAATAACAGATATGACCGAGAATTTCGTCGTGAACCAAAGCGAATCGAGGAAGCGCTCATCTTTAAATAAGTTCAAGTAATTCTGGAAGCCGACAAATTCGCCGGTTTGGATGCCGTTCCATGCCGTGAACGAATAGAAAAGCCCGAGCAGCATCGGCACGACGACGACAAGTGCCAGCGCCAACAATACAGGCGCTAAAAATAACCAATAGGAAAGATCCCGTGTACGCATAGTTTAGCCTCTCTTTCTATTTAAACCCTGAAACAAAGCAAAGCAGCACAATGGCTGCTCTGGTTTGATGGACAAATTACTCCCCACGGCTCGTTTCCCATGCCGCTTTTGCTGAATCGACCACTTCGTCCCAGCTCGCTTCATCGCTCAAGTATTTCTGGATGTTCGCGCCGAGTTCATCTTCGCCCCATCCAGTCGGATAGCCCATGAAGACCCAACCGATTGTTTCGCCAGCTTCTGAAGCATCATAGATCGCTTTGGACATTGAATCGGTGATTTTGGATGTGTCATAACCTTCATATGCCGGGATGAATTTAAAGTCTTCCAAAACAGCTGTTTTCCCAGTGTCGGACGTGTATAGCCAATCAAGGAAATCTTTTGCTGCCGTTACGACTTCTTCGTCTTGGTTCGAGTTGACGCCCCAATACATCGGCACGCCGACTGGTAATCCGCCATCTTCCAAGCCTTCAACTGGGATCGGCATCATGCCAACACCTGAATCTGCGAGTTCCTGGTCAATTCCTGCAATCGAACCGTAAACCCAGTTTCCTTGTTGGATGATCGCCACACGTTCAAGCGAAAATAGCTCTTCAACTTGCTGTGAATAGTCGAGGCTCACAGTCGGCTGCTTCGAATACTCGTTTTGCAAATCGAGGATTTTCTTGAAGCCTTCGCCGTATTCAAATTCCACTGTATCTGCATCGTATGCCGTCAAGACATTATTATCGAATTCAGGCGCGAGGAAAGTGTTCGACAAATGAAGCCCTGTCACCCACGTCTCTTTTCCTGGCAACGCGAAGACCGATTCAAGGCCGAGTTCTTCTTTTTTCGAATCAAGCGTTTTCACCGCTTCTTCTAAGCTCGCATAATCCGTAATAGAGGCGGCATCGATTCCAGCTTCTTCGAACAAGCGTGTATTGTAGATAAATCCGTAGCCTTCCTGGTTATACGGCAAGCCGAGCACTTCCGATTCGACTGTCACGCCGTCTAGTGTGCCCTCGAGTGCTGCATCCGCTGCGCCTGTATCGGACAAGTCAGTCAAGTTATCTTTCCAGTCCGTTACGTCCTGTGGCCCGCCGATGTTGAAGATCGCCGGCTCATTGCCTGAAGCGAAACGGGAACGAAGCGCAGCGCCGTAATCTTCTCCGCCGCCGACTGTCGTGATTTCGATGTTGACATCAGGATTTTCTTCTTCGTATTGTGCGACGACATCTTCAAACTGGTCTTTAAACTCTACTTTGAATTGGAAGATATCGACGGTCACTTGCTCGCCGCCGCCTTCTGCCGTTGATCCTTCATCCCCTGAACTGCATGCTGCAAGCGCCCCGCTGATAGTAAAACAG
Organism: Planococcus sp. MB-3u-03; assembly: GCF_002833405.1. NCBI lineage: Bacteria > Bacillati > Bacillota > Bacilli > Caryophanales > Caryophanaceae > Planococcus > Planococcus sp. MB-3u-03. The sequence continues at coordinate 921,371 of NZ_CP025135.1, read as the reverse complement.
ATGCCAATAACCCCTTGCTGAACTTTAATTCCTTCACTTGAACTCCCCTTTGAGTTGTTGTGCAAACGATTGCACGATAGAGCAGAAAAATGGAAACTCCTTGGTAAGCGTTTCCAACTAATAATTATTAACAGATTATCACAATGAAAACGTTTGCGCAATCTATTTTAAAATATTTCAATTGTTTTTATGTCGTGCAAGCAATCTATAGTCAACCGGCACCCTTCACGGCCTGCGCCAGCCTTTTCACTCGGGCATGGCTCAGGCTTCAGGACCTTGAACTCTTATCTTTATTTCTCCAAAACGAGCAGCGCTGCCCCAAGCATGCCGGCATCGTTTTCGAATTGTGCCACTTCCACCGGTAATGGATTCAATAGCACTTCCGCCAATTGGCGCTTTAGTTCATCCATCCATGCAGAGGCCGATTCCGATACACCACCGCCAATGATGAGCATGTCCATATCGAAGATCGCCTGTAAGCTGCTGATGTAGATTGCCAAGTCCTCGGTGAAGTCAATGACCAGCTTTTGCGCTTGGGCATCTGTTTCAGCCAGTTCGAATAATTCTGGCGGCGTCACCGAAAGCCCCGTTTCCTTGATGCGGCGCACAAGGGCCGTACCCGACAGGTATTGCTCTGCACAGCCAAGCCGGCCGCAAGCGCAGCGTGAACCGTTTGGATACAAGATCATATGGCCCAGTTCTGCAGCCCCGCCGTGCGGGCCGCCGCTCAAGAGCTTGCCGTCCCAGATGATGCCGCCGCCAAGCCCCGTGCCGAGCGTAATGCATACAACGCGTCCAAGCCCCCGTGCTGCGCCAAATTTCGCTTCAGCGAGCGCCGCGCAATTGGCATCGTTCTCCACTTCCACGTGTCGCCCTGACGCTTGTTCGAGTGGCGCTTTGACCTCTGTCCCAGTCCATCCTGGCAGCATGTCGCCCGCAAAAACGATGCGCCCTTCTTTCGGGTCGACAAACCCGTGCGTTCCGATGCCGATTGCCGACACGTCAGGATGCTCCTCTAAAAACAACAGCACTTGACGCTCCAAATGCGGATACAGCGGAAACTCCGTCTTCACTTGCCGCTCTGCGAGTATCCGCCCTTCTGCATCGATGACCCCCATGCGGATTTTCGTTCCCCCAATGTCTACTCCGATTACTTTACTCATTCTCTCCATCCTTCCTTAAACTCATTCATCCATTTTTCTGGTGCCATCATAAAAGCATACAGCTTCATATGGCTCGAGCAACACTACATCCTGATTTTCCTGCGGCGTGTAATTCCCGATCAACACTTGGCCCTTTGGCATTGGCAGTTCACGCGGCGTTTCGGAAAAATTGCAGTAAACCGTCAATTGCTCATCCGGCGTATTGCGTGTGTAGGCGAAAATCTCTTCATCCTCACGGTGCAATAAGTTGAAATCGCCTTCTGTGATGACTGCCAAGTCTTTTCTGAGCGCGATCAATTTTTGGTAATGGCCGAATACTGAATCCGCTTCATGACGGTTTTCTGCATTGATCTCCGGGTAATTCGGATTGACTGAGATCCACGGCTCCCCATCGGTAAAGCCGGCGTTTTCAGAAGCGTTCCAATGCATCGGCGTTCTGGCATTGTCCCGTCCTTTTGCGTGAATCGCCTTCATGAGCTCTTCGTGCGGAATACCTTGTGCCCGCTTTTCCTTATACATATTCAAAGTCTCGATATCCTGGTAATCATCGATCGACGAAAACGCTACATTGGTCATGCCAAGTTCTTCTCCTTGGTAAATATACGGCGTCCCTTGCAGGAAATGAAGGCAAGTGGCAAGCATTTTCGCCGATTGTTTACGGTACTGGCCGTCATCCCCGAAACGCGAGACGATGCGCGGCTGGTCGTGATTGTTCCAATACAAACTGTTCCAGCCTTTCTCATAAAGCTCCACTTGCCATTTTTCCAGGTTTTCTTTTAAATCCGTGAGGCGCAGCGGCTGGAGCTCCCATTTCCCGCTCGGTCCCTGGTCCAAGTTCATATGTTCGAAAGTGAAAATCATATTCAATTCATTGCGCCCTGGACCCGTATACAGTTTGGCGTCTTCCGTCGCAGCGCCTGGCATCTCGCCGACTGTGACGATATCGTAATCGGACAGCACTTTTTTGTTCATTTCCTGTAAAAACTCATGGACGCGCGGCCCGTTGAAGAAGTGTGGTGTGCCATCGCCATCGATGCCATCCGGGAAATCCTGATCTTTGGAAATCATATTGATGACGTCCATGCGGAAGCCGTCAACGCCTTTATCCAGCCACCAGCGCATCATCTTATACACTTCATTTCGCAGTTCTTCATTTTCCCAATTCAAGTCCGGCTGTTTCTTGGAAAACAGGTGCAGATAGTATTGCTGTCTCTTTTCATCGAATTGCCACGCCGATCCGCTGAAAAAAGAGCGCCAATTGTTCGGCTGGTTTTTCCAGATGTAATATTCAGGCCGTTCCGTGAACCAATGGTGTTCGTCAGAAGTATGATTGACCACCAAATCCATGACAAGGCGCATCCCGCGTTCGTGAATTCCGTCAAGCATCCGGTCGAAATCGTCCATCGTCCCGAACTCCTGCATGATTTTTTGGTAATCGCGGATGTCGTAGCCATTGTCATCGTTCGGGGAATCGTAGACAGGGGAGAGCCATAACACATCCACGCCGAGCTCCGCCAGATAATCCAGCTTGCGGATGATCCCTTGGATGTCGCCAATCCCGTCGCCATCAGAATCCATGAAACTTCTCGGATAAATTTGATACACCACTGCTTTTTTCCACCACTCCGTCATAGTCTCGCCTGCTTTCCTGAAGATTCATTCATTTCTTTTTATCATACGGAAAATTGGAAAAGAAACACAGAACTTTTTAAGTAAACCTTTTATAAAAATAAGTTGACTTAAAATAACTCATTCTTTATACTCGGTTTTAGTACATACGAAGTGGAGGATTTTCATGACAACTTCAATAACCAGATCCAGCAATCATTCGCGTACCTTAACACTCGTTCACATCGCCATGTTCGCAGCGCTCATGGCGATCGGCGCCAATATTTCCTCTTTCCTGATCGTCGGGGGCGTGCCGATCACCTTGCAGACCTTCTTCGCAGTTCTTGCCGGCATTCTGCTTGGCAAGCGTCTCGGCGCTGCTGCGATGATCGTTTATGCCGCAATCGGCCTTGCCGGCGTCCCGGTCTTCGCCAAGTTTTCAGGTGGTATGGACACATTGATCTCGCCGACATTCGGCTTTATCCTATCTTATATCTTTACCGCTTTTGCAGCAGGTTGGATTGCAGAAAAAATGCCTTCAAAAAAAGGGTTTATCTTCGCAGCTCTTGTAGCGACAGCGATCAATTACGTGTTCGGCACCAACTGGATGTATGCCGCTTATAAACTATGGTTTGCCGCGCCGGAAGGCTTTACTTACGGGATGGCTTGGGCTTGGATGGCGGTGCCTCTTCCAAAAGATGTGCTGCTCGCTGTCTTTGCCGGCCTGTTCGGCTTCCGGATGCAGCCCATCATCAAGAAATACTTGCCTTAACAGGAACAGCCAGTTGCCGGAATCCCGGCAACTGGCTTATTTTTGTACGCTCGATTCGTCGACGCGCAGCTTGTAATTCTGTTCGATGATGCGGATCAACCCAGCCAAGCTGGCATTGACGGGCGTTTCGATTCCGTGTTTTTTCCCCAGCTTCACGATGCCGCCATTGATGACTTCGATTTCGGTCTGGCGCTTCTTCAAGATGTCCATGAGCATCGATGATTTATTGCCGCCGATATCCTGGCGGCCCATTCTCAGGCATTCCTCTGCGACCGCTTCTGCGTCCGCATCCACCCCTTCCGCACGGGCGACGAGCACCGCTTCTGCCGTGACCGCACGCAGCAAGTCTTCTCCTTCCTGCGTATTGAGGATGTCGCCGTTCTTCAGGCGGGTGAGGGCGGTCACGGAGTTGAAAGCGGCATTGACGAATAATTTATTCCAGATGACGGCGTTGACGTCTGCCGACACTTCCGTTTTCATGCCCGCTGTACTCAATTTTTCGGCAAAAGCTTTGAGTTTCTCGCTGGCAGCTTCTTCTTCGACATTGCCCAAATAGTTTATGCCCCAGCCCCTATGCAGAATTGTGCCATCGTGTTCAACGCTCGCGCCATGGCCAAGTGTTCCGGAGACGACCGTATTCATCGGAAACAATTGTTGGATCGTTTCGGCGTTCCCGATGCCATTTTGCATCGTGACGATCACCGTCTCCTCAGCCAGCTTGCCGCGCAGTTTTCCAAGCACCGCTTCATTGGCCTGGGCTTTCAACAGGACGAGCAGGATATCCACCTGCTCATCGGCTTTCAACTCCTGTACAATCTCCAGCTCGATTTGCGTAACCGAATTATCTTTTTCGACGATGCGCAAGCCTTGCTTATTGATGGCTTCCACGTGTTGATTCAAGCGGTTGTATAAGCGCACTTCTTCCCCGCTTGCCTTCAGTTTGCCTCCAGCTAAACACGCCATCGCGCCGGCCCCGGCAATTAGAATCTTCATCCCATTCCTCCTATATATGTCTACTTTCTTTCTTCACTATACCAAAAAGGCCTTCTGCGTGGCAGAAAGCCTTTTCTTAGTTTGACAAAAACTCGTAATAATCGTATTTTCCGAAGCTTATCGCTCGCTTTCCGTGGGCTCGCGCCCAAGCCTCCTCATCCGCTTCGCTGCTTGCGGGGTCTCGGTCGTCTCGCTGATCCACTGGAGTCGAGCGAACGCTTCTCCAAATACTCAGATAGAACATTGATTTTTGAATGTAGAAATGGTGATTTCCTTTTTCATTCATAACGGATTATAGACTTCTTCAACACTAAGAAAAGGCCTTCTGCTTGGCAGAAGGCCTTTTCTTAGTTTGTTGCTTCTTTGTCGCGCTTGGCTTTGTCGTTTTTGCCAACTTTGCGGATATCCGCCAAGATCAATGCCCCGATCAACAGCAAGCCGAGATAGCCGACTGCTGGGTACAGATAATTGACCAAAGCAGTGAAGCCGACGAAGCTGAGTGCAAAAGCGATCAATCCGGCAATGATAACAAAAATCCGGAATTTCTTCGTGCCGATTTCCGTGAACCGTGCAGAGAACGACAGCAGCATGCTGACAGCCGTATTGTAAATCATCGCAAAAATAACAACAGCCATGATGATTCCGAGAATTGGGGAGATATCATCCCCGATAGCGAGCATTGGCAAATCCGCTCCCCCGACAACATCCACTTTCGCGAATATCGCCACATAGCTGAGCAGGATCAACACGCCGAAACCGAGCCCGCCGATCAAACCGCCGCGGGCTGCTACTTTCTCATCTTGTTCGGCACCACCCATCACGAGCGACATCGATGCCCCAAGCGCGATGGCGAGTGACACGTAGTTGATTGCCGACAATAGCCAGTTCGGTGTAGCGGACAGTTGTTCTTTCGCAACCGGGTCGAGTGCGCTGAAACTGCTGTCCATCGTGATGACACTGTAAATGGCGATGCCCACTACCATTAAAATCAAAAACGGCGTAATGCTGGAAATGACCGTGATGACTTTTTTGACGTTCATCATGATGGTCACGATGACCAATACAATCATGATGCTGCGCCCGAATGCTGGCGCTAGATCGAATTGTTGGGAAAATATCGATCCAGCTCCTGCGATCATAACGACTAAAATACCGAATAAGGTCAAAATCAATGTATAGTCGATCACTTTTCCGAGCCATTTCCCGCTGATTCGGTAGACAACGTCTTCATGTGAGGTGGTTTGCATACGGCTTCCTAGACGGGTCAGAATCATCCCGATATAGCCGAATAATGCAGTAGCGACCAGGACGCCGCCTACACCCCAATAGCCAAAACTGGTAAAATATTGCAAAATCTCCTGTCCGGACGCAAAGCCAGCGCCGACAACGATCCCGATGAAGGCACTGGCTATTTTCAAGCTTCTTTTCATAAAACCCTCTCCCTTTTCCTGATGATGGTTAACATAGATGCTTATCAAAATGTGTTTTATGTAGATAATTTTTCATACCCCTAATTTGGGGGGGATCAAACAAATCCTTGCTTTTCCGGACCTTTTCGCTTATTCTTCCTTATTAGTAATAGAAGCTGAAAGGCGGGGAGAACAGTGGATTTGGCTGAGTTCGAGCAAGCGATAGAAAACTTCATTGGGCATGCGGGACTTTGGGCGCCTCTTTTGTTCATTTTGCTCCATTTGATCCGGCCGCTGCTGTTTTTGCCGGTGATCGCCGTATGCATTGCAGGCGGTTTCTTTCAGTTTTCCAAGGCGCCATCCTGTCTTTTATCGGATTGACGCTGATGAGTTTCATTTCTTATATGATGATCAATAAATTCCCGCGCTTCCGTGCCAAACTCGCCGCTTTGAAAGACAAATGGTTTCCTGACCGCAACCTAACCGTTTCCCAGGTGATGATTCTGCGGGTCATGCCCTTTGTCCATTTTCACCTTCTGTCGTTTTATTTGATGGAGATGACCAATACACGCAGGGAATACATGTATTATTCCGCACTTGGTTTGATCGCTCCAGCTATCCTCTATACCGCTTTCGGCAGAGCCATTTCGGAATTCCCTTGGTATACGACCCTCAGCATGTTCTTATTGCTCGCTGCGATTTTCAGCTTTATCGATAAATGGCAAAGCCGCAAGCATAAATTGGACAAAACCTGACAAGCGCAGACGGCTTCCCGTTTGCGCTTGTGTTATTGAGGTATAGTAAAATAGTAGATAGAGATGAGAGGAAGAAACTAATGCCTATATTCACCCAAAACGATATTAGCCTGTATTACGAAGATATTGGAAGCGGCCAGCCGCTCCTCCTGTTTCATGGATTAACTACCAGCTCCTCCATGTTTTACCGCGAAATCAATTTTTTCCGTACGAAGCGCCGCATTATCGCACTCGATTCAAGAGGTCACGGCCACTCGGCAAAACCTGATTCCTATACACTCGACAACCACATCGAAGACGCCGCCGCTTTATTGGACCAGCTGGGGCTGGAGTCGGTCGATGTCATCGGTGTTTCCATGGGAAGTTATATTGCACAAGGATTGGCTGCGAGACGCCCTGAACGCGTGCGCAAATTATTGTTGGTCGCCACCAAATCCTACGGCGAGCAATCATCCATGGCTGAATTATTCGATCGCCATGAAGACGAGTTTAACGGCTTATCTATCCACGACAAGCTCGATAAAGCTCAAGCCTATATGTTCCATCGCTTGACGGCCGTTAAGAAATGGCAGGAGAAAATGGCCCAAAATAGCCCCCAACTGACGATGGAGCAGCAAGGCATCGCGTCAAACGCCTTAGAGCGCTTTGATTTGCGCCCGGAACTTTCGAAGATTTCAGCAGAAACCTTGGTCATCAGCGGACGCTATGATGAATTGAACCCACCGGACAAAGGACGCGAGACGGCGCAGCTCATCCCGCACGCCAGCTTTATGGAATTCAAGCATTCGGGCCATGCCCCCAACGTCGAACAGCCTCGCCTGTTTCTCGGCATCGCCGAAAATTTTCTCGACGATTGAGTTTCATTTAACAGACTATATTAAAATCAAAAAGCACGGCGCAAAATGCGCCGTGCTTTACCATGCCATCGAGAGTTTAGGAAACCGTATTTTCCGAAGCTTATCGCTCGCTTTCCGTGGGCTCGCGCCCAAGCCTCCTCAGTCGCGATGCGCCTTGCGGGTCTCGGTCGTCTCGCTAATCCACAGGAGTCGAGCGAACGCTTCTCCAAATACTTAGACAGATCATTAATTTTTGAATGTAGAAAAAACGACTCCATTCTAGTTCGTAATGGATTTATAGACTTCTTCAACACTCTGAAAAGCACGGCGCAAAATGCGCCGTGCTTTTATTGTGCTGTATAGCCGCCGTCAAGGACCGCTGCCTGCCCGGTGATGCCAAGGGCTTTATCGCTCGCGAGAAACATCGTGTAATCGGAGATTTCCTGCACCGACAACAAGCGTTTCTGCGGAACCAATGGGTAGATGACTTCTTCTAGCACTTTTTCCAGCGAGACATTGCGCGTCTTCGCCAAATCGCCCAGCTGATTGCGCACGAGCGGCGTGTCGACATAACCCGGGCACATCGCATTGACCGTGATGCCATGCTCTGCGCCTTCTAGCGCCGCGACTTTCGTCAAGCCGATGACGCCGTGCTTGGCGCTATTATATGCTGCTTTCCCGGCGAAGCCGACGAGACCGTTGATCGACGCCATATTGATGATGCGCCCGAAGCCTTGTTTCTTCATGATCGGGAAGGCATGCTTGGTCGCGATAAACGGTGCAACCAGCATAATCTTAATCAGCAATTCGTATTTCTCGGTCGGAAATTTTTCGATCGGCGAGACGTGCTGCATCCCCGCATTATTGATCAGTACATCCAAGGAACCGAATGTTTCCACCGTTTTATCGATAGCTGCTTTGATTTCTGCTTCACTGGTAACATCGCATTTGATGCCGATGCAATCAAAGCCTTGCCCCTTCAACTCATCCGCAGCTTGTTGCACTGCTTCTTCGTTGATATCGGTCAACACGATCTTTGCGCCTTCTTTGGCAAAATCCACGCTGATTTCATAGCCGATGCCGCTCGCGGCGCCGGTGATCAATACCACTTTCTTATCTACCATGATGGAGTCCCTCCAAGTGAAAAATTAAATGCCTAGCCCTAAGGTGAACAGTACAATCGCAATCGCCAACCCAATCAGCGGCACGATCACCGTTACAGCCCCCATAGCGCCGTATGCTGCTTTATGGGTCTCGCCGCAAATCCCTTGGATCGTCGTAACGACGTAACCGTTATGCGGCAATGAATCGAGTGCGCCGGAAGAAATCGCGATGGTCCGGTGAAGTGCTTCTGTGTTGACGCCCATGTCGATGTAATGAGGAGCAATCAATGGCAAGGCAATGACCTGGCCGCCGGATGCGGATCCTGTGAGGCCTGCGATGACACTGACCGCCACGGCGCCGCCGATCAACGGGCTTCCCGGAATGCTTGTCATGGCATCGACTGCCACTTGGAAAGCCGGTACTGCTTTTGCAACGCCGCCGAAGCCGACAACCGCTGCCGTATTGCCGATGGCGATCAACGCGCCGATCGTTCCATCGGTCAATGCTTTGCCGAGATTCGTGAAGTATTTCATATTCAATAGGTATGTCGTGATGACGCCGCCGAGCAATGCCAAGATCAAGGCAGAAGTGCCGAGTGAATCGTGGAAGATGAATGAAATGGCCAGAACGACCAGCAACGGAATCAAGCCCGTCACTGGATGCGGCAATACTCGGTCCGTCAATTGCGGGTCAGTTTCTCTTGCCTCGAAGCGCTCGCCTTTATTCACGGCTTTATTGATCATGCGCTTCAGCCACCAGTAGCCGAATACCGCCATAAAGACTGCAACGATAATGCTGACTTCCCAGCCGGCGTATGGGCTCGTGTTCAAATACTCAATCGGGATCCAGTTTTGGATCTCCGGTGATCCTGCAGAAGTCATTGTAAAAGTGACAGACCCGAGCGCAAGCGCTGCCGGGATAAAACGGCGAGGCAGGTCCGCTTGCTTGAACAAGCTGAGCGCCATCGGGTAAACCGAGAAAGCAACGACGAACAAGCTGACGCCGCCATAAGTCAGAACGGCACAGGCAATAACAATCGCCAACACCGCTTTTGACAAGCCGAACTTTCCGACCAGCCATTTGGAGACGCTGTCTGCCGCTCCTGTATCTTCCATGACCTTACCGAAGATAGCCCCGAGCAAGAACATCGGGAACCATGAGGTGATGAATCCGGAGAAGCCGCCCATATAGTTCGACAATAAATTAGCTTCCCCTTCCCCCACTAATTGCGGAAACAACGGCAAGCCGCTGAGAACCGCGACGAATAATGCCGACAATGGGCCAGCGATCAACAAGTTGACGCCCCTCATCGTCAACACGATCAATAGAATAAGTCCTCCAACCATTCCGATCATACTTAACATGATTAATCCCCCTTTTGAATGTATTACGGTTTTTCTAACAAATTGGAAACGCTTACTTTTCTCCCTGAAAAGCATAGATGAATTGTCTAAATATTTAGTCCTGAAACCTTTTAATACTATACAACGAAGAAATCGATAGGTAAAATGAATAATAATAATAGCTTCCATAGACATTAGTTATAGATAAGGAGCATTCACATGGATATCCGACAGCTCAGCTACTTCATCGAAGTGGCCAAGCATCAAAGTTTTACAAAAGCTGCACAAGCCCTTCACGTGACCCAGCCGACACTCAGCAAGATGGTCAAAAACCTGGAACAGGAAATGGACGTATCGTTATTCGACCGCTCTTCGAGGAAAGTACGCTTGACCGACGCCGGAGAAGTCGTCTTCATCCAGGCGCAGAAAATCGTCAATAGCCTCGACGATTTGTCTTCTTCGCTGTATGACGTCATGAACTTGAATAAAGGCAAGATCAAAATCGGCTTGCCGCCGGTCATCAGCACCTTGTTTTTCCCGACGATCATCGCAGCGTTCCAATCCCGCTACCCCGATGTCACCGTCATCCTGGTCGAAGACGGCGCAAAGAAAGTGGAGGAAAAGTGGCCGATGGCGAAGTGGATTTGGGGTTTGTCATGCTCCCGGTCGACGCCGAGCGCTTTGACGTCGTTCCCTTTGTCGACCAGGAAATCAAACTGCTCGTCCACGAAGACCATCCGCTCGCGAACCAGGAAACACGCGATTTGATCGATTTCAGAAACGATCCGTTCCTGCTTCTCAGCAAGGAGTTCACGCTCAACGGGCGGACAGTCGAATTTTGCCGGAGCGAAGGATTCGAGCCGAAAATCGCCTATGAGAGCTCGCAATGGGATTTCATCGTCGGCATGGTCGAGAAAACCTCGGCGTCACGTTGATGCCCAAGCTGATCTGCGACCGCGTACAGGACGGCCCCTTCAAAACCGTCTCCCTGACCCAGACATTCCCGTGGCGGCTCGGCATCATCATGGCCAAAAACCGCTACGTACCTTATGTCTCCCGCGAATTCATCACACTCGTCAACCAGTTGCCGAAAGTTTGATCCGTACAAAAAGAAGCTGCCCATGAAGGCAGCTTCTTTTGCTTAGGGTTATTTCCGGTCGACGAGTGTTTGGATCATTCTTTTCAGTTCGCCGACCTCTTTTCTCAAGTCTTCGATTTCCGATGTGTCTTCTTTGATGCCTTCAAGTTCAGCCGTCTCTTTGTCGATTTCATCTGAAATCTTCTGCGCATTGTTGACGATTTCCCCGACGATCAAGTTGATCATCAGGAAGGTCGATACGACGATGAAGGAAATGAAGTACAGCCAGGACCATGGCTCAGACTCAAAGACCGGGCGGAAAATCCCGCTGGCCCAAGATTCCAATGTGAAGATCTGGAATAGCGAGATAAGCGAAAGCCCGAGATCTCCGAAATATTCCGGTTCAATATCCGCGTAAAAGAATGTGCCGATGACCGCATAGACGTAAAAGATGATCGACATGAGCAAGATGACGCTCGTGATGGTCGGAATGGCCATGAACAAGGCGGTCACGACGCGGCGCAGTGACGGAATGGTCGACACGGTCCGCAGCACACGCAGCACGCGAAAAATCCGCAATACGCTGATGAATGGCGAATTATAGAGGATAAGGCTTCCGACAACGATGATGAAATCGAAATTATTCCATGCATTGCCGAAGAATTTCGCCCGGTAAACGAATAACTTAGCGAGGATCTCCAAGGCGAAGAATGCCAGGATGATGATATCCAGCATCAACAGCCATGACCCGTAGTTTTCCGCAATTGACGGATAGGTCTCCAAGCCGACCAGCAAGGCATTGATTAAAATCAAAACAGTGATGAATGTATTGAACCGCGCACTTTCCACGATCCGCTTCAGTGATTCCTTCATAGGGCGATAGACGACTCCTTATTTAATCTTATGTAACCGATACGCTCATCGCGCAAAAAAGTTCCCTCCAATTATATCATGCAGTTATGCGGAAGTTGCTTTTCAGCCGGGCGCTCCCTCAGGTAATGTTGCGAAAATGTGACGGCCGCAGACTGCATCTCCTTCAGCGGCAAAGCAGAACCCTAAACAGCCACTAAAAAAAAGCGCCTCCAAGGAGACGCTTTCCTATTCTTGTACAAGCGAGGCGTAGACGATCAAGCGTTCTTCCCTCGTGCCCCGGTCATAATCATAGGTTCCGGAGCAGGTAATCAGCACCAGTTCGGGGGACGAATGATAGCCGAAGACCGAATCGACATCCGCCAAATCGAGCGGCACTGACTCCATCGTGTGGACCTTGAACCGCAGCTCGCGATCGTCGCCGGAGACGAAAATCTCATCTCCCGGCTCGAGCTCCGTCAAATCCCAAAACACAGCCGGGCCGTCCAAATCATCGACATGTCCCGCTATGACCGACCGCCCTCTTTGGCCCGGTCGGTAGCCCGGAGAAAACCAGCTCAGTTCCTCGCCGTTATCCGGCACCGCCATTTCCCCCGTATCGGTCACGCCGAGATGCGTGACATCCGCTTCCACCCCAATGGATGGGATGGACAGCGTCTCTGGCGCGATGCCTGGCTGGTTCAGTTCATTGATCGGGTTGCCCGCCTGCTTTGACTTCGGCTCAGCCGCCGGTTTTTCTTTCTCAGCGGCTTTCGCCTCCCCTGCTTCTTTCGGTTGTTCTGATATCGCCGCTTCCGCTTTGGCGGAAAAGCCGACTTCCGCACTGCGGATACTCACTTCATCTTGCGGGGCAGACGTACATCCCGCAAGAAATACGGCAGCGAGGAGCAATGCGAATTTATTGAAATCGTTTTCTCCACACAAGCCCGCTAGCTGCTACCAAGAACAACGCGCCACCGACCAGCAGCCACATGGACTGGGATTGTTCAGGCGTGCTAAGTCCAGTTGTCGGCATTTCATCCGGCGATGCAGCCGCTTCGTAATCGACAAGGGCGATCACTTCAAGGGAATCGACTGTGTTGACTGCAAAGACAGAGTAGACAGTATCTGCAGCAAGTTCAGTTCCTTCGAGCGGCAATACTTGTGTGCCATCCGGCAAACGGATTTCCAAGTCGTACGTGTCAGGAGCTACTTCTGCATAATCCGTGATTCCCGGGAACTCGGCTCCGCTGAACAGCGCATCTCCTCCGATGATCCCAACATCAACTGCCGGGGCATCCGGGGACAAATGGCCGACGCGGATTTTCGCCTGGCCTTCAGTGACTTCCATGGAATCTTCAGCTACTACAAATTCGATGGACTCCAAGAGGTTGGCTGCTGCGACTGTATAAGCTTTACCGGCTTCCACTTCCAGATCAGCCTGCAAAACGCCTTCTCCTGCTGCATATTCAGTACCTGCAGCGAATACTTCTACATCATGTGTTCCAGCCGGGACTTCCAAATATCCGGAATCCGTCTTGAATGGTACTTCTTCGAGCGTTAAATCCCCGTTGACGTACACATCTACTGCAGGGGCATCAGGTGAAGCGTGCAACACCCGAACTTTTGCCATGTCACCGTGTTCATCCGCCATGACCAAAGATCCGAGAAGCGAAAACAGCACCAGCATTGCGACAAGAGAGACAGATAACTTCTTCATGTGTCCAACCTCTTTCCATATAGTATTTGTATAACTTTTGTACACCTCATTTATACACCCTACACAAGATAATTTCAATAGATATCTAACTATTCTGATAAATTTGAGTGATTTGGCATGTAAAGTGATACAAACTTACGTGGAATAGAAAAAGTTGCCAGGAGTCCTTATTCCTGGCAACCACCCATTATTTATTCATTTATCAGCATTCAAGTCAATCAAGCTCTCAATCACCGTTTCGCCAAGTGCCTGTGTTGCCAAACGGTCAGCTTCCGCGTTTTCCTTTCTCGGGACAAATTCGTATTCGGGATGGATGCCGAGCTTTTCCAGGCGCTGGTCGATCCGGTCTGCCCACCTTGCCAAGCTTTGTTCCGGCACTGCCCATTCACCGCTCATCTGATTGACCAAGGTCCTCGAGTCTCCGATAAAGCGGACAGGCAGATGGTGGACGCCGAGCAATTCGATTTCCTGGACCGCCATCGACAGCGCTGCGTATTCTGCCTCATTGTTCGAGTCGATCTCGTCGATGACCGCATTTTTTCTCAACCGGTAGTCCTTGCCGTTTTGCTTGAAGTAAACCGCGCAGCCGAGTCCCGCTCGTTTCGAATGGCGGTCAAAGCCTCCATCGTAATAGGCAATGACGTCATGCGGCTCCGTTTCGACTTCCTTGACGTAATTTTTCAGTTCCTTGACGCTCCAATTGCTGTTATGCCGGTCGGCAAACTGAAGTCGCTTGGTGCGCCCTGTGCGTTCCAGGTCCTCGGCCACCATCAGCGCTTCGTTTGCTCCAAGCTCTTCTGAGAGAAATTGCACGACTTTGTTTTCGGTGATTTATACGTCCAATCGATCCGTACTTTCATTGAGCCACCGCCTTTATCCGTCGATTGGGCTGTCGTTGTTTACAGCCCTTTGTCTTCAAAGCGTTTGAGGTCGTCTTTATGCCCCATCGCAATCAAAATATCTCCTGCTTCCACTTGGTCTTCGAGCAGCGGCGCGATATTGACATCTTCGCCGTGCTTGATCGCCAAAATCATGCAGCCATAATCTTTGCGGATATTCAGTTCGCCGAGGGTTTTGCCAATTACTTTTTGAAGCTGCCAATTCGATGATGCTGTAGTTTTCCGATAGATTGATATAATCGACCACTTTTCGGAATCGATGTGATGTGCTGTCCGGACGCCCATTTCATATTCCGGCTGGATGACGCGGTCTGCCCCGATGCGTTCGAGGATCTTTTGATGCTGCTGGTCGCGTGCCTTAACCCAAACTTTCGGTACACCGAGTTCCTTCAGCATGAGCGTGCACAAGACACTCGCTTGCAAGTCATCGCCGATTGCGACAATGGCGTACTCGAAGTTCCGGACACCTAGCGACTTCAGGCTGCCTTCATCCGTCGCATCGGCTGTTGCCGTATGGCTCGCATAATCGGACATCGTACTCACCGTTTCCGGATTGGAATCGATCGCCATGATATCGTGCCCCATTCCGTAAAGTTCCTTGCAGACACTGCTTCCGAAGCGCCCAAGCCCGATTACCACTATTTGTTTTTCACGTCTGTCCCTACTTTCCGTTGCATGATTCGAACGATTTCCCGTTACCAAAATAGTACGCTACTCTTTGGCATTTTGTCGAAGATTTCACCCCGTTTTGCTTATTTAACCGAGCAAGGACCGACAAACTTTCTTCTAGATTATATTGACGCATTCTCCAACTCCTGAAACAAGCGAATGGCACAGCCTTTCGCTTTGTACTACAATGGAAGGTAATATCCTTTATATCCGATAGAAAGGTTGTTTAGTTAATGAAACCATTTGATTCCATTACAGACCTGATTGGCGATACGCCTGTCGTTAAATTGAACCGCATCGTCCCTGAAGGCGCAGCGGATGTCTATGTAAAACTTGAAATGTTCAACCCGACCAAAAGCGTCAAGGACCGGGCGGCTTACAATATGATCAAGCAAGCTGAAGAGTCCGGCGAATTGAAGGCAGGGTCGACAATCATCGAACCTACGAGCGGCAATACCGGCATCGGCCTGGCGATGGTCGCTGCAGCAAAAGGCTACCGCTCCATCCTCGTACTGCCGGACAATGCCACTCAAGAACGCATCAATTTGCTGAAAGCTTTCGGTTCGAAAGTCGTCTTGACGCCAAGTGACGATAAAATGCCTGGCGCGATCCAAAAAGCGCTTGAATTGCGGGAAACGATTCCTGGAAGCTTTATCCCGCAGCAATTTGAAAATCCAGCCAACCCCGATGCCCATCGCGGCACGACGGCGCTTGAAATCCTTGAGCAAATGGACGGACAGCTCGACGCATTCGTCGCTTCGGCTGGAACAGGCGGCACCATTACCGGAACCGGCGAGACCTTGAAAGATCACTTGCCGAACCTCCACATTACAGTCGTCGAACCGAAAGGCTCACCTGTCCTGTCAGGCGGCAAGCCCGGCAAGCATAAACTCGTCGGTACTAGCCCTGGATTCGTGCCGGATACCTTAAATACGGCAATCTACGATGAAATTATGGCGATCGAGGATGAAGACGCCATCGAGATGTTCCGCCGCTCCGCTCGGGAAGAAGGCGTCTTTGTCGGCCCTTCTGCCGGCGCGACTATTTATGCGGCAATCGAGATCGCCAAACGGCTCGGAGCCGGCAAAAAGGTATTGTGCATTGCACCGGACACCGGTGAACGCTATTTGAGCATGAACCTATTCGAATGAATTTTGTTTTGGAAAGAGAGGCAGATGCCTCTCTTTTTTTATTGCCCGAAACTTTTTTGCGCGAGATTATTGACAATCCCTATAAAACTACTATACTTTATTAAATGATATCCGATTGGAAAGGTAGGTTTTATAGCCAGTGAATTATTTTGTTTATTGAAATCCAGCACATCAACAAGATCTATACCGATAAAGACAATAATGCCAATACCGTATTAAAGATATAAACCTTGAAATCCCGAAAGGCCAATTCGTCTCGATTCTTGGCCCATCCGGGTGCGGCAAGTCGACTTTGCTGTCGATGATCGCCGGCCTCACCTCCGCTTCGTCCGGCGGCATCGTCGTCGACGGAAAGAATGTCCAGAAGCCCGGCAAAGACCGCGGCATGGTGTTCCAGGAAGCAGCCTTGTTCCCTTGGATGTCCGTGACGGAAAACGTCGTGTTTCCGTTGCGCAAGGACATGAACAACAAGCAAGCTGCAGAACGCGCACGCCATTTCCTGCAGATGGTCCAGCTCAGCAATTACGCGGGCCACTACCCGCATGAATTGTCGGGCGGCATGCAGCAGCGCGTCTCGATCGCGCACCTTAGCGATGGACCCCGCTGTGCTCTTGATGGACGAACCGTTCGGCGCGCTTGATGAACAGACGCGCAGCCGGCTCCACGGGCAATTGGAGAAAATCTGGATCGATACGCAGAAAACCATCGTTTTTGTCACGCACAGCATTTCGGAATCGATCAAGCTATCGGACCGCATCGTCGTGATGGGCACCCGTCCCGGAACTGTCATCGCGGACATCGAAGTCGATATCCCACGCCCGCGCGATGAACATAAACAACAAGTCGCCGCGCTCGAAGAACGCATCATGGGGCTGTTGAAAGGTGAAATCGATAAAGTCATAAACGAGGAGCTTGCTTATGAAGCCCGCAGTTAAGCGCCTCCTGTTTTTCACTGGACTGATTGTTTTCTGGGGTCTCGGTTCCCAATTCGAATTATGGCATGAAACGATCCTGCCTTCGCCGTTCAGCGTATGGGACGCACTGGTCGCAGGATTCGCCGATATGACTTTGGTCTATGACCTGGTGGCGAGTTTCCGGCGCCTGTTGATCGGCCTCGCCGTTTCACTTTTGATTGGGACGGCACTCGGCATTTTGCTGGCCCGCTCCAAAACGGCCGATGACACGATTGGCTCGATGGTCCTGGCTTTGCAAAGCGTACCGAGCATCATCTGGCTGCCGCTTGCGATGATGTGGTTCGGCCTCGGGGAAGGCGCCATCATTTTCGTCGTCATCCTCGGCGGTACATTCGTCATGACGCTCAATGTCCGGACAGGCATCAAAAACGTCAACCCGCTTTATATCAAAGCAGCCCGCACGATGGGATCCGGCGGCATCGACCTATTCTGGAAAGTCATCATCCCGGCGTCGGTCCCTTATCTTGTAACCGGCGCGCGTCTCGCCTGGGCTTTTGCCTGGCGCGCGCTCATGGCCGGTGAATTATTAAGTGCCGGGCCAGGGCTTGGCTATACTTTGCGCTATGCTTCCGATTTCGGCAATATGGCACTCGTCATCGGTGTCATGATCATCATCGGTGTCGTCGGTGCAGTCGTCGACCAATTGATTTTCCAACGCATCGAAAAGAATGTCCTGAAACGCTGGGGACTCGAATCCTAATATCCAAAACCATTTGAGGAGGAATCATTTTATGAAAAGATCCGGACTTATTTTAACTTCACTCGCGGCTGCGGGGATCCTGTCAGCTTGCGGAGCTTCAGGTGCCGCAACAGGCGATTCCGAAGATACCATCGTACTCGGCTATTTCCCGAACCTTGACCACGCCACGGCAATGGTCGCAAAAGACCAGCAGTTCTATGAAAGCAATTTGCCGGAAGGCACGAATGTCGAATACGTCACATTCGCTGACGGCTCCGACTTCATGACCGCCTTGAAAACCGGCGACATCGACGGCGGCCTGGTCGGCCCGGGCCCAGCGATGAACAACTATACGAACGGTGCGGATGTGCGCATGATCGCTGGCGGCGCGAGCGGCGGAACAGTCGTCATGGCACGTGACGGCAGCGGCATCGAATCCATCGAAGACATCCCAGGCAGCACGTTCATCACACCGCGCGTCGGCTGCACGCATGATGTCCAGTTCGAAACTTATATGAAAGAAAACGACATCACATCAAACCGCATCGGCGGCGAAATGATCCACCAAACCGGCAAGCCGGCCCAATATGAAGCCATGTTCGAAACGGGCAAAATTGATGTTGCGGTCGCCCCGGAACCTTGGGCATCTGTACTCGCTCAAAATACCGGCGCCAAAGTGATCATCGAACCGGATGAAATTTCCTTCGGCACGACGCTTCCGGCATCGGTTCTCGTCACTTCCAGCGAATTGATCGAGTCCGATCCGGAAACCGTGCAAGCGATTGTTGACGCACATGAAGAAGCAACTGCCTATATTGAAGAAAACCCGGAAGAATCCAAGGAAATCGTCATTTCCACAATCGACGATATCACCGGCCAAGAGCTTGAAAAATCCGTTATCGACGGCGCTTGGGATAATATGTTCTTCAGCACGGACATCGATGGCGAAGAAATCCAAGCCTTCGGCGATTCATCCTTCGACTTGAAATTCCTGAAAGAAAAACCTGACTTCAGCGAATTGACCGATACACAGTTTTTAAACTAAATGAATGAAAGAACAAAAGCCCCCACCAATTCAGGTGGGGGCTTTTGTCATGTCCGCTGTGCTTTTTCAAGCCGCGCAACAGCTCGCCAAGCATGATAGATCAAGCGGTCGAACCATAATAAGGCATCGACTTTTTTCAAGACCGTCGCAAGCTCTGCTTCGTTTTTAGCAGCACGGATATAGTATTCGTTGCGCCGCGCTTTCCGTTCGGCGGCCATTTCTTCCGAAGCACCACGGAACTCTTGCGCCAGCTCCGGCAATTGTTCGTCTTCGGTTATTTCGGTTTGCGCTTTGTCGAGCAGTGGCATCCATTTGCCGGTGAGGCCCGGGTGAACCTGGTATGCTTCCCGGCCAATCGGCTCTTCAATCACTTGCAGCAGGCGGTCGACATGGTCTAGCGTATGGAGAATCTGCACATGCCGCTGAAAAGCCTCTTGCGGCATGGACTGGATTTGGTCGAGGAAAGTACGGACTTCCATCGCTGCCCCATGCAAAGTATCCACTTTGCGCCGGTCCACCGTGCCGTCCCGCAGCACCATCCGCATCAGCTGCATCAATTCCGATAAGATTAATTGGATTGTCTGATGAACCGCTTCAAGCGCCACTTCCGGAAGTTTAGCTACTTGAGGATTTAAATGCTGGACGAACGGATTGCCTTTTCGGGAACGATTTTTTCGATCAACCGGATGAACGGGCGAATCAACAGCGCAAAAACCAGAACACCGAGCACATTGAACAAAGTATGGAAAATGGCGATGCCGAATGCCGCGTCGAATTCATCAAATATCAACCGGGTGATGGCAGCGGTCGCCTGCAATAATTGAGGTGTTAGAATTAACGCCAACAGGGCTGTCCCGATATTGAACAACACATGCGTCAAGCCCGCCCGCTTCGCTGCTGTCCCTGCCCCGACAGCGGCAAGAATTGCGGTGAGCGTCGTTCCGATATTTTGCCCGATAACGAGATACGCCGCTTGTTCGAATTCGATGACGCCTGAAAATAAAGCCGTCAATGTGGTAGCCACAGCGGCACTTGAAGATTGCATAATGACGGTCATGATGATGCCGATCAAAACGAGCAGGAAGATGTTTGTCAGCCCGGCAAAGGAAACAGCATGCTGCAGCTCCCCCATTCCTTCTTGCAAAACCCCGATGCCAAGAAACAACAGGCCGAATCCGGCAAGAACCGACCCGTAAGCCGGGCTTCGCTCGGGAAGGAAAGTCTTCAACAACACTCCGAATCCAATGATCGGCAGCGCCCACCCTTGAAGATCCACCTTGAATCCAATAAGTGAAACGAGCCATCCGGTGCTGGTGCTGCCGATATTCGCCCCCATGATGATGCCAACAGACTGGGCAAAACTGAGCAAACCGGCACTGACGAAGCCGATTGTCAAAAGCGTAACAGCTGTGGAGGATTGGATGATGGCCGTGATGAAAGCGCCTGAAAAGATGGCGCGCCCGGTGCCTCCCGCAAACCGGTTCATCCATCCTTTGATGAATTCTCCAGTCAGCTCTTTCAAGGAGCCGGTCATCATTTGCATGCCTAGAAGAAATAAGCCGATTCCGCCTAAAATCGCCAAAAGCATCGCCATCACGCCCACCTCCTTTGTTTTACAGTGTATACGAAAAGCTGAATGTTTACCGAAAGAAAATCGGCTGTTTTGATTTCACTTTGCCGTGAATTTAAATCCACATAAAAAAAGCCTTCCGCAGAAGGCTCTTCCTCTTTACTTCATATCATGGGAAAACTTAATTTCTTCGCCGCCCCGGTAATCGACTTCGAGATCGAAATCCTCTACTTCAGCCGCATCGATCGACAATGCTTGCAGAACTTCAGCTTTCATATCATCGATGGAACGGGCTGTCGTGACGTTGACTTGGCCGAGCAACTGCTCCATCTCATCGAGTGCTCCTGCCCCTTCGCTTTCCGATCCATCACGGCGCTCGATTTCCGCTTCCCGCTCATCGCTTTCGAAATCATAACTCGATTCGCCGCCTCCCATAAATGTCAGTTCGAGCGAGAATTCATCGAGCTCTTCAGATCTTGCGCCGTTTCTCACATCGTGGTCGATTTCCATTTCTTCCCCCGACTCGAATTTCACATCCAGCTCAAACTCCCGGACATCCGCTTGCTGGGCATTGACCGCCTCCAACACTTCACGCTTGATGTCTTCAAGCGGGCGTGCCGTTGAAAACTGAATGGCTTGGAAAAGTTGCGCAAATTCATCTTGGGCTTCCTGGCCAGATAGCCGGTCTCCAGAATCGCGCTCGATCGAAGCTTGGTTGCGGTCGTAATCGAATTCCCATTCACGGTCATCCGTGAACTTCAAATCCAAGTCGAATTCGCGGATCTCGCCGCTTGCTGCTGGAGATGATGCCTGTTCATCTTGCGCTGCTTGTTCCGAACTGTCCGCTTGTTCAACAGATTCTCCCTGCGCTGCGTCGCTATCTCCGTTCGTTGCATCCCCTTGTTGCTGCGTCGCATTTTCAGTATCCGCTGTTGTCGTTTCGCTCGTATCTTGTCCTGTGCCGCATCCTGCCAATAAAATCACTGCGGCCATTCCTGCCGTCATTTTCTTCATCTTCAAACACCCTTTCTCGCTTTATGATAGTTCTATCATATCCGCGTGGACTGAGTGACTGCTGAGGAGAACATTAAAATTCCATGAGAATGAAAAAAGCGGGGGCATCCAAGCCTCCGCTCCTTATGAAATACTGGTTTCTTGATTGCGCCAAAACCAAATGACGACAGGCACCAATAACAATGACAGAATCCCGCCGGCAAGCGACAGCACCGCAAAGCTGGTACCGGCTACGACCATTCCCGACATGCCGCCGCCAGTCGCACCGGCCAAGGCGATCAGGACATCGACCGTCCCTTGTGTTTTCGCTCGCGCTTTCGGTTTTGTCGAATCGACGATCAACGCCGTACCGCTGATCAAACCGAAGTTCCAGCCAAGCCCGAGCAACGCCAAGGCGAGAATCAGGACAAACAGCGAATCTCCAGGGGCGAAGGCCGCAACAAGCCCTGCTGCGAGCAAGGTCACCCCTGCTGCGAGCAAGGTCACCCCTGCTGCGACGACCATCGCGACGCGCCCAGCTTTGTCGACCAGCACCCCGGTCACGAGCGAAGGCAAATACATCGCCGCTACATGGATGCCGATGACCATGCCGATCGCATTGAGGCTATGGCCATGATGGCCCATATGCACCGGCGTCATGGTCATGATCGCGACCATGACGATTTGCGTGATGACCATGACTGTTGCACCGAGAAAAACGCCGCGGCTATTGACCGCTGGGCCTGCCACTTCTTCTTCTCCTGACGCAGCCTGATCCCGTTTTTGCTGATCGCTGATAAAACGCGACACCATGAGCGGATCTGGGCGCAATAGCGCAAATAACACGATGCCTGCCAGTATGTATGCGACTCCCGCTAAAATGAACGGGCCGGCAAGTGCCGGCACCCCGATCGATTCAGCGAAACTTCCCATGACGCCAACCAGATTCGGGCCGGCAAATGCGCCGAACGTGGTCGCCACCATTGCAACGCTGATGGCCGTGCCGCGCTGCTTCGTGCTTGCCAGGTCGGTTCCTGCATAACGTGCTTGAAGATTCGTCGCCGTTCCCGCACCGTAAATAAGAAGCGATAGGAACAGCAGAAAGACATTGCCCCATATCGCGGCAAATACGACACCGATCGAGCCGATGCCCCCCGTAAGAAACCCAGCAGCCAAGCCAGTCCTGCGGCCGAAACGCTGAGACAAGCGCCCGACAACGAGCGCAGCCCCTGCCGAGCCGAGTGTGAAGAGAAAGACCGGAAGCCCAGCATAGCTTTCTGTGCCGAGCATATCCCGCGCGAGCAAGGCGCCGACCGTAATCCCGGCAGCCAGTCCCGCTCCCCCGAAAATTTGCGAGAGCATGACAATCCACAAGGTGCGCTTATACAAGCCCTGCAGTTTTTCCGGCGACTCGATATAGCTTTCAAGCGTGTGACTGCCTGCTTGCGTTCTTTCGTTAGCCATCGTTCGGCCTCCATTCAAAGTTAAATAACAGCTTCATTATAGCGCGTTTCCTTTCGCTTTGGAGGATGGAATTGCAGACAATAAAAAAAGAGCCACTCACGGCTCTCTTGTCTTAAACAGCCTGTTCGCTGCTTTCTTCCACTTCGCGTCGCCATTTTCTCAGCGCACGCCGTTGTCTTGAGTCCCGGCTTGTGTAGTCTTTGGCACGGCCAAGCAATTGGATGCGCTCTGCTTCATGTGCGGAATCGATTTGCCCGAGATGGATCGCCAGAAAGAATTCCAAAAAGCGGATCGCTTCGATTTGTTCTCCGGTTGAAGTTGGATTTAACCTGTCCAGGTTCAATTTCATTCGCTGCAAATCCCTTGTCCCCGGTTCATGGACCTTGGAAAAGCGTTTATAAAAAGCCATCATGTCCGAATATAAACTGCTGGTTTCTTTGCGAAGCTTGCTTCTGGTAATTGGCGTCGTCACGGGAAATCCCTCCTTATTTTCATTTCGTCCGCATGCGCATATATGCTTGGGGCAGTTAATGATTTCTACCCCGTTTCGCATTTTGTTACACCTGTTCCGAAATAAAAATTGTGCGGATGCTTAATCGGATTGTGGATGATTGTCCAAATAAGCGTTGAGAATTTCCGATGCCCGTTTGCGCACATGCACAGAGGCGTTGTCCATCGATTGTTTTTCGGTCACAGCCCCACCTGATACTGAATGCACTTCTTCGAAAAAGCGCATCAAGTCCTTGCGGCTCTCGGGATCGATCGCACCTGACAATAAGATGACCGGCTTGCCGTGGACAGCTGCCATTTGGGCAATTCCAAAAGCTGTTTTTCCGGATAAGGTTTGGCGGTCCGATTTTCCTTCACCCGTGAAAATCAAATCACTCGACGCCACGCTTTCTGAAAATCCAGAAGCTTCAAGAACGACATCGATGCCGCGCCGCATGACTGCTGGAAAGAATGCCAAAAACGCGCCGCCTGCACCGCCCGCAGCCCCTGCCCCCGCATAGTCATGCAAAGACACTCCAGTCTGTTTCTCCACGATATCGGCGTAATGCCTTAACTTCCGGTCCAGCGCTTCCGCCATTTTATCGGTCGCGCCTTTTTGCGGGCCGAATATATGCGAAGCGCCGTTCGGGCCGACCAGTGGATTGTCGACATCACTCGCGATGACAAAGCGGCAATCCTGGATGCGCGGGTCAAAAGAGTGTGCATCTATCGCATACAGTTTATCCAGCGCCCCAGCTCCTGGCAGCAGCGCCTCACCTGCAGCATCGAGAAAACGCATGCCGAGCGCGCGCAGTAATCCTGTGCCTCCGTCATTCGTCGCGCTCCCTCCAAGCCCGATGATAAAATCCCGAAACCCGGCGTCGAGGGCATGGCGGATCAATTCGCCGGTGCCTTCCGTCGATGCGCGTTCCGGGTTGCGCTCTGTTTGTGAAAGCAAAGTTAATCCGGATGCCTCAGCAATTTCAATGACGCAAGTCTCGGCGTTTCCGAGCACTCCATAACTGGCAGCAACCGGCTTTCCGAGAGGCCCTGATACTTGGTTTGTGACCATGCGGCCATTTGTCGTTGCGACCAGATTCACCATGGTCCCTTCACCGCCATCCGCGGACGGCAATTCGATGACCTCGCTATCTGGAGCTGCCTCTATTATCCCTTGTGCCATTGCACGGGCAGCTTGCTCAGCTGAAATGCTGCCTTTAAAAGAATCCGGCGCCACAATAATTTTCATCAAACTCCCCCTAACTATGAATGCGATCGATCTAAAAATCTATCTATATAGAATGTACAAGTTTCAAAAGTTGCGGCAAGATGTTTGAGCACCATCGGCATGTGGTAACTAGTAAACAGAAGCGTTTAGTGAGCTTCCCTTCACCCCAAATTTTTGAAGGCCCGCTGCAGGCGACTGCAGCGGGCCATTTCTTTTGCGCTCAATCAAAGAAATCCCGCAGCAAATATCGCTGCGGGGATTTTTCTTTAGATAATACCTTGCCAGCGCAAAATCACTTCAGCGATAAGGGCTGAGCCGATGAAGGTCCCGAGAAAGACCGCGATGGCGACCAAAAGCTCCGGAATCCCAGCTTGCGGAAATCCGCCCAGTTCGATCCGACCGAGATGCCGGCGTAGGCAAGGATCGGCGTGGCAAGGGCCAAAATGCCGATCTGGCTTGTCCAGGCAACGACATAATCCGAACCTGGAAACCATGGCAAGGAAATGATGATGGCGAGTATGCCGATATAGCCGACGGCCGGCATGCTGAAGGGCAATGCCTTCTCCAGCATCAAACCAACAAGGCTCACGGCGATCAAGACAAGCATTCCCGGAATCGCTTCCCATGGCAAGACATCCATGCCGAACCAGTTGCCGATCAAGGCGGCGACGCCGAAAATGGCCAATACCCACGTCCATTCGATTACGCTTTTAAGCATTCGGTCCACCTCCTTTCGCAGCTTTGCGTTCCGCTTTTCTCATCATGATGCTGTACAATTTCTCCGTCAGCGGCAAACCGATGAAGATACTGAAATACAAGCCGGTGGATAGCGACAGCAAATTGCTTGCTCCCGCAAAGGCAACGATTTGTTCTTCCAATTCGGGATATGCCCCGATCAGCGAACCACTCGCCGCAGCCATCATCGATCCGCTACCGACGCCGGATGCCATGGCGAACGACAGAGGATGAAGCGGCGTCGCAGTCGCTAGC
The DNA here is from genome assembly GCF_002833405.1 of Planococcus sp. MB-3u-03. Classification (NCBI taxonomy): domain Bacteria; kingdom Bacillati; phylum Bacillota; class Bacilli; order Caryophanales; family Caryophanaceae; genus Planococcus; species Planococcus sp. MB-3u-03. The sequence continues at coordinate 895,590 of NZ_CP025135.1, read as the reverse complement.
AATCCGGATATCAAGCCAAGAAAACGGCTCCGAACACCGTTCCGAAAATATAGACCGCCATGACGCCGCGGCCTTCTGGTGAAGAAAACCGAATTTATTGACGATCAGCCCGACATTCGGCTCACGCGCAATCGAGTGGGTCATGCCGATGCTTTCACGACGGAATCGAGCAGCACCGCAAGCGGCAGCGCCAGGAAAATCGTCCCCAAATTGCCGAGTTCCTGCAACAACAGTGCCGGTCCCGCTGCGATAATCGCTTCAATCTGCGGCCCGATCGTGACGCCGATTTTGGCAATGAGCAAAGTCACCCCTAAAATAATGAGCGGTTCTGCATTTTAGCGTTTTCTCGAAATGAGCGGCGTGAAATACAAGCCAAGCCCCAGAAAGAATGCATATAGCATCGGTAATAATAGAATAACTCCTGGCCCTACAGCAATGCTGAACTGGCCGATCGCTTCGGTAATGGCTACCAAAATGAATGCAATGGCATGCAAACGCCAATCCTTGATGACAGTTTTCAATTCTACTTTCTCCATCTCTTCTCCTCGCTTTCTTCGGAACTGACAGCGATTTTCAATTAAACCGCAATCCATAAACCTAGTTACGCTATATAACGGACGTTTCAATAGATTTCTGAAATTTTGTTCGCTTTTATTCTGAAGAAAGCATGTCATTTACAGAAGTGACAGATTTTCAATCTAAATGAAAAGCAGAAGCCTAAGCTTCTGCTTTCCAGAGTGTTGAAGAAGTCTATAATCCGCTATGAATGAAAAAGGGAATCATCATTTCTACATTCAAAATCAATGTTCTATCTGAGTATTTGGAGAAGCATTCGCTCGACTCCTGTGGGACTAGCGGGTTTGAGAGACCCCGCAGGAACGCAGTGACGAGGAGGGCTCGATTCCCGCCCCACGGAAAGCGAGCGATAAGCTTCGGAAAATACGGTTTCTTAGTTTCTCGACAGCCTGAAAAGCAGAAGCCTAAGCTTCTGCTTTCATTCCGTCGGATCGTACAAAGTGACGCTTTCGATGTAATTGATGTATTTCCTTAGTTCTTTCGCTTGCTGCCGTGTGATTTCCGCGGCATCGTACATGTCGTAGATTTTGGCGCGTCCCATGTCCATGACGTTGATGCGCAATTCTTCTTTTTGCATCTCATAGCGCTCATCATACAAGGTTTCGGGCTTTCTCAAACGGCTGATCATTTTCCGGTACTCGGTCAAAACCGCTTCGACGATATCTTTGCGGGACGCTTTTTGATGGTAGGCTTCCAAATTCTCCAGGGCGGCTTCAAGTGCCTTCAATTGCACTTCGCGGCCGACCTGGTATTCAACCAGCCGGATTTCCTCGTCCTGCCAGTTTTCCCCACGGAACCTGCGCCAAGCACGAATCAGCTTGCCTTGCAAATACAATAAAGTCGAACGGGCGTTATGGGCAATCGCTTCCTCGCGGCGGTTCAGTGAATGCTCGAATGCCTCATAGACCTCGCGTTCCATCCCTTCTGTCTTCTTCAGCCTTTCGATAAAGCGGCGCTCGGATTTCAAAGCCCGCAGCCGCACTTCCTTCATGCGGCGCTGGTATTTCTTGTTCGCTTCTTTTGCTTCCTCGCCTTCAGGCTGGACTTGCTGGAAACGCAAACGGTATTCATCCATTAACTCATAAGCTGCCGTTTCATTCGCTTCGGTCATTTCTGATTTGATGCGGGCGATCGATGCCAGCAAAATACGCCGTCTTGCTTCTTCCAAATCGATCGTATCACCGTCATCGCTTCCCGCCAATTTGCCTTTGCTGAGTAGCGGCAAGCAAGCGGTCGCAAGCAGCAGCGTCAAGAGGATTGTCCCGACTGCCAGGAACAGCAGCATGGAACGCTGCGGGAAAATATAGCCGCCTTCAATGATCACCGGCAAGGACAAGATCCCGACCATCGTCACCGTTCCGCGTACGCCTGTCAGGCTGACGAATAAAGTCAGCTTGAGGCTCGGCTTTGCGGCGTCTTCCATTTTTCCGAAGCGATATTCGTATTGGGAGAATAAATAAGCCCAAATAAAGCGGATCCCCAGCAGCATGGCAGTAATCGCCAAGACATACGACAGCAGGACGCTTTCATCCATATTCGGGTTTTCCAGCGCGCCGCTCATCGCCCCCGGGATATTGAGCCCGAGCAACAGGAAGATGATGCCGTTCAGCACGAAGGTGATGATCGTCCAGATGTTTTCCGTCAGCATCTGCTCTTCTGCGACCAGCGCTTCGGTGTCTTCCTGCACAAGTGAATGGACAATCCCGCCGACGACGACGGCGATAACACCGGATGCCCCTAATAATTCCTCCGCCACAACAAAGATAATGAAAGGCGTCATGATTTGCAATAGCGAATGGAACGTGATGTCATTGATCCCTTGTTTGCGGAACAATAAGCGGATGCCAACAAACAGCAAAGCGATCACGGCTCCAAGAAGTGCACCCGCCAAAAATTTATAGGAAAAATTAAAAATAGCGGAATATAACGAGAAGGTTCCGGTGACGACTGCAGCGACCGCATAATTAAATGCGACGAGCCCTGAGGCGTCATTGATCAGCGATTCTCCGCGCACCAAGCTTAGGACATTGCTTGGGATGCGGACGCGCTGTGATATGCCGTTCACGGCGACAGGATCCGTCGGCGACAGGATGGCAGCAAGTGCGAACGCAGCGGCAAGCGGGATATCTCCAATGAGCCAGTGGATAAAGTAACCGCCGATCAAGGTCGTCAGCAGTACGAGAATGACTGCATTCCCGAAGATTGGCCCGCGCATGCGCCATAATTCCTCACGCGGAAAATGCCGCCCATCGTTGAACAGGAGCGGTGCAATGAACAACAGCAGAAACCATTCGGCTTCCAATTCAAATGTAAAATCCTCGAAGACCAGCACGATGATCGTCCCGAGCGCCACTTGGATAAGCGCTGCCGGCACTTGCGGCACATAGTGGCTCACTACATTGGAGACGAGTAGCGCGATCAGCAGGACCATTATAGTCAGCAATAATTCCATCGATATTCCCCATTTACTTGTGATGATATATGTATACCCCGATTATGTTTTCGGTTATCCATTTCTTGCTTAGTTTCTAATTAGAACACATACGTTTCGGGTAAACTATAAGAAAGCACCGGCCGCATGGTCGAAGGGGGTCCAAAACTTGTCACGGCAATCATACCGGAAAGAAAAAAACCAACTGACTTATACCCAGCAACATCTGGCGAACGAGCGCACCTACCTCGCCTGGATTCGCACGGCGATCTCCATCGTCGGTGTCGGCTTCCTTGCGACGAGCCTGCATTTCACAATGGGCGTCGTGCGCAATCCCTTTGTCGATTTGTTTACGATCATCCTCGGCATTTTTGCCTGTGTTTTCGGCCTGGTCATCATTTTCACGGCTACACGCACCTACCGGGAAAAACGCCAGCAAATCATCCAGGAAACCTTCTATTCATCGAATTTGCGCATCAGCATGATTTCCACGATGCTGTCAATCATGATCATCATGGTCATCATCTATTTCTTTATCATTATGTGAATCATTTGCGCCTATAGCTCGGTTTGTTCTCGCGCTCTCCGCAAAAGCAGGCTATTTATCACAGCGAAACCAGAAAAACCTAGTGATTTCCTCACGGTTATAGTATTCTGAAGTCAATCAATTTAACGAATACAAGCTGTTCCCGCCCCGTGATTTGAGGCAGGACACCCGAAAGGAATTGACTCATGGCGACTTTCCCAAAATGGTTTATCGTATGCCTGGCTGCTCTCGGAACTTTGGCTATCAGCGGTGAACAGCCCTCTGCGGCTGAATCTGCCCCGTATGAATTTACAGTGCACACTGTTCCGCTTGCGGTGATGCCGGAGCGTTTGGCGAGAAACCACCGCGTGAGCTTATCGGCAATTGGCGATGTGCTCATCCACGAGCCTCTTTACGAAGATGCCAGAACAGGTAGCGCATATGACTTTGATTCCATGTTCGCGCCAATCCAGCCCTTCCTTGAATCTTCCGATATCACCGTCGCCAATTCCGAAAGCATTATTGGCGGCAGCGAAATCGGCGTGTCCACCTATCCATCGTTCAATAGCCCATTCGAGCTCGGCGATGCCATGAAAAATGCCGGAATCGATGTTGTCTCCATGGCAAACAATCATACCTTGGACCGTGGCGTACAGGCAATTGAGAACGCCATCTCCCATTGGCGGGATATTGGCATGGTGTCAACCGGTTCTCATCTGTCCGCACAACAGCGCGCCGACATCCCGGTGATCGAGCGCAACGGCATCACTTTATCATTTTTATCCTATACATATGGCACCAATGGCGTCCCGACACCCGCCGGCCGGCCGTATTTAGTCAATCGCATTGACCGCGAGTTGATCCAACAGGATTTGGCGTATGCACGCAAGATATCCGATGTGACAGTGCTGAGCCTCCATTTCGGCAATGAATACGAACCGATGCCAACACAAGAACAAGCGGAACTCGCCCGTTTCGCCGCTGAAAACCGTGCAGACATCATCCTCGGCCATCATCCTCACGTCTTGCAGCCGCCGGACTGGATTGACACTGCAGATGGCCGCCGCAGTTTCGTCTTCTACTCGCTCGGCAATTTCCTGTCTGGGCAAAAAGGCGTCGAGCGACGGATCGGCGGCATCGCCCATTTGGATATCGAGAAACTGGAAACTGCAGAAGGCTCAAGCATTGCCATCACGAATCCAGCCTTCACCCCGACCTTCGTCCAGCACGATGGATTTACGGATTTTGAAGTTTTATTGTTGAAAGACATCAACGACGAATGGAACGCCAATACGAAAGCCCATCTTGCTACTTGGATGACAGAACTGGAATTCCGTGAATAGAGGAGTGAATTGATGATGCAGGACTGGAAAACGGAGGAACGTAAATTATACACCCCTGCCACCGAGGCGCACGCCGTACACATCCCGAAGCAATTCTATTTTGTCATCGACGGCCGTGGAAGCGTCGGGTCTGAGGATTTCCATGAACGCCTTCGTGTATTGACTGCCCTATCGGAAGCGGTTCGGACCATTCCAGGGCACGGCTATTGTCCGCCAGGGTTTGCGGATTACTCGATTTATCCGCCGGAAACCCTTCATCACGCAGAAAACCAGGACGGGCTGCCGGCGACTTTCTCGCTGATGATCCGCCAGCCGGATTTCATCGATAACGAAACGATCGACCGCGCGTTCAACTTGATCCACAAAGAGCGCAAGTTCCCGCTGCTTCCGGAAGTCGCATTCGAAGAGTTCGAAGATGGCCCATCGGTTCAATTGCGCAGTTCCAAAAAGCTCGAACCGGCCGTAGAAGCATTCAGGAAAATCGATCATTTCCTGCTGGCCAATTCTCTAAAGCGCCGCAACTCCCAGCACCGCGAGATTTATCCGGGACATGATATGGCATTGTTCGATGAAGTGTTGTACCGCGTTTTTGTTGAGGAAGCACAGTAGCTTTCTTGCGTGCATGGGATTCAGCAAACACTGGAAAAGCCGCCCCAAAAAGTGTCTTCGCACTTTTTCCGGACGGCTTTTTCCCATTACATCGGATTTTTCTTATAGTTTTCGTCTCGCCGGAAGTTCCCGACCACTTCCATCGTCTCGGTGATGCTGACGAAGGCATTCGGATCGATTTCCCGGATCAAGGGGCGGACAAATGCCAGTTCGTAACGGGTGATGACGCTATGCAGCACCTTCACCTTGGCGCCGGTATAAGCGCCTTCCCCGTCCGTTACCGTGATGCCGCGGTAGAGGTTCGTCAATAGCTTCTTCTTCACTTCGTCGCCTTTTGCCGTCACCACCATCAAGCTGAGCTTGATATGGCGCGTGTGGATGCGGTCAACGACGATGCCAGTGATATAGATCGATGCCATCGTATACATCGCGAGCTCCCAGTTGAAGATAAAGCCCGAGATGAAAACGACGCCGCTGTTCAACGTGAAAACCATGAAGCCAAGCGGGATGTCGCGCTTCATTGTCAGCAACAGGCCGATGACATCAAAGCCGCCGGTCGATCCGTAAAAGCGGATGATGATCCCGACTGCAGCGCCTGAAATGACGCCACCGAAGACCGATGACAATAGTGCATCTTGTGTCACTTGGACAATCGGGATATAAAGCATGGCAATTGACGTGACAGCTACTGAAAAAATGCTGTTGCCGATAAAGGTCTTGCCGAGCTTCATCCAACCGATGACCAAAATCGGCAAGTTCAGCAAGATCAGCCAGATCCCTGAGTTGATCGGCGTCATCAAACCGAAGATCATGGCGATGCCGGTGACGCCCCCTGATAGAATTTCATGTGGCAGTAAAAACATATTAAAAGCGATCGCCATAACAATGGAAGCAATGAAAATTGCCCCGAGGCGGTAAAATTTGTCCATTTCATATTCTCCGTTCATCTAATGGTAATGAGCGATGCCTGCATTCCGTTGAAGGCGATGAGGCAAGGCAGCGACTCACATTATAGGGGGTGCCATCATAGAAAAGCAAGCACTTCTGGCTGGATTTACAGTATCTTTTCATTCACGGAATATTCGTCATTTGAACGGTGTTTCAAAAGCTTCAATTGAATGCTGGAAAAATTAAGATTAAAATAGAAGAAGACAGTGCACGGCAAGGAGAGATATTATGGATCCGTTAGACATCATCGACAATATGGACAAAATCATGCCGGTGTTCCAGCCGATCGTCAGTGCCGTTAAACACGACGTCATCGGTTACGAACTGCTCGGCCGCTACATAGAACCGGACGGAACCAAATCACTCGGCGATTTCTTCAACGACCCGGAAGTTCCGGACGAGTTCAAAACAGAAGTGGACCAAAGGCTGCTCGAAATGGCACTCGATCAATTGCTGCTGCAAAACAACGGCTGCCTGTTGTTCATCAATCGCAACGCCCGCCAACTGATGGCAGGAGACGGCGAAGATTTCCTGAAAACCTTGCTCGAATACCGCAAACGCGGATTCCCGCTCGAACGCATCGTCCTTGAAATTACCGAGCACGATTTCAATGACGATTTCGATACACTCAACCACTTGCTCTTGTATTTCAAAACATACGGCATCCAGATCGCTGTCGATCATGTCGGTGCGAAAAGTTCGAACATCGACCGCATCCGCCAATTGCGGCCACATATCCTGAAAATCGATATGAGCATCAGCCGGCACCACCAGCCCGATGCATTCCAGGACATCATCCATTCCTTATCGATGCTTGCCCATCGCATCGGCGCACGCTTGTTATACGAATATATAGAAGACAACCATCAATTGTATTTCGCCTGGAAACACGGCGGCCATTATTATCAAGGCTATTATCTGGCCCATCCGGACCCGGAGCTGCTGACGACAGATTCCTTGTCCATTCACGTGGGCGATCAAGTAAAGGAGTTTGTCCACCGCGAAAAAGCGATGGTCAGCGAACGCTTGGCCTATACCGCCCGTTCCGAAGAAAAACTCAAACGCTTGATGGGCAAATGGCAAAGCCCAGACTACGCCGACCTGTTTATCCAGGAAGTGCTGCCGCTTTTCGAAGCGGAAAGTTTCCGCATCTATATTTGCAACAGCGACGGAGAACAAGTCTCCTCCAACTTCCGGAAAACAGCCGGAAGCTGGCATGGCGAAGCACAGCAAATCGGTTCCCATTGGGCTTTCCGTCCGTATTTCCTGGAGAATATGATGCTCATGAAAGCAAGCCATAAAGGCCGTCTGTCGGACATCTATGCCGATATCGAAACAGGGGAAATGATCCGCACATTCAGCTACCCGCTATCGGACGAATGCTTCCTGTTCATCGATTTAAGCTACGAATTCATTTCCGAAAATGATTATCTATTATTTCAATAAATCACAGTCAAAAAACCCGAAGCAGCATTTGCCGCTTCGGGTTTTATCATTCCGCTTCCTTTTCGAGCTTGTCGATATAATGCTTGAGCTTGTCTTGTTGCTCACCGCTGATCTCAGGCAATTCCGGGTTGATTTCCTCCAGCATTTCCACCATCACCCGGGCGATGATCAAACGGGAATACATTTCATCATCTGCCGGCAATATGTACCACGGGGCATGATCTGTAGAGGTGTGTGTCAGCATATCCCCGAAGATGTCCTGGTAATCCTCCCAATGCTCGCGTTCTTCGACATCGCTGAAGGAAAACTCCCAATTCTTCTCCGGGTTTTTCATCCGCTCGAGGAGGCGCGTGGTTTGTTCTTCTTTGGAAATGTTAAAGAAAAATTTCACGAACGGAAAACCGTTTTCGAACATATACCGCTCAAATTCGTTAATCTGGCGGTAGCGACGGTTCCAGACTTCATCGTCGATCAATTGATTCGGCAAGGGCTCTTCTTCGAGCAGATTATGGACACGCGTCGCAATGACTTCTTCGTAATGGGAGCGGTTTAAAATGCCGATTTGCCCGCGCTCCGGCAAAGCCTTGTGCAAGCGCCATAAATAATCATGCTTCAATTCCTCTTCGGTCGGTTTTCCGAGCGTCGTCACTTTCAGCCCTTGGGCGGTCAAGTTCGAGAACAGGTAAGTGATGGCTTCATCTTTTCCAGCCGCGTCCATTGCCTGGAGGGCCACCACAATGCCCTTTTCTTCTTCTGCATGAAGCCGTACATGCCATTTTTTCAGTTCTTCAATCGTTTCCTTCAATTGCTGTTCGATGTGTCCGGATTCGCTTCCTTTATCTTCATGTGTCGGCCAGTCTGCCAAATCCACTTTGCGTCCAGCCTTCACTTTATATTGTTGGGTATCCATGAAATGCCTCCTTGAGAAATAGGTGTTCCCTCCCTATACCCGTTTTCAGCATTTGGAATTACAGGACTTTTTTCTCAATCTAACTTTTACAGGTTTTCCGCATCGAAACGTGAGACGGGACATATGCGTATCGCACAAAAAAGCCCCTTCGAGATCCGCTGGGGATTTCGAAGAGGCTTATTCGCTTGTAGATTATTCGTAGGCGATCGAACCGTCTGCCTTTTGTTCGTACCTAATGTCTTCTTGTTCCATGAGGGAAATCAAGATTTCGGCTTTGTCGTCCGCCTTCTCTTTTTGGCGGTCCAAAATCTCATCGAGTCTCTCATGTACTTCTTCGACATGGTTTTTCTGCAAAGTCTTGGTCATTTCACGCGTCAACTCGATTTGGGCAAAATGATAGGATTCCAATTGCGCGAGACGCGGGTCGTCCGTGTCGAGTTCTTTGGACAATTGCTCTAACTTTTCTTCCATCTCATTGATATGGAGTTCAGTGAGCGAGTTGTGGTCATACAAGCGGATGAGTGAATTGCTCACTTCTTTGAGCACTTCCTCGCTCTTCTCGCTTTGGAAAATGTATTGCTGGATTTCATCCTGTTCGGCATCCGCCATCGAGCGTTCATTACTCCACGGAGCGACATAACTCGCGAAGGAATACACATTCCAAAGAATGACCAACAGTAAAATACCGCCACCGGCCTTCAGCCAAAGTTTGCGGCGCTGCGGATCTTTTTTATTAGGTCGAAAATTTGGCGGTTCAGCACCGGTTTCGGCGCTTTTTTCCGCTTCGATTCGATTGGATTCATTATGCGGATTACTGTCTGAAAACTGATTGTAATTAGCCATGTTACCCTCCGGACATCTATTCGTAACACGATTGTAACAAAAAACATTAAAAATAGCATCCGTTTTTTTAAGAAATACAGAAATTATGACAAAATTCGACAAAGTCATGGCATTTTTCGTGTCTGTCGGGGCACATCAAACATCTTCCACATACCCAGTTTCAAAGGTTAGCCTTCCGCTTTTTTCGGGTAAACTACTTGCAAACATCACTAGCGGATCGAATTACTTTTTCATTTATCAGCCATCCTCTTAGCGATTAGAAAGAAAGGCGGTCTTTTTATGCGCATTTCCTGTATGGGGAGTTTACTGATTTCCATTATCCTATCGATTGTATTGACCATTTTGCTGAATATACTATTTTTCTAGCTGCCGCTATGCTTGTGCGAAAGCTTTGCATGATTAGAAATGGAGGAACTCCAGATGACAAGAACATTTGTGATTCTATTGATCGTGTCGGCGCTGTTGTTCATCGGATTCTATTTTGCCATTACGCTCTATAACCGTTTTGTCGGAGGGTTTGTTTCAGCGGGGCTGGAGTTCCAAACAGCAGCCACCCTATACGAAATGCTGTCATCCCCATTCCAGTCGTAAACTTCTTCAGCTAAAGAACCCCATCGCTTGAGCGATGGGGTTTCTTTTATTCACCGGAATTTTGTTCTGTGTTTCCGGCTTCAGATTTACGATAATCGAATTGCCATTGCACGCCGAATTTATCCTGCACGACGCCATATGCTTCGCTCCAATAGCTTTCTTCGAATTCAAAAATCACTTTGCCGCTTTCTGCCAGCTTCTTGAAATCGGCTTTCATTTCACCCAGCTCTTCTGAACGGATGGATACATGAAAATTACTGCCGAATGTGGCAGGCTTCCCAGGCATCGCGTCCGATAGCAATAAGTAATTGCCATAAAGCGGAATCGCCGCCTCTAAGATCAATTCCTTTAAATCCTCATCGAGTTTCGATCCCGGGTTGTCGCCATAATGGATGACGGAAACATCGGATACGCCAAAGACGCCTTCGTAATAAGACAGCACTTCTTTGCAGTTTCCGTTAAAAATGATTTGCGGATGGATCGCCACCTCTTCGCCCCCTCTTGAACTTTTCGTATCGTCCTCTTTTCCCTTCCATTTCCAGCACTAAACTCGCGCTTTTATTTCCAAGCGGGCAATTTTTTCAAAAACGAATAGACGATCGGCCCCAGGAAGACTGCCACCAAGAATAGATAAAACGATACCGAAGCGATCAGCACCGTGAAAATGCCGCTCCATAAAGCCGCCACCAAATACAAAAAGAGTAATAGCACTGCCCACACGATGCTTATGCGAAGTGCCGCGTTTTTCATCCGGATCCTTCTCAATGCCGACAATCCCAATGACAATAGAAAAGCGGGGACCACCATCCACAATAAGGTGCTTGTCGCCATGTCGCCTCTTACTTCATCGTTCAATAACAGCGTATCCGATCCGCGAGAAGTCGCCATCGTCACAAATAGACCGACGACAGTGATCAATGCATAAAGCCCCAAGCCGAACAACAGATCTTTGACCAGTTCCACCGCTTTCCAGTTTTCCAACGCCTTCCCTCCTTATCGTTCCCGGAACTTTCCAGCTATCCAGCCTACCGGGAAACTAATTGCTATTTCGATTAGTTCGCCGCCATCCCTTGTTTCCCCTGCCAGACTTTCAAATCACCACACGGGCTTTGCCGGTTCCGGTGAGCATGCCCTTTAAAATATTTTCAGTTTGATAACTGTTTCCGCTTTGTAGTCATGCGCGGAATACACTAAAATTATTATGCAACTATTGATGACTTAAGGAGTGACGATACATGAACGAAACGATCCGCCAGTTGACCGGTGATGATTTACAAGCTTTGCAGGACATGGATACCGGCATCGACGATGATTATGTCATCCGGGTATTCGACCGGATTTCCACAGGGCCTAACCGTTTGTTCGGTTTGTTCCATGACGGCCGCCTGGCGAGTATCGGCGGCTATACCATTTTCGCAGGCAGCTATGCCATGCTTGGGCGCATGCGGAGCGATGTGCGCTTCCGTGGCCAAAGCCTATCCTCCAAGCTGATGGCTCATGTCCGTGATGGGGCACTCGATCATCCGGGCATCCGTTTTGTCGGCGCCAATACACAAGAGTTTAATCTTCCGGCACAGCGTGTACTTGAAAAAATCGGGCTGTCCCGCCAAGCTGAATTATTTTCCGCCATCGCAATGAATGTGGAAACATTCGAAAGCGACGCAGCGCCTTGGCGCAAAATCGAGAGCGCCGATGAAAAAATGCGCTGGCTCGAGTCGGTCTACATCCGTTCAGGGCGGGTCTTTCCTTTCGAATGCTATTATCCGTTCCCGGCAAGCCCGGATCTGTTTTCCGGCCAAGCGCTTGAACAATGGGACTTCTATGAAAATCCGGACGGTGACCGGATCGTCATCACCAAGCACGATGTGAAAAAATACGATTACTTGCATACGCTTTACCCTTGGGAAGATTTATTCGAACAGCCGGGATTATGGGAAACTTTGCACGCACCACTCGAGAAGATCCGCCTTGATTCCGAGGAAGGCGCTTTTGTCTGGATGGATCTGACACGCAAGCAAGCAGGCAAACTGCCCGAAGGCCATCCGTTCGAGCTTCCATCGCCTTGGTTTTTATACGGTACGGATATCCATTAAGTTGTTCTCCTCCCCTTCTAATGTTTAAGCGCCATTCTTAATAGGAAGACATAAAGTATAGAAGGAAATCAGCCAAGGAGGAGAATATCATGACACAACAGGAACATCGCCAAGAAGAAGTAGCAGAAGACTTGAAGCAGGAAATGCCTGCGAAAGAAGTGAGAAACGGCGTCGAGCTTTCGAACCCGCTCGAAATCGTCCAGCGCATGCTCGAAGTGGCGACGCAGGAACTCGACTTGCCACAAGGAGTGTACGAAATCCTCAAAAAGCCGAAGCGCATCTTGAAAGTGTCGATTCCGGTACGCATGGATGACGGGACGTATCGCGAATTTGAAGGCTATCGCTCCCAGCATTTGGACGTGCTCGGCCCGACAAAAGGCGGCGTCCGGTTCCACCCGGGCGTGACAGAAGACGAAGTCGCAGCCTTATCGATTTGGATGTCGATGAAAGCGGCCATTCTCGGAATCCCATACGGCGGCGGCAAAGGCGGAATCGTCGTCAATCCGAAAGAGCTGTCCGAACGGGAACTCGAGGAATTGTCCCGCGGCTTTATCCGCGAACTCGAACCGATCATGGGGCCTGAAAAAGATATTCCGGCCCCCGACGTCAACACGACGCCTCAGATCATGGGATGGATGATCGATGAATTTTCCCGCCTGAAAGGGAAAAATGTGCCCGGTACAATCACCGGCAAGCCTTTGATCCTCGGAGGATCGGAAGGCCGCGTCGAAGCGACCGGCCGCGGCGTCGTCTTCACCATCGAAGATGCCGCCAAGAAACTGGGGCTCGAACTCGAAGGCATGACCGCAGTCGTCCAAGGCTTCGGGAATGTCGGATCGATCACCGCCAAACTCTTGCATGAGCGCGGCGTGAAAGTGCTCGGTATCGTCGACGCTGGCGGCGGCCTCTACCATAAAGACGGGCTCCCGATCGAAGAGTTAATCGGCTACGCCCAGACGACCGGCACAGTAGCCGGATACAACGGCTACGAATCGCTCAGCAACGACGATTTATTCGCAGCCGATGTGGACATATTGGTGCCCGCAGCGCTTGAAAACCAGATCACTTCAGTCACCGGCCCGACCATTCGCGCGAAAATCGTGGCAGAAGCAGCGAATGGCCCAACGACACCGGACGGCAATGCCGCGATGGAAAAGAACGGCGTCACCGTCATTCCGGATATTCTTTGCAACGCTGGAGGCGTCACGGTTTCCTATTTCGAATGGGTGCAAAATACAACCCATCTGCGCTGGACCGAACAGGAAGTGAATGAACGGCTCCACACCGAAATGACTGAGGCTTTCGATGATGTCTACGAAATGAAAGAACAAAAAGGCTGCACGATGCGCGAAGCAGCGTATTTGGTCGCTGTTGAACGCATCGCACAAGCGATGGAAGCACGCGGCTGGATTTAAGAGAAGAGGCTGTTCCAAGAGCTCATGAAACAGGGCTCTTGGGGCAGCCTCTTTTGTCTTTTTTCCCGCCGATGTTTCCGAAGGGCTGTTTACAGGTAGTGAATAGGAAAGGTCCTCACCGCCAGAAAAGGAGAACGACCATGAAAACAATCGATTACTGGGTCTATTTGGCCTTTTCCGCATTTAAATTATTTCTCTTCAGCTTATACACCGATACCCCGTTCAGCTTCGGCTTTTTCCTGATCAGCTTCTCGAGCGCATTGATTCTTTCAAGCTGGACTTTGCTCATTGATGCCCGCAAGCGGCGCTGGATTTTACTGTCGCTTTTGGCGCTGCACAGCATCCTGCTGATTTCGGACGTCTGGTATTACCGCTATTTCGGGGATCTATTATCCGTTCAATTGATTCCCTCGATGACGCAAATGAATGACGTAGGCGGCGGTTTTTTGAGTTTGATCCGCTGGACGGACTTTTTCTTTTTTGCTGACTTCCTGCTGTTCCTCGCTTTCATTTTCGCCTTGAAAAAGCGCAGCATAGCACCAAGGCAGACCAAGAACGGCAAACTGGCAGCGGCGATCGCTGCAATCGGGCTGCTAATATTTGCCGCCCCGCTTCTCACGAGCATTGCAAAAGGCGAACGCTGGCTGACAGGAGATGCCACCAGCAATATGCGTGAATACTATGAGCTGGGATTTTGGGGCTACCATGGCTATGATTTCGGAAAAGGCGTCGTTTCCATTTTCCGTGAGCCCGAACCATCCGATCGGGACAAAGCCCTGCTCCAAGAAGCTGCCGCAGAAATCAACACTGAAAACAACGGCGAGCAGCCGAATATTATTCTCGTTCAGTTGGAATCCCTGCAGAGCTCTGTCATCGGCCAGGAGATCGGCGGCGAAGAAGTCACGCCTTATTTGAATGAACTTGAGGAAGAGATGCTGTACTTCCCTTCCTTCCATCACCAGACCCATGAAGGGCGCACATCGGACGCGGAATTCGTCATCAACACCTCGCTGCATCCATTGCGCACTGGTTCTGTCTATACGCGGTTCCCAGACAGCACATTCGCGCCGCTTCCGGAAGCTTTGCGGAAAAGCGGCTATGATACAGCTGCCATGCATGCCTATGAAGCGAGCTTCTGGAACCGCAATACTGTCTATGGGAATATCGGCTTTTCCCGCTTCTTCAGCGAAAAGGATTACCCCGATACGGAAAAGATCGGCATGGCGATCAATGATGAGGATTTCTTCCGGACATCGATCGAGCACATCCAAAAGCTGGAAGAACCGTATTATGCGTTCATGATTGCCTTGAGCAGCCATATCCCCTTTAAGATTCCAGAAGACAAAAAACAATTGGCCTTGCCGGGCTATGAAGACGAATTGGTCCGGAATTATTACCACACCATCCATTATGTCGATGGCGCAGTCGAGGTGCTCGTCGACGAATTGAAACAGCAGGGCATGTGGGACGATTCGCTCGTCATTTTCTATGGCGACCACGACAGCGGATTGACTGAAAAAGGCCGCGAGATGGCAAATAAGCTAGACGCCAACGGAGCGACGGAGCAGTTTGAATTGTTCCGGACTGTCCCGCTATGGATCAAGCCGCCAAACCTGCCGGAAGGCGAAACGGTCGAGACCGCCGGCGGACAAATCGATTTGGCGCCGACCATCCTGGAGCTTGCAGGCATCGACCAAGGTTTCATGCTCGGCAATTCCTTGCTGTCGGGCACCGAAAAGCCCGTCGTTTTCCGCGACGGCTCGTTCCGGAAAGGCGATGTGTACTTCAAGCCGGACCTGACCTCGCCCCCCGGTTCTGGTGAATGCTATTCGATCGAAAGCGGTGAAAAAATCGATAGCGCGGATTGTGAGCCTTATATCGGCGATGCGCTCGATCAATTGCGTATTTCGGATACCGTGATCGAAGACAATGCCCTGGACTATATCGAACAATGAAAAAGCTGGGCTCAGAAATCTGAGCCCAGCTTTTTTCATCTCATGACGCTGCCGCCGGAAATCTTCACCGATTCCCCGACGATATTCGGTGCGGCATCTGTTAGCAGGAATGCAATCGTTCGGGCGACTTCCTGAGGAGTTGACAGCCGGTGCGAGGGGATCCCTGCCTCCGCTTCTTCCATCGCCTGCGCAAATGGAATCCCTTTGCGCTCCGCTTTTCTCTGGATGCTGGCCCTCGCCATTTCCGTATCGACATATCCCGGGCATACTGCATTGACGCGGATGCCATGCTCAATCGCCTCCAAGGCCATGGATTGCGTCCAACCGACCACCGCGAATTTGCTTGCCGCATAAGCCGTGTTTCCGGCCGTGCCGCGAAGCCCCGAAAGAGAAGCGAGATTGACGATGTCCCCTCGGCCTTCTTCCATCATGCGCCGGTACACCAGTTGCGTCAGCAAAAAAGTGGATGTGTAATTGATGTTCATCAGATGCTCCAGAAATTCCTGGTCCAGTTCTTCCACTTGCTTTCCGCCAGCCGCTCCGGCTGAATTGACCAAGCCGCCAATAAACCCGAGCTTCGCTTCAGCGGTTTCGACCAGCTGTTTTCGGTCGCCGGGATCCGTCAGATCCGCCGCGTGGACATGCAGCCGCCTGCCATCCATCATGCCCTTCAATTCTTTTTCCAATTGCTTCAGTTTATCCGCATCACGCCCCGTAACCGTCAGTTTCGCCCCCATCTGTGCAACTGCCTTGGCCGTTTCCCAGCCGATGCCGCCTGTTGCGCCCGTGATCAATAGATGTTTTTCAGCTAATGCTTGTTTATCGAAAATGCCCATGTATACGCCTCCCTTGCCTGCAGTCATTCCCTTAACTGCACGGCATTCAAACATGCACAAGGGCGGACGGCTTAGAAGCGACGTGAATGCACCTTGTAGTATATACTAGCAAGAGGTACACAAGTGCTGTCATTTTTTTCACTTCCAGCCATCCTATTCCAGGCTGAAGACAAATCTTATCACTAATTGGAAAACGTGTTACATGGAGGGAATAAAATGAACCAAAAAATGAGCGACTTTACAGAAACCTTGCGCCATACCGATTATGCGCATATCTTTTACCTGACCGAACAAACAGATCCTTATATAGAAAATGCCGTGTCTTATGTCCTGGATGGCGTCCAGAATGGCGACTGTGTCCTGTTCGTCGAGAACCCCCGGGTCTATCCCCAGATCCAGAAAAAGCTCCAGCAAGTGTTGTCTGCTGAGGAATTGGAATTAATCCACTACGTCAATAACTTCGATTTCTATTGGCGCAAAGGGAACTTCCATCCCACGGCCATTCTGGAATACTTCGAAAGCGTTGTCGGGTCTTTCACTGCCGATGGCCGGCAGTGCCGGACATGGGGCCATATCGAATGGGGCAGCCAGGAAGACATCAGCCAGGAAATCATCGAATATGAAACGGAAATTGACCGCTCCGCCACCCAACGGAAAGTCATCTCCATCTGTGCATACGATGCGCACCGGGTTTCGGAGAGCTTGCGCGAGCGGCTGATGCATTGCCATGGCTACTTGATGAAAGACCAGAGCATTTCTGCAATATCTTTTTATGGCGATAAAAAAGCCCGGAAATAACAATTCCCGGCTTTTTTTATTTTTCAATGCAAGGCTCTTCCAGTTCGATGCATAATTTCCATGTACTCAGGGAATACTGAAACAACTGCCATCAACTGGCACTGCCTATATAGAATGAAGCGGAGGATACAACCATGAAAAAAGAAATCACAGTCGGCGCAGCCGAGTTGAAATGGGATCTGGAAACCGGGGAAGTGCTCTTCGATGGGGGCGATGTCGTCTTTTTCTGGACTTCCGCCATGGAAACCTTTTTCGACACGATCCGGGAAATCACCGGCGCCGAAGCCACCGACCTGGTGCTTGAGACGACAGGGTTCAGGCAAGGCATCGTCGTCGGAGAGGGCTTCCGGGAATTGAAGAATATCGATGCCAGCAATGTCGTCGAGTGGATCTCCAATACCTATGCCCCGGCCGGCTGGGGCAAAGTGGAGATCGTCGAGATGGACATCGAGCAATACACGTTCACGATGCATATACAGGATGATTGGGAATTCAAGATGAACCAATTGAACCATAAAGGCACCAAAGGGATTTTCGTCCCATCCCATTACGCAGGCGTCTTGACGGGATTGTTCGGCCAGAATTTCTGGTACCGGACCATTCGCTATCAAAATGACGAACAGCCTTACAGCATTGTGGAATATTATCCGTCGGACGTTACTGTACAGCAAAACATCCGGGAACTTGCGAGACGCCAGGAAGACAAGCAGATCCGCCAGCTTGAGGAGATGGTCGATGAAAAGACCCAAATGCTCCAGAAACTGGTGCGCGAACTTTCTTCCCCCGTCATCCCGGTGCTTGAAGGAATTATCGTCGTGCCGATGATCGGAAGCTATGACGAAGACCGCACAGAAGACTTGATCAACAATACATTAACCGAACTGCCCAGACATAAAGCGGAATTTTTGCTTCTCGACCTGACAGGATTGAACCGCCATATTTCAGAGCATACCGCGCAACTGATCGATAAATTGGCCGCAGCCGCGCGCTTGCTCGGCACAGAGACCATTCTGGTCGGTGTCTCGCCCGAGCTTGCCATGATCATTACGCGGACGATGCAGGACCTGTCGAAATTCGAAGCATTGCAAAGCCTGCAACACGGCATCTACTACGCGCTTGGGCGCAGCGGGCGCTCCATCAGCCAAAAAAACAAGTAAGGCGATGCCTCTCCTCGCCTTACTTGTTTTTTTCATGCTCGCTGGCAGGCGGCTGTTTCAAAAATCGCCCGCCTGTATTCATATAAATCAAAGCCCCTCCGGTAAACCCCAGAAACAAGGCCACACCGATATAGAACATCCAATTTTTCTCAAGCAGCATGCCAGCAAGCCAGAACAGCATGCTGAATGCCAAGGCGAATAGGAGTTTCCCGACAAAACGGGCCATGGCGGGACCGTCGTATATCGACTTTTCTTCTTTAGGCATCGTGTTATAGCCAGCGATCAAAAATGCGCCTTTTCCCTGCAGCATATAAAACCCGAGGAACACCAATAGCAATGCCACACCACCGATGATCAAAGCTCCAGAATTCAATTCATCCATCCAATCCCCGCCTTGCCTCTTTGATTCTTTCCTTGTTTTTCACTCGGCAAAGATGCGAAAATCCCTTTTCGAGCACTAAAAAATCCCGCACCCGTCTATCCTGTGCAGGATTTTCCAAGAACCGCTTCCATATTCCCCGTTAATGTGTCCAATTTTTGAATGAGAATACCATCCCGATGATGACAACAGCTATCCCGCCGAAAATGAGCATGGGCAAGAGCCCAACAATATCGGTCATCTCAAGGGCACCTCCTTTTCTTCGATCATACGCCCTTATAAAGAAAAACGCCACATAATTGTTTGATTTTTCAGTTATTTTTAGTTGCGCCGGCTAACGAATAAAACTAAGATGGCATTAAGGAACACCATCAATCCGACCAGGACAACCTAACTGATCGGGATCCTGCATTCAGGTTCAATTCAACTGCCCTCGTTTGAGACAAGCGCGTCCCCTAGGGGATGGAAACTCCCCCAGTGTCCCGGCTGTCTCAATCTTAAAAAAAGCCGCCGGCAAAACCGGCAGCTTGGTACTTATAATTTATCGATGACGGCCCGGTAAAGCGGTGCCAATACTTTCCGCAAAGCTGTGACAGCCGGCACCGGGCTTCGCTGCTGCCATTGGATCCATTCAAGCGCCACCAGGCTCAGCACAAGCCAGATGGTACCGGCGATATAGCCTGCCAAGACATCGCTTGGAAAATGCGCGCCCAGATAGATCCGGCTGATGCCGATCAGCACGATCAGCACACCGAGCCCGAAAACGGATACCCATTGCAGCCACGGTTTCTGCCGCGTCCGGATAACCAGGTAAATGAGGAAACCATAGAAGATTAGTGACCCCATCGAATGGCCGCTCGGGAAACTATAGCCGACCGCATCGATTGTTTCATTGATGCTCGGCCGCTCCCTGCTGAAGAAATGCTTCAACAAAACCGTTAACAGCGAGCCGCCGCCAACCGCCACCAAATAGAACAAGACGCCCCATTTGTCGCGCATCCTGACTCCCAATATCCATAAGACGCCAATCGACAATAATACAAGAAACCACACTGACCCGAGTTCTGTAATGATGAACATTGCCGTATCCATCCAGCTGCTCCCGATCGCTTCGAGCAATCGGATGGTGACCGCATCGAATACCGCCAATTCCTGATCGAGCATTTCATCAGCCAGTTCCGCGAACAAGACAATGAATAAAGCTGCAAGCCCAAGCCCGAATAGAAGCACAATAAAAGCAAACCCTGATAATTTCGTTTCCTTATCCATCCAACCGCCCCTATATTTTTACTTACACTCAGTTTACCCGGCTTTGCCGATAAGTATGCCAAATCCTTGCAGTTCCAGGGTTCAAGGGCCCTTGATTGGGGAATAGCTCAAATAGATAGCAAGTCAAGCAAGAAAACGCCAAACCCTTGCTGAGCCCCCACCTGGAAGGATGATCACCATGAAACTACCACTTCGGCTGCTTATACTAGCCGCCCTTCTGCTTGCCTTCACTTCCTGTTCGGAAGCTTTATCGGAAAACCGCGGACCTGCAGCGCCTGACTTTGCATTGCCTGACCTCAACGGCACTGTCCATCACCTCGATGATTACCGGGGCAAGAAAGTCTACCTCCACTTCTGGGCTTCCTGGTGCTCCATTTGCCTTTCGGGCTTGAACGAAATGGAAGAACTGATCGAAAGCGAAGAAGATTTCACTGTCCTGACGGTCGTCTCCCCTGGAACGTACGCCGAACGAAATGCCAATGAATTCAAAGCCTGGTTCTCAAGCATCGACCATGACGGTGATTTCATCGTCCTGCTTGATGAGGGAGGAGAAGTATATGGCCAATACGAGATGGAAGCTTACCCCAGTTCTGTCTGGATCGGCTCTGACGGCAGGATCACCGAACGACGCACCGGCCATGTGACCAACTACGAGATACTCGAATTGATGAATTCGATTCGCTAGAAAGGCGGAACCCCCGATGAAACGATATTTTCTGCCTGTGCTCTTATTATTATTGCTGCTGGCTGGCTGTTCAAGTGAAGCGGTCAGCGACTCAAGCACCGCCTCTTCTTCAGAATCCCGTTTTCCCGACAACCCGAACGAAGAGCTCGAATTCGATACGGAAAACCTGGAAGACATTTGGTTTGCGGGCGGCTGCTTCTGGGGCGTCGAAGCCTATATGGCACGCATCTATGGTGTTTACGATGTGACGTCGGGCTATGCCGGGGGCACCATCGAAGACCCGACTTACGAAGAGGTGCTGACAGGCGATACCGGCTATGCCGAAACCGTCCATTTGCGCTATGACCCCGAACGTGTATCGCTTGAAGAATTGCTTGACCGCTATTTCCTCATCATCGACCCGACACTCGTCGACCAGCAAGGCAACGACCGCGGCAATCAATACCGGACCGCTATCTTCTACGATGATCCTGCAGCGGTAAGCACGATCGACAAAGCCATCGCCGAAGAGCAGCAAAAATACGAGAAACCGATTGTCACGGAAGTCGAGCCGCTGAGGAATTATTATCTTGCCGAAAACTACCATCAAGACTATTTGGAAAAAAACCCCGATGGCTATTGCCATGTCGACTTCACGAGCCTCGAAGACCAGGAAGTCCCGCAATTGGTCGATCCGGCCGATTACCCGAAACCTGATGAAGGGGAAATCCGTGAGATGCTGACGGATGAACAATACCGCGTCACACAGGAAGACGGGACAGAGGCCGCATTCGATAATGAATACGATGGTTTTTACGAGCCGGGTATCTATGTCGACATCGTCACCGGTGAGCCGCTCTTTTCGTCCAAAGACAAATACGATTCGGGGACCGGCTGGCCAAGCTTTACGAAGCCGATCGATCCCGCAGTCGTGACCGAACATGATGATCTTTCCCTGTTCGGCATGCAGACGGAAATCCGGAGCCGCACAGGCGACAGCCATTTGGGGCATGTCTTTGAAGACGGGCCGGAAGATGCCGGCGGTTTGCGCTATTGCATGAACAGTGCAGCACTGCGTTTCGTTCCACTCGAAGAGATGGAAGCGCAAGGCTACGGATACCTGACGGACAAAGCACTTGAGTGAGCAAGATAAAAGCCGGAAACCCGTTTGAATGGGCTTCCGGCTTTTTCGGTTTTCATTTCAGGTTTAGAGGCTTTCGGCCCGCTTCACCGAGCGGCGTTCCAAAATGCCTTCGACGATCATGAAATTTTCATGGCATTTCGGGCGGTATCGGCCTTTGGCGATGCCTTCGATCGTCAAACTGCTGACGCCATATTTCATGCCTAAGTGTTCGGCGGGAAATCCTTCAATATGATAGAAATACAAGATGCTGTAGACGGCCTCATCGCTGAGCCTGTTCAGTTCGTGTGCTGTTGTCATAGCGTTCGACCTCCCCATCAGTATGCTGCCGGATGTGTTCCGCTTTATACTGCTGATAGCCTTTTATAAAGCGCTCATAGCGGGCTGCAAAAGCAGCGCTGATTTTCTTCATCTCGTTGCGGTTCCCCATATTGAACACTCCCCATCATAAATTTACCGCTCAGTAAGTTTCCACCAAATATTTTTCAATCCGGTTGAAGTCCCTGTAGCAATCTCTCCTCGCATGCCCTGACAGCAAATCATCCACAGAATCGGCGCTGATATGGAAGCGCTGTGCCAATTCTTTTGTTTCACAGCCTTTTACTTTCCACAAGTATAGAATCAGGTAAATGTCTTCATCACCCAGTTTGATCAGGTCACTCCGATTATCCATTTAAACTACCGCCTTCCACTTGATTTGGATTGTTTACGCCGGCTGCTCGAGACAGCCAATCGCCGAACTCAGCCTTGAAACGAATACTTTCGGTGATTCATGGGAACGGATCCGGACACAAAATCCATCGTCCCGGGGTTCAGCCGTCTGCAGGTAATCCGTCGGCAGTGGCATCGGGTGGGTGACCAGTGCCTCGATAAATACAGACAGTTCTTCCCGAGTCAGCCAGAGCTCCACTTGATTGACCGCACGCCCCCCGCTATCGTATCCAAGAAAACGAATCGTTCCCCCAGTCCCGCCGCTGAACCCAGGGCGGCCCTTCATTGATGTTTCTGGTTCTTGCCAAGCGTTCCCCAACGGCTCGACAAGCCCTTCCCTTTCTTCCATAACCTTCTCTCCCTTTATTCCGTACTAAAAAAGCACCGGAACAGACTCCTCTATCCAGAGGAGAATATTTCCGGCGCTGCGCACAGCACTATAGTCTGTCACATTCAACCAAAGCTTAAGTTTCCAACTGCACAGAACCGGCAATCCTGGTTCCCTGCCTTATCCGGAAGTAGCCATTCAATTTTATTGATGCCATCTTCCCATAAAGCGCTAATAAAGATGGCAATTGATATTTTGTATAAGATAATGTGATAGTATCAGCCTACAATATTTCACATTTCTTGTAAACCCTAAATTACTGAATATTTAAATTAATATTTTATTATCATCTTTCTGTTTATTATTGATAGGAAATGATTTCTTTTAGTCTAAGTGAATCAAAAGCTTAATAATTCGCCAGGTATGAAAAAACTGTGTTCCCTGCCCCACATGCACGGCAGAAAGCACAGCCATCAGATCAGCAAATTGAACAGCAATGAATCGTTATTGATGTCTTTATACGGAAAGCCGTTTTTCGCCATGCGTTCAACGAGCGGCCCGTAATCTGCCGGGTCTTTCAATTCGATCCCCACCAAGACGGGTCCGTGTTCCCGGTTATTTCGTTTTGTGTACTCGAAGTGGGTGATGTCATCCTGTTCACCAAGCACGTCTCCCATGAATTTCCGGAGGGCACCCGCACGCTGCGGGAAGGTCACGATGAAATAATGCTTCAATCCTTCATAGATCAAGGACTTTTCTTTGATTTCCTGCATGCGTTCGATATCGTTATTGCCACCGCTGACAACGCAGACAACATTTTTCCCGCGGATTTCTTCCCGGTAAAAGTCGAGTGCCGCTACCGATAACGCGCCGGCCGGTTCTGCGACGATGGCATTTTCGTTATATAGCTCAAGGATAGTCGTACACACTTTGCCTTCTGGGACCGGCACGATGTCATCCAGTACTTTTTGGCAGATCGCCATCGATAAATCCCCGACTTGCTTGACCGCCGCCCCGTCGACAAACGTATCGATCGTATCTAGACGGGTCACTTGGCCTTCCTTAAGGGAAGCTTTCATGCTCGCCGCGCCTTCCGGTTCGACGCCGATCAGTTTCGTTGCAGGAGAAACGCCTTTCAAATACGTTCCGACGCCAGACGCCAATCCCCCGCCGCCGATTGCGCAAAACATGTAATCGACCGGTTCCTGCATATCATTGAGCACTTCGACTGCGACTGTTCCTTGCCCTGCGATCACAGCTTCCGTATTGAATGGATGGACGAAGGTCTTGCCTTCTTCCGAACAGACTTCCATCGCTGCAGCAAAGGCATCATCAAAGCTATCGCCGATTAAGACGACTTCTACATACTCGCCGCCAAAGCGTTTCACTTGAGAGACTTTCTGGCTCGGTGTCGTAAGCGGCATGAAGATCTTGCCTTCGATGCCGAGCGCCTTGCAGGAATATGCAACGCCTTGCGCATGGTTGCCTGCGCTCGCACAGACGACGCCTTTGGAGCGTTCGGACTCGGTCATGCTGCGGATGAAATTATAGGCGCCGCGCAATTTGAACGATCGGACCACTTGCTGGTCTTCACGCTTCAAAAAGACATTGCAGCCATAACGTGCCGAAAGAATCTCGTTGCGCTGTAAGGGCGTCCGGATGATGACATCCTTCAGCGCCTGATTGGCGACCATAATATCGGCCACGGTCACCTCTTTAGCAACGACTTCCCTTTCCAGCTCTGTGATGTTTTTTGCCATCTGATTCACCCTCTTCATTTTGATTATTGAATTACTCTAACACATCAGCGAGCTTTGTTGTGTAAAAATTTAGACAATTTGATGATCTTTTCACAAGATTTTCGGTTTTTCTCGAATGTATGCGGTTTCAATTTTCAAATGGGGTAAACTAGATAGAAAAAGAAGCTTTACGCAGCATTTATTTTTTAAAAGGGGAGCTGATTTCTTGGAGGACGTCCATCATAAAATCGCCATTATCACAGGCGGCAATAGCGGCATCGGATGGGAAGCCGCCAACATGCTCGCCGGTCGGGGCTTCTCGATCCTACTGGCAGTCCGCGACCTGGTCAAAGGCGAAAACGCTAAACGGGAGATCCTCGATTACCATCCGGAAGCGACGGTCGCCGTCCTGAAGCTCGACTTGGCCGATCTCGCAAGCGTCCGTCATTTTGCCGTCAGCTATAAAAAGCATTTCCGTTCACTCGATTTACTGGTCAATAATGCGGGGATCATGATGCCGCCTTACGGAAAAACGAAAGACGGCTTTGAATTGCAGTTCGGCAGCAATTACCTCGGCCATTTCGCGTTGACCGCCCACCTTCTTCCGCTGCTCGCGAAAACCCCAGGCTCGCGCGTCATCACGCTCGGCAGCCTGGCGCATAACCGCGGCACCATCGATTTCGATAATCTTGACGGATCGAAAGGCTATCGCCCGAAAAAATTCTACAACCAAAGCAAGCTCGCCAATATGCTATTTGCGATGGAACTCGACCGGCGGCTGAAAAAGCACCACATCCAGACGATCAGCGTCGCCTGCCACCCTGGTGTTTCCGCCACCAATATCTTCAAGATCGGCAAATACGATGCGCCGGTCTTGCTGAGGGATTTCGCCAACCGCTTTCTGCAGCCGCCGGACATGGGAGCGCTCGCCACCGTCCACGCCGCAACAGAACCGGATCTCACTGGCGGCGAATACATCGGCCCTGCCGGCAAAGGACGCAGAAAAGGCTATCCCGCCCTGGATACGCCCCACCCGACGGCCGTCGACGAAGCGCTTGCCCGAAAACTATGGGACGTATCCGAGCAGATGACAGGCGTCCGCTTCGACTTTGAAACAGCCAAAAATCCAGACGGTACCACTGGCGACTAACATGCACGACAATTCTGAAATCTTTTTTTGATGAAAAACCCGATTATTGGTACACTTAGCAGGGAACAGGATTAATGGAGTCAAAATTTCTTAATCTAAGGAGCTGAGACGATGAACACAAAACAATTTGAAGTAATGAAGAACGGCAAAGGCTTTATCGCTGCACTCGACCAAAGCGGTGGCAGCACGCCAAAAGCGTTAAAACTTTATGGTGTTAATGAAGATGCTTACTCCAACGAAGATGAAATGTACGACCTGATTCACGAAATGAGAACGCGCATCATGACGGCCCCGGCATTTTCGTCGGATTATGTGCTAGGCGCCATCCTGTTTGAACAGACGATGGACCGCGAAGTATACGGCAAATATACAAGTAATTATCTATGGGACGCGAAAGGCGTCGTTCCCTTCCTTAAAATCGATAAAGGCTTGGCTGACGAACAGAACGGCGTTCAATTGATGAAGCCGAACCCGAATTTGAACGAATTGTTGAAACGTGCGGTTGAACGCAATGTCTTCGGCACGAAGATGCGCTCCGTCATCAAAGAACCGAATGCGGAAGGCATCAAGCAAGTCGTCGACCAGCAATTCGAAGTGGCGAAAGAAGTCATCGCTGCTGGACTCGTGCCGATCATCGAGCCGGAAGTTGACATCAACAGCGCAGACAAAGAACGCATCGAGGCCATGCTGAATGATGAAATCCTCAGCCATCTTGATAAGCTTAGCGACGACGAGTACGTCATGTTGAAATTGACGATTCCGACGCTGGCGAATTTCTATAAAGAATTGATCGACCACCCTCGTGTCGTGCGTGTTGTGGCATTGTCCGGCGGATATCCGCGCGAGCAGGCGAACCAGAAGCTTGCTGAAAACAAAGGATTGATTGCCAGCTTCTCACGCGCCTTGTCAGAAGGTTTGAGCGCTGACCAGTCGGATGAAGAGTTCAACACGATGCTCGAGAAGTCCATCAAAGAAATCTATGAAGCATCCATTACATGATATAAAAAGCGCTCCCTTTGTGGTGCGCTTTTTCTTATGGATTGGATTGTATAAATAAAATCAAACCCAGCCCTTATAGTAAATTCTTCATGTTTGAGATTCCGCTTCAGGGAGGACGATTGGGGCTCGCAGGATGCGAGTCATGCAGCTGATGCGACAGGACGTCGCGCTTTCAGCTGCCCGGGGATGGGGCGGGTGTTGAGCCAATGTGCCGCAAAGAGCGCGGCACATTTGTCTCGCCAGCCCGCGCGGTCCCCCAGGCGTCGCCTCCCTTCCGCTTCATCTCTAGCTTTAGAATGGAAGGCATGTTTTCTTCCATTGGAATTTGTGTCAATAATTTTATATATCCTTCCAAGATGAAAGGTAAAAGTTATAACATCTTTATAATTGCCATATCTAAATAAGCGTCTCCCACCAGCAGATGAAAATAAGAAAAAGAGATGCTTCATCACTTACAAAAGTCAGTGGAATGTAAAAGCCGAACCGCGCACAAACCCGTTCTCAACTTTCGCTATGCTCAAGCATCACGAATAAAGAGCTGCTCCCACATCTGCGAGCAGATGCGTCGCAAATGAATGGGCTCAACTTCCTTTCGCCAATTCATTGGCTCATTGCGGGAGGCCTGCCCTAAGCGGGAGACGGCTGCTTGGTGATGGAGTCATCAATGAAGATATCTGCTCGCATACTTATTTAATTATTTTTACTTGTTTCATTTGCGAACACCCCACTAAAAAGGAGGAATTGCACGTTCTATTTCCTGGTTCCGATCGCTATTGTGGTGGGCCTTGGCTTTATCGTCGACCGCCGGCGCAGGGCTTCTGCCTATTATGACAAGCCGACGCATCCCGACGCCAAGCCTGGCGATAGCGCCAACTACACGATGGGCGACAACCGCTATACGAGCGGCGGCGAGTAAGCACCAAGCAAAAAGCCGCAGCACCCGATTTGGGATGCCGCGGCTTTTCGTTATGGACGATAATTGAGCGTGATGCCTTTAAGGAGAGTGCGCATGAGCTGGTCGTCCAGTTCCTTATAGTTTTTATGGCCTTCTTTCCGGAGAAAGGCGCCGAGTTCGCCTTTGGAGACGTTGATCCCGGCCAGCTTCCATAAATCGAGCAAGTCTTCGCTCGTCAATTCCAGCGCGATGCGTAGCTTTTTCAAGACCAGGTTGTTGATGTGCTCGCCGCTTACTTCGGGCGGGCCGGAGTCGCCGGGTTTCGGTCCGCGGTTGAAGGTGATCAGCCCGTTCAAGAAGCGCTCCAATTGGTCGTTTGCCAATGGGATATTGGCTTCTGCCCCTTCATCGTCTGGTTCCGGCGTTTTCGTTAAAATCAATGGTACATCGACGGCATCCACTTTCTCGCCACCGAGTGCGAAAATTTCTTTTACATCGCTATTTTTCAAATCCAGCGCATAGCGCAGCCGGATCAAAATATCGTTATTGTCCATATGAAAAATCCTCCTGCCATGTTCTATTCAAATCCTGTTCCATCATAACACAGAGAAATGGCGCCCCGGAGCATCAGGGCGCCATTTTTCAGCGTTCGACAAACGTATGGCGGAACCATGTATATTCACTGATATGCAGTTCGCGCAATTGGTATTTCAAAATCTTGCCTGAAGCATTGCGCGGCAATTCGTCCGCGAACCTGAATTTCTTGGGCGCTTTATGCTGCGGCAAATGCTCGAGCAAGTATTCGGAGAGTGCTACTTCGTCGATCGGCGACCCGTCCTTTGGGACAATGACGACACCGACGATTTCGCCCCATTCTTCTTCCGGAATGCCGACGGTCGCCGCTTCCTGGACTTGCGGATGACGATTCAACACTTGCTCGATTTCGATGGAATAAATATTATTCCCAGCAGAAATGATACGGTCGGATTTGCGGTCGACAAGCGTAATGTAGCCGTCTTCATCGATTGTCGCGAGATCCCCCGTCAACAGCCAGCCGTCCCGGAACGCTTCTTCGGTTTCTTCCGGCATATTGTAATACGATTTCATGATCGTCTCACCGCGCATGACGAATTCGCCGACTTGGCCAGGCTTAACGTCGTTCATTTCTTCGTCGACCACACGGACGTGGGTCATATACATCGACTTGCCGCCCGCTCCCTCTTTATGGGCATGCTCGCTTGGCAGCAAATAGACGCCTCCCGGGCCCCCTTCAGTGAGGAAGCACAAATTGTAAAATTGTTCGTGGCCGAAGAATTTCATAGCCCGCGCGACAAGGCCATTGGGCATCGGGTCGGTCCCGTACATGCATTTCCGGATTGTGCCCAGATTATAATTTTCGCTCTCAGGTGCTTCCATCAACGCATGGTACATATCCGGCAGTCCGAAAAACACCGTGCAGCCGTCCTGGTGGATTGCGTTGACTACATCTCTCGTCGCGAATTCACGGAGAATGGTTTGTGGGATGCCGAGCATGACCCCGGTCACGAGAAATAGATTGAGTTGGGAAGGATGGAAAAACGGCGCCGCATGAAGCAAGCGGTCATCATGGTTGACGCCCATTCCGAGAATGAACGAAGTGCTGACATTGACGATGCGCTGATGGTCAAAAAGCGCTCCCTTGGGCGGGCCGGTCGTCCCCGAAGTATAAAGGATTTCTGCATCGTCTTCCGGCAAGATGTCGACTTTTGGCTCCGAGCGGTCATCGTCCAGTATTTCGTCCCAACTGAGATGCGCTTCAATTTGTGCTTGCGGATAGACGATCACCTGATGCAGCAGATCGTCCAATTCTTTCGCTTCCGCCACTAAGCTTTCGAATTCATTGTCGCAAAACACATAAACTGCATCCGACTGGCCGAATAGATAGCCCGCTTCCTCGGCATTCAGCCTGTAATTGATCGGAACCACGACGCCGCCTGCTTTCAACGCGGCAAAAAATGCAATAACGTACGCATCCGAATTCTTCATGAACAGCGCCACTTTATCGCCCTTTGAAATTCCCTCCCGCACCAAGCCGTTCG
The DNA here is from genome assembly GCF_002833405.1 of Planococcus sp. MB-3u-03. Classification (NCBI taxonomy): domain Bacteria; kingdom Bacillati; phylum Bacillota; class Bacilli; order Caryophanales; family Caryophanaceae; genus Planococcus; species Planococcus sp. MB-3u-03. The sequence goes on along the minus strand of NZ_CP025135.1, from coordinate 865,760 downwards.
CCAAGCGATTCACTTCCGCGTTCAATTCTTGATACGTATAGGATTTCCCTTCGAAATTCAATGCGGGTAAATTGGGCTGGCGCGTCGCATTCATCGTCAACGATGTTGTGATGTTCATTTCCCATTCCTCCTTTGTTTGCTCATGAATCTCCCCTTCTGCCTGATCGGTAGTTCTTCAATATTATAATATTCTGAAAATATAGTCAATATACCAATAATTGGAAATGAAAAAAGACTCTTTTCAGAGCCTTTAATGTCTCAATTAATTCATCATTAAGTAGATGAGATACAGCGGAACCAATCCCATCGCCATATATTTGGCGACTGTGAATGTACTCATGCCGAGGCATTTCATCTTTGCAAACAGCGCTTCACGGAAATCATTGAATAATCCGGGCATTACAACGCCCTCCTTCAGGGTATAGTGCTAGTATAGGACAGCAAGAGGGCCGAAAAACAGCACAATGCATTTGTTTCTGTAACTTTTTATGGCCTCTTGCGGTCTACTCTATAGATAAAAAAGGGGGCGAACCCGATGATGCAAAAGGCCGCAATCGGCTGGCTACTGCTATTGATGGCCGCTTTGATGCTCGCTGCATGCGGCACCGAAAGCGACAATTCGCCGGAAGATCCGGAGTCAGGGGGTGAAATCATCGAAGGTGAAGTGACATCGACTATTGAAAAGACAGACAACGGAACTTACCGCTATACCGTCAAAAACGATACGCAAGAAGCGGTGACATTCAACTTCACGAGCGGGCAGCGCTATGATTTCACATTGACCGATGAACAAGGCAACGAAGTGTTCCGCATGTCGTCCGTCAGCATGTATACCCAGGCACTCGGCGAGGAAATCCTGCGCCAAGGCGAGGAGCTCCAATACGAGATCCAAGTTCCGGAAGCCAATCTTGAACCAGGCACCTACACGCTTGAAGTGTGGATGACGCCGACAGAAGGCACGAATTATCCAGCGGAAATTGAGCATACGATCGAATAGAAAAACCGAACCGCCAAGCGCGGTTCGGTTTTTTGATCCATTCAATTTCAAGCGCTTGCCGGAACTTTTTCAGCCAATAACTTGCGCAATGACTCCAGCTCAGGCACTGCCTTTTTCGGGATGATCAATGCAGACATGGCGCTATTATATAAATACACATTGTCCGCATCCTCCCCATATTTTTCGATGCCTGACCAGCGCACATGCGTCTCTCCATTTTTCGTCACTTCACGGATTCCTTGTGAATCAATGAACAATTCATGGGTGCCAAGCAAGCCTTCATTTTTCCCTTCATTGACCATTTTCCGGCTCATGCGTTTAATATTCCAGTGGAAATAGGGCGGAAAGAAGATGATCCACAAAGCCGCGAATAGGATAAAGGGAACCATCAGCCCCCACACCGACCAATCAAAAATTGGCGCCATCACGAACGGCATCATCAAATAAATAACGGGAATGACAAAGCGCTGGATCGTCAACGAACGCTTAACCGCTTCGGAATGTTTAGCATGATAAAGGTTAAAATCAACAAATTGCTGTTCCGTCAACTCGTACGAAAATTCCTGCATCGTGCAGCTCCTTTTGGCAAGATCAATTAATTATTGCCATTTTCTTCTATTATACGATGGTTCAGTGGAGAATATATTATATTTTTTTGATACGCTAATACTCTGCAAATGCATTTATGTGAAAGGAGCCTTCTCTTGGAACTTACACCCATACCCGACCATTTGAAAGACCATCTCGACATCCTGTTCGTCGGATTCAATCCAAGCATCCGCTCGAGTGAAACCGGCTATCATTACGCCAACCCAAACAACCGCTTCTGGAAAATCCTTTTTGAATCCGGGCTGACGCCCAGAAAATACGCACCCGAGGAAAACCACGATTTGCTCGAGCTCGGCTATGGTTTGACCAATATTGTCCCCCGTCCGACCAAAGTGGCAGCCGATATCACAAAGGAAGAATACAAAGAAGGTGCCGAACAATTAAAACGCAAAATTGAACGCTACCGGCCAAAAGCGGTTTGTTTTGTCGGCAAAGGTGTCTACCTTCAGTTCAGCGGCAAGAAATCAACGCACTGGGGCAAACAGCCGGATTCGGTCATTCCGGGAATCATCGAATACGTCGCCCCTTCCTCCAGTGGGCTCGTACGCATGAAACAGGCCGAAATTGTGGAAATATATGAAGGCTTGCACCAGTTGATCTATAATAACGAGTAACTTCTTCATATAAATGAGTCACAAAACAGACACTTACGAAATTCACTTCCCTATTGCTATAGTGTTGGAATGGTTGTTGAAACAACACCTTTTGCCCTGCCTTTTCACTGGGCGCCAATACAATAGAAACGGGGAACATTCATGCTACAAGACAAACGACTGCCTCATAACGGCAAAGAAGGGCTGCTTTACGGCTCGCTTATAGTGACGATGACTGTGCTGTTGATGACCAGCTACAGCGTGCTGCTTCATGCAGACCATTTCACGATGGAGACGATGTGGATGATCCTCAAAATCATGCCGGTCATGTGGATCATAGCGATGGTTCTTGAAGGAACTGTCTTCGGAAGAATCGCCGACTCTTTGACAGGCAAATTGACGAAACACTCCTCATCTTTCCATAAGAAGATTTTATTGCGCATCGTTTTCACGGTTATCGGCATGTCGGTCGCGATGACCTTTATCGGCGACCTGGTCGCCAACGGTTTGCACGGTGAGATCTTCAGCAACTGGCTCGCCAATTGGCCGCGCAATTTCATTATCGTTTTGCTGGCGGAAAGCCTGCTCATCCAACCGCTGGCTCGCCTCGCGATGGTCAAGCTGCACGAGTCAAAAGACCGTAAAACAGCCATCGCGCAATAAGCCCATACTCCTCGTCCCTGCTGATTATCCAGGCTTTATTGCGGGTAAAGAAAACAATGAAGCTACCAGCACAAGGAGGAGATTCTACATGGCAAAAACAGCTATCGTCACAGGAGGCGGAAGCGGGCTTGGACAATCGGCCGCATTGCGTCTCGCACAGGAAGGCATCAATATCGCTGTTGTCGATATCAGTGAGAAAAGCGGCAACGATACCGTCCAGAAAGTGAAAGAACTCGGGCCGGACGCTATCTTCATCAAAGCGGACGTGTCCCAATCAGAAGAAGTCAAAAACTATGTGGACAAGACGGTCGAGCATTTTGGCTCGATCGATTATTTCTTCAACAACGCAGGCATTTCGGGGAGCGGCAAGTACTTCCTCGAAACCGATATAAAAGAAATCGAGCAGATCGTTGGCATCAACTTGCTCGGCGCATTATACGGCCTTCGCTACGTCGCAGAAGTGATGGTGAAAAACGGCGGCGGCTCCATCGTCAATACCGCATCGAGCGCCGGCGTCATCGGCCAGGATACAGTCGTCACTTATTCTGCCACCAAGCACGGCATCGTCGGCATGACGAAATCACTCGTCGCCGAATACGCCAAAGATGGCTTGCGCGTCAACGCCATCGCGCCAGGCCCGACGGAAACGCCGATGGTCAAAGCCTATTTCGATGCCAATCCGGAAATGAAGAAAAACGCAGAAGCAGGTATCCCGCAGCAACGCCTCGGCACCGCAGACGAAGTCGCAGAACTCGTGGCGTTCCTGTTGACATCAAAAGCGCAGTACATTAACGGCGACGTCATCCGCATCGACGGCGGATTTACCAGCACGAAGTAATAAAAAAGGTTCCAGGGGATTAATTCCCTGGAACCTTTTTGTTATGCGCCGATTCCTGCACCGCCGCATACTTTCAATACTTCGCCCGTTACATATCCCGCAGCTGGTGATGCCAAATAGGCAACGGCTTCGCCGATGTCTTCCGGCTGTCCGGGACGCTTGATCGATTGAAGCTCAAGCGGGTAATTGACGCCTTTGGTGATGGCGGTCTCAACCGGTCCTGGCGCGACGCTATTGACCGTAATGCCGAACTCGCCCACTTCTTTCGCGACCCATTTCGTAAAGGCGATGATGCCGCCTTTTGACGCAGCATAGGCAGGGCCAGAACGCCCTTGCCGTTCGCCATCTTCTCCGTAGGAAATGGCGCCGCCCATCATGCCGGAAATCGAGCTGATGTTGATGATGCGCCCCCTTCCCTGCTTGACCATATGCGGGTAAATGGCTGCTTGCGTGAACAAGAACGTACCGCGCAAGTTGGTGTCGATATCACGGCTCCAATCCTCATCCGTCATGTCCTTTAAACTGAAACGCGAGACAGTGCCGGCATTATTGACGACAATGTCGATGCGCCCGAATTCCTCTACTGTTTTGTTGATGGCTTGTTCGACTTGCGCCCGGTCGCGGACATCAACTTGCTGCGCCAACACGCGAATGCCTGGAAACTCTGTTTCGAGTTCTTGCTTTGCTTCATCGCAATCCAAAATATCCGTGAGGACGATCGAAGCTCCGCGTTTTGCGAGTGCTTTCGCGCAGGCAAAGCCGATGCCGCGTGCGCTACCGGTAATGAGTGCGACTTGATTATTCAACACATCCTCCATTAAGCCTTCGCCCTTTCTATTCATGCAATTTTTTCAATTCGATTTCCTTCAGTTTATGCTTTTGGATTTTCCCGACAGAAGTGCGTGGGAAGTCTTCGACAAACTCGATTGCTGAAGGCACTTTGAACTTGGCCAACTGGCCTTTGCAATAGTCGATCACTTCCTGTTCCGTTGCCGTTTGCCCTTGCTTCAGGATGACGAATGCTTTCAACGCTTCGTCATGCATCGCATCCGGAATCCCAATGACGATTGCTTCATAGACGGCTCGATGCTCCATGATGACATTCTCCACTTCGCTTGCGGCGACATTCTCACCGGCGCGCTTGATCATATCTTTTTGGCGGTCAACGAAATAATAGAAGCCATTCTCCGATTTGCGCGCCTTGTCTCCTGTATGAAGCCAGCCGTTCTGCAAAGTTTGATTGGTCGCTTCGGGATTATTGAAATAAGCTTTCATGATCGTCTGGCCGGGAATGCCCTCAAGCAAAATCTCTCCCGGTTCCCCGTCCGGCACTTCATTGCCTTCTTCATCAATCAGCTTGATGCGCGAACCTGCGATCGGTTTGCCGATGCCTGTATTATCTTTAGCGCCTTGCAATGGATTCATCAAAGGCGGTGCAATCGTTTCCGTCATGCCATAGATTTGGTAAAGCGAAGTGTTATAGCGCTGTTCAAATGCCTTCAGTTCTCTTGCTGTCACCGACTGGGCGAAAATGACTGCCCGCAACTTATTGTTGCGCTCTTCTTCGTCGTATGGCTGCGCGAGGATCATACGGATCGGTGCGGCGAAAAGAGAACCGAGCGTTGCGCCGAGGCGCTGGACTTGGCGTCCGTAGCGGCTCGCGCTGAAGCGTTCGGTGATGGCGACGCTGCCTCCCGCAACCAAACTCGGCATGATCATATAATATTGGCCGTTGCCATGGAACATCGGCAAGACGACAAGCGCCCGGTCTTGTTCCGTAAAGCTGATATGCTCTGCCACAGCATGCCCAGTGTAAATGTAATTGGCGTGTGTAATGAGGCAGCCTTTCGGTTTCGATGTCGTTCCGGAGGTGTACAAAATCGCTGCCACGTCTTCCGGTTGGATGCTGGCTTCCGGCACTTCGCCCGAGAATTCCCCAATCATTTTGTTAACGCTTTCAAATTCACCCGACTCGTCCGTACGTGCCAGGACAATCTGACGCAGCTTTGGGAGATTCCCTTGGATGGATTTGAACTTCTCGATGTATTCCGATTCCGTGATGAGCATGACCGATTCCGAATGGCCGATCAAATAATCCATTTCCGCTGCAGTCGACAGGATATTCGTCGGCACCATGATGGCCCCGAGCTTTGCGAGCGCGAACCAGCACACGACGAATTCCGCTGAATTCGGCAAATGAAGCGTCACTTTATCACCCTTGCGGATGCCGCGTGCGTATAGCGCACCGCTGAATTTTTCCACCCGCTCCAAAAATTCGCCGTAACTGTATTCTGTCACTTCTTCCTGATTATCTTCAAAAACCAGAAATGGCTGCGCGCTGCGTTTTTTGCATTGGGCGTTTAAGAGATCGATCAATGTCCGTTCCGCTGTCAAAATCATCAACATCCTCTCTCATCTTGTCAATTCCATAGACCGCAGTCTATAATCTATAGACTATAGTCTATTCAATCCAACAGAGCTTTGTCAATTGTTTTCAAACAATTCAGTCGAATTATAGAATACACTCCATTACAGATACCTTTGTTATTTGAAATTCTACTGTAGACGATATTCCGCAAAACAGCTGGCTTTCCTGGGGCTTGCGCTGAACTAATTCGGGCTTACTGCCCGAATGGATTTCAGCACTTCGTCGAAACGAAGTTGGAAAGCCACCTCCGTTTCTGCTCCCCAAGGAGTCTGCGCTGTTTTGCTCCATATCTATTGAATAGTTCAGATGAAACGACTTCATCACTTTCTTTTACTATACCGATATCTCTCATTAGTGTTATATGCTTAAACTAGAAGAAAGGTGGCCAATATGACGAGCAGACAGGAAAAAGCGATTGAAACGAAAAAACGCATCCTCCGCACGGCTCTTGACTTGTTCAGTGAAAAGGGGTTTGACCGGGTATCGGTTGATGAAATCGTCCGGGAAAGCGGAACTTCCAAAGGGGCGTTCTATGGGCATTTCACGTCCAAATACGATATCTTCCTTGAAAAATTCAAGGAAATCGACCAATTCTATCGAGACTTCCAGGAGAGCCTGCCAGAAAGTTTGTCGGCAGAGCAGAAGATCCGCAAGCTCGCGATCGCCCAAATGGAATATTTGCGGGATGAAATGGGACGGGATGGCATCCGTTCACTCTATGCTTATGCACTCACTCCATCTGTCGATAATTATTTGTCCGATACGGAACGCCCGCTTTACGCCATTCTGGAACAACTGATTTCCGAAGGGCAGAAAAAAGGCGAATTGACATCCTCTGTATCATCCGGCCGGCTTGCGCTGCTGTTATCCCGCAGCATGCGCGGAACGCTGTATGATTGGGCAATTTTCGATGGCGACTTTGACTTGTCCGGTGAAATTGATGGCTGGCTGGAGCTGCTGTTCAGCGGAATCCGGAACTAGCCAATAAAAAACAGGAAGTGAGCGATAAGCTCTCTTCCTGTTTTTTTGCTTCCTATTCGGCCAGCTTCTGTCCGCAGTTTGGGCAGAATTTAGCGCCGCTCACTTTCTCGCCGCAATTCGGGCAGAAGTTCGGGCCTTTTTGCCCTTCGCCGCCCTCTGCCGGATGCCCGCCCGTTTGGGTGCTTGCACCTGATGATTCTTTTTGATCGTCCATCATTTCCTTGGCGATGTTCATCCCCATCATCATGCCGGCCATATCGGATGCGGTATTTGAACCTGAAGATTTGCCCATCGCATCCGCGACCGACATCTGCTGGTATTTCGAGACGTCGCCGACCATGCCGTGCGATGCGTTTTTATTGATCATGTCCTGGATTTCTTTCGGGTAATTAAAACTCATCACTTGGAAGCCGGTCACTTTCATGCCGTCGTCCATGATCTCCATATTCAAATCATCTTGGATCCCCTTGCCGATTTCGTGGGAATTCGACTGCAAATTGAACATGTCCTTGCCTTCGCGCGTGATCCATTTCATCAATAATTGATCGAGCCGTGCCGTAATGCGCAGCTGGACATCTTCGACGAGGTAGCTGTCTTTGACACCGGCGACTTTGTCGATCAAATTGACATAATCATTCACTTTAAAATGAAAGGTGCCGTTCGCGCGGATCGGCATGCCGCCAGGAAGCTGCGGTGCAGGAATATTAATTGGGCTTTTCGTGCCCCATTTGACGGTGAATTCTTTCGTATTGACGAACAGCACTTCGACACGCATGCCGCTGTTGAAGCCGAAGCGGAAGCCTTTCAAGGTCGATAGGAACGGCACGATTTCAGAGACAATATCGTACTCGCCTTCTTTTTCGAAAATCCCTTCCACCTTGCCGTTATTGAGGAATATCGCATCTTGGCCCGGCCGGATGATCAACCGGCTGCCTTTCTTGATTTCCTTATTCGTCCATTTCCAAAAAATCATATCGTCGCGGAATTCTTCCCATTCCACCACATCTGAAAATTGATTGCCGAAAAATGCCATGTTCTTCATTCCTTCCTTCTTTCGATTGCCTAGAAGCTGCGGCCGCCACCGCTGAATGAACGCCCGCCGCCGGTCATGCCGCCGCCTCCGCCGAACCCGCCGCCATCCTTATTCTTCGGAATCTTGCTGCGGGTTACGGTTTTATTGCGGAAGCGGTCATCCTGGCTGCGCACGCGGGTATGGTCGCGGTCGACATATGTGCCTGGGGTCGTCGTCACCCTGCCGCCAACATTATAAAGCATCGATCCGACGATGATGCCTGCGAGCAGCAGAGCGATAGCTAAATGAAACCAGGTTTTCAAAAAAATGCTCTCCGGATTGACACCCGGCCGGTATTCCATATATTCACTTGAAGTAACGACGGTTTCTTCGAACGCATCCGCATAATCGCCCGATTGCATCTCAGGGATAATCCGGTCAAGCACGAGATCGACACGCTCTGCATCCAAGGTCCGCTCAGCCGTGCCGAAACCAGCGAGATACACTTCACGGCCCCCAATATCGATTGTCAGGAGTACCGCATCTTCACGACCGGTGCTGTCAGCGCGATCATCGAAAAAATCGCCCATATAGCCTTCAATCGATTGGCCTTCCGTACTATCGGTCGTCAAAAACAGAAAGTCCACGTTTTGTTCCGCACCGTATTGTTCCGCCAAGGCTTCCAGTTCCTGCGCTTCTTCGCTGCTAAGCAAGCGGGCTTCGTCGTATATCAAATCACCGGTTTGTGCTGAAACGGACAATCCACCAATGAAAAACAACAGCAAGCCCAATGCTGAAATCCATGCCCATTTCCAAGAAGAATTCCTCACCACAAGACACCCCCTACCGCAAAGGCGATGGCTTTCATGGCTACAAAGCTCGAGGCGGCGATGCCGGTGAACCATAGGGCGACCTTGCCCGCGCTGATCGGCGGCTTGCCTACCACTTTTCCGGTCTGGCCGTTCATCGCAAAGGTATGTTCTTTATTGTCGAAATCGTAATACACCATCCACACCGGAAATAAGGTGTAATAGACTTTCTTTTTTTGTGCATCGATTTGCTTGTTCGTGTAGCTGACGGATGAATAACCCGATATGGTCGTGCTGATATAAGCGTCGATATACGGGACGATTTTCGATTCGACGCGGGAAAACAATTGCTCGTCATCGAAATCGTATTTCTCAGCTAAATAGCCCGCCAAATACGGCATGCGGAAATCTTTTAATTCGCTGTAATCGTAAGGCTCTAGCTTGTCCATCAGCACGTCGTCCATTTTTTCGGAAGCATCCGCCGGCACTTTCAAATAGCTCAAATCGATTTCCCGGAACACGTCATAAAAATTCGTTTCCGTATAAATCGTATCACCGCTTTGATAGGTCCGGACTTGCGTGCCGATCGCCTGGATATGGGCTTCGCCTTCGATATCGTAAAGCCAGAATGGCACATACATGCCGGTCATTTTCTTGATACGGTCGCCGCTCGTAAAACCGCGCGGGGTCAATCGTCCGCCGCGCGTCCATTTCTTGAACGCTTCGACCGCTTCGTCTTTGCTGACGGTAAACGGAATGACTTTGGCCGGGGCGAGATTTCCGTCAACCGGTCTGCCAATACGACCGGTGCCCCGCAGAAGCTGCAATGGGTCGCGGTCGTTTCAGCTTCTGTCAGGATGATCGCCCCACAGTTTTCGCAATGGTATTCTTTCGCTTCGCCTTCATCGAATTTCCGTTCGATGTTCTGTTCCGAAAGGTCTCGATGTTTTCTTCGTGGCCGCAGCTCGGGCAGCTTAAATGGCCCGAGTCGCTATCAAACGCCATGTCGGCCCCGCAATTCGGGCATTTATAATGGATGACCAAACGAGTTTCCTCCCTTCGTGCTTCAGGATCGCGTCCAGTTGCCGGACATTACTCGTTCTTTCCGATTTGGCTTTTCAGCGCTTCGAGTTCGGCGTCCACATTCGTTCCTGATTTCAGGGACTCCAGTTCCTCGTCGACATTCGGGCCGTCATCGTATTTCTTCGTCAAGTCCTTGATGCTCGTCTCGGAGCTTTTATTGAGTTCAGCCATCGCTGCCGATTCATCCAATTGCTGGTTGATTTTCTTCTCCATCGCATCGAATGCCGAGATGCGTTCGCCTGCCCTCCGACACTGGATGCGAAATCGTTCATGCGCTGCTGCGTCTTCGCGACCGTTGCTTTGCCTTTCAGTTCCTGGCGGCGCGATTCGAGTTCGCCGATATCACTCTCAAGCTTATCGTGCATTTGACGCATCTGCTGCGTATTTGTTGCCGCGAGTTCGACCGCCGTCTCCTTGTCCGTCACACGTTCCGACAGTTCCGCCTTGCGCTGGAGGAATTTCCGCGCGTCATCTTCATTGCCCGCTTCGAGCGCTTTTACCGCATAGCGCTGCATATCGTCCATCTCTTTTTACTTCATCAAGCTCACGGCGTTCTCGTTTCTCCGCTGCCATGATGGCAGCCGTCTCGGATTTCACTTTGCCTAGGTCGCTATTCAAATCGCGCAAATACTGATCGATCATCTTTTCGGGATCTTCCGCTTTGTCCAGCATTGCGTGGATGTTGCTCGTCATGATGTCTCTGAAACGTTTTAGAATTTCCATTTTCATTCTCCTCTTCCATTGATTTAGTTGGCCGTCGCACAAGCCTTGTTACCTGTCAGATTACCCTCTGCGCCATACACTTAACCCTTCCGTCCAAGTTGTTGGCGGAATAGTATGAATACGGAATAGCCACTTGAATGGTTTCATTTGATTTGGCTGGAATGAAAAGAACCATCCTCTGGCGCTGGTGAAAATCACATCTCTTTTGAACTAAAGATATTTCAATTAAAGATTATTTTCGTTTTAAGTTTACAGAAACTTCGAAAAGGAAATAGAAGGGAGTAGTTAATCAAAACTCTAGGAGGAACTTTAGTGGGACATTATATTCAAGTTGAAGAAAACGTGAAAATTCATGTAGAAGATATCGGTTCAGGACAGCCGGTTGTATTTCTCCACGGCTGGCCGTTGAACAACAAAGCGTTCGAATACCAGACGAGCCTGCTTGCGAAGAACGGCTTCCGTTATATCGGCGTTGATATGCGCGGCTACGGAAAATCCGATAAGCCATGGTCAGGATACGATTACGACACAATGGCCAAAGACCTTGAAGCGGTCGTCAATGAACTTCGCCTGGAGCAATTCGTGCTCGCCGGCTTTTCGATGGGCGGCCCGATCGCGATCCGCTATTTGACGAAATTCGGCCAGGATAATGTCGCCAAGCTCCTTTTGATGGGCGCTGCAGCTCCGATCTTCACGCAGCGTGACGATTTCAATGTCGGCATGAAGCCTGAAGAAGTGGACGACATCATCGCACAAATCGAAAAAGACCGCCCGGCGTTTCTTGCAGAATTTGCAGACCTGTTTTTCGAACAGAAACATTCACCGCAATTCCTGGATTGGTTCCAGTCACTAGCGCTTGAAGCAGGCGCACACTCCACACTGAACTCGGCCGTTGCCCTGCGCGACGAAGACTTGCGTGGCGAACTATCATCGATTACAGTTCCGACAGCCATCTTCCACGGCAAAAAAGACCAGATCTGCCCTTACGAACTCGGCGAACTCCTGGACAAGGAAATCCCGAACTCTGTACTCGTACCATTCAAAGACAGCGGACACGGCATCAACGCCGATGAACCGGAGCGTTTCAATAATGAACTCCTAAGCTTCCTGAAAAGTTCAGGCGTCTAATCCATATTCATGCCAAAGCAAAATTCAGCCTCCCGCATTCGGGAAGGCTGGATTTTTTAATTCACACGGAATGCCGCCGCAAATGATCGCACGATGCTGATCAAGGTGCCGGTCATTTCTTTCGGGGATTTCTCATAGCCCGTTTTGGCCCATTCCAAAATGAGGCCTGCGGTGCCATGTGCCATATACAGTTTGAATGGCGTGGAGTTGATATCGTCGCTTCCGATCCCTTCGAACGTAAACCCTTCATCGAGCATCTCGAAAATCGCTTGCGGCAATTCCCCGTGAAGTCCCGGAATGGTATCTTCCACTAAATACAAATTGAAAAAAGAGCGATTGTCGTACACAAAACTGATCAGCTCGAAGGAATCCGCATCCATGGCCGAAGTGAGAATATCCGCTCCCTTCTCATACCGTTCGGTGCTCGTCCGTTTGATTTGCTGGAACATTTCTCTAAGCAGCTCCTCGGTGAGGTCGGGCTTGTCGAGATAATACAAATAGAAAGTCGCCCGGTTATACTGTGCTCGTTGGACAATATCCGTCACCGACACATGGCTGTATCCTTTTTCATTAATCAATTCGATGTACGCTTCTTTTAGATGGTGTTTGGTCCGTTCCGCCTGCGGAGACAATTTCTCTTTCTTGCTTTTCATCGCCCATCCCCCTAAAACTCGACACTTCTCAAAAATGTGTCGAATTGCTCGACACATCTGGAAATTCTACTGATTGAGAGCTATTTTGCAAAGGCTTACAGTGAATGAGTAGCCTATTTTCAGTTTAGCATACCCATTAAAAGGAGAGATATTTCCATGATTAATTACCAAGACAAAGTTATCATCATCACTGGCGGTGGATCCGGCCTTGGCCGTGCCGCTGCCCACTCCATCGCAGCTCAAGGCGGCAAGCTCGTCCTTGTCGACATGAACAAAGAATCACTCGAAGAAAGCCGCAAAGCAATCTTGGCACATTCGAAAGATGCTTCCGTTGAAATTGTCGAAGCGAACGTCACCGATGAAGAACAAGTGAAAAACTATGTCCAATTCACACTCGACACTTTCGGCAAGATCGACGGCTTCTTCAATAACGCCGGCATCGAAGGCAAGCAGAACTTAACGGAAGAATACGGTTCTGATGAATTCGAAAAAGTCGTCAGCGTCAACTTGAGCGGCGTATTCTACGGCATGAAGCATGTCTTGAAAGTAATGAAAGAACAAGGCTTCGGCTCGATCGTCAACACCGCATCGGTCGGCGGCATCCGCGGCGTCGGCAACCAGTCCGGCTACGCAGCGAGCAAGCACGGCGTCGTTGGCTTGACACGCAACTCAGCCATCGAATACGGCCAGTACGGCGTCAGCATCAACGCCATCGCACCAGGCGCCATCATGACACCGATGGTCGAAGGATCCTTGAAGCAAATGGCTGGAGATGACTGGGAAGCAGCCGGCAAGGAATTCGTCAGCGTCAACCCGATGAAGCGTTTCGGCAAACCGGAAGAAGTCGGCAACCTCGTCGCCTTCTTATTATCCGATGCAGCGAAATTCATCAACGCTTCCGTCATCCCGATCGACGGCGGCCAATCCTATAAATATTGATCACACGAACAGCCCGGGATTTCCCGGGTTGTTTTTTTTTGACTCAAGACGCCTCACATGCATTTCCGAATCAAATCACAGATAATAGGAAAGTATTTAATTACGGGACGGCTTTGGCGTACCCGAATTTAAGGAGTGTTACGATGCAATCAATTAAAGGAAAAACAGCGATCATTACAGGTGGAGGACGCGGCATCGGCCGTGCGACAGCCATCGCCCTCGCCAATGAAGGTGTCAATGTCGGCTTGATCGGCTTGAAACAGGAAAACCTCGACAAAGTATCCGTCGAACTGCAAGATGCGAATGTCAAAGTGGCAACTGCCTCTGCCGACGTTACGGATCTCGCTGCGATTGAACAAGCGATCGAGAAACTCAAAAACGAACTTGGCGATATCGATATCCTCATTAACAACGCAGGCACCGGTAAATTCGGCGGCTTTTTGGAACTGTCACCAGAAGAATGGAAAAACATCGTCGACGTCAATTTGATGGGCGTCTATAACGCAACACGTGCCGCACTTCCAGGCATGATCGAGCAAAGTTCAGGCGATATCATCAATATCTCTTCCACAGCTGGACAAAAAGGCGCACCGGTTACCAGCGCTTATAGCTCTTCCAAATTCGCTGTCATGGGCTTGACCGAATCACTTGCACTTGAAGTGCGCAAACACAATATCCGTGTCACAGCGATGACGCCAAGCACAGTCGTCACAGACCTTGCCCATGAGTCCAACCTGATCACCGGCGACGCTGAACGCGTCATGCATCCGGAAGATTTGGCCGACTTGATCGTCGCCAGCTTGAAACTGCATCCGCGTGTCTTCGTGAAAAGCGCGGGATTATGGTCGACCAACCCGTCCTAAACAAAAATGGAGCTTGAGGGAATTCCCTCAAGCTCCATTTTTTTATTTCTGTTGTTCCGGTAAATCGCGTTCGTCTTCTTTTGAGACGTGCTTCGAATACTCTTTCGCGTCTTCTTGCTGGTCTCTGCCTTTTTCTTCGCCGTAATCCGTTGCTTCGTTATCTCCGTCCAAGGCTTCTTTTGTCTTGTTGATTGCTTTATCGATCGCGGACTCACGCGCCCCGACTTGCTTTTCAGGCGTGCGTCCAGCTGTTCCTTTTCTAGCCATACAGCATTCCTCCTCGTCGTGCATTTTGTATACTGTACCCGCTCATCCGGAACTTACACCTGCTTGAATAGAACCCCTGTCACTTCTCTGTTAAAACATGCCGCTTTCGTGGTTATTGCGCCCGGCTTGCCGGCTCGCATCCGCAGCAGCAGAATCCTGGTTTGCAGTATTCGCTTTTTTATCCAAGCTGTATTTCTTTTTGGTCAATTTGTCCACTACATAACTCCCGATAAATAAAGCCCCAAAGAATCCCCAGAAGATCCACATCATCCAATGCATAAAATCCTCCCCTTTCATTTCAGCTATTACTCATTTTCCTTTTGCTTTATAATACGTTTACAGTTGCATAAAGTTTCAAAATCGGTATTTTCAGTAAATTTATAACCTGCTAAGCTAATCTTTCAACGGTTGCCGTAAATATCCAAGTGTCTTTAGGAAACTAATGATTATCTTATACTGTCTTTATTCATATTAATTCCCTATAAAATTGGAGGCCAAACTATGTGGTTCCTATTCGGGCTGATTGCAATCGCAGCCACCAGCGTAAATCTTTATCTGTATGCAATAGGCAAGGATTATAAATTAGCGATGGCCATGGGACTGTCGTTTACCGCTCTGACCCTTGCGGCTGATTACAGCATGGTAGCTGATTGGGTCCGGGCAGAGGATTGGTCTGCACTATTGGACGTCGTGCCGATTATGTCATCAGCGCTATGGGTGTTGACAATCATCTCGATTGTGTTGAATATTAGCCCCATGCTTTTAGAATTCAAAAGCTCGAAAGAATGATTGCGTTTCTGCAAATATCAAAAATCCCCGCAGTCCCTTTATTAAGGCTGCGAGGATGAAGGTGTTTTTATTTAGCATTAATAAATCATCAGCAACTGCCTACCAGATCGATTCCGCCCATTCTGGATAATCGACGAACGGGTTGCGGTTGCCTTGGATGTCTTCGATTTTCTCGTTGCGCTGCTGTTCCCAAGCGCTGACAGGGTCTTGCTCATGCCATTCGAGCAATACGGAAATCTTGCCATGGTAAGGCGTCGACCCGTTATTCACGCGGTCGTTCAATTCCAGATCCACGGCGTCGCCTGTTTCATAGCGGACTGCCATGTAAAACAGCATGCGGGCAACATCGCCTTTTACTTCATCCGGTGGCTCCCAGGAAGACGCTGTACGCAAGCAGCCATCGCAGCCGCTTACGGCACTGCCGCCGTAGTCAAAGTCCAAATTGCCGCGCAGCCCGTTCACTTGTACATCGGTCGGGCGCAAATGGTGGATATCCGTTCCCGCACCTCTTGCCGTTCCAAAATCGCCGTGAGACTTCGCCCATGTGTGCTCGCGGTTCCAATCGCCGACATTGCCGCCGTTCAAAGATTTCGAACGCGACTCGCCCGTATACAATAACAGCACGTTATTCGGATTATTCGGGTCTTCGTCCGTTATTTTCAATGCATCCCATACTTGTGAATAGCTGAGTTGCGTATGGCCGTCAATGATTTCATGAAGTTCCGCTTTCAAAGCAGATCCTTGCAAGCCATCCGCTGTTTCATAATAACCAGATGGCACAGGAGTTGGATCTGGATCTGGGGTTGGCGTTTCTTCCGTCTCTTCTACCGCATGGCTTCCCAAGTATGTAAATGTATCTGCAGGATACGCTGTCCATTCAGCCGAAGGATCAAAGGCATCATTCACTGCGCTGTCGCCGGACAGGATATCCGGATTGCGGACCAGTGTCACATCTTTCATGTTTTCAATGCGCGAACCTACTTGGCCAATCGAATCGATAGGAGATCCGGATTTTTCAAGTACCAACGCGTCATCGCCGTTAAAATTAACCACGCTATTATTTTGCAGATCTCCCTTGCCTTGAATCGCTGAATCCGCACCGCTATGGTAAATAACTACTGTATCACCGTTTGCGACAGTACCGGAAAGCGCCATTTCGCTCTGGGCGTACGTGCTGCCATTTGTATACAGCGAGACCGAATAAGGGTTCAATTCAACGGAAGCACCGGTCCCGTTATAAATTTCGATCGCTTTATTGAAGCTGCTGCCTTCAATGTATTCAGAAATGATAAGATCACTTGCCGGGGCAGCTGCCTGCACCGCCGTTTGCGAAGCCGGCACCCAAAGACTCGCGACCAACCCTACCGATAGTAAAGCCTTTGCTGATTTGTTCCATAAGCTGTTTTCCATCTTATTGTCGTCCTCCTTTTGTAAAAGCGTTTAGCTAGGGAGTGCTGATTTGCTGGGTTTCCTTCTGTAAATTATTGAGATTTAATTATTCTAATTTACAGTTTTTCTTCTCGCTTATCCAAGCTTACAGAACGCCTTTATAGCGTCAATGTTATTTAGTAAAATTACGTAAAATTAATAAAACTAAAAGCTCTGCAGCGATTGCGTTGTTAACACAATCATCGCAGAGCCTGCTAGCTTACTGAATGAATTACATTCAAAAATAAAAACCAACTTATAATTAAGTTGGCTAAATGACTCCAAGCTAATCAACTTGGATGATAGGCCCGTTCTTTACTAAAGAATCAGCCCACGCATCATAGTACCGAAAATAATCTCTTCTGTTTTTCGTCTATACATTATATCTTCATCTTCGATATAAAAATCAACTACTTGTTCAGGTGAAATTTAATCCGATTTGTCTGTTCGAGATAGAAAATTTTGATGCCAGTTCTTACTTTCCAGCTCTTTCTATCACAGGGATTCTTCGTCCTCTAGCTGATGAATATACATGTCTACTTCAATAGTAGTTCCTGTCAAATAGCAAAATTCAATAACCTCTTCGTTAAATGAAATCCAAGGTTGTTCTTCGTGGTAAATACTAGGAACAATCACTAGCACAAACTTCACATCGTATTGTTGTTTAATTCTATTTAGTTGCGAGACTTTATTTTTGAGATTTTTAATAGTGTCTCTGCACTGAGCTTCTACATCTAGTCTCCCAATCTCAGATTTTTCGGCACTCCATGTGGAGAAAAGATACTCTGATCCATCTACTCTTTTATCACCATAAGCCCAACTGCTAAAAGCCTGAATGTCCAGAATGCGGGTAATTTCTTCAGGATTAAAAATCCCTTTTTCATAAGCAACAAAACCTTTGGCAATTTCCCCTTTACTTTGAATGGCAAAATACGTATAACTACTCGTTTTTTCCATTGGTACCCCCCCTTTATAAGCTTTCATTAACTGCTTAAAGAATGGCGCATGCAAGAAGCCTCCACAAAATCAAAGTTACTTGGACCCAAACTGTTCTGAAGGGATAAACCATAAAGACAGCTTAACTCTCCTATACCTTAAACTATTACAAAATGTTGGAATCATAAGGCTCCATCAAATTTGCTGTGATTTCATTTCTTGCGCGCTCAATTTTTTCTATTTTGCGAAACGTAATAACTGAAAGAACAAAAAGCAATATGAATAGATGGACGTTTTCTTGATTGTCTTTACAAACAACTTTTGGCATTACGCGCATCCTCCTTTTTTGAATTACTTCTTTCCTCATAAAGAAATGATAAAAATTTTGTAAGCTTAATCCCCAACAAAATACAACATCTGACCAGCTATCGCATAAAAAAGCGGATCCTGTATGGTAACCGCTTCCTCTATTACAAGGTGAGCTCTAAACTTCTCTTTAAGAGAAATCTTCCAGCGTCCTACTTCTTGATTATTTTCATAAAATTTTACCCACTCTAGTTTTCTTTCTTAAAAGCTAAAGTTATATTGCTTCCAGACACTTTATAAACAGGATTAATAATATCAATTCCAACTTGGATTGCAATCAAAGTTAAGTATTTATTGGGACTGTGAAGAACTGAAAATTGATATTCCGAACGTTTCGTTGTGTAATTCTTTTGACAGCTTCCACTACCTTCTCTCAGCCGAGTTAAACGCTCTGAAGTTGGTAAAGAATTTATTTTCGCCCACCCACATATCAAAAATTCTATGAAATACAGTTTTATAATATCTTTCTACATAACCTATTTTGAAGTTTTCTGAATCAACAATAGGAATTTGAGCCGTACTAGATTTTACAACTGGGCTTGGTAAGTGTATGATTTCAAGTCATATCTCTCGTTTCTTATGTTAATCATATTTTCATATCTATTTCTTTTTGGAATTAGATTAATTCGAGCCTGATGCCGCATACTCACTCCCTGCCAGAATTTCTTCTGCAGTCAATTCAAGCCATTCCTCAACCGGCATATCCGGGTGCTGCATTATAAATTTCTGCATAATGTCATACCCAATTAAATGAGTAGAAAAAGGCGGCACTTCGGTAACAGCATTTCCGTAATAAAAATCATTCCAAATTTCGATCTCGGGAGAATCTTTTTCTTCCAAGAACAGTGCTTTGGTTTCTTCTGTAATCTTTTCATCTGCGTTCAATATCCAGTCTTGTTTCGTTTCTGGATAATTCATTCTCGCAAAAGCCTCAGCTTTCCCTTCCATTACTGCAACTTCTAACAATGTGGAAGACATTGAATTCTCCGCTGTTCCTCTTTCCATATCGATCATGTGAAAGTATTCATGGGCAATGGTGTGTTGCAAGTCTTCTTCGTTAAGAATGGAAGTAACAAATAGAACAATGACATCCTGCGCAAGTGCGACTCCTAGAGGATTTAGTTCTTGCGTCTTCCCATGTGTATATGCTGGATTTGCTGGAAAGATATGTACGGTCTTGTCACTGCCGGGCAGCATTTCTGCTGATTTCTTTAAAGCCTCTTCGATTGCTGTATATAGAGACTCTTCCCGATCCGATAAGGCCTGGAGTTCACTCTGCAACGGAATGATGTCTTTAGGTGGCGTAAAAAACCAGTAATCTGCATACATTGTGCCCTTCACTTCCCCAAAAGCATTCTCTTGGAACGGCTCTGTAACGGCTTGAGCATAAGACTCCTCAAGTGTATCCGGATTTTTCTTAGCTAATTTTATGTATTGGTCAAATGATGGATAGTACGAAAATAAGTCGAATTTTTGGTTTCCAACCTCAACAGTAGCTGGTTCAATCGTTTGTACTTGTTCGCTCTGTTCTTCTTGTGCTGACTCTACTTTTGCTTCCATATCAGTCAAATCATCGGTTTCCACGAGCTCCATTGAACACGCTGAGGAAAAAAACGCTGAACAGAACAATATAGCACCTAGACTTTTCTTCAATAAGTCCACCTCTTCTAAGGAATTTTTTCTTCCACTGTCTGAAGGCATTTAGAGTCTTCAATAATTATTTGCAATCGTCTTTCTACTGTCTATATTCCTATTGTAGGGATATACACAATATTTGGAAACTCATTTTCAATAAATATAAAAGAATTCTTTTAGTGTTTAGAAATTGTTGATATTTATTAGTCCCTCTATTGCTATGTATTTCGCTTTATGGAAGTAAGTATTTCTATATCACTTCTCATTAAATAAATTTCAAATGAAGATAAGCGACTAAGTACCATTTAAAAGTAAAAACATGAAAAAGGCCTGCCAGTTACTGGCAAGCTTTTAAATATCACTAATCTGTAGTTTCATTAACATCAAGCATTAAATAATTGACAGCGTATATTAAAGTAAACAAAATGACTAAGCCTAAAAAAGCTATGTCAATTCTTGAGAAATAATAATCTGTGATTACTGTAAAAAGTATAGAGCAAATCAGTACTTGGATTATGTAATTCAAAACCATCGTCTTTTTACTAAACTGAAATTGATTTAAACGTGCTAGGATTTTTGACGTAATGTCTAGTAAAGAAGAAATTAAATAGATCAAAACAAAGAAAGCGCCGAAGTAAGTTATATTCGAAAAGGTTTCATCGAAAAAATCAACACTCGCCAAATTAAGTTCTTGAACCACATTATAAAGACCGTATATACCAAAAATAGGAGTCGCTATAAACAGTGAAGTTGTCACAACTATCAAGAAGCTTACAGTGATTATAGCCAGAATCTCAATTTTATCACGCTTCTTCCGCGGACTCTTTGAAGACATGCACCTTCTCCTTTCAGGAAAACTATATAAATTTTAATGTTAATTAAAGCCCTTCCATTAAGTATTACACCAGGCCATCATTCCACTCAGATTTCATTCCCAGCTAAAAGAATGAATGCGATTAGAACTGGATCACTAACAACTCACTATAGCTTTTCCATCATGGCGAAATTCTAACGATTTAAATAATATCTACTAAGCTATAACATAATGCTAGAGTAACATACTAGTTAACACCTTTTTGAACGACTGTTTATTAAGAATCTGAAACCTCCCAAGAAATTGAACGGTATAGTTAATATAGATATTCTTTTCTTGTGAGGTGCTCGTTATAATGACGATGGAAATGATTGTTCCGCTTGGTGGAATGCTATTATTTTTGACTATGAGCCTGGTCCTCTTACAAGGAAAAGGCGCGATTTTAATTGCAGGTTACAACACACTATCAGCCGAAGAAAAGGCAAAATACGACGAAGCGGCTTTATGTAAAGCAACTGGAAAACTGCTGTTAGGCATTACGTTTTCAATGGCTTTAATCTTTGTTGGGGAATTTTTTCAGCAAGATTGGTTGTTAATCGTAGGTATTATCCTAATAATCGCCATCGCAATGGGCGGGGTAATCCATATGAATACCGGCAATCGCTATGCGGTTCAACAAAGTGAAAAGGAAAATAAAAAAGAAACAGGCCAGCAACAGGAATGAAAGAATTCCTAGAGTTGGCCTGTTTTATTCTAAACCGGAACGATAACCCGTACTGCGGTGCCTTTTCCGGGAACGCTGTCTATATGAATCGACCCGTTGTGCAACTGGACCAGCTGCTTTGTAATTGCCAGGCCGAGCCCTGTACCTGTGCTCGTTTCGTGCGTGTTCGTACCGCGGTAGTAACGGTCGAAAAGCTTGTCGAGAATTTCTGTTTCCATTCCTTTGCCATCATCTTCAATTAACACGACAAATAAATGCTGTTCTATGGCTGAGACGGAGATTTTGATTTCCGTTCCTGACGGGTTGTATTTCACGGCATTGGCGATTAAGTTATCGATGATGCGCTGAAACCATTTCGGGTCAATATTCGCTCGAATGCTTTGCGGAGCCGCTGTGAAAGTAAAGTGCTGCTTGCGATTTGAAGGCTCATTGATAAATTGAATGACGATGCGCCGGATGAATTCATTGATGTCCAGTGGTTCTTTAGCCAGCGGCAATGCCTGATTCTTCAAACGGAAAGTCAACGTCAGTTCTTCAAGCAATTCCATCATGTAGGCGGATTTCTCATTCATGATGAATGCAAACTCCCGAGTTTCTTGTGCTGACCATTCGTAATCAGGCGACTCGAGCATCTGGGCATATCCCGAAATCGAGGATAACGGGGTCTTCAAAT
Source organism: Planococcus sp. MB-3u-03 (assembly GCF_002833405.1). NCBI lineage: Bacteria > Bacillati > Bacillota > Bacilli > Caryophanales > Caryophanaceae > Planococcus > Planococcus sp. MB-3u-03. Next base: position 843,809 of record NZ_CP025135.1, on the reverse strand, counting down.
CATGCGACAGTCCGCTAATCCAGTCTTCGCGCGTGCGTTCCAGCGTGTTTTGCTGATTCTGATGAAGCTGCAATGTTGCTGTCAATTGTTCAAGTGTGTGCACTAGGTCTTTATAAAGCCGGTACTTCCTTTTGATCTTTCCTTTGTTATTGGTGATTAAAGAGGTGTTTTTATTATTGGTCGGCTGTTTATATTGGCCGTTCCCGAGGTTTTCAATCCATTGCATCATCACCAAGAGCGGTGCGCCAAATTTCCGCGCATACCAAAAGGTTCCACCCGCCAGCAAAATGAGCGATATTAAAGCAAATATGAAAAGGTTTTGATTGGAGAATGTCGTTTCCCAAGCCGTCGATGGCAAGTTTTCAACACCCGAAACTGCAGTCAATCCGCTTTCCTCGTTCGTTGAAGAGGCAATCGATTGATTCTCCGCATGTAGCTCGCCTAATTGCTGCATGGTATAAGTGGCGTCCCCATCCGTTTTCCCATAACTATCGAGCACCTTGCCTTCAGGACTAAGAAGCTGCATCCAGGCATTTTCTGCCTCTAACTTATCCGTTGTTTCAGAGGATAAATTCAAGTTTTCTTGTTGCCAATCGATAGCCGGCACGGCAGCATCCAATACCTCTTGAGCTATATTATTCTTGCCGTACAATAATAACAGCGGATCCTCGTCCAGAAATTCAATTTCCCAATAAGTAAATTCCCGCTGTTCTTCAGAACTTCCCCACAAGCTATCGGCGAAATCACTCACATCGAACTGAACCGGCAGCGCTTCAGGTTCATTAAAAGAATCCAGTACACTGCCTTTCGCATCCAATAAAATCAACCAGCCATTTTGACTTTCAGCCAGCTCCTCCAAATTTTCTTTAAGGACATGCTTATCGTTTTCTATTTCAATTCGATTGGTGAAATAGCTGGAATCGGCTTGAGCCAGATCGGTTTGGATTTCATCTGCTGAAATATTGAAGCCAATCACCGCCCAAACGGTCAGCATCCCGATGAGGAAAATGAGGGACAGCAAGAATAGCTGCATGAAGAACTGAACCATAAAGCGCTTATGTAGATTCATAGTTGCCTCCCTCAGGAATGAATTTATAGCCCAGCCCTCTGACTGTGACGATAAACTTCGGGCTGCTCGGATTGATTTCGATTTTCTCACGTAATTTCCGGATGTGGACCATCACGGTATTGTCTTCGCCAAGAAACTCTTCGTTCCATACCTTTTCATAAAGCTGGCTTTTGCTGAATAATTGATTGGGGTGCCTGCAGAAAAAAAGCAGCAGCTGATACACTTGCGCCGGGAGTTCCACAGGCTGTCCTTGGAGCTTTACTTCTCCAGCACTCGTATTGACTGTGAGTGGGCCATATTCAAATAAACTGGCTGCGGTTCGCGGCGTGCTTCCGAGGCGTCTTCGCAGATGGGCTTTTATACGCGCCGCAACTTCCAAAGGGTTGAACGGCTTGGTGATGTAATCATCCGCCCCTACCGCAAATCCCGAAAGCTTATCCAGATCCGTGGAGCGTGCTGTCAAAAAGAAAATGGACGCATCGGAGATTTCCCGAATCAGCGGGCAGATTTCAAGGCCGCTACGGCCAGGGAGCGTAATATCGAGCAAAATTAAATCATACGACTTTTCATTACACAAAACCAAAGCTTCTTCTGCTGAGCCTGCCGTATCAATAGAGCGGAAGTTCTCTCTAGTTAAAATTGTCATCAACATATGTAAAATCGCTTGCTCGTCCTCAACAATCAATAAATTAGGTTCTTTCATCGTAACCCGACCTTCCAAATGGTTTCCTGTAAACTATGATAGCATTCCCTTAAGAAAAAAAAGGAGAATTAAGGAAGAATTAAGCTAAGCTTTCATCCTTCTTAAAGAATGGATTCTATACTAAAAGCATGCCTCACAGATAGGCAACGAAATGAACTTTGGAGGGAATTAATCATGATTGCGATTGGAAAAAGAGAGTTTATCGGGATGTTCAAAAGCGTAAAATCCATTATCATCATTGCTGTATTGCTCTTAACCGCTTTTTACTCAGCGAAGTACTCGGAAATTTTGACTGCAGGCATCTCTTTGACAGAAACAGAAATGGAAGATATCCACACCGGCGGACTGCTGTTTTTGCTCTTGCTGTTCGGTCAATTGTTTGTGATGGGACTTTCACACGACAGCATCAATAGAGAAAGCCACGAACGCACGATGCGTTTCTTGGTTACAAGGACTTCCCGCCCCCGTATTTTGCTCGGCAAATTTGCCGGAGCTTGGCTTTTCTGGGTCGTCTGCATTGTCATTTCGTTTTTGCTGATCAGCATATTTTCGTTGAATTTCAATCTATTTATCTTTTCACAAGTAATAGCTTTAGTGACATTCCAAATTGCTGTGGCCATGTTATTGTCCATTGTCGTCCCTAAACCTTCTGTAACGATGTTCTTAGGGATATTGATTGGAATGCTATTTCCGATTCTTAGCCTATGGATTGTCTTTACCGGAAACAAATGGATCAGCTGGCTCAAGTTCGGCAACCCTTATTATTATTTAGTGGAAGACAATTATTTGTTTTTTGTGATCTTCGGTTTGGCTGGATTGATCATGGCAGCCGCAATGGTGATCTTTAATAGGAGGGAATTTTGATGAAAGCGATTGAAACCAAGCAATTGACGAAAATGTATGGCTCCACCCCAGTCGTTGGCGGCATCAGCCTTGTCGTGGAAACGGGAGAAGTATTTGGCTTTCTCGGCCGCAACGGTGCCGGCAAATCCACTTTCATCAATATGCTGACTGGCATCATCCGTCCAACAAGTGGAAGTTTCTCACTCCTCGGCGTCGATGGCCCCAACGAACGCATGAAAAAGCACATTGGCGTCATGCCGGATTATTCCACGCTTTTTGATTCGATGTCCGCCATGCAGCATTTGAAATTTCTTTCGTCCCTCTCTGGCAGATCGGTCTCTGAAACTGAATGCAAGCACGTTTTGCAACTTGTGGGATTGGAGGGTGTCGGCAAGAAAAAAGTCAGCAAGTTTTCATTCGGCATGAAGAAAAAGCTGGGGATTGCACAAGCTATCATCCACAACCCGAGCCTTATTTTTCTCGACGAACCAACTTCAGGGCTAGATGCGGAATCCGCTTTGCACATACATAAATTGATCGATTCACTAAAGCAGCAAGGCAAGACGGTTTTCATGACCTCCCACAACCTTGATGAAGTAGAAAAGATCTGCACCACCATTGCGATCATGAAAGACGGCGGCATTGTCAAAAGCGGCACAATGGATGAATTGCGTTCGTATTATCGCTCGGCCATTACCGTTCAGTTAAAACATGGCCCTATCCCCACTGGCGAAGCGCAAAAGCTTTACTCCTGGCTGGAATCAGTCGGCACCGAACTACAAAAAGACGTAGCCTTCACCACAATCACCGTCGGCAGCGAACAAAAAATTGCCGAAATCATCCGCGCTTTTACGAACTGCCATGTGAACATCTTTCGTGTAGAAGTCAATGAACCTTCTCTTGAAGAAATGTTCTTGGCTGAGTAGATGCTGATTTATAAATAAACAGCTGCAAGGAATTCCACGTGTAAAGACCCCGGTGTTATGAAGCTTTTTAACAGCTTTCATTACACTGGGGTCTTTGAGCATTCCAGTTACAATATCATCAATAATTAACTATACTTAGAAGTCCATTTTCATTTGTAAAAATCAATCTGGGCGTACCAATTATGGGACTAAAAGGCTACTTTATCCATCAAATAAAATTAAGTATTATAATGATTTGATTTCTCCATTCACCTAATTCTTTCGTTATCCTACTAGCAATACGAGAATTAGAGCGATAATGGCAGGAACCCTTGTTTGATTAAGATTGATCGATTGGATGTCAATGCGCCGTATACAGCCGCAATAATGACACATGATAAAAGAAAATGACAACTCCTGTATCATTGCGGATTAATCCGAAAATAAGACCAGCAGCTAAAAGCCATTATACAATCCCTGATTGGCGAAAAGTGTTCGGATTTGCTTAGACGCCACTGCTTCATCACTTAGCCCAAATGACCGTTTAGCTGCTTTAGACGAAAGAAAAACATTTCAAGAGCCAGGATATAAAATGCTCAAGTGAAAACAATCAATACAAAAATAGTTGCTAAAGTAGACATAGCCTATAACCTCCTTGTTCCGGATCTTTAACTATCTTTATTTAAACATTTAACTTACTAGAAAAATAGCGTATTTTCTATAATTCGAGATTACTTACTATCGGAAACTTTGAAAATCCGTAGTGTGCTGTTGCGGAGAATTCAAAAGGTTTTCAACCACGTTGAGCAGGACCGATCGCATGGAGGAAACGGGGTGCGACTCATTATTATTGTCGCCTGACATGCTATAGACAGAAATACCGATAATGCCTAGAGCAACGGAGTTCGTTGTAATACTTTAGTTATCCCAAACCTGCTTTAGACACACCAATGTACTTGTAAGATGAACATTAAAATTCGGTCTCAGAGCTCGTATGAAATGTTTTGATGTCATAGTTTTCATCGTTTCTATAATTCCAGCTAGAATCGCTTATACACTAATACATTCCATATTACTTAAGGATCCCCTTCCTCCTTTACCTTTAACGGATTTACCACATGTTGGTTTTACTCATGCTTTCACCTCACAAACGTGCTAATGTTTATAATTAAGTTGCATGAAATAATAGTTTCATAAAACTTAAGTGAATGCTTTCAAAATCCAGAAAGGATAATTATTTATAATTTTATTCAGTGGATTGGCTATACCTTTCTACTTGATTAAATGAAGAATAATTCGGTAACCATCATGAAAAATTCTAAACAAAAAAACCTTATTCATCTCGCTCTTCATACTAGCTTTAGTCGTAATTGTGAGCTTCACTATCTTTTTTATCTGGTCTCAAGATACATTTGAAGCGGTAGATGCTGATCAAATCGAAATAGAGGAAGTTATCGAACCCGAGGATGGGTGGTATATCTATCGGGCCGATAATGCAGAAAAAGGGTTGATCCTCTACCCTGGTGCAAAAGTCGAGCCTGAAGCATATGCCTACTTAGCACAAGAATTATCGAAGCAAAATATTACAGTCGCTATCCCTTCAGTGAGATTAAATTTATCCATTCTAGATGTTTCAAAAGCGGATGAAATCATCGAAAGTGACGACAGCATCGAGTGGTATGTCTCGGGTCATTCCATGGGAGGCGCAGCAGCCGCTATGTATGCCGATCAGCAGTTGGATCGCGTCAACGGGCTCATATTACTCGGGGCATACGCAGCAAGCAATGACTATTTAAGCGAATCCAACTTACCCGCTTTATCCATAAGCGGTTCAGAAGATGGCTTAAGTACGCCTGAAAAAATTAAGGAAAACAGCCCAAACTTGCCAGAAACAACGGATTTCATTGAAATTCCAGGCGGAAACCACGCGTATTTTGGCGTATATGGTAGTCAGTCCGGCGACAATGAAGCTCAGATCACCGTCAGTGAACAACAAGAAATCATCCTAGAGTTAATTGTGGATTGGTTAGAAAATGATCATTCCTTAAGTGAAGAGGAATAATGAAAAATTTATAATTCACACAAAAAAGCACACAATCAGCCTTGTGCTTTTTTCTTTCGTATTATTCTTCCGGTTTTCTTGCAGCAAACTCGTCGTCCATTTTCAGGAAATACTCGCCACCTTCTTCGATGCCTTTTATGCGAATGATCATATCACGGAACATCTTTTTTTCTTCCATTTGTTCTTCAATGAACCAATCCAAAAATGATAAGGTGGCATGTTCTTGCAGTCCATCCATCAAGCTTACTGTCGGCATTTCTTTTCTAAAAAGCTATGCCGTTTGTTCCATTCATTTCGCTAGTTTTCTTCCTGTAAATTACTGCAACTTAAATGTGCTAATTTACATTTCTACTTCTTTATTAACACTCCCCTAATACATCCTGCAACGTCAATCTAAAATGGCAAAAATAACGTAAGCTTATGCAACACAAAAAGTTCTATGCAGTGATTGTTTAGTCGATACAAACGTAAATACTGAGGTCAAGAGAATTCGCTATAACGAGCCTTTTCTTGCCTTTTATATTTTTATAACTTCCGATAAGGTGTCATATGTAAACTCCCGTTCAGTCACTCCCTCCATTTCTTATTTCAAAGCAAATAAAACACAGCTATTGACTCAGCATTTCTATCGATTAAGAATAAGGACAATCCATATACAAAATTTTATCCATGAATTCTCTTTCTTCGTTGGGTGTATCCATAAAACCATATGATTCTCTTACAAACCTCTTGAGATGAATGCGCTTTTTTGGTGGTCAGCGAAATAATTCATACTGTTTACTTCTTCTGGACAAAATAAATCTTAACTATGAGACTGATTCTTTTCAGTTGCAAGTTAAAATGAAGTTCCTCATTCGATTCTCGCTCGTCCACAAGCTCTAGTTTAGAAGAGATTGCTATAATTACTCGTTTTTTCCATAATCCCCCACAAATAAACTCATTTTTAATCCCTAATATTAACTCGAAAAACTGTCAGTAAATATTTTCAGTGTAAAAAGATGGTTTAATTTTAAAAAATATAAATAAAACTCAAATTAATGGGTATATAAGTTCTGTGTCTTTTATTCAAGTGAATACTAAGACTTAATTTTAGCGAAATGACAAAAATAGAAGTGATCGATCTCAAACACTTCAATTGCTGATTCTTTATTTCGTTATTATTCAGGAGGTTTTCTATTGAAATATAAGCATTTTAAAATGTAATTGAGAATCAACATCAGACAATTTAAAAAAGATCTTCTATGAAATTTATGTCGCAGAAGAATTGAATGCCGTGAAGGCTCAAAAAATCGGGCATAGTCAAAGAAGTATTCGCTTATTGGACGCATTACTATCGTTTTGAAGAAAGACAACGATAGTTTGACCGAACAATAAAAATAAGCCGACTTTTCAGATGATAAAGCAAAAGAGTTTACCGAATGCTGTAATTCAACAATTAAAAAAATGATGACGATTGAAAGGAATTAAAACCAATGACGATAGCGCTAGAAAAGAAGTACATTCCATTTGCAAATTATTTTTCCATGGCAACAAACCCAACCCTTGCGTTGCACCTGACTGAAATTGAAAAGATTATGGGACAGAGCCTGCCTAATAGTGCTTACTTAAATCAAAGTTGGTGGAAAAAGACGAAAGCACCGGCCAAGCATTTCCATGCTTGGCTAGATAACGGCTACATAGTCAAGGAGTTCAAGTCAAATCGGTATGTTAGTTTTGAAAGGATAGATCTTTTGACTAAAAACGATGAAAATAAGGATCATGCGAATGAGGATATTTTGTTCGTTCGTCCAGCTGGACATAGTGATGCTCGTTTTCTCGCAGAATTGCAGAAAAATATAGAAGGAGAATCGGACTTTCTATTGTATGGAAAAGAAGAACGAGCACTGTCTACACAAAAAGTGAGAAAGCAGATTATTGAGTGGAATCAACGCGGCCATTCAATTGTTTTTCTTGCTATTTTAAATGGAGAGCACGTCGGTTATTTGATGGTCACAGGGAATGAGGCCAAACGGGCTACTCATCGTGCAGCCTTGCTTCTTGGGATTCAAGCTGATGCGCAAGGTAAAGGAATTGCTTACTCTCTTCTTCAAAAAGCAGAGGAATGGGCTATCACAAAAGCCATCAGTCGTCTCGAGCTGACTGTTTCAGAAGAAAACATTCCAGCTCGGAAGCTCTTCGAAAAAATGGAGTATAAACCGGAAGGCATTCGCAACAACTCAATAATTATCAACAATAAACTACACAATGAAATTTACATGGCCAAGTTTTTGGACTACTAGACTTTGAACTCATATTACCCCTAATGATAAGCCTTTTTTTCCATTTTTTTAAGGATGAGTCCATTTGATTATTGCCGTGTGAACTGTCTGCAGTTGCTGTTCTTCTTATAGTCAATGACGAGATAATTTAGGCAGCTGCCATCGTGTAAATTTAGTGTGAATCCAGTTGCTTCTACAAATCCCATTCAACTTTGGCAGCATCCTAGTGTGTAAGGGACAATCTGTTGATATTCCAAAATGCGTTGTTTTATTCTCAGAAGTTCTTTTCTACTTATCGTTGAGTCTTTGATTTAATGTGCCTCAATGCATGATTAGTTTTGGCTTATGCTTAAATAGTTTTTTATTAAAGGCAAAACTTGAGCTAATAATTGCTCATCTGTTAGTTCGATTCCACGCTCAGTCCAAAATGTATATGCAGTACCTTTAAGGACATCTGACGTGTCAACTTCGCCGTAGGGATTATCTTTGTAACAAAATACAGTTGATTTATGAAATGCCTTTACGTAGTCAATTTGTCCTGCGATAGCTTCTGTATTTATACTGTCATTACTTTTTCTTCTTTCTTTTTTTTATTTATTCTTTTTTTTTTTTTCTCTTTTTTTTGTATTTATTCTCTCTTTTTTCATCATTCTTTCTTTTCTTTTTTCTTTCTCTTCTTTTTATTTTTTTTCTTATATCCCTTCTTCAGAATCGTTCCACATTCTCGGTTTGTAGCCGCATTGCTCGACATAACCAGAAATTGTATTGATAAACCTTATATACTCTTCCTGGAAGTTATTTGTCCCTGGCACTTCGTCACCGCCTATTGAGAATATTTGGTGTCCTTTATATTTGTCTTGCTTAAATACAAAGGCTATTTCCTCGATCAAATGTTTAACGAGCATTGTTGCTTGAGGGTTATCAAAATAGTCAACTAAACCCTCATCAAAGTCTGACACGATCGATTTGTAAAAGTTTTCATCGAATTTTCTTTGACCAGTTTCAACCACCCTTTGAGTGGCTTGGAACATCAAAATCTGGAATGATCATCACATCTCTATCATTTGCATAAGCGATGAGTTCTAGAATTTCGCTTTTAACGAGGTATTGATCATTTGTTTTGTCAAAGTCTGACCTAGGATTTCAGAGAATAACCGGTATCCCTCTGCATCCGAAAATGTAATTGAAGATAATCTCCACCACCTGTTTGAATCTCATCGATAACGCGCATTAAGAACGTTACTGGCACATGACGTCTCGAAGTATCTAATATAATACCGCTGACCAATCGAGGCCGAGTGGCTTCTCCATGTAGATGTTTCGATAAATTAAAAGCTCTTTTAATACGGTTCTGCAAAATAAAACCTCCTGTATCTAAGGATATGGTTAAAGTAGTTTTGTTGCTTCCTAAGTATATCGATGTTTTAAAAGAAGTTAATAAAATTAATACACTTATTTTTCGACAAAATTTCACTATATAAATACAGAACACGAAAGTAGGTAGATTGATATGGATTTCTTTTCAGGACCATATGGTTTGGTCGCAAGCTTTGTTTTTGGTACCCATTTCTAATGGCACTTTTTTGGATGGCAGGATCTATTCTTTTTTTGAGAACAAAAGAAAAGAAACAAAGTGACATCGATATAGATGGATTTGATTGGCCGATGATTAGCATCCTCGTTCCTTGTTATAACGAAGAAGAAACGATTACGGATACCGTAAAAAATTTATCTGGGCTATCGTATCCCAAAAAGGAAATTATCTTAATAAATGATGGCTCAACCGATCAAACTGCTTCCCTTTTAGAGGAATTATCCAAAACATACAGTGAAGTAAGAGTGATTCAACTACAAGAAAACCGTGGGAAAGCAAATGCCTTACAAGTAGGATTATTTGCTTCAAAAGCTGAGTATTTAGTCTGCGTTGATGCAGATGCACTTTTAGCAGATACAGCCCCTTACTATATGATTCATCAGTTTTTTGTAAGTGGAGAGCGAGTAGGCGCCGTTACAGGAAGTCCATCTATTCGGAACCGAAATACGCTTTTGAGCCGAATGCAATTGGTTGAATATGCTTCAATTATTGGTGCGATTAAGCGCACACAAAGACTACTAGGAAAAGTAATGACGGTATCGGGAGTAGTTGTGACGTTTCGCAAAAAAGCATTAGTAGATGTCGGGTTATGGGATCGCGATATGATTACAGAAGACATTGCCGTTAGTTGGAAATTGCAAAAACGCTTTTGGGATGTTCGTTATGAACCTCGTGCAATTTGTTGGATGCTTGTTCCCGAAACACTCTTAGGTATTTGGCAACAGCGAATTCGTTGGGCACAAGGGGGACAAGAAGTCATCTTGCGTCATTGGCGCATCTTATTCAGCTGGAAACAAAGACGTCTATGGCTTATTTTTTTAGAGCAATGTATCAGTACACTCTGGGCTTTCAGTTGGTTATTTATTACACTGATCCTTGTTTTTTCAGCTAATGCCTTTCAAGACCTAATTTTTTGGTTGACATTAACTTCTTTTTTCCTTGTATTTATTAGTATGATTCAACTGTTCATCTCTCTTGTAATCGATTCTAGACATAACGGGGTGATGAAGTATTATTTTTGGGCCGCATGGTATCCGGCTATTTACTGGATGGTAAACACCCTAGTAGTCGTTGTTGCTTTACCAAGAGCCATTAAATCTCGTTACAAAGGAGGTTACGCTGTATGGTCAAGTCCAGATCGAGGTCTAAAGAAATCATGATCATTAGTGGAAATCGTTCAAATTTTAGATTTGTTGCCGATCTGCTTATTACTTTGTTTTTTTGGGTGTATACAGTGATTGTGATGATTTTCATTTTATCAGCTACTACTGGATTTAGTAATATTGTAACAAGAACGCTGAATACTACATTCAAAACAACAAACAGTGAAGTTCAAGCAGTAATTTTATTTGGATTTATCGTATTCATTGTTCTTTATTTAGTATTGTTTATTAATCGTCTTTATAATAAAAAACGATTTGGGAAATTAACTCGTCGAACTTACCCAGAGACCGTGACTGAGCGTGATCTACTTTCCTTGCAATTAATGAGTGTCGAAAACATTGAAAAACTCCAAAGCAACTATGTGGTTTTTGAAAGAAACCCCATTATTTCATTAGAAGAGGAAAAAATACATGAAGAAAGCGATTAAACTAATCATTATTCTAGCTTTAATATATGCATTTTTTTTGTTCAAGGATGATATCAAAGAAGAAGTGTTTACGGTAGATGAGTTAGCGATGTCTTTTCCAGAAGAACTAAACAAAGAGAGTTGCCTTGGTTTAAACTATCACCGTGTGTTAGAAGATACTACGCTTGTTCGAATAAGCAGATGGCTATTAAACTCGGATGAATTGGTTAAGTACAGCGTAGTAACTACAGAATTCGAAGAACAATTAACGTCGTTAGCCGATGCAGGAGCTGTTTTCTTGTCAGAAGACGAATTCCTTCAAGCAAAGAAATCAGGAACCTTCCCATCAAAATGTGTATGGGTTTCTTTTGACGACATCGATTACTCAGTTTACAAAAATGCATTTCCGATTTTGAAAAACAAACGTTCCATTTACCATGTTTGTCATTGCAGGACGCGTTGGAGATACAGACTTCAGTAACTTAAAATGGCAACATGGGATCAAATAAGAAAATGGAAAAGAGTGGACTTGCCAGCGTGGGATCTCATACGTATAAAATGCATCGATTTGAAAACGAAACTCCCATATTTCTTGTTCCAGAAAATAGAGAGGCGTTTAAAAGCGATTTGAAAAAGCATTGAAGTTATTGAAAAAAGAGCTTGAAATAACTGTACGTAGCTTCGCTTATCCATACGGGAATACTGATGACTTTACGGCTCAGGCACTACGGGATCAAGGGCTAGAAGCAGGATATATTTAGCACCGCAAACAATAGTGCCGACAGATGATAATTTTACATCAATCGTGTACTTGTTAACGATGCAACACATCGCAAAGTCATTCTTCCTTTCATTAAAAGTCAGTAAGGTTCAAAAAGAGCATCATATAGGTAGTACATTCTAAAAGTTAAGTTTGAACGCTAACTTTTGGTATTTATCACCAATCTTGATGTTCTTTTCTTTTCATCTTTATACGAATAGGTAATAGCTTCTTTTAAATCTGACCCTTATTTTTCGTGCCATTCATTTTATCGCAGCCATAAGCTATTCATGCATTCAACTGTACATATACATTTTATAATTCTGTTGAAAATCAAACGTATACCAAAAGAACGATAGAAAAATATGGTTTACTTCCAACACTGGTACATGAGATCCATAAGACACCAACAAAAATCGTCACGACCGTATTTGGCGCACCTATTCAAAAGAAACAGCTCTGCCCGTATGACCCAGAAAGAGATGCTGGACTTTCTTCTAACGTTTAATTAGGTCACCCCAAAAGTACTCAATTACAACACGTCCTTGCAACTGCAAGCCCACAAATAAATTAATCTAAAAACGAGAAACTTTCGTTGTTAAATATAGTAGTGAAGAAGTCATGCTGAATGTCATATCTTTGACAGAATTACTTGTATTTCTTAGAATTCCGATGACTAGCTCAGTTAAACACCTTAATAAAAATATAAATCAAAGAAAGATGATGGTTATATTGAAGAAAGATTGCGAAAATATCCTATCAACAGAAGTAGGAATAGAGGAATCTATTCTGGATTCTTTGCGAGATCAAATTTGTTTGATTGATGCAACTGGCTCTATTCTTTTTGCAAATAATGAATGGCTTCAATTTGCATTAAGAAGTGGCGAAACTTTAGCGAGTTATGGTATTGGAATGAATTATTTAGAACAATGTGAGAATGAGCCTCTACTGTATCAGGGGCTACAAGCGATATTGACAGGACAGAAAGACTCTTTTAATTTCGAACAATCCTGTCACTCTCCTACTATAAAAAGATGGTTTTTGATGCAAGCTACGCCTCTTCAAACCGAGGAATCTATTGAAGGAGTAGTTATTCGCTATGTAGACATTACCAAACAGAAACTTCTAGAACTTCAATTAAAAGAATTGGCAGATCAAGATCCTTTGACCTCTTTATATAATCGTCGTTATTTTATGGAGCAACTAGCTAAAGCATCAGATTGCACGCTTCATGATGGTAGATTTTTGGCCTTGTTATGTATCGATATAGACAATTTCAAAGCCATTAACGATACTTATGGACATCCTGCAGGAGACCATGTACTAAAAGAATTGGCAAATCAACTTAAAGAAGGCACAAGACTTGTGGACACTGTAGCACGTATAGGTGGAGACGAATTTGCTATCTTATTGCCCGACATCACTCAAGTTGAAGTGAAACTTATTGCTGACAGGTTACTCCTATCTATTCAGCAATTGACCATTCACTATCAAGATTGCCTGCTTGAGTTTACCGTATCGATTGGAGGGGAATTTTCACTGATAAAATGCCGCTTACTTCTATGATGGAGGTAGTAGATAAATCCTTATATAGCAAAAGATAAAGGGAAGAATAAAGTAGTCATTAGTTGAAAGTATATGGGATCTAATACAATTTATAAACTGTCTCCTAAATAGGGCGCGAATCGCAAGAATAAAAATTTAGTTTTATTTAAATAATCATTTCAAAAGTATTCGTAATAGCGCACTTTTGAAAAAGGAGAAAAGATGCGCAATGGACAGCCTCTTCTCTCCTTTTTCTGTATAAGTAACTTCCGATAAATTCATGATATGTAAACTAAATTAATGGTTAACCTAGAATTGTCAAAAATAAAGGTTTTTAGCAATTAAATTTTTATATTATTGGCCGCCTTTTATGGGGCTCAATCGTTTCTTGAAGCTAGACCAATATTACTTAATTTTGTTCAGAATTCATATTTTCCACAAATGTTATTCCAATTGGTAATTCAGCTATCATAGAATATCCGATTGGAATAAAAGATGCATGGACACGTATATGGCTGACTTTTTAGTCATAATTATTCTCCTAACAGTTTACTAATAATTTCTAGCGGAAAATTTGTTAAGCCATGAATGATGACGAGAGCCCAAAATTTCGATATTTTGACCATAAAAGCCCCAAAAATAATCCCATGAGTCCATGATTAGCAATGGAATTTGCTATAGTCACATCAATAGTGCCGGCGCTCTGAATAGTAACGTGCCAAACAGCCCATAACAAAGCAGATACACAAATGGCTGGCCAAGTTCCTAAAAAGCTCCAATCGAGTTTGTAACCAAACACGATAAAATAATTCTTCCAGAACACTGTTTAATAAGAAGGAAACTAAAGCACCGGTCAATAAAATAAGAAAATTTATTTCGTATGTATTAGACTCTGCAGAACCCCAAGGACTGAAATAATACATAAATATCCATACAAAACGGGTATGAGAGCAAATTTCCACTGTTTTTGCAGAGTGTGAGTAGAATTTTATTTTGTACGGCTTCCACTTGAAAATTATAAGAGGAACAAAAGAAGAAAAATAAGTTTGTAAATATAAAAATAGTCAAAAACGTTTTCAGCAGGCGTTATAATTAAAGCGAGAAAATATAAAAGAGCAGTAAACAATAGATAATGCGTTTGTGCCTTTAGAGTCTGTTTTTCCCCCTCATGTAAGCAGGGGGATTTTGGGTTTTTATATGGTAAAAAATATAAAACAATAAAAGGTATCCCGACTATTAACCAGTGCCGCCACAGTAAAAGTGAATCATCAAAATCTGCACTTACAATAATACGCCCGTTATTTGATAGAACAATCCATATAGAGGACACTATTAGAATGACTAGGGTTGTATAAGTTAAGTAAGAGTTCTTAGATGTAGTTATCATGTCTTTCCTCCCTTTTTTTGCGTGCCAATCTAGAAATTTCTTTTCCGACTTTGTCCGTTCAGCATTATAACGCTTCCGCTCATTGCTCCAGTTCAATTTACTTCTCCTTCTTCAACTCGTTTACTTCGTAAAAATCTATGATTTTATCAATGTATTCAATTACGTTTTCTTCCAAAAAGATTAATCCGGCTTTTTCTGGTGCTTCCTTTTGTAGGCTCCAATACTTTTCAATTAGTGCTTTATCACTGTTAAACGCTTCGTCAAGGAACAATATAAGTTTTCTAGCCAAGGTCTGAGATTTCATCGAGCTTGGGTTTTCATGCTTTTGTTCCCTGGCTGTTCTCAATAAGTAAACTATGTCCATAGATTCCTTCTCACCCATATGAAATAGGGGATTGTTAAAAACCTTCCTTTCTTTTTCACTAAAGTATTCTTTCAAATAAGCCATTTGCTTAACTTGATCTTCTCCCGTTTGCCCTATGTATTGGAATAGGTTGGTCCAACTAATGTCTTGTTCAATAAAAGATAGTTGCTGGGTTAACCTGAGCATTTTTTCCAGATAATCAAGGTGTGCTTTTTCTTTTGCAATAATAATCAATTGCTCTTCAAAAATGTCCTCCCAGTCATTTTCATTTAAAATAGATTTGATCTGTTCTAATTGAAATCCTAGTTTCTTTAAAGCGATAACCCGCTGCAGAATTAGAATATCTTCTTTTGAATAATAACGATAACCTGAATCTGCAATTCGGGAAGGTGTTAATAGATCGATTTCATTGTAATAGCGCAGTGTTCGAACAGTCAGGTTTAATTCTTTTGCCACTTTCCCAATACTATACATAAGCCACCTCCGTTTGTGCTTTCATTATTAGTATAACTCTGCCGTAAACGGAAGAGTCAACAGGCGGTATAAACTTTTCTGTAAATTTTATAAGCATATGGACCCTTAGTCCAAAAACCGTTCGTAAAAGTACACTTTTCCGAACGCTCTCAAAACAGCTTAATAAAGCGCGAAAAATGTTCGTAAACATACCAAAACACTTTACGAACGTTCGCTGGTTCTCGATGACTTTTACGAACGTTTTTCAACTCCTAGTGAAATACTGATTATGATCCATTCGCCTATGTACGGAGCCATGCCCAAAGCGGCCGACGCGGTGCCTCCCCTGTAACCTTTATTCAAGCTCCAAACAATTTCATTCTCCTCTCCTAAATCCAAATCAAAAGTGCTACACTGAAACTAAGTAAATAATCATGCAGGGAAAAGGTGCTGATTCGTCAGCGTAACAGGGAATCCGGTGAAAATCCGGAGCTGTTTCCGCAACTGTAAGTGCGTATGAAATAAGAGATGCCACTGGGGAGACCCGGGAAGGCCTTAGAGTAAAGCGATGCACAAGCCAGGAGACCTACCTTTTTCTGAACGTATTTTTGCTCTTCGGAAGATAAGAGGATCTACGGCAACTTTTTCCTATGGACAGCCTTGTGCTGGATATTCGCAATCGTGCCACTCTCTTCGTTGAGAGTGGCTTTTTTTGTCTCTTTTTGAAAGCGATACGTCTGCTGATATTTACGGATTCTATCCAGGAGGTGAACAAATGAAAAAAAAACATGCGCTACCTGTGCTACCCGTTCATGCGGGAAAGCGCTTCGACGGTCGATTTCGAGATCCGCACCGATTCCTTGACGACACGGATCGGCGAAGCCATCGCGGTCAACGATGTCCCGCAAATCATCGATGATTTGCGCTGCCTGCAGCCGATGGTTTATCACTTGAACGGCTCGGTGCGCGGGAAACTCGCGATTACCGAACAAGACCTCGCCGAGCTCAGCGACTTGTACGACCGCTACGTGGCGGAAGTGAAAGAGGAAATCGGCCAGTTCGTCCTGCCGCAAGGAACCCACGCTGCGTGCATTCTTCACGTCTGCCGCAGCGAAGCGAAAAAGTCCGTCCGCGCCCTGCACCATGTGATGCTTGAGCGCGAAGTGCCGGAGCATTTGATGGACTATGCCAACCTGCTCGCCAATGTCTTTTTTGTCATGGCCGTGTATGCCAATAAGCAGCACGGCGTCGATGAAATCCCATTCGTCAGCAAATCCTATCCAACAAAACGCATGAAGAAAAAGGAGACTCACTCGTGAAAATCAAATCATTTCTCTTACTCAGCATTCCACTCTCTTTAACACTCGGTGCTTGCCAAGATGATACTGCCGAAGTACCGGCAACAGACGAAACAACAGAAGAAACGCCAACTGAAACTGCAAGCGACGCACCGTACACGGTCACCGATGACCGCGGCGAAGAACTCGAATTCGAGCAAGCGCCTGAAACGATCGTGTCGCTCATCCCGAGCAACACCGAGATCGTCTTTGCACTCGATTCCGGCGATCAATTGGTCGGCGTTACCGACTATGACAACTACCCGGAAGCGGCACAGGACATCGAACGCGTCAGTGATTCCGTGGAATTCAATGCCGAGAAAATCATCCAGCTCGACCCGGATGTCGTTTTGGCTTATTCAACCGGCGAGGCACCGCCTGCCCTTTCCCAACTTGAAGATGCCGACATTCCGGTATTCGTTATCGAATCGGCTACTTCATTCGATGAAGTATACGGCGATATCGAACAAATCGCCTCTGTTCTTGCCAAGGAAGAAAAAGGCGCTGAAGTGATCGAAGGCATCCAAACGCAAATCGAAGATGTCCAAGAACGCCTTGCAGCGGTCGAAGAGCAAAAAGAAGTGTACGTGGAAATCAGCCCGTCCCCTGAAATTTACACAACCGGTAAATCGACGTTCATGCAGGAAATCCTAAACCACGCCCAAGTGACCAATGTCTTCGAGGACCTGGAAGGCTGGCCGAATATCTCTGAAGAAGAAGTCATCACCCGCGATCCCGAAGTCATCTTGACGACCGTGTCTTACGTGGAAGATGCCGTCGGTGATATCGAAGCGCGCGACAGCTGGTCGGATGTGGAGGCGATTGAGAATGACGAAGTGCATTTCATCGATTCCGACATCACTTCCCGCCCTGGGCCGCGCATCGGTGAAGCGGTGCAGTTAGTTGCGGAAACGGTTTATCCGGAATTGATGGAATAAGTTTATTCATTTGCGCTTCACTCAACAAGCACAGACATTCCCTAAGCTATTTCACTGTTTATAAAGTCCTGCATCATAACGGCGCAAGTCCTGCTCTCACTCTGTTTCAGAGGGAATGAATAGTCTACTCATCAATAAAAAAGGCGCAACCGATTAAGTCGGTTACGCCTTTTTTCTATTCATAATCCCGCTTCATCGCGGATGTCCTGCTCGGTTATCGCCCCGCCCTTTCCAGTCCCATTGACGTCTTCAAGTTTAACGTCCAGTTCTTTCGCGAGATGGCGAAGTCTTGGCGACACGCGGGTAAAGCTCGCTGTCTCTTGTGACGCTTCGTTTTCCTCCGCCTGTTCGAGATGGACTTTTTCAGAAGCCCCCGTGTTCTCGGCAGCTTGTCCTTTTGGGTCGATGACTGCAAGCAATGTACCAGCTTTGGCGGAATCTCCGCGCTTCACGTGGATTTTCTTCACCGTCCCACCCGTTTCGGCACGGATTTCAGACACCGCTTTTTCCGTCTGCACTTCACACAGCACGGCGCCTTCTTCGACGTAATCGCCTTCATCAACGAACCACAGGACAATCAAGCTCTCATCGGTATCTTCAGACAGCTTCGGCAAAGTCACATCATGCATCCAATCGCCTCCTTTACGCTTCATCCATCATCTGCTTGACTGTCTCGACGATTTTATCCGGCCCCGGCAAGACGAAATCTTCCAGCACATGGCTGTACGGAATCGGCACATCCGGAATCGCCAGGCGCTTGATCGGCGATTCAAGTTCATAGAGCGCTTCTTCCGAGACGATGGCCGCGATTTCAGCTGTCATGCCATACGAGCGGTAATCCTCATCGACGACGACCAGCCGATGCGTTTTCTTCACTGAATTGAGGATGGTATCTTTATCGATCGGCGCCAAGGATCGCAGGTCGATGACTTCCGCTTCGATGCCATCTTGTGCCAATCGCTCTGCCGCTTCCATCGCATAATGCGTCATCATCTGGATGCCGACGATGGTTACGTCTTTGCCTTCCCGCATGACATTCGCTTTGTCGAGCGGCACGGTATACGATTCTTCCGGCACATGGCCGACCGCATAATCGAGCTGGTCCATCCACCCGAGTCCTTGAAGTGATTTATGGAACATGAAAACGACCGGATTGTCGTCGCGTATCGCGGACGTCATCATGCCTTTTAAGTCATGTGGCGTGCTCGGTGCGACCACTTTCATCCCCGGCATATGCGCAAATGTCGCATACAAAGTCTGGGAATGCTGCGCAGCATCGCTATAACCGCCGCCGACCGAAGTCATGAGCACCATCGGGAGGCGCACATTGCCGCCCGCCATATTCGGGATTTTCGCCATATGGTTATAGATCTGGTCCATGCAGACGCCGAAGAAATCGACGAACATCAATTCTGCAATCGGCCGCATGCCTTCTGCCGCTGCACCGATCGCCGCACCGATAAACGCCGTCTCGGAAATTGGCGTATCGAGCACACGCTCCGGCCCGAATTTTTCCATCAAGCCTTGCGTCGAACCGAAAATGCCGCCGTATTTTCCGATATCTTCACCGAGCACGAATACGTTTTTGTCGTTCTCCATCTCCTGGGCAATCGCTTCCGCCATCGCTTTATTGCCCGTCAGCATTCTTTTTTTCGCTGTCTCCATTTCGGATAGGCTCCTTTCCGGATTTAAGATGTAAAGACGTCATCCAATGCGGCTTCAGGTTTCGGATAATCGCTGTCGCGTGCAAACTGGTAGGCTTCGTCCACTTGTTGTTTGGCGCGTGTTTCGATTTCTTCCAGTTCCGGTTCATTCACATGTTCCGCATCCAAGAGCTGCTGGCGCAGTTTCATGATCGGGTCGCGCGCCCGCAGTCCCGGCACTTCTTCCTTGTCCCGGTATAACTCGGGATCGCCCTGGAAATGGCCGAGGAAACGGAAAGTTTCAATTTCGATGATTGTCGGGCCCTGTCCGTTGCGTGCCCGGTTGACCGCTTCTTCCGATGCCTTGTACATCGCGATCGGATCATTATCTTTTACATAAGCCCCCGCTACGCCATACGCCGAAGCGCGCAGGTCATTCGATTCGACAGAAGTCGACGCCGTCTTTGGAACCGAAATGCCGTATGAATTGTCTTCGACGACGATGATGAACGGCAAATTCCACAGCGCTGCCAAGTTGAGCGATTCATGAAACGCTCCGGCATTTGCCGCTCCTTCACCGATGAATGCCACGGCGACCCAGTCTTTTCCTTTCATTTTATTGGCCATAGCCGCACCGACCGCATGCGGAATGCCGGCTGCCACGATGCCGCCACATGAGAATTTCACTTCCGGATCGAACAAATGCATATGCCCGCCTTTGCCTTTTCCGAGACCTGATTCTTTTCCGAAAATCTCCGCCGTCATTTTCTTCAAGTCGACACCTTTGGCGATGGCGTGATGATGCGGACGGTGCGGCGCGGTTACCGTATCGTCTTTCGTCAAATGCACCATCATGCCGGCGGCGGCTGGTTCCTGCCCGGTCGCGAGATGCATTTCACCCGGCACGGGGCCTTCACCGATATTGAACACCGGTGACTTGCCTTCCGTATACGCCTCCACCATCTGGTCTTCATAATAGCGGATCTTGACCATTTGCTCGTACATCCACATCAGCTTGTCGACAGATACAGAAGGCTGTTTTTCTTCGAACTTAGTCACTGCTACTCCTCCTTTTTTACTCCATAAATTCGGATGGCGTGCGACAAATTCCATAGGCCTAAACACTCTCAGTGTACTCTTCTCCAATAAATATTTCAATATTCTGATAATAAAAGACTAGAGAATTTACAATTAAGGTGATCTTCTTTAATTAACAGGTGCAACTTGTTAGAAACTGATTACAAATGCATCTGTTCATCCTTTCCTTTCAAAATTGTAATATCGCTAAACAACAATTATTTATTGATAAACGATAAATAAATCGCTATACTTTGGATATTAAGAAGTAAAGAGGTGTGTTTTATGAAACGGGAGACTTTGTTTTTGAAAGTGGTGCTATTTCTCATGGCGCTACCGGTCATCGCGCTTTGCATCTTCGTGGTGCCACCGCTTTCGGGCATTATCCAGGACGGTCCTGATCAGCTGGCGTTTTTGCAATATGTGTTTGTCACCTTGCTTTATGCAACAGCGGTTGCGTATTTCGTCGCGCTGTACCAGACTTATAAATTATTGAGCTTTATCGATGACAATATCGCCTTCTCTGTGCGCTCAGTGACGGCGATCAAAAACATCAAACGGTGTGCGCTGGTGATCACCGGCATTTACGTTCTCGCAATGCCGTTGTTTTACATCATCGCAGAAATTGATGATGCCCCGGGACTGATCCTCATGGGCGCGGCGATTGGCTTCGGCGCACTTGTCATCGCCGTTTTCGCAGCGGTTTTGCAGAAGCTGCTTACGCACGCCATCGACATCAAATCAGAAAACGATCTTACGGTCTGAGGTGATACCATGCCAATCATCATAAATCTCGACGTCATGCTCGCCAAGCGCAAAATGAGCATGACCGAGCTATCCGAAAAAGTCGGCGTCACCATGCCCAATTTGTCCATCCTGAAAAACGGCAAAGCGAAAGCGATCCGCTTCTCGACTCTTGAAGCCATCTGCAAAGTGCTCGACTGCCAGCCAGGCGATGTATTGGAATACCAGGAAGAAGAATAGTCCTGACTTCCTTCGCTTTTTGAAAACAGTAAATTTCAGAGCAACTTGCCCATTCTTCGAAACCAAAGGAGGAAAAGATCTTGCTGACAAAACTGGTCGCTGCATTTAATCTAGCAATGTCGTTAGGCGCATTTTATATGGGCATTTCCATGCTGCCGTTCATGGGGGTGTTCGTGGAATTTCCATCCGAGTGGGCCGGCGTCATGCCCTTCAGTAGTTGGTCCGCTTTAGCTATGTATGGAATGATTGTCTTCGGAATCGGGAATGCCGTGGTTGCGGTTTATGGGTTCATGAAGAAAACGCGGGTGTTTTTTGTGGCGAATCTTGGTTTAGGAATCCTGCTATCGCTAAGTGCTGCATTGCCGATCGTGTTGCTCGGGGAATGGTATTTGCCTCTCGTGTTCTTTTTCTTCCTCGGTTTCACGCAAATGACTCTCAGTATAGTCGGATTTACTACTAGAGGCATCCATAGGAATACAGAAAAAACTCAAGGCGTATGAAAGCCTTGAGTTTTTTAATGTTTATTATTTTGGCAAATACGTTTGGTCATGCGGATCTGCCCCCGGTGGCTCGTTTCGTCTTCCACGACATGGAACCAGAGAAAGTACTTATTGTAGACAACTCCGTGATCACACTGCCCTTCTTCGTACAACCAGCTATCATTGACACTTTCCAATAGCGACAGCGTATGATCCCTGACCTTCTTTAATTCATCTAGGTAATAATCAAGCGGATGGTTGCGGATCGCGCTTCTCGCTTTGTCCCCAAGTTCAAGCGGCACGAGCCATTGCTCCAGCTCCTGTTGTGTCAAGTCACGGTTTTCGAACGTGATGACCTGGTGCACAAATTCAATTGCCGCCATGTGCATCAAGAGCGCCCCGATCGAATTCGATTGCCCATCAGCCAAATAATCGAGCGCTTCGATAGACAAACCTTCTACATCCGCCAATGTAACCGCGCGCGTATAGTCGAGCATCGACACGAGTTCGCCGATCTTCGGCGAGAATCCTGCTTGTTCCTTGATCCGGTAATCCATACTGCTCCCCCCCTTCCAGCTTACAAGCCATTATTAGCAATGAAAAAGACTGGAGCGCTCCAGTCTTTTTTTGTGTATTGCTTCTATATGAATGCTACGCCAAGCTGAACTTCTTTTGGATCCGCTTTACAATATCCGCTTCCTTGCTTTGGATGAATTCATTAGCGATTTGCTTTACCATCGCATTGATCTCCCTATTCATTTCCGTTTTCATCCTTACTTGATCAATGACTACACCATTCGGAGTAAACTGCCGGCCTGAAAGTTCATCGAGCGAGACATTATAGAGGTCTGCCATTTTCACCAGCAATTTGAGATTCGGCTCACCTTTCCCGGTTTCGAAATTACTATAAGTTGCACGTGTTATTATTAGATGATCCGCAACCACTTGCATCGACAATTTGTTCTGTACTCTGAGCGCCTTTAGGTTTTCTGCTAACTTTGCCATAGATAGACCCCTTCACAATCAATTTACTTACTTTATTCATTTGTTGGTTGGTTGAAATAATCGCTTCATTTACATGAACTGGTATTGATACTAGTTAAGAATTATACATAATAATTAAATAGTAACATATTCATAATTAAGTTATAATCACAATATCACGTAAATTTGGAAATAAATATAGAAAGGGTTTTGATTATGCTAAAAAACCTATTGAATAAATGGTTATCCTCATCTACTGAAACAGTAACTCATGACCCTAATGCTACTCCGATTTCGAAAGTCTATCTATATGAACCAAACCAAGCCGCTCTGAAGCAGGTCATGGAATCCCCTGACATTTCCGGAGAAGCGCCAGGCTATGTCTATTTCGTGCAAGAGCACTTGAATGGTTCTTTCAAAATCGGCAAAACCAAGCATGTGGAACGGTATATGAACCTCTTTGTCGTGAAGCTTCCTTTCGAAAACAAATTGATCCATTTGATTAAATCCGGCAACCACCATCAGACAAAAGCTGCCTTTCATCAGCATTTCAAAGACAAACGGCTCGAAGGTGAATGGTTTGCTTTGAATCAGGACGATGTGGCCTGGCTAAAAGCTGGCGGATAACCTGATACTATCCAGCAGACGATTTCGGGCGGGCAAACAATTGAAGGCTCCCCATCATCGAAGGCGGAAAAAGATGACAAACCGCTGACGCCCAAGCAGGCGGCATTCGCCAAAACCCTACTAAACAAGCTTGAAGGCCGCTACGAACTGGCTGTCGATTTTTCGCAGCTGACCCATAAAGACCTGAATCGTTTGAGCGGTTATTTCCGCTTTAAAAATCAGGGTGCATTGAATAATTTGGTATCGGCTGGGGTGCTGAAAGAAAAATAATAGACAGCCAAAGCCCGCTTTATAAAAGCGGGCTTTGGCTGTCTATATTCTTTCGTACGCTATTCACTATGAAATTGCTTATTCCCTAAAGTAAGGATTCCATCCTCTCTAGCCATACAACCCGGTCCGCCATCGTCGCGGGTTTCGGATGGCGCGGAAATCCATTTTCACCTGCCACCCATGCTTTCGCATAATCATACGGCTTTTCTGCACAGCCATTTTGGAACAAGCCGAACTGGGCAGCGAGCCTCTTGGCGACAGTCGACGAACCCCATGCAAAAATGAGATGTACTGAAGTTCCCAGCAATTCTTCGCGTTGTTGGGTGTTTTGTTCCTGGAACAAGGAATGAGGGATCCCTGCTTCATTGAACTTGTTTTCAATGCTTTTGAAGTTCATGATATTTCCTTCACAAATATCCGATAAATTGATGAGCGTGATCAAATCCCATGCTTGGCGCTCCATCAAATTCATCAGCTGGTATTGTGTCGGATTCGGTTTGGTGGGGATCCACTCTGCCTCCCGCGGGCTATTTACGGTTTTCCCGGCTTGTGCACAATTGGACGGATTGATCATGACGATCACTGCATCCGTTCGAGTGGTAAAGGCACCGTTTCGCCTGATGCGCGCTTCGCGGCGCATCAGAAATGTCTCTTCCTCTATTTCAGTATGGTAAAACTTCGCCTCGACCGAGAAGATATGCTTCAAGTCTTCAGCTGGAATCAGTGACACATAATCCCTCCCCGTATCTTATTCTTCATTTTCAGTCTATCAAATATAACAGATCCGCGTTTTCAGCCGGATCAAAAAGCTCCCAAGCCATATCCGGTTTGGGAGCTTGCTGTTCTTTATACTTTCGCGTCCACTTTGACCATGCCGTAAGAGGTGATGGCGTTCCACATCGTTTCCGGGATGTCGAGTTTGCCGACCAGTTCTTGCGGGATCGTTTCGTTGATGTCCGCTTCGTTTCCTTGCTTCACTTTCTCGGTCCATTCCGGGTCGACCAATGCTTGGCGGCCCATGACGACGATATCCGCTCCTTCTTCAAGCGCAGCTACCGCGTGGCCGGGACGCGTGACGCCGCCGACTACGACAAACGGCACACGGCCATTGATCTGTTTCGACAGGATTTGGACGATGCTGTCCCCCTCTTCCATGCCACGCGGCGCTTTTTTGAATTCCATAAGCGATACGTGGATATAATGGATGCCGCCTTCGATCAAGCGCTCAACCAATTGTTGCGTTTCTTTGATCGTATAGCCAACGGAATCTGCATTGTTTTCTTCCGGTGACAAACGGTAGCCGATGATGAAGCTATCGTCCGCATGTTTTGCAGCCACTTGTTTCACTTCATCCAAGACCGCCAAACCGAATTTCAAACGGTTCTCCAAGCTGCCGCCCCACTCGTCTTCACGCTGGTTGTAAGTAGCTGAGACGAATTGCTGGATCAAATACGTATTGGCGCCATGGATTTCCACGCCGTCAAATCCGGCTTCGATTGCGCGGCGCGTGGTTTCGCCGAAATCGCGGATAATGGCGGTGATCTCTTCTCCCGTCAAAGCGCGCGGCTTCGGCTTGTCGGCCGATTCTGCGATAGCGCTCGGTGCGACCGTTTCACCCGCTTCGATCAAATCCGGTTGGCCTTGGCGGCCGCCGTGCTGCATTTGCAGGATAGCTTTGCTGCCTTGTGACTTCATTTCAGTTGCGAGTTGCTTTAAGCGCGGCATGACGTCGTCTTTGAACGCGACAAACTGGTTCGGGAAGGCGATGCCATTTTCCGAAACCGCGATGCATGCGGACACGAACAGGCTGCCGAGGCCTGCGCGGCGCTGGTAATAGGCAAGTTCTGCATCTGAGACAGTACCGTCCGGATTTCCTGAATATGTAGTCATCGGTGCGACGCCTAAACGGTCAGACAGGACGACGCCGTTCGGCAAAGTGATTTCTTCGAATAATGGTTTGTATTGGGGATTCATCGTTTGGCCTCTTTTCTCTTTAGCTTAGGTATATCAAAATATCATAGGACTAGGACAACTACAAGAATACGCGCTCGGTAAGCCGGAACTTTTGTTTCCTTTCTTTGGTAATGGTACGCTCTTCTATGCAAACTTATTCCAAGGAGGAATTCATATGACACCAAACACATACAAAGAAATCCATTTGGCGAACCGCCCAGAAGGCACGCCCACTGATAAGGACTTTAATTTTATCGAAAAAGAGATTCCATCCATCGGAAAAGATGAAGTATTGCTGAGAACTTTATATCTTTCCGTTGACCCGTATATGCGCGGGCGCATGAAAGACGTGAAATCTTACGTTGAGCCGTTCAAATTGAACGAAGCGATCACCGGAGGCATTCTCGCGGAAGTCGTCGAGTCGAATTCCGATAAGTTCCAGCAAGGGGATGTCGTCAACGGCACGCTTAACTGGGCGGAGTATAATGTCGCGAATGCCCAGTCGGTCCAGAAAGTGGATCCATCACTTGCCCCGATCACGACGCGCCTCGGCATACTCGGCTTGACTGGATTGACGGCGTATTTCGGACTGCTCGATATCGGCAAGCCGCAACAAGGCGAAACAGTCGTCGTCTCAGGCGCAGCGGGAGCGGTCGGATCGGTCGTCGGACAGATCGCCAAACTGAAAGGCGCACATGTCGTCGGCATCGCCGGCTCGCAGGAAAAGATCGATTACCTCATCAACGAACTCGGATTCGACGCCGCAGTGAACTACAAATCCGATAGCTTCAAAGAAGATTTCAAGAAAGCCATCCCGAACGGCGTCGATGTCTATTTCGATAATGTCGGCGGCGAAGTGTCCGATGCAGTCATTTTCGAGATCAACCGCAATGCGCGCATCGTCCTGTGTGGCACGATTTCTTCCTATAACAATCCGGAAGCGGACCTTGGCCCGCGCATCCAGTGGAAATTCATCACGACGAGCTCGATGATGAAAGGCTTCACGCTCGGCGATTACGCGCATGATTTCAAGACAGGCGCACAAGCACTCGCCGGATGGCTGCAGGAAGGCAAACTGAAATATGAGGAAACGATCACAGAAGGCTTCGAGAAAACACCGGAAGCATTCCTTGGCCTATTCGAAGGCAGCAACCTCGGCAAGCAATTGGTGAAAGTCGCTGACCCAGAGTTCGCTAAGCTGTAATTCTCACTTTCTTCTATAGAAACACAAAAGCTGAAGCGTGAACCTGAATGGGTTCCTGCTTCAGCTTTTTTTCATATCACACCGTTTTCTTTTCAGCGACTTCCCCTGAATAGGCGGCATGGTAGATTGCGTAAATATCTTCTCTCTCAAGCGGCATCGGGCTTCTCGCCAAGATTCTTGTTTGCTTGATGCCATCGTCTGCCAGGCTATCTAAAGCGCCTTCTCCGATATCGAAGCCTTTTAGCGACACGGGAATATTCACGTCGGCGACGAGTTTTTTCAACTCCTCGACGCATTCATAGGAAGCTTGTTGTTCGTCCATTTGCGTGACGTTGACACCCATCGCCTCGACGATGTCCTTCATTCTCTTCTCACAGCTCGGGCGGATATAGCCCATGACATACGGCAGCAAGACGGCATTGGATTCACCGTGCGATATATGGAATTGGCCGCCAAGCGGATAGGCCAAGGCGTGTACACCGGCAACACCGGCATTGAAGAAGGCCAATCCTGCCAGATAACTGCCGTAGCTCATATTCGTGCGCGCTTCCTTGTTTTCCCCGTCCTCTACAGCCCTGCGGATCGACCCGCTGATCAAGCGGATTGCCTGCAAAGCCAGGCCGTCTGTCACCGGGTTGGCGTTTTTCGATACGTAAGCCTCTACCGCATGCGTCAACGCGTCGATGCCCGTTGCCGCTGTCACTTTCGGCGGCAAGGAGACCGTCAAGGCCGGGTCGACGATCGCGACGTCGGGCAATAAGTAATCATGCGTCACGACATCTTTGGTCGATTCCAATGACAATACGGCAATATTCGTCACTTCGGAACCGGTTCCGGAAGTGGTCGGAATCAAGATCTTCGGTATGCCTTTATCAACAAGCTCACGTTCGCCCGTCAGATTCAGGTAGTCGGCCACTTTTCCTTCATGCGTCGCTAGGACACCCGCTAATTTCGCAAGGTCAAGTGCACTGCCGCCGCCAAGGCCGATGACCAAGTCAAACTTATGCTCCTTCGTGTAAGTGACCAATCTTTCGCCGACTTCGAGCGGCGGCTCCGGCACGACTTCTGTGTAGATGCTCGTCTTCCATCCTTTCGCTTCCAGCGGTTCGACGATTTTTTTCGTCATCCCCAGCTCGTCCAGAAACGGATCGGTGACAATAAGGATATTGCTGGCGTTCAGGCGTTCCGCTTCGCCCGCCAATTGTTCCAATGCCCCCCAGCCGGTATGGCTGATCGGCATGAATGTAATTTTGCTCGACACATCATTCACTCCTTTTCTGCTTGTCTCGTCAGGAATTATCCACTTCAACCCGTGAAATGGGAATGTTTCAACATATATTTTCTCGCCACTCAATTGTAAATATAAAAGTCATAACATTCAATCTATTAAAGAATGACAAAACCCGCTGTCCTTTTTGAACTGAGCCCCATTTAGTGGACAATTTAATAAAAGCACCCGGCAGCTAGGCTGCGATCAGATGACTTCGGTATTGTGCCGGAGTCATCTTTTTTAGGTTCCATTGCTTGCGCGTTTCGTTGTAATGCGCCATGTATTCATCCACCAGCCCCTTTAATTCGGCTAGGCTGGTCGCTTGTTTAAACTCGACTTCATCTTTAAAGTGACCGAAAACGATTCGATGGGGCATTGTCGAGACAGTTGCCCCTGCGCGGGACATCGACTGGGTCAATTTCATTTTTCACGCGTCGTTGGTATTCAGGGTGGGTATAGTGGAAGCCTTGATCGGAATGAATCATCGCTTCTGGATGGACATTGTCGTCTAGCGCTTCCTTCAGCTTTTGTAAGGTGTGGTACACAATTTCCATTGTGAGCGTCGTTGTCACTTCATAGGCGACGATTTCTCGGGTCGCGACGTCTTTACGGCCGAAAGATATGCCATTTGCCCCGAACGGTTTGGCAGGTACGTAATATCGGTCACGAATACCTTCCCGGGTTCGTCTTGTTCAAACTCGCGGTTTAAGAGGTTTGGACAGACCGCGTGCTCCTGTGTGGCTTTGGCGATTTGCTTGTAAGGATTCGCTCGTCGGATTTTGGCGAAGAGATTGAATTTGCGCATGAGGCGCAGAATCTTCTTGTGGTTCATCGGCGTTTCGAGCAGTTCAGCGAGTGCCATATAAAGGTGCGATACCCGACTTTCCCGATGCGCATCGTAGATGCTTTTAAGCAACAGGTAATCTTCATAGTCCTGTTCTTCGCGAATGGCGTGCTGTTCCACTTTCTCCAACCAAGCGTAGTAGCCACTTCGACTGACGCCCGCTGTCTGGCACAGGGCCGCCACCAAATTGTTCAGTTGGAATTTCCGGACCACCGCATTGATCGCTTCAATTTTCCGCTGGGGTCAGCTGCGTTTCTTCGCCTGCCTCTCGAGTGCTTCGAGCTTTTTAGCAACCGTTTTCGGCTTCCAGGTATTTGATGCGCGCTTCCGCCTTCTCCAACTTTTCTCGGCAGAGAGCTCTTCGGTAGAAGGGCGGCCAGTACTGCCTTTTCCACGGCGTTCTTCCCAAAATCCTTCTTCGCCGTAAAGTCGGAACGTTTTCCGCCAACGTTTTAATGTCTCTTTCGGTTTGTCCGATCCAATTACCGTCAGGTCAAATCCATTTTCGGCAAAATTTGCGCCGGACCTTTGCCCTGCAAGTTTTCATTGACGGCTTTCACCTTAAATTCAGGTGTGTATTGAATCGTTCGATCCGAGACCGTTTTGACATTCGGATTCGCTTCCAATATGCGTCGTTGATGTTCGTTAAAGATGATTTTACTCATGACAACCTCTCCCGTTCCAGTAGATATGTTCAGTATACCGGGGTCTGAAAAGGAAAAGAAAACCCCAAATGGGGCACTTTTTAAAGTGTCTACCATTTGGGTTCAGTTCATTTCAGGACAGCGGGTTTTCTTTCTACAGCATCTTCGCTAGAGCCAGTTTCGCTTCACTAGCCGTTTGCTCATCCACTTGGATACGGTTGAGGACGCGGCCTTCCACCAGTTCTTCCAAAATCCATGTGAAATGCGGCAGGTCGATGCGGTTCATCGTCAAACACGGACACATAAAAGGATTCAAGGAAACAATGTCGCGGTCCGGGAAATCCTTGATGAGCCGGTTGACGAGGTTCATCTCCGTCCCGATTGCCCATTTCGATCCCGGCTCAGACGCTTCGATCATGTCGATGATGTATTTGGTCGAACCAGCAAAATCGGACGCGCTGACGACTTCATACGTGCATTCCGGATGCACAAGGATGTTGCGGTCCGGTTCTTTTTCACGCAAATTGTCGACGTGTTTCGGCAGGAAGTTCATATGCACCGAGCAATGCCCTTTCCATAAAATCACTTGTACGTCTTCTATCGCACAATCGAGTTCGAGCTTTTGCTTGATCGGGTCCCACACCGCCATCTGCTCAAGCGGAATGCCCAGCTTCACGGCAGTATTGCGCCCAAGATGTTGATCGGGCAAGAACAGCATGCGCTGCTTTTGGGACAAGGCCCATTCAACCATTTCCTGTGCATTGGAGGAAGTCACCGTGGCTCCCCCGTTGCGGCCGACAAACGCTTTGATGGCCGCTGTCGAATTGACATAAGTAAGCGGGATGATGGTATCGCCGAAAAGTGTCTGAAGCTCTGCCCAAGCGCGTTCGGTTTGGTCGATATTGGCCATATCCGCCATCGAACAGCCTGCCCGCATATCCGGCAAAATGACCGCTTGATGCGGCTCGGTCAGGATATCCGCGGTCTCCGCCATGAAATGGACGCCGCAAAACAGGATGTAATCCGCTGTCTGTCTCCCTGCGATTTGCGACAATTGCAGCGAGTCGCCAGTCACATCCGCATAGTGGATCACTTCGTCTTTCTGGTAATGATGGCCGAGGATGTACAATCGTTTTCCAAGAGTTGCACGTGCACGTTTCGCGCGTTCATGCAATTCATCTGTTGATGCTGTTAAATAGCTTGTTGGCATAGCATCTGCCATTTGAAGTTCTTCAAGCAATGAAGTCATGAAATTACTGCCTCCTTCGGGGATATGGAAAGATTCATGCTGATGTCGAGGTTCGAAACGCTATGCGTCAAAGCGCCGATGGAAATGACGTCGACACCGGTATCACGGTAATCCGAAAGCTTTTCGAGATCAATGCCGCCGGAAGCTTCCGTACGGATGGTCTCTGGAACAAGCTGCACCCAACGCCGGATTGTTTCCGGCGTCTGGTTGTCGAACATGATCGTGTCAGGGCGCGCGTCGATCGCTTCCATCAATTGCTGCTGCGTCTCGACTTCCACTTCGATCATCGTCATATGGCCAAGCGAGTCGCGTACTTTTTTCACCGCTTCGGTAATCGATCCAGCCGCTGCGATGTGGTTGTCTTTCAGCATGACCGCATCGTACAAGCCGTTCCGGTGGTTGAACCCGCCGCCTGCGCGGACCGCGTATTTTTCGAACATGCGCAGCCCCGGTATCGTTTTGCGTGTATCAACGATGCGCGTATGATCTGAGTCCAATGCCTCTACACATTTCGCCGTCAATGTCGCAACCCCGCTCATGCGCTGAATCAGATTCAACAGCACCCGCTCTCCCGCTAAAAGCGAAGCAATGGGGCCAGATATTTTCACGATCGCCTCTCCCGTTTCTACACGGTCGCCGTCTCGTTTCAATAATTCCACTTCGACTGACTGATCGAGCAGCCGATAACCCCATTCATAGCAATCGAGGCCTGCCACGACACCGCTTTGTTTCATGCGCACGATCGCTTCGCCTGTATCTGTTCGATCGAATAATACAGAGGAGACATCGCGG
Organism: Planococcus sp. MB-3u-03; assembly: GCF_002833405.1. Lineage (NCBI taxonomy): Bacteria > Bacillati > Bacillota > Bacilli > Caryophanales > Caryophanaceae > Planococcus > Planococcus sp. MB-3u-03. The sequence goes on along the minus strand of NZ_CP025135.1, from coordinate 812,001 downwards.
TCTCCGATATCTTCGAGTAGAAATTGTGTTAATGCTTGTTCTGCTTTTAAGCGATTCATTATATGGTCTCCTTGATCTTTGTTTTTCGTGTCGTTAACTGGACGCCATTTTTTGAGATGCCGATGACTTTTCCGGCCCATTCGGCTTTTGGCTCAGGCGCATCGATCCGGTAATGGCCGCCCCTGCTTTCTTCCCGCAATAACGCCGCTGTCGCAATAAGGCTGCTCGCGGTTTGACGGTGGATCTGCGCAATGATCTCATCCTTGTACTCCTTCAGCGCGTAGGTCTTTAAAGGATGGGTTTCCAAGAACTTCTGCAACGCATGCGGTTCTCTCAAGATTCCCGCCATTTCCGTCATGTGCCGTTTCAGCTGGCTTTCATCAATGGCTCCAAAATATGTACTTGGCACAAGATCCACTTGCGTTGAGCTTATCTTTTCGGATGATTGCGGCTCTCCCTTTATCTGCTCGGCAAGCCGCCTAGCGAATACCAAGCCTTCCAATAATGAATTGCTCGCTAGCCGGTTAGCGCCGTGGACACCGGTCGACGCGACTTCTCCGACAGCATAAAGCCCTGGGATGGACGTCTGGCCGCAACTATCCGTCCTCACCCCGCCCATATGAAAATGGGCGCCTGGGCGGACCGGCAGCAACTCTTGCGTCGGATCGATTCCATGGTTCCGGCAATTGTCATAAATCGAAGGAAAGCGCTGGTGGAAATCAGCCAAATGCCTGGCGTCGAGAAAGACCGAGCCTTCGGTTTGCCAATGCCGTTCGATCGCCCTTGCAACAACATCACGCGGTGCAAGTTCCATGAGCGGATGGATGCCGTCCATAATCCGCTTGCCATCTCTATCCACCAATACAGCACCTTCTCCGCGCACCGCTTCTGAGATAAGCCCGCATGACTTCCCTTCAAGCGTCAGGACGGTCGGATGGAATTGCACAAATTCGAGATCTTCCAGTACGGCGCCTGCGTGATAGGCCAGTGACAATCCGTCGCCTGTTGAAACGGATGAGTTGGATGTTTCACTGTACAACTGCCCGATGCCGCCTGTCGCGAGGACAACATGGCGTGCGTGAATGACCGAACGTTTTCCGAACCGATCCGAAAAAAGCACGCCGGCGCAGCGTCCGCTTTCCATCCTTAATTCCAAAGCTTGATGAAAAGCAAAACGCGTGATTTTTCCAGACGTTTCTTCCATTAGATAGTGCATGAGCATCTTGCCGGTCTGGTCGCCTCCTGCATGGACGATCCGCCGATGGCTGTGTGCGCCTTCCATGCCGAGCGCTGGCAGCCCGAGTTCGTCCCCATCGAATGGCAGCCCGTGCGCCAGCAAATTTTTCATGAGCTCTGATCCTTCATTGACCAAAATTTCTACGCGCCCAGCATCGGCGTGATCTGCCGAGGCGATCAAAGTATCCGTGGCATGGGATTCGGGACGATCATCAAAACTCAGGCTTGCGGCGATTCCACCTTGCGCAAGGCTTGTATTTCCCGTCCCGGCATGTTCTTTCGTGACGACTGCGATGGAATAATGATCAGGGAGCGAACGCGCGAGCATGAGCCCGGCGACGCCTCCCCCGATGATGCAAACATCGAACAAACTTTACACCTTCTTTACAAGTGTCTTGACACTATTAATGACATAAAGATACAGTGATTACAAGAAGAAACTCGGCTAGGGAAAGAAGTTGATGGAAAATGGTGATTTACTTGGATTCGGCAGCGACCGCCCCGATGAGAAAAGAAGCGATCGACGCTTATGTGGAAACGGCTAACAACGCATTCGGCAATACACAAAGTTTGCATGACGCAGGATCTCTCGCAGCAGACTATCTCGCATCGTGCAAGAAATTATGGGGGCAGTTTCTCAACGTTCGGCAAGACGGAATTTATTTCACCGGCAACGCCTCAGAGGCGAACCAGCTCGCCATCCGCTCGTTATTGAAAGGACGTCCCGAACATTACCGGTCTATCGTATCGACACAACTCGAACACGCTTCCGTCTTATCGGTGCTTCATGAACTCGAACGCGAAGGCTATGAAATTACATACGTTCCGGTCGACTGCTTCGGACGGGTCGATTTGGATGCTTACGAACGACTGGTTGACGAAGAAACAGCGCTCGTCGTCATGCAGCTTGTCAACTCAGAGATGGGGGCTGTCCAGCCGGTCGAGCAATGCACAAAAATCGCCTTGCAATTCGGCGTGCCGCTTCATTCGGATATCGTCCAGGGCTTTGGGAAGCTGCCGGTCGACATTGGTTTATGGGGCGTCGCTTCCGCTGTTTGTTCAGCACATAAAGTCGGCGGCCCCAAAGGCGTTGGCATCGCCTATCTCGATCCATCCGTCCACTGGGAATCGGTGTACGAGGGGACGACACATCAAAACGGATTCCGCGCCGGAACGATCGATGTTCCGGCAATCGTCTCCGCGACCATCGCCGCAAAACACGCTGTCATGGAACAGCCTGAAAGCTATGAACATGCAAGAAAACTTCAGTGCTATTTGATTGAACAATTGCCGGCAGGTGTCATCGTGACCGGCGACATAAAGTCGAAATCCCCGTTTATCCAAGGACTAGTTTTGCCGCATGTCGAAGGGCAATGGATGATGCTTGCCTGCAACCGTGCGCAGATCGCCATCTCCACCGGCACCGCCTGCAAGATCGGCTATGGTGAAGCGATGTCTGCGATGCTTGCGATGGGAACGGAAAGCGACACCGCGAAAAAGTTCATCCGGATTTCATTCACGAAACATACATCAAGCAACGAACTGGATGCATTTATCCATGTGCTGAACGAAAACCAATCGACACAAAAAAACCGCTTGCCCATTTGAGGCAAGCGGTTTTCATTAATTATGGGTGCTGTATGCGGTTCGTGAAGTTTGTTTACGAGAGTTTGGCCGGTTCTTTCTTGATGCAGCCTTCAATTTCATCCGTATCTTGAATGTAATTATCCAATACTTCAACTTGATGAAGCTTGTTATTTTCCATGAACTTGAAAATACCGTTGTTAAAATCCGTTCCAATTTCCTTGAAGAATATGCCTTCAATCTGGCAGTCCTTTGTTTGAGAGAAATGGATTTTGTATTTTTCGCCTTCTTGGACTAAGTAGCAGCGGACGCCTTTTTCAAAATCGTCTCCGTCGTTGCCTTTGACTGTGCGCGCTACCGACACGACATGAAAATCGACAAACGGGATTTCACGCAGCAAGACGTTCATAAATGAACCTTTTGTAATCTCTTCCCAGCGGCTTCTTGCCGTTTGGCCAATGATGATCTGGGTGATGTTGAATTGATTCGCCACTTCCGCAATCACTTTAGCCGGCGGGCGCTTTTCATTATCACGGATGACAAATTCTTCTGCCCCCAGCTCCTCAGCAAGTTCGCCCCATTTTTCAACATAAGCTGACTTTCCAGTATCAAACTCGTCATATGGCAAAGCATCAACGGTTAAAATATACAATGGGCAGTCAAGCATATTTGCCAGCTTGCTTCCTCTTTTTATGAGACGCTCGCCATTCGGGCCATAAAACACACACACCAATATGCTTTCGTCCATGCGTCCTCTGATTTTCTTCATTTTAAAACCCTCCTGGGAGTGTATTCTGTCACATCCGAAATCTAAAACTATGAAATTATACTGCGGATCCACGGAAAAATCAAGGAAGGCATCGTCTTGTACATTTCAGTAAATCTACAATTCCTTTCAAAATTTCTCATTTATGCATGCGTCTCAAGTGAAAGACACCCCGATTTCCTGTAAACTTTATAGTATACCTTTCAAAATTTCTCATTTATGTATGCGTCTCAAGTGAAAGACACCCCGATTTCCTGTAAACTTTATAGTATATATTGCATTTTTGATTTTCTAATACGCTCTGTAAAACCTTATTTCATTAGAAAATCCGTCCACTTGCCCAAATGTATCGATTTCAGTTTAGGAGGTTCACCGTGCAATTACTTATTTTATCCATTTTATTCCCATTTTTAGCCGCAGCACTCATTCCGCTCATCCATAGGCGAATTGGCGACTTCAATATCGGCTGGCTCGTGCTATCGATCCCGGTGCTGTTGTTTGGATTCTTCGCATCTCAAATTCCTATGGTTTCATCCAGGGAAACGCTCTTGTCCTCAGTAGAGTGGATTCCTTCGCTCGGCATTAATTTCACCGCTTATTTGGACGGCCTTAGCTTGATTATGGCTTTGCTGATTACAGGCGTCGGCAGTTTAGTCGTCCTCTATTCCATCTACTATTTATCCCCGACTGATTCATTCCCGCATTTTTACGCTTACCTGCTGCTCTTTATGGGAGCTATGCTAGGGGTCGTGTTATCGGACAATTTAATGGTGCTGTATGTGTTTTGGGAATTGACCAGCATTTCGTCTTTCCTATTGATCGCATTTTGGTACCACCGGAAAAATTCACGCTACGGTGCCCAAAAATCGCTATTGATCACGGTATTTGGCGGCTTTGCCATGTTCGCAGGATTCCTCATGCTGTATGCGATGACCGGCACTTTGAGCATCCGTGAAACTGCGGCTGCCATGGGACAACTCACAGAGCATGCGCTTTTTTATCCGGCGATGTTCTTGATCTTGCTTGGCGCCTTCACCAAATCAGCGCAATTCCCGTTTCACATCTGGCTCCCGGATGCGATGGAAGCCCCTACTCCTGTAAGTGCCTATTTGCATTCGGCGACCATGGTAAAAGCGGGCATTTATTTGGCCGCTCGCTTCACGCCCATTTTCGGCGGCACTTCCGCTTGGTTCTGGACGATTACTATTGTCGGGCTCATTACGCTGTTCTGGGGTGCTTTTTGCGCCATCCGACAGACCGACCTAAAAGCGCTCCTAGCTTATTCAACCATCAGCCAGCTCGGCTTGATCATGAGTTTACTCGGCATGGGTTCAGCCGCCCTCCATTATGGCAATACGGAAGCGGGCGCATTGTATGGACTGGCAATTTTTGCAGCCTTATTCCACCTGGTAAATCATTCTACTTTCAAGGGAGCCCTTTTTATGGTGGTCGGCATTATTGACCATCAAGTCGGAACGCGGGATATTCGCCGGCTTGGCGGCTTGATGGCCTTGCTCCCTGTGACGTTCACTTTTGCTGTCATTGGCAGCTTTTCGATGGCGGGCTTGCCATTATTAAACGGATTTTTAAGCAAGGAAATGTTTTTCACTGCTTCGTTAAACGCGGCTTCAATGCCTGGCCTTTTTTCAACTTCATGGGGCTGGTTGATTCCAGTCATCGCTTGGCTTGCAAGCGTATTGACTTTTATTTACGCCATGATAATCGTATTCCGCACTTTTCTTGGCAACCGCGATTCTAAAGCGGTCGAAAAACGTCCTGTCGAACCCCCAATTGGCATGCTGATTTCACCGGCCATTCTTTCTGTACTGATTGTCGGGTTGTTCTTTGCACCGAATTTGCTAGGCGATCACTTATTAAAGCCTGCCTTGGAGCAGTTATTGCCTGGTATTTCAGGTGCTTCGCCAGACAGTATTTATGCATGGCACGGCGTTAACACCGAACTGCTGATGACCATCGGCATCGTTTTGATCGGCTCTGTCTTATTTATTACCTTCGACCGGTGGAAAGGCATTTTCAAAATCCAACCGGCCGGATGGACGTTCAACGCGCTGTACAATTATGCGTTGACTTCGTCTGAAAATGCAGCTTCTTTTGTTACCCGTTCTTATATGACCGGCCGTTTGCATCAATACTTCTTTTATATCTTGCTGTTTTTCATCATTTCTACAGGCGGCACCTTGCTGTTGTCAGATGCGCTATCCATTTCTTTCGTACAAGATGCGCCTGTCAGCATATATGAATTGATGCTGGTCCTGGTCATGATCATTACGGCTATTTCGATCCTATTCACCCGTTCCCGCCTATCGGCCATTTTGATGAACGGCGTGCTCGGCTATTCGATTTCCATTTTTTTCGTGTTGTTCCGCGCACCTGATTTGGCGTTGACGCAATTGGTCATCGAAACAGTCACCACCGCGTTGTTTTTGCTTTGCTTCAATTATTTGCCCGAGTGGAAACGGGAGCCCCTGCCAAAACGGAAAAAGGCGCGCAATGCCGTTCTCGCCATTGCAGGCGGCCTGGTCATCACGTTAACCGGACTATCCGTCAATAGCGCTGACTTGTTTGAAACGATCTCTAGTTATTTTCAAAATTCCTACGAACTTGCCGGTGGACAAAATATCGTCAACTCCATTTTGGGAGATTTCCGTGCCCTCGACACGATGCTTGAAGGACTGGTGCTGTTCATAGCCGGAATTGGCGTTTATACGCTTATCCGCCTGAAGCTGAAAAAGGAGGCTGGAACCGATGGGGATTAATGATGTGATATTGAAGACCGTTGCCAAAGCGGTTGTGTTGATTATTTTGACCTTCGGCATCTACCTATTTTTGTCCGGGCACAATAGTCCGGGAGGCGGTTTTGTCGGCGGGCTGGTCTTGGCATCGGCTTTTGTATTGATGTTTTTATCGTATGATACCGAAACCGTCAAAGATGCAATCCCGATCGACTTTAAAAAGTTATCGGCTTTTGGCGTGTTGCTTGCAGTTCTTAGCGGACTTGGCCCACTTTTATTCGGCCAGAATTTTCTCGAGCAGTCTTTTGACTATTTCAACCTCCCCATCTTCGGTAAAACGGAAATTGCCACTGTGTTGATTTTCGAGGCAGGCATCGCGTTGACTGTAGTCGGAGTGGTCGTGAACATAATTTTAAGTATAAGTGAGGATGAATAGCGAATGGAATCTTTGATCATCATCCTAGTCGGTGTGCTTAGCACTGTCGCTTTCTATCTTCTGTTATCCCGGAACATCGTCCGTGTTATTTTGGGCACGGCGATTCTGTCACACGCAGCACATCTAATGATTTTGGCGATGGGCGGCTTGAAGATCGGCTCTGCGCCTCTGCTCGGCGAAGAAGCAGAAACTTACGTCGATGCCTTGCCACAGGCTTTGATACTTACCGCCATTGTCATTAGCTTTGCTGTTACCGCCTTTATCCTGGTGCTTGCTTACCGGGCCTATCAAGAACTCGGGACAGACGATCTGGAAGAGATGAGAGGTACCGACAATGAATAATATTATTTTAATTCCCATGATCCTGCCCATTTTGGCAGGAGTTTTGTTGATATTTTTGCGCACATACGGAAGGCTCCAAGCGTGGACAAGCATCGCAGTGATGGCTGTCGTTGCAGCTGCTGCCGTTTATCTTTTGAATGCCATTCAAACTGACGGCATCTTGCGGATTGATTTTGGCGGATGGACGCCGCCTTTTGGCATCTCTTTTGTAGCAGATTCGTTTGCTGTCCTGCTCGTTTTGACATCATCTGTGGTGACAGTCATTTGCCTGCTTCATGCTCTCGTTTCGACGGATAAGGAATTGGTGACGATGTATTTTTATCCGACCGTCCTGTTTTTGATTGCCGGCATCAACGGCTCGTTTTTGAGCGGTGATATCTTCAATTTGTTCGTTTGTTTTGAAGTCATGCTTTTGTCGTCATATATTTTGCTCACTTTAGGCGGTTCCAAACGCCAGCTGCGGGAAGCCATTAAGTATGTTTCGATCAATATCGTTTCTTCCTGGTTCTTTCTCATCGCCATTGCTTATTTATATGGTGCAGTTGGAACTTTAAACTTTGCCCATTTGTCGGTTCGTGTTGCCGAAAATGGCCAAGAGCCTTTGTTGACCACGATCAGCATTGTGTTCTTGATCGTTTTTAGTTTAAAAGCCGGGCTGTTGCTGTACTTTTGGCTGCCCGGTTCTTATAGCAGCCCGCCTGTTGTGACTTCGGCATTATTTGGCGCTCTCCTGACCAAAGTCGGTATTTACGCCATGTTCCGCATGTTCACGCTGGTGTTCTATCATGAACCTGAGACGACCCATAACATCATTGCCGTTATGGCAGTGCTGACCTTAATTGGCGGCAGCATCGGCGCCATCGCCCATAACGACATCCGGCAAATTGCCGCCTATAACGTAGTCATTGCGGTCGGCTTTATTTTGACGGGGCTTGCCATTGCCACCCCTGATGCTATCGAAGGGGCCATCTTCTATCTACTGCACGATATGGTAGTAAAAGCACTGTTGTTCTTGCTGATCGGCACGATTATTTTATTGACAGGCACCGCCCAAATCGGCAAAATGAGCGGCATTATCCAAAACTATCCGATTCTCGGCTGGTCGTTTTTCATTGCCATGCTCTCGCTTGCCGGGATTCCGCCGCTCAGCGGATTTGTCGGCAAAGTCCTTCTTTCTCAGGGCGCAATCGATTCGGGCTCCTATATCCTATTGGCCATAGCGCTCGGCTCAAGCCTGTTCGTGCTGTACTCCTTGCTAAAGATTTTTAAAAATTGCTTTTGGGGCGAGACAATTGTCAGCAAAGACGACCAAGTCCCGCTGCGCCGCGGTTTTTTAGTTCCTTGCTTATTGCTTGTTGCCCTCACTATCGGTATTGGCCTCGGCGCGGAAGGTCTGTCGGATTATGTATCTGATGCTGCCGATACGCTCCTCAATCCGCAGGTTTACATCGATGCCGTGCTAACCGAGGATTTCCAATAAATCCGGACGCTTGAAAGGAGTGATTGCTTTTGCCCGCCCAGTTTCTGTTGAATATAATGATCGGCTTATTATGGACCTTGTTAATGGACGAGACTGCATTTTATTTCTCGACCTTTTTAACAGGCTATTTAATTGGCCTCGGCATTATCTTTTTAATGCACCGCTTTTTTGGCACCAAGTTCTACTTAATCCGTGTCTATTCCACACTTAAACTGCTGCTGATTTTCATTCGTGAACTGTTCCAGTCAAGCATCTCCATCATGAAACAAATCCTTAGCCCAAAATTGGATATTAAGCCTGGGATTTTCACTTATGAACATAATATGGAAGGCGATTACGAACTGACGACCTTAGCTTTGTTGCTGACTCTCACGCCTGGTTCCGTGATTCTCGAAGTCTCGCCGGACAATAAAGTATTTTATATCCATGCGATGGATGTGGAAAAATCACGTGAATCCCTGCTCAGTTCCATCAAAACTTTCGAAACAGCCATTATGGAGGTGACGCGAAATTGATCGATATTATCTTGACCATCGCCCTTAGCCTATTCGTGCTTGCCATCTTGTTGGCGCTCTACCGCATCATACGCGGCCCTTCAATGCCAGACCGGGTTGTCGCACTTGATATGATTGGCGTTAACTTGATATCCGCCGTTGCCGTGTTTTCGGTGTTCTTAAAAACTCACGTCTTTTTAGAAGTCATCCTGGTCGTAGGCATTTTGGCGTTCATCAGCACCATTGCCTTAGCCCGGTTTGTGGAAAGGGGCGATATCGTTGAACATAAGCATGATCAGTGAATATATAGGCGTTTTCCTTATTTTGGCGGGCAGCGTGATGGCCGTCATTAGCGCCATCGGCATTTTGCGTTTTCCAGACGCTTATACCCGTTCGCATGCCGCGACGAAAAGTGCTACGCTGGCCGTTCTCCTATCGCTCATTGGCGCATTTATTTTCTTTTGGGCAAGCGAGAATTTCATTAGCGTGCGTTTGCTGCTCGGAATTGTTTTCGTCTTTTTGACTGCCCCTGTCTCTGGCCACTTGATCATGCGTGCGGCCTATCGCTCGAATGTGAAACTGACAAGCATCTCGACAGAAGACGCCTTGGCCGAAGCGCTGAATAAAAAGAATACGATCGAACAAAAGAAGGGTGAAACTGCCCTTCTTTTTATTGGAATTTTAAGTTCTGGAACTGTTTTGAAATATTACAGTTGACTTTCTATAATTAAAGTTATATGGTTATACACAAGTATATAACCATATTACCCAATCACCCAAGGAGGTGTTTTCATGGTCAACTCAACTGATTCAGCGAAACCTTTATTTTTGCAGATCCGCGAATTGATCGAAGACCAAATCGTCAACGATCAATTAAAAGAAGGCGACCAAGCCCCATCAACGAATCAATTGGTCAATTTCTACAAAATCAATCACGCAACCGTCTCAAAAGGCATCACACAGCTTGTCGACGAAGGCATACTATTTAAAAAGCGAGGGATTGGCATGTTTGTAGCAGAAGGCGCAAAGAAAACTTTAGTCCAGCAGCGGAAAAAGGCATTTGTCGATAATTACGTCACCGGGCTCGTGCAGGAAGCGGAAAAACTCGGCATTACGGAACAAGAAATCATCGAATTGATCAAATCCACGAAAGGGCGTGATGCATGATGGCAGCCTCAGTCCAACTCAATCACGTAACATTGAAATTCAAAAAGTTTGAAGCCTTGAAAGACGTGTCACTGACATTGGAAGCGGGCAAAATCCATGGCCTCATCGGCCGAAACGGCGCCGGCAAGACCTCTTTGCTGTCGTTGATTGCCGCTTTCCGCGAACCCACTGCTGGCGAAGTATTTGTCGACGGCTCCACGGTGTTCGAGAATCCAGAGAAGATGGAGCAAGTGGCGTTCGTCTATGACAAAGACTATAAAGAAGAAACCGAAAAAGCGAAGAAGTTAATTGCACTCGCCTCCCACTACCGCCCCCATTTTGACATGGGCTATGCAGAACAATTGATCGAGCGTTTCAAACTTCCGGTCAATAAACCCGTCAATAAGTTATCGAAAGGCATGCAGTCTGCGTTGAATGTTGTCATCGGCCTTGCCAGCCGCGCGCCAATCACTATATTCGATGAAGCCTATCTTGGCATGGACGCGCCGTCACGTGAAATCTTCTATAAAGAAATCTTACAGGACCAAGAAGATCATCCGCGAACCTTTATCCTATCGACCCATTTAGTATCGGAGATGGATTATTTGTTCGACAACGTCGTTATCATCGATCAAGGCACCGTATTATTGCATGAACCGTATGAAACCATCGAAGCACACGGGGTATCTGTTACCGGTGCCGCACAGGAAGTCGATATCTTTACTGCAGGCATGAAACAGTTGAACGAACAGCAATTAGGCGGCACGAAATCCGTTATGATTTATGGAAATCTCGGTGACGCTAAACGCCAAGAAGCGCGTGCGCAAGGACTCGAGATTGGCCCAGTATCACTTCAAGATCTATTTATCCATTTAACCGAGGAGGCGAATTAATATGACATCCCCGCGCTATAGAAGAGTTGCAGCCGCTGTCTTTTCCGATATGTTCAAATGGAGTTTGTGGTTTTTCTCTATCCTTTTTGTGATTCATTTAGTAAGAGTATTTTGGCTGAATGGCGACACCAATCAAATTGAAGGTTTCTTCGTCTTTTCCCAGTATTCCGTGAATATTTTCATGTTGGTGGTCGGCATTATGTCCGCTTATGTATTCATGAGCCGCCACATCCAGCAAGGCGTCAGCCGCAAAGATTCATACCTCGGCACTGCCCTGGCAGCACTCGCGTTGTCTGCATTTGCTACCTTGGTTCCGCTCGCCGTCAACGGTCTTCAACATTTGCTTGCTGAAACGATTTCATTGCCTGTCGAGTTGGATACGGTCTCTGCTTTCGAGACGACAGGCGGCTGGTTTGCCGCTGCAATTGCGCTATTCCTGAACACCTTGACTTTCTTTTTAGCCGGCTGGGTCATCAGCATCGGCTATTACCGCTTTGGCTGGATCGCCGGCTTCGGCTTTATCGCCTTATCGTTCGTCATCTTCGGCCTAAATGATTATCTATGGAAGCCTAACACGGCCGATGCCATGGAATGGTTGCCATATAATCCGCTCGAAGCGAATTTTTGGCTGACAGCACTCGGATCGTCCGTCCTGATTCTGCTTCTTTTCTCGCTGATGCGGTTGCTGACCAAACGCGTCACAATCAAAATGTAAATTCCACCGAAGCCTTGCCCTCCATGCGGCAAGGCTTTTGCATGCCCGGTTAATGGCACGGCACCATATACGCCTTCTTCGCTATGGTATGATGTCTACAGAAATTATCCACAAGGAGACTGCCACATGTTTCTACAAAAGACACCCGAGAAACGCCGCTGGAACGATGAACCGGGCCGTGCGCTTTCATTAAAAACCAAAATGGTCGCCTTGATTGCGCTGTTGATCGCAGCGGTCCTCTTGGTGATCGGCTTGTTTTCGAATTATTTTGTGCGCACCGTGACAGAAGACCAGCTCGGAGAACAAGCGCTCAGTGTCGCGGAAGCCATCGCCCTCAACTCTGATATCATCGAGGCATTCGATGCACCGGACCCGGCAGCCGTCATCCAGCCGCTCGTCGCCCCCGTACAGCAAGCAACCGAAGCGGAATTCATCGTGGTGGGGAACCGCGAAGAAATTCGCTATTCCCATCCGAATCCCGAACAGATCGGCGGGCGGATGGTCGGCGAAGACAACGAACGGGCTCTTAATGAAGGACAATCCTATGTCTCGAAAGCGGCCGGCACACTTGGCGATTCGCTGCGCGCGAAAGTGCCCATCTATTCCGACGGGCAAATCATCGGCGTCGTCTCGGTCGGCTTTCTTTCGACCGACGTCCAAAGCTTGATCGGCGATTATACGCAAGAAGTCTGGCTTATGCTGCTCACCATTGGAGCTGTCGCTTTCTTGATGGCAATCGCCATTGCTTCCTATATCAAGCGCAAGCTTCACGGCCTTGAGCCCGAAGAGATTGCCCATCTGCTATTCCAAAAAGAAACCATTCTGCAATCAACCCACGAAGGCATCATCGCGGTCAATCGCCTGGGGCACATCACATTGCTCAATCACCAGGCCAAGCAATTATTGTTCGGCAATGAGAAAGACGAACAGTCATTGATCGGCCAACCGGTCACCGAAGTGCTGCCTTCTTCCGATCTGCCTGAAATTTTGGCGCATGGCACCAGCCATTTCGACCAGGAACGGCTTTACGGCGAGCATCCGGTCTATGTCAACTCAAGCCCGATCCATTTTGAAGGGGCGCTGGTCGGGGCGGTTTCGACTTTCCGCTACAAAACGGAAATCGACCAGCTGGCAAAAGAACTTGCCCAAGTAAGGCAATACGCCAATGCGCTGCGCGCCCAAACTCATGAATTTTCGAATAAACTGTACACGATTTCCGGATTGCTCCATTTGGACAAAAGAAAAGACGCCCTGGAATTCATCCGGACCGAACACCATATCCAGCTCGAATGGTCGCGTCAATTGATCGGCAAAGTGAAAGATCCGCTCATCAGCGGCTTATTGCTCGGCAAGATCCATCAAGCACGTGAACAGCAAGTGCAGCTATCGATTGGCGAGGACAGCAGCCTCCAGCAAGCTGTCCCCGAACCGCAGCGTCAAGCCCTCTTGACCGCGATCGGCAACTTGCTCGACAATGCTTTTGAAGCCGTCAAACAACAGCCGGTATCGGAGCGGCTCGTTTCACTGACATTTACCGATATCGGGGATGACATCATTTTTGAAATCGACGATTCCGGTCCCGGGATTTCCGAGGCAATTACAAGTGACATCTTTAATGAAGGCATTTCGTCAAAAAGTGCTGCTGGACGCGGTTTCGGCTTAAGTACGACGAATCGCCTCGCCAAAGCGGCGGGCGGCGAAGTGCTGATCGAAGAAAGTGAACTCGGAGGCGCTTGTTTTGTGCTGACTCTACCGAAAGAAGGAATTCAACCATGAACGCAACTCTTCACATCCTGATTATCGAAGACGATTTCCGCGTGGCGGGCATCAACGCCGAACTGGCCGGACAAGTCACTGGCTATGAAGCTGCTTTGATCGCCAAAACAGGCGACGAAGCCATGGCTTTTTTAGAGAAGGCATCTCCACTTCCCGATGTAATCCTGCTTGATGTTTTTATTCCGGACCGCTCGGGGCTGGAACTGTTTTGGGATATCCGCCGACAGTATCCTCAAATCGCCATCATCATGGTGACTGCCGCCAATGAAATTGAAACGATTGCAGCAACCGTTCGCGGCGGGGCGTTCGATTATTTATTGAAACCTGTCGACTTCGAGCGGTTCGCGCAAGCCTTGGAACGCTTCCGCGATCAGCGGCTGGTCCTCTCTGCCTCATTGGACTGGCAGCAAAGCGACCTCGATCGCCTGTTCGGCGTGTCCGCTCCACAAGCGGCTCAAACAGAAGACAATGGCGAAGAACTTCCGAAAGGCATCGACCAATTGACTTTGGACGGCGTCCGCGACTTTTTGAACGCTTCTTCACCTGAAGGGGCCAATGCCATGGAGGCCGGCAAGGCGGTCGGCATCAGCCGCTCCACCGCCAGGCGCTACCTGGAGCATCTAGTCGCAAGTAATGAAGCGAAAGCGCAATTGAATTATGGGGAAATCGGCCGCCCTGAACGCCGCTACGTCCCGTGGACAAAATGAACAAAACCCCCAAAACGCTCTTTAGTCGTCTTAAGTGAATAATCTTATTTTTCAAATCCCTCTGTGATAAGTTGTTATTTATAACTTGAACCGGGGGATTTATTTTTTGCGCCAAGATGTATGCGTTTACAAAATGATCCTCCGCGCTATTTTGCACCTAGGGGGAATCCAGTATGTTAAGCATTATTGCCTTATTTACAATCATCATCATTGTGGCACTTCTTATCAGCAATAAAATCACGCCGATCGTCGCACTTGTGCTCGTGCCGATTGTGGCTGCCTTTGTCGCGGGCTTCAGCTTTGCGGAAATCGGCGACTTCTTCAATAGCGGCGTCGAATCGGTCATCAGCGTCGTCATCATGTTCATCTTCGCCATTCTTTTCTTCGGCATCATGCAAGATGTCGGTTTGTTCGATCCGTTGATCAATAAAATGATCGCTGTCTCTAAAGGAAACGTCATCGCTGTCGCAGTCGGCACCGTCGTCATCGCTGCGGTCGCACAACTCGACGGATCCGGCGCTTCCACTTTCCTGATCACCATACCAGCACTGCTTCCGCTTTATAAGCGTTTGAAAATGAATCCTTATCTCCTGCTATTGCTGGTCGGTACTTCGGCGAGCATCATGAATATGCTGCCGTGGGCTGGACCGCTCGGCCGCACCGCTGCCGTTCTTGGCATGGACGTAACCGAATTATGGCGCCCGCTGATCAAAGTCCAAGTGATCGGGCTCATCCTGTTGATCGCCCTGGCCGTCTTGCTCGCGATGCGCGAAAAGCGCCTCATCGCAAGACGCGGTGATTTCAATAAAGAAATCTTCGAAGAAGCAGACCCACTCGATGTGACGGCTCAAGATGAAAAGTCACAAAAAGCTGCGGCCCTGCGCCGGCCGAAGCTCTTATGGGCAAATACCATCTTGGCGCTGGCCGTCATCGGTGTGCTCGTATGGGGCGTCATTCCAGCAGGCCTTGCCTTCATGATCGGCGTCAGCATCGCCTTGCCGCTCAACTACCCGGACATGAAAGACCAAATGGACCGCATCAAAGACCATGCGCCGAACGCGCTTCTTATGGCTGCGATCATCTTGGCTGCCGGTTCATTCCTCGGCATCCTGGAAGGCACTTTGATGCTCGACTCGATCGCCAGTGATTTGGTCACGATCCTGCCGGCATTCGTCATTCCTTACCTGCACTTGATCATCGGATTCTTCGGCGTGCCGTTCGATCTATTGCTCAGCACCGACGCTTATTATTTCGCCTTGTTCCCGATTGTCGAGCAAGTCGTTACAGGCGCAGGCGTGTCATCGCTGACGGCTGCTTACGCCATGATCATCGGCAATATCATCGGCACGTTCGTCAGCCCCTTCTCACCCGCCCTCTGGCTCGCACTTGGCCTGGCGGGGCTCGAGATGGGCCGCCATATCCGCTACTCGCTTCCGATTATGTGGGGCTTCAGCATCGTCTTGCTCGCCGTCTCCGTATTGGTCGGCGTCGTCTAATAAAAAAATGCCAGGAAAGAGGGGACTCTCTTTCCTGGCATTTTTTCATTGTTTAACGAATCGCACCGTGCGGCAAAATGGCGTGCACCCCTTTGACGCCGTTGACAATCTGTGTGACGTGCAGGTCGACAGCGACACTCGCGAGCGCCATCGCTTCCGTTTTTGATAGCGAATGAAACTGCTGGATCAAGCCGACCATTTCGTCGAGAGCCGTTGCTGCGGCTTCGTTCAAGTCTTCATCAAAACCGAATGTCACCCAGCCGGCGGGCGTTTTAGCTTTCGGCATGGCAAGTTCCATTTCTTCATGGAGCACGACCGTCAAATTGACGAGATCCATCGGGCATTCGATCGCCGTTCCCGAATTCTCACCGTCGCCTTGCACAGCATGGCCATCGCCGAACGACAACAGCGCCCCTTCGACTTCGACCGGCAAAAATAGCGAGCTGCCTGCGACCAGTTCCTTGCAATCGATATTGCCGCCCGTCCGGTACGGCGGCGAGGTGCGGTGCGTTCCCGCCTCTCCAGGCGCCAGGCCGATGAGCCCGAGAAACGGCGATAAGGCGACGCTGAATTCCTTGCCGGACAATGTGCAGTTGCCGCTTATCTGCTCACGATCCAGCGTCCAGTCCACTTGGAGGCGTTCGCTGTCCGCGATGCCGAGCTTTTCGTTTTGCCAAGCCGGCGTACCGCCCGCCCAATTGCGCCCGTACCAGCCAGACACATTTTGGTTAATGCGCACTTCGAGCACCATTCCAGGCTTTGCGCCTTCAATGGCAATCGGGCCGATGAGCGGATGGCCGAGCTGTTCTTCGTTTTCGCGCGAACTGTAAATGACCCGTTCTTCATCCTGATGCGCTGAGTAGCCCCATTGGATATCCGGTGTCCGCGTTTCGATCGTATCGCCCGATTGGACTGTCAAAATGGGGCTGTATTCTTTATTGAACGAAGAATGGAGATTTTCGGACTTGAGCTCAATTGTGTGATTCATGTGCTTCCCCTTCCGTACATACGGTTTCTTTGATTATGGCGAAAAATAAAACTTCCTTTAAGATGAAAAAGCCTGCCGATGATCCGGCAGGCTTTCTGCTTATGCACTGCGTTTCCGGAACGCGCGTCTTTCGGCGTATATGGCGCATTGCGCACAGACGACGACCGCTTCATCGCGGTCGTTGTAATATTTCCGCGGCTGTCGTACTTTTTGTTTGCACACCGCGCATTTCTTCTTAAAAAACGAGAACATCTGCTGTCGCTCCTTTAATCTTAGATTCAAGGTTCATTTATTGTTTCATAGTAAAAAGCATAAGTGAACTAACGAGCATCCATAGTTGCAGCGCACCGATATTGAACCGTTCGACAAGACCGAAATACGGCCAGCCCTGGGCGAAAAAGATCGCGGTCGTTCCGCCGGCAATCAGGATGAACACGCCTGTTGCGATGGAATACTGTCCGTATACTTTGAAATTGCGATCTTTTCTCAACCCGATCCCGATCAAAAGCGGCGCCAGGATCGTCAGCGGAACGATCAAGGCCGTGACTGCCAAATGCATCATGCCGGTAAAGCTCAACGGCGCTCCCTGGGCATCTTGCGGAAACAAGCCGTAGGTGATCGACACGAGATGCATTGCCAGAAAAACCAGCATGCCCACACGTGAAACTTTCGGCGCAAAGCGTTTGAATACGATATAGGCACTCGCCGCAAACACAATCGAACAGATACCGTACAAAATCGTAATAGCGGTCAGTATCCTTCGGTCCGGCGCCCCTTGAGCCGTCAAATCGCTGATCGGCTGATGCAGATGGCTATACCCTTCCCACAGCCAGCCGCCAAGCAGGACGTGGAAAACGTAGAAAAACACAGCGATTGCTCCGAAAATCGTCAGTTTCTGTGCCATGCCGACCAGCTCCTTTTCAGGTTTTGCAACAGTTATCTCCGGTTCGACGACGATGATGTTTGATTATCGCCATTATCTCTCTTTTGAAAGATTTTGCCAATGCAATGGGCCAATAACTAAATAAAATCTCCATTTAAACTAAAAGATGCCCCGGACCGAAAAACGGTTCAGGGCATCTTTTCTCTTATTCTGTCGAATCCACGGATTGCTGGTAAGAATAATCCGCCGTGTCGACTGGCGTGAAGCCGTTCGGTGTGTAGAATCTCAATAAGTCGCCATTGACGACTTCATCCGATAGCTGCAATTCATATCGTCCGTGCTGCTTCAAGGTCTCGGCTTGTTCGATTTGCTGTTCTTCTTCGAGCGGCAAGCCGGTTTCCGGATCGTAGAACGCTTCTCCGATGGAATAGACATCAGGGCTGACGTAATCGCCGTTACGGAACGCGACGAGTTCTTCATGTTCTTCCGACAATAGATCGGTTCCCAAATGTACGTAATTCTGTGTTTCCACTCCGAGCAGATGCATCACGGTCGGCAATAAGTCGATCTGGCCGCCGTACGTATCGTTGATGCCGCCGTCCATGCCAGGCACATGGATAAACAATGGCACGCGCTGAAGCTTGGCGTTCTCTACTGGCGTGATATCTTTTGACAACACTTCAGACATGGCTTCATTATGGTTGTCGGAAATGCCGTAATGGTCGCCATACATGACGATCATCGTATTATCTGCAAGACCGGACGCTTCAAGCTGTTCGAAAAATTGCTTGATTGCTTCATCTGCATAACGTGCCGTCTGGAAATAATTATCGACGCTCGCATCGCCTGTCGTCCCTTTTTCGATGGTCGCCAGTTGCTGGTCCATTTTATAAGGGAAATGATGCGCCACGGTGATGAATTTCGTATAGAACGGCTCCGGCAGCGATTCCAAAAGCGGTGCTGACTGCTCAAAGAATGGCTTGTCCATCAGGCCGTATTCTGCCATATCGGCTTCAGTCGTATTCGGGTATGATTCGATATCGAAGAAATGATCATAGCCGAAAGACTTGTAGATTTCGGAGCGATTCCAGAACGTTCCGTTATTGCCGTGGAATACAGCCGACGTATAGCCTTTCTCTTTCAAGATGGCTGGAGCCGATTGATACGTATTCTGGCCTTTCGTAATGAACGCGGATCCTTTCGGCAAGCCGAACAGGGAGTTTTCCAACATGAATTCCGCATCCGAAGTTTTGCCTTGCGCCGTCTGATGGAAGAAGTTATCGAAGTACATCGTATTCGGGTCATCCATCATCGAATTCAGGAATGGCGTGACTTCTTCGCCGTTCAGTTCATAATCCATCAGGAAGGTTTGGAACGATTCCAGATGCAAATAGACGACGTTCATGCCTTCCGCTGCACCGAAATATTCTTCATTGGGGCTGGCGTAATTGGATTTCGTGTAATTCAATACTTCCGTATTGTCATCGCTGTCCGCCATGACCCGCTGGGAAGAAGCTTTCAAGGTCTCCGCCGTGTCATATAGGGCGTAATTGTACATCCCTAAATATTTGACGATGTACGCGCGGTCAAAGCCGCGTGTCAATAGATCGGGACGGTCCGATTCTGCGAGCGACAAATTAAAGAGGGAAATCAATAAAGCTGCCGCGATCAAAGGCAATGCCATTCTCTTTTTGATGATGCGCATGTCTTTTTCCGTCCGCTTGGAAATCATCCATGCACCGAGAAGCAAGACGTCCACAAAGAACAGGAAATCCATCGGTTGAATCAAGGTCAGGACACTGCCGCCCAAATCACCGAAGTTCTGTGTTTGGAACAAAGTCGGCAAAGTAATGAAATCACTGAAGAACCGGTAATAGACGACATTGGCATACAACAGGATCGACATGCCGAGATAAATAACAAGCAGCGCCCAATATTTCCGCGCTCCTTTGAAAAACAGCGAGAAACTCAATAATAACAGCGCCGAGCCTAAAGGGTTGATCGCCAGCAGAAATTCCTGTAACGACCCTTCAACTTCCAGCGTGAATTGGGTTTTTTGCGAGATATAAGTCTTCGCCCACAACATGACAACTGCCACGAGAAATAAGGGCATGTAGTTATTCATTTTCATTTTATTTTTCATTTTTCATTACACCTTTTCATCATCGATTATCTGAAAGCAGTCTAGCGTACCTGTCTTTAAAGAAACAAACTCTATTGTACTCCCATTTTCCGGAAATTCAAAGTTTGAAGCGGCTTTTCAGGAAGGTTCCGCAGTTTTCATCGCTTCGCGCCATTCGACAAGTTCCTGTTCTTCGATCTGCTTTTCGAGCAACTCATCCCATGCGCCGAGCCGCGTGTTCCAGACACGGGCGTAGAAGAGATCCTGTTTTTGATCATATAATTGAAACTCGATGCACGGAATGTATTCCCTGCCAAGTTCTTCACAAGATGAAATGTCCGCGACAATCACTTGATAGCCATCTTCTGCGCTGTTTTTTTCTTCCGTTAACAGCTCATGGATGCGCCCCGTATCAGCACTTCGACTAAACGCATAGCGGTAGGGAGGCAAGTTCTTTCCATTTTCTTCAAGCGCTTCTTCCGACAAGCTATAGGCGTTGTGTGCAGCACTAAAGGAAACGATGTCTTCTCCGTCTTCCATCGCTTCTTCGAAAATGCCTTTCTCCAAATAGCCATGGCCTTTGTCGGTCAGCCGGTAGCCTTTTGCGTCGAGGCGGATTAGCTGCGTGCTGTGCATTTTATCGATCAAATCGCGGATGAACAGCTCTTCGACAAACAGCATCTCAGCGAGCGCTGCAGGGCGGCGGATGTCTGCTTCTTGAAATGCCAGCAGCAGCATCTTCATCAAAATGTCCATTTTGAGCCGCTTGACGCGGGCAAACGACACTTCATAAGAAATCAGCGGCAAATGCCACGAAAGTTCTTTAATGATCGTCACGTCTTTGTTGGACGCCAATTCTGCGCGCAGCTTATTGTTCAGTTTGTCCACTTGCTCACCCCTTCTGCAACACTTTTACGCCTTGTTTTTGTTCGGCCACATCGAGCACATGCTGATACATCCGTTTCGTCTGTTCTTTTTTCGCACACTTCGTGAACATCGCGGAACTGCCGACCATCACGAGTAATTGCTTGGCGCGCGACAACGCTACGTTCAATCGGCGGTAATCTTTCGCGAAGCCGATATCGCCACGGTCGTTGTGATTATTGCGGACCATGCTCAGGAGGATAATCTCCATTTCGCTGCCTTGAATCGGTCGACCGTGCCGGTGCGGAGCAATAAATGCGGCAAGCGCAATTCCTGGTCGATCATGCGCTGCAGCCGCTTCACTTGTTCGCCGTAGAACGAAATGACGCCGACCGTTTTCAGCTCGTCCGCCGGGATCCGCCCGGACGCCTTCGCTTCGGCCACCGCATCGTTAAGTTCCACCAGCAGGCGGCTGATCTCCTCGAGCTCCGACGGGTTGTACAGGCTTTTCCCGCCGCTCATGCGCTCCTCGAAATACGCCGGTTCGTTCGGCAAATCGAGCCACATGAGATGGTTGTTGCGTTTGACCGACGCCGACTCAAGGAAATGGTCGCGTTCTTTGTCTGAATCAGCCAAGCCACATTGCAATTGCACATTCTCGTCTTTGTAGAACGGCGAGATGGTTTCCATGATGTCCTCGTGCATGCGGTACTGAATGGCGAGCATCGTCTTATTGGTTTCTGGCAAGTTTTTATACAAGCGTTCGAACAACGATTCTTCGAGCAGTTTTTCGAGTTCGCGCTTTTCTTCAAAGCCGCTGCCCTCTTTGATCATTTCTTCCAAAGTCTCTTCCAAGGTATCGTTGCCAAGTAGTGGCGGCAATTGGTGGTGATCCCCGACCAAAATGACTTTTTTGCCTTTGAGCATCGGCAATAATAGTTCAGGAGGCGTCGCTTTCGACACTTCGTCGACGATAACGACATCGAATACCGGATAATTGTCCTGGAAATCCTTGCGCGCTGATGCCACGCAAGTCGTCCCGATGACATTGGCGTGTTTGATGTACAGCTTGCGGATTTCATCCAAATCGTGCTCGTTCGCCGACTCGAGCAGCCCGATCCACTGCTTCTGCACCGATTGCAATAAGGGGAAATTTTTCTGCTCTTGCTTGAGCGATTCCACATCGAATGACAAACTGGCGAGTTGTTTCGCGGTTTCTTCGTATGCCGCTTCCGGATCCGTTGAAAGAATGGCTTCCAAAGCTTGCAGTTCCTGCTCTTTCTCTGTTAGACGCCGCATCGCCACGTCAAGTTGCGCTGCAATCTCCACGATTCGCTGTTCGGCTTTCTCAAATGCTGTTTGTTCAGCGAGCAAACGGGCTTGTTGCTGTTCCAAATCTGCTGCCGCTTGAACGGAATCCGCTTGGTCTTTCCGGAGCTGAGTCAATTGTGTTTGATGATTGGCGATGGCCTGTTCGATATCTTCCGGCACATCGATCGAGACGGATAAACTGGCTACTCGCCGTTCGATGCGTGAAAGTTCTTCCCGCTGCCGTTCCGCTTGTTCCAGCCCCCGTTCGTCCAAGTCCAAGTAGCGCTGTCTTTGCTTTTCGAGTTCCATGCACAGCGCTTTTTTCAATTGGCCAAATGCACGTTGCGAGTCTTCTATATAAACATCGGCGGCTTTTAGCATCGCGCCTCTTCGCCATACATCGTTCTGGCGTTTGTATAAGCCGCTCAGCGCTTTCGCGAGAACGCTCGAATCGATGTGCTGCGAATTTTTCAACAACCCGCGCAGCTTTTCCAAAAACTCATCGATATTGGCCGAGGTGAATGATTCCGCTTGCGACAAGGCGCGTTCTTTCACTTGCGCCGCATCGATGCCAGAACCCCCCAGCACTTTTTCGACATAGCCTATTGCTGAAGTGACGCTCGTATTATAGGCTTCGAGTTTTTTGCGCTCCGTTATCTTGTCGCGAATCATGTCTAGTTTGCTGAGTGAGAAAGTGATCGCCGGCACTTCTTCGATCTGTTGTTCATTCATCACATCAAGCAAATTGCCGACTTTCTTCATGTCTTCGACTGCTTCAAGCACAGCTTGCTTTTCCTGAGCTCTCGCCATCACTTCGTCGCGTTTTTCTTCAATCAACCCCATCTCGCGGCGGAGTGCTGACAGCTGTTCGGTCAGCTGAGTGGACTCGTGTACGCGTTCGAGTTGCTCGATGGTTTCGGCTATGTGCTGCTGTTGTTGTTCGAACCATTCGGGCCCATGCCCGCTATTGATCAAACTTTGCGTTTTGTCGATTGCCGTTTGCAGGGCGTCCATTTTCTCTTGGATGCTTTGCTTGCGGCTTGTTGCTTGCCGCTGTTCGAGCTCGAATGCCCCTGTTTTGTTTTGCAATGGTTCGATGGCGGACTGCAATTCGCGCTGTTTCGCTTGGGCTGCTTTTTTATCTTCCACGGCTTGCTTCCATTTCTCAAAAACCGGCTGCAATTCTACATAGGCCTGTTCCGTTTCTTCAAGCTTTTGGGCGACTTCTTTTTCGCGGGCTTTGCGCTCCTCGAACTGCGCCGTGATTTCTTTTAAGGTATGGTCTTTCCAATACTGGCCGACATTTTCTTCGATGAATTTCTGGCCGTCTTCTTCGATGCTTTCGGTGCGCCCGACACGCAAGATGCGGATGTCTTTATGGGCAAGCAAACGCCCGAGCGCATTGTCGACTGCCAGATTCGACTGGGAAGCGACGAGTGTACGCAAGCCTTTTTTCGCATTTTGCAGACAGATCTCTGAAATGACTGTCGTCTTGCCGGTTCCGGGAGGCCCTTGAATAACGTAGAGATCTTCCGCTGACATCGCCCCTGTCACAGCTTGCTGCTGGAATTCATTCAAGCGGTTGTGGAACTCGAGTTTCGGCATTTCCTTTAGTGGTGCCACATTCGGACGCTCCTCAAATAATAGGCGATCGAGCTGGGGATTGACCGCAAGGCCTTTCTCGAGATTGGTGAAGCCTTGGCGCAATCTTCGGATTTGGCTGAGTGCCGCGAAATTGCTAAAAACGACTTCCCTTTTTGGAAGGGCATGCGCTTTTTCGCGCAGCTGCTTGATAATGTATGGATTCAATTCGATGTCGATCGCCCGGTTCTTCGTCTTGAGGACACTGCCGACATCGCCGTCGATTCCCGTCAAGCGGACGCTCAAATTACGCAGGTTTTTCCATTCTTTGTCGTCCATGCGGCAGCCTGTCAAGGTGATGCGGCTGAAATCGTGGCTGAACGCCAGATTCGAATAGCCCGTCTTGATATCCGGAATATCCATGCCCTGTTCTTGGATTTTCAAATAACCTTCCCAGCTCGAGATGCGCTTTTCACGTAATCCGATCGCTCTTTCGCTGGCGTCATCCGGTTGATCAAATTCATGAACGCCACCGGCACCGGATCGCGCGAATTGTTGAACTGAATCGATTCCTCGCGTTGCCAATTGGTGCCGAGCGCCTGGTATGCTTTACGTAAAGTCACATTGGTCACCAATAGCTGATGATTGGCAAACACGCAGTGAAGGACAGCCAATTGCCCATTTGCCTGATCCGTCAGCCGCTCTGTCTGTTCTGCACTGAACAGCAGCGCAACCGAAAGAGAGCCATCCGCCGTCGACGGATAGCGTTCAAGAAATACCTGAAACGGTTTGTCCGCCATAAAAAATGAGCGTTCGCTGATGCCGAACCCTCTCATCTTTTCCGATGCGGTTTTAGTTAAACGTATAGACGTCTGGTATGTTTTTGTCTGGGTTGCCATTGTGTCATCACCTGTTCTGCCAAACTGAAAAAAGCCGAATAGCCCGGCTGGTTTCTTCGAGTTTTCGCTGTCGATCGTATCTTCTAATCATATCACCTGCAGGGCCCTTATGTTTTCTGAACTTATGTATTTTAAAGGAAACCATTCTTTTGCCTCACACAATTTCGCTCGTTGTAGAACTTGAAACTTTATTGCGTAAAAAGCGTAAACCATAAAAAGGAGATGAAGAATATGAAGCACACAGAAAAGAAATGCCCAGATTGCGGAGGGAATTCGTTTGTCCAAGCGACGGATTTCGTCAACTTGCGCCCATTGAATAAGAAAATGTCTTTCGGTTCGGAACGGGTCTTCACGGTTTGCCTCGACTGCGGTGAAGTCGTTTCCATCAAAGTGAAAGAGACGCAAAAGCTTTTGCCCTGAGCTTTCATGGTTAATTGAACACATAAAAAAACCTGCGGCTCCCCGGCTGGTTCAAGGCCGGCCATCGAGTGCACAGGTATTTTCGGATATTTTACCCTTCATTTCAGTTCATTGCGCGGTATAGCCCCCATCGACCAGGATGGTGGTGCCGGTCGTGAAGTCATTTTCACTGAGGAAAATGATCGCATGGGCGATTTCCTCCGCGTTGCCGAGACGGCCGATCGGATGCTTGCTGACCAGCTGTCCGTAAAACTCTTCGCCGAGCGCTTCACGGCTAACCATGCCGGATTCGACATAGCCCGGCGCAACAGCGTTGACGCGGATATTATGCTTAGCATATTGGAGCGCTAATGATTTCGTCATGAGGTTGACCGCGCCTTTTGATGCATTATAGGCAAACGCCGCCCCTTCTCCGACGCTTCCGAGTATTGAGGAAGTGTTGATGATGGCGCCGCCTCCATTGTTCATCATGTGGCGGATTGCGTGCTTCGCGCCGAAGAAAATGCTGTCCTGATTGACCGCAATGACTTTATGGTAATCTTCATAGCTCAGCTCATGGGTTTCCGTCAATGCGCCGATGCCGGCATTGCTTACAAGCAAATCAATGGTGCCGAACTGATCGATCGCAAAATCGATCATGCTCTTCACCGACTCCTCGTTTGCCACATCCACTTTAATGAATAAGATGTCGCCATCGTTCTTCAAGCTCTCTTCTGCCTGTTTACCGCCTTCTTCATTAAAGTCGGCAATGACCACTTTTGCGCCTTTTGCCAAATATGCTTTTGCTGCTGCAAACCCGATTCCGGAAGCCCCGCCTGTCACCACTGCCACTTTGCCTGCCAAATCCATCCCAATCGCCTCCAATTCCAAATTTTGTATCACGCTCATCTTATCAGAATTATCCATTAATTAATAAGTTATTTCGGCGGCTTTTCTTCCAGTTCCCCCATTAAATTATAAATTTTCCGGACAGTGTTGACGTTGCGGACGGTGACCAGCTTGTACAGCTTGGTCCCGACGATTTTCGCCATTCCGCTTTTTGTCACCTGCCCCCGGTCGACCGACCAAAGAATAGCCCCTGGCACGTATTGCACGCGGTCAATGTCTGGTTTCAAAGGCAATTGTTTCAACACACGTTCATCATCGGCTTGGTCCCACAAAAACAATACATCGCTTTTCAAGCGTTCATCATTGGTCCATTCCGGCGGGACCGCTTGTGCAATGCGGCTGAATTCGTCAAATGAATAAACGAGCACCTTGATGCGCAGCCCGAAATGTTCAAAAATCGCCTCTTCCAAAACAAGCGTCACTTGTTCTTTATTGCGAGCGTCCTTAAAGACGATATTCCCTGAGTTGATATAGGTTTTGACTGACGACATGCCTGCTTGTTCGAATGTCTCTTTCAATTCCTTCATATTGATTTTATTATTGCCGCCGACATTGATTCCGCGAAGCAGCGCTGCATAGATCATGGACCTCTCCTCCTTTTGGTAAATAGTGGGTCAACAAATGGAGCTGGTCTTCATGTTATCTATTTTTTCAGAATCCTAATTTTTGACGGGGTTCTTACATAAGGCGTACAGTAAAGACAATTACACGAAGGAGGAGTTCTTAGATGAATGATATTCCATTAATCGTGACAACAGACTGGCTAGCCGAACATTTGGATGACTCCGATTTGCGGATTGTGGATGCGACGGTATTCATGAAATTTCCTGAAGCCGGTGGGCCGCCGGAAGTCGAATCCGGCAAAGAGTCTTTTGCCCAAGGCCATATTCCTGGAGCGGTGTATGCTGATTTGCTCGGGGAATTGACGGACAGCGAATCAGATCTGCCGTTTACGGTCCCGCCGCGCGACGCATTTATCGACAAAATGACCGAGCTCGGCATCGGTGACGGCACCCGTACCGTCGTCTATGACCAAAACGCACTCGTCGGCGAATCAGTCGCCGCTTCTTACTGGGCATCGCGCCTGGCATGGCAAATGCGTTATGAAGGGTTCGACCAAATCGCCATTCTAGAAGGCGGCTTGCAGAAATGGCAGGCAGAAGGCCGCGAATTATCGACAACCCCAGCGTCCTATCCAAAAGCCAGCTTCTCAGGGCAGCGGCGCAGCGATATGCTCGCCACGAAAGAAGACGTCCGAAAAGCCATCGAAGACGAACAGACCATCCTCATCGACAGCCTGTCGCCGGAAGAATACCAGGGCAGCCACATCCCGAGCAGCCAAAACGTCTTTTTTGGCGTTCATGCAGACGAACAGTCGAAAGCATTATACGATGATGAAAAACTGCGTGCTGCGTTTGAGCAGACCGGCGCGCTCGACCCCACCAAAAAAGTCATCACCTATTGCGGTGGCGGCATCGCGGCAACGTGGAACGCCTTGCTGCTGAATAAACTCGGGCAACCGAATGTCGCGGTATACGACGGATCGATGAACGAATGGACAAGCGACCCGTCCTGCCCGGTGATCAAAAGCGAAACTCGCTAATACAAGAAAACTCCCGGCCAAATTCAGTGGCCGGGAGTTTTTTTTCGCCCGCCCGAATTGAAGACTTTGACACAAGCGATGCTTAAGTCATTTTGTTCTTCCGTTTCAGCAACTTTTTCTTTTTCTTTTCGGAAACCAAAGGCTTCGGCGCTGGATTGTAATCATCGGCATACATGCCGGTATAGGATTGATACCATTTGAATAAATGCACGAGAACTACTTTGAGAACTGCATAGGCCGGTATCCCGATGATGACGCCGGGCAAACCGAATAAGCTCCCAGCTGTCAGCAGCACGGCGATGATCGTCACCGGATGGATATTCAAGCTGCTTCCGAGAACTAGCGGCTGCACAACGCGCCCTTCCAACGTCTGTTCGATAATGAACACAATCAGCACTTTCAAAAGCATGAGCGGTGGATGCAGTACGATGGCGATGATGATGATCGGAATGACTGCGATAAAAGTCCCGAGAAATGGAATCAAATTCAAGGCACCCGCCAAAATCCCAAGCGTCAATGCATACTCCAGGCCGATGATGCTCAAGCCGATCCAGAACATCAGCCCGACAAAAAATGCGACGAGCAGCTGGCCGCGGATATACTGGCTGATCTGCATATTCATTTCGCGCAGCAAGCGGTAGGTCTGTTCCCGCATATGCGAAGGCACAAATTTCATAATATGATACGGCAGATGATGGCCGTCCTTCAATAAATAGAACAAGATAAAAGGCGTCGTGATCAAGGCCAAGACGGTCGTCGTTACGATGCCGAATACATTGCCGATGCCGCTCACTGTTGAACGCCGACTTGATCAGTAATCGTGGCCGTGATGCCACCTTCTTCCCCGGTTAATTGTTCCTGCAGCCCTGCCAAAAACTCACTTTCAAAAAATGTATCGATTTTGGCGATAAAGCTGGCTAAATAATCTTGCCAGTTTTCCAGCAAGCTCAGTGATTGTTCGCGGATTACCGGGATCAACGCCGTAACGCCCCATGCGAGCAAGCCGAGAATCACTACGAAGACAATCGCAATGCCGCCGATCCTGTTGATTTTTTTCGTTTCCATCCAATCAATCAGCGGGATCAGTAAATAATACAACACCCCGGCCATGATCAGCGGCAGCCCCATGACGCTGATCAATGCAAATAGCGGCGCGAAAATGAAGCTGATCCTCGGTAGCAGCAGGATGTTTACTTGGATCAATAACAGAATGACCAATACGGATACCGCTTTATTGTTCAGCACCCACCTCACGAACCACGAAGCGGCAAGGCTGAACGCCGTTTTGTTCTTTTCCGGCTCCATCGAACCCACCCTCTCCAAAAATACAATTGGTTTGGCATTTCCCAGACAAGGTGCGCCGGCAGCAGTGGCAAAGTTTCTAATTATAGGTAAAATACCCCTTAGCCTTCTTTTTAACACTGCTCAACCCGTTGATGGTAAAAACTTTTTTCATGCAAAAAGCCCTCCAGCACATACCGGAGAGCTTTCTGGTTCTTTATTTTTTAAAACGCCAGACGAATTCATTCAGACGCTCCAAAGTATCGATGTGTTCATTGCAGGTTTCGCTGTTTTGGCAAATATAATTGCCGCGCTTGATGAACTGATCCTGAGTGGATCCTTTCGTTTTAGCGATGAACATGCCGACCTCACTGTGACGGTTGCAAATCGAGCAGATGCCTTGTTTCGAACTGCGTGTGAAGCTGCCATGGATTCCCTGCAACTGCCCGTCTTGTTCCGTTACCAAGTACATCACATTCGAACTTTCGATCCAGCCCAAATAAGATATACGCTTAAAGTCCAGTGACTCAAGCTTCGGCCCTTTCAACTTTTTCGCTTTCGAAACAGCTTTTCAATCCCACAGGCGACACTTGTTTAAACGGTACAAGATAAGCTTCCAACTTCTCCAAATAAGCATCGGTTTGCGCTTGATCTGCAATATCGGTCAATTGCCCAAGCAGCGATGACTGTTCTTCAGTAACTGATGGAAACAAGCCGGAAACCTTTTCCTGCGCCAAATGCCTCAGGACATCCACCACTTCGCGGTCGTTGCTCGACGCCTTGCCATTGACCAGGATTTTCGCCTGGTTTTTGATAAAGTTAAACTGGTCATTGCGGATGAATGCTTCCACCCGTCTACCGGCGATGTTGTTCTCAGCACGGTTCTGTTCTGTTTGCGTCATTGTAAGACACTCCTTATAAAGTAGATTCTTTTATTTAATAAGGAAGCCGTGTGCTGAAATGACGCGTGATGGGCGATTCAATTCTTGCTTGCCCCACACAAAGGATCGCCATTCCATACAGGCTTTGCGTGAGTCGTTCCTGACGCTGACAATTGATTACGGATTGTCATCTGATATCACCCCTTTCGCTGCAATTTTTCTAATCTCAAATTAAACTATTGAATTGCCTATGCCTTGCTGGAGTAGGCTAATTGATGATCGACGAACACTTTGCACTCGATCGTAAAAAAACCGCCGACAGTGGCTTTCAAGTCTTTTATGCCTTCGGAGGTTTTCAGTTTGCCGTTCAACTCACCGCCAAAACTGAGCCCCAGATTTTCATCCTGCAATTGGCCGTCCACGAATAATTTTTCGCCTTCAAACCATCGATTTTCAATGACGATATGTCGGCCTTCATGTGTGAATTCAAAGCTTTTCTTCATTTAAGCCCTCCTTGGGAAATTCAACTTATCTTCCACTATCACCCATTTCTGCTTTAAGTTTATCATAATAGTCCGTCAATAAAAAACAGCATCCCATTAGAAGCGGATGCTGTTTAATCTGTGATTTCAATTATTTATTTGGCTTGTTGAAATCGACGGTATCGTTTAGTTCACCGTCATTATCATCTACGGAATCTTTGCTCGTCAGCTTCTGCGCAAACTTCTTCACGGTTTTCAGCGTATTGCCCGACTCCCAATATTCTGCAGTTTCCGGCGTCACTTTGATCAGCACGACGTTCGGGTCGTCGTAGCTGGTCTCCAGCATTTTATCGAAGATCGGGTTCCAATATTTCTTCTTGCGCTCCAGGTCTTCCATAAATTCAGCCGTCCCGCTGATGGAGACGTAGGATTTTCCGGCATATGCCAAATTAACGATTGGATTCGATGCAATCTCGTCGTATTTATCCGTATCTTTCAAAGTAACGAACCACAAATCGCCATCGAATTCGGTTTCCTGCGTTTGCATCGGCCGCGACACGGGCTTGCCGTCCACGACTGTCGTCATCATCGCAACCTTAATATCCTTGATAAGATCTTTGACTGTTTCCACTGCTTCTTCATGTGTATGCTGTTGTGCCATCTTCTTTCTCCTCCATTCAACTAGTAACCTGCGATTAATTAATTACAGTCTCTTAGTTTCCCGCAATCAATTGTTGTTAAACTTTGGAATAAATCCCTGAAAAAGTATGCGCTTTATCCAGTCTTAAACATGCCGGGATTTACGTATTCGCCTTTCTTGCTTTCCATTTTCCCAGCACCGCTTGTTCCTTATCGTCATCAAGCCCTGCTATACGCTCCAAAGCTTCATGCCTGAGCTCCCATTCACGCGTATCACGGATCGTTTCTGAAAGCGGGCGGAACGTGAGCCCTGTCTCAAGCGCTTTATCGATATCAAGCGACAGGAAGCCTTCCATCTGCTCGCTATCCGGTATCCATAAAGGCAGCTCCATCCAATAGCCGACCTCATTTTCAAGGAGGAACGCTTCATCCACCCACACAAATTCCGCATCGCTCTTCAATGCTCTTTTGCATTCACCGAGAAGTGCTTCCATCGTCAAGGCCGATTCGAGCCCCGCCGCATTGAAGATGCCGTTGTTCTGTTGTTCGACCATGCGGATGATCCATTCCGCCAAATCCCGGACGTCGATAAATTGGATGCGTTTATCTTTACGGCCGGGCGCTAGCACTTTACCGCCCTTCGCCACGCGATTGACCCAATAGCTGAATCGGCCCGTGAAATCGTATGGCCCGACAATCAGCCCCGGGCGTACGATGAGGCTGCGCCCGGGAAATTGCTGCTCCACTTCCTGTTCGCATAAGAATTTCAGTTCGCCGTAGTATTCATTAGCGGGCGGATTGGTCATCCCTTTCGTCATCTCTTCCGCATCCGACAGAGACATCTGGCCGACGGGATGATACTCGTCGATTCCTGGGCTTTCCAATTCATCGTGAACAGAAGCGCTGGAGATAAAGGTGTAATGCCCAGCGCGATCTGCGAGAAGCTTCGCCGATTCACGGACCACGCGCGGCACAAACCCGCATGTATCGATGACTGCGTCCCACTTACCCTCTTCAAGTTCAGACAAATCGCCTCCACGGTCGCCGGTCAATTTCTCTACTTTTGGAAAAAGTTCAGGGTTTTCTTTTCCACGGTTAAATAATGTCACTTCATGCCCCCGCTTTAACGCCGACTCCGTGAGAAAGCGCCCTAAAAACCGGGTGCCGCCGAGAATCAGTATTTTCATTGCGATTCCTCCTGTCATGATTTTCATTGCCGGTATGTGCAGAATCTATTTCTTCGAGCATATTCGCTAAGGAACTTTTAAAGTCCTTCCTGCCCGCAGTTGATATTAGTTAGCACAACTTTATTTAATTTGAATTTTCTAATAACTTATTGCAATTTAGCTTTATTTCCTATATAATAGTAGTGCTTAATTTATCGAAAAACGAAGTCATTCTATTTCCTGTCCTGTTGCATTCACTTCATCCAGTTTGGAGAATTGGCGGTTGTTTAGCATCAGTTGTGATCGGCAAAAAGAGTTCCAGCATCGTTTTAACACCTATGAGGCGAAGAACGATTCGAACCTCATTTCCCGTACCCGGAGCACGAACGAGGAGGAGCATGGTATGTGGAATATCAAAAAAAGCATCTATATTGACCGGCCGATTGATGAAGTTTACCATTACGCAATCAACCCGAGCGATTGGTTCCAATGGTACGTCGGCCTTTCGGAACCCGAAAACCTGGTTGGCCAAGGAGAGACCAGCACGACCATGGACATGAAATACACGATGCTCGGAATGCATTTGCCGATTGAAGTTGAAGTCGTGGAAACGGCAAAAGATGGCAATGGATACTCATGGAGAGGCACTGTCAAAGGAGCGATCACGTCCGATCAATTCTGGACCTATATCCCGGAAGGAAAGGGCGTCGAAATCTCTTTGGACATGAATTATGAACTGCCTGGTAAATTGGTGGGCAAGGTCGCCAATAAACTCATCATCCAAAAATTGATGAACAATTCCATGGAGCAAACCTTGAACAATTTAAAAGCCGTCTGCGAAACGTCCGACACCTACAGCATGAATGCGGACTGAAACCCCGTTCGCCGATCCGCCAACTGATCTTGGCATTCGCCAATTTAAAACAGCTGCCCATTGGGATGGACAGCTGTTTTTTTTCGTGGCTGCAACATTGACGCGTATCCGCAGCGTTTCAATTATTAGTTCTTAATTTTTCGTTCAGCGACCAACTCGGCCTGGACGATATACCGATCCGGAGCATAGCCGATAAAGTCGAAAGGATAGCAAGTCGTCAAAGTGAGAGTAGATTCCTCTTTTTCGACTATGACTGTTCGATCGTCTTCGTGCGTAATCCACGTATCCGTGACCTCGTAGATAAAAATTTCATCGTCATATTGCACATGAAGCAAATCGGCCTTTTCAAGTTCGCCTAATCTAGTAAAGACCGTATCCCGATGGCCGCTTAGAACGGTATGTCCATAACCACCGGGCACCGTCGTTAAATCACTGACGAACATGCCGACGCCTTGAGTCAAGGTTGAAGGGTCCGTTCCCCAATAGATAGAATATTTTTGTTCAATCTTGGGGATGAGCAGTGTAGCGATATTCGCACCCGCCTCTTCTTGAATATCGCTTGTGAACACGGGAGTCGGCTCTTCGATGGAAGGCGGTGTAAAGATCATTTTCTTTTCCAGTGTGTGTGCCACTTCCGCTACTTTATCCGCTTCTTTTTCAGTGAAATCCTGCGCAGCTGTATGGCCGGTATTCCATTCCAAGAAATTCACTATGACAATACTTAAACCAATAAACAGGAGCACCAAGCCCAACCAACGCTTCATCTAGCATCACCTCGCAATAAAGAGGCTGCCCCAAAAGGTCATGATCATGACTTTCAAGGACAGTCCTTTTTTAGATTCGGATAAAGCGGCGGATATCCAATCCCGCTGCTCTTTTGTATGAGTGCTTAACAGACAGCCTATTGCTGCTCGGCTGTTTGGTTCTTTCTACGGAATAAGAGCAATGATCCTGCCCCGGCAATTCCAGCGCCGAACAGCATCATGAGAGGACCGTTCGAAGCGGTATCCGGCAAAGCTGCACCTTCCTCATCCTCTTCTACAGCTTCTTCCTGATCACCAGAAGCTTCGTCATTAGATCCGGCAGCTTCTTGGCTCGCTACATAATCATCGTATTCTGACTGGCTGACTTCACAAGCGAGTCCGTCATTATCACGGTCGAGGTCGTGCGGGTCGTTTTCTGCACTATACCCGTTTGTGTACCAAAATTCCATGACTTCTTCGTGGCTTGAGAAATCATCACAGTTCTTGTCGTCGTGTTCATCGGCAGCTACGTTTAAAGAAGCCCCATCACTAAAAGTGAACCCATAAAATTCCAGCAATTCCTTTTTCATATTATTCTCCTTCCATTTCCTTTATTTTCTTTCTATACAAATAATAGTCTGAATTAACAAATAACTCAACATCATTTTCGATATTTTTGTCATAATCCTCATAAAGACATCAAAAGTCCTGTCTTTCATTAATTACTTCCAAATTTTCATTTACACAGTCAAAAGCCCTCCAAGCAATCCGGAAGGCTTTTGCTCTTTACTGTTTTTAAAATCAACTTGAAATCGTGCTCCCATTGAATACCGTCTGCTGATTTTCCCAGGAACTTTCGATAAGGTTTCCCGCTCTATTCACTGTGCCGCTGAAACGCTGATGGAAATCGAGCCGTGAGAAATCGGGCTCGTTCCGCCATAACTTCCAAATATCTTCTTGAAAACTCATCTCGTATAACCGCGTCACGCCGCGTGAATCAAAATAATGCTGCACGTATTGTCCTTTCGCATCGTCCCAATCGTAGATGATCATGCTGCTCGGGAATTCAGCCTTGTCGATTTTCGTGCGCTGAATGACATAACGCTCGTCCAGCCACTCGAAGCTTGTCTCCCCGGCAATCGGTGTTGGCTGAAGCTCTGGATGAAACACTTCGATTGCCCAAGTGCCGATGAAGAAATCCAGGCAGTCCATCATTTCTTTTCGACTCGACGACTTCATATTTTATTACCTCAATTTAGCTAATAAATGTTAATTAATTATCAATAGGTATAAATAATAGGTTTCAAGAAAGAATTTAGAGATGTGACTTCACTATTAGAAATTCATCCTTTACGCTACAGGGAATTAGATTAGATTTTGAGAGGAGTTTTAACACGAATAATTTTGAAAATTTTACTTCTAATTTGAATCTATTTCTAACCTTATACGTATTAGAAATTTAGATAATTATCTGGAGGAGTCTATTGATAAGAGAAATTTATGAGTTTCGTTATAATAAAATTTAGAACAAAAAGAGGTTACCATATCATAGGGAAAAATGGAGTTTATTTTTCACTGTTATCGGATTAATGATTGCAGATACTATCGCTTTCATGATAAATGCTCGCTTAGTATATCATTGGTTTATTACTATTATCTATTGGACTTTTTAGTAATAAAAAGATAGATTCATTAATGCTATCCCATGAAATTGAAGCCAGACCGAAAGAAAAGGAGTCTATGTTTGAATTTCTTACGAAAGAAAGAAATATCAATCACTCTTCTCAAATTAAAAATTAGCAATACAAATGGAATTAGCAGGGAGTAAATCAAGAAAGTCATTTAATCTAATTCCTTTTCTCAATTTGGTACTCCCCGTTGTAATTCTCTTATCAACTTTTATTTATCAAGACTATGAAGGAGACTTAACATTAATAGTTGCTTTGTTTAGTATGTTCTTTGTACTAAGTTTTGGACTTCACGTTTTTAAATGCTTTTGCTGAAATTTTTATTAATACAAAGGCTGACAGGCAACTCTACTTGGCAAGTTTACTAAACGAAGTATATTTAGATCGGTTAATTTTGAAAATAAAATAAAAGCAACAACTCGTACAAAATTACACTTTTATTTATAATACACTGACTCAATTTTAGAACACTATAACTTTACATCTAGCCTTAATAAAACATAGCTAGATGTATTTTTATGACTTTTAAAAAGTTCTTCACCTTAGATAATTAAAAGATGTGCCGATTTATTTACTTCATCTAAACTTTTATTCCCCAACTACTTTTAAAGATTCAAATCACCGAAGAAATTCTACCTATTTGTACTGATAATTTAATAGCGCTCGCAGTATTACTGTCACCTTCATAAAGGCTAATATTTCGCTAGCCGAAAATCTTATTACATAGTGAGTCCTCAATCTTATATTTTCTTTATTAAACTATCACTATAAAGTTTCTAATGTATCGCTTTTCAATATTTATTTATTGATAATCGATAAATTTTCTGTTAAATTCAGTATAACAACCATTAACGGAGGGTTCCCATGAGAGCTAAACATGCCGCGACGCTGTTTTGAAAGGGTTCTGCTGCTGATGACCTTCGGTGTGATGGCGCTATATGTATTCGGATTGCCGGGCATGGCCGAAAGGGATGCGGCGCTGCATCCGGAAACGGCATATCTTCAATACCCGTTTTTGATATCGGCTTATATCTTCTTTGCCCCAATCCTGGTCACGTTCTATCAAACCTTCAAACTGCTCGGTTACATTGACCGCGGTGAAGCCTTTTCGGATTCGGCACTTAAGGCGCTGACTATCATCAAGTATTGCGCCCTTGCGATTATCCTCTTCATTGTACTCGGCGAACTGGCTACGATCTTGTTCATCGATGATGACATCACGCTCGGAGTCATTGGCACACTCGCTTCTGCGGTCGTGGCGGTTTTTGCCGATTTGCTGCGAAGATTGCTGAAAGATGCAATTGCAATGAAGTCGAGCAACAATTTAATCGTATGACCGTCATTCGAATAGCCCGTTCATTTCTATAGCCCCTCTTTCCGACATATGCCATACTGGTATCAACAATGGATAGGGGGAATTCAAATGGCAGAATTGAATGCAATGATGGGCTGGACCTTCCTGCAGGAAATTGATGTACCGGACTCGGTCAAGGACTTGCTGGTGGACAGCGAACAAGCGAAAGTCGCTTATAAAACGGTGCGCGATACCGCTGTCGTCACAAACAAGCGCATCATCATTTCCGACAAGCAAGGCTTGACCGGTAAAAAAGTCGAAGTCTACACCATTCCCTTCGCATCAATCAATATGTACTCGACCGAAAACGCCGGTACCTTTGATGCCAACGCGGAAATCCAGCTTTGGACAAGAGCCGGAAACTTTAAGCTGAATTTGAATAAGAAAGTCGATATCCGCAAGCTGGATAAGATTATTGCGGAAGCGATTCTGTAACTTTCTACTGGGCTATACCTAAACGTCTCATGGATGGATAGGTATAGCTTTTTTATCCTTTGCAATTCGTAAAGCGATTCCATTCTTCAACTGCGACTTAATCCATACTTTCACAATTCTTTACACTGTGTTTACCGCAGCTTAGCAGCCGTTTGAGATACTGGTGTTACTAAAGGCAGAAGGAGTTGTTGAACAGAATGAAAATTGCAGTGATTGGAGATTTGCATTTTCCTTCGGTAAAAGAGAGCTATGCTTTTATCCGAGAAGATCGGCAGTCATTTTTTGAGTCCTTCATGGAACAGTTTTTCTCGATCCCGGCAGACTTGTATGTCTCTATTGGTGATTTGACGAATTTTGGCTCAGCTGACGAATTGGAAGATATATATGGCATGATTCGCCAGCACCAAAAACCATTTGTGCATGTGCTTGGCAACCATGACGTTTATGCCATGAACCGAAAAAATGTCCTCCATATCACACAGCAAGAGCGTTTTCATACCATTTCAACAGAACATGCAACATTGGCATTTCTAGATACCGCCCAAGAACAAAATTATGAAGACTGGGGCGGCACTTTGGATCTTGTTCAACAGCAATGGCTTGAAAATGTAGTCCATGAATCCGGCGACCTCCCACTGATTGTCTTCGGCCACCATCCTGTACATGGAACAACCAAAAACTCCGAACAAGAAAAACGTTGCATTGCGCCAGACATCCCGATGTGGGAATTGCTGAAACCGAAGCAACGTGCTGGACTGTACGTAAATGGGCACAATCATTACAATTCCATCGCAGCAAGAGAACAGTGGACATTCCTCCAAATAGCCGCTGTTTTGGACGAACAGGCTGTCCGAATCATTGACGTATCCGAGTCATTAATTGCCATCGATTATATTCCTTTAATGGATCCAAAATTAAAAACGGCAGCACACATGATCGGTACAGCCATCGATCACTTTCAACTGAAGCCCCACCCTCTTGGCACCCAGGCCGATGTGAAATACGCGATTCCGCTTTCGGCTTCATCGCCGATTGCTACTGGACTGGATTTACACGACATACACAAAATCAAGACGAGATAATCTCTGCCAAGTTAAAAAGAAATTGAAGAAAAAGGATGGCGCCAATTTCCCATTGGATTGGTGCCATCTTTTTTATTGGACATGGAAATCTATGAATCGATCTGAATGCCTTAATCTTTTTCTTGTTTCGACAAAATTGTCTTTTTAATATGATATTAAATAACTAAATTGTTTAAATAATCACAAAACTAAATGATTATACTTTATACTTATGCAAGGCGGCCTTTAGCTTTCCTCTCGCCTATTGAACGAAAAGCCTATTAATTCTTGGCTCGGCACATAGAAAACTGTGTGAATGGCATAACAAGAACTATTAATACTTCTCAAGCCGCCCTTCCAGTTATACATAGTGAATTACTTTTTTACTTATGTTGCAAAAAATAATTTACACAAAAGGAGTGTTTCAATGATTAAGCGATCCACGAAAATGCTTGCCCTGTTGACCATGTCCCCCTTTCTCTTGATGGCGTGTTCCGGTGGTGATTCCGGAAGCGAAGAATCGACCGAACAAGATACGCTTATTTTTGCGCGCGGCGGCGATGCCGTCTCGCTCGATCCTTCCGAAGTGACGGATAATGAATCCGAAAACGTCGCACAAAGCGTACTCGAAACATTGACGACTTTCGCGGAAGGCGAGACGACCGTTGAACCGATGCTTGCGACCGAATGGCAGGAATCAGACGATGGGCTGACCCATACCTTCACGCTCCGTGAAGGCGTGAAGTTCCACGACGGCACCGATTTTGATGCAGACGCTGTCGCCTTTAACTTCGACCGCTGGATGAACGGCAGCGGGGACCAATTCCCGATGTACGGTACAGTGTTCGGCGGCTATACAGGCGATGAAGCCCATAATATCGAATCCGTCACGGCGGTTGATGAATTCATGGTCGAAATTCAATTAAAGCGTCCGCAACCAACATTATTGAAAGACTTGGCGCTGACGCCGCTGTCGATTTCAAGCCCCGCAGCCATCGAAGAATTCGGGGATGACTATAGAAGCAATCCGGTCGGCACAGGCCCATTCGTTTTCCAGGAATGGCAGCCGAACGAACGGATCGCCCTGGAGAAAAACGACGACTATTGGATCGACGGGCTTCCGAAGCTCGAAGAAGTTATTTTCCGCACGATTCCGGACAATTCTTCCCGACTCAATGCCTTGCTGAGCGGCGAAGTGGATTTGGTTGCTGGTTTGGATTCCGAGTCCCATGAACAGATTGAAGAAGAAGCTGGGCTCGAGCTTTACTCCCGTCCCCCTCTCAACCTTGGCTACCTCGGCATGACATTGACCCACGAACCCTTCGACGACCCACTCGTTCGCCAGGCACTCAGTCATGCGGTGAATAAAGAGGCGATGGTCGAAGCATTCTTCGGCGAAGGGGCAATCCCTGCGAAAAACGTCATTCCACCTACTGTTGAAGGCTATAACGATGATATCGAACCGTACGCTTACGATCCGGAACGGGCGAAAGAATTGCTGGCTGAAGCTGGGCTCCCCGACGGATTCAGCATGGAACTGTACGCGATGCCGGTATCGCGCCCGTATATGCCAGACGGCGCCAAGGTCGCTGAATATCTCCAGTCCAATTTTGCCGATATCGGCGTCGATGCAGAAATTGTCACGTTTGAATGGGCAACTTATATCGAAAAAGCGATCAATGGCGAAGCGGATACGTTCCTGCTCGGCTGGACCGGCATGAATGGCGATGCCGACAATTTTATCTATACGCTTTTGCACGGTGACAATGTCGGTTCGACCAACTCGACGCAATACGATAATCCTGAGCTCAACGCATTATTGGATCAGGCGCGGATCATCACCGATCAGGAAGAGCGCAATGAATTATACCGCGAAGCGCAAGTCATCCTGCATGACGATCCGCCGATCATCCCGCTTGTCCATACGTCACCGTCGCTTGCAGGCAAAGACAATATCACCGGCTTTGACCCTCACCCGACAGGACGCGTCATGACCTCAGAAATCGATTTTGAATAATCAAGAGATCTTAAAACCTCTGTGAAACCGATATTCCACAAAACAACTACGCTTTCCTGCGGGCGAGCGCCAAGCCTCCTCAGTCGCTTCGCTTCTTGCGGGGTCTCAGCTGTCTCGCTTTCCCGCGGGAGTCTCCGTTGTTTTGCTCCATATCTTTTCATTACTAATAAAATTGTAATTCCATAGAAGTAATTTCACATAGTTGGTTCTCATTTTTATAATGAATGGGAGCTAGCTTTTTTGTGTTTATGGACAGAGATTTGAGTAAAGAAAAAATAATTTTCAATTAATTCTACTCAGTACCTTGCATTGAACAATACTAGATGATATATTGTTCATTAATCACTACTGTTTATAAAACACTAGCTGTGAAAGGAGGAAACCCCATTGAACATCCAGTTTAAAAAAGGCGTGTTGAATTTATGTGTCCTGGTGCTGTTGGATAAACAAGACCGCTACGGCTATGAACTCGTTCAGAAAATCTCGAGCCGCATCGCCATCTCGGAAGGCGCCGTCTATCCCCTGCTCCGGCGGCTCACCAAGGAAGGCTATTTCACCACTTATTTGCAGGAATCAAGCGAAGGCCCGCCGCGGAAATATTACTCGCTCACTGAACTCGGCCGGGCGTATTTGCAGGAGCAGCTCGAAGAATGGGAAAGTTTCACTGTTGGGGTCAACCAACTAATTGAAGAGGGTGTGCAAAATGACTGAAAACCAATTTTTGCAAGAACTTGAAACAGCGTTGAAACGATTGCCGAAAGAAGAACAAAATGACATTCTTCAGGACATCAAAGAGTATTTTTCAAATGGCCAGACGGATGGCAAAACGGATAGCGAAATCGCTGCTGAACTCGGCTCGCCGCAGGAAATCGCCGACGAACTGATCGAGTCCTTTGATTTCAACCAAAATGACATCAGCGCGGCAGCGAATGAACTGACAGAAGACAAATTCGATCAAGTCGACATCCAGATTGATAACGGCATGCTTACCATCGGCCCTTCGGAAGACGGCAAGATGTATGCAGACATTACCGATAAAAGTTATCGCCAGCAGCTGAATGTCGATATCCTCAACCGGACGCTCGTCATCACCTTGAAAGAAGAGCCGAGAAAATGGGGCATCTTCAGCTTTACCGGCAGCATGAAATCACCGAAGCTCAACGTCCGCTTGCCGAAGAAACTGTATGACAAAATCCAAATCGATTCCGACCACGGCATGATCACTGGCGAGCGCCTCGACAGCCGCCACTTATCCATCGAAACGGATAACGGCCGCATCGAACTCACGCAAATGAATGCGGACCAAGCAAGCGTCAAATCGGACAACGGCGATATCGAATTGGCACAGGTACAGGCGAAGAAACTGAAAGTCGGCACGGACAACGGACAGCTCCAGCTGCGGAACATCCAGGCCGACGAACTCCATGCGTCGACGGACAATGGCGCCATCGATTTGAGAGACATCGAGGGCAATGTGCGCGCCAAAACCGACAACGGGCACATCCATTTGTCGACTGTGGACCTCGACCGCACAATCAGCCTCGAAACCGACAACGGTGCCATCTCGGTCGAAACCCAGGCGCAACCAAAAAACGCGACGATTCGCGCGAATGTCGACTGGGGAACGGTTTCCGTATTCGGCGTAAAAAACCGCCACAGCGTGTTCGGCAGCGGCGAGCATGCGGTGGATTTGCAGTCGGATAATGGCAGCATTACGGTTGAACTTGTATAGAAAAAAGCTATCCATGAACGCTTAAGGGTTCATGGATAGCTTTTTAAATTACAGAAATTTCATCCATATCGCTTTGCTTCATTCACGATTTGATGCGTGTAAAAAACAAATAGCCAATTACCGCAAGCAAGCGGTTTTTGTCATCTTTACCAATATCCTCGGATAATTCCACAATATCATTTTGCATGTCCCTGAAAAGATGCGTGTACTCGTGTGGGAACATTCCGTTATAGAAATAAGCCCAGCGCCGCTCCTGCTGGTCATTCCAGCTGAAACTGCCCGAAAAACCCGATGCCTGAATCGGCAGAATGAGCTCTTGTCTTTCATTGTATAATTTGCCTTTGATATTGACGAATGCCTTTAATTCTTCTTGTATGTATGTGCCGAGCATATTGTTTTCCACACTGAAAATCTCGAGCTTGGACTGTTTAAACCATCCTGTTTTACGGAAGCTCAATTGGATTTTGCCGTCATCATCGAGAAATTGATAGGTCATCGGAAACCATGTCAAAAGTGAAGCGTCCCTCAACAGCATCGGATACATCCACCATTTAATATTAGCCATCTCCACACTGCCGATAAATCCACCACTTTTTTCAAACAATAAAAGCCTCGGAACAAAGGTGGCATCTTTTTTGATGACCAGCTCTTTCAGCTCCAGCAGCTGCTTGTCGGAATGCGGTATTTCAATGTCTTTTACTTTAAGGTAATGCGAGCGGCTGATGACAATAATCGAGATGCTCAATCCGAATGGCAGCAAAAAGAATAGCAGATCCCACCACTCCCGGTTGCTATCGGGCGTCTGAAAGATCAGCCAGCCGCCTGCTACTAGCAACGTAACCGTCAAAAAGACATAAGCAAGCTTTTCCCTTTTTTTGTACATTTCTGCAAGCATGATGGTCCTCCTTAAATCGGCTGTTTTCAAATGAAGCTTTTTTAAGATCCTCATTATCCATTCAATCGGCCGTAACTTTACCATATTATCCCTTAAAAGGTCAACTTGCCTATATCAGTGAA
Source organism: Planococcus sp. MB-3u-03 (assembly GCF_002833405.1). Classification (NCBI taxonomy): domain Bacteria; kingdom Bacillati; phylum Bacillota; class Bacilli; order Caryophanales; family Caryophanaceae; genus Planococcus; species Planococcus sp. MB-3u-03. The sequence continues at coordinate 769,248 of NZ_CP025135.1, read as the reverse complement.
ACTTCAATGCCATTTATACGTATAGAATACTATCTTATGAAAATGGTGGTGCACTTTATATGAATGGTCAATCTGTCGTTCTGCAGCATTCCCTCTCCCCTCATGCAGTCAAATATTGGCGCATGGAAGAACTGATTTCCAACATCATCGCGTTTATCGTCCTTGCAGTGCTGTTTTATTTAGATTTTCGCTTTGAATGGTACAGCTGGATTTTCTGGGTGCTAGTAGCGCTAACCGTCTTTTTCGTCATCGGTTTGGTGTGGTCGTTCCTCAGCCCGCCGCTCACCTTTAAAAGCTGGCGCTATGATTTAGACGAAGAGTTTTTGCATTTGCAATTCGGCATCTGGAGCCGCACCGAGCAATTGGTGCCGATGACCAAAATCCAGGCCGTTTCGCTGACCCAGGGGCCGTTGATGCGCAAATACAAACTCGCTTCCCTGTCCGTTGAAACGATGGGCTCGAGCCATGCCATCCCGGCACTGCCGAAAGAAACGGCTGGCGAACTGCGTGAGCGCATCGCCCAGTTCGCCAAAATCAAGGAAGTGGAACAATGACCGACAATCGGCGCCATCATCCAGCACTCGTTCTGTTTAAAGTCGGCAAATTGATCCGCAACTCCATCTTCATCATCTTGATTTTATTCGTCCTTCAAGCCGACAATGATGGACCGCTCCTCGTCTACGGCCGCTATGCGTTTTTGCTGTTTTTCGTATGGTCTATCGTGTCCGCCATTTTGAATTGGCTTACGTCCACTTATGCACTCGACGACCAACGCTTTTATTTAAGGCGCGGCATTTTCAGCAAAACCGACCAGTCGATCCCGTTTTCCAAAGTTCAGAACATCAACCGCCACACGTCTTTTTTCCACCGTGTGCTCGGGCTGACCTCGATCCGTTTTGAAACCGGCATCGCCGGGGAAGATGCCACCGTGAACTTCGAAGTCGCGACGAAAAAAGAAGCGGCGCGCTTGGAATCCGCAGTCCAGGAACATAAGGAAATGCTCGAAGTGGAACCGGACACGGCGACTGTCGCCGAAGATGGCTCCAAAACTGAATATGTGCCATCCCCGCGAAAACAGCCGGAACAGCGCGTCATCCATTTTCAGCCAACGCGGCGCGATTTACTGAAAGCATCGATGACCTCGTTCAGTTTTTTGTTGCTTATCCCGCTGATTGCTTCGCTTTAGTATAATGTGTCCGAATTTATCTCTCTTGAAGAGCGATTGGACGGCATCGCTGCCAGCCTGCTAGGTTCACCTTGGATCATAGCTAGTGCTGTAGCAATGATAATTGCGGCTTCGTTCACGTTTGGCATTATCCATACGTTTATCAAATATGGTAAATACGAAATTTCTTCGGATAGCGAGCGCGTCTACATCAAAAAAGGCGTTGTGTCGGAAGCGTCATTTTCGATCGCTAAAGAGCGCGTGCAAGCCGTGGAAATTACACAATCCTTCTCCAAGCGGGTTCTTGGGCTTGCAGAAGTGAAATTGATCAGCGCCGGCAGCCTGGCCATGGGCGCGGAAGACTTGAACATCAGCTCGCTTTATCCTTTTTTGCCGAAACAAAAAGCCTATGCACTCGTTGCCGACCTGCTGCCTGGCTATCAAATCCAAGAAGACATGCAGCGTTTGCCGCGCCGTGCGCTATGGTTACGCATGCTCAAGCCGAGCTGGTTATGGCTATTTGCCACAGCCGCGCTGTTTTACTTCAAACCGAACTTCCTTGGCATCGTTGAGACTTGGTGGACCGCCTCCATCCTGTTGCTGATAGTCATATTTGCATCCCGTATTTTGGACTTTTTGCATACCCGCTATTTACTGAACGATGAATTGATCCAGTTGAAAGACGGCGGCTTCACTTCCACTTTATTCGTCACCAAGCGCGAAAAGATTGTCGAAGTCGAAATCAAACAAAACCGCATCCAGCGCGCATTCGGTCTGTCTTCACTCAAGACGGTCACACGCGCCCGGCCTATCCACACCTCCCATCTCGAAGATGTGCCGGATGCTCTGAGCGGCACTTTCCGCCTGTGGTACCGCGGTCGGATCAGGGAAGTGAAACTGGATGCCTCCAACTAAAAAGCCTTGTTGCCCATATGCGGGCAACAAGGCTTTTTTTCGTTCTCTCAGCGGACATCCCGCTAGAGCAGGCGATGTTGAGCCACAGCACTGACCGGCTGTATCCATTTCCCTGTATTCGAAAACCGGAATCGCCTGCATTGTTGATAAAAACCCCAACCTAACCAAAAGCTCACGATCATTTTCTGTCATTTGAATCTACTGGAATTCAGCAGATAGAAAAAAGACAAGAGATGAAGTTCACCTCTTGCCCTGCTATTTAAAGAATCGTATAAAGAACCGTGTTCGCCAAAGTAATGAGCGTCATCAAGATGGTATTCAAGAATGCCCCAACATAGACGTTGCCGGTTTTTCTGAAGAAATAGCGGTTGTAAATGGCCGCCACCAGCAAAATCGGAACAAGCCCGATAACAATGATCGACGATAAGGATTCGGCAGGGTAGCCGCCAGTCCCTGTCAGGAACAGCAACCCATAATGGTAAGCAAGATACAGAATCAATCCGCCGATAAAGTGAAGGATGGAAATTCCGTAGCCTTTCCAGCCATCATATATGCTGCTTGCCGTATTAACGTTCACGGACAGCCCGACAATGAAATAATAGATGAAGAACAACGGGGCATAACGCAGAAGCGCCCAAACATGCTGATCTTCAAAAGTTTTCACTGCCAAGGTCCATAGGCGGAAGTCGACTTTGAACAGTGCGTCGACCAAGTACAGCAGGCCATAACCGATCACTACAGCCACAATCGCCGTAGCTAAAGCGGCAACAATCGTTTTGGCATTCGCCTTCAAGCCGTAACTCGCAAAGTTTGCGCCTTCCGCTTTTTTCGCCACGAAATGGTAGCCGACCAAAATCATCAAAGTTACTATGGCCACGTTGATCGCCCAAAAGACGACCGGATTGACCGTCGCCGCGCCGAACCATTCCGTCGTCGCAAAAAAGCGTTCCTGTTGTCGCAAATAAATATACTGCACAATGCCGATCCCGAGGATAAGGCCCGATCCTGTTTTGATAGATTTGTCGCCATTTTTCACAAAGCTGAAGATGAAAATCAATGCCGCCAATCCGATCGTAATCATGCTGATCTGGCGAAGCAAAGTCATTCCTGTAGCATCTCCGCTATAAAGTGCTGTAAAGAACAAGGCTGGATAAAGCGCACCGACGATCAGCAAAATATAGCCGGCAAGCTTGGCGCCTGGTGTTTTCGGTGCTGACAGGGCTGCCGGCCGTTCGGTGTAGACCCAGTTGAAAAATGGCAATTTCGTCAACAAATTGATGACCGGAATGAACAATAAGAAAAAGCCGATCAACGCTACAAACGAGAACCATTCTTTCCACATCCACGTTTGGCCGTCGTCGCCGATCGCCACCAAATCTCCGTATTCCGCAAAGGCAGCATCGTAAAAATCGATGGCGTGTGCTGTCGATTGCTGAGAGAAATGATTCCACGGATGTGTTTCGTTCGGCTGGTAAATGATGCGCTGAGCACCATCGACTTCATAAAACTCACCCGCCTGCGCAGATTCCAAGCCGCCGAGGAAGCCCAAGCCTTCTGCTGTGCTGACATAATCTTTTTTCACGACGGGCTGTCCGGCAGCCGACGCTTCTGCATCAAAGAAAAATTCATCGTAGACGCCCGCAATTTTCCCGGACATGCGCGGGCCGTAGGAAGCATTGATTTCTTCATCCGTGTAGCCCAAAGTTTTCAGCCATTGATAATCCGATCCCATCGTCAAGGAGCTGTGGATTTTGCGGATGCCTGAATCCTGGAAATCAACTTCGTCGAGCATGACGGCGTGCGTAGATGAAAACCCGCCCATCGAATGGCCCGAAACGGCAATGATGCCGTTGCCTTCCGCATCTTTCAACACGTAATCCTGATCATACATATATTGAACGGCATCATACATCGCTTGAGGCCAGAACGAGAAAAACGGGACCGGCTTCTCCATTGTGCCTGTCGAGTGACCGTGGTCGTATTGATCGAGAGCCAATACCACATAGCCGCGCTTGGACATCTCAATAGCCTGGGCATCCTGCATTTCCCCCGAGTTCAAATATCCGTGGGTTGCGACCAATGTCGGTCTTGCTTCACTGTCCGCTCCGTCCGGCTTGTACAGCAGCCCAGACAATTCACCCCGTTCAGTTTCAAAATAAATCCTTGAGACATCCACTTCCCCGCTCGAGCTATTGAATTGCGCAGCAACTGCGCTGCCAATGAACACTAATAATAAAGCAACAATCAAAAATACAAGTGATTTTTTAAACTTCTTCATACTAATCTCCTTTTTTATGTAATGATAGCCGTGGCACCGCCTAAAAGCCCATTCCCAATTATCCGTCCCCCTTCATGCACTGTTATTTGCGACGAAAAAAGACACATTAAATATCTTTGGTCCACGCCCCAAAGTAAATAATGTGTCTCCTAATCTCCTCACAAGATATTAACTTATACCTAGTATATTTGGTAATGAAAGCGCTGTCAAATAAATATTACAAATTGTTCTAATTAATAAGGATAATATGCTCCATTCATATAGCTCGCTGCCCTCAAAGTTTGAAGAGCTCCCTTACGAAAATCTCGTGGCGACTATTCAAGCCAGTTCATAAATGAAACCTTCTCTCCCCTCAACCGTACTCCTATATTAAGAGGTGATGAATCGTGAAGAAAAAAAATTTTTTGGCATTCGTTTTGTTCATTTTCCTGCTGCTCGTCCCGGTACAGGCGTTTGCAGTTGATTTCGATATTACGGAAGTGCAAATCGAAGCCCAGTTGAATGAAGACGGTACGGCAGATGTCACGGAACAATTCACGTACGAATTCGAAGATGGGTTTAATGGCATCACGAGAAGCTTGATTCCAAAAGAAGGAACGTCGATCGAGGAATTTACCGCGAGTGACAGCCGCCGGGAGCTGGAAGTGGAAGTCGAAAACGGCCTCTACAAAATCTACCGCTCAGGCAATGACGGCGATACGATCCAAGTCGAGCTGAACTACCGGATCGTCGGGGCTGTCGAAAAGTTTGAAGACGGCGCCGAGTTTTACTGGCCGTTCTTTGATGCAAGCAACGAAAGCGAATACGGCGATATGACGATTACGGTCATCCCGCCTGCTTCAGCAACTGAAACTGAAGCGCTCGGATACGGCGAGGCGTTTGATACAGCAAGCATTACAGAAGATGGCACCGCTATTTTCGATTTAGGCAATGTGCCAGCCGAAGAAAATGCGGATATCCGAGCAATTTTTGAATCCGAATTGTTCCCTGGCGTCACGGCGCAAGACGGCACGGTGCGCGATGAGCTCGCAGATGATCGCGAAGAACTCGAAAACGAGGCAGCAGCATTCGCCCGCAACCAGCAAATCGCGAAATCGGCCGGAATTCCCGCCATCGCGATACTTGGCGCGCCCTCATCGGGCTCGTACTATTTGCTTGGCTGAAAGCGTCGAGACGTAAACGGGATGTCCAAAATGGTCCTTATGAATTTTTCGTACCTGAAGACTCGATGAGCATTCCCGCGCTGCTTCATTTTACGAATCCCACGTATGTAGCAGCAAACGGCATGTCAGCGGCGATTTTGATTTGATGAGAAAAGGCAAGATTCGCCAAATCTCGGAAGACCATTTCGCACTAGCCGACCGAAACACTGACCATCCACACGAGGCGGTGCTGATCGGGCTATTGTTCGATACGATCGGAGATGGCCAGGAGTTCACGCTGGAACAAGTTGAGATCTATACGAAAAATGAAAGCAATCACGAAGATTACAACGCAGCGACTGCTGAATGGAATAAAGAAGTGAGAGCCGAAGTGTTAGCGCACGACTTTTACGAAAAACACAGCGGCCTGCGCTGGGCGGTCGGCATCATGAGCGCGGTCTTCATCGGACTAGCCATCGTTTCAGGCATTTACGGGCTCTTGCCTTGGATGGCCGTCTCTATTGCGCTTGCGATGCTCGCTCTCGGATTTGCGATCGGCTATTCGCCGATCACGCGTGAAGGCCATCGCGTGCGCTACGAATGGCGCAGCATGAAAACCGCTATGGAACAATTGCCGAGCGAGCAATGGGAGCGGCTGACGATGGACGAAAAGCAGCGCGCTTATGCGTACTTGCTCGGCAGCGACCAGAAAACGGCCGAGCGAAAAGCGAATGCCTTCACAGCCGCTGAGCCGGCAAATGATGTCTCTGGCTTCGCGATGAACCCGATCCTTATGACGGCCGTATTCGTTTCGGCCAGCACCACGGCGAGTTCGAGCGCCAGCGCAAGCGGCGGCGGAATGGCCGGAACTGGAGGCGGAGTCGGCGGCGGTGGCGGCGGCTCCGGCGCGTTTTAAAATGATACCTAAAATAAAAGGAGGATGGCAGCTGCCATCCTCCTTTTTTATTATTCTCTTCCTGAGATATAAGCCCATTTATAGCTGAAGTCGCCCGTGAACGGATGCGTGATGACATCATGCACATACGGTTTTTGGAGCGCCATGCTGCCGAACTGATACATATTGGCAATGGCCGCATCTTCTTCGACGAGGATTTTCTCCACTTCGGCTAAGGCTTGCCAGCGCTCTTGCGGCTTCAAGGCAAGTTCGCCGTTCGCTTGTTCCAGCAGCGCATCCACTTGTTCATTGGAATACGCCATCGTGTTTTGAGGTGATTCTGTCGCAAACAAATCAAGGAATGTAATCGGGTCCTGGAAATCCGGGCCCCAGCCTGTGCTTTGGATATCGTAATCCTGCGCTTCGTTTTTATCGAGCAGGACGTTGAACGGCACTTGGCTCATTTCGAGCGTCAAGCCTTCCAGATTGCCTTCCATCTGGTCTTTCATATAGGCATCGATTTTTTTCGAAAGTTCCGTATCGCCGCTTAAGTACTCCAAGCTCACTTCCGTCAGCCCTTCTTCCTCTAAGCCTTCTGCCCATAAGGCTTTCGATTCCTCAGCATTGAATTCCATCATATCCCCGTTGACCTGGCGGAAATCTTCATTATTCGCATCAAATGTGAATTCCGTCGGGACCAAGAAATCTGCCGGGATCGATCCGTTTGCGAGAACGATATCTGCCAAATCCTGTTTATTGAATGACAGCGCCAAAGCTTTGCGCAATTTCGGGTTCGCAAGCGCTGTCGATTCGCCCTCGCGCTCTTGGTTGAATTGTAAATAATAGACAGACGGCTTGAGTACGCGCACGACTTCTTCATCTTCTGCGTATTGCATAGCAAACTCGCCAGCCAAGCCGGCACGGTCTGCTTCGCCTGTTTCGTATAAATTAACCCCTGTCCCTGGATCCGGGACGATATTAAATTCGACTTTATCCAATTTCACCGTTTCCGCATCCCAATATTCGGGGTTTTTCTCCAGCTCCCACGATGCTGCAGTTGCATCCCAGTTCGCTAATACGAACGGACCGTTCGACAATAGCTTGTCTGAATCCATAGCGTATTGATCTCCGTGTTCAGTGACGTACGCTTCCTTCTGTGGATAAAACGTACCGAATGCCATCAAGGACAGGAAATAAGGAATCGGGCGTTCGAGTGATACGACCAGCGTTTGGTCGTCTTGCGCGGTAATGCCGAGTTCCGATTTATCCAGTTCGCCTTGTGCAATCGCCGCAGCATTCTTAATCGTGCCCGCCATCATATATGGCCCGTAAGTAGAGCCTGTTTCTGGGTCCGCTGCCCGCTGCCACGCGAACACAAAATCATGCGCCGTCACAGGCGAGCCGTCAGACCATTTCGCATCGCGCAGCTTGAATGTATAGGTCAGGCCGTCTTCGCTGATTTCAGGCTCGCCGGATGCCATCGCTGGAATGGCCGCGTTCTGCTGATCCAGCCGGTAAAGGCCTTCACCGGCATTGTTCAACATGGTGAACGATACCGCATCGTCCGCCATCACGGAATCCATGGTCGGAACCCCAGATCCTGTCGTCAAGCGCAATTCCTGGACACTGTCCAATTCGCTTTGTGCTGCAGTACTTTCTGTGTCCGTCGCGCTTTCCTGATCCCCGCCGCACGCTGCCAATAGTGCAGCCAAACTGGCCGTGACCGCCAAAGCCCAAGCTTTATTTCGTTTAATCATGATGAATCCTCCTAAGTCTATCGCTCTAGTGCATTCCTCCCTTATTATATACAAATAATAATTTTCTTTAAAATATAAAAATTTGAATTTAATCGAGTGGATATTATCACTTATTTATTTTATACAGAACAACAGGCTCTCCGCTTAAGGAAAGCCTGTTGTTCGTTAAAATTATTTCCGGTAATTCAATTGTTTGGACACGATGCGCATGAATTCTTCGAAATTTGCGGAATAGCGGTTCCAATGATGGTACCATTTGCGGATCGTGTCGAGCAGCCAGAATGGCACGGGTTTGCCGTCGATGATCGGGTAATATTCGTGATATGCTTTTTTCAAGTGCTCCCAGCGGAAATCGTTGCCCGGCTTGATGTACTCGGACACGTCGAGCAATTTCGCGCGCCCGTCCTGCAAGATGATGTTTTTTAAATGAATGTCCCGCGGGTTCAAGCCGATTTCGCGGATATAGTCGCGCGCTTTTTCCACATCTACGATTGCCTGTTTGGGCACATAAACGCCTTGCAGCAAGCAATCGAATAAAGTCGGGCCTTGCTCGAATTTCAACACGAGCATGCGTTCATCTCTTCCGTAACAAGTCGAGAAATAAGCAGATTGTCCGATTTGTTCGTACACCTTCGCTTCAGCTTCGAGTTTATCTTTTTTGCCTTCTGCGTACACTTTAAATGCATATTCCGGGAAGTTCTCAGACTGGAACACGGCGGCGTCTGTCCCGACGCCGATGCAGCGGAATCCTTCGGCAATGCCAGTGATTACGACTGGTTCATTATCGGGCTGTGCTGTCACCGTTATAGTGGATAATGCTTGCGCTGTTAGTTGCCATTGGTCTTCATTCATGGCCATCTCTCCTCTGGTCAGTAAAGCTTTCTTCCATTAAAATAACGAACCGCCATTGCTCACGGTTCGTTATTATCATAGCATCTGTTTCACAATTAATCCGTTTACGCACCCGGCTTCATTTCCTGGCGGTTGACCCATTCGCGCACGGTTTCAACATAAGCTTCCGGTTCTTCGACTGGCGGCATATGCGAGCTGTTTTCGAATACGTGAAATTCCGCATCCGGGACGAGGCTCGCATAATGTTCTGTCGCTTCAGGTGTCGCTTCATCGTACCGGCCGCAAGTAAACAAAGCCGGAATATCGATTTCATGCAGGCGCTCCGTCGCATCGAAATGTTTCAAGGTGCCGGTGACCCTGAATTCCGAAGCTCCCCACATATAATTATAGACATTCGGGTTCAGCTGATCGAGATCATCCGACAGCTCGTCTGGCCAAGGATCGACGCGGCACATATGGGTTTTGTAATACTGCATCATCGCTTGTTGGTAGGCGACTGAATCGGTCGTCCCTTGGCTTTCGCTCTCCTCTATTGTCTTTTGCACTTGTTCGGGGTATTGCTTTAAATAAGCGCGCTGGTCCCGCTCCCAGCGCTGACCATCGAGCGCAGGCCCCAAGAATAGGACACTGCGCACGCCTTGAGGTTTTGTAAATAAATAAGACGCGGCGAGCATCGTCCCCCAGGAATGGCCGAGCAAATGGACTTCTTCCAGCTCAAGCGCTCGGATCACTTGCCCGAGCTCTTCAACGTAGCGGTCCACTGTCCAAAGAGAAGTATCTTCCGGCCGCTCCGATTTTCCACAGCCGAGCTGGTCGTATTGGATGACCGGACGCTCTGTCCCTAATTGCCGCAATGGGTCGCTGTCACTGCTTTTCATTCCCGGCCCGCCGTGCAAAAGTAATAGCGGAATACCGGGGCCTTTGCCGGTAATCCGGTACCACACCTTGCCCCCAGTCACGGGAATGAATCCTTCTTTAACATGTTCCATTTTTTCACCCCTTTCTCATCTAAGTATCTATTTGTTTAACTTTTATATGATGTATAAAACTATTCTTTTTCCCCTTGTATTCATATCAACTTCCGATTCTCAACGCATGGCTTTATTCTGCAGCACCGACAGAATGCTCAAGGCCGCGAGTAAACTGGTTTTCGGGTTCGCTGCCATCGGGTTGTTCTCAACTTGCAGCTGCATCTTGCCAAAATCCCCTTGTGCCTCGATCGTATGCGTATTGCGCTCAATCTTCGGGTCGACGATGATGCGTACTTTCGTTTCGTGCACTCCGATGCCTGCAATGGCGAGCACGAGCGCGACGTTGATGTTCTTCGGAAATTCGCCCACCGCATCAAACGCCGTCCCGTCAAACAGCACTTGTTCACGGTCCGTCTCCATCCCGAGTGACATCGGAGATTTTCGGGTCGTAAGCCGGACAGATTTCAATCCGCCCAACGCCCTTGCCGATTGCAAGACGTCCAAACCGCCGATTGCACCGGACGGCAGATAGATCTTTGTGCCGTTCGTTTCCGCAAGTTTCGTCAGTTCATCCAGGAACTCGAAGTCTTTGAATACGCCGATGCTGCTGACGATGAGGTCTTTTTCATGTTCAGCCACCTGTTTTAAAACAGCCTCGCCGCATCCACGGTCACAGCTTCCACGACCGTATCGACCGGTGTCGATAGAAATTCGCCTAAATCAGTGTAAAATTCCATGCCAAAGCGTTCTTTAAACGCGTTCCGGCTTCCACGTTGCGGCCAAACACGGCGGTGATCCGCCCATCTGCCATGCGCTTGTCATTCACCTGTTCGAGCAAAAAGGTCGCGATATTGCCGGTTCCTATGATGCCGATGTTCACAGATATCCTCCATCCTTAAAACCGCCTTGCTGTTCTTTACCCGTAAATAAGAGAATACTACCTCCAAAATCGATTGATTCTCACCTATATCGGAACCATCTGCTATTTGGCACGTATTAGCTGTTATCTACTTAAAGGAGGAATCATTCATGTCGAAGTATTCCATCAAGCAATTTGTCCAACAAACCAAACAGGAAGAAAGCGCGATTTTTCGAACTCGAAACGGACCGCCTGCTCGAAGTGAATTTGAACGGCCAAGTGTGGGCCAAGGCGGGCTCGATGATTTCCTATGAAGGCAATATCAAATTCGAGCGCGAAGGCATGCTCGAGCACGGCCTCGGGAAATTCGTCAAAAAGCGCTCAGCGGAGAAGGCGCCCAGTTGATGAAAGCGAACGGCCAAGGCAAGCTTTATGTCGCGGACAGCGGCAAGAAAATCACCATTCTGGACCTCGAAGGCGAAAGCATCTTCATCAACGGCAACGACTTGCTCGCGTTTCAAGACGGGCTCGATTGGGACATCAAATTGATGCGCCGCGTCGCCGGAATGATGGCAGGCGGATTGTTCAATGTCCGCCTGGAAGGCCACGGCCTGGTCGCTTTCACCTCCCATTACGAGCCGCTCACTTTACTCGTCACGCCCGATACGCCGGTGTTCACCGATCCGAACGCGACTGTCGCTTGGTCAGGCAATTTGGAACCTGATTTCGTCACCGATGTACAGTTGAAGAGCTTTTTCGGCAGAGGCAGCGGAGAATCCGTGCAGATGAAATTTTCCGGAAATGGCTTCGTTGTGGTCCAGCCGTTCGAGGAAATTTACCACGCACCACAGGGCTGACGACATATCACCTACAAAATACTGCCCCGCGGCGATTAGGGAAATGCCTAATCGCCGCGGGGCAGTTTATTTTGTGCTAAAAGCTGATGTTCCACTGTTGTTTCAATTGCGAAAGCAAATCCTCTGGAGGATTATAAAGGAAATACGTGATGCCTTCTTGATCCACTTGAATCGTTCCATCTTTATAAAAGTGAATCAAATACATATGATCGTCCATGCGGTCAGCTGCCGGCATATTGTAAAGCATCATCCGGTAGCTGCCAGGCTGCTCGAGCAGATCGGCCCTTTCCTGCAGTTCCGCTTCACTCGCTTGTATCAGCTCTTCTCCATTCAAACGATCGATCAGTTCATCGGCTTTTTCCGGCCCTTCGATGAACGTTTCTTCATAGCCTGCGGTTTTGGCCGAAGTATAGGTGCTTGAAACGAGTACCCCTTCGTATTCTCCGCGGTGTTCAATAGAGAGAATTTTCGGGCTTTCTTCGACAGTGGCACAGCCAGCTACTAAGGAGAGGATGATTAATAAAAATGCTATTGTTGATAAGTTAGCTGAGGTTCTCATTCTTGCCCTCCAGTTTTTGTCTCTAGTCTATATTATAGCAAATGGCAAATTTGTAAAATTAAAGATAAAGCAATTCATCGCTAAACGCATATTTCGGTAAAAATAACCGTTTCATCCATAACAAAAGGTTCCGGCCAGCAGACCGGAACCTTTTGTCATTCTCTATTTCTATTTTCATTTTTTCGGTAATACAGCTTTTGGGGAAACGAGGCCTTTGTCGACGAGTTCGTCCCAGAAAGCAGACGGGATGTCAGCTGTCAGTGCGGCTAAGTCTTCCTTGATGCGGTCTGGCCGCGTCGAACCGGTGACGACAGCTTTGACTGCTGGATGGGCCGTTGAAAATTGCAGCGCAGCATCTTTCAAATGCACGCCGTGATTTTTGGCGACGTCGTTAAAGCGTGCCACCCGCTCTTTGATTTCCGGTGTGATTTCCGTGTAATCGAAATGATCACCGCCGAGCAAGGCTCCTGAGTTGAACGCCGAGCCGATGACAAGGCCGCCCTCTGTTTTCTCGGCAAGCGGCATCATGCGCTCCAGTGCGCGTTCGTGCTGCAACAGCGTATATTGCGTTGCGGACAAGCTCAAATCAGGATGCGCTTCTTCCAGTTCAAGCGCGACTTCTATCGGTGTCGTCGTATTGACGCCGAGTCCCCATGCTTTGATGACGCCTTCGTCTCTTAGACGGTCAAGCACTTTGAAGGCGCCTGTTCGAGCTTCATCGAACTTCGTGACCCATTCATCGCCGAGAAAGTCCGGTGAGATATCGTGCACATAAACCATATCCAAACGGTCCGTCTTCAGGCGTTTCAAGCTGTCTTCGATCGAACGCAATGTGCCCGATTCCGTGTAATCGGTCAGGATTTTATTTTTGCGGCCGAATTCGAATAGGCCTTCTTTTTCTTCTTCTTCGTCCAGCACGATGCGGCCGACTTTTGTGCTCAATAAATATTCATCGCGGTTATACGAAGGCAAGATCTCACCGAGCCGCAGTTCCGCAAGCCCAGCCCCGTAAAACGGCGCCGTGTCGAAATAACGGATGCCTTCGTTCCACGCAGATTCGATGGTCGCCATCGCTTCGTCTTCCGGCACGTCCCGGAACATATTGCCGAGCGGCGCTGTGCCAAGTCCTAGTTTATGTTTGATCGTTACATCATTTTTCATTCGTGAACACCTCTTCTTTAGTAGTTAAAACATATACCCAGGTCTACCCGTTGAGGAAGTCGTTAAACGAATGAAACCCCAGTTATCGGCAGGCATGAAAATAGCCCGATTTCTCATTGCAATAATGAAAAATCGGGCTGCCGGCCTTACTCTCTACTATTAGTATAGCTCAAAGAAAAAATAAATGGCAGTCTACTTTTTTGGCAAGGGCTGTCCTATACTCAGGATATCAGACAGAAAATAGGAGGCAACACGATGAATGAATCGACAGAAGTTTTGGACCTCGGCCCTTTCTTCCACGGAACGAAAGCACAACTGACAGTCGGGGATTTGCTGGAATCTCAGAATTCATCCAACTTCCAGGACAAGAAATCCAATTACATCTATTTCACCGCCACACTCGACGCGGCGAAATGGGGCGCGGAACTCGCCGCCACGGATTTGCCCGAACGGATCTACATTGTCGAACCGACAGGCACATTCGAAAACGACCCGAATTTGACCGACAAGCGCTTTCCCGGGAACCCGACACGCTCCTACCGCTCCAAAGAACCATTGAAGATCGTGGCGGAACTCGCTTCCTGGGAACGCCATAGCGACGAGCAGATCAAGCATATGCTCGACTCGCTGAAATCGCTTCGCGAACAAGGCAAAGCAACCATTATTGATTGAACTCTTTTCAAAACGCCGGCTGGGCTTTAAAACATATGGCCAGCGATTTGGTATATCGCCACGAACAGACCAAGCACACTGGCCTTCATTTTAGCGGGATGGTACCGTTCTTTCCGGTAAATATAAAAGAACACCACTAGGAAGCCGGCCGGAATCCATAGTTGGAAGTCGTACTCTAAAGTGCTGTATGAAAGAACCGGCATGACATAGGCGGCAACTAGAAAATAGATGAAGATTTTAATGCGGCCGGTTTCCAACTCCTTGCTCCATTTGGCCAGCAAGTAAATAATGATGATCGCCATCACCGTGATGTGCAGCTCCGGCAGCATTAGCGTGCCATTTCCCAATTTGAATTCCACAATGTCTCACTCACTTTTTCGTATGATGATCTTCCACCTGGTAAATTTCGCCACTTGCGCTTCATTCTCCTTCATGCAAAAAACCACCCAAGTGACGGGTGGTTTTCGCATACATAGCATTCACTTATTTGGATCCGGAATCTACCGCCGGTTTGACTCGCGAGGCCAGTTCCGGGTTTTGTTTATCCGGTGCAGTGGCTGGTTTTTTCGACCAAATCGTCGCCAAAATCGGTCCGGAAATATTGTGCCAGATTGCGCCCCATACGCTTGGCAGCGCAGCGAGCGGGCTAAAGTGGGCGGTGGCCAAGGCAACACCGAGGCCTGAGTTCTGCATGCCGACTTCAAGTGAAATCGCACGGCGGTCCGTTTCGCTGAGGCCCATGAGCATCGCGATCACGTAACCGAGCATCAAACCGAATCCGTTATGCAAGAACACCGCAAGGAAGACGATGAATCCTGAGCTGATGACGTTTTGCGCATTGGCCGCAGTAACGGCGGAGACGATGATGAGAATCGCTGCCACCGAAATGAGCGGCACGACCGAGATGCTTTTTGCGACCGCCGCCGGGAAGATGCGCTGGATTAAGATCCCGAGTGCGATCGGCAGGATGATCACTTGGATGATGGATGTGAACATCGAGACAGGGTCGACCGGCAGCCATTGCCCTGCAAGCAATAGCAAAAGCAGCGGCGTCATGATCGGCGCCATCAAAGTCGACAAGGAAGTCATCGCGACTGATAAGGCCAAATTGCCTTTTGCCAGATAGACCATGACGTTCGATGCCGTCCCGCCCGGCACACAGCCGAGAAGCACGAGGCCTGCCGCAAGCTCAGGAGGCAGATTCAAGACATACGCGATGGCAAAGGCCGCAAGCGGCATGACGAGAAACTGCGCTGCTACCCCGACGAATACCGGCAGCGGGCTTTTGGCGATGATTTTAAAATCCACCGGCTTGAGCGTTAAGCCCATCCCGAACATGACGACACCGAGCAGAATCGTGATATAGGCACCGAATCCGACGAAGGCTTCAGGCAGGAAAAACGCCAGCAAGGCGGCCAGGATGACCCACACAGCAAAATACTTTCCAGCGATGGCACTTAATGATTGCAATACTTTCATTTAATCGTCTCCTTTGTCTCCACGTTAATGTTTTTGCCGGGATTCAATAGATTGTTTGGGTCCAGCGCCCGTTTGATTTTCTCCATGACCTCAAGTGCCGCTCCGTGTTCTTGCTGTTGGTATTTCTGTTTGCCAAGCCCGACGCCGTGTTCGCCTGTACACGTACCGCCGCGCTCGAGCGCGTACTCGACGATGCGCCCGTTAAACTCCTGCGCACGCGCCACTTCTTCAGGGTCTTCCATATTCATCATGATGAGCGCATGGAAATTGCCGTCGCCGACATGGCCGACGATGCCGCCCGGAAGCCCGAGCGCTTGCAAGTTTTCCCGTGCATGGCCGACTGCGCCTGCGAGTTCTGAAATCGGTAAGCAGACATCGGTGACCATCATCTTTTTGCCGGGATAGCCGTGGATATAGGCATAGGCCAAAGTATGGCGCGCTTCCCATAATTGATTGCGCGCCGCGGTATCGGTCTCAAAAGCGATTTCTTCGCACGCATGCCCCTGGACGATTTCTTCCATAAACTCCACGTCTTGCTTGAGTCCTGCTTCATTGCCATGGAACTCCAGAAACAAAGTTGGCTTTTCCAGGTAAGCGGTATCATTGTATTCATTCACTTGCCTCATCGACTGCTCGTCGACAAGTTCCACACGGGCGATCGGAATACCCGCTTGCAAGATCGAGACGACCGCTTCGACCGCATCTTTTACACTCGGGAATGAAGCGCGAGCCGCCGTAACGAATTCGGGGATGCCGTACACTTTCAAGGTCATTTCCGTAAAACAGCCGAGCGTCCCTTCAGAGCCGACGAACAAACCGTTCAAATGAAGCCCGGAAGACGATTTTGCTGCTTTATTGCCGGTATGGATAATGGTGCCGTCCGCCATGACCACTTCAAGGTCGCGCACCTGGTCACGCATGACGCCGTATTTAACGGAAGTCGTGCCGCTCGCATTGGTCGCTGCCATGCCGCCAAGCGTCGCGTCCGCTCCAGGGTCGACGGTGAAAAACAATCCGTATTTCTTCAATTCCTTATTCAATTGCGTCCGTGTGACACCCGGCTGGACCGTGACGAGGAAATCTTCCGCATCGACATTCAGCACTTTATTCATCAAGGAAAAATCGACGGTGATGCCGCCCTGCTCAGGGATGACATGGCCTTCAAGACTCGATCCGAGGCCGAATGGCACGATGGGAATCGCGTATTGCTGGGACAGCTTCATGATTTTCGATACTTGCTCCGCCGTTTCCGGAAACACAACGATGTCCGGCAATTGCATGGCATGATAGGATTCATCCCTGCCGTGCAGTTCCTTGATCGTCTCGTTGACGCTGATTTGTTCGCTTGTAAGAAACTCTGCCAAATTGTGCAGGATTTTCTCCTGATGAGGAATTGCCATTTCATTTCGCTCCTTTGTGGTTATTCACACTATTTAAACTTAATTTCAAAATTATAATAGGGAAAAGCTTATTGGATCGTTTCAGGCGGACGCTTTCCGCGGGCATGGCTTGAGCCTCCTCGGTCGCTACGCTTCCTGCGGGGTCTCAAGACTCATGCTATTCCCGCAGGAGTCACCGCCTTCCACTCTTAATAAATACTAATTATTAGATATGGAGCAAAACAGCGCAGACTCCTTGGGGAGCAGAAACGGAGGGGGCTTTCCAACTCCGTTTCGACGAAGTGCTGAAATCCATTCGGGCGCCTAGCCCGAATTAGTTCAGCGCGAGCCCCCAGGAAAGCTAGCTGTTTTGTGGAATATCGATTGCGATGCCTTACCAAAAGTCTTACAACAGCATGCATACACACCGATACATCTTCATACCTCCGAAAATTGGCCCTACCAATTAAACCAATTATACATAATAATCTGAAAAGTACAATGTGTATTTTCAGACATTTTGCATTTCTTTCGGTATGATGAAAAGAGAACGCAAAAAACAAGTCAGCAGGGAGAGAGTTCCGTGTTATTGAATCCGAAAAAACGCACCTATGAATTAGTCGTCGAACAGATCCAAACGCTGTGCTTGGAGAACAATTTGCCTCCTGGCGGCCGTCTCCCTTCCGAGCGGGATTTGGCGAGTTTGTTTGGCGTCAGCCGCAATTCCGTCCGCGAAGCGTTGAAAGGCCTGGAAAGCAAAGGCTTTCTTGAAATCCGGCAAGGCGGCGGCAGTTTTCTCTCTGAGACGAAGCACGATATGCTCGGAAATGAACTCGGCACCCGCATCGATGCGGCGGAGATCCAATACATCGACGACATGCTCGAACTCAGGCGCGCTTTCGAAGTCGAAGCCGCCTCGCTCGCAGCGCAGCGGGCGACACCTGGGAACTTGCTGGCGATCCGCGAAGTGCTCGGGCACATGGCTTTGGCAGCGAACGATCCCGAACTCGGCGTCCAGGCTGACGTGGATTTCCATCTGCAAGTCGCCAATGCCACCAAAAACCAATTATTGATCGACTTGATGGAAACACTTGCGAAGCGGCTGGAAGAAAATATCCGCGCCACGCGTCGCCACCGCTTCACCGATGTTGAGCGCCATCAGGATACGTACAATGAACATGAAGAAATCTATTTGGCGATTGAAAGCGGCAATAGCGAATTGGCCAAGCAATTGATGAGCGAGCATATCTCTCGCATCCGTTCGGAATTGTATCGTTCGACATGAATTCGCATAAAACAAAAAACGCGTGGAGAAACGGATTCGTTTCTCCACGCGTTTTTCAATCCAGAAAGCAAAGTATCTGAAAAATGCACTCTATCGAAAGAGTGCGCCTCTTACTATTTCCCTTTTCTCTCTTTCAATTTGTGCTCCACATCTTCTTTCATGGTCATGGCTCTCTCTTTATAGTCAGTCGCTTTTTCTTTGTAATCATCTTTATTTTCGTCCCAATGGGTTTTGCCTTTTTCGATCGCCTTGTCTTTCATCGCGTTCAGCTTGTCCAAAAATGCCATGTCGATCACCCTCCCATTTCAGCTGATTTTCTACCAGCTTAACTGTGCACAGCATAACCCTTTTGTAGTTCAATGTCTAAGATAGCCGGCTCTCCCATGACAAAAGCCCGGTCTTGCAAACTGAAAGGTGGAATAATCGCGTTTTTGACTTTGCTCCATTTTTCCACTCCCTAAAAGCAAGCCATTAATCACCCCTCTTATTTTCGCGCCTGCCGAACCCGCTACTCACTTTCACTGATATCCTTTAAGTTTTGCAAAGTCTGTTCAACCGAGTTGTACATGAGCTTCTTGATGTAAATCGTATTGGCCAATTTCCCGAATATGCTGCCTGGGAGTTCGTATTCCATTTCGAATTGAATCTCAGTGCCCCGTCTTTCGAAAGATAGCGCCAGGTCTGAGTGCCACCAAATGCGCCGCTAATTAGGCAGCGCCATATATAGCCGTCTTTACAGCCGCATTTTCCACAACCAGTACATGCAAAGCCAAGCTTCTCCCGAAAAAGTAATACTTCAAATTCATGCTCGTCCCTTTTTTCCCTGTGCCAATCAGATTTTCCGCTTCGGACAATCCGGCATACCACTGATACCAGAGTTTCGGATTGGTTGCGAAGTGATGGACTTCCTTTGCTCGCCGGTCAATGAAAACCGTGTTCGTTACCCTCCACATATCAGCATCCTCCCCTGCCTCACATTTAAGATCCAACCAGCGTCGGATCTCTTTTTCACAACCTCTCTATAGGTATTAATATAGCATGATTTCAATTAAATAAACTGACTTTTCTGATATTTATAGTAAAATGATGATACTTAGCCAAATCCGTGATGAAGAAACACGGCTCTCCGTTACCAAGCTACGGATATTTAAAAATGAAAGGAGATGATTTCATGGGAACTTTCTTGAAAATTTTGATCATCATCGTAAGCCTGTTCTTGGTCGGTGTCGGCATCGTCTTATATGCCGTCTACAATTCAGACCCGGCGCAGCAAGACGTGCTCGAGGAACAAAGCTTCGATGAAAATATTGAGGCAGTGGAAATTACCGTTGAAAATTCCCGGGTAGCCATTATGCCAAGTGAAGATGAAACGGTCCGAATCGTCATGTCCGGCAATGACGATGATTTCACCTTAAACACAGAAGTTGAAGGCGGCCGCTTGGCAATCGAAGTCGAAGACCGCTCCCCGTTCTTCAATTTCGACTTTAACCGCTCCTATACGCTGCAAGTTTACGTGCCTGCGAGCGGGCTTGATTCCTTGTCGGCCGATAGCGATAACGGCAGCATCGAAGTGAGCGAGATCACTGCTGTTGAGTTGTTTCTTGAAGCAGACAATGGGCGCATCGCTTTGGAGGCAGTCGACAGCGATACGGTTGAGGTCGAAACAGACAACGGACCGGTTGAACTGAAAGACATGGAAGCCGTCATTAGCGTCCGCTCATCCAATGGACGCATCCTGTTCAGTGACGTTTCAGGCGAACTGGAAGCACAAGCGAATAACGGACGCATAGAACTGGACACAGAGACGCTTGATTTCCCTGTCGATTTCGCTACGGATAATGGGCAAATCGAAATCCGCACTGCCAGCGAACCGGTGAATGCCCGCATCGAAGCGCGCGTCGACAATGGCAGCATCGATGTATACGGGCGCGAAAATGAAGAGACCGTGTTCGGCAGCGGCGAGGTGCTCATCCAGCTCGCTTCAAATAATGGCAGCATTGCTGTCGAATGAAAGGAATGGATGAACATGCCTTTGAAACGAGCGACACTGCGCTTGGCGGATACAAGAGAACTAAGCTATATCGAGCACGGCGACCCGCACGGCATTCCGCTGATTTTCCTGCACGGGCTTGCCGATTCCTGCCATACCTTCGACTTATTATTCGCTTGTTTCCCTGAACAATTGCGCACCCTCGCCTATACACAGCGAGGGCATGACGGCATCGATCTGCCAGGCCTGTCGTATCGAACAGAAGATTTTGAAACGGATTTGCTGCAGTTCATGGATGCCAAAGCTATCGAGAAAGCCTTTATCGCAGGTGCATCCAGCGGAGGATTTGCCGCCAGGAATTTCGCTGCGAAATACCCGGAACGGACAGTTGGGCTCATCTTAATCGGCTCCCCTTCCGAGCTCGGCAACCAGCCGGAAATCGTCGCCATTCACGAATCCACTTTGTCGCACTTAACAGATCCCGTCAGTCCCGAGTTCATCCGGAAATTTACCGGAGGACTTTTCAACAAACCGGTGCCTGCCGATTTCTTGGAGAAAATGTTCCATGAGATCCAAAACGTTCCCGCGCGTGTGTGGAGAGAAACGAGTGAAGCTGCATTGAATGAAAAATTCCCTGGCTTCCTTCACCAAGTGACAGCACCCGCGCTTATCATTTCCGGAAAGGAAGATCCCATCGCTTCACAAGAAGACCAGCAAAAGCTTTCCTCTGCCATCGTGAATTCCCAACTGTGCATCCTCCCGCAGCTCGGCCATATGCTGTATTGGGAAGGCCCGCCAGAAGTCGCAAAGGCCATCACCCAGTTTGTCGATAAAGCTCAAAAAAGCTAATGACTAGCCAAACCATTTCGCCGGAAAATCGCCTGGACCGAAAAAGCAGCCTTCCATATTTCTTTAGAGAAGGAAGGAATATGAAAAATAGGCGAGTAAAAGCCATCCGCCTCAGGGTATAGATAAAAAAGGAGGCATTTCAATGAATTTGCATGACAAAGACGAAACGAAATTATTCAGCCCAGAATTCACCAGGAACCCTTACCCAGCCTACGAACGGCTGCGCGAAGAAGACCCCGTGCACCAGGTGCGTTTTCCAGATGGCCAGCTCGGTTGGCTCGTGACGCGCTACGCGGACGCGGAAGCCGTATTGAAAGACCCGCGCTTCATCAAAGACTTTTCGAAGCTGTTCGGCGGCAGCATGGACGAGATGAGCGTATTCGCCCAAAACATGCTATTTTCCGATCCGCCCGACCATAAAAGGCTGCGCGGGCTCGCACAAAAAGCCTTTACCCCGAAAATGATTGAAGGCATGAAACCGCGCATTCAGGAAATCACCGACGAATTGCTCGATGGATTCGAAGGCAAATCGAACGTCAAATTAATTGACGAATTCGCCTTTCCGCTCCCCATCATCGTCATTTGCGAGATCTTGGGCGTGCCCTCACAGGACCGCGACAAATTCCGTACCTGGTCGAACTCGCTGATCGAAGGCACGAGCGGCGAAGCAGGTGTCAGTGTCTACGAACATATGAATGAATTTATCCAATATCTCGGCGAATGGTTCCAAAAAGTGCGCCAACAACCGGGAGACGATTTAATCAGCCGCTTGATCGAAGCAGAAGAAGCTGGCGACCGTTTGACGGAAAAAGAGCTGTACGGGCTGGTCTCCTTGCTTATCATCGCGGGACACGAAACGACCGTGAACTTGATCGGCAACACCGTGCTCACGCTGTTGAAGCATCCTGAACAGCAGCACGAATTGTGCGTACAGCCTGAACTGATCGGGCCGGCCATCGAAGAATCGCTGCGCTTGAACGGACCGGTCGAATTCAGCACCTCAAGATGGGCCGCGGAAGAGATCGAATTCAGCGGAAAAACCATTCACCGGGGCGATCTGGTCATCGTCGCGCTGAACGCGGCGAACCATGACCCCGAGCAGTTCGATAACCCTGAACTGTTTGATATCCACCGCGAAAAAAGTGCCCATTTGGCGTTCGGCAAAGGCATCCACTTCTGCCTCGGCGCTCCCCTCGCACGGCTGGAAGGCCATACCGCCATCGACGGTCTATTGAAACGTTTTCCTGCCATGGCGCTTGCTGTCCCAGAAAACGAACTCGAATGGCGTCCGGGCATGATCGTCCGCGGCGTCCGTGAACTTCCGGTGACACTCGGAAAATAGCTAGGCAAAAAGGCGGTGCCAATGACTTTTCGAAGTCATTGGCACCGCCTTTTGAATTGTAATTAGTCCAGGCTATGAAGACAGGAAATCCAATACACGCTTCAACTAAAGACTTCTACTTGCTTGCATTGTCGCGTTTGACGATCTTATCGCTCACTTGCTGGCCGCTCAAGGTCACCATCGGCATGCCGCCACCCGGGTTGACCGTACCGCCGACAAAATACAGGTTGTCATATAGTTCGCTTTGCTTCTTGTGCTTGAAGCCGCCGTTCTTGTTCTTGTCGGAAACCGTTCCGTAAATCGCTCCGCGGTCCGAACCGTAGATGCGTTCGATATCATGCGGCGTCCAGACATCGCGTACGACGATATTATCGCGCAAGCCGTCGAGCCCCATGCGTTCGAGCTTATTGATGACTCGCTCTTCGAATTCCTTGTACTGTTCCGGCGTGAACGGGTTGTCCTGGATATACGGGATATGCGGAAGGATTTTAATATTTTCATACCCTTCCGGCGCCTGCGTCGGGTCGGTCTTGTTGACGTTGACGAGATAGATCGTCGGGTCGTCGGGCAATTCATGACGCTCGAACACCTTGTCCATCTGCTCTTTTAAATTGTCCGAGAAGAAGAAATTATGGTGGTTCAGTTGCGGATAGGTCTTCTTGACGCCGAGATGCAAAACGAGTCCGGAACTCGCCGGCTCGTATTTCTTCTCGAGCTTATCGACAAACTCATGCTCCGCCTTGACCATTTTTTGATAGAACGGGATGACTTCCATATTCGATACGTAATAATCAGCGGTTTGGAAGCTGCCGTCTTCGAGTTCGACGCCGGTGATCTTGCCTTCCGCACTCGTCAAGGCACGAATCACGCCCATGCCGGTATGGATCTGGACGCCTTCTTCGCGCGCCAGTCTCTCCATGCCGCCCGCCAGATTATGCATGCCGCCCGGCACATACCAGCAGCCTTGTGCGTGTTGCATATAAATCATCATATTGAGCACAGCGGGTGCGCTATACGGCGAAGACCCTACGTATTTCACGTAATACGACAGCATGTCGCGCAAATGAGGATTATTGATGCGCTTGGAAATCGCGCTGTACATCGTCGAGGTCAAATCGAATCCGGTCAGAGTCGCAAGGATGCCGTTTTGTGCGACGGCCTCCTTCGGCGATTCAAAGCCTTCCTTCAAATAGCTACGCTCGGTCGTTTCGTAAATCCGCTTCGCGTACTTGAGCAGCGCGTAGTATTCCTTCATGTCCTTTTTCGACAGTGCCGGGTTCGCCCGCTCCATCAAATGAAGGTCATGGTACAGATCGATCACCGTGCCGTCCGGGAAAAATGAGCGCCACTCACGCTCTAAGCGTTGCATCGGAACGTAATCCGTCATTTTCTTGCCACTGCTTTGGAACAAGCGATCGAAAATATGCGGCATCGTCAAAATCGACGGGCCCAAGTCAAAACCGAAGCCGTCCCGCTCTAAGCGGTTCACTTTCCCGCCGATATGCTCGTTCTTTTCATATAACGAAACCTCATAGCCTTTTTGCTGCAATGAAATCGCCGCCGACAAGCCCCCAAGCCCGCCTCCGATTACGATTACGGATTTCTTCGCTTTCCCCATATATGTACCGCCCCTTTTTAATGAAATATGTATCCTTCTTTTTTACGCTAAAACCGCCTGTACGGAGATTTCTTTAATGCCTTGCCATTGTCCTTGTTATTCCCTTCATAATAAGCTTAAAAACGCTGATTGTATAGTTTTTGTATAATCCTAGACAAACCGTTCATTCCAGGAATAAACAGGACATTGACAGGGAAAGTGGAATGGTATAGAAAGATGCAATACACAAGACAGGAGTCGATCACTATGGCTGGATTTTTACCGCATATATATGACACGGCCATGAAGCCGCTCGAGAAGACGCGCTTTGAAAAAATCCGCGCCGGACTGGTTCAAAAAGCGCAAGGTCGCGTGCTCGAAATCGGCTTCGGAACAGGTGCGAACTTCCGCTATTATCAAAATGCCGAACGGGTCGACGCCATCGAACCAAACCCGGAGATGAGTAAACAAGCCGGCAAACGCATCCGACAGTCGAAGACACCGATTCGCACGTACGAAGCAGTCGCTGAAAAACTGCCCTTTGCCGATGACAGCTTCGATACGGTCGTCGCGACCTTAGTATTCTGCACGATTCCAGACCCGGTCAAAGCGCTCGAAGAAATCTACCGCGTCAGCAAACCCGGCGCCCAGATCCTCATGTTCGAGCACGTCAAAATGGACCAACCGCTCATGGGCAAAACTCAGGAATCCTTGACACCCGTCTGGAAAAAGCTATGCGACGGCTGCCATTTGAACCGCGATACAATCGATTTGGTGAATCGCTCCCCTCTGGAAATTGTGAAGGTGGAATCCTATTACGGCGGACTATTTTTGACCATTGAGAGCCGGAAACCGTTGTGAATTGTAGCTGTCCCTGTGTACGGCACAATTATGACTATTTACCTGAAGGCATGAAAATACAGAAGGAATATTACTGATCCTGATTTGAAGGTATTTCTTATTCACTTATCCTGCATGGGGCACTACTCGAATTGTGTGGTGCACAGGGACAAAAAAATAATTCCCAATTTCCTTGCAATTGTCCGAAGATTGGTTTAATGTGAACAACATCAACCAGCAATTAACTTAATAGTCGATTTCTTATCAAGAGAGACGGAGGGATTTGGCCCTGTGAAGTCTCAGCAACCGCCCTATTTCAGGACAAGGTGCTAATTCCAATAGGCATAAGCCTAGAAGATAAGAAGAATGCTTTTCCAAAACGGGCTTTCTTCTTTTCGAAGAAAGCCCGTTTTTTTTATTTCCACCACCCACACTAAAAACAGAAAGAAGGAATTTCACATGACCCATTCAACTATTCAAACAAACCAAAAATTAACAACTGCCCCATTCAAGGCTGATCACGTCGGGAGCTTATTGCGCCCCGACAGCATTCACGAGGCGCGCAAGCAGTTCAAAGAAGGCACAATCACAGCGGAACAGCTGCGGGAAGTCGAGACGACGGAAATCAAGCGCATCGTCGACAAGCAAATCGAAGTCGGTTTCAAAGCAGTGACGGACGGCGAATTCCGCCGCACGTTCTGGCATACTGATTTCATGGCGCATATCAATGGCTTCGAAGGTTACACGCCGGAAAAAGGCTATCAGTTCAAAAACGTCGAAACGGAAGCTTATGACGTGCGCAATATCGGCAAGATTTCTTTTAATGAAAACCATCCATTTCTCAGTGATTTCATTGAATTCAAGGAAATCGTCGGCGGCCGCGCTGTGCCGAAATTGACGATTCCAAGCCCGAACCAATTTTTCAACCAAGGCATCCGCGATGAAGCCATCTATCCGGACTTGGAAGACTACGCGAAAGACGTCATTCAAACTTACCGCGACGCTTTCCAGGCATTTTATGATGCCGGCGCGCGCTATATCCAAATCGACGATGTCTATATCGCTGGCTTGTCATCTCCGGACATTCCGTTCAACGATGGAAAATACAATCGCGAGTATTTGATCGACTTGGCGCTTCGTGTCGCAAACGGCGTGCTGGAAGGCAAGCCGGAAGACCTCGCTGTGACGACTCACCTGTGTCGCGGCAATTATCAATCCGACTGGGCATTTGAAGGCAGCTACGCATTGATCGCGCCGACTTTGTTCGCCAAAGAAAAAGTCGACGGCTTCTTCCTTGAATACGACGACGACCGCTCCGGCAGCTTCCAGCCACTTGAGTACATTCCAAACGGTGGACCAAGAGTTGTGCTCGGCGTCTTCACTTCAAAAAATGGTGAACTTGAAGACAAAGAAGCGATCAAAGCACGCGTCGCAGAAGCCGCAGAACATGTGCCGCTCGAGCAGCTATGCATCAGCCCGCAATGCGGATTCGCTTCGACTCACCACGGCAATATCCTCACCGAAGAACAGCAATGGGACAAACTGCGGTACATCGTGGAAGTTTCTGAAGAGATCTTCGGAGAGTAAACGACAAAAGGCAAGCGCAAATTTGCGCTTGCCTTTTTATTTGGAATAATTGTGTGGTGCACAGGGACAATCTCCTGTCCGAAGCCACTCACACCGCGGTTTCGGCTACTCGAATTGTGTGCTGCACAGGGACAGCACTCACTACTACACAAAACGGTACACCGTCCGCGACTCAAACTCCTCCCCTGCCTTCAAAATCGCTGACGGGAAATGCGGATGATAGATGGAATCCGGCATGCCTTGCGTCTCGAGGCACAGCCCAAGTTGATTTTGAGCCGCCACGCCTTTGAATGAATACGGGCCGCCGATATGGTTGGCGGTGTACAAGACGACTGCCGGCTCTGTTGTTTCAACCTGCAAACTGCGCCCGCTTGCCTCGTCTTTAAGCTCGATCACAGGCTGGGCTTCTTTATCCAATAGGAACGGATGGTCATAGCCGCCGCCGACCAGTTCGATTTGAGGATGCAAAGAGTCTGTCCCTTCGCGGATGGTTCTGCCCTTGCGGAAATCAAACAGCGGATCTTCCTCTACCGGTACCAGTGTACCCGTCGGCAGCATGTCGCCGTTTAACTCCGCGTATTGGCTGCTTGGGATGGTCAGTTGATGTTCCACAATCGTCCGCTTGAAATCGCCGCTCAAATTGAAATAGGAATGGTTGGTGACATTCAGCAAGGTCGTCTTGTCGGAGTTTGTGGAATAGGAAATCGCCAGTTGATTGTCATCGTTTTTCACTATGTAGCGGACCGTCATCGTCAAGTTGCCGGGAAACCCTTCGTCCCCGTCCGGGCTGAAATGGGTGAATTCCACAATTGATTCATGTTCATTCTCGATCAATTCCGCTTTCCAGACGGCTGAGTGAAAGCCGCCGGGGCCGCCGTGCAAATGCTGGCCGTTGGAATTCTGGGCGAGCTGATAATCCGTTCCTTCTATTGTAAAAGCGCCTTTTTGAATGCGCCCGGCAAAACGGCCGACAATAGCGCCGAAATAATGCGTATTACTTCCGTATTCTTCCAATGTATCGAAGCCTAGCACGACATTCTCCAGCAAGCCATCTCGGTCTGGTGCCAGGATTTCCGTAATGATGCAGCCGTAGTCGAGACAGGATACCTGAAAGCCCTTGTTATTCGTCAATGTATAGCGCGTGATATCTTGGCCGTTGATCTGGCCGAATGCTTTTTTCGTAATTGCCATTTTGTTTATCTCCCTTCCAATCTTCTTATCATCTCAAACGACTCATTCACTTTATGTCAGTTCAAAAACGTCCACCAATAGCAGCGTCACTGCGCCGATTAACGTGGCGTCGTCGCCAAGCTTGGTAATCTCCACTTTTGTCTGGCTTGCCGATTGCGTCAATGCAGACGCGCGAATCGTTTCACGGATCGCCGGGAGTAGAAATTGCTGTGCTTTGGAAACACCGCCTCCGAGAATGATTTTTTCGGGATTGACTATATGGATCAGATTGGTCAGCCCGACACCTAGAGCGCTGCCGGCTTGTGACAGCACTTCGATGCATGCTTCATCACCGCCTAATGCCCGTTCAAAGACTTGCTCCGCAGTCAAAGATTCCGCTAGCTGTTCGTTGATTTTCCGCGAAATGGCCGGTCCGGCGACAAAGGTTTGCAAGCAGCCGCGGTTGCCGCATTCACACACCTGCCCGTGCAGATCGATCGTCATATGCCCGATTTCACCGGCGATATCGGAGGAGCCGTGGTACAGCTTTCCGTCGATGATCAACCCCGCCCCCACACCGCGCCCGATATTGACCGCGAGCATGCTCTCAAGTTCGCCATGATCGCCGAACCAGAATTCCCCAAGCGCCATGGCGCGTGCATCATTTTCCACTTTCACTTCCAGGCCGAAAGTGTTCTCAAGCTCTTCTTTGATCGGAATATCGGTAAGCCCTAAATTCGGTGCGACCAGTGACACGCCGGTCTCGACATCCACCACCCCGTGCATGGCCACACCGATGCCGATGACATCTTTGCCTGACGTTTTCACCAGGCATTCCTGAATCGAGTTTTTCAAGGCATGAAGAAATCCTCCATTATCGATTGGCAATTGTAATTGCGTTTCGGCTCTCTCAAGAACTTTTCCGGAAAGATCCGAAACGACGCACTTGATGGTATCCGGGCCGGCATCCACTCCAAGAATGCAGAAAGCGCCGTGATTGATGACCAGCATGGTCGGTTTGCGGCCGACTTGCGATTGGCCGACATCGCTTTCTTCGACAATGTTCTGGTCGATCAGTTCTTTGACATTGCTGCTCACGGTCGGGCGTGTCAAGTTGGTCTCGCGCGCAATCTGCGCCCTGGAGATCGGCCCTTGCGTTCTGATTTTATTGAGGATGATCGATTTGTTCATCGATTTCATCCACTGAAAGCTGCCTTGGCGCATGCTGATTCCTCCGTTTTTAAAGTTTTCAGTTTCTTTATTGAATAGTTTAACAAAATACCATATACTTATGTTAATTAAATTAATTTACAAAGTATTGGAGGGACATGATGACACAGCCAGACTTGTTGCAAAACTACCAGGATATCTTTCAGACCACTGACACACCGCGATCATTCTTCGCACCCGGCCGCATTAATTTGATCGGTGAACATACCGATTACAACGGCGGCCACGTGTTCCCGGCGGCCATCTCACTCGGCACTTACGCGATCGCCCGCAAGCGCACTGACCAAACATTGCGTTTTTATTCAATGAACTTTCCGGATGCTGGCATCATCGAGTGCACACTTAGTGATTTAACGTTCAATCCCGATCACGACTGGGCGAACTTTCCGAAAGGCATGATTCACATCTTCATCGAACACGGTTTCACGATTTCCTCGGGGATGGATATCCTATTTTATGGCGACATTCCAAACGGCGCTGGCCTCTCCTCTTCCGCTTCCATCGAAATGGCGACGGGCGTTGTGCTAGAAGAGCTATTCGAGTTGGAGATCGATCGGCTGCAAATGATCCGCTTGGGGCAGAAAGTTGAAAACGTTTACTTGGGCGTCAACAGCGGCATCATGGACCAATTCGCCATCGGCAAAGGCAAAAAAGACCACGCGATGCTGCTCGATTGCCAAACACTGCAATTCAGTTACGCACCGGTCGAATTGAATGGCTATGAGATCGTCATCATCAATTCCAATAAACAACGGACGCTCGCCGGCTCCAAATACAACGAACGCCGCAGCGAATGCGAACAGGCTTTGATGGATTTGCGGACAGAATTGCCAATCGATAGCCTCGGCGAGTTGACCGGCGAACAATTCGAGCAGCATAAGCAGTTGATCACAAACGACATCAACCGCAAACGCGCCAAGCACGCCGTCTACGAAAATGAACGGACCGTGCGTGCGCTCAGCGAACTCGAGCAAGGTCATCTCGAAGCGTTCGGAAAACTGATGAACGCGTCCCACGTCTCGCTTCGTGACGATTACGAAGTCACCGGCGCAGAACTCGATAAAATCGCAGAAACGGCCTGGAACCATCCGGGTGTCATCGGCGCGCGGATGACCGGGGCAGGATTCGGCGGCTGTGCGATTGCGATCGTCGAGCGAGTACAGATCGACAATTTCAAAAAAACACTGACAACAGTCTATAGCGAAGATTTCGGCTATCCCCCATCGTTTTACGAAACGAAAATTTCGGACGGCGCAAAAGAGCTAGTAGAGGAGTGGCAATTATGAGTGTATTGGTATTAGGCGGAGCCGGCTATATCGGTTCTCACGCGGTTTATCAATTGATCGACCAAGGCATGCAGGTCGTGGTCGTCGACAATTTGGAGAACGGGCACCGGCAAGCGGTCCACCCGGAAGCGGTTTTTTACGAAGGCGATATCCGGGACGCGGACTTCCTCGATACCGTATTCGAAAACGAGTCGATCGACGAAGTTCTTCATTTTGCCGCCAATTCATTGGTCGGCGAATCAATGGAAAATCCGTTAAAGTACTTTGACAATAACGTCTACGGCACGCAGGTCTTGCTGCAGGCCATGACGAAACACGGCGTTAAGAACATCGTCTTTTCTTCGACAGCCGCAACTTACGGAGAGCCGGAAACCGTGCCGATCACCGAAGCGATGCCGACGCAGCCGACTAACACATACGGCGAAACCAAGCTGACGATGGAAAAAATGATGAAGTGGACGTCTGTGGCACACGATTTGAAATTCGTTTCCTTGCGCTATTTCAATGTAGCGGGCGCACGGGCGACTGGCGAAATCGGAGAAGATCACCGTCCTGAATCCCATCTCGTTCCGATCATTTTGCAGGCAGCTCTCGGGCAGCGGGAGGAAATCACTGTTTTCGGCGACGATTACGACACACCGGACGGCACGTGCATCCGCGACTACGTCCATATCGAAGACCTGGTCAATGCCCACTTGTTGGCACTCGACTACTTACGGAACGGCGGAGAAAATGATGTCTTCAACCTCGGCAGCAGCCAAGGATTTTCGGTCAATGAAATGATTTCCGCTGCGCGCTCTGTCACCGGCAAAGAAATCCCTGTCAAAATCGGGCCGCGCCGTGCAGGCGATCCAAGCATTCTGGTCGCCAGCACCGAAAAAGCGACACGCATTCTCGGCTGGCACCCAAGCCATACTTCAGTGACGAAAATCATTGAAGATGCCTGGAATTGGCATTCCTCCCATCCTGCAGGCTACGGAGAAGAGGTCAATATATGATCCACCACACCCTTGCTGGACTTATTCAAAAAGCCTTGGCCACTGGATTGATTGAAAAAGACGATATCGATTACGCCCGCAACCAAGCGATGCACTTGCTTCAATTGGACGCTTTCCCGGAAGAAGCTGTCGAACCAAGAGACGACACCATTCCAAATCTATTGGAAGCGCTCAACGACTACGCAGTTGAAAATGGCGTGATTGAGGACTTATTGGACGACAAGGAAATGCTGTCGGCGAATATCATGAACTGCTTCGTCGCCAGGCCATCTGCCATCAACGCCGCATTCAACGAAAAATACGCTGAATCGCCAATCGCTGCGACCGATTATTTTTACGAACTGAGCCAAAACAGCAATTACATTCAAATGAACCGGATCCGAAAAAACATTTCCTATCAACACGACAGCCCTTACGGCAAGATGGACATTACGATCAATTTGTCCAAACCTGAAAAAGACCCGGAACAGATCAAACGTGAACGCGAAATGAAGCAAACGCTCAGCTACCCGAAATGTTTATTGTGCAAGGAAAACGAAGGCTACGTGGGGCGAATCGGCTATCCGGCACGCGCCAACCATCGCGTCGTCAAAATTCCGCTCACCGGGGAAAATTGGTACTTTCAGTATTCACCGTACTTCTATTATAATGAACATAGCATCCTTCTTTCCGAAGAACACCGCGACATGAAAATCGACCGCGGCGGCTTTGAACGATTGCTGAGATTTACCGAACAATTCCCTCATTACTTTGTCGGTTCGAATGCCGATTTGCCGATCGTCGGCGGATCCATCCTGAGCCATGACCATTACCAGGCGGGCCGTTACGAATTCGCCATGACCCGCGCTGAAGATGCGTTTACGTTCCGCTTGGATTCATTCCCAGGCCTACGGGCATCTGTCGTCAACTGGCCGATGTCGGTCATCCGCTTGAAAAGCGGTCATATTGATGAGCTGGTGAATGCCGCAGATGAGATTTTGCAAATTTGGAAGCAGTATTCGGACGAAGCGGCAGATGTCCTTGCCTTTAGTGGGGATACGCCGCATAATACGATCACGCCGATTGCCAGAAAACGCGACGGTCTATTCGAAATCGATTTGGTATTGAGAAACAACCGCACGACACAGCAGCATCCTGCCGGGATCTTCCATCCGCATGCAGATGTCCATCACATCAAAAAAGAGAATATCGGCTTGATCGAAGTGATGGGGCTCGCTGTCCTGCCGCCGCGCTTGAAACAGGAACTGGAACAAATCCAGGAATTCCTGCTCGGCAAATCAAACCACGTAGAACCCGCTCACCTCGATTGGGCGGAGCAATTGAAAGCGCAATACGGCCCCATCGCGAGCCACGAACATGCCGAAGCGCTCGTGCGGGAAGAACTGGGCAAGAAATTCGTACGTATCCTCGAAGACGCCGGTGTGCTGAAAGAACAACAAGCATTCAAACGATTTATCCACGCCGTCAACGAACAAACAGCAAAAACCATTTAACAACGATTACACAAAGCACTTACATACACGGGAGGGATTTAGATGGCAGGCTTAACTTTAACGAATATACGAAAAGAATACGAAAAAGGGGTCGTATCTGTTCAGGACTTCAATTTGGAAATCCGCGATAAAGAGTTTCTAGTACTCGTCGGGCCTTCAGGCTGCGGCAAGTCCACTACTTTGCGCATGATCGCAGGCTTGGAAGAAATCACAGACGGCGATTTGTACATCGGCGAAAGACGCGTCAACGACGTTTCACCGAAAGACCGCGACATCGCCATGGTGTTCCAGAACTATGCATTGTATCCGCATATGAGCGTTTACGACAATATGGCGTTCAGCTTGAAACTGCGTAAAATGAAGAAAGATGAAATCAAGTCACGCGTGGCCAACGCTTCCAGCATTCTCGGCCTTGATGCTTATCTGGACCGCAAACCGAAAGCGCTCTCAGGCGGACAACGTCAGCGTGTCGCTCTCGGGCGTGCCATCGTGCGCGATGCAGAAGTGTTCTTGATGGATGAGCCATTGTCCAACTTGGATGCCAAACTGCGCGTACAGATGCGCACCGAGATCCAAAAGCTGCATCGCCGCCTGCAGACGACGACTATTTATGTCACGCACGACCAGACAGAAGCGATGACGATGGCGACACGCCTTGTTGTCATGAAAGATGGCTTTATCCAGCAAGTCGGCTCACCAAAAGAAGTATACGACAAGCCGGACAATATGTTTGTCGGCGGTTTCATCGGTTCGCCGTCCATGAACTTCCTGCGCGGGAAAATCGTTGGCGATTCGTTCGTCATGGGCGATGTCAAAGTGCTCGTCCCTGAAGGCAAGCTTGCGACACTGCGCGACCAAGGCTATAAAGATAAGGAAATCGTTCTCGGCATTCGTCCGGAAGACATCCACGATGAACCTTTGTTCCTCGACCATTCACCGCATACAAAAGTGAAAGCTTATGTAGAAGTGGCGGAATTGATGGGCTCGGAAATCATTCTTTATTCGAATGTGAACGAACAGGATTTCGTCGCACGCGTCGATGCCCGCTTCAATGTAGAATCCGGCCAGACGATCGACATGGCCTTCGATATGAATAAAGCCCATTTCTTCGATAGCGAATCGGAATTGCGTATTAAATAAAAGGAAACCCGGCCAGAGTGTTTGAACTGAACCCCAAATGGTAGACACTTTAAAAAGTGCCCCCCATTTGGGGTTTTTTCTGTTTTCAGACCCCGGTATACTGAACATATCTACTGGAACGGGAGAGGTTGTTATGAGTAAAATCATTTTTAACGAACATCAACGGCGCACATTGGAAGCGAATCCGAATGTCAAAACGGTTTCGGATCGAACGATTCAATACACACCTGAATTTAAGGTGAAAGCCGTCAATGAAAACTTGCAAGGCAAAGGACCAGCGCAAATTTTTGCCGAAAACGGTTTTGACCTGACGGTAATTGGATCGGACAAACCGAAAGAGACATTAAAACGTTGGCGGAAAACGTTCCGACTTTACGGCGAAGAAGGGTTTTGGGAAGAACGCCGTGGAAAAGGCAGTACCGGCCGCCCTTCTACTCAAGAGCTCTCTGCCGAGAAAAAGTTGGAGAAGGCGGAAGCGCGCATCAAATACCTGGAAGCCGAAAACGAGTTGCTAAAAAAGCTCGAAGCACTCGAGAGGCAGGCGAAGAAACGCAGCTGACCCCAGCGGAAAAGTTAGAAGCGATCAATGCGGTGGTCCGGAAATGCCAACTGAAGAATTTGGTGGAGGCCCTATGCCAGACAGCGGGCATCAGTCGAAGTGGCTATTACGCTTGGTTGGAGAAAGTGGAACAGCACGCCATTCGCGAAGAACAGGACTATGAAGATTACCTGTTGCTTAAAAGCATCTACGATGCGCATCGTGGGAAAGTCGGGTATCGCACCTTTTATATGGCACTCGCTGAACTGCTCGAAACGCCGATGAACCACAAGAAGATTCTGCGCCTCATGCGCAAATTCAATCTCTTCGCCAAAATCCGACGAGCGAATCCTTACAAGCAAATCGCCAAAGCCACACAGGAGCACGCGGTCTGTCCAAACCTCTTAAACCGCGAGTTTGAACAAGACGAACCCGGGAAGGTGTTCGTGACCGATATTACGTACCTGCCCAACCGTTCGGGGCAAATGGCATATCTTTCTGCCGTGAAAGACGTCGCGACCCGAGAAATCGTCGCCTATGAAGTGACAACGACGCTCACAATGGAAATTGTGTACCACACCTTACAAAAGCTGAAGGAAGCGCTGGATGAAAATGTCCATCCAGAAGCGATGATTCATTCCGATCAAGGCTTCCACTATACCCACCCTGAATACCAACGACGCGTGAAGAAAATGAAATTGACCCAGTCGATGTCCCGCAGGGGCAACTGTCTCGACAATGCCCCATCGAATCGTTTTTGGGCACTTTAAAGATGAAGTCGAGTTTAAACAAGCGACCAGCCTAGCCGAAGTAAAGGGGCTGGTGGATGAATACATGGCGCATTACAACGAAACGCGCAAGCAATGGAACCTAAAAAAGATGACTCCGGCACAATACCGAAGTCATCTGATCGCAGCCTAGCTGCTGGGTGCTTTTATTAAATTGTCCACTAAATGGGGCTCAGTTCAATGAGGAAGAAGGCTTTCTATTATTTTTCCATTTTCTGCTCTGTAGGTACTTTCGGAACCAGATCAAAAATTTCATGCGATTCAAACGTGCCGATGAGTCGGATCAGCCAGTCATAATAGGCCAAGCCATCATGCAACTTTTCCAGGTCTTTGTGGATCAGTGCTGTTGTCTCTTCATCCATGCCCTCACTGCTAAGCAACAGGTTCAGTTCGTCGATGGACTTTTTCATGGAAACCGTTTTGGGATTGATGACTTTACGCCAATGATAGGAAAAGAACTTGAAAAAACTTTCGTAATTGTCTTCTTCCACTTTATACAAGTCTTTCCGTTCGCCTTTTCGCCAAACCTTTTCGACAAGGCCGATTTCGTCAAGCTCCCTCACGGCGTTGCTCATGCTTGCCTTGCTCATGCCGAGCAGCTCCATCATATCTTCCAAGGTCATCGGTTTTTCGTAATAATACATCACCGACATCAGCCTCTTCACCGTCGACGGCATGCCGAGCAATGTTTGGCTATCCGAGTTCTGGTCGATGATCCGTTCTCTCGCTTCCAGGAATTTATCGTTCATAAAAAGCCCACCTTTTGAGATGTTTGTATCTCTTATCATACACTACTGGCTATTGAAAACGGCAGCGATAAAGATTTTCCCGGTAAGCAGCATCGACTTTTCGTCGACATCGAATTTCGGGTGATGATGCGGATAGACGGCGTTGATTGCCGGATTTCCTCCACCTACCCAGAAAAAGGACCCTGGTATGGCATCCACATAATAAGCAAAATCTTCCCCGCCCATGTCGGCCGGTTTACGGACAACATTCTCTTCACCGACTATATCCTGCGCCAACCCTTTGATGAATTGCGTTTCATTGGGATGGTTATAGAGTGAAATAAACCCTTTCGAATACTCGACGTCGATTTCAGCCCCATATTTTTCCGCCGTCTTTTGCACAATCAGTCTTAGTTCGTTTTCCATTTGTACCCGGACCTCTTTGTCGTATGTGCGGACGGTGCCTTTCAAATACGCTTTATCCGGAATGACGTTATGGGCATCTCCGCTGTTGAAAGCGCCAACCGTCAAAAGTGCAGGTTGAAGAGGGTTGATGCGCCGGCTAACAATATGCTGCAAATCGACGACCAAGTGGCTGCCGATCACAAGCGGATCGATGCACCAATGTGGTTCTGCCGCATGTCCCCCTTTGCCGTTGATGGTAATATCAAAAGCATCCGAAGCCGCCTGTACATAGCCATCATTCACGGCTACCTGGCCGACCGGGTAGTTGACTTCTACATGAGCTCCGTATACTTCATCCACCCCGTCCAGACAGCCATCTTCCACCATGGCTTTTGCTCCACCGGGCGCCAATTCTTCGGCGTGCTGATGTAGAAACACAACATTTCCGGGAATTTGATTTTTGATGGAACTTAACACTTTCGCCGTCCCGAGCAAAGCGGCTGTATGGATATCGTGGCCACAGGCATGCATGACGCCCGGAACTTTCGATTTATAGGCCACGTCTTTTTCATCTTCAACCGGCAGCGCATCAAAATCGGCGCGTAAAGCGATGGTCTTGCCGGGCTTGCCACCTCGCAACAGACCGACTACGCCATTTCCACCGACTTTTGTCTTTACTTCCAGTCCCAGTTCTTTTAAGTAACCAGCAATAAAAGCGGGCGTCCGTTCTTCTTTAAATGAAAGCTCAGGATGCATGTGCAAGTCCCTGCGAATCTCCACCATTTCCGAATATACACTGTCCAATTGCTCAAATGCGTTTTCCAACAAAGTAAAACTCCTTTCCGTCTCACAGAAAGAAAGGCGGCATTTTACCGCCCCCTTCCCTTTCCGTTATTCAAATTCAATTTTTGTAGTGATCAATCTGCCAGTCGGATGCGGATCAAATCCGGTGATCGTCGATTTTGCCGCCATTAAAGGGGTTGGGTGAACCAACGGAACGATTGGCGGGTCTTCGTACATGATCTCCTGTGCTTCCCGGTATAGTTCATTGCGCCGTTCTTGATCCGTAATGGTGCGCGCTTCCTCCAGCACCTGGTTCAATTCCTCATTGGCGTATTGCGTCGAATTCAAATCGCCGATATTGTCTTCATGCCATAAGGAATAGATGAAATCATCCGCATCCCCATTTGTCCCGGTCCATCCAAGGATAAAGGCATCCGCTTCCCCCTTTTTCGCCCGATCGAGGTAAGTGGCCCATTCATAGGAAACGATGTTGGCCGTCACGCCGATCTCCGCCAAATTGGACTGTAAAAATTCAGCGACTTTATTGGCGTCCGGCATATATGGACGCGGAACGGGCATCGCCCAAAGCTCCATTTCAAAGCCATCGGGATATCCGGCTTCAGCTAGTAATTCTTTCGCTTTCTCCGGATCGTAGTCATATGCTTCGATGCTGTCGTTATAGCCTTCGACACTTGGTGGAATAGGGTTTTTGGCCGGTTCCGCCTGACCTGCAAACAAACCGTCGACCATCGCTTCTTTATCGATAGCGTGGTTGAATGCCTGGCGAACCAATTTGTCGTCGAACGGTTCTCGCGTTACCGTCAGCCCCAAATAACCGATATTTAGTGGTGGCCTCGACAACACCCGCAACCCTTCAGTACTTTCGATTTGTTCGACACTATCGGGATCGACGCCGTCGATCATGTCCACTTCGCCGCTCAACAGTGCATTCAGGCGGGCGGAGTTATCTGGAATCGCTCGGATAATGACTGAATCCAGCTTCGGGTAACCTTCTAGCCAGTAATCTTCGTTTTTATTCATCACCACACGGTCATTGCGCAGCCATTCTTCAAAAACGAATGGACCGGTTCCCACCGGATTGGTGCTGTATTCTTCCCCTTGTTCTTCAATGGCCGTCGGACTCGAGATGGAGAACGGTGTCAATGCGAGATCTTTCAGGAAAGTTGGCTTGACTTGGTTCAAGGTGATTTGGACGCTATGGTCATTCTGCGCCTCCACCGAATCGACGATATGTGCTTCGTCTCCTTCATATCCGCCGAATACAGAACCGTACATCGGGAATTGATCCGCTTCACCCGTCATCCAGCGCTGAAAATTGGCGACCACGGCATCTGCATCGAAATCCGTACCGTCATGGAATTTAACGTCCTGCCGCAAATCGAATGTATACGTCAATCCATCTTCCGATTCTTGCCATTCCACAGCCAGCAAAGGCGCCACTGTTGTTTCTCCTTCTTCAAAAGTTACAAGCGTCTCCAATAGGCTTTGCGCAACATTTTCTGATTCACTATCCGTGACTTCTGCAGGATCCAGCGACACCGAATCCGCCCCGCGCGCAAATATAAACGCATTATCTCCCGATCCTGAAGCTTCACCACCGTCTGCGTTATCATCCGAACACGCCGCTAGACCCATCGCCAATGCAAACCATAATGTGAACAGTAAATACCTTTTACTCATTGTGCTTCCCCCCATTAATTAGTATCACTGCAGCTCAGGATTTTTCATGAGGAACTGCAGGCGACTTGATTTCCGGTCCGGGAACAAGTGTCAATTTAAATTACAAAAATAACAAAACGTTTAAAACGTTTAATATTTATTAAACGTTCGATGTTCCTACTATAAAATAAGGAGTAGCATTTGTAAACAACTTGTGGGAAATTTCTGAATTTTTTATAGCAATATTGGCACACACAGATAAAATTAATGATTGCCTTTAGCACTGGGATATCAAATTAAAATCGCTAATCTCGATCATATGTACTGAACAGGAATTGTGCCTTGCACAGGGACGCAACCAACCACACAAGATCAGAAAATCCACTTCCGCCGTTCTTTTCGCCAGCTCCTTGTCACTCGAATTGTGTGATGCACAGGGACAAAGACGACGCCACACCCCACATCCCAAATCTCGAGCTTGTTTTTTTATCCCCCTTTCCTGTATAACTTGAATTATGCTTAACACATCGAGGCGTTTTTTGAATGGAGGAAATCATGGAACAGCTATTGACCATAGAAAAAGTACTGAATAACAACGTCGTGATCGCCCGCCATGATGCCTATAAGGAAGTCGTCTTGATCGGAAATGGCCTTGGCTTCAACCGAAAAAAAGGCGATGTCATTTCGTTTGACCATGCCGATAAGACCTTCCTGTTAAAAGACGAGGCAGAAAAGGAACAATACGTCAATTTGATCCCGCACATCGATGAGAATCTGATCGCGTTTATCAACGATCAGCTATTATATATCGAAGAACAGATGGGCACCGAGTTGAATGAACATATTCACGTAGCGTTGACGGATCATTTGTCTTTTGCCATCAAGCGCATCCAGCAGAATATGCAGTTCTCGAACTCTTTCCTGTTTGAAATCGAATCTTTGTATCCGAAAGAATACCAGGTGGCCAAAGGCGTCGTGAAAGAGTTCGAACACCAGCTGGGCATCGTGTTTCCGGAAGGCGAGATCGGTTTTATCGCACTCCACATCCATAGTGCCGTGACCGACAAGTCCTTGCGCGACATCAACCGCGACCACGCGCTCATTTCCCGTCTGACGGAATTGATCGAAGATGGGCTGAAAGTCGATTTGAGCAATGACAATGTCAATTACCATCGCCTGATCCAGCATCTGCACCGGGCGATCGACCGCATCCATCAAGGGGAATCGCTCGGCGATGAAAATAAACTCCAAGAGCTATTGAAAGCCGAATACCCCGTGTGCTATAATCTGGCTTGGAAGCTCATTAAAGTAATGCAAAACCAATTAAAAAAGCCTGTCGACGAAGCGGAAGTGCTTTATCTGACGATTCATTTGCAGCGCTTGACCCATACAAACTGATTCATACGTGTTACTGATTCGATCAGGCATGAGTATGAAAAGGTACAACGGTTAATCTAGGGAAATTCTCCCCTTTTTTACCGATGCCTTTTCCGCTCATGCCTTTTTTGTATGCTTTAGCTTCCGCCAAACACGCTCAATCCCGTTCGATCCGTAGTAAGTTTTACCAATAAAGGAGGAAATTTTATGTCTACTAATGTATTCGGTACATTGCAAAAAGTCGGGAAGGCATTGATGCTGCCTGTCGCACTCTTGCCCGCAGCAGGAATTTTGCTGGCATTCGGCACAAGCTTTTCACAAGACACATTTGTGGAAGCGGTACCATTCTTCGGCACCCCTTGGGTCCAGTCATTGCTCTTCATCATGGCTGAAGCCGGCGGTGTAATTTTTGATAATTTACCACTGCTCTTTGCGGTCGGCGTCGCGATCGGCTTAGCCGGCGGTGACGGCGTCGCAGGCCTTGCCGCGATCATCGGCTATTTGATCATGAACGTCACGATGAAAGCAATCGGCGGCATCACAGAAGAGATGGCCACTTCAGACCCTGCGTACGCCATGGTCCTCGGCATTCCGACCTTGCAGACCGGCGTCTTCGGCGGGATCATCGTCGGGATATTGGCCGCAGCGATGTACAATAAATTCTACAAAATCAACTTGCCGCAATTTCTTGGCTTTTTTGCCGGCAAGCGCTTTGTTCCAATCATTACCGCATTCTCGGCACTGTTTCTCGGTGTCGCGATGTTCCTCGTCTGGCCTTTCGCACAGAACGGCTTGAACACCTTGTCTTATTTCATGCTTGAAACGAACCGCACACTCGCAGCCTTTGTATTCGGCCTTGTTGAACGCTCGTTGATTCCTTTCGGGCTTCACCATATCTTCTATTCGCCGTTCTGGTTTGAGTTCGGCTCGTATACGAATGCGGCTGGCGAAATCGTCCGCGGTGACCAGCGCATCTTCTTTGAACAGTTGCAGGATGGCGTCGAGTTCACAGCCGGCACGTTCATGACAGGGAAATTCCCGTTCATGATGTTCGGCCTTCCAGCAGCAGCACTTGCGATCTACCACTGTGCACGCCCTGAACGCAAGAAAGTTGTCGGCGGCATTATGGGTTCAGCTGCCCTCACTTCATTTTTGACAGGGATCACTGAACCACTTGAATTTGCATTCCTTTTTGTAGCACCTGTGTTGT
This sequence comes from Planococcus sp. MB-3u-03, assembly GCF_002833405.1. Lineage (NCBI taxonomy): Bacteria > Bacillati > Bacillota > Bacilli > Caryophanales > Caryophanaceae > Planococcus > Planococcus sp. MB-3u-03. The sequence continues at coordinate 727,991 of NZ_CP025135.1, read as the reverse complement.
TTGGGATCCACGCAGTATTCGCTGGACTATCCTTTATGATCATGCACATTCTTGATGTTAAAATCGGCATGACTTTCTCCGGCGGCCTCATCGACTTCCTGCTGTTCGGCGTCATGCCGGGCAGAACGGAATGGTTCTGGGTTATCGTCGTCGGTCTGTTCTTCGCCGTCATTTACTATTTCGGCTTCCGCTTCGCCATCACGAAATTCAATTTGATGACGCCAGGGCGTGAAGACGAAGAAGAAGACGAAGATGGCGATTCAGCCGTTGCTGGTGAATTGCCATACGAAATCCTGCAAGCGATGGGCGGACAGCAAAACATCACCCACCTTGATGCCTGCATCACCCGCCTGCGCGTCAGTGTTGAAGACAAGAGCGCAGTCGACAAGAATAAATTGAAAAAACTCGGTGCTTCCGGTGTCATGGAAGTCGGCAACAACATCCAAGCGATTTTCGGGCCTGTTTCCGATAACCTGCGCTGGCAAATGCAAGACATCATCAACGGCAAAACGCCGCGCACGAAACAAGATGTATCCCAGATCATCGACCAGGCGAAAGACGGCGGAGACGCGCCAGTCCGCTTGGGCGCACTCGATTTCGGCATCCCGATCACAGGCGACATCCTGCCGATCACCGATGTGCCGGACCAAGTCTTTTCGGGCAGAATGGTCGGCGACGGCTTTGCGATCAAACCGTCTGAAGGCAAAGTTTTCTCGCCAGTGAACGGTGAAGTCGTCACTTTGTTCCCGACGAAACACGCCATCGGTTTGAAAGCGGATGACGGCACTGAAATGCTCATCCATATCGGCATCGATACCGTCCATCTAAAAGGCGAAGGCTTCACTGCTCACGTTGAGCAAGGCGACCTTGTCGAACAAGGACAATTATTGATGGAAATGGACCTCGCCTATATCGGCGAACACGCCCCGTCTATCATCACGCCGGTTGTCTTCACGAGCCTCCAAGAAGGACAGCAAGTGAACATCAAAACATCCGGCCGAGTATCCGCGAATACGAAAGACTTGATTGAAATCACAGCTGGAACTGAAGAAGTCTAACAGAACCTTCCTTATCAGCTTCAAACCCGGATCCGTGCGAATCACTTCGCATCGGGTCGGGTTTTTTATACTAATGAAGCTCACTCATTAAACCGTTTTGGAGGAATGAATCAATGAAACTACTGACCTTGAATTGCCATGCGTGGCACGAAGAAAACCAGCTGGAGAAAATACGCCATTTGGCGCAAGCCATCGCAGAAAAAGAATATGACGTCATCGCCTTGCAGGAAGTCAACCAGTCGATCGACGATGAAGCAGAGCATGTCGTCAAGCACGACAATTACGCTTTAGTCTTGCTTCAAGAGCTGGAGCAACTCGGCGTTACGGGCTATTCGATGGTATGGGACTTCTCCCATCTCGTCTACGGGCGCTACGAAGAAGGGCTGGTGATCTTGACGCGCCATGCCGTCATCGATGAGCACAGCTTCTTCGTCAGCCAAAGCACCGACAAGCATTCGCCGAAAACGCGGAAGATTGTCGGCGCAACCATCCACTACGAAGACCAGCCCTTCACGTTTTATTCCTGTCATACGGGTTGGTGGCACGACACAGTAGAGCCGTTCAAGTTCCAGGCCGACCAGCTGCTTGAGCAAATGAAAACCGAGGCTCCTGCCTTCTTGATGGGCGACTTTAATAACGACGCTTCACTCGAACAACAAGGCTATGAATACTTGTTGGAAAACGGGCTGCACGACACCTACACATTGGCTGAGGAAAAAGACGCCGGCATTACCGTCAAAGGCAAAATCGCCGGCTGGAGCGACAACAAGCAAGACCTGCGCATCGACTTGATCCTCTCCACTGAACCGGTAACTGTCAAATCGTCGAAAGTCATCTTCAACGGCGAGCACAAGCCGCTTGTATCGGATCATTTCGGGGTGGAAGTTCAGTTGGTAATGAATTAGCGAAGAGTCAGCTGAGCTAATTCATTTGCGACGCATTTACGTAGTAAATGTGAGAGCAATGGTTTTATGTGATGCTCGAACTCAAATAACTAGACAAATAAAACCGCTTTTCCCTCCACATATACTGGACGGGAAAAGCGGTTTTTTTGTTGGCTATTTTCATTAAAGCAAAAGCTTCGTCACTTGCCGGGAGATCTCGTGCGTGTTGATCGGGGACTCTATTTGGCCTTTGTGCACGCAGCGGATAAATTCATCGAGTTCGTAATACATCGTATCGAACTCGTGCGGGACGGAAATGTCTTCGGTCGTGCCGTCGCGGTATTTGATCAGCACGTGTTTCGGGTCGCTGATTCTGTCGATTTCGACGACGCCGTTTTCTCCTTGGATTTCACTCGGCAAATACGAATCCGAAATTTTCGAGTACATGACGATCGCTTCGCATTCGCCGTAATCAAGAATCATGCTGCCTTGCCCTTCCGCCCCGGTCGACAACAGGTAGCGGTTGCGCAACACGGACTGGGGCTCACCCGCCAGATGGACGAGCGGCGCCAAACCGTAAACGCCGAGATCGGTTTTCGCGCCGTTGCCGAGTTCAGGCTTGAAAGCATTTTCGACGATGCCTTCTTTGTATTTATCGTAGCGAGACGAATACTGGTTGTAATGAAACACATACCGGCGGACCGGGCCGATTTTATGCAGCTCTTCTTTCAGCCGCAGGAAAGTCGGCGTCACGGTCGACTTCATCGCTTCCATATAGGTCATGCCGGTTTCCTGTGAAGCCGCAATCACCCGGTCCATCTCGTCCAGGCTGACAACAGCCGGCTTTTCGCAAAGCACATGCACGCCGTGTTGCATCGCGAGCAGGCTTTGTTCAGCGTGAAACGCATTCGGTGAAGCGATATAGACGGTGTCAATTCCGCCTTCTTCGAACATCTGCTTCATGTCGGTATAGACCGCCTCCACCCCGTATTTATCCGCAAATGCACGGCCGGTCTCTTCACTTCTCGAATACACGGCGCCGATGCGGAAATCAGGATGCTGCTTCGCTGCTTTGATGAATCGATCGGTGATCCAATTTGTTCCAATGATTCCGAAATTCATGATCTATTCCCTCTTCTCTTTATGTACTAGAGTTCAAGCATAATGCAATCACGCCGATGTGTCACATAACATCAAATCTATCCGATGTCTGGAATGAATGTTTCACTTTACTTTTATTTCAAGATAATGAAATTCAGAACTTCACGAACTTGTGTGAACAACTGCAAAATATCTTTAGTCCTCAAAACCCATTGGATACGCTTTCACTCCCGATTATCTTATCAACTATCTATCGGTTTGCTATATATAAATAGAAATATTAGTTTTTTCGAAATATTAACTTTAATTTTCGTCAAAAGATGCTATCATGTGTATACGATATATCACTGACACCAGGAGGACGACGCATATGATTACATTTTTCGCAGCACTTGCACTCTTAATATTGGGATACGTTTTTTATTCAAAATTTATCGAAAAGGTATTCGGCGTCGACGATACAACTCCAACACCCGCATACGCGCAGGCCGATAACATCGACTATGTGCCGATGAGCTGGTGGAAAGGCAATTTGATCCAACTCTTGAACATCGCAGGGCTCGGCCCGATCTACGGCGCTGTAGCTGGCGCACTCTACGGACCCGTCGCATTCATCTGGATCGTCGTTGGCTGCATCTTTGCAGGCGGCGTCCACGATTACTTTTCCGGTATGATGTCGATGCGCCACGGCGGAGCGCAATTCCCTACTCTTGTCGGGCGTTATTTAGGCAAGAACGCAAAAGTCTTCATCAACGGTTTGTCGCTCGTGTTGATGCTGCTCGTAGCGGCTGCCTTCACGGCTGGCCCTGCTCAATTGATCGCACAAATCACGCCGATCTCCTTTATCTGGGCGCTTGCACTTATTTTTGCTTATTTCGTTCTTGCAACGATCTTGCCGATCAACCGCATCATCGGCCGCATCTACCCGCTACTCGGCGGCATCCTGTTGTTCATGGCCATCGCAGTAGCCGTGGCACTCGTGTTCTCAGGAAAACCAATGCCGAACTTGACCTTCAGCAATTTGCATCCAGGCGAATTACCAATCTGGCCGCTATTGATGGTTACCGTTTCTTGCGGCGCAATCTCCGGCTTCCATAGCACGCAAAGCCCGATCATCGCCCGCACGATGAAAAAAGAAACTGACGGCCGTAAAATCTTCTACGGCGCCATGGTCATCGAAGGCATTATCGCTTTGATCTGGGCGGCTGCTGGCATGACCTTCTTCAACGGAACTGAAGGACTTGGCGCAGCACTTGCAGCTGGCGGGCCATCAGGCGTGGTCAATGAAATTTCGATCTCGCTCCTTGGTACTCTCGGTGGCATCCTCGCGATCTTCGGCGTCATCATCTTGCCGATCACAACGGGCGATACCGCGCTTCGCTCATCGCGCATGATCTTGGCTGACTTGCTGTCGAAGTTCACCAAGACTGACGGCACTTTGAGAATCCTATTGATCACCATCCCGCTCGCCATCCCGACGTTCTACATGGCGACGATCGACTACACCTTCTTGTGGCGCTACGTCGGCTGGACCAACCAAGTGGTCGCGACATTTATGCTGTGGACAGCGACGATGTATTTGCTCAAGAACTACAAAATGCACTGGATCAGCGGCGTACCGGCCATGTTCATGACAGGCGTCGTCTCCATGTACATCTTCTACGCACCGGAAGGCTTGAATATGGAATACCACATCGCCGCCATGATCGGCTCGGTCATCACGCTGGCTATCGCTTTATGGTATATCGCACAGATCATGAAGTACCGCGCTGCGAAGCAAGTGGATTCGGAAGTTGAAACGGTTTAAATGAAAAAAGATGAGCCCCGGCAGTTTTGCCGGGGCTCATCTTTTTGGTTTATTCCAAATTTTCGACCGCGTAGTCAGCTTCTTCTTGTGTAAATTGACCGCCATAATCAGAAGTCAATTGATTGCGAATAGCTTCCTTGGACATACTCATGCTTTCCTGATAAGTCTTGGCCGACTCCAAAGCGTTCGCATTCCAATCTGCATCCACATTGTCGATCGCATATTGTGCAGCATCTTCTGGGAACTGTCCGCCGTATTCAGAAGTCAATTGATCGAACACACCGGCTTTCGACATATGCATGGTATCTGAATAGGTCTGTGCTTGATTCAATGCAGATTCAAACTCAGTCGATACTTCCGGCTCAGCTGGCTCTTCTTCAACCGGTTCTTCCGTTTCAGCGGCTTCTTCCGTTTCAGCTGGTTCCTCTGCTTCTTCCGAAGAAGTTTCTTCGGTTGCGGTTTCTTCTGTTGCCGGAGCTGTTTCTGTCGGGCCCTCGGTTTCAGTGGAATCTTCTCCTCCTCCGACTAATGCAACCAGTATGGCCATTAATACAAATAGGCCAATGATGCCGAGACAGCCAATCTTAAATACTTTTTTCATGATGAATCCCCCTCGTTTTCGAATAAATTTCACTTATTATTGCTTTTCTTTATTTCCGCGAGCTTCATAATCCCGCTCAATCTCCCTCTTCCACTCCCGGCCAATCTTTTTCCCGGTCCGGAACGAACTCACCGCTTCGCTCAACACTTGATAATTCAACTCCGTCCCCTCCGCATCCGCATGGTAATCCACCGCAAAATCTTCGTCGACACCGAATTTCTTTGCGGTCGCGGCCGCGTCGATGTTCGCACCGAGAAAAATGAATTCCCACCCAGCCGTCTTTTTCGAGGCAATCATTTCATTAATTTTCTTGTATGTGTATTCACAGCTGGAGTTTTCCAGGCCATCCGTCGTGATGACGAACATCACTTGATCGGCCTGGTGCTTTTTCAATGTCCCTTTTTGCGCATTGCTGATCTTTTGGATTGTCGAGCCGACCGCATCGAGCAAAGCCGTCATGCCGCCTACTTCATAATCGCTATCCGTCATCGGCGAAATACCTTCGAGCGAAATCCGATCGTGAAGCAGCTCGTATTCGTGGTTGAATAGAACCGTCGTCACGCGGACCTCGCCTGGGAGCTTTCGCTGTTTGTCGATTAGGGCATTAAAGCCGCCGATCGTATCTTTTTCGAGCCCCGCCATCGAACCGCTCTTGTCGAGAATAAACACCAATTCTGTCGTTTCATTTTTCATCTCAATTTCCTCCTTCAGGTTACTTGCTACCCCAAGGATACGATTTTCCAATAGAAAAAAGGTCGCTTTTAAAGCGACCTTTTACAAACCAATCAACTCACTGCACGACATAATTTATGTACTAAAAAGCAGGAGTAGCAGATGAAACTTTACGTTTATCTTCGAAAAAATTAAATCCCTACTAAATATATAGGAATACATATTGACCTCATTAAATGTCGATGGTATGGTCTTAATATAGCTGAATAGTTAATACGTTCTTATCATGAGAGGTGGAGGGATTGGCCCTACGAAACCTCGGCAGCGGACTCTTTTCGGGTACTGTGCCAAATCCAACAAGCGAATCGCTTGAGAGATAAGAAGAGTTGAAATCTTTTTTTTTGAGATGCAAACCTCTTCTTATTGAAGAGGTTTTTTTGTTTGGTTTCATGAAGAACCATTGCTGTTGCGCTAACTTCATTAAGGATGGTGTCATACATATGAAAAAGTCGAAAAAGTTTTTGCTTTTTACACTGATTTCAGCAACAGCATTAATCGCAGCTGCATGCGGTAATGAGGATTCCAATAGTTCTGCCAGCGCTTCTGAATCAGGCGAACAGAATTCGTGGGAACGAATTGAGGAATCAGGCAAATTAGTAGTGGGTACAGAAGGTTTATATTTTCCGGTTACCTACTTCGATGAAACAACGAAAGAATTGACTGGCTTTGATGTAGAAGTAGTACGGGCGATTGGGGATAAGCTAGGCCTAGAAGTTGAATTTAAAACGATGGAATTTGACGGCCTTTTGCCCGCACTAAGAAATGGTCAGATCGATATTGCAGCAAATGACTTTTCGATTACAGAAGAACGCCTCGAGAAATTTGATTTTACAGTTCCCGTCAAGCATTCCTATGGATCAGCCATTGTCCGGGAGAATGATGATTCTGGAATTACAACGGTGGATGATTTAGCAGGTAAGAAAGTTGGTGGAGCTGCGACGAGCAATTACTCCGACTATGCTAAAGAACAAGGCGCTGAGGTAGTGGTCTATACTGGATCAGATACTGTGCTTCCTGAAATTGTGCAAGGACGCGTTGATGCTACACTTAATGATTATTTAGTACTAATTCAAGCACTAGAACAATTCGACAAACCTGGATTGAAGCTTGCTGAAAATGTGAAGTTTTCTCCTAACAGCAGTGGCTTAGTGATGCAAAAAGACAGTCCGGAATTGAAAGAACAACTTGATGCCGCCCTTACAGAATTAATCGAAGATGGCACCGTGACGGAAATCTCACTTGAATTTTTAGGTGCTGACGTCACAAAGCCAGTTGAAGTTGAATAATCCTACAGGGGAATCCTTTGATTCCTCTTTTTTCTATCCTGCACATCCAAAGGAGATAAAATATGTCTGAGTTTAAATGGGAATATCTTTTTAATATAGAAGTCGCAATAGAGGCTCTTCCGTTTATCTTGGAAGGAGCTTGGTATACTCTATTGATCGCAATTGTAAGCATGCTTCTCGCTCTATTTCTAGGGTTGTTCGTTGCCCTTGCCCGCATGAATAAACTAGCTTTGATTTCCTTTCCTACACGCCTATTTATCTCATTTATGCGCGGAACGCCCCTTCTTGTTATTTTATTCATCCTGTATTTCGGGTTTCCGATGGTCGGTATCGATATGCAACCATTGACAGCCGCCATCATCGGCATTAGTATCCACTTCTCCGCCTATACGGCCGAAGTGATTCGGTCGGCCATCTCATCGGTAGCAAAAGGTCAATGGGAAGCGGCGGAAACTCTCAGAATGACTTACTGGCAAACAATGCGGCGCATCATTTTGCCACAGGGTACGCGCATTGCGCTGCCACCTTTATCAAGTATTTTTATGGACATTATAAAAGGCACCTCACTTGCCATGGTCATTACTGTTTCCGAGATGTTCTACCGGGCGAAGGTCGTTGTTGGACAAACTTATGAAAGCTTGACCCTGTATATTCTAGTGGCACTCATTTATTGGGCAATTTGTTCAGTTGTCACCTTACTGCAGGATTATTTAGAGAAAAAAGCAAATCGTTATGTCATGACGTGAATGGAGTTTTGAAAATGATTAAAGTCGATCAGCTCAGCAAAAACTTTAATGACAACGAAGTCTTAAAGTCCATTTCCCTCGAAATCGAACAAGGCGAAGTTCTTAGCATCATCGGACCGTCCGGATCAGGTAAGACCACATTACTTCGGTGCTTGAATTTATTAGAGTCCCCTACCTCAGGATCACTTAAAATCAAGGATGTAGTTGTCACTTTTAACGGCAAGGCACCATCAAAAAAACAGAAAGTCGATATACAGCAGTACTCTGGAATGGTATTTCAGCATTTTCATCTATTTCCGCATAAAACGGTTATCGAGAACGTTATCGAAGCACCGCTAATCGTCCAAAAACGAGACAAACAGGAAGTTGTAACAGAAGCAGAAGAACTGCTCCATAAGGTTGGTTTATCAGCTCATAAAAACCATTATCCCGAACAGCTTTCGGGAGGCCAGAAGCAGCGAGCCGCTATTGCACGCATTCTCGCTTTAAAACCAGATGTATTGTTATTTGACGAACCTACATCGGCTCTGGACCCTGAACTCGTCGGTGAAGTATTAACCGTCATCAAAGATTTAGCGCAAGAAGGCCAGACAATGATCATTGTGACACATGAAATGCATTTCGCTCGCGAAGTATCCGACCGCGTTGTTTTTATCGCGGATGGCTATATTGTTGAAGAAGGAAAACCAGAAGTTCTATTTTCATCTCCTCAAGAAGAACGTACAAAGAAATTTTTGGAGAAAGTCCTCGTCCGATAAATTCGCAAATATAAAACAGCCCCGTTCCGTGAACAGGGCTGTTTCTAATTTAGAAACTGTATAGAATCTTTTACGAACCAAGAAGCGCTTCATCAAATGCAAACAAGGCTTCATTGATTTCAAAGATATTGTATTGTTCCCGCTCAATGAAATAACGGACGATCAAGTCGAATTTATGGCTGTTCGACAAGCGGTAGCCCGCCGTCCCGAGCAGTTCCTCCGTCTCGTCGAGATCCAGTTCGAGCGCGATCGCAAACGCCAGGATGGTCTTTTTCTTCGGCGTGTAGCCTGGGGAGTTTCTGATTTTGGAAAACAGCTTCTTGTCGAGATTCGCCTTTTTATAGGTCTCGGCATCGGTCATGCCTCGGTCGTCAATGAACCTGAACAGACGCTTCGAAAAGGATTCGTCCAGCTCTTCCAAGAACTCTTCGAGGCTCAGTTCCTGTTCCAGCACTTCTTTCGGTTCGTACATCGGGATTTCCAGTGGCTGCTGGTCGCGATAACGGACAGCCCGGTCTTCTAAAACCGACGCTTCCTGTTCATTGATGAATGTTTCAATCGATTCATAAAGCTTCTGGCTAATGCCAAACGACTGCTGGTCCAAGACGACCAGATAGACGTCCATATCGCGCAAGTTCAAAAAGGTATCAATCTCTTCCGTCGCCACACGCAACGCCGGTTCTTTCGGATAGCCGAAGATACCGGTCGAGATGAGCGGAAAAGCAATCGACTCACAGCCAAGCTCGGCGGCAAGTTGCAGCGAGTTGCGGTAGCAATTGCGCAACAAGGTCTCTTCATTGTGACCTCCGCCTTCCCAAACAGGTCCGACCGTATGGATGACGAACTTTGCATCCAACGCAAAGCTTTCGGTGTGCACCGCTTCCCCGACCGCACAATGGCCGATTCTGTCGCACGCTTCCTGCAGCTGCTTCGGCCCCGCTGCCCGGAAAATTGCCCCGCATACACCGCCGTCCATCTTCAGGCTGGAGTTTGCGGCATTGACGATGGCATCGGTTGTCATTTTGGTGATATCGTTGCGCACGATTTGCAGTGGCATGGGCTCATCCCTCTCTGTCTTCAGTCTCTATTGTTCTATAGTACCTGATTGGCCCGTCCCTGTGCACCACACAATTCTGAACACCGGATTCGCCGAGATATGAGGCGCAGCGCGGGGGTTCAGTTTAGCGAACCGATTTTTGTCCCTGTGCGCCAAACAATTCGAGCATAAAAATACACCCGGCAGGCGCATGCTGCGGATGTGTTTTTGTACACTATATCGGTCGATACTTCTTTAAAACTCTTCGTGAGTTGCCGGATCCATACCAAACAGCCTGCCGTCTGGGCGGGACAATCCAGCGATCGCCGTCATTTCGGTTTCGCTTAATTCAAAATCGAAAATATCCAGATTTTCGCGCTGACGCGTCGGGGAAGTCGAGCGCGGAATGGACACAGAACCGATTTGGTATTGCCAGCGCAGCACCACTTGAGGGATCGTTTTGTGATGGCTTTCTGCGATTTTGCTGACAGTGTCATTCGACAGGATATCGGCCGCTCTCGCTATCGGGCTCCATGACTGCGTTTGGATATGATGTTCCGCGTGGGCTCTCCGCTGTTCTTCCTGGTTGAAGAACGGATGCAGCTCCACTTGGTTCAAACTCGGCGTCACCCCGGTCTCCTTTATGATGCGCTCGAGATGTTCAGGCAGGAAGTTGCTCACGCCAATCGACCGGACAAGCCCCCATTTTTGCGCATCGATCAGCGCCTGCCAGGCTTCGGCGTACAAGTCTTGATTCGGAAGCGGCCAGTGGATGACGTAGAGATCGAAATAATCCAGCTTCGAACGGTATAACGATTCTTGAATCGCCACCATTGCTTTGTCGTATTCATGATAACGCCCCGGCAGTTTGGAGGTGATCCATAAATCATCGTGGGAAATGCCGCTGCGTTTGATGCCTTCCCCGACCGCGCCTTCATTCTCATAATTATACGCCGTGTCAATCAAGCGGTAGCCAGCGTTGATCCCGCTGCTGACCGAGTTTGCTCCGGCATTGCCCCACAATCCATATGTACCGAGCCCTGTAACCGGCAAGGTCGTTCCGTCGTTCAATGTCACTTCTGGAATTGCTTTGTTCATCCACTTTCACTCCTCTCAGTTATATTTTCAGATTACTCTTACATTATCAGGAACTCAAACTATATGGTTGGCCGGGATGTGTTTGTCCCTGTGCACCACACAATTCACGGGAGATGTTTATCCCGGAAGCTAGTCGGGGCAAGGGATTTCGTATAGTGCTGAGACTCGCACGTCCCTGTGCATCACACAATTCAAGACCTGATTTCCTACTAAACTCATATTTAAAAGCCTTGTAGTGCTATTTGGCGCAGAAGCCGTTATGATAAAGCCCAAGCTTTTGAACGCCCTCGCTTTTCTACCCAAAAGCCGCCTCTGTTAGTGAGCACAATAAAAAAACACACGCGACAGACAACAGTCGCGTGTGTAAATACAATTTGAACGGTAGCTAGTATAATAGAACATAGACGATTCGACTTGCTTCTGACACCAGGATTCCACTCAGTTTCAGTGGTCTTCTACCGGATTTACCGCTTCGTACAACGCCGTATTTAATTCTTCCGTATAAGCAGCTGCCTGTTCGTCACTCCAAGCAAATTCTTTCGCCATATATGAAATAACGGCTTCTTTGTAGACGTGAACCCACTCAATGTTGAAATACAGGGCACCTGTCCGGCGCACGAAAAAATCGACCGGTTTATATGCTGCCTCATATTCCATCGCATAGCGGAGCATCGCGTAAACAAGCGGATCGAGAGCGGCCTGTTCCGCATGTTCCCGGCCAGTCGAAAAAATGGCTAACACTTGATCGACATTGGCGCCGTAACGATGGGTTAGCATTTGGGCTGTGCGACCATTCAATCCGAGTTGCATCGCCTGCTGTTCCCGGTCCACCCGGAATTTCTCGAATTGCTTGGAACCTCCAACTTCCCCTCCAGAAATCGGCAATTGCTTTGTGGAGACTTTCGTCAAACGAATGCCTTGTTCTTTCTGCAATTGTGCGGCCACTTGATCGACTACGTTTTCACCCATTTTGCGGTAGCCGGTCAATTTCCCACCGGCAATCGAGATCAACCCGGACTCTGAGATGAAAATCTCATCTTTCCTAGAAATTTCCGATGGATCTTTTCCTTCTTCGCGGATAAGCGGACGCAATCCCGCCCAACTCGATTCGATATCTCGCACCCCGATGCCTACTTCCGGGAACATGAATTCGATGGCGCGCAAAACGTAATCACGGTCAGCACGGGTCATCGTCGGATGGGCGATATCCGCTTTATACACCGTATCGGTCGTGCCGACATAGACTTTGCCTTCACGCGGGATGGCAAACGCCATACGCCCGTCCGGCATGTCGAAATAAATCGCTTGCTTTAAAGGAAACCGTTTGCCATCGAAAACCAAATGGATTCCTTTTGTCAGTTGCAGTGTTTTGCCTTCTTTCGACTGGTCTTTTTCCCTTAATGTATCGACCCAAGGACCGGCAGCATTAATGATTTTCTTTGCATACACATGATGGACATTACGGGTTATCTGGTCCTCCACTTTCACACCGAGCACTTTCTGGTTCTCGTAAATAAACTCCGTCACTTTTGCGTAGTTTAAAGCAAGGGCTCCCTTCTCGACGGCTTTTTTCATGACTTCTATCGTCAGGCGTGCATCATCCGTCTTGTACTCTACATAATAACCTCCGCCCTTCAAGCCTTCTTTCTTCAATAAAGGCTCGCGCCGCAAGGTTTCTTCCCGGCTCAGCATCTTGCGTCTTTCGCCTTTCTTCACGCCGGCCAGAAAATCGTAAACCCGCAAGCCGAGATTTGTGCTTAAGGGCCCAAACGTTCCGCCTTTATAAAACGGCAAAAGCATCCACTCCGGTGTGGTTACATGCGGGCCGTTTTCATAGACGATTTCACGTTCCTTGCCGACTTCGGCGACCATTTTCACTTCGAATTGTTTTAAATAGCGCAAGCCGCCGTGAACGAGTTTGGTCGACCGGCTGCTGGTGCCTGCAGCGAAATCCTGCATTTCAATGACCGCTGTTTTCAAACCTCTTGCTGTGGCATCCAAGGCGATGCCGGCACCCGTGATTCCGCCGCCGATCACCAGCAGGTCCCAGTGCTGATTTTCCAAATGGTGATAACTTTCCTGTCGATCATAACTGGAAAACTTCATTTCCATCCCTCTCCTTCATTCGAAAAACTGAATGGCGATTGGTAAAAAAAACAGGGACCTGAAGACATCACAGAATATAATCTGCAGATGGTCCCGGTCCCCTGAATGCTGCTGCTTTCACACTAGCTTACTGTTATTTGAGTGTTAGTTTTTAAATGCTCTAGTAGCTTCCACCGCTTTTTTCCAACCATCGTACAGTTTTTCACTTTGTTCAGCTGGCATTTCGCTGGTGAAGGTTTTATCGACTTTCCATTGCTGCGCGATCTCTTCCTTGCTTTCCCAGAAACCAACTGCCAATCCAGCTAAGTAAGCTGCGCCGAGCGCTGTCGTTTCCTGGATGACCGGACGTTCAACTGGCACGTCCAAAATGTCGCTCTGGAATTGCACGAGGAAATCGTTCGCTACCGCTCCGCCATCCACACGCAAAGTTTTCAGTTCGATGCCCGCGTCTTCGATCATGACGTTCACGACATCTTTCGTCTGGTAAGCGAGTGATTCAAGCGTTGCGCGGATGAGATGCGCCCGTGTGGTGCCGCGCGTCAAGCCGAAAATGGCGCCGCGAGCGTCCGTATCCCAGTAAGGCGTGCCGAGTCCGACAAATGCCGGCACCATGTAGACGCCGTCTGTTGATTCGACGGAAGTGGCGTATTGCTCACTTTCCGGTGCGGTGTCCAAAATCTTCAAGCCATCGCGCAGCCATTGAATCGCAGAACCGGCAACGAAGATACTGCCTTCAAGCGCGTATTCCACTTTGCCGTCGATGCCCCATGCCAATGTCGTCAACAAGCCGTGTTCGGAAACGACGCCTTCTTCCCCCGTGTTCATCAGCATGAAACAGCCTGTTCCATACGTGTTTTTAGCCATCCCTTTTTCAAAGCAGGCTTGGCCGAATAACGCAGCCTGTTGGTCACCTGCGATGCCGGCGATCGGCACTTCATTGCCAAAGAAATGATAATTGATTGTATTGGCATAGACTTCAGACGATTGGCGTACTTCCGGCAGCATGCTTTTCGGCACCGTCAGAATATCCAGCAATTCCTGATCCCATTCCAAATCATAAATATTGTACATCAGCGTACGGGAAGCGTTGCTGTAATCGGTAATATGCGCAGCGCCGCCAGATAGTTTGTAGACGAGCCACGTATCGATCGTTCCGAACATCAAATCGCCGTTTTCTGCTTTCTCCCGCGCGCCTTCGACATTATCCAAAATCCATTTCACTTTCGTTCCTGAGAAATAAGCGTCAATCAACAAACCCGTTTTCTTGCGGAACAACTCCTCGTGGCCTTGTGCTTTCAACTCTCCGCAAATGTCCGCCGTTTGTCTCGATTGCCAGACAATCGCTTTGTAGATCGGTTTTCCCGTGTTGCGGTCCCAAACGACAGCCGTTTCGCGCTGGTTGGTGATGCCGATTCCTGCCACTTGATTTGCTTCAATGTCCGCCGTGCGCAAGGCTCCTGCCATACAAGCTAAAACTGAGGTCCAGATTTCATTCGCGTCATGCTCTACCCAGCCCGGTTTCGGGAAAAACTGTTCAAACTCCTGCTGGCCAGTTCCTACGATTTCTCCTTTGTGGTTGAACAATACCGCCCGTGAACTCGTTGTTCCTTGGTCAATCGCCATAATGTAATCTTTAGTCATCAATTATTCCTCCTCGAATGGTGTTTTGATCAATCGTTATTTGTCATCCACTAACGTGTCTTCGATTTCATTCGCTACAGTACGGCCTTTTTTCAATTCGGCGCTTGCTGCCCCAATCAAGATGCCGGCCATTACTATGCTCAAGCCCCAGAACAACAGGCTGTAATCACTTGTGAAGAAAGCTTTATAGAAAACTGCGCCATAAATACCGCCGAAAATCGGGCCGACAACTGGCACCCAGGCATAGCTCCAGTCCGAACTACCTTTTCCAGGAATAGGAAGTAAAGCATGTGCAATACGGGGGCCAAGGTCACGCGCCGGATTAATGGCATAGCCTGTAGTGCCGCCGAGCGACATGCCGATTGCAATAATCAGAGCTCCAACAATCAAAGGATTCAAGCCATCTGTAAAGTCATTGGCGCCAATGAATAGCAACCCCATTACCAACACAGCAGTTCCAATAATCTCACTGACTAAATTCGAAAATGGGCTTCGAACAGCGGGACCCGTGGAGAATACAGCTAATTTCGCTCCTTGATCTTCCGTAATCTTCCAATGCGGCAAGTAATTCAAAAAGACGATTACTGCGCCGATAATCGCGCCGATCATTTGGGCGAGAATATACATCGGAACTTTCGACCACGGGAACTCGCCTACAGATGCCAATCCAAACGTCACCGCCGGATTGACGTGGGCTCCTGAAAAACTGCCCACTGCGTACACCGCCATCGTAACGGCCAGCCCCCACGCAATCGTGATGACGACCCACCCGCTGCCTTCAGCCTTGGAATCTTTCAAGACTACTCCCGCCACTACACCGCCGCCGAAAATAATCAAGATCATGGTCCCGATCAATTCTGCTAAAAACTCTGACATGCTTAACACTTCCTTTCCTTTTAAAGCAACAGCTGTGCAAATGCCCATTAAAAAAATCCGCAATTAATGAAAGTTCTCCTCGATAGAAGTACTCATTAATGTGCGAATCTCCGGGTCTCCAACACAACTCTTAACTTGTTATCTATAAGTTATACTTAAAAGAAAGCGCTGTCAATATATTTTTCTGAATTTTTGTTTAAATATTCCTGCTCTGCCTCCTAAATAATTCCCCCTGCTTGCTTCAAACAACTTCGCTGCGGCTCATCTTGCACTGAGAAAAGATTTCACGAAAAGCTAGCGCAGGAGCATCTTCATTTAAATAAAAAAAACAAGGCTTTGCACGAGAACGATGCAAAGCCTTGCTTATCGAGATGGCGGTTGTCGCCTATCACTTAGTTGTTTTTGTTATCCAATGCTTTGACCAATTCCTCAGCCAATGCTTCAGAAGCAAATGGGTCGCGGCCCGTCAATACTTGCTCATTGCCCCACACCACTTTTTCGTCTGCGGTGTAATTGGCCACTTCGTTCATTTTGCCTTCCAAGCTAAATGGCAGGATTTCCGGGAGACCTTCAGGTTCGACAGCTTCCGGGTACCCAGTAACGTCCAATCCAGCGATGATGCTTTGGCCGTCTGGGCGTTTCGTCCAGATCAACGGTGCAGGTCCATGGCACACTGCCGACACGATCTTGCCGTTGTCGTATACAGCGTTGATGATGCCGTGAAGCGTTTCATCTTCCGCGAGGTCATACATCGCGCCGTGTCCGCCGACGATGAAAATCGCGTCATATTCTTTCGCGTTCACATCCGATAATTTTTTCGTGTTGTCCGCAAGGCCGGATTCGTACATTTTCTTGTACTTGCCTTCTGGGTCATACTCTTCACTGATGCTGACTTCGTCAAGCGTCGGTTTGCCGCCTTTTGGCGAAGCGAGCTCCACTTGATGTCCTGCGTTCTTTAAAATTTCCATCGGTGCGAACAGTTCTTCTGCCCACCAGCCGGTTTCGTAATTGTTCTCCGTATCTTTATGTCCACTTGATAGCACTGCTAATACTTTAGCCATTGATAGTTCCTCCTCTGAAAATCATTCTGTCACTAGTTGTTCCCGAATGTTTTCGGATTTAAACAAACTTACAATTCCCTCAAATCCGTGCTTATTCTATTCACGGGCTGGCTGTTTCAAGAACAGCGCATTGCCATTTTTAATGAAACGCCAAACGACCGCCGCCAGGAAAATGACGATACCTGCTATTAACACGCCCTGGATGACCGAAGCCATCGCCGGGTCGAGCTGACCGTTCGCATACGAACTATAGATGCCGAAAAATGCCCAAGCGAGCGGAATCGGAAACGCTGCGTTTTTGAAGCGCGACAAGTAGAACAGCACAAACGCGATGGCGATTCCGAGGACGATGATGGTCCACACCGAATCCGAAATGCCGAAACCGTTCCATTCCAATTGCACCAGCAACAGCGAGATGTTGACGATTGTCGCGATGAATACCCAGCCGCCGTATAACGTGAACGCAAGCCCTGCCAATGTCGATGGAAACTCGGAGCGATGCTTGTAGATCCGTTCGACGATGAACAGCAAGGAGAACAATAGCCCCAAGATCAACAAAGTCGAGATGCCAAGCGCCTCATACGAAAACGCCACAATCCAGCCCATATTAAACAGCGAACTCGCGATGAATAACGGTGAGATCAGCAGCACCAGCCGGCTGACCTTATCGTCTTTTCGTTTAATGAATAAATAAACGAGCGTCACCAGCACGAGCGTATAAATGACCCCCCAAATCGAAAACGTAAACGGCGCCGGCGAAATGAGCGTCATGTATTTATCCGAAATGTCTTTCTGCGTGTTGCCGTTAAAGAATCCTGATGATCCGAGGTAATTGACGCCAAGCGTCGTGAAATAAGCAACCAGGTTCAAGATCGTGAACAGTTGGGTTTTCTTCAATGTGCGTTCATCCATGATGCGTTCATCCTCCCGAAAGATAATAGTCACTGGCAATATGTGCCTCTTTCTTTCTACCTTCCCGTTTTTGCCAGCCGGTGAAACGGTTTCCTGGAATGAATCGGATGAATTGTGTCATGCACAGGGACGTGCTAGTGACAAAACGCTGCTATATCAAGGTTTCTTGTGCTCGAATTGTGTCTTGCACAGGGATAGACAGAACGCTGCCGCTCTATCCTTTCACACCATCTCTCATCCATTTCGCGGTCAAAGTATCCGCTTCGAGCATCTCTTGCGGCGTGCCTTCAAACAGCACTTCGCCGCCTTTTTTGCCGCCGCTTGGGCCCATTTCGATGACCCAGTCGCTCGCTGCGATCAAGTTCAGGTTGTGCTCGATGAGGATGACCGAATTGCCTTTGTCGACGAGTGCTTGAAAGACGTCCAACAGATGGGCATTGTCTCGGGTATGCAAACCGAGTGACGGTTCGTCCAATAAATAGATCTGCCCTTCTTTTTTCAGGTGGCTCGCGAGCTTCAAACGCTGCACTTCGCCTCCGCTTAACGAGCCCGTCGTTTGCCCAAGTGTCAGATAGCCTAAGCCGACATCTTTTAACGTATCCACTTTTTTGACGATTTTGGGCATTTCCAAATACTCATTCGTTTCGTCGATCGTCAACTCCAAAATTTCCACAATGTTTTTTCCTTTATATCGGTAAGACAAAGCTTCATCTGAATACCTCATGCCCTTGCATGCTTCACAAGTCACCGTCACGGGATCCGCAAAAGCGACGTTCGGCGTGGTGATGCCTTTGCCTTCACATACCGGGCAGGCGCCCAGTGAATTAAAGCTGAACAAGCCCGCCGGCTGTCCGGTTTGTTTTGCGAGAATCGACCGGATGTCACTCATGATGCCCATGTACGTTGCGAGCGTCGAACGGCTGGACGTGCCGATGCTGCCTTGGCCGACCGCAATCGTTTCAGGATAATTGCCGGTAAATGCGCCAAACATCAACGAGCTTTTTCCCGAACCTGAAACGCCGCACACCGAGACGAGGGCATTCTGTGGAATTTCCACGCTGATATTTTTCAAATTATTATCCGATGCATTTTTGATCGAAAACGTGTTTTCAGCTGTTCTCGGCTGTTCATTCACCGTTACGGTGTGGTCCAAATCCGTGATGGCGGAAGCTTTCTTCAAGCCTTCCTGCCCGCCTTGATAGACCACTTCACCGCCGCTTCTGCCTGCGCCCGGCCCCATTTCAATGATTTCATCCGCTGTCTTGATGACCGCCAGATTGTGTTCGATGACGACGACGGTATTGTAATTGTCCCGCAAACTTTCCAGCATATGCGTCAACATATTGATTTCTTCGGGATGCAAACCGGCGCTCGGCTCGTCAAAAATATAGGTGATGTTATTGAGGCTGCTGCCGAGGTGGCGTGCGATTTTCACGCGTTGCGCTTCCCCGCCGGACAAAGTGCCCATTTTGCGCGACAAGCTCAAATAGCTGAGCCCCAAACCGACCAGCTGCTTTACGCTCGGATGCGCTTGCTGTGCAATCGACTTGCCGATCGGGTCGTCGATTTTCTCCAGTTCACCAAGCAGTTCCGTCAATTCCAAACGGGCATAATTGGCGATGTTCAAGCCGTTGATTTTGCACTCCAGCACTCTCGGATTGAGTCCAGAACCTTCACAAACCGGGCACGGGGTACGCGTCGTCAACGCCAAGACGTCTTCCTGGGAGACGATTTTCAGTTTCGTCAGGTCCCGGTTGATGTACAAGCGAATAAACCTCGGAAGCAGACCGTCCCACTCGATTTCGCGATCGCCTTCTTTGTAATAATAAGTGCTAAATGCACGTTCTCCTTCCGGCGGACCGTATACGAGCAGATTGTACTTTTCTTCCGTGAAATCTTTGATGGGGAGATCGGGATCGAACAATCCGCCGTCCCTCATCCATCTGCCTTGCCAACCAGGAGGCGCAAGCGGCTTGAAGCGCACCGCGGACTCCCGGATTGATTTCGTGTGGTCGATCAGCTTGTGAATATCCGGCGTCACGACTTCCCCGAAGCCATTGCATTCCGGACAGTTGCCGAACGAACTTTCACTCGAAAATTCAGTCGCCGAACCGATCGGCGGACTGCCGATTCTCGAGAACAGCAGCCGGATCAACGGGTCGATGTCCATATACGTGCCGACCGTCGAACGGGAATTGCCTCTGACCGGCTTTTGTTCCACGACCACCACTGGGCTCAAATGCTGCATCAAGTCGGCATGCGGCCGCTCGTATCTAGGCATCTGATGGCGGATGTACAGTGGATAGTTCAAGGTCATCTGCCTTCTGCTTTCTGTCGCCAAGGTATCGAAGACGACCGAACTTTTCCCCGAACCCGACAAGCCGGTAAAGACGTTGATCTTCTCTTTCGGGATATTCAAATCGATATTCTTCAAATTGTTTTCGCGAAGCCCTCGCAATATGATTTCATCTCTTTTTTCTGGCATGTTAACATTCTCCTTTTCCAATCCAATCAAGGGATTACGCTACTATATAGAAGCATTCCCTGTTTCGGGCCGGTTCACACAAACAGTTTGTCCCTGTGCGCACACGATTCATCGAAATACACCAAAAAAGACGCATCCGCCAGCGCGGATGCGTCAAATTGTGTGATGCACAGGGACGTTCTGTCACCAAAATGTTGCTACACCGAGGAACGGGACCTCCGAATTGTGTCTTGCACAGGGACATCGCTACCCAAATGCCACCGCCGCTTTCTTCCTTTTTGGAAACACCAGTCGCCAGCCGATTCCTACAGCAAGCAATAACACCACGAGATACACATAAATACCGTAATCGAAAGCATTCGCGAGGAAATGTGCGCCGATAAAGGCGCCGGTGATCAATGTCAGAAGCAGCATCTTCGCACCGCCTGATTCTTGGGCAAATTCGAAGGAAGTGGAGAATGGAAATTCACCTTCGTTCACTATTCTGTAAGTGATTAATATTTGTAGAAGACCGCCAAGCAACACCGCTGCCAAATCCGGGAGAATTCTAGCCGAGAAAATCCAGAGGAAGATCACGGACAAGAACACAAAAACCGGCACATACATTTTCACGATAAAGGCTTTCAAGGTGCCGCTATAGGCACTTGATGCCTGTTCAATCGGCGCCGCCCTGAACAGCCAGCTGCCTTTATAGCCTTCCGAAAATTTCAGCATGAATACGACGCTCGGAATGATGACATTGCAGAAATAGATGAACATGAACATATTGCCGCCTGAAATCTCTTCCAAGCCGCCGTCCACCGAATAGGTGAAAATGAAGAGAAACGGGAAAAACAACGACATCCCGAGCACCGGGAACACCTTCAGTTTGAATTCACGTTCTTTTTTCATCATCGATGCAGCGAAACGGTAAAATACGCGTTCTTCATTCGAACGGCATAACCATTTAGCGCCCGCCTCGTCCAGCCAATTCCTCGATTTCTTACGGGTTTTCGTGTCGCTCAACAGCTTTTCAAGATTGCGTTCAAACGACGGCATCAGTTTGGCATAGCCGAAAATGGCGATGACCGGCACCAGCACCGCGAGCACCGTGAACGCGATGAAATGACTCGACGAATTGCCATTCAAGAATACTTCAAATGGCGCCCCGTACCAAAGCGGCGGAATGAGGAAATGCCACCAGCTGAACGCGTACGCCATGTTCAAATCAACAAATTCAAACGACCGGATCAACACCTGATAGCCCACGACCACTCCGACCGACAGCAAAATCTGAACGTAATTGATGATGTCTTTCAACTTCTCCCCGTCGAAGAAGCGCAAGATGAATAAATACAGCAAGGACGTCAAGACGACGACCAATAAAATCGTCAACACGAGTTCAAACAGGAAAATCAATGAAAAGACAATGCCGTGCCGGAACAAGCCGACCAGAAACGGAATTGTCGTAAAAGCACCGGCGACAAAGGTCATATAAATCATGATGTGGACGATTTTCGCCGCCGCGATAGTCTGTTTATTCACCGGCTTGGTCTGGATGATGTTCTTATCCCGAATATCCAATAGCACGACGGAAAAATCGGAAATCATCGATGTCATCAAGATGAATAGGATCATGCCAAAAACGAGGCTCAATTGATACATATAGTTTTCCCCGAGCAATAAAAACGGGATCAAGATCAAACTGTAAAGCCCGTAGACCCACAACGACTTCAAGAACTGGTTGCCCTCTTTCTTCTTTTTGCCGTTATCGCCGAAAATCGTCGGCACGCGCCGCTCGTCCATCGTCAATTTGATTTGCAGTATTTTTTCCATCACCGCATAATCAACGCCAAATCGGGTGAAAATACCCTTAAATGCGCCAAGGAATTTCAAGGATTGGAATTCACGCATACTCCTCGTCTCCCTGGACGATCGACACAAAATCCTTGGCCTTGCTGCGGTGCTCGGTAAAGCCGGTCAATTGATTGAAAATCCCGGAAAGCGAGCCTTCCTCACTCATTTCCTTCAGTTCTTCAAACGTCGCATCCGCTACCACTTCCCCTTTTACCAGCAGAACGATGCGGTTGCTGATTTTCTCCACGAGGTCCATGATATGTGACGAATAAAAAATCGTTTTCCCTTGAGCCGCCAATTGCGCCAGGATTTCCTGGATGACCATCATACTATTGGCATCAAGCCCACTGAGCGGCTCATCCCAAAACAATAAATCCGGGTCATGAAGCAAGCTCGCGATGATCAGCACTTTTTGCTTCATGCCTTTTGAAAATGAAGACAGCCGGGAATGGCCGACATCCCGCAATTCGAATTGCCCCAGCAGCCGCTCTGCTTTCGACTGCGCAGCGTCCCGGTCCATGCCATACAGTTCTCCGGTAAACACCAAATACTCCATCGCCGTCAGATTATCGTAGGCTTCCGCATTTTCCGGAACATAACCGATTTTCTTTTTGTAAGATGGATCGCCGGACGAAATATCCTGCCCGAAAATCACCACTTGCCCCTGGTAATCATCGATCAGCCCGAGCATGATTTTCACGGTCGTGCTTTTGCCCGCACCGTTTGGCCCGATGTAACCGATGATTTCGCCTCTCGCCACTTCAAGATTGATTCCATTCAATACTTTTTTGCCACCATAATTCATCGTCAGATTGTGAATTGTTAGCACCTTATCGTTTTCTCTAGTCATCTAAAAACCCCTCACGCTAATTATGTGTTTATTCTAACATTCAACTAAAGTGATTTGGGAGTTTTTACCGATTTAATGGAAATCGACTTGAATTGTGTGGTGCACAGGGGCACTTACATGACGAAAGCCTGGCAGTATAAGCTTTTCACCTGCTAAATTGTGCCGTGCACAGGGACACTCGACACGAATGATATACTAAAAATACAGAAATTCTACGCAAAGGAGATAGTGGCTGGATATGATGCGATCCTTTCAATTCGCTGGCAGTCGAATAGTAAAAACCGGGTTGGCCATCTTTTTGACTGCCACGATTTGTCTATGGTTTAACTGGCCGCCTGTCTTTGCGGTCATCACAGCGATCGTGACAATCGAACCGACCGTCAGTGATTCGATAAAAAAAGGGTTGGTCCGCTTCCCTGCTTCGGCTATCGGTTCAGCCTTTGCCGTGTTCTTTATCACCTTGTTCGGGAATTCCCCGATTACCTATACGCTTGCCGCAGTCGCCACGATCCTGGTCTGTTTCCGGCTCAATCTACATGCCGGCTTGCTGGTTGCGACATTAACCTCTGTCGCGATGGTGGAAGTCATCCATGACAATTTCCTGTTCTCGTTCTTCATCCGTTTAGGGACGACAACAATCGGCCTGGTCGTCTCGACCGCCGTCAATATGCTTGTGTTCCCGCCAAATTACAGCACCGCTATCTTAAAAAGCATCCACGGTATCAGCGGGCGTGCCGGAAGCATGCTTGAACATACTTTCCGCACTATCCTCTTCGACGGAGATGCAAATCTTCAGGAAGATCAAAAGATCGTGAAGCAGCTGACGACCGAAATCCGTAAGACCGAGAAACTGGTACATTTTCAACGCGACGAAGCGAGCCTATACCCTTGGGTCCGCAACCGCGAAGCCGAACTTCAAATGGCGGAACGGCAATTGCTGTTTCTCGATAACTTCGAATACCACTTGAATGCTTTGCTTCGCGCCCCGTTCCAACAAATCCAGTGGACAAAAGCCGAGCGGGAAATCATTATGGATGCCGTTATGGCACTTGCAGACGACTTGCGGCATTCCATCAATTTCGATCACGAAAAACACCAAGCGCAATTGAAAAGCATCACCAATCTGTTTTGGGAAAACAGTAAACGTGTGCCAGCAGATGACGCACTTCACCCAACTCTGTTCCCTCCAGAATTCACGATTCTATACGAACTCATCACCATCTACGATTTGGTCGATAAATTTTTCGATCCGAATAGCGTAAAAGCCGTGCAGGAAGCAGAACAATCATAAGAAATGAAAAAAGGCCGTGGCGGAATTTCGCCATGGCTTTTTCGATTGAATTGTGTGGCGCACAGGGACAGAGCCACTATCTATCCCGATTCGTCACCTTATACGTTTCGCCCTTGCTGTCATACGTGATCCATTCGCCTACCGGTTCGCCTTGTTCAAAATGGCCTGAGCGTTTCAATGTCCCGTCAGCCCGGTACCATTCCCAGTAACCCTCTGGCTCCCCGTCAACGATTTTTCCTTTCGACCATATCGTTTTTCCATTGGCGTGGTACTTGATCGTATAGCCATCGATCACTTCGAGCTTCTTTTCCTTCACGCCCTTTGGTTTCACCACATCACATTTTTCCTCGTCCATGATTGCTTCCACTCCTCCCGGATGATTGAATTGTGTCACGCACAGGGACGCATCGCACCCGAAATGCCTCCACTGCAGCTATTTCACTCCCGAAATTGTGTCTTGCACAGGGACACAACCACACTACATCATCGTCGCAAACCACAATCCAAGCGTCGTGCCGATATAGTTGCCGATCACATAGCCAATCGTCCCGACCACCAAAATCGGTCCGATCAGTTCGCGCCAGCCTTTGGCGATCGCCATTGCAGCCGCGGTTGTCGGGCCGCCGACGTTGGCGTTAACGACCAATAAAATCTCTTCCAGGTCGTACTTCAGTAATTTCCCGGCCGTCAGCGATACCGTCAAGTTGACGATCACAATGACCGCGACAAAGACCAACAATAGCGGTGCGTTTTGGACGATCAACGGAATGGACGCCGGAATACCGATGACCACGAAGAATAAATAAATCAAGAAGGTCCCGATTTCCTGGCTGCCGTTGATGCCATCGAAATAACGCGGGAACAAGGCGAGCGCAAGGAATGTCAAAGTCGTCAGCACCAAATACTGGTCGCCGATCAAGCCGCTTAGCAAGTTCCAGCCGAACCCGACTTCTTCTCCGGACGGAATGATGCCGGCAAAAAACTCAGCGATCTTCGTCGCAACCACCACGAGGAAAAACGCCGTCCCGAGTGACATGGCGATATCTTTCAAGGAAATATCCTGGCGCTTCCAGAAGTTTTCGGCGTTGGTCTTGCCGCCGTTCGCGCCAGCTTCCCGCTCCACTTGCGTAACATGCGGATGCGGGTAGGTTTTCCGGAAGAAACCGAATGTCGGAATCGCCATCAACGTGATGAACACGAGCGCCATCATCAAATTATCCGCAACGACCGCAGCGGACACCAAATCTTCCGGCGCTTCAAACTTCGCCGTCATCGCCGCAAAGTTAACACCGCCTCCGACATAAGAGGCGCTCATCATGCCGCCGATACGGTCGAGAAACGGAATCGTGTCTTTTAACAAGAAGAAGCTGAGGATCGTCCCGGCGACCGTCCCGATCGAACTGATCAGGAAAATCAGCAGCATGCGACCACTTTCCTTCCAGATCTTCTTGAAGTTCACATGGAACAACAACAGCGGGATTGCGAGCGGCACGATAAACGCCCACACCGCATCATACGCAGGCGACGCCGTCGGGATAATCCCGATATTCGATAAGATGATGGCAGAAACGAGCGCAATGACAGCGCCGGAAATCTTCCCAGCCCAGCTGTACTTCTGCTCGAGCACAATGCTCATCGCCGCGACGATAACGATGATGCCCCATAATGTCAGCAGATCATCTGCCTGGATTAATGAATTCTCCATATGTATTCTCCCTTCGCTCGCTGCACCTCAAGTCTTCCTGACTCGTGCGCACAAGCTGTGTTTAAATTGAAATCTTCATCTTCCAGTATCCTATTATTGTCAGATTATGTCGAGTAGTCTTGCAATTAAGCACATACTTCTGCTCTAACGCAGAAAAGGCCGTGCCGGAAACTCAGCAGTTCCCGGCACGGCCTTTTCACGTTTAAATTGTGTCACGCACAGGGACATCCAAGATCTGAAACCCTGCTATTTCAACAATCTCGTCCCTGGAATTGTGTGATGCACAGGGACAACTAAGAAAAGCGGAAAACTAAAGCTCCATACCCAACGCGATCCGAATATGCGCCAGATGATGCTCTTCGTGCCAGGATAGCTTCGCGAGGTTTTCAGCGACGCGAACCTCCCCGTCTGTTTCGTGGATGAAGACGCGCTCCAATTGCGTGCCTGTCACATAGTTCCCGAGCGCGACAATCCGCTCGTTCAGCCCTTCAAGTATGCGGATCGAACTTTCCACCGGCAGGCGATTATCCGGCAGATACGCCCATTTGTCCTGGTCGAACTCAGACACGGTCGGCTGGTATTCCGTCAATGCCATTTTCAGGCGCTGATAGAGAGACAATTGCGAATCCGCAATATGGTGCACGAGCTGCCGGACTGTCCAGCTGCCTTCTCGATAAGTCTTGTTCAAGTCCTCATCTTTCAAGGAATCCACCACTTCGCGAAGCCGCGTCGTGTAGCTATTGATTTCCCTGAGCCAATTGTTGACATCTTCATTCGTTACTTGTTCCGGAACTTGCATGTGCCCAATCGGAAATTTCACGTCCATTTGTTTAACCCCTTTTTATCTGTATTTGTTGAATGATATATTTCCAACAGTCCTATCAACATACCATTTTAAACCAGAAAATAACCAAGTTTGCCCCAAATCCAAAATCCCGGCTTGCAGTCGAAACAGCGAACGCGACATCCTCCTTACTTAGTGGCGATATAATCCTCCTTGTTAAACTGGCCCGCTTTTTTCATAAACGACAGCGTAGTTCCCGGCCATAGCGTCGAATTTCTGCCGGTTTGATCGAGATACCAGCTGCGGCAGCCTCCGGAAGTCCAGACTGTTCCTTTCATCAATCGATCCGTTTCTTCAACAAACCGCTCTTGAGCGCCCACTTTCGGCTCAATCATTTCGAGCCGCCTGCGCTTCATGTACTTCAACGCATTCAGCAGATGATTCACTTGCGCTTCGATCATAAGAATAACCGACGTATGCCCAAGCCCTGTGTTCGGCCCTTGAATCAGAAATAAATTCGGAAAGCCGGTAATGGTGGTGCCGAGATATGCTTTCGGACTGCCATTCCATTCTTCTTTCAACGAATGTCCTGCCCGGCCGTAAATGTGCCGAGCAATCGGGAACTCCGTGACCTGGAATCCGGTGCCGAAAATGATGCTGTCTACTGGAATGCGCTTGCCCTGTGCATCGATGACGGCATCTTCCACAACTTTTGTTATGCCGGTCGTATGCACTTCTACATTCGATTCTGCCAGTGCAGGATAATAGCTATTCGACAGCAAGATCCGCTTGCAGCCAATCCGGTAATCAGGCGTCAGTTTCGCTCTCAAAGCCGGATCTTTGATTGCTTCGTTCATATGTTTGACGGCTAGCTTCTCTACCGCTTTCAACCAGTTTGGATGACGGAAACCGAAAACCATCGCCTCACGTTTCGTGTAAATGTTCAACCGCGCCATTTTCTGAAGAACGGGGAACCTGCGATAGGCTTGCTGTCGCTCGGCCTTGATGGCTTTATCTTGTTGCGGAATGACCCAAGCCGGCGTGCGCTGAAACACGTGGAGAAGCCCCGCTTGCGGCTGGATATGCGGAATGAATTGAATAGCGGAAGCACCCGTGCCGACAACTGCGATGCGTTTTTCTGCCGGGTCGAAATCCGCCGGCCACTGCGCCGAATGAAACACCTCGCCCTGAAACCGTTCGATACCTTCAAGTTCAGGAATGGAAGGTTGGCTGAGCGCCCCTACCGCGCCTACCACGATATCGGCAGCAAATTCCCCCATGTTCGTCTGGATCAGCCATTCGCGGGTCGGCTCATCCCAATCCAAGCGCTGGACTTCGTGATGAAAACAGATATGACGCATGAGCCCGAACTCAGCCGCGCATTTTTGCAGATAGCTTTGGATTTCGGCTTGGGGCGAAAATTTCCGGCTCCAGCCAGGATTCGGAGCGAATGACAGCGAGTAGAGATGCGACTCCACATCGCATGCACAACCCGGATACTGGTTGTCCCGCCAAACGCCGCCCACATCATGGCCGCGCTCCAAAATAAGCAGATCGCGCTCGCCTTGTTGCAAGAGGCGCGCGGCGGCTGCAATGCCGGAAAATCCGGTACCGATCACGATGATTTTGGCTTTTCGGATTCTCTTTGCCTGATGTTGACGTTCCATCTTCATCTCCCCCTCCAAACAATCGCTATCAGCCTTTTAAATGATTCTATTCATTTCAGTACATCACTTAACTGTCCCTTTATTTAACGGAATATCCTAACCCATAACAAAGAACTCCCGAAATTCGGGAATTGCACTCCATCAGTTTTCTTGTTCTGCACAAAATCATGCTACTATAAAGTCAAAATATCATTCATTCTGCACCTTAATGAAAGGCGGCGATGAGGATGGTCAGGGAAAAGAAGCCACGGTTTGTTCTCGGTTTGATGACAGTCGCATCCATCGTCTCGATTTCTCTCTTGTTGCAAGCTGCCGCCGACCCATTCCTGAACAGCATTGTCATGCTGCTCGTTTTCTATATCGTCCTGCCGGGATGGATTTGCAGCTATTACTTCCAAAAGCGCGGCGTAAAACTGCGCCAGGTCGTCTTCTTCCGCGGCATCGCCCGCTGGCTGCTGCCGATTGCCGGGCTTACGTTCTTGCTTATGGTGTTTTCCATGAGCATTTATTGGCTATTGCTGCGCGGGCTCATGGCGACAGCGCCTGCCCTCGTAAATCTCTTCCTCACCCCGCAGCCCCTCCCCGATATCGTTTGGTACTTGGCCGCGACCGGTTTCATCGTCGCCATCGTTGCGCCGATCGCCGAAGAATTCGTCTTCCGCGGCGTCATTTTGAATCAGCTGATGGATGTATTCGGCTTATGGAAAGGCATCGGCATCACGAGCCTGATCTTCGCTGTCTTTCACCTTAATTTTTTCGGCGCCTTCCTGTTCGCGGTCATCGCGTCCATCCTGTATGTCAAAACCGGCAATTTGCTGGCGCCCATTTTGCTGCATAGCGCCAACAACACACTCGCCGTGTACCAAGCCTTCGCCAACACCTCATTTATGGAATGGCTGACGGTGACGAGCGTCAACGACCTGTATACTAAAGCCGCGCCGAACCTCATTGCGCTGATTGCCAGCACGGTTCTTCAAAGTAGGCACTACAGAATAAAAAAATGCCCTCGCTATTCAAAGCGCAGGACACAGCTCATTATGAACAAACGCACATCTCATTCTTTCCTCACAAAATAAACCTGCTCACCCGGCAGCTCCAAGCAATTCAATTGCCCGCCATACACCGCGCCTCCGTCGATGCCGATGATGCGGTTGTCGCCAAAATAAACGCTCGTATCATTCGACCCTCTCAGATTAAACGTCGGCGTGTGACCAAAGACGATTTTCTTATCGCCTGCGTAGCCTCGATGAAATTCATCGCGGATCCACATTAATAAATAAGGATCTGTCTCTTCAACCGGAATGCCCGGCTGAACGCCTGCGTGCACGAAGATATAGCCATCCGTTTCATAGTAATAATCCGTATCCTTTAAAAACTCGATATGCTCCCAAAATAGCTCTGTTACCGGAAGCTTCATGCCTTCTATGGAAGAATCATAACGTGGATCAATACCGGCACGAGCGTCGGCGTCGTCGCGAGCGGCCCTGTCGCATTGGCATTTGCTGAACAGTGGCGTTGGGGCTATGTGCTGTTTGCTCTGCTCGCCTTTCTGACATTTTGGTGGAATGCGCGTTCGATCGATCGCCCGAAACAGGAGCCGGAAGAATCCACCGGCAGCCAGTTCAAACTGAGCCTGCTCGGCCAAGCGCGCTTTATGATTCTCGCGGCAATCGGCATCGGCTTCAGTTCCTCCATTTACTGGACCTTTTCACGAAGCTACCTGACCGAAGCACACGATTTCTCGGTAACGGAAAGCATGGTCTTCTGGATCGTCATGGGCGCTGCCGGCATCATCGGCGGCATCGCCGGGACCATCATTCAACGCCTCGGGCTCGGCTGGTCTTACCGCCTGGGCGTGATAGTCGTGACCGCGTCACTTGTCACCTTGACCATCCAGCACTCTGCCGCCATTTTCCTATCAGCGATTTTATTCGGCATTTCATTCATTTTCATGACCGGCTTATTCATCGTCTGGGGCACACGCCATTTCCCGGATACGCCTTCTGTCGGCGTGAGCTTGTCGTTCTTCTCGCTCGGCATCGGACAGTCGCTCGGGTCGATCGCGGCAGGTGTCTTGATCGACGGCATGTCCTACCCGATCGCCTTTCTGTCATTCGCGGCGATTGGCCTGCTGTTTATTTTCATTAAAACGACTGCCCATCCGATTTCTGCACAGGAAACCGCTGGGCAGCCGAGTAAATCTGTTTAGGTAATAAAAACGGGAAAGGTGCTTCGTCGGCATCTTTCCCGTTTTTTATTTGGAAGGAATCCACCGATTTAAAGAGAATGGATATGAACCATCACTATTCACAAGAAAGGAGACTTTTTCATGGAGAATAATCAATTACTCCGCATGGACAATGTCGGCATCGTGGTCGAATCATTGGATGACGCCATCGCGTTCTTCGAAGAAATCGGCCTGCAGCTAGAAGGCCAGGGCATGATCGAAGGCGAATGGGCTGGCCGCGTCACGGGACTTGGCGACCAGCAAGTAGAGATTGCGATGATGGTGACCCCCGACGGCCATAGCCGGATTGAATTATCGCGCTTTCTCAAACCGACTGTTATTGCAGATCACCGCATGGCACCGGTCAATGCGCTCGGATACTTGCGCGTCATGTTCACGGTCAGTGACATTGATGAAATGATCGCCCGGCTCACGACACACGGAGCCCAGCTCGTCGGCGAAGTCGTGCAGTACGAAAACGCGTACCGGCTCTGCTATATCCGTGGACCTGAAGGGATTCTCATCGGTCTCGCGGAACCACTCGGGAATAAATAAATGTGACTCTGTTATTATTCGTTGCGATTTACAATGAAGCGGGTATACAAGAGGCAACTAACCATTCGGGAGGAATCCGCCATGAAGAAAATTTGGCTTCCACTGTTTCTGGCATTCGGGTTATTCGCTGCGCTTCCCCTGTCCTTTGATTCGGCTACTGCCGCAAGCCATGGATCTGCCGCAACAGAAGACCAGCTGCCCGAAAACCTCGAGAACCTTATGGATATCGCCCCGGAGCATCAATTCACGCTGCGCCAAGGCAGCAACCGCATTGAAGTGAAACTGCTCCAATGGACATTGAACGACTATGGATTGAAGACGGAAGTCGATGGCATCTTCGGGCCAAAGACCGACCGAAACGTCCGGCAATACCAGCAAGATAAAGGCCTCGTAGTCGACGGCATCGTTAGCATGAATACATGGGTCGCCATTTATGCCGAACACCAACCACCTGCCGACGACAATGAACTGCCCGCCAGGCTGAAGAATTTGATGGCGATCGCACCGGAGCATCAGTTCATCCTTCGTGAAGGCAGCAAACGCATCGAAGTGGAACTGCTCCAATGGACATTGAACGAGTACGGACTGAATACTTCGGTCGATGGCATCTTCGGGCCGGAAACCAAGCGGAACGTCCGGCAATACCAGGCGGATAAAGGCTTGAAAGTCGATGGCATTGTCGGCGTCAATACGTGGACGGCACTGTACGGAGAATATTAGAAAACATGCTCGCCAAAAGAATAAGACCTGCCAATCCGTATATTCGGATCGGCAGGTCTTATTGTATTTTCTAGAACGGGTTCGTTTCGCACGCCCAAAATTGTGTCGTGCACAGGGGCGCCACGTCACACAAACGCCGCTATCTCAAGGTTTTTACCTAGAGAATTGTGTGGTGCACAGGGACATTTACTACTGCTTCTTCTTCCCTTTTCCTTTCCCCTTCTCTACCACTTCAGCTTCAACGCTCACTGCATCGTAAATCGAGTTCGCGAGGAAGCGGTAGCTGTGCTCGGTATGAGCGCGGAATGCTAGAGAGTTGGCAAACAAATTAAACGTCGTCTCTCCCTGTTCAGCCGTGATGGCCATCGTTTGGCCTTGTGCTTGTTCATAGCCAGGCCACCAGCCGGCGAGGTAGAAATCGTCGCTGTCCTGGAAGCTTGCGAGCACTTCTGAGCCTTCAGGAACGCCAGAGATCCACGAACCTGTTGTGACATAAAGGTTTTCTTGTTCTTCATATCCAGCCGTCAGCGGATGCTCTGCGACGTCTGCTTTCACGAGTCCTTCGTGTCGGCTTCCGGTGCTTGTATACGCAAACCCTGGAAGTAAGCCGCTCTTACTCACTGCATTCAAAGCAGGTGCACCGATCCCGACAAAGGTTTTGCCGGTGACTTGTGCTGCATTAAATGAACCGCCATCGCTGACGATGACATCCGCATCTGCAGCGTCCGTCAGTTCAAAGCCAAGCTGGCGTAACGAGAAGTTCAGCTGCGCAGAACCGGTTGCCGCAACACTTGGCTGCTCCAGCACTTCGGTTTCGGCATTTTTGCCGTTGCCGAACACTTGCGTTTCAAAATAATAATCATCGGCATACGCGCGAAGGTCGTTCGTCGCTACGACGAAATCGCCTGCCTCTGCTTTTCCTTTGCTTTCCGTCAGCACTTCCACTGTTTTGCCGTCAGCGAGTAACGCGTTGACGACGCGGATCGCATCGTTCGTAGAATTCTCGAGAATCTGTTTCGGCGGGTTGCCTTTTATTGTGCTTGTCGGAACAACCGCTTCTTCAAGTTCTTGAGTTTTCCCATCGAACAAATCTTCCGTACGAACTTCTTCCAGATCAAAGCCTCTCAAATCGGAGAAGTTGACGACGATCGGGTCATACATCGCATCCCAATCGGAGACGTTATCGCCTTCATAAAGCATGGCATTCGCCAAGCCGCGTTTCGCCTGGTCCATCGGCACGATGAATGTGCCTTTCGGATACTTCACACCGTCCACCTCAACAGGTTTCACGGTCTTCTCGACTTCCACGCCGTTGCGAATCAAATAATCCGCCATCTTATACGCTTCCAACGCATTTTTCTGATTCTTGTCATCTGTCGGAATCACGTAATAATCCGGGAAGAAGTTTTCATTATCCCCGCGGTCGCGGCCGATCACTTCACCCGCCGCATTAACGTAGTATTCATCGACGGCACGGTTATCTTCCCCGTCCACGCCGCGCTTAAAAATCTCCAATTGCTCTTTATACAATTGGTCTTTATTGTCATGCACATAATTTGCCGCACCAAGGCCACTGCCGACCAACGCATTATAGCCGTCCTGGCTCAATGTCGGCACTTCGATTGTATGGCCGAGCGCGCCGTGCAGCATCGCGTAAATCGCCGTATACGCTGGCGTCATATCATCCCAACCGGAGCCATAACCGTCTTTGGCAATGAAATACGATGTCAGCTCTGAATTGGCGATGCCCGCCTGGCCCATCGCATTCGCTTGTTCCATCATATTGTCAATCAACAGATCGTACTCAAAGTTCGGGTTATGCGGCGGTGTTGCCGGTTCGATTAAGAACCCGTCCACATAGCCATGGAAATCCACAAATGATAGTGGCGTCCATTTCGATAGCACTTCATTGACTTGCTGCGTTTCCACTTGCGTCTGGTACGCATTGTCACGGTTCAAGTCAAAGCCCTCGGCGTTCGCACGCGTGTTGGCCACTCTGCCGTCCGGGTTGCTCGTGAACATATAAAGGAAAATCGCATCGTCCAAAACCTCGTCGACGTTCAAATTCTCTTCGAATTCCGTATCGCCATCTGTATTCATGAATTTCACTTCGTCTTCCAAAGCGAATTTCTCCAACAACTCGACTTGCACATCCACGCCTTCCACTTCGTCCGGGTGGATATTATTGAACCAGATCGGCACTTGGTAATCGCCCATCGTATCGTTCTCAAGTTTTTCAATTAAGCTTTCCGGGTCTTCGAGTGCAGTCGGCAAAGTTTCATTCAAATACTGATCGACCGCTGCTTCATCTCGAGCCAAAATGACGAAATGAATATCGCGCCCTTCCACCGTTTTGCCGACGGTCTGATACTCGAGGTAGCGATCGTTGTCCGCATCTTCTTCAGCGGCTTCAAAAATATCATCAATCGCTGGTTTTAATTCATCGTAAAACTTGAACTCATCGTAGACGTTCAATTCGACGATCGCTGCCGCTTTTTCGCCGCTTGCCGAATCAACTAGCGCCAATTCATAATCACCGATAAATTGCTGGTATTGCGTGCGGATCGTCCGGTTGGACAAATCATCCGTCCCGTACAGCAGACCGAATTCCAGCACCGCAGTGATTTGGTTAGTGCCTTCCTCAAAAGAAGGCTCTTCAACGACGGTGATGAACGGGTCGCCATTGTAGCTTTGGCCTTCTGTCCATTGCTGACATTCAGACAACGGCTTTCCGCCAAACTGGAATTCGACATCTTCCAAGTCGACCCCTTCGCCTAAATCAGCCGACACTTCGACAGTGCGCGCTTCGGTCAGTGAAAAGACCGAACGGCTCACTTCAAGCGCAGTCGGTTGGTCAGTCGCGCTAGCCCCCGTTTCATTTGCGGCCATTGTCGGCACAAACGCTGACAATACCAGCACGACCGAGAGCCATCCTGCAAAAACTTTTTTCATCCACATAACATCCCTTCATTGCATAATTTTATTACTAGCTCCTAATATAACAGAATATTTCGTAATCCGAAGTAGGTAAATGGATTAATTCTTAAAAATAGGACTTTATTCCAGTTAATTGTGTGATGCACAGGGACGTCTCAACATATAAACCCTTCCACAACAAGGTTTTTACCCGGAGAATTGTGTCGTGCACAGGGACACGAACCAAAACTTTATGCAAAATTAGGAATTCATGTACAATTAAAGAAAGTACATCTAATTAGCGAGGAGCCTACCTATGGAAACAAGCACATTCAAACTGATCGAAGCGACCATTGAAGATATCCAACAAGCCTTCCGTGACCAAAAACTGACCTCCGTCGAACTGGTCCAAGCCTATCTTGACCGAATCGAAGCACTCGATCAAAACGGCCCGAAAATCAATTCCGTCCGGGCGATCAATCCAGACGCGTTGGCAATCGCAGCCGAGCTGGACGAAAAACGCGGACAGACTGAGCAAGGACCGCTCTACGGAATTCCGGTATTGGTGAAAGATAATATCGAAACGAAAGACTCTATGCCAACTACTGCCGGCGCCATCGCACTTGAACACAACTTCACGAATGAAGATGCTTTTGTAGCGAAGCAACTGCGAAACGCCGGCGCCATCATTCTCGGCAAAGTGAATTTGAGTGAATGGGCGTATTTCATGTCGCAAGACGGCCCGAGCGGCTATAGCTCACTCGCCGGCCAAGTGAAAAATCCGTATGGCATCGATGTCTTCGAACCAGAAGACGTCGGCGGCTCGAGTTCTGGAACGGGTGCTGCGATCGCCTCGAACTTCGCGGTGGTCGGCGTCGGTACCGAAACGTCGGGCTCGATCCTCAGCCCATCAAGCGCCAATTCCATCGTCGGCATCAAACCGACTGTCGGGCTCATCAGCCGCTCGCGCATTATCCCGATTTCTGAAAGCCAGGATACCGCTGGACCGATGGCACGCACCGTTACGGATGCGGCGATTCTCTTAGGCGCGATGACCGGCGTCGATGAACAAGATCCGGCAACACTCGGGAGCGCAGCATGCTCACTCACCGATTACACGCCGCATCTGAAAACAGACGGCTTGAAAGGCGCGCGCATCGGCGTCGACTTATCGTTTTTAAACAATGAAGCACCGGAAGAACGCGCTATTATGGACGCAGCAATCGAGCAAATCAAAGCACTCGCCGCGACCGTCGTCGAATTGACGATTCCCAACAGGAGTTTGAATCAGATGTCTTATGGTACGAATTTAAGCGCGGTGTCAACGACTATCTCGCTACTACACCAGATGACGTACCGGTCAAATCACTCGCTGACGTCATCGCCTTCAACAAACAAGAGCCCGAGCGCCGCATGAAATTCGGCCAGGCAGAACTGGAGAAAGCGCAAAACTTAAGCGACGATCCGAACGACGCGACTTACTTGGAGCACCGCGAAATCGATTGGCGTTCTTCTACGACTGAAGGCATCGACCATGTCATGCAACAACATAAACTCGATGCGCTCCTCTTCCAAAACAACCGCGGCGCGGCGATGCCTGCAAAAGCGGGCTATCCGTCCATTACTGTTCCAGCCGGCTACACGAGCAGCGGACATCCGGTTGGTGTGACGTTCAGTGCGCAGGCATTCAGCGAATCGCGCTTGATTGAACTGGCTTTTTCCTATGAACAAGCGACGCAGAAACGGATTGTACCGGATTTGGAATCGCACTGAATTTTATAGACACATAAAAACACCCTCCGCTTAGCGCTTGGCATATTGCCGGCGTTTCAGCGAAGGGTGTTTTTATAAGAGCTTTAACTTGTTAGCAGGTTAGCGCTTTTATACTCCGGAATAAGCCATGAATCCACCATCGACTGCCATTGTTGTTCCTGTCACGAACGATGAGTACGACTCATCCGCCAAAAACAATAAGGCTCCAAGCAAGTTTTCGGGTTCGCCGAATTTGTTCATTGGCGTTGCTTCTAGGATTTTCTTTGTACGTGCTGTAGGGTTTCCGTCTTTGTCCATCAACAAATCTCGGTTTTGATCTGTTAAGAAAAAGCCTGGAGCAATTGCATTGACGCGTAAGCCTGTTTCTGCAAAATGCACTGCCAGCCATTGCGTGAAGCTGTTGATGGATGCTTTAGCAGCACTATAGGCTGGAATTTTCGTTAGTGGTGCATAGGCACTCATCGATGATAAATTGATAATTGCCGGCGATTCACTTTTCAACAACTCTTGCCCAAATACTTGGCAAGCCAGAAAGGTCCCCGTGAAGTTGAGTGAAAAGACCGAGGAGAAGCCACGCTCATCCAAATCGAAAAAGGATTGTCCCACGGCTTTTTCATCATAGGTTTCAGGAGCCGTGATCGCATCAGGATGATTACCGCCTGCGCCGTTGACAAGCAAGTCGATCCGCCCGAATTTCTCTAGGATTTGTTGTTTTGCCTCTTCCAGTGAATCACGATCCAGCACGTCGACTGGCAACGCAAGCGCCTGTCCCCCTGCTTCAATGATGGAATTGGCTACACTCTCACCTTTTGAAGCGATACGGTTAAGAATCGCGATTTTCATGCCTTGCCGCGAAAGTTCACGCGCCATTTCCGAACACAGGACACCACTGCCCCCTGTAACAACAGCTACACGCCCAGTTAAATTTTTGTGGATAGGAATCATAAAGCACCCTCATTTCCAGACTGATATTAGTCCAAATTAATAGCGAAGTAATGTGTTGCGTTGTGGTAAGAAATATCTTGAATCATCTGGCCGACGAATTCATAATCCGCCGGGATTTCCCCTTCTTCGATCCAGTTTCCGACCAATTGGCACAAGATTCTTCTGAAATAATCGTGGCGTGTAAAGGACAGGAAACTGCGCGAATCCGTCAACATGCCGACAAATAGACTCAATAACCCGGCATTGGCCAATTCTTTCATTTGCCGCATCATGCCATCTTTTTGGTCGTTGTACCACCACCCGGAACCAAATTGAATTTTCCCTTTCATTTCACTTGATTGGAAATTGCCGATTGTGCTGGCCACCATTTCAAAATGGACCGGGTTGAGCGGGTAGATAATCGTTCTTGGCAATACTTCTTTTCGGTCCAAGCTGTTTAGAAATTGATTGAGCGGGCGCGCCAACTCAAAATCATTCATGGAATCGAAGCCACTATCGGCGCCCGCCTGCTCAAACATCCGAGTATTGTTATTGCGCAATGGCCCGATATGCAATTGCATTGCCCAATCGTGTTTCGCATACAGCTCGCCAAGGAACTGCATCGTAAACGTTTTATGCTTTTCTTCTTCTATTTTGGAAGTCTTTTCGCCAGATAACGCTTTTTCGAAAATACTTGCAGCTTCTTCAAAGTGAGTTTCTTGATATGGCAAATACTCAAAGCCGTGATCCGAAATGCGGCATCCGTGCTCGTGGAAATAGTCGACTCTTTCAGCTAAAGCCTTCAAGAAATCGGCATAGTTATGAATAGCCAGCTGAGCTGATGTTCCGAGCTCTTGAATGTAGGAAGTGAATCCGTCAGCAGAAATGGCAAGGCCTTTGTCCGGGCGGAATGTCGGCAGCACTTTCGCTTCAACACTCGCATCTGCAGCAATTTGCATGTGATATTCCAAATTGTCAGCCGGGTCATCGGTAGTGCAAATGACTCTGACATTGCTATCTCTTACTAACTTCTGCACCGAGAACGCATCGGATTGAACAACTGCGTTGAGTTGCTCCCACAACGTCTCCCAGTTTTCTTCTTTAATCACTTCGTGGTAGTTGAAATACTTTTTCAGCTCCAGATGAGACCAGTGATACAAAGGGTTCCCCATCGTATACGGCACCGTGCGGATCCATGCGTGAAATTTCTCTTTGTCGCTGGCATTTCCCGTAATGAATTGTTCATCGATCCCAAATGCGCGCATCGCTCTCCATTTATAATGGTCGCCTTTTAGCCAGACATCGGTAATGTTTTCAAAGCGATGGTCTTCCGCAATCTGTTGCGGACTCAAATGACAATGAAAATCGTATAAAGGAAGATCTTTTGCGTACTCATGATAGAGGATCTTCGCGCTCTTGCTATTCAGTAAAAAATCTTCATCCATAAATTTCATCAGGCCACTCCCAGTAAGGCAATTATTTTCAAAAAGTCTTCGCATTGACTTGCTACTCAAGTCAAGCGTCCGACTCTTTAAATTTCAACTTCGAAACTACCGTTTTCCTTCTCGATTTCGCTGCCATTTACCGACACGGCACGCTTATCGTCCCCGTTCACGTAAAACCGGATTGTGTCGTAAGGCAAAGTGTAAGTTCCTTTAACGTCAAAGTTCAATTCGATTTTTGAAGCGCTCGATTGCATCGAAACCGTGATCGCTGCATGATTTTGCTCGTAGTCTGCAGAAATGCCATCGTCCTCGTACAAGCGATACGTCGAGCTGCCTTCCTCACGATGCGGAAATAGCATAAAGCCCCTTTCCACTTTATCTTTCGTCGCGAAGCCCGGCTCCGCATCATTGATTGGGATGATGCTTCCCGCTTTAATCAGCAACGGATTGTAGTCGAGCGGCGCCGGCACGGTCACAAGCTGACCTCCATCGTGCCATTCAGACGTATGGAAGTTGAACCAGCCGCCTTCATTTACCGGCAAATAGACCGCTCTTTCCGTTTGCCCTTGTTCGACTACTGATGCCACCAAAATGGACTCGCCCAACATGAACTCATCGTTCTCTTCGTACGTTTTGACGTCTTCTCCGAAATCGTAGAAGGTCGGCCGGATAATCGGCTCGTAGTTTGCATGGGCTTCGTACAACGCCGTGTACAAATATGGCGTAATGCGGTGCCTAAACTTCATCAGCTCACGGATCGTACTTGTCGTTTCTTCGTACATCCACGGGACATTGACGGTTTGATCGTCGTTCCAAGAATGAATCGTGAAGCGCGGATGGAAGATGCCATTTTGTACCCAGCGCACTAGCAACTCGGGTTCCGGAGCAGGCCCTGAAAATCCGCCGATGTCATGGCCGACATTGTAAATACCGGACATGCTCAGCCCCAAGCCCATTTTGATATTGTATTTAAGCGATTTCCAATTCGTGTAATTATCACCAGACCAAGTTTGGACATAGCGCTGCATACCTGGGCTGCCAGAACGAGAAATCAAGTAAGGACGTAAATGAGGTGCATATTCTTTTTGCGCTTCATAGGATGCCTTCATCATGAGCAGTGGCTGGATAGCACGCATTGTTTCAAATGGCAGCTCTTTGCCGAATCCATTGGAGACAGCCTCTGTCGACCAGACTTCGAATTCGTTATTGTCATTCCATGTGGAGTCAATGCCGTACTCCAATAACTGGGATGTGACATTTTCTTTCCACCATTGAATGGCTTTTACATTGGTGAAATCAATATAGGCGCCAACTTCGTCCCAGAACTGAACCATTTCCACTTCGCCTGAACGGTTGCGGATGAACACGCCTTGTTTTTCCAGCTCCTCGAATTGAGGATGGCTTTTCAATAGCGCCGGCTTGATGTTCGCGCATAACTGCACGCCCTTTTGATGGTATTCATCGATAAAGCCTTTCGGATCGGGGAACTTGTCCCGGTTCCAAGTAAACACATAGCGCTTGTCGCCGATTGAAGTATAGCCCGAAGACAATTGGAACGAATCGCAGATGATGTCGTTTTCTTCACAAAGTTCGATAAAACGTTTTAGTTGCTCTTGGGCATCAGGTGCATCGGTATAGGTCATCGTCGACCCAGAATAGCCAAGACTCCACTTCGGAGAGAAGATGGTTTTACCCGTTAGCCAAGAATAGCGTTTCACAACATCTTTCACTTCTGGCCCGGCAATTATGTAATAATCCAAGTCTCCGGCGAATGAATGATAGTAGCGGTACCAACCGTGGTAGTTATCCATTTCATTGCCCATGTCGAAAACACTTTGCGCCATATTGTCGTAGAAAATCCCAAAAGAAATATCCGATTGTTTATTGCGCGTAATGTAAAACGGAATGTGTTTATACAATGGATCTGTGTGTTGTGCGTCATATCCCATTGGATCGACGCTCAGCATCCGGTAGCGTTTGCCATAACGGTCCATATCGCCGCTTTTTTCCCCTAAGCCGAAATACTGCTCATCGTGATTTCTTTGCAAGTAATGGAATATGCCATTTCCAAGTGAACCGTCGAAATTATACGCTTGGGTTTTCCGGTCAGCTGCAATCTCGGTGAGTTTTCCGTCTCTTCCTTTGAAAAACCACTTGATTTTAAAACCGTCTAAGTCGATGGATAGTTTGACCATTTCCGTTTCAACGCTCGCTGTGTTTCCTTCGGTATGCGCGTCATAAGAAGGAAGTGAAAACGGCGACAAATCAAAACGGCTTCTGCCTTCAAATGGGACATCGTCCATTCCCGGAGCGACCAGCCATGTATTGTCAACTTCTAGTTGATCACCTTTTGTCATCAGCACTCGGATGATATCTTGTTCCAATACCATCACTTGTGCGGTGACTGATGGATCTCCAAGATGGAACGTGAGGACATTGTCTTGTTCTTTTTGAAATTCAAATAAATACTGTTCTTTTAAAGACATAAGCGGTTCACCCTTTCGTTGTGCATTGAAAAACCTTATTTTTTAGGAATGTTGCATGCCCAGATTAATACCCGAGCAAATTCGGCAACCACATGCTGATTGAGGGAATATACGTAACCAATAAAAGGACCACGATGATCGCTGCATAAAATGGAATGAGTGGTTTGATAACATCTTCAATATCCAAATTCGCAATACTGGATCCGACAAATAACGCACTGCCTACAGGAGGCGTGATGTTCCCGATGCTCAAGTTCATGACCATCATGATGCCAAAATGAATTGGATCCATATCGAAACCGACCACAATCGGCAAGAAAATCGGCGTAAATATAAGGACAGCCGGCGTGATATCCATAAAAGTTCCAATAAATAATAAGAAGAGATTCAAGATCAGCAACAAAATAATTGGGTTTTCTGAAATGCCCATGATCAGTTCACTGATTGCTGACGGAATACCGGTAAATGCCATTACCCATGACATGACCGCCGAAGCGGATACGAGCAGCATGATGACAGCCGTTATTTCCACCGATTCCATGATGATTCTTGGAAGGTGCTTGAACTTAACCGCGCCATAAGCCAAAGAGAGAATAAAGGTATACGCAACTGCAACGGCTGCTGCTTCTGTCGCAGTGAAAATCCCTGACAAGATTCCCCCGATGACAATGACAATCAACATCAAACTAGGAATCGCATCCAAAAATGTTTTGAAAGCTACTTTAAAGCTGACTCTTTCTGAGGTTGGGTAATTTCTTCTTTTCGCGATAATAAAGGCGACGACTATACAAGCGAAAGCCCATAGTAAGCCTGGCAAATATCCTGCAACAAACAATGCCGCGACGGATGTTCCTCCACTGACAAGCGAATAAATGATTAAAGTACCGCTTGGCGGAATAATCAAACCGATCGGTGCTGAGGCAACATTGACCGCTGCGGAAAATTTCGGGTCATACCCTTCTTTTTTCTGCAAAGGCCCCATAACGCCGCCAATAGCGGCAGCGGCAGCAACAGAAGAACCAGACAGCGAACCGAACAAGGTGTTACCAAGTACGTTCGTATGTGCGAGTGCACCTGGTGCGCGCCCAACAAGTACCTTGGCAAAGTTAATCAAACGCTCGGCAACCCCGCCGTTATTCATCAAGATCCCTGCCAATATGAAGAATGGAACTGCCAGCAAGGTGAAACTATCGAGCCCCGTAACAAGTTTCTGGCTAGCGGTGAAAATCGCCATATCCATAGGTAAACTAATCAATATTGCTGCCAATGAAGCAATGATGATACTGACCGATATCGGTACACTGATAATGAGCATCACTGCAAATACAATCGCTAATACGATTCCTGCCTCCAACGCCATAACATTCACTTCCTTATTCTAGAATCTCATCTGACTCAAACTTGGTTTTTACGTTTTTCATTTTTTTATGATTGCGGAAATGCTCGATGATATGGATGACCGCGTAGAATAAAAATAAGATACCTGCAATGATTAAGCTTAAATACAAATACTGCGTCGGCATATTCAAGGCAGATGAGACTTGCCCGACTGAATTTTGATAAGCTTGCATGCCTCCGTAGAGCAAGACGATGAAAATAAACGCCAACACAATGAGTTCAACAAGCATATCCACATAGAACTTAAACTTTTCTGGTATTTTACGTGCTACAAATACAACGGCTAAATGCTTTTTTTGGCCGTATGCATAGGCTGAACCAAGCATCGTAAGCCAAATCAGGGAATAGCGCAGAAATTCTTCCGATACTGTACTTGGTGAATTTAAGACAAAACGTGTAAACACTTGCCAACAAGCTACTAGAACCATTGCTACCATCAAGGAACATGTTAAAAATGCCGTGATCTTATCCACAATATCTCTCATTGGGATTCTCTCCATTCCTGAAATAAATTAAGGGTCTCACAAGTGCAAGGGTTTCTTGCCACTAGTTGAGACCCTTTTTTCATTGTTTATTCGACGTAGCTTTGGAAGTCTTCGAAGTAACGTTTGCTGTCTTCGCTTTCAGACTGGTACGTCTCATGAAGCGGTGATGCAGCATCAATAAACGGCTGTTTGTCGATGTCATAGAACGTTACCCCCATTTCTTCTGCGTCTGTAATTGCTGTTTCAATGGCATCAGCCCATACTTGCTTGTGGCTTTCAGATGATTCAACTGCTGCATCAGAAATGGCTTGCTGCTGCTCTTCTGACAATCCGTCCCACATGCTAGTGCTGACGATCAAGACGTCCGGTACATACTGATGCTCTGTGTAGCTGTATGCCTTAGCTACTTCACCGTGTTTATTGCTCGTCAAGCCTGTTTCGTTATTTTCCGCACCGTCGATGACTCCTTGCTGAAGTGAAGTGTATACTTCACCGAAAGACATTGGTGTTGGTGCTCCGCCCATCGCTTCGATCATTGCGATAGATGTTGGGCTCTCTTGAACACGGATCTTCATGCCGTTCATATCTTCTGGTGTCGCAATTTCTTTATCCGCGGTATAGATGCTCCGCTGGCCGCCTGTGTACCAACCGGCTGCGAAGAATCCTTCATCCCGCGTATTTTGGAAAATTTCCTGAACCGCTTCGCTATTATCCATTACGTTGAAATAATGTTCTTCACTTTGGAACACATAAGGAAGTGAGAAAATGGAGTAATTGCTGTCAAAAGATTCTAGAGCACTTGCGCTGACTTTTGCCATATCGAGTGTTCCTGATTTCACGAGTTCGATGACACCACGTTCATCACCCAATTGCCCATTTGGGAACAATTCGATTTCCACACTGTCTCCTGAATTTTCGGCAGTCACCTCAGACAGCTCAACGAGTGAGGTATGTACCGGATGATCTTCGCCCTGGTTATGAGCAAGTCGCAAAGAGACAGATTCTCCTTCTCCTTCACCTTCAGTACTTCCTTGCGCGCTGTCATCGTTTCCGCAAGCTGCTAGCAATAAAAATGAACTTAGACCGATCGTTGCGAATGAAAACCCTTTTTTGAATTCCATATGAAATTCCTCCTTTTTTATAAAACGCTTTCAATTATCAAAATGCCCTGCAGCGATTTTCATGAGTGGATCCTTTGCTTTATCGAACTAGTTGAAAATTCCGTGAACTCAAGTTATTGAGTAACAAACGAACAGTTCTCCTCCTAAAACAAACAATTGTCATTCTAAAGGCAAACGCTTTCATTTTGTTGAAAAATATAAATTTACATTAGACTTGAGACAACAACAAAATAACAACGTTGTTATTACAAATTTCATCTTAAAGTAATATAACTAAATAATCAAGTACGTTTTTTGAAATTTCTTTTTTCGGCGGGTCAAGTGGCTGAATCCAAGCTATTGCAAAGCGATACTTTTGGCATTGCTTCTGTTAGTATGCAATTGATATCATGTTTTTGAACCCATACGAAATTTTAAAACGCTTACATGGAGGGAGGGTTATTATGACCATCACAATAAAAGATTTGGCTGTTGTTGCCGGAGTCAGTTACTCAACGGTGTCAAAAGCATTAAATGACAGTTCACTTGTTAAACCCGAAACAAAAGATCGAATTATAAAGATCGCAAAAGAAATGGGATACGAACCGAATTATGCAGCTCAACGCCTGGTTTCAAAAGAATCGAAAGT
Source organism: Planococcus sp. MB-3u-03 (assembly GCF_002833405.1). Lineage (NCBI taxonomy): Bacteria > Bacillati > Bacillota > Bacilli > Caryophanales > Caryophanaceae > Planococcus > Planococcus sp. MB-3u-03. Next base: position 682,992 of record NZ_CP025135.1, on the reverse strand, counting down.
CATCGGCCTTATTTGGCCGACTTTGGAACGTGTGGCGCCATCTGTACTCGTGACAAAAATCAACGAAGAAATATCGAAAAGCTCGTACTCAATGATTCTGTCCGTCAATCCCCTTCAAACCTCTCTTGAAATGTTCAAGCGCTTCCAAGTAGACGGAGTGATTATCTTTAACGAATACCTGAATGATATGCCTACGACTTTCCCTTTGCCTTGCCTAACATATGGTGTCAAAAAAGACACGCCTTTCCCGGTGATCGATGTGAATTACCAAGGAGCGATGAATGATGCCGTGATGTATTTATATGAACTTGGCCATCGCGATATCGCCTTTATCGGTGATCTTACAACCGATGACGAGCGGCAAATAGAAAAAGCAGCCGGCTTTAAAAAAGCCATGAAAAAGTTCGGGATCTACCAGGAAGACCATATACTCGATACAGAAGGCTTGGGCTGGTACGACGGCTATATGGCGACCGTCCGCCTTATCAATTCCCCATACCGCCCAACGGCTATCATTAGTGCCAGTTACGATATTAGCGCCGGCCTCATTCGCGCCCTAAGGCAGGAAAACTATACGATTCCAAATGATATTTCCGTACTCAGCTACGACAATATCCCGCAAATGGCGAATATGGAAATTCCGCTGACAAGTGTCGGTGCACCAGTAGAGGAGATTGCTCAAGCGATGGTCCAGACTTTGACGCGTTACATCAAAGATCCGGATTCTGTTCCCGCTGTCCAAACTTTGACTCCAGTGATTACCGAAAGAAGTTCTTGTGCTGCAATTGGCACGCCAACAGAAAAGTAATCGTCACAAAAACGGATGCTTCCATTTCATGTTCAGAAATGGAAGCATCCGTTTTCTATTTCACAAATCAATATGCCTCTCCCGTTTACTTGGCGTCGTCTTTGCTAAACAATCGCAGATCAAAAACGCCGCTTGCAATAGCGGCGTTTTTTACTGTTTATTTGTGTCAACAAGAAGCTCTATCGATCAATGCTGGTGTGAAACGTTCAACCACCGGTGTATCCGATGTTTTTTCACCTTTGATATGCTCAAGCAGCAACTCAGCGGCACGATGAGCCATATCCACTTTCGGCTGCTCCACGACCGTAATCGGCGGTGTATAGAAGCTCGCAAAGGCGACTTCATCGACGCCGATAACTGCCACATCCCCCGGAATCGAGAGTTGATGGTGTTTGATATACTTCAGCACTTCGGTCAGTACAATGTCGTTGCCAGCCACAATGGCTCCTGGCCTTGGCTCGAGCTGAAACAAGCCATGCAGCGTCTCTTGAAGCAACTCAGCATCCGCAGTTTTGACGTATTCCGGTCGCACTGGAATGCCGTGCTTTTCCAATGCGCTCTTGTAGCCATCGATGCGCTCAACGCGCGGGCTGATGTTGCGGATGACTGAGGTAGTGATCATCGCAATTTTTGTGTAATCGAGCGATACGAGCTTATCGACAGCAAGTTCCGCTGCCCGCCGATTATCAAGCATCACCGTGTCGATGGCATACCCTTCCACTTGGCGGTCCATAAAGACAATCGGAAAATTCCTTTTTGTCATTTGTTCATACAAATCCAGGTTTTCACCGGTCGGAAAAACGATCAGGCCGTCGACTTGTTTGGCCAGCAGCATTTCAATGTAATTGCGTTCTTTTTCCGGGTCGTCGTCTGCGTTGCAAATAATGGTGTGAAAACCTTGCTTGTTGAACTCGGTTTCCAGCGTCCTGATAATGTGCGTGGAAAAAGAATGGAGAATATTGGCGACGATTACCCCAACCGTATAAGTGTTCTTTTGCGACAGACTTCTCGCCACAATGTTCGGATGATAGTTCAGTTCTTGGATCGCCTGTTCAATGCGCTCTCTCGTTTTTTCGCTCATGTATTCATAACGTTTGTTCAAATACTGTGAAACCGTGCTTTTCGACGTGTTTGCATGCTTCGCTACGTCGGCCATTGTTACATTTTTCATCGTCACTCAAACTCCCGGATAAAACAGATTAGCGTTGTTCAGCAAGGGCGCTGCGTTTTGTCTCGTACGCATCCCATAAGCCGTGCAAATACATAATTCCCAGTGCTCGGTCATATAAACCATAGCCCGGTCGGCATACTTCACCAAAAATATGGCGGCCATGATCTGGACGCACGTAGCCCGTAAAGTTCTGCTCATGCAATTCCTTCACAACCCCTTTAATATCGATCGAGCCATCTTGCGTGTAATGAGAGGTTTCGGTAAAGTCGCCATTATCGTAAATCTTTACGTTGCGGATATGCGCAAACGGCGAACGATTGGCATATTTCTTCGCAATCGCTACCATATCATTCGATTTGCTGGCGCCCATGGAACCGGTGCACATCGTAAATGCATTTGATGGCGAATCGGAAATTTCGATGAGTTTTTCATAGCTGGCTTCACCTGTAATGATGCGCGGTAAGCCGAAAATGGAGAACGGGGGATCGTCCGGATGGATAGCCATTTTGATGCCTGCTTGTTCTGCAACCGGTAAGATCTCTTTCAGGAAAATCTCCAGTTCGCCCATAGCTTCGCCTCGTCAATTTCTTTATACGCTTCGAACAATTCGGTGATGCGATCCAATTTCTCGGGTTCCCAGCCTGGCAAAGTCAAATCCGATGCTTCGCTGACAGTGCGGATCAATTCTTTCGGATCGGCATCTTTTACTTTGGCATTCTCAAAGAACAACGCCGTCGAGCCGTCTTCCAGCGGATGGAACATTTCCGTACGCGTCCAGTCGAAAATCGGCATGAAGTTGTAGCAAATCACTTTGACGCCCGCTTCTGCTAAATTGCGGATCGACTCTTTGTAGTTTTCGATATACTGCGCACTTTCGCTATTGCCCAGCTTAATGGATTCATGGACGTTGACGCTTTCCACAACATCCGCATGAAAACCGTGCGATTCGATATACGCAACTTCTTTCGCAATGTCTTCTTTTGACCAGACTTCTCCAGCCGGTTTATCGTGAAGTGCCCAAACGATGCCTTTGACGCCTGGAATTTGTTTAATGTGTTCGAGTGTGACCGTATCATTGCCTTGACCATACCAGCGAAATGTCATATTCATGAGTTATGCTCCTTTATTATTCGATTTTTTCTGCGTATTTCCGGCTCAATTCCACGGCCGCTTCGTAACCACCAGCGGCATATGCTTTGTTCAAGTCACTGCCAATTCCCGCTGCGACGGCTCCTGCAGCTAACCAGTCCTGAATATTATCCAAGTTAATGCCGCCTGTCGGCATGATGCGCACGTGAGGCAGCGGCCCGTTAACGGATTTAATAAATGACGGCGTAAAGTTATTCGCCGGGAATAGTTTGATGACCTCACATCCTGCTTCCAATGCTTTGACCATCTCGCGGATCGTCATGCACCCTGGCAAATAAGGAATCCCATAACGGTTGCAGACTGGCGCTATGGTTTCGTCGAAATGAGGACTAACGATAAATTTCGCTCCAGACAGAATGGCATGGCGAGCAGTCTCGGCATCCAACACGGATCCAGCTCCAAGTAAGACGTCTGTTCCGTGTAAGGCGTCAAATGCTTTTTGCACTTGCGGCGTTGTGTAAGTTAATTCGATGGCACGGATGCCGCCTTCCACCGCTGCTTTTGACAGTTCCACAGCTTCTTCGGCGCTGCTGCCGCGAATGACCGCAACCACTTTCGTATCGGTAATACTTGCTAGAATTTCATGCTTCAACATTTTGTATTTCCCCCTTTAACGTTCGACCAATTTTTCTTTGCGCACCAACGCCAGCACTTCCTGCAAATACGGCAGCCCCTCGTTGTCTCCGGACACTGTCGTCACTAAAGCACCGACGCCATTGGCAAACTCGAGCGCATCTTCCGGGCCATACCCGTGAAGCACTGCGTAAATATAACCCGCATCAAAGCCGTCCCCAGCCCCTACTGTATCCACTACGGTCACATTGAACGCCTCTTTCGTATGCCACGTACCTTTTTGATAGACTCTAGAGCCGTTGCCGCCGTCTTTGATGACCAGTTGGCAAATATCGTATTGTTGTGCGAAACCTTCTAATGCTTGTTCTGTTGCAATGCCATTCAGCATTTCAATCTCATCCAAGCCTGTCAATAAAATATCGACTGAAGGGAGGATTTCCCGATATGCTGCTTGCGCTTCTTCCAAGGTCCATAACTTTAAGCGGATGTTCGGATCGAACGACACACGGATATTTTGCTCGCCGGCAATTTTCAATACTTGCTTAACGATTGCCAAGTTTTTTGGATCGATTGCCAAGAACACGCCCGTCAAATGCACAAGATTCACACCTTCGAACATCTCATTCGTGATATCTTCCGCTTCCATCGTCAGTATTGGCGATTGATAACGGTAGTAGAAGGTTTTTCCTGAACCGTCTTCACGGATTTCTTTAAAGTTCAGCGAGGTCGGATAATTTTCAACAAACTGCACGTCCGACATATCGATGCCCTCTCCTCGTGCAAAGTTGTAAATGACACGTCCAAACTCATCTCCACCGAGACGGCTAACCCACTTTGTCTCCATACCCAGACGCGCACTGCCGATCGCAAAGTTCAACTCCGCACCGCCGACTTTCCGCGTAAAAGCTGGAACATAGCGAAGCGGTCCTGTTTCTGATGGGTTAAATGTAATCAATGCATCTCCCAATGTTAAAATTTTATAAGTGTCTGCCATAATCAGTACCTCTCCCAACCTACTTTTCATCATTTAATAAACCGGTTTAGTAAAAGTATAGTTGATAGCGTTTTCAAAATCAACTTCGCTTGCGCATTATTCTGAAAATGAAATGATGGCTTGTCTGATATAAAACAAGAGCTGCTCATCTTTTTAGATGGACAGCTCTTGTTGGACATTTCAATAGGAACTCAATTCTCGAACAAACTTCTCCTCTTTAACGCGGCACATACGCATAAGCCTGATCGTCTTCTGTCACTTCCACCAACACTTCAGACGGAACCTCTTGCTCCATAGCTTGTTGCTCATTAATCTTCACAGGCGCCAGTTCTTTCAAGCTCTCCAAATTGCGGTACTTCAAGGCTTTCAGGCCGAAGTTGATCTTCACTTTATAATTTTCCTCGATGCTTTTCACTTTCTCTTCGATGCTTTGAATCAACGCATGATTCTCCACAACGATCTCGGCCAAAGTCTGCGATTTCACATCGGCTTCTTCGTAATTTCGGATGGTCCGGAGATACGGCTCGTAGCATTCCTGGATGAATTGCACATTCAATAGCAATAATTCCTGTTTGGCGTTGAAGCGCCCGATGAGTTGCTCGTACTCTTTTTTCACCGGGGCCTCTCCCCATTTGCGCAGCGTTTCGTGCTCTTTCAAACTTTCGACACTCGCGACGATTGCTTTCAAGTCTTTCGTCAGAACTTTCAAGTCCTGCAGCGTCGCCGTGTAAAAGCCTTCGATTTCCGCGTCTTCCACGCCGCCAAGTGTGATGCCGTTTCTGCGGAAGCGTTCGATGACTTCCTTGAAATAGCCGAAACGCGCATCGATCCTCCCGGCGAAATCGTGTTCACGGTGTTGGATCAGCGTGTTCAATTTCTGTTCCATGCTCTTCAAGGAACTTTGGATTTCCATGAGTTGCTGCTGGCCGACCACCGTCGTCAACAAGCTCATGCTCGCATGGGCCACGAGCCCAGGGTTCACCCGTTTCACCAACACCGCCTGCTCGTATATCCCTTTCACGCCGTCTTTTTTCACCGCCGGCATATAGCCCTTGCCATTCACCCGCTCGATCAAGCTCATGCTCTTATCCTTCAATCCCTTGACCACTTCCGGGCTGAACTCGACGCGGAACGTCCGGCTTTGCTGGAAAATCACCGCTCCGTCTTTCAAGGTCTCGGCAATGACCGGAATCATATTCGCCGGGATCTCGATCCGCTTGTAGCCGCTCTTGACGAGTTCCGCATCCTCCACTTCCGTCACGACCGGGTTCAAATAGCTATCGTCCTCTTCCGGCTCAGGCTCCTCAATTTCAACCGCTTCTTCCACGCTTTCGCTAGGCGTTTCTTCTATTTGAACAGCTGCGTCTTGATTCTTTCTGAAATAAATAAAGGCACCAACTAATACAACTAAAACTGCCGCAATCAAGAGATAAATATATTCCATTAGCTACGCCTCATTTCTTTGGTAGTTCATAGTTTACTAAAGAAATATTGATTAATAAAATACTTAAGCCGCATCCGGTAAGCTTTGAGCTTGCCGAATACGGCTTTTTCTTCGTGTTATTGTTGCCGAGCGGGATTTCGCCTATGCGTTTTCTTTTTCCACTCGCTCTTCCGGAATGATCTGGTTCAAAGCAATCGCCATAAAGCAGGCGATGGTGATGCCAGATCCGCCGAACAATAGCTTGATAACTTCCGGAAACGCATTCATCGCATCGGGCACTTGGCTTAATCCGAGACCGAATACTAAAGACAAGCCAATGATGATCTTGGCTCTTTCATTCAAAGGTTCTGATGTCAGGATGTCTATGCCGGTTAACGTAATCTGAGAAAAGATGATGACGGTCGCGCCGCCAATAACTGCTGGGGGCATTGTGGAGATTAAAGCCCCAATCTTAGGGATAAGGCCTGCTAATATTAAAAACCCAGCGCCAACAGCAACGACATATCTGCTCATGACTTTGGTAAATGCGATCATCCCTACATTTTGGCTAAACGATGTATTCGGCAAGGAATTAAAGATCGCACCTAAAGAAGAGGTGAACCCATTAGCTATGACTGAGCCCGAAAGCTCTTTTTCCGTGGGTTCCCTGCCCGCTCCCCCGGTCGTCATGGCCGTCACATCGCCAACGGTCTCAACCGATGTCACGATAAACATGATCATCATTGGGAGGATAGCTCCCCAGTAAAATTCCATCGGGAAGTAAAATGGCTGCGGAACGGAAAACCATGAAGCTTCTCTGATGGGGCCAAATTCGACCATCCCGAGCGGCAGCGCCACCATATAACCAATGACAATGCCGATTAAAATGGAGGACGTTTTAGCCATTCCTTTTGCATATCGATTTAAAAACAGCACGATTGCAAGTACGAGTAAAGCTACCAACCAGTTTTTAGCCGATCCGAAGTTTGCAGATCCACTGCCTCCAGCCATCGAGACAATCCCTGTAGGCAACAGTGACAAACCGATCGTCAGCACGACTGTACCGGTGACGATTTTTGGAAAGAATCTTCTTATTTTCCTTATGAAAAACCCTAAGGCGCCGCCGAACAAACCGCCGATAAGGCTGGCACCCAATAATCCGCCGATGCCATAGGAGCCGGCGATAACGAGATTAGTCGGCAAAAATCCGAAGCTCGTTCCCATCACGACCGGGAGCCGCGCCCCGACCAGCCATATTGGGTAACATTGGATGATCGTTGCAATTCCAGCCATGACCATGGCGCTTTGAATCAAAATCGTCAAATCCGCTCCGGTGATGCCGACCGCACCTGCAATGATGATCGGGACAGCAACATTCCCTAAAAACATCGCGAAAATATGCTGCAATCCTAATGGTATGGCTTCTCTTAATGGAGGTACGCCATCCACATCGTATTTGTTTGTATTCCTAGCCTTTGTATCAGCTCCAACTACTTCCTTCATACAACACCTCTTTTCAATTTTATTCAGTTATTATTCGATCCACCGTGTCATCTTCGATATATAGGACTCTGCGCTCCATGCGGACGCTTTCCGCGGACGAAGCGCTGAGCCTCCTCGGCGCGAGCGTCTGTGGGGTCTCATCACTCCGTTCTTCCGCAGGAGTCGCCGCATTGCGCTCCGAGTCCTTGAGATATTGTTTACGAAAAGTGTAGTAGTTCGTGACTCTCCTTGATTTGATCCACCCACTAACTTACTAACAGATATGGAGCAAAACAGCTGCGACTCCTGCGGTAAAGCGAGACGACCGAGACCCCGCAGGGAGCGCAGAGACCGAGGAGGCTTGGGCGCGAGCCCGCGGAAAGCGCAGCTGTTTTGCGGAATATCGACTTATTAGTCAACCTCTATACTTGGATGTCATTCAATCTCCAATATTTTCTTCACTGCATAATCCGCGCCTCGTTCTCTTGAGACGTTGCGCCAATACAGCAACTTGTCTTTAGAACTCTCTTCTAGCTCGGTAAATGCCTGTGCCAATTGTTCTGTGCTGAAATTATTCGGGTCCAGCACTCTTCCCAAATTATTCTTCTCAATATCATAGGCAATATTGAACTGATCGCTGGAGAACGGTAAGATGACCATCTTTTTCCCATGGTACATCGCTTCAGTCAAGGTGTTGCAGCCGCCGTGAAAGACCACGGTGTCGACATACTGCATAAGCGCGACTTGAGGAATAAAACCTTCGATGATCGTATTGGGCGAGCTGTACTTCTTGAGTTCCTCCGCATGGCTGCCTGCCGAGACGATTAACAGCGCATCAGGATGACTTTCCCTTGCCGACAGGATGAGTTTTTCCAGCACGTCTTTTCTATTCGATAAAAAAGTCCCTAAGCTGATCATGATTTTCTGTTCTTTCGTCTCTAACTTTTCCATCCAGTCTTCATCTAACGCAACCGCTTCGAATGAATTCCCTATGAATAATTCTTTCGGGCTTTCTTCGTTTTTTTCGATATTGTTGAAATCAAAATAATTGTAGATCACCGCGATTTCAGAGACTAAGCTGAACGCATTGTTGATTTTTTTAATCGACTTATTTTCACTGATAATATTGTTGAAGACTTCCGTAAACTCCTGTTGCGTTTGGGTGGAAACTTGCTTTAACTTCTTCAGATCTTCTTCCTCGACCGTTATCGCCTCTGGCCAGCTTTTCGGCACATTGAAATACCGTCCATCTCTTGGAATCGTGTTCGGATGAGGCGGGCAAAACGTCACGAAAGGCAGCCCTAAGAAATACAAGCTCAGCGTAATCGAGTACGATAAGATGTCCACCACATAAAGATCAACATCCATGGAATCGTCTATCGTCTTGATCTTATCAATCAGCTCTTGCGGATTATAAAGCATATCCGCCTTCCGGTGGCGGGACTGGGTGATCAGTGTTTCCACTGCGCCTTTTTTTGTCGACTCGAAGAATTCTTCTAACCTCATTCTCTCCGTATCCGGCTGCACGGTGTCTTCACTGGTCCCTGTATTTTTATTGGAACTGATGTCGATTTCATAAAAAGCCAAATTCTCTTTCAGGATTTGTTCCTTGAATTCGATGCTGCAGCCAACTGTCACTTGTGCACCCTGTTCCTGAAAGCTTTTGGCTAACACGAGCAAGGGGTTAAAATGCGAATAGAATGGCGGACTGACGACAAAGATCTTTTTATACTTCATTTTCGTTTTCTCCTTCTAAAGACAAATAAAATGACACGAACTCGTGTGAGATCTTTTGAATGGAAAAGTTTTCATCTACTGTTTTCTGTCCTGCAGCTTGAATTTGTTGCACGGCGTCTTTATCCATTTTAGGATCATACAGATGGCTTTCCGTTTCTTTGGCAATCGTTTCGCCGTTGCTGGTGTCGATCAAAAATCCATTTTCTCCGTTCTTCATATAACTCTTAACTCCGCCTTTGATCGGGCCGAGAGTCAGGAAGCCGATCGACATTGCTTCTAAAATAGCGATGCCAAACTCTTCTTTTACACTGGAGCACAGGTAGATATGGGGAAAGTCAAAGTCTCTTTTGATGATGTCCCTTTCCAGCAATCTGATATCCACATTCGACATGGCCCCTTTATGGATGAACCTGTCTTTGAACTCAGGATGCTGTTGTAGGAAATCCTCGAAAAACTCCATCACCATTTCTTCTTCTTTACTCGGTTTCTCCAAGTCTCCGCCGATGATGAGCAGATTATGGGTTTCCGAAAGCTTGGAGTTTGACCACGCTTTTAACAGTTCCATCTGCCCTTTTAACACAGCCAATCTCCCGACGTTTAAGATGACAGGCTTCTCAAAAAAGCCTTTATTGGTTTCATTCCATTCGATGTGGCGGTTGGAATAGGAAGCGATCGCTTCTTCATCAATGGTTTGGCCTGTTTGTATCCCTTCACCGATCATTTTAATTTTTCCATTTACATCTTCATCTTTGAATTGAGGGAAGTAAACCGCAAGTTCTGTTTTCACATCTCCATTCCCAATCCCAACGATTCCATTACTTGTACGAATTAATTCATCACCTATTTTGATCTTGTTCAGTTTTTCAATAAGATCATTAAATTCGAGTTCTTTTAACTGCCCCGATCCTTCAAACATGTTCCGGTGCGGGTCTGGCGTTAGCGTAAAGACCAGTTTGCCATTCAATTCCTCACTTAAATGAGCCACCGCTTTAGACGCGTTGTCTAAAAACCGGATATGAAAGACATCAGGCTTTATTGCTGACTGTTTTAAATAACTGGCTATCTGCCGTTTGATAAACAACTCTCTTTTGATGAACTTGTCTGATCTAGACTGGTCCAAATAGATCGGCAATCTGATAAAGACGTGTTTATCTCCATGAGAGCTGATAAAGGGCTTGTTCAATTCTTGGGTGATCGTAATCGTAAACACATGGGCTATGCGGCTGTCTTTCGAGATCTCTTCACCCAAGCCTTTTAATAATACGGCTAAGCCGCCATTGTTCCCTTTTCCGCTATCTTCAAAATCCCCGTAGAACATCGACTGCAAAATGGAAACGCCTGGCTTTTCAAATGTAAAATCTGTCTTGAGAAAGTCCATATAGCTATCGAAAAACATCTTGTTTTTCTTGTTTCTTACATGCTTCTCCATAAAGGATGGATCGATAGTTTCCGTTGGATACAAATTCATTAATGCATTGATTCCCTGAATTTTAATGCCATCTGGGTAATCCATGGCTAATAATTTGTAGATCGCGTCTTTAAATTCCTGTCTGTTAAAGCGATCGATATAGTCCAGCAAGATGGAAACGATCTCTACATCCAGTTCGTATTTCTGGAGCATAGATAAGATATCGTTATCACTTAAAATATCCATATCACATTCAATACAAAGGTCTAAAACATGATAGAGCTTTTGGCTATCGTACTGTTGGTTCACGAATAAGTCTTTTATTTTTTTCTATTATTTGCTTGTTGGCATCATGGAATAAATGTAAAATCGCATCTACGATAAAACGGTCTGTCGTTGGATGCTCTCCCAAAAACGACAGCAATTCGTCTACTTCTTGTTCACCTAGCTGCTCGTTCAGCTCTAATTGCTTGATTGTTCGAATTTGCTTGACCACTCTTTGTTCATCGGAGTTTATCGCCTTGCTGTTATTTATGTACTCATCTAAAAATTGAAGAGGATAACTATAGTTACTTTCCTTGTCATAAACACGATTTCTGAACTCAATAAATCCGTTCATTTTTCATCCCCCGATGCTTTCAGCAGATTAGTTTCTTCCTATTCTATACCACAGGAGGTGCTACTATATACGCATACATCTGTTCATTCTTTTTAATAAAACGAACGATGCCAATTAATCCCAAAAATATTGAAGCAATTAGGTGCAAATATACTTTATTCCTTATACATCATTTCTTCGTACTGCATAGTTAACTAAACCATTAGATATAAAGGATACAATATACTTTCCTCACTCCTTCAGGCCACTTACTGAGTGCGGGACAATAAAAAAACACTTGCCAAGTTGATTCAGCAAGTGTGGAAATCTATTATGTGTTTGAAGAAAAGCTTTTCTAGCTCGGCCATATGACTAGCTTGCTCATCCCTTATGAACAGCCGTGATCTCTTCCATCAAGCCGACCCAGTCGTCTCTCGTAAAATCATACAGCTCCAGCTCGGTTTTTCTCAGAACCATATGGACACTGTCGAATTTTTCGTCCGACCGGAACCGCCACCAACTTTTCGCGGTCGAGGTCTTGGTTCCTGGCTCGAAGTAAGTCAAGGTGATTTCAGGGTCAACGATGTCCTCCACCCGGTCGATATCCAACAAATCATGCGGGAAATCAATATAGAGACCGAGCGCCGCTTTATGAGGCGTGATGGACCCGATTTTATATTCTGAGTGCGCGTCACGCTTCTCAATCGTGTCACTCCAAGGAACCGGGCTATCACTCAAGATCAAAATCTTGCCGTCCTCACTCGTTTCAACCCGGCAATTCGGCAGGCTGTTGAACACGTCTGTCATCTCGTTCATTTTCTGTTCGACCATTTTGTTCATTTTGCTATCCATCCTTTCAACTCATCTATCATTTATGGTTGCTGCACTTCCAATTAGACAAGGCAACGCCGTTTGTTTTCTGTTTCACTCTCTGTTATTCTATCACGCTGTTCTGCTTGCTCCTTGTTTAAATTTTATTTCTCCGGAACGGCTCAATCCTCCCATCCATTTAAACTAATAAAAGACAGCGGATTGGATCCTTTATTTTCAACATCATCCCGCTAAACCCTGTCGGTTTTTATTGGTTTTGAACTGGTTTAAAGGGTATGGTCATAGAAAGGAGCAAGTCATATAAACAGAAAAACCGGAAGGAAGTGATCGCCTGATGACTTACGTTTTATTGTTAGTCGGATTCGCGCTGTTAATCAAAGGCGCCGACTTTTTTGTAGAAGGGGCTTCAAAAATAGCGCAAAGTTTGAGAGTATCGCCTTTATTGATCGGCTTGACCGTCGTCGCGTTCGGCACCAGCGCGCCGGAAGCGTCCGTCAGTTTTATTGCCGCCTTGGAAGGAAGCAGTGAAGTCGCGATCGGGAACGTCGTCGGCAGTAATATCTTCAACATCACGTTCATCTTAGGAGCCACTGCTCTGGTTTTCCCGTTGCTCGTCCAGAGCGACACAATCCGTAAAGAAATACCGTTCGCCTTGCTCAGTGCCGTGGCATTGCTCGTGTTGATCAGCGATCAGCAGCTCCAATCTTTGGACAGCAACCTCATCACGAGAACGGAAGGCATTGTACTGCTATTGTTCTTCGCCATCTTTCTCTATTATATCTTCGAAGTGGCACGGAAAGACCGCCGGAGTAATGAAGACACGCACGCTGACACCGCGAACAAATCCAGGCTAAAAAATTCGCTGTTAACCATCGGTGGGCTGGCCGGCATCATCTTCGGCGGCAGCCTCGTCGTCGATAACAGCGTTCAGATTGCCCTTTCACTCGGAATGAGCGAAACCTTGGTCGGCTTGACGATCGTCGCGGTCGGCACGTCCCTTCCCGAGCTGGTCACTTCGATAACGGCCGCTTTGAAAAAACAAGTCGATATCGCTTTAGGGAATATCATTGGCAGTAATATCTTCAACATCTTCTTTGTATTGGGCACTTCAGCCGTGATTCACCCGTTAACCGTCGACTCGAAAATCTTTACGGACATCTTTTTGATGATCGCCGTGACCATTTTGCTGATGGTTCTCTCCAGAACCAAGTACACCGTTTCGAGGATTGAAGGCGGACTATTGGCCGCCATCTACATTGTTTATTTAGTCTTTATCATTGTGCGGAATTAAACGGGTCACACAAAAAGGAGCAGCGCCTAAAAAAAACTAGGTGCTGCTCTTTCTTCTGTGACTTCACCAATCAGGAATACAAAAAGCTCCATCTTGAATGCTTCATGCATAAAGGATAAATTGTAGCGTATTGTCAGAATCGTTTAGAATTGTGTCGTGCACAGGGAGATTTTCTCACCCCGATTATCAAAAGCCACATGAGGGTACATGTTAGTAGAATCTATCTGACTAGGAGCTGAGCTTGTGGAATTCCATACAATGACAGGAAAAACGGCCATTATTACAGGGGCCAATAGCGGACTCGGACTGGAAACGGCTAAAACGTTCACCCGTCTTGGTGCACGAGTCATCTTGGCTGTTCGCGATCTCGAAAAAGGGAAAGTAGCTGAACAAGAAATTAGAGAAGAATCTCCCAAGGCACCTATCGAGGTCATGAAACTCGACTTGTCCGATTTGGATAGCGTACGGGATTTTGCCGAAACCTTCAGCAATCGCTTCGATTCACTCGATTTGCTGATCAATAATGCTGGCGTCATGACGCCGCCTTATGCAAAGACGAAAGACGGTTTTGAGCTGCAGTTCGGTAGCAACCATCTTGGGCATTTTGCTTTGACGGGCCTGCTCCTGCCTTTGCTCCTCCACACCGAGAATTCGCGGGTGGTGACACTCAGCAGTCTCGCCCACCGAAATGCCGCCATTGACTTCGATAACCTGGACGGCTCAAAAGGCTATAAAGCCATGAAATTTTATGGCCAAAGCAAGCTGGCGAATTTAATGTTTGCCACAGAGCTCGATAAGCGACTCAAGCAACATGGTTTATCGACGCTGAGCATCGCATGCCATCCCGGCATTTCTTCGACCAATCTGTTTAAGCTCGGCAGCCGGGAAATGCCCCGTATTTTCAAAGGGCTCATGAACCGCTACTTGCAGCCTGCCGCTATGGGCGCCCTTCCTACTGTCTATGCAGCAACGGACCTTAGCATAACAGGCGGCGAATACATCGGGCCGGATGGCAAAGGCCAACGGAGAGGCTATCCCGTTTTAGAGAAACCCGATCCGGCAGTGAATGATGAGGCAAGCCGCCAGAAACTCTGGGAAGTATCGGAAAAACTGACCGGCGTCACTTTTAATTTCAATAAATAACGCGTTCGAACTGGACATGTTCAAGACACGAAAAACGAGCGTATGCGGTCTCCTTCCGGAGAAACCGCATACGCTTTTCTGGCATTTCGTTTATTGCACACGCTGATGCTTGAAACCCCTCGATTAAGGTTATAGTACCTGTACAAGATTTTTTCGTTCGGTATCACGTACTTTGAAGTTTTCTCATCCTCAATTTTATAGTTTTACATGACATATCAACAGGCGTGATACTCACTAGGAGGTCTATATCATGAACCCACAAATCTTAATCGTCGGAGCGGGCCCCACTGGCCTGGCTCTGGCCTATAGCCTGGCGCGTCAAGGCGTGCCGTTTCGCATCATCGATCGAAATTCAGGAACCGGCACCGCGTCACGTGCACTCGCTGTGCATGCGCGCATCTTGGAGCATTACGAGCAATTCGGCCTCGCTGATCGCAATATCGAGCGCGGACATCCGATTTTATCGCTCGATGTCAGCGATGGCAAAAAAGTACGGGCCCAAGTGAAATTCCATGAGCTCGGCAAAGGGCAGAGCCCGTTTCCGTTTATCTTGAGTTTGCCGCAAGACGATCACGAAGAAATTCTCGTCGACGAATTAAGCAAGATCGGCGTCAAAGTGGAATGGAACACCGAGCTGATTTCATTTGAAAACACTGAAGATGGCGTGAACACCGTCATGCAGCAGCTTGGAGAGCCGGTGGAAATAGCGGAATTCGCCTATGTATGCGGATGCGACGGCGCCGGCAGCATGGTCCGAAAAGGATTAGATCTCGACTTCCCTGGCGGCACGTACAAGCAATTGTTCTTTGTCGCTGATATCGAAACCGAGACGCCGGTCGACGACATGGAAAAGATGGACATGTACATGGACAATGACGGCTTTATGCTCTATATGAACGTCCGCAACGCCCACACGAAACGCATACTCGGCATCGTGCCAGAGGAATTTAACGAACGCACCGATGTCCAGTACAGCGAAATCACCGATTATGTTGAAAATAAAATCGGTGTGCGTGCGTCCAAGGTCAATTGGTTTTCGACTTACCGCGTCCATAACCGCGTCAGTGAACGATTCCAAAAAGGGAGCATCTTCATCCTGGGCGACGCCGGCCATTTGCACAGCCCGACCGGCGGGCAAGGCATGAACACCGGCATCGGCGACGCCATCAATCTCGGGTGGAAACTCGCAGCGGTCGTTCAAGGAAAAGCCGCTCCTATGATATTGGGCACCTACGAACAAGAGCGCATCGCCTTTGCGCGCCGCTTGATCGCGACGACCGACAAAGCGTTCCAGACGATCGTCAACCAAAAACTGCCCGGGACCTTACTCCGGGAGTATGCCGTCCCTTACGTCTTGCCGTCCGTCTTCACATTTCCGTTCGCTTCAAAAAATGCATTTCGGATCTTGTCTCAAATCCACATCAATTACCGCCACAGCCTCCTGAGCAAAGGTAAAGCCGGCAAAGTCTACGCCGGCATGCGCTTACCTTGGATCGAAACCACAAACGGCGATAATTTTGCACCGCTGCGCTCTGTCGATTGGCAAATTCATATCTACGGCAAAGCGACTCCTGAACTCATCGACTTTGCCCGCTCGCACTCGATCGAACTCCATGAGTTTCCTTGGGAAGCTAAAATGAAAGACGCGGGATTCAAGCAAGACGCGCTATACCTGATCCGGCCAGATGGCCACGTGGCGCTTGCGACTGACAAGCAATGGCTGCGTGTGCTGAACATGTATTTGGAGTCTTTTGGGATTGTGGCTTTTGGAGCGAAGTGAGATCGAAATAATAAAGGAGGCTAGAGGAGTGATCCGTGATGGGATCATTCTTCTAGCCTTTTTTTACTTATACGTACGTACAGTTAAATTTCTAAATCCAATAACTTCGAACTCAAGCTCTTGCCGTGCATATCCTGAGCGAGTGATTTAGTTACTCCGCCTCCTAAGGCATCGTTCATGACAAAATTGAAGGCACCGAGTTTGGGTAAATCATATCGAATGACTTCACCGTGGACAGTTTCACTAAACCATTCTTTAACGATATCGGCTGTGACTTTCTCTTCAACCAAAGCGTAGTCTTCTTGTTGATAGACGATCAGGGAGATATTTGAAATATTGCCTTTGTCCCCTGTCCGTGAATGAGCAATTTCCCTTAATTTCATTTAAAGCACCTCACTGTAAAAAACTTTAACAGAAACCTGAGATTCAGGAATCAGGATCGAGCCGATTGAGACAATATCTTTAATACTGGTGCGGATACCACCGCCGCCAGCGGGCCCATTCGTATACAGTGCTTCCACTTCCCTTATAACCACTTTGGCATCTTCAGGTTCCACAGTTCTGGCAGCAACCCGCAATCGAACTTCTTTAGCAGAACTTCTGTCTGACAACGCACCTTTATATAATGAGTTTTGGCCAATGAAATCGTAACGGATTTCATCAATTTGAACATTTGCCAGTTCCAGTCGCTTAGATATAATTTCCCGCGCCAGCTCCGCTCTTTCAATTGAACCAGCTCCGCCGTAACTGATTTCCCCTTCTGCTAAATAGCCTTCTTTATAGCCGATGCTGGTTTTTAAATATCCGCTCTTGGCTTTGCCGGAACCGCCACTGACTTTCACCACGTCTTTTTCTACTTGATAAACTTCCGCCTGAGAAAAATCTGCGATGACGTCTGGGGTCAAATAATTGGCAGGATCATGTATTTCATACAGCAACTGCTCTTTGACTGTAGATTCCGAAACCATGCCACCCGCAGTTTTCAATTTGGAAATAAGAAGTTCTCCTTCTTCATCGATTTCTAGAATTGGGAAACCTACGTTCCACAATTCCGGGACATCTTTATATCCTGGATCCGCAAAATAACCGCCTGTCACTTGAGCACCACATTCCATCAAGTGGCCCGCCATTGTTCCAATCCCCATCAAATTAGCGTCATCCATCGACCAGCCGAATTCATGGATTAGTGGCCCCAAAAATAGGGATGGATCTGACGCACGGCCGGTGATCACGATATCCGCACCATTATCAAGCGCTTCTGCAATACCCGCAGCCCCAATATATGCATTTGCAGAGACGATAGACGATCTAATCTCATTTATTTTCCGGCCGTTTTCCAATAAACTTGCATCACTGTAATAATCGATTTCCGAAAAGACATCGTCTCCGACTACTGCTGCAATTTTTAATCCACTCATATTTTGCGCTTCAGCCATTTCCTTCACTAGTTTTGCTGCAGCTACTGGATTCGCTGCCCCCATGTTGGTTACGACTTTCACTTTCTTTGAACTGCATAGCGGCAATACTCGTTCCATTCTATAAGCCAGTAATTTATCATAACCTTCATCCGGATTTTTCATCTTCCGCTGTTGGGCAATGGCGATTGTGCGTTCAGCCAAGCACTCAAAAACGATATAGTCCACATTCCCTTTTTCCATAATTTCCAGCGCAGGCTCAAGCCGGTCGTCTGAATAGCCGGCGCCCGAACCTATTCTGATAGTCTTCATGTATTAACCCCCATATTTATTTATTTCTTTAAATAATTACCCCTGTAATGGCAGCGACAATCGTCATGACAATCGTTGTGCCAAATGCCCATTTAAATACAAACTTCTGATGATCTGCAAGCTCCACGCCGGCAAGTCCGATCAATAAGAATGTCGAAGCAGTCAAGGGACTTAAAGGAAAACCTGTTGTCATCTGTCCAAGTATCGAAGCCTGCCCGATTTGAACAGGATCGAGTCCATAAGCACTGGCTGTTTCTGCTAAGATCGGCATGACACCAAAATAATAAGCGTCTGGCGTGAAAATCAAGCTTAGCGGCATTCCAATGATAGCTACTAAAACTCCCATGAATCCGCCTACATTTTCCGGAATGATATCAACTAGGGCTGTGGCCATTGCTGTAATCATTCCCGTACCCGACAGAATGCCAGTAAATATGCCGGCTGCAAAAATAATCGTAACTACTGTGATCATCCCAACAGACTGGGTACGAATCTGTTCCATTTGATCATTCGGTTTTGGATAATTGACGAGCACTGCAATTGCAAACGCTACCATAAATACGATAGGCAATGGCAACCATACTTGAACCAGCGCTACTATGGTCAAAACCGTTAAAGCTAAGTTGAACCAAAACAACTTCGGACGTCTCATGTCGAGTTGTTCTTCTGTCAATTCATCATCATGATTATGTTCTACATCTTGCACCCCTAAACGTTTCCGTTCACGTTTACCTACTATGTACGCAACAAATATAATCCAAATAACTCCAGCTAAAAAAGCGGGTATAACCGGATTGAACAATTCAGCCGCACTAACATCCAAAGCGCTGGCTGCTCTGGCAGTCGGTCCACCCCACGGCGTTAAGTTCATAGTGCCAGCGCCTAAAGCGACCATCCCTGCCAAAATAATTCGGCTTATGCCTAACTTATCGTACAAAGGAAGTAGAGCAGGAATAGTAATTAAAAAAGTGGATGCCCCCGAACCATCTAAATGGGCTACCATAGCGATGACTACTGTCCCAATCACGATCTTTACAGGATCCCCTTTCACCAATTTCAAAACCCGGGATATTAGCGGGTCAAAGAGACCTGCATTGTTCATGACACCAAAGAATAGAATCGCAAAGCCAAGCATAATTCCTGTAGGAGCTACACTTACAATACCATCGGACATGAATGTACCCAGCTCGCTTGTAAATCCTCCTACAAGCGCAAATACAATAGGCACGAGAATTAATGAGACAATTACCGATACCTTTTTAGTCAAAATTAATGTAAGAAATACAAAAATAGTTAGGAAACCAAGTAATGCTAACAACTAAACTCCTCCTTTTCAATTATCTTATTATTCTAACATTCTTATTCAGAAATAATAAGAATTTTTCATATAATTCTTTATTTGGAAAATTTATATTCTCATACAATTGCCACGTTCCAATACAAAAGCCGCATCCATTAACCATTGAGGTTTCTGGATACGGCTTATTTTGCATGCAATTGCAGCCCATACACTGAATCGATTTTGACACCGGGCGATGATTTATTTGAATCAAGCGTTTAATTTGAAGCGCTTGGCCTTGCCATACATACTTTTTCTCGCTGATAGGTCCTTTAAGTCGGCAATAATGACCTTCGGGCTTGAAGGACCCAGTATGGTCGATATATAACTGACTTTAAATGTATAAGTAGCTTTTAACCGGAAGTTTCGATATTCGGGCGACCCTTCCGTAGTCGTCCAGTAAAAAACATTGCCCTCTGTATCTATTAAAGAGACGACCCGATGCTCGTCGTTTGTAAAGCATGACAAAAACTCAAGATCCCTCGTATATTCCATACCTTTTTCGAATCCGTTCACTTCTTTGATCGCTAGCACCATCGAAACGCACCTCATTCCATAGTGATATGCTTTTAATATACCAGAACAAACGTTTGATTACTAGTAAAAAGCTCAAAAAAATAGAATATTTAGTTAAAAAATGATAAAAGCATAAATTAAAGTAGTTCACTTACTTTACTTCACATTAAAACAAGCTCTTGCGTGAGCCACAGGAAAAGCGCATACTTAAGAGTCGAAAAAATGATTAGGAGTTCGGTACATATGGAAAACCAAGCAACAACACTTAAACAAATTAACCCTCAATATGATCCATGGGAAGCGTATATGGATATCGAAGACCACGGGAAACTGACACTATCCAGCATCGAATTCACCACGACTTATTTATGCAATATGCGCTGTGAACATTGTGCGGTCGGCTATATGCTTGAGCACAAAGATCCGGACGCGTTGCCAATCGAGCTGCTCGTTTCGCGCCTCGATGAAATCCCTCATTTGCGGACCATCAGTTTAACGGGCGGAGAGCCGATGTTTTCGAAAAAATCGGTCGCCAATTATGTCTTGCCCCTCCTGAAATACGCTCATGCACGCGGCATCCGCACCCAGATGAATTCAAACCTGACGATGCCGCTGGACCGCTATATGGAAATCGCCCCTTATTTGGACGTCCTGCACATTTCCCATAACTGGGGCACCATCGATGATTTTGTCGATGGCGGATTTGCCAATATGGAACGCAAGCCTTCACGTGAGCGGCGGGCTGAGCAGTTCCAGCGCATGATCGACAACAGCCGCGCACTTGCAGAAGCAGGCGTTATGGTCTCCGCAGAAACGATGCTGAACAAGCGGACCCTGCCTCACCTGAAGAGCATACATAAGCAAATCATTGAAGAAATGAAATGTGCGCGCCACGAAGTGCATCCGATGTATCCAAGCGATTTCGCCAGCCAATTGGAAGTGCTGTCGCTAGATGAAACGAGAACAGCAATCCACGACTTACTGGATGCCCGCGATGAAGATGTCTGGATGCTCTTTGGTACATTGCCGTTTTACCCGTGCAGCCAAAACGACGAAGACATTCAACTCCTGAACCGCATCCACTCAAGCAAAAACGTCACAGTCCGCAATGACCCGGACGGCCGCTCACGGCTTAATGTGAATATCTTCACCGGCGAAGTCATCGTCACCGATTTCGGCGATACACCGGCGATGGGCAATATCCAGCACGATTCCCTGCCCGCGATGCTTGACCGCTGGCTGGAGCGGCCATTAGCCAAAACAATCGCCTGCCACTGCCCAGCGGCCAAATGCCTCGGACCGAATTTATTGGTGAAAGACGCCTACTACCCGGACATCGATTTCACCGTCCAAAAATCAAAAATTACCGTTTAAATGAAAAGCCCGATTCCGTGTGGAAACTTCCCACCGGATCGGGCTTTTGCGTTTTAAGAATGAGAAGAAATACTAAAAGAGGCTAGAGGCATGTACCCATGTGGGATTATGCTTCTAGCCTCCTAATGTTATCAACTATCTATTTTTATACCACATCTTCATCCGGCGCATCAGCGGCAATTTCAAAGACTCGATTTTCACATCGCGCGCACGGATTACCGTCTCGGTCATCGGGCAGTCGAACAAAGTATGAAGCTCGAAACCATCTTCTGTTTTATAAATCTCGTCATACAACCACCAGGCACCTTTGAATTCAGCTGGGATATCTGAATAAGTCACCCCTTTAAAAGTGAACCGGACATCGGTGAAATAATGGAACCCTCCACTGCAATCAAGCGTCAGGACAAGCTGATCTTCAGACGGTCTTTCAACAGAAATCACCACCGCATCATGCAGTCCATTCTCCACCAGTTCGACTGCATTTGGCGGAAGCTCTGCTTTGATCGAATCGAAATGCTGCCGATACCGGTCACTCAACTCTTCCATCCGCCGCTCGTAATCCCGTTCCCATCGGTTAACGAGCATGCGCAATTCTGGCGTCGGGTATTCTGTCACCAGTGTGCCATCGTGGATATATGGATGAAACGTCTCTGGCAAGTAGCGCATCAAACTTTCTCGCATATCATCCAGATTGCGCAAGTTCACCTCCCGCAAATCTTTTCCTTCCTCACGGTAATAATCCAATTCCTCTTGCCAATCCTCTTCTGTCTCCGGTAATACGAGAAAACCGGCAACCTGCATTTCTTCATACCAATCCCTCGTGAAGTATTTCATTTATTAAGTCTCCTTACTGTTTCACTTCTCTTGGAGCGGCACAATTCCAAACAACTTATATAAATGAATAAGTAGACTTTATATCACTTATTTTTCAGCGCTACTTTCCATAGAAAGTCTCCTCTTGCGAATACGATGCCGTCCGTCACTGCTACACTGTACTCATTGTTCCAGGAGTCCATGAATTGCAAAGTGAATTTAAACCTTTCATCGGTGGATCCATACTCATCTAAATCTAAAAGTAACGCATCATTTGAACCAAAACCTATATGTAAATCTCCAGTGATTTCTTTTTTAGGAGCAATCTCTAAACGGAATTCAGATTCCGCCTCTTTTTCAAAACCATATACACTATGAGTTGACCTGATTTTATTTCCAGAATCCGTTAACAATAGTCTGCCTGCAATTAATGTAACTGGATTAGTGGTACTATTCCTAAATGATACATCCAACAAGGCCGTTCCATCATCCGGCCTTACTGCTCTCAACTGGTTATCCAAGATTCTCACTTCGAATACGCCACTCTTACGTTCATAAATTTTATCAAAATCGTATTTATTCGCTATAGAGTTGATACTTCCTTTTCTAATTAAGCAAAGACCTTGATTTATCCCTTTATATTGTTTTTGTAAGGTAGGGCTTCTCAGTAGTATCATCCATCACAATTACAGCAATTTTTATTTTGAAAATCAATATAATTTAAATCAAAGTGAATATCAGGTTCTATATTATTCAGAATGAACTGCTGATAACTTGCTGCATCAATAACCTCATCTTGAGAAATACCAGATATGATTCGTTCCTCTCCAACTCTATCTTTGACTCCCATAATAATGTATCTCTTACCTAAATAATTCGAGTTGGCCATTGCTAAAATATCTTTAAGTAAGTCAGGAGTTCCGCTTTTAGGATACATCTTTTCTTTAAAATCCAAGCTCGACGATTCTATTCCATTTTCGATTAGATCCGTAATTATCTCTTCCATTAAATTATTCATACCTCCTATTTCGTCGGAAATCTCTGAATCAAATAAACTTTATTTTACTTTTATACTCTCTTATAAATTTATCACTGAGTTCCCTTGTGTTGAGTGGGCTCTTTCTATTTTCAGGAGCATACTTAATTTTGAATTTATATTCATCATTCAATTTCTTTAATTCTCCGTACACATTCTGAACAGCGATTTCTTTTCACCTGATAACTTGTATAACTCGATTTGTGGCAAAGAATTTCCATCACGAAATTGATAGAAGCGATACACTCCATTTACTGACGTGACATCTACAGTGCTCATCAATTTTTCATTTTCCCAACCCTTTTAAATTTTATTATATGGGAAGTAAAATTTAATGTAAGTAAGCTTTTAGATTGTGATGACCTGTTGTGCTCAAGTATAGTTTTAAGAATTTCTCAAAGAGAGCGAGAGCTTTCCAGTTTCCTGCCCCTACCGCAGCAGCCTGTTGAGCAAGGATAAAGCCGGCAAAATTTAAACTAGCGTGCGCTTGTCACGGATCGAAACCACAAATGGCGATAACTTCGCACCGCTACGCCCGTCGATTGCAAATTAATATTTATGGCAAAGCGACTCTTGAGCTCATCTATTTTGCCCGATTCCAGTCGCTTAAGCTTTGAGAGTTTTCTTGGGAAGCATAAATGCACGACGCAAGATTCAAGCAAGATGCTATATACCTAATCCGACCAGTTGGACATGTGGCACTTGCGCCTGTCAAGCAATGGCTGCGTTTGCTGAACATGTATTTGGAGACCTTTAGCATTGTGGCTTTTGAGTGGAGTGAGATAGAAATAATAAAGGAGACTAGAGAAATGAATCCGTGATGGAATCATTCCCTAGTCTCCTGATACTTTATTAAAGAAACTCGCTAATTTAAATCTTTATTTATTTTATAATCTGCCATCATGGACGCTTTTAATTAATAATTTTCGAACATGAGATATATTGCTAATATTGGTCGGAGCTCTCCTATACTAGAGCAATACTTAGACTTACACATACACATACACATACACATACACATACATACACATACACATACACATACACATACACATACACATCGATTATAAACTTTAAAAACCCTCAATCTTAGCTGCCATTAACTTTCTTCTTTCTAGTAAGAACTCTTGATAGTCTATAGCTTCCATATTATAAAGAGAGTTTGGAATCGCATTCATTTTAAAATTCTTATCAAGTTCTTCTTGTGTTGCAATTTCACTTATATAATCTGCTTCTTTAGGCAAAACTTTGGATAAATATACTTTCGGCGGCTTATTTTTTACAGCCAAATTGACAACTTGTTCTGTATACACGTAATTTGCAATTTGGTTGTATGTTCCACGATTTGTAAAACCATTTTTCTTTAAATAATCTTTGGGGAAAACGTGATGAACATCCCCTCGCTCTTCAATCAAATGTTGAACTGTTACAGACTTTGATAAGAAAGCAAAATCTTTTTCATAAATTTGCGCCATAATGAATAAATTAAAAAACGGACTGCTTGTAACTGAAGTATCAAGACTTGCAACAAGTACGTTATTCCAAAATGCTTCTGATAACTCTCCTTCTTCAATGTCATTTAAATACTTCAATGGATCATCGGCATCGGCAAACCTTTTCACATCATACTCAAATTGTGATTCTGGAGAAGATGAATAACGCTGTGTCAAAATAGATAAGACCAGCCACCTTCTGACGATGTGATTAATTTTCGTCCCTTCAAGACCTCGTTCACGTAAAAGTAAGAAAAGAATATAAGCGAAATTTAAGGCATTCTGTGAACGAATTAACTTTTTATCAATTATGCCTGCAGACTTAACAATCATCACAAACCGTTTAAAGTTAGTTTCGTCCACAAATTGCAGTACTGCTTGCTCCAAATCGTTGAAAGAAGACTCAATAATTTCCGTTCTATTTTCACGGGTTTCAAAATCTCGTCCGGATAATAAACTAACCAGATTCGCTAGCTTCCCTCTCCGGAACTTAAAAGTAAAGGCAACTCTTAATAAGTCCGAATAGCTCGGTTCATAAATATTTGTGTTGTAGCCCTTCACCCAAGCTATTTTACGGAAGTTTAAGCTTTCTGCGAAATCACTATCATTTGTTTTAATATTTGCAAAGACTTCAGGATTCCGTATTAAATTACTGAAATAATCAATGGTTTTTCTAATCGTTGGACCATTGAAATCTTCATTTGAAGTGATTTTAGAAATCGCAAAATCTGCTTGGCTTAATACGACACCCGCTGAATTAATTCGTATAAAAATCTCAGTTACTCTTTCAATATCTAGATTATGTGAAAGATCTATTATACCTATCGAACTGTTGCGGATATTAACTAGATTTTGCAAAACTTTATGGATACTATCAGGATCAGCTTCATTATTTTTCGCGCAATATTCATTAACAAAAGCAAAAGTACTGAATGAAGGTTCGAAGAGTTTTGCTATGTTTGAAATCCAACGATTATTTTTTTCAATGGCTGGATTGGAGACTTCAAACTTCTCCTCAAGAGGATGGAAAGCAATTTTAATGTTTTTGCGTTTATAATCTTTGTCCACCACTTCTAATCCTGCAAGTGCAGCCATAAGCGCAGTTACACGTTGCTGTCCATCTATCAGAATTTTTTTACCATTAGATATTGATCCATCTTTCAGTCTAACACTGGGATTCTGCCACGTAATAATATACCCAACCGGATAATCTTTATATAAAGAGTCGATTAAATCTCTTACCTTGGAAGCGTCCCATACAAATGGACGTTGTATTTCTGGAATAGCTATTATCTCTTGATCGATCCAACTAATTAATGCATTTATTGTTGTATTACTTACTGTATAATTTGTCACTATACCCCTCCTTTAACGTTTCATATTATCACTTGTAAGATCAAGAATATTATTGATTATTTCCTGGTTCATCGAGGCACGTACGCATAAGCTTTATCATCTCCTGTAATCTCCACCAATATCTCCGACGGAATTTCTTGAGCGGCAGCTTTTTGTTGGCTTATCTTTAATGGAACAGTTTCTTTTAAACTCTCGAAATCCCGATATTTCAATGCTTTTATCCCAAAGTTGACCTTTACTTTGTAGTTCTCTTCTATACTTTTAACTTTGTCTTCAATACTATTGATAATTGAATTGTTTTCTGTAATAACTTCAGTTAAACCTTGAGATTTCACATTGGCTTCATTTTGATTTCTAATTATTCTTAGATAAGGCTCATAGCATTCTTCAATGAACTGTATGTTCAATAAAACCATCTCCTGTTTGGCGTTGAACTGCTCAATGAGTTTTACATACTCCTTTTGCACTGGGGCTTCGCCCCATTTGCGAATATTTTCATACTCCTTCAGTTCTTCTACACTTGTTCCAGTCGTTTTAAGATCCTTCATCAACGTTTTCAAATCTTGGAGGGTACCCGCATAAAAATCTTCTATTTTGTGGTCTTCTACTCCCCCGAGCGTAATACCATTTCTCCGAAAACGTTCTATTACTTCTTTAAAATAACTAAATCTCGCCTCAATTCTCCCAGCAAAGTCATTGTCTCTGTTTTGAATAATGATGTCTAATTTTCTTTCAATATTTTTTAATGAACTTTGAATTTCGACCAGTTGTTGTTGTCCTACAACTGCTGTTAATAGTCCAAAACTCGCATTGGCTACCATTCCTGGATTAATTTTTTTAACTAATACACCTTGTTTATAGATTCCTTTTACCCCTTGTTTGTTTACTGCGGGAAGATGTCCTTTCCCATCTACTTTCTTTATAAGACTCATGCTTCCATCTTTCAACCCTTTAACTACTTCTGGACTGAATTCCACTTTATAAGTGTTGTAATCTTCTATGATCATCGCTCCCGCTGCAAGAGTTTGCCGGATATCAGTCTTTAAAATTGGAGGGATTTCAATTTTCTTATATTCTCTTTTTACTATTTCTTCATTTTGTACATTAGTAACTTGAGGCATGAATTGCTCGTAAGGATCTTTTAGCACATCTGATTCAACATCTTGCATTTTCGTTTTACTTGTTTGTTTAGATTGTTCTTCATCATGTTTAGTCACTTTCTTTCTACTTAAAAACATGTAAAGAACAATAGCTATGATTCCTATAACTGCTGGCACTAGCCAAATATTATCCACTATATTAACGCCTCATTTCTTTTCAGCTTTTGCACCAAATACTTGTAATGTTGTATTATTCATCGAGATTTAGAAAGAGCTTTCCAGTCTCCTGAAAAGCTCTTTTTTTCATTTTTCTTCTCTAACTGCACCTATACCTTCCTTAACCTCATCCTTCTTAACCAAAGCTTTAATCACTTGGTCGATCCGTTCAATCTCTGCACTCTGGTTCTTCCACCAGTTACGGCTCCAGATGCGTTCGATGGTCCAACCTCGGCTTTCGAGGAACTTTTGACGGTAGATATCACGTTCTTTGGCATTTTTGGAGCTATGGTACATTGCGCCATCGCATTCGATACCTAAAATATATTGCGAGGAATCATTTGGGTGAATGACAGCCAAGTCAATCCGATACCCGGACATGCCGACTTGCGTCTCGACTTTATATCCTAGGTTCTGCAATTGCTGATAGACCTGTTCTTCGAATGGAGAATCGAATTGCAACGCTGACGTGGAAACGCTAGTACTTCCAAGCTCGTTGACGTCTAGGATAACTTCTTCTACTCTTTCAATCTGGCCGTTTGAAACGGCTCTTGCATATTTCAAGTAATCTTTGAACAAGCGTGGTCCATTACTCTTTGAGTTCGCTACTTCCAGTTCTTCAGGCTCGATGCTGCTTACCACTATGGTTTCTTCTTTAGCACGCGTCACCGCCACATTCAAACGATTCTCCCCGCCTTCTTGGTTCAATGAACCGAAGCGGTTATAGACACGGCCTTCTTCGTTTTTACCGTAGCCTACAGAGAACAGGATAATGTCACGCTCATCCCCTTGAACATTCTCGATGTTCTTTACAAAAATCCTTTCATCTAAATCCCTGCTCATGACTTCCCCGTACAGAGTGCCGAACTCTCCATCGTCTATAGCTACTTTTTCGATCATGTCGAGTATCTTCGTCTGCTGGGTGCTGTTGAAGGTGATGATTCCGACTGACTTCTCCTGTTTTGTTAACAACAGGTTCTTTAGTACTTCCACCACTTTGATGGCTTCCACTTCATTCGCTCTATCGATCCAGCGCCCATTCTCTACTTTGATCCACTGAATCGCTGGCGGCTCTTTATAAGGCTGGACATTCGGCGATATTTGGATGGATCCGTTGTAAAATGCATGGTTCGAGTAATTGATTAACTCTTCGTACTTGGAGCGGTAATGCCACTGCAAAGTTCTTTCATCAAAACGGCGCTTAGCCAAATTCAACAGGCTTGGCGAATCATTGGAAGAAAAATCTTCTTCGTCATCATCATTTTCAATGGTAGACATGAACATATTGGATGGGGGCAATTGCATTTCATCACCCGCCACAATGACTTGCTTCGCCCGGTAAATAGAAGGCAGTCCGTTCTCGACTGTACATTGTGAAGCCTCATCAAAAATGACCAAGTCAAAAAGCTCTTCTGTTAACGGGAAAATCGAGGAGACAATTTCTGGCGAAGCAAGCCAAACCGGTGCTACGTCCATCAGTCCCTCATCCGCATATTGGTTCACTAGCTTTCGCAATGGCCAGACTTGGCGCTTCTTGCCTGTCTGATGCTTGAGATCTTTGAAAGTCTTATTGGAAGTTTCTTGAGCACTTTCCAATGAAAGCTGCAATTCGTTAACTAAGTACTGCCGTGCCAATTCTTTTTTCTTTTCTACCAGCTCTTCAAATGAAGAACGAAGCCGGCGGTACTCGGAGTTCGAAACTTTCTTGACTGAAGGGTGTTTTCTTTCTGCTTTATCTATCCAATAGAGAAAGATTGATTGCCTTGCAGCTTCTGTCCATTTTTCTGGAAGATTATCGAACCCGATTTGATTTCTTTTCTCCGCCAATAACTTGATAAGTCGCTGTTCCAGATCCGTACGTTCTTTTCCAAACTGATCCATGTGCTGCAAGTCTTCAAAATCACTATGAAGATATTCTCGAATCAGCTCCAGCTCTTTTAAGGGCAATGCCCCTTCTGAGACCATCTCTTTGTACTTTTCCACTTTTGACGTCTCAAGGAAGTACTTCAACACTTCCATTTCTTGATTGATTTCTTCAGTAACTTGAGCCAAATCATTCATGAGCAATAAGCTCTTCTTAATCTTCGGCCATTCCTGAGATTTAACACCAGGGAATTTCTCGCCTTTATTTAAGTCCTCAAGGATTTTCTTGCCGGGGAAACTGGTCCAATACCATAAGCGCAAGCCCTGCAATGTCCGTGTCTCCCCTTCAGAAATGTCTGGCTGTATTTTCGAGAGCTCTTGTTGAACTCCTAATGTGTAGCCGGGGGTTATATCTTCAACATTCAAAAGGCTCAAATACTCTTCCGCTTTTTTCGTTTTCTCGATTAAATGGTTCATTTTTTGAATGAACTCAGTTTTATCCTTCATGCCGAAATTAGCAAAAGAAAGTCTATCTTTTAATGGATACGAGTCTTTTCCAAAACGTTCGTACCACTCAGCATAGGTATAAACATTTGCCAAAACCTCTTCCAAATTATCAGCATTCAGTTCATTAGCGACAGTCTCCACACTGATGAACACTTCCATTTCTTCGGTGCTATTGGTTCTGTTATACAAGTCGAAAAGTGAATAGCCATAGTCCCCTTTCGAGTGCAGGCCAATTGCGATGCTGTTCAGTTCCTTTTCTTGTTGTTCGAGTTTTTGAGAAACAGTTTTCAAGCTTTGGGCCCAGTCGCCTGATTGGCCCAACGAATAGGATAGCGTATCGTTTATTTTGCTATACAAAGATTTTCTATCTTGATTTTCATCATGAATCAATGCGGTATAACCACTCAACCCAAGACTTTGCAAGCGCTGATAGACAACATCCAACGCTGCCCGTTTTTGGCATACTACCAGAACTTTCTTCTTTTGATGAAGGGCATCCGTGATCAAGTTAACAATCACTTGTGACTTCCCGGTACCCGGAGGCCCATGGACCGCTAAGCCCTTCTTATAGCGCGCTTCCTTCAAAATTTCTTCCTGGGAACCGTCTGTATTCAATAGATAAAGACGGTCAAACTCCCGCACTCTCTCCGCTTCTTCTTTTTGGACTCCCCAGTCACTATCTATCACTGACTCATCTTCAGGATTTAATAAATCTCCAACTAAGGATAGCTTGCTGTTTTGACTTAAATCGATTAATTGGTCGTAATCTCTGACTAAAGCAGAACTCCCTTGAGGAAAATGGCCAATGACAGCGTTTTTTATCAGCTTCAATTGACTCTTCGGTGGAATCTCATCTGCTTTATATTCTTTTAATGGCTCATAAGAGTCCGGTATCTCTTTCAAGGCTAATTGAAATTTCGCTAAAAATGATTCGATTTCCGCATCGCCTTTTAAGGCCACTTCCTGCGCATCTTCCATCCATTCTTCTGAGAAATGCAATTGGTCGATTTTCTTGAATGCTAAAAACAAAGTCCGATTCAAAATCGGCTCTCCTTCATCTTTTTAAAACGTACGTCTGCCTATTGACGGCATCCTTTTCCAACCGAACTGGATAGAGGAATAAAGGGCCTGAAAGAATGTTCCATCAGAAAACTTCCTGAAACAAAAGGTGTCCCTAAGTAAAAGTCATGAACCCCGTTTCATCTTCAATTCCTTTATATTTCTGTATAAATTGGTTAGCTTTCGGTTAATCATCACATCTGTTTCTTCGTCTTTGGTGAGTAAAGAAAAGGACTTAGTCGATTTCTTCTTCAAACCTTCCACAATCGATTCGGCTGTTTCGACTGAGCTCCGCGTCAAATCAAAACTCCATTTATCATAGAGCTTCAACAAACGAATTGATCGGTTGCGCTTGCTGATATTATTCAATTTGTCCCGCATATGGACCAATTCTTGTTTCATGATATTCACCTCTAGATGTTTTGAATTTATTAATAATGAGATCAATAGTTACTATTATTACATAATTTTACCACAGTTCTTTATCAAGATTCCTTGAATAGCCCTAGAGAATGAGGAAAGAGCCTCCCCAAGAAAATTTTCATTTCTTAGACAGACTCTTTTAAACACCAGGATTTTATTTTTCAAAAGCTGCATACTTCCTCAAATCATTTCCCAACTTGCTAAACATAGGCTAAATGCAGACTAGCATGGTCAACCATTTCGGGAATATTCATTTTATGGTTAGCTTTATAAAAACAGATATACATGCCCTCATGATCGACAGCGCTGGTGTTCGTCATTTTTAACTGGAGAGTAATAGTCATTATTGATTTTTTCAATCATCGATTTGTACCTTCCTGGTTATTTTCTTGCAACGCACGAATAATAACTACCCCAAGCTGCCGGGTATTATAAGGGTTATTGTTCCCATTCACAAATGCTTTTCCACACTTCTCTAACTCCATCATATAGCCCATCATAATCTGTACATAGCGGATTCATCTTCAGTAAGCTGTTGAGTCCGATCGTTTTCTGCTTTCCTTTTTCCCGATTCAATTGTTCAGTTGATAAAATGAAGAAGTCCCACTGATTCAAGTTCATAGGATCAATTGTTTCTCGATTCTTTTCCTTTAACAGGCAAAACACATAAACATCCGCACTTCGGCCATATTCCGCCAAGTAAGTGGCGGTAGATGCATCCCATCCTAAGGCTTCATGAATACCGTAAGAAATCACGGAGTCTTTTTTCTGTACCCATGATTGGATATAGGCAGCAGACTTCACTTCGATTTTAATTCCTTCTTCTGTAATGAGATCATATGCATCCCATTCGACGCGGACCGGATTTACAGCTTTTACGGCACGAGCAACAAGAAATTCTGCTAGTGTACCGCGGAGTGTATTGCTTAATAAATCCGACTGGCTCCATTGCCAAAACTCGAGAAGTTTCAAATCCATTTCCTGATCATCTTTTTGGAATGCTTCAAGTCCTGTTTTCTTCATTCCAGTCCTCCACTCTTACTTTGGTTAACCATCTTGCAATGCCCGAATAATAACCGCCCCAAGCTGCCGCGTATTATAAGGATTGCCGTTCCCATTCACAATCGGAATCGACAGTCCTTCTGCAACTTTCCTTAGAATCGGCTTCACGACTTGATGCTTCCGGTCCCCTTCGTACACTTCGATACTGCCACTTTCGAGTTCTTTGATCAGGTAGTCATGATAGCGGGCTTCCTTAGA
Source organism: Planococcus sp. MB-3u-03 (assembly GCF_002833405.1). Classification (NCBI taxonomy): domain Bacteria; kingdom Bacillati; phylum Bacillota; class Bacilli; order Caryophanales; family Caryophanaceae; genus Planococcus; species Planococcus sp. MB-3u-03. The sequence continues at coordinate 650,522 of NZ_CP025135.1, read as the reverse complement.
CACTTTAATCTGCTCGTCGCTGCGGACTTTCTCATCGACGTTAAAGAGCTTCGACATAGCGATGGAAAGTTTTCCATCTGGCCGTTCCGTCATCAGTCGCTTCGCTTCGTCAATCGGAGCATCGAGTAAAATCTCGAGTTCCATTTCTTCCTGATTGAACCGCAAGATGATGACGCGGTCCGCTAGATCCAACGTATTCGGATTGAACGCGACAAACCCAGTGCTGCCAATCCGTGCGGTGGTCTTCACCGAAATACGCTCATTGTCTTTCGTCACTACGTCATAGCCACGTTCGTTCACTGCATCCGCCATATTGCCGTTTGTGTACATGGCGACATACAGTTCACCCATGCGGCCGATCAAATGGCGCAACTCACGCGGGTCTGCCCCCCAGCTAATTTCCCGCTCGAGCCAACTCATCGCTTCACCGAGTGATTGAATGATCTGCATTTGTGTCAGCGCCATTTCGATTCCTCCTGAATACCCGATTTCTCCAAGCTAATCATCTCAATAATCCGCAGCACTTCCTGCAGCTTCGGATCTTCATACAATCTCGTCATCATATCAGCCACTCGACTATCGTCCTGCCAGTCATCAATTACTTTCGTATTCGTGAAAAGCCGTGTGTATTTTGCAGTCTTTTGCTTGGAAGCCGGTTTGAATTCCAGGCCATATGCTTCCAATTCATCAATCAATGCGACGCGTTTATCCCCGTATAAAGGACCGAGCTCCAACACCAGCTTCAGGCGGCCATCGCGCAATTGTTCGAACCAGATCAGGAACGGCCCGTTTTGCCACCACCACTTGATGCGGGTCTCGCCAAAGCGTTCTTTCAAGCGGGAGAATGACGGCAAGATAAAGGAAGGGCTCCTGAAATGGTATTTGCGTTCATCTTCATCGACGCCTTGTGCTTCGCAAAATTGGCGGAATGCTTGCGGAGAGAAAGTGGCGCGTTCTCTTTTGTATGACACCACTTCTTTCTCAAGCAATACAGCTTCTTCTTCGTCTGCCATCGCCTCCACGGACTCCGCAATCTTCCGGAACAAGTCATTCAGCTCCGGTGCATCATACAACACGAACATGCTCTTGAGCACTTCCTGCTTGGATGCCCAGTCGCCGACATCTGTCCATGCCGTATAGATCTTCGTATATTTCTTTCCTTCTTCTTTACCGCTCTTCTGGAAGCTGACATCGCGATTTTCCAGCTCCGTAAGTAAGCGATATCTCTCCGCATACGGGATCGGTCCGACTTCCACGGTGATCTTCAAACGTTCGCCGACTTGCCGTTCGAACCAAATGATGAACGCCTCGCCGAGCCAATACGCAGACTCCGGCTTCCCTAGCGTCTCCTGGAAATCAAACCAATCCGGCAAGACGAAGTTCGGGAAACGGATATTGGCCGAATAGGCTTCTTCCGGCATGTCCGCTTCTTTTACGAAGTCGAGAAACGCTTCCCGGATGACGTTGCCACCGATATTGAAGACAAAGTCGATTGTCTTTTTCTTGGCACTATAGATCTTCCGTAATGCCGTTTTCTCCGAATCATCCAACTTGGCAAGTTGCTTATAAATGCCTTTATAGACCGCTTGTTTCTTGAAATTATCATTCTGGCTCAAGAACAGGAAATCGATGGCATTTTTATTTTCCTCATACACTGTCAGTGCCAGTTCCACCGATTCCGCATCATGGACCAATTGCTCTTTCAGAACTTCTATGTAAAACGATAAAAAATCATAAATCGCATCGGCGGTCGTTTCTTTCGAGAACTCGAGCTGCTGTTCAATGATTTCGAGCACGTCCTCATAGCCCAGCAGTAGATAGCTATCATCCGACGGTTCCTCATTTGCCAAGGTCAAAAAAATCGGCAACACCGTGTAGCCAGGTTCCTGGAACTCAGCTTTCGCATAAGCCAAATAATCCACAAGCTGTCCGTCCGACTCGCCGGCATGGAATTTGTTTTCGATAACGAGCACCAGTTTCTGCGAAGGCACATGTACAAGCAAATCGATCATCCGATTCGTATGCGTCTTTACTTCCCGCGACACTTCTGCATCATGGAATGAACTATAAAGAAACGACAAAAAGTCGATGCCGTCCCCTTTCCCTTCGTTCTCCGCACGCATCACAAGACGCGTCAGCAACTTCTTCAAAAAGAAACTGCCGAGCTGATGCGTCTCATTCGGATCGAGCAGCCACGCTAAGATGTTCGAGTGACGGATTTCAAACTGATCCACCCGTAATACTTTCAGCGGATTGAATTGATGAAATTTTTGGTGCAGGCGGGCGAATTCTTTTGAGTGTTCGAGTTGTGCGATTTGTTCTAGTGAGTGGGTCATCATTTCCTCCATACCATGCTCATTCTGAGCGTTATCTTTCTTTTCAGTTTATCATTAACAGGAAGTATCTAGCAGGAGATTTTTGGGAGTAGGATTATATTTGTTGTGAATAAAATCATTAGAAAGAGAAGAAGTGAACATCTTCACTCTAGACAACGCCGGCTAGCTGCACAGCCCGGCCGGTAGATAAGGCATGAACACCGGCGTCGTGGATGCCATCAATCTCGGATGGAAACTCGCAGCGGTGGTTTAAGTGAAAGCCGATTCCCGTATATTGAGCACTTAAGAACAAGAGCGTATCGTCTTTGCGCGCCGCTTGATCGCGACGACCGACAAAACGTTCCAAACGATCGTTAATCAAAAACTGCCCAGGACTTTGCTTCGGCAATATTTCGTCCCGTACGTCTTCCCTAAGCTATTCAAATTTTCCTTCTCGTCCAAAAATGCCTTCAAAATCTTGTCTCAAACCTATATCAATTACTGCAACATCCATTTAAGCAAAGGCAATGCCGGTAAAGTCTGCGGCGGCATGCGCTTGCGATGGATCGAAACCGTAAACGGCGATAATTTCGTACCGTTGCGCTCCGACGATTGGCAAATCCATATCTACGGTAAAGCGAATCCCAAGCTCATCGACTTTGCCCATTCGCAGTCGCTTGAACTCTACGATTTTCCTTTGGAAGCTAAATTGTAAGAGGCGGGATTCAAGCAAGACACGCTATATCTGATCCGGCCGGATGGCCACGTAGCTCTTGCGACTGGTAAGCAATGACTGCGTGTGTTGAATATGTATTTGGAGGCTTTTGGGATTGTGACTTTTGGATCAGAATGAGGGAGAAATGGTAAAGGAGGCTAGGGGTGAACGGAGCCCCATATAGTGGATAGTTATAAAATACACCCTGTCGCTAAGCTGTCCCAGATGATTTAAATATTGTGCCAGAGCCATCTTTTTTAATTTCCATTGTTTACGCCTTCCGTTATCTTGCTCAATGTAATTATCGACTATTACTTTCAACTGACAATAGTCAATTGAATTGATTGACAATAGTTAGTGCAATTGTTTACACTGTATTCAGATAGAAAAATGTTGTACCCCATACGCAGAAGCAGGAAAACAACTGTTTTCTACACTGGTTTATAATCAGTTAATCATTGGTAATAAAAAAGTATTATTCTAAGTACAAGTGCTAAAAATAATGATATAAATAGTCAAATACTAAATTATTCGAATTAAAAAAGACACTCCGTCGCCACAACGGAATGTCTCAAGTCAAGTATTACAAATTACCTGCATATAGAACAAGAGTTAACAAGGCTATTACAAATAATCCCAAGTTACACATTAGGGATAACAAAGACATTAAGTCATTTGAGTTCATGTGATCACCTTTTTTCTTTTTTATAAGCCCAAATTCGTTATCCGTTTAATTTGATTTTTTAACCTCCTATTTCCTATTCAGGCTTTACTATGTCAGAATAGGTCAATTATTTAAAGAAATCAAGAAAAACGGCTTATTTGCGTATGCAAAATTGAAATAGTAACCTCACGTTCTATAGGACGTGAGGTTTTTGTATATAATTTTTAAATTCGCAATAGTTTTAAAGAACACTGACAAAGGACACAATTTTTCTATCTACAAATATCTGACGAAGAAATTCATAGGAATGGCTCGAAAATCATTGACTAATCGTAAGAAAAGAGACCTTCCGAAGTGCACGCCCTAGAAAAGCAACACTTGCGAAAAATCTCCACTACTTATCTGTTTGAGAATACTCTCACGTCCAGTATAACAAGAAAGGTTCACAATGAAGAAAGACAAGCTCGAGAACCACTCGTGCCATAAAACAGAACCACTTCGGACATCTGAGAACCACTCATAAGAATAAGAAGGCCGCATTCATTTTGACGTCGAACAACGGACAGCATCCGCATGAAGTACCGGAAAACTTTGTTTTCCGAAACAAATGGTCTGTCTTAAATGGTGAAAATTGATCTATCTTATTTGTGGAAAATTGATCTATTCTACTTGACGGTTACACTTGACCATCGCTTCTACATGTCCCTTTTCATTGCCATTCGTTGGATTGTAGAATTCTAGGGTGAAACCGTAATGAAAGACAAAGCGTTGAAATTCGTCCGTTAAGATTCTTTCACCATGAGGCAAGACTTTCTTTACTGCCGGCGCCAAATTATCAAAACGTATAGCTTTAGGAACGCCTCTTATGTAATAGAAGATTCTTTTCAGGCCTTCGAGGAAACACTCCCGTTTTTGGAATAAAAACACTTGAAAATAAAAGGTATTGCTATAGGGAAAATTAAAGTACGAGAAAGGAGAGGTCAATGACCTTCTCTTTATGTATGAAGCGTGCTTCCCCAAAGTCCACTTGTGCATTTTCTGGCTAAGCCTCCAACGGCAATGCAGCTTCCACAGTTTCCCCTAGCTCCTTTTACGTCGGCTTACATACTCACATAATGCACGGTACGACCCTTGAAAATTATGTTCCTTCACCAGTTGATCAAACATTCGCTTGGCAGTGCGTTGGAATTTCTTCTTTTTCTTTGAATCATCCAACAGCCACTGGTCGATAATCGGTTTCACTGCCCCCAATACTCTTGCTTTAAGACGCTGTATTTGCTTTGGTTCATTCCAATCTTTTTTAGCCGCATATTTCTTAATCGTTTGGAAATCTAGTCCCATCTGATTCACCACTTCTGAATATGGACGCCTTTTCAGATTTACTTCTTGTCTAATATAATTTACGTCAGTCACTATTAACACTCCTTATCCCCCTGTAATTGTTAGCCCAATCACAGAGAATTTAAATGTATGATGTACTGTTGACAAATGACTTTTTATTCAAATAGTCTTGAGAAAGACTACATAAATTAACTGTCAAAGACTACATTTTAGAATGTCATAAACAAATAATCCAAAATTTCGATTCTGATGCGCCTAATGCAAACATTCCGTAAAGGATATTAGTATCTTTCAATCACCTGTGCCACCAATGGCTAGGCCGGAGTTTCAAGCACTGCTACTTCTTCCGGTAATTCATAATCCAGCCAAGAAATAACATAAAACTAAACTGATGGTTAGAAAACACTTTGCTATTGAATGCTGGCAATTCTCACCTGCTCATTATTCTTCAAATGACTTATAACTTCCCAAGTCTCTTCCGCCATCGTTGAGAGATCTTTGCAACTAAGCTGTTAATCAGATATATTATTCTTCTTTTATGTGTCTACAACTCAATTCTTTAAATTTTCTAGTAGCGTAAGCATGTTCTTTTAGCCTCCTCAGCGATTCCTTCGTCTCAACTAATGTTGAATCTACTTCCTCCTTATCATAAAATGTGCTAACTGAATTTTTATAAAGACTTTCTGATTTTCTCAATAATTTTTCTTTTTCAAAATATACTGCTCTCTTGCATTTTAAGTTATCTTCGATATCTATTCTGCATTTGCATTTACAATTATCTGTAATACAAATCTCAGCTGCTTTAACTATTTTTCAGATGCTTAGCACCTTCAAAGCTATCAAAAACTGGCTTTGACTTCTACTTTTTATAAGATCTTTCATTTAAAAACAATCCATATTCTCACACCTCGATTCAACAGGAATTGTTTGTCATATTATTAAATTTAATAATATGACATATTTACTTGAAAATCATTAAAGTTTTTCAATTTATAAATACGTGCAAATTACTTTGCATGGTTCTTCGTATACTTACGGAAAACTTCGACGATGTGTTCTTTTACCAAATCTCGCATAGTATCTGTTGCAAACTGAGTCATAGGGAAGGCCTCTTTTCTATTAATTGGTTGTAGTGACTTAATTCTACAAGAAAAGGTCTTCCTTTTCTATTTATTCATTTACACAAGATGTTTTACGCTCTCTTAGTAACATTTAAGGTCACTAAATATGGTTTCTTTTAGATTTAATTATGACTATTAAAATAAATTGCTATTGACATAAGAATGTAATTTAGAAATCCGATCATAGTAAACCCTTAAACTGAAGTTGAAGCTTGCCCTGGCGGAGAAGTGCTTCTTGATGTAACCCATGCTTCATCAAAACATCAAGGCTAGCATCATATTCTAAACAAAACATTAAAGCTTCAATTGCTTTAATATTAGTATCATCTATATCCCATCCCTGTACTAAGCGATACGCTGATAAAGGCTTACCTAATGAGGAACTATGACTGTATCCATGTGCATCTTCAAAGTTTCTTTCCATCACATATCTTCTCGCCTTCAGACAATCATTCACACTGTCAATTTCATCATGTATTGTTTGATTTAATGTCCAAGCACTATTTCGACTTCCATTTTCTTTATACGTATAATCGAGATCATGGATGACATTGTAGCATATGTCAAAATGCCCCAAAACCTTTTGGAATGATGGAATATTATTTTTGTACCACAATTAACTATAAGCGGCACATTGCTCAAATTTATTTTCCATGTTCAACAAATTTATTTAAAAGCTCTCTAAGATAATAGCTTCTGTATCACCTTCAACCAAAATTACATTATCGTTAAAAAGCTTCACAAACATATGGGTTAAATGTATTTAGCATTTTAGTCTCTTTTTCTTCATCATCAAAATTGAAGATTTAACTTGGTTTAAGCAAACTGCACCTTGATTGTCTATATGTGTTTTCAATAGAGTAGTATGATCTTTGCTCAGATCAATCAAGATTGGAGAATGAGTAGCTGCTATAATTTGAAATTCTGGATTTCCGCCTTCTCGATTAACTAAATCATGTAATGTTTTAGAAAACATTCTTACTGATTGTGGATGTAAAATAACTCTGGTTCTTCGATTAAGAGCATTTTTCTAAAATGAATGGCACCTTGCTCTATGTTATCTATTACCTCTGAGTTTCTTTGTGCTTTTGTCTTATCTAACTCATTGAAAACATGATTTAACCCTCGCAAGGAATTAAATAAAATTGTCTTCTAATTCCATGTCCATGATTATTCATGTCAACAGCAAATCCGTCCCCGTTAGAAAATTAATATCAGTTTGTATAAAAGTATATAACTTCTTGGCAATATCTTCTTTCTGATCACCGAACAATGATACTGAGAGATCAGGAAAGTTTCTTGCATCATATCATTTAATCTTGTTTCTAGTTTTCTTGAATAATCTGCTTGAATAATTTCTGTACGGAGTGCCTCTAATTCATCTTTAATGGTTATAAATCTTTGCATTTCAGAAGCTTGGTCAATTACTTTTCTTTGATAAGTTTTGTACTTTTCAAGTATAATATCAACACCGTCTAATCCTCTTAACCACATTGGTTCAGGACAAGCATTTTGTAATAGTGAGTCAAATCCCCTGCTCCCCGGTCTCCATTCTGCTGTCTCTACATTATATGTATATTTTGAGCTCCCTCACCAATGTTACCCCAAATCTTCCTGAATCTAGCAACCCCTTCATCGTCTACTGATTTAACTAATGCTAGATGCTCTCTATCTTCATCACTTTCAGTCTGTATCCACCCTTCAATTGTGATTGGATTAAGATTTCTCTTATGAAAATCACTAAATTTCGATTCTATTTTGACAATACGAAATACTCGTATGCATGTAAAATCGAAGATTTCCCTGTTTATTTTGACCTATCAAAAACTAGATCGATATCTTCAAAATCTATTTCAATTCCCGGATTATCTGCATCCCTCCAATTCCTCTAAAGTTTGATACGCGTAACTTTTTAACTTCATAAACTTAACCTCCTTTTGTATTTATATCGCCAAATTTATTATTAGCTAATTGAATCAATTTCATAAATTGCACTTTTACAAATAACTTTATCGATCATCTTCTCTTTTTAAAACTGAGACAGCTGCTGAATCTGTATGCTTACCAGCTTTGAGGAGATACGTTATAAACCTATGTGAGAGACTCTATTTTTGCGCTGTTCGATACTTAGAGCCACAAGGCTTGAAATTATGAATGCAGCTCATTTAGTTTGAAAATTTCACACTTTGAATTGTAGTTTTTACATATAATTGTGATGTTTTCGTTTTCTATTAATTCTCTTCGTTTTCAGTATCAAAGACTCTTGAAAAGTTTCAAAAATCAGCACAACTATAGTTATAAAGAATAAAATAAGCAAACCTATACCTATAATTCTTCATATAGATATTAAGAGTTTCAAAGTCCTTTCTTATTCCTCTATGATCATTTTCCCTTTACTTCAATTATTATTTCATTACTTTCAAATTCTCCGTATTTATGAAAGATTAAATCTGGATTTCTCTGTTCAGATGTTCTAATCTCTTGATGTCCTCTTTTATCAATTTCAGCCGACAAAGATAGTTCATCTAAACTAAATCTTTTCTGTAAAAGCCTTAATTGGTGATAGAATTCATAACAGAAGACTCTTTCTCTAACGATTTCACCATACGTCGTTTTGATTTTGTAATATTCATTTCCTACTCTAGATACAGCTTCAGATAAATATGCATTGTATTTCGATTGAAGTTTATCCATATCAATTCTCCCCGCGTATTTTGCTATTCCTTAAGTTCGCATTAACTTTAAAATCACCCTAGGGCGTTTATTTAAATTTGATTAACGTTTGGTTACTTTGTCCTTTACAACAATCCCCACTAATGAAAATATCCCCGTAATCACCAATAGCAGTACTTTCATCCAATCTTTATGAATTTGTTGGATTTTTTTAGTAAGATCAGCAATTTGGTTGTAAATCATCTTTATTTCGAATTCATCTTTCTCTCCACTTAATTTATCTAGTCTATCTAATAATCTTTCAATAGTACTTTGATGACTCAGTACAATTTGCTCATCTAATCTATGGTTCAAGGTGATGATTGAATCTAAAATATTCAACATATCTGTAGCAAACGCTATTGAGTCTGTTCTATTTACAAGCTCGGTTACATATTCTTCTTTCTTTTCTCCTTTTAATTTCCCGATTTTGTTTAAAGCTTGGGTTAACTCTTTTTCGTTTGCTTCTGAAGTAATTTCTAATTTATCAACAGTTTTCAATCGAGCTGCATTTCCCACTTTGCGATTCTTAAACTCTCTACCTTTGTATTCTTTATTACTGGTCATTTAAACTCCTCCATTCATTCTAATTAAATAATTCATTCTGCATATAAAACGCTGTGCCAAATATCTTCATTAACTTCTCTTTTCGAGTTTATTAAATGTATTTTCAAATTATAAACACTGTCTATTCGCAGTTTATCTTTATACATACGTTGCAAAGTAGTTAATGAAATATTCTCTTCTGCGTAATGGAATATGTGAACTTCTTTATTATCTTCTTCAATCAAACTTCTAAACATGCCGTTGATATGACCATCATCGCCATTAAAGTTATAACCGATGATACAAATACAGTCTGATGCCTTGTACTGTTCATACAACTCCACATATCTTTGAGACATTGTGATGGAGGTTAAAGGCTTTACTCCGCTCTGTGTGAAAATGAAAGGTACTAAGATTTGTTTACTGTCATCCACATCTTCTTTACTTACAATTCTATTTTTATAAGGATCGTAGTAATCAAGGATATTACCATTTAAATGATGCACACTTACTGCTTCTGTATCGTTCCGGTCAAAGACATCTGCAATGAAGTTGTTATAGTTTGTGGTTCCTATTGAAGTAATCGTAACTCTTTGTTTTAACTCCAATAGGTCATGGTAAAACCCTGGTCCATTTTGAATTTTTTCTGTATCTATTTTGATATATTCTAAGATATAACGTTGCACTGTATATAAAAATACAGAGATTTTAGTGAACTTTGCCCATTGTGATTTCGGATTGTATAGATATCTAAAATGGCTATCGATTAAGGATTGATAGTCTAATGTTTGAGAATAAATTTGTTCTAATATCGTTTTTCCAAGCTCTCTAAAAATCAAAAGTATTTCTGAGTCCGAATTTACTGCTTCTCTAGATTCTTCAATTACAATTTCCATTCCTGTTTGACCAATTGATGCATAATTCAAATGGAAAATCCCACTCAAGTCATCGAATACATTTACTGAATTAGGTGCTTTTTCGAACAGCTCGTCATTTAATTGCGATACTAAATTTTGGCCAAGCGCTCCAATCAAAAGTTCCAGAAAAGCTGTTACAATTCTTTTCATCATGTTATCTGGTGTTTTTTCAAGCACTTTTAGGAAAGCTGAAAAATATTGAGAGTCAAATAAGTTAACTTGTTCAGCTAATTTTTTGTTCAGCAAAATTTCTTGTGAGTAAAGCTTATCTCCAATTGCTTCCCCCATGAAAGCAGCATAACTATCATGTAATTGCTGCTCACTAATATCCCAGCTTGTTAAGATTTTTGAAACATTGTCATCGAACTTCTCCAAATAGCTTAAAGTATCCGCTCTTCTGTGTTCTAAACTCGATGAGATAATTTCTTCAAAGTTGCCCTTGCCGAAAACATTAATACGCTTAGATTGAAAATTTGCTGGCAGCCACTGTGTTGCTATTTGTGACTGCAAATCAATTTCAGATAATTGACTCCTGAACTTTTCTCTATCTTCCTCTTTAGAGCCCTTAAAAATTTCTAAAGCAAATTTACCGCCAGATGGTAGACCATAGCCTATTTCTGCTCCAGCTCCAAAAAAGAAACCAACTTTCTTTTGCTTACTCATAAACGAGTCCCCTTAAAAAATGTAATTTTAAATTGGATAGTATTGACTCATTCTATAAATAAATTCCCAATTAATTCTGACAAATTATTTTAAAGAAAAGACGATTTAAAAATCATTTAGATTCTCAAAATCGTCTCTTTTCTAATCTATCGTTATCTACATAGCTACAACTTTAAGCGCAACTAATACTAATCAATATATGAACCTTGTGGATCCGAAACCCGCTGCTTCGATTTCCAATCACTAACATTCGTACTCATCAATTCAGCCTGACGCAGAACAGTCTCCACTGCCACTTTCTGTTGGAACGGTGGATAACCATGTTCTTTCAACAAGCGTTTGACAAGTCGGCGCATGGCGGCTTGGGCGTCTTTGCGGACAGTCCAGTCGACTGATACGTTCGCGCGAATTTTGGACGTCAATTCTTGGGCGATTTTGATAAGCGTTTCGTCGCCCATCATTTCATTTACTTTTTCGTTATCAGTCAAAGCCGTATAGAAAGCGACTTCGTCTTTGTTCAAACCAAGTTCGTTTTCAGCGTCATCTTCTTTTTTAATGTCATATGCAAGACGAATCAATTCTTCAATGACCTCAACATTCGTAATACCCTGGTTGCGGTATTTCTGAAGTGCCCGCTGCAGCTTTTCGGAATAGCGTTCGGATTTCACGAGGTTTGAACGCTCCATGACTTTCAGTTTGCCGTCGAGCAATTTTTTGAGCATTTCCACTGCAACGTTTTTGTGCTGCAAGTGGCGGATTTCTTCAAGGAATTGTTCGGACAGAATCGAGACGTCCGGCTGTTCGATGCCGAGTGAATCGAATACGTCGACCACGTCTTGTGAAATGATCGACTTCTCGAGAAGCTGATCGACGCGCGCTTCGATTTCCGTACGCGAACGCTTCGTTCCATTTCCTGTGCCGAGCTTCTGTAAAGTGGCGCGCACTGATTTGAAATAATCAACGTGCGGCTTGACTTCGATGCCTTCCGGCGTTGCTGAGACCAGTACATGGGCTTTTGCAAGTTCCATCGCCACTTGCTTAAAGTCTTTTTGTTCTTCTTCTGGCATACCAAGGACATAGTTCATGCCGCCGATGATTGCCATGGCGCGATCTTTATTGGCAGTTCCCATATACGCCGAGTAATCGAAACGATGGAACATGCCTTGCAGCACTTCCAGCTTTTCCTGCAAGACCCTGATGGCCGCATCGGTATCGATGCCGGTTGTCTGCCGGTCTTTGTCGGTATACTGGCGCAAGGCTTTTTTCAGGCTTTCGAAAATACCGAGGTAATCGACGATCGCCCCGCCCGGCTTGTCTTTAAAGACCCGGTTAACACGCGTGATCGCTTGCATGAGGTTATGACCTTTCATCGGCTTATCGATATACATCGTATGCATCGACGGTACATCAAAACCAGTCAGCCACATATCCCGCACGATCACCAGCTGCAATTCATCAGCCGGATCTTTCATGCGGTTCGCCAGAGTATCGCGCCGCTGTTTGCCGCCGGTATGCTTTTGAAGATTTTCCTCGTCAGAAGCGGAGCCTGTCATGACGACTTTAATGACGCCTTTATCGACATCGTCACTATGCCACTCAGGGCGCAACCCGATGATTTCATCGTATAAACGTACCGCGATTTTGCGGCTCATCGTGACGATCATCGCTTTTCCGGCCATCGATTTCGACTTGGTCTCGTAATGCTCGACAATGTCTTTGGCAAGCATCTTCAAGCGGTTCGGGGAGCCGACGACCGCTTCGAGCCTGGACCATTGCGACTTATATTTTTCCCGCGCCGTGTCTTCATGGCCTTCAACGATTTCTTCGAACGCTTCATCGATTTTGTCCCATTCCGCATCATCGACATCCAGCCGGATAATCCGGTTTTCATAATAGATTTTAACCGTTGCTTCGTCTTCCACCGCTTGGGTCATATCGTAGATGTCGATGTAATTGCCGAAAACGGCAGGTGTCGACTTGTCTTCGAATTCGATCGGTGTGCCGGTAAATCCGATGAATGAAGCATTCGGTAGCGCATCGCGCAAATACTTCGCATAGCCGAATTTTTGCTCTCCTGTGTCGAGATTCGTCTTGGCGTCGAAACCGTATTGGCTACGGTGCGCTTCATCAACGATAACGATGACGTTCCGCCGGTCGGTCAGTGCAGGCATCTCGCCTTCAATTGGGGCGAACTTCTGGATCGTCGTGAAAATGATGCCCCCCGCTTCCCGCTCATTGAGGAGATCGTATAAGCCGTTCTGACCGGCTTGCCCGCCGGCATCAGCTAACTTCCGCACGTCCGCCTGTTTTGGTTCCTGGCGCAATAAATCGGCGGATTTCGCAAACGTATTGAACAATTGATCGTCCAAATCATTCCGGTCCGTGACGACGACAATCGTCGGGTTGTTCAATTCGGTGACAAGCGCCCCGGTATAGAACACCATCGAGAAGCTTTTCCCGCTCCCCTGGGTATGCCAGATGACGCCGATTTTCCGGTCGCCTTCCGCAGATACCGCTTGCTTCGTGTTTTCCACCGCTTTTTTCACCGCATAGTACTGGTGATAAGCCGCCATGATTTTGATGATGGATTTACGTTCGCCGATTTTCCGGCCATTTGCGTCCAATTCCGCGTCCCGCGTTTCCTGGAAAAGCGTGAAGTTCCGCACTACATCGAGAAAGCGCGATGGTTCGAGCAAGCCGCGAAGCATCACTTCGTATTGAGGTGTATCAAGAGGCTCGACCGTATCTCCGTCAATCGTGCGCCAGTTCATGAACCGCTCTAAATTAGATGTCACCGTTCCCGCTTTCGCATGAAGGCCATCCGAAATGATCGAGAACGCGTTATAGCGGAACAAGGAAGGAATTTCTGTTTTATACGTTTGGATTTGGTTATATGCCTGTTCAACACCGACAGCTTCATCGGACAAGTTCTTCAATTCGATGACCACCAGCGGCAAACCGTTGACGAAAACAAGCAAATCCGGCCGGCGGTTCTCATGCTCGATCACTGTAAATTGATTGACCACCAGAAAGTCATTCCGTGTAATATTTTCAAAATCGACGATGAATACTTTTTCCGTCCGGATTTCTCCGTCGCGCCGGAAGGTTACATCAATCCCATCGACAAGCAATTCATGGAACTCCCGGTTATTTTCAATCAATGCCGGACTAGGAAATGCGACGATCCGCCGGTAAGCTTCTTCAATCGCTTCTCCCGGGATACCGGGATTCAAAAACCCGAGCGCATCCCGCAATTTCGATTCGATGATTACTTCCCGGTAGTCTTTGCGCATCCCTGACTCGTGCAGTTCAGGTCCGTGTATATAGTCATATCCCAACTCCTGCAGCACCTCGATCGCCGCAAGCTCCAAAAACTCTTCGTTAAACGCTTCGACCCCTTCCATCATCATCCCCCTTTTCTTACACGCTCTCTGGTTCTTTCACTGGCACTTCGATTTCTCCTGAAAGTAGTTTTGGTAGAAGAGTATCACGTAAGTTTGATAATTGTATATTCTCTTCCTGCAAATTTAGTATTGTTTCAAATAATGGCGAAACTAAATTCTCAAATTTCTCTACTATCTCTTGAGAGACCTCAGGAATCTTGTAGTAATTAAAATCTCTCACAGTAATGGCATTGAAAACTGCCCCATTAGAACTCTGAATAATATTCCTCATTAAACTTTTCAGTTGCAGATAGAGGTAATATTGATAATTTTCATTATGCGCTAAAGCATAGCAAGATTGATTCATCGCCATACTTCTACCTGCTAAAGCTAACTTCCCAACGGTGCCCCGAGCCGTAATAAAGATTGTATTCTTAGGATAATACTTACTAGCGCACTTATCTAACCCTGCCTCAGTAATATATTTTTCAGTCTTTAATGAATAATATGAATTGTTAACATCTTTAGGCGTGAAGAATGGAATATCACCATTCCAGTATTCTTCAACACTTGTTTTAGGAGTGCCACCACTCATAATTTTAGAGATACTTGAAACAGGTTTTACTTCCCATCCTTCCGGTATCATCCCCAACTCACTCTCAACCATTTTCCCGCCGCTTGATTTGTACGGCTGGCCTTCTTCGTTCGGGAATTCGAAATCGATGAACCAGTTTCTAAATAAAATATCAGAAATTCCCTCTAATTTATTTATAATTTTCATATTCAAAAAAATCTTATTTTCAATGTCTAATAGGATTTTTGATATCTTCTTTTGAATCGTCAGTGGAGGCAACTCAATTTCATGTGATAGAATTTTCGTTGGAGAAGTATGTTTAACCGTAGTCCCCGAAGCGCTTCCAATAATCTCGTGTCGGAAGAATCTAGTTTTACTATAAAAATAAAAGAACTCCTTAGAGATTAAATCTGGCCTTTCTATATTCACTCTACCTACCCGCTGATTATGTAGATAAAGCATTTTACCATTGTCTGGTATAAGAGCAGTTGCTCCTAAAGAGTCAGATTGCTTACTAAGATCAGTCATATTTATAATTAAGTCACCGGAATTAAAGACATAATCTCGATTAATTGGACCATCAGTTTGATAATATTTAAATTTATTATTATTAAAACCACCACTTGTTTTAAAATTCCCTGGTGTTACAAGAATTTTATTAGTAGGACTTTCTGAAAAAAATTCTCCCTTAAACGCAAACCCATGTTTTATACTCATTAATTCATTTAATTTAAATCTCATATCCTATCACCCTTAAGTTTTCACGGATTTGGTCTTCTAATTCAGATGATTTTGTAAATAGCTCTCCTAGTTCAGTAGTTAAGCTTACCATCTTCTCTTCAAAAGGAACCCCATCATCTTCAATATCCGCAAGCCCCACATAACGCCCTGGTGTCAAAATATGGTCATGGCTGCGCACTTCTTCAATAGTGGCTGACTTAACAAATCCTGGTACATCTTCGTAGTCACCATCTTTATTGCGCCATGCGTGGTAAACTGAGGCGATTTTATTGATATCTTCCGCTTCCAATTCACGCAGTTTGCGGTCAACCATTTTTCCTTCATTGCGTGCATCGATAAAGAGGATTTCGTTTTTCCGCTCGCGGAATCTTCCGCTTTTCTCTTTGTTGCGTCTTAAAATCCAAAGAGACACGGGAATGGCTGTCGAGTAGAACAAGTTTCCTGGCAAGGATACGATGCAGTCAACAAGGTCTTCTTCAATCAAGTTCTTACGGATAACCCCTTCATTTGAAGTGTTCGAAGAAAGCGATCCGTTAGCCAGCACAATCCCTGCCGAACCGTGCGGCGCCAAATGATGAAGCATATGCTGTACCCATGCGAAGTTGGCGTTTCCTTTTGGCGGAATGCCGAATTTCCAGCGCACGTCGTCGGTCAGTTGTTCGCCGCCCCAGTCGCTGATGTTGAACGGCGGATTCGCAAGGATGAAATCCGCTTTTAAGTTCTTATGCAAGTCATCGTGAAACGTATCCGCGTGGTGCGGTCCTAAGTTGCCGTCCAAGCCGCGAATCGCCAAGTTCATTCGGCACAGTTTCCATGTTGTCGAGTTTAATTCCTGCCCATAGATAGATAGATCTTGTACACGACCTTTATGTTCTTCAACGAATTTCTCGCTTTGGATAAACATCCCTCCTGAACCGCAAGCCGGGTCATAGATACGGCCTTGATAAGGCTCCAGCATTTCAACCAATACTTTTACGACACTTGTCGGCGTATAGAATTCTCCGCCGCCTTTTCCTTCTGCGGAAGCGAACTTGCCGAGGAAGTATTCATACACGCGGCCAAGCAAATCTTTCTCGCTTTTCGAATGCAGTTTGATTGTCGAGATCAAATCGATCAATTCACCGAGCCGGCGCTTATCGATTTCCGGACGGGCATAGCGCTTCTCAAGCACGCCTTTTAATGAAGCATTTTCTTTTTCAATCGCGAGCATCGCGTCATCGATGATCTGCCCAATTTTCACGTCTTTTGCGTGGTCTTTGATGAAATCCCAGCGCGCTTCAGCTGGCACCCAGAAAATATTCTCGGCTGCGTATTCATCGATGTCTTCTTCAAAACCTGAGCCTTCTTCGACGAGCTCTTGGTATTTCGTTTCGAATTTATCGGAAATGTACTTCAGGAAAATCAACCCGAGTACGACGTGTTTGTATTCCCCTGAATCCATACTGCCGCGCAGTTTATCCGCAGCTTTCCAGAGCGTTTCTTCAAAGCCGACATTGGCTGTGGTGTTGTTCATGATGAGTCCTCCTAATAATTATGGTCATCGAAAACCTCAAACAGGTCTTCTTCGAATTCTTCTTGTTCCGGTTCCGTTGAAATTTCTGGCGGCAGCACGTCCAAATAATGCGCCAAGCCTTCCAGGGTCTTATGGAATAACGGCTCGGCCGGGGCGTCTTCCAGCAATTTTAGAAACAGCGAAACTGTATCTTTATTGGATAAAGGTTCAGCTACCAACTCACTGAATTTATCGATGAGTTTTTGCTGATCGATTTCAGCGATGAGTTCGTTTAGTTCCGGTTTATCGTAGAGCTTTTTTTCAATTAATAAAGATTCTGGTTCAAAAATAGAAAATTCTTCTATTTCTTTAATATTAACAGGTTGAAGTTCCCGTTCCAATTTTTCTTTTTGGATCTGCAGTTTGTCGAGATCGGTCAGTTCCTTTTGGAAGTAGGCGGCATCTAAGTGAAACATATCAGCAAGAACCGGCAAGTATTTCTTCGGGATGTTCTGCTTTTTCTTGATCCATAAATTGATGTTCTGTTTTCGGATGCCCAATTTTTCAGCGAGCTCCATATGGGGCATTTCGTATAAATGCAGGATGAACTCCAAGCCGATCAAGCCGCCACCTCCTTATTGTCTTAGTCAATACTATTGTAAAGTCCAGTATTGCAGAAAACAATAAGGGGGATCGGCTATTTCTAGTACAGTGCATTTTCCATTACTCTGTCGCGAAAAAAATATTGTCCCAATTGCTATCTTCGTAGACAAGTAGGATCGGGTCATCTTTTTTCACCATATTGACGACTTTTCCCTCTACAGTTCCCCCTTCATAAATTTCTCCTCTTAGTTCTGGATCTACGACTACCGAAGTCCATTCATAAGGCGAACCATCGCTACCGATAAAGCTGAAGTCCATATCGCTCAGACGCCAGGCATAGTCTTCCGTTTCCGCTTCTACTAATTTCGCTGTGACATCAGCCATTAAAAACTCATGGCCTTCTGCCGGTTCTTCATTAAATTGGTTGACGCCTTGGACATACTCCCACACTTCTTGCCCGCGCTGAATCGAATTAATCGTGATTTCTGCTTTTCCTTCATGAGTATTGTAATCATTGTCGTAAATGGCTACATCTACAATATGTGTTTCGCCAACCGCTACAGGGTTCGACCGTTTGCCTGCTTGTGTTTCTTCAGCTGGATTTTCATCTTTTTCCTGCTCAATCACTTCTTCGTCTTCGTTTTGTCCACTGTCACTCTCCGTCGAAACTTGTTCAGCTTGTGTAACTGCTTCCGTTTCTTCAGTTGCCGAATTGTTCGTGCTGCTTTCTTCCGCCCCGCATCCTACCAATAAGAAAACCAATCCTGTAGTTAAGATCATTCCTTTTTTCATTTTTAACGCCTCCATTATTTATTGTCTAAGACAATAATAAAACAATTAATTGTCTCAGTCAATAAAAATGTTTCTAATGTTTTCCAAGATAGTCTATTCTTTATTTCTACACATAAAAAAACCTGCATTGCTGCAGGCTTTTTCTAAACTTTATTCTATTCCTCACCCATCTCTTCCAACGCTTCCGGATAAGTAATCGTATTGAACACTTCCCCGCTCTCCACGTCTTCCATCTCGATAGTAACTTCGTAACTGTCAGGATCTTCCCCATTAAATAGCTGATACAAGGAACCGACGACGCCAAGTGTCATCGTCGCAAAGCCGTCGAAGCTGTTTTCGTATGCTTCGCGGTCGACTTGGACGATGAAATGGTCATAGTTATCAGAGGTTTCGATTGCCTGGATGGACGGGTAGTCACCGGATTCGGTGATGGTGGCGGTCGCTTCTTCGACGCTTGTGGCGACTTCTTCCATCATTTCTTCATGCTGGGCTTTCGACATTTTGTAGGTAATCGAGCCGTCTTCATTGACGATCGCTTCCTCTGCATTGTCGACGTTCGCTGCGACTTGTTCCGGGTCTTCGCCTTCGAAGAACGAGGACGGAATGGTCACTTCGACATTGAAGAGTCCTTCATCGACACTGACGCCCCCGCCTTCTTCATCTGATTCCGTCTCTTCTGCATCCTGCGTGTCGGTCATCGTATCGGCCGCTCCGTCAGTTTCTTCAACCGGTTCCGTTTCAGGTTCGCTGTCGCTCGAGCAAGCGGCGAGTGCCAAACCGCTCGCTGCGATGATTGCTGCAAATTTCTTCATAAAATATCCTTCTCCCTTTGTGGTTTCTCCGTTTTATTCCTCTGTGCTGAAGAACACATTGTCCCAATTTCCGTCTTCAAAGACCAAGAGGATCGGATCATCTTGTTTCACCATATTGACCACTTTGCCATCCAATGTGCCGCCTTCATAGACTTCCCCGTTCAATTCGGGCTCCACGACGACCGATGTCCAGTCATACGGCGAGCCGTCGCTGCCGATAAAGTTGAAGTTCATGGCATCCAAATACCAGGCATAATCTTCCGTCTCAGCTTCGATGAGTGTCGCCGTTACATCAGCCATCAAGTATTCACTGCCGTCTGCAGGTTCTTCGTTGAATTCGTTCGTGCTTTGGATTTCTTCCCACGCTTCTTCGCCGCGCGTAATGGAATTGACGGTGATTTCCGCTTTCCCTTCGTAAGAATTGGAATCATTGTCGAAGATCGTGATGTCGACCACTTTCGTCTCGCCGACCGCTACCGGGTTCGAGCGCTTGCCGCTTTCCGACTCTTCCGTTTCTTCTTCCGGTGCCGCTTCCTCCTCAGCAGGCTCTTCTTCTGCTTCGCCGACTTCTTCTTCCGTTTCTTCTACACTTTCGGAAGCTGTCGTATCTTGCTCCTCATTGACCTCGGTCGTATCCGAACCGCAGGCGCTAAGTGTTAATGCTGCACCGATCGTTCCTGCTGCAAACCATTTTTTAATCATTCTCCTCGTCCTCCTCATTTCTTTGGTGTCCGGTGAATCAAGATGTCATCTTGTGTCATCTATCGTTCATCGGAATGACTAATAAATGTTAAGTTGTTAATGCCAAATTATACTAGATGAAATATATGATTACCAATTAAATGGGTTATTTCACTAACATTACCTATTCATCACAAAAAGATAACAAACTCAGTGAAAGGGATGTTTTAAAGCACCAAAAAGCCTGTGATTACACAGGCTCTCATTTCAAATCATATTTTATTATCTGCAGATCCTTCACCAACGATGGTGTCCTCTCAATCCTCTTCTTCCTCTTCACCATCATCCGTATCCGTCATCGTATCATCGGCGCCGTCGTTTTCTTCGAGTGGTTCCGTTTCCGGTTCGCTGTCGCCTGAACATGCGGACAATGCCAATCCGCTTGCGAAGATAATTGCTGCGAATTTTTTCATTTCAACCATTCCTCTCTAGTAAGGATTTTGAGGTTTCTTCCTCCGTGCTAACTATCCGGGCCATTTGCGGTCATTCACCAAGTTGTTCCCAGTTGCCAAATAAATGGGTGTTACTCCCTGCCTACCCGCCTATCGCAAGCACATAACATATTCAGCCGAAATTCCAGTAACTTTTGTTGGCTCCTTTCCGTCTAGCTTTCAAAGGGGGTGAAGCTATGAAACGCTTGAGTTTGCTCGTATTGTTCTTAAGCTCTCTATTATTCGGCTGTAGGCAAGAACCGCAGATTAGTGAATCCGAAGCGATCACGATCATCGAAGATCTTCACACCAATTCATTTGGGACAGCCGAAGTGATTTCCATCGACTATGGCTGGGGGCGCTATGAAGTGGAGTGGGAAAACGAAGGGAATTGCGAATGGGGCATCGATCATGTCGATGGGGATGATGGCAGCGTAGAAATGAAACAAGCGTCGATCTGTTAGCGATCGGCGCTTGTTTGGTGAAGTCTATTAATAGCCTTGTTTCAGCATTTCCATGAACTCTTCCTCGGAATCTACGCCCATTTCATCAATAGCGCTTAAACCGTCGGGTCCTTCAAATGTTGGATCGGCACCATTTTCGATAAGCAGTTTGGCGCTCTCGTAGTCTTCGTACATGACGGCAACTGCTAAGGCCGTTGTGTAATAATCGGATGTGTTCACCTTGGCCCCTGCGTCTACCAATGCTTGGATCACCTCAGGGTCGCCCCAGTGGACGGCGTACATCAAGGCATCAGAGCCTTCCGAGTCTTTCGCATGAATGTCCTCACCGTCAGCGAGTGCTTGTTCGACACCAGCGACATCACCTGCTGCTGCGGCTGCCATGAGCGGAGTCTCACCTTCGATGCTATACATTTCATCGTAGAACGCATCGTCAAATTCGGGTAAGAACGAATTGGCAATAGCTGAGGTGGTGGCGAACACGCCAACAACTCCAGCGTACGCCAAGCTCAAGACAAGAGCGATGGCGACTGCCCCAAGAGCAATCCGGCCGTGTTTCGGCTGGTAGAATTTGACGTCGGCCTTACTGAACCAGTCGATCGATTGGATGCGTTTTGGCAAACGCGGATGCGTCGACAATACTTCGGCCAGCCAAACGAATGCATTCGATTCCGTCGTGATTTGTTCGCGGTACGCATCTTCGTTTACTTCGATGTAGGCTTTCTTGCCAATGCCCAGCAGTGTCAATGCACGTTTCGCAGCGGCAGCATCTTGGATCTCGTAGGCGGCGTGGCGATCGCATGTGTATTCACACGAGCGACTATACGCCGTACTGAGGAACGGGATGAACCCAGCCGGCATGATCAACAGGTTTTTCCAGACGTGGCGGCGTTTTACGTGAGCCAGTTCGTGGGCGATAATAAAATCCAGTTCCGCCTGCCCTTGCTCGCGCGCCAGTTCAAAGACTTCTGAATATAACACGACCATGTCGCGACCGAAGAAGCGTGTCGCAAAAGCGTTGAGCGCGCCTTCTGATTGGATGACGAAGACGTCAGGGACTTTCTTTAATTCCATTTGCGCAGACAAAGTCTGCACGCGTTCGTAGACATCCGGAAATTGGCGCTCGTGGATGCGCACGCCGTTTCCGCGAATCGTGCCGAGCATGACCGCATTGGTGAACAGCAAAAATGCGAAAATCGCCAAGGCAATGCCGATACCAACAATGGAGATGGCTACCAATACATAAATCAACACACTGAAAATTACGCTAAGAATAAAATAAATGCTCTCTCTATCTGATTGAATGTTTGTCTTGCTCATCATTTTCTCCCTCTCGATTTGGAATATCTTACATATAATAGCACTTACTGCTCATTTGGAGAATAGAATTTTGGGGTGTAGGATAAATTATTTTTATGGCGGGAGTGAACTGCTCCCTCAAGCTTTCGGGTAGAGATAAATGCATATTAAAAAACGCCGATCTCCAGTAGATTGGCGTTTTTTGGATGGATTATTTTTTATTTTGTGCTCTTTTCTTTTTTAGCCAGGCAATCAGTAAAATGTACAAGGCAGAAAGAACGAGGGCGATCGGAATCAGCCATAATATGTATTCAACATAAGAAATGCCGGTTCTTTGGTATACGACTGTCCCAAGCCAAGTGACGAGAAATACTAAGGGAAAAAAGAGTATCGGATCTTTCTTCTTTGAAAAGATCGGCTCTGTCAGATGTTCTTTGATTTCAGGCCAGCTCAAATGCGTTCACCTACTCTCTGTTGTTTCTTGTGGCGCTTGTTCTGGACGATGGGCCGCAGCACACCGAATAGAATGAATCCGGCAATCAAGGAGCCGATAAAGAAGACCCAACCCGGTTCGCCACCGAGTAGGTAGCTCACCAAAAATGCGATGGCGCCGTATGCCACTGCCCATGAAATAGCTTTTACTGCATAGTTAGTCATTTCAGTTATCCTCCAAGCTGTTTTGTCTCTTCTTTTCTTTTTCTAGCCGCTTCTTCTCCATGCGCGGCAAAATGAATACAACAAGAAGAAATCCAGCAATGACGGAACTGAGCACCAGATTCCAAACCGGCTTTCCTTCTATGATGTAACCCATAATAAAGGCGACTACGCCATAAGTGGGTATCACCAATAAAGCATTTTTCAATCGGTTACTCATTTTTTCTCCTCCTAGCTCTACTCCCCTGTTACCCTCAGGGAATACCTGGAAACCTTTCCAATAAGATAGCTGAATGTTATTCAAGCAGAACTTCAAAAATTGGGAATTTGTGTTAAAATGAAACCACTTAAACAGAAACTCACCTTGGATTGGCATCCACCACAAGGAGGCTATTCGATATGGAATACCTTGCAGCCAGTGGCATTTTGCTCGTCTCGTTGCTGCTCGCCTATCACCTCAGTAAGGGCTACTCGCGAAAAGGCAAATACGTCATTTGGGGCATTACGACAATGTTTGTGATTTGCCCGTTGTTTTCCTGGCTCGTCAGTATGGGCTATGCCCATTATGAGCGAAGTGGTTGGGCAGCTGTGGCGATGCTCGCCATACTTTACCCCAGCACGTTTATTATCGGCTTGGTTTTATTGCTGATGGGGATCTTCCGCAAGAAAGACGCCGTTCGCAGAATCTAATAAATTGGTTTTAACTAAAATATGTAATGAACTTACTGGACACCTTTGTCTTTCATTCGAGGAGGATGTTGAAATGCCAGAATGCCAAAACTGTGGGTTTCAATGGGCATGGAAAGATTCATTGATAATCAGTATTAAAAACACAAAAAAATGCCCGAACTGCGGCCAACGGCAATATGTGACACCGAATACCAAAAAGAGTCACTTGCTCTTCTACTATCTCCCTTGCATGATTCTCATCACCGCCAACCCGCTTTTCCACTTAAACGATGCCGTTTTCTTTATGTTATTGCTTTCTTTAGCGCTTGTGATGACCGTGACTATCCCTTATACAATTAAGTTAGCTAATGAACAAAAACCACTTTGGTGACCATTCACTGGATGCCCATTCAAAAAACGCGCTCCGCCAACCGGCAGAGCGCGTTTTCGTTATGCGTTTTCTTGCTTCAAACTTTCAATGATGTTGTCGTTCTTGATCTTGGCGATCGAGTAAAGCATGGCTGCACCGACGATCAGGAAAATGACGACGATGACAAAGGCGACGCTGCCCCACGGGACGATGAATCCGTAATCGAAGGTCTGGCCGAGTGCAAAATGCATGGCAACCATCGCCGCGAAACTTATCGGCAAACCGTAAGCGAGTGCTTTGACGCCGTAGAACAGGCTTTCGTAGCGGATCATTTTGTTGAAGCCTTTTGGTGTCATGCCGACCGAGCGCAACATGGCGAATTCGCGTTTTCTGAGTTGAACGCTCGTCGAGATGGTGTTGAAAATGTTCGCGATGGAAATAAGCGAAATCAAGGTGATGAACCCATATGTGAATATCTGCATAAGCAAGACAAGCTGTTCTTGCTGCTGGCGCCGCTGGAAGACATTCGAGATGTCGATGCCAGCTTCGTTGATTTCCAGAATCTCGGCTTCTGTTTTCATCGGGTCGCTCGATGCAAGCGTGATGGACGGATAGGTGTCGCCAGCGATAAAGCCGAGTTCATCAAGCGCATCCATTGGCACGATCAAATCCAAATTACCTAGATAGGAAGCGGACACACCCGCTGGCGTTTCGTCTGTCAGCGCGGCGATTTCGACATTGGCGAGCACTTCCGGTACGATTTCCTCGCCCATTTCATTGATGGAACTGCCGAGAAGTTCTAAACTCTCGCCTTCCTCCACTTTGACAGTCTCTGTTTCTTTCAACGTGCCGGACATGCCGTCTTGGTAGACCACCTTGTCAATGAGGATGGCACGTGGCGTTTCCTGTCCGAAATCGGCTGGATCGACGCTGATTTGTTCTGCGTATTGCTCGAAGTTTTCACTATCCATCGCATAGACCGAGACGTAATAACGGTAGCGGCCGTCGACGAGCTCCGTTTCGCCCCGTTCAATTTCTTCAAGCAATGCTTCTGGCAATCGGTCTTGCGGGATATGCGTTTCGCCCTCTGCCTGGCGCATCAAGCCGGCCTCCGTAACATCCGGCAGGTTTGCGTATTGTGCGAGACTGTTTTCGTTCAGTTCGCCGCCATACAATTGGATATCGTATCGCAGTTCGCTTTGCGTCATTTCAAGCGATGTTTTCAAGTTATTGGTGAAATAGGTCACCGACAAGAACAACACGATCGAAATGACCAGTGAGAACACCGTCGCCAAATAGCGCTTGCGGTTGCGCTTCAAGTTCTTCAGGCCGATTTCCGCTTCCAGGCCGAACAGCTTGCGCACCCATTTCGAGGTCTTTACGGCTTTATTGGTCAATTTGATGTCTTGCGTCTGGCGGATGGCGTCGATCGCGGAGATCTTCGACGCTTTTTGCGCCGGAATGTACGTTGAAATCAAAATCGTCAGTGCCGAGACGCCAATCGCCACGACGAGCATCCTCGGCGTGACAACGACTTCGAGCTCCTGCTCGACATTGAGCGCGCCTTGCAAGAAGGTGTTGACGAACTGGAAGGTCACCCAAATGCCCGCGAGCCCTGCGAGTATGCCGAGTGGGATGCTGATGGCGCCGATGATGGCCCCTTCGAAAAATACCGAGTTGCGTTTCTGGCGTTTCGTCGCCCCGACGCTTGCGAGCATGCCAAGATGACGCGCGCGTTCAGAGACGCTGATGGCGAACGCGTTGTAGATAAGCGCCACCGAACCGATGACGACGATGCCCATCATGATGCCGGCGAGCGAGAACAAAGTCGACCGCAAATTATCGTTTTGTGTCGCGCCGTAAAAGCGCAGGAGGTCCGAATTGAAATCGACCGATGGAATGCCTTGTGCTTCGGCGAACGCCTTGGCGTCATCGAATAAATCGTTGTTGATTTTTGAAGCGACGACGTAGCCGTCAAAAGTCTCACCTGCTGCAGCAGTGCCCCTATCGGTAAACCCGACGACGCTCACTACCGGAAGCCAAGACACTTCCCAGCCCGGCTGCTCGATGATGCCGACGATGTCGAACGTTTTCTCTTCTACATCAACCAGTTCTTCATTGAATGTGTCGCCTTCACCGAATTGCATGGCATCGAACTCTGAGAGCTTGCGGTTTTCCAAGCTGTGCATGCGTTCGCCGATGCCGGCGGTCAAGATGTCGCCGACTTGGTACGTTTCGTCGGAATTGGTATTCAAAGTTTCCGAGATGACGACTTCATTGGCGTTTTCAGGCAAGCGCCCTTCTGTGAGCGCAAGCGGGAAATGATCCATGCCTTGTGCTTCGAAGTTGCGAAAATAAAGATAGCGTTTGTTTTCCGTTTTGGCGCTGTCGAATGTGGCAAAGCCATCGCTCGTAACAATAAGCTGTTCGGTGTTGTCATCTTTTGCGACCGCTTCAAGCTGTTCGACGTTTGCATCTTGATACTGCACATGCCATTCGCCGTTTTCTTCGATGTCCCCGCGAATCAACAGATCGAGAAACGACACGCCGAGCGTTGCGACGGCGGTGATCATGGCGACAGAGATGATCGCGCCGATAATGGTGACGAGCGAGCGCCGTTTGTTTTCCTTCAAGTGGCGGACGGTGACTTTATTGACGATGTTCATGAGCGGATGACCTCGTCTTTGGCGATTTTGCCGTCTTCGATGGAAATGACGCGGTCTGCTTGCAAGGCAATGCGCTCATCGTGCGTGATGACGATCAAAGTCTGCTTGAAGGTTTTATTGAACATTTTGAGAAGCTCCATGATTTCTTCGCTGTTTTTGCTATCCAAGTTGCCGGTCGGTTCGTCCGCGAGCATGATCGCCGGGTTGCTGACGAGCGCGCGGCCGATCGACACGCGCTGTTGCTGACCGCCCGACAATTGGTTCGGCAAATGGTCCAGCCGTTGGTCGAGCCCGAGCGTGTCGGTGATTTTGCGGAATTGGTGTTTGTCGACGCGTTGTTCGTCGAGCAGCATCGGCAAGGTGATGTTTTCCTCGACCGTCAAGATCGGGATCAAGTTGTAGAATTGGTAGATCAAGCCGATTTGGCGGCGGCGGAAAATCGCCAGTTGTGTTTCGTCCAGCTTGTAGATATTCGTGCCGTCGATCGACACATTGCCGCTGGTCGGGCGGTCGACGCCGCCGAGCAGATGAAGCAAAGTCGATTTGCCGGAACCCGATGGCCCGATGATGCAGATGAATTCGCCTTTGTTGACGGTGAACGACACATCGTCGAGTGCGGTGACTGCCATTTCATCCTTGCCGTATACTTTTGATAAGTTTTTTACTTCCATGATTGTCATGAGTGTACCCTCCGTTTGGTTACTGTTTATTAATTAAGTTGGATTTTCACCACATTCGCAAAACCGCTGCGCTTTCCTGCGGGCGAGCGCCAAGCCGCTTCGTCGCTGCGCTCCTGCAGGGTCTCGGCTGTCTCGCTATTCCGCGGGAGTCTCCGCAGTTTTGCTTCATTCTTTGTCGACTTAAAAAGAAAAACACTACAACTCACCAAAACTTAATGAGATAGTCTGTCAGGATTTCAACCCTTTATCGTCTTACATAACTTTAGTATAGAGAGGGTTAATGACTGCCCGGTGACTCTTAGGTGACAATCCAGTCACTTAAGGAAAATTAGGTAAAGGTCTGTTCTAGTTCACTTGAAGTGGAAGGCAATTTCTAGATATTGATTTCATGTTACAATTTAATTATCAAAACTCCTATTCGACTCAATTTGTTTACACTGGTTTAGAGTAAAACAAATCACTTATTATAGAGGAGGGGTAAAACGTGGATTTTTTATTGTGGTTTATGATCGGTTTCATCCTTATCGGATTGCTTGTATTCCTTTTAATGAAAAAACGAATGGAGACGAAGCTCGCGCATGTTAAAGCAAACCCGGACAGCGAGGCAGCTTCAAGAGATACCAAGCACATGGTTTGGTGGGTATGGAGCGTTACAGCTTGGGGCGTTGTCAGTATAGCACTGGTCGTTTGGTGGTTTAATAGCACCTCCGGATAGCCATTGATGTTAATTAAAAATGCGGAACAGAAATTCCCTGGATGCGGAGTTTCTGTTTTTTTCATTCCACAGAAAAAAGCAGGCGCTAGATCACCTGCTTGTAGAATTTGATATGGAAGCGGGTGCCTTCATTCGGCGTGCTGGCGACTTCGATGTCGCCGCTTTGGCTCGTGATGATGCTATAGGCCATGGCGAGGCCGATGCCGACCGAGTCGTCGCCGGCGTTTTCGCCTTTATAGAAGCGCTTGAAGATATAGGGTAAGTCTTTTCTGGAAATGCCGCTGCCGTTGTCTTCGATGCGGATATCGGTGTACAGCGCGTTTTCGCTATAGCGAATTGTCACCTTTCCGCCTTCCCCGGTATGTTCGACACAGTTCTTCAAAATATTGATGAGTGCTTCTGTCGTCCAGTTGAGGTCGCCTGTAAACGCTGCGTCCTGATCGCCTTCGATGTGAAGTTCCTGCATTTTAATGTCCATCGGGATGTGCAGCGGTTCGACCGCTTTTTCGATGAGCTTGGATACCGGGATGCGGTCTTGTTTAAAATGAATCGTGCCGGCATCGATCTTCGATAGTTTCAACAGCGATGACACAAGCCAGTCCATGCGCTCGAGCTGAACGTGGAGATTGCGGATGAATTCGGTGCGTTTTGCGTCATCCAACTCGCTGTCGCGTAAGAGATCCGCCATGACCATCATTGAGGTGAGCGGCGTTTTTAATTGGTGGGAAATGTCCGAAATGGCGTTTGTCAGCTTGCCTTTGTCTTCACTAAGCAGGGCGCCATGTTCCGACAGCATTTTCGTCACTTTGTAAATTTGCGTTTTTAATAGACTCAGCTCGCCTTCGCGGTTGTCGCGCACATCGAGCTGAAAATCGCCACTGCTGATTTGCTGGAGGAAACCGGACAAGCGCTCGATTTCCCTGTAGCGCCACCAAGTGAAAATGATGGCCGTTGCACTCAGCAATAACGCGACGCCGAGCACAAACCACGCGGCTGAATAAGAAACGAAAATGGCAGAGAGGATCGTGCCAAGTGCGCTGATTGTGATGAGTGTGACCAGCAGCCAGCGGATTTCATTATTGCGCAGCATCCTTACTCACCCGCCTTATAGCCCATGCCGCGGACGGTCTTGATGAGCATTGGCTGTTGAGGGTCATTTTCCAGTTTTTCGCGCAGCCGTTTGATGTAGACCGTCAGCGTATTGTCATTGACGAAATCGCCTCCGACGTCCCATATGCGGTCGAGCAATTGCGCCCGCGTCAGCACTTGGCCGAGGTGGTTCGCGAAAATGAGCAGCAAGCGATATTCGAGTGCGGTGAGGAGAACTTCATTGCCCGCTTTATGGACTTTGCCGTCCGATGTGTTAATGTGCACGTCGCCGAGTTCGACGACCGTTTTCGGCTGCGCATGGCGCTGATAGCGGCGCAGCACGGAATTGATGCGCGACAATAGTTCACGCACGCGGAACGGCTTGGTGATGTAGTCGTCCGCACCCATATCGAGCCCCATGACGACATTCACTTCATCATCGAACGCCGTCAGGAAAATGACCGGGATATCGCTTTTCTTTTTCACGAGCGCGCATAAGTCATAGCCGCTGCCGTCCGGCAAGGACAGATCGAAGAGGCATAAATCGATTGTTGGGAGCTGCTCTTCGATCGCCGCGGCGGCGTCTTTCACGTTATGGCATAAAGCGGTCGTGAAGCCTTCCTGTTGAAGCGAATATGTCAGGCCGGAAGCGATCGTCCGGTCGTCTTCGACTACGAGTATGTTCATCTGTATTCCCCTATCCGTTTTGAAATAAAAAAAGCCGGTACCGGTAGATTTGTTATCATCTACGATACAGGCTTTCGCTGAAAGTGACTAGCTATTGGCTGGAAATAGTGGAAAATCTTAAGAATTGCCTTTTGGCTTTTTCGATTTTTTGACGGCGTTTTCAGAGCTGTAGATAATGCCGAGTGCCATGAACGCGATGCCGAGCGCTGGTGACATATCGCCCGTGAAACTTAAAATCAAAAAGATGAACCCGAGCATGAGAAAGACGTGCCCTGTCGATTTCATCGTCTCCACCCTTTCTTGGTTTGCCGT
Organism: Planococcus sp. MB-3u-03; assembly: GCF_002833405.1. NCBI lineage: Bacteria > Bacillati > Bacillota > Bacilli > Caryophanales > Caryophanaceae > Planococcus > Planococcus sp. MB-3u-03. The sequence goes on along the minus strand of NZ_CP025135.1, from coordinate 620,357 downwards.
GTTTTCCATTGTAATGAATTATACGGCTAGCCCTTGAAAAAGTTTCGGTTTACCAAGAGGTCGGACGTCTATTGTATATCTTCTTGCATAAAACCTGTCTATGTAGTAAGCTGTTCAAAGTAAACAACCCCCATAATCTATCTGTATAACCTTAAGAATACGGCTTAAGGGTCTCTACCAGGAACCGAAAAATCCTGATTACAGAAAGCGATCACTCGTTTTCTGTAATCAGGATTTTTTTATTTTCTGACGATACTTCTACAAGTTGAACTTACAAGCCTATAAATGAGAAGAACGCTTAGTTTACAAGCAAAGATATGGAGCAAAACAGCGCAGACTCCTGGGGGACCAGCGAAGTGCTGAAATCCATTCGGGCACATAGCCCGAATTAGTTCAGCTCGAGCCCCCGGAAAGCCAGCTGTTTTGCGGAATATCTGATGAATGTATTAGCAATGTAACTTATTCATTAAAAGGTGCCAAACAGTAAAACTTGTATCTATGAAAGGAAGCGTATGTTATGAATTTGAAAGTTTATATTTTAGCCTTGGCCACGGTGGCTGTTGGGCTTGTGGAACTGATCGTCGGCGGCATCTTGCCGACCATTGCCGAAGAGTTTGATGTGTCGGTGAGCGCTGCTGGCCAATTGATTACTTTGTTCGCCTTAATTTACGCGGTCGCAGGACCGGTGCTATTGATTGCGACCAGCCGCTTTGAGCGCAAGAAAGTGTATTTGATTTCCATGTTCATCTTTTTCCTCGGGAACATCATGACTTTCTTCAGCCCGGACTTCACATGGATGGTCGTTGCGCGCGTCATTACCGCAGCGAGTACGGCGCTCATTGTCGTCTTGTCTCTCACGATTGCCGCGAAAATCGTTGAGCCGCCTTACCGCGCGAAAGCGATCGGCTTGATCTTTATGGGGATCAGCTCATCGCTCGTGCTCGGCGTTCCGCTTGGTATTTTGATCGCTGATGCATTCGGCTGGCGCGTGATTTTCCTTGCGATCGCTGCCCTGTCGCTCGGTTCGATGGCGTTGATCGCGCTCTATATCCAGCCGATTCCTGGAGGCACGGCGATTCCGCTTAAACAGCAATTAAAAGCGGTGGCGAGTGCAAAAATCGGCACCGCCCACCTCGCGACACTATTCATGCTTGCTGGGCATTACACCGTTTATGCGTACTTCACGCCGTTTTTGGAAACGACGATGCAGCTCAGCCCGTTCTGGGTCAGTGCTTGTTATTTGATCTTTGGGATTGCTGCAGTGAGCGGGGGCGCGATCGGCGGCACCATGTCCGATTCAATCGGTTCAAAGAAAAGCATTTTGATCGTCATCTCGGCGTTTGCCGTCAGTTTGTTTGTCCTTCCGTTCACGACTTTCTCGCTCGTGATATTCTTGCCGGTAATGGTCATTTGGGCCGCGCTCAGCTGGGCACTTGCCCCGCCGCAGCAAAGCTATTTGATCGAAACCGATCCGGCCACATCCGACATCCAGCAGAGCTTCAATAACTCGGCGCTGCAAATCGGCATCGCGCTCGGATCTGCAGTCGGCGGTCTCACTTTGACGCAGACCGGATCTGTCACCAGCACTGCTTGGGTCGGCGCCGTGATCGTCCTCGTCGCGCTTGGCTGTGCGGTGTTCTCCATTACGCGCCCGAAAATTGAACGCAATGCGCAAGCGCAGAAAAGCCCGAACTATAGCCAAAACCTCGAACAACATTAAAATGAATTAACACTAGATGAAAGCCCGCCGGGAAATCGATCGATTTCCCGGCGGGCTTTTTTCTTGTATCAGACTTTATTCGACTCATTCATTTTCTTTGAACACTTTTTGAAGAACCGCCACGATAAATTCAAAGTCTTCATCTGTAGACGATAACGGCGGGCTGATTGTCAGTACATTATTGAATCCAGCCACCGTGTCCCCGTTTTTCCCAATGATCAGGCCATGCTCTTTACAGCCGTTTATGATCTTGGCTACGCGCTCAGCTGTTGCCGGTTCTTTTGTTTCTTTATTTTCCACCAGTTCAATGCCCAGCAGAAATCCTAAGCCACGCACATCACCCACGTACGGATGTTCTGTTAAATTCGCCAACTCTTTCAACAAGCGCTCCCCGAGTTCACTGGAACGTTCTATCAGGCTCTCGCGTTCAATGATTTCAATGTTTTTCAGCGCGACGGCACAAGCTGCGGGATTGCCCCCAAATGTATTGATATGCCGGAAGTGGCTATTTTCTTCCTCGGTATCGAATTGGTCGTAGATGTCTTTGCGGATTGCCGTAACGGAAAGCGGCAAATACGCACTGGTCATTCCTTTTGCCATCGTGATGATGTCGGGCTTGATGTTGAAATGTTGATGGCCAAAAGCTTTCCCGGTCCTTCCAAATCCACAGATCACTTCATCTATAATGAGCAGAACCCCGTGCCGTTTGCAGATTTCCTGTACTTTCTCGACATAGACCGGATGCGGGATCAAAATGCCGCCTCCTGTAATGAGCGGTTCCATAATAATACCTGCGATGGTCTCTTTTTGTTCCCAAATAATCTTCTCTTCAAATTCCTGGGCCCGCTGAAGATTATAATCTTCAACCGATTGCCCTGGAGGCCGCCTGTAATTGTCAGGTGGTGCCACGTGCAAAAAGCCTGGCGACAGGGGTTCGTATTTATACTTGCGCAAGGCTTGGCCTGTTGCTGATAAAGCCCCCATGGAACTTCCGTGATATGCACGGTAGCGGGAAATGAATTTAAAGCGTGAAGGTTCTCCGTTTTGCTGATGATATTGCCTCACTAGCTTGAACGCTACTTCGTTTGCATCGGAACCGCTATTGGAATAGAAGATTTTATACTCGCCGCCGAGCAACTCGTTCAATTTCTCAGCGGAAGAATGGCCGGTTCGTGGCTTTGCGTCATCGGGACATACGCCAGCTTTTCATTTGTTCTGCCGCTGCATCAGCCAGCTCCGCCCGTCCATATCCGACATTGACGCACCATAGACCCGACATCCCATCCAGGTAACGATTGCCTTCGTGGTCAGTAATCCACGCGCCCTCTCCCTTTTCTACGACCATTGGGCGCTTTTTTTCATTATATGAGGAGATTTGATGCCATAGGTTTTCTTTGTCTTTTTCCGCTAAAGTGAGTGCCTTTTCTTTTGCTGACTTCATTGCACGTGCCTCCCTTTTCATTTAGAACGCATGACGGGCTGTTACCATCTTTTTGCGGGTGTAAAATTCAATCCCATCGCGTCCATTTGCATGCAAATCTCCATAAAATGATTTTTTATAGCCCGAGAAAGGAAAGAAAGCCATTGGGGCAGGGACGCCTAAATTGATTCCGAGCATGCCGGCATCTATCTCTTCCCTGAACTTGCGGATTGCTTTTGCGCTATCAGTGAATAAGCATGCGCCGTTCGCAAAATCGGATTGGTTGGTTAACTCGATGGCTTCATCCAAGGTTTCCACCCGTACAATCGATAGAACCGGGGCAAAAATTTCTTCTTTCCAAATCTTCATATTTTCTGTAACTTCATCAAAGATGGTCGGTCCGACAAAATAGCCGCCTTCAGGACTTTGATCTCCTCGGCCGTCCCGCAGTAAAGTCGCGCCTTCTTCGATGCCGGATTCGATATAAGCATGCGTTTTCTTTTTATGGGAATCGCGGATCACCGGCCCAAGGAAAACATCTTGATCGAGCCCATTGCCTATCGTCATTTGATCAGCTTCTGCTACTAGCCTTTTCGACAGTTCATCCGCGGCATCTCCTACAGCGACCACGACTGCACAAGCCATGCAGCGCTCTCCCGCAGAACCGAAGGAAGCGTTGATGACATTCGTAATCGTCAAATCCATATCTGCATCCGGCATGACAATTGTATGGTTCTTCGCTCCCGCCAGCGCTTGGATCCGTTTGCCATGGGAGGTGCCTGTTTTATAGACATACTCAGCGACCGGCTGGGAGCCAACGAACGAAACGGCTGGAATATCGGGGTGGCTTAAAATGCCATTAACAATATCATGGGCGCCATGGACGATGTTGAAAACACCATCTGGCAAGCCGGCTTCCTGAAACAGTTCTGCCAGGCGGTTGGCAAGTAAAGGCGTCCGTTCAGAAGGCTTTAGGATGAATGTGTTTCCGCTCGCAATCGCCAATGGGAACATCCAGCACGGCACCATCATCGGAAAATTGAACGGCGTGATGCCGCCTACTACACCGATCGGATATCGGTACATGCCCGATTCTACATTGGTTGCAATGTCCGGCAATTGCTGCCCCATCATTAAAGTCGGCGCACCCGCAGCGAACTCGACACATTCGATGCCCCGCTGCACTTCTCCGTAAGCTTCATTGAAGTTTTTGCCGTTCTCTTTCGTAATGATTGTCGCCAGCTCATCCCAATGATCGACGAGCAATTGCTGATATTTGAACATGATCCGCGCACGTTGCGGCACCGGTGTTTTTTTCCACGTAGAGAAAGCTTCCTTAGCCGAAGCGACCGCAGTTTCCAAATCCTCGGAAGTCGAAATCGGCACTTCTGCTAACAATTCACCTGTTGCCGGATTTGGCACTTCTTCATATTTGTCTGTATTTGATTTTACCCATTGTCCACCGATGAAGTTCATCAAAGTTTTCTTTTCTGTATCTACTGAAGTCATCTTTACTTCCTCCTGTCTCATGCTTATTGTCTTTTCCACGTAATTCTTTAGACTACTAAGTGTACTTTACAAATAATTCCGTCTTCTTTCAATTTACATTTTGTCAAATACATATACGGGAAACTTTACTTTATGGAGGACGATACAATGGAGAAACTAACATTGACAATCCGGCATGTGCTGGAAAGAAAATCGTTTCAAGGTGCAAGGTTAATTGCTGGCCACGAGGGCTTGGACCGGGAAGTGAAGTGGTCCCACGTCCTTGAAGTGCAGGATTTAGATTCTCTGATTAACGGGGGTGAACTCATTTTAACCACAGGTGTGGGCCTTCAGCTTGACCTAATGACTCAATTTCATTACGTAAAAAAATTGATCGATCGCCAAGTCTCTTGTTTGTGCATTGAAATTGGCCCCTATTTCGAAGAAATCCCTGAGGAAATCATCAAGTTGGCGGATTTTCACGCATTTCCGATTATCATCTTCGAAAAGAAAGTCCGGTTTGTTGATATCACACAGGATTTACATACATATATCATCAATCAACATCATCAAATGCTTTCGCAATTGGATACTATGTCCCGAAAATTTAACTCATTGTCCTTAACGCATAATGGAATCCTGAAAATACTTCAAGAATTGAATCATTTCTTCAAGCAAAGTGCTATTTTTATAACCGAAAAACCAAAACTCTATTATTATCCTTCTGAAAGCAAAGTGTGGGAAACCCAAATACGCCTTTTATTGGAACAGTCCTCAGGCCATTACGCAGAGCCAAATTCTCTTGTCGTGGGTGGGCAATCGTTCGCGATACTCCCGATAGAAGGCCTTGGCCAAGTTCTCGGACATCTGTGTCTTCAAAGGAGCCAGACAGTTCCAGAAGATTTTGCCTTCCTCATCCTTGACCGCGCGGCACTCGCTATTGCCCAAATTCTGTTGAGGGATCGGACCATCGAGGAGCGTAAACAAAACAACGAAGATGACTTTGTTCGCAACCTGATCAATGGACGTCCTGTAGATGATGAAGACCTGCAAACCTTTGTTCCAGTCCCAAGTAAGAATATGTATTATCGTATTTTCCATATTCAACTGGCTATCTCTGAAAAGAACCTCCACCCGAGCGATTGGGAAGAAATCAAACTTCAGCGTTTGATGAGCATCCGGACCCTGCTGAAGCGCTGCGGCTTTTTCCCTGCTCTTTCCTGCAGCAAGAACAGCATTACCGCAATTGCTTGTTTTTTGGCAGACAATCGGGTGAAGGAAGAGAAAAGCAGGTCACTTCAAGCAATTGAGCAAATCCGGGAAATGAATGGCAGCAATTATATCGATGGCCAGTTATGCCAATTCGGCATCAGTTCGGTATACCAGGCGTTCTCTCAAGCCAATAAAGCTTATGCCGAAGCATTGAAAGTCGAGGAAATGTGTCAAAAAGGAGTAGCGGAATCGCCTTTTTATGAAGACCTTGGACTCTATAAAATATTATTGGAAATTAAGGACCCTGATTTTTTAAGAACGTATGCCGACAGTTATTTAGCTCCGATTTTTGAATACGATAATAAAATGGACAGCAATTTATTTGAAACCTTAGCCGTTTACCTTGAATCCAATGGTTCTAAAAAAGATACTGCCGAACGCCTATTTATTGTTCGGCAGACACTTTACCACCGACTCGAAAAGTTGGAAATGATTCTTGGAGCGGATTTCATGGCACCAGCGAACCGCTTAGCTCTTGAAAGTGCAGTGAAAGCCTATCGGATTTTGCTATAATCCGTACCAAATCGTCCGCTTGAGAATTCATCTTCTAATTTCCATACTTCACGGCTATATTTTTGATTTCCAAGTAATTACGGAGCGCGACGAAGCCTTTTTCCCGTCCGATTCCGCTTTTTTTGTAACCGCCAAATGGCATTTGAATGCCACCCGCCGCTCCGTAATTATTGATAAATACTTGTCCAGCCTTTACTTTCGCAGCGACAGTGTGAGCAACGTCTATGTCTTTTGTCCAAACTCCAGCAACGAGTCCGTAATCCGTACTGTTAGCTAAATTGATTGCTTCTTCAGCTGACTTAAAAGTGAAAACAGACAGTACGGGGCCGAAAATTTCCTCTTGTGCCACAGAACAATGCGGCTCTAAACCATCGATGATCGTCGGTTCAATATAGAATCCACCTGCTCCACCTTCGGGATTGACTGCACGCCCGCCAGCGATGATTTTGCCCTGCTTCTTCGCTTCATCAATACGTCCCATAATTTGCTTGAATTGCTTTTCATTTAAAATGGGGCCGATATCGGCATCGCTTTCCCCCGGGCCTATTTGAAGCGACTCAAACTTTTGGCGCAGCCTGTCTAAAAACTCCGCTTTGCAGCTTTCTTCAATCAATAGTCTTGAGCCAGCCGAGCAAGTCTGCCCGGCATTTTGTATGATTGCCCGCGTAACCCCTTCGACTGCTTTGTTCCAATCAGCGTCAGCGAAGACAATGTTCGGTGATTTGCCCCCCAGTTCCAATGTTGATTGAACCACATTTTCTGCAGCTGCTTTCATGACTGAGATACCGGTTTGAACCGATCCAGTGAACGTTACATGGTTTATGCCTGGATGCGCTACAAGAGGCGCTCCGACTTCCTGCCCTAACCCTGTAAGATGCTGAAAAATTCCCTTCGGCAGTTCACTAGCAGCAAACCATTCTGCAAGCGCATGGGCAGATAAAGGTGTATCTTCAGCGCTTTTTACGATGACGGCATTTCCGGTGGCAAGAGCTGCACCCACACTTCGCGCAATAATTTGCAGTGGATAATTCCATGGAACGATATGGACGGTGATGCCCACAGGTTCCAATACCGTGACATTTAAAAGCCCATTTTCTATCGGGATGGTTTCCCCTGCCACTTTATCAGCTGCGCCACCATAAAATTCGAAGTAACGCGCTGCCGCTTCTACATCTGCGTATGCTTGGCTCAAAGGCTTGCCAACGTCTTGGCATTCACGCGCTGCCCATTCATCGCGATGGTCACGGATATGCTGCGCCAAACGGACGAGCAATTGCCCGCGCTCGAACGGTTTAATATTTTGCCAGGCATCACTTTCAAATGCTGTCTGCGCGGCTTGAACTGCCCGTTCCACATCTTGTCCATTGCCCCTTACAATTTCCGCTAACTTATGCCCATTGGCTGGGGCATAAACAGAATAGACATCTTCACGCTCTTCTCCAATCCATTGTCCATCTATTAAGAGTGGAATCCGTTGAACTTTTTCGGAATTCATCTCCTCTTTACTCATAAGCCTCTACCTCCATCCACATGAAGGACTGCTCCGGTCACCATCGCCGCTCTATCTGATATTAAATAGGAAATTGATTCTGCAATGTCACTAGGGGCCACGAGCCTCCCCATTGGCACACTATCGGCGAAAATTTGTTTTTTTGTTGTTTCCACATCCGCTCCCGATGCAGCAAATTGGCCGAGCATGCCCGTGTCTGTCGGGCCGGGATGTACCGTGTTCACCCGGATTCCATGCGGTGCAAGTTCGATCGCCAATGCGCGTGAAAAACTTTCTGCTGCTCCTTTTGAAGCGATATATGCCTGAAGGCCGGGTCTTGGACGGACGGCTGAAATAGAAGCAATCGTTATAATGGATCCTTGATTTTGCTTTTTCATATACTTGGCTGCCTCTTTAGAAGTAAGAAACAAGCTCGTGACGTTAACGTTCATCAACTTATGCCAAAGCTCTAGGGAAACGTCTTCTATTGGAGATGCAGACTGAGCCATTCCGATGGCGTTCACTAGACCGTCTATTTTTCCAGATTGTTTATGAGCTTCCGCAAAAGCACTTGCTACCGCTTCTTCATCCAAAATATCAACGGCCACAGCCGTGAATTGTGAATGATCCTGGTCTTTCATCGATTCTTCTTTCAAGTCCATCCCAATCACACGTGCACCTTCCGCTAATAGCTTTTCGCTGATAGCTTTTCCCATTCCGCCGCCAGCACCGGTGACGACCACTACTTTTTCATTCAATTCCATTTCCACACGCCCTTTATGTGTATTGTGCGTTCAATTTTTCGATAATGGCTGTGCCCATCTCCTCTGTTGTCGCTTGCCCGCCGATATCTTTTGTCAATACACGGTTCTCTTCCAGCACTGCCTGTATCGCGTTAATCACTTTGCCTGCAACTTCTGTTTCTCCTATATGCTCCAGCAGTAAAGCAGCTGACCAAATCTGAGCTATCGGATTAGCGATTCCCAACCCTGCTATATCCGGAGCAGAGCCATGGACTGGTTCGAACATTGATGGATAGTCTTTTTCAGGATTGATATTCCCTGAAGGCGATAAGCCCAGGCCACCGACTATCCCTGACCCGAGATCCGATAAAATATCACCGAATAGATTAGAAGCGAGCACCACTTCAAAGCTTTTCGGACGCTGGACGAAATAAGCGGCCAAAGCATCGATATAATACGACTCTAATTCCAGTTCCGGAAATTCCTCGCGCATGACGCGCTCTACACATTCGTCCCATAATGTGTTCGTATGAATGATCGCATTCGATTTTGTAGCACACGTCACTTTGCACTTCCCATGTTTTCTGGCATACTCTCCGGCTGCACGAGTGATTCGCTCAATTCCTGTACGGGTCATGATTGTATTTTGAATCGCCATTTCCGATGGCTCCCCTTTAAACATCCGGCCACCGCTATTCGAATATTCCCCTTCGGCATTTTCCCTGAAGATCGAAAAATTAATTCCTGTTTTGTCTTCCAGCGGAGAAGCGATATTCGGCAATGATTGAACTGGCCGGTAATTGATATACTGGCGGAATTCCTTGCGGATCGGCATGATCAACTCCCAGATGGTCACTTCATCTTTAACTCGAGCGTCTCCAATGGCCCCAAACAAAATGGCATCTTGCGGCATCAGAATGTCCCGCCAATTCTCGGGCATCATGCGTCCGTGCTCCAAGTAATAATCCGAACTCCAATCCAATTGTTCTAACTGAAATGAAATTTCTGGTTCCAACTGTTCCAGTTCGCACAATATGCGCAACGCCTGCGCCATTACTTCTTTTCCGATACCGTCTCCTTCGATGATAGCAATTTTATATGACCCCATTCTGTTTACACCCGCCCATTCAAGAATCGAAGTGCGGCTTCTTTAAAGATGGCCGTAGTCTCAGCGAGTTCTTCAATGTCTACATATTCATTGAGTTGGTGAGGAATTTCACGATCTCCAGCACCAATGGTGACAATAGGAATGCCCTCCATGTGTAGGAAAGTTCCATCCGTTGCTCCTGGCACCCCGTTGTAAATAGGTTCCTTGCCGGTAATTTCCTCAACCGCGCCATAGATTGCCTTTACCACTTCATCTTCTTTAGCTGTTGCGGTGGGTGGGCGATTATCGAGTACCGTCAAATCGATCCGGCAATCCGAATCCTCCGCTTTCATATCAGAAACGATTCCTTCGATTGTTTGGAGCAATATGTCGTGATTTTGCTCCGGTACCGTGCGGATATCGAGCGTCAAGCGGCAATGGTCAGGGATGACATTAATCTGTGCATCTCCAGTTACAGGGGACTGGATAATCGTGGGGGTTATCGAAGGCCATTTTAGATAAGGGTCTTCCCCGAGGCGTTTTGTCTCAGCCTTTTCAAGTTTTTCTATTTTCGTAATGAAACGTGCCAAGCGCCAATTCGGGTTGATACCGCTCCAAGAGATTGCGCCGTGGGCCATTTTTCCGTGAAAATCAACTTGTAAACGAATGGCACCCCGTTGCGCGATGCATACATTATTTTCTTCTGGCTCACAGATAATGGCACCATCTACACCTTTTGCCCACCCTTGCTTTATGAAATGTTTGATACCAAGCATGAGGCCTTCTTCATCACAAGGAATACACAAGATGATTTTGCCGCTGAATTCTTCTTCATCTTGTAAAATCGAGTGGACCGCTGTAATCATACACGCCAGATTTCCTTTCGTATCATTCGTGCCTCGTCCATACATGCGGCCATCCACAATTTCCGCACCGAACGGATCGTATTTCCAAGCCTTGCGGTCTCCTTCCGTCACGACATCCGTATGCCCTTCAAACAATAAAGTTTTTCCTGGCTTTCCAGAATCAATGATGCCGATCACATTTGGCCGTCCTGGAACGACTTCTTCAATATGCGTCTCGATTCCAATTCCCTTTAAATGCTCGGCGACGTAATTCGCTACTTTTTCCTCGTTGCCGCCTTCTACACCTTCACCTCTATAAACACTCGGAATCTGTACCAATTGTTGTGTCAATTCGATTACCGCTTTGCGGTCTCTTGTATAAGAATCACTCTTCAGTCGCGTATTCATGTTTTAATTGCTCCTTTCTCGCTTGTTTAAAGCTATATGCTTTCCGCTCGAATGCCAGGCTTCCTATGACAAATGCTAAAAACGATAGGAGAACCGGCAAAGCCACTGTATGGAGGCCGAACAAATTGCCGTTCGCCTGATTATAGAAATGAAGGCCTATGTAGCTTGATATCCCCATAATCATCGAAGCAATGGCCCCGTATTTATTGCTGTATTTCCAGTAAAGCCCCATGACGATCGGCCAAATAAATGCCGCCTCCAAACCACCGAAAGCAAAAAGGTTCAGGAAGATTAAAAGATCCGGCGGGTTCAGCGCTAACATATAGACGATAATCCCCAGAACTGCCGTTACTCCGAAACTTGCCCGTTTAACGGTTTTCATCGAGGCGTCCGGCTTAATGTAGTTTAAATACACATCTTTTACTACAGTCGAACTGACCAGGATCAGTAAAGAATCCACGGTCGACATAATGGCAGCCATTGGGGCAGCAAGCACAACCCCGGCAAGCCAGGCCGGCAAAACTTCCATTGAAATAAGTGGAATCACCGTATCCCCTACTTCAATCCCTGGAAGGATTGGCCGTGCAAAGACCCCGATTAAATGCATATTGAGCATGATGATCCCAGTCACGATAGTTCCGATAATCAACGCTCGGTGCATCGAGACAGAGCTTTTATAAGACATGGAACGAACCGCAATTTGCGGCAAGCCCACAACCCCGACCCCGACTAATATCCAGAAAGACGATACATATGCTTTCGATAGATTTCCTTCATTCCCATACGGGGTGATTAGATTCGGATTCTCGCTGACTAAATCTCCAATAATGTTCGGGATGCCGCCTCCCGCAATGATTACAGCTACAAGAAGCACGAAAGTCCCTACTACCATTACAGCACCTTGTACCGCATCCGTCACAGCTACTGCACGGAATCCACCGATTGTTACATAAACCAATACTGAAATGGCAAATATGAACAACGCGGTATTATAGGAAATCCCGGTTAATGACTCGACAAGGCGCGCTCCGCCAATCCATTGGGCAGCCATTGCGGAGAACAAGAAAACGATGATTGCAAAAGCAGACAACAGAACCACCGCTGTACTTTGATAGCGCATCTTCAAAAAATCCACTAAAGTGATCGCGTTATAGCGCCTCGCCAAAATGGCGAATTTCTTCCCTAAAATCATTAATACGAAATAACCCGTCACTACTTGGGACATGGCTAGCAAAATCCAGCCAAAGCCCATCGTATAGGCAGTACCTGGGCCACCCAAGAAACTGGAAGCGCTTCCATAAGTGGCTACCATAGTCATCGCTAGAACAAATCCGCCTAGCTCTCGACCACCCAGGAAATAATCTTGAATAAAGCCATCACCAGAAGCGGCTGTTTTTCGGCTAGACCAAATACCGATAAAGAAGATAATCACCAGAAACCCTAGCATCGGAATTATTACAGGCCAGTTCATACCTCATCCCCCTCTTCTGTAAACGGCACTTCTTTAAAGAAAAAGCGAACAACTATGATAACCAATATGGCAATCGTGACGAATCCTACCACACAACTGTAGAAGAACCAGCTAGGCAGCCCGAACACATACGTATATTCTTCGACTGGCCGCGATCCTAAACCATAAGCAAAACCAAACCACCAGATAAAATTGAAGACCGCTAACGCTACACCGATCAATGCTTCCCGATTGGCAATTTTAAAACGCCAGTCTTCAGTTTCTTCCATCCCCTTCATCTTTCTCCCCCCAGTCAAAACTTTTGGTTTAAGTTATAAAATAATTCTAACTTATTAAATAAATTATTATATTGGACATTATGTAAATAAAACTAGAGCTATTTCCTCCATAAGGTAAAGTTGGAAGTAGTGAAATGACAAAAGCCCGCCAGGAAATCAAACGATTTTCCGGCGGGCTTTCATCTCCATCAGTTCTTCTGTTCAACAAAATAATGTTCTGTCACATATTTAAAAGACTCCATCAAAAACTTCCGCGCTCTCTGGCTGATGTCCGCTTTCGGATGGATAATATCAAAGCCGTGATAAGCGCCTTTGAAGAGCTTAAAATCGGCTGGCACCCCTGCTCCCCTTAAACGATCGACCAATTGGATGGTTTCGTCATGGAAAGGCTCGATATCCCCGACGAATGTGACAGCCGGCGGCAAATTGCTGAAATCATTGGCCCGGGCAGGCGCTGCATACACCGGCACTTCTTTCCATACAACCCGCCGAGATAGGCTTTCCACGCCCAGCGGTTCATGTCGGAATTCCACACGTAAGCGTTATTGTCGCGGGCCGATTCCGTCTCCATCCGGTCGTCAATCATCAGGTACAGCGGCATTTGAAAAGCGAGCTGGACCTCTCCTTGGTCTCTCGCGTATAAACTGAGCGCGACGGTCAAGCCGCCGCCTGCGCTTTCCCCGCCGGCCATCAATTGAGCGTCCCGGATGCCCAGCTCTTTGGCATGCTCTTTCATCCACTTCAGCGCGTCGTAGCAATCGTCCAGCGCTGCGGGGTACGGTGCATCGATCGATAAACGGTAATCCGGTGCGACGATGACGCATCCGCTGGTCTCGATGAGTTGTTTGTACATAGCCCCGCTCATCTCCGGCGTCCCTTGCGCGTAACCGCCCCCGTGAATCCATAATACCCCGGGCAGCCGGCGGTCGTGCTGCACCGGTTTATATATGCGCAGGCGAATGGACGAACCGTCGCGCCGCGGAATCCTCACTTCGCTGCAATCAAGCCCGTCGACATCTTTTCCTTCATAGGTTTTGGCCATCTGTTTTTTGGATTTCTGCATCGCTTTGAGAAACTTGTCTTCACTGGACTTCGTAACGAGCCAGTCCAACAACTTTCACCGCATACGCAATTGTTTGACGACCATGTCGCGCGTCACTTTCAAACGGCTTCCCCCTGTTCATGAGAATTCCTTTTGGCTCCATGGTTTTCATTCGCGGAATCCCGCATCTTTCATAATCCAGACATACGGCCTTTCCGGCAAGGCTTCTTCCAAGCTCCGGATCAATTCCAACAGCTCCCGAGTGAAAACTTCATACTCTTCTGCTGGCGCCACCACTTTCAGCACCTTAACGAGTGATGCTGTCGTGCCACGGGTGATGTAGCCTTTTTCCTGATGCAGTTGCGCTTCGAGTTTCTCCAGTTCAAGCGGAGACCTTAACCGGAACGAATACAGCACTTCTTCATGTGCTGCTTTATTGCGGAACGGAAACGCGATCGACAGGATCTCGTCGAGTTCCGCTGCACTCAGTGTGATGACGTGTTCGCCCGCGTCGTCTGCGAAGTCCTGCGCGATGCGCGTGCGCAAGTCTTGGTCGATGACCGTATAAAAATTCGTGATCTGGCCGAGTGACAGGAAATTGACGAGCACCCATAGCGGCAAGTTCTTATGTTTTTCGTAGAACTCGCGGAGCTCCGGATAGCGCACGCGGTGGCGCTTCCGATGGCTTTCGATCAAATTGTTGAGCGTCGCCGTGATGCGGTCGCGTTCGTGAAAATGGATGTTGTCCGGGCTGTAATTCGCGCTGTCGAGAAAGCTGTCGACTTCCGGGAAGCGTTCGGAAAACCGGTAGGCGAGCTTCGATTTGATGCTGCGCTCGAACTTCAAGAGTTCGCCGAGCAATAACAAACGCAGTTTGCGGTCGAATTGATACAGCGCGAGGATATGATTGAACGCCGTCCCAGCTTCGTACAGTTCTTCGCCGTACGGGTTTCTCGTCTCACTGCGCTCAAGGAACGGCTCCTTGTAGCCGTCGATGAGCGCGTAATAATTATCGCGCGACAACACGCGTCTTGCGGCCGCTTCGTCTTCAATAACGAGCCCGCGGCTTTTCAAGATCGCGAGCTGTTCGTCGTGCGTCGCAAAGCTTTTCATGGCCACCTCTCCCTGTTTAGTCATCGCTGAACAATGCGCCGGCAATGGCCGCTGCGTCTTCCTCATCTTCCATCATGACCGTCGCGCTCAAATTGCCGACTTTCGGGTCGTAACCGGCGAACCAGCCCATGTCGCCGTCACCGGTTTTGATGACGGCCGTCTTGCCGGCAAAATCATGGCCGTCTTCTTCACCGGCTTGGACGAGTGCCGTGCGGACCAATTCCGCTTGCTCGGCGCTCAGAAGCTCTTGCTTCAGGTTTTCTTCTTCAGCGTCCCCGAACAGGACCGGCTTTTTCATGTCGCCATCCGCTAAAAAGGTGCCGTACATGAGTGCCGCGTGGAGGATGTTGACGCGCACTTGGCCCTGCCCGGAGGCGGAACTCGCGAGCTGGCCTTCCGAGCCGAACGTTCCGCTTTCCGAAATTTGCGAAGCCGCTAGCGGCACCGGGTAATCGAATGCCTGGCCGAAGCCAAATTCATTCAAGCCTTCTAAAAAGCTATCGTCCGGCATATTGCTCGCCTGGATCGCAAAGTAGATGCTGTCGGAATGGACGAGCGCTTTTTGCATGTCGATCGGATTCGAAACACCCGGATTCGGGCGGGTGATGCGGAAATCGTTCCAGGACGGGAATTTCTGCCACGTCTCCCCGTCGATCTCGATGCCTTCCGCAGGATCCAGCGTCCCTTGCTTCATGGCCACGGCCGCAGTGATTGGCTGCATCACATAAGACGGTGGATACGCTGCCGCTGCCCGGTTGAAGAAGGGCTGGTCCGGATCGTTGGCCAGCTGGCGGAAACGGCTTTCCTTGATTCCCGGAATGAAGTCGTTCGGGTCGTAGGCCGGCGAACTGACCAACACATGCGTCTCGCCCGTGTACGGGTCGACCGCCGCGGCAGTGCCCGGTTTCTTGCCCATCTCTTTATAGATTTCCTGCTGCAAATCGGCATCGATCGTCAGTTCGATCGTCTCGCCGGCTGCCGAGGAGTTGTCGACGGCGGTAATCGTTTCGTTCTGTGCGGTCTTTTCGATCAAGATCTTGCCGCCGCGTTTTCCGCGCAGCTCGGTTTCAAAGATCTCTTCCAAGCCTTCCCGCCCGACGATATCGCCTTGGCCGTATCCCTGGCCGCTGCGCTCTTCCAGCTGTTCAGCGGTGATCGGCGCGATGTAGCCGGTCAAATGCGCCATCGATTCGCCGTACGGGTAATGGCGCATCGTCACTTTCGTGCGCTTGGTCCCGGGAATCGCAAACAGCCGGTTCAATTTTTCGCGGTCCGGCCGGACGGTTCCGAGCGGCACGTAATGATGCGGCTCGACCCACGGCTTTTCGAGTTCTGCGTCAATGTCTTCGACGGACAAATCCAAAAGCCCCGCGAGCCGCTCCGTGTAATCGTCGCGGTCGAAATTCCCCGGCACGACGCCGATCTCATAGGCATCCGTATTGCCGGCGATGACCTTGCCGTTGCGGTCGACGATCTCACCGCGTTCGGTATCGCTGATCTGCACGGAGACATTATCGCCTTCCGACAGGTTCGGCAGGATGAAGGAAGGATCCCATTCCGCGAACCATTCGCCTTCTGCGTTTTCTTCCGCCTCCTCATAGACAAAGCTCAGCGTCTTATCGAATTCGATCTCGCCGATGACGCTGTCCATCGAAATCGCCAGCGGGATATCCGCCGGCTCGTTTTTCAGCCACGGTTCTTCGCCCAATTCCCAATCGATCTCGCGCTCTGTCAGCGATAATTGCTCTTCGAGTTCCACTTGCCATTCAATGAAGGTCTCTTCCCCGAATGCCTCTTTGGCACGCTCCGTCAAAAATTCCTCGTACAGCGTTTCGTATTCGCCCGCCTGCCACAATTCCATGAACTGCTCTGCGCGGGGTGCCGGCGATGCGACCGTCTCCGGTTCCGCTTCTTCCGGCACCGGCGCTTCCGTTTCCTCGTCCGAACACGCCGCAAGCGCAAGTGCCGCGCCAAGCCCGATCATCCACAGCTTCCCTCTGCTCATTTCTACCCCTCCGTCTCCTTAGCCCTTTTTACCATCTTACCCTGAAACCGCTTGCTTCAATACGGAAATTTTTGGGTGAGGGAGTGAAAAGAAGAAATTGAGCTCTTCATTATCCAACGACAGCTGGTGTAAATGTTCCTTATACACTCTTACAAAGACAGTTCAAAGTATGGAGCAAAATTACGAAGACTCCCAAGGGAGCAGCGCTCTTTTAAGCGACGAGATAGCCGAGACCCCGCAAGGCGCGAAGCGACTGAGGAGGCTTGGCGCTCGCCCGCAGGAGGCGAATAGACGAAGCATTGCTGAGTCTGTTCGTTTGCGATGCTCGAGTGCAACGAGAGTTGAGCAAAGCTTTTCGTAGTAATTTTGCGGAATACTAACATTTAAACCGAAGAATCTCGTTCATTATGAAACAAACCGCCCCATCTTCCGTATAATTAAGGAAGAAAAGGAGGCCATTTATGTTCGCTGAAATGAAATCGCGCTATTTAATTCTCTTTACCATCCTCGGCGTCATCGCGACGTTGATCATTTTCATGTTGATCGGCGCGGATCCCGTTACGACCGAAATCGCGGTGCAGATTGCCTTTTATATTGTTGTCCCGTACTTTTTCTTTCATTATTATTGGAGCAAAAACCCCGATTGGTCATTCCGAGAAGTTTTAACCACGAAAGGCGTTAAACCATGGCTTCCCGGCATTACGGGCATGGTCATTGTGTCGATCGCGTTCTCACTCACCATGTTCTGGCTGCAGCTCGCGATTCTTTATCCAGCATTTCCGTGGCTTGCGGAATTATTGCTGACGCCGGTTGAGATGCCGGGCGGGGTCGGGTATGAGTATTTCATGCTGCTGACGCTCGTGATCTTGGCGCCGATCGTTGAGGAATTTGTCTTCCGCGGCGTATTCTTGACCCGGATTGCGGCGAAAACTTCGATGTGGGGTGGCATTTTGATTTCGAGTTTGATGTTCGGCGTGCTGCATCTTGATTTTGTCGGTTCGTTCTTGTTCGGCATCATTGCTTCGCTCCTGTATTTGCGCACCGGCAATTTATTGCTGCCGATTTTCTTCCACATGCTCAATAATGCGTTGGCGGCTTTATCGATCTATGTGCCGATCGACAAGTTTTTCGCGATCGACTGGTTTATCGTGAACACAGCTGCGGATATCGAAGCGAAAGCGTTCGCCAATATCATCGTCTTGATCATCAGCACACTGCTTACCGCATGGATCATCTACCGCCTCGCAAAGGGCTTGAAGGATAAAACCGATACACACGAAATCGCTGAACCCTTGACCGAAAGCGAAACGCCGTAAAGAAAATTGTCGATGATCTGTCACGCCCCGTTCATATAGCGTTTATATTCGTGCGGTATGATACAGTCATACGAACTCAGGGATGTTCCAGCGGCCCATTTTGCCGCGGCGCCCTAAAGCTATAGGAGGATTTTCATGAACAACACAGCTACACCACGCAACAATTCTTTGGAGAAAAAATGGAGCTTGCGCTTGATCCAGTTTTCGGCCATCTTCGGATTTATCGGGACGTATCTCGGCTCACATATGGCGGGACAGATGGATTACGCGCTGCGCCCGATCCACGCCCATATCTTGCTCGTCGGTTGGCTCTCAGTTTTTGCCTGGGGCGTCTTCTACCGCTTGTATACGGTCAAGTACAAAAAGCTCGTCACCATTCACGGATTTCTCGCGATGATCGGTGCCATCGGCTTGACCGCCGGCATGTGGTTCTATAATTTGAATCCGTTCAATATGAACGATACGTTCGTTTTGATCTTCTTCATCGCAGGCGGCACAATTTTGTTGCTCGCGTTCTTATTGTTTGCGATTATTACGTTCTTGACCGAAAAAGACTGACGAAAAACGCCCGGGCGCATCCGGGCGCTTTTTCATTTCACCCTATCCGGCGAAATACCGTATAATGGAAGCATCGTGATACGGAAGGGGAAATGGTGAATGACCCTGAATAATTTGATTCAAAAACGCATGCTTGTGCTGCTCGGCCTCGTGCTCGCCGCAGCGTTGATCATCGCGCTCGTGTGGAGTTCGGATACAGTCGATACGGCGGAACAGGCCGTGCGCGATGGCGATGATGACCTTGTATTGACGCCGATCTACGAATTGAACGGCCGCGCCTTATTTTTCTTCATCCGCGGCGACGATAATTTCGGGGCGGCGACTGCAACGGAATCGTGGTTTGGCTGGCGACTCGAGACGCGAAGCGAAGCCACCATCCCCTCACTCGACGACCCGGATCGCATCGACAGCTATATGAGCAGCGACGGCTTGGTCTACGGACTGTTTGACTCGGCTGACGGACACCACGTGCAGATCGGCGAAGTGCCGGCCGATCAATTATTGCTGGGCGAGCGCTTCCCGGCCGAATTAATAGAAGAAACCGGCCTTGCCGGAAAAGCCGTCTGGTTTATCGAAAATGCGCCAGAAGAACGCCCGATCTCGCTCCAATTGCTCGATGCAGACGGGCAGGAATTGCAGCGGTTGGAAATGTATTAATTTAAAATAGCCTCCACCGTGCAGCTCTCTCATGCACGGCGAAGGCTATTTTTGTGTGTTGCATAATTTCAAGGAAACTTTTACAGACTTGATTCGTATTTCCATTGAGCATCAGCTACTATTTTGCAGCGGGAGGAACAGCTTTTGACAATTAAATCAGATGACCCAATTAAATACCCCACTCAACGCACAAGTGGAGTTTGGCTTCTCTATATCGGAATGATTATTATCGCTGCGGCACTTGCCGGCGGGCCATTGCTCGTCCAGCCTGTGTTGCTTGGGGCCGGTTACGCGATCGGCTTCGTGTTGATCTTGGCATTGCCATTTGTGAACCGCAAACTGGCATACGGCAAAAACTCCAAGTTCCAAGATCGCTTTGAAAACATCGCGATTTTTCTAAATATCGCCTTATGCACAGCATGCGGACTTATCGTCGGCTTTTCGGACCTGAGGGTATTTTGGCTGAGCCTGTTTATCGCCGTCGGAATCCATTTCGTCCTCTTTTATTTCTCTCAAGGCAGTTGGATGGTAGTGCTCGCCATTTTAACAATCGGCAATGGCGTTCTTGGCTTGCTGCTTGTGGATGTCCCTTTTCTTGTGTTCGCGATAATCGATGGCGGCTTGAAAATGGCCATCGGAATAAAGCTGCTTTTGCAAAAGCATCCTTCATTTAAAGCCACTAAACAGATTTCCGCCTAATATTCAAGATTCTCGGGAAGCTGAAATTTATGCTTAGTGTTTTTCTTTTGTCCTCTCGGCTTCTGCTTTCCCGATTGAAAATCCGTCAAATAAGCGGCCGCCGTAAGGCTCGAGGACACTTTCAACAAATTCGATAATATGTTCCGTTTCGTCAGTCCGGTAAAAATGCTCGAACGCCTCGACAAAGCGGACCGCAAGTTCATGGTCATGCGCTTCAAGTGACCGAATGACCCACTTGGATGAGCCGATCCATTTTTGTTCCGTGCGCAAAATGAATTCGCTCACCAAATCCGAAAGCGTGTTGACACAAAACAGCCGTTCTTTCCGGTCGTCGCTGCCCCGCAAATCGTCCAGCACATCGGTAATGAAATAGCGTTTTGTGCGGATCGTATCCGTGCTCCACGCTTCCGGGCCTGCTTCAAGCAAGGCTTTTGCTTCTTGCTGTATGCTTTCCATGATGCCGGAATCTTTCAGAATGATGCCTTCGCTGACCATGCGCGGCATGCTTGGCTTCGCGGCTTTTCGGTCTTTTTCAAAAAAGTCCTTGTACGAACTTAAGTTATAGACAAACACTTCGACCGGCCAGCCATAAAAAATCATCGATTCACGATATGAACTCATCAAAGTTTCATCGAATACGACAATGTCCAGATCCGACGTCGCTGTCTCTTGCCCGCGTACTACGCTCCCAGCCAGCAGCGCCCCGCGGCAATGGCGGAAATTCGTTTCGACAAATACTTTCGCTGTGTGAATCGGTTCCCAACGCTGTCTCATTACTTTCTCCCACACTCTCTTTTATTGATCTTTCCTTAGCATACCCTACATAGTGCACTATTGCGCATAAAAATACAGACATTCTATTGAATGCCTGCAAGTCTGTTAATTATTCAATTCACCCAGCGCATTTCCGAGCGCCGGATAGCGGAAACGGAAGCCTTCCCGCACGAGCCGTTCCGGCACGACCCAACGGCTTTTTAGGATCAATTCCGTCTCGGTCCGAAGCGCTGCCGCCCCTGTTTCGAGCATCCATTTCGATGCCGGCAGCCCGGTCCGGCGGTTCATCGATTGTCTCAGTGCCTTCATCCATTCTTTATTCGCCACGGGATTCGGGGCGGAAGCGTTGAAGACGCCCGAGAGTTCATCGCGGTGCTGCATGAAACGCACGGTCCGGTACAGATCTTCAATATGGATCCAGCTGAACATCTGACGGCCAGTTCCTTGTTTACCGCCGAGCCCATATTTCACGAGCTTGCGATACGGCTCCATGACGCCACCGTCTCCTAGGACAATCGCGATGCGCAAGGCGACTTGGCGCGTGTCGGGCAGTTGGAATGAAAAGAAGCTGTCTTCCCAGGCTTTTGCGACTTCTACGGAAAATCCGCGCCCGATTTCCCCGCCGTCTTCAGTCATCGGGCGGTCTTCGGCATGGCGGTAAATCGTTGCGGTGCTGGCATTGACCCATAATTCAGGGGCGGTGCTGCACGCTTCAATCATTCGTCCAAGCGATTCAGTCGTCTCGGTGCGTGAATTAAAAATCTCGCGTTTATTCGTTTCCGTGTAGCGGCAATTGACTGATTTCCCCGCAAGGTTGATCACCAATTTCGCCCCGTCCAGCGCATCTTTCATGCTGTCTTTATCGTCCCATTGAATATGCTCCGAATGCCGTGAAATGATGTAAACGCGATAGCCGAGCCGCTCGTATTTTTCTTTTAAATACGTTCCGATAAACCCTGTACCGCCTGCGATGACTGCTTTCTTGACCATATTTTTACCTCTTTTCGCCGTAATTCTATCATGTTTGACGACAGACCTATGGGAATAGTTGCAGTTTTTTAGGAAATCGCTTCCCAAGCTATAAGGTCTGTTGAAACTGTTGCTTTTGTTCCGCTTCGGTTACACTAGTTTTTATGTGTTTCCTTAAATGAAGAAAGTTGGTGGATGAATTGAAGAAAAAGAGAGGCTTAACATTTAAAGTCATCAGTGCTTTGATCTTAGGTGCGATCACAGGACTGCTTCTAAATCTTTTTGCGCCGGAAGTTTTCGCAATACTCAATCCTTACGTCTTCGTGCCGGTCGGGCAGATTTTCCTTGCCCTCATCAGCATGCTCGTCGTACCGCTTGTGTTCTTATCAATCGTCCTCGGTACCGCAGGGCTTGGCGATCCAGCGAAGCTCGGGCGCATCGGCATCAAGACGATTTCGTATTTCCTGGTAACGACGACCATCGCGATAGTGATTGGTCTTGGCTTGGCAACAATCGTCCAGCCGGGTGCAGCAGGTGATTTCGATATCGACGCGGCGACTTACAGCCCGGAAGATGCTCCATCGATCGCTGACACACTCCTCAACATCATTCCGAAAAATCCGCTTGAAGCCATGACCGAAGGCAATATGCTGCAGATCATCGTCTTCGCCGTCTTTGTCGGACTTGCCCTTACCGCACTTGGCGACAAGACAAAAGGCATTTTGAGTCTCGTCGAGCAAGGCAATGACGTGATGATGTACCTCGTCGGAATCGTCATGCGTTTTGCTCCGTACGGCACATTCGGTCTGATCGCCACAGCGATCGGTTCGCAAGGTCTCGCCGCCATCCAGGCCATGGGATCTTACATGCTCGTCGTCATCGGCGCCTTGTTGATCCACGCAGCCTTTACCTACGGCGGCACTGTTTATTTCCTGGCAAAGAAAAGCCCAATCTGGTTTTTCAAAACCTTTATGCCGGCTATGACAGTCGCTTTCAGTACTTCCAGCAGCACGGGCACACTTCCGGTTTCGATGGAAGTGGCGCAGCGTGACTTGAAGATTCCGAAGTCGATCAGTTCATTTGTCCAGCCGCTTGGCGCGACAATCAATATGGACGGCACGGCGATCATGCAAGGTGCCGCGACGATGTTCATCGCGCAAGCCTTCATGGTCGACTTGACGCTCGGCCAATTATTGACGGTCGTCTTGACGGCAGTGCTTGCAAGTATCGGGACCGCCGGAGTTCCAGGCGTCGGCTTGATCATGCTCGCGATGGTCTTATCCAGCGTCGGGCTTCCGGTAGAAGGCATCGGCCTCGTACTCGGAATCGACCGCTTGCTCGATATGTCCCGCACAGCAATCAATATCTCCGGTGACGCGGCTTGCGCATTGATGGTCGCTGAATCCGAGAAAAAGCACGGCTTGGAAACAGAAGAAGTTTTGAACCCACAAGAAGCATAATTAACAAAAGCCTCCCGGCGATGTCGGGAGGCTTTTTCTATGGAAAGAATAATAGGAAAAGCTTCCGCTTTTCGACTGCGTTTCAGAGGCACGCTTTCCGGAGGGCTCACATTGAGCCGCTTCATCGCTGCGCTCTTGCAGGGTCTCAATTGTCTCGCTGATCCTCCCGGAGTCGGCCCCTTCCACTCCGTCTTTAGTTTTAGAGTGCAAGTAAATTTATTCTTTCTACTCACTGGAAAATGTGGAAAGGCATCAGGGATTGTAACTTCAGTCATCTTGGCCATGATATAGAAGCCAAAAAGTTCCGATCCATTTCCAAGTTTTTCGACTCAAGCTCCAATGTACTTGATGCTAGTTTAGGGAAGCGATTCCCCCGCTAGCCGGCAACTGATTTCAGAAGCAAAACAATTTAAACAAACTTACCCGCAATGAAATCTCTCAGCTGTCTAGCGTCAAGGGTGAGCCGACGCAGTAAGACAGGCGTTCTTCCTGGCTTGCTGCCAAAGGCCCACCCAAAGCAAGGCAGCGACTATTTGCTGAAGCTCTAATAGAATCCAAAAAACACTTTCACAACCAAACCCTCGCTATCTTCATCTACACATCACCCAAGAAGCATGAAACTACTCTTCTTAAATCGCTGTCCAGCCACCGTCAACTTTGATCGTCTCGCCGGTTACGAAATTCGACAGGGTCGATGCCAAATACAACACCGCGCCGGATGTGTCTTTCGGTTGCGACAGGCCGTCGAGCAGGATTCGGCGATTGACATCTTCTTTAAACGCTGCGTCCTCAAATTGCTTCTCGGTAAATTCCGTTTCGACGAATGTTGGGGCAACAGCATTTACGCGGATTCCGTGCTGTGCCCATTCAACCGCAAGCGCTTTGGTCATCTGCACCATGCCGCCTTTGCTTGAGCAATACGCGGCGCGCTTGATATAACCGACGAAGGCCATTTGCGACGCAATGTTGATGATGCGGCCGCTGTTTTGTGCAAGCATGTATTTCGCTGCCGCCTGGCTCGCGAAAAAGGCGGATTTCAAGTTCAAGTCGAGCACCGTATCCCAATCTTCTTCCGTTACTTCCATCGCAGGCTTCGCAATATTGACACCGGCGTTATTGACGAGCACATCGATTGTGCCGAACTCAGTTGCAGCGGTGTCGATCAATTTTCTCACTTCACTAATATCGCTCAAATCTCCGGCAACCGCGATGCAGTTTGGGTTATGGGCGCGCAGTTCTTCGAGCGTGGCATCAAGCGCTTCTTGGTTTCTTCCGGAAATCGCGACGTTTGCGCCGAGTTCCGCGAATGTCAGTGCAATGTCTTTGCCGAGGCCTTTGCTGCCGCCAGTGACGACGACCGTCTGCCCTTTCAGTTCCGAGAAATAGCTCTTCATTTTAGCCCTCCTGTTCCAAATCGTTTTTCAAAAACTGGATCAAGGTCCGTTCGCGTTTGCGGTTGATCTCTTCGGACACAGCAGGCTTCCAACTGTAGAAGCCTTCACCTGTTTTATCGCCAAGCTTTTGCTGCTCGACCAACTCCGACAAAATCTTTCCGGAGCGCTGATCGTCCGATAATTCTTCGAATAAATAATTCGAAATGGCCGAGAATACGTCGAGACCGCCCATGTCCGCTGTCATCAACGGACCCGTCACCGGAAGCCGCCGCCCGATGCTGTATGTAACCGCTGCATCAATATCTTCCTTGCTGGCAGCACCCGCATCGAGCAACGCTTGCGCTTCACGAAACAGCGCGTATTGCAGGCGGTTGCCGATGAATCCCGGCAGTTCCTTGTTCAACAAGATCGGCTTTTTATTCATCGACTTCAATAAAGCCATCGTGCGTTCTGTCGTCTCCGCTTGGGTCCGTTCCCCGTTGACGACTTCGACAAGTGGGATCAAATGTCCTGGATTCCAGAAATGGGCGACGATAAAGCGTTCGGGATGCGCCATCTCTTCAGCCAGCAGTGAAGGCTTGAAGCCGGACGTATTGCTTGCGATGATGACTGATTGGTCGACTAAGCTTTCTAATTGCTTGTACAAGTCCCGTTTCAATTGCAGATTTTCAGGGACGACTTCCAGAATGAATGTTGCATTCTGTACAGCTTCTTTGAGAGATGTCGTAAAACGGATTCTCTCGCGGATTTCCTGCGCTTCATTTTCATCAAACAAGCCATTGTCTGCCATGACGGCCAGTTTCTGCGCCAAGCCTTTGTCCGCATTCGCCACGTCTTGTTCGTTGATGCCGTAGACAGTCGGCGTCTGACCGGACCAGGCGGCGGACAGAGCGATCGAATGCCCCATCGTTCCGGCACCGAGTATTGTCAATTTCTCCATATGAATGCACCTCTTTTTAGAATGGATGATACAAGGAAACCCAACAGCTTCCGGTTGGGACAGCTGTTGGGCACGTAAATCTTATAGACCGATCGAGAACAAAATCACAGCGAGTACTGCACCGAGCAGCGGTACGACAACGGACAATGCGCCGAATGCCGGGTAAGCGTCGCGGTGGGTCTCCCCTGCGATCGAGCGGATCGTCGTGACGACATAGCCGCCTTGAGGCAAGGAATCCAGCGAACCGGATGAAATCGAAACGGTCCGGTGCAAAGCTTCCGGGTCCACGCCCATATCGAGATAATGAGGCGCGAGCAAAGGAAGCGCAATCGCCTGGCCGCCGGAAGACGATCCGGTGAGACCCGCGATGACCGCAACGGCTAGCGCCCCGCCGATCAATGGGCTGCCCGGGATGCCGGTCATGACATCAACAGCTGCTTCAAAAGATGGCGTCGCTTTGACGACTCCCCCGAAACCGACGACTGCTGCGGTGTTGGCGATCGCAATGACTGCCCCCATCGCGCCGTCGCCGAGCGCTTTGCTCAAGTTGCGGATGAATTTGATGTTGATCAGGCAAGTCGAGATGATCCCGCCCGTCAAGGCGATGATCAACGCAGACGTGCCGAGCGAATCATGGAAAATATACGAGAAGCCAAGGACAATCAGGAGCGGAAGCATGCTAAGGAGCGGATTCGGCAACTCCTTGCGTGATTCGTTGTTCGGGTCGGTCGGGCGCGACTCGAACTCTTCACCTTTTGATTTCGCTTTATTGATCATTTTCGTCAGCCACCAATAACCGAAGACCATCATGAAGACCGCGACGATTGCACTGACTTCCCAGCCGGCGTATGGAGAAGTGCCGAGGAATTCAATCGGGATCCAGTTTTGGATTTCCGGAGATCCGGCAGACGTCATCGTGAATGTCGTCGAGCCAAAAGCGAGTGCCGCTGGAATAAAGCGTCGTGGCAAATTCGCTTGTTTAAAGAGACTGAGTGCCATCGGATATACCGAGAATGCGACGACGAACAAACTGACGCCGCCGTATGTAAGGACAGCACAGGCGAGAACAACCGCAAGTGCAGCGCGTTTCATCCCCATCTTGCCAACAATCCAACGCGATACGCTATCGGCAGCGCCCGTGTCTTCCATCACTTTCCCGAAAATCGCCCCTGTCAGGAACATCAAATACCAGGACGCGATAAAGCCGGTGAAGCCATCCATGTAATTCGTCAAATAATTGGCCGCCCCTTCTCCCGCGAGCTGCGGGAATAAAGGCAATCCGTTCAATACTGCCACGAACAATGCCGTCAGTGGCGCTGCAATCAGCAAGTTCATGCCGCGCATCGTCAGGACAATGAGTAAAATTAATCCACCAAACATGCCTATTAAACCGAGCATTTACATTTCCTCCCCTACCACCTAAATGAAATTAATTTTTGCCGTATCTTCTGACGCGGAGGAGTGCCTGCTCGGCATGCCCTGCGAAATTCTCAAGTTGGCATAAGCGCGCGGCATATTCCCCAATATAGGCGCTCGCTTCCGGTGTCGTCACTTTCTGGTAGGTGACGGTCTTGATGAACTTCCCGACCCACAATCCGCCGGTATAGCGAGCGGCGCCTTTTGTCGGCAAGGTATGGTTCGTGCCGATGACTTTGTCGCCGTATGCCACATTCGTTTCCGGTCCGAGGAACAAGCAGCCGTAATTGGTCATGTGCTCTAGGAAGTAGTCCGGATCTTCCGTCAGGATCTCGACGTGCTCAAATGCCAGACGGTCTGCTTCGATGCGCGCTTCTTCAATCGAATCAACGAGCAAAATCTGTCCGTAATCTTCCCATGACACGCGAGCGACGTCCGCTGTCGGCAAGGTCTCCAATTGACGTTCGATTTCTTTGACGGTTTCATTCGCTAGTTCTTCGGAAGTCGTGATCAATGCGCCTGGTGAAGTCGGCCCGTGTTCGCCTTGTCCGAGAATGTCCGTTGCGACCATTTCCGCATCTGCCGTGTGATCGGCAACGACTAAAGTTTCCGTCGGCCCTGCGAACAAGTCGATGCCGACGCGGCCGTAAAGTTGGCGCTTCGCTTCTGCGACGAAGGCATTGCCCGGCCCGACGATCATATCGACCGCCTCAATCGTTTCAGTGCCGATCGCCATCGCACCCATTGCCTGAATGCCACCAAGCAGGTAAATTTCATCCGCTCCAGCAAGGGACATTGCCGCAATCGTTGCATATGGAATTTCCCCATTGATCGGCGGGGTGCACGCGATGACGCGTTTGACGCCAGCGACTTTTGCGGTCAAGACGCTCATATGGGCGGAAGCGACCATCGGGTAGCGGCCTCCGGGGATGTAGCAGCCGACGCTGTTGACCGGGATATTTTTATGCCCCAAAATAACGCCGGGAATCTGTTCCACTTCGATATCATTCAAGGAATCCAACTGTGCTTCCGCGAACGCTTTGATGTTCTTCTGTGCGAATTTAATGTCTTCGATGACGCTGCCCGGAACTTTGGAAACGATTTCATTGATTTCCGCATCAGACAAACGGAACGATTCAGGCGCCCATTTATCAAATTTCTCGGACAGTTCACGAACCGCCGCATCCCCGCGCGTTTCCACATCTTTTAAAGCCTCTGCAACGATCTGTGAAACTTTCGAATCGTTTGCGCTCACTTCTTCTGCTGATTTACCTGCTTTCAATACTTTGACCATTATGAAAACCTCCATCTTCTTTTTCTTGCATACGTATTCAAAATAGAATAAAGCGCTTTCTTGAATACGTATGCAAATATGTTGTTAAGAACAAGAATATTTTAATTATTTCAGAAAGTCAACCACTGATTAAGTGGTTTTCCTTTCCACAAAGCTTCCTTCTACTTCGACAGCCCGCGCCTGGCCTGTGTATTCGCCGATTTCCCCCAGCAAATAATTTACCGTTTCATCGACCATCTTTTCGATCGGCTGCTCCCACGTCGTCAGTTCGTACGCCGGCCAAGAAGCCATTTCAATATTGTCAAACCCGATCACTTTCACCTGTTCCGGAATCTTGACGCCCTGCTTGCGGAAAGCATCCACGACGCCGAGTGCCATAATATCGTTCGCCGCAAAAACGGCAGACGGGACTTTTCCTTCCGACAGGATTTTCTGCGCAGTTTCGTAACCTCCATTATACGTAAAATCCGAATTGTATTTTTTGTATTCGATGCCTTTCTTCCCCAGCACTTCCGCAAATCCCTGTTCGCGCTCTCGGCTCGTCGAGGTGTCTTCGTTCCCGGAAATATACACCATCGGCCCCGTTCCGTTTTCTGCCAGGTACTCTGCGATTTGCCGGCTGGCGTTCAAATTATTGCAGCACACCGAATGGAAATGGCTGCTCGTCAGTTTACGATTGAAAAAGACCAGCGGGATATGGTTTGCTTGAAATGCTTCTGCGACGTTCATCGACATCGACGCATCGGTGATGATGACACCTGCCACATTGTAATTGAGCAAAGTCTCGATGTCTTCGCTTTGAATTTCGTCATTATTTGTATGGACGAATAAGACGCTGTATCCCTGCTTTTTGAATGAAGTCGTAAATTGCTTAAGGACTTGTGGATAAAAGGGATTTTGGACGCCTTTCATGACAAGCCCGATGATTTTCGAACTGTTGGTGATCAGGCTTCTGGCGTATTCATTCGGCCGGTAGCCAAGTTCTTCGGCTGCAGCCAACACTTTTTGGCGCGTTTTTTCTGTAACTTTCGCTCCGTCGAAAAACACTCTGGACACAGAAGACTGCGAGACCCCTGCGAGCTTTGCGACATCCTTGGCATTGACAGTCGATTTCATACAAATTCATCCTTTTCCGTTGATCTGCTTGGCTTTCAGATTACACTATCCCTCGCGATTTTGCATCTGTTTGCTGGGAAATGAATATTTGGGGGATGGAAAATGATAGCAAAACAAGTAATTGAAAAAGCTTCCGCTTTTCGACTGCGTTGCAGGTGGATGCTTGAGGCTCGCAGGATGCGAGTCATGCAGCTGATGCGACAGGACGTCGCGCTTTCAGCTGCCCGTGGATGGGCAGGAATCGAGCCTCCTCTTCGCGCAAAGTACGCGCTCATGCGGGGTCTCTCAAACCCGCTGATCCCTCAGGCGTCACCACCTTCCACTCCGTCTCTAGTTTTAGAAGGAAAGGGAATTTCTTCTGTCCACTAGTTAAAAAATGTGAAATTGCGTCATGTTTTGTCGCGTAAGTCATTTTTGGTGTAGAGAGACTAATTAGTTCTGATTCGCCAATTAGAATCTCGACTTAAGCGTCAGTTTACCAGACCCTATGTCTCGGGAAGCGATTCCCCCACTAGACGGCAACTTGTTACAGAAGCAGATCCAGCAAATCACACTTCTCTCAGTGAAATCTCTCAGCCGCCCGGCGCCAAGGGTGAGCCGACGCAGTAAGACAGGCGTTCTTCCTGGCTTATTGCCAAAGGCCAACCCAAAGCACGGCGGCGGCTATTCCGATGACACTTTAATTGAATACCGGAACAATTCCACTGTTAAACTCTCACTATCTACTCAAAGATTGTCTCAAAAAGCGGCTTCTCCATTATTCTCATCTACACACCACCGAAAAAGCAGGAAGCGATTCCCCCTCCACCCGACGAAAAGTATAAATGCACAAACAGATGCGGCAATTTTCATCGCAATGAAATCATTAAGCTGCCTAGCGCCAAGGGTGAAGCGAAGCAGTAAGACAAGTGCCCTTCTTGGCTTACTGCGAAAGCTCAACCCCAAGCAAGGCAGCGACGACCAAGTTGACGAAGCATCCAAGCATCTCAATTCCACAAAAACCGCACCTGCTTGGATGCAGCTTCGCTATTCTTGCTCCACACTTTTCTGAATACATCCCAGCTGCCGTCTTGCCGTTTAGTGAGGAGCACGTCAGGGTCTTCGTTGCTTCTGTAAATTTCAGCGTCTTCAGCGAGGAAGTTGGAAGATAAATCAGCGCTCGGCATGACTTCTGGTGCTGTCGACTGGGTGACGGCACCAAGCCTTGTCGACTCGGTGTATTCACCGCCGTCCAGTTCGCCTTCCCACAAGTACTCTTCGCCTTCAACGATTAAAATGCCGGCATAGGACCCGGTCTCTTCGCCATTGCTGAACGTCTGTTCGCTGCATGCCCCGAGCAACAGCAGAGCGGCGATCAAGGCCATCGCTTTCCAAAACAGATTCATTCGCATGCCCCTCCTTTCGTCTCGTTTATTCGACGTTTGATGAGCGCCTCTGTTTCACACCAGAACCCTATCAGCCATATTTTTTCTGGTGTTCTTTTTTGCGGCGCAAATAATCTTCGTCTTCGCGGATCTCGTCCCAGCGTTTTTTGAAGATCGCAGCGGACTCGGCTTTTTCTTCGTCAATCTCGCGGTCCTTGATCGAGCCGTCTTCGTTGTATTTGCGGCCGCCTTTGTAATTCGTGTAACGCCTGGCGCGGGTGTAGCCCATTTGGATGAATTTGCGGGCCATGTCCATGCCGACAAAATCATCCTGTTTGCGGTATTCTTCGAACAGCTCGGAAATTTTGTCGCACGATTCCTGGGCGATGTCCGGCGTCTTGAATCGCCAATGGGGCAGGATTTCACTTTTATACGGTTCCACCATCAACACGCCTTGCTCGCCTTTGCCGACGCGGTACAGTTCGGGGTTTTTCCGCAAGTCCAAATTCTTATAGTCCAAATCGTAATCGAATGCCATGCTGCACCCTCCTTTTGCAGAAACTATACCCTGTCGCGCTGCTTGAAAAACGGCATGAAAAAACCGCCTCAGTGGGCGGCAGTTCATTACGCATGTTCAATGGTCTTTTTCGAGAAAGCGTGGATATCGGTGATGACGTCTTTTAAGACATCAATCGATTTCAATGGGTCGCCGATGAAATCCATGCCGTGGTTGACGTCTTTTAGGACGTGCGAATCCAACTCCTTATTGGCTTGGAGTTCTTCCATCCGGCCGCGGTCGTAATAATGGTCTTTGTCGCCGATAAAACTCAGCGCCGGATTCGGGTGTTGCTGCATCGCCTGGAAGACGTCCTCGTGCTTGATGAGCGGCGTCAGCCAGACGGTTTTCGCGCCTTTGAATTTCTTGCGCTCGAGTTCGTTGGCAAGCGCGATCGTTCCGAGCGATTTGGCGACGAGGAAGAATTTTTCATAGAGGCTGCCTTTCAATACTTGGTCAATCACTTGCTTGACGTCGTGTTTCACCGCTTCGTCGATTTCCGCCATCGTGTACTCGTCGTATAAAGGATTCGTGTAGTCGTAATTAATGCGCAGGATGTCGTATTCCTGTTCCGCCAGCAGCCGCTCCGTGTAATGAAATAGCGGGCTTTTCGCTGTATAGCCGATGCCCGGCAGGAAAATCGCGAGTTTTCTCGTTTGGTCTTGGTTCAGGACGAGGCTGTAGTTGATTGCTTGGCCTTTATCCGTTGTGATGGTTCGGTTGATCGTTTTCATTGTTTCCACTCCTTTCCTATATTATAAAGTTTTTCATGTTAATTGCATGTAAATTTTTCAAAGAATTCGAAAACTTCATGATGGCTCTTTTTTCTACTCTGTTATAATATCCATATCATGAAAGTTGGAGGCGGGTCTCATGTGGAAAGGCATTCGATGGACTGCGTTTTCGGTCCTATTGGCCATCAGCATCCTATTTGCCGTCAAAGGCGTCCAAGTGTGGCTGATGCGCCATGCCACAGAACCGGTCGCGATCCATTTTTATATCTTTGAAATTGGCGAAGCGGTGCTGCCGGGCAATCTGGTGTCCTATGCCGTGGCATTTTTCGTCGCGGCGTTCATTACCGCAGTCGCGGCATTCGCCTTTATCGCGAAGCGGTTATTCGGATTTTAATTTGAGCGGGAAAGAGGGATTTTGATGCATACAGAAAAAGACAAAATGCTCGCTGGTGCGCTTTACCGGGCGGACGATCCGGTACTCGTGCGCGAGCGCGTCAATGCGAAACGGCTATTGCGCTTATTTAATAAATCGATGGAAACCGACAGCCAGGAGCGCAAGCGTTTCATGAGCCAATTGCTCGGCTCGAGCGGCGACCATTTGTATATCGAGCCGAACTTCCGCTGTGATTACGGCTATAATATCCATGTCGGGCATAACTTCTTTGCCAATTTCGACTGTGTCTTCCTCGATGTTTGCGACATCCGCATCGGCGATAATTGCCTGGTCGGGCCTGGCGTCCACATTTATACGGCGACCCATCCGCTCGATATCGAACAGCGGCTGAGCGGTGTCGAATTCGGCAAAGCGGTACGCATCGGCAATAATGTGTGGATCGGCGGGCGCGCTGTCATCAATCCGGGCGTCACGATCGGCGACAATGCCGTCATCGCATCCGGCGCGGTCGTCGTCAAAGACGTGCCGGCGAACACCGTCGTCGGCGGCAATCCGGCAGTCGTCATCAAGATCATCGAAAGCTAATCTGAAGACCATAAGAAAGGGAAGCAAATCCAATCGATTTGCTTCCCTTTTTCATGACTCCATTGTTTGGCCGTTCCGTACCGATTGCTCATGCTTTAATAGCCATTCTTTGCGCGTCAGGCTGCCGGCGTATCCCGTCAATTTGCCGTTCGACCCGATGATGCGGTGGCACGGGATGATGATGCTGATCTTGTTTTTGCTATTGGCATTTCCCACTGCCCGGACGGATTTCTCGTTGCCGACAGCTGTCGCGATATCGCGGTAGGAAGCCGTTTCTCCGTAAGGGATGTCCGGCAGCGCCGCCCATACTTTTTGCTGGAATTCGGTTCCGGAAGAAATGCAGGGAACGGTGAATTCCGTTCGTTGCCCTTTGAAATATTCGTCCAGTTCCTGTAAAGCGTCTTTCAGCACTTGCGGTGTGTCCGGTTGCACCGCATGCAACGGCTGCTCGCGTTCGCTGAAATAAAGCGACACGATGGCTTGTTCGGTACCGGTGATTTCGACGACGCCAATCGGCGATGGATAATCCACTTGATGCAGTTCATTCATAATAATACCCTCCATAAGTAAAATGTCGCGTACGCTTGCCAGCCTGCCCAGTTTTCCGCCAAATTCTCAATCTCGGCAATGCTCGGCTTTTGCTCCAGCCCCAATTGATGCTTCAAGGCATTGTGCAATCCGACATCCGATATCGGAAATGCAGAAGTGAAGCGCAGGCATTTCATCATGACGTAGTGCGCGGACCACGGCCCCACCCCTCTGATCGCCACCAATTGTTTTTCTACTTGCTGCTCTGTTTTTTCGAGCAGTTCGTCTTTTGCGAGACGCCCGTCAGTGATTTGCTCGGCGATGTGGATGATGTATTCCGCTTTTCTCCCCGAAAATTGCAGCGTTCTTAATTGTTCCACTTCCAGCGATGCGATTCTTTCAGCGGATGGAAAGGCCCAATATTCGACTCCGTCCACTGTATGCGAAGTGCCGAAGTGTTCGATCAAGCGCCGTTTTAACGTATAGGCGAAAGTTAAATTGATCTGCTGGCCGGTGATGGCCCAAACGAACGCTTCAAATAAATCGGGCATGCCCATTATCCGGAGTCCCGCGTGCCTCTCCACGACTTCCCGGAGGACCGGGTCGCTTGCCGCCATCGCATAAAACGGCTGCAGGTCAGTTCCCAAGTCGAACCACTCCTTCACATACCGGACGACTGCTTGTCTCCCTTGTTCAGACGGTGAATGATGCGGAAATTCGATATGCAAGGCACTGCCGGAATGACTCAAATCGAATATGACCATTTCATCTTCAATCGCCAACAGCTTCGTGAGGCGCTCATCCTGAATTGTGTTAAGCAACTCTTGATCAGAACGCCCGAGAATGGCCAGGCATTCCGTGAAATTAAAATCTGCTGGCGTGGGAATTTTTAGCCGCTGTGTTTCCGTTTCGCTATCCATTCCGTCCCGCTCCTTTCTCTTTCCGGTATTGGCCCGGCGATTGCTGTTTCAAATCCCGGAACACTTTATAGAAATGAGACGTGCTTTGAAAGCCAGTCTCGAGGCAAATCTCCAAATTCGTTTTGTCGGTGTTCGCAAGTAAATATGCCGCTTTATCGATGCGGATTTTTTCCAAATAACAACGCGGCGTTTCGTCCATTTCCTGCTTGAACAACCGGTCTACATATGACGGGCTCATGCCGACATGGGCGGCCACTTCTTCCAAGCCGATTTTTTGCTGGTAGTGGTCCATTAAAAAAGCGATGACTTGCTGTGTAAATTCCACATAAGGCGATTGTTCGATTTCAGGCTGGCATCTTTTGCATGCCCGAAATCCGCGAGTCTCCGCTTCTTCAATGGAAAAACAGAATTCCACGTTGCGCTTTTTCAGCTTGCGCGATCGGCAGGACGGGCGGCAATAGATTTTCGTCGTTTTCACGCACGTGAAAAACAAGCCGTCGTATTTCCGGTCGCAATCCA
This sequence comes from Planococcus sp. MB-3u-03, assembly GCF_002833405.1. NCBI lineage: Bacteria > Bacillati > Bacillota > Bacilli > Caryophanales > Caryophanaceae > Planococcus > Planococcus sp. MB-3u-03. The sequence continues at coordinate 585,270 of NZ_CP025135.1, read as the reverse complement.
GGATCTTCTCCCACATCTCATCGAACGTGAACTTCGCTTCCATTTCCATAGCCGCCGCCTCCCCTCTTTTCTCTATCTTATCTCTTCTCATTTTATCATTACAGTTTCCAGCATTCGTCCTCGTTTTTGCACTTATGGTCTGAAGCCGGGAGATTCGATCTGCTGTTAATTGCCGAAAAGCATATTGACACCTTCTGACACGTTCGGATATTATTGAGTTAACTTATTTTATAAATTAGTTAACTCAATAACGAAGGGACGTTTTCACATGGCACACTCAAACAAAAAATTGCGGATGATGATCGTGACAGCTTTGTTCGCCGCCATTATCGGCATACTCGCTCAAGTCACCATTCCTTTGCCGCTCGTGCCGATTACCGGGCAGACTTTGGCAATTGGGCTTGCCGCCACGATTTTGGGCGCACGCTATGGCACATTGTCCATCTTGGTGTATCTCGCAATCGGCGCTGCCGGAATCCCGGTATTCGCCCAAATGTCAGGAGGCTTGGGCAGTTTGTTCGGGCCGACGGGCGGCTATTTATTCGGGTTCATCCCGACCGCTTTCGTCATCGGCTATTATCTCGAGAAGATGGGCTTTACGCTTATGAACGCTATCATCGCCAACATCCTCGGCATGTTTGTCGCACTCGGCTTTGGAACAGTTTGGCTGAAGGTCTTTGCGGAACTTTCCTGGACCGGCGCCTTTATGGGCGGGTTCGCGCCGTTCATTCTCGTCGGCGTCATCAAGGCCGTGCTCGCTGCATGGATCGGCATATCGGTGCGAAGCCGATTGGCATCGGCGAAGCTATTGCACGGTTTGGAAGCACGGAATCATTCTTCACTATAATTAAATTACAACTTTCAAAGAGATGAACCGGTAACGGTCCATCTCTTTTTGAATTAGCCAATTTCCGTTTAAGTTGGGGTACATCCTGGGTATGCATTGGAAGTATAAGTAAAAACGACAGCAACAAACAACCCGAGGAGGAATTTAGAATGGCAAACGAAAAAATACTAATCACAGGTGCTGGCACCGGATTCGGCAAAAATATTGCGTTCAGCTTGGCGGAAAAAGGCAAATCCGTCATCGCGGGTGTTGAAATCATTTCACAGGTTTCTGCTTTGGAACAGGAAGCGAAAGAGCGCGGCGTATCGATGCAAATCGAAAAATTGGACGTCACGAACCCGAAAGACCGCGAAAAAGCATGGGGCTGGGACATTGATGTCTTGGTAAACAATGCGGCAGTATCTGAAGGCGGATCGCTCGTCGACATCCCGGAAGAAAACCTGCGCCACCAATTCGAGGTCAATGTATTCGGCCCGGTATTATTGACGAAAGGCTTTGCGCGTCAAATGGTGGAAAGAAAATCCGGCCGCATCGTCTTCGTCTCTTCTGTATCCGGCTTGATGGCAGACCCGTTGATGGGGCCTTATTGCGGCACGAAACATGCGACTGAAGCTTTCGCAGATTCCTTGAGCAAAGAGCTGCAGGAGTTCAATGTGGAAGTAGCGACGATCAACCCAGGGCCATATTTGACAGGCTTTAATGACCGCGAGTTCGAAACGTGGAAAACTGGCAGTCTGATTTGGAAAACACAGTCTTCGACTACGAGAAAGCCGCTTTCCTTACGAGCAATTCGATCCGAAAGAAGTCACCGAACCGTCGGTAAAAGTGATTCTTGGCGAGACGAATCAATACCGCAACGTCATTCCGGAAAAATGATTCCACAAGTGAAAGAACGCATGGAAGCCATGTGGAGCAAAACGACTACTGAAGGACTGGGCGAGCGCGACGAAACCGTCCAGAAATCGTACGAGATTGAACCAGGCACTCCAGCTGAATAATATGTGAATGTGAAAAGCCCAGAGACATGATCTCTGGGCTTTTTCTAACTAAATTTTTACTAATCAAGTTCTGACCCACTTCCAGATTTCTCCTGGTGTCGCATTTTTCCGTACATCAGGATGCCGATCTTGAAGATCTTGCCGGCGAGTTTCATGAAGACCCACACGCTGATGGCCAAAATCGCAGTGGCGATTATGATTTCCACCCACGGCCATTGTTCCAGCAACGACAAGCGCATAATAAGGACACCGGGTGCGGTGAACGGAATATAGCTTCCGATTTGTGCCCAAATGCCGCTTGGATCGCTGAAGACCGGGCCAATGAACAGAAATGGGCTGAACGGGAGCATCATGACCATTCCTGGAAATTCCCTGCAGTCGAGATGTCGGCCATCGTTGCGCCAATTCCGACAAATAATGCTGCATACAATAGGTAGCCGAGAATGGCGATGAGCAATAGCACCAGCAATTCAGGGACAAACAAATACTCGACGATTGGAACATCGACTCGCCAAATGAGCACTGGTAGCGCAATCAACACATAGACCACCACTTGGATGATGCCGAGTACGAAATAGCCAATGATTTTACCCTGCATCAGCTCTGCCGGCGTCAATGATGACAGGATAATTTCTGCTATTTTGTCTTTCTTCTCCTGCGAAGCACTTTGGAATATCGCCATGCCTGTGAAGACGATCGACAACATAACGACCGCCGCAAATGCACCAGGCACGACGCGCTCGAGCATCGCCTCACTGAACAAGCCAGCTTGTTCCGGTTCATTCGATGCGTCTTCAAAGACGATGCCTTGTGCGACTGTCCCTGCTTCTTCCGCCGTCAGGCCGAGCTGCTCGATTTGCACCATTTGCAATGGCCCGCCGAGCTGCTGGACTTCATCCATGAAGGCGTCACTGGTTTCGTCGTTCGTATAGACAGGCACCGTGCCGCTTTCGACCGATTGTTCGCCGATGAAAATATAGGCAGCGTCCGTGCCTTCTTCAAGTGCCTCCTCGGCTTCCTGTGGGGTACTGTTAGTCAGTTCCATGTTCCATTCGGTGTTCGCTGCAGCTGCTTCCAATTGTTCGTAGACACCGAGTTGGTCGTTGACATAAACCGTCGTCGTTGCCGGTTCATCGTCTGAACTGAACAATTCAGGCAGTAATAAGAATGCCAGGAAAATGAGCGGAGTCAGAAACAGGCCGATGATAAACGATTTGCTTTTCAGGTTGCGTTTGATTTCCCATTTCGCGACTTTCTTCGTGTTATGCATGCAACTCACCCGCTTCCTTCAATAGGTTTTTGTCCGTGGCGATGTCGATGAAGATTTCATGGAGGGAAATCCGATCGATGGACAGTTCCTGGACGTCGAGTTGTTCCGGCAGATTTCTCAACCAAATCGCGGGTTGCACACGTTTCGACAAGTACAGCACCGCCGCTTCCTCGCTATGTTCGATCCGTTCCACTTCCGGTAAGCTTTCCAACACTTGATGGCTATTGCTTCCATGGATGGTGCATTTAAAATTGGCGTATTCCTTTTTCACTTCACTTAAGCTTCCCGAGATGACTTTGGTTCCGCGATGGATCAAGAATAAGCGGTCCGCCATTTCCTCGACGAGATTCATCTGGTGCGAAGACAATAAGATCGCCGTGCCGTTTTTGGCCAACGAGCGAATTTCATCTTTGAATAACTCCTGGCTGACCGGGTCGAGCCCTGAAAACGGTTCATCCAAAATGAGCAGTTCCGGCTCGTGGAGAATGGAGGCGATAAATTGCACTTTCTGCCCCATCCCTTTCGATAATTCCTCGACCGACACATTGTCCTTGCCCTCCAAGCCGAATTTCTTCAAATATTCCAGCGCACGTTCTTTGGCGCGGTTCAACGGATAATCCTTCAACTCTGCCAGGTACAGCAGGATATCCATCACTTTGACGTTTTTGTACAAGCCCCGCTCTTCCGGCAAATAGCCGATTTTATTGCGGGGGATCTCGTTATTTGTACTATTGCGGAACGTGATGGCCCCTTCATCCGGATACATGATGCCCATGATATTGCGGATTGTCGTCGATTTACCTGCCCCGTTCGGCCCGAGCAGCGCCATGATTTCCCCTTGTTTCACTTCAAACGAGATATTTGAGATGATTTGCTTGTCTTTGAAGGATTTCCCCAATCTTTCTACGGTGAGCATCGTTTCCATTCCCCTCATCCTCTCTTTTTGGTTCATGCTAATAACAGGCTAATAATTTCTTCCAGTTCCAACGCTTTGTCGTCTACAATCCCGATCCCGTGTTCCGCACAGTATTTTTCTGTGCCATCTAAATTATCAGATACAAGTTGCCGGCCCGAGCGCGACCGTTCTCCAGGCACCACGTCAGCAGGCATTTCCGTCAGCCAGTAGCGGCGAAATCCACTGACGAGCTGGTCTTTTTCGTAATGGCCGATTGCCTGCCCATCTTTCATCAAAAACAAATAGTCCGCCAGCTTGCGGAGGCTTTCGGGCTGATGGGTTGTCAAAATGATCGCCCGGTCTTCCCGTTCCATCCAGTCGACCAATAAATCCATCACCAAATTCTTAGAAGGAATGTCCAAGGAAGCGGTCGGTTCGTCCAGAATAAGAATATCCGTATGGCGCGGCAAGGCCAGCGACAAACTTAACTTTTGCTGCATGCCCGGTGATAGTTTGCCGAAGCGCTTGTCCAGCGGGATGTCCAAGAGATGTATCATATGTTCAAAAAGAACGTCATCCCATTTCGCATAGAGCGGTGCAATCAATTTTTTCAAGTCATTGCCTGTATAAGCATTCCAGCCAACGGAAGCTTGCGGCAGGAAAGTGACATGCCTTTTCCAACTTTCGTCTTCCCCACCCACCGGTTTACCGAAAACTTGGATGTCGCCTCCATCCATATTGGCAAGATTCATAATTAACTTCAGCAAGGAGCTTTTGCCCGAACCGTTATTCCCTACAAGTGCGGTGATCGTGCCAGGTTCAATAGCCAGACTGACCGGGCCGAGCCGGAAGTCCTCGATTTGCTTGTTGACTTGCGTTAATTCAATCCATGGAATCATCCGTTATTTCCCCTCCTTCAGCTTGCTCAATGTCTCTTCAAAAACGCGCTTGATGTCATCGGCTGTATAGTCATAATCCATCGCGTTGCGGATGGCCTGTTCAAATTCCTTTTCAACCGAAGCCGTCATCACTTGCTGCTTGGTCGTATGTTGTATTTCTGCGACAAAGGTCCCTTTTCCGTGAAGTGTCTGGATAAAGCCTTGCGCTTCCAGATCCTGATAAGCGCGGCGTATCGTGATGACGCTGATTTCCAAGTCTTTCGATAATGCACGGATTGATGGAAGCGGCGAACCCGCAAGCAAATGTCCTCCTGCAATCAAGGCTTTTAGCTGCTTTTCTATTTGGTGATAAATCGGTTCACGAGAATCTTTGGATAAACGTATCGGCAGCACAAGCAAGCCCTCCTCTCACAGATAATCCGTTTTCTTTATCGTCTTTTTCATATCCGCTTGCCAGTATTTCCAACCGGCAATCATGAGGGCTACAGCTGTGATGCCCGTCAGTAGCGGCCATTCCACAGCAATGGCCATTGTCCACTCAATAAAACCGCTTCCCGACAGCATAGGGAACAGCAAGTAGATGGCGGCTGCCGCGATTAAGATATAAATGAACGACAGTACAATCTCTTTCATCCTGAAATTTCCTCCCGCTTCACTGGCAGCCATCATAAAGCCGACCGCAATCGATATGGCAATCCACAACAGCACGAACACCGGATAAGCAACCGGCGTCATTCCTTCACGAAAATTGTCCGACATGAGCGGCATGGCAATCAGCAGGATCAATTGGAAGGGAAATGAACAGAACGCATGGATGATGAAACGGCTTTTGACAATTGTGTTTTTGCTTATCGGCAATTGCTGGAGCATGATGATCGGCGGGGACGACCATAGATTGCCATCCATTTTCTGCATTTGAAATTCTTTTCCTTTCATCCAGGCAGGAAACATGAAGAACACCAGCAAGAACATGATATCGAACCCTTTGAAGTCGCCTTCCAGATACACATCGAACGACATCATGAAGATGAGGCTCATGGCGATATAAAAAGCCAGGATCAACAATAAGTTGCGCAGCGATGCTTTTATTTCGAAAGCTGCCAAACGGTACGCTTGATTCCAGTCATTCATTTATATACACTCCTTCTCAACTTTTATACTGTTTATACTCATATACACAGTATAACTGTTTATTAGTTTCGTCAACTCTTTTAACTGAATATGTATAGGAGTTCCGCTAATTTTCCGGATAATAGCGAATAAAAAAAGGCTTGGATTTCTCCAAACCTTTTTTATCTCTATTAATCATTACTTCACTGCAAACGGGTACGTGGTGCTTTCTTCTAAAGTTTCGTTTATTAAACGGAGTTCCTCTACGCGGAAGTCAAGGGCTGCCAGTTGCATTGCGTTTTCAAAGACGATCAAGTCGGAGTCTGTGATTGTCTCTTCATCTGATGTGAAGCGAACTGTCGCCGTATCGTTTTCAAGTGAAGCGTCAACCACTTCCAATCCTTCCACCATGGCTGATGAGTAAGTTGCTCCTTCCTGATCCACTGCTTTCATCGCTTCCACTGTCTCAGGGAAGGACAACGGCTCTCCGTTCTCATCCGCCACTTGCTCTCCCACTTCTACGCCAGCTAAGAAGTTCGTCTGCTGCAACTCTTTATCGTAGATTGTATAGTAACCGCGCGAAATTCCTCTTTCTTCTTCAACAATCAAAGGCTTGTCCACTAAGCGCTGAGCTACAATGACATTTTCTTCGCCCTCGGGATTGGTAAACACAATTTCTTCAATGCCATATAGATCGCTGATTCCAAACAATGAACTATAGAAAAAGGTCGTTTGCGCAGAAGTTGTGGATAATGCACCTCCATCCTCTTCATTAAATTTCACGTTAAGCGTCGGCATATCAACAGTCAGCTCAGCATAAGATCCTAGAATTTCTAGTGTGGTAGGGTCGTTTTCAATCAGAGATTGCGTTAAGCTTTCTTCAAATGTGACTTCTTCATTTTCATCGCGTTCAATGTTGAATGCGGTGAGATAGCCGGTTTCTGTGACATAGGCATGGGTCTCGATAAAATAGGATGGACTCACCTGAGTTTCTTCAAAGCCATCTGAAGCATCGTCATTTGGCTGATCGATCGGTTCATCCGAGGCTTCCTCATCCTCATTGTTCTGGCTATCTTCGTTACTTTCCTTTTCTTCTACCGCTTCTTCCTCATTAGGTGTCGGTTCACTTGGAGAATCTGTGTCCTCTGTGCTAGGCGGTGGATTTTCAGTTTCTTGACAGCTTGCGAGTAGAAGTGCGGCAAAAGCCATTCCGGCCATTTTGTTTATATTCCTCACTCATAACGCCTCCTTGTTATTCACGTACCCGTCCTCTGAGTACTAAAAGCGCTTTGAGCGGATATTTTTCCATAGATCATATAAAAATTCATATATATGGGATTTCAAAAATTTAAGTATGCCGGTACTAAGCTTTTGTAAAAGACCATTCTGATTACCCAATCAGTGATTAACATTTCTTTTAAGACCTGCCAATAAAGAATTTTTTTTGTCTATTCAACCATTATATAAATAGCAGGAATTTCCAAATCTAAATCGAAATGATATACAATCGATTACTTTAAAGGAGGGCTAATCATCTCAATTGAAAATTTATTCACTCCCATTAAACTAGCAATCACTTCTCTGGCGCTATTGCTGATATGCGCAGGATTGTCAGGCTTCTTAATCTTCTCGTTTGATGACAATCAAATTGCCCAAAACCAATTAACAGAGCTATTCCAGAATGACCCGAAAGTCCAGCGGGAAATGACACGTACAGAAGCTCAGATGAATTCGGAAATATTCGCCGCCGATGTGGTGGAGGGTGCAAAACAATTGCTCTTTTATCCTTTTTATTTGCTCGTCGCATCCGCCTTATTGAGTGTTGGCGGGTTATTGACGATCAATTTGAACCGCTTTGTGCCCGCTGTACTGTTCTCGCTAGCAGGTGTGCTGTCCTTATTCACCTTGCTGCCTCCGGTCCTGTTGTTTTTCGCCTCGAACCGACTCTTTGCTACTTCCCCTGCCATTAACACCCAATGAAAGGATCGATTTGATGACAGATTTGGGATTGCTATCACAAGAAGATTACTTTATAGCCTTTGAAGGATTTGCAGAAACGAGACTGCCAGGAACAGCATTGCGTATTTCTATACGCGGCAGCGAGAATGAAACAGACCTGCTCTTGAACCTTCCCGGCACAGTGGATAGATGGCATATTGATTTCCGTTCATATGCCACGTATTCCGTAACTTCCGAAGATTTCACAAGAATGTCTGACTCTGACACAGCACATGCTTATCGCATTCATCAACAGTCTGATCTTCTCACTTATTTGGAGAATCGGACGAATTTGAAGCAACGGGAAAGACAAGAAGAAATCAGCTACCAGCATTTCTCTTTCGCCTGTATGGAACATCAATTGGATATAATTTCTTCCGAATCGCCGATTATTCAATTACTTGGCACGAATTAGAAGACTGCATTAGCTCAAAAAAACCACCTGGAGATCAATCCCTAGGTGGTTTTCGCAATACTCAACATCTCGTTTCACTTCAGCCGCTATGCCCCATGCCTTTCATTTTCTTGCCTTTCCCTTTTTTCTCGCAGCGTTTCCCGGCTTGCATGCGCTTCTTGTGCTTGCCGCCTTTGCTTTTGTTCTGGCTCGATGCCATCAAAAACCCAAGGCCGGTCATCATAAGCGGTAGCATCACGATGAGCTCAATCGGGACAATGGGCCGGTAGACGGTTTTTTCCGCCGTCACGTCGTAGATGCCGATGGGTTTGACTGAGAACGATCCGCCTGCCCCTTCCCCGTGGCCGCCTTCGAATTCCTCGAAGCCTGGCGATTCTGCATCTTTGTCTTCTCGTTCGTAGCCGCCGCCAGCACCCGCACCGACGCTATACCTGATTCTCGCTACTGGAATGATGGTCCTGCCCTGCATCTCGATCGGGTCGCCGTATACGAGCGACACATCACGCGCACTTGAAAACTTTTCGAAAATCGGACGTACCGGAGACGATTGGAACGGAATCATTTCTTTTTCATCCATGTTCTACACTCCTTTTTTGACGATGAATTCTCATGGCCAAGGCAGCAGTAATAGCAAGCGGCATAGATCCGCACTGTCGATTGTTAGTATATACATTCGCCCCGCCCGCCACTAACCCTCTAATTTTCATTGCTGAATCCCAGTTAAAAAGCATATAAAAAAACGCCTGGATTTATCTCCAGGCGTTTTCGGCTAAAATATTCTTCTTTTCCATAGAGAAACCGCGATGACAAGCATCAAAATGGCGGACAGAACCAGTGTCGTAATCCATGAACCAGGCTCCTGCCCGGAAATAGGCAACGCCACGTTCATGCCGAAAAAGCTGAAGATCAAGGTCGGAAGGGTTAAGAATACCGTGAAAAGGGTCAAGGTTTTCATCGTGTTGTTCAATTCATTCGATATGAGCGAAGAATACGAGCCCGTGATGCTGTCCAAGATTCTGGTATACAGCTCAGTCGTTTCAATTCCTTGATTGTTTTCGATTTTCACATCTTCCAACAAGTCTTCATCGTCTTCATACAATTTGATGGAATGCGTCCGGAACAACTTCGTGATGACATCGCCATTCGCTTTTAATGATGTCAGGAAGTACACCAAGCTTTTTTCAATCTCCATGATCTTATATAGTTGCTTGTTCGTTAAAGAATCCTTCAAATTGCTTTCGATTTTGAGGCGCTGTTTGTTCAATTTCTTCAACTTCATTATGTACTGGGTAGAAATCGACAATAACACTTCAAGCGCAAAGCGATTTTCATCGACGTATTCACGTTTTTCTTGATGACGTTTTCCACGGAATTCGTCGCTTGGCTGCATATGGTGACGATGAAATCTCCCCCTAAAATGATGCCGATGGGGATTGTAATATAAGAGTCGAGCTGCGGGCTGTTGTCATCGACAATCGGAAGATCGTTAATGATCAATGTAGAATTTGTCTCTTCGTCATATTCAATCCGTGCGCTTTCTTCTAAATCCAATGGGTCTTCTAAAAATTCGATGGGAATATTGAAGCGTTCTACTATTCCTTTGATTTCCTCTTGTGAAGGCGCCACCATATTGATCCAACTATTCTTCTCGAAGGTATCAATTGTTTGTAAATCTCCGCCAGCAGAGGTTTTATGTATTGTAATCATGCTCGATCCCCCTTTTCTTTCTATCTGAAAGCCTCGCTTATCTAGAAACTTCCTATGATTGCAGTTACAGCGATTTTACTTCCAGACCTTTACGAGTTTACCCGAATTAGCTGCAAATCTAACTTTTTTGAAAAGCTACAGTTTCGTTCCAGATTTTCATGAGTGGAATGAAACACCGTCAGCCAGTCCTATATAGAATTTCGGTCATACAAAAAGCTGTTTGGATTTTTTCTCCAAACAGCTTTTGATTTTCAAATATGTGCGATTGCTTCAAAGGTGACGGCATGCTGAGCGTTCTTTGGGTATTGGCCGTATTCGTAATTGGACGACACGATGATGTCTTCGAAGCCTTGGCTGCCGAGCAGCAGCTTGAATTCCTCGACGCCGTACCAGCGCATCGGGAAGCGTTCGAGTTCGGTTTGGATCAGCTTGCCGCCTTGCCATTTCTCGTAGCGGTTATGCGACACGGAACATTGCTTGATCCAATCGACTTCGACGGTCTTGCTCTCGAGCGTGATCACTTCCCCGGCTTTTGTCTGCCAGGTCCGCGTTCTCGGCCGGTCGATCTCAAAGCCTTGCGGAACGTACAAATCGACGAGCAACCGGCCGCCCGGCGCCAGATGCTTACGGAAATTCTTCAAGGCTTTAATCGCCTGTTCACGTCCTGCCAGCAACTGGAACGTTCCCGCCGGCAAAATGACAGCATCGTATTCGACATCGATGCGGAATGTTTCCATATCCGCTTCGAATAATTTCGGATGCAACCCACGTTCTTTGCAATGGGCTCGGCAAATATCAAGCATTTCGGACGAACTGTCGAAGCCGTCGATGTGAAGGCCGTCTTCTAGGAGCGGCACGAGCAAACGGCCGGTCCCGGTAGCGGGCTCTAAAATACGCCCTTCATTCCCGGCAAGGCGCTCCCTGTAGAACTCGACATCGCCGAACGATTTGCCGATCGGCTTATCGAGGTCGTACACTTCTGCAGACAAGGAACTATAATAGCTGAGCATGACATCCCCCTCTTTCGTTTAAGAAAGTATGAACAACCCGTAAAGCGCCAACACGAGATTCGGCAACGCGAACAGCACGAGATTTTTCACTTTGGCGTTGCGCGCCTGCTGTGCCCGGCGGCGTTCTGAACTCGTGTTGAATGAAGATTTCACTTGCTTGCCTGCTGTGATGGACGAGATGACCGCCCAGACAAGCGCGATGACTGCGACCGCACCCGCAATCGGGAACAATAGCGCCCAGTCATCCGCTAGAAAAGCGATAAGTGCGATAAGGCCTGATACTAGAAGGCCGAGTAGAAAATGCTTCATAATAGTATTCCTCCTGTAATTCTAGTTTCCTTCTTATTTTACTAAATGAGGAAGGCTGTGGGAAACATTGCGTAAAAAAAGATGTCTTAACTTCATGAGTCTTTTTCTGTGTGGTCGAGAAAATTAGAAACCCGTATTTTCCGAAGCTTATCGCTCGCTTTCCGTGGGCTCGCGCCCAAGCCTCCTCAGTCGCCTCAAAACCCTTGTGCTCCCACATCTGCGTGGCAGATGCGTCGCAAATGAATTCGCTCAGCTAAGCTTCGCCCATTCATTCCTTGCGGGGTCTCGGTCGTCTCGCTAGTCCACAGGAGTCGAGCGAACGCTTCTCCAAATACTGAGATACAATATTGATTTTTGAATGTAGAAGGGTGCTCTCAATTTTATTCATAACGAATCATGATCTTCTCCAACACTCTGAAAAGTATAGGTGAGTTTCATTCGCCTTTTTCAGATGGCCATTCCGATTTCAGCATGCCGTAGACGACACTGTCGACAAAGTGATCGTAAAGCCATTCTCCCTGGCGAATGGTACCTTCTTCCGTGAAGCCGAGACGGATCGGGATGTTGCGGCTTTTCTGGTTGCCGACCGCTGCACGGATCTCGACTTTATTGAGCCCGCGCTCCGTTAGCGCATAATCCGTCAGCGCCTTTGCGACTCGCGTCATGATGCCTTTTCCCTGGTATTCCGTGTCGAGCCAATAGCCGATATAGGCCGTCTGTTTCGCTTCATTGATTTCGTTGAAGCCGGCGATTCCTGCCAGTTCGCCGCGGTAGACAATCGCGCAATTCAAGCTTTTGCCGAGCGCGAAACTCTCTGCACCCGACTGGATGAAATTTTTCGTATCCTCGATGGTTTTCGTGTGATCGAGCCACGGCAGCCACTCCTTCAGTGCAGCACGCGAACGATCCGTCAATTCAAAAATCCGTTCCGCATCTTGCGTCTCGACCAATTTCAACGCCAACTCTTCATCAATCTTATGTGTAAACATCCCGCTTCCCCCTTTTTTTGAATTATCCATAAGCGTAGCATATCCAGCATTTTACAAGAAGTGATTTTTGCAACTTTAAAAGACGCAATTTTCAGTGTTATAGCGTAAACTGGAAGAAAAGAAAGCGAACGGAGTGAACGCTTATGTTCAGGCTCTTTATTGTCCTCGTCGCTTTGATGGTCGTGCTCATCATCCTCTGTCTCGTCTTGTTTTTCATTCGCCATAAACCGCATAAACTGCCCGCCCCCCACCACGAAGCGCAGTTATTGAAAGAGCGCTTTTCGCGCGGCGAGCTGTCGGAAGACGAGTTCCGCAAGCGCATGAAAGAGCTTGAACAAAAGCCGGGACTGCGTAAAAACGGATAGAATCTACTGGCCATTGTTTATTTTCCTGACAGTCGGGAAATCCAAGGAATAAGCGAATGAACATAATTCTTATAGGAGGTTTTACGGAATGGTAGAACATGCAAAACACGCAGAACTATCCAAGACGCTCCATGACTGCATGGTGGCGTGCAATCATTGTTTCGATGCTTGCCTGAAAGAAGACGATGTGAAAATGATGGCCGAGTGCATCCGGCTCGACCGCGAATGCGCAGACATGTGTGCCTATTTGGCACAAGCCATTGAACGCAACTCGCCGTTTGTCTCACAACTCGCGAAAGTATGCGCGGAGATTTGTGAAGCATGCGGAAACGAATGCAAACAACATGACCATGAGCATTGCCAAAAATGCGCGGAAGCTTGCCTGAAATGCGCAGAAGCTTGCAGACAAGTGGCATAAGAGACATGCGTCCGGCTGATCTGCCGGGCGTTTTTTCATGGGAGAAATGAGGGGACATGATGACAAAACGCATATTGGTCGTCGGCGCCGGCATCGGCGGATTGACGGCCGGATCCTTGCTGGCAAAAGAAGGTTATGAAGTGACCGTGCTCGAAGCTGCTGCAGAACTCGGCGGCTGCGCCGGAAAATACAAACGCCATCCGTATTTATTTCCGGTCGGCGCCACACTCGGCATGGGACTCGAGCCCGGCGGCATTCATGAACGCATATTCCGCCACCTCGGAAAGCAAATGGAACTCGAACCGCTCGAGCGGGTGATGGAAATGGTCCACCCGACAGGAACTTTCGTTTTCCATAAAGACCGCAGGAGGCATGTGCGCGAACTCGCTGCGCATTTTCCACAGCATAAAACCGCGATCCTGTCGTTCTATGCGGAATTGTACCGGACGGCACGCATCACCCGCACCTTGATGGGGCCGCTGCCTGCGCTGCCGCCAGCCAATGCGCGGGAATGGGCTGCGCTCACCAAAGCCTTGCGCCCGGTTCATTTGCGCCTGTTGCCGAAATTCCAGCTGACACTCGGTGACGTGTTGAAAAAGCACGGCCTCCACGAACTCGATGCGTTCCGCCATGTGCTCGATGGGCTGTTGATCGACAGCATGCAGACGTCAACGGAAGATGTCTCGTATCTGCTTGCGGCAGTGGCGCTCGATATTTACCATGAAGGCGCTTATTACGTCCCGGGCGGCTTGTACCGTTTCGCGGAATTGATGGCGGACAGCATTAAAGAAAATGGCGGCAAAGTAAAAAAGCCGCGCACCGTACAGACGCTTGAGTATCAAGAAGGCGTCTGGCATGCCCGCGACCAGCGCGGCAATTCCTACGAAGCGGACGCCGTCGTCTTCAATGCGCCGATCCAGCAATTGACCGAGCTGTTGCCGGTCGATCATCATCACCGATTGAAACGCCCGCTGCAAGAAGGCATCGGCACCGAAACCTGGACGACTTTGACTTTATACTTGGCGATCGATGCAGAGAAACTGTCAGAACCTCTCCCCGAATTCCGCCAGCTCTCGAGCGGTGCGGCCATGGACGAAGGGCATCATTTCTTCATGTCGGCATCACGGCCCGATGACCGGCTGCGCGCCCCTGAAGGCTTCCAGACGGTGACCATTTCGACGCATTCGAAGCCCGGCTATTGGCAGCCGCAGGAGGATTATGAAGCGATGCGCACCGAACTCTCAGAGCGCATGCTGGAGTTGATCGAGCAGCATATCCCAGGATTCCGTTCGGCGATCGTCCATGTCGAAAGCGGCGCCCCGCTCGCCTGGCAGCATTATACCGGACGTCCGAACGGCTATGTGGGCGGCTTCGCGCAGACTTTGGATGCGGCGTTGTTCAAGTCCATTTCACATCATAGCGGTTTGCCGGAACTGTATCTGACGGGTGACCATATCTTCCCTGGCGGCGGCACGATCGGCGTCGCCGCAAGTGGCATCCACTGCGCACGCTCAATTTCCGGAAAAGCTTTGCTGACGTAAAAAACACCCGCCCTCAGATTTGAGGGCGGGTGTTGATCGTTTGTCATGCTAGGCTTCCATTAGATAAGGTATTCACTCATTACCGCTTACTGCACTTGCCCCGCATTCAAGATTTGTGTCCAGTTTTCACCGGCATCCTGCGTCTCCCATGCATGGCCTTTGGCTGTATAAATTGCCAGCTGCTCTGGGTTCTCCGGATGCTGCGCGAGGTAGACAACACCGTCTTCTGTCATCTCCGGCAAGGAAATCTCCTCTTCGCCGCCTGACAGATCACGTTTCACGAGTTTTGCTTCTTCGCTGTACGTAGCGTAATAAAGCGCATCTTCACTGAAGAATGCAGCGGTTCCGAGTTCGCCTTCCGTGATGCGCGTGAAGCTCTCGCCGCCGTCTTCAGACAAGAAAATCCCCTGGTTCGACGCTGCTGCGATCATCATCGAATCATCGGGATGCATCGCAAGATAGGTCACTTTTCCCTCAAGCCCTTCTGCTGCTGTCTGCTGCCAAGACTCTCCGGCATCGTCGCTGCGGTGGAAGCCGGTTTCCATTTCGGAGTTGGCTTGCGGATTGAAGACGAATAAATTATTCGTATTGTAGCCGACTGCCATTTCATGAAAATCCGTTTCTCCTTCAAATCCGAGGTCATCGAAGGTTTCTCCCCCATCATCGCTGCGTTTGATGCCGAGCGGATTTTGCATGCCGGATTGCATATCTGGATGCCCTGATGACACAAAACCAGTCGCCGTGGCGTTAAAGCCCATGAAATCATGGTATTGATCTTCTATTTCTGTCCAGTTTCCATCGCGATTCACTTTCAAGCCGTGATGCGAGGCGAAATACAATCCGCCGTTTTCTTCGATATAACCCATGCCATGAACATGGTCCATCATGCCGTCAAACGGGACTTCAAGCTCCATTGCCGCACTATCCACTGCTGAAGCTGTTTCGGTTTCCTCAGCTGATTCAGGTGCCGCGTCGGTTGAATCTTCTGTTTCCTCTTGAGCCGTTTCTGCGCTACAAGCTGAAATGAACAGCCCGGCTGCCATGACCGGCCATAACCAGTTCTTTTTCATCGCTCGATCTTCCTCTCTGTTGTGCTATTTCTATAGTTTCATGGTCCGCATAAAAGGTCAACTAATTGCGCAAAATGATGCATCTTTGTCACAAAACACATACTCCGCCACGTATCGGGTATGTGGCAAGTAGAACAAGATTTTCAGGAAATGAGGGAATTGCATGATTAGGAAAAAACTCATGATGGGCAGCGCATCACTCGCAGCAGCCCTGACACTTGCCGCGTGCGGAGGCGAGGAAGCTGATAATTCATCCGCTCCCGAAGAACAAGCCGAAACGACCAACGAAGCAGGTGAAGTGCTCGAAGAGATCGATGACCCAGAAGAGCGCGAAGAAAGCGATGGCCATGAAGGCATGGACCACTCGAGCGATGGCGAAGTGCCAGACGAGTTGATGGAAGCCGATAATCCAACCTATGCCGTTGGGGATACGGCGACCATCCAAGCAAATCATATGCCTGGCATGGATGGCGCCACAGCAACCATCGCCGGTGCGTATGACACGACTGCCTACAGCGTCAGCTACACGCCAACTGACGGAGGCGCACCGGTCGAAAACCATAAATGGGTCATTCACGAAGAACTCGAAGACGCACCAGATACCCCTTACGCTGAAGGCGATGCCGTCACACTCGACGCCGAGCATATGGAAGGCATGAAAGGCGCAAGCGCAGCGGTCGACAGCGCTGAAGAAACGACCGTGTACATGGTCGATTTCGAAAATACCGAAACCGGAGAATCAGTCACCAACCATAAATGGGTTACAGAAAGCGAATTAGCCGCTGAGTAATGAAAAGAACGCCTGGGATTTTCATCCAGGCGTTTTTTTATTGGATGAAAAAGCGATATCTCTACGGCATACAGTCACTTCCTTAATCAATTCTCTGCGAAACCGTGGGTTAAGCATGTCCGCCCCCATCACGCTGGTTCTAGGTTCGCTTTTTCTTCAGCGCAATCATTAAGTTTCAAGGCAGCCATTCAGGGAATAAAACTACGTAAACTCTTAATTTTTTCCAGAAGGAAGGCACAAATTATGAAGGAATTTATCGGATTACTGAAGTTCGGCACGAAATCGGCTTTGTGGGCAGCTATTGTAAACACAGTGGTCGCCATCATAAAAACCGCCGCTTACCTCATTACCGGCAACGTCGCGATGTTTGCAGAAATGATGCATAGTTACGGCGATGCTGCTAACCAATTTTTTGTTTTTATAGGTTCTGCACTCAGCAAAAAAGAGCCTACAGAACGGTTTCCAGGTGGATTCGGCCGTTTGGTGAATCTTGTTTTATTAGGTGCGGT
The DNA here is from genome assembly GCF_002833405.1 of Planococcus sp. MB-3u-03. Lineage (NCBI taxonomy): Bacteria > Bacillati > Bacillota > Bacilli > Caryophanales > Caryophanaceae > Planococcus > Planococcus sp. MB-3u-03. Next base: position 568,130 of record NZ_CP025135.1, on the reverse strand, counting down.
CCTGGTCGTCGGGGTACTTGCCTACGAAACGATTGTTGAAGGAATCCATCACATTTCAGATGCCACCCATTCCGAGGACTGGTTCTGGCTGAACATCGGCGTCTTAGGAACAGCAGCCATGCTCGAAGCTGCAGTGCTTTACAAGGCCATGAAAGAAATCACCGAGCATTTGCCGAAAGACGAAGTGAGCGGATTCAAAATCATTCCGGCAAGTTACAAGCATGCCAAAGAAGCAAAACCAGCCACCAAACTGGTCTTTCTAGAAGACAATGTGGCAGTCGGCGGAGCCTTATTGGCGTTATTGGCTATTGTTATTTCCACCTATACACCATTTCATAGCGCAACTGGCTATGCCTCCATCATCATCGGGATTTCGCTTATTGTAGTCGTCGGCCGAATTTTCCTCGACAATGCAGCCGGCGTTCTCGGAGTTGCGGATCTCGGGCTGCAGGCACGCATTGGCAGTAAAATCATGGAGCACCCACAAATAATGGACATTCAAGATTTATATGCCATCAAAGAAGGAGACAGCCTGCATATCGAAATCAAAGTGGAAGTAGATCCATCGATGACGATTGAAGAAGCAGACGATATCCGGGATTATATCGAACAACAACTCAAAGAAAAGATAAAGAATGTCACAGACGTCATCATTGAATTTGATGAAGACGATGGAAAAGTTACTTGGATTAAACCGCAGGAGTGAGAAACAACCGCTTCCTGAGATGGCACGTCTGAAAAGCCGACCGTTGAATGGGTTAAGTTTGTTGGTTTGTTTAACGGATCGAGATATCTGATACTTCATTCTTCGAGCTGTTTGAAGAAAACTATAGAATATGATGCACTTCCACAATTCACTTTAAAACTGAAGAAACAATCTTACGCTCTAAAACTAAAGACGAAGTGGAGGGGGCTGACGCCTGTGGGACCGCGCGAATGAATAAGTGAAGGGGAGCTGAGCTTATTCATTTGCGACATATCTGCTTGCAGATATGTCGCAGGCTTTTTTTCTTTGGCACGTTGGCCGGGCACCCGCCCCATACCCGGGCAGCTGAAAGCGCGACGTCCTGTCGCATCAGCTGCATGACTCACATCCTGCGAGCCTCAAGCAGCCCCCTGCAACGCAGTCTAATAGCGCAAGCTATTCTACTCACTCGCTTACTTACTTCTCTTAAAAGATTTGCCACTTCGTCACTCAGCATACGATTAAAGCACAAAAACCCGCCAGAAATTTTCCTGGCGGGTTCACTTCATTCATCAGGCCGTGTTTGCGGCCTGATTTTTCTTGCGTGCATTCATGTAATTCAAAGCGAAGATTCCGAGCACGATGATTAAGCCGATCGTGTCCGTCAAGGTTTCCGGGAAGATCGTCATCAATGCACCGGCGCCGAGCAGGATCCGCGTCACGACATTCATGCGCGTTTGGAAATAGCCTTCTGCTGCAGCACTGAGTGCGATGATTCCGATAATCGCCGTCACCGTGATCATGACGATCTCGAGTATTGGCGGCAAGGCGAATTCTGTCGCGTTGACGGCCACATCCGTCGTATCGATCATTAGCATCGCTGGATTGTAGACAAACAGATATGGAATGATAAACCCGGCGATGGCAAGCTTCAAAGCATTGAAGCCGGTTCGCATCGGATCCCCTCCGGACACCCCGGCACCCGCGAAGGCGGCCAGCGCGACAGGAGGCGTGATGTTCGCGAAAATCCCAAAGTAGAACACGAACAAATGCGCAACGAGAACCGGGATGCCGAATTCAGCAAGTGCCGGTGCTGTCATGGTCGCTGTGATGATATACGCCGGGATGGACGGCAAGCCCATGCCAAGTACGATGGAGGCGAGCATCGTCAGGAACAAAGTCCAGAACAGGGATCCTGCACCGAACGCCGTGATGGCAGAAGTCATGACCGTTCCGAAGCTTGTCAGGCTGACGACGCCGATGATGATTCCGACGACCGCACAGGCGATCATGACGGAAAGCGATTGGCGCGCGCCGTTTTCAAGCGCTTCGAGGATATCGCGTACGCCCATGCGCGTCGATTTTCGGAAAGCCGCGACGACGACTGTCAGGACGATTGTGTAGAAAGCGGCATAAGCAATCGGCATGCCGGTATAGAGCATGAACACAAGCCCCACAATCGGCAATAGCAGATGCCCTTTTTCTTTCAATACTTCTTTGGTGCGCGGCAAGTCAGCTTTCGGAATCCCGCGTAAGCTGTCTTTGCCGGCGCGGAAATGGACTTGCATGATGACGCCGAGGAAATACAGGACCGCTGGCAAGAGTGCGGCGAGCGCAATCGTGCCGTAGGCGATGCCTGTCGTTTCCGCCATGATGAAGGCACTGGCGCCCATGATCGGCGGCAAAATCTGTCCGCCGACCGAGGCGCTTGCCTCAACGGCGCCTGCAAAGTTTTTATTGTAGCCAATTTTTTTCATTAAGGGAATGGTGAATGCGCCGGTTCCGACGACGTTTGCAATCGCGGAGCCGTTGATGCTTCCCATAAATCCAGACGAGATGACCGCCACTTTTGCCGGTCCGCCCTGCTTGGATCCGGCAAGCGCCATCGCCAAATCATTGAACAATTGGCCCATCCCCGATTTCGCGAGGAACGCGCCAAATAGGATGAACAGGAAAATGAATTGCAAGGAGGCGGAAATCGCCGTCGAGTACAAACCTTCCGTCTTCAAATACAACTGGCCGAAAATATCGCCGAGATCAAACGGGCGCGTCATGAGCATATCCGGCATCCACAGATTGTGGCTGATGAACGGATAGACGAGGAACACGAGCGCGAGGATCGGCAGGATAATGCCAGTCACGCGGCGCGCAGCTTCGAGTACCAGGACGACAGTCGCGATGGCCATGATGATGTCGAGCGTATTCGGAATCCCGCCACGCGTCGTCATGATCGCTTCGTATTCATAGATCAAGTACCCCGCGGTCGCCAAACTGAATAAGAACAAAATCCAATCATAGAATGGGATGCGCGTCTTGTCCTGCTTTTTGAATGCCGGATAGACCAGGAACACAAGCCCCATCCCGACGGCTACGTGAATCGAGCGCGCCTGAAGTGCAGGCAGCGGATTGAATGTCACCCAAAGGTGATACAAGGAGTACGCGATAGCGATTGCCGCAATGGCAAAGACGATATTGCGATTGCGCAATTTGCGGACTTTGGCGTCCGTATCGTATTTCTCCAGCACTTCCTGGCTGACGTTTTTATCTTCTGTATGTGCCGAGACGCTCTCAACATCTAAATCCCGGTTGTCTTTGGTCATAATATCTTCCCTCCTACATAATTCCATAAATGAATATACTCGACCGAAATGCGGAATGTTTCATAATCATCGGTTAAAGCGTAAAGCGGGATTTCCCGGCCGCCTGCGCGTATTAAGGTGTGGGCATTTTCCGAAACGGTCAAATTCAGTTCTTCAAATTCCCGGTCGATTTGCATATGGACGAATCCGTCATCGGATGGCAAAATTGTGCCATCTGACGGCACCCCTGCGCCGAATGTCTTGAAATGGGTTTCCGTCAACAACAGCGTCTGCCCGTTGCGTTCGTAGTATTCGCGCCATTCTTCTTTTTCAACTGAATGAATCCACGACAATTCGAACGCCTCTTCCTTCAAATAAAACCGCTCGCCATCTGTTTCAAAGGCAATGACCGGCAGTTTTATTAGCAGGAAAAAAAGGAGCACCGCAATGAATGCTCCTCCCCACAAAAGCTTTTTATTGTTCACTATAGTAGCGTTCAGCGCCTGGGTGCAATGGCGCCACTAGCCCTTCTTGTGCTTCTTCAAGTGTGATGTCGGTTGCTGCCTGGTGGGAATTCCCGAGTGTTTCCAAGTTGTCGAAGAAAGTCTGCGTCAATTTATAAACATCGTCTTCGCTCATATCCGAACGGACGACCAAGGCGTTCATGATCGCTGCAGTCGGAACCGCTTCTTCATTTCCGTATGTGTCTGCAGGGATATCAAGCGCGACGAAATAACTTTGATCCTGGGCAATTTCCTCAACATCGGCAGGGTCAATCGACACCATACGGATATCCAGTGTTTCCGAAAGCTCCAGTAGCGATGCGTTCGGCAAGCCGCTCGTCAAAAATGCTGCGTCCAATTGGCCGGCACGCAAGCCGTCAGCCGCTTCTGCATAACCGAGGTAATCAACCTGGATGTCGTCGTATGTGATGCCGTGGCCTTCAAGAAGAGTGCGGGCATTGACTTCAACGCCGGAGTTTTGGTCACCGACTGCGATGCGTTTGCCGACCAGGTCATCGAAAGTTTCGATGCCGGATTCAGCGGTCGTTACGATCTGCACATAGTTCGGGTAAAGTGCTGCAATTTGGCTAATTTTATCAGTCGGCTCTGTGAAGCTTTCTTCGCCTTCAACCGCTTGGCTGACGACGTCGCTCATCGTAAATGCCATTTCAATTTTGTCTTCTTTCATTAAGTTAACGTTTTCAACGGACGCACCGGTCGTCTGTGTACGCGAGTTCACGCCGTACTCATTACTGTAAACATCGGCAAGTGTTGAACCGATGATGTTATAAGGGCCGGATGCACCGCCCGTTGCAATCGTCACGATATTCGATTCGAGGCCTTCGCCGCCGCCCTCGCCGCCGGATCCTGATTCTTCACCACCGCCGCATGCAGCAAGCGTCATAGCGCCAGCGACTACAGCCGTGAAAGCGCTTAATTTATATTTGTTCATATGTTCTCCTCCTAATAGCTTTTTCACTATTATAAAGGACAATTTCCTTAAATAAAAGGCAATATTGCATATTCTCAGTTTTTATAGATTTTTCCGAATACTTATTCACCTAAACTATCCCGTTATCAGGAAAATACTAAGAAATCCTGGCTTATATTGGATTTCTTAATAGTTTCACTGCATATCAAATGCTTCAGCCAGCAAACGCACAGTATCTATACGCGCTTGATGGCCGGCAATATTCGGGATGATGGTGATTTCATCAGCTCCGAACTGGCCGGCAACCGTTTCAATTTGCTGCTTGACTTGTTCAGCCGTGCCGACGAGCATGCGGCTCCGGTTGCGCTCGACGCGTTCTTGCTCGACTGCACTGAGCCGCCGCTTTTGAGCCGTTTCGACCGATGGATAATACGGCGGCTGGAAATCCGATTCGACGAACAACAGCCACAAATCGAATGCTTTGGCGAGCTGTTCGGCTTGTTCTTCCGTCTCGCCAACAATGGCGAAAACAGCAATGGCGACATACGGCTGCTCACGCAATCCGGACGGGATGAACGTCTCGCGGTAGCGGTCGATCGCATCGATTCCCGCTTTTTCAGGGCGGGCGAAATGAGCATAGGCATAAGCCATGCCCTGTTCCGCCGCGAGTTTCGCAGAGCCTTCACCTGTACCGAGCAGCCACAATTCAGGCGCTGTCTCCGTGATCGGTGTCGCTTTCAGTTTCTGGAATCGGTGGTCGCTATCCACATCGTCGGTGAAATATTTTTCCAGGTCGATGAGCTGCTGGGCATACGGAACGCGCTTGCCTTTCGATTCATTGAGTGCCTGGTTGACGAGCCGGAAGCTCGGGGAACGCCCGACGCCGAGATCGATCCGGTTCGGGTGCAGCGCTTCAAGCAGACGGAAATTCTCCGCCACTTTATAGGCGCTGTAATGCGGCAGCATGACGCCGCCCGAGCCGATACGGATGCGTTCGGTCAGTGTCGCGAGGTGCATCATGAGCATTTCCGGCGTACTGCCGGCAACTGAAAACACTTGATGGTGTTCCGCGACCCAATAGCGTTTATATCCCAATCGATCTGCCAATTTCGCCAATTCCGCAGTTGAGCGAAGCGCGGAAGCTGCCGTTTCGCCTTCATCAATCGGCGAGTAATCCAAAATATTCAAGACGGTCATACGTCCGCACCTCCTTTTAATCTCTATTCTTCATCATACCACTCGAGCCCATAGAAAAGATAAGGTCGAACTACGTGAGACATTATCTTTGCGAAGTAATGCGCAGCATTATTGAGCAAAAGGTTTTCCGGGCAGACACTTCTCCAAACCACTTAGCTTCATCATTGATCTTTTAATCTGATAACAGTATCTACTCTTACCATGAGTTTCGACAGTAATTACTTCTTTGAAACAATTAAAACGGACCAGGCTTCCCTGGTCCGTTTCCATTATTCTACATTGAAATAACGCGCATCCGGGTGGGCGAAGACGATCGCTGATACCGATGCTTCCGGGTCCATCATGAATTCTTCCGTCAAGTGGACGCCGATGTCTTCCGGTTTGATGAGGCCAAACAGTTTCGCCTGGTCTTCCAGATTCGGGCAGGCGGGGTAGCCGAACGAGAAGCGCTGGCCTTGGTATTTCGCCGCGAACCGGTCGCGCATTGAGAAGTCCGTTGCGTCCGGGAAGCCCCATTGGTCGCGGATTTCCTGATGCATGCGCTCTGCGAAACCTTCCGCTAGTTCCAAAGCGGTCGCTTGCAGCGCATGGCTTTCCAGGAAACGGCCCGCCTCTTTCAAGCGTGTCGCTTCATTGCGGACGCCGTGCCCTGCCGTCACTTGCATGAACGCCACGTAATCCATCTCGCCGCTCGCGGTCGATTTCAAATAATCGGCCAGACAAAGGAACGGCGCTTTAGCTTGGCGCGGGAACGTGAAGCGCTCGATTTCCCTCTTGGCGTCTTTCGGGTCGTAGATGATGACATCGTCTCCGTCCGATTGCGCCGGGAAGAATTGATACATTCCTGCAGGCTTCAGCAGCCCTGACTGGAGAAACTTCGTCGCGAGTTCGTGCAGTTCAACCGCCCGTGTATCGCCTTGCTGCAACAGTTTGTCGCTATAGCCGCGGAGCCCCAAGTGATGGCCAATCAATGTGCGCATATTGACGTACGGATACAAGTGCGCCACTGAATACTCTTTCGATACATGCCTGCGCAAATCGTTCGGCACGTAAACAGGCGCATCTTCGCGTACGGTCTTGACCGGCTTTTCCAAAATGGCGACGGCGCCTTTTTCTGCGCGCGCCGCATCTTGTGCTTGGCGCTTTTCCTGTTGGGCGCCGAGTTCTTCGAGCAAGACCGCTTTGCCGGCACCGCTTTGCAGACGGTTCGCGAGGTCCAGCCCTTGCATCGCGTCTTTGGCGTAAATGACCGGGCCGTTGTATTCGGCGGCGATTTTCGTTTCGGTAAAGCGTCGGGACAAAGCTGCGCCACCGACTAAAATCGGCACATCGATATCCGCTTCACGGAAATCCTGTGCTGTCAGCACCATCTGCTTGGCGGATTTCACAAGCAGCCCCGACAAGCCGACGATATCCGGCTGTTCTTTGCGAATCACTTCGATAAGAGCGGCTGGCGTCACTTTGATGCCGATATCGATCACTTTAAAGCCGTTGTTCGACAAGATGATGTCGACCAGGTTTTTGCCGATATCATGGACATCGCCTTTGACAGTCGCGAGAATGACCTTGCCTTTGCCGCTATCGTCCGCTTTCTTTTCCATAAAGCCTTCGAGATACGACACAGCAGCTTTCATAACGCCGGCTGATTGCAGCACTTCCGCGACGATCAGCTGGTTGTCGTTAAACAAGCGCCCGACTTCGGCCATGCCTTCCATGAGCGGGCCATTGATGATCTCGAGCGGATCTTCATACATCTCCCGCGCTTTTTCAAGATCAGGGATGAGCCCTTCTTTCGTGCCTTCTAAAATATAGTAAGCGAGGCGCTCCGGCACGGTATCCGGAATATCGTCCTCGGTTTTTTCCTTTTTCTTATCGCGGTAGAAATCCGTGAAGTCCGCCAAGTTCTTATCGGTCGTCTCGAACAATAGCTCTTCCGCCATCTTCACTTCTTCTTTCGGAATCGACGCAAAGCGCTCGAGCTTCTCGGTATTGACGATTGCGTAATCAAGCCCCGCTTGCGTGCAATGGTATAGATAAACGGCGTTCAATACTTCGCGGCCGACCGGCGGCAAGCCGAACGACACATTCGACACGCCGAGTATCGTCAACGCGCGCGGCAGCTTTGCCTTGATGAGGCGGATGCCTTCCACCGTTTCAACCGCCGAGCCGATGTATTGCTCGTCGCCTGTTCCGACCGGGAACACGAGCGGATCGAAAATGATGTCTTCCGGGGCGAGTCCCCATTTTTCCGTCAGCAATTGATACGAGCGTTCTGCAATTTCGAGTTTGCGCTCACGCGTGACCGCCATGCCGACTTCATCGATTGTGCCGACGACGACCGAAGCGCCGTATTTTTTCACTAGCGGCATGACTGCATCGAAACGTTCTTCTCCGTCTTCCAAATTGATCGAGTTGATGATCGCTTTGCCCTGGGAGAATTTCAGCGAAGCTTCGATGACGTCTTCGTCCGTAGAGTCGATGACGAGCGGCACTTTCACTTTTTTGACGACTTCCTGCATGAATGCCGCCATATCTTCAAGTTCTTCGCGGTCCGGGTTCGCCAGGCAAATATCGATGACGTGCGCCCCGTTCTTCACTTGGGCGCGGGCAATTTCCGCCGCTTCCTCGAATTTCCCTTCGATAATGAGCCGCTTGAATTTGCGCGAGCCGATGACATTCGTGCGTTCGCCGACAAACAGCGGGCGCATCGAATCGTCGTATTCAAGCACTTCAATGCCGGACACCGCATGGCCATGGCTCGTTTCATTGCGCTCGCGCGGAGCCAGCCCGTCGACCGCTTCACGCACCGCCGCAATATGTGCTGGTGTCGTGCCGCAACAGCCGCCGACGACATTGAGCCAGCCTTTTTCAGCAAAGCCGCGCAATTTTTTCGATAAGGATTCTGGCGTTTCGTGGTAATGCCCTTCCTCGTCCGGCAGACCGGCGTTCGGGTAGCAGCTGACATAGCCTGTCGACAGTTCAGACAGCGAACGCAAATGATCGGTCATGAATTCCGGCCCTGTCGCACAGTTCAAACCGACAGAAAGCGGCTTGATATGTTCGATCGACACGTAAAAGGCTTCAATCGTCTGTCCCGCAAGCGTTGTGCCCATCGGTTCGATCGTCCCTGAAATCATCACCGGCAATTCCACTCCGGTTTCTTCAAAGGCATCGCGTATCGCAATCGTCGCCGCTTTGACATTGAGCATATCCTGGCTCGTCTCCAGCAATAATAGATCCGCGCCGCCTTCGATCAAGGCTTTCGCCTGCACCTGGAAATCGGTTTTTAATTCGTCGAATGTAATGCCGCCCGTTACCGACAAAGTTTTCGTCGTCGGGCCGAGTGCACCCGCAACAAAGCGCGGCCATTCCGGCGTCGAATATTTCGCTTGGCTGATTTTGGCGATTTCGACCGCTTTTTATTGATTTCCGCTGCACGATGGCCGAGCCCGTATTCATCCAAAACGACTGGCGTGCCGCCGAATGTGTTCGTGCAGATGATGTCTGCGCCCGCTTCCAAATAAGCGTCGTGCACCCCTTCAAGCACATCGGGACGGATAATATTCAAGTATTCGTTGCAGCCGTCGTACTCCTCGCCGCCGAAATCTTCCGCGGATAGGTCCGCATTTTGGATCATCGTCCCCATTGCACCGTCGATGATAAGGATGCGTTTTTCGAGTTGCTGTTCAATTAGATGTTTAGGCATAGGCACGATCGCTCGCTTTCTTTAAATCTAGTTGTCGGATGTGGCGAATCAATTCCACCGTCATGTCGTAGCGTACAAATGGCGTGATCAAATAAATGCCGTTGAACAGTTCCGCTGCGGTATCGATCAATTCTTTCGCGATCTGGATGCCTTCCGCCGTCGCTTTTTCCTTGTCTTCGCCGCAAGCCCGCATGCGGTCAAGTGCCTCTTCCGACAATTTGATGCCCGGCACTTCGTTATGCAGGAAATCGGCGCTGCGTATGCTCGTCAGCGGCATGACCCCAAGGAAAATCGGCGTGTCCAAATGCTTTGTCGCCTCGTGGATCTCGATGATTTTCTCTTTCGTATAAACTGGTTGTGAAATGAAATAATCTGCCCCGGCTTCAATTTTCTTCTCGAGCCTTGCTACAGCCCGCTCCACGACGCGAACGTTCGGGTTGAACGCGGCGGCGACAGAGAAATTCGCTTTTTTCCGCAATGGTTTCCCGGAGAATGAAATGCCTTCGTTGAGTTTTTTGATGAGCTGGATCAATTCCATGCTCGATACATCATAGACGCTTGTCGCGCCCGGGAAATCGCCAACTTTTGTCGGATCGCCCGTGACGGCAAGTATGTCGTGGATGCCGAGTGCATTCAGTCCCATAATATGCGATTGCAGGCCGATCAGGTTGCGGTCTCTGCAGGTGATATGCGCTAGAGGTCTGACGTCTTGCTTACGCTTGATGATCGAGCCCATCGCCATATTGCTGATGCGCGGAGAGGCGAGTGAATTATCGGCCATCGTGATGGCGTCAATGCCTTCTGCATCCAATGCTTTTGAACCTTCGAGGAATTTATCGATATCCAAATGGCGCGGCGTATCGAGTTCGACGATGATCGTCCGTTCGGTTTTCGCTTTTTCGTGTAAAGGCTTGTCTTTCAAGGCTTCTGCTTCGCGGATGACGATCGGTTTTTTCTCTTCGACTTTCTTTTCGGTAATCGGCTGCAGATGGCCGATGCGTTTTTTCACCGCTTCGATATGCTTCGGCGTCGTGCCGCAGCAGCCGCCAATCAACCGGACGCCTTCTTCACGCAAAAGCAATGCCGCACGGCCGAAATAATCGGCTTCCGATTCATAGACGATGCGCCCGTCTTCGATATCCAAAAGCGAAGCGTTCGGGTAAGCCGACAAAAAGGCTTTTTCCGGAAGTTCGACGCCTTCGAACGCTTGGATCGTATGGTGCGGTCCAAGGCGGCAGTTGACGCCGACAATTTCCGCACCGAGCGCGTCGAGACGTTTCAATCCTTCGTTCAAGCTCATGCCGTTTTGCAAGATGCCGGGTTCGTGCATCGATAATTGCGCGATGAGCGGGGCGTCGGTCAGTTTCTTCAGATGGCTGACGGTCGCCGCCAGTTCCTCGAAATCGTAATAAGTTTCCAGCAATAAGCCGTCCGGATTGCCGGACAATAGATGCTGGGCTTGCTGGTCGACCATGGCGACGATCTCATCCAAAGTCGCATCGCTTTTGCGGATGCCTCGGATGCCGCCGATCGTGCCGACGACAAACTGTCCGCCGTCTTTTGCGGCTTTATTGGCGATGGCGATCGCTGCTTTATTGATCGCTTCGGTCTGTTCTTCGAGCCCGTAGCGCGCCAGTTTATGGGCGTTCGCCCCGTATGTGTTCGTTTGGATGATATCCGCCCCGGCTGCGATATAATCGCGGTGGATCTTCTCGATCACTTCCGGTCGCTGGATGTTCAATTCCTCGTTGCAGTATTCGATGCCGTAGGAGTACAACAGCGTTCCCATGGCGCCGTCCGCCGTCAGCATTCGTTTTTTCAGTTCATCTAATAACATGATTGGTCCTCCTCCGTCTATTTTGCCGTGCAGCTGCGGACGCATCGATATGAAACAAAAAAAGCCTTCCATGAAAAAGAAGGCTTTACGATATCGGACTCGTTCCTTTTCATCTGCCAGGCGCATGCCTGCTGGAATTAGCACCTGACCGCTAGCGGCTGGTTGCTGAAGCGTCATCGGGCCAGTCCCTCGACTTCTCTAGATAAGAATTCACTATGCAGTTTTTAGTATTCCCACATGATACCCCCTGTGGTGATTTGGGTCAAGGTGATTCATCAAAAAACAAAGAACTTTCTGTTACATTTCTGACTTGCTCACCAGGCATCCGGAACACGCGGATTGAATTTAGCGGCTTCGACGGTGAACTTATACCAAGTGAACGCTTGGCCGTCGATGATCCAAGTGATGTCGATGCGCCGTGGGATTTCGATGCCTTCGACTTCCTGCCATTCATGCACTTCCGCAATGCACGGCAAGCGCTTCGCATCTTCGCCAACATCTTTATAGCGCATCGCGCGCGCCCGCTTCATGCGCCCTTTTTCATCAAATTCAAAGGTCACATTGGCAGTCGACCCGTTATAAGTCATTTCCGCTTCCACAGAACGTTCGTTGCTGTTCAAAAACCGCACGTACGGGCTGAACACCAGTCCCGGCAGCCAGGCCATCTCCATTAAAAAGCGCTGCAAGGCCGATTCATCGAGCTTGCCGTCCGGAATCGCGCGGTTGATCGGCACAAGCCCCGCGAAGCGGATACGCATCCCCGCGCGGCCATTGCGGAAACTATCGGATCCGGTTACGAACAAGCCATCCACTTTCATACGCGCTTTCCAATAGAACGACGGCGGTTCGACAAAGCTGTATTGTTCGGCAGTCGATTCCGTCCATTCTTCCTGATCGGGTTTGGTCTTCATCCAGCCTACTTGCTTTACATAGACGCCCATCACCTGTTCACGGCCGACCGCGCCGATCGTCTCCAGCCACTTGGCGATCGGTTTCGGGAGATTTTCCGTTCTTGCCTCTTCCACTTCCCCGGCGTGCCGGACTTCCGGCCACGTCGGCTTGACGAGCCGCGTCATGTCTTTGTATTTTCGGTAAGCTCCGTATGCCCCAAGCGATGTCAATGCTAAAACCGGCCATCTGCGTTTCATGCCTCATACCCCTCTCCGATTTTGCTGCGCACTTTGTTCCTTGCTATTCTCTTTCGACACGGCATTTATTTTCCCTGCTGGGCGCGGCAATAGAAAACGCCTCCGGAAGAGTGTCCTTCCGGAGGCGTTCGGTATTCATCAGTTTAGATTTTCAAGAGCCGGTTCAAGATGTTCCTTCAATGCCGGCCCCATCGTTTGCGAATAAAGTGTCGTCAAATGATGCTTATCGCGGTAGACGAGCACATTGCCGATCACCGGCGGGCATGTATCATCCGTGCAGAAATACTCGGACATATCGGCGAACGTCACATTATCCGGAATGCCTTCCGTATTTTCCCACGGCACGACATCCGCTAATGCTTTATCGCGCTCGACCGAACAATTGTCGACGCTCAATTCATCGAGGCAAAGCGTCGGGTCGACTTTCATGCGCGGATTGTCGCGCACGGCGAAAATCTCCGCGATCCCTTCGAACTCTTTCCATTTATTGATATAGCCTTTTGGCACCGTATCGCCTGAATTCACCGTCGCTGTCGTGAAAATTAGGTCTGGTGGATCTGCCATTAGCCGTTCCTGCAGATTATCGTTCCAGGTCATGCACGCTTCGTCCAACTGGCCATCGAAATCACCGCTCGAGAAACGGCAGGCGTCTTTATTGTAGACATCGATACGCATGTTCATTTCTTCTGCGACCGCTTCAAGCGCCGGGAACCAATGCCCCGAATGCGAGCCGCCGACCAGCGCGACGACATGCTCTGGATTTTCCGTTACGCCGAACGAACATTCCTTGAGTTTCGAGCTGACACTGCCCGTCAAGAAGCAGTCTTTGTCGCTATAGAATGTCGGCAAATCTTCCTTCGCCGACAAAAAGTCCGGCTGCAGTTCCGCATCTTTTGCAGGCTGGACGTTTTCCAATACGGCGCGTGCGCCGGGGTTATCTTCTACCGTCGCCGTGCCGCCACTGCTCGCCTGGACGAAGACGCCCCATGAGACGCCGACCAAAACAGCGGGCATCATTAAAGCGACAAGCACTTTCGCCAAGCGTTTTTTCGAATGCTTGACCGGCATCTCGCGCACCGGCTTTTCCACGAGGCGGATCGTCATGATCGACAGCACAAGCGTGATCGCCAAAATACTAAAGCCGCCGAGCGCCGTGACTGTCTCTGTATTGAAATAAGCATAATAGAATACCAGCAGCGGCCAATGCCATAAATAAAAGCCATAGGAAATGCTGCCGAAATACTGAAACGGCTTCGAACCGAGCAATTTCTGCACGCCGAATGCCTGCCCGTTTTCACTGGCGATGATGACCAAGATCACCCCGCCGGTCGGCAGCAATGCCGCAAAGCCGGGGAATACGGTCGATACAGGAAGCACCATGCCGGTGAAGGCTATGATCGCAAGCCCTACCCAGCCCATGATGAGATGTGCGCGGTCCGAAAAGCGTAAATACGGAAGCATTAGCGCAAGCATCCCGCCGAGCGAGAATTCCCAAGCGCGTGCGAAGGTATCGAAATACGCCCACGGCTGATTGACCGCTGTGATATAAACCGAATAGCTGAGTGAAGCGAGGAAAATCACCGACAGCACGGCCAGCAAAGTTTTGCGCACCGGCGTCTTAAGGATTTTCGTCGCCAACAGGTAAACGAGCGTAATGACGATTGGCCAGGTCACATAAAACTGGCCCTGGATCGACAATGCCCAGAAATGCTGGAACGGGCTCGCCGTGTTGTTCTGTGCCAAATAATCGACGGCGCTATTGGCGAGCTGCCAGTTCTGGAAATAGAACATTGATGAAAACAATTCAGCGATCGTCTGGCGCCATGTGCTGAGCGGCAATAACACAATCGACAGCACTGCCGAGACGACCATTACCGTAAACGCCAGCGGAAACAGCCGTTTCGCGAGCCCCAGTAGATTTTCCGTGTAATTGATACGGCCATCGCGCACCATCCGTGACAAAAGAGACGTCGTGATCAAATATCCCGAGACGATGAAGAATACATCGACGCCTCCGGATACCGACCCGATCCAAATATGATAGACTGCCACCAAAAGCGCCGCAACCGCGCGGATTCCTTCCAACTCAGGCCGGAAGCGCTTTTCGGGCACCCGTAAATCTGCCATTTCGAGTACCTCGCCATTCTTTAATTTTGTGGGGAAGGAATAGCTGAATACAAAATACTTCTAGCTGTATAATTATTGTTAAAGTGTAAATTTTGAATAATTAAAATCCATTCCTTGCCATTTTCAGTGTACCCCACTCACCCGCAAGTCTCAACAGCTTATGCGATAGTCGAAATATTCTTTGCAACAAAAAAACCTTGCCATGTCCGGCAAGGCCCTTCATTAAAATAAGAAACTGAACATCAATCCGGTGTAAGTCGCTGCGATGAACCCGAGGCTGAAAATAAACGACAGCCATTCGGGCAGCTGCTTGCGATATCCCAGCCATTGCAAACCCAGGAATATCAGGCCGATTGCCATCATCAGGAATCCATCG
Source organism: Planococcus sp. MB-3u-03 (assembly GCF_002833405.1). Classification (NCBI taxonomy): domain Bacteria; kingdom Bacillati; phylum Bacillota; class Bacilli; order Caryophanales; family Caryophanaceae; genus Planococcus; species Planococcus sp. MB-3u-03. Next base: position 553,041 of record NZ_CP025135.1, on the reverse strand, counting down.
ATATTCGGCGTCCATACTGCGTGGACGGGAATATACTGCGGCCCAGCGAACCACTCGACAAACGGCGCGCCGCCTTCCATGCGGAACGTTTCATTGATATTATGCGGTGGAGCGAGCTTGCTCATGAATGCGGTGATCAATAACACCAATAGCAAGAGCCAGCTCTCCACTTTGAGCCAAGAACGGTTCGGGGCGTCGCTTCTGGATAAGACAGCATTGATGAACGCTGCGAGCAGGAGCGGCACGATACTCAAATGCTTCAGCAGCAAGAGCTGTCCGTAAGGCAAGATCCACGAACTTGCGTAATCTTCCGGCGCCACGAAAAACAGCATGAGCCAGATGCCGCTGCCGATCAAAATGATCATCATGGCCACGGAAAACGGCGTAAACCATTTGAGAAACGCGCGCCAATTGCGACCGTCGCGCAAAAACCAGGCGATGTGGATCAATACGCCTGCCCAGAGCACAAGCGCCAGAAAATGAAGCGCATGCCCGGCAAATCCTTGCCAGTCCGCAATTGACGCAGCGTGGCTGGCATATGCCACATTGAGCACGCTGAGCACGAGCCAAAACGCACGGAGCACCGAAGATCCGTCGCGCCAGACCACGACCAACCACGCCAGCGCCATCAAGACACCGAATACATAGCTTTGGCCAGCGCGAAATTCCGTCGTGACATCAACGACTGCCTGCATCAGGCCGAAGCTCTCCCCCAACAATAAAACGAGCTGAATAACAGGGGGTGCAAGCAAGAGCGGAATGAGCGCGAGCGCAATCAAGACAAGTTTTTTCGGGACTTCAATAAGCGGCTTATTTTCCGGCTTGATGAACCGCAAGACGGCATCGCCCGCAAGAAACGCCAACACCACATAAAGGAGGAAATCCGACAGCGCGATCAACCAGCTCATCGTTTTCTACGCATCAAGACAACGGCAGCGATCAACAGGATAATGGCGATTCCCGCAATGATCAAAGTCATGCTGGAGCCGCTGTTTTCTGCTGGGGCTTCCGGATCGTTCGCTGCTGCTTGTTCCATATCGGAAGCTTCAGTTTGTTCAGCTTCCTCGGCTTCGGCCTCATCGGCCTCCGGTTCAGCTGTTTCTGCCGCTTCTTCTGTCACTTCTTCTTCCTCACCTGCCTGCAACTCAAAAGCAAGAGAACCTTGTATCGGATGGCCGTCTTCGCTCAATACATCATATTCCACGACATAAGATCCGTCTGCGAGCTCCTCGGCCGGCGTACCGATCAATTGGTCGTCCATGACGGCCACTTCACTGAAATCGACAGCGGTCCCGTCCATTGTCATCGTCATTCCACTGCCTTCTTCAATGCCGGCACTGAAATCGAGCGCAACGGCTACTACCGGTTCGGTTACGAGCTCCCCTTCAGCCGGAGTCGAGGCTTCGAGCACAGAATGCGCTTGTGCTGAAATCGGAAACAACAGCAATGCGCTCAATAAAATCATCGTTTTCTTCATCGGAATAATTCCTTCTTTCTTATTAGGTCAAATCAATTTTTCATCAACTCTTTTCAGCCTATTTCATTTGAACGGAAGAAACAAGAGCGGCGCACTTGGATTTATGAAATTTTCCTGAAGATTGATGGGATAGGAAAAAGCCCCGAATGATTTCGGGGCTTTTCAAAGTGTTAAATAAGTTCATAATCCGCTATAAGTCTAAAATGAACTTAGCTTTTCAACATTTAATAATCAATGGCCTGTCTGAGTATTTGGAGAAGCGTTCGCTCGACTCCAGTGGTAAAGCGAGACGACCGAGACCCCGCAAGACGCGCAGCGGCTGAGGAGGCTTGGGCGCGAGCCCACGGAAAGCGAGCGATAAGCTTCGGAAAATACGATTTCTTAAACTTGTCGACAGCCCAAAAGCCCCGAATGATTTCGGGACTTTTGGGCAGTTTCTTTACAATCCACGAACCGCTTCCTGCGAAGTCTTTTCGCGCTTCTTCACAGTTTCGGCAATCAGGCTCACCGTGATCATCGACGTGAAGCCGAGGATCGAACTGAAGAACATCGCTTGGAAAACGTGTTCGATGACACCGGTGCCGGTCAAGATCATATAGCAGCCCGCTCCGCTGACGACAGAGGCGATGGCGCCGGATTTATTGGCGTGCTTCCAGAAATAGCCGAGGCTGATCGGGGCTGCGATGCCGCTGATGATGGCGGAGGTCCCGAAGTTGGTCAATAAAGCTAAAGATTCCGGCCGGTTGATCGACATATAGAGCGACACCAGGCCGATGAAGACCAGCGACACTTTCGATGCCCTCAGCACCTTGGCGTCGAGTTCCTGTTCCGTCAAATTCTTGTTTTTGTAAAGGACCGGCACGGCCAGCACTTTGAACAAATCGTTGCCGATGCTGTTGGTGATGCCGAGATACAAGCTGTCGGTCGTCGACAGGATCGCAGAGATCAAGCCCATGACAAGCAGCGCGACGATGACAACCGGGAAAGCTTCCATGATATACGCCGGAATGGCGCTATCAGCCGATGCGAGCCCCGGCAAGATGATGCGCGCCGCGAGCCCAGCGAATACCGAGAAGATCGACAAGGTGAACAAAGAGACGCCTGCGGATAAAGTGAAGGTCCGCAAGTCTTCCTCTTTTTCGACCGTCAGCACTTTATTCATCAAATGCGGCAGCAGCACGAATGAAAACAGCAGCCACTGGATGCTCAAGATAGCGAAGCCGCTATAGAACGGCCCGCCTGTCGACAGCGGCGAAACGAGTGCCGGGTCGATCGCGCGAAGTTCCGCTTGCAGCGTGCCGAACACATTCCATCCGCCGCCGATTGTCCACAATAACGAAACGAATAACAATAGCGACACGACCGCCATCGTCGCTCCTTGGATGCCGTCGCTGACAATCTGTGCGAATGCGCCGCCGAGGCTGACGTAAACGACCGTGATGATGACGCCGATCGCAATGCCCCATAAATATGGAATGCCGATGACCGTTTCGAACATCGTAGCTAAGCCGACGTTCTGCCCGACGATGTAATAGATATTGAACAGCACTAGTAATGCGACGAGCACGCGTAAGGCTTTGCTGTTATAACGGTTGCCAAGCCACTGGGGAATCGTCAAGCTGCCGCCATTTTTCTGCCCATAGCGCCAGAAGGTTTTCGTGAACAGCAACAGGCCGAGCCACGTAACCCCGAAGCAGCCGATCGTGTACCATAAAGTCGATAAGCCGTATGTATACGCCCAGCCTGGCACCCCAAGAAACAAGTTCGCACTGGCGTATGAGGCGCCAAAACTCATGCCGACGACCGCTGGATTGACTTTGCCTTTCGCGATGGCAAAGCCTTTCATCGATCCGCTATGGGCTTTGCCTTTTTTCCCGAGCCATGTCGTCAAGGCGAAATAGCCGACGAGCATCGCACTAATCAGCGGCAATAGCCAAGTTGTTTCATCACCCATTGCGTTCGCCTCCTTTCGGTTTCGGTTTTGGGTATAGTTTATTCCATAAGGTCAGCCCGACGATCCAAAAGACGGCGACGGCGATCCAGTAAGCTGTCAGCATGCCCATTCCTCCTTTAATTTCTGGCCGGTTCGTGCAAGTGCTTGAACGTTCTGCCCGGATGATTGTCTTTCAATTGCGCTTGGCCTTTGCCGTAGATTTTCTCGCGGTATGTGCCGTCTGTGTATTCTTTCTGCACAAGCCCACGTTCCTGCAAGACCGGAACGACCAGTTCAACAAAGTCCTCGAAGCTTCCGGGTGCGAGCGTATACGCTAAATTAAAGCCGTCGACACCGGTTTCATCTCTCCAGCGCTCGACTTCGTCTGCGACTTGCTCCGGCGTTCCGACCGCGACCGGCCCTCTTCCGCCGATGCCGACGAATGTCGCCAGTTCCCCGATCGTCCATTTTCTGTCCGGATCGGCACGCGTGAACACTTCGACCGCCGATTGCATGGCGTTGCTTTGGATGTATTCAAGCGTATCGTCCGGCTCGTATCCGGAAAAGTCGATGCCGGTCCAGCCGCTCAGCAAGGCGAGTGCGCCTTCGTAGCTGACATGGCTTTTCAAAGTTTCGTATTTCTCTTGCGCTTCCTGTTCGGTCTTCCCGACAATCGCGGTGAAAGTTGTATAGACGAGCACATCTTCCGGGTTTCGGCCGTTCGCCGTGATGCGTTCTCTTAATGCGTCGACGCCTTTTTTCACAACGGGAATCGTCGGCCCTGCCGTAAACACCGATTCGGCGTGCTTCGAGGCGAATTCCCTGCCGCGCGGCGAAGCGCCTGCCTGGAACAATACTGGCGTGCGCTGTGGCGACGGTTCGGATAGATGAGCGCCTGGCACTTTAAAGTAGTTGCCTTCGTGGCGGATGTCATGGACTTTTGACGGGTCGGTATAGATTTTCGACTGTTTGTCGCGGACGACCGCGCCATCTTCCCAGCTGCCTTCCCATAATTTATAGCAAACGTCCAAATATTCGGCCGCGAATTCGTAGCGTTCGTCGTGGCTCATCTGGTCATCGAGCCCGATATTGACTGCGGCGCTTTTCAAATAGGAAGTGACGACGTTCCAGCCGATGCGCCCTTTTGTCAGATGGTCGAGTGTCGACATGCGCCGTGCGAAGGTGTACGGATGTTCGTGGCTGACAGATGCCGTGACCCCGAAACTCAAATGCTTTGTCACCGATGACATGAGCGGCACGACCAATAGCGGATCGTTGACCGGCGTCTGCACCGCATTGCGAAGTGCCGCATCGCGCGTCCCGCCGTAGACGTCGTAGGTCCCGAGCACATCGGCCAGGAACACCGCGTCGAACTTCCCTTTTTCCAATAGCTTCGCCAGCTCGATCCAATATTCGCTGTCCTTGTACGTATGCGATCGGTCGTCCTCATGAAGCCACAACCCCGGCGACTGGTGCCCGCCTGCGCACACCATCTCAAAAGCGTTCAAATAAATCCGTTTCTTCGTCATCGTCAAATTCCTCCTTTTGAAATCGTAATTTCCGCAGCCCTCAGTGGAAAATAAAAATAGCCCTCTTTTCTCTGAAATGAGAAAAGAGGGCTATATGAATAATCGGGTCCGCTCTCTTATCTCCCAAGGAATCTCTCCTTGCTGGAAGTAGCACCTTCCTGATTGATATCAGGGGTTGCTGAAGCGTCATCGGGCCAGTCCCTCGGCTTCTCTGGATAAGATTATTAAATTAATCCCTATCTTAATACTAGGAAATAGAGAAGTCAACCGAATTTTCAAAAATAATTTATTTCTTTAGAAAGCGGATGGGCGAGTCTCCATAATCTCCGGGGATTCTTCTGTCTTTTGCACAGAAAAACGCCAATCCCCTGCAATGGGAATTGGCGTTTCCTGTTATTCTTCCTGCCCGCGTGGTGCTTTTGGCGGTTGGCACGTATCGCATTTGCGCTGGTTGTTCTTGTTGAACTTCGTGAAAGTCTTCTCGAAGTTATTGCCGCATGCGCATTTGAACAAGAGCTTTTGGGAGAATCCGTGGTATTCCGTCGACAATAACTTGCTGTCGGAATTGTTGTTGACGAATGTCCGGATTTTATCGATCGTCCATCGTTTATTCATTCTGTTACACCTCAATTTAGGATTGGCTGGAGGCTTTTGGGCATCCAGTGCCTTGGGACAACGCATAGTTGCCTTAAGTCATCTATTATAGCACGCCTCGAGCCATTCTGTAGCATTGTTCATGCCTGACTGGCAAAACACCTTCTGCCAAATACGATCTGTAAAAAATTTGAATCTTTTTGTAGATTTGCTGCGTATAATTTAACTGATAGCAACATACATCCATTTCACAAATGAAAGGCATGATTTCATGGGCATTGTCACATTAGTCATTTTGATTTTCTTACTTCCTTACGTCTGGTTTCTCTGGACTGGCATCAGTAACAAAACCGGCATGATGGAGAGATACCGCTGGAAAAAACCGCTGGCCGCGCTTCTTGGGCTTGTCCTTATCAGTGCAGTGCTGAATTATTTTTATTCCAACGCCTACCAACTGGCATTTTTCCAGAACGGTTTCGAATTGATGGTCGGCCTCATTGTCGCCGGTGCCTTCCTGGTGATTCTGTCGATCATCAATATTATTGTCGGCATCGTTTATAAAAACGCCCCCAAATCGTTCCACAACCCGAAAGTGGCTTGGACAGTTTCAATGTTCCTGTGTGCCACGATCCTGTTTTTCATCGTCTGGGTTTATCCTTTGGCGGAAAAAGCATCGTATATTACACAGCTCGAGTCAGCGATTGCCGCTGCGAATGAACAGCAAGATGGCGAGGAGATCACTGTCGTGTTCATGAGCTCCGAAAAACAATGCGTCCGCCGCAGAACCGAGAACTGCAACTCGAGCGATTACCAAAATGCTTTTTTCGTCAAAAATAATTTAGACGACACGAAGCAAGTGCAAGTGCAAATACGTGCGCTCGACTACGAACAAAACGAATTGAAATCTGTGGAGTCCAAGATCATGACGCTTCAAGCAGGCGAATTGAAACTAGTTGAGACGGAAGAAACATCGGACCAAGAAAGCATTTGGAGCCGCTCTTCATTTGAAACCGAAGTCCGGACGGCTTCTTACCAATCCATCTATCGTTACCGCGACGCCAATTAAAAAAATCCCTTCCCGCTGAAATTGCGGGAAGGGATTTTGCTTTTACGATTCAGTATGCGTGCTGCTTCCTGCAGCGACCAACTGGAATGCATCCAGCAAAGCGCGCACTTCATCGGTCGTCTCGGTGTGCATCAAATCATTGCGGAGTTCACCGGCACCGCGTACGCCGCGCACATAAATCTTGAAGAAACGGCGCAACGGCTTGAAGGCGATCGGCTCGGTCTCTGTCGAGTATTTATCGTGGAGGTCCAAATGCAAGCGCAACAGGTCGAACAATTCCTGCGTGCTGTGCTCACGAGGCACTTCCTCAAAAGCAAACGGGTTATGGAAAATCCCGCGCCCGATCATGACGCCGTCGATGCCGTATTTATCCGCCAGCTCCTGGCCGGTCTTGCGGTCCGGGATGTCACCGTTAATGGTGATCAAAGTATCCGGTGCGATCTCGTCGCGCAGCGCTTTGATTTCAGGAATGAGTTCCCAATGCGCAGGCACGGCGCTCATTTCCTTTTTCGTGCGCAAATGGATCGACAAGTTGGCGATGTCCTGCTCCAAGACATGCGTCAACCAGCCTTTCCATTCGTCGACACTTGTGTAGCCGAGGCGCGTCTTGACGCTGACAGGCAATCCGCCCATTTTCGCGGCTTGGATGATCTCCGCTGCGTTATCGGGATAATTGATCAAGCCGCTGCCTTTTCCTTTGGCGGCAACGTTCGGTACGGGGCAGCCCATATTGATGTCGACGCCTTTAAAGCCTTGCGCCGCCATGCCAATGCTCATCTCGAGGAAATGCTCCGGCTTGTTGCCCCAGATATGGGCGACGATCGGCTGCTCATCTTCCGTGAACGTCAAACGTCCGCGCACGCTGTGGATGCCTTCCGGATGGCAATAGCTTTCCGTATTCGTAAATTCCGTGAAATACACATCAGGGCTCGCCGCTGCCGCTACGACATGGCGAAATACCACATTCGTCACATCTTCCATCGGCGCCAATACAAAAAATGGCTTCGGCAATTCACGCCAAAAATTCTCTTTCATAACTCAATTCCAATCCTTTCCTTACAGGATAAAACATTTCTTCATCCAAAAATTCACTGTCATCTATAGTAAGAATGCAAAAATATCAAATGGTTCACTACGTCTCGCTATCTTTTCTTAACCTTATACAGTTTACACGATTCCACGCGCTGTGGAAAGAGAGGCGCTTCTGCTTCCGCTTGAACGCAAAAGCCCTTCCCGCAATCCGTAGATTGCCTGGAAGGGCTGAATAGACCACCTTCTATTCACTAAAGCTTTCTTTCATCTTTTGATCCAATTGCTTGAACGCCTGTTGAACCAAATCTGCTGGTATTTCTGCGTACCTGTCTCCCATCGACATCTCAAAATAACACGACCCGCTGTCGATTTCTTTCAAATAACTGGTGATGCCGATCCCTGTTTCTTGCTCAAGCTCCACGATGAGCGGTTCTATTTCTTCTTTAGGATGCGCGAAATGGACATGGAACATATTCGAAACCGGCACTTCCGGCAAAGTCTCAATGTCCTGGCAGGAATTAAAGAGCGCGGCCACTCGCTTCGCTGCTTCGTAATACTGCCCCATCTTTCCGGAGCGCTCGTCGAAAGAATAATCGGCCGAGATGATATATGGATAGAGGCTGATCAAATCGCCCCCGTGCCGCCTTTTCCACACTTTCGATTGCTTCATGAACGCTTCGTCCCCAGCCAGGACGGCGCCGGCAATTCCGCCGATTCCTTTGTATAAGGATAAATAAACGCTATCGAATAAGGCACAAACTTCCGCTGCGGACTTTTCGTAATAAGGAGTAACTTCCAGCAAGCGGGCACCGTCGAGATGAAGCTTGATCTGGTGCTCGCGGCAGTAGCGGGAGATTTGTTCCAGCGTCTCGAAGCTTGGCAATTGCCCGCCGATTTCACGCTGTGGCAATTCCAACAGCACCGCTGCCACTTCCTCATCCAACTCCACGACATCTTTCAACTCAACGACACGGTCCGGGTCCGTCAAATACACCGATTCGATGCCATGCAATTCTTTCAATCCGTCTTCTTCATGGATTTCCAGATGGCTGAGCGGATGGTAGGCCACTCGTTTCAGCGCTTTGTCGTCGCACCAAATCCGCAGCGCAATCTGCTGGGCCATCGTGCCGCTCGGGAAAAAAACTGCGGATTCTTTTCCTAAAAACGCCGCCATCTTCTCCTGAAATTCTTCAATGATCTACCCTGTTCCATACAAATCACTTTCAACATCATCAGCAATTTCTTCAAAAGCATGCTTCAACACACCCGCATTGCGCGTGCCGTGATTCGCCAATTGATACCTCGATTGCTTAAAGACCGATTGCAGTCGATTGAGTTCAGCCAATGTCCCCACTCCTCAAAACGCTTAATTTTGAACTTAATAGAAAGTATAGCGGTTCTTCCCTGCTTTTTTCGCTTGATACAATGCTTGGTCAGCTTGCTGGAGAAGTTCTTTCAAATCACAATCCCCACCGGCAGGATATTGGGCAATGCCGAGGCTCGCCGACAGCGGATAATCGGCTTCCCAATCACTCAAGCTGCCGAGCAGGCGATTTGCCCATTCGCTCAATTCCGCTGCACTGGCTGGTTCGGTAAAACAGACCAGGAATTCATCCCCGCCAAGACGAATCGCCAAGGCAACCGAATGAACGGCGGTAAATCGCTGCAGCTTTGAGGCCACTTCTTTCAATACCACATCTCCCGTATCGTGGCCGTACACATCGTTGACCTTTTTAAAGCCATCCAAATCGAGAAAGAATACTGCGCCTCCCGCTTTCGAATTCCCTTCAAAGAATCGCGTGAGAAAATGGCGATTGTATAGATCCGTCAGCGAATCCCGGTAAGCGAAGCGCTCGAGATCCAAGTAATAGGTAAACATCCGCACAAGGTGCCGAACCACTCCCCATTAATGAAGGAAATCGGCAATCCCAAATACGAGCGCACATTGGCTGCTTCCAGCTTCTCTTCAAACGCTCCCAGTGCATGTCCGTCTTTGACATCCTCATAGACCAAGGGCTGCTTGTTCTTGAAATCGATGCGGCTGCACAGCGAATCCTCCAGATTCAACACCAATCCCTCCGCTATGGGGATCGTCGTGTCGTTCGGCGAATGCTTAAGGATTATTTGCTGAGCTTCACTGATGGAGCTTAAATAAAACAATTGATCCGGCAAAATCTCTTTGGCCAGGCCGATTACATCTTCCGCCAGCTCATCAAAATTCTTATACATTTCCAATTCCCGAAATGTCACCATCATTAAGCACCTCAATTAGTGTCAGATTTCTTATTTGCATTCTTTTGGAAAATTAATCTACTGATACATATTAATAGCCAATATTTAACTATATTTATTAAAGTTTAACATAGAACGCCATCCCGTGAAGCTTTCTTCAGATACAGGAAAATAACAAAAACCCCGGACGGCAGCGCATAAAAACGCGGCCAATCCAAGGTTCATGGTGATCTTTACTATTTTAATAGCTGACCCAGCTCAAGCCGGTCGTGCCTTCCCCGGCATGGACGCCCACGCAGACGCTTAGCGGAATAACATCTACTTTAAGCCCTGAGAATTCCTTCATCAATTCGTTTTTCCACGCTTCCGCGCCGGCTTCATTATTGCAATGGATGACCGCCACTTCCGGCACCATCCCGGACTCCATATCCGCGCGCAAGGCCGAATTGACGCTTTCCTTGGCGCGTTTGTTCGACCGGACTTTCTCTTTCATCGTCGTGACGCCGTCGACAAAAGTGATGACTACTTTGATGTTGAGGATATTACTGAGGAACGCCTGTGTCCCGGACACCCGCCCGCTTTTATGCAATTGGTTCAAGCTCGACGGAATGAACGATAAATGCGATTTGGCGGTCAATTGATTGATTGTCTCTACGACTTCTTCCGGTTCTTTACCGGCTGCGAACAATTCATTGCCGATTTCGATCATTTTCCCCATCGGGAACGAACCGATTTTCGAGTCGATCGGATACACCTTGAAATCCGCCATCTCGGCAGCTGATAGCGCGCTATTATAGGTACCGGACAATCCACTCGACAAATGGAGGGCTACCGCCAAATCGTAGCCTTCCGCCTGCAGTTTTTCGTATAAGGCCGTCATTTCCCCGATGGCCGGCTGTGAAGTTTTCGGCGACACTTTCGCCGCACGTAATTTATCGTAAAATTCTCCCTGCGTCAGGTCGATCGACTCTCGGTACGACCCGTCGTCAAACACGACACTAAGGGGCAATACATAGACATTATGCCTTTGGATGAATGCATCATCCAATTGCGCTGCTGTATCCGTGATCCATGCGATTTTTTTCATTCTAAAAATTCCCCTCTAGATGCGAATTCCATATCGGAAGCAGTTGTCTGCTTTTGTTAACGTACAGGAGGCGCGGCCATAGCGGCTAGTGACAGATGTCACATAAGGGAAAATTAATGTAAGCGTCGACATAATTTGCACTTATCTCCGTAATTTCTTTCCAATTATAAAAAGAAAAAAGCCGCAGATCACTGAAGATCCGCGGCCCTGCCCCTATTTAACCGGTTGTTTCGATTTCGCTTTGCCGATCGCAAAATCCGCAAGCGATGGAATGAGCATGTCTTCCATCGGCGGGTTGTGAAGTCCCGCCCGCACATCGCGGTAATAGCGCTGCAAAGGCGATTTTTCCGACAGGCTGTGTGCACCTGCGACGCGCATCGCCAAATCCACGATATCGACCGCTGAATTCGTCACCGCGACTTTTACGGCCCCGAGTTCCGCAGCCATCTGTGAGCGCTGTTCTTCGTCCGAACCGTCCCATTGTTTCGCGACGGAATGAAGGAAATGCCGTGACCGCTGCAATTCCAATTCGATTTGGCCAATCTTTTGTTTGACGTTCGGCAGCTCGATGATCGGCCCGTTCAAGCTATTCGGCGAATACTCCTGTGCAAAGCGGATTGCATAGTCCTGCGCGGCCTGTGCGATTCCGAGATAGCACGCCGGGATATGGAGCAGCCATCCCGCCGGTCGCTTCTTCCCGGGCACACTAATCTCGACCAAAGCCTTCTCCTCTACTTGGACATTCGTCAACACCAAATCATGGCTTCCGGTGCCGGTCATCGCCACACTGTCCCAAGTCTCGTCGATCGCTATGCCTTCAGCCGACCGCGGAATGAGGAAATAGCCCACTTCTCCGGTCTCTTCAATCACAGCGGTCACGTTGAAGTAATTCAATACCGGCGCCATCGACGTGAACGACTTGCGTCCATCAATGACCCACGAACCGCCAACTTTTCTCGCTGTGGTCGATGGCTTGCCGCCTCTTGTCGGGCTGCCGGTCTGCTTTTCGGTCGCACAATTATTGATCAATGCGCCGCGTGCTTTGATATCGTCAAATAAAGCTTCAAGCACTGATTCGTCCCATTTACCGGTCTCGCCCAAATCTTGAACGATGCCCATATGCCAACCGATTGACAAACCGGTCGACCCGTCCGCGCGGCTGATCGCTTCCTGATAGCGCAGCATCTCAGACAAGGAAATGCCCGCTCCGCCGTATTCTTTCGGAATCGTCAACGCGGGGTAATTGATCGCTTTCAGTTCCTCAAAATTCTCAAATGGAAATTTTCGTTCCAAATCATTGTGCGCGGCCCGTTCCGTAAACGGTGCGACGGTTTCATTCAATATGTCCATGCGTTCTTCAAATGTCTTCGCTTTTAGGATATCCATCATTCTTCACCTTTCTCCTATCTATTGCGCCCATTCCTCCGTCAAAATGAAGCCGTCATACTGCTCATTCGACTCGATATATTCCTGGAACTCCTCGGATTCGTAAGCGTCTTTCAAATCTTTCGCCCACTGAGTATCCGCGTTATCTTCTTCGATCGTCACCACAATCCGATGCTGTTCGGGCGTATTCTCGATTTTCAACGCATCCGTAATCTTGCGGTCCGGCGCATTGGCAATATAATTGCCGTTGACGACGCCAAAATCGATATCCTGCAGCGACACCAGAATTTGCGCTGGGTCCAAGACTTTCAAGTCGAGATCGTAATCCGCATTTTCCACTGCGTTCAAATTAAAATCCGTCACGCCTGCATCGTCTGACACCGTCACCCACCCGAGTTCCTCCAAGATGCGCACTGCGCGTTCCTGGTTGACCGGATCATTCGGCAAGCCGACAGTCGAGCCGTCCTTCACCTCATCCAACGATTGATGATTCGCTGAATACAAACCTTGAGGCGCGCTCGGCACAAAAGCGATGCCGGTCATGTCCATGCCCAATTCCTCGTTGATCCCTTCCATATACGCCGTGCTCTGGAAAATGCTCGCATCGATCAAGCCTTCCTGCATCGCCGGATTCAACTGCATGTTCTGGGAAAAAGTTGTTGTATCCACTTTATACCCTTTCTCCTCCAAAATAGGCAAGATCCCTTCCTTGAATTGCTGCTCGTACGTCCCGACGCCAAAGCCGACACGCACTTCTTTCTTGTCTTCCTCGGAAGCTTCCCCGCTATCGCCGCATCCAGCTAATAATAGCGCACCCGAAATCCCAAACACACCAATCCAACGCTTGTTCATCTGCCATCTCTCCTTGGTCTTTTTTATTTTGAATGAGACGCTACAATTCTTGCGGCCAATAGAAAAACCCCTCTTCATAAAAAAGAAGAGAGGCTCACCGTCCGGCTCTTCTCATCTCTCAAATGCTTAACAGCACCTGCTGGATTTGGCACAGTTTCAAATTGGACATCCAATCTGTTCCGCTGCCGAAGCTTCAAAGGGCCAGTCCCTCCACTTATCTGGATAAGAAATTATGTACTCAGAATTAATGCCGAGTAAATTGATATGATTAATACAATAGCAGAGCTTGGATTTCATGGCAATAGAAAATTTAGAAATCGTACTATAAAAACACTCCTCCCTACTAAATCGGAGAGATGTGTTTCCACGTACCGCTCCTTGCTAAGATATTTTGTATGTTTCTGTGCCAGCAGGAAAATAGTGTATAATCTTCATTTAAGAACTCTCCTAATTCCAAACACTCTAATATTGAAGTTTCCAGTTTATAAAATGCTGTTTCTTTCACTTCAAGAGCCAGCACAATCTCATGAGAGTTTCATTGTTTCTGCACACTAGCTATCTATTCATTTCAATGGAGGGATTCACATGAAGTACACGGTAATTACAGGCGCCAGCTCAGGAATCGGATATGAAGCTGCACTGGCTTTTGCGACATGCGGCAAAAACCTTATTCTTGTGGCAAGAAGGGAAAACGAGCTCAATAATCTTAAAGAGAAGATTCAAAGCATGAACTCTGAGCTGGACGTCGTCATCAAACCCACCGACCTATCCGACAGCGAGCAGGTCCATGCACTATACGAAAGCCTCAAAGAATACGATATTGAAACCTTCGTCAACAACGCCGGCTTCGGAAACAGTGCTACCGTCGCTGAGCAGGATATGACTAAAACGGAAAAGATGCTGCGCGTAAATGTTGAGGCACTCACTACGCTTTCCACTCTTTATGCACGCGACTATGCGGACCAAGAAGGGGCGCAGCTCATCAACGTATCATCTGACTTAGGCTACAGACTCGTGCCAAATGCTGTTACATACGCTGCGACCAAATTTTACGTGAGCGCATTTACAGAAGGCCTTGCCCAGGAACTGCAGGATAACGGAGCTCGATTGAAAGTTAAAATACTCGCGCCATCCATGACCGAAACCGAATTCGTGAAAACTGCGCGGGAACTTGATGAATTCAGCTATAGCGACAATGTGCAGAAGTTCCATACCTCAAAAGAGATGGCACAGTTTATGCTGGAGCTTTATGATAGCGAACAGATTGTTGGCAAGGTCAATAGTGAGACCTATGAGTTTGAGTTGATGGATCCGGTTTTTCAGTATACCTCGAGGAAGTAGAATTCCCTGTCCTTAAGTTCGAGTATAGTTCAAACATCAAAAAATCCCCTTTCACATTACGTGAAAGGGGATTTTCTAGATGGGCTGATGGCTTACATCATTCCTCCCATGCCACCCATATCAGGCATTCCGCCACCTTGACCTGCTGGCTCCGGAATATCAGCCACTACAGCCTCAGTTGTCAGGAACATAGCCGCAACAGATGCTGCGTTTTGCAGTGCAGAACGCGTCACTTTCGTTGGGTCTACGATGCCTTGTTCAAGCATGTTGACCCATTCGCCTGTTGCTGCGTTGTAGCCGATTCCGACTTCTTCCGTTTTCAGGCGGTGAACGATGATCGAGCCTTCAAGGCCAGCGTTCGTTGCGATTTGGCGAACCGGCTCTTCAAGTGCACGGAGCACGATGTTGATGCCAGTCGCGACGTCGCCTTCTTGCTCTGTCGCAATTTGCGCCACTTGGTTGTAGACATTGATAAGCGCTGTACCGCCGCCTGCCACGATGCCTTCTTCAACCGCTGCGCGTGTTGCGTTCAATGCGTCTTCAATGCGCAGTTTACGCTCTTTCAATTCTGTTTCAGTTGCTGCGCCGACTTTGATCACTGCTACGCCGCCAGCAAGTTTCGCGAGGCGCTCCTGCAGTTTTTCGCGGTCGAATTCAGAAGTCGTTTCTTCCAATTGGCTACGGATTTGCGCCACGCGTGCGATGATTTTCTCGGAATCGCCATTGCCTTCAACGATTGTCGTGTTGTCTTTCGAAACGACGACTTTCGCTGCGCGTCCAAGTTGTGCGATATTTGTGGATTTCAGGTCAAGACCGAGATCTTCCGTGATCACTTCAGCGCCAGTAAGTGCAGCAATGTCTTCAAGCATCGCTTTTCTGCGATCGCCGAATCCAGGAGCTTTCACAGCTACTGCGTTGAATGTGCCGCGCAATTTGTTCACGACAAGTGTTGCCAACGCTTCGCCTTCAACATCTTCAGAGATGATGAGTAGCGGTTTGCTTTGCTGAACGACTTGCTCAAGCACCGGAAGGATTTCCTGGATATTGCCGATTTTCTTGTCAGTGACAAGGATGAACGGGTTTTCAAGAACCGCTTCCATTTTATCGGAATCCGTCACCATGTAAGGAGACTGGTAGCCGCGGTCGAATTGCATCCCTTCCACAACGTCAAGTTCCGTCGTGAAGCCGCGTGATTCTTCCAATGGGATGACGCCATCGTTGCCGACGCGCTCCATTGCTTCTGCGATCAATTTACCGACTTCCTCGTCGCCTGAAGAAATCGCCGCTACTTGCGCGATCGATTCTTTGCCTTCGATTTGCTGGGAAATAGATTGCAATCCCGTAACTGCGCTTTCCACAGCAAGTTCGATGCCGCGGCGGATGCCGACAGGGTTTGCGCCAGCTGTGACGTTCTTCAAGCCTTCGCGGATCATCGCTTGTGCTAGAACTGTCGCAGTTGTCGTACCGTCACCTGCGATATCATTTGTTTTGGAAGCAACTTCCGCCACGAGTTTTGCGCCCATGTTTTCAAACGCGTTTTCAAGCTCGATTTCTTTAGCGATCGTTACGCCATCGTTTGTAATAAGCGGCGTGCCGAATTTCTTCTCAAGCACGACATTGCGCCCTTTTGGCCCAAGCGTTACTTTGACTGCGTCCGCTAATTTATCTACACCTTGCAGCATCAAGCTGCGTGCATCTTCACTGAACTTAATTTCTTTTGCCATGATTCGGTTCCTCCTATTAAATAGAATTTATGCTTATTTAGCCGACAATCGCAAGGATGTCGTTTTCACGTAAAATTAAGTATTCTTTGCCTTCGTATTTCAATTCTGTGCCCGCATATTTCGAAAAGACGACGCGGTCTCCTTCAGTTACGTCCAGCTCTGTGCGCTGTCCATTTTCACGGATAAGCCCATTCCCTACCGCAATCACTTTGCCTTCCTGCGGTTTTTCCTGCGCAGATCCTGGCAAGACGATTCCGCTAGATGTCTTTTCTTCCTTTTCGACGAGCTCAATGATGACACGATCTCCTAATGGTCTTAACAATTGAAACACCCTCCTCAAATTAAATAGCTTCTAGTCATTTAGCACTCTCTAGTCTTGAGTGCTAACCCATAGATAAGTTTAATAAAATCTTCAGTTAATTGCAAGCAGAAACCTTATGGCGTTTTGAATTCTTTGCGCCTTTTTCCGTTAAGCCCTACAATAAAAGGAGCATGCGAAAAGAAAGGAATTTGACTACATGACCTCAACCGATAAAACCGCCTCTCCCTCGAAAGCGAAAGGGTATAAGCGCAAAAACATGCGTACGCCGCTCCTGGTCCTGCTCGTCTTCGTAGCCGTTCAGCTCATGCCGATCCTCTTTATCGGCCCGACACTCGGTTATTTCCGAGACCAAGGGCTTGACGATGCCACCGCCCGCGCTTCCACTTCCGGATGGCTGATCTTCCTGACGATGGGCATCGGCTTTTTAGTTACGATGGTTCTCATCTTGCGCGACCGCAACTTCTTCAATATTTGGAAAGGCAAAAAATCGAGCCTTCCCGCTGCAATCGGCTGGGGCGTCCTCGGTTTTCTGTTGTTGATCATCGGGCAATCAATCGCCGCCATGATCGAAATGGCAATCGGCATCGATCCGGGATCCGCCAATACCCAGACACTCGTCCGAATCGCTGAAGTGGTGCCGTACGCGATCATCGCGGTCGTCCTGTTCGGCCCCATACTCGAAGAACTGGTCTTCCGCCGAGTCGTCTTCGGCTCCTTGAACCAGACGCTGAACTTCTGGATCGCCACCGCCATCTCGGCACTCGTCTTCGCGCTCGTCCATCTCGAGTTCACGCATCTTCTGCTCTACTTCACGACCGGACTGATCCTGGCAGCCCTCTATCAGCGGACCAAGCGCATCCTCACCCCGATCATCGCGCACATCCTGCTGAACGGCTATGTCATGCTTATCCAGCTCAATATGGACAAGATCGAAACCTTCATCAAACAAATGGAAAACCTGCAATAACCCAAAAACCGCCACTTCCTTGTTGAAGTAGCGGTTTTTTCCATCTCTGTTAAGTCATAGCTGGGTTGAAATATTTGATTGGCGACAGTTCCACATCCATAATCGAGCCACAAAATTCCTTAAGGTTGGTTTAATGATATTTCCCGCTTCGAAATTCTAGTGAAGTGACTTCTTTTCAATCTCAACTCAGAGACGGAGCGAAAGGGGCCGACTCCGGGAGGATCAGCGAGACAATTGAGACCCTGCAAGCGAATACACGAAAGGCATTGAGCGGATTCGTTTGCGAAGCTCGAACATCGTGAGAGTTGAGCAGGCGTGGTTTTGCGGAGCGACGAAGCGGCTCAATGCGAGCCCTCCGGAAAGCGTGCCCCTGAAGCGCAGTCTTCTATTTCCAATACTTTTCATTCTAAAACTCTTTATACGTTCCATTCCAAACAAAAAACCTCCCGCCATCATTTCGGCGGAAGGTCTTCTGTCTGTTCTGCAATTGCCTGCTGCTGTTCTGCACGCAGGAACTTGCGATATCCAATGCGCGCAATGACCACACTGAATTCATACAATAAAATCAGCGGCAATGTCACGATCATATGGGAAATAATATCCGGCGGCGTAATGAACGCGGCGATCGTCACCAGCGCCAAATACGCATACTTCCGGTACTTCGTCATCATCATCGGCGTCAAAATACCGAGGCGCGTCAAGAACAGCATCAATACCGGCAGTTGAAAGATAAAGCCGAACGGCAAGGTAATTTGGAACAAGAATTGGAAATACTCATTAATCCCAATCGTCTCCTGGATATCCAGGTTCTCCGAAATATTGAGCATGAATCCGATGACATACGGGAACAATACCAAATAGGAAAACGCAATCCCGCCGATAAACAAGGACAAAGAAAACGGAATATACCCAAGCGTCACTTTTCGCTCACGTTCAGAGAGACCGGGGCTAATGAACGCCCAAAATTGGTACATGATTAATGGCGACGTGATGATCAATGCTAAGATCATCATGACCTGCATATATATCTTAATCGGATCGGTAATTTTAAAAGCATTCAGCGTCAGATTACGTGCCTCTTCGCTGAATTGCAAATAGCGGATCAGCGGCTCGGCGAGAAAGAATCCCGCAATGAGCGCGAACAGAAAGAAAACGACTATCAAGGCCAGCCGTTTTCTGAGTTCACCTATATGTTCAACTACCGTCATTTCATTTTGTTGGTTCATCGGACAAACATCCTATCGTGTTACTTGTGCTCGTCTTTCTTGTCTAGATCATTTTTCTTTGCTGCTTCGACTTTCTTGTCATCTTCGTCGTCATCTGCCAACCCTTTTGTGGCGTTTTTGAATTCGCGCAGGGAAGAACCGAATGCTTTGCCTAGTTCAGGCAACTTTTTCGGACCGAAAATCAGCAACGCGACAATCCCGATGATGATTAAACTTAGTGGACCTGGAGCCATATCAGACACCTCCTGTAGTATGCTTCTAGTGTACATGAAACACGGCCCGTTGGCTATTTCCAAAGGCCGTTCAAATGTGAAGGTTTTATGTTAATCATGCTTGATCTGGTAGATCAGAGTTTGCAGTTCGACCGATAAATCGATCGTCTGGACGCGGATATGTTCCGGCACGGAAATGCGTACCGGCGTAAAATTGAGAATGCCTTTAATGTCTGTCTGGGCGAGCCGGTCGGTTACTTCCTGGGCCGATCGCGACGGCACCGTCAAAATGACCACTTCAACGCCATACTGCTTAATCTTCTCTTCAATCAAATCCGGATGGTACGTATCGATGCCGCTGATCTGCTTCCCTTCATGGGGGCTATTCGTATCGAAGGCGAGGATGATTTTCGTGTTATGGTTACGGTGGAAATTGTATTTTAAGAACGCGCTGCCGAGGCTGCCGACACCGATCAAGGCGACATTCGTCGCTTCATCCTGGTCAAGCGTCTTGCGGAAAAACGCCAAGAGCTCCTGCACATCATAGCCATAGCCTTTTTTGCCGAGTGCGCCAAGATGGGAAAAATCGCGGCGGATGGTCGCTGAATCGATTTTCATCGCTTCGCTCAACTCCTGGGAGGAGATGCGTTTCTGCCCGGCGTTGGCGAAATTCTGGAGAAACCTATAGTACAAGGGCAACCGCTTCGTTGTTGCTTGCGGGATTTTCGCTGATTCGTCAAGCATGTGATCGCTTCCTTCTGAACTGTTGTCAAATCGTATCAATCTTACATGACAGGCCTTGATATGTAAAGGCTTGCGCAATTGCGAAGCACTCGCCCATCAGCTACACTTAAGAAGAATAGAGGTGACCCCAATGATCGTATTGCAAGTCAATCAAATCCATAAATCATTCGGTGCAGAGGAAATCATCTCCGGCGCCAAACTCGAAGTCCAACATCGTGACCGGGTCGCACTCGTCGGCCGCAACGGTGCCGGAAAATCCACATTGCTGAAAATCATCGCCGGGGAAATGTCTTACGACAGCGGCGATTTGATCATGCCGAAAGATTTGACGATCGGCTATTTGGAACAGCAAACCGACTTGAATTCAGACGCCACCGTATGGCAGGAAATGATGAAAATTTTCGCCCATTTCCGTGACCAGGAAACCAAGCTGCGCCAGCTTGAAGCCGCGATGGCCGACCCGGATGTTTACAACGACGCAGAGCGCAACGCCAAAGTCATGCAAGAATATGACCTCCTCCAGACCCATTTTAAAGATGCCGGGGGTTTTCAGTTCGAAGCCGATACGCGCGCTGTCCTGCACGGCATGAAGTTCTATCCGGAAGACTATGAAAAGAAAATAACTTCCCTGTCAGGCGGCCAGAAAACACGCCTCATGCTGGCGAAGCTTCTGCTCGCAAAGCCGCAGCTATTGATCCTCGATGAGCCGACCAACCATTTGGACATCGAAACGCTAAGCTGGCTCGAAAACTACTTGAAGAATTACCCTGGCGCATTGCTTATCGTCTCCCATGACCGCTATTTCCTCGACCAAGTCGTCACGCTCGTCTACGAAGTGTCGCGCAAAAAGGTCCGCAAATACACCGGCAACTACAGCCGCTATTTGAGCGAAAAAGCGAAGCAATATGAACTCGACCGCAAACATTATGAGAAAGAACAAAGCGAGAAAGCCAAGCTTGAAGACTATGTCGCTCGCAACCTGGTCCGTGCCTCAACGACTAAGATGGCACAAAGCAGACGCCGGGTGCTCGAGAAGACCGACTGGATGGAAGCTCCGGAAGGCGACGAAAAATCAGCACGTTTCGGCTTCGATATCCAAAAGCAAAGCGGCAATGACGTCTTGAACGTCCAATCGCTGGCAGTAGGCTATGGCGACCAGCCGGTGTCGAATAACATCTCGCTGAAACTTTACCGCACCGACAGCCTCGCACTTGTCGGGCCGAACGGTGTCGGCAAATCGACGCTGCTCAAAACCATCATTAAAGAATTGCCGGCGCTCGCCGGTGACATCCATTACGGCACCGGCATCCAATTCGGCTATTACGATCAGGAACAGGCCAATTTAAAAGGCAATAAGCTCGTGCTCAACGAATTATGGGACGACTACCCTCAAGTGAATGAAAAAGACATACGCGGCATCCTCGGCCGTTTCCTGTTTACAGGCGACGATGTCCTGAAGCCGGTATCAACTTTATCAGGCGGCGAAAAAGCCCGTGTGGCACTCGCCAAGCTCATGATGCAAAAAGCCAATGTCTTGCTGCTCGATGAGCCGACTAACCATTTGGACCTCGACAGCAAAGAAGTATTGGAAAACGCCTTGATCGACTATCCTGGCACATTATTATTCGTTTCCCACGACCGCTATTTCATGAACCGGATCGCTACTAAAGTGGTG
Source organism: Planococcus sp. MB-3u-03 (assembly GCF_002833405.1). Lineage (NCBI taxonomy): Bacteria > Bacillati > Bacillota > Bacilli > Caryophanales > Caryophanaceae > Planococcus > Planococcus sp. MB-3u-03. Next base: position 531,642 of record NZ_CP025135.1, on the reverse strand, counting down.
GAACTGTCCCGTGACGGCACCACCGAGTACTTGGGCGATTACGATTATTATGTGGAGAAAAAGCTTGAAACCGAAGAACTTGCGGCACTCGATGCACTCGAAGCAAAAGCGAAACAGCCGGAGACTCAAACCTCCGCCTCCACTTCGCAAATCGACAAAGAAGCCAAAAAACTCGAACGCCAGTTAGTCAGGAGAAACACTGAAATCGAACAGGCCATGGAAGCACTTGATGAAGAAATCGCCGCGATTGAAGAACAACTATGCGAGCCGGATATTTTCCAAGATCACGAACGCGTCATGCCTTTGCAATCGCGTCTTGAAAAGCTCAAGCAATCACACGAAGAAAACATGGCCGAATGGCTCGAACTGCAAGAACAACTTGAAGAAATGAATTCCTAACCGCATACTGGGTATGCGGTTTTTCTTTTCCCTACATATAGGTCAATACCATTTATCAAAATAAATATTTCCACAGATTTGTACACAATAGAAGAGTTGTAAAATCAACTATCAACAGAGTTATAAACATTATCCACAGTCTTCTTTTCTTTTATCCACATAGTTTCCCACCTTACCCTCCACAATATATAGGAAATCCACTATTTATCGATAGGTTGTTAACAGCTTATTCACAAATTGTGCATAAGTACAAATGTTCTCTATTGACAGAAAATACATTTCTATGTCCTTGTAAGATTTGGATATTATTCATAAAAAAAGAAGCATTACCGCAATTCTCAATAAATTGCGGCAATGCTTTTATTTAAATCCATGAACTCAGTGGCATGCCCGGGCGCCCATTCATGGCCATATCTCCTGTTAATCCTTTTTCGTACATAACCGTTCCAGCTGCGGCAATCATCGCTGCATTATCTGTACAAAGCGGCAGCGGTGGAATAAAGAAGGGGATACTCTCTTTTTCAAAAGTCTCAGTCAGCGATTTGCGGAGCCCTTTATTGGCTGCTACACCGCCCGCTGCAATCACTTGTTGTACAGCGAATTCCCTGGCAGCGCGCAAAGTTTTTGCCGTTACAACTTCCACGACGCTGTTTTGGAATCCTGCGGCAACAGCTTCCGGCACGGGCGTTTCCCCGCGTTGTTTCATATTATGCATATAGTTCAGCACAGACGATTTCAATCCGCTGAAGCTGAAATCATAGGATCCTTCTTCCAGCCAAACCCGCGGAAAATCGACCGCTTCCACACTTTGATGCGCCAATCGGTCAATATGCGGCCCGCCAGGATATGGCAAGTTCAATGTCCGCGCCACTTTGTCGTAGGCTTCTCCTGCAGCATCATCCCTAGTTTCGCCGATGACTGTAAAATCACCGTGCTCTTTCATGAGAATCAACTCAGTATGCCCTCCTGAAATGACCAATGACAAAAGCGGAAACTCCATTTCCTGCTCCAATCGATTCGCATATATATGTCCCGCGATGTGATGCACACCCACTAGCGGCAAGCTATGTGCAAACGCAAATGCCTTTGCTGCATTGACACCAACTAACAAGGCCCCGACTAGACCAGGTCCTTCCGTTACGGCCACCGCGGATAATTCAGTTGGCACCAAATTCGCCTGCTGCAAAGCCTCTTCAATCACAATAGTGATTTGCTCGACATGATGCCTCGATGCAATTTCCGGTACCACACCCCCGAAGCGCTTATGGCTCTCGATTTGCGATGCCACCACATTGGAGATGATCTCTGTTCCGTTTTTCACAACTGAAGCCGCTGTTTCATCACAACTCGTCTCTATTCCTAATACAAAAATGTCTTTATTCATCGAAATTCACCCACATAACTATGGCATCTTCCTGGTTATCCGTATAATAACCTTTTCGGATGCCACCATTTTTGAATCCTAGTTTCTTATACAAATTAAGCGCAGCTATATTGCTGACCCGTGCTTCCAATGTCATCAATTTCGCACCTTGCGCTTTTGCAGTTTTTATTGCCTCTCTCATCAATGCTTCCCCAAACTTCTTGCCCCGTTTTTTGGGTGAAATGGCGATATTCGTAATATGTGCTTCATCCATGACAAGCCACATACCACAATAACCGACGATTCCTTCTGCCGTTTCAGCCAGCACATAATAAGCAAATTCATTTTTCAGCATCTCTTGCTCAAACGCCTCTTTTGTCCATGCGAGCGTAAACGATTGCTTTTCAATCTCATAAACTGCATCTACATCATGAATGGTCATTTTCCGGAATTTCACTGATTCATTCATTGGCTTTTTCCTTCGTCCATTTTTGTAAGATTCGCTTCCGCCTCGGTAATCCGGCGATATTCAGGAACCGTATAGTGGACTTCTTTCGCTTCTTCAGCCGCTGCCAGTGCAATCAAATTAGACGCTCTTGGCAGCCTATTTTGGAACGGTGCAAAATGGGCCAAGTCCCCCAGTATTTCCTCAATCACTGGGCGGTGAATTTCAAGGTCAATTCCCGTAAACAAAACCGGACGTCCATCGGTATGGACTTGTTCAAGGAACGCCCTAAAGTCGCTATGGCGATCTGAAAGAACTGTTGCCAGATCAAGCCCGTCATAAAGTGCAGTAAAAGCGGTACCACGCCTTGCATCCATGACAGGGCAAACCATGCCGTTAAATCCCTGTCCGTTCGCTGCAAGCACCTTTAAACTCGATACTGTGGTCAACGGAATTTTCAACGACCATGCGAGAGTTTTCGCGATTGTCAGGCCAATTCGAACGCCTGTATAAGATCCAGGCCCTTCTGCAACAACAATTTGTGTTAAATCTCCTGGAGCAATTTTTGCTTTTTTCATCAATTCTTCTACTGCCGGCATAGCAGTTAAGGAATGATTGATCTTTAGATTTTGAGTTTCTTCTATTAATATTGTATCGTCTTTCACCAAAGCGATAGCTAGCGGTGAATTCGAGGTATCGATTCCTAAAATCATTGTGTTAGCTCCCTGCATAAGTTTTCATAACGGACACCGTGCGGGTGAAACTCCACTTCACGTCCCTCTTCAGACAAGCGGCGAATCACAATATCCAAGCGTTCCTCCGGCAAATAATCATGAATAAACTGAGCCCATTCAATCACCGACACCGCTTCTTCCGCAAATAATTCATCAAAACCGATATCTTCATCACTATTTTCCAAGCGATATACATCGAAATGATTCAGATTTAATCGTCCTTCATATTGTTTGAGGATAGTGAAAGTCGGGCTATTTACTGTTCGCTCGATGCCGAGCCCCTTTGCTAATCCTTTAGTAAAAGTCGTCTTGCCTGCCCCTAAGTCACCTTCCAGTGTTAGAAGATCTTGAGGCTGTAAAAGCGAAGCCAATCGAATGGCAAGTTTCTCTGTCTGATCCGGCGATTGCACTGTAATCGTAAAGCTCATGTCTCTTCACCTCGTTTGAGTCTTTTCATAGTTTAGCGGAGATAGCCTTGCAAATCAAAATATATTGTTTCCATAGAAAAAGAGCACAGCGGGTTCGCTGTGCTCACTTTTTGGAATGACGGTCCCGACCGGGATCGAACCGGCGATCTCCTGCGTGACAGGCAGGCATGTTAACCGCTACACCACGGGACCAAAATTATAGACCAGCGACGTCCCTACTCTCACAGGGGAAACCCCAACTACCATCGGCGCAAAAGAGCTTAACTTCCGTGTTCGGGATGGGAACGGGTGTGGCCTCTTTGCCATCATCACTGGACTATGTTGAGCTTGTTCGCTCAAAACTGGATAAATCGACATTGGGAAACTTGCGTTTCAGTTTGTTGGTTAAGTCCTCGATCGATTAGTATTCGTCAGCTGCACGTGTCGCCACGCTTCCACCCCGAACCTATCTACCTCATCGTCTTTGAGGGATCTTACTTGCTTGCGCAATGGGAAATCTCATCTTGAGGGGGCTTCGTGCTTAGATGCTTTCAGCACTTATCCCGGCCACACATAGCTACCCAGCGATGCTCTTGGCAGAACAACTGGTACACCAGCGGTGTGTCCATCCCGGTCCTCTCGTACTAAGGACAGCTCCTCTCAAATTTCCTGCGCCCGCGACGGATAGGGACCGAACTGTCTCACGACGTTCTGAACCCAGCTCGCGTACCGCTTTAATGGGCGAACAGCCCAACCCTTTGGGACCGACTACAGCCCCAGGATGCGATGAGCCGACATCGAGGTGCCAAACCTCCCCGTCGATGTGGACTCTTGGGGAGATAAGCCTGTTATCCCCGGGTAGCTTTTATCCGTTGAGCGATGGCCCTTCCATGCGGAACCACCGGATCACTAAGTCCGTCTTTCGACCCTGCTCGACCTGTCCGTCTCGCAGTCAAGCTCCCTTGTGCCTTTACACTCTGCGAATGATTTCCAACCATTCTGAGGGAACCTTTGAGCGCCTCCGTTACTCTTTAGGAGGCGACCGCCCCAGTCAAACTGCCCGCCTGACACTGTCTCCCAAGCCGCTAAGGCTTGTGGGTTAGAAGTTCAATACAACCAGGGTAGTATCCCACCGACGCCTCCCCGAAGCTGGCGCCCCGGGTTCTCTGGCTCCTACCTATCCTGTACAAGTTGCACCAAAATTCAATATCAGGCTACAGTAAAGCTCCACGGGGTCTTTCCGTCCTGTCGCGGGTAACCTGCATCTTCACAGGTACTATAATTTCACCGAGTCTCTCGTTGAGACAGTGCCCAGATCGTTACGCCTTTCGTGCGGGTCGGAACTTACCCGACAAGGAATTTCGCTACCTTAGGACCGTTATAGTTACGGCCGCCGTTTACTGGGGCTTCGGTTCGCACCTTCGCTTGCGCTAAGCACCCCCTTAACCTTCCAGCACCGGGCAGGCGTCAGCCCCTATACGTCACCTTACGGTTTTGCAGAGACCTGTGTTTTGCTAAACAGTCGCCTGGGCCTATTCACTGCGGCTCTCTCGGGCTATTCACCCTACCAGAGCACCCCTTCTCCCGAAGTTACGGGGTCATTTTGCCGAGTTCCTTAACGAGTTCACTCATCACCTTAGAATTCTCTTCTCGCCTACCTGTGTCGGTTTGCGGTACGGGCACCTCCCGCCTCGCTAGAGGCTTTTCTTGGCAGTGTGAAATCAGGGACTCTGAGGTAAACCTCTTGCCATCACTGCTTGATGTTATATAGAAACGGATTTGCCTCGTTTCTCATCTCACAACTTGGACGTGCACAACCAACGGCACGCTCACCTTATCCTTCTGCGTCCCCATTACTCAAACGGCGGGGAGGTGGTACAGAATATCAACCTGTTGTCCATCGTCTACGCCTATCGGCCTCGACTTAGGTCCCGACTAACCCTGAGCGGACGAGCCTTCCTCAGGAAACCTTAGGCATTCGGTGGACGGGATTCTCACCCGTCTTTCGTTACTCATACCGGCATTCTCACTTCTAAGCGCTCCACCAGTCCTTCCGGTCTGACTTCAACGCCCTTAGAACGCTCTCCTACCACGGACATCTACGATGTCCATCCACAGCTTCGGTAATCCGTTTAGCCCCGGTACATTTTCGGCGCAGTGTCACTCGACCAGTGAGCTATTACGCACTCTTTAAATGATGGCTGCTTCTAAGCCAACATCCTGGTTGTCTAAGCAACGCCACATCCTTTTCCACTTAACGGATATTTGGGGACCTTAGCTGGTGGTCTGGGCTGTTTCCCTCTTGACTACGGATCTTATCACTCGCAGTCTGACTCCCAAGCATAAATCACTGGCATTCGGAGTTTGTCTGAATTCGGTAACCCGGATGGGCCCCTAGTCCAAACAGTGCTCTACCTCCAGGATTCTCTATCTTGAGGCTAGCCCTAAAGCTATTTCGGAGAGAACCAGCTATCTCCAGGTTCGATTGGAATTTCTCCGCTACCCACACCTCATCCCCGCACTTTTCAACGTGCGTGGGTTCGGGCCTCCAGTAAGTGTTACCTTACCTTCACCCTGGACATGGGTAGATCACCTGGTTTCAGGGTCTACAACTGCATACTCATTCGCCCTATTCAGACTCGCTTTCGCTGCGGCTCCGGCTTCTCACCTTAACCTTGCATGCAATCGTAACTCGCCGGTTCATTCTACAAAGGCACGCTATCACCCATTAACGGGCTCTAACTACTTGTAGGCACACGGTTTCAGGATCTATTTCCTCCCCTTCCGGGGTGCTTTTCACCTTTCCCTCACGGTACTGGTTCACTATCGGTCACTAGGGGAGTATTTAGCCTTGGGAGATGGTCCTCCCGGATTCCGACGGAATTTCTCGTGTTCCGCCGTACTCAGGATCCACTCTGGAGGGAATGAACTTTCAGCTACGGGGCTATTACCCTGTCTTGCGGACCGTTCCAGGTCGCTTCGCTTAATCCATTCCTTTGTAACTCCGTATAGAGTGTCCTACAACCCCAGAAGGCAAGCCTTCTGGTTTGGGCTGATCCCGTTTCGCTCGCCGCTACTTGGGGAATCGCATTTGCTTTCTCTTCCTTCAGGTACTTAGATGTTTCAGTTCCCTGAGTCTGCCTTCTCATGTGCTATGTATTCACACATGGATACTGCTCCATTACGAACAGTGGGTTTCCCCATTCGAAATCCCCGGATCACAGCTCACTTACAGCTCCCGAGGCATATCGGTGTTAGTGCCGTCCTTCTTCGGCTCCTAGGGCCAAGGCATCCACCGTGCGCCCTTATTAACTTAACCACTGAATGGTCAAAAATAAGTTGATCGCAAAGCGATCACGCTACTTGATGCTTGTTTCTTAATCAATGTCGATCTATCCAGTTTTCAAAGAACAAGTTTGAAAGTCAATCCTTGCGGAGTGAACCTTCAAAACTGAACGCAAAACGTCAACCCGATCCATAAGAATCGGTTCCGATATTATCCTTAGAAAGGAGGTGATCCAGCCGCACCTTCCGATACGGCTACCTTGTTACGACTTCACCCCAATCATCTGTCCCACCTTCGGCGGCTGGCTCCCGTAAGGGTTACCCCACCGACTTCGGGTGTTACAAACTCTCGTGGTGTGACGGGCGGTGTGTACAAGGCCCGGGAACGTATTCACCGCGGCATGCTGATCCGCGATTACTAGCGATTCCGGCTTCATGCAGGCGAGTTGCAGCCTGCAATCCGAACTGAGAACGGTTTTCTGGGATTGGCTCCCCTCGCGGGTTTGCAGCCCTTTGTACCGTCCATTGTAGCACGTGTAGCCCAGGTCATAAGGGGCATGATGATTTGACGTCATCCCCACCTTCCTCCGGTTTGTCACCGGCAGTCACCTTAGAGTGCCCAACTGAATGCTGGCAACTAAGATCAAGGGTTGCGCTCGTTGCGGGACTTAACCCAACATCTCACGACACGAGCTGACGACAACCATGCACCACCTGTCACCGCTGTCCCGAAGGAAAAGCCTAGTCTCCTAGGCGGTCAGCGGGATGTCAAGACCTGGTAAGGTTCTTCGCGTTGCTTCGAATTAAACCACATGCTCCACCGCTTGTGCGGGCCCCGTCAATTCCTTTGAGTTTCAGCCTTGCGGCCGTACTCCCCAGGCGGAGTGCTTAATGCGTTAGCTGCAGCACTAAGGGGCGGAAACCCCTAACACTTAGCACTCATCGTTTACGGCGTGGACTACCAGGGTATCTAATCCTGTTTGCTCCCCACGCTTTCGCGCCTCAGCGTCAGTTACAGACCAGAAAGTCGCCTTCGCCACTGGTGTTCCTCCACATCTCTACGCATTTCACCGCTACACGTGGAATTCCACTTTCCTCTTCTGCACTCAAGTCCCCAGTTTCCAATGACCCTCCACGGTTGAGCCGTGGGCTTTCACATCAGACTTAAAGGACCGCCTGCGCGCTTTACGCCCAATAATTCCGGACAACGCTTGCCACCTACGTATTACCGCGGCTGCTGGCACGTAGTTAGCCGTGGCTTTCTGGTGAGGTACCGTCAAGGTACCAGTAGTTACTTGGTACTTGTTCTTCCCTCACAACAGAGTTTTACGATCCGAAAACCTTCTTCACTCACGGGCGTTGCTCCGTCAGACTTTCGTCCATTGCGGAAGATTCCCTACTGCTGCCTCCCGTAGGAGTCTGGGCCGTGTCTCAGTCCCAGTGTGGCCGATCACCCTCTCAGGTCGGCTACGCATCGTGGCCTGGTGAGCCGTTACCTCACCAACTAGCTAATGCGCCGCGGGCCCATCCTGCAGTGACAGCCGAAACCGTCTTTCCGTGCCGCCTCATGAGAGGCCGCAAACTATTCGGTATTAGCACCGGTTTCCCGGAGTTATCCCGATCTGCAGGGCAGGTTGCCCACGTGTTACTCACCCGTCCGCCGCTAAGATCATGGAGCAAGCTCCATGATCTCCGCTCGACTTGCATGTATTAGGCACGCCGCCAGCGTTCGTCCTGAGCCAGGATCAAACTCTCCATTATAGAGTAGTATTGATTGCTCAATAGTTGCTGGCGTATCGCCGTCTAAAAGACGCGCGATTCGCTTTGATCTGCATACGCTGATCAGTAGTTAAGTCACGAACACCGAAGTTCGGAATGGCTGATTGCTCCGACCGCCCAGGGGCGACCATCGCAAAAGCCGTTCGCGCACCAAGGCGCTCGTGACGTCTTTCGTTGACGTTTTGCTGTTCAGTTTTCAAGGTTCAAAATAATGATGGAGCGGGTGAAGGAATCGAACCCTCATCATCAGCTTGGAAGGCTGAGGTTTTACCACTAAACTACACCCGCATATTATAATAGAAAATAAATGGCGCGCCCGAGAGGACTCGAACCTCTAACCGCTTGATTCGTAGTCAAGTACTCTATCCAATTGAGCTACGGGCGCAAATAATAATTGATATGTATGGTGCGGCCGAGAAGAGTCGAACTTCCACGGGATTTCTCCCACTAGGCCCTCAACCTAGCGCGTCTGCCATTCCGCCACGACCGCAAATAATATATTTTGAGACAAATTCTATTATATAACTTCAGATCTTCATTGTCAAGAACTAATCATTCAAGTTGAAGTTCGTCTCAGTAACCCTGAAATTGGCTGGGGTACCTGGATTCGAACCAGGGCATGACGGGATCAAAACCCGTTGCCTTACCGCTTGGCTATACCCCATTGAAAAATGGCGGTCCCGACCGGGATCGAACCGGCGATCTCCTGCGTGACAGGCAGGCATGTTAACCGCTACACCACGGGACCATTTGGTTGCGGGGCAGGATTTGAACCTGCGACCTTTGGGTTATGAGCCCAACGAGCTACCGAACTGCTCCACCCCGCGACAATAATAATATTTTCAATTGTATCGCACACAAGTATTATATTAGAAAAGTAATTCAATATATGTATGGTGACCCTACGGGATTCGAACCCGTGTTACCGCCGTGAAAGGGCGGTGTCTTAACCGCTTGACCAAGGGGCCAATTAAATGGCTCCGAAGGTAGGACTCGAACCTACGACCATCGCATTAACAGTGCGGTGCTCTACCACTGAGCTACTTCGGAATAATGTTTAAGTACTTGTCGACTTTTTCTATTATAAAGAGCCTGACAGGAATCGTCAATACTTTTATTCATCATTTTACATTTTAATTTGAGTTCAGTGTTTCGTTTAGCAATCTACTTCAAATTTGCCGAGGCGATAGAACATTCAGCTGACCCATACTTCTCTTTCGTTAATAGATCATGAACGGCTGAGAACCTATGAACGGCGGGTGATTCCTCCGAACTTTTATAGGTCCGCCCTTACCCTTCTTCTATTGAATACAAGTCGCCAGCATTTTCTTTCGCTCATCTCCGACTAGCGAAAAGAAAATACTGCAAGTTGCTAGACACAAAGAAAGAGCCGCTTTTTCAGCGGCTCTTTCTTTATAAATCCTTTTCTCTTTTCATCCGCAGCTTGCCGCTACAACGTCCGCATCTGTACTTGGCAGTGTTCATACGGATCCTTCTCGGGAATTCTGTTTTACAGGAGATGCATTCATATAGATGAAAGCCATTTGTTCTCCGTCGTTTCTCTGCGAGGAGAGAACAAAAGCGCGGAGACCCTGTCTCTTGTAACAACTCTCGAAAATCCTTGTCCCGATGTTTGTATCCTTTTCCTTCAAGGTGGAGGTGATAATGGCACAGCTCATGCTTAATGATGCCCGTCAATTCGTCACCGCCAAACTTTTCATATGAGGCCGGGTTGATTTCAATGTTATGCGAACCCAGTAAGTAACGGCCGCCTGTTGTCCGAAGGCGTTTGTTGAATATGCCATGATGGCGGAATGGCTTTCCGAAGATGTCGCGGGAAATCTCCGCAATCATCTTAGTCAATTCTTCGTTCGTCATCTTATCTCTCCTGAAGATCAGGCTGTTGTTCTTTTGGTGGCAACATTGTCAAGGCAATGCGGCCTTTTTGTTTTTCGACCTGGTCGACCCATACAGTAACGATATCTCCAACCGCCACGACATCAAGTGGGTGTTTAACAAATCCCTTTTTCAATTTAGAGATGTGGACCAACCCGTCCTGTTTCACGCCAATGTCGACGAAAGCTCCGAAGTCGACCACGTTGCGCACTGTTCCTTGCACTTCCATTCCAGGAGTTAAGTCTTCCATCTTTAAGACGTCGCTCTTTAACAATGGCTGAGGGAACTCATCTCGCGGGTCGCGGAAGGGTTTCTTCAACGCATCCACAATGTCTTTAAGTGTCACTTTGCCAACTTCCCACTCCCGGCTTAATGACTCTAGGTCCAAGTCTTCCAGCTTCGCGATAATTTCTGGGCGCCCAATCATTTTCTTGTCCGCATCGATCAACTTGAGGATCCTTTCGGCAGCTTCATAACTTTCTGGGTGAATGCCGGTAGCGTCTAGCGGATTCTTTCCTTCCGTTATGCGCAGGAAGCCAACTGCTTGTTCATAAGTCTTGGCTCCAAGGCGAGGAATTTTCTTTAACTGGACACGGGAAGTGAAGCGGCCGTTTTCATCACGCACTTTAATGATGTTCTCAGCGACGGTCTTGCTGAGTCCAGCGACGTATTGAAGGAGAGAAGCTGAAGCTGAGTTGACGTTCACGCCGACTTGGTTGACTGCAGTCTCAACAACGAAGGTCAATTGGTCTGCCAGCTTTTTCTGCGAGACATCGTGTTGGTATTGTCCAACACCTACTGCTTTCGGATCGATCTTTACGAGTTCAGAAAGCGGATCTTGAAGGCGGCGGGCGATGGAAGCTGCACTGCGTTCTTCGACTTGCAAGTCCGGAAACTCTGCACGCGCTACATCGGAAGCCGAGTAAACACTGGCCCCAGCTTCGTTGACGATGACGTAAGATGCTTTTTTCGGATTTTCACCGAGGAAATCCGCAACGAATTGTTCGGTCTCACGTGATGCTGTGCCATTTCCGATCGCCATGATTTCAATAGGGTAGGTGTCCGTTAGACGCTGTAAGATTTTCTTCGCGCCTTTTTGATCGGATTTTGGCGGATGCGGATAAATGACCGCTACTTCCAATAATTTCCCTGTCGCATCTATCACTGCTAATTTACAGCCCGTACGGTATGCCGGATCAATGCCGAGCACCATTTTATCTTTCATCGGAGGCTGCAATAAAAGATTGCGAAGGTTTTCCGAAAAGATGTGTATGGCCTGCGTTTCACCTTTTTCACTTAGTTCTGTGCGGATTTCACGTTCAATGGATGGCTGGATCAAGCGTTTGTAGCTGTCTTCTATTGCCTCTTCCACTTCTTTCGCGGCAGGGCTTGCTGTTTTCATCCATTTATCTTTCATTAACCGGATGATCCGGTCGACTGGAGGTGTGACAGTCACTTTCAATACACCTTCTTTTTCGCCCCGGTTGATGGCCAAAATACGGTGTGGGACGATTTTTTTGATTGCTTCACTGTATTCATAATACATTTGGAAGACTTGTTTCTCGTCTTCATGCCCTTTTTTAGCCGTTGTTTCCAGCAAGCCTGTATCACGGGTCATTCGACGTGCTTTTTCACGGATATCAGGGTCGTCCGCAAAAGTTCAGCCAAAATATCCTGTGCTCCTGCTATCGCTTCTTCCGCTGTTTCAACCCCTTTTCAGTGCTGATATATTGTTCCGTCGCGGTTTTCAACTGTTCTTTCCCGGTTTCAAAAGCCAATCTGCCAGTCCCTGCAGCCCTTTTTCTTTTGCGATAATCGCTTTTGTGCGGCGTTTTTGTTTATAAGGGCGGTACAAATCTTCTACTCTTTGGAGAACAGTGGCTCCTTTGATGGCTTTTTCAAGCTCTGGAGTCAATTGTTGCTGTTCTTCAATCGAACGGATCACATCTATTTTTCTTTGTTCCAAATTCTGGATATATGTATAACGATCTTCTACTGCCTTTATTTGAACTTCATCCAATGAACCGGTCGCTTCTTTTCGATAACGGGCGATAAAAGGCACCGTGTTTCCGTCTTCAAGCAGCTCAATGACTTGCTTTGCCTGGTTTGGTTTGACACCGGCTTCTTTGGCGATTAATGCGTGCAATTGCTGAGTATCCATTCTATGCACTTCCTTTCTGCCTCTCTATTTTAACATGCCTATGGTTAACCGGAGAAACAAGCCCCCCTTGCTTTTTCCACAAAAAAAGAAGCCTCTCCTCAATGGAGAAGGCTTCCTGAAATTAATGTGGCATCGTCGCCTGTTTGAATGGACGCAAGAATGTCTTCATACAGACGTCTAGGCGCTCCTGCTCTTCTCATCATCGCTTTTGGATTGCGTAAATCCACGCCATCTGAGTGAATCAAGAACAAGTCATTTTCCAAATACGTATACAGCTGGGTTTTCAGCTTTTGAGGCCTCCCCGATAGGTAGCCCATGACTGGTAGTGGATAAATCACTTCATCGGTTTCTCTTCTATAAAGATAGAAACGGATATTGCCTACACAACTGTATTCCAATGTACGTTTCTTGAAATCCACTTTAAAGATAGCGACTGCTGCCCCACGTTTTTGCATCATCAAACCATTAAAGCGGTTCATCAATTGATCGATCGTCTCATGATGATATTCTTTCAGGATCTGTGGGATGACCTGTGACGATTCGCGCGCTACAGGCCCACTTCCCAAACCATCGGCTACGGAGCAAATAAAGTAATCGTCCGTCAAAACAGTGAAATAGCTGTCGCCGGATTCATAATTCCCTTTTTTCGCTGCGTTGTAGGCATAGGCTTCCACATTTTCATGGCGAATTTCTTCCACTAGGAAACCCCGCCGGCAGCCAAAATAGCTTCCTGAAGCTTTTTGATAGCTTTTCGTTGAAGGCGTGAAACGTGCATCTGGGAAATCCCCAGCCGGTCGCCCGCTTCCTTCTGGCTCAGCTGCTCTATGTAGGTGTATTGGATGATCTGCTTTTCCCGATCGGAAAGGACATTCATCGCTTCCGCCACGAGCATGCGCTGATCCGCTTTTTCATATCCGTCATCTTCTTGGCCGACTACATCAAACAATGTAACCGTACTGCCGTCCGAATCCGCCTCGAGTGAATGGTCCATGGAAAGCGCTTGATAGCTTTTGCCCATCTCCATCGCTTCCAAAACGTCGTCTTCGTCGACATCCAGATATTCAGCGATTTCCCAAACCTGTGGAGAACGCTGAAGCTCTGTCGTCAGTACTTCAACAGTCGCTTTGATTCGTGGGCCCAGCTCTTTTATGCGGCGCGGCACATGGATCGCCCATGTTTTGTCACGCAAAAAGCGCTTGATCTCGCCGATGATGGTCGGCACCGCGAAAGCTTCGAAGCTGCGGCCATAGGATGGATCATAACGCCGGATTGCACCGAGCAAGCCAAGCATGCCCACTTGTGCGATGTCTTCGTGATAGGATTTCCCGTTTGAATACTTGCGGGCAATCGATTCCACGAGACGACGGTAATTAAGGACAAGGTTTGTCTGTGCTTCCTCGTCCTCGGTTTTTTGATAAGCTTCAATCCATTCCAGTACCTGTTCTTTCGTTGGCTGATTAGGATGAGATTGTTTCGACATCCTCTTCCACCCGCTCTCCTTCAACATGCTTGGTCATAAAGACAGTAACGCCTTCCTGATGATGCACTTTCACTTCATCCATAAGCGTTTCGATCAAATACAGGCCGAGACCCCCTTCGCGCAGGAACGCTCCCTCTTCCTGGTCGTGATAAGGGCCCACTTTTGCCTTAGTCTCTTCAAAGTTGAAGCTTTGGCCGTGGTCGGCTACCATGATTTCGATTTTATCTTCATACAATGCACAACCGATGACTACTTCGCCTTCTTCGCCTTCTGAATAAGCGTGCTGTACAGCGTTTGTCACTGCTTCACTCGAAGCGATTTTCAAATCTTCAATATCATCAAAAGAAAACCCGATGCGGCTTGCAAGGCCTGAAATCGTCAGACGGGCAACGCCTACATACTGGGATTTGGCCGGGACGCGCATCTCTACATAATCGAAAGGACGCATGATTAATTCCCACCCTTCCCGACTGCTGCTTCAATATCCATAATATCGCCGAGGCCAGTGATATCAAATAGGCGTTTCAAGCGGCTCGAAAGTCCAGTCAGTTTCAAATGGCCGCCTTTTGCGTTGATGGATTTATAGAACGCGACAAAGACGCCCAAGCCTGTACTATCCATGTAATCGACACCGGATAAGTCCAATTCGGCATTCAAGCCTTCTTGCGCCTGGTACGCTTCTAATTTTTCGCGGAGTACCGGTGCTGTATGCGCATCGATTTCCCCGTGAATATCGCCTTTTAATTTATTTTCATTTTCTGTCAAATTAACTTGAATATTCATCTCTATATGACACCCCGTTTTGTATGATTCAATTCGGCTAAAAAAAGCCATTCTAAGCTTTGTTACCCGCTATTCAATGACTTTAAACATCAAATTAAACCTTCTTGTAAACCACTAAAGTGAAATCATCCTGCAGTTCTGCATTTTGCATCCGTTCAAGCTCATCGTAGACATGTTGAACAATTGCCTGAGCTGGTTGGTCTTTCTTTTGCTCGATCAGTTTGTAAATGACCTCGCGCTCGATAAAACCTTCCTCTGTCCGGCCCTCGGTCACCCCGTCCGTCATCATGATGACCATATCGCCTTTGTCCAGGGTGATCGAATGCTCTTCATAAACCGCGGCCGGGGAAACGCCGAGCAACAAGCCTTTTGCTTCGAGTTCATCAAATTCCCCTGCATTCGCGCGATAGAGAATGGCAGGTTCGTGCCCGGCCGACCCGTAAGTGAGCCTGGCTGCCCCTGCATCGTAATTCGCGTAGAACATCGACACGAACATTGAGTCGTCGACGCTTTTTTCAACGATCCGGTTAATGACACCGAGCACGTCTTTCGGCAAGGCGTGCGAGCTGTTCAAACTGTCCATGCCGAATTTGATCATGGACATGCAAAGAGCTGCCGGCAGGCCTTTTCCGATGACATCGGCAACAGCTACTCCGGCGTATCCATCATAATCACTGACAAAATAGATATAATCCCCGTTCATCTTCTTGGCCGGGATCGACAATAAGCCGATATCGAGCCCATCAAGCGACGGCAATTTCGTCTTGAGCAAAGTTTCCTGTACATTTGCCGCCAAGTCCATTTCCACTTTCAGCTCTTCCTGGCGCTTCAGTAAACTTTGGCGTTCTTGCAAGGCCAAGCCGTAATTGATCATCATTTCAATCAGGAAATCGAATGAATGCCAAACAACATCCGGGAGATCACTATAGAGCTCCCGGATGGCTGCTTTGTGCATGCTGATCACTTCTTCCGGAGAAATGTTCTCCAGAATCAGTTGCCTGCTGAAATTTTGGCCGACGTACAAATTTTGCTCCGTCTGCTTTTTTACGTATTCGTTCAGAATTTCTTGATACTGTGCTTCAATGTGTTGAGGCATTTAGCGTTCCCCCTAGCGGAGCCACTTCGTAGCCCGTATATCTGTCCCTTCGCCTTGGATCGTTTCGATCTTGAAATCGTCCATTAAGCGCTTGACACCTGGCAGGCCTGCACCCAATCCTCCTGATGTCGTAAAACCGTCTTCCATTACTTTTCTGACATCCGGGATTCCCGGGCCGCTATCGGCGGCGATAATCAGGATTCCCTTCATGCCGTTTTCGGTCAGCTGCTGAATCTCAATCCTGCCCTGACCGGCGTATAAATAAATATTGCGGGCAAGCTCGCTGATGGCTGTCGTGATCCGCGCTTGGTCCACAGTGCCGAAGCCGAGCTCTTTGGCGACATTGCGCCCGAGCTGTCGTGCCGCAACAATATCCCATTCCGTTAAAATTTCCACTGAGGATTGGTCGCTCATCTTCAAGCCTCCAATTCCAGTTGAAGTTTCTCCAAGCCGTTCTCTAGGTCAAGTGCCGTCATAACATCTTCAAGTCGAATTCCGAGCTCGATCAAAGTGATGGCAACCGCCGGCTGGATACCGGTAATAACCACTCTTGCCCCCATCAGGCTGGACATGCTGATGACATCCCCAAGCACCTTGGCAATGAATGAATCAATAAAATCGATGGACGTCAAATCGATGACCACCCCACGGGCGCTGGTTTCATGCAATTTAGTCAAAAGATCTTCCTGGAACTGCAATGCCGTCTGGTCATCCAGCTCCCATTGGATCGAAACGATTAATGTATCTTTCAGTTTTAGAATTGGGATTCTCACATTCATACTTCTTCAACCTCCACAATTTTCGGTTTGTCCACGCCAGCGCCTGTTCTACGCCACGCTGCAATGTGCTCGTTGTCGTAAAGTCGTTCAAATTGATGCCGAGCGTTACGATCGTCTGGGCAATTTCCGGGCGGATCCCGACGAGCATACATTTCGCCCCGACCAAACGCACTGCATCTGCGGCTTGAATAATATGGTGGGCGACCATCGTATCGACGACCGGCACACCTGTAATATCCAGCAGCACCACTTCCGCACGATGTTTCACAACACCGTCGAGCAGGTTCTCCATAATCAATTTCGCCCGTTCCGTATCAATCGTTCCGACGAGCGGCATGACAGAAACTTTATCGAACACCGGAATCAGGGAAGCGGACAGTTCCTGCAATGCAATCTTCTGCAGGCTGACCGTGCGCTCCCAGGTTTTAGAGTACGTGTCGATCATGCTGTTGCGGATCGGCGTGGCCCAATTCGCAAATTCGTGGATAAATCCATCCATATTATCCGGATGGATCGTACCGGCTTCACGCATTCCTTCGTAGACGATTTCAGCAAAATGGTCGATCGCTTTCGTCATGAACGTGATCGACCAGCCAAGGCGGACCACTTTCTCGGCAAAATCCTGCAAGCGGTCTTCGTAAACTTGATGGCTTTCAAGAAGACTCGAAGTCATCAGCCCTGCGAATTCGCGGCTCGTCTGGTTCACCATCTCTTCCGACATCACCTGAAATGAGGGTTCGCCTTTCTCATCTCTCATCATTTGTTGCCATTTGGCAATGATGTCGGTCATGTTTTCTTGTATATATGTAGCCATTTGTTTGTTCATCTTGTCGTAAAACCCTCCCGGTGACCCTTGCAGCCACAATTTCATACTTGTCTATCCATTGTATCGGAAAACGGAGCATTTCACATCTTTTTTGATGAACCGTCCCGATTATGATGATTTTCTATACGAAAATACCCCGAGAAAAGCCATCTCGGGGTATTTCCATGGAGTATGTATGCTAAAATTTTACAAGTCCGACACTAATTTCCAAGGCTTCATCTACCTTTTCCATCAACGCATCGTCCAGCTGTGTAATCTTATCAGTCAAGCGCGATTTATCAATCGTCCGCAATTGTTCAAGCAAAATAACAGAATCACGCTCAAAGCCGTATTTCTTGGCGTTGATTTCCACGTGGGTCGGCAATTTGGCTTTCTGGATCTGGGCGGTGATCGCCGCAATGATCACTGTCGGACTAAATCGGTTCCCGATATCGTTTTGTATCACCAAGACCGGACGGGTCCCACCTTGCTCAGACCCGACGACCGGTGATAATTCTGCGAAAAAAACATCCCCGCGTTTTACAATCAAGTTGTCACCCTCCGCTTACGAGTTGCACTGTCGTGTGCTCCGCTTCGTACTCAGCGTGCGAACATTCGCAGGCAATCGACAGGTTGATCTGCGACATTTCCACGTAGCCCTTGATCATCGCTTCCCGAATATGATATGAATCGTAGACATTTTTTGTTACCCGTTGAGTGGATACATAGATGAATTCACCGTTCTCCTCAATGCGTTCACCTGAGTGGGCAGTAAGCTCCGACATGAATTGCTTCGGCAACTTGACTACCACTTCTTTCGTCTTTGACTTCTCGTACACAGCCGACACCTCCGAAAATCCCGATCTCTGTCTAGTTTACCTTCTCATCTTACCATTGAATCGTTCGACTGAAAAGGCGATCCGGCATTTTTGGTGCCATTCACATAGATGCGCGGAACCCGCTTTGTCAAAATACAAGGGATCTCATAGGGGATTGTGCCCAGCTTTTCGGCCCATTCGTCGATCAAGACTTCCCCGTCCCCTTGGCGGCCGATCAACTGGACCGGTTCTCCGACCGGAAGCTGTTCTTTCAGGCGGATCATGCATTGATCCATACAAATGCGCCCGACAATCGGCACCCGTTCGCCGCGCACTAACACTTCTTGCCCTTGCAAGCCGCGCAGCATGCCGTCTGCATAGCCGACAGGAAGCGTGGCGATCCACTCTTCGTCTTCACTCCGGTAAGTCGCGCCGTAGCTGATCGTCGCACCCGGCTGAACTTTTTTGATGTGGACGATTTGCGTTTCTAGGCTGAGTGCCGGCTCAAGCGTGATCGGTGAATGCTCGCCGACATAAGGCGACGGGGAGATGCCGTAAAGCGAGATGCCGATCCGCACGGCATCACAAGCGACGGACGGGTGCATAAGCGCCGCGGCGCTGTTCGACACATGAACCATGACCCCTTCCGGCAACTGCTCCAAGACGCCATTCATCCGTTCAACCTGCTGTTCAAAAAGCGCCGGATTCTGCTCGTCTGCTGCCGCGAAATGAGTGAAGATGCCGTCGAATGAAAATTTTTCCGAAGCCAGTTTGGCAAATGCCTCCTGCGCTTCCTCAGGCTGTATGCCAAGACGCCCCATTCCGGTATCGACTTTCAAATGAACCCGCAGCGGCTGTTCTGAAACAGCCGCTTTTTCAGCCGCCTCGATCCACTCGAGCGACAAGGCGGTGATGATGACATTTTCGCGCTGCGCTACGGGCACGAATGCAGCAGGCACTGCCCCCATTACGAGTAGCTCCTGTTCAATCCCCGCACGTCGCAGCAACAACGCTTCGTCCGGCGTGGCGACTGCCAACATGCGGACGCCGCAATCAACAGCAGTACGGGCAATTTCTTCTGCCCCATGTCCGTAGCCGTCCGCTTTAACGACTGCGATCACTTCAGCGTCGCCAGCCCGTTTTTGAAACGCCGACAGGTTATTGCGGATCGCTTCTAAATTAATGACTGCTTTTGTTGGTCGATACATTTCCATATTCTACACATCCTGTTCATTCGGTTTGCAAAACAACTTGCGCGGCGGCAAATTCTTTTGAATGGGTGATCGAAACGAACCCGCATTCCGCACCGCGGAAAAACATGCCGGGTTTGCCGTTTTCATCTTTTCTGATTTCCATATCCGAAAAAGGGCATGCTGCGCCGATTCCGGTACCGCGGGCTTTGGCGAATGCTTCTTTCGCCGCAAAACGCCCTGCCAAAAATTCAGTTCTGCGTTTATTCTTCAATAGAAGATACTCGACAAGCTCCGATTCGGTCAGGACACGCTCGCGGAATTTCGAAGATCTTTCATCGAGCTTGCGGATTCTCTCCAGCTCGACAATATCAAGACCGATTCCTGTTATCATAAAGGTTTCTCCTTTCATTCGCAAATGGGTAACGGGTATAATAAAGCTATGAAATTGAGGTGACCTTATTGTTTATCAGAAGAGAAAGTTTTTCGCAGTACTTAAGAATGTACCCCGTCGTATCAACTTTGATCGCGTTGAATGTCCTCATTCACTTGCTGACATTTTTGCCGATGCTTGGCGAATACATTTACTATTACGGCGTCGGGTCGAACTTCCACATCGCGAACGGCGAGTGGTGGCGCTTTGTGACGCCGATCTTCCTCCACGGGGGATTTATGCATTTGCTGTTCAATATGTTCTCGCTATTCCTGTTCGGACCGGAACTTGAGCGTTTGACCGGCAAGATGCGTTTTATCACCATTTATATGCTGGCCGGCCTTTTCGCTTCGGCGGCCACTTATTTCCTGCAGCCGCTCGATTATGTACATGTCGGGGCAAGCGGCGCGATTTTCGGGATCTTCGGCGCGTTCGGTGCCCTCGTCTATTACGGCGGACGTGCATTGCCGCAACTCAAACAAATTATACTCCCGATTATCGTCATTAGTATAGTCATGACATTTGTGACGCCAAACATCAACGTCACGGCCCACATCGCCGGCATGATCACTGGCTTTTTAATCGGGCTCAGCTATTTCCATCCAAAACGCATCGTCAGCTGGCGCGCCAAAAACCGCCGCTGACCCTCATGAAAAAACCCTCAGCCGAATTCACTCGGCTGAGGGTTTTTCGTTGGTTCCTGATCCATTACCTGGCGCTGCCTTGATGGTTCATACCAAGCCAGGATGCGTTCAGCATCTTCCCGTGCCAAACTCGGCACGAGCGCGGTGGCTCCGAGCATGCCGGATTTGATTGTTGCATGGACAGAAGCGACATCGCGGCGGCGCTGGAAAATCGTGCGCGTCACCGCTACCACTTGAATGCGTTTTTTCAGCATGTAGAATCGGTGTAAGCTAATGCCGCGGAATTGCGCCGTCAATTGGCGCCCCGAGATGGCATAACCCGCCGAACGGTGCTGCCAGAGGCCGATTGCAATGATGACCGGAACGACCGCAAGTGCCCATAAGCCATAAGGATAGAAGAAATAGCCGAGCGCCGCTAATGCCGGAACGAGCCAGCCGATCGACAGTCGGTAAAAGAACGGACGGCTTCTTTTCGGCAAGCGGGTCAATTCCGGAGACCAGTCGAAATCCGGGAACAGTTCATCCAGGACCGGCTTCATCTTCTCTTGCTTAACGAGCGGGAATAAACGGATCTTTTCATCTTTATCGGCCAAGGTGCCCCCTGCGCTTTCGACCGTGACGTTGACATAGCCGAATAATTGGCGCAGTGGATTTTGCGTCATTTTAATGCCCTGTACACGGTTGAACGGCACAGAAACTTTTTTCTTCTCCAATAAGCCGCGTGTAATGTAGATCCGTTCATCGTCTGCAAGGATGGTGAATTGATAATTGGCGATGAGTGTCATGGCCACTGAAATGACCCATGCAAGCAATAACCCTGCAAATACGGTCAATGCAACGACCAGATAGCCGAAGCGCATGAACAGCATGACTTCCTCGTAGATCGCGTCGTAGGGAATCAGCTCGGCAAACTGCGACAGAAATAAGGCGACACCGGAAATGACGACACCGATTCCTCCCGAAGTGGTCGCGAGCACCAATAATTCCTTCATGCTCATGCGGTACAAGACACGCGCTTGTTCTTCCACAGGCTCCTCGCGCGGCGGCTCCGCTTCGGCCGGCCCGTAGAGCTTTTCACCGGACGCCGCGGTTTGTGTGGCATAGCCGCGCTTCGCCATATGCATTTCCTGTTCGATACGGTCAGCTTCCGCACGGTAAATGGCGGTCAGTTCCGCTTCCGACTGCCCCGCTTTTCCGGAGCCGGCCGTTTCGACTTTCACTTTGACGAGCCCAAACGGACGGTGGAAAATCCCTTCCGTGTAATTCAAGCTTTGGATTCGTTCAAACGGGATATAGCGTTTCTTTTTGACGAACAAGCCGTATTCGATCCGCAGCTCCCCATCTTCAAACCAGTAGACAAAGCGTTTCCATTTGATGATGCCGGCAATCAGCATGAACAACAGCACCACGCCACCGATGAGCAGCGGCAATAAACCTTGCCAGCCTTGGTTGAACATGCCCGAGATCCCGTCCTCGCGGAATAAGTTTGCGCCGAAGATGATTACAAAAGGCAAGATCAATTCTTTTAAGCCTTTCAAGAAATTAATGAGTGCTGAAATCGGATGCAGTTTATAGCGCGTCTCAGACATCATCTTCCGCCACCCTTGCGAGCACGGAAATACGGGAGCGCAGTTCATCCGCTTCTTCTGTAATCAATGCTGGAATGGTATGGGTTGTCGCCGCAGTCGAAATGGAGATCTCCGACAGGTCGTATTTGCGGAGAATCGGTCCTTGTTCAGTGTCGACATGCTGGACGCGGACCATTGGCACAAGCGTCCGTTTGACGATGAACAAGCCGTGCTGCAATTCGATTTCCTGGTCGCGCACTTCGTAGCGCCACCTTTCCCAACGGATTTTCGGGAATAAATAAACGAATAGAAAAGCAAACAGCACTAATAATCCGCCCGCTGCGGCATAGATCCAATTTGGCCAGTCGAAAAAATATGCAAGAGTGCCTACACCGGCCAACAGCACTGCGACGACCACTGTCTCGATCATTCCATAGAGGCGCCAGACAGTCAGCCCTTTTCGAGAGATCCGGTTTTTCGGTTGATGGTTCATTATGTCATCTCCAATCAAGAGTACTCTCTTCATCTATACGTTTCATGAACCGGAACGTTTCATTTCATTGTACCTTATTCCGAAACGACAAAAAAGACGGAGAATCGACAGTTGCTGCCGGTTCTCCGTCTTGTTATCTTATTGATTGGATTTTAGGATTCGTGACGGCGAGTGCGTCCTGGACGCCCTCCGCCTGAAGGACGGCTTGAGCTTGATGACTCGCGACGGCCTTTGTAGCCACCGCTTGATGGACGTCCGCCGCCGCCTTTGCCTTTATATCCGCCGCCGGATGAACGTCCGCCACCTTTACCTTTGTAGCCGCCACCGCCACGTGATGGCAATGGGCGCTCTTCAGTAATTTGGACAGGAGCATCTTCCGGATCTTTCGTTAGCGTTTTAAGTGCTGCTGCAATCAAATCAACTGCATCGTGCTTGTCCAACATTTCTGTTGCAAGTTCACGATAGCTGCCAAGATTGTTTTTCTCAGTCATTGTTTCCAATTGTTCCATCGCAACACGCTGAAGTCCGATAACCGCTTCGTCAGCAGTCGGAGGAACTAGAGCTTCCATTTTCTTCTTCGTCGTTCTTTCAACGATTGACAAGTAGCCCATTTCGCGTGGTGTAACGAACGTTACGGCTACGCCTTTTTTGCCTGCACGGCCAGTACGGCCGATACGGTGAACATAGCTTTCAGGGTCTTGCGGGATATCGAAGTTGTATACGTGTGATACGCCTGAGATATCAAGACCGCGTGCTGCTACATCAGTTGCAACAAGGATGTCGATTTTGTTTGCTTTGAATTGCTTCAAAACAGACATGCGTTTCGCTTGGCTAAGGTCGCCGTGGATTCCTTCTGCAAGGTAACCGCGGAGGTTCAAAGCTTTCGCCAATTCGTCGACACGGCGCTTCGTACGTCCGAAGACGATGGCAAGTTCCGGCTGTTGAACGTTCAACAAACGGGAAAGGATGTCGAACTTCTCGCGTTCTACAGATTTCACATAGAACTGCTCGATGTTCTCGACAGTCATTTCTTTCGACTTGATTTTAACGATTTCAGGTGTCTTCATGAATTTTTCTGCGATGCGGCGAATCGGATCCGGCATTGTTGCAGAGAACAGAAGCGTCTGACGGGTTTCAGGGACATTCGACATGATTGACTGAATGTCTTCGATGAAGCCCATGTTCAGCATTTCATCAGCTTCATCCAACACGAGTGTATTGACGTTTTCAAGTTTCAGCGTGCGGCGGTTGATGTGGTCAAGCAAACGACCAGGCGTGCCGACGATGATTTGAGGGCGGTTTTTCAAAGCGCGGATCTGGCGGCCGATTTCCTGGCCTCCGAATACGGACAAGATACGCACGTTTTTGTCTTTACCTAGGTTGTAAAGTTCTTCAGAAACTTGGATCGCCAATTCGCGTGTCGGTGCAATGACCAAACCTTGCACATTTCCGTCGCGTGTGTCGATTTTCTCGATCAACGGAATACCGAAAGCGGTTGTTTTACCAGTACCTGTTTGTGCTTGCCCGATAATGTCTTTGCCTTCCATGCCCAGGCGGATTGTGCCTTCCTGGATAGGTGTCGCTTCCTCAAAGCCCATACGTCTTACGGATTTCAATGTTGTTTCGCTGATGTTTAATTCTGTAAATTTAACCAAATTTTTTCAATCTCCTTTTGTCTTCATCTTATTTACAAATGGTACACATTTTAGATGAATTTATGACAAGGTCGAGCCTTTATTAAGAACTTTCACGTCGAAAATCATGCTCTGGAGT
Organism: Planococcus sp. MB-3u-03; assembly: GCF_002833405.1. Lineage (NCBI taxonomy): Bacteria > Bacillati > Bacillota > Bacilli > Caryophanales > Caryophanaceae > Planococcus > Planococcus sp. MB-3u-03. The sequence continues at coordinate 507,311 of NZ_CP025135.1, read as the reverse complement.
TTTAAGTCAGAGGGGATGTGTGAACAGGAAAAGCTCGGTCGTTGCCGAGCGGTCTGCACAGCGGGGGTTGTCTTCCCCATTAAGTAGAACAAACCGTTTATGCTCAAAAAAAACCTCTTCACGAAGGAAGAGTGTCTCAAAAATGTATCCATTGCTCTAAACAGAATAACACGCTTTATCTGCACATGCAATTGATATGCAAAGGTTCCAATTATCAGTTTACTGTCCCTGACGCATGAATTCCAAGGCTTTCGGAAACCATTCGGCAGCATCGTCGCTATAGCAGATCAAATGCTTGCCGGTTGCCGAGTGATAAAGATGCTTTTCTTTTGAACCGAGGTGATCGTATATATGCTGAGCTGCGGACGGCGGGACGACACTGTCTTTTTCGCCTTGGACGATAAACGCCGGTACATCGATCAAATGATAATAAGGTTCTACGGTCTTGACGACGCGCAGGAACTCAATCGTCGACCGGATCGGCGTATTACGGAATTTGTATTCATATAGATGGAACAGCGCATTTTGATTGATGCGCCTGCCGAGCACATCACGTATCGCTTCTCGAACTTCTTCCCGGATCTGTATCGGGCTGATGTATTTCACGGCCGCACTCAATAACACAAGCCGGTCGATTTTATAACGCATCGACAAGTAAAGCGCGATCAGCCCGCCCATCGAGAAGCCGACGATGATGACACGGTCGGCTTTCGCTTTCAGGCGTTTCAGTGCCAGCTCCGCTTCCATCATCCAAACTTCCGCACTTTGTTCACCGAGTTCAAGCTTTTCGCCATGCCCAGGCAATGTTGGAATTTCAATGACCCAATCCGTCTGCTCGTTCAAGTAATCGGCAAACGGCTCGACTTCAAACGGCCCGCCGGTAAACCCATGGATGCACAAGACGCCGGTTTTCATTGGCTGGTGAACGGTTCGATGACTTTTTCAAGCGCCATGCCACGCGAACCTTTGACGAGAACAGCTGTATCTTTCTTGACGTTTTTCTTCAAAAGGTCGATGATCGGGCCGTAATCGTCTTCGCTCCACAATAATTTCCCTTCATAAGAAGTGGCCAGTTTGTCATACAGCCATTTCATGCGCGGGCCATACAGGCAAACGCCTTCGAGTTCCGGGCCGATCGAACTTGCCAGCTCTTCGTGGAAGCGCTGTTCGTGTTCGCCAAGTTCGAGCATATCGCCGAGCACTGCCCATTTTGTTTCTTTCATCGTCGTCTCACGGATAAAGTTCAGTGCCGCTTTTACGGAAGTCGGCGCCGCGTTGTATGCATCATTGATGAATACTGCACCGTTATCAGCAGGAATCAGCTGCATGCGCATATCAGTCAGTGCAGCATTTTTCAACGAGCGGCGGATTTCTTCTTCCGTCAATCCAGCTTCTAGGGCAATTAAGATCGCAGGCAAGGTGTTTTTTACCTGATGTTCGCCAAGCACAGGGATGGCGAACTTCGCGTCGATGATGCCATTGACCAAGAAACTGCTGCCGTCTTCGGTCGCTTTAATATCAGTCACGCTCAATTCATTGTCCGGCCCGAAGCCGAACGATACCGCTTGTGTGAAATCTTCGACAAACGGCAGTAATAGCGGCTCATCGCCGTCGTAGAAAAGCTTGCCATGCTGTTCGAGCCCGGCGACGATTTCGAACTTCGCTTCGGCGATGCCTTCTCTCGATCCGAGGTCCTGCATATGCGCTTCGCCGATATTGGTAATGACCGCATAGTCCGGGCGTGCAAGCTCAGACAAGAACTGAATCTGCCCGAAGCCGCTCATGCCCATTTCGAGGACCACGTATTTGGTGTCTTCATCCAACGACAGGATCGTCAGTGGCAGCCCGAGTTCATTATTGAAATTGCCTTGCGTTTTCTGGACTTTATAGTATGGCTTCAAGACGCTCGCGACCAGATCTTTCGTCGAGGTTTTGCCGTTGGATCCGGTAATGCCGATCACGGTCGCCTTCAATTCATTGCGGTAAGCGCGCGCCATTTCCTGCAATGCCTTTTCGCAATCGTCAACGATCAATAAAGGCAAATCGGACGGCGGCTCCGGTTCGTCGCTCTGCCATAATGCAGCGGCAGCCCCCGCTTCGATCGCATAGCGGACATATTTATGCCCATTGGCATTTTCGCCGCGGAACGGAATGAACAAATCGCCCGGCTTCAGCGTCCGCGTATTGATCGACACGCCAGTCACTTCAATCCCTTTTAAATTCGTCTTGATGTCCAGCCAATCGGCTATCTGTTCAATCGTTTTTTCCATAGGTTCTCCCCACTCAATCCATTTTAAATTGCAATAATTGTTTTTCTTCAAAACGTTCAATAGCAAGCGCGATAAGTTTCTCGATTAAGTCTGGATACTCAAGGCCGGTATGCTGCCACAACAATGGGAACATGCTATACGGCGTAAAGCCCGGCAATGTATTGACTTCGTTGATGATGATTTCATGTGCATCTGTCACGAAAAAGTCTGCGCGCACGAGTCCCGTACAGTCGAGGATCTTGAAAGCTTTTTTGGCGGAATCGACAAGTTCTGCATAAACCGCTTCCGGCAGTTCTGCAGGGATGATCATCGCCGTGTTGCCGTCTTTGTATTTTGCCTGATAGTCATAGAAAGCTTTCAACGGTTTGATTTCGCCTGCCACCGAGCATTCCGGCTCATCGTTCCCGAGCACGCCGACTTCGATTTCACGGCCGACAACGCCTTGTTCGATGACGATTTTCCGGTCGAATTTTAGTGCTTCCTCCACCGCGGCAATCAGTTCTTCGCGCGATTCGGCTTTGCTGATGCCGACACTTGAACCGAGGTTTGCCGGTTTGACGAATACTGGCCACGTTAACTCCTGCTCGACCTTATCCAACCACTGGTCCTGGCTGTTTTTCCAATCGCGGCGCAGGAAATAGACGTAAGGCGTCTGGTGCAGACCGGCTTGTTCGAACAATTGCTTCATGACCACTTTGTCCATGCCAGCGGATGAAGCAAGAACGCCGTTTCCGACATACGGCAAATTCATTACTTCAAGCAAGCCTTGTACAGTGCCGTCTTCTCCGTTCGGCCCGTGGAGCAGCGGGATGATGACGTCGAGCGCCGGCTCTTTGCCAGTTGGAAGGAAACTGGAGATATCATTTTTACGTTCCGCTTCCCCTTCGATTTGAAGCTCTTCTATAGAAGAAACAGGCCCAGCTAAAGGAGTACCTTTTCGCCATTCGCCTTCTTGTGTGATGTAGATCGGGTAAACTTCGTATTTATCAAAATCAAGCGCTTTAGAGAATGCGCTGGCTGTTGTCAACGATACTTCGTGTTCAGCGGATTTGCCGCCATATAAAAGCCCAATTCGTTTTTTCATTAGTGACCCTCATTTCGTTTTGCATATTGCTTAGTTTATCACGAACGTTGTCAGCCGAAAAATCTTTTTGTCAGCGGCTGTAAAATCGCCCGAACAAAAAATGATACCCGCGTCTTACCAGGTATCATTTCCAGCCTTTTTGTTTTCGGTCGTAGACAATCCGTCCCGATAGCGGCTTGCCGATCGTTTCCCCGAGATCTTCCCAGAACTCATCCATGAAATCGATCTCGCCGACGGTCCGGACGTGGAGTTCAATCGTATTTTTCGTTTTTTCAGGGTCAGCCAGCGACAGCAGCACCCCTTCGCCCATGTCCATGCGCAATTTATGGAATTGCTCTTTCGGCAACTCCGGTATCAAGTCCTTCATCCGGCGGCGGAAAAAATGTTGGCCGTTCGTTTCTTTGCGGATGATTTGCGTAAAATGATTGGCGATCAATGCACCGAGTTTTTCCATGCGCCGGAAATAGATCTTGGTCCATTCCTTTTCCTCGCCCGCCAAATATACATACTCGTTTTGCAGCGTCGTGAAGAATGGGCTTTTCACCGGTTCTTTTTTATGCCCTAAGTAGAGAAGTTCCGCCTGCTCCTGCGCAGTCAGTGAATTCAATTGCTTTTCACTTCGAAAATCCACCCAGCAGAACTCACTTTTCCGGTTAGAGCGGGCCCTTTTCAATTGACTGTATTCTTCTCTTGTTGCGAAGTCCAGATGGGTGTGCATATTAAAAGAAGCTTCCTCATACGGATGCTTCAAAAGCAAAAGATTCTCCGGCATGTCGACCGCTTCGAGAAAATGCCCGAAGCCAAAACCGCTAAAAAGCGCCATCCGGTCCGCTTCGCTCACATAGATATATAAATGCTGTATGTAAAAATCCGTCTTCAACGGCTTTTTCTCCATGTGCCCCACTCCATTTCCTCTCTCATTATACGGCTTAGGCGCCCGTTAGGAAACATTCCTGTTTTCAAATCGTCATTACTTTTTGCATGCGCACAAGTTTGGCATATGCTGTATAATGATGGGCGTTATAGATTAAGAAAAGTATGGGTGAATTGATATGCAAACTAACAAGAGCTTTTCCGATCGTTTCGATTGGTCGCTCACCTTTATATTGTTCCTGTTTTTCATCGTCAGCTTGGTCGCGATCTCTTCTGCCCAGACTTCGGGGCAGTACTTGACCAATTTCGTCCCGCGCCAGGCGCTATTCTATATCGTGTCGGCAGGGATGATCGCGGTATTGATGTACTTCGATACCGATCAATACAAGAAAATGGCGTATTATTTATACGGAGCGGGCATTTTGCTCTTATTCGCCTTGATGATCGCACCGGACGGGCAAGGCCAGATCGCACAGCCGATCAATGGCGCAAAAGCTTGGTTCCACACGCCATTCGTCAATATCCAGCCAGCCGAGTTCATGAAAACCTTCTACATTTTAGCGCTCGCAAAAATGATTTCTTCGCATCATGAACATCATTTGCTGAGCACCATCAAAACCGATTTATTATTGCTCGGTAAAATTGCGGCGATGCTCGCTGTACCGCTCGGCTTTATTTTGTTGCAACCCGACCTTGGAACGGCGCTCGTATTTATCGCCATTACATTGGCTATTGTGGTCGTCTCCGGAATCTCATGGAAAATCATCTTGCCAAGCTTTGGCGGCGTTGCGCTCATCGGCGTCACTTTATTGTGGATGACGCTTAATATGCAGGAATTGCTCGGACGCTTCGGTTTGAAGCCGTATATGTTCGAACGGATCTACACCTGGCTTGATCCTTACTCCTACGCGGAATCGGGCGGCTATAACTTGATCGCTGCCTTGAATGCGATCGGTTCGGGAGAAGTATTCGGAAAAGGTTATCAAGGCCGCCAAGTGTATGTGCCGGAGAACCACACCGATTTCATCTTTACCGTTATCTCTGAAGATTTCGGCTTTATCGGGGCAAGCGCCGTCATTATTTTGTTCTTCATGCTCATTTATCATTTGACGAAAATCACGATCCAGTTCAAAGATACTTTCAGCACCTATGTGTGCGCCGGTATCATCGCGATGATTACGTTCCACGTCTTCCAGAATATTGGCATGACAATTCAATTGCTGCCGATCACCGGAATTCCTCTTCCTTTCATCAGCTACGGTGGCAGTTCCTTAATTGGTAATATGCTGGCGCTCGGCGTCGTATTCAGCATGCGGTTCCATCACAAGAACTATATGTTCGACCGCTCAAGCCAAAATTCATAAGCAAAATAAAAAACTCCGGCGCATTGGGCGTCGGAGTTTTCTTATGAAGAATGCGATGAGGCTTGCGGCGGCTGAGGCAATGATAGGGTTTTGCTCAGCTCTACACGGGATTTTGTTATCTTCGCTTGGACGCCAAGTTTTGCAAGGTTTGATACAATGTTGCGGATCTCTCCATTTTTAATCATCCATAATCACCTCTTCGGGGAGTAATTGTTGCTATTTGGACGTGTGCAGATCTCGCTGATGTGACTGTTCCGTTCGAAATAGTTGACTTTTCTTTATCTACGTATATAATACCATCATTTCAGAGTTTCAAACGTATCAATTTGATGACAAATGCAAAGCTTGAGTTAATCTCTTGAAGCTCATACCCCCTTAAGGTATACTCGGGGTGTAATCGAAACTGTTCACTTATCGATTGGATCAAGCCGGTGAACGATTCGCTATCCGAATAATTGGAGGGGTTTTGAATGAGTGAAGCAATCGAAGAAATGCCATCCCCAGATGCCTGCAGAAAAAGCCACCATCCTCCTTCGGTCAAACGTGATTTGACGAATCGGCTGAATCGCATCGAAGGGCAAGTGCGCGGCATCAAAGGCATGGTGGACCGGGATGTCTATTGCGATGACATCATCACGCAATTGGCAGCTACCCAGTCCGCATTGAACAGCGTGACGAAAGTGCTGCTCGACGGGCATTTAAAAAGCTGTGTCAAAGACCGCCTCGCTTCAGGCGACGAAGAGATCCTGGATGAACTGCTCGTCACTTTCCAAAAGTTGATGAGAAAATAAAATAGAGGAAGCGATCTGCTTTCCATATAACTAAGGAGGAATTTTTCATGAAAGAACAAGTTCACCTACAAGTAAGCGGCATGAGTTGCCAACATTGTGTCAAATCCGTAGAAGACAGCGTCGGCGCACTTTCCGGCGTCGAAAAAGTCGACGTTTCACTTGAGCAAGGCGCAGTGGATGTCACATATGACAGCGCGAATGTCGATGTCGCACAAATCGCCTCGGCTATTGAAGATCAAGGCTATGATGTAGCGGCATTAAGCGAATAACTGCGGAAACGCAGTTATTTTTTTCAAAACAATATACCCCTATAAGGTATGAAGGTGGGATTATACATGGCTACTAAGCAAACGGAATTGCCGATCACCGGAATGACCTGTGCCGCATGTGCAAACCGGGTCGAGAAAGGCTTGCAGAAACTTCCCGGCGTATCGTCGGCGACGGTCAATTTTGCAACCGAAAAAGCATCGGTCAATTACGATGATGAACAATCCAAACTGAGCGATCTGCATCAAAAAGTCGAACAGCTCGGCTATGGCATCCAGCAAGAAGAAGTCGACTTTTCGATCCAAGGCATGACATGCGCGAACTGTTCGGCGCGCATTGAAAAGGCGCTGAATCGAATGGACGGCGTTGAACACGCGACGATTAACTTGGCACTAGAAAGCGGCCACGTTGTCTACAGCCCGGGAACCTTAACGCCTGAGGCTTTCGTTCAAAAAATCCAATCGCTCGGCTATGACGCCGTGCTTGAGCAGGACCAACAGGAAGCGACCGATTACAAGGAACAGGAAATCAAGAAAAAGACCCGCCTATTCTGGATATCTGCCGCTTTCTCGTTGCCGCTCCTATGGACGATGTTCAGCCATTTCACGTTCACGTCTTGGATGTACGTCCCGGAATTCCTGATGAATCCGTTCGTGCAATGGGCGCTCGCGACACCGGTGCAATTCTGGGTCGGCGCGACCTTCTATAAAGGCGCCTATTTCGCATTGAAAAACAAAAGCGCCAATATGGATGTATTGGTCGCACTCGGTACCTCGGCCGCCTATTTCTACAGCGTCTACCTGGTCCTCGCCAACCTAGGCATGGGCCACAATATGGGCTTGTATTTCGAAACGAGCGCCGTCTTGATCACCTTGATCGTTCTCGGCAAAGTATTTGAAGCGCGTGCGAAAGGCCGATCGTCCGACGCCATCAAGAAACTGATGAAGCTGCAGCCGCAGCATGCGCTCGTCGAACGCGGCGAAGAATTCGTCAGTGTTGCGATCGCAGACGTCAAAGAAGGCGATATCCTGTTGATCAAACCAGGCGCTTCGATCCCTGTCGATGCAGCGGTTGTCTCCGGCAGTTCCGCCGTTGACGAATCGATGCTGACAGGTGAAAGCCTGCCGGTCGATAAGTCGGCTGGCGACGCCGTATACGCCGCAACCGTCAACGCCAATGGTTCGTTGAAAGTGCGCGCCGATAAGATCGGCAAAGATACCGTACTATCAAATATCATCCGTGTCGTTGAACAGGCGCAAGGATCGAAAGCGCCGATTCAACGGCTCGCCGACCAAATTTCCGGCATTTTCGTTCCGATTGTCGTCGGCATTGCGATCGTGACCTTCTTGATCTGGTACTTCCTCGTCGCCCCTGGAGATTTCGGGTCAGCATTGACCAGCACGATCGCCGTTCTCGTCATCGCCTGCCCGTGTGCGCTGGGGCTTGCGACACCGACGTCGATCATGGCCGGTTCTGGACGCGCCGCTGAACAAGGCGTATTGTTCAAAACGGCGGAATCCTTGGAAACGACGAAACATATCGACACGATCGTGCTCGATAAGACCGGGACCATCACCAACGGCAAACCGGTTGTTACCGACTTTATCCCAGTGCCGGATGTCGATGCCGAACAAGTCAAACGGCTTGTTGCCAGCGCAGAAAGCGAATCCGAGCACCCCGTTGCACAGGCAATTGCAGACTTCGGGGCTGCAGGGCTTGGTGTCAGCAGATTCGAAGCAGTTCCTGGACACGGCATCAAAGCGAATGTAGATGGCCAGGATGTTTGGGTCGGCAACCGCCGCTTGCTCGATGGCATTACAGTGGACGAACAAGCGGCCGAACGATTGGAACAAGACGGCAAGACTGCGATGTTCATTGCCATCGACGGAAAATACGCGGGCCTTATCGCTGTCGCAGATACGATCAAGGATTCTGCAAAAGCCGCCGTCGAAGAAATGAAACGCATGGGGCTGCGCGTCGTCATGCTGACCGGTGACCAGCAGCGCACCGCCGATGCCATCGCCAGACAAGTCGGCATCGATGAAGTCGTCGCCGGTGTCCTGCCGGCTGAAAAAGCGGGACATGTTGCGAAACTGCAAGAACAAGGGCGCAAAGTCGCGATGGCTGGAGACGGCTTGAACGATGCACCGGCACTTGCGACCGCCGATATCGGCATGGCCATGGGCACTGGCACTGCCATCGCCATGGAAGCGGCCGACATCACCTTGATGCAAGGCGATTTGATGCGCGTTGCGGATGCCGTCCGCATGAGCCGCCTGACCGTCCGCAACATCAAACAGAACCTGTTTTGGGCGCTCGCCTATAACTCGGTCGGCATTCCGATCGCCGCTGCCGGATTCCTCGCGCCTTGGCTCGCAGGCGCCGCGATGGCGTTCAGTTCCGTTTCCGTTGTCATGAACGCATTGCGTTTGCAGCGCGTAAAATTGAATAAGTAAACGATTCCCAAAGCTCCCGGCTGCCATCAGGCAAGCGGGAGCTTTTCGTTGTCCATCTTTTTCGGCTGCCGTTGTTCTGAGTGGCAAACAAGAGTAAAATGAAAACACCAGTCTTTGCAGAAAGCAGGAATTCCTTTATGAAGAAAACCATTTTATTGCTCATGTCCGTCCAGTTTTTCGTCTATCTTGGCTTCGGCCTAATCATTCCGATACTCCCTGAAGTGATCGTCCAGCAAGGTTATGCGGACATCCACGTCGGAGGATTAATTACGATATATGCCCTCTCGTCCTTTTTCACCGCGCCGTTATGGGGCAGATTATCCGACGGCACCGGCCGCAAAAAGCTGATCTTGGTCGGGCTTGCCGGATTCGCGCTCAGTTTTTTCCTGTTCTCGCTGTTTCTCGATAATCTTATCCTGCTGTACATGTCTCGCGTTATCGGCGGCTTGTTCTCGGGTGCGCTTTATACAGCCGTCACGGGATATGTTGCGGATATCACGACCGATGAAGAGCGCAATAAGTACATGGGCCTTCTCGGCATGTCGATCGGGCTCGGCTTTATATTCGGGCCGGCGATCGGCGGCTTGCTCGGCGCGGTCTCCTTATCCTTGCCATTCACCGCCTCAGCTGCCCTTGTGCTATTGTTGATGGTTTATGCAAGCATCGTCTTGAAAGAACCGGTCCGCAAAGGCGAAGCAGTCAAACGCAAGCTGTTGCCAAAAGGCGCCAGCACGCTTTGGCATTACCGTATCCGTTATTTGTTCCTGTTCTCTTTCATGGTGACGTTCCTGCTCGCGGGCTTGGAGTCGACATTCCAATTGTTCCAGATTGACCAAATCCAAATTACCCCGCTCCAGCTCGGCTATTTGTTCATGGCCTCTGGCTTTGTGGATGCCGCGATTCAAGGCGGCGTTGTCCGCCGTGTAAAAAACGGCACCGAGACGCAATGGATCATCGGCGCACAGATCGTCACCGCGCTAGGCTTGGTGCTATTGCCGTTTACAACCAGCTTGGTGTTTGCAGGTGTCGCACTCAGCATCTTCACTGCCGGCAACGCCCTCGCGCGCACCGTGCTCGTCTCGCTCACTTCGAAAGAAGCGGGCGGCAAATACGGCACAGCGGCCGGCATGACTTACTCGATGGACAACCTCGGGCGCATTATCGGCCCGCTGTTTTTCACGTGGCTGCTCACGATGCAATCCGGCGCCATCTATTATCTTTCGGGCGGATTGGCCATTTTCAGCATCATCTTGATCGTCCTGTTCAAAGCTTCCAAAAAATCGTTGCGCTATACAGAACAACAAGCCGGCCAGACCCGGGCATAGAAAATCCCCAGACAGCTCGGCTGTCCGGGGATTTTTTTCATAGATACAATAAAGCGATCCAGATGATGTGAAGCGACAATATGCCAACATACACAAAATTGGCTGCCAGAAGGAAATAGCGCCAGATTCGGGACTCGAGCCGCACGAGCGGGGTGAAGAGGAACGCGGCAAGGCAGGCGGACAACAACAGCTTAACCGAAAAGATCGCAAGCGGCGGCAAGCCGCTGAGCAAAGGATTCGCTTCTTCGATCGCTCCCGCAAGCAGCCCCCAATAAGTCAAAAAACCATCCGCTAAATTCAACACGACCAATGTCCAGATCGGTTTCTTTAGCGGCGTTCTCAATTGCTCGGACATGTCACGCACCTCTCCTCCCTGTAAATTAATTTTATTATGGATAAAAAAGGCATTCGATCAGTTCGACTGATTGAATGCCTAAAAACGCTTAATATGGAGTGCCTCCATTTATATGAAGTACTTGGCCCGTCACGTACGATGAGTCGTCTGAAGCCAAATAGACATATCCCGGGGCCAGTTCATCGGGTTGCCCTGGCCGCCCGAGCGGCGTGCCGCTTCCGAATCCTTCGACCTCTTCCGCTGGGAAAGAAGCCGGGATGAGCGGTGTCCAGATCGGGCCGGGTGCGACTCCGTTAACCCGGATGCCTTCTTTTGCGAGCGATCCGGACAAGGCGCGGGTGAATGCCAGAATCGCGCCTTTTGTAGAAGAATAATCAATTAAGCTTGGCTCGCCGCGGAAAGCGGTGATCGATGTCGTATTGATGATCGATGCGCCAGGTTTCAAATGGTCCAGTGCCGCTTTTGTCAGGTGGAACATGCTGAAGACATTAGTGCGGAATGTTTTCTCCAGTTGCTCTGCCGTGATGTCCTTAAGCGATTCCTGTACATGTTGCTCTGCGGCATTGTTGACCAGCACATCGAGTTTTCCGAATTCCTCGATCACTTGTGAAATGACTTCCTTGCAAAACGCTTCGTTGCCGATGTCTCCGTCGATAAGCAAGCATTTGCGCCCCTCTTTTTCGACAAGCTGCTTCGTTTCCTTGGCATCTTCGTGTTCGTCCAAATAGGAAATCGCCACGTCTGCCCCTTCTTTTGCAAAAGCGACGGCAATGGCGCGGCCGATTCCGCTGTCGCCGCCGGTTATGAGCGCGACTTTGCCAGGCAAACGCTGTGAAGCCCCTGCCAGATTCCCCTGGAAATCCGGGTGCGGTTTCATTTCATTCTCAAATCCAGGCTGGCGCTCCTGATGCTGCGCCGGCACTTTTTCCACTTTGTCTTTCATCGTGCATCCCTACCTTTCTCGAGTTTTATATCTCCTCCGCTTTTCCCTTTCCACGTTCTCCTAAAACATGGAATCGCTTGGACGCAAAAAACAACCGCCTATTCGAAAGAAGGCGGTTGTTGTGGATTCAGGACAATACTTTATGGAGCGGTTTTTCCGCAAGTTCCGGATAGGCTTCGCGAATGATGGCCGGGCGCATGCTGTAAGCCGTCAAGATCAACAGGCAAAGGCTGCAAGCCCATAACACATATTGCGCCGGCACCAGGTCATAGAGCAAGCCGAACAGCAAATAGCCAAGCGGCATCATGGCCATCGCCATCGATTCCAGGATGCCGAAGACGCGGCCGCGGTATTCTTCGTCGACGTCTTTTTGCATCATGACCCCAATCGGCGTGTTGACGAAGACATTGGAGATGCCGAACGCCAGCATCAAGACGAGCAAGTAGATGACATTGCCCCAATAGGACAAGCCGGCGACAAGTGGCAGGGATACAGCCGCAAGGAGCAGTGACATGACGATGATGGCGCGCTTTGAAAATTGCAGGGGGAACTTGACTTCCTTGCGCACTGAGAAATAAATCGATGCCAGCAGCATGCCGAGCGCAATCATCGCTTCAATAAAGCCGAAATGTGTGGCTTGCACTTTTAATTGCTGGACGGCGATGAACGGCAAGCCAATCATCAAGGCGGAGAAGAAGAAATTCAAGCCGACAGCCGTCGTGACAATGACGGTGATGACGCGGTTTTTCCGTAGATAGACTGCGCCTTCTTTCATGCCTTGCCAGACGCCTTGCTTGTCTTCTGCGTTCTCTGTTTCAGTGCGTCTCGTATAAAGCCGGAAGTTCATCGTGGCCTCAAGTGCCGCAGCGAGCGCATAGGCGACCACTTGGATCAGCAAGAAGACATTCATCGACACGAAGCCGAACAGCATGCCGCCGATGACCGGCCCGCCGATTGTGGCGATGGCAAGTGCCGATTGGTTATAGCCCATCGCTTTTTGGATACGGTCCGGGTCGATCAAATTGGCAATGGAAGATGAAAAGGCGACGCTTGTGAACATGGAACTGACGGAAATCAATGCGGTCGCCGTGTAAATCGCTGCCAGCGACAAGCCGTTCGACATACTGTAGAGCAATAGCCCGCCAACCGACAGCACGCTCGCCGATTGGGACAAGAGCACGACCGCTTTTTTCGGGTAATTGTCCGCGATATAGCCGGCAAACGGAGCAAACAAGGTACGGGGCAGAATGCTGCAGATTAAATTGACGGCGAAACTGGCGGCGGAACCGGTCAAAGCCAGGACGTAGAGGCTGATGCCGAATGCGTAAACCGAACTGCCGAATGTGGAAATCAGTTTGCTGATGGTGAACGTATACAGATGGTACGTAGCCTGTTTGATTTTACCCGCTTCGTTCATGTTACTCGCTCCCTTTTCAAAAAGTTTAATTTAATTAAACAAAATATATCACGCTTTTATTCGCATTACAAGAAAAAGTTTAATATAATTAAACTATATTCTTAATTCATTTCCTGCACGGGGCATCGGGCTGGTTTACAATGAAAGTGAAAATCACATTTTCAAAAGAATCGGCGCATGCATGAAAGCATGGCGCCACTAAATATACGAAAAAAGCAGGTGAGTTTATGGCATCTTTGGGAGAACGGATTAAACAGATACGAAAACAGCAGGGCCTGACTTTGCAGGCACTTGCCGGAGATCAACTGTCGAAGGGCATGCTCAGTTTGATCGAGAACAACAAAGCGAATCCGTCGATGGAGAGCCTTTCCTATATTGCCGAGCGGCTCGGGATCGAGCGCAATGAATTACTTCAGGAGATGCCGACCGCGGAGCTTCGCGCTTTGCTCGATGAAATTGAAGAAAAGTATCGGAAGGTCTCCGGAACGGGCGATGAGATGATAGCGGGATATGAGGAAATCGCAGAGCGCATTCATTCTTATGTAGAGAAATTGCCGTTTCGCTATGAAGCGGCGCGGCTGCTTGAAATCTACAGCCGCTGCTGCTATCACACGAAACGCTATGACTGGAAACCGGCGTTCGACCGCGCGGAAGCAATTTACGAACAATTGCATTTGATTAATTCTGTCGCCGATCTTCATATGTTCCGCGCGCTGATGAAATTCACTGACCACCAATACGCTGAAGCTTTGGCGTCATTGCAAGCTTCGCGGAAGATCATTGAAGAGCAAGCCGGTGTTCTGGATCCATTGAAAAAACTCGACTTCGATTATTACGAATCGATCCTGTATTCCGCAACCGGTGATAAAGAAAATGCCCGCCGCTTGATGGAAGAAGCGATTTCATATTCCAGAAAACGACAAATTTTCTACCAGATCAATGCCTTATATCGATTGGCAGGCTTTGAAGCTTTGCTCGCTGGCGACTTGGAGCGCAAAGATTATTACATCGGGAAGCTTAAACTTTTCGCGGAATTTTCGGAGGACCCGGAAATTGGGGCCTATGCCACGGCCATCGAAATCCATTATTTGAATTCGTTTACTCATGAATACGAAAAAGCAGACCGTCTACTCGAAGAAATGCGCCATCTACTGGATGAAGAGGATTTTTATTTTCTGGAAAAAGGCAAGGCACTCTTCGGCATGGGTCGGATCGAGGAGGCGCTTGACTGCTTCAAGCAGCATCGCATGAACCGCTTTATCCACCACCCATATGACTTGTCGATGCATTACGAAAAGAAGCGTATATGGCACTCATCTTCGAACAGATGGGAGATCACGAGCAAGCAAAAATCTATGCCCAACAGGCCAAGAAGTTAATCGAGCCGATGCCGGAGCTTCCGTACAAGCGGTTCATCTTGGAGACCTACCAGAAAATTTTCGGCGAGTCGGATTGAAATTATAGCTTCATAATAAAAACGGCAGGAAAGATAAGATCGAACTACGGGAGAGCTTATCTTTGCGATGTAATGCAGAGCATTACTGAGCAGTTTTTGTGCGATGTAATGCTCTGCATCATTAAGCAAAAGCATTCACGAGCAAACGCGTCTTCAAATACCAAAACAGGGCTTTGATTCTTGAATACAGAAAAGGCAGGAGACCCGGGTCTCCTGCCTTTTCTTATTTAATTTCTTCGAAAGCTTCTTCAATATCATATAAACCAATATTGAGATCCGTTGTTTCGCCAGTTGCAAGTTTCGCGAGCTGCATGCCGAGATAAGGACCTGCCGTGAGGCCCGACGCACCGAGTGCATTGGCCGCGAAAAGCTGCGCTTGCCCCGGCACTTGCCCGATGAACGGCAAGGCGCTCAGTGTCGCCGGGCGGAACCCGGTCGCGGCTCCCGTGAATTCGGCTGCCGCAAGCCCGGGTGCGACGTCCAAAGTTTTCTCCAGGATATGAAAGATGCCTCCTGCCGTCAGCTTGTCATCAAATCCTGCGTTGTTCTCATGTGTCGCACCGGCGACGATGCGCCCGTCCTCAAACGGCACGATGTATTGCCCAAACGGCACCATCGCAACCGGCCAGTCGCCTGTTCCCGTGTCGGCGGATTGCAAATGCAAAATCTGCGCTTTTTGCGGAACGACTTTCAAGTGAAGCCCAAGCGGTTTGAACAGCTCCGCAGCCCACGCGCCGCCAGCAGAGATGATCCGGTCTGCAGCCAAGCTCTCCCCCTTCACTTCCACGCCTGTCGCCTGTCCCGCTTCTATCAGCAGCTTGGCATCACCTTGGATGAATTTTGCGCCCAGTCGCTTGGCAGAACGGATAAGCGCATCACGGATGGCGCCACCGTCAACGCGCGCCGCCCCGCTGACATACAAAGAGCCGTAGCGATCGCCCGCATACGGGAACCTGGCTTTCGTTTGTTCCGGCGTCAGCCGTTCGAGTTCGCCCATCTCAGGAGATCCCGCTTGGCGTTCGCGCGCTTTTTGTTCCATCTTGTCGAGTTTCGATTCTTCGTGGATGCTGACGATGCCCACTTGTTTATAGCCGGTCTCTTTTTCACCGAGCGCTTCGAGTTCCTTGATGAGCACAGGGTAATAAGCGGCGCCGTTTGAAGCGAGACGGTACCAGGCCTGATTGCGCCTTTGGGAGATCCACGGGCAGACGATGCCTGCTGCCGCACCTGTCGCCTGGCCGCGGTCCGCCCGGTCGATCAATGTGACGCTGTTCCCTGCTTTTGCTGCGTAATACGCCGCGCTTGCCCCGACGATGCCCGAGCCGATGATGACGATCGATTTCATTTTTCTGCACCTTGCTTCCTTGACATTCTTCTTTCCATTCTAACGAATCGCGGCAGGAGACTCAAATTGTGCCGGGCTGGATTGGAAATCTTCATTTCGGGTAAAGCAATCATATGAAGAAAATCCAATGGACGAATCTGAAGGAGGAATCAATGTTTATGGAACGTAGCACTGAAACTGAGGCCATCATGCCGATGACATCGATCCGCAGCGGCTCGGGCATCGAAATCGCTCCGGATACTTATTGCTATACGACGAAAATCTCCAATGTCTTCTTGATCGGGAACCCTTCTATCAGCCCGCGCTGGGTATTGGTGGACGCTGGCATGCCGCATTCCGCCGAAAAGATATTAAAGGAAGCTGAAAAACGTTTCGGCCCGGACCAGCAATTGCAGTCCATCTTGCTGACGCACGGCCATTTCGACCATGTCGGCGCTCTCATCGATATTCTTGAAAAGCACCCGGTCCCTGTCTACGCACATCCTGAGGAATTCCCGTACTTGACCGGAAAAGAAGATTATCCAGAACCCGATTCCACTGTAGAAGGCGGAATGGTCGCGAAAATGTCCAAGACGTTCCCGGTAAAAGCCATCGATATTTCCGAGCATTTGGTGGAGCTTCCGGCAGATGGAAGCATTCCCGATTTGCCGAATTGGCGCTGGCTCCATACACCCGGCCATACAAAAGGACATGTCTCGTTCTTCAAGGACGTCGGCCGCGTATTGATCGCAGGAGATGCATTTGTCACGGTCAAGCAGGATTCACTTTATAAAGTGATGCGCCAGAAAAAAGAAGTGCATGGCCCGCCGGTGTATTTAACGACCGATTGGCGCGCTGCCTGGGAATCGGTGTCCAAACTGGTCGACTTGAAACCTTCTTTCGCTGCCACCGGGCACGGCAAGCCGATGAAAGGTTCTGTCTTGGCGAAAGGCCTTGTCGAACTGGCGGATCATTTCCCGGATGTCGCCGTTCCATCTTATGGAAAGTTTGTCCATACGAAATGAAAAATTAAAAGAGCGCTTACATAGGTGCTCTTTTTTATTGCCAATAAAAGTTTTGGAACTTTTCAGAAATCCTGTTTACCATTACCTAAATATGGGTATACATAATATGCACTCCCGCCTTTTTCAGGGAGGAACTAATGAACGGAGATGAACGACAATGACCAAACAAGTGCTTTTTGTATCAGACCATGGCGATCCTTTGGCAAAGCTCGGCGGAAAGCAAGCAGGCGGCCAAAACAATTACGTCAAGCAACTGGCACTCGCTCTTGAAAACAGAGGGTGGCAGGTGGATGTCGTTACCCATTGGTGCGATGAAAATGCCCCACAAGTGGAACATTTCGGTGAACGTTGCCGTGTGATCCGTGTAGAAGCCGGCTATAAAGGATTCGTTTCAAAAAATGAAATGTACTCCATGCTCCCGGCATTTTATAAAGAAATGAAACGGCTATTGCCGCTATCGAATTATGATATCGTCCACACCCATTATTGGCTTTCGGGATTGATCGGCAAGAAGCTCAAAGAAGAATTCGGGCTGCCTTATATCCATACATCCCACTCGCTCGGATGGGCCAAAGAAGAAGCGACCGGCACGCATGACGCACGGCGTGAAAAAGCGGAAGAAACCGTACTTGCCCATAGTGACCATATTTTGGCGACGACAAATACAGAAAAACAAGTGATTAAAGAGAACGTTTCCGCCGCTTCTCCCATCTCAGTAATCCCCATCGGAGTCGACGAGGCGTTCCGCGTCCGCGGCAGCCGACACCATATCCGGAAAAAATTCGGCTACGAGGATCCTCTCTTCGTTTTTGCAGGCCGTCTGGAAGCAACGAAAGGCATCTTCACTTTATTGAAAGCTTTCAAGCTTCTTGCAGAAAAAAGCGGCAGCCGCTACACGCCTGAATTGGTGATTGCCGGCGGTGAACCTGATGCCATCGATACGGAAACAGGATTGCCGAAAGACCCCGAACTGCGTAAAGCAGTGCGAGGCATTGAACAGCATGTCCGCTTTGTCGGCCCCAAAAACCAAGAGCAATTGGCATTGCTATTCAATTCAGCTACAGCCACCATCGTCCCGAGTTTCTACGAATCGTTCGGCATGGTTGCAGCTGAAGCACAAGCTTGCGGCAGCCCAGTCATTGCCTCAAAAGTCGGCGGCTTGAAAAATGTCGTCGAAGACGGTGTCAGCGGCTTGCTTGTCGAATCGCAGAACGAAATCGACTTGGCGATTGCCATGGAAGTACTTTCCGTCAACTCACTGCTGGTTGAACGCCTTAGCCGCCAAGCGGTGCGCATCGCCCGTAAAGATTTCAACTGGGTTAGTATTTCAAAAAGAATAAATACATTGTATGAGGTGATCATCCGTGAACGGAGCAACACACTTGCTAGCGACCGACCTGGACGGAACCTTAGTCGGTGACAGAGCCGGACTGAAGGAATTGCTGGATTTTTATGAGCAGCAGCCCTACGAAGTCAGCTTGATCTATATTACCGGCCGCCATCTCGCTTCGGCACGACAGCTGATTGCAGATGAAGGGCTCCCGATCCCTAAAGCGCTCGTCACCGATGTCGGGACTGAAATCTATATGGGAACCGGTTTTCTGAAAGATGAACATTGGGAAACCCGTTTGATGGACGATTGGGCGCCTGCACAAATCGAAGCGCTAGCGAAGACAATCGACGGCTTGACCCCACAGGATTTGCCTGTAACAAGCCGGCGCTCCTACCATGTCACGGATGCACAAGCGGTCGAACAATTCCGCAATCTTCTCGAAGCAGAACAAGTGCCCCATAAGCTGATCTTCAGCGGCGGCAAGGATTTGGATATCCTGCCGCCGAATAGCGGAAAAGGCCAGGCACTCCGCTACTTACTGGAACGCCATGGAATTTCCGATGCCAAATTGCTGGTCGCGGGCGATTCCGGAAATGACTTGGAAATGCTGACGCTTGGCTTCCCTTCCGTCATCGTCGGAAACGCTCAGCCGGAACTCAAAACCCACGAAGAGCATCCGCTCATTTTTCGCGCGAATCGCCACTGCGCCGGCGGGATTTACGAAGCGTGGAACCATTTTCATGTAGACTGAACCCTTTGGAGAACTTGTTTCTTCCAAAGGGTTTTCTTGTGGCGCTATGGGTAATCATTTGTTTTTTCAGCCATTTCGTTTATATTTAGAAGGAAGACATTTTACGAATCAAGTGGGCCACGCCCATACATAAGCACGTTTGAAATCCACATAAAGGAGGACTGAAGATGAGCAAAGTCGCCAATCTGCAAAAAGAATCACTCGCGATGCTGAAACAAACGAGCCGGACCTTTTTCATTCCGATCAGCTTTTTGGATCCTGTCCTGAAAAAAACCGTCGGCTCCGCCTATTTGTGCATGCGCGCAATCGATGAAATTGAAGATCATCCCGAGCTTCCAGCTGAAGTGAAAGCGTCTCTTCTGCGCTCCATCCAACATATGCTCGAAACGGATATTGATGAAACGGAATACGCGGCGCTTGTCGCCCCTTACGCGGACTATTTGCCATCCGTGACGATGCGGCTCCCAGACTGGGTCGAAGTATGCCCGCCCGAAATCCGCGGAAAAGTTCTTGAATCGACAGCCATCATGGCTGGCGGCATGGCCAAATGGGTCGAAAAAGACTGGGTCATCCATACGCGCGAAGACCTGGACGATTACACCTATTATGTCGCCGGGCTCGTCGGTGTCATGCTCTCCGATCTTTGGAGATGGCATGACGGCACCGAAACCGATACAGAACTCGCCATCGGATTCGGACGCGGTTTGCAGGCCGTCAATATGCTGCGCAATTACGATGAAGATTACGAACGCGGCGTCACATTCGTCCCGGACGGCTGGACGCGCGACGATATGTTCAGCTATGCACGCGAAAACCTGTCGCAAGCCGACCAATACGTAAAATCCATCAAAAACAAACGCATCCTCATGTTCTGCAAAGTGCCGCTTGCCCTGGCCCACAGCACCTTAAAAGCGCTCAAATCCGGCAAGGAAAAGATGAGCCGCCAGGAAGTCGAAGGCATTGTCGAACAATTAAAAGAAGAAGAACGCCTCAGCTAAATAAAACTGCACTCTCATCCGCAGAGTGCAGTTTTTTTATAGTCAGGAAAGTTGCGAGGAATTTAATTACAATAAAAGTTATAATAAGGAAATAACATCCATTCAGCTCTTCCTTTCTTTCAATTACACAACTAGTCTATACTAGAGGCAATACACAATTATCCACAAAGGAGAATGGCCATGACCGTCACCATTATCAGTGTGTTGACTGCTGCAATCTTCATCTTGAATATTTTCTTGGCAGCGGCGCTGGTGTTTCTGGAACGCCGGGATGCTTCCTCCACTTGGGCATGGCTATTGGTTTTGTTCTTTATCCCGATTGCCGGGTTCTTCATTTACCTATTGCTCGGGCGTAAGCTGCGGCAAAAAAAGCTCTTCAAATGGGAAGAAGGCCGCAAACGCATCGGGATCGAAAGCCTGATCGCCCATCAAATGAATGAAATCCATGATGGCACCTTTCCTTTTCAAGATGTCAGCACGAAGGATTACAGCAATTTGATTTACCTGCATTTGCGCAATAACGGTGCTTTGTTGACCCAAAACAATCATGTGAAAATCTTCAATGATGGCCGGGAAAAATTCGATGCCCTGATTCGGGATATCGAACAGGCACAGGACCATATCCACATCCAATACTATATCTTCCGGCTGGACCAGCTCGGCAATCGCATCATGGAGGCTTTGCTCGCCAAGGCGAAAGAAGGCGTAAAAGTACGCCTGCTGTATGATGACATGGGTTCCCGCAGTTTGAGCAAACGCCATTTCAAGGAATTTTCAGCAGCCGGCGGCGAAGTGGAAACCTTCTTTCCCTCCATCATGCCAATCATCAATCCCCGGCTGAACTACCGGAACCACCGGAAGATCGTCGTCATTGATGGAAAGGTCGGCTATATCGGCGGCTTTAACGTCGGGGAGGAATACCTCGGGCTCAACCGCCGCTTCGGCTATTGGCGCGATACGCATCTCCGGCTGGAAGGAAATGCCCTTTACCCGCTCCAGACGCGCTTTATCCTCGACTGGAACCAGGCTTCCGCCCGGCATGACATTGAATACGATGAAGCGTATTTCCCTCCACAGCCTGAAGAAGGATCGACTTCGATGCAGATCGTCTCCAGCGGCCCGGACGAGGAATGGGAACAAATTAAAGATGGCTATTTAAAGCTCATCCATTTGGCGCGCGAATATATTTACATCCAGACGCCGTATTTCGTTCCGGATGCGAGTTTCTATGACGCCCTCCGGATTGCAGCGCTGTCCGGAATCGATGTGCGCATCATGATTCCGAACAAGCCGGACCACCCTTCGTCTATTGGGCAACGTATTCGTACGCCGGTCAGATGTTGCGGGCCGGGGCCCGGGTATTCATTTACGATAACGGCTTCCTGCATACGAAAATGATCGTCATTGACGACGAAGCCTCGACGGTCGGGACAGCGAATATCGATGTCCGCAGCTTCAAGTTGAATTTTGAAGTGAATGCATTTATTTATGATGAGAAGGTGTCGATGGAATTGGCCGACCTGTTCAGGCAGGATACGGAATTGTCGTCGGAGCTGACTTATGAGATGTATATGGCGAGAACCCGCATGATCAAATCGAAGGAATCCATCGCCCGCCTATTGGCACCGATTCTTTAATCAAACCAGCGAATGCCCTTTCCATATGGAAGGGGCGTTTTTTCGTTTGGTGAATTGTATATGTGATGGGGTTTTTAAATCAGAAAATGATAGTGGAAATGTATGGTGGTGGAGATTTCGCTGCAAGGGGCACGCTTGCCGAGGGGCGGGTGTTGAGCCAATGTGCTGCAAAGGACGCAGCACATTTGTCTCGCCAGCCCGCGCGGTCCCTCCGGCGTCGGCCCCTTTCCGCTCCATCTCTAGTTTTAGAGAGGAAATGAAATTCATCATACACTGAAGTAAGCGTGAAAAACTTTAACCATCTTCGTAAATTCAAATTGAATAACGCGTGGAACTTCTCTGCAATTACCAAGTCCAGCTAAGCGTCCCCACCGGCCGATGAAAACAACTAACAGTGACACGTCTTCGCACTCAATATCCAATGAAATCTTAAAGCCGACACGCGCACACGGGCGAGCCGGAGCCATAAGACAAGTGCCCTTCTTGGCTTATGGTGGGAGGCATGCCCAAAGCGGGAGGCGACTATCTCACGATAAAATACTCAACGAACGTTTCACCTCACTATCAAGTCTAACTAAGCGTCCCCGGCAGTGGATGAAATTAACTAACTGTGAAACGTCTTCGCACGCAACATCCAATGAAATCTAAAAGCCGAACCGCGCATACGGGCGAGCCGAAGCAATAAGACAAGTGTTCTTCTTGGCTTATTGCGGGAGGCATGCCCCAAGCGGGAGGCGATTGCTTCACGTTGAAATAATCACCGGCCGACACATCTCACTCTCAAGTCCAGCTAAGTGTCGATACCAGCGGATGAAGACAACTGACAGTGACACTTCCTCACAAATAATATCCAATAAAAAACCGGCCGCTCCCCTTTCAGGAAAACGGCCGGTTCCATTTATTCGCTTGTCGATCAAATCCCCAAATATTCTTCCAAGGTGATGTTTTGGTTGTAGATTGCGGCGGCGGCTTCTTTTCCGACATAGCGGAAATGCCAGGATTCATGCATATAGCCGGTGATCTGTTCTTTTCCTTGCGGGTAGCGCAGGATGAATCCATACTTATGGGCGTTTTCTTTTACCCATTTGCCTCCTGCCGTGTCGCCGAAGGAAGAAGATGCCCAGTGCTGTTCCTGGCCGGCTTCACCGATATCAAAAGCGAGGCCTGTCTGGTGTTCAGAGTAGCCAGGGCGTGCGCTGTAGCGGTCGGCTGCTTCCTGGCCATCTTTTGCGACATAGCCTTCGTATAATTGTTTTTGGCGTGCAAATTCGCGGTATGTGCTGAAGGCGACCAATTGCAGGCCGTCTTCAGCGGCAGCTTGTGCCATCGAGTCAAATGCGCTGCGGGCGTCCGCGTTTTCGCCAGGTGCATACGTTTCCGGCAGCGGATGCTGTTTATTCGCCAGCAGGATGCCGTTCACGATTGTAGGTTCTGATGGCAATTGATCGATCTTCGGATAGACGGTGGCGTCTTTCGGTGCTGGTGCTGGTGCAGGCGTTTCTTCTTTCGGCTGCTCTTCCGGTTGTGCGTCAGGCTGTTCGGTTTCTTCTGTCGCTTCTTGCTCTTCTTTCACTGCCGGTTCCTCCTCTGCCGGAGCTTGCTGCTCGGTTTCTGCCGGTTGTTCGGTAAAGGCCTGTGCTAATGCTTTCATGCTTTCTTCTGTATCCCAATTATGCATAGAGAGCCAGACTGCGGCAATTGCTGCCCAGATTGCTGTCATTGCGATCACCATCCATTTTATATAAAATTTCTTGTCGAATTCGTTTTTCTTTTTTGTCGATTTCATGGGCTGGCCAACTTTCCTGTCAATTCCTTTTCCATTCTATCATTTTCTTTCCGGAAATTCCCCTGGCGCGAAAATATTTCGGTATACTTTAATCAGACTTCTGGAAAAGAGTGGAGATTTATTTATGCACAATCAAAAATGGCTATCGTTGAACTTTTTTGCGTTTTTCTTTACCTGGGGCGTCTTTTTGCCTTATTGGACTGGTTGGCTGACAAATGAAAAAGGACTGAGCGTTTCGGCAGCCAGCGTCATCATGGGGACCGGCATGGTCGCACGGTCGTTGTCGACTTTGTTTTTCTTCCCGCTCCTGACGCGGCTTTTCTCGCTTGGGCGCTTGATGCAGATTCTTGCCATCGCTTCATTTATCGTAATGGCGTTCTATATCCCGGCCAATTCCTATACCTTGTTGTTCATCATCACATTTGCCTTCAGCTTTATCTATCCGAATCTATTGCCTGCGATGGAAAGCGGCGCGACCGTATTGATGCAGACCGACCGCATTCACTACGGCAAAAGCCGGTCCTATGGTTCGCTTGGCTATACGATTGCTTTATTGATTGTCGGGGCGGCTACCGCTGTCTGGCAGGAAAATGCGATTTTATGGATCATGCTTCTAGGTTTGCTGTTCATGGCTGTCACTCAATCGCTTGCTTCTCCTGTCCCGCTGCAATCAAGGCCGGCACCGAGAACGAAGAAAGGGCCAAGCGCCACAGCGGAACTGCTGAAATCAAAAGGGTTTTTAACCGTTCTCGTCGTGTCCATCCTGCTGCAGGGAGCTCATGCGGCCTATTATAATTACGGCTTTATCTACCTTCAGGATATCGGCGTCAACAGTTTCTATATCGGCCTAATTTTGAATGTGGCCGTGATTTTTGAAATCGTCTTTTTCGTCAAAGCCGATACGCTGTTCGAGAAATGGTCGGTGTCGTCGATGTTCCTGCTGGCAGGCATCGGCTCGACCGTTCGCTGGATTTTGATTTTCCTATTTCCATCGGTCTGGGTGTTCATTTTGGCGCAGACGCTTCACGCTTTGTCTTTCGGCGTCGCGCATTTCGCCTTTATCCGCTATATCTTCAAAAAGCTCGATCCTGTCAATATCCCTGCGGCGCAAGGCATGTATGCCGCACTCGGCATGAGCTTGAGTGTCGCACTTTTGACTTTCGCGGGCGGCTATCTATACGAAATCGCCCCGGGCTATTCATTCCTCGGGATGGCGGCGTCTTCGTTTCCAGCAGTGGTGCTGGTGTTGTTGACACGCAAACGCTTTGCTTATTAAAATATTTAAAATAATGTTCCGACCCCTTAACGGCCGCCACTGCGCCGAATAATTTGGCATAACTGTTAAGGGAGCTGGGAATTTTGAAAAAGATATCAAAGCATGACCTGCTGACCCTCATGAGTCAGTTGGACTTTCTTTTGGAAGAACGCAAAAAAGATAAACACCATTATACAGAAACAGCACAGGCTAATTAGCCTGTGCTGTTTTTCATTAGATAAAGATCGTGCCAAGGACGACGAAAAACAAAATGCCGAAGATGATCGCCATGCCTTTCATCCATTTCGCTTCCCGGTCCATACCGCGCTCTTTCATTTGTCTATAGCGGAACGTATTAGTCAAAACGAACAAGAGCGTCATGAACAATACGGCAATTTCCATGCTGCCCATGAACAGGAAGACGATCGCCAGTATGCTGAGTAATAAAATCAAGATTCCTTGCAAAATTTTCGGGTTCATCAATGATCTCTCCTGAAAAAAAAGCCGGCAGCTGCGCCGGCTTTTTTGTTTATTTGTTCTTGTCGGCTGTTTCAGTTTCTTCAACCGCTTCCAGCGCTTTTTCCGGATGTTCCGAATAGAATTTCCGGCCGATGAACGTCTGGATGATCAACAAGATCCCGCCGACTGCCCAGTAAACAGGCAATGCAGCCATCGATGTGAACGAGATGAACATGATCATGATCGGAGACAGGTAGATGAAGAATTTCATCTGCTTTTGCTGCTGTTCCGGCATGGTCCAAAGCGACACTTTCGCCTGGAAGAAGTACACCGCACCCGCAATGAGGGTCATGGCAATATCCGGCGTGCCAAGGTTGAACCATAGGAATTCGTGCGAGCGCACATCCGGCGAATAGAGAATCGCAAAATACAAGCCCATGATGATCGGCATCTGGATGACGACCGGCAAGCAACCCATATTGAGCGGGTTAACGTCATGCTTCTTGTAAAGCCCCATCATTTCCTGCTGGAGCTTCATTTGCTCTTCTTTATCCTTGGTTTCCTTCAATCGCTTCTGGATATCTTCCATCTCTGGGCGCATTTTATCCATCTTCACTTTCATGCCTTGCTGGCGCTTATACGTGCGCAGCATGAACGGCATCAAGACGAGGCGGATGATGATCGTGATGACCACGATCGCCATGCCGTAGCTTCCCCCGAAGAGGTTCCCTAAATAATCGAGCGAGAAATCAAATGGCGCTACAAAAATCGTGTAGAAAAATCCTTCTTTGTTTTCAACTGCTGAACAGCCACTCAAGAAAGCGATCGTTGCCGCAAGCATGAGCAGTAATGTAAGTTTCTTTTTCACGTTTGTCACCTTCACCTTTTTGGACTACTAAGAAGTATAACGATATGGCCGCAAAAATTCAATGCACTGTCCCGGGACTGGTTGCTTTTTTCATTTCTTGTGACAAAAATTAGGCATAAGAAAAAAGGAGAATTGCTTCTCCTTTACTTGGCATTCGGCAAGGTATAGCGGAAATAAGGAATATGCTGGCTGTCGCGGAATTGCTTCGGCGTGACCGAGGTATATTTTTTAAAGATCCGCGTGAAATAGCTCTGGTTGCAGAAATGGAACTGCTTGGAGATTTCCGAAATCCCTTTATTGGAATGGCGCAAATAATATTGCGATTCTTCCACGCGTCGCACGTTCAAGTATTCCACCAATGTAATCCCTGCATGTTCGCGGAAAATGCGCGACAGGTGGCTGGTTGAAATATTGAAGTGTTTGGCGATTTCCTCTACTGACAAGTCGCGCTCCACTTCGTCGTTGATGAAAATGACGACTTTATTGACGGTTTGGTGGCCGAATGATGGCTGTTTACGTTCCGAGATGATCGATGTGAAAAATTCGATCAATTCATCGGCCACGTACATGAATTCCGAATCATTCATATGCTTATCGACCAATTCGACACAAGCTGCATTGAAAGCGAACGCTTTTTTCGGCGGTACGCGCATTTCATACAATTTACGTGCCATGACGGACGATAAAATGATGTAATAATTGCGGACGGTACGGATGATATCTTTTCCTGCATGAAGGGCGAGCATGTCGATCAATTCACGCAATGTTTCTTTAGCACGGTCTTTCTCCAGGTTATGGATTTCGTGCATTAATTGAGTCTCCACTTCAAAAAAACGTTCGAGCCCCTCCAGCTGTGCGACGTTTTCCGTTTCGTTCATAAAGATTCTGGAAATAGTTTCCTGAATGGATGGCGTTTCGAGTATATTCATCTTCTCCCCGGCTTTCTATGTAAAAATTTAACGAACTTATTCATTTAATGAACTGCTTGAATAAATAATAATAATAGCGTTTTACAGATAATTTTACAAGTTTTAAGTAAATTGAGCTAATTTATTTTTCAAACATATGACATCAGTAACAGTTAAAACCAATTATACATTAACTATACGTTTCAGCGACGAAAAGTTCCAATTTCCAATGTTTTACAAAATTCAAAACAGGCCGTCGATGATAAACGGCCTGTTCTGTGCTGCATTTATATCCGATCGACTTTCACGCGGCAGTTATTAGTCGGTTTCCCCAGGGACGACCGCCCGAATATGGCGCGGCATGATTTCAATATCAAATGGCGTAGTGCTGCCTTCATCGCCATCGATATTACAAGACAGCGGTTCGCTCGTACGGATCGAGACCCGCGTCGTGTGGATGGCTTCCACCGATGGATCTTCTTCGAATTTGCCTCGTACCAACGCAGTCGCCATACGGACAAATGCCGGAAGCGCAGCGTTTTCCACGATATACAAATGGAGCAGGCCGTCATCGGTCAATGCTTCCGGCGCCAGCTTTTCGAAGCCGCCTACCGAATTGGTTAATGCCACAAGGACGAGCTTGGCCTCGCCTTCCCAGGTACCGTGGTCATGC
Source organism: Planococcus sp. MB-3u-03 (assembly GCF_002833405.1). Classification (NCBI taxonomy): domain Bacteria; kingdom Bacillati; phylum Bacillota; class Bacilli; order Caryophanales; family Caryophanaceae; genus Planococcus; species Planococcus sp. MB-3u-03. The sequence continues at coordinate 479,693 of NZ_CP025135.1, read as the reverse complement.
TCGATGACGAACGTAGTGACTTCATCGGAAGTGACTGCTTTGACACCTTCGACGAAATAAGCAAAGGCCCCAAGCTTCGTTTTCTGTTCAGGCTCCACTTCATAAGTCGATTCGGCGATTTCACCGATCGCCAGGATGTTCATGAAGTATTGATCGCCGACTTTTCCGATGTCCACACGTTTTTCACGTCCCGTTTTCAAGCCTTCAATTGCTTCTTCCGGATCCAATGAAATGCCGAGCGCACGCGCAAAGTCGTTGACTGTGCCGAGTGGAACCAACCCGAAAAGCGGTTCATGTTCTTTTTCTGCCAAACCCGATACCGCTTCGTTGATCGTTCCGTCGCCGCCCATCGCCACGACAAGGTCATACTGTTTTTCGCAGGCTTCTTCGGCAAAATGCGTGGCATCTCCCGGCCCTGTCGTTTCACGCGTATCGGCTTCGTAGCCCATTTCCGTTAATGTCTTTTCGGCAAAATCTTTATAATCCGCCGCTTTTTCCTTCCCTGAGGAAGGGTTCCATATAAACATCGCTTTTTTCATCTTTTTCCCTCCGGTGCTATAATAAGGTCATGTGTTTCAATACCCTAAACAAAGCGGAATGTAATCCACCTTGCCGCATTTATTTCTTTTCAATCAGGCGCCTTTCGCCCGCGCCGGTCCTAGTCACACACACGCCGCCGAAGTTGGAAATTCCACTCATCACTACATCTTAAAGGAAGTTGGGGACCCCCTTGCGCTTTTTCATTTATCTTATCATCTTCTTCGCGTTTTTCGATTTATTTGCCCAACTGCCGATCATCAGCCCGTTTGCCGTATCGCTCGGCGCCGGTCCGTTTTTGGCGGGTTTGGCTGTCGGAATGTATTCATTGTCGAATACATTCGGCAATATCATCTCAGGCATATTCTCCGACCGCAAAGGGCCTTTCGCCATCTTGCTGACAGGGCTTGCGACGACAAGTGTGGCGCTGTTCATCTACGGCTTGGCGGACGGCCCTTACAGTCTCCTTGCCATCCGCTTTCTTCATGGCTTGGCTGCCGGATTGACGGTACCGGCTGCGTTCACTTATTTAGCGAACCGCACCGACCATAGCCGCCGCGGCAAAAACGCAGCGATTTCCGGGGCCTTCGTCGGCCTTGCGGCAATCATCGGCCCCGCCTATGGAGCGATTTATACGAGCCGGGGCAGCGTTCCGGAAACCATGGCTGTCACCGGCACCTTGATCGGCTTGCTCGCGATTGCAGCCTTCTTTCTATTGCGGACACATCAAGTAAAAAAACAAACGGACAGTTCTTCGGCTAAACGCCAAGCTTTCCAATGGAACTCTGGGCTTTGGCGCTCGTTTTCAGGCGCGTTCTTTTTGATGTTCTCCCAAGGCGTGCTCGCTTATATGCTGCCGCTGAAAGTGGAAGCGCTCGGGTTTCCCACTCAGCTGAGCGGCTTATTGCTGAGTGCATTCGGCTTGTCGGCCATCCTGGTCTTTCTATTGCCGATCAATCGGCTGTTCGATGCCGTCCGCCCGATCACTACTTTGATCATCGGCTTTGCCATCATGGGGGCTTCGCTTTTCGCGCTCGCCAATATCTCATCAGAACCGCTGCTGTATGCGGCGATGTGTACGTATGGCTTCGGTTTCGCGCTGTTGTTCCCTTCGATCAATTCTTTATTGATCGATGCCACAGAACCCGCTTCAAGAGGGCGGGCTTACGGATATTTTTACGCCTTTTTCTCTATCGGCGTCGTTGCAGGATCCGGAGTCACCGGGGCTTTGGCACTCACTGCAGACGGCGGTTTCCTGTTCAGCGGTGCGTTATTGCTGTCGATCGCTTTAGCCAATTGGCTAACGCTCGAACGCTGATTTTCTCGGCAACGAAAAAGACCGCCTCGGCACAGGTGCCAGGACGGTCTTTTTGGAATTTACAGCTTATCGGTATTCAAACGCGGCTCGGACGAAACCGAATCGGTGTTTTCCGATTTTTCTTTGCTGTCATCGTTTGAAGAAAGTTTCACATCGTCATTGTCTTCTTTCTTTTCTTTCTGCTCTTTTTCATTGTAATACTGGACAGTTGCTTGCGTACCGCCTTCAGAAGTCATCTTGTTTTCCTGCAAGTCGGTCTTGTCCAAGCCTTCAGTTTTTTGGTCTTGCTGGTTTTTGTTCTGGTCTAAGTTTTGGGATTCCATATACTCATTCACCTTCGCTTTCACATCATTAAATGCAACAGTTGCTTTCTCGCGGTTTTCCGGTTTTTTGAAATATGCGTATGCACCGGCTGCCAGTCCTGCCAAAAGCAAGCCTCTGCCGCCACCTTTTTTCCTAGCCATTTGCAGCACTCCTTTTACTTTTCTTGTTATCCCTTGTTTACCCTAATCGCCTAAAGCTAATCATGAATCATCCAGCTGTTTCGGCCGCAGATCGTTTCATGTCGATATGCGGGATGCCGTCCTCGTCGTAAACCTCCGAAATCGCTTCAAAACCGAATGAGCCATAAAAGTCTTTCAAATACTCTTGCCCTTGCAATTGAATCTCGGGTTCTTTCCATTGTTCGTCAATATAGCGGATAGAGCGCTCGAGGAGTTCTTTTGCCAGCCCGCGGCCACGCGCCTCTTTTCGGACGATGACGCGGCCGATCGATGGCGCATCGTATTTTTTCCCTGCCGGCACCAGCCGGGCATAGGCAAGCACCTTGCCGTCTTCTTCGTACACGATATGGGTTGAGACTTCATCCAAGCCGTCCAATTCCGGATACGGACAATTCTGTTCTACAACAAATACTTCGACACGAAGCTTCAATATATTGTATAATGCTTGTGCTGTGAAGTCGTCAAATTGATAACTTTTCCACGCCATAATCAATCGCCTCCTGTGATTTCATTATTCCACATCAATGGCTATTCAGGCTAGAGTTTGATATGATAGCAAAAATAATTCCAGAGGTGATCGCATGATTCGCACAGGTACACCGGCAGATATCGAATCTGTACGGGAAATCGCTCACATCAGCTGGAATGATACGTACGAAGGGATCATTCCATCTCCTATACAACAGAAGTTTTTGGAGCAATCCTACTCGACCCCAATGCTCGAAATGCGCATGGAGCGGACGATCCTCCTGCTTGCCGAACAAGACGGGCAGGCTGTAGGCTTCGCAAACTTCACGAAAGTCGATGAAGACGGCGATGCCGAATTGATCGCCATGTACATGAAGCCCGAGCACCAGCGTTCAGGCTTCGGCAAGAAACTATTGTCGGACGGCTTGTCGCGCTTAAAAGGCGGGCAGCAATTATTCGTCTACGTCGAAAGCGAGAACCAAAAAGGCCGCAACTTCTACGAAGCGAACGGCTTCCTCTTGCTCGAAGAATTTGAGGAATTGTTCGAAGGGCACCCCCTTCAGACAGCCAAATACGTTTTCGACCTTTCTGGCCAAGCTCAATAAACCCATAGCTACACAAAAACTCCCTCGAATTCGCTTCGAGGGAGTTTTTTCTTGCATCTGAAATTCCACTATTTCTCTTTTCTTACAACGGGCGGTACGGCGTGTCGTCTTCACGCGTTACCGCATCACTTCTTGTGGCCGGTTCATTGCTGCGGCCCATCAATTCATCTTCACGGAGCGGCGGCTTGCGCACGAAGCACATGATCGCAGCGATGTAGAAGAGGATGGATGTCAGCGACAAGATCCCGGCGAAGATTCCGGCGAGGATGAAGAAAATGCCTGCCGTGTTTGCGGTATCAAAAGATTTCAATTTCGTGATGGCCAAAATGGCGAAGACCGTACTGATCGCAAGCAGGATAACCAATACCCAGCCAATGACATCGAATCCACCCACTACAGCATTAAAAGTATCCACCGCCATCTCGGCATCTTGTGGGTTCGTGATGTTCGGATCGTTGCGCAGTTCCTCTTCCATCTGCATTTGCATCTGGCTGCCTTCAAAACCGCTCAGACTGGTGATGACAATAATCGATAAAATGATGCCGATTACATTGAAAATGGAACCGATGATGCCAAGAGCTTTTTCTCCTGTCCTTTTAATGGACCCGTAATTCTCTGGTGCCTGATTCATAAAAACCCTCCCATTTCTGTTTCGGGGCACCCCACTGCAATGGATGTTTCACATTGTGTGCGGGCCCTTCGCTTTTCTTATTATGTTTCTTCCCTCATACATACGCTTTCGCGCCGTTTTGGTTTCGCATTACTTTAATTCCCGCTAAAAACTTATTAAAACTTGTTTAAGTTTTATCAAGCTGGGTATTTTATTACTATTAGCAAGACAAATACAAATTATAAAAGGGGTTCTAAAAAATGGAAAATAAACTAATTTTTAACCAAGCAGATTTCATGTACGGAGTAGGCGGCGCATCCATCCTTACAGCCATCGTGTTCTTCATGACAAGCCTGTAAGAAGGAGTGAGCCTATGAGACAAACATTCACCAATACATAGAAAAGCAATCCATCCCAAAGAGGAGACGGATTGCTTTTTTTGTGTCTTATTATGCGGTTTTGTGGATCAGGCTTTGACATCGTTGTATTCGTCGGAACGCTCGAACGCTTCCGCTACATACGAACAGACCGGCTGCATCTTGAACTGGTTTTCACGTGCATAAGCTGCCGCGTGGTCGACCAATTCTTTGGCAAGCCCTTGATTGCGCAGGCTTTCTTCGACATAGGTATATTCCATGACCATCAAATCAGCCATTTGCGTCCACGTGATTTCTGCTTTCACTGTCTCGCCGTCTGTTTCGCGAAAAGCGAATTCATCATGCCCAAGTTCTGTAAATTTCAATTCCATCGATCCAATTCCTCCTTATGTTCCACTTTATCTGTGCAAGTGAATCGAAACTTCCCGTTGCTTCAGGTTTCACCGCGAGTTAACGGTTGATCTTCAAGGGACGGAGAGAGTCTTCGATTTCCTTGCGTCTCGGCTCAAGGAAAGGCGGCAAGGCCAAACCTTCGCCAAGCTCGTCTGCGTTTTCATCAGTCGCAAAACCGGGCTCATCTGTCGATAACTCGAACAGGATCCCGTTCGGCTCCCTGAAATAAATCGCTTTGAAATAATAGCGATCCACTTCACCGGACGTTTGGAAGCCATTGGCACGCAAATATTCGTTCCATTGATTATACTCTTCGTAAGTTTTCACGCGGAACGCTACATGATGGACGCTTCCCCGGCCGGGACGCTCCGGCGGAAGGTCTGAGCGTTCCTCTAAATGTATTTCGCCGCCAGGGCCGCCTTCTCCTGTCGTGAAGACGATTATTTCAGGCTGACCTTCCACTTCCGGCGCATAAGCACCGGCTTTTGAAAATCCGAGAATATCCGTCAACACCTTGGCTGTACGCTCCGCTTTCCGCACGGTCAGCCTGACCGGCCCAAGCCCGCGGATCGCAAACTCTTCCGGAACGCTCGCTTTTGTCCAAGGCTCGCCGAATGGAATCCCTTCTCCCTGATCGACGACAAGCATCAGGCGCGATCCTTCAAAGTCCTGGAATTCAACTGTATCCCGGCCAAAACGCTGGGTTTTTTCGCCGTGCGGGACGCTGAACTCACGGAAACGCTCCAACCAGTAATCAAGTGCCTCGCTTGATGGGATACGGAAGCCAGTGTTGCTGATGGAAGTCACGCCTGGATAGGTCCGGCCCGCCATCGGGATATCAAAATAAGTCATATCGGTACCCGGCGTTCCTACTGCGTCTGCATAAAATAAATGATAGGAAGACGGGTTGTCCTGATTGACGCTTTTTTTGACAAGGCGCATCCCAAGAATGCGCGTGAAGAAGTCATGGTTTTTATCTGCGTTGGCTGTAATTGCTGAAACATGGTGAATGCCTGCAACTTGCATAAAAAGCACCCTTTCTTTATCTCGAATTCGAGATTGTTACCTTTAGTTTAGCATTCATTAGGGTTTTTCTGCAAGACTGCTGTTTTCGCTCTACTCCGAGGCGAGTGAAGAGCAAAAAAATATCCCGGAAACCATTTTCATGATTTTCCAGGACAGCGTTGTTTTCTATTCTTTATTGTTCCACGTTTGCATCATTGTGGAAAGATGGCTTAATTGAACCAACCGCGGACGGTGTTGGCCAAATCACGGAAAAACTGTTTGACACTTTCCCAGAAACCTTCGTCATTGACGACGGTGCCGATTTTATCCCCGATGGTGTTGCTCAAGTCTTCCAACTCAGTTGACCATTTAGAGAAATCGATATCGAGCTGGCGGATTCGGTCCATCAAATCGACCAACAATTGGCGATCTTCAGGGCTTAATTCAATCTGTAGGCGGCTCAATTGCTCTTCGACGATCTGCTCAACATCTTCGCGCGTTGCGGGATTCTGTTCAGCGATCTGTTTTTTGATCTCCGTCAGCAATTCGCTGACTTTTTCTTGGTCAACGCCGCCTTCGGACAATTCCGTCGCAACGGATAATTCATCATTGGCGACATCCGTCCGTTCAGGATCCAGCTGTTCCCCATTCACTTCATAGGCTTTGTAGATTCCAACAAGTGCAGAATGGCCAGTGACCGCTTTCGGCGCAGCCACTTCAACGGTCGCATTTTCAATGCCTGCCGTCAGCATGGCGTTGGCGTACATATCAGTCGTCACTTGGGTAATATTGTCCGGCGTGGCAATTTCAATGACCAGCCCTTCGCCTTCTTCCGTGCGGGTGATTTTGGCAGAGGAATACATGCGTGCACGCGCGTCCCCGTCTGTAATGTATGTGACAAGGTCCTGCCCGGTTACTTCAATTTCTTCCACTTCAGCTTCGCCGGCAACGTCCAGGCTTTCAGCGACTTGCGCCTTTTCATCTGCGGACAAATCGCCTCCGTAGACGACGATCGGCAAGCCGAATTTCTCATTTATCCCGACATTCGCGGATGCTGCGCCGGCAAAAGCCAACACGAAAGCAAGCGCCAATGCGGCAAGTGTCATTGTTTTTTTCATCTTTTTTTGCCCCTTTCTTCAAATATTAGTACGCATTTGAGGCAGAAAGGTTCCTTAACCGAGTAATTTTGTCCAGCCGTCTTCTTGCACGATGCGGCGTTCTTTGTAAAGGCGGCCGAGTGCACGCTTGAATGCCGCTTTGCTCATGCCGAACATTTCCATGATTTCATCGGGCGACGATTTATCTGTAAATGGCATTTGGCCGCCTGCATTTTCCAAATAGCGCAGGATTTCTTCTGCATCATCCGACAGGCGTTCCTGTTTGCGCGGCAAAAGAGATCCGTTGAGCGTGCCGTCGTCTTTGACGTCGATGACGCGCACCATTTTTTCTTCGCCAAGGCGCGGTTCTGCTTCGCGCTCTGATTCATGGACGAAGACGCGGTAGTTTTCTGGCACCGACAGCATGAATGAGCCGACTGGCAACAGGCGGTAAGCCCGTGCTTTCAAATCTTTATTATAGATTTCAGCAGGCGCACGTTCACAAAGTTCCAGCACCTTTTCTTCTGTCGCCAAGCGTCCGTAAAGATCACCGTAGCGGTCTGTGCGAAGCGTCATGAAAATATGGTCGCCTTGAGCTGGCCATAATTCCTGCACCGGCGGCAAATCAGCCGGCAGGACGTAAACTTCTCGTGTCGTTCCGATGTCGACGACTGCGCCTTCTCGCGGAGAAACCTTCAATACTTTTGCCCAGCCGTATTCACTCGGCAAAATATGCGGGATCATCGGCGTGGCGGAAATGCCGCCTTGGCGATTGCGGTACAAGAAGACTTCAATCTCCTCGCCGACCTCTTGTCCTTCTTCAATTTCCGATGCGTTCATCGTCACTTCATCCCCCGAACCATCCGTTAAGATCCACTGGGATGTGGAACGGTCTTTAATGTGCAATAATGCTTTCAATCCTGGATGCAAAGCCATGCTGCATACCTCCTCTATTTGGGTTAATTATTTTTTTGCTCAGTGCTTAACTTCTTCAATTTTTCCGCTACGCCCTTATCTTCTTCAAGCAACTGGACCAGATCAGCGATGCGGTCGATGGAATTCCAGCTCAAATGATGCTCGATTCCTTCTACATCGCCGTAGATCTTATCTTCATCCACGCCGATCAGCCGCAAAAATTGCTCAAGCAAATCATGGCGCTGCAACAAGCGCTTGCCGAGTTTCTGTCCCTTAGGCGTCAGCATCAGCCCCCGGTAGCGTTCATAGATCAAGTAGCCGTCCTTATCGAGCTTCTGCACCATCTTCGTTACGGATGACGGCAGCACCGATAGCGCCTCGGCGATATCCGAGACGCGCGCATACCCTTTTTGCTCTATTAATGAATAAATGATTTCAATATGATCTTCCATACTTGGAGTAGGCAAATTCCGTTCCTCCCTCGCGTCGCTATGTTCAGTTTACTATACTGCTGCCGTGTGAACAACTGAGCACAGGCGCTTGCTGCATGCTTTCCAAAGCGCCGAATAAAGGCAATTTTCCAACTTTCTTAAAAACGGCATTGAACGAATGGTGAAAGGTTTAGCGGAATTTCGCTCAGGGTAATGATAGATATAACACAAAAGATAGATGAAACTGAAAGGCAGGTGGAGAACATGGGACGTATTCTTTGGATTATTTTGGTAGTAATTCTTGCGGTATGGGTGATCGGATTCTTATTAGACGTAGCAGGCGGACTTATTCACATTCTTTTGATCATCGCGGCAATCGTCTTGATCGTTAACTTAGTGACAGGCAGGAAAGGTGTTTAGATAAACACCGGACCCTAAAAACCCCGGGAAAGCAGAGCAATCTGCTTTCCCGGGGTTTTTTCATGCTCTCACTTTCGCATAGACGCATGTATCGCGGATTTTGCCGTCATGTCTCGAGAGGCTATCCTTGCGCATGATGCCTTCGAGTTCAAAGCCAAGACGCTCCGCTACTGCACGGCTCCGGACATTGTCCGGGTCACAGCGGATTTCGACACGGTTCGCTTGCAGCTCTTCGAACGCAAAACGCGTGATGCGCTCTACCGCTTCCGTTACATAGCCTTTTCCTTCAAAACGGCTATCCACCCAATAACCGATTTCGAATTTGCGCACTTCCCAGTCGATGCGGTGCAATCCGCTCGAACCGATAAACTGCCCGCTGTTCTTATCGAAGAAATGCAGCCTCAAGTCTTTGCGCAACATAAAATCCGATTCTGCTTGAATCAAATTCGCCGTCATTTCCGCGAGATTCGGCTCGTGTTGCGCAAAAGGCATCCACGGGCGCAATGCTTCTAGTGAGTGGCGCACCGCTTCAAAACTAAGCACAGCATCTTCTCTTTTCGGTGCTCGGATCATTAAACGCTCTGACTCGAATGTTTCCGGAAACTCCAGCAACAACGGATTGAAAGGGGGTTCTGCCGGCGCTTTGACCGCGTCATCCCACATCACAGGCGTCGTCACACCCGCTTCCCAGTCTTCACGGGTCATGCCGTAAGTTACCGCATCATGATAACGGTTTTGTTTCGGCGAGAACCATGCTTGGCGCAAATGCGCTTCCTTCACGAAACCGGTTCGTTCAAACGCTTTACGCATCGCAAAATTATCGTGGCGCGTATGGCCTTCCAGGCGGATTTTCTTCTCCGGCAAGGAAAAGACGAAATCAGCGATCATGCGCAGCGCTTTCGGGCCATAGCCTTGCCCGCGGTAGGAATCGGCAATCCGCAAGTCAAATAACGGAATCTCATCCTGCAGGTCGAAGATTTTCACCAAGCCCACTTGTTCGCCTTCATCATTTTCAATCCAAAAGGTCTTGACCTGATCCGATTTATAACCGCCTTCTACGATCGTCTTTTCGATCAAGGCGCGCACCGGGTGTTCGTGGCCATGATAAGGCCATGAGTTGGTCGTCATAAACTCGATCAATTTCTCGTGCTCTTCCATGGTCCATTCTGTTAACTTCAAATCGCAACCTCCAAACGCCTCTTACTTCTGGACTTTCACCAAGCGCAATGCATTCAAGATGACCAATAGCGTAGCCCCCATATCCGCAAAGATCGCGATCCATAACGTGAGCCAGCCCGGAATGATCAATAGCAGCGCCAAGATTTTCAGTGCCAGTGCAAAGATGATATTTTCCTTTATTATACGCAAAGTTTTTCTGCTTAGTCGAATAGTATATGGAAGTTTCTCCAAATCATCCGCCATTAAGGCGATATCGGCTGTCTCAAGCGCCGCATCCGTTCCAGCTCCGCCCATGGCAATGCCTATATCGGACGCCGCAAGCGCCGGCGCGTCGTTGATGCCGTCGCCGACCATTGCCACGCGGCCATACTTCGCCTGCAGCTCTTTAACAGCCGCTAATTTATCTTCAGGCATCAAGCCGGCGCGAATATCCGTCACGCCGATTTCCGCAGCAATCGCTTTTGCTGTTGCAGGATGATCCCCTGTCAGCATGATGGTGTGGCCAATGCCGATTTCCTTCAAGCGCTCAATGATGGCCGGGCTTTCTTCCCGAATGGCATCTGCAACGCCGATCACCCCAAACAGATGCTTGCTGGAAAATACCGCCATCGCAGATTTTCCGCTTTCCTGCAGTCGATAAGCCGCGGCCGGTGCATGGAAGCCGTGCTCTTCTGCCCATTTCAAGCTGCCGACACGGATTCGCGTACCGCCGATTTCTGCGTACACGCCTTTACCGGTCAAGGATTGGAATCGTTCGGATGGGTATAGTTCAGGTGCTTGTTTGGTGATGGCACGGGCGAGCGGATGCTGTGACAAGGCTTCGACTGACGCCGCAAGCTTGACCACTTCTTCAGCTGTATAGCCTTCTTCCGGCAAAACATCGGTCATTTCTGGATAGCCTTTCGTCAAGGTGCCGGTTTTGTCGAACGCGACAGCCTGTAGGCGTCCTGTTTCTTCCAAATGGATGCCGCCTTTGATGAGCACGCCCTGTCTTGCCGCATTGCCGATCGCCGTAACAATCGCGACAGGCGTCGATACGACGAGCGCACATGGGCATCCCACGACGAGCACAGCCAAGCCTTGATACACCCACAGCTCCCAATTTCCCGTGACAAATCCCGGAACGAGCGCGACTAGAAAGGCGACAGCAATAATTGCCGGTGTGTAATATTTCGCAAAGCGGTCGACAAATTGCTGTGAAGGGGCTTTTTCCGCCTGCGCTTCTTCCACCAAATGAATGATTTTGGCGATGGTCGTATCTTCCACACGTTTGGTGACGGTTACTTCCAATGCGCCTTCTTCATTCATCGTTCCGGCAAACACTTCATCCCCCGGCTGTTTAGTCGCAGGAATCGATTCGCCGGTGATCGCTGCCTGGTTGACAGCTGATTCACCGCGCAGCACCGTGCCATCCATCGCGATTTTTTGCCCGGGCTTAACGATCAATACGTCGCCGATGCGGATGTCTTCCGTTTCCAATTCGATCAATTCGCCGTCGCGTTGGATCAATGCCCGTGACGGGGCAAGGTCCATAAGCGAGCGAATCGATTGGCGGGCTTTGTTCATCGAGAACGATTCCAGCGCTTCACTGATGGCGAACAAGAATACGACAACTGCTCCTTCCCGCCACTCGCCAATGATCACCGCGCCGATGATCGCGATGGTCATCAATGTTTTCATATCGAACTCCAGGCGGCTGAGGTTTTTCACTCCTGTGGAAAACATTCGATAGCCGCCGATCAACATCGATGCGCCGAACAAGCCGATCGACCATGGATGCGCCTCGCCAAGCTGAAATGAAGCGATGATGCCGGCGATGAGAAAGATGAACGAAATGGCCGTTTCGATTGTCTGGCGCCGTTTGTAAAATGGCACGTGGGCCACGCGTTGTTTTTCCGGATAGACGCGAATATGGTCGAAGGCGCCCGCTTTTTCCAATTCTTCGATCGATACATTGCCATCGACACGCAGTTTGGAAGCACCGAAGTTCAGTTCAACGTGTTTCGCTTCCGGCAAATTGCGGATATTCTGTTCGAATTTCGCCGCACAGCTTGTACACGATAGGTTTTCAAGACGATAAGTTTTGCTCAACTGAAACACCTTCTTTCGCATGTTCATTCGCGATGGTCACAAGCTGGCGCACATGGTCATCCGACAAGGAATAATAAATCTGCTTGCCTTTGCGTTCGGATTTCGCCAAATCCCGCTCGCGCAAATACCGCAGATGATGGGAGGCTGTCGCTGTCGATGAACCGATCACCGCAGCGATGTCGCAGACGCACATTTCGGGCTCAATCGTCAGCGCATAAGCGATCTTCAAGCGCGTTTCATCCGCCAGCGCTTTGAACAAAGCCGCAACGCCATCGAGCTCGACCATATGCTGCTGCACCCGATCGACCGCTTCGGGATGGACTTTTGTAATCTCGCACATATCTTTCATCCTGTTCACACCCTTCATTCAAACCTTCATTTGATTGATTTCAGTATAAGGCTATCCAGCCCAACAGTCAAATGCTCATTTGAATGAAAAATGCGGCCACCCGCTCGCAATTCAGGAAATGCTATACTAATGAAAACAACGACACCATAGAACAGGAGAGACGAATTATGTACCAACACGTATTGGTCGCCATTGATGGATCTGAGCACTCAAAACGCGCCGCACAACATGCGATTCAACTCGTTGAAGGCACGCCTCAGGCACAAGTAACAATTATTTGTGCCGTCGATTACGGAAAATCCGAAAAAGAAAGCAATCGAGGGCTCACAAGCGAGCAAATAGCCGAAGCCGCCCGCGACTATCTTGCACCCTTCGAAGACATTTTCCACCAGGCAAGTGTCCGTGTGAAAAGCGTTATTGTCCACGGTGCACCCGGGCCAGCCATCGTCTCCCACGCGAACGAACATCCATACGATATAGTCATCATCGGCAGCCGCGGCTTGAATCCTGTCCAGGAATTTGTGCTCGGCAGCGTCAGCCATAAAGTGGCAAAGCGCGTCAAAGTGCCGGTCCTGGTCATCAAATAAAGAAAACTGCATTCTGTGGAGCCGTTCGATTCCACATTGTTGAACAATATCGGAATCCGCAGCCTATCATGCAGGAAAACAGAAATGGGGATCATGATGCATAAAGGAAAACGCAACTCCATCGCCGATGTGACAGGCGTTACCGTCGGCCATGTCACACTCGATGAAAAGATCAATGAAGAGGAATCGGTCTGCACGGGTGTCACTGCGATCCTGCCGCATACCGGCAACTGGTTCGAACAAAAAACGCCTGCTGCATCGTTTGTGTTGAATGGCTTCGGCAAAACCGCCGGGCTCATCCAAGTCGATGAACTTGGCGTGCTCGAGTCCCCGATCATGCTAACCAACACGTTCAGCGTGGCAGCGGTGCTGCAAGGGACGCTGGATTATGTGCTTGCTGAAAATCCAGCGATCGGCGATTCGACCAGTTCATTGAATTTGCTTGTCGGCGAATGCAATGACAGCTATTTAAATTCGATGCGGCGGATGGCGGTCGAACCGGCTCACGCTGCCCAGGCGATCCGCACAGCTTCTCCTGACTTTGCACAAGGGGCTGTTGGTGCTGGCAAGGGGATGATTTGCTACGGCGTCAAGGGTGGCATCGGCTCTTCTTCACGCACTGTGGAATACGGGGATGAACAGTTCACGACCGGCGCACTCGTTTTGACCAATTTCGGGCGCAAAGAAGAAATCGCCATCGCCAATTGGCTGCCCGAAAATACTCCGGAACAGCGCCCGGACGGATCTGTCATCATTATCATCGCCACCGATGCACCGCTTGATAGCCGCCAGCTGAAGCGGCTCGCTAAACGTGCGGCGATCGGGCTTGGCCGAACTGGCACGCATGTACATAACGGCTCCGGGGACATCATCATCGCCTTCTCCACCGCCTATACGATTCCCCACCAGCAGCAATCCCCTTTTACCGACTTGCGGGTATTGCGCGATGACCACGAAGTGATGGCTTCGCTGTTCCAAGGCGTAATCGAGTCAACGGAAGAAGCGGTCTATCAATCGCTGTTCCATGCCGAGACCACTTCTGGGCGCATGGGACGCGTCGTCGAAAAAGGCCTGTTCGAATAAAAATAAAACACATAAAACCGTTCCGCTAATTCAGCGGAACGGTTTTTTACATAGAAGCAATTGAATACCCGACAGCAAACAGCAACAAGCCGGAAACAAGCGTTGTGGAAATATAAAATATGCCCTGTTTCCAATGGCCGTCTTCAAAATCCTTCACGCTATCGAGCGCCATTGTCGAAAAGGTCGTGAAGGCGCCGAGAAACCCGAAGATTCCGGAAGCTGCCGGCACACCTGCCCCGAGGCATGCGCCGATGATGAGCGATCCGAGACTGTTGACGAACCAAGTCGCAAGTTTCGGCTGGCGCACACGGTTTTCCACCGCCATATAAAAGAGATAACGGGCAATGGCTCCGAGAAAGCCGAATATCGCGATGCTGATCATTCGACCGCCCCTTGCGCCCCGCCAACAGCCCTAAAGCCGCTGCCACAATTGATGCGGCCGTCATGCCAAGAGCATAAATGAGCCCCGTTAATAAGGACGATTCAAGCAAGCGGAACCAATCCGCCGAAAAGGCCGAAAACTCGTGAACGAACCGATAAGCCCGGTCGAGACGAACAGCCGTGTCTCCGCCGAACGCTTCACCAACCGGGCCGCTGCGATGCCGATGATGAAGCTTCCGAGAATGTTCACAAGCCACAAGCCCATCCCCGCTCCGGTGAATTGAAACACGGCAGTGCGGAGAAGCGATCCGGCCATGCCGCCAAACCCTACAGCCAATATGTTTTTCATAAAATCCCCCGAACGTTTTTCTCCAGTATACCTTATTCAGGGGTAAGCGTTAATTCGGCTCCTTCCACATCGCCTTCGATTCGGGTTTCATGAAACTCGCCTTGCGCCCATTTATCGACTTGGTTATGGAAAAAGTCGGATTTCACATGGCCGCTCAGCCCTGGTCCAACAATATGATAGGCTTTTGATAAATCGGCAAGGTCGGCCACAAAACGCCAAGAGGCCCCGTGATCGACTTCGCCGTCATCATTGAAGGCCGCTGCCTGGACGGTAATATTCGAGCCACCCACCGGCACTTTGTCCGGATTCAAGAACCGTTCGAGAATCGGCGATGCTCCAGCGACGGGATGCGGGAATGTCAATTGGTGGTAATCGCCCCATTCCCAGTCTTGCGGATCGCTGCCTTGTGCATCTTCGATATCATCGAGTGCAAGATCAAGTGAGTCAGCCAGCCATTTGCCTGTGCCGCCGTATTCACGCACCCATGCACCTTCTTCTCCCTCAAAAGCCCGGCGTAACAAGGCGTCGGTGATGTGGTTTTTGCCCGATAGCATATCGTAGACATCTTCTGGAAATCGTTCCTCGAATAAGGTGTCCGGCAATTGGCGCATCCATGTATGGAACACGAAAGGTGCTGACTGGCCTGCACTGTCGACCTGATCCCATTCCCGCAGCATCTTGAATAATTCTTCGTGTTCGTCCGTCATTTTTTCGACTTCTGCCATCATGTCTTCGAGAAATTCTGCCGCGTATAGATTTTTCTGGTCCATCTGTAAGGCCATCATATCTTCAGCCGTCAGTTTATCGCTGCCTTCGAGCACTTCTGCAATGCGCTCATAGCGATAAGGCTGCGCCCAGAAATCCGTGATATGGTACGGATAGCTATTATCTATGACCTGGTTATTGGCGGTCGCGATAAAGCCGGATTCCGGATTGACCGAGCGCGGCAATTCATCGAACGGCACGTAGCCGTCCCAGCCATATTCAGCAGAATCACCCGGCACCGGCAATTGCCCGTCGCCTTGTTTGCGGATTGGGATACGCCCGTTCGCCTTGTACGCCATGGTGCCGTCAGTCGATGCGAACACGAAATTCTGTGCCGGCGCCTGGAAATCTTCCAATGCCGTTTCGAATTGTTCCCAGTTCTCCGCTTTATTGAAATTCAACACGGCCTGCAGTTCAAGCGTCGGCTCAAGCGCGGTCCACTGCATGGAAAAGACGGCAGAAGGCTCTTCTTCATATAAGACCGGCGATACGACCGGGCCGTGGCGGGTGACGAGCACTTCGAAATCGACCGTCTCCCCGTCTTTTACTTGGATTGGTTCTTCCAGCACTTCCGCCTGCTCCCACTGGCCTTCATAACGGAACTGTGTCGGATTGTCAGGGTTTGGCGTTTCGATATACAGATCCTGCACATCCGGCCCGACATTCGTCACGCCCCACGCAATCTGTTCGTTATGCCCGAGAATGATTCCTGGAATGCCAGCGAAGATGACGCCGCTGACATTTTGTTCAGGCGACTCCAAATGCATCTGGTACCAGATCGACGGCGTGCTGAGCCCGAGATGCGGATCGTCTGCCAATAGCGGCAGCCCGCTTTCCGTTTTTTCCCCTGACACGACCCAGTTATTGCTGCCGTTGAACTCTGGCGGAATGACCGATGGATCGAAAGCACCTGCGACTGAGACCGGCTGCTTTTTATTGGCCGCCAAAATGGCAGGTGCTTCTTCCGGATAGCGGATGAACAATTCGCGCGCTTTATCTTCCGGGAATTCATTCAATGCCCAATGCCGGACCGCGAGCGAATTCCAATGGCCGCCGAGATCATAAGCCATGAATTTGCCGATCGCCAAAGAATCGACAGGTGTCCACGGTTCGGGTTCATAGCCGAGCAGCGCGAATTCATAGCTGAGGCGCCCGTCTTCTTTCGCTTCTTCTATATAAGCGTTGACACCTTCCGCGTACCATTCGAGCACTTGCTTCGCTTCTTCCCCGTAGCCCTCCCAAGACGCTTCCCCGGCACGGCGCAAACTGAAGGTGCGGAAATATTTATCGGTATCTACTGCTGCTTCCCCGATCACCTCAGCCAAGCGGCCGCTTGCTTGGCGTCTCGATAAATCCATTTGGAACAAGCGGTCCTGCGCTTGCACATAGCCTTGCGCACGGTACAGGTCCGCATCGCTTTCTGCTTGGATATGCGGCACACCGATATCATCCCGCACGACCGTTACTTGTTCTTCCAGCACCCCTACAGCCACTTCTCCTTCAATGACCGGTTTCGACTTTGATATGTAAGCGTTTGCAAAAAATCCTGCAACGGCTCCCAATGCGATTAGCGACCCGAATGCGATCAATAGCCATTTCACCCATTTCTTCCCCTTCATGATTAAATCCCCCTTTTTGCATTGCATTCGACTGAAACGATGGCAATTCCTTCCTCTCCATCAAAAAAAGCCTGCCACATGGGCAAGCTCAGTTGACGAAATCTTCTTCTCCAAGCACCAATTTCACTTTCGACACTTGTTTCTTTTCGGTGAGGACATACAGCACATCCCCTTTTCTGAGACGCGTCGTTCCGGTCGGCATGACGAGCTTGCCCGAACGGATGATGGCGCTGATCAAGGTCTGGTTCGGAAGGCCGATCGTCTGCACCAACTGGCCGGCAAAAGGCGATTTCTCCGACAGTTCGACTTCAAGCATTTCTGCATTGGCACGGTCCATCGACACCAGTTCCAGGGAATGGATGCGCTTTGGAACCGGGCGCCCGTTCAATCCGAGTTTCTCGGCAAAAAACGGGATGGTCGAACCTTGCAGCAACGCAGACGTCAGCACGATGAACGAAACGATATTGAAAAACAGGATGCTGTTTTCCATGCCCGCGAGCATCGGGAACGTCGCCAGAACGATCGGAACCGCTCCGCGCAGCCCTGCCCAGGACATGAACAGCTTTTCTTTCAAATCATAATCGAAGAACGCCGTACTGATGAAGACGGCGATCGGGCGTGCTACGAAAATCAACACGAACGATAGCACAAGCCCTTTCCAGATGAGATCCCAGTCGGCCAATTGGCTTGGGAAGACGAGAAGCCCGAGAATGACAAACATGACAATCTGCATAAGCCAAGCGAAACCTTCATGGAAGGAGACGATCGAATAGCTATGCGTCAAATCGCGCGTCCCGATCACGAGGGCTGCCAAGTAAACCGCGAGCAGCCCACTGCCTCCGAGGACGGCTGTAAAGCTATAGATGAAAATCGCAAAACCTGCGGCAAGCACTGCATAAAGCCCGGATGCATCAAGCCGGATCCGGTTGATGGTCCATGACGCGAACAACCCAAGCGCCAAGCCCAGAACCAAGCCGAGTCCCATTTGAAGAAGGAAACTGCCGAGCATCGTCCAGACCGATGAATCCGGGATCATAATCAATTGAACAAACGCGATGGTCAAAAACATTGCCATCGGGTCGTTCGTTCCTGACTCCGCTTCGAGCGTTGAGGAGATTTTGGATTTGATGTTTTGGCCTGCGAGAACCGAGAATACCGCTGCGGCATCCGTCGAACCGACGATAGAACCAAGCAGCAAGGCCTGCAGCCAAGTCAAATCAAAAACATAATACGCTGCGACAGCTACAATGCCTGTCGTGATCAAAACCCCAAGCGTCGCCAGGACGATTGAACCGCCAAGAACCGGGCGGATATGCTTCCATTGGGTTTGCAAACCACCTTCGAAGAGGATAATAATGAGGGCGACAATTCCGACCATCTGGGCAATTTCTGCGTTGGAGAAATAGATGAGGCCTGAAACATCACTGCCTAGCACCATGCCGAGGAACATAAACAAAACGAGCGAGGGAACGCCGGCGCGAGCTGATACTTTCGTCATCAAAACGCCAGCCAGCAGGAAGATCCCGCCGATCAAGATTATACCGTCTACACTAAAGCTCTGTATATTGACCACCTACTCCGTAAATTACTTTGAATTCATTATACCATAATAATGGCTCTAATTAAAAAAGCGGCACTCCGTATAAGGAGTGCCGCCCGTTGAAATCAAGCCATATCTTCGCCGACGATTTTCACTTCAAGCTCCAAATCGATGCCGAATTTCTCGAACACCGCTTTCTTCACCATTTCAATGGTTTGGATGTAATCGTTGGCTGTCGCATTGTTTTTATTGACGATAAATCCGGCGTGCTTTGTGGAAACTTCCGCACCGCCAAATCCTCTGCCCTGCAATCCGCTTTCCTGGATCAGCTTGCCGGCAAAATTGCCCGGCGGCCGTTTGAAGACACTTCCGGCAGAAGGGAATTCAAGCGGCTGCTTGCTTTCCCGCTGGAACGTCAAATCAGACATTTTCGCGTCAATGACCCGCTGCTCCCCGATTTCGAGGCCGAACTCGGAAGACAGGACGTAAAAGCCTTTTTTCGTGATGATGCTTTTGCGGTAGCCGAGTTCCAGCTCGTCTTTCGTCAAGACCAGCTTTTCCCCTTCTTTCGTCAAGACTGTCGCCTGGACGATGACGTCTTGGATCTCGCCGCCGTATGCGCCGGCATTCATTGCCATCGCTCCGCCGATCGAACCCGGGATGCCGCAGGCAAATTCCAAGCCTGTCAGCTGGCGGTCTGCTGCTGCGCGCGATACTTTCTTAATGTCCGCGCCGCCTTGGGCAATCACAGTTGTTCCATTGATCATGATGCCATCCAATTTCTTGAACGTCAGCACGATTCCACGGACGCCGCCATCGCGGACAACCATATTGGAACCATTCCCAAGCATCAATAGCGGGATATCATTGTCATATGCGTATTTTACAGTATAAGCTACTTCATCTTCAGTTGTCGGTGCTACAAATATATCGGCCGGCCCGCCCATTTTCGTCAATGTATGCAAATGCAAAGGCTCGTCCATTTTGACGTGATCTTCCGCCACAAAACGGCGCAAATCCGTCAACCAAGTTTCTTTCATCATTCCAAGCAAATCCCTTCTAAACTTTTCGCTCTTAATAGTATCCATTTTCATCATGTTTGACAAGCGATATTGCCTTGTTAAGGACTAAAGTACGGATAAAATTTATCTCTAATTAAAACTATTTTAATTAAAACCTATTGACTTCGAGATATTAATTGTTTATAGTAAGGCTAACACATAAGAAATTGGAGGAATTACTCATGAAAAATGGACAGTAGACCAAGCGCATTCAGAAATCGGATTTTCCGTGAAACACATGATGATCTCAAAAGTGAAAGGCTCTTTCGCTTCATATGAAGCACAGGTGGAAGCAGATGAAAACAACCTGGAAAATGCATTGATCGATTTCAAAATCGACGTGACAAGCATCGACACCAATAACGAAGATCGCGATAACCACTTGCGCTCAGCAGATTTCTTTGACGCTGAACAGCATCCACACATTACATTCAATGCAACCGATATCCGCAAGAAAGACGATGACGAATATGAGCTTGAAGGCGATTTGACAATCAAAGGCATTACCCGCCCAGCGAAATTCGAAGCGGAATACGGCGGCAAAGCCACTAACCCTTGGGGCGTCGAAGTTGTTGCATACAACGTTAACGGCAAGATCAACCGTAAAGATTTCGGTTTGACATGGAACCAGGCCCTTGAAACAGGCGGCGTGCTTGTCGGCGAAGACATCAAATTGAACTTGGAAATCCAAGCGAACCCAGCATAAGCATTGAAAAAGGAAGCAGCCGTCGCTGCTTCCTTTTTTTGTATTTTATATACCGCCTTCTAATTTCTTCAGCGGTTTCACGGCAGGGCCTTCCAATACTTCCCCGGTGTGCGAGAAGCGTGATCCATGACACGGGCAATCCCACGAGGTTTCGGCATCGTTCCACGCTACGTCACAGCCCATATGCGTACAGGTCGGTTTGACGAGATGCACTTGGCCGTATTCATCGCGGTAGCCGCCCGCTTTTTTGCCATCCACTTTGACAAGTCCGCCCTGTCCTTTTTCAAGATCGTCGACAGTCTTGGATGCTTTTTTCAATTTGCCGCTGACCAGTTCTTTCGCCACCGAAGCATTGTCTTTCAAGAAGCTTGCCGCATCGGCCGTTTTCACTTTCGGCCGCGTCGGATCGAATAGCGCAGCGTACGGGTTGTCACGCCCGACGATTTGGTCGGTTAAAATCCGGCCGGCAATGGCGCCGTTCGCCATGCCCCATTTATGGAATCCTGTCGCGACGAGAATATTTTCATACCCAGCGGTGATGGTGCCGACATAAGGGATTTTATCCAAAGTCGTCAAATCCTGCGACGACCAGCGATACGGAATTTCTTGTGCAGCGAAATAATCTTCGCCGAATTTCGCCAAATTCTCGTAATGCTCCATCGTCTCGACTGAACTCTGGCCTGTGGCGTGACCGTCGCCGCCGAGCAGCAAGAGTTTCTCCCCGTCCTCTCCGGGCGTAAACCGGATGGAACGGGATGGGCTGTCGGCGCTGATGTACATGCCTTCCGGAATCTTGCCTTCGGTCCGGACCGCAATGGCATAGGAGCGGTTGACTGACAGCCTGGAGAAATACATGCCATCGAAATCATTGAAGGGATAATGGGTAGCGACAACCACTTTATCGCATGACAGATGAGACAAGTTCTCCGTTTGGATCACCGGGTCTTTTTTGCTCAGGATTTTCATGGCGCGGCTTTGTTCATGGATGTCCACGCCCATTTTCTCCATTTCCTTTACGAGGCCGGTCAAGAATTTCACAGGATGGAACTGTGCCTGGTTGCGCATGACGAGCGCTTCTGTCACAGGGAATGGCAGCTCTGACTCTTCACGTGCAAGCCCACCGTCGATGCCCAGTTGCTGGTACGCTTCCGCTTCTTTCTCCAATAACTTAACCGTGGAATCTTTCGTCGAATAGATGAACGCATCCCGATGCGAGAAATCGCAATCGATGTTCAGTTCTTTTGCCGTTTCTTCGATGAATTTCAATCCGGCCATATTGGCTTCGTAGTAGAGCTTCGCTTGTTTTTCCCCGGCCAATTTGATCAGTGGCGCATAATACAGGCCGTGCTGAGCCGAAATCTTCGCAGTTGTATAGCCCGTGACGCCATCGATCAATTTGCCGGCATCAAGAAGCGTCACTTTTTTCCCTTCTTTCGCCAGTAGATAAGCAGTGATGACGCCCGCGATGCCTGCCCCTATTACTGCAACTTCCGTGGACTTATTGCCGGTAAATGCCGGGTAATCCGGCAGTTCCTTATAGGCTCTCAAAAAGACTCCTTCGATTCGGGAATGCGGCTTTGCTGTTCATTTTGAGACATGCTGCCCCTCCTTTTATTGAATGTTTTGCTTATTGACTGTCTACCCCCATGTGGAAATTGCTAATCAACGAATGCACGAGGCTTGCCTCGGACATTCGTTTGCGAGGCTTGAGCACAGCGAAAGTCGAGCAAATAAACGGGTAATGTAGCTGAGTCCATTAATTTGCGACGCATCTGCCCTGCAGATGTGGGAGCAAACTAGCGAGGCTTGCCTCGGACATTCGTTTGCGAGGCTTGAACGCAGTGAAAGTCGAGCAAATAAATGAATAAAAGAAAAGTTGAACTGATCCATTTGATTGGAAAAGCTTCGCGTCAGCAAATTTAAACAAAAAAAGACGAAAACGCCGAAGCGTTTCCGTCTTTTTCATTCATTACGCGTTTACTTTAGAAAGTGTGTTAGCTGTTTCTTTCACGCGTTCCATGCCGTCTGCAATGATTTGCTCAGCGCGGTCAGGGTACATATTGTGGCCTTCGATGATGACTTCTTCGATGTCTGTGATCCCGAAGAAGTTCATGATGGCACGGATGTAGTTGACGCTCATTTCACTAGGCGCCATTTCTGGTGTCGAGTAAACGCCGCCGCGTGCGTTCAAGATGATGACTTTTTTCTCTGGAACCAAGCCAACCGGGCCTTCTTCCGTATATTTGAAGGTCATGCCTGCACGGTAGACATAGTCAATGAAAGTCTGCAATGCTGCAGGAATTGTTTTATTCCATAACGGGAATGCGAACACGACTACATCAGCATCCATGAATGCGTCCATCGCTTTGTTGGCCGCAGTCAAGATGCGCTGCTCCAGGTCAGTCAATTCTTCTGCTTGTGCAGATTTTTGCATTGCATCGAAGAAATCCTGGCCGAAATACGGCATATCTTCTGCGAATACGTCAAACGTGTTGACCTCTGCATCCGTCTTTAAGTTCTCCATGAATACTTCGTGCATTTTACTTGAAACGCCCTCGGAAGCCGGGCGGTTATTGGCTTTTACGACTAAAATATTTTCCACTTGTAAAACTCCTTTGTACTATTAATATTATTCTTTAATTCGAGACTTTTTAATTATAAGTAATTCGAGATACAAAGTCAACGCGCTTGCTCAATTCATTCGCCGTCGCAGGAATCTCCTGTGCAAAAGCTTGTCTTGGCTTTTCCGATCGGCTTCAATGCCGGGCGCATGCCTTCCTCTTCGCCGATCTGCTCCAGCGCCTCGATGAACGCTTCAAGTGGCTGGGCGCCGGAGATGGCATATTTTCGGTTGACAACGAAAAACGGAACGCCTTGTACACCGATCTGCCCGGCTTCTTGGATATCGCGTTCGACCTCGCCTTGGAATTGATCCGAATCGAGAACTTCCGCTGCCTGTTCGCGGTCGAGGCCTGCTTTTTCAGCAATCGACAGCAATGTCTCCGCATTGCTGATATTATGCGCTTTTTCGAAGTAATGGTGCATCAACAGCTCGGTCAGTTGATGTTCTTCGCCTTGTGTTGCGGCCCATTTGACGAGTCGGTGCGCAGAAAACGTATTGGCGTGGGGCATGTTCTCCACGTCGTAATGCAAATCGAATGCTTTTGCTTGTTCTGCAACGCCAGCTGTCATTTCCTTGGCCCGTTCGAGGCTTTGCCCCATTTTTTCTGCCAAGTGTTCATAGGCAAATCTGCTGGAGTCCACTGGCGCTTGGGGGTCCAATTCGTATGCTTTAAATGTAATCTCTGCTTGGCTCCCGTAGCCTGAGCGTTCGAGTGCTTGTTCCAATGTGCGTTTTCCTATATAACAGAATGGGCAAACGTAATCTGACCAAACTTCAATTTTCATAACTATTCACCTCGCCACTTACTATAGCAATGACATAGATACGCCACAATTTTTTTGCTTGAAAATAATTCCCAGCACAAAAAACTGACTCCCTATAGGGAATCAGCTCAACGCTTCGGTAATGACCGGAACGATTTGTTTTTTTCTTGAGACGACGCCCGGCAAAATCACACGATTGTTGACGACGCTTGACTGGAAGGCAGATTCGATGATGTCTGCGCGGTGCCCGAGGACGATTGCTTCCGAGTTATTGTTCAGGATATCCGTGACGGCGAAGACAAAAAGGTCTAAGCCTTTAGCCGCGACTGTATTGCTGATCAGCACTTCCAATTCCGCCTGGCGATTCAGTACTTCCGCTACATCAATGGCGTTGACTTGCGCCACTTCAAAGCGGTGGTCGCCTGCTTCAAATTCCTTGGAGTCGAGTGAAATCAAATCTTCCAGCGTTTTATTGCTCAAATCGGCGCCAGCTTTCAACATCGCAAGGCCGTACTCCTGGGAATCGACGCCGGCGATATCCGCCAGCTCTTTCGCTGCTTGCATGTCCTGCTCGGTACATGTCGGGGATTTGAACAGCAAGGAATCAGAAATGATCGCAGATAGCATCAATCCCGCAATATCAGCCGGCACTTCGACTGCATGTTCCTTGTAGAGCTTCAATAAAATCGTCGCTGTGCATCCGACAGGCTCAGCGCGGAAATAAAGCGGATCGGTTGTTTCGAAATTAGCGATCCGGTGATGGTCGATCACTTCGATCACTTGGACTTCATCGATATCGTCGATACTTTGCTGGCGTTCGTTATGGTCGACAAGGATGACTTGCTTCACTTCGTCAGACGCGTGTTTCACCAGGCGGGGGTTCGGGGCCTTGAAATGGTCGAGTGCAAACAGCGTCTCATTGTTCGCTTCACCGAGTCGAATGGCTTCAGCGTCCATTCCGAGCTTTTTTTTCAGATGGGCATAAGCGATTGCCGAACAGATCGAATCGGTGTCCGGATTTTTATGACCTAATACAAAAACATTTGACATGAATAATGGCCTCCTGGCTTGTGTAGTTTCTGAGATTATTCTATCACAAATTTCCTCTCCAGAAAAATCTGCGACTGAAAACCTAGTGTTATCTAGCATTTCACCAACTAAATACGGAAATGATTTTAGAATTATCAGTATTTTAAAGTTTAGTGTGTACTTTAGCATATCTGAATGGTATTATATGACTAACTAATCCTATGATTTTGGAAGGAAGAGGTGCCAGTGACTATATTATTGGAAAAGAAATACATTCCCTTGTCCCATTATTTTCAAGCAGCAACAAATTCCAGCATCCGTTTGACCTTCTCGGAAATTGAGCAAATCATGGGCCAGAACTTGCCCAACGCAGCTTACCTGAACAAAAGTTGGTGGAAAAAATCGAAGCCCCCTGCAAAACATTTCCACGCTTGGATGGATGCTGGCTACCGCGTTGCGGAAGTCGAACCCGACCGCTATGTCGTCTTCGAAAAAGCCGATGCCAAGAACACTGCAGCCAATACGGAGGCCGAAGACAAAGATATTTTGTTAATCCGCACCGCTGAACACGGGGATGCCCGCTCGCTGGCCTTGCTCCAAAAAGCCGTGGAGGCGGAATCCGATTTCATGCTTTACGGCAAGGACGAGCGCTCTCTTTCCACGCAGCGTGTCCGCAAACAAATCATTGAGTGGAAGCAAAGCGGCCATTCCGCTATCATCATTGCCATCTTGAATGGCCAGCACGTCGGCTATTTGATGGTCATCGGCAATGAAGCAAAGCGGGCCGAACACCGCGCCGCATTGGTCCTCGGCCTTCTGAAGGAAGCCCAAGGGAAAGGCATCGCCAAGTCCCTCCTTGAAAAAGCGGAAGACTGGGCCAAGCAAAAAGGCATTTCCCGTCTGGAATTGACGGTTCTCGAAGCCAATGAGCGCGCCCGCAAACTCTATGAAAAAGCCGGGTTCGAAGCAGAAGGCACACGCCGCCGCTCACTCATCATCGACGGCAAAGAACACGACGAAATCTACTTGGCCAAGTTTTTGGACTAAGCCAAAATTAAAAAATGCTCGCCATTCACTTTTGAATGGCGGGCATTTTTCATTGTGTTGATTAATTCAAAACCGTTAACCATAGATACAGCCCGGTCAAGGTGATGAACAAAGTCGGGACGGTGAGAATGATGCCGACTTTGAAATAATAGCCCCAGCTGATTTCGACGTCTTTCGTCTTCAATACATGAAGCCATAAAAGTGTCGCAAGCGAACCGATCGGCGTAATTTTCGGGCCGAGGTCGGATCCGATGACATTGGCATAAATCAAAGCGTCACGCATGACGCCGTTCGTGTTCGTCTCGGCGATGGCCAAGGCATTGATCATGACCGTCGGCATATTGTTCATGCCGGACGATAGGATCGCTGCTATAAAGCCCATGCCGATCGTCGCCGCATACAGGCCATGCCCAGCTGTCCATTCAATCGCCTGGGCAAGAACCGAGGTCAAGCCGACATTGCGCAATCCGTAGACAACGACGTACATGCCGATCGAGAAGAAGACGATCGCCCATGGTGCGCCTTTTAACACCGTCATCGTTTCGACGTGCTTGCTGTTGCGCGCAATCGCCAAAAAGATGATTGCGATTGAACCGGCGATCAAGGAAACCGGGATCTCAAGCGATTCGCTCATGAAGTAGCCGATCAGCAAGATCGCAAGAACGACCCAAGATAGGCGGAAAATGCGGATATCTTTGATCGCAGTATCCGGTTTTTTCAAAACGCCGGGATCGAAACCGCCCGGAATGTCTTTTCTGAAGAATAGGTACAGCACAAGCATGCTCGCCAGTATGCTGAATAAGTTCGGAACCACCATATGCAGCGCGTATTCCGTAAAGCCGATGCCGAAGAAATCAGCCGAGACGATATTGACCAAGTTACTGATGACAAACGGCAGAGACGCGGTATCGGCAATAAAGCCTGATGCCATGATAAAGGGCAAAATCATCGTATCGCGGAATTTCAACGCCCTTACCATCGCCAAAACGATCGGCGTCAGAATTAGCGCCGCGCCGTCATTGGCGAAAAGCGCCGCTACGACCGCGCCAAGAAGTGTGACGAGGAAAAACATGCGCAGGCCGCTGCCTTTGGCAAAGCGCGCCATATGTAATGCAGCCCATTCGAAAAATCCGATTTCGTCCAAAATCAAGGAAATGATGATCAAGGCAACAAAAGTCAATGTCGCATTCCATACAATTCCTGTTACGTCCCACACGTCGCCAAAGTCAACGACGCCGAATATCAAGGCGACAACTGCCCCCGCAATCGCCGACCAACCGATCGACAGGCCGCGCGGCTGCCAGATGACAAAAAGCAATGTCACCAGAAAAATAATAATCGCTAACCAAACATCCATTTCATTTCCAACTCCTTAATTGCAATTCACTTTCTTGCCTTCTGCTATGAGCGATTCCACTGTGCGTTCGGGTTCGGGCAGCATCGCAAGAAGCGTTGACAGCACCTCGAAAAGCCCATGTTTTTCATTGAGCGACCAGATCGTCCAGCGCCCGCGCTTTTCTTCACAGATCCATTCCGCCTGCTTGAGTTTGCGCATATGCTGGCTGATGGCTGGCTGCGACATATCAAGCAGTTCCGTGAATTCACAGATGCACAATGCCTCTTTCGATAAGTATTTCAAAATCAGCATGCGGGTTTCGTCGCTTACCGCTTTCGAGCTCTGTTCCATTTGTTTATAGTCCATTTCAGTCACCTCTTTTTGGCAATGGGTTTATTATATAAGCAATCACTTATGTATGCAAGAGGGCATTTCGATTCCCTAATAATTTTCATCACGAAAAAACCGCCCCCAATGACGGGAGCGGTTCCAGCTTGTCGAGAAAGGTCAGAAGTCGTATTTTCCGAAGCTTATCGCTCGCTTTCCGTGGGCTCGCGCCCAAGCCTCCTCAGTCGCTTTGCGCCTTGCGGGGTCTCGGTCGTCTCGCTATTCCACAGGAAAGATAAAGTCGACCTGTGGGAGACATTATCTTTGCGAAAGTAATGCGCAGCATTATTGAGCAGAAGGGGTTACGAGCGAACGCTTCTCCAAATACTCAGATAGGTCATTGATTTTTGAATGTCGAAAAGATGATCCCATTTTAATTCATAACTGATACATAGCCTTCTTCAACACTTTAAAACCGCTCCCAATGACGGGAGCGGTTTGGATAGTTCCTTATTTGTTTTCAAGCAATTTCAGTGACTCGCGGTTGAATGCCGGGATATCGTCCGGCTGGCGGCTTGTTACCAATTGATCTTGGCAGACAGCCACTTCTTCGTCCACAACAGTTGCGCCAGCGTATTCCATATCGACTTGGATCGATTTGAATCCTGTCGCTTTGCGGCCTTCCAAAGCTTTCGCCGTGATCAATAGCTGCGGCCCGTGGCAGATCGCGAAGACCGGTTTTTTGGCATCCATGAAGGCTTTCGTGAATGTCACGAAACGATCATCTGCGCGCAATTGGTCCGGCGAGAAACCGCCTGGCAATAACAGCGCATCGAATTCATCCGGGTTGACGTCATCGATGCCTTTATCGATGGTCACAACGGCTTCGCCTTGTTTGCCGGTTACTTTCTTGCCAGCTTCCTTTTCGATATTGATTAGTTCATGGCCAGCTTCGTTAAACGCTTTTGCCGGTTCTGTATATTCCACATCTTCGAACATATCTGTAATTAACGTTGCAATTTTTGCCACTTTCCTTCACTCCTTCTGTTTAAGTATTCCCTATCAGTATTCCACGAATTGGAAAGCTTAAACATCCGGATTACGGACGGAATTTCGAGACAAACGGATTTTCCGATTCCCAGAAGCGGTACGGATAATGGACCGCTTCCTGTGAATTCCCGATGCCAACGCGCGGCCCTGTCGACACCGCATGCACCGCATCGCCCTCAGCGATATAAAGCGGGCGTTCAGTGAAATGATGGCCGTTATAATCCATCGTGATGCCCATCGCTTTCGTCAGCTTGCCGGGCCCGCTCGTCCATTGCTTCATCGGCATATGCCGCCCTCTCCGCTCCGCCATGAACTCGATGCCCTCGACCGGCTCGACTGCGCGGATCAGGATGGCGCGCGGTGTATCTTGCGGGCCGCTGACGACATTCAATAATGTATGGGTGTGCATCTGATAGGTGTACACAAGGCCGGACCTGCCGAACATCACTTCCGTACGTTTGGTGCGGCGGTTGCCGAAACTATGTGCAGCCCGGTCTTCCGCCCCCATATATGCTTCGGTCTCGACGATCCTGCCGGCGACAATACCGCCAGGCAGTTCATGGACCAGGATTTTCCCTAATAAGTCGCGCGACAAATCAAGTGTCGGCGCTTCAAAATAATTCGCATCCAACGGCTCAAACATGCTAATCCCTCCTAACGGCATTATACCGAATGAGGGGCGGTCACTGCATCGATCAAGGGTTCGACGTCTTCAATGCGGCCTTCATGGAACGCTTGGACAATCGCGCTGCCGACAATAAAGCCGTCGACATCATCACGCAACATCTCGACATGGCTTTCTTTCGAGATGCCGAATCCTGCATAGACCGGGACAGGGCTCAATTCCCTTACTTTGCGCGTGAATGCGCCGACTTCTTCCGCCAACTCATCACGGCTTCCGGTAATGCCGGTCACGGTTACCGCATAGACGAATCCTTCCGCCTGCTTCAGGATTTCTTCCAGGCGGCTGTCGATTGTCGTCAAGGTGACGAGCTGAATCAGCACAAGTCCCTGCTGTTTCGCGAACGGTTCGATCAATTGGCGATGCTCAAACGGCAAGTCCGGAATGATGACGCCTGATGCCCCCGCTTTTTTCGCTTCCTGTGTAAAACGCTCCGATCCGAAGCGAATGACCGGATTCAAATACGTCATGATGATGAGCGGGACTTTCACTTCGAAATCAAAGCGCTGCATCTCATCGAGCACTTTTTCCAGCGTGATGCCTTCAGAAAGTGCACGGTTCCCCGCCGCTTCGATCGTCGGGCCATCAGCGACCGGATCCGAGAACGGAATGCCGACTTCAATCGCCGTCACACCGCGCTCTTGCAGATGCCGGATCTGCTCACCGAGTTTTTCAATTCCGCCGTCGCCTGCCATAATATAGGCGACAAAGGCTTTATGTCCTGCTTGTTTCAGTTCTGCTAATCGTTTCATGACAGCCCCTCCATTTTTTCGGCGTATGTCGCCATATCCTTATCGCCTCTGCCGGATACGCAGATGACGAGCAATTCATCCGCTGTCATCGACTGCGCTTGTTTTTTCGCTTCCGCTATCGCATGGGCAGATTCCAAAGCCGGAATGATGCCTTCAAGACGCGACATTTCAATGACCGATGCGAGTGCCTCATCATCCGTGATGGCCTGATAAGTGACGCGGCCGCTATCCGCCAGATGCGCATGCTCCGGACCGATGCCTGGGTAGTCAAGGCCTGCCGAAATCGAATGCGCTTCCTGCACTTGTCCGGCATCGTCTTGCAATAATTTCATCATGGCGCCGTGGAGCACGCCTTCCGATCCTTTTGTTAAAGTGGCAGCATGGCGTTCGGTATCAACGCCCTCCCCTGCCGCTTCAGCACCGATCAAGCGGACTTTTTCATCATCGACGAACGGGTGGAACATGCCGATGGCGTTGGATCCGCCTCCGACACATGCCACGATGGCATCCGGAAGACGCCCTTCCTTATCCAGGATCTGCCGCTTCGTTTCCTT
This sequence comes from Planococcus sp. MB-3u-03, assembly GCF_002833405.1. Classification (NCBI taxonomy): domain Bacteria; kingdom Bacillati; phylum Bacillota; class Bacilli; order Caryophanales; family Caryophanaceae; genus Planococcus; species Planococcus sp. MB-3u-03. The sequence continues at coordinate 449,140 of NZ_CP025135.1, read as the reverse complement.
GCCGATGACGCTTTGGAAATCACGCACCATCGTCGGGAACGGGTGCGGCCCAAGCGCCGAGCCGATCAAATAATGGGTATCTTCTACATTGGTGACCCAGTAACGCAACGCTTCATTCACAGCGTCTTTTAATGTGCCACTGCCTTTCGAGACACTTTCCACTCGCGCGCCCAATAATTTCATGCGGAACACATTGAGCTGCTGACGTTTAATGTCTTCTTCGCCCATGAACACGACACAGTCCAGATCGAACAAGGCACAAATGGTAGCTGTCGCCACACCATGTTGGCCGGCTCCTGTTTCAGCGACGATTTTACGCTTGCCCATACGCTGTGCAAGCAGTGCTTGGCCAATGGCATTGTTCACCTTATGGGCGCCGGTATGGTTCAAATCTTCGCGCTTCAAATAAATTTTCGGCCCGCCCCACGCTTCGGTCATGCGTGCCGCAAAAGTCAGCGGCTGCTCACGCCCGACATATTCCTTTAGGTAATGGTGATATTCTTTTTGGAACTCCGCGTCGTTTTTCGCATCTTCATAAGCCGCTTCCAGCTCTTTGACTGCTTTCATCAAAGTTTCCGGAACAAACTGGCCGCCGTAGCGACCGAAAAATCCTACCGAGTCTATTGTCTTTTCTTTTGTTCTCTCCATCGAATCACCCTTTGCCTGTAGTATGAATTGCTGGATTTTTGCTTCATCTTTTCGGCCATCGGTTTCCACCCCGCTCGATACATCTACCATGAAAGGAGCGGTTTGGCTGATGGCCGCTTGCACGTTGTCTCTATTCAATCCACCGGCTAAAATGAGGCGGCTATGATCCAAATCGACGTTTTCCAGGAGGCTCCAATCAAACACATGCCCACTGCCTCCACGATAGTCGGTGCCTGGTGCATCGACCAATATATAATCCGCAATCGAATTGTTCAATTTCTCTACATCTTCCGGTGTGCGGATGGAGAAGGCTTGAATGACCGGCACTTCGATGCGCTGTATTAATTCGTCGGGTTCATCGCCGTGCAACTGCACCATCGTCAACGGCACCGCCTTAACGGCATTTTCGATTTCTTCGTATGAAGCGTTGACGAATACGCCGATTCGTTGCATGTCATTATTTGCGAGACGCGATAATTCTTGCGCCCGTTCGATCGATACGCGCCGTTTGCTTGGGGCAAAGACAAATCCGATCGCATCCGCTTGTGATGCGGCTTTAACGTGTTGCTCTTCCATCAATCCACAGATTTTAACACGTGTCATTGCGCTGCCTCCTGTCCTGTTGCCTGGCGAATCCAGGCTGCCGGATTTTCCGAACGCATCAACGCTTCCCCGACCAATACGCCTCGTGCGCCGAGTTCGTAAGCTTTGTGCGCCTCCGCCGTATCGTTCATGCCACTCTCGCTGATCAGCACCGAACCGCTGTCGAACGCAAATCTCTCAGCCAATTCCGCCGTCCGCTCCAATGACACTTCAAAAGTTTTTAAATTGCGGTTATTGACGCCGATCAATTGCGCTCCAAGCGCAACGGCTTTTTCCAGCTCTCCTGCATCATGCACTTCCACGAGGATTTCCAAGCCGAGTGAATCCGCATAGCGGAATAATCGCTCGAGCTCCTCATCTTTAAGCGCTGCGACAATCAATAAGATGATCGTCGCTCCAGCTGCTTTCGCCCGTTCGATCTGGATTTCGCTGACCATGAAATCTTTGCACAACACCGGAACCGAAACCGCACGCGCCACTTTCTTCAAATCTTCAATGGACCCTTTAAAATATTGTTCATCCGTCAATACAGAAATGGCGGCTGCACCGGCCCCTTCGTATTGGCGGGCTTGTTCAACGACGTCCACTTCCATGCGGATGGCGCCTTTTGACGGCGATGCGCGCTTGATTTCCGAAATGACTCCGCGGCTTTTCCGCAAGGTGTCGATGAGTTTCGGTTTGTCCGGATATCGCTCGGTTTTGGGATAACTATTTTCATAAGCAGTGATTTCCTGCCGTTTGGTTTCCATGATTTTGTCCAATATGGTCATACGAGCACCCCCGATGCTAGGCGGTGCAATTCATACACACGCGCCGTTTCGCCTGAAATGATTGATTTTCTTGCCTGATGCACGCCTTCCGCAATGCTTGCGGCACGGCCGCTCACATAAAGCACCGTTCCCGCATTCAGCGCTACCGTGTCCAAATATGCGCTCGGCGTCCCGTCGATCACTTGCATGAAAATCTCCGCATTACGCTTCGAATCGCCTCCGCGAATCGCCTCGATCGGCGCGGTTTCAAGCCCGACTTCGTGAGGATGGACTGTCATGCTGCGCTTGCCTTGTTCGTCAAAGACGATCAAATGGTTGGTTCCGGCAAGAGATAATTCATCCAGCCCACCTGCCCCGTGGACAATCGCCCCACGCTTTCTGCCAAGACGCATCAAGGCATCCGCCATCGGTTCCATCATGTCCGGACGGTAGACGCCGCTCATTTGGATGGCGATCGGCAAAGGATTCGCCAGCGGGCCGACCAAGTTGAAGATGGTCGGCGTACCGATTTCCTTGCGCACTTCGCGCAAGCCACCGAGTGCCGGGTGGATCGCCGGCGCGAACAAAAGGCGATGCCTGTCTGTTCGACGAGTGCCGGCAGTTCCGTTACAGCCAATTGGGTGGAAATCCCGATCTCTTCCAATAAATCAGAGCTGCCCGTCTTGCTGGAAACGCTTCGGTTGCCGTGCTTAGCGACGCTCATGCCGCAGCCCGCCAACACGAAAGCCGTCAATGTGCTGATATTGAAGCTAAAGGATTTGTCGCCGCCTGTGCCGCAAACGTCCACCAGCTCGCCCGCCATTTCTGGAAGCTTCACTGCTTTCTCACGCATCGCCAGGACCATGCCGACCAATTCATCGGCCGTCTCGCCTTTTTCGTGCAATTCATTCAAGAAATTTTTCATCTGATGGCGGCTCATGCGCCCTTCCAATAATTCCAACGCTCGCTGTTTCATTGTATGTTCATTCATATTCTCTGCTCTGCTCATCTCAATCTCTCCTCGTCTCGTTTTTAAATGCAAAAATCCCCGCAACCGGGGTCTATTCCGGTTGCGGGGACGGTTTTAACCGCGGTACCACCACGCATTAATGCATTTTGCACTCACTCAAACAGGCTTCTTAAGCCTTTCCCTTTAACGCAGGGATACGTCCGCCATACTCGCTTCCGCTTTCCGGCTGGCTCTCATAAGTCCATTCGCACAGCGCTTCTAATCAGCTTCCACCACCCGCTGACTCTCTAAATAGACGCTACTGCCTACTCGTCTCATTCCTCGATTTACACTCTTCTGTTCTCGTCTCTACTAACTCTTCTCTCGAATAGACTTGCCGCTACCAACAAGTTGTCCTTCATACTAAAAGGTTTTGTATATTCTGTCAAGTGACAAACTTCAACTTCTCTACACGTGCCCCCGATTGCCTTTGTTTAGCGCACTTTGCTGGTTTTCTCGACCGACGCCCGGCCAAGGAAAAAAGGATGGCGATGGCGCTCATCCGCAGTCAAGACTGGCGACAAGCAACAGTCATGAACGAGCGACAACCCATACCACTCTTGCCAGCTTTTCGATTTGAAAAACGCCTCGACTTGCCCGTGCTCCGGCGTGCCCGGTGCGTACTCTCCCCAAGACAACCATTCAGGACGTCCCGCCAGTTCACAGAAATTGCGCCAAAACTTTTCTTCCAAAGCACCGAGCGTCACGAAGCGCCCATCTTTCGTTTCGTAAATTGCGTAGCTGATGCGGCGGCCGCCGATTTCCGGAACGCCGTGATCCGACAAGCCCGCTTTCATGTAAGCATCGTGATTCGGCAGAAACTCCGCCATCACTTCTGCAAGTGCAATATCCAGATAAGCCCCTCGCCTGTCCGGAACTTCCGGATCAACGCGGCAAGGATCTGTTCAGATGCAAGCAAGCCCCGGTATAATCGGCGAGCGTATTGGTCGGATGCACCGGACGGCCGACTTTATCGCGGAGTTGGTCCAAGGCACCCGAAAGCGCCAGGTAATTCAGGTCATGGCTGCCAAGATGTGCAAGCTCGCCTGTTTGCCCATACCCCGATAGCGAACAATAGACGATATCGCCTTTATGCTCTTTGACGCTTTCATAATCCAGCCCCAGCTTTTTCATGACTCCCGGCCGGAAAGTTTCGATGAAGGCGTCAGCAGAACGCACAAGCTCGAGCATCTCACGTTTGCCGCTTTTGGATTTCAAATCCAGCTGGACGATTTGTTTACCGGCGTTGTGGGCACTGTGCACAAGGCCGCCGCCCATCCCGCGCGATGGATCGCCTGCGGGAGGTTCGATTTTGATGACGTCCGCACCAAGTTCGGCGAGCCGCATGCCGGCAAATGGTCCAGGAACGTAATACGTTACATCCAGGACACGGAGGCCTGTCAGCGCCTGTTCCATTTAGAGCCCCATCCGTTTGGCGATGATGGTTTTCATGATTTCATTCGAACCGGCATAAATCGCTGCGACTGGAATGTCGCGATAGCGCCGGGCAATCTTGTATTCTTCCATATAACCGTAGCCGCCGTGCAATTGCATGCATTCACCCGATATTTTCTTCGCCGTCTCCGTCAGCCAGTATTTTGCCATCGATACTTTCGAGACGACATCTTTTCCGGCCATATGCTCTTCGATTAAGGATTCCAGGAACGCTTTGCCGAGTTCGATTTCGGTCGCCATTTCCACTAGTTTGAATTGGGTGTTCTGAAATGCGCTGATCGGCTTGCCGAATGCTTTGCGGGATTTTACATAATCGATCGTCATCTCGAGCATATCTTCCGATGCAATTTGCGCGGCAAGCGCCACGACGAGCCGTTCCTGCTGCAATTTTTCCATCAAGTATGTAAAGCCTTTGTTTTCTTCGCCGACGAGATTTGCTGCCGGCACTTTGCAACCCTCGAAATACAGTTCGGACGTGTCCTGCGCATGAAGCCCGACTTTATCGAGCTTGCGTCCTTTCGTAAACCCTGGCATCCCTTCTTCAACCATCAACAAGGAAATGCCTTTATGCTTCGGTTCCGCTTTCGGGTCGGTCTTCACGACGACCAGCACATGCGTCGAATTGATGCCGTTGGTAATAAAGGTTTTCTGGCCGTTGACGATATAATGGTCGCCGTCTTTAACAGCCGTGGCGGAAATATTGGCAAGGTCGGACCCAGCACCTGGTTCCGTCATTGCAATCGCGGTAATATACTCGCCGCTGATACAACCCGGCAGCCAATCCTGTTTCTGCTGCTCTGTTCCATATGCTTCAATATAAGGGACAGTAATATCATTGTGCAGCCCGACACCCGTCAGGCTCGCCCCCACTCGCTCCATTTCTTCACCGATAATGACGCCGTAGCGGAAATCAAGGCCAAGCCCGCCGTACTGCTCTTCTACTTGAGGGCATAAAAAGCCCATATCGCCGAGCTGTCTCCAGAACGACTTCGGGATCAGGCGGTCTTTTTCCCATTGCTCGTAATGTGGCACCGCTTCTTTTTCCAAAAACTTACGCAAGGATTTGCGGAACATCGTATGCTCTTCTTCTTCAAAACGGTATCTTGCCATTTCTCCCATTCCCCTTTTCTTACTTTATTTCGGCTGCATGCGAATCGCGCCGTCCAAGCGGATCACTTCGCCGTTCAACAGCGGATTTTCAACAATGCTTTCGACCAATTTTGCGTATTCAGCAGGGTGTCCGAGACGCGCCGGAAATGGTACTGTCGCAGAAAGCGAAGCGATGGCGGATTCCGGCAAGCCGTCGAACATCGGCGTTTTCATGAGACCCGGCGCAATTGCCATGACGCGGATGCCGTCACGCGCGAATTCACGCGCAATCGGCAAGGTCATCGAGACGATGCCGCCTTTTGATGCGCTATAGGCCGCTTGCCCGATCTGCCCTTCAAATGCCGCGACGGATGCGGTTGAAATGATGACTCCGCGTTCCCCTTCCTTATTCGGTTCGTTTTGCTGCATCGCCGCTGCAACGGCGCGCAATACGTTGAAACTGCCGACTAAATTGACTTGAATGACTTTTTCGAAACGCTCGAGTGCAAGAGGCTGCCCCTTCGACACGACTTTTCCAGGTGTGCCGATGCCTGCGCAATTGACCAGGAGGTTGACATTACCAAGCTGGCCGACCGCCATTTTTACATTTCCTTCCACTTGCAATGCGTTTGTTACATCCGTTCCGAAATAACTGACTTGCCCCTCACTGAAATCAGCCATCACCTGTTGCGCACGCTCTTCATTCAAATCAAAGATCACCGCGCGTCCGCCGTTTTCTGCGATATGGCGTACCGTCGCTTCACCAAGACCCGACGCGCCGCCCGTGACAACGGCTTTCACTTTAGAAAAATCCATTTCATTCTCCCCTTTGGCTGTGTCTTTATCCGGTTAAATGATCCGTTCAATGATCGTTGCATTGGCCATTCCCATGCCTTCGCAAATCGCAAGCAAGCCATAGCGGCTGTCAGAGCGTTCCAGTTCATGTACAAGCGACACTAATAATTTCGTGCCGGTCGCACCTAGAGGATGCCCGAGTGCGATGGCGCCGCCGTTGACGTTGAGCTTATCCGGATCTCCCCCGATATCCGATAGCCACGCGAGCGGAACAGGCGCAAATGCTTCATTCACTTCGTAGCGGTCCATATCTTCGATTGACAGCCCGGCTTTCTCCAGCACTTTTTTCGTCGCGGCGATAGGCCCCGTCAGCATCAAAGTCGGATCCGACCCAACAACCGTGCGGGCAAGTATGCGCGCTTTCGGTTTTAAGCCAAGTTTCTGCGCTTTTTCTTTTGACATCAATAAAACAGTGGACGCCCCGTCGCTCATTTGGCTGGCGTTGCCTGCTGTGATGACGCCTTGTTCATCGAATGCCGGCTTTAGGCCGGCGAGCACTTCTTCGGTCGTTCCAGGTCTCGGCCCTTCATCTGTCGTGACTTTCTGGAAATCGCCTTGTTCATCCGATACATCAATTGAGACGATTTCCTTGTCGTAAAGGCCTTTATCAATAGCGTTTTGTGCACGTTCGTGGCTCTTTACTGCATAAGCATCCAATTGCTGGCGGCTGAACCCCCATTTTTCGGCAATGCGCTCTGCCGACAAGCCTTGATTGATGATTTCGTATTGATCGGTCAGTTTTTTACTCGGCTTTGCTCCTTGCATATTGGAGAACATCGGAACGCGCGTCATGCTTTCCACACCGCCTGCAATGACAATGTCCATATCGCCAGAAAGGATCGCCTGCGCACCGAAATGGACGGCTTGCTGGCTCGATCCACATTGGCGGTCGATGGTGACCCCCGGCACAAAGTCCGGGAATCCGGCAATCAATGCCGCCGTTCTGGCGATATTGCCGCCTTGCTCACCCGATTGAGAGACACAGCCGAGAATGACGTCTTCCACCATGCCTTTATCGACACCGGCACGCTTCACCAATTCTTCTATCACAACAGCTGCCAGTTCGTCCGGGCGCATCTCCCGGAATTGCCCTTTGCGCCTGCCGACTGGCGACCGGACACCTTCAACGATGACTACTTCTTTCATTAATGATCACTCCTATTTTGAAATCGCTTCCATTTAATTAAACTGAATTGAATGACTATTCACTCACCTTCATTTATTGTACAAGAATCCCACACGGATTACTACACGAAAAACCACAGGCGATCATTTCGCGCAAGCAAAAAAACCTCCGCAGCAAAAGCCGCAGAGGTTTTCATCATTCTTCGATCAAGCCTTTTTCAATCAGGAATTCACGCGCTACTTCGTTCGGGATTTCCTGGTCCACATCAACACGTGAGTTCATCGCGAGCATCTCTTCTTCCGTGATCTGCCCAGCAAGCTCATTCAATAAATCCTCAAGCTCAGGATATTCTTCGAGCGTTTCCATCCGGACGACCGGTACAGCATCGTATTTCGGGAAGAACGACTGGTCGTCTTCTGTCGTCTCTAGGTCGAACAAGGCAATGCGGCTGTCAGTGGTGAAGGCCGGAATGACATCGACATCGCCGTTTTGGACCGCTTCATACATAATCGCCGGATCAAAGCTTTCAGTCGCTGAAAACTCGAATGGATAAGTGGCGACCATATCATCGTAGCCGTCTCCTTGCCGCTCATAGAACGGGTGTGGCGCTCCGAAAGTCATGTCTTCCGATTGTGAGATTTCCGCCAGGTCTGAATAAGTTTCCGCATCGTAATCTTTGGCATAAGCTAAAGTATAGCCATTTTCAAATCCGAGCGGTTCGAGCCATGTAGCACCCAACTCTTCCTCATATCCTGCCCGCACTTCTTCCAATACTTCCTCAGAAGACTGTCCTGGGGTCGACTCCCGCTTCAACACATCTTTCAGGCCGGTTCCGGTGTATTCGACGTAAAGGTCGATATCGCCTTGCTCGAGTGCCGGAGTCAAGATCGACACTTCCCCAAGACCTTCTTCGTATTCCACGCTATAGTCCGAATTCGCTTCGATATACTGCCCGACAATATGCGGCAGGATATACTGTTCTGTCCAAGGTTTGCCGCCGATGACGATCGGTTCCGACTCTGCACCGCCGCTGCAGGCAGCGAGGATCGCAGATGTGCCAAGCAATACTCCAAATGCTGTTTTTTTCATTGATGCTTCCCCCGTTTCGGCCCGTTCCTAGCCTATTTGCTCATTCATATTGCTGCTCCGCTTCAAACCGCAGGCGTTAAAATTAGGTTTTCAAGCCTTTTGGCGTGGCGCGTTTTTCAATCCATTTCAAAATTAAATCAAACCCGATCGCCAACAGGGCAACCGGAAGTGCACCGGCAAGTACCAGCGAATTATTATACGATTGCAGCCCCCGATAGATGATATCGCCAAGGCCGCCAGCACCGACAAAAGTCGCAAGCGTCGCGATGCCGACCGTCAGTACCGTCGCGGTCCGGATGCCTGCCATGATGAACGGCAGCGCCAAGGGCAATTCGATTTGGCGCAGGATCTGCGTTCTCGTCATGCCCATTCCGCGCCCCGCTTCAATGGTGGATCCATCAACTCCGACAATGCCGGCGTAAGTATTGCGCAAAATCGGCAATAGCGCATAGATGATCAGTGCAATCAAAGCAGTCGGTGAACCGATGCCAAGAATCGGCACCAAAAACCCAAATAAAGCTAAACTTGGTATCGTTTGGAAAATGGCGGTAACTCCGATGATCGGTTCGGCAAAGCGCCGGTAGCGGGCAATCATAATGCCCGTAGGCAAAGCGATTGCGATGCCAATCGCCACAGCGACAAAGGATAAATAGATATGCTCGATAAAGGCATCTTGAATCATGTCCTGGCGGCTCACCAGTGTATCGAAAAATGCGTTCATGCAGTCGCCTCCTTCTCAACATGGAGGGCAGCCCTCAATAATTCACGCTCTCCGGCAAAACCGACCAATTTCCCTTCATCGACTACAGCCAGACGCGTTTTGCCGCTTTGCTCCAATAGCTGATGCGCGTCGCTAACCGTTAATCTGGCATCCGCCTCTTCTGCTTCCCCTGGCCAGTCCTTGTCGAAGAGAAACGCGAATTCTTTCAAGCGCCGGTCTCCAAATGAACGTTTCTGGTTGATGCGTTCAGTGCCGATAAAGTTCCGCACAAATTCATTGGCGGGTTCATCGATCAATTGCTGCGGCGTCCCGATCTGTTCAACTTGCCCACCTTTCATCACGACGATCGTATCGGCGATTTTCAAAACCTCATCCATATCGTGCGTGACGAAAATGATCGTTTTATGGATTTCCTGCTGCAAATGGCGCAGCTCGTCCTGCAATTGTTCACGGCTAATCGGGTCGAGCGCCGAAAACGGCTCATCCATCAGCACGATATTCGGGTCGCCCGCGAGTGCACGGACAACGCCGACACGCTGCTGCTGGCCGCCGCTCAATTCCAATGGATAGCGTTCCATGAAGACAGCAGGGTCTAATCCGACTAATTGCAGCAGTTCTTTCGAGCGTTCGTCGGTTTTATCGGCCGGCCAGTTCAATAGCTTCGGGACAAGCGAGACATTGTCAGCGATGGTCATATGCGGAAACAGGCCGATGCGCTGAATGACGTAGCCGATCGACCGTCTCAACTTCACCTCGTCCATGCCGGTGATCGGCTCATCGTCTATGTATATGGCGCCCGCTGTTGGACTTTCGAGCTTGTTCACCATTTTCATCAAGGTCGTTTTTCCGCATCCACTGGGGCCGATGATGGCGGTCAGCTGGCGTGCGGGCAAATCGAGCGTAACGTCTTTCAACGCTTCCGTACCGTCCGGAAAGCGTTTCGTGACCTTGTCAAAGCGGATCATTCGCTTCGCCCCCTTTCAATTGGTCGTTTTTCTATACCCTTATACACAGGCCTTTACTCCCGTTCCGGCTGCCCAAATTTCAAGTGTACCGGATTGGCGATTTGTTCATAGCCGATTTCCTGATAAATCTTATTGGAAGTGCCATTCGCCAAGTCTGTATAAAGCATAGCAAAATCATACTCATTCAGCAGCTCTTCCGTAATTTCCGCAACGAGCGTCCGGGCATAGCCTTTTTTCCGCAGCTCTTTGGGCGTAAAGACGAATGAAACGGTGATGCCATGCTTGGATGGCCGTGCTTTTTTCATGCAAGACACGGCACGCCCCCCGTCTTCCCAGAGAAACACTTCTTTGCGCGAAATGAAGTCGGCTATTTTTTCTTCCGCCTCCTCTTGCGACGGATTGCCGATGCCGGTATCTTCACCGAATAATTGATACCAATCGACGAGCAACGGTGCATCAAGCCGGTTCGCCACACGCCAACTGCCCGGGCTTTTCGCAAGTTTCTTCCGCACTGCGTCGATCCGGTATAAGCCTTGGTCCATCGCAATTTCTGCAAGTCCTCCCCACGCTTCCGCAAATCTCTCAGCGGTCCCTTTATCCCCGATGACTCCGGAAACCTCAATTTCCGCATTGCGGAATTCATTCGCCGCCAGCGCTTCCACATTCGCGCCTTCACGACAGACGATCAATTGCAAAGGATGAGGGGGCGTCATCAAAGCCAATGCCGCAATTCCTTGCGCGTCTTCCGCGAGCCCTAAAAAGAAGGTTTCATAGCGCCCTTGTTCAATTTGACCAAGCACGCCGAGAAATAAACTGTATAGGTCTTCCCTTTTTTCAAGCAACGGCCGTGCTTTTTCCATATATTCGCCAATCTCCTGGTACCATTTCCATTCCATATCTCCACACTCGTTTCCATTAAATTCATTTCTTCATTACTTATTAGCTATTTTTGGCTCATTCCCTCTTTTCACTTTAGAGAAAACGAAAACGCGGACCTCATTCGGCCCGCGTTTCATCATTCCAATTCCATCTGTTTCGTTTCGGTTCCAAGGAAGGCAACCGCCAATGCGCCGATCAAAATCGAACCGCAGAAAATCGCAAAAATAATATTGATGCCGAATCCCGCTGTCAACATCGAACCGACAAGAATCGGGCCGAGAATGCCGCCAATTCGGCCGAACGACGCCGCCATGCCTGTGCCCGTCGCGCGAATGACCGTCGGATACTGCTCAGGAGAGTATGCGTAAAGCGCTCCCCAAGCACCGAGGTTGAAGAACGACAGGAAGGCACCCGATACCAATAGCGTCGTGACGGTGTCCGCGTTGCCAAAAGCCAAAGCGGAAGCCGCCGTCCCGATCAGGTAAGTTACCAGCACGAACTTGCGGCCAGCGCGTTCGATGAGCCAGGCAGCCGAGAAATAACCCGGCAATTGCGCTAGCGTCATGATCAATACATATTGGAAACTTTGGATGAGCGGGAATCCTTTCATCACCATGACACTCGGCAGCCATAGGAACATCCCGTAATACGAGAAGACCACCGTAAACCAGACGATCCACAGCATCATCGTTGGGCGCCGATATGTTTTTGACCAAACCTCACGGATATTGGTGGAAACGGAGCGCAACACATCTTTTTTCGCTGTGAATTGCGGCGAATCCGGCAAATTGATGCGCAGGTACAAAGCGTAAAACGCTGGCAATGCCGTCAGCAAAAGCGCGACCCGCCAGCCGTATGCAGGAATGATGAAGTACGAAATGATCGCAGCCACCAACCAGCCCGCAGCCCAGAAACTCTCCAGCAGCACCACCACTCGCCCGCGGTCTTTTGCCGGAACACTTTCCGATACCAAAGTCGAAGCGACCGGCAATTCTCCGCCAAGCCCCATTCCGACGAAGAAACGCAGAATCAGGAAAGCGGCAAGCGTTGTGGTGAATGCCGATATGCCGCTCGCTAGTGAGAACAGCAATAAGGTGATGATGAAGATTTTCTTGCGGCCGACACGGTCGGCGTAAATTCCGAAAACGAACGCCCCGACCGCCATGCCGATGGAATTGACGCCGCCGATCCAGCCCATCTGCTGGGAAGTGAGACCCCAATCTTCATGAAGCGCAGCAATAATAAACGCCAGGATCCCGACGTCCATCGCATCGAATAGCCAGCCGAGCCCCGCTACACCTAATAGTTTTCGTTGTGATATAGATTTTGTGTTTTTTTCTGTGGCAGTTGTCATGTTCTTTCCCCTTGTCTTGACACTTGTCTGTTATTCTTTACACCCTAACTATAACGTTACAGGCTTGAAGTGACAAGGGATGACTGACTAACTCCGCGATCAACTCCCGGAATTATTTGAAGATGCGATTACAGCGCTCATGCCGAGCATCATCGCCGCCTGCTGCGCCTGCATAAGCATTTCCACAGAAGCCGAAAATACCGCCGCTTCACTTTCCCGCAGCTCCACCGATTCCGCCATGGTCAATTGGACCGCCGACGGCAAGACCCATACGCCATACCAGCGGAATAATTTCGACGCTTCCAGCGCACGGGCTGTCTTCGCGACAGCAGCCAGCGCCGCCCCGTCCGCATTCGCGATAGCTAAAAAACCGAGCAAGGGATAATGCTCCCCGCGCACTTTTATGTTTTCTGCTTTCAGAAAATTGCGGATCGCAATGACACGCCCTGCCACTTCCGGTTGAAACGCCGACGAGTCGAACGTCATAACCTGGCTCAGCCATTGCAGATGGTTGCCGGCTGAAAACCCTTGCGTTCGCAGCTCCTTATAATAGCGGTTCATCGTTTCCGCGCGCTCCCGGACTTCCCCTTCCCGATTCGAAAGCAACGCGACATACGGAATGTCTTCACTTGAAGTGAGGAATGGATGATAGGTTTTCATCGCATTATACAATTCCCTGGATCGCTCCGCTTGTTCAGGAGATTCCATCATTAAGCCCGCCAGATATGTATAGGCGCTCTTCCAGAACTTGCTGTTGTTCAGCGCCTGTTGATTGGCATTGAGCTTGGCCAGCCCAACTTCTGCCGGATCATCCCCGAGCACCAGATATGCCGCGACAATATGGTGAAGATGCGCGCGCAGCGGCGAAGTGAATCCTTCTTTCTTTTTGATGAGCTGTGACACTTCATGGTGTGCATCCGCATCGAATTCACGCCCCCGGCTCAGATAAATCATCGTGACGGCGAGCGACACTTGTTTGTCTGCCGCCCAACCAAGTGCTTTTGAGACTCGACCATAAGTTTCTTCGATTTTTTTGGCTTCCATTGAAAAACGCCTCCTTGACCATTTATACGGTCAAGGAGGCGCGAGGTTTCGAGTTACGCAAGAAGGACGAGGCTGAGAGCCATGACCGCCATTCCGGCAACCAATCCATAAATTGATAAATGTGCTTCATCATAGCGCTTCGCCGCTGGCAATAATTCATCCAGCGAGATGAACACCATGATCCCTGCAACACCCGCGAAGATGATGCCAAATAAAGTATCGCTCAAAAAAGGCATCAGGAATAGCCAAGCTGCAATTGCGCCGATCGGTTCGGATATCCCCGATAGAAAGCTGTATTGGAACGCTTTCTTGCGGCTGCCGGTCGCGTAATAAATCGGCACCGACACCGCAATGCCTTCAGGAATATTGTGGATCGCCACCGCGATTGCAATGGCGATGCCAAGCGCGGGATCTTGGATCGCTGACATAAATGTCGCGATGCCTTCCGGGAAATTGTGGATGGCGATGGCCAGTGCCGTGAAAATTCCCATCTTGCGGAGGCGGGCGTATTCATCATTGGTCGGGCCTTCGTCCATATCTTCTACAGTACGCACTTCATGCGGATTCCCCATCTGTGGCAGTATCCGGTCAAGCACTGCCATGAAGACCATCCCGCCGAAAAAGCCGGCGAGCGTCAGCCAGTATCCAGCCGTCTCTCCTTGGGCAGCCGTCAGCGAATCTTTCGCTTTAAAGAAAATCTCGATCATGGAGACATAAATCATGACCCCAGCCGAGAAACCGAGCGACACTGACAAAAACTTCGTATTGGTGCGCGAAGCAAAAAATGCGATCAAACTGCCGATTCCGGTTGCAAGCCCCGCAAACAGCGTTAAGCCAAGTGCGAATAAAACCGTACTGTCCATAAAGCCAACTTCCTTCCAGTAGTAATGAATAAGGCTATTCTACTCCAGAAGTTTCCTTTGTGCAACTTTTTTCAACAAAGAAAGATTTTCCATTATTCATGCACTTCATTGCGCAGCAATCGGCCAAGTTTTTCCCAATCCGCATCTTTGTGTTCGCGGACTGCCGGGTTATAGAACACGCTTGCCGGATGGAATGTCGGAAAGATGTGGTAGCTCTCTTGCGTTTTCAAAAACGTGCCGCTACCTTCATCCCAATAAAGGATCGGTGTTTCCATCAACGTTCCGTGCAATTGCATGATTTTTGCCTCACGTCCAACGAGCCGCTGCAGGCCGATATTGCCGAGCGTTACAATCACTGGAGGCTTCACCGCACGAATTTCTTCATCGAGGATCGGGGCATGGGCGATAATTTCTTTTTTATTCGGTGCCCGGTTGTACTTACGCTTCACTACTTCACCGCTCCGGGTGCGTTTCTCTCCCCATTTATACGGACGGCTTCTGACGGCGCTGGTGATATAGACATCTTCCCTCGCAAGGCCGATCCCTTCCAATGAAGCCATCAATTCTTTGCCGGCACGCCCTGTAAACGGAATCCCCGTCTCCACTTCGTTTTCACCAGGCGCCTCTCCGACCAGCATCAAAGCCGGGGACTCCGGGCCGCTGCCCCAGACAAAGCCTTCTACCGGAAAATCGGCAATACGCTTTTTCCCCAATTCAGCCAGTTCTTGTGAAATTCTATACATACTCATCACCTTTTCTTTTAAATAAGTCAAAAACATAAATTTCTCTTAATTACCGCCATTTGGAATCGTTTTCACGTAATAAAACCTAACATAAATAAAAAATAACACTTGCATTGTCAGAAAACATTGATTAATATGTTAACAAACCTAACACGATATACATGTTAGAAAACCTAACACGAGGAGGAAGAAGCATGAAAAAGATTGAGACTATCATTCGCCCTTCTGTTTTCGCCGATGTCCGGCAAGCATTAGCTCTTGAAGGAATCGATGGGCTGACCGTAACTGAAATCGCAGGAATCGGCAAACAGGAAGGGCGCGTCGGCTTGTTCCGCGGGAATGCCTACCGAATGGAGTTTTCTCCTAAGCTGAAATTGGAAATGGTCGTCTCGGACGAAAAAGTCGAAGACATCATCCAAGCTTTGCTAGACTACGCTTCTACAGGTGAAGTCGGCGACGGGAAAATCTTCATCCTTCCTGTAGAAGAAGCCATCCGGATCAGAACAAAAGAACGCGGCACTGTCGCGATTGGATAAGGGGAGATCATTATGGAAGCTGTACAAAGTTCAGTCGATATGCTGTGGGTCATGCTCGGTGCCATGCTTGTCTTTTTCATGCATGCCGGATTCGCCATGGTTGAAACAGGATTCACTCGCTCTAAAAATACCCTTAATATTTTGATGAAAAACATGATCACCATTTCACTTGGCTCCATCCTTTATTTCATTGTCGGCTATGCACTGATGTTCGGGCCGTCATCGTTCGGCTTGATCGGCACGGAAGGATTCGCTTTATCGGGTGTCACGGATATCGGATTCTTCGTATTCCAGGCAGTCTTTGCCGCCACATGTGCCACGATCATCTCGGGTGCTGTCGCAGAACGCATGCACTTGAGCGCTTATATCTTGCTTACCGTTGCCATGACAGCCATCATCTATCCGATTGTCGGCCACTGGGTATGGGGAGGCGGCTGGTTATCTGAAATCGGCTTTATCGATTTCGCCGGTTCCACTGTCGTCCACTTGACAGGTGCTGTCGCAGCCTTTATCGCGGCTTGGAAAATCGGGCCTCGCCTCGGGAAGTATTCCGGCAAAACCGTCAATACGATCCCTGGCCACAGCTTGCCGCTTGGCGCGCTCGGCGTGTTCATCCTATGGCTAGGCTGGTTCGGCTTTAACGGCGGCAGCACGCTCGCAGCAGATCCTGCGCTCGTCCCGCCCGTCATCGCCAACACGTTGCTCGCAGCATCCGCCGGTGTTTTGGCTACGGCTCTTTACACCCGCTTCCGCTACGGCCGCATTGACGGCACATTGACGATGAACGGTGCACTCGCAGGGCTTGTCGGCATCACTGCCGGCGCTGCCAATGTATCCTTCCTCGGTGCGATTTTGATCGGCTTGATCGCCGGCATCATCATGACGGAAGCCGTCCATCTATTGGATACGAAAATTCGCGTGGACGATCCAGTGGGGGCTGTATCGGTTCACGGAATCGCAGGGATTTGGGGAACTCTCGCGATCGGATTCTTCGATGTTAACGGTGGATTGCTTTACGGAGGAGGAGCTGAAATTCTCGGCATCCAGGCAGTCGGCGTACTGGCCGTCATCGCTTGGGCATCCTTGTCTACGGCCGCCGTCCTTCTATTGATTAGCATTGTGACGCCGTTGCGTGTGACAGCCGAAGAGGAAGAAACCGGCTTGGACTTTGCAGAACACGGATCACAGGCTTATTCAATGCAAGACGTGCTGAGCGGTTCTTCAGGCGGCTCGGACAACTTTGCTGATCGTTTGAATCAGCTGGGCGAAGAACGGCCAGCTTCAGGCAAAGCATAAAACACAGAGAGAGATAGAACGAATAACTTGGGGGTTCTTAAATAGAAAAACGAACGGAGAAAACTTCTCCGTTCGTTTTTTATTGTGCTAGTTTAGTGCTACCCCATATCTTCCCGCTCAATAGCGCGCATATCCTTGCGCTTGCGGAAATGCCGCTCCCTCATTTCATACCAGATGGCTATCAGGACAAATAAGGTATAGCCGAGAAATAGCCCCGCCAATACATCCGACAGGTAATGCGCGCCGCGTGCCACTTGCGATAAGGCCGTGAGCACCGTCAGCAATACAGCGGCGAGCCAGATCGCCAGGCGAATTGATTTTGTGCCAGCCCGCTCCCCAAGGAAATACGCCAGCGTGAACAAGTACAATAAGCCGACCATCGCATGATCGGATGGAAAACTATAAGATGCCACTTCTTCGGGAAATTCCGGCATCGGGCGGCCGAACCATTGCTGCAGCAATTGATTCAACGCGTTCCCTGCCCCGACCGCCAATAAGACGAAAAACATGCCTCGGTAGTTATGGCGGAACGCCCAAAGGAAGACCAAAAGCAGAAAGCTGACAGTAAAGATCATCCATTGCTCCCCGATGAACGACGTGGCCTCCAGCCACCCCACCCCACCGAACAGCGCAGCCGCCCGTTCATCCAGTTCCCGGACCGCTTCTTGCTGGTAATAATAAAGTATGCCGAAAAACCCGAGCAGTGTCGCCATCGCCAACGGATAAAAAATTCGCTTCATACTTGCACCTTCTTCCTTGCCACATCCATAGGGCATTTTGGAAAAACTTCCGCAACCAATAAAAAACCCGTATGGAGTACACTTCCACACGGGTTCCGGATTTCCTTGTTTTCGCATTCAATAACTTCCACTATCAGGAATTGAAATACACGCAAATCCGGCAATTATTCATTTGTTGAATCGGAATGTCCATATCGTAAATCTCCTTCAATGCATCCGATTGGATGATCTCCTCGGTCGGCCCATCTTTGACGACACGGCCGTTTTTCAACGCCACGATGCGGTCGGAATAAACCGAAGCGAAATTGATGTCGTGAAGGACGATGATGACCGTTTTGCCAAGCTCATCGACTAAGCGGCGCAAAATCTTCATGATCTGCACGGAATGCTTCATATCCAAATTATTGAGCGGCTCATCCAACAAGACATAATCGGTGTCCTGGGCGATGACCATGGTGATGAAGGCACGCTGGCGCTGGCCGCCGGACAATTCATCTAAATACGAATCCTCCATATCCCCAAGGTCCATGTATTCGATCGCCTGGTCGACCATCTGCTCATCTTCTGCGTTCAAGCGGCCTTTCGAATACGGGAAGCGGCCAAATGACACCAATTCGCGGATCGTCAAGCGCACATTCATGAAATTCGATTGCTTCAAAATGGAAACACGTTTCGAGAATTCATTGGACTTCATCTGCTTCGTATTGGTCTTATCGATCAACACTTCCCCGGTATCTGCATCCAGCAGCCGGCTGACCATCGACAAGAGCGTCGATTTCCCCGCTCCGTTCGGCCCGATAAACGAGGTGATCTGCCCTCTCCGAATATCGACCGATACATTTTCCACGACTTGTTTCTTTCCATATAACTTCGTCAGTTCACGGACTTGGATCATTTAGATCGACTCTCCTTTAATAGCAAATAGATGAAATAGACGCCGCCGATGAAATTGATGATGACACTGAGCGTCGTATTGAACGTGAAGACATGTTCGACGACCCATTGCCCGCCAACGAGCGCTACGATACTGATGATGCTCGCGCCAGCAATGACGACCGAATGCTTATAGGATTTAAAAAATTGATAGGATAAATTGGCGACGATCAAGCCGAAGAACGTAATCGGCCCGACCAGCGCCGTCGCAATGGCGATCAATACGGCAGAAAGCACAAGCATTTTCTTGACGAGCGCATCATATCCGACACCGAGATTCACTGCCGTATCACGCCCCAAAGACAGCACGTCGAGCGATGCATTATGGCGCCAAGCCAAGCCGATCAAGACGACAATGAACAATAGCGAGATCCACACTAAATCGGCATTGACGTTATTGAAGCTCGCGAACATCCGGTCCTGGACGATCTGGAATTCATTCGGGTCGATCAGCACCTGCAGGAAAGTCGAGACGCTGCCAAAAAACGTGCCCAGAATGATGCCGATCAATAATAAGAAGTAAATCGGCTGATTGTCTTTCTTGAACAGCAATTTATAGAACAATAAAGCAAAGATGACCATGACCGCAATCGACAATAGGAAATTCACTTGCTTATTGATGATCGTGATATGCCCTGAGCCCAAGAAGAAAATCAACACCGTCTGGAGGAGCATGTACAGCGAATCCAAGCCCATGATGCTCGGCGTCAAAATGCGGTTATGGGTGATTGTCTGGAATACCACCGTCGCATAAGCGATTGCCACACCTGTCAACACCATAGCGAAGACTTTCACGCCTCTTCTCGGCAGCGCATAATCGAAGCTGCCATTCAAATTGTCGAATAAATACAAACCGCATGCCGCTGCGGCAAGCACAATCAAAATCCATAATTTATGTACATCACGCATACGCCTTCCTCCTAAACAACATGATCAGGAAGATAAAGCTTCCGATGACGCCCACCATCAGGCTGATTGTGATCTCGTACGGATAAATCAAGACACGCCCGAGAATGTCACAGACCAATAGGAAGATGGCACCGAGCATCGCAGTATGCGGCAAGGTTTTCTGCAGATGGTCCCCTTTGAAGATGGAGACGATATTCGGAATGATCAATCCGAGGAACGGGATCATGCCGACGGTCAAAACCACAGTCGCCGTAATAAGCGCAACCAGGGTCAAGCCGATGTTGACGACGCTGCGGTATTTCAGCCCTAAGTTTTTCGAGAAATCCTCACCCATACCTGCGACGGTAAAGCGGTTGGCGTACATATAGGCGATGATGAAGACCGGTACACTTATGTAAAGAAGTTCATAGCTGCCTTTCATGACCATCGAAAAATCGCCCTGCAGCCAAGCCGACATGTTCTGGATAACGTCTGCCCGGTAGGCAAAAAATGTGGTGATCGACGACAGGATATTGCCGAACATCAAGCCGATGAGCGGAATGAAGATGGCGTCCTTGAACTTGATGCGGTTGAGAATTTGCATGAACAAGAAAGTGCCGGCGAGCGCGAAGAAAAATGCTACCGCCATCTTCTCGATCATCGACGCGTTCGCAAACAACAGCATCGACACGAGAATCCCGAGGCGCGTCGCATCGAGCGTCCCGGCAGTTGTCGGCGAGACGAATTTATTGCGGCTCAATTGCTGCATGATGAGTCCCGCCATGCTCATGCCGGCCCCTGCAAGTAAAATTGCGACAAGCCGCGGAAAGCGGCTGACGAGGAAAATCTGTGTTTCTTCCGATTGAAAATCAAGGAGGTCCAGCGGGCTGATGCTGCTGACTCCGACAAACAGGGAGATGAACGACAGAAGGATCAATATGGGTATTAGAATACGTTTTTTCATGTAATGCCGCTCCCTATCTAGTGCTATTGCCAATCGAGAATGATAATGATTATCACTGACTCATTGTTTTTTAGTATAGCAGTATAAAAAATAGCGTCAAGAGATAATTGAGAACTATTTTCATTAAGAATACAGGCGCTGTGAAATGTTCACTTGTTTTTCAAATTTGGTGACCGACTTTTTGCATCACTTATGGAGTCGCTTCTTAGGTTGGAAATCAGGATGTGG
Organism: Planococcus sp. MB-3u-03; assembly: GCF_002833405.1. Lineage (NCBI taxonomy): Bacteria > Bacillati > Bacillota > Bacilli > Caryophanales > Caryophanaceae > Planococcus > Planococcus sp. MB-3u-03. The sequence goes on along the minus strand of NZ_CP025135.1, from coordinate 428,363 downwards.
CGAGGGATTTGGCGTCGCTTGTGGAGTCGCCGCCTTGCTTTGGGTTGGCCTTTCACAATGAGCCAAGAAGAGCGCTTGTCTCATTGTTTCGGCTCACCCTTGACGCAGGTCGGCTGAGACATTTCATTGTTTGGAGCTTGTTTACCGGTTCTGCTTCTTTAAGCAGTTCCCGGCTAATGGGGGAATCGCTTCTTGGGTTGGGAATTTGGATGTGCAAACTGTTAGCTTGGTCGGGCGTCGCTTGTGGAGTCGCCACCTTGCTTTGGATCGGCCTTTCACAATGAGCCAAGAAGAGCGCTTGACTCATCGCTTCGGCTCACCCTTGGCGCAGGTCGGCCGGGAGATTTCATTGAGTGAAACATGTTTAGCTGGATCTGCTTTTTTAAGCAGTTTCCGGCTAGTTGGGGAATCACTTCTTGGATTGGGGATTTGGATGTGCAAACTGTCAGCGTGGCCGGGCGTCGCTTGTGGAGTCGCCACCTTGCTTTGGGTTGGCCTTTCACAATGAGCCAAGAAGAACGCTTGACTCATTGTTTCGGCTCACCCCTTTGCGCTGGGCGGCTGGGAGATTTCATTGTTTGAAGCTTGTTTACCGGATCTGCTTCTTTAAGCAGTTCCCGGCTAGTGGGGGAGTCGCTTCTTAGGTTGGAAATCAGGATGTGGCGAGGGATTTGGTGTCGCTTGTGGAGTCGCCTCCCTGCTTTGGGTTGGCCTTTCACAATGAGCCAAGAAGAGCGCTTGTCTCATTGTTTCGGCTCACCCTTGACGCAGGTCGGCTGAGACATTTCAGTGATTGATGTGTATTTAACCAGATCTGCTTCTTTAGGCGTTCCCGGTTAGTGGGGAATCGCTTCTTGGGTTGGGAATCAGGGTGTGTACTGGCATCGGGCGACGCTTCTGGATTCTCTGCCATGCACGTGTTTCAGCGCACAAAAAAGCAGAGGAAAGTTCCCTCTGCTTGCTGTTTCGGTTATTAAAATTCGATTTCCTGTGCTTGTTCCAGTACTTCCGATGGAATTTCGATCGGCTCGATGGCATTGTAATCGCTATAGTCTACTTGCATCTGTGATTCGATCGCCATCATTTCGCCCCGCACGTCGACATCGAGTTCCATATCAACTTCCATGCGGTCGGCTAAATAGGTTTCCTTATCCAGCGTGATGACGTAATTCACAGCGTGCACTTCCAGGTCTTCTGGAGCCAGAGGGGCTTCGATTTCCATTTGGCCCAGCGTTTTCTCTAATTGTTCATCCGTCAGTTCCTGGAACTCTTCTCCCGAGGCATCGAGCGTCAGGATGTAGGCTTCATCCGTTTCCTCCAGCACGAAATCCTCTTCGAAATCACCGAGTTCGTCCAATTGGCGCGCAGGGTCAGCCGATTGCTGTCCGGCAATCGACTGCATGTTTTCGTGCATTTCTTCCGGCATCTTCAGCCACATATCGACGGACGTCTCGTGCATATATAAGCCCTCTTCCGTCATATACATTTCCGTAAGCATCGGGTTGGTATTGTCGATATCATCCGATACAATGCTGGTCTCACCTGTTTGATGAAATGCCAAGGGCTCATAGGTCATTTCCATCTCAGAATCCACCGTCATGTCGATCTCCATGCCATCCGGCTGCATCTTCATCTGTTGCTCGGTGTTCGACTGGGCGCGCAAGCTTTCCACTTGCTGTGAAGCCTCCACCGCTTCTGCGTAAACTTCCGAAGCGCTCTTCGTTTCTTCCGGAGCTTCTTGTGCAGGATTCTCGCTCTCTTCTTCAGTCGTCGGCGCTTGCGCATCGCTGCATGCGCCAAGGCCGATGACAGCGGCACCCGTTCCTATGACTGCCACCCATTTTCTCATGGCGTTCACTCTCCTTATAAAGACTTGTCGTCCACTATACAGCATTCTGCCCTTACTCACAGTTTACCCAATTTACAGCCGGTTAATTGCCGATCCTTTCGAATATGGAATTTCCACAAGAAAAAGCCGGAGAATTCCCCCGGCTTTTTCCTGTTTTTATCCATTTGCATATAGCTTGATTATTTACCGACAACGAATTGTTCGTAACGGTCATAATCCGCGCGGCTCAATTCCACGGTAATTAACGTGCCTTCTTCGCCGTATTCGGTTTCTTTGATGCTCGCATGGTCGTTCAAATACGCGACAACGTCTCCACGCCCGAACGGAATTTCCATCCGGCACATGACGTGGTTCGCAAAGAGCCGGTCGCGGATGCTTTCGACCAGTTCATCGAGTCCCGCGCCTTCTTTGGCTGATATCCAGACAGCGTCGGCGCTTTTTCTTGGATATACAACGCCAGCGAGGTCTGATTTATTATAGACATATAAAGTCGGGACATTCTCCACGCCCACATCCTGCAGCGTCGCGTCGGTCACTTCCATCATGTAATCATGCTCATCGTTCGAGACATCTACAACGTGAAGCAGTAGGTCCGCATTGCGTGCTTCTTCGAGTGTCGAGCGGAATGCTTTAACGAGATGGTGAGGCAAGCGGCTGACAAACCCGACAGTATCGGACAATAAAAAGGTCTTATTGTCTTCAAGCCGGATTTGGCGGATGGACGTGTCCAAAGTCGCGAACAGCATGTCTTTCTCGAATACCTGCTTGTCGGCATCCTGCCCTGTCTTCGAGAGCAAACTGTTCATGATCGTCGACTTGCCGGCGTTGGTATATCCGACAAGCGAGACGACCGGCATGCCTTTTTTCAATCGTTGCTTGCGCTGTGTCGTGCGCTGTTCTTTTACTTGATCGATTTCCCGTCTAAGCTTAGTGATCTGGTCTTCGATTTTGCGGCGGTCAAGCTCGAGCTTGGTTTCCCCGGCGCCGCGGTTGGCGAGCCCCCCACTGCTGGCACCGCCTTGGCGGCCGAGCGACGCGCGCAAGCCGACGAGGCGCGGCAGCATATATTGCAATTGCGCCAATTCCACTTGCACTTGCGCTTCGCGCGTTCTGGCGCGTCTCGAGAAGATGTCCAGGATAAGCATCGTCCGATCGATCACTTTGCATTCCAACTCTTCTTCAAGGTTGCGAATCTGGGATGGCGACAGTTCATCGTTGAAGATAATGAGATTGGCGTCTGCTTCTTCGTATAACGCTTTCACTTCATCGACCTTTCCCGTTCCGATATAATGGGCGGGATTGACGCGGTCCAGATTTTGATGCAGTTCGCCCACCACTTCAACGCTTAATGCTTCCGCTAAATTGCGCAATTCTTCCATGCTGTATTCAAAATGGGTGTCTTTTTGCAATTGAACGCCCACGATAATCGCTTTTTCAATCAATTGTTCCATCTCTTGTTGCCTCCTTCGGCAGAATGCTGTTTCTGCCCGGTCCCTTATAACTTCATCAATTTGAAGTTTTCTTTTATCCTATCACAGTACCACGCCCGCCCCTATCCGAAACGCGGTACCTGATAGCTTCCTTGTTCAAAAACGATTTTTTGTCCAGCCGATTCGAAACGCACTTCACGCAGCCGCTCTTTTCCCTCGCCCGCCTCAAACACAAGACGGCAATTTTCCAAGTCAATGTCTCCTCCGAGCAAGCTGCTCCACTGTGCTTCCAGTTGTGCCGGATCTTTTACCGAGAACACAAGCGCCTCCAAATGCAGGCTTTCATTCAGCTCCGTAATCGCGCCTTTTTGTTTCAAGCCGGCCAAACGCGCTTCATCCGGTTCTTCCCACTCAATAAAAAACGGCAGCGGCAAAGCGGATGTAATCGGCTCATCAATAAACAGCAGGCGCCAGCGGATGGTTTCGCCTGTATCAGTCAGTCGTTCGGCGTCCATTGGGCCAATAGTCTGGAACCCGCGCCCTTCGATTTGTTGCGCCAATTGGTCAAGGTTATCAGAACGCAGACAAATGGTGCCGAAGCCCTTTCCGTCGAGGCGCAGTTGTTGAACCAGGGGGTGGTCAGAAGCTTCAGCGCGCGTTTTATCTTCTACCGCGAGCCACTCGATATAATAATCCGGCCCGTACATGAGGGCATTTTGAGTTCCCCAGTTTTTATGGCTGCCTCCAGTAACTGCGTGGAAACCTTTTGCGTTCCAAAACTGGCTGCTGGCTTCCGGGCTGGTGTGGGTAAAATGAACGATGTGATCCAATTTCATTTGCAAGCACTCCTTTTCTTTGCCTATTGATCTCTTTCTTCTATTAAATATAATACCCTCTAGCGTTGTCGATTTGTTATGTATATGGTCACTTTTTCGCTGTCAATTCTGATTTTTCCGGAAAACGGGTGGTTTTTAGGCCTCATTTTCGATAGTCTAGTGTATAGGAAAAGATAATTACCATATTTCAAAGGAGGTCATCATGGATAAAAAATTATTGAAAAACCCTGTGTTTATCATATCGACAGCCGTGATCCTGCTGTTGGTAGTTGCTGGGGCATTTATGCCGATTCGTTTCGGTGAAGTCGCCGGCACCTTATTTAACTTCACCACGCTTAACTTCGGTTGGTTCTACTTGCTAGCTGTCTTCATCATCACCCTTTTCCTGATCATCATCGCCATTAGCAAATATGGCAGCATCCGGCTCGGAGCCGACTCCGACCGCCCGGAATTCCCGTTCTTCACGTGGATCGGCATGCTGTTCTCAGCTGGATTTGGTGCAGGGCTTGTCTTTTGGGGCGTAGCGGAACCGATGAGCCATTTCTTTACGACACCGTTCGGCACTGAAGGCCAGACGGAAGAAGCCGCGCGCATCGCGATGGGCTATTCGTTCTTCCACTGGGGCATCAGCCAATGGTCCGTCTTCGCTATCGTCGGCTTGGTTATCGGCTTCTTGCAGTTCAGACGCAAAAAGCCTGGCTTGGTCTCTACTGCACTCGAACCGGTCTTGGGCTCGAAGCCGGTCGTCAAGCATACAATTGATTCACTCGCAGTTATTGCAACTGTCATGGGAATCGCCACTTCGCTTGGCCTTGGGGTCTTGCAAATGAACGGCGGCTTGAACGCCGTCTTCGGCATCGACAACGCCTTCCCGATCCAATTGGCGATTATCGGCGTCATGTTCGCCGCCTATACCCTATCTTCTTCCACAGGCCTTCATAAAGGAATTGCTTATTTAAGTAACTTGAACTTAGGCTTGGCACTGGTATTGATGGTATTCGTCTTCTTTGCGGGCCCGACAGTGTTCATCATGGACACATTTACGCTCGCAATCGGCGATTACATCACTAATTTTGTTCAGTACAGCCTGCGCATGGAACCGTACACAGGCGGAGAATGGGTGCTTGGATGGACCATCTTCTACTGGGCTTGGGCAACTGCCTGGTCTCCATTTGTCGGAGCGTTCGTTGCACGGGTATCACGCGGGCGTACCATCCGCGAATTCGTCTTCGGCGTGCTGGTCATTCCGCCAGCCATCGCCTGTGTCTGGATCGCCGTCTTCGGCGGTACAGCTTTATGGTATGACCTGAACGAACAGGCGGGCATCGCGGAAGCGGTCAATGTGGATTTGACTTCTGCCTTGTTCCAAACTTTTGATGTTCTTCCGCTGTCGACCATCATGTCCGTATTGGCGATTCTGCTGATCTTTACATTCCTTGTGACATCAGCTGACTCCGCTACGTACATCTTAGCGACGATGACAAGCTTCGGCAGCTTGAACCCGCCGACTTTGTTTAAAGTCATCTGGGGCGTTTTGATGTCAGCCATCGCAGCCGTTCTTCTTTACGCTGGCGGACTTAGCGCCTTGCAGACCGCTTCACTCATATCGGCCTTACCGTTTACGGTGCTCTTGCTTCTGATGCTTTGGTCATTCACCAAAATCATCCGTGGGGAGTCACCGCCGATCCGCAAATCGGAGCTGCGCCGCTTCCGACGCTTGGAACGCGAAGCGCGAAAACAACAGAATAAGTAAGCATACAATCAACACTGCCTTAAAAGCTCGAGATCCAGAGCTTTTAAGGCAGTTTTTGAATAAGCTGATGTTGCATTCGCTTAGACATCAAACTAAAAACTGATTATTAAATCAATAATCCTTTACTTTTCCCTTCAAGAGGCTATAATAAAATGGAAAGGGAATGTTTGTTCGTATTTTACATATTATATTGAAAGGAGTTTTCACGATGACTGTCAACGTCTATATGATCTTCAATGGCAATTGCGAAGAAGCCGTAGCCTACTACGCAAAAGTATTCGATGCAGAGCTGGCGGAATTCTCCCGCTTTGGGGATATGCCTTCAGAGCCTGGGCAAGAGATGCCCGAAGAAATGAAAAGCCGGATTATGCATGCGAGCTTGGACATTCATGGAAGCACCATCATGTTTTCAGATGCCATGTCAGACGCCCCCATTGCATTCGGCAAGAACATTAACGTAACGGTGATATCGGATGACTTGCACAAAATGACGGAGGAATTCAACCGGCTGGCGCAAGAGGGAAAAGTTCAAATGGCGCTGCAGGAAACGTTCTGGAGCCTCGGGTATGGCATTGTGGAAGATAAATACGGGGTCGTCTGGATGTTCAGCCATGACGACGGCCGGCAATGAACCGGAGATCCCGCTCCACCTCCTATGGCCGGGTGTTCATCGGGCATTAAAAAATAGGCTATCCTCATTTGAGAGGATAGCCTATTTTGATGGATCATTTTTTATCTTCTTGAATCAAACGCTCTGTTTCATCGAATTCTGCTTCGATTTCAGCGTTCGGCTTGTAAGTCACCAAGCTGACAGCCCATGTAACCAACCAGCTGAGAATGAAGCCTGGAATGATTTCATAGACGCTGCCGACGAAGTTCGTCAAGTCAGTAGCCCCTGCATCCTCAGGCGCAGTACCAACAAGGTCCCAGATGATGACCGTGACGGCACCGACAATCATACCGGCAAGCGCACCTTTAGAAGTAAGCTTGCGCCAGAATAGGGAAAGCAAAATGATCGGGCCGAAAGCGGCACCGAATCCAGCCCATGCATAAGCGACCAATCCAAGAATGGTATTGTTCTGCTCCCATGCGAGTGCTGCAGCGATGACAGCGATGACAGCTACGGCGATTCGGCCGAGCGTGACATAGCCTTTAGCGCTGGACTCTTTCTTAAAGGCAATTTTATACAAGTCTTCAATCAAGGCAGAAGAGCTGACGAGCAATTGGGACGAAATCGTACTCATGATCGCGGCCAGGACTGCCGCCAGGACGAAACCTGCAACTAGCGGGTGGAACAGTACTTGGCTCATGTCCAAGAATACCGCTTCCGGGTCAACCAAGGTCGCATCCGGGTTTTGCTGGAAATACGCAATCCCCACCAATGCCGTACCTGTGGCACCAATAAGGCTCAAAATCATCCAGCCCATGCCGATGCGGCGGGCAGAACGAACTTCCGCTAAAGTTTTGATTGCCATAAAACGGACGATAATATGCGGCTGGCCGAAGTAACCAAGGCCCCACGCTACGGCAGAAATGATGCCGATCGTGGATGCTCCCGACACCAGGCTCAGCATGTTCGGGTCGACTTCCCGGATGCTCGCTGCTGTCTCACCGAACCCGCCGGTAACGAAAATCCCGACAACCGGCACTGCAATAAGCGCCAGGAACATCATGATCCCCTGCACAAAGTCCGTGTAACTGACGGCGAGGAATCCACCGAATAAAGTATAAGCGACAACTACCACCGAGCCTATGACCAGGCCGAGATGGTAATTCATTCCGAATGAACTCTGGAAGAATAGCCCAGAAGCTACCATACCGGATGAAACGTAGAATGTGAAGAAAATCAAAATGATAATACCTGAAACGATTCGCAAAAGGCGCGAGCGGTCTTTCAATCGATTTTCTAAGAAGCTTGGGATGGTGATGGAATCACTGGTGACAAATGAGTAGATTCGCAGACGAGGCGCAACAAAGAACCAGTTCAGGAAGGCACCGATCGTTAAGCCGATGGCGATCCAGACTTCCACCAGGCCGCCAACGTAAATAGCCCCTGGCAAACCGAGCAATAGCCATCCCGACATATCGGATGCACCGGCGCTGAGAGCCGCAACGGATGGCCCGAGTCCCCTTCCCCCGAGCATGTAATCGGATAAGTCAGCTGTCTTCTTATACGCATACCAGCCAATGAATAGCATAGCCGCTAGGTAAACGATTAAGGCTATGATTTGATAAGTTGTATCTGTCATGACATCTCCTCCTTATTAAACACTTTAACATACTGAGCTTATATGAAAAGGGGGCGATTGCGTTTTATTTCCTATTTAAATGGGGATAGAAAGGCAAGGAGGCGATAAATATGCCGTGGAATAAGAATGATTACCCAGATTCCTTCAAAAATTTGGATGAAAATGTCCGCAATAAAGCAATTGAAATCGCTAACGCTCTCTTGCGGGATGGTTACGAAGAAGGCCGCGCTATACCGATCGCTTTAGACCAGGCACGTGACACCGTGCAAGGGGACAGTGAAGCACCGGTTTACGAAATCCGGAAGCATTCAGAAGGCTGGCAACTTAAGAAAAAAGACAGCAAAAAAGCCATCCTCATTGAAGAAACGAAGGATGACTTGATGGATGAAGCGAAGCGTTACGTCAACCGCAATAACGGGGAGCTTCATATTTACGCGGAAGATGGCTCGTTGCAGGAAAAGCTATACGATTGATAGCTCAAAACAACAGGGCAGGAAAAGCGGCCGCTTTTCCTGCCCTGTTTTCTCTTGTTCAGCTTTTTTCACGGTAGCGGGCAATGGCTTCAATCCGGTTGCTCGCCTCGAGTTTATCGAGAATGGTGGAAATGTAATTGCGCACAGTGCCTGTCGTAATAAACAACTCTTTGGCGATTTCTTTCGTGCTGCGGCCTTCGGTGATCAATTCCATCACTTGCCGCTCGCGTTCAGTCAGTGGATTGCTCCCTGCATAAGCGAGGTCGACAAGTTCCGGGGCATAGATCCGCCGGCCGTCCATGATAGTACGGATCGAGGTCCCCAGCTCTTCACTCGGGCTGTCTTTCAAGAGATACCCGCTGACACCGGCTTTCCTGGCCCGCTCGAAATAACCTGATCGGGCGAATGTCGTCAGGATGATGGTTTTGCACGAATGGTCTTTCAAGGCTTCTGCTGCGTCCAAGCCGCTCTTGACCGGCATTTCAATATCCATGATGCAGACGTCCGGATTCAGCTCCTCGACCAAGCGGATCGCTTCCTCTCCATTAGACGCCATGCCAACCACTTCTAAATCATCTTCCAGGTCCAGTAACGATCCAAGCGCCCCAAGCATCATGCGCTGGTCTTCCGCCAGTACAATTCGAATCATGAATTTCTCCCCTCCACATCTTGATAAAGAATGACATTCGGCACCCGGATATTCAAGGTCGTCCCGTCCATGACTTCCACATCGACTTGGCCATTGACAAACTCAAGCCGCTCCCGCATTCCAGCAAGCCCGTTGCCCTGGAGCATCGGATTGCCTTCCGGGAACCCGACACCGTCGTCCTGCACCTGCACGAGAATTTCGTTCGGCGTCTGCTTGATCAGCACGGTGCAACGGGAGGCTTCGCTATGCTTCACGACATTGGTGACCGCTTCCTTCAAACACATGCTCAGCACATGCTCCATCAACAGCGGCGTATTGTTGAGCTTGGCGTTGCCATAGAACACGAAATCGATATCCGCGGCTCTCAAAATCTGCTGGATGCGCAATAATTCGTCTTCGAGTTTCGTCCCGCGCATATCCGTCACCAGTTCCCGCACTTCCTTCAAAGCAGTGCGCGCCGTCTGGCGGACATCCTGGATTTCAGCAGCCGCGCGTTCCGGGTCTTTATTGAGTAGTTTCCCGGCCAAATCACTTTTCAAGCCGATCAACGATAATTTCTGGCCGAGCGTATCGTGGAGATCGCGCGCTATCCGTTCCCGCTCCTCGATCAGCACAAGCTGCGAAATCCGTTTATTGGCATCTTCAAGCGCCCCCTCCAGCTTTTCGCGTTTGTGCCGGTTATAGGTGTTGAACGGCAGCAGGATGACTCCAAGAACGCTCAGGATGATGAACGGCAGTTGAGTGATATATAGATTAAAGTCGACAAGCAAACCGTAGATGATCGCGGCGATCGTCGTCCCGATATGCAGGCCGTAGATGATGAAAAAGCCGACTTTGCTGCGGATATTCCCAATGAAGAACGCCAGGAAAATCGCCAGGTAGACATAGCCGAATAAAAAGATCATCGCGATATTGATGATCATCTCGACACTTACCCATAAATACACGAGAAACGAATGTGAACTGAAAGACAAGCGGTAAGCGATAAAAAACGCCACCAACAGGAAGATGCCTGCTGCGATTTCAGTTGGAGAAGACGATCGAAAAATGAAAAAGAATGGCAAAATGCAAAAAATCGTCCATGCATAGATGCTTAACCACGTATTGCGGGGAAAAATTTGATACCAGTTCTGCATAACTGCCTCCTAAAGTTTCTTTGCTCTCATCATACCAAAGCTCACAGGTAAAGAGAAAACCTGCGCAGTTTACCCGTTGCAAACAAGCTTTTCCGCAAAGAAAAAACTGTCCTTGCCTCTAGGTTGAGGCAAGGACAGTTCCGGTTTATTGCTGTGCTGTCCGGGAGTCGCCAAGCAAATGCTTGATGGCGCCGAATGTCACAAATCTCTTGTTCTCTTCGTCATACACTTTATACTTCAAGGATTGGAAACTTGTCTTCAAATTGACTGTCGTCGCTTTTTGAAGCGGCGGCGTAGAGACATGTGCTTTTTCCAAGTTATAGTTCGGAACGCGCGGGCTCAAGTGATGGACATGGTGGAAACCGATGTTGCCAGTCACCCATTGGAGCACTTTCGGCAATTCGTAATACGAGCTGCCTTCGATTGCCGCTTTCACGTAATCCCATTCGCTTTCGTCCTCGAAATAAGAATCTTCGAATGTGTGCTGGATGTAGAACAACCAAATGCCTAGTGCACCAGCAGTGAACATGATCGTACCTTGAATCAACACAAACGCCTGCCAGCCGATTGCCAAGATCATGATTGTGTAAAGGACCACTAGCGAAATGTTGATCAAATACGTATTGTTGCGCTCTTTCTTACGTGCATCTTTACGGTTGAAACGGCTAGAGATCAAGACCAGGAATAACGGCCCTAACCCAAACATTACGAGAGGGTTGCGGTACATGCGGTACTTGAAGCGTTCCCACTTGGAAGCTTCTACATACTCGTCAATCGTCATGACCCAGATGTCGCCGACTCCGCGCTTGTCGAGGTTACCGCTCGATGCGTGGTGGATAGCGTGCTCGCGTTTCCATTTTTCATAAGCGAAAAGTGTCAATATGCCGGTAATCGTTCCGACGATCGCGTTCGCTTTTTTATTTTTGAAGAACGATCCGTGTGTGCAGTCATGGAAAATGATGAACATACGGACGACAAATCCAGCTGCGATAACGGAAATCCCTACTGTCAGCCAAACGGAGACGTCCAGTGCGAGATAAGCCAAAAACCAAAGAATGAAAAATGGGGGTATCGTGTTAATCATTTGTTGAACGCTTGCTTTAACATCTGCTTTTTCGAAAGGGGCGACAAACTTACGTAATTGCGCTGTCTTTTCTTTGCTCATATCTTGTCTTCCTCCTAGAATGGGCGTGCCCATCGGTGTACTTGTTAACTATCATATTACGCCCCTGCCGCCTTGTTCATAAGACATAAACGTCTGTTTCTAAGTATGACACCTGTCATGGATTTTGCCTTTTCCGTAACTTTCTAAAATCAAGGAAAACGTGTATACTGATTTATATACAGAATAATCTGAATAGAGGTGAACACTATGACAGGACTGGTAGCTGTCATCATGATCTTTTCCATTCCCCTCGTCGCTATCTGGACGGACTATTTGACCAAAAAGAAAAAAATGCACCAGCGTGCGCTGGAAACGGAAGTGGAACTCGAAAAGCTCAAGCATGACAATTACGTCATTGAAACGCAGAAGCTGCGCTTGGAACTTGAACAGATGAAACTAGACGACGCCCTGAAGCACCAACCACTCATAGCCGAACGGCAAAAAGACGCGTCTGCATAGACGCGTCTTTTTCAGGCCGTCGAGAAAGGTAAGCAATCGTATTCTCCGAAGCTTATCGCTCGCTTTCCGTGGGCTCGCGCCCAAGCCTCCTCAGTCGCTTTACGCCTTGCGGGGTCTCGGCCGTCTCGCTATTCCACAGGAAAGATAAAGTCGACCTGTGGGAGACATTATCTTTGCGAAAGTAATGCGCAGCATTATTGAGCAGAAGGGGTTACGAGCGAACGCTTCTCCAAACACTTAAAGAGATCATTGATTGTTAAATGTAGAAAAAACGATTCCATTCTAATTCGTAATGAATTAATAGACTTCTTCAACACTCTGAAAAGACGCGTCTGCATAGACACGTCTTTTTTATTGCGCAGTTTTCGGCCACCCTGAACAGCTCAGACGAAAACTTGTTCCTCTATTTTCTTCAGCCCGTAGAAATAACCTCGGCGGTCCATTAATTCCTGATAATTGCCTTGTTCGATCAAGCGTCCGTTTTCCAGTACCAGGATACGGTCCATGTTTTCAAGCCCTGATAAATCGTGGCTGATGATGACGAAAGTATCCTGTGGGTGACGGGTGAACAGCTCGCTGTAGATGGATTGGGCCGTTACGCCGTCGACCGATGAAAACGGTTCATCCAGCAGCCATAGCCGTTCGCCTTTCAGAAACGCACGGGCCATCGCGAGACGCTGCTTTTCACCGCCTGATAAATTGCGGCCCTTTTCGAAAACCGGCGCAGCCAGCTCCAAGTGCTCTAACCGTACGAGTTCGAGTGCTTCACGCAATTGTTCTGCGTCTGCCTGTTCATTCGCAATGCGCAAATTACTCTCGATTGTCCCCGAAAAGAAGTGGTTCTCCTGAAGCACAATGTTCATGCGTTCCCATACGTTTTCCGGGCGCATGCCACTAAGCGCTTCATTTCCGAAACGGATTTCGCCATCCCCGGGCACCGCTACTTTCAGCAATAGCTGCAATAAAGTCGACTTACCTGAGCCGCTCGGGCCGACAATCGCTGTTTTGGACCCTTGCCGCAAATCGAAACTGACTTCATCGAGCGCCAAGCGACCGTCATTCGGATAGCGATAAGAGATGCGATTCGCCTGAATATCCACTGGTCCCACCGGCATCTCCCCTGCGCTGTTGTCAGGTTCTTCGTCCACCACTTCTTCGAGCCTGCGCGCAGCGATCCGGCTTTCTTCATAATACGCCGGAAGGGCCGCAAGCGGGCCGACATTCTCAAATGCCCCGAGCGATACCATAACAAGCATCGCCAAATACAAACCGGATAATTCCCCGATGGACACGAAATACGCGCCGGTCGCCAAAACGAAAAACGAAGCCAGGAAAGCCACGAGCGCATTCACTGACTGAACACGGTTTTCCTCAAGCCCCTCGTTTTGCTGGGCCTGTTCATAACGGTTTGCTGCATCCTGCAGTTCCGCGCTTTTTCGATCGAGCGCCAAATGGATTTTCAAATCCTTGAATCCGTAGAGAAATTCTGCTGATGCCGCCGCAAACTCTCCGCGGGTTTCCCCTGTCGCATGCGTTTTCTTCCGTCTCCGAAGAGCGAAGAACGCGGGCAGGATGACGACCACGAAAATTGCGCCCGCCAAGACGACTAAGGCCATAGGCAGCGAATAAAACGAAGTGAAGAACACCGTGGCCACTAAGACCATGCCGACGACAATCGGCGGATACAATACGCGCAGCAGGAAGTTCTGCAAACTTTCCACGTCGCCAACGATGCGAGACAGCAGATCACCGCTCTGGTGGCGCTGGAAAATTCCCGGTGCGAGCGGTGCCAGCCGCTCAAAAAAACTGCCGCGCAAATGGCCGAGCATTGTAAACGTCGCACGGTGTGAAAACAGCCGTTCCGCGTAGCGGGTAATGGCTGCTGCAAAGCCGAATAATTTGAGCGACGCTGCCATAACGACCAAGGTCGTCATTTGGGCAGTCAAAGCCGCCTTTGAAATCAAATAGCCGCTCGCCCCAAGAAGCGCAACGCCGGCAAGCCCCGCCAGAAAGCCGAAGACCACGGCAAGGGCAACATCGCGTTTTTCCTTTAGCGTCAGCCAGAAAACCGTCTTTAATTCACCCATGCCTGTTTGCCTCCTTGCTGCGCTTCAATCATGGACCGGTAAGGGCTGAAATTGTCCATCAGCTCTTCATGCGTGCCGATGGCTTCCACCCTTCCTGCGTCCAAGACGATAATGCGTGATGCGTTCCGGATCGTGTGCAGACGGTGTGCAATCGTGATGACGGTAGCTTCTTTTGATAACTCTTCGATTGCACTTTGCAGCACTTGCTCTGTATGAAGGTCAAGCCCTGCAGTCGGTTCATCAAAAAACAATAACGACGGCTTCTTGAGAAATGCACGCGCTAAAACGAGCCGCTGCTTTTCGCCGCCGGACAATCCGCGCCCCGCTTCACCGATCACCGTGTCGAATCCTTCAGGGAGCGATTCGACCAATTCCAGGATGCCCGCTTTCTGTGCCGCCGCAATCAGTTCTTGTGGCGCCACAGCGCGGTTCGCCCCGAGTTCGATATTTTCTTTAATCGTCCCAGCAAATAAATAAGGATCTTGCGTAATATAGCTCAATTGCCCGAACCATTCATCTTCGCTCACTTGCTCTTGCGGGAGGCCGTTGATCAGCAAGCGCCCGCTCGTGGCCGGCAATAATCCCGCCATCACATTCATCAAAGTGCTTTTTCCGGAGCCGCTCGCCCCGACCAGCGCGGTAGACGTACCCGCTTCCAGCTTGAAACTTGCCGGTTCTAGTTGAAATCCTTCCCCGTATTGGAAGCTCAGTTGCTCCAAAGCCAAATCGATCGGCGCATCGACTGGGGATTCGCCCCACTCAACCGGTTGATGGCTTTTTGCCAATTCTTCCGACAACAGCTCAGCAGAAGCTGCACTGCCCCTCGCCGTATGAAAAGCGCTGCCGAATTCTTTTAATAGATTAAAGAAATCCGGAACGAGCAACATGACGAGGAAAGCCGGGAAAAACGTGATGCTGTCGAAGACGACAAGGCGCAAACCGATTTCGAGCGCCACGATCCCGATGCTCAGCATGGAAATGTATTCGAGCGTCAAAGAAGACAGGAAAGCTGATTTCAAAACGTCCATGGTCGAATCGCGGAACTTTAAGCTATTGTCCCGAATGGTATCGCTTTGCCGCTTTGCCTGGCCGAATAAGCGCAAAGTCGTCAAACCTTGCAGCACATCGAGAAAAGCGCCTGAAAACCCAGCCAATTGTTCAACTTTTTCATCAGCCTTCTGTTTCGTTCTTTTGCCGACAATCGCCATGAACAGCGGGATGAACGGCGCCGTGATCAAGATGATCAGCCCGGTCGTCCAGTTCAGGTAAAAAATCACCCCGAGGAGCATCAGCGGGATTGTATAACTTTGGATCATCTGCGGAATATATTTACTGAAATAACCGTCGGTGTCATCGACTGCTTCGAGCAGCAATCCGACTTTCCGTCCCGACTGCCCGGCAATCGATCCCTGCAGCGGATTTTCCTTATACGAAGCGATCAATTCCCGGCGCAAACCGCGTCTCGCTTCCACAGACAGCGTGATGCCGAGCCGGCCGATCGCATAACTTGCGCCAGCCC
Source organism: Planococcus sp. MB-3u-03 (assembly GCF_002833405.1). Taxonomy (NCBI): domain Bacteria; kingdom Bacillati; phylum Bacillota; class Bacilli; order Caryophanales; family Caryophanaceae; genus Planococcus; species Planococcus sp. MB-3u-03. The sequence continues at coordinate 412,758 of NZ_CP025135.1, read as the reverse complement.
GCAGCAAAATGACTGCCAGCAAAGCAACCAATAAAGGCAGCACGTCTTCAAAAGAGGCGGATTTCAGAAAAACTGAATCAGCTACCCATACAAAAAACAAAGCCTGCCCGATCATCGCAAGCCCCTTTGCCAATGAGGCTAGAAACAACAACCGTATGCGATTGTTCTGGCTGTAGGCCATTTGTTTCAAACTTCCCATTACCATCGCCCTTTCTTTCACTTACCCCTATTATAAAGGAGCATCAAGGAGATTCCTTTGGGGACGCACGCCCTGAGCGCCATTTCCCGGGAAATTGTTACAGAACGGTTCACATTTTCATAAAGAAAAGCCACGCAGCAAGGCTGCATGGCTGAGATAGCGGATAAACGCTTATTTAGGGCTTTCTTCCAGAAGTCGGAAAAATAACTGCCTGTAACCACAGGGCATCGTCTTGGATCTTCCTTTTTAACGGACTATCCAGACATTCTTTATACTCTGTCGTCAATTTCTGTAGTTCATATTCAAAAACTGCCTCTTCCTCTTTCGTGATCATGGCATAAACATCACCTTTCGACACCAGCGCGAGGATTGCGCACGTGATTCATTACCTAATACTGTACCCGATATTTGTAATATTATTCTTGTTTTTTATAAGTAGCATCATTTATTTATCTAAACGAACAATAATAGCACTGAATAGATGGACAGTCCTATTACAAAAGCACCCAAACTGCTTTCCCGTTCCTCCGGCAGTTCTTCTTTCAATACGTTCAAAATGACACCGCCCGCAATCAAGGCCATGAGAAACGCAATGATCAGTTCGTGAACTTCCGTTATCCAGCCGATTCCCCAGCCGGCCGCGATTGCCGCTGCGAGAAGCCATCTTCCGTAACGGTCATATTCGCCTTGATGCGCTTCCCGAAGTCCCTTGTCATTAGTGATGAAATGGACGCCGAGCGCAACGAAAAATAAGAACATTCCCATCGTGCCTTCATACTCCTCGCGCAACATCAAATAGCCGATGACCCCGTTGTACATGGCAAAAGATCCGATATGAACCCAAAAGACACCGCTCGAGGATTTGCCTTCCGCTGTCCTGCGCTTCGAACTTTTCACCAGTTGTTCCAAGCCATAAAAAATGACGAGCCCGGCCATAGCCGCGAGGTAAATATGATTGCTCAGGAAGCCTTCGCCATGACCGCCGAACTCTTCATGGACTTCTTCTTGGAATTCGCCTAATTCAGGCAATAAATGCAAAAATACATAGGCGACGGAAATGCCGCCTGCAACCGACAGAAAGCGGCTGCGCGGAACGGCTCTCAAGAAATTCATGTTCTTTGAAAATAGATGTATGAGTATAAATCCGATAACAAACAGCAAACTAAGCCATTCCAAGCTATCCCTCCTCAACTAAAAAAGCAGACGGGCGCATTCGCCCATCTGCCAGCACTCGCCTGTTGGCGTATAGTGTTTCGTTACCCGTTCAAACCGTTTTTAACCCATCCAGCAACTTGTACCGTGCGTTTTGCCTGATGCGTCACGGCATCTTGTACATCTTCAATCATATTGCCATCCTGGTCGACCGTGACGCTTGTTCCGTAAGGATTGCCGCCTGCCTTGAATAGCGCTTGGTCGGTATATCCTGGAGCCGCGATGATCGCACCCCAATGATGCATCGTCGTATAAACCGATAATACCGTCGCTTCTTGTCCGCCATGAGGGTTTTGCGCAGAAGACATGGCGCTCACCACTTTGTTCGCCAGCTTGCCTTGTGCCCACAAGCCGCCTGTTGTATCAAAGAATTGCTGTACTTGTGAAGATACATGGCCAAAACGAGTCGGCACGCTGAAGATGATGGCGTCTGCCCACTCGAGCAGATCATTGTCGGCTTCCGGTACATCCTGCGTCGCCTCGTAATGCTCTTTCCAGGCCGGATTCGATTCAATCGCTCCCATCGGCGCATTCTCTTTCACTTTTGCGACTTTCACTTGTGCTCCTGATTCTTTTGCAGCTGTTTCTGCCCATTGCGCCATCTGATAATTGGTTCCTGTCGAGCTGTAATAAATGATTGCTAAGTTTACGTTGCTCATGTCATAACCTCTCCTTTATCGATTTGCTCCGTGGCTTGCACAAAATATCCTACATTCAAGATATCTCTTTTACTTGTGTGCCCTAATCGGAAAGACATTAAACTTTCTTTTCTGAATATCCATGATTATTTAAAAACCACAGCTGATGATTCAATCCAATAGAAAACCAGATGAAGGATCTCCTTCACCTGGCCATTGTTCGATCAATTGACTTTCTCAGCGATTTCTTCCGACATCTCACGAAGCTTGAACTTTTGGATCTTCCCCGAAGCCGTCATCGGGTATTCTTCGATGAATTCGATATAGCGCGGGATTTTATGATGGGCGATTTTTCCTTTGCAATACGCGCGCAGTTCATCTGCACTCAGCATCTCGTCCCCTTTCAGGATGACCCAGGCCATCAATTCCTCCCCGTATTTCGGGTCCGGCACACCGACAACCTGGACGTCTTGGACGGAAGGATGCTGATACAGGAACTCCTCGATTTCACGCGGGTAAATATTCTCCCCGCCGCGGATGACCATATCTTTGATGCGGCCGGTGATCGAGATATAGCCGTCTTCGTCTTCTACCGCAATATCGCCAGTGTGCAGCCAACCCTCGGGATCGATTGCTTCTTTAGTGGCTTCTTCGTTCTTATAATAGCCTTTCATGATCAAATAGCCTCGTGTGCATAATTCACCTGGCATGCCTTTCACGACTCGTTCGCCGGTCGCCGGATCGATGATTTTCACTTCAACGTCTTCATGCGGCTTGCCGACGGTCGCAACGCGCTTTTCGATGGCATCGTCTTTGCCGGTCTGGGTGATGACCGGTGATGATTCGGTTTGCCCGTAGGCGATGGTGATTTCGCTTGCCCCCATATCGCTGATGACTTTCTTCATTACTTCGATCGGACAAGTGGAGCCTGCCATGATGCCCGTGCGTAATGTCGAAGTATCGAACGAGTCGAAATCGGGATGGTTGAGTTCGGCAATGAACATCGTCGGCACACCGTGAAGCGCTGTGCATTTCTCGTCCTGAACCATCTGCAATACGCGCTTCGGCTCGAACTGTTCCGCAATGACCATTGTCGTCGCGTGCGTCACTGCTGCAAGTGTCCCGAGCACACAGCCAAAGCAATGGAAAAACGGCACCGGGATGCACAAGCGGTCCGTTTCATCCAAATTCATCATATCTCCGACGAGGCGTCCGTTGTTGACAACGTTGCGATGCGTCAGCATGACCCCTTTCGGGAAGCCGGTCGTCCCGGATGTGTATTGGATGTTGATGACTTCGTCCGGAGCCATCGAACGAAAGCGCTGTTCTAGCTGCTCATCCGTCACTCTTTCGGCGAATGCTTCAAACTCGCTCCATGTGTAGATTCCCGGATAGCTATTTTCGCTCATGACGATGACGCGCTTCAGATGCGGCAGCTTAGGCGAATCGAGCTGCCCTTTTTCTGCATGCTCCAGCTCCGGGCATACTTGATTCAACACTTCGATATAATCCGTCCCCTTGAATTCTTCCCCCAGAATCAAAGTCGCGGAATCCGATTGCTTCAACAGATACTCCAGCTCATTCGCCTGGTAGCTCGTATTGACAGTGACCAGTACGCCGCCCATCTTGCCTGTGGCATATTGGCTGAGCAGCCATTCGCGTTTATTGTCCGACCAAATGGCGATATGCTCGCCTTTTTCGATGCCCAGCCCCATGAATGCTTTCGCCAGTGCATCGGTCTCTTGGTCAAATTCGGCATAGGTTTTGCGGATGCCTTCTTCCGGATAGACATACGCTTCCGTCTGCGGAAACTTTTTCGCCTGCTCCCGTACAATTTCCCCTACTGTTTGATCGAGAATTGCCATTTCTTCGTCCCCCTTGTTGAAAACGGTTTCATCCATTTTATTATCGCAAAATTCCAAATAAAAGGAAAGCGCCATTTCCAGCTTGCGAAGTCGCCCCAGGCTGCCAGCCGTGCTAAAATGAGGCTATCATAAAGACGGAAGGGATTTTCCATGGAACTCCAAACTATGCACGCCCAACTTGCAGAAAAACTGCACAGCCACGCACTCGTCACGGCCACCATCAGCCAGCCGCGCCAAAAATCGAACGACTTGAAACGCATCAAATTAAAACCGGTCGAACTGAAAGAAGGCTACCGCATCCAGTTCGAATATCAATATGAACAGATCTTGAAACACCAAAACCTGACAATCGAACAGGCAGTCGCCGAACTCGAACAATTATTCACCGAATTCCGCCAAGGCTTGTTCCAGTTCACCGACGAAAAAGTCCAGATCCAATTGACCAAAAAATTCAAAGTAAGCTATAAATCTGAGGCCAGTGCACGCGCTGCCGCCGATCTGTCCCATAACCGGAAGAAAGACTATCTGCTAGAGGACGGCATCCCCTACCCGTTTCTTGTGCGCCTCGGCGTCCAGTCGCCAGACGGTAAAGTCAAGAAACAGAAATACGATAAGTTCCGCCAGATCAACCGCTTCATCGAATTCATCGATGACGCACTCGAGCATTTGCCGAAAGACCACCCGATCCGCATACTCGATTTCGGCTCCGGCAAGTCTTACCTAACCTTCGCGCTGTATCATTATTTGCGCATCGAAAAAGGACTCGACTTGCGCGTCACGGGGCTTGACCTGAAAAAAAGCGTCATCGAGGAATGCCAGAACATCGCCCGTGACCTCGACTACCAGCAACTGGAATTTCTCGTCGGCGATATCAACGATTACGACCAAGACACCGCAGTCGATATGGTCGTTACGCTTCACGCCTGCGACGTGGCGACCGATATGGCACTCGCACGCGCCGTTAAATGGAACGCCGGCGTCATCTTGAGCGTGCCGTGCTGCCAACATGAACTCAACAGCCAGATCCAATCGTCTCCGCTCGATGTCATGCTGCAGCACGGTTTGATCAAAGAACGCTTCAGTGCACTTGCGACCGATTCGATCCGTGCGGAACTGCTTTCTTTGGTTGGCTATGAAACCCAATTGATGGAGTTCATCGATATGGAGCACACGCCGAAAAACATTCTGATCCGCGCTTATCGCACGAATAAAAAACCGGCAGCGGGGCAATTGGAACGCTACCAGGAATTCACCAAACTGTTGAACGCCAAGCCGTTTCTTGAAAACGAATTGAAGGAGCTCCTATGAAACGAAAAAATTTAGTCAACGGCATGATTCTTGCTTTCTCGGTCATCTTCATCCGTTTTATCGACGTCCGCGTCTACGATATGCCACTCATATTGACGTTGGCCTTGTTGATGGTGCTGATTTACGGGGGCATCCGCCTGGTCGAACGCTTCCCGGCACTCGATGAACCTGTCAGCAAACGGACATCGCTGATCACCAACACCTTGGTCATTGTCACCATCTTCCTGGCATTCTTCGTGCTCGGGCTCTAACTTCAGATATGTGTGGAAGGAATCAATGCTCAGCATTGGTTTCTTTTTTTATGAGAATAAATTTGCTTGTGGAATTGTTGCTGATGTTGATTTGAGCTTCATCTACTAGTCGCCGCCCTGCTTTGGGTTGGCCTCTTGCCATAAGCCAGGAAGAACGCCTGTCTTATTGCGTCGGCTCACCCTTTTACACTGGGCGGCTTGGAGATTTCATTGATTGGAGTGTGTTTAATCTGATCTGCTTCTTTATTACGTTGCCGGCTAGCGGGGGAATCGCTTCTTGGGTCTAGCTAGATGAGATTTGATTGTGCAATGTTTCTGGAGTTTATTCGGGATTCACCTTGGTATTCGCTGCCCGGCTTTGGGGTGGTCTCTTGCAATAAGCCAGGAAGAACACCTGTCTTATTGCGTCGGCTCACCCCTTTACGCTTGGCGGCCGAGAGATTTCTTTGATTCGGGTTCGTTTAATCAGAACTGCTTCTGCACGAGTTGCCGGCTAGTGGGGAATCGCTTCCTGGGATGCAGCACCTGACATATTATAGCTTGAGTCGAAAATCTTGTTGATGGAACAGAAATAATCAGACTCTCTGCATCAAAGATGATTTAAACTGCAAAACATGAAGCATTTCTACATTTTCTGTCGAGTGAACAGGAAAAAGTTCCTTCCACTCTAAAATTAGAGACGGAGTGGAAGGGGGCTGACGCCTGTGGGACCGCGCGGGCTGGCGAGACAAACGTGCCGCGCTTTTGGGCACGTTGGCTCAACACCCGCCCCATCCCCGGGCAGCTGAAAGCGCGACGTCCTGTCGTATCAGCTGCATGACTCACATCCTGCGAGCCCCAAGCAGCCCCCTGCAACGCAGTCGAAAAGCAGAAGCTTTCCGCTGTACTGACCCGAATCTCGTCCCATCGCGCAGTTATTATCGCCAACTATTTTTCACACAAAAAAGCCGCTTCTTGAAAAAGAAGCGGCTTTCAAATATTCAAGGCGTGTTGTCGTTCGGCTTTTCATCCGCCTGTTCTTTGACGACTGACTCTATATAGGTTTTCACCGGCTCCAGCGTCAGTTCCAGGTGGCTGGTCTCCAGATGCTTCGCCAAGTAATCGAGCTGGTGGTCTTCTACCGCATCGGACTGCAGATTGAGGACATCATTGATATAGAGCATTCCCTCATTTGTCGCCATCGGGGAATCGACGCCGTCTTGATTTCTTTCCTCGACGGTGTCCAAGCCATGAATCAGCCCCTGTTCTTTCAATTCACCCATCGCCTTTTTATACTGCTCTTCCCCAATGCCTTGCGACAAGCTGCGGTCGAGCTCTTGGATTTCCTCCAAAGATGCGCCTTTGTAATACTGGGCATAATACGCCATGAGCACTTGTTCTTTTTCCTGCAATTCATTCATAAGGCCAAACCCTCCATATATTCGTTGTTAATTGGTTTATTCCCTCTGAGGCGATAGTTAAGCCTGCCGGATTTCCAGAAAACTGAAACTTTCTGGGAAATGAATCGTTAGTACTGAAGGAAGCAAAACGGAAAGAAGGTGGCTCATATGAGCAATGAGAAAATTGTTGAGATTCGCAAGCTTTCAAAGACGATCGGCAAAAAGCAGATCATCAAAAACTTGAACTTGGATCTCCATAAAGGGGAAATTACCGGGTTTCTCGGGCCGAACGGAGCGGGCAAGACGACGACGATCCGGATGATGGTCGGATTGATGAAGCCAACGCAAGGCGATATCCTGATCGGCGGCAAATCGATCCGCACCGATTTCGAGGGAAGCATCGAAAAAGTCGGCGTCATTGTCGAAAATCCGGAGATGTACAAATTTATGTCCGGTTATAAAAATCTGGTGCATTTCGCGCGTATGCATAAAGGCGTGACAAAAGCCCGCATCGACGAAGTGATCCAGCAAGTCGGAATGCAAAACCGCATCAAGGAAAAAGTCGGTTCGTATTCACTCGGCATGCGCCAACGCCTTGGCCTTGCACAAGCACTCCTCAATAATCCGGAGTTCTTGATTTTGGATGAGCCGACTAACGGCCTGGACCCTGCAGGCATTCGCGAATTCCGCATGTATTTGCGCAAAGTGGCACGTGAGAACGATGTCGCCATTTTCGTCTCCAGCCATCTATTATCGGAGATCGAATTATTATGCGACCGCATCGCCATTATCCAAAACGGCGAATTGATCGACATCAAGAACGTCAACGAGCACCAGCAATCCCGCTATTACATAGAAGCCAAGCCTGCTGACCAGGCGAAACAAGTGCTCGAAGAGATCGGCTTCACCGTGCATCCGCATGAAAACGGCTATTTGATCGATACCGAAGCGGAGCACATCCCGGGCGCCATCAAGCTGCTCACAGCTGCAGGCGTAGATTTGTACGCTGTCCAGCCGCACCGCACGACCTTAGAAGATCAATTCCTTGAAATGACTGGAGGCGGCGAAATTGCTCAAACTCATACAAAATGAATGGATGAAATTATGGAGTAAAAAAGCGACATGGGTCATGGCCATCCTGCTTATCGTTATCTTATTGGCAAATGCAGGCATCACCAAATGGATCGAATCCACTTCTCCTGCGCCGGAAATGGGATGGCAGGAAATGGAGACAATGAACTTGGCTTCAGCCGAGGATCAATTGCAAAATCCGGACATCGGCCCTGCCCAAAAAGACTATTATGAAGGCCAGGCCGCCATCGCAGAATACCGCTTGGCCAATGATGCCGAGCCGTTCAAAGTCGAAAGCCTGCAGCAGCAAGTGCTCGACAGCCATATGATGCTGTCGCTCGTGACGCTTTTCACGGTTATCGTGGGCGCAGGCATCGTTGCTTCTGAGTTTTCACAAGGAACGATCAAGATGCTGTTGACGCGTCCGGTCAAGAGATGGAAAATACTTACATCTAAATACATTACGACGATGTTGTTCGCCTTATTATTCGCCATCCTTACTTTCGCATCGATCGCTTTATTCAGTTGGATTTTCTTTGGTGTTGCAGACGGTGCATTCCTAGTTTGGAACGGATCCGAAGTCGTGGAAGGCTCTTACTGGGCTGAAGCATTGAAACTATCCGTGCTCAGCTTGGCGAGTACATGGATGATCGGTACGTTCGCGTTCATGCTCGGGACGGTTTTCCGCTCCAGTTCGCTTGCGATCGGCGTGTCGATTTTCCTAATGTTTGTCGGCGTGCAACTCGTCTTCTTGTTGCAGCGATTTGAAATCGTCAAATATTATTTGTTCACTCATACCGATTTGACTCAATTCTATACAGGCTTCATGCCTATCCCAGACATCACGATGGCCATGTCGCTCATCGTTTTGACGGTCTATTTCCTGGTCTTTATGATAATCAGTTATTGGACATTCTCAAAACGCGACGTTACCGCCTGATGCACACAAAACCCCTTGAACTGTTCACAGTTCAAGGGGTTTTGTCATTCAATACGCAATGCCAACGCGGCTTTTCAGGAAATCATCCGAATCCAATTGTTCGTAAGCGAACAATGCGGTATCGCCGGCTGTGATTTCTTTGCCATCTTCAGGCAAGTAATTTTCTTCGAAACGGAAATAGCCTTTCGGTTCGCCGTCCGGCAAATACGTCGGACATACGATCGTCCAGTCCAAATCACTTTGTTCCAATGCTTTATAGGCTTTTTCATGTTCTTCAGCGGCAAAGGTCAATTGACGCTTTGAATCACCACCCTGATAGCGGAGCAGCCCCGGGCTCAAGCGGCTGTTCAGAATGCCGGCTGTCCCGATCGTAATGATGCGCCGTACACCTTCCGCTTCCATCGCTTTTACGATCAGCGGTGTCGCATCCGATAGCGTGGTCGTGCGGTCGGTGCCGATTGCGCTGATCACGGCATCCGCCCCTTGCAGCGTCTGGCGGATGTCCTCTTCGTTACGGACATTGCCGACGATCAGGTCGAGATTCGGGTGGGCTTCAAGATCTGCTCTGCGGACTAGCGCTTTCACTTCATGGCCGTCGCGAAGCGCCATGTTCAAGACGTATCTGCCGACTCTTCCCGTTGCTCCAAATAACGCGATTTTCATTGCTTCTCAGCCTCCTCAATACTTCCCGTGATTTATGAATGCAGTGATTATTTGAATAGATACCCGCGTTTAGCCAATACGTCCTTTAAATCGGGACGATGGGGCTTGTTCAAGAACGTCGCCATCTGTTCACTCCATTTGGCGGTTTTTTGGTTGTTCGAGCGCGCGGCATAATAGGCCATGATCGTCTCGTCATACGCCGGCAAAATCTCCGCGTATTTCGCTTCGTCGTATTCATTTTCATGAAGCACGGCTTCTACAGGAAGGCGAGGCTTCACTTCATTGGCTTCGTTCGGCACGCCGACCGTCAAGCCGTAGACCGGGAAAACGCCTTCTGGCAAACCAACAAGCTTACTGATCTCTTCCATATTGTTGCGCACTCCGCCAATATAGCAGATGCCATAGCCTTTTGATTCAGCGGCAAGCGCCAAGTTCTGCGCGAGCAACCCGACATCCGTGACTGCGACCAGCAAGTTCTCGGCCTGGTCGAAGACAATGTCTTCCCCTTGCAGTTTCGCGGCGTGGCCCAAGCGGTTATAGTCGGCGCACATTAAGAACACAGCTCCGGCCCCTTCCATCTGTTTCGGGTTTTTGGATAACTCGCCAAGGCGTTTGCGCTTGTCTTCATCTGTCACCCAAACGATGGAATAAGCTTGCACGAAGTGGGACGTTGCCGCATGCTGTGCCGCTTCGACCAATTCATGGACTTGCGCACGCGTCAATTGCTGGTCTTTGTAATCGCGGACCGATGCGTGTGATTTCATTAATTCAATGACCATTATGTATCCCTCCAAAAAATCTGTTTCCCCTATCGTACCAAAAACTCCTGCCGGATACTTGCTTAAGGATTTTTGCTACAATCAAGTTACGAGGTGAAATTACTTGAAAACATTCCGCACCGTCTTTTCATTGCTGTTGTTGTTTATCATCGGTGCATTTTTGTTCATTTGGATTGATCGGGAAATCGAAAAGCGCAACGAACGCGCTGAACGGCCGCTTCCGACCGGCCTACACCCGATCGTCGAATCCAAACGCGACCAGCTGATCGCGCAGGCTGAAGAAGTCGGCATCGATATCCTCATCACCGACGGTTTCCGTTCCGTCGAAGAACAAAACGAAATCCATGCCCAAGGCCGTTCGCGGGGCGGGAGTGTCGTCACCTATGCTGAAGGAGGCGAGTCCTATCATAATTACGGGCTGGCCATCGATTTTGCGCTGCGCCTGCCTGACGGGTCAGTCGTTTGGGATATCAAGCGAGACGGCAACGAAAACGGCCGTCCCGACTGGTTTGAAGTAGCGGATATCGCCAAAGAGCTCGGATTCGAATGGGGCGGCGACTGGCAACGCTTCAAAGATTATCCGCATCTTCAACTGGATTTCGGTTTATCGATCCGCCAGCTGCAGGATGGCTACCGCCCCGAAGATGTTGTCTCTGACTAAGCTGTATGCGGGACTATGAATCGATTCCTATCAAGAATCACCAAGGAAATCCTGGAGGGTACGACTAAAGAACCGGAATTGGGGTAGTATCATTATATAGAGATAGAAACATATGCCAGTAGCTTATTTCTGGGTGCCAGAAATGGAAAGAGGTTGCCTGTGAAACAATTCGCCATCGTCATTCCGGCTTATAAACCGGAAGAGCCATGCAAACTTATAATTGAAGAAGCGATATCAGCCGGCTTTTCCCGGATCATCGTTGTAAATGATGGCAGCGGACCCGACTATGCCGGCTTTTTTGATGAGCTGGAAAAACTGCCGCAAGTGACTTTATTGACTCATGCGGTCAACCAAGGGAAAGGGCGCGCGCTGAAAACGGTGTTCCATTACATCCTCAATCATCAATTGCCGATCGAAGCCATCATTACTGCCGATGCAGACGGCCAGCATTTGGTGTCTGACATGGTCAAAATCGCAGATGAACTTGAAGCCTCGCCAAACCATGTCGTGCTGGGAGCTCGGGATTTTTCTCAGCCCAATATCCCGTTCCGCAGCCGCTTCGGCAACCGGTTCACGCGCCTGTTGTTCCGCTTGTCGACTGGCGCGGACTTGAGCGATACACAGACCGGCCTGCGTGGCATTCCGGTAAAGTTTTGCCAAGGCCCTGCTCGACGTGCTCGGCGAACGCTTTGAATATGAAATGAATATGCTCGCGGCGCTGAAAAAGAATTACATCCCGGTGTCGGAAGTGACGATCGAAACCGTTTATTTGGACGAGAATAAGTCGTCCCATTTCCACCCGCTCCGCGATTCTTACCATATTTACAAGATTTTTTTATTTTACGGGATATCAGGCGCCGCCTCATTTGGGCTCGACATCGCCTTGTTCTGGCTGTTCGTCCAGCTATTGCGCGACGAATCGCCGGAAGCGTTCATCATCATCGCCACGGTGGCGGCACGCATCCTGTCTTCCCTATTCAATTACTACGTCAACCGCAATAAAGTCTTTAAGCAGGGCTCCAAACGATCCTTGCTGCGCTATTACATATTGGCCGCCTTCATCATGGGCGTTTCCGCCGCATCGGTCCACTTCTTGTATGCGGAATGGCTCGGGCGCGGAGAAGTGATCTTGAAAGTGATGGTCGATACCGTGCTGTTCATCTTCGGCTTCGTGGCTCAGCGCGCTTGGGTTTTCCGCAAAGAATAAAGACACACACACATAAGATAGACATAGAAAAAGAGCGGAAGCCTAGGCTTCCGCTCTTTTTTCAATGCTCCGGACGTTTTGTTTCGACCGGGTCGGTGCGCCATACTTCACCGTCTTTATATGTCATGCCTTCTGGATAGCGCAAGTCCAGAACTTCTTCTTGCGTTTCTTTCGATGGCGGCTTCGTCGCCAGTGAAACGATGATGATCGTAAGAATCGCCGCGGTTGCCCCGAAGACTCCGGCACCTGTATCGATAATGCCGAGAATCGTAAAGCCGCCGAATTTAGCAGCGAAAATATAAGTCAAGGTTACCGTCAAACCGACCAGCATGCCGGCAATAACGCCCGGCCCATTTGCCCGTCTCCACCATACGCCGAGAATCAGCGCCGGGAAGAAGGTGCCGGATGCAAGCGCAAATGCCCATGCTACGATCTGCGTGATCGCGCCCGGCGGATTCAGTGCCACGATGCCGGCTGCGACAGTCGCGATGATGATCGATGAACGGCCGACAAGCAAGCGCTGGCTTTCCGTCGCTTTCGGGTTGATTGAACGATAATAGATATCTTGTGACAAAGCGGCTGAAATGGCGATCATCAGCCCGCCAGCTGTTGAAAGTGCCGCGGCCATTGCGCCGGCAGCCATCAAGCCGACAACAAAGACGCCGAGATTGGCGATTTCAGGCGTTGCCATGACCACGATATCATTGCTGATGACGATTTCTTCCCATTGCAGGATGCCATCGCCATTTGTATCAGCTACCGACAATGAGCCGGTGTTGACCCAAGAAGTTGTCCAAGCCGGAAGATCGGCGATCGAAGAGCCGGCCACTTGAGTCATCAGGATAAAACGTGAAAATGCCGCGTACGCTGGTGCAGACAAGTAAAGCAAACCGATGAACAATAACGCCCATGCGCCGCTCCAACGGGCTGCTTTCATTGTAGAAACCGTATAGAAGCGCACGATAACGTGAGGCAAGCCGGCTGTCCCGGCCATCAATGTAAACATGAGTGCAAGAAATTGCCATTTGGTCGCTTCTGTAAATGGCACGACGTATTCAGAAACCCCGAGCTGCTGATCGAGCTGCTGGAGTTCCCCGACGATCTGCCCGTATGACAGCCACGGAATCGGGTTGCTCGTCAATTGCAGTGACATGAAAATAACAGGGATCAAATAGGCGATGATCAAGACCAGGTATTGTGCCACCTGCGTCCACGTAATCCCTTTCATCCCGCCAAGCGCCGAGTAGAAAGCGATCAATACGACACCGATGATCGTCCCGACGGCTGTAGGCACTTCCAAAAGCCGGCCGATGACGACACCGGAACCTGAGAGCTGCCCAATCGAATATGTAAAGCTGATGATGATGGTGGCAACGGCCGCGATCAAGCGCGCGCTGCTGCTGCTATAGCGGTCGCCGATAAATTCCGGTACCGTGTAGCGCCCGGATTTCCGGAGCTGCGGCGCCAATAGGAAAGTCAAAAGTAAATATCCGCCTGTCCAGCCCATGATATAGGCAAGGCCGTCATATCCGAGCAACATGACCGTCCCGGCCATCCCGATGAATGACGCGGCGCTCATCCAGTCGGCACCGATCGCCATCCCGTTGAACACGGCAGGAACATTGCGCCCGGCTACATAAAAGTCTGATGTTTGCCTGGCCATATTGTAGACGGCGATGCCGATATACAAGCCGAATGTGGCCAGGATCAATACAAGTGATACGAGAAATTGTGAATCCACTGCTTCTCCCCCTTGTCAATTATGCAATTTTATCCATCGCTCTTATTTAGGTGGAAGCGCTATGTTATTTCTTGTCTTCCAGGTCTTGGTCCAAGCCGAATTTCTTGTCGATCCGGTCGTTGATGATTGCGTTAACGAACAGCAAGATGATGAAGGTCAACACTGCCCCTTGCGCTCCCATGAAATAATGGAAAGGCATTCCATTGACGTTGAAGCCCGACAATTCCTCCGCGAACATGACGACCCCGAAAGATGCCGAAAACCCGATCAATAAATAGATGGTGACCAACGTGGTACGAGTCCGGAAATACGCATCTGCTTGTTTTTTATCGATCTTCCTCAAATTACCCACCCCTTTGTCGGTTTACAAGCCGAATTCCTCTATTGCGAAGTTCACCCCCTCAACTGGAAAATGAAACGGACCGTATCCAGGAATGGGAGTGGCACCATAATGACTTTGACGAGCATGAATGCAAAAATCGATGCAAATGGAAGGAAAAAATAAACAACCTTCCGCTTCCTTAACCCTGCTACTACGGACACGATGGTGATAAGGCTCAATGTAAGAACCCAGATCATCGACTCACTCCTTCTTTGAAAACGCTAACAAATACGCCTACGGACGGCCTATCATAGGTGATGATTCGCCTTTCCCCCTCCCTTTCCATTTTAAGGATAATAGATGGTTTCTTTTTTCATTATTCTAAAAATTCTGTTAATTGTCAATGTATTATTATAATAAACTTCAATTAAAATATCTTTTGAACTCAAAGCATTATAAGCTGAAATTTCAACAATATGTTGTTGTATCAAGATAAATGCCACCAAAAAATGAGCATGCATTCATAAAAGAATGCATGCTCATTTTATTTATTCACTCGTATGAAATGATTGATGACCAGAAAATACCTGGTCCCATTCCTTCAATCAAAAACCTGTCTCAGCTCTTTTTTTGATCAGTCGAATGCTTTCATCAAATTACCCATTTCAACTGCAGAAACCGCCGCTTCGTAGCCTTTGTTTCCGGCTTTCGTGCCAGCGCGTTCAATCGCCTGTTCGATCGTCTCCGTCGTCAACACGCCGAAAATGACTGGAACGCCTGTCGACATGCCGGCTTGTGCAATGCCTTTCGCCGCTTCGCTGCAGACATAATCGTAATGCGTTGTCGAACCGCGGATCACGGTGCCAAGTGCGATGACGGCATCGTATTTTTTCGTTTCCGCCATTTTCTTCGCGACCAGCGGCAATTCAAATGCCCCCGGCACCCAAGCAGTGTCGATGTTTTCCTTATTTACGCCATGGCGCACCAAGCCATCGACTGCGCCGTCCAGCAGGCGAGACGTGATAAAGTCATTGAATCTGCCTGTAACGATCCCTATTTTTAAATCCGATCCGATCAAATTTGCTTCGTAAACTGTTTCCATTATGAACACTCCTTAGTCGATTAGATGATGCATCCGTTGTTTTTTCGTTTTCATGTATTGCGTGTTGTCTTCAGTCGGCGGGATGACCAGCGCCAGCCGCTCTTCCACTTTAATGCCGTATTCGATGAGCGCGTCTGTCTTGGCTGGATTGTTCGTCAGCAACCTGACGCGCGACACGCCCAAATCCTTCAACATCAAAGCGCATAAAGTATAATCGCGCATTTCTGCCGGGAAGCCCAGCTGTTCATTCGCTTCGACCGTATCCAAGCCCTGCTCTTGCAGTTCATACGCTTTTAGCTTGTTCAACAAGCCGATGCCGCGCCCTTCCTGCCGCATATAAAGGACGATGCCGGCACCTGCCTGTTCGATCAATTCAAGCGATTTGGAAAGTTGGGCCCCGCAATCGCAGCGGCGCGAGTGGAAAATATCACCGGTCAAACATTCTGAATGAATGCGCACGATCGGCGCTTCCTCCAATTCCGGATTGCCTTTGACGATGGCGACATGCTCTTCTGTATCCAGCCGGTTGGAATAGCCTACCATCCGGAACTCGCCGAAATCGGTCGGCATGTGGACACTCGATTCCCGCGTGATGAGCGGGTCTTTCTCTGCACGATAGGCATACAGATCCTCGATCGTGATGATTTTTATATCGAACTGCTCCGCCAACTTTTCCAAGTCCGGCATGCGCGACATCGTGCCGTCAGGGTTCATGATTTCACAAATGACCGCTGCGGGTTCGCTTCCGCTGAGACGCGCCAAATCGACTGACGCCTCCGTATGGCCTTGGCGCTGGAATACGCCGCCTAGTTTCGCGACAAGCGGGAAGACGTGCCCCGGCCGCTTGAAGTCCTGCGGCACGGCTTTCGTATCGAGCATCTGCAAGATGGTGTCCGACCGTTCAAAGGCACTGATGCCCGTCTTGGCATCTTTATGGTCGATGCTGACGGTAAACGCCGTTTCGTGGTGGTCGGTATTGTGGCTGACCATTTGGTCGAGTTTCAGCCGCAGGGCGATGTCGGGCGAGACAGGCGTGCAGATGAGCCCCCGGCCGTGCGTTGCCATGAAATTGATGTTTTCAGGTGTCGCATGTTCTGCGAGGCAAACAAAATCGCCTTCGTTTTCCCTTGATTCGTCATCTACCAAAATAATGACTTTTCCTGCCTGCAAATCCTTTACTGCTTCTTCAATTGTATTTAGCATCGGTTTGCTCCTTTAAAATCCGTGGCGCCGCAAGTAATCGGCGTTCATCGGTTGTTTTGGCGCATGCTCCATAAAACGCTGCACATATTTTCCGAACATATCGGTTTCCAGATTGACCGAATCGCCTACTTTTTTGCTGCCCAAAGTCGTTTCCCCCGCTGTATGCGGGATGAGCGAAACGGTCAAATGGTTTTCGCTAAGTTCGAAAATCGTCAAACTGACGCCATCGATTGCCACTGATCCTTTGACGATCGACTGCGCAAGCAATTCAGGGGGCGCTGCTATATCGATATACAGTGCGTTTTCCTGGGGGCGCTTGCGCAGGATCTTGCCGACTCCGTCGATATGGCCAGCGACAAGATGCCCGCCGAAACGGCCGTTCGCCGCCATGGCCCGCTCTAGATTGACGGCACTGGATGTACTCAACGAAGAAAGGGTCGTGCCGTGAAATGTTTCCGGCATGACATCCACTGTGAAACGGCCTGTGGATAATGAGGTCACTGTCAGGCACACCCCTTCGACTGAAATGCTATCGCCGATTTTCGTTTCTTCGAGGACGACATTTGCGCGTATCGTCATTTCCATGCTGGCCGCGCCGCGCTTGATACCGGCAAGTTGCCCCTTTTCTTCTATAATGCCTGTAAACATTCATGTCACTCCTTTAAAGTGGAGATAATCTTCAGATCCGTTCCGATGCGCTCTACCTTCTGCGTCTCCAGGGGAATGCCGTTTGCCGTGGAACTGGCATGTAGATCACCAAATACGGAAACGGTTCCTTCGCCGCCGAGAATGATTGGCGCGATATACGTAGCAACTTCATCTACTTGCCCGCTTTTCAAAAAAGCGGTATTGATTTTTTGGCCGCCTTCCACAAGGACAGATAACACCTTATGCTCGGCCAGCAATTCCAATGCAGCGACGATTTCCACATCGGGCGTATCCAGTTGCAGAATTCGGACATGCTCAGGAAATGCGCCGCGGCTGTCGATATCAGCTTGTGATCCGACGATTATCCAAGTAGGGGCATCAGGTACTTGAATGACGTGGCTCTCTATCGGGATGCGCAGATGGCCATCTAAAATGACGCGGATCGGCTGCTTCGGGGAATCGGCAAACCGATTGGTCAAACGGGGGTTATCGAGTGCAATGGTCTGTGCGCCGACGAGGATGGCGTCGTGCAGCAAGCGCAGTTCGTGGACGTCGCGCTGCACTTCAGGCCCCGTAATTTTTTCCGAACGGCCGCCGTATACAGCGATTTTGCCGTCTAGCGTGATGGCATGCTTCAATGTGACGAATGGCCGGTTTTTGCGGATAAAGGTGAAGAACATCCGGTTCAGCTCCGCAGCTTCCTGCTCGCAGACACCGGTCTCTACAATCACCCCGGCGGCTTCGAGCTTCTTGATGCCCTGGCCTGAAACGAGCGGATTCGGGTCAAGCACAGCGACGACGACACGGCGGATGCCGGCTTTTATAATCGCGTCTGCGCAAGGTCCAGTCCGGCCATGATGGCTGCAAGGCTCCAGCGTCACATATAAATCCGCGCCTCGCGCTTCAGTGCCTGCCATATTCAGCGCATGGATTTCTGCATGCGCCTGTCCCGCTTTCAAATGCGCGCCCATGCCGATGATACGGCCATCTTTGACGATCACCGACCCGACAAGCGGGTTGGGGGAAGTCTGCCCGGCAGCTGATCGTGCCAATGCCAGTGCTTGCTTCATGATTTGCTGATCGTCCACTTGATCACACCTTTCAGAACAAAATAAAAACCCATTGATTAGCCAATGGGTTAGAAGACAATAGGAAATAGAACTATAGAAAACTCTATAATTTCCGTGTTCTTCCTTCTCCCATCCAGACTTTAACTGTCGGCTTTGGACTTGCACCAAATCCTGCCCCGAAAGGCTCACGGGCTTCGAATTGCTTCGTTACCGTCGATTGGGAATTTCACCCGACCCCGAAGGAATACTATTCAGTTGATCATCCACAGTATGCAAAAAGGCCCCTTCCATAAAAAGAAAGGGGCCTTGAAAGTGCATATCAAAGAAACCTAAGCGATTGCTAGTAGGCTGCTTGACGGTTCTTCTCCCATCCAGACTTTAACTGTCGGCTTTGGACTTGCACCAAATCCTGCCCCGAAAGGCTCACGGGCTTCGGATTGCTCCGTTACCGTCGATTGGGAATTTCACCCGACCCCGAAGAACGCTATAGATGATTATCTGTAAGTTTAGCGCAAGCTTCAGGGGCTGTCCAGAAAAGAATCTTCATTTGTTGTGCGCAGCCAACTCAATCCCTAGAAAGAAACTCGGATTTCTACTAGTCACCACATTGGCCCGCGCTCGTCTGTCAATTCGATAAAGAATGGATAAATGCCCATGATTACTAAAAAGGAAGCCAGGAACAGGGCGAGGGAAACGAACGGATCGATGCCGAAAGCGACCGAAATGAACATGATGAGCGGAGCGGCAAAGACGAACAAGCTGGTCTTTTTCCGCGATTCCATCGATACGAATTGCTCCTCGCGGCATGAGGGGCACTTCATCCCATCCCCGAGTGTGCACAGTCGGCATACGGTCTGTGCCCACGTCCATAACGCTCCGCAATTCTGGCATTTCGGCATCGCCCTTCTCCCCTTTCTTTGTGTTAACTATACTTACGCATATAAGTTGAATAAGTTCCCAAAATCGTCCCATTATTTCAGATTCTCTGCATCCTCTTTGTTATTGGCAGTGAAAAAGCACTGCCCATGGGGAGCAGTGCCAATTTTTCCTATAGGTATTCTTTTTCGATATCCTTCGTGCTGCGCACCGTATCGATCGGCCGCACCATGCTCTCGATCTGTTCGCGCTTCGGTTCCAAAAACGGCGGCAAAGAAAGTTTCTCCCCGAGTGTTTCATATGGCTCGTCACCCATGAAGCCCGGGCCATCCGTTGCCCATTCGAACAAGAGGCCGGGGGCTACCCGTGCGTACAATGATTCAAAGAAGAAGCGGTCGACATAGCCCGAAGTCGAGAACCCGATTTCCTGCATATGGCCGATCCATTCATTCAATGCTGCGCGGTCCGCCACGCGGAATGCGGCATGATGCACCGTGCCGTAACCCTGCTGCCCGGACGGTAAATCTGCATTATGCTCAACGATTACTTGTGCACCGTTTCCGCCTTCGCCCATCTCGAATAAATGCAGCGATCCCTCGTTGGCGATCTCGCGCATATGCATCGCCTTTTCGAGCACTTCTTTCAAGTAATCGAATTGGCCGATGCGGATATGGATCGGCCCGAGCCCGGTGATGGCAAATTCAAGCGGGACCGGGCCGTCCTGCCAAGGCGTCCCCGCTTGCACGCCTTCATTGTTCTCGTCCGATACGAGCATATACTGCTGGTCATCGAAGTCTGTGAACGACAAAGTTTTGACGCCGAATTGCTCTGCGATTGCACTGTGGTTCACTTCGTATTTGTCAAAACGTTTCTCCCAATAGCTAAGCGCTTCGTCTGTCGGAACGCGGAAAGCCGTTTTGTAAATTTCGTTGGTTCCGTGAGAGCCTTTCGGGATTCCCGGAAAATCAAAGAAAGTCATATCCGTCCCCGCTGAACCCTTATCGTCAGCGAAGAACAAGTGATAGGTTTGGATATCGTCCTGGTTCACCGTTTTCTTGACCAGCCTCATGCCCAATACATACGTGAAAAATTCATAATTCTTTTCGGCACTGCTCGTAATCGCCGTTACATGGTGGATCCCTTTCAATTCGTTCATGCATACCGCTCCTTATTTTTTAAAATTCCATCTGCTGCTGCATTGCTGTCTTGCGCTTCGTAGCCGACCTTTTTCAGCTTTTCGATCAATTCCACTATTTCCTCTTGCCCAAGGCCGGCAAACACTTTATCCATCTGCCGTTCATGCTCAGGGAAAATCCGCTTCATCAATTCCTGGCCATTTTCCGTCAAGAGTGCATAAGTCACGCGCCGGTCTTCCTTGCACGCTTCCCGTTCGACGTAGCCTTTCTGTTCCAGTTTGTCGACCACATAAGTGATGCTGCTGCTCGCAATCAATACCCTCTTGCCAATCGCCTGTATCGGCTGACGGCCCTGGTGATAGAGCAATTCGAGCACCGAGAATTCCGTCGCATTCAAGCCGTACCCGGCAACGTCCCGTTTAATGGCATCATGGACGGCATCCGCGGCGCGAATCAAAACCGTTACAGCTTTCAGGTTCTGGTTGGAGAACTCCATTTATTTCACCTCTTTATTTCGAATTAAAATATCTTTAATTAAAAGTAATCATATCAAGCTATAACTCACCGGTCAAGAGAACGGCTTCAGATTGCGGTTAATCCAAAAAGCTCCTCCCCGCCGTATGCGGAAAGGAGCTTTTGCAATCATAGTTTGAATGTTCCGGTGCTATAGGCCAATAATTCGTCTCGATCGCTGACGACGCGCCCTGTCAGGATTGCCGTACTGTTCGTCTGATGTAACAGTTCAGCGTGGAAAACGGCCGTTCCCTCCGCCAAACTTTTGATGAAGCGAACTTCCATTTGAATCGTCGAGACCGCATCGCTTCCGAGCGACCGGGAGGCAAGGCCCATGACAATATCAATCCCTGACATGATCGCGCCGCCGTGCAGCATATTTTGCATATTGTCATTTTCAGGTCTTTTCTCCAAGCGCATGGACGCCTTGCCATATTCCACCCCGTTGATTTCAAAACCGAGCATCTTGAAATAGGGGCCGTTCTCGAATTGCTCGATCAATTGAGTATATTCCTGTACGTTTTGCACGCGATCTCCTCCAGTTGATTATTCTTCCGTAAGTATAGCATTCCTTTTCAGGGAAAATGAATGGGCAGGATTTTCCTGAAAAGCAGCGAATACTTAAAGACTATCCCAAAAGGAGGTTTTTGGATGACACATGATTTCGATGTCCTTCCAGGCGCAGAGCCGTTCATTTCCGAAGGCGGGAAAACAGGAATTCTCGTATCCCATGGCTTTACCGGCACGACCCAAAGCATGCGCCCGCTTGCCGAGGCTTTCGCGAACGAAGGATATAGCGTCTATGCCCCGCGCCTGAAGGGGCATGGCACGCATTATGAAGATATGGAAACAAGCACGTATCAGGATTGGATTGCCTCTGTCGAGGAGGCCTACGCTTGGCTGTCGGAGCGCTGCGATAAGATATTCGTGGCAGGTTTGTCAATGGGCGGTACACTCGCGCTTTATATGGCGGAAAACCATCCGGAGATCCGCGCCATTTCATTGATTAACGCCGCCGTCGAAGTCCCGGACATGGAAGGTGTCAAGGAATTGCAGGATGTGCGTTTTTTGGATGCCATCGGATCCGATATTAAAAAGCCTGGAATCACTGAGCTTGCTTATGAGAAAACACCGGTCGCTTCCGTTAAGGAGATCCTTTCTTTCATGGATTTGGCCAGAAAAAACCTGTCGGCCATTCATTGCCCGACACTGCTGTTCGTTTCGCCGGAAGATCATGTCGTCCCGCCGGATAATTCCAGGTTCATATATGAACATATTTCATCCAAGGAAAAAGACCTCATTGAAATGACGGATAGCTTCCATGTGGCGACGCTTGATCACGACCAGCAACGGATCATCGACGGCACACTCGCCTTTTTCCGCAAATACGAATAAATTCTGCTCTATTTATAGAGCAAAGGACGGAAGGCGTGAGAGCCTTCCGTCCTTTTGTCATTTTTTCACTCTTGCCACAAGCAATCCATCACCAACCGGCAGCAGGATCGACTCCAACTGCGGATGCCTTGCAGCCGTTTCGTTGAACTTCTTCATCGCTTCGGTGTGCTGGCGCTCTTTACCCACAGCTGCCACACTTCCCCCAGCCAGTACATTATCGGCGACAATCAATGCCCGGTCTTCTGCAAGTTCAAGGCAAGCGGCTAAATAGTTTTCGTAATTCACCTTATCGGCATCGATGAAAAAGAAATCGAACGTCCTCCCCTGGCCTTTCAACTTTGCCAAGCTGTCCAAGGCAGGGCCTGTCAGATAATCGACTTGGCTGCCGAATCCCGCTTTTGCCAGATGGGCGTTTGCCAGTTCCGCATAGTCCTGCTCCAATTCCAGCGAAGTCAAATGCCCTCGTGCGCCAAAGCCCCGTGCCAGGCAAATCCCGCTATAGCCGCCGAGTGCGCCGATTTCCAATACCCGTTCCGCTTCCGCCATGGCCACGAGCATCGTCAGCAGTTTTCCGGACGCTGGCGATACCGAAATCGGCCGCATGCCTTTTTCGTTGATGGCGGCAAGCACGCCTTCCAGAACCTCTTCTTGCTCAACAAACACTTTATCGATATAAGAATGGATTTCCTCCATATCCTTATCCCTCCTTATGATTGAGAAAAAGCCCCGGCGATGCCGGGGCTTCGGTACTTTAAAATGCTGATTCGATGGCCTTGACCATTTCGCTGACAGACTGCAGCCCGCCGCCGGATAGGTACCAGTAATCAGGGTCCAAGTAAATGATCTTATCGTTTTGATAAGCGTTCGTTTTCTGGACCAATTCATTTTCCAATGAATCTTTTGCGCTTGCGTCATTGCCGACTGCTGCATTGCGGTCGACGACGAACATCATGTCCGGGTTTGTATCAAGGATGTATTCATACGTGATGCTTTGGCCATGCGTAGACGCTTCAATGCCTTCGTCCGCCTGCTTTACACCAAAGACGTCATGGATGATGCCGAAGCGTGAAGCTGCTCCGTATGCGCTGACTTTTCCTTCATTGGCCAGCACGATCAAGCCTTTTTCTTTAGAACTTGCTGTTTTCTCTTTGATGCCTTCGATTTTCTCGTTGATGGCTGCAAGCTCTTCTTCAACTTCCGCTTCTTTGCCGAAGATTTCCCCGACCGTTTCCATGTTTGTTGTGAACGAATTCATATAATCTGTTGTATCTACGCCCAAGTGAATAGTCGGTGCGATGTCGTTGAATTCATTATACATTTCTGCCTGGCGCCCAGAGATGATGATGAGGTCTGGATCCATTGCGTGGATCGCTTCAAAATCCGCTTCTTTCAATGTGCCGACATTCTCGTATTTCCCAGTGTCTTCAAACTTCTCCAAGTAGGATGGCACATTTCCTTGAGGCACGCCGGCAATCGATTCGATTCCCAATTGATCCAGTGTATCCAGAATCCCGAAGTCGAAAACGACGACCTTCTCAGGGTTTTTCGGAACTTCCGTCTCACCCAGTTCATGCGTCACTGTTACCGTTTCCGCAGTCTGAGCATCCGCCGTTTGGCTGTCTGTCGCCTCTTTTTCCGCCCCGCAAGCCGCGAGAACTGCAAACATCATTAATACTAAAATTGCCGCTAACCATTTCTTCATTTTTTCCGTCTCCTCTTCTATTGAGATTATTGGATGATGGACATCCGCACTGCATTATGTAATCTTTTCCGGTGACTCTTGAAGAATCGCCCCTTTCGTCAATCAGGTGATACTGATAATCATTATC
The DNA here is from genome assembly GCF_002833405.1 of Planococcus sp. MB-3u-03. Taxonomy (NCBI): domain Bacteria; kingdom Bacillati; phylum Bacillota; class Bacilli; order Caryophanales; family Caryophanaceae; genus Planococcus; species Planococcus sp. MB-3u-03. Next base: position 388,750 of record NZ_CP025135.1, on the reverse strand, counting down.
ACTCAATCACATTCATTAGTATAGCAGAATAAAAACACTTTCAATACCTAAATGAGAATTATTTTCATTTGTTTTCGTATCAGGATGCTCTCTTTTGTTTCCTGCAAAAGAGCTTGGCATTCCCGTCATCAACAAGACACAAAAAGCCCGTCCATAAGAAGGACGGGCTTTCCTATATTCATTATTCATTCAATGCGTTGGCAGCTTTGCGTTCGAGCTTTTGAAGATTGCCAATTGATCGATCAGTTTCTGGCTTCCGGCATCCAGGCCGGTCACTTCCACTTCATTGGCATTTTCGCGGAACTTCAGCACGACCCTGTCGACGGCGCCGACGCCGGAATCGTCCCAAATATGGGCATCCGTGAAATCGACAATCACTTTCTCACGTTCGATATCGAAATCGAATTTCTCCAGGAAATCTTCAACCGAAGCGAAGAACAATTGGCCTTCGACGCGGTATTGTGTCGCATCGAGCAAACGTTTTTCCACTTTGATCTTGGAAATTTTCGAGACGAAGAAGATGGCGCTTAGCAAGACACCCGCCAGCACACCGATCGATAAATCGTGCGTATAGACGACGATGGCGACAGTCGCGACCATAACGATGGAATCGGTTTTCGGTGCTTTTTTCAAGTAAGTGAACGAAGCCCAGTCGAATGTCCCGATCGATACCATGATCATGATGCCGACAAGCACTGGCATCGGGATTTGCACGACGACATTGCCGAGAACGATGATCAAAAACATCAGGAACGTACCGGCAACAAGCGCCGACAATCGGCCACGGCCGCCCGATTTGACATTGATGACCGATTGCCCGATCATCGCACAGCCCGCCATTCCGCCGAAGAAACCGGTGACGAAGTTGGCGATTCCTTGACCTCTGGCTTCTTTGTTCTTGTCACTTGTTGTATCGGTCATGTCGTCGACGATATTCGCCGTTAAGAGCGATTCAAGCAAGCCGACAATAGCCAGCGCAAGTGAGTACGGGAAGATGATCGACAGTGTTTCCAAGTTGAATGGCACATCCGGCAACAAGAAGCTCGGGAGCGTCTGGCTGATCGTGCCGAGATCGCCTACTGTGCGCAATTCGAATCCGGAATAGATGGCCACTGCCGTCAACACGACCAGCGCGATAAGCGGGGCCGGGATGGCTTTGAAAAAACGCGGCACGATATAGATGATGGCCAACGTGATGGCCACGAAGAGATAGGTCATATTGTTGATGCCGATGAAATGCGGCACTTGCGCCATGAAGATCAAGATGGCCAGCGCATTGACGAAGCCAATCATGACAGCACGCGGGATGAACTTCATCACTCTTGCCACTTTGAAGACGCCGAACAGGATCTGGATGACCCCTGTCAAAATCGTGGCAGCGAGCAAATACTCCAGCCCGTAGTCACGGACGAGCGGCACCATCAATAGCGCCATCGCGCCGGTAGCGGCCGAAATCATGCCGGGACGCCCGCCGACGAAAGCGATGATGACCGCAATGCTGAAGGAGGCGTACAAGCCGACCATCGGATCGACCCCTGCAATGATGGAGAAGGCAATGGCTTCCGGAATAAGCGCAATGGCGACGAGAATCCCTGACAATATATCACCGCGGATATTCCCGAACCATTGGGTTTTCAGACTTTGTTTCACGTGGTCGTGCTCCTCTATTCTTTATTTGAAAGTTTCTTCATATCCTGGAAACCTTATTTTTTCACAATGAAAATAGTTTAGCACCGACGCTCCATTAATGGAACCTTTTTGGGCCCGTTTTTACAAAAAAATTAATATGTTATAATGTATTCACTTTGTACAGCGAGGAGTTTTTTACGTGCGAATCGGTTACGCAAGAGCCATTGAAGAAGATTTAGACTGCCAAAAGCAACGCGCCCTGTTTGAAGAATTCGGCTGCGATGTGATCCATATAGAATCCCACAGTTCTCCGAAACAGCGAACCGAGCTGGACCACATGCTGGAAGCGCTCGTTCCTGGAGACCGCATCATCGTGATGAAACTCCATGTGCTGACAGATTCAACCCGCCAATTGGTGGACTTAGTTGAAGCGCTCGAAGAAAAAACAGCTTTCCTTCATGCCATTAAAGAAAATATCGACACCGCGAAAGGAACGTCGTTTTCATTTTTGGAAATCGCGAAATCCATCGCTGAATTCCAGAGCGATTCCATCAGTGCGAAGACCAAAGCAGGCTTATCGGAAGCCAAGCAAAAAGGCATGCACGCCGGGCGACCGCGCAAGCCCGATGCCAATGTCAAAAAAGCGATCGAGATGTATAAAAGCAAATCCTATAGCTTGGCCGAGATCAAAGAACAGACCAGCATCAGCAAGTCCACTCTGTATCGTTATTTGGAGAATTAAAAAAAGAGCGCCGAGGCGCTCTTTTTTTTCAGGCTGTCGAAAAGGTAAGAAGTCGTATTTTCCGAAGCTTATCGCTCGCTTTCCGTGGGGCGGGAATCGAGCCTCCTCGTCACTAAAACCGTGTGCTCAACTCTCACTGCGTTCGAGCATCGCAAGAAAATCGTTGCTCCCACATCTGCTCGGCAGATGCGTCGCAAATGAATGTGCTCAGCACAGCTTCGCTCATTCATTGCCTGCGGGGTCTCTCAAACCCGCTAGTCCCACAGGAGTCGAGCGAATGCTTCTCCAAATACTCAGATAGAACATTGAATTTTGAACGTAGAAAAGGTGATTCCCTTTTTCATTCATAGCGGATTGTAGACTTCTTCAACCCTCTTTTTCTATTGCCCGGTTTTCAACTCTTCTTTCACGGGTGGTTTTGCCAGGATGGAAGCGACGATTGCTAAAGCCGGGATGATGAGCAGGAAGCTTAATGCTTCATCATAGCCGCCAAGGAAATCGTAAAACAAGCCGAACGGCAAAGGCCCTAAGGCAGAGCCGATGACCATGATCGCCATGGCGATGCCGCTGATGCTGCCGATATACTGGCGGCCGTAATAATTGGGCCAGACAATGCTCAACGTGACCCGCTCAATTCCTGACACGACTCCCCATACGACGCCAAACAGGATCGCTAATGACAGAACGGTCGCTTGCTGGAGCAGCAAAATGAAAATGATCTCTCCGGCAAACAAGGCGACCAGCATCCAGCGCACTTCGATTTTATCCAGCAAATAGCCGGCTAAAAACGTTACCGGGAATCCGACGACCGCCATCAAGCTCAGTACAGTCGCTGCGGCTTCAGGCGTCAGCGATTGCTGTGAAAAAATCGATACTAAATGGAACGTGATTCCCGTGTTCACCAAGGCTGGCGTGGCGACGCAAAACAGCAGCAGCCAAAAGGCGCGGGTTTTCTGCGCTTCTTTCACGGTCCAGCTAATATCTGCCGATAAACTCTTCTCTGCGCTTTCCCCTTCAGGAATCACTTCCCCGTCAGGACGCAAGCCGATATCTTCCGGCTTGTTGCGGATCAGCAAAAACGCGAGCGGCGTAAAAATAACCAACACAGACGCGCCGAGCAGCAGCCATGCAATGCGCCAATCGAAGGTTTCAATCAGCCACACATTGAGCAATGGAAAGATGGCAGAGCCGACCATCGCCCCGAGTGCTGCGAGGCTGAGCGCGCGCCCCCTTTTGGCGATGAACCATTGCGGCACGAGCGACTTCGGCGTGAGTGACATCGAGCCTTGCCCGAGCAGGCGAATCAAAAAGAAGCCGATGAACAGCATGAAGGTGTTGGCGATCAATCCGTTAAATAAACAGGCGAGCCCCAGCAAACTGGAGATGATGACCGCCATCTTACGTGCTCCCTGGCTATCGAACAGCCTGCCGACCATAAAAATCAGGAAACCTGCGATCAATGTAGCCGCAGAATAAATCCCTGACACCGTGGAGCGGCTCCATCCGAACTCTTCAATATAATAATCGATGAAAATGGCATTGGAAAAGGTTTGGCCGGGTCCCGAAAAGAAATACGATAACGCCGAAATCGCGACGATGACCCAGCCATAATAAAACGGCGTATGTATCGGCGCAGTATGTTTCACCTTGTTCTCCCCCTTGCCTGCTGCAGCAAAAAGGGCTCCCAGGTGGAGCCCTTTTTTATTTTACGATCAGTACCGGGCAGTTCGCACGCTTGACCACTTTGTGGCTGACGCTGCCGAGCACCATCTCCTGCAAGGAGTTCAAGCCGCGGCTGCCAATAACCAATACATCAAACGATTCTTTATTGGCATACTCAACGATTGTTGGCCCTGGTGTACCGTGCAGAATTTCTACGCGGTATTTGATAGTGGCTGCTCCGATTGCTTCCTCCACAGGCTGTAATTTCTTGCGGCGCTGGAAATCCAGCTCCGCGGAACTGCCGCTATGAAGCACTTCGTTTTTTGCGTTGTCGTGATCTGCTACAAAGACGATGGTAATCTGCGAATCATCCGATCCTTTAGCTAATTTCACAGCTTCTTTAGCTGCGCGGACTGAATGGTCGGAACCATCTACAGCAAGTAAAATTTTCTTGTACACTTCTCAACACTCCCCTTTAATGAGTCGGTAATTTGGCGTGCTTGTGTATTAACACAGAGATAGCAAGCTGTGAAATCGATAGCGATACCTTTATCTTCCACGCTAAAATCGAATTTGTCCAGAATTTCCTCGGCACATCCGAGTCCTTGCATTAAAAAACCCAGCTCCCTCATGATGGGGAAGACTGGGTTTATTCAATCATTCGACTAATTATTCACTTTTCGTTTTCTGTTTTGACCGTTTCAAAGGCGTTTCCTTGTCTCGCACATTATTGAGCCACGCACGGTCTTGGTCCATCATTTTCTTCGCCGAATAAATCATCAGGAAAGTGATGAAAATGATCGGCAAGCCCATCAAGCCGGACACCACTTCGAGCGGTGCCAAGCCGCCGATTCTCATGAGCACCAGTGAAATGACGGTGATGATGCCGGCAACCAGGATACGCAAAATTTTCGGCGGTTCATTTTTGCTCATATCAAGCGTACTCGTATAAGCAGCAATCGTGTAAGTCGTTGAGTCGAGCGTAGTCGTCAGGAAGATGAGCGCGACGATAATGAAAATCACAATCGCCAATCCGCCAAGCGGCAAGGTCGAAAGAATTTCAGGAATGACCGCCATCCGGTCTTCTTTCACCATATCCAAAATCGGCAGTTCACCCGTCAAGTACCGGTGGACGCCGAGCCCGCCAAGAACGCCTGTCGCGATCCATGACAACAGCGTCGGCGCTAATAGATAGGTCATGATCATCTCGCGGATGGTGCGCCCTCTTGAAATACGGGCCGCAAACACCGAATGCAGCATCGCCCATGTGGCGCTGTAAGCAAACCAGAACACCGTATTGCTTTGCACATGCGACGCCGCACCTTGATAAACCGAGTCCGTATTGAGTGAAAAACTCAAGTAATTCGTGAACAGCGATGCAACGCTGTCTGAGAAATAATTCAGGATAAAGACACCTGGCCCAGCCAATAGAATAAACAGCGTAAAGGCACCAGCTAAATAGATATTGAAGGTACTGAGCCGTTTGATGCCTTTTTCCACACCGAGATAAGCGCTGACGGAAAACAGTGCCACCCAGACGATGGTGACGACGAGCGTCAACCCGAACGTTACGTCAATGTTCATCAACGCAGAAATATTATACGTGATGATCGGTGCGCCCAAGCCGAGCGTTACCGCAGCCCCTGTCATGATGCTGAGCAAGAACAGGATATCGAGCAGGCGCCCTGCCCAACCGTCCGTCAACTTATCGCCGAAAACCGGACGGGCCGCTTCGGACATGCGCATCATCGGCTTTTTCTTGACATGCAGCGTATAAGCCATCGCCGGGGCGATCATGACGAAAATCGCGAATACTTGGAAGCCCCATAAGAACATGCTGTAGGCATTGCCCATTAAAATCGATTCCGGTGACCCCGCGTCCATTCCTGCTGGCGGGTTATTCGCCACGGATGTCCATTGCAGCATGCCTGTACGCATGATCGTCGAACCGAGCCCCATGGCAATCAAAATGGATGCGTACTCGAACAAAGTCAAACGCGGCTTTTCTGCCGGGTCGCCGAGTACGATATCGCCGTATTTGGAATAGGAAAAATACAGCGCCGCCCCGACCAGGATAATGCCGTACCACAGATAGCCCCAGCTGAATACTTCAACAATTGTCGTAAAAATCCCATTCAGCAATTCCAGTGAACGGCTTTCATAAAGCGCGAGTGGAACGCTGATTGCGATGATGATGAAAAAGCCGGAAGAAAATCCGGTAATCGATCAAGCCTTTTCTTTTCATCGAATCCCCTCAATTATTTAATCCCTTTCTTGCCTTCCCGACAGTTTTACGCTGTAATCATAAAAAAAGAAAAAACTACACAGAAATGTAGTTTTTTCAGAAGAAGGCCTGGGAAATATCGTCATTTCGAGCACGCCTACGAGTATAACGAAGCTAGTTTTCTTGAGCAAGTAAAGCGATGCTTCCTTTTCAGTCGTGGCCGTGCGCCCATGAAATGCGTGGGTCGATCTGGCGCGACATCCGGACCATGACGGGCTGGAAACCCATCCGCGGCCAGAAATAGGAAGCCATTTGGTTTGGCGTATGCCAGTCGGCAAAAATATAATCATAGCCCTCTTTCTTCAATTCGGCGAAGCAATGGTTTGCCAATGCGCGGCCGACGCCGCGGCCACGCATATCCGGGTTGGTCGAAGCAGCTGGCAGCTCTACGCAATTTTCGGGCGTCACCAAACTGAAAGGGTCCTCTTTGCGAAAATATACATGGAAGCCGGCAGCTTGTTCGCCTTGGTTAACAAGCCATAGATAGGCTTCTTTGTCTTCCGTCAGTGCCACATAGCTTTTCTGGACATTTTCCATCGTTTCTCTCGTGATCGGATGCCAAGAAGGTGCGGCTGCCTGATGGATGCTGTTCCACACCGCCATTTTTTTCAAGAGCGGCGCATCCACCTTCGTGCCGCGCCGAAATTCAAGTTCCGGCAACGCGCCATTTTTCGGTTCGTAATCATCCAGCGACAGGATCGCGTATTTCTGCTCGAAGGCGAATCCTTGATCCAGCCATTGTTCGAACACCATTTCATCTCCAAGCGGCGCCATCAACACATGATGGAAATAGCCATGCTTGACCCATTCTGCTCCAGCATCTGCATATAATAAGCGCAACAGACGAGGGTTTTCATGCTCGCTGATGGCGATAGATTCATAATCCATCCATACATAGCGGCCGCGATGGGCTTCTTCCTTGAATTCATAGATCAGGTATCCGATCACATCAATGCCGCGGACAGCGACCACTCCGCTGACATAAGGGCGCTCGAGCAATTTACGGATGACAATCTCCGCCTCGTCGATTTCCTCGAACTTATCCGGCAGGCACGGGAAAATCTTCCGCTCCTGCGCCTGGCGTTTTGAAAGCAATGCAGACATTTGGCGGATGTGCTTTTCTTCTACACTGATGATCTGGATCACATTCGATCACTCCCCTGTTTGAAGTTTCACTTCAAGCATCGCATACTGGCCGTTGCGCACAACGTTTCCAAGTTCCACTGGCAACGGTTCAACAAATATCGGACCGTCTATCAATGTTGTATGGAATTCCCCTTCCTCTCCGCAAGCATCGATGCCGAATGCCTCCAGCTCTTCGATCAGCTCACGGGTGAAAACGCGTCCGAGAAACTCCTCCCCCACACGTGCAGTGTCCACTACTGTAATGACGGCTTTAAACTCTTCTTCGACCAGTTCTTCCAACAATGACCGGTGGGCTTCTTGCCATAAGGGATGGAAGACATCAAGTTCTGCCTTTTCGCTGACTTTCACGACCCAATCAAGATGGTCCTGCAGATCAATATCGCCGTAAACGCCCATTTCGATGCCTTGTTCTTTGAAATGCTGCAGATGGCGAATAAATTCCTTTTCATATCCTGACCAGTCGGCTTGCCCGATCACTAAAGGCAAGCCCATCCGTTCCGCTTGTGCTTCCAAGATCTGCTTTTTCAGCCCATGGGATTTCGAGCGTTCTCCGTCTTCTTCAAACATGGTGAACAACGCAATCGGCACATGCCCTTGCTGAACCGCGCGGTAAAATGCTAAAGCGGAGTCTTTGCCACCGCTCCATGATGTAATAAATGGTTTTTGCATACTGCACCTCTTCTGTAATTTCTTGTGTCTTACTTTTTCGTTTCCTTGTTCCCTCTACTTCTATTTCCTGCCGCCAAACTCCTTGTTCCACAAAAAAACAGCCGGGAAAATCCCGGCTGTTTGCATTATTTTCCTACCATATTCTCCGGGCGCACCCATTCGTCGAATTGCTCCGCTGTTAAATGGCCGCTCTTGACTGCTGATTCTTTCAGCGTCGTGCCTTCGTTATGAGCTTGCTTGGCAATCGCAGCCGCTTTTTCGTAACCGATATGCGGGTTGAGCGAAGTGACGAGCATCAAGGAATTCTTCACATGGTTTTCGATGACGTCCAAATTCGCTTCGATGCCAATTGCACAGTTGTCGTTGAAAGAAACAAGTGAATCCGTCAACAGGCGGACCGATTGCAGGAAGTTATACGCAATGACTGGTTTGAAGACATTGAGCTCAAAGTTCCCTTGGCTCGCTGCAAATCCGATCGCTGCGTCGTTGCCCATGACTTGGGCCGATACCATCGTCAAGGCTTCGCTTTGCGTCGGGTTGACTTTCCCCGGCATGATCGAGCTGCCTGGCTCGTTAGCCGGAATCGTGATTTCACCGATGCCGCTGCGCGGTCCGCTCGCAAGCCAGCGCACGTCGTTGGCAATCTTCATCGCATCCGCCGCAAGTGCTTTAACCGCACCGTGCACATAGACCATTTCATCATGGCTTGTCAGTGCATGGAATTTGTTTTCCGCTGAAGTGAATTCCGTGCCGACCGCTTCTGCGATGAATTCCGCAACATAGCCGCCGAATTTCGGGTCTGCGTTGATGCCCGTTCCAACCGCTGTTCCGCCGATTGCCAGTTCACGCATATGCTCGACGCTTTCTTTGATCATGCGCTCGCTTTTCTCCAACATATGGCGCCAGCCACTGATTTCCTGGCCCAATGTCAGCGGTGTGGCATCTTGCAAGTGTGTGCGGCCGATTTTGATGACGTCGTCGAATTTCTTCGCTTTTTCATCCAAAGTCGCTTTCAACTTCTGGACCGCTGGAATCAATTGCTCCGTAACCGCTAGAACGCCGGCAACGTGCATCGCCGTCGGGTATGTATCGTTCGAGCTTTGGGACATATTGACGTCATCGTTCGGGTGAAGTTTTTCATCCGATCCCTGTTCCGCTAAGATTTCGTTTCCGCGGCGTGCCAATACTTCGTTCATGTTCATGTTGGATTGCGTGCCGCTTCCTGTCTGCCAAACGACGAGCGGGAAATGGTCGTTCCATTTGCCTTCGATTACTTCGTTGGCAGCCGCTTCGATTGCGCGCATTTTAGCGTCGGACATCTTGCCGAGCTTGTGGTTCGCTTTAGCTGTCGCTTTTTTCAATTGAGCAAATGCCATGACCACTTCATGGGGCATGCGTTCTGTTCCGATGGCAAAGTTTTGGACGCTGCGCTGAGTTTGCGCGCCCCACATTTTGTCAGCTTCAACTTGAATTTCACCGATCGTGTCTTTTTCTGTACGATACTGCATTCCATTCACTCCAATTCTTAGTCTTTAACTTGCTTCTCTTCTATTAAACACATTCCACCCGAAAAAAGCGACCCTCGCCGCTAAAATTCCCCGGTTTTGCTCGAGAAAAACGCTTCGATTATCGCTTCATCTGAATGCGGGATATGTTCCCCTTTGATGATCTGTGCGCCGTTGATGCAGCCGCTCGACAGCAAGATGATGTCTTCCGGCCCGCTTTCCGCGAGCGCTTTTTCCACTGCCTGTTTGCGCGTTGGCGCCTTCAGCACTTTTTGCATGTACGGGACACTGAAGCCTTTGATCACTTCCGAAACAACTTCTTCCGGATCGTTGTAACCCGGATGGTCTACTGTAACGACCAAAACATCCGCTTTCCCTTCAGACGCTTTTGCCATTTTCGGCATCTTGGCAAAATCCCGGATACCGATTCCGGCAATCAGCGCGATCAGGCGGCGATGGGGCAATTTACGGGCTTCCGTCAAGACCGCATCGATCGCGACTGGCGTATGGGCATAATCCAAAATGATGGTCCGCTCTTCAGGGCCTCTAATCACTTGAAAACGCCCTTCTACTTGAGGCATATCCGGCAAGACCGCAATGATTTGGTCGATTGAATGCCCTGCGTGTAAGGCAGTCGCAATCGCCGCCGTCAAATTCGCAGCATTGTAATCCCCGAATAATGGAGCTTCGATCATCCGGACATCGCCTTTATAATTCAATTCAAAACGCATGCCTTGTGCAGATGCGCTGTAATTCCCCCAAACGAGGTCCGCGCCGCTCGACGGATTTTGGCTATAGCTCAGCACCGGATAATCCGCCACCGCTAAAATGCCGCCGCTTAAACCCGGATCGTCGAGATTAACGACTGCCGCTTTCGCGCGTTCGAACAATTTCAGTTTGGACTCCCGGTAATGTTCAAAGGTTTTATGGTATTCGAGATGTTCTTCGGATAAATTCGTATGAATGGCTACATCGAAAACGATCCCTTCCACACGTTGCTGATCCAGCGCAGTCGAAGACACTTCCATCGCGACTGCCTTTGTGTCAGCATCGACCAGCATGGAGAAAATCTGGTGGATGTCAGACGCAATCGGTGTGGTGGGCGTGCTTTTCTCAAACGGGACTTTGCCTTCAGCTGTTTCGACGCCAGTTGTGCCAATAAATCCACAAGGCGTTCCCAACAGGTTGAATAAATTTCGGGCATAGGTAGCCGTCGTGGTCTTGCCGTTCGTTCCCGTCACACCAATTTTAAACAGCTCTTGCTGAGGCGAGTCGAAAAAGAAATCTGCCGTATGGGCGAGCGCATTGCGCACATCCGCCACCAGCACAAAGCTGACAGAAGGATAGCGCTTGGCTTGCTGCGACAGAATTTCCTCATTGGAGCCGATAATCGCCTGTGCACCGTTTCCGATCGCAGGCTCTATGTATAAATGTCCGTCCGTGTTCTCCCCGATGACGCAAAAGAAAGCAGACCCGTCCCGTGCAGCCGATGAATTATAAACAATCGACTGGATCTCCGCAGACTCTGGCCCGAACGATTTTATTGTGCGTACTTCGGGGATTCGTGCAAAATGCAACTTCATATCGTAACTCCTCTTGAAGATAAATTTATGTGAATTTCTGATAATTTTACAGGAAAGCGCTAGAGTGTTCCAAAATTCGAGACGCTTTTTTAAAAAAATTACCGATCAACTAAGAGGTTTGGCAAATTGCAGTGCGTGAAAGCCTTTGACCATCTGAAAGCCAATTCCAACATATCCCTCATTTAACAATTCCTTCTGTTTTTGCAAATCGTCGATCGGTGCCGTGATTTGATTGCCGTAATCTGCGTTTGGCTGCTCGAGGTCTTTCACCAAGATATAGCGTTCCAGCCCGTCGTACTTTGTTTTCAACGCGGCAATGTGCATTTGCTGAGTGAACTTGTCCTTTAAGCTCGGGATATTCATCGGTGCCACTGTACATGCTACGTAACGAAATTTCTTCTCCAGTTTCTTCAATTCCTTCATGACCACTTCGGCCAACTTCTGCTGAAGGCGGTTTCCACGGTAATCGGGAACCACAGCCGAAATTTCCTGATAAATCATGTTGCCAAGTTCAGCTTCCGAGAGGCCGATATCGTGTCCGAGATGTTCCGCGTCGATTTCCGGAACGAGCAATGCCCGAAAAGCCACCAACTCCCCTTCCACAAAAGCCCCGACGATCAGCCCGTTATGCTGCAAAATAAACAGAAATTCTTCAGTCGACAACGGCTGCAACGTATTTTTCTCTGGCAGCGAGTCGATAACCGTTTGCTGAACCCGTTCGATTTCAGCCAAATCCTCCAGGTACAGGCGCTTCATATACATTGGCACCTGCTTGTGCAAACGCACATTGGTCAGTGTACCTTCATATAGCCGGTCTTTCAAAGCCCATTCCCCCTCGTTTCTTTCGTACTATCAGAATACCATGTTCCCTATCCATCGTCTCCAAGTTTTTTCAATTGACTGTAAAATTGAAACTATTTACCGGCCTGTTCCAAAAAAGCCTCAATTTCCTTTTGTGTACGGAGGATATACACCTGTTTTTCAGGATATTTCCTAATAAATTCTTCTATTAAATGGTGTTGCGATTTTTGCCGCTCGTGATAGGTCATCACAATAAACTTCAAAAACTCGTAATCCAGCTTTTCAGGACATCCTGGTGCCATATCCGGCCTAGCTTGTTTACGGTATTGAATGCGCCTTTTCAATACCCGCCATAAACAGCGCCACAGCGGCAGCTGCAATTGGATAAGTGCATCGCAAGCTGCCAAGCGGATAGCGGCCGTGCTATTATAATTCCCTTCAATGATCCAGCGCGGTTCGTTCGCCAGCTCCTGCTGCTTGTGCCGAAATTCTTTCTCCTCTGCTTCAACCCAGCCCGGCTTCCAATAATACGCATCCAAATGATGCACCGGCAGATTAGCCACTTTTCCTAAACGTCTTGCAAACGTTGACTTGCCGGCACCCGCTGACACACCGATCACCATAATCCGCTGCATCGATCCCCCTCCTATCCCTCTTCATTCAACTATAACGAATGGCGGGAAAAAGAAGCAACCGAACTTAACCCTTGCATTCCAAAGAGTACCGTGCTATTCTAAGGAAGAATTATTTTTGTTCGATGGCTTTTCATTAAGTATCAGATTTTATCTGAAGGATTTGAGCAAGGATAGTAATACAATGTATGCATTAGCATACGAGGAGGAAACACACATGGAACAAGGTAAAGTAAAATGGTTTAACTCAGAAAAAGGATTCGGCTTCATCGAGCGCGAAGGCGGAGACGACGTATTCGTACACTTCTCAGCTATCCAAAGCGAAGGATTCAAAACTCTTGACGAAGGTCAAGAAGTTACTTTTGACATCGAGCAAGGCCAACGCGGTCTTCAAGCTACTAACGTATCAAAAGCTTAATTAACCCTTAAACTTTCAATGGACTCTTCTTCGGAAGAGTCCATTTTTTATTGTCTAAAAATATAGGCATGCAATGGAGCGGTTTCTTAAGGTGGAGATAGCGAGTGTTTGGGTGCGGAAATGTTCCGGCGCATTGATATAAGCGTCGCTTTGGTAGTCGCCGCCCTGCTTTGGGTTGGCCTTTGGCAACAAGCCAGGAAGATCACCTGTCTTATTGCGTCGGCTCACCCTTGGCGCTAGGCGGCTTGGAGATTTCTTTGGATGATGCTAGTTTATATAGCTTTCTTTTTGTATTCAGTTGCCGGCTAGCGGGGGAATTGCTTCCCGAATAGAACAGAAGTGAAGATAGCTAGGGTTTGCGTGTCGAAGTGTTTCTGCATTCGATTCAGGATTCACCTTGGTAGTCGCCGCCCGGCTTTGGGTTGGCCTTTGGCGCTGGGCGGCTGAGAGATTTTATTGGATGATGCTAGTTTACATAGCTTTCTTTTTGTATTCAGTTGCCGGCTAGCGGGGAAATCGCTTCCTGCGATGAAGCATCTGATCCTGAAATGCTTGTGCAAAGAATTATTGTTGGTGGATTAGAAGGGCCATGAGCTATCCAGACTGGAGCTCTTTCACATTTTATATTGTATGGTCGGAGAAATTATCCGCCACTCTAAAATTAGAGACGGAGTGGAAGGGGCCGACTCCGGGAGGATCAGCGAGACAATTGAGACCCTGCAAGCGAATCTGCGAAAGGTATTGAGCATATTCGTTTGCGAAGCTCGAACATCGTGAGAGTTGAGCAGGCGGGTTTTTGCGAAGCGACGAAGCGGCTCAATGCGAGCCCTCCGGAAAGCGTGTCCCTGCAACGCAGTCGAATAGCACAAACTTTCTCTACTCACTTCCCTCCCCTATTTCATCAGTCACAAAGAAAAAAGCTGCCCAATGGCAGCTTTTTTTTAATTCATGATGAAATACAATTGGAAGACCAGGAAAATGATCGCGACCAACAGGAGCGTTCCGACCACTACGCTCATGGCCAGTTTTTTTCCGTCCATCGACTCACCCTCTCAGTTTTTTCTCGCGTTCAATGGCCTTCACTATATCATACGCGCCTTCCCTGGCATTTGACAATACAGTAACGATGGATTTTTGCTGGGGATAATAGCCCGAATGGAAATTCACGCCAGGGTCGTACCCCATTACATGATACTTCACCGCTACTCCTTCTTGCTCCTCAATCCACACACCGTAGCCGTAAGCTTCGTCACCTTGTTGCGCCTGGACCGTCAGCAGGCGGTTTTTCATCTCTTCAGACAATAAAGTCCCGTCCATCAACCGGCTCCAGAATTTCGCCATGTCCCCTGCCGTGACGAAGGCGCCTCCGTCCGCTCCACCGCGAACTGGAATCGCGTATTGGTTCGTGCGCCAAGAGCCGTCTTCCTCAATATATCCATACGCCGTATTTTTCGGCAAACGATCCAGGCGGAAATAACCCGAGTCCGACATATCCGCTTTCGCCAACACTTCCCGCTCGACGTAATCGGCGAATTCTTCGCCAGTCACTTGCTCGATGATCAGGCCGAGTGCGATATAGCCCGCATTATTATATCGGAAACGTGTCCCCGGTTCTTCGACAGGCGGCAAGTCGCGGAACAATGGAACAAAATCAGCTGGCGTCTCCATCCGGTACATCGGAGTCTCTTGCCACAATTGTTCGAAGTCATCCATCGCCTCTTCGTCGAAGTAATCAGGAAGGCCTGATGTATGGCACAACAGTTGGTGAACCGTCGCGTTGAAATTCGGGAAGGTCTTCGGCAATAGCTCTGACAGCTTCGCTGAAAGTTCGAGCTTGTTTTGCTCCACCAATTGCAACACAGCGACAGCTGTAAAGATCTTGCTGCCGGACGCGATGCCGAAGCGGCTGTCGACAGCAATCGGCCGTTCATCCGCACGGTTCGCGAATCCCTTGGCAAGCGACCAATTTTCATTGCCGGCCATATGTGCAGTCCCTGAAAATGAGGCCGATTCCATTAAGTCGGAAACCGGATTATCTGCTTGCTTTTGCACCATATGCCCTTCCGCATCGATCTCGATCATCCGCCCGTCCGTAAGTTCGATTGCCAACGGATGCGTTTCGCTTTTCAGTTTAGAGAAGAACCACGTACGTTTTGGCGGTACGAGCACCAGAAAATGGGGATCTTTGCCGAGAAAATTCAGCGTTGTCGGATCGATCCCTTTATTGCCGCGTACGGGAATTTCCATCCGTTCCAATGACTCGCCCACTTCCTTGACATATGGCGAAACGATGCCGACTTCACTGATGTCGAGTAAGGAATCGATTGTGAAATCATCCATGATGTCGACGTGGCGGCGTCCGATAAACTCAACGATATTGCCGGCAGGATCCTGAAAATAGAAGGCATCGGAATTGAAATTCGAATAATAAATTTCGTCCATGCCTTCCTGGCGGTTCAGCTCAACGCGCGCACGCGCCCAGAATTTGGCCAAACTGAATTGGTTCCCTGGAATATTGATTGCATAATGGTAAAAAGACGCACTGTCCGACTGGCGGAATTCCAAAACGGACGTGCCGATTGAAAGCGCAAAGCTGGTGTCGTCTTCTTCAACAATCCGGAAGCCCAACTGGTATTCGTAAAACCCTTTCATTTCATCCAAACGGTTTGTGTACAGTATCACTTTCTTGAACATGTCCTCACCTCTTCTCTCAGCATACCGAAAATGGTCAGAATTTTCCTCTTTTTCGCCGCATACACAGCGGTCTTTTTGGTAATAAATGAAAAAAAGCGAATGCATCTGCTGCATTCGCTTGTTACCACCGATAATCGAGCCGGACCATATCCCGGCACTGCAAGCCATTTTCAAAAATCGGTTCTTCGTAATGGCGGGTGAAAAAATCCCGGTCGATCGATTTCATGCGGAAATCACATTTTTGGTAGAGCGCCAATTGCGCCAAACTTGAATTTCCGGTACCGATCTCAACAGCCGAGAAACCGAGTTTTTTCGCTTCTTCGAGAGCTGAAAACACCAAGCGCTTGCCAAAGCCTTTTCCGCGCTCAGACTCAGCGAGTGCAATATTTTTGATTTCAGCGGTGTCCGAATCCAGCGCAATCAAGACGAACACGCCCATGACGGTTTCCTGCTGTTCGGCGATAAAGCAATGGCCGCCAGCACAATAGTCGCGGACCAATTGCTCAGAAGGATCCGCTTCCAATAACAGGCCGAGCGGCAATTCCTCGTACATTCCCAGTTTTCGGATGTTCATTATTTCCGCTCGCTGAATCCTTGGTCGAGCAGATAATCTTCAGCGTCATCGAACGTGCCGAAACTTTCTTCTAAATTTTTACCTGTATAAATATTCCAGAAAGGTTCTTCATAGACAAGGTCGAGCTTTTCGCCTTCTCTATTGGTCCACCGCTTGTCATAAGGGGGTTCTGGTTCCTGGCCCAAATAATCGATCGAATCGGCAATGATGCTGCGCAACTGGCTCGCCGAAAAGTCGCGGATATTGATCAAGCCGCGGCTGTCCGCTTCGTATTGCGGCAAATCACCGACGAAGACAAAGCCGTTGCCGTTCGGGTGAAGATGATAAACCACGTTTTTCTTATCGTAGAGGCTTTCTTCAAATTGGAAGTTAACTCGTTTCATCGATACTTCTTTTCGTGTCAGTTCCGGAAACGCTTCGATCACTTCTAGTTTTTGCTCAAATGTCAGCACTGGACATCCCCATTTCTTCTTTGGATTTCTGACTTCATTATAACATGCATACGGTGTGCTTCACCGTTTGCGAAATAATAGAAAAAGGGCTGCCTATAAGAAATGAGTGATGTCCATTTCGACGGACGCTTTCCGCGGGCACGGCTTCAGCCGCTTCCCTCGCTGCGCTCAGTCCAGGGTCTTCAGCTCGCGTCGCTCCGTCGCAAGGCTCCGTCACTGCTCCCGCAGGAGTCACCGTCTCCATTCCCATCACATGTTCTGAATTGAAGAGAGTGGACGAACACGAACATACAAATAAAATATCCGAAGAAAAAGGACTTCTTTTTCTCCGGACATTTCAAGGTAATTATAAGGCAGCCTTTAAAACTTATTTTTTCTTTTTCAATCCGAATGGCCACCAAGCGCCGCCCGCAAATGAAACGGTAATTGCCGGCACGAGCAGCGGCAAGACGATCAAGCCGTAAAGCAGCAAGCCAGTGATGACGATGGTTGCGATCTGCATCAGGCTGAGCACTCCGGATGGCAGCATCGCGCCGAACGTTCCGGCGAGCAAAATGGCAGCCGTGATGATGACTGTTCCCATTTTCGCCATCGACCGGTGCATCGCTTTCGAGAAGTCTGCGGCCGTTAAAGCTTCTTCACGGTAACGATCGAGCAGGAAGATCGAGTAATCGATGCCGAGCGAGACAAGCATGACAAAGCCAAAGAACGGAACGGCCCATGTAATGCCGTCATAACCGAGCCATCCGACGAAAATCAACTCGGTGATCGCAATCGAACTGTAATAGGTTAATAAGAGAGAGCCGATCATAAACAGCGGCATGATGAAAGAACGCAACAGCACTGCCAATACCACGAACAAACTGATGAGCATAATGCTGACTGTACGCGTAAAGTCACTCTCGGAGATGTCCTTCAAATCGCTATTGATACTTGGCACCCCACCGTATGCAATGTCCACGTCTTCAAGAGGCGTACCGTTAATGCTTCTCTCAGCCGCTTCTTTCAAATTCGTGACGATGTCAATCGCTTCCGGAGAATAGGGATCTTCTTCGAGCACCACTTCCATCAACATGCCTTCGCCATCGGCAAATGCATACTGATCAAGCAGCGGTTCGAACTCTTCTTGTTCCAAAGTGCCTTCAGGCAGGTAAATGCCTGTGCCGCGCACTGCTTCGCTATCGCTGATGCCTGTCAGTGTATCGGCGATTTCAGTCAAGCCTTCGCTGATTTCCGTAAGGCCGTCTGATGAAGCGCCGACGCCTTGCGCAAGTTCCCCGATGCCAGCAGCTAATTCATCGTATTGGCCAGCGCCGCCGTTTAAGCCTTGTTCAACTTCTGAAAGCCCAGCATTCACTTGAGCGAGCGCACCGACCGTCTGTTCAATATTGTCGGTCTGCTGGAGGCCGCCTGAAATCTGTTCAAGCTGCCCGTTCACTTGCGACAAGCCTGCAGCTGCTTCGCGAAGGCCAGCGCCTCCTGCCTGTCCACTGATCGTTTCCAGGTTTTTTTCAATTTCACCAAGGCCGGACTGGACTTCGCCAATTCCGGCATTCGCCTCTTCAAGCCCTTCTGCAATGAGGCCCAGCTGATGATCGACGAAAAATTCATCAATCACCGAACCGGTAGGGCGCGTAATGGCACGAACCATGTCGACACCTTCAACTTTTTCCATATCTTGCGCCAAAGCATCCAGATACGGGATCGTTTCTTCTGCCGTCAGGCTTTCTTCGCCTTTAATGACGACTTGGACCGGCATCGTATTGCCTGCGCCAAATGCCGATTCAATGGCATCGAGGCCTTTCACCGATTCATAATCCGAGCTGATCTCGTCTACTGTATTGAATGACAGGTCGTTGTTATAAGAGAACAGCAAAGGAACAGTGATGGCCGCCACCAGCAGCATCGACCAAAGCGGACGGTTGACGGACAATTTGCCGATCCAGATCCACAACTTGCTGTCTTTATGGGACGCTGAGCCCTTACTTGGCCAGAACAGCTTGTCTTTTAGCACCGCCATGAAAAACGGCATGACGGTAAACAGAACAACGAGGAGGACGGCGATGCCGACCGCAACGGCAACTGCCGATTTGAAAATCGGGAATTCCGCAAAGCCGATAGCCGCAAAGGCAATAAAGCCGGAGAAGCCGCTGATGAACAAAGTCTTCCCAGCCGTCCGGTATGTGTTCAGAATCGCTTCCTGTACACCTTTCCCTTCTGTCAGTTCTTCTTTATAGCGGCTGAGCAGCAAGATGCAGTAATCGGTCCCGAGACCGAACAGAATCGCCACCAGGAAAATCTGCGTGTAATTCGAAACCGGGAAGCCGAACCAATCGATGAAAAACGCCACGAGCGATTGACTGAGCAAATAGCTGAGCCCTACCGCCACAAGCGGGATGATTGGCGTGATAAACGACCGGAACACCGCCAGCAGCAAGCCGAAAATCAACACTACCGTGATGATCTCGGTTTTCTTCAGGCCTTCCTGGGCACTGGTGTTAACGTCTTGGTTGATGATTGCCTCACCCGTCAAGTAGACGGTTAAATCGTCCGGCACAATCGTTTCACGGATTTCATCCGCGAGTGCCGCCGCTTCTTCATCTGTTCCTTCAATCGATACCGGAAGCAAGACCGTCTGGCGATCTTCTGCAACCAATTGCGCTTCCAATTCTTCATTTTCAAATGGGTCCAACACTGTCGTCACAGGATCGCCGAGCGCTTCGATTTCCGCTCTCATGTCCGCGATCTGCTGCTCGCTTGTTTCATCGAGTTCCGACTCCAGTTCGATCACCAATGAAATCGTCTGCCCTGACACATCATCCGATTCCAGTATCGTTGCCGCACGCTGCGAGTCCGCTTGTTCGGACAATTGGAACGAACCTGCTTCTTCCGCTTGTTCCGTTAAATTTGGCGCCACTAAAAACAATGCCGCTGTCAATACGATGAGCCCGATCATGATCGGCCATTTTAATTTCAGTATCGTTTGCATCCCTTACACTCCATCCGTTTTCATGATTGCGCTGAGCTTTCTGAAAATCACCAGGAATTGCTCGATCTCTTGCTCGTCGACTTGTTCTGACATCAGCTTTTCCAAGTACTCCGCCAGAATTTTATCCGACTCCTCGAGGACCGATTTTCCGGCATCGGTCAATTCAAGCAGCTTTTCCCGCCGGTCTGCCGTCTGGACCACTTGAATCAATTCTTTTTGCAATAGTTTTTTTGTCCGGTTCGAGACGGCGCTTTTATGGACACCTTGCAGCACCGCAAGCCTTGCCGATGTGATTTGGCCTTCTTTGCCGATGAGTTTCAGCGATTGCATCTGCTCAGGGGAAAACTCTTCCCATAACGGATTGTCCACTGAACGGATGACCCGCTCTGTCCCGTAAAACAAAACTTCCTGAAACAATTCAACCGCTTCTTTGATGCGCATATCCATAAATGGTTTACCCCCTCAACTAATAATGATAGTTTAGGGGCTGAACTATTTTTCGTCAAGTAATTTCCTCATAATAAAAACCCGCAGCACAGGCTGCGGGTTTTTGCTTAAACTTCTCTTGTGGCAGTCGAACGGATTTCTTGGCGCCTTGCGTAAATGTTTTTGACGATCGTTTTGACAACCGCATAAAACGGAATCGCAAGGATGATTCCCCAAATGCCCGCGATGTTCCCGGCTGCTAGGATCAACGTGATGACTGTCAGCGGGTGGACATCGAGTGCGTTGCCCATGACGTTCGGCGTGATGAAATTACTCTCGATCTGTTGTGCAATCAACATGATGATGGCGACATAAACCGCCATGATCGGGTCCTGCACCAATGCAATCAACATTGCCGGAATGACGGCAATGTATGGCCCAAGGAATGGAATAACATTTGTTGCCATGCCAATCAATGCCAATAATAAAGCATACTCAAGGCCGATAATCAAATAGCCGATTAACAACATGATTCCGACCAAAAAGCTGACGAATAGCTGGCCTTGAATATACGAACGCAAGGTATGGTCAATGTCTTTCAAGGTCTTGATGACCCATAGCTTGCGCTGTCCACTGAAAAACCCGGAAATGAACGGCACGAATTTCCGATGGTCGATCAATAGGTAAATCAAGAAGAACGGCACAAGCACGAGCGTGATGACGCCTGATATGAAACTCGTGAGGAACGATACGACCCAGCCGCCGATATCGCCAATGCGGTCGCCGATTTGGCCGCTCATATCATTGATCTGCTCTTCTAACGAATCCGGCAAGCGGTCGCGTTGAGCGAGTAAGTACTGCGTATAATCCTCGACGTCGTTGATAATGCCTGGCGCGTTGTCGACAAGCGAGTTGACTTGCTTGGTTACCATCGGCCCAACCATTGCAAATAATAGATAAAAGACCAATACGATCAAAAGCACAATGATCAGGATGGCGGACCATTTCGGGAATTTGCGATTCTCCAAAAAATACAGCAGCGGGCGCGTTAGATAAAACAAGACGCCCCCAAGAAGCAGCGGTACGAAAATCGTTCCCGCAATGATGAACAGCGGGTCGAAAATCCCCTGGACTTCGATGAATAAACGAATGATGACCAGTGTCAGGATAATTCCGACGCCTGCTTGAAACCACAATTTATTTGTCACCTATTACACTTCCTTTCTTCCATGTGTATACCCAGTTTATCATGATTATATGGTATTATATGTTTTTATGTAGTGTGAACTTTTTCAAACACTGCGCGTCCTATGATTATGGATTTAAGAATGAACAGAATGTGGAGGATACATACAGATGGAACAATTATGGCTTACAATTAAATTCTTGCTGCTGGGCCTATTCCAAGGGCTTACGGAACCAATCCCGATTTCTTCGAGCGGGCACTTGCTGATTGCGCAGTATTTCCTCGATGTCGAAATCGAAGGAAGCAATTCGACTTTTGCGTTGCTCGTCAATAGCGCGTCCCTGATCGCCGTCTTGATCATTTACCGCGAAGACATTAAACGGCTGATCATCAACGGCTTGAAATTTTTCAAAGAAAAAACGCCGGAAACACGGCGCGATTTCATGTTTGTCGTTTATTTGGTCGTCGCGACCATTCCAGCAGGCATCATCGGCGTCTTATTCCAGGATGTGATTGATTCCTACTTGTCGACGATCGTCACGGTCGGCGTCACCTTGGTGGTCACCGGTCTTGCCCTCTGGTTCATCCGCAATATGCGCGGCCAGCGTAAAGATGGCAATATGACGATGAAAGACGCCATCATCATCGGCGGCGCACAGGCCGTCGCTTTGATTCCAGGCATTAGCCGCAGCGGTGCCACGATTGTTGCCGCTATGGCACGGGGCATTAACCAAGAGACAGCGCTTCGCTTCTCCTTCCTGCTGTTCATCCCAGTCAGCTTGGGCGGGGCTGTACTGAGCATCACCGACATCATCAATGATGATAATTTGTCGACGATGGCGGTGCCGTATATCATGGCGTTTATCGGCTCTCTCGTCGCTTCGTACTTCTCGCTGAAATGGTTCATGAACATCATGGCAAAAGGCCAGCTGAAGTATTTTGCGATCTACTGCTTTATCGTCGGACCGCTCGTCGTGCTCGCTTGGTTCTTGTTGAACTAATTAAAAAAATCCCTCTATTGCGCAAATGCAATAGAGGGATTTTTGCTTAGCGATTAAAGAAGTTTGCCGTAAAATATGGCTGCTTGTCCGAGTTGAAGGCAACGCCGACACCGAGATAGCCGAAGTCGGGCTTAACGATGTTTTCCCGGTGGCCCATCGAGTTCATGAGCCCTTCATGAGCGAAGACGGCGCTATACTGCCCGTACGCCAAGTTTTCACCGGCGATAAAGAACGTGATGCCATCTTCTTTCATGCGGTCAAAAGGCGATTGGCCATCTGGGTTGGTATGGCTGAAATAACGCTCGTCCGCCATTTCCTGGCTATGGTCACGCGCCGTCTCCATCGTTTCACCATCCCATTTCAAGAGCGGCAACTCACGCTGGATTCTCGCTGAATTGGTCAGCTCGAACAATAAAAACTCATAGCCTTCCTTCACTTCCGGTGACGGCTCCGCATAAATCTCGCTACGCTGCTCTTCCAAATCCTTGTCGATGACTTGGACCGCCGTGACCGTATCCCCTTCGTGAACATCATAAAAAACCGTTGTATAGGAATCCGCTGTTTCAAACAAATCGTACTCATCGCGCGAATCCAGAATATATTGCACACGCCCTTTTTGCAGGCTCGTCAGCGGTGTCCCGAACAACTCACGCACTTGTGCTTTGGTCGAATCCATCGAGAAGCCTTCCGTAGAAGAGATGAGATCCTGGTTGGTAAACATGCCGTTGACCTCTCCGTTCTCATCGTAGGACAACAATACATAATTCTGGTAATCCTGATGGTAGCTATGCCAATCGGTTCCGTATTCATTCTCCATTAGACGCAACGGCAAGCCGACTTTTTGCTGGGCTTGCTCCTTGCTCATGCCAAGCGTGACATTATGGACCGCCACCATGGAATCCGTATCCGAGAGCTCTGGTTTTGCGACCGCTTCAGGCAAGGCGGCTGAGCTTTCTGTCACCATCGCCTGCAGTTGATGACTGATGCGCGTCGTGAAATATTTGGCTTCATCGAGCGCTTTGGAAACATCCGTGTCAGCTGTTACATTTCCGATCACTTCATCCACCGAGTCCAAAAAGCCCAGGTCGACGTATTCTTCGACAGACGCCTCCCATACCGGGCGGGTGAAAAACAACAAGACTATGAGCAACAGGATGCCAAACAATTTCCGCACACGCATCACCTCTTTCTCTTCATTTCAGTGTAATCGCAAAAGCGAAATCCGGAAAGCAAAAAGCCTTTTTTACTTTTTCCCTTAAATAAATACCAAAAGCGGACAGGAAAAGGAGTGCTTTTCACTGTCCGCTTTGCCATTTTCATTTGTTAAGCTTCTACATTGTGTTCGCTTGTAATATCGGTTTTCTTCGGCGAACTAAACCACAGCGTAAACAATAAGCCAATCGTGAACGTGATCAGGCTAGTCACTAAAGTCATCGGATCGGCTGCAAAGCCAGGGAATACGACAAACAGCGAGCCAAGAATCAAGCCGATGATGGCCGCATACGTCACATACGTAAAATGCTCCAGCAAATAGCTGATCGCTTTACTTGAGACGACAAACCCGACCATGACGCCGGCACCGATTGCCAGGACGATCGGCAAATTCAATGTCGACAAGGCGTTGATGGCCGTCGAATAAACACCGATCAACAACAGGATGAACGAGCCGCTAATGCCAGGCAACAGCATCGCCATGCTCGCGATCCAGCCAGAGAAAAATAGCAGGAAGAACGTTGGCAAGCTCAATTCCGTAATCGGCGCTACATTATCATCGGTCTGGATAAATGCCATGGAAGCAAGCGCTGCCCCGATGACCAGCAAGATGACCAAATGGCGCGCCGTGAAATTCTTTTTCACTTCCGCTTGCTTCATGATATAAGGCAAGACCCCAAGGATCAGCCCCATGAAGAAAAATTGCGTCGCTTCGTAATGGTTTTCCAGCAAAAATTCGATAAAGCGGCTGAACAATAATAAGGTAATGACGATCCCCATGCCAAGAGGCACGAGAAAGCCCAACTGTTTTTTCCATTCGCGGCTGAAGAAGCCGCTGATCGATTCAAGCAGGCGATCATAAATGCCAAGGATAAAGGCAATCGTTCCTCCGCTGACCCCCGGAATCAAATCGCTGATGCCCATCAAAATACCGCGGTATATATTTTTCCATTCCATTCGTTCAATCTCCTCGTTTCAAAATCACTTTTAACAGTATAGCACGCAGAAACAGGAAACTCGAGCCGAATTACCGCAAGAGCGCACGTGCTTGATCCATCATGGAAGAGACGATTTCCGCCGCGCCTTCTTCCTGCGTCATACCTCTTGTTGCCTGACCTGCCCATAACGACATGAATTGCGGATTGCCGGCTTTTGCCGCTGCTCCGCGAATTTCTTTCGTCACTGTATTATGAGACGGAAATGGCAGCGGCTGGGTTCCCGCGGATTCGAATTTTTCGATGAAACGATTTTTGATACCGCGCGCTGGTCGTCCCGAGAAACTTTTGGTCACGACGGTGCTTTCTTCATCGCTTTCGAAGATTGCTTGCTTGTATGCCTGATGCGCACCCGATTCCTTCGCTCCAACAAAACGCGTCCCGACTTGAACGGCTTGCGCCCCGAGCGCGAGCGCCGCTACCAGCCCGCGCCCGTCCGCGATGCCACCAGCCGCAATGACCGGCACATCCACCGCATCTGCAATTTGTGGAAGCAGTGCCATCAAGCCGACCTGTGCACCCATTGGATGGCGATCGAACGAAAAGCTGCCGCGGTGCCCTCCTGCTTCGCTGCCTTGTGCCACGATAACGTCGGCTCCTTTGCCTTGCGCTTCCATCGCTTCGCCGACAGTCGTCGCCATGGTGATGATATGGACGCCTTGTGCTTTGGCAGAAGCCATATGTTCAGGCGCCAATGAACCGAACGCCGTGCTGATGATCGGCACATTCATTTCAAGGCAAATGCGGAACAGCTCTTCCCCGTGATCTGGAGAGCGGTATTCAGCGCCTTGCTCTTCAATCGCAAGTTCTTCGTAGATCGGCTGCAATGCTTGTTTCACTTCTCCAATGCGCGAGAAATCATCTTTCGGCACGGGCGCGAACAAATTGACGGCAAAAGGCTTGTTTGTCCGTTTGCGTATCTCTACAATATCTTCCCGTAGCTTGCCAGGTGTCAAATAGGCAGCGCCGAGTGTCCCCAAGCCGCCTGCCCCGGAAACTTCCGCCACCAGTTCAGCGGTGGTCGGGCCGCCTGCCATTCCTGCCTGGATGATTGGATACTCGATCCCAAGCAAGCGGCAAATTTCTGTATTTAATGAAATCATGGTTTCCCCTCCCGTTTGTATGCTTATGTATAAGTATCCCAGTCTTTGGGATTTCTTCAACCGGGAACCTTTTCCGAACGGTTTGCGTTCTTAATATCAGCATCTATGAGAAGGCGGGATTGAATCATGAAAGGTTTCCTTTCGTTACTTGGGATCACATTGATTGCCGTATTTTGCGGATTGATCCTTTTAGGCTTTTACAATGAACCTTTTGAAGACTGGCAAAACCAGGAACGGCTCCAGGCATATACGGAAACAAGAGATAACCTGATGCCCGAACAAACGGGCAATGTCCAGCAAGCCGTTGCGCCTGGACGTTCCACACAAATCTTATTATATGCGGATGCATCCGCTTCGTGCCCGGCACCTTAATGCAAAAATCCCCGAGACACCATAGTCCCGGGGATTTTCTTATGCAGTTAAAATGCGAATGCGGTTGCCGGATGGGTCAGCTGTCTCCAACGCCGCACCGTCCACGTGAATGTCAGCGCCGTATGCCTGCAAGCGGTCGCGCATGGCATTTTGTGCTTGTTCATCTGCGACACGGATGACGTAATGCGCGAGTCCTGCCGTCTGATCCGGCAAAGCCGGAATGCCTGTGCCGTTCCAGATATTCAATCCGATATGATGGTGATAGTTTCCGTCCGAGACGAATAGCGCTTGATTGCCAAGATTCGCGACCAGGCCGAAGCCGATCGCACCGGTATAGAAGTCGTGCGCTGCCTGGAGATCCGAAACATGGAGATGGATATGCCCAAGCACAGTGCCCGCTGGCATGCCGCTCCATTTTTCGCCATTCGATGCTTGCGCAACTTCCTGAACATCGAGCGGATCGACCGTCATATGCACTTGATCTCCGCGCCATTCCCATTCACCGGGTTCGCGGTCGCGGTAGATTTCGATGCCATTCCCTTCAGGATCCGACAGGTACAAAGCTTCGCTCACTTGATGATCGGAAGAACCGATCGGAATCCGCTGCTCATGAAGATGGAGCAATATTTTACCGAGTTCTTTCCGGTTCGGTAATAGCACCGCGAAATGATACAATCCGGCAAAGCGCCCTGCCTTTGCCTTGAACTCCGGCGCATATTGAAGAGTCAGTATCTCTTCCCCACCCACACCGAGAATGGTTTCCCTTTCCTTTTGTTCGATGGTCTCAAACCCCAATACCTCCGTGTAGAAACGGCTCATTCCCTTCAAATCCAACACTTTCAATGTTAGGCTTTCGACATAATGCACAGGCTTTTGATGAAAATTCATTATAATTCCTCCATCCACTTACTATTTGTAACTAATTTTATTTTAATAACCTAGTTACGTCAAGTCATCTGTTTTTTAATTCTTATATGGATATGCTATTATGAAGAAAAAGGAGCGGTGAACATGAAAAGCCAGGAAATTTGCCCACGGTTTGAAGCAGCTATTTCCTTATTGGGACAGCGTTGGACAGGGCTGATCATCCATCAATTGATGGCCGAACCCAAGCGCTTTGGCCAATTGACGGAAGAAATCGGGATCAGCGGCCGCCTCCTTTCTGAACGGCTGAAAACCTTAGAAGGAGACGGTTTGGTCGAACGCACCGTCCACCCCGAGACCCCCGTACGTATTGAATATTCGTTGACCGAAAAAGGTGCTTCGCTGCAGCCGGTCATGAAGGAAATCGAACGTTGGTCACAAAATTGGATAGAACCTGCAAAGACGGCGGAAAGCACTTCATGAATTAGGATGGAGAAGGGTTTCCGCCATCTTTTTGCCTATTATTATAGACAGAATATTCTAATATCTGTTAATGTAAAAGTATAAATGGCGGAGGAGGAGCATGCATATGTCGATGTATTCCAATATGACCTATGAGAACGACACACGGAAAATTGACAAGGCATTGAAGAAGTATGAAGAAAAAAAGAATGCCGCATTGGTACTGCTCGCAGAAATCGATATGCTTAACAAAATGGAAGACGTGGAAGATACGATCCTTTGGAAGCAGAAGTCGATGAAAGAAAAACTCATCGCAGCCGAGCGGCAACGGCGGGACGTCGAGGAAATGCTGATCAATTATATCGGCAAATACGACGACCGCGACTTGCATCGCTACACCGAAGTGCTCGAAGAACTGAAAAAAGACAAACCGAAATGACAAAGGCAGGACTGGGATCAGTCCTGCCTTTGTTTTTCTTTGCCTTTGTTGTCGATCGAGCGGAGAATATCTCCTGTCCAGCCTTTTTGCTTGAAATACAAATACAGTAAGAACGTGGAAGTCAAGATGACAGCAATTGACAGCACATAACCATACCTCAACTCAAGCTCCGGCATTATGCGGAAATTCATTCCCCATAAGGCACCCCAGGCCATAACCGGCGTAAACAAGGTGGTCAAGACGGTGAGTGTTTTGACGATTTCATTGCCTCGATAATTGGCGACGACATTTTCCATATCGACCATATTGCGAATTTCGTCTTCGTACGATTCAACGAGCATGACACAGCGATCGATTCGCCTAGAGGTCCGCTTGTACTCTCTCCGCTCACGAACACCTTCGCCAAAGGTCTCTTCAACCGCCATACTGATTTCCCGGAATCCCATGATCAAGTGCTTCCATAACAATATCTCGTGCCGCACTTCTTCGATGCTTTCCAGGGTTTGGCGGTTATTGTGTTCTTTGATATTCCACAGCAATTGATGGAGCCGCTCTTCAAAGCCGTCGATTTTATGCAAAACCGAACCGACCATTCCCCCGAGCAAAATCATCATCACTTCAATCGGCGATTCCGCATTTCCCATCTGCTGGATCATCAAATGCCTTGGCATATCCAAGTCTTCCTCGAAATCAAGCGTGCTGGTCACCAATAGTTCCGGAGATACATAAAAATGAAAGACGTCCTGGGCGTCCCGTGCATGACGGCTTTGCTTATAAATCAATGAGCCCCATAAGACTTCCTTGCCGAGCTGGGAAGTGTCGGCATGAAGAATATTGACGGTTAAATTTTTCGATTGATCAATCCATTGCTGAAGCTTCGGATTATCTGTGAGCAATTGGCGGAAATCCGCCGCCTCCATCGCGTTCTCCTCTTGCCACACTGCATTCGCAAATTGATGTCGCGGCATAAGCCTCCCCCTTTCCTTCCTGATGAACAGGCTTCGAAACCTTTCTTATCTAAACCACATGAAAAATGCCGCTCTATTGCAAGCGGCCGATCGATCTAATCATTCTTGTTTTCATCCGGTGTCTGGTCCCGGTATTTTTCATTGGAATTTTCTTCGTATTCCAACTCCCTGTCCGGCATCGGATCCATTTCCTTGTCCGTTGGCTGATGGCGGCCCGGTTCCACATCCGGCAGCAGTTTCTCGCCTTCTTTGTACTTCCGTTCCTTGTCCATGCGATCGCCCTCCCGAAAACTTTGTTTCTTGTTCTTTACCCCAGCCTCATTTTTTTAAATCCTGCTGCATTCAAGCTGCAATAAGAGACTTGAAAAGCTCCAAATCATCCGGATAGGCAAGCTCCAATTTTTCGATGTCTGTGATGGATTTCCAGGCGATGTCCTCGATTAAGAAATCATCTTTCGGGATGATTAATTCGCCGCCTGTCACTTCGACCCGAAAATAATGCAGATCAAATGACACGGCAGCATCTTCATAATTGCCGTCCCGTGTCTTCAAGATTTCCCCTGCCTTGACCGTTAGCCCCGTCACTTCCTCAAACTCACGTTCACAGCATTGTTCAAGCGTCTCGCCCGCTTCCATGCCGCTTGCGGGAACCGACCATTTGCTGTCTTCTTCCGGTGCTTTCATGAGCACCAATAAAATTTCGTTCCGCTCGTTTACACAGACGCCAGCAGCGCCTTTCCAATTCGCCATTTCCATCAAATCTCTCCCATCGCCTTTTTCTCAATTTCCTGGACCATCGCCTGTTTTCCTTTTATGTATTGTTCGATGTCCAAGGGGTATTGTTTCGCTAACTTCATCTTCAACTCACCATATGCTGCGGCAATTTGCGGATTCGCTTTCAAGAAATCCCGAAATGCCAAATGGCGAGAAACCTCAGGGTTGCCTTGTTCATAACAATGGACATGATGCGTTCGTTCATTGCCGCCGCGTTCAAAATAACGTCTCCCCGGCAGCCCATTTTCGCCTTTGGCTTGATAGCCGAGCTTTCGGAAATCCTCCTCAAAGCGGTCTATAGCTTCTATATCAGAAACGATCACGAGCAAATCAATCACCGGCTTGGCCGCAAGTCCCGGCACTGCGGTACTGCCGATATGCTGCACATCCAGGCAGTCGGATTCGAGCATGCCGAGAATTTCTGCTGCGGCATGTTCAAACGCATTTGGCCATCTCTCATCATACGCCGTTACAATCACTTTGCGCATTCTCTTCCACCTCCGATGCAATTCAAAAAATCACCTTTTCTGAAATGGCAGCCCTCCGACTTCCATTGTACAAGAAAAGGTGATTTAGCAAACGGAGTTTTAGCCGTTCGTTCAATTGGGTGAATGATGTCAAAAGCTTGAAATCGGATACTCGGGCTTATTTTTTTGCAGCGTGCTGCTCCAGAACGAGCCGGTGCGTGACATCCGGCAAGCCGACGTCACCCGAGAAACCGTTCGCACGGTAAAAGGCATCCGCTGAAGCGGAATCCGTCCGCACCACAAGCTCACTGAATTGGCCTTTGGCAAAATCGATGATCGCTTGCAGCAATTTCGTTCCGATTCCTTCTCTTCTTACAGCATCTGCAATATAAATACGCCGCAGCCTGCCGATTCCTTCTTTCGTGGAATAAGGGTCCCGGTTCAATCCACCGATTGCGAACAATTTGCCGTGAGGGTCGAACACACCGTATAATACTTCCCCTTGTTGGTCGAAACGATTGCTTCCGTCCTCGTATTGATCGACGAGCCTCCTCAGGAAACGGTATCCTTCAGATTCACTTTCTTCCACAAGGTATATAGCATCCACTTCGCGCAAGTCTTCGATTTCTCTGATTTCCATCGGCATCTTCATGTCCTCCTTTTGAGTAAGCAATACAGGAAAAGGGCTGGCCCAAATCATATCATGATGTTTTGGGCAGCCCTTTTTTCTTTCCATTATACAGTCGTATCTTCCATGCGTTCGTTGCGTGCTTCCATTTTCTTCACCACATAAATACTGGCTTCGTAAAGCCCTGCCATCGGAATCAACACCAGCAGCTGGCTCAGAAAATCCGGTGGCGTAATCAAAGCTGAGACAACCGCTAAGCCAAGATACGACCATTTCCGGACTTTCTTCATCGATCCAGAGGTCAAGACACCGATCGATGACAAGAACAAGGCCAAGATCGGCATTTCAAACAACAAGCCCAGCGGAATCGTCGTCATGATCAAGAAATGGACATACTCGTTCGCTGAAATCATTACATCAAAATTCGCTGCCCCGAGGCCAATCAAAAATTGATAGCTCAACGGGTTGACGATAAAGTAACCAAAAGCGACGCCGAATACAAACAATAACAGCATGACCGGCGAATACAATCCGAGAAATCGGGCTTCGGTTTCTTCAAGTCCCGGTTTGACGAACTGCCAGATGAAATGGATCAAAAACGGCAGCGATAAGCCGAGCGCCATGGTGGCGGAAATCGACGTATAGAATTTCACGACTTCGAGCGGACCGAGAATCACCAGATCATTGCCTTTCACCACATAAGGAAACCAGAAATTCAGCGTGGAAAATACGAGCAATAGGAAGAATAGGAAAACGATGGAACTTTTAATCAATTGTTTTCGCAAATCCCCCAAATGGTCGACTAAGGTTTCCACTCTGTCTTCCGGCTCTTCAGGGGGTTTTTGCCCCCCTCCCGGAGTCGGCTCTTTTAACACGTCTCCGGTTTCATGTTCCGTTCCGGAGTCGGCTTTCTGCTTTTCCTGTCCCGCCGGATCTTCGCTCGCCTTTTTCTTATGCAAGGGACTGATCAGATTGTTTTCTCCGTACGGATCCATTTAACCACCTTCATAAACTTTCGGTTTTATTCGTTTCTGCTGTGTCTTTTTTGTCTTTTTTATCTTTATCGTCTTCGTCATCATCGTCCATGAGCCCTTTCGTCGAACGTTTGAATTCCGAGAAAGTTTTGCCTACGGCCCCGCCGATTTCCGGCAGTTTTTTCGGCCCGAAAATAATCAGCACGATAACCAAGATGATAATCAATCCTGGTACACCAATTGAAGCCAATCCACCCATATCTTTTCCTCCTCACAAATTAAACTAAAGAACCGCCTTCTTGGCTGTATCTGATAATGCCTTCTGCGCAGCGGTATGCCAGCGCACCGACTGTGCCGGTTGGGTTATAGCCGCCGTTATGCGCGAAGTTCCCTGCGCCTACAACAAACAGGTTTTCCATATCCCAATGCTGCAAGTAGTTGTTTACGACACTCGTTTCAGGATCTGCCCCCATGATGGTGCCGCCTGTATTATGCGTCGTTTGATAAGGGACGATGTCATAATCGGAAATCGGCGATCTGCCGACGACTGTTTTCGCACCCATTTCCTGCATGATTTCAGCAGCTCTTTCCGTGACGTATTGATGCAATGCACGGTCCTGGTCTGTGAAGTTATAAGTCAATTGCAGAAGCGGCACTCCGTAAACATCTTTGTATGTCCCATCGAGTGTCATGTAATTATCGCGGTGAGGCATGGATGCACCTTGTCCGCCGACAGACAGTGTCCGCGTGTAATTTTCAATGGAAGCTCTCTTGAAATCAGCGCCCCAAGACGGCGTATCAGGCGGCAGTGGATTGGATGCGATCGGGCGCGATCCAGTTTGTGTCATTGATAGGCTGGCGCCGTGGATAAAGTCAAGATCTCCATGGTCAAAAGAATCGCCGTTGAAATCATCAATCGTCATACCGAGTGCGCCCGCTCCCATGAAGACATTCATCTGGTCATCGAAAAAGCCGGATGCACCCGGAAGAATTTGGTATGCGTAGTTTTTGCCAAGAGATCCGCGACCTGTTTCAGGGTCATACATTTGGCCAATTTCAGATACCATCAGCAGTTTCGCATTGTTCAAAACATAACTTGTCAACACGACCACTTCTGCCGGCTGGATGAATTCTTCGAAAGTCACCGTGTCGAGATAGCGTACACCCGTAACACGATCGCCTTCTTTCATCACTTCTACTACATTGGCGTTAAAGCGGATATCGTAATTTCCAGTGTCGCGAGCTGTTGGAACGACGGTGATTTCAGGTGATGTCTTTGCGCCGTACTCACAGCCGAAGCGTTCACAGAACCCACAGTACTGGCAAGCGGCGATTTGCTGGCCGTCCGGATTTTCATATGCTTCCGATAAGTTTGCAGAAGGCATCATGAACGGTGAATACCCCAGGTTGGTGGTGGCGGTTTCAAACTTTGACAATAACGGTGTCTTTTTCATTGGCGGCGTTGGATAATCCGACGACCGCTCGCCCCAGAACGGGTTTTTATCTTCACCTGAAATACCCGCCGTTTTTTCGAATCTATCGAAATATGGTTCGAGTTCGTCATAAGTGATGCCCCAATCCTGCAAAGTATATTCCGCAGGCAGCTTATTCGCACCGTATTTCGCATCTGTCATGGATTTGATTTCAAAGTCATAAGGCAAAAATCTCCAGTTTTGGCCGTTCCAGTGAGTGCCTGCGCCTCCCAATCCTTCACCTAGCAAGAAAGAGCCCATCTGCCGCATCGGCAGGGCGCGCTGGTTTCTGGAATTTCGGAACGTGATGGTCTCTTTTGATAAATCCTGCATCAATTCATAGCGGATGGCATAACGGTATTCATCATGGACCATCGAGTAATCCGCAGTCGAACGCTCTTGCCCGCGCTCAAGCCCGACGACTTTCAGTCCTTCTTTTGCACATTCGGCAGCGATGATTCCGCCGGTCCAGCCGACCCCTACCGTTACTACGTCTACTTTATCTAGCGTTGTCGCCATACGTAATCCCCCTTCTTAATTTAGCTCAGCATGTCTCCTACTGAATGCGGATCCATTTCCACAAAGTCTTCGCTTTCGATTTCATTGATATAAGACGGACGGTGGCCAGGGAACCCTTTCATGCGCCACGCTTCCATGTTTTGGTTGCCTCCGTAAATCGGATCGGCGTATGCGCCGTTCAATGTCGCCTGCCGCAGAAGGCGGAAAAAGAATTGGGCGCTAGTCCCCTGCATTTCCACTTCGTCATCCTGGAAAGCTGTCAAAATTTCATCCATCTGCTCGCCTTCTAAATCGACGAAATTCGCTTCGAAGCGGCTTTGCGCTTCCTGCTGCATTTTCTGCAAGCCTTGTCTGAACAACTCATTGCGCTTCAGGCGGCTTTGATAGCCCTGAGTCGTTTCACCTTCTTCAAATGGCGGCTGCATATACTCCCTCGAATTCTCGCCGTAGCTGCCTGCAAGCTGGTGATCGATAAAAAATGGAACACCAAGACCGATTGCGCCTGGCCCCAAATCATCTTCCGGGAAAATACGTTCGGTCGCTTGCTGCAATACCGCAAACTCCTGTTGGTTCTTGAAAAATTGCAAACCACGTACCGCTTCGGTCGTTTCTGCCCCGCCGCTATGGCCAGCTTCACCGCCGCTTGGAGCTGCTGTATCCTGACGTGTATTTGCCCCAATCACTCCACCTATGATTCCTCCACCGACGAGAGCGCCTGCCGCGATCCCTGACGTCTTCAGGAAATCGCGTCTGGAAA
Source organism: Planococcus sp. MB-3u-03 (assembly GCF_002833405.1). Classification (NCBI taxonomy): domain Bacteria; kingdom Bacillati; phylum Bacillota; class Bacilli; order Caryophanales; family Caryophanaceae; genus Planococcus; species Planococcus sp. MB-3u-03. Next base: position 354,351 of record NZ_CP025135.1, on the reverse strand, counting down.
CATTCTTCTTCTCTGCCATCTCATGCGCCTCCTTTAATAGGTATAAAAATTATAAATACTTAATAACTATACCCCACATTATATGCCTCCTAACTTTGATTTCAATAGATTTCTGACTATTCATTAAAAAAAGTCATAGTTAACAAAAAAAAGCCTTTGCATAGGTGCAAAGGCAGACATAAAAAAAGGCCGAGGGAATGGTCACCTCGGCTTTGTAGCTTATATAAATATTAGTCTAGAATTTTAATTGTTACGTTTTTACGTCCCCAGTTCAAAGCTTCGCCTTGAGTTGGGATGAAGACGTCGATCTTGTTGCCTTTGATTGCTCCGCCAGTGTCGCCAGCGATTGCTGTTCCGTATCCTTCAACCCATACTTTTGAACCGAGTGGGATAACGGATGGGTCAACTGCGATGACTTTTTGGTTCGGGTTCGAACGCAAGTCGATTCCTGTACGTGTAACTCCTGAGCAGCCCGCGCAATAAGCTGTGTAAGCTGTTGCGGATACTGTCATTTCTTTACCTGATTGTGTAGAAGCTGCTGCTGGTTTAGCTGCTGCTGGTGCACTTGCAGGTGTTGGTGCTGCTTGAGTTGATTTTGGTGCTTCTTTAGCCGGAGCTTTTGCTGCCGGTGCTGCTGGTGCAGGTGCTGCCGCTTTTGCTGCGGCGCCTTTAACTGCGAATTCTTGTCCAGGGTAGATCGTGTGGCCGGAGATGTTGTTCCAGCTCATCAATTGATCCAATGAGATTCCGTGGGCGGAAGCGATCTTGAACAAAGTGTCGCCGCTTTTAACTGTATAGGTAGATGATGAGTTCGATGATTTCTTAGATGCCTGTTCTTTTCCTTCAACCGAAAGCGTTTCGTTCGGGAAGATCAAGTCAGAAGACAAGTCATTCCAGTTTTTAAGGTTTTGCACTGAAACGTTCTTTTCTTGTGAGATTCCCCAAAGAGTGTCACCTGATTGGACTGTATACGATGAATTAGCGCTTGCTGTAGTTGCTGCGCCTACACTTAATGCTGCGATGGCCGTTAGTGTAACGATTTGCTTTTTCATAATTGAAATTCCTCCTTTTCACTAACACAAGACACAGCTTAACACGTGCGCATTTCAAGAACATGACAGGACGACAGTTCAAACTTAACAATTACATTACGGCATCCTTATAATTATGACAGGCTGTAATAAATCAGAACATTCTTTCTTTCAAGTTGATATAAGGCCTTTTTTGCCCCTCTCTCTTTTTTTCTTCTATTAATAACGATAGGATGGATTAGCCTCCCTTTGTTGGGGAATAACTAATTACAGCTTTATTCATCTGGGAAAGCATAGCTTTCAGTTTAGGAGGAACTCATTTGAAAAATGTCACGATCGTCTTTTGGATTTCGATCGCCATCTGCCTGGCCATGGTCGCCTGGGGATTTTTCGTGCCTGAAAACTTCCAAGCGCAGACAGGTGCGCTCACTTCCTGGATTTCATCCACTTTCGGCTGGTATTATCTAGCTTCCGTTTTTGTTATCCTCATCTTTTGTCTTTATTTGATTTTTTCGAGATTTTCCAATATCAAGCTCGGAAAAGCCGGCGACGAGCCGGAATTCAGCCTGATTTCCTGGTTCGCGATGTTGTTTTCTGCCGGAATGGGCATGGGGCTCGTTTTTTGGACGACTGCCGAGCCCATTTCACATGCCTTTATCAGCGCACCGCGTTCTGACCTGGGTTCTGATGAAGCCGTCAAGGAAGCGATGCAGTTTTCGTTTTTCCATTGGGGCATTCACGCTTGGGCAATTTATGGGCTTGTGGCTTTATCGCTCGCTTACGCCAAATTCCATAACGGTTCACCCGGCCTGATCAGCGCGACACTCATTCCGCTGTTCGGCAAAAAGCGCATGAGCGGCTGGTTAGGCAAACTGATCGATACGCTCGCCGTCTTCGCGACGGTCATCGGCGTCGCTTCTACGCTTGGCTTCGGCTCCGCGCAAATAAACGAAGGGTTGTCATTTTTGTTTGGCACACCGAATACCTTTGCCTTTCAATTATTGATCCTTGCCGTCGCCACCATATTGTTCATCATTTCCGCATGGTCCGGCATCGGGCGGGGTATCAAGTATTTGAGTAACATCAATATGGTGCTGGCATTCATCCTGCTCGGCATGCTGCTGATCGTCGGCCCGACGCTCTATATCTTGAACATGTTTACGGATGCACTCGGCGGCTATTTTGCCAATTTCCTGTCGATGAGCTTTAATTTGGAGCCGTTGAACACAGACCGCCGCGCCTGGGTGGATGGCTGGACAGTCTTTTACTGGGCATGGTGGGTGTCCTGGGCACCATTTGTCGGCATTTTCATCGCCCGTATCTCAAGAGGACGTACGGTCCGGGAATTCATGCTTGGCGTCCTTGTCGTTCCGTCACTCGTTTGCTTTATTTTCTTCTCAGTGTTCGGGGCTTCTGCTTTGGACTTGGAACAAAAAGGCGTTGACAAGATTTCCGAATACAGTTTGGAAACCGCCACATTCGGCGTCCTGCAACATTACCCGCTCGGTACTGTCATGTCGATTCTGACTTTGTTCGTGGTCGCTATCTTCTTCATCACTTCTGCCGACTCCGCGACATTCGTGCTCGGCATGCAGACAACCGGCGGCTTATTGAATCCGCCCAACTTGGTGAAAATCTCTTGGGGATTGATTCAGTCAGCTGTTGCTGCCATCGTCGTCTACAGCGGCGGAACACAAGGCTTACAGAATTCATTGATCATCGCTGCCTTGCCGTTCTCGGTCGTCGTCCTGCTGATGGGGGCCGCGTTCCTGAAAGCGGCCAGCCAAGACCCCGTAGCAGTGAAGCAGAAAAAACATCCCTTGTGATGGAACACAAAAATGCCCGGCAAGCTGAATCAGCTTGCCGGGCATTTTTCGTTGGTTATTTAAATACACTCGTGCTATGCAAAGGCTGTACTCTGGATTTCGGATCCAAGTAAGATTTCGCATTATTGATGGCGGTCGGTGCTTCACCGAAGCCGACAGCGATCAATTTCACTTTTCCTTCGTAGGTGGCAATGTCGCCAGCTGCATAGATGCCCGGTACGTTCGTTTCCATTTTGGAGTTGACGATGACCGAGTTCTTCTCCATCTCGAGGCCCCATTCCTTGATCGGGCCGAGTGATGTAATATTGCCATAGTTGACGACGACGTGGTCGACTTCCAGGCGCTCTTCGTTGCCTTCTTTGTCTTCCAGCACAAGTTCACGGATTTCGCCGTTCTCGCCGACAAGTTCCTTGACGTTGAAAGGCTTCTTCACTTCCACTGTCGACTGCATCATCGTATCGATATTCGCTTCATGCGCCGTCATTTTCTCGCGGCGATGGCTCAAAGTCACTTGCGAAGCCACGTTCTCAAGCATCATCGCCCAGTCAACCGCAGAGTCGCCTCCACCGAGGACTACGACTTTTTTATCGCTGAACAAAGTCAAATCTTTCACGCCGTAATGCAAAGTCTTGCCTTCGAATTGTTCAGCGCCATCGACTGCCAATTTGCGCGGGTGGAAAGCCCCGACGCCAGCCGTTAAAAGAATCGCTTTCGAGTAATGTGTGCCTTTGTCCGTCGTGATAACAAAATGCTCGTCTTCACGTTCGACAGATGCCACGGTCTCTTCCAGGCAAATCTCCGGATCGCCGTATTTGGCCTGCTCGACCAAATTATCCACCAAGTCTTTTGCCAGCACTTTCGGGAAGCCGCCGATATCATAAATGAATTTATCCGGATACAATTCCATCAATTGCCCGCCGAGCTGCGGAAGGCTGTCCAGCACTTTCACTTTCATTTTGCGCATGCCGCCGTAAAACGAAGCGAACAAGCCGGTTGGGCCGCCGCCGATGATTGTAATATCGAAGATTTCACGTTCTTCCATTTCCAACACTCCTAATCTGATCAATATATCCATCCTACCACATCTATATAGGGTCTCCGCCATTGGACTTATGGCGGAAATCCGAAACAAGCATTTCCATCCCCTCTATTCTATCGTAAACTGAAACAAGGAACCAAATGGAAAGGATGATAAATGTGGATCTTGGATTAAAAGAAAAAGTAGTTGTCGTCATGGCTTCCAGTAAAGGGCTCGGCAAAGCATCCGCCTTGGAATTCGCCAAAGAAGGAGCGATCGTCGTCATCTCGAGCCGACGCCAGGAATCGGTCGACGCAGCTGCGGAAGAACTGCGCAGCGAAAGCGGAAACGAACACGTCCACGCATTTGCGTGCGATATGTCAAAAGCTGAAGACATCAAGCAATTATTCCACAAAGTCAACGAACAATTTGGGCGTATCGATGTGCTCGTCAACAACACAGGAGGCCCGAAAGCAGGCGGATTCGATAATATGAACGATGACGATTGGTACGCGGCATTCGACCAAAACTTATTGAGCTATATCCGTACATGCCGAGAAGTGCTTCCTTATATGAAAGAACAGCAATTCGGCCGCATCATCAATATCTCTTCGTCTTCGACAAAAGAAGTGATCGATGGATTGATCTTGTCCAATACGATGCGCGCGGGCATGGTCGGCTTCGCGAAGACACTGGCCCGGGAAGTGGCTGGCGATAATATCATGGTCAACACTGTCGGACCCGGCAAGATTTCCACTGGCCGCATCACAGAACTCAACGAAGCCGCAGCCAAAAGACAGGGCATTACAGCAGACGAAGTATTGAAGAATACAGAAGCGCAGATTCCAAGCGGTCGCCTGGGCGAACCCGCTGAATTCGCCCGCACAGTCGTCTTTTTAGCTTCTGCTGCCAATTCGTATGTTACTGGGCAATCCATCGTCGTCGACGGCGGATTCCTGAAAGCGCTGTAAGCCCCTTATCAGTAGGCAGTCGAACCAAAAGCCGATATACTAAGGGATGAACCAATTGAAAAGGAGATGTTAGTTATGGCGAAAAAAGGCCACATGCACATGGAAAACGGCGAAGTAATCGAATTCGACCTTTTCCCGAACGAAGCACCGAACACAGTAGCAAACTTTGAGGAACTTGCAAACTCTGGATTCTATAACGGCGTTGTTTTCCACCGCGTTATCCCAGGTTTCGTTTCCCAAGGCGGCGACCCAACCGGAACTGGCATGGGCGGCAGCGGCAAAACGATCAAATGTGAAACAGAAGGCAACCCGCATAAACACCAGCCAGGCAGCCTCTCTATGGCACATGCCGGCAAAGACACTGGATCTAGCCAGTTCTTTATCGTCCATGATTCACAGCCGCACCTTGACGGCGTGCACACAGTATTCGGCCAAGTAACAAAAGGCCTTGAAACTGCAAAAGCCATGAAAAATGGCGACAAAATGGAGAAAGTCCACGTCTTTGACGCTGAATAATCCATTATAAAAAAACGTGCCCCTGCGGCACGTTTTTTGTTTTGTTGGAATTTAGGGAGTCTGACAATAAAAGATTGAATGATTAATGATTAAGAGATTAGAAAAGCTTCCGCTTTTCGACTGCGTTTCAGGGGGCTGCTTGCCGTGGGGCGGGTGTTGAGCCAACGTGCCGCAAAGGACGCGCCACGTTTGTCTCGCCAGCCCGCGCGATCCCACAGGCGTCAGCCCCCTTCCACTCCGTCTCCTAGTTTTAGAGTAGAAAATCGTTTCTTCAATCCTCTTGATAAAAAGATTAAAACGCATCATATTCTATAGCTTGCCTCAAACAGAACAAGGTCTGAAGTGTTCTGAGTCTCCATTTGCAAAACAACAAGTTTTCCTGTTTCACTATCAACCTGTGAGATGCCCCGTCTCGGGAAGTGATTCCCCCGCTAGCCGGCAAAATCTACAGAAGCAGAGCTGATTAAACAATCCCCACGCAATGAAATCTCCAAGCCTCCGAGCACCAAGGGTAAGCCGACGCCATAAGACAGATGTTCTTTCTGACTTATTAGAAGAGGCCAACCCAAAGCACGGCGGCGATTGCCAATATGAAGCTCAACTAGAAAGCCGAAACACTTCCGCAAGCAAACCCTCGCTTTCTTCATCTACACTCAATCCGGGAAGCGATTCCCCCACTAGCCGGCAACTATATATAGAAGCAGATCGATTTGATCAAGCAGGAAACAATGAAATCCCCAAGCCGCTGAGTGCCAAGGGTGAGCCGATGCAATAAGACAAGTGCTCTTCTTGGCTTATTGCAAGAGGCCAACCCAAAGCCGGCCGGCGGATACCAAAACGATGCTCAACTCAATCCCCAACAATAGTTCCGCTCGAAAACCCTCACATTCTAATTCCAGCTTTCCAGCCAAATAAAAAAAAGCGCACCCAATAGGCACGCTTCTCCACTCATCTTTACAACACTTTACTCAAGAATGCTTTCGTCCGTTCGTGCTGCGGATTGCCGAACAATTCCTTCGGTACGTTTTCTTCGACGATATAGCCGCCGTCGATAAACAGCACGCGGTCGCCCATTTCTGCCGCAAAGCCCATTTCGTGGGTCACGACGACCATGGTCATGCCTTCTCTCGCAAGTTGCTTCATAACATCCAGCACGTCCCCGACCATCTCCGGGTCGAGCGCTGAAGTCGGCTCATCGAATAGCATGATTTTCGGGTCCATCGCGAGCGCCCGCGCAATCGCGACACGCTGTTTCTGCCCGCCGGACAATTCGCCCGGATAGGCTTTCGCCTTTTCGCGCAAACCGACCTTATCCAGCAATTCGTAAGCTTTCTTCTCGGCTGCTTTCTGGTCACCCTTTTTCAATTTGATTGGCGCCAGTGTCACATTCTGAAGAACCGTTTTATGCGGGAACAAGTTAAATTGCTGGAATACCATCCCTACGTCTTGGCGCACTTTATTGATATCGACTTTCGGGTCGGTGATGTCCGTCCCTTCAATATAAACATGGCCTCCGCTGATGTCTTCCAGGCGATTCAAGCAACGAAGAAACGTACTTTTGCCGGAACCGGAAGGGCCGATGACACAAATGACTTCCTTCTCTTCGACAACCGTGCTCATGTCTTTGATGACTTCCAAATCTCCGAATGATTTTTTGAGGTTTTCTACTCTGATCATACTCATCGCAATACAAACTTCCTTTCCACAAAGCTCGCGAGCATCGAGAGCAAGTAAATGACGATAAAGTAAATGATACCAAGGATCAAATACACGTTAAACGCATCGAATGTGGCACTTGCCTGGATGCGCCCTTCCTGTGTCAAATCCGCCACGCCGATAACCGACAGGAGCGAGGTATCCTTCAAGGAAATGATCGCCTGGTTGGTAATCGTCGGGAGCATGCGGCGGAACGCCTGAGGCAAAATGATGTGGCGCATGGTCTGTGTCGAGTTGAGCCCGAGCGAACGCGCCGCTTCTGTTTGCCCTTTGTCGATTGACTGGATCCCTGCCCGGATGATTTCCGAGAAGTAAGCACCGGCGTTGATTGCAACTGTCACGATCCCGGCTGTCGTGTTATCGAGCGAAAAGAACCCAAGCGAGTTCAAGCCGAAGTAAATGAAGAACAGCTGGACGATGAACGGCGTCCCCCGGATTGCATCGACGAAGATTTTGGCGATCCAGTTCAAGATTTTGAACGGTGCCAAGCGCAGCAAAGCGACAACCAGCCCGATCAAGAAGCCGAGGACGATGGCAATACCGAAAATATATAACGTAACTTGCAAGCCTTCCATTAAGTACGGAAAAGCATTGATGATTGTCTGCACCCTGAGTTCCCCCTTGCATAAAAAAATGCAGCGCGCGAATGCGCGCTACATGATTTTATTCTGCGATGTATTTGTTTAAGATTTCGTCATATTCGCCGCTGTCGCGCAATTCCTGCAGCCCTGCATTGATTTGTTCAAGCAATTCCGCATTCTCGCCTTTCAACACAGCGATGCCGTATTGATCGCCGGTCAAGCGTTCGCCGACAGTTTTCAAAGCCAATTCGCTTTCTGCGATGGCATAAGCGATGACAGGGTAATCTTCAAGAAGCACATCAGCATTGCCGTTTGATACTTCCTGGAACATCGATGGGCTGTCTTCGAACTGGGAAATTTCATAGCCGTATTCAGCTTCGTTGTCACGCGCGAATTGAGCGCCAGTCGTTCCGCTCTTCACGGCAACCGTTTTGCCTTCTAAATCTTCGAGTGCTGTGATGTCGTTATTGTCTTCCGCTACAACCAATGAAAGGCCGGCATCAAAATATGGATCCGAGAAATCCACGATTTCTTTACGCTCATCCGTAATACTCATGCCCGCAATCGCAACATCCAACTGTCCAGCCTGAAGGGCCGGGATGATGCCCCCGAAATCCATCGGGTTGAATTCGATTTCAAAGCCTTGGTTTTCAGCAATCGCGTTGATCAAATCGATATCGATTCCTGTATATTCGCCGTCTGCTTCAAATTCAAATGGTGGATAAGTGGTATCGATGCCGACACGGTATGCTTCCCCTTCGCCTCCGCCGGATTCACCGCCGCCTGATTCTTCTTCCGAACCGCCGCATGCGGCAAGCACTGTAAGAACTGCTAGCAATAATGCTAATAAGGTCCATTTCTTCATTAATAAACATCCCCCTCTGTTCTGTATTGGTCATTCCACTGACTAATATATCACAATATTTGCAAATTCAGAACCTTTCGAATGAAATTTACTAGGAAGTAGGATGGATGCTTGCGCCTAAATGACTAGCCTTAATGGCTGACGGCACGTTTTTTATGAAGCCGGTAAAACAAACGGAAATTATGCGTCAGCGTCTTCAAGACGGCATAGGTCGGAATCGCAATCAAAATCCCGATAAACCCGTATAAGGAACCTGCCACCATCAACAATAAAATGATCGTTAAGGGATGGACATGAAGCCGGTTGCCCATGACATTCGGTGTGACGAGATTGCCTTCGAGCTGCTGGACCACCAATAGCACAAGAACGACTTTGAATGCCATGAACAATCCATCGTTCAAAAGGGCAACGAAAATCGCAGGGATGATCCCGATGATCGGCCCGAGAAACGGAACGATTACCAAGAACATCGCGAACACGGCAAGCGTCAAAGCGTATTCAAGGCCGATGATCAAATAGCCGATGTACATCAAGACACCGATCACCGCCGCGACTGTTGCCTGGCCGATCACGAAAGTGGATAAAGTTTCATCTAGATCTTTCAGAAGTTTCTTCCCTTCCGGCTTGTGGTCTTCCGGGAGCCGCTTCACAGAATATGGAATGAATTTATCATCGTCTTTCAACAGGAAGAACAGGATGAACGGCACCACGATCAAAACAATCGCTGCGTTGACCAACATGCTGAGGATGCTAATGACATTTTCAAACAAATTACTCGAGAGGCTTTCGGCATAGCCGTAGATGCGGTCGCTGATTTCCTGTCCGGAAATTCCCCCGAATTCAAATCCTTTCAAGAGATTGTTAGATTCCGAACTCATTTCTTCCATTTTCTCGGGCGCCAAATCCAGCAGGCTTTCCCCCTGTTCGATCAAAGTCGGTCCGAAGAAATAGACGAGGCTCGCAAACGCCAGCGCAATTACCGTGAAAACAATTCCGATGCCGGCGATCTTCGGCATGCGGCGTGCGAGCATGCGGACCAATGGCCGGAGCAGATAGTATAGAATCCCGGCGATGACGATCGGCGCAAATAGCGTAGCGATGACGATGCGGATCGGTTCCCAAATATAGTCCAACTTGCTGAGTACGTATAATGTAAGGGCGAGTAATAATATTCCCGCTGTGTATTCGAAAAATGGTTTTCGGATCCACACTTGCTGACACTCCTTTCAAATTTAGTTCCACATTCAAATCATACACGAAGAAAAAGCGAAGACAGATGTTTTTCTGCCTTCGCTCGCTCGTATAATTTATTTGTCTTCTTCCAGTTCACGCAATTCTTTCTGAGTTTGCGGGAAAGCGTTCGCTTGCCATTCTTCACGGTAAGCTGAATCCAATTGCGAGAGTCCCTGTTCACTTGAATCTTCGATGGCGTAGACACTTTCGCGCTCATCGATCTCTTTGCTATTATGCATGTCGATGTCTTCGTGTACACGGACTGTATTTTTTTCTTGATAGGCTTTGTAGACGAAAACCCCTGCAGCTGCTGCAAGCGCGCTGCCTACTACTGTATTCATCGTTGATCTCTTCATCAGAATCCCTCCAAAATAATGCGTCTTTCTGTCACTTCTCTTCTGTATACCCCGAATATCGGTTTTTAAGCAAACAGGAATTTTTTTTGCTCAAGTACGCTCCTGGCCCATTGGCCCGTGCCGTTTACGCGTAGCGGTCCATATCTTTCAATTGCTCGCGCAGCTTTTCCCCGACGCCTGACGCTGAAGCCGGATTTTGCCCCGTGATCAAGCGCCCCGATTCAATGACACATGCTTCGAGCGGCAGCTGGGCGATTTGGACAAGTGCGCCCCGCTCCTTCATTTCATGCTGCAAGGAAAACGGGATGTCTTTATAGAGGCCAAGGAGCTTTTCTTCCAGGTCCGAAAAGCCGGTAGCGAGATGACCCGATAATAAGGGGCTGCCGTCGGACAGGCGGACATTCAATAAGCCGCTCGGCCCGTGGCAAACAGCTGCGACAATGCCGCCTTTTCGTAAATGCTAGCCGTCATCCGCTGCAATTCCTTATTGTACGGAAAATCCCACATCGTTCCGTGCCCGCCGGTAAAGTAAATGCCGGCATATTCGGCAGCTTTCACTTCGCCTGGTGTCAGCGGCCGGTCAATTGTCGCTGGATCTCTTTATCCAAGTAATAATGGCGCGTCCGGCCATTGACTACTGCGGCCGGAAGGCTTCTCGGATCGATCGGCACTTTTTCAGCTTTCGGGCTGATGATATCGATTTCGAAATCATCTTTTACTTCATGATAGAAATCCGTCAATTCCCGCAGCCACAAGCCGGTCTTTTTGCCGCGATGCCCTAAATCTTTATGGTTCGTCACGATAACCGCTATTTTCTTCATGGCATATTCCTCCCCATCCATTCATATCCCTCTCTATTCCCTATCGCCTGAAAATTACTCGCGGCAAGGAGATCAGGATGCGCTTGCCTATTGAAAAAGGCCCGCAGTGCTGCGGACCTCTCAGGCTTCCAATATACGCGTCAAGCTGTCACGAAATTTGTCGTTGTCGGCTTGCTGGCGCTTTTTCGGGCCTTTCATGCGCCCACCGCTTTGGCGGATTTTTTTGGCGACGTGGCGGCCGTGGAGCAATTGTTCAATATTTCCTTCATCATAGACCCGCCCGTTCTGGTCGATCGGCACGCCGCGTTTTGCGAGCACCATCGCGGCAAGCCCATAATCCTGCGTGACGACGATATCGCCTGGGTGCACACGGTTCACTAAAACAAAATCGACCGCATCCGCTCCCTTCGATACCGTCAGCGTTTCCGCTCCTTCGCGGTACATTTCATGGGACGTGTCGCAAATGAGCAGCACGGACCAATTGAAACGCTTGGCCAGTCCAATCGTCAAATCGACTACCGGGCAGCCATCTGCGTCAATAAGAATTTTTGCCATCGGCTTCCTCCCTTACCAATTCATCGGCCAGTTTTTCAGCGGCCCTTCTGTACAGATTGCTTTTATGGACAAGCGATGCGATGAACAGCACTTTGGAAAGTTCCCCATTCTCTTCGCTTTGTGTATTGGCGACGGCTTCTGCCTGCCGCTCGAGCTCTTCTTTGAACGCGGCATGATTGTCCTGCTGAAGCGCCAAATAAGTTTCGTAGAACACGGATAGATCCAGTTCCCGCGCTTGCGCTTTTTCATTCACTTTCTCCAGCACTTTTTTTACGTCGTTAATCGACAGCGTACTTTTCATCTGATAAATCAAGCTGATGAGCATAATATGGTCAGGGGTGTATTTTTTATGCTGCACCGGATAGAATAGTTTTCCTTTGGCATAATTATTGATCATCGTTTTCGTCAAAATTTTATCGTCCGGATACCTTTTTGTATCGTGGAAGGCCGTCTCGAATAATTGAATGACTTGATCCACGTATAGATCGATTTTCGGGATATCACTTGTGCGGATTTGGCTGTCGAGAGCCAATTGGCCAACAAGCCGATCGATGCTTTCCATTCGCTTCACCTCAACTTCTGTTTCTCCATTTTACCCTATGATGGAAAAGCCGACAAACTTGACCGGCGAAATCAATACATATATCATTATATGTAGTTTCAATAACTACGTATCAGGAGGTACAGATTTATGACTGCATTCATCCGAGAGCCTTTCAACGCTTTATCGCATTTGGCGGGAGCCTTACTGTCGTTCATCGCGTTACTCGCCATGACCATCAAAGCCGCCTATTCACAAGCTCCTGCCGCACATCTCACCGCGGTGATCATTTTCGGCATCAGCTTGATCCTGCTTTATACAGCTTCCACGGTCTACCACACGGTAAAGGCGCGCCCCGGGGTCATCGCTTTTTTCCGTAAACTCGACCATTCCATGATTTTCTTGTTGATTGCCGGCTCCTACGCGCCGTTTTGCTTGATTGCGCTTGAAGGCACACTCGGCTGGTCGATTTTCGCCATTGTCGCCTCGCTTGGCATCAGCGGCATTCTCTTCAAGATGATCTGGTTCCATTCCCCTCGCTGGCTGTCGACTGCCATCTATATCCTGATGGGCTGGATCATCATCTTCGCAGTGGGCCCGCTCGCCTCCAGCCTGCCTGCTGCCGGCTTATGGCTGCTCGTTGCCGGCGGCCTTCTGTACACGGTCGGCGGTGTCATTTATTGGCTCAAGCCGGACTTCCTGTCTTCGCGCTACCTCGGATTCCATGAAATTTTCCATATTTTCATCTTGCACGGAAGCACTTGCCATTTCCTTGCTGTTTACTTATATGTGCTATAACTAAAAAAAGAGCCGCTCTCAACGAGAACGGCTCTTTTTTAATGATCGAGTGCGTCGAGCGCCTGCATCAGGTTAGCGTAGACTTTGATATTCTTGAAGTCGATGCCAAGCGTGACCGCGGTCTGCGCAATTTCAGGGCGTATTCCGGATAGAACAGACTCCACGCCGATGATTCTCAGCGAATCCATCAGTTGGAACAATTGATGGGCCACCATCGTATCGACGATCGGCACCGCTGATAGATCGATATAGAGCGTCGTCAATTGCTGCTTGGCACTCTCTTCAAGAGCCGTCTCCAAAATCACTTTGGCGCGGTATGTATCGATCCCCCCGACCAATGGCAGGATGCCCACGCCTTTACGGATCGGAATGACCGGGCTGCTCAATTCGTCGATCACTTCCTGCTGGCTCGCCAGCAATCGTTGATGTGCCTCGTGGTGATGGCGCGCGAAGCTTTCGATGATGAAGTCGAACATATCATTCAACATTTCGCTCCAGCGCAAGGCATCCCGGCTGTCCGCTTTTTCGACTTCCTCAAAAAATTTGCGTACATAATTCCAGTAAATCCTGCGCAATTGCCCAAGATACTCCATCACTTCATATAGCGGGACGGATTGCTGGGCACGTTCTTTAGCAATCGTCGAAGACCAATCTTCAACATAGGCAAGCGATTCTTCTTTATCGTGGATAAAAATCGCAGTGACTGCCTCGATAAAGCCAAGCGATTCCTTTCTCAGCTTCTCTACCGTGTCTTCGGAAGCCGTTGCGGAATATACGGTATTCGAATGGCTGCTGCGTGTTTCGAGCCATTCTTCAACCATGGATTCCTTGTTTTTTAGAATGAAATTATGTAGCTCTCTGCTAATTTCTCCCATAATGTATGCCGCTCCTTTTTCTAACTTGTCCCTATCATCTTATAAGATAAGACAATCGAAAAGCAAATTTACCTTCTCCGGATGCAAGCGCCAGGGTTAAAGTGATAAGATGAAACCAAGGAAAGGAGACTGAATAATGGCATCATTCGAATCTGAAAAACAGGACTATGCAGAACGCCTCTACAAGGCATATGAAAACCGGCAAGCTTTCGGGAAAGAGCAAATTCCCGAATCGCTCAATCCCTGCCTGGCCTATGAGATACAGCAGGCGGTGACAGCAAAAAAAGCACAGAACGGGGAACCGCTGGCAGGCTATAAGATCAGTTTGACGAGCCCTGAAACGCAGCAATTGTTCAGCTCCGAAAAACCGCTATACGGGGCATTGACCGCTCCTGCCATTTCCGGCAATACCATTGAACTGTCTTCCATGCTCTCGCCATTGATCGAAATCGAATTGATATTCCTCATCCAGGAAGACATCGATGCCGCCGATTCAACAGCGGCGATTCTTGAAAAGACATTGGTGGCACCGGGCATCGAAGTTCCAGACTCGCGGTTCACAGAATGGTTCCCGAACATCAGCCTCGGGCAGGTCATCGCAGACAGCGCCGTAGCTGGCCGCATCGTTGTCGGGAAACCTGCACAGGGCCGCTCTTACGATCAGCTGGATCAAGTCCGCGGCGAATTGTTCCTCGATGGTGAACCGATTGCTTCGGGAAGCTCATCTGAAGTCCTGGGACACCCTGTGAATGCCATCAAATGGCTGGCTGCCGAACTCGAAGAGCACGGCTCAAAGCTAAAGCGTGGATTAACCGTATCGTCCGGTACATTCATCTTGCCGAAGCCACTCCAAAAAGGGCGTTACGAAGCGAGATATGAAGGAATCGGCACTGTCGAACTGACCGTCCATTAAGAAAATCCCCGCCTGCAAAAGCAGACGGGGATTTTATGTTCCTGCAAAATGGAGACTCTTACAGCAAAAAACCATTCTTTTTCGCATCGAACATCAGCTCTTCGCGGAATTTCGGGTGGGCGATATTGATGAGGCGCTTCGCCCGCTCCGCAAGGGATACGCCGTGTAAGCGCGCCATGCCGTATTCCGTGACGATGTTGTCGACATCGTTTTTGCCTGTCGTCACGACCGATTGCGGCGCCAAGTTCAGTTTGATGCGCGATAAGCTCCCGCCTTTTGCAGTGGACGGCATGCAGATATAGCCTTTTCCGTTTTCTGCAAAGCGAACGCCCCGCGCGAAATCGACTTGGCCGCCGCTTGACGAATAATATTTTCCGCCTACTGTTTCAGAAGCGCATTGGCCGTACAAATCGACTTCTGTCGTCGCATTGATCGAGACGATATTCTTTTCTTTGGCGATTTCCCGCGGATCGTTGACGACACTCACCGGAAGCATCTCCACCGCTGGATTGCCATCGATAAAATCATATAAATTCTTCGAACCGTAGGCAAAAGTCGCGACAATCTTTCCAGGGTTCGTATATTTCCGGGTACCGTCGATTGCGCCTGAGTTGACCAGGTCCGCTACGCCGTCCGGCAGCATTTCCGTGTGGATCCCCAAGTGCCGATGGTCTTTCAGCATGCTTATGACCGCATTCGGTACAGAGCCGATGCCAATCTGAAGTGTATCGCCGTTTTCGATATCGCCGATGATCGATGAAGCAATCTGGATATCCATCTCGCTGATTTCACCGACTTGCTCTTCCGCAAGCGGCGCATGATGTTCTACATACCCTTCGATTTGGCTGATGTGGATTTGGTTGCGGCCAAAAGTGCGCGGCATATGTTCATTCACTTCCAAAATGAACGGCACTTTGCCGACGAATTCAGCGACGTAATCGGCTTGTGTGCCGAATGTGAAATAACCGTGTTCGTCCATCGGCGAAGCGACCGTCATGATCATCGACATCTTCGTCGCTTTTTGCAATAGACGCGGCATCTCGTGGAAATTATTCGGCACCAGGTCCATTTTCGCTTGCTGGTACACTTTGCGGGTCGCACCGCTCAGGAAATACGATACATGGCGAAGCTGCTCGAGTTCCCCGCGGATATAGGCGCGGTCACGCAAAGCGAGCATTTGGTGGATCTTGACCCCGTCTAGTTCCTGGGCATGTTGTTCCAGAATATCGAGCAGCCGGATCGGCTCTCCATTCGCGATCGGCACGATGATATCCGCTTGCGCTTCGATCAAATCGACCACTTGCTTCGGGCTAAGTTGTTTGGACATCTGCATTCACTCCTGATTTCTAATATTGTTTCCACTTTATCATAGAATTTGCGCTTGCTTGAGTTGCCAAACTTTCACCGCTATTCTGCTTTTCAGTCAAAGAGCCGCCGCAAAACCACAATGGGTTCTGCGGCGGCTCTCCCTATTTATTGTTGCGTTTTTACGGCGAAGCTCGCGATGATGCCGCCAATGCCGAAAGCGGCCATCACACCCCATAAAATAAGCAAGATGATCGAGCCGATGCCGGTGCCGCCGTCCATGACCGATGACAACTGCAGGAGAAAGAAGCCAAGACTGAAAAGGACAATCGCCCCGAAATAAATCAGTCTGGCATTGAAACTGAAATTCTTCATCGTCACAACCCCTTTGCCGATCTGCTCCACTTGCCCTTTTCAAAAAGATAGTTTCCGAAAGCAAGCTTTGCTCTTATCATTCACGTTCTTCTCTCATTGTAAACGTTGCTCGTCATTTCAATTGGAAACGGGTCCGGCTGATGCCTTCTTTCGTTTTCTCTACTTCCAAAATGGCCGGAATAGCTGCTTTTAATTCCTGCACATGGGAAATGACCCCGATCATCCGCCCTGATTTCTGCAAGTCCACTAACGTCTCGATTGCCTTGTTCAAAGATCCCTCATCAAGCGATCCGAAGCCTTCATCGATAAACATCGTTTCAATCGATACATTGCCTTCAAAACTTTGAATAACATCGGCCATTCCTAGTGCGAGACACAGGGAGGCATTAAATTTTTCCCCGCCGGACATCGTTTTGACGTCGCGCGTCTGGCCGGTATAGGCATCGTACACATCCAGGCCGAGGCCGCTTTGTTTCCCGCGCGCTTCCTGACGGTCGCTTCTCGTCAAATGGAATTGCCCGTTCGACAAATGCTTGAGCCGCTCATTGGCCGCTTCCAAAATCTGTTCCAAATACTCGATTTGCAAATAGCGTTCAAAGGATAGCTTCACGTCGTTCTGCCCGCGGATCGTATCGTAAAGATCGACGATGCGCGCGAATTCGGCTTCTGCCGCAGCTTCTTTTGCAGATGCATCGGAGACTTCATCAAAAAACGCTTGGGCTTTTTTCTTATATTCTTTAGACGTATTCAATTCAGAAAGCGCCCGTTCGTAATCGGCCTTCAATTCGGCAAGTGCTTGTTCCACATCCGACACATCAACACGGCCACGGCCGGCGAGCGCACTTTCGAGTTCCGCCATTTGCCTCTCTGTCGTGTGACGGTCTTGCTTGTACTGCTCAATTTGCGTTTTCAATTCTTCGTAGCGGGATGCTTCCAGTTTGGCCTCTTGATAAGCTTCCTTCGTAGCGAAAGCGGATTTTACGAGCGCTTCCTCGAAACGGCTTTCAGCATGTTCAAGCTTTTCTTGCAGTTCTTGCACGGACTGCTTGCTATGCCGAAGCGACACCGCCGCCTCCGACAATTGGCGCTCGGCTTTTTGCAGGGCATCCTGCGCTTGTTGCCAAGCCGCTTCTAAGCGGTCTTTCGTTTCCTGCGCTTTTGCGGTCTCTGTTCGAAGCGATCCGAGATCACGGAGCGCTTCCGGAATCGAGGTCAGCTTGCTTTCCAAAACCGCCTGTGCCGATTCATGCGCGGAGCGTTTTTCGTGCGCGCTGTGCTGGGCTTCTGCTTGCTGTTTCTTCAATCTTAATAACTGGTCCTCCATCTCCACGAATGTCACTTTACGCTTGCGCAGCTGCTCCTTATCGGACTGCAATTGCTCGAGCTCTCCAGTTAATGAATGCTGTTCAGCCCGTACCGTTTCCAATTGCGCTGACGCTTGTTCAGCCGCAATAGACATGCCGTCCAGTTCCTCGCGCTTCAGTGCCACCTGCTCACGGACCGCGCCTTCTTCCGCTTCCGTTTTGCGGAATTTTTGCTCGCTTTGCGCCAACACTTGCTTGGCCTGTTCCATCGCTTGTTGGTTCACTGCTGCAGAACTGCCTAGCTGTTTTGCTGGATGTTCCAGGCTTCCGCAAACAGGGCACGCTTCCCCCTCGTGCAGATTCGATCCGAGCAGCGCCGCCTGGTTGGCGAACCAATCATGTTCCATCGTTTGATAGGCTTTGTGCGCTTGTTCAAACTTCGCCTGATCTACCGTTGACTGTTCGGCCAAACCTTCGAGCTTTTGGTCCAAGCGAAGATATTCCGCCAAGACGCGCTGTTGTTCCGCCAAGCGGTTCTGGCGGTCCCGCTTATCGTCGAAATGCTCCAGTCTCTCTTCCAGTTGTTGAATGAATGATTTCGTTTGTGTCAGCTGTTGCTCGGCGCTTGCTGCTTGTTCATCCGTTCTTTGTAATGCCGTTCTGGCGTGAATAGCTGCTTTCTCCAATTGCTGGACAGCTGTACGCTGCTGTTCGAGTTCCTTTACGCCTGCTTCCATATCATGCAAACGGATCAGCGCTTGCTGTGCGGCCTGACGCTGTTCATGGCGGTTTTCTTCTTCGTCCTTCACTTGCTGCGCCTGCCGATTCATTTCTTGGGCTTTCTGTTCAGCCGTCTCGGCACGAAGCAATTCTTCGCGTTTTTGGCGTTCATTGGCTACAAGATCCATCACCTGCTCTTCCAAGCCAGTGATCATGCCAGCTTGATCGGCTGCTATGACTTGTTGCTCCCATTCTTTGACCTTCGGAAGTTGTTGTTCGAGTTCCTGCAAATGGCGCTTTTTCGCTTCTAATTCGTCGAAGCGCCCATTCCAGCCTTTTGCTTCGTGAAACTCGGCCATTTTTTTATTGTGGAAATCATAGGATTGCTGATAGCGCTCCTGCAGGCCGATGCTTTCCGTTTCATAATGGCTGATTTCCCCTTCAAGCCCTGCGAGCAATTGGCTGCGCTGGAAATCGCCTTGTGCGAACACTTCAAAAAGAGCCGATTCACGCTGCGGCAAAGAACCCGCAATCGCCTGCACTTGCTCTTTGTAAAGCATCTGCTGCGCTTTAAACCGCTCCTGCGCTTCGTCTTTTTTCTGCTTGAGCCGCTCGGCAACCAAGCGGTACGGTTCGGTGCGGAAAATCTTTCGTAAAATCGCTTCTTTATTATCCGTTTCAGACGTCAATAGCTTGCGGAATTCCCCTTGCGGCAGCATGACGATCTGGTTGAACTGGGAAAAAGTCAGCCCGAGGATTTCTTCGATGCGGCGATTGAGCTCCGAGACGATTTGCCGCTCGACACACGGATTTTCGCCCGCATCGGTCATTTCGAAAAATTCATAGCGTTCACCGGTCGCGCTTTTATTGCCTTTTTTCACATGGCTCATCTGACGCAGAATGCGGTAAGTTGTGCCGTGCACTTCAAAGGTCAATTCTGCCGAAGTATGGACCGAATCCTTGGCGAAATCGCTGCGCAGGTTTTTTGGTTCGCTGCGGTCCGAGCCGCTTGCCGAACCGTAGAGCGCGAAACAAATGCCGTCGAAAATGCTCGTTTTGCCAGCACCGGTGCTGCCGGAAATGACAAATAAACGATTGCCTTCCAAGTCTTCAAAATTAATTTCTTCACTGTCACGGTATGGGCCGAATGCCGTCAGTTTTAATTTGACCGGTTTCATGACTTCACCTCTTCACGTTCAGAATCTGCCTGAAGGAATTCCTGCAACACGTCACCGAACAGTTCAGCCGTTTCCGCTGTCGGCACATCGCCTTTTACTTCTTCATAGAATGCGTTGAATAATTGCATCGGGTCCATCTTCCGGCGGTTGCCGATGGTCGATTCGCCGGCTTCTTTCGCGAACGTTTTGCGCTGTACATGCATCGCGTTCGGATACACCGAGCGCACTTTTTCCATCGGATACAAAACGGGCGTCTCATCGAGCAAGGTAACGAAGACATAATCGTCGCTTCTCTCATGCTCCATAATTTCCGCGATTGTCCCTTCCACTGAACGCATATCGCGCTTCGCTGTGAATAAGCGCTTGTCGACTGTGACAGATCCATCTGCAGCTAACTCAACCACATGAAACCCTTTTTGGTGGTGCTCTTCCGATATCGAATATTTTAATGGCGACCCTGAATAGCGGATCGTTTCATTCAATACATAATGCGCTTTATGCAAATGGCCGAGCGCTGTGTAATGGAACGGCTGGAAATGCTGCGCGCTGACGTGTTCCGCCCCACCGATCGCAAGCGGCCGTTCGGAATCGCTCGTATTGTCTTCCTGTTCTCCGCGAGGCGTCACGAACGCATGGCCGACGAACACGTGACGCGCCGACGGATCCATTTCAGCGGAAATGCGTTCGGTCATCGCTTTCATCGCATCGTCATGGGTTTTGATGTCCGGGTCTTCAAATACATGGCGCACCATCGATGGATCCGTGTACGGCACTAGATGAAAATGAACTTCGCCCGCTTCATCGCTCAAAACGACCGGGTCGAATTCTGGCCGGATCGGGCCCGCGATATGGAGGCCGTTGCTTTTCAATGCGCGGCTCCCGAAATCAAGCCTTCCCGGGCTGTCATGGTTGCCTGCCACGGCAATGACCGGCACTTTCATATCCAGCACGATTTTCGCGAGCAGATCATCCAGCAAACGCACCGCTTCTGTCGGCGGCACGGCACGGTCATACAAATCCCCCGCAATAACCAGTGCATCGGGACGCTCCTGTTCGATTGCTTTGATCAATTGATCCAGCACAAATCGCTGGTCTTCTGTCATATGTACGCCCTGCACCAATTTCCCGAGATGCCAGTCAGCCGTATGGATGAATTTCATGAAAAGATCCCCTTTCTTCTATATAAAAGAATATACGTTCGTTCCATTATACACGATTCATTTCACTTGTTTCATTCCCCTGCCCGGTATATAATGAGAACAAACGTTCTTATCTGAGGAGGGTTATCATGAAAGCGCAACTTCTAAAAGCATTCAAATACCGGCAATTGATCGACATCATGTATATGGCAAACGACGGCACCATCAGCAAACGACGCGTCAAAATCCTGAAAGTCAGCGGTGATTCGTTCCAGGCTTATTGCTTTTTGCGCCGCGAGAAGCGCCACTTCAAAATCAGCCATGTGCTTTCATGCATGCCCGTCCGAACGAGAGAACGCCAAATTGTCTGAATCCTTTTCCGACTCTTCCTGCTTTATGCTACACTAAGAGGAAATGGAAAATGGAGGATGAGACTCATGAGATTAACCGTTTACCTTGCAGGCGAAATTCACAGTTCTTGGCGCGAAGAAATCAAAAAGAAATCCTTGGCGCTCAATCTGCCGGTCGATTTTGTCGGGCCGATGGAAGACCACGACCGCTCCGACAATATCGGCGAAGAGATCCTGGGTGAACAGCCGAGCGCCATCTTCAAAGACGCCGCTGCATCCAGCTTCAATAATTTGCGCACAAGCGTGTTGATGGAAAAATCGGACCTTGTCATCGCCTTGTTCGGCGAACAGTACAAGCAGTGGAATACAGCGATGGACGCAAGCTCCGCTTTGGCAAGCCATAAACCACTCATCGTCATTCGCCCTGAAAAATTGCATCACCCGTTAAAAGAACTTTCCCAAAAAGCGAACGCCACCGTCGAAACCTGTGACCAGGCGATCAAAGCTTTGTCCTATATCTTCGAATAACAGAAAGTGCAGCGGCTCAGGCCGTTGCACTTTTTTTGTTGGTGAATTTGAATGGTGGAAAATCAAAGTCGCTTGGCGGTCGCGCTTAGCTGGACTTGATAGCGAAAGTTTTCTTGTAACAAGGTTGCTGAATATTGAATGGAGCTCCATGTTGGTATTCGCCGCCTTGCTTTGGGTTGGCCTCCCGCAATAAGCCAGGAAGAACGCCTGTCTCATTGCGGCGGCTCATCCGTGTCGCTCGGCGGCTTAAAGATTCTGTTATGTGAAGAATGTATAATCAGATCTGCTTCTCTAACCAATTGCCCGCTAACGGGGGGAATCGCTTCCCGAGATGGTGCGTCTGACAAGCCGCTAATTGAGTAAGTTAAATTTATGGGTTTGTTTTGTGGATGAAGACACGTGACCCTCCATTCTTCTACCTGTTTGAAGTTAGCTATATAATAAGATGAATTTCTACATTTCATTTTAAAGGAGCTGAAGAAATGATTTTCCCCTCTAAAGCTAGAGACGGAGTGGAAGGGGGCTGACTCCTGAGGGACCGCGCGGGCTGGCGAGACAAATGTGCCGTGCACTTAGCGGCACATTGGCTCAACACCCGCCCCTCGGAAAGCAGCCCCCTGTAACGCAGTCGAAAAGCGGAAGCTTTTCTACTCACTTTCCTATACTATACTCTTCACGTAGTCCGAGCTATATGGGATGTTCGATTGGAGCGCAATCCCCCATATAAAAATTACTGCTTCCCCTCTCTCGTACTTCACACACTTGATTCCACAAAAAACCCGCCGGAGAAAATTCCCGGCGGGTTTTGTGATGCTGCTTCTATTCCATTATTGATACCATGCCCCGACTACCGGATAATCGTATGGCTCGTTGTTCAAGGCTTTGATGATCGCGATGATCGGCACGATGATACCGATGGCACCGAACAACAGCAAGAGCGGGAATCCGATCAGGACGACCGTCAGCATGCTCGATACAAAGAGCAATGCACCCATGACCAATTGGAACAACAGGGCTTGAATCGACAGTTTCTTCAATTCATGGTCGTCCGTGACGAACATGGCGACGAAAAAGACAATCACCGGCACAAGGAACGGAGCGAAAAACGCACTGGCGTGGACGAGAATCTTTAGCCCAGTTTTCTCCATTAAAATGACCTCCAGTCAAATTACTTTCTTATCCTTATATACGGCCGATGATCAAAAAAGTTTCATTTTTTATTCGGAAGCACGCAAAACTACTTTGCCGAATTGCTTGCCTTCCGCCAAATAATCAAAAGCCTCTTGCGCTTCGTCCAAAGAGAAGACGCGGTCGACGACAGGATGGGTATCATGTTGTTCAATGTGCTGGATCATGTCGCGCAATTCCTCGCGGCTGCCCATCGTCGAACCGAATAATTGATATTGCCCATAGAAAAAGCTGCGCAAATTGAAATCGACATTATCCGCGGTGGTCGCACCGAAAATGACAATGCGCCCACCCTTTTTCAATACGTCGAGCGAACGGTTGAACGTGGCGCCCCCGACGCTGTCGATGACGAGGTCAATCGTGTGGCCTTCGAGTTCCTTGACCCAATCGCTGTCGGTCGGAATGGCAATGTCTGCGCCGATTTCTTTCGCGCGCGCAAGCTTGTCTTCACTGCGTGATGTGACGATAACCGTCGCCCCTGCATTTTTCGCAAATTGAATCAAAAACGTCGCAACTCCGCTGCCTGCGCCTGGAATGAACAAAGTATCGCCTTTTTTCACTTGCCCTTTCGTGAACAAGGCACGATAGCCGGTCATCGCAGGGAGCGCGAGCCCGCCTGCTTCTTCCCAGGACAGGTGCGCTGGCTTTTTCTCCAGCTGCTGTGCAGAAATGGCGATTTTCTCTGCAAACGTCCCGTGGTCCGGCATGCCGAGAATATCAAAGCCTTCTGGCGGCGCATCGCTGTTTTGTTCCCAGCGGAGCCCAGGATTGATAATCACTTCATCACCGATCGCAAAAGCGGTGACGCCTTCACCGAGTGATTCGACAACACCTGCCCCGTCCGATCCGATGATCAGTGCTTCCGGGTTGTCTCCGTAGCGCTTCAAAAGGCCGAGGTCGCGGCGGTTGATTCCGGCATCCCGGATTTTCACGACAACTTCTCCTGCTTGTGCTTGCGGTTCTGGCATGTCTTTTAATTTATACTGGCCTGCTTCCATTACAAATGCTTTCAAACTGCGTCACCCTCCTGAAAATGTTGGCTGAATTGTTCAAGCTGCTGCTTGCTGATGATGTCCTGCGAAAACAGCGGAATATACAATAGCTGCTGTTTCGGGAATGTTTCTTTGATCATGTCCATATACTTGGTTTCGTGCTTTTTGCGTTCTTGGAAAAACGCGCCTTCCACTTTTTCCGGGAGCACTTTATTGATGATCAAGGTTTTCACGTGGAGATGGTATTTATCCAATAGCTCCAATGCTTTTTTCGTCTCCAAAATCGGCAGGCGCTCCGGGTTCAAGACGAAAACGAAACCGGTTTGCTTAGCGTCCAACAAAATATCACGCGCTTTCGAGAAGCGTTCCTGACGTTCGCGCAAGACATCGTAAATCGGGTCTTCGCGCGGTTCGCCGTCATTCAATAGCGCTGTATAATTCTCATTGGTTTTGCGGCGCTTATCGAGCAAACCTTCAATCCACACCCCCATCAGCTCCGGCAGCGATAACAGCCGGATCGTGTGACCGGTAGGCGCCGTATCGAACACCAGCTTGTCGAAATGCTGGCGCTCCTCAAGAATGATGTGGATCAGTTTGTCAAAAAGCGCCGCCTCGTCCGCACCAGGAGAGGCTTTGGCCGTATCGAGCTGGCGATTCACTTCTTCCATCATGCTCGTGTGGACCGTTCCGCGAATATTGTTTTTGACACCTTTGATGTAATTTTCCGTCTCGATTTCAGGATCGATTTCAAGCGCGTATAAATTGTCGGCGATTTCTTTTGTGCGGCCGCCGATTTGTTCGTTGAAGATGTCCCCGACATTATGTGCGGGGTCTGTGGAGACCAGCAAAGTCTTATGCCCGGCTTTTGCGGATTGCCAGGCGATGGCTGCAGCGGATGTCGATTTGCCGACACCGCCTTTGCCTCCGACAAAAATAATGCTTTTCGATAACACATCCATGCCATTCCCTCGTTTCATTAAAAGTCAGCAGCAACGGATTCCAGACAGCGGGGATTTTTCCATGCCCATGCGTAAATGCCAGTCGTGAAATTCCTCGATCATATACGGATACAGCTCGAGCGTGTAATAATAGACCGGATTCGGGATGCCGAGCATTTCCGAATACAGCATCAACAGGAATAAATCGTCTTCGCTGCGGAGCTCCCGGGCGATTTCTGTGCGGTGCGGATGTTCCAAGACAGCCTCATACCAGTCGATTAATTTTTTCAGTTTGTCGCTGATCGGCATAACGGCACCTCTTCCTGAAAAAAGTACAAGGGATCATGAATATGATCCCTTGGCACTTCCTACTATAATAATGAACGTTCTGCTGGCAGCAACTTTCCTGCACCTTCTATAAAGCCATTATTTCAAATCTTCGTCCGAAAATCCAGGATTTGATTTACTCATGAGCGCCTGTGCAGCAGTCAAGATGATCCATAGCGTAAAGACGAAAATGATGGCCCCGAAGACGAACAGCAATGTATTCGATCCTTCGTTGTACCAAGCCCATTGCAGGAACACTTGCTGGAACATCGCCCATAGCGTCATGAACATCAAGAATACCATCGGAATAATGGTGATCATGTAATTTCTGCCGAGCTTCCGCAGCCAGATCGAAATCAACAGCAAGCTGATTCCGGCCAATAGCTGGTTAGATGTCCCGAACAGTGGCCATAGCAAGTAGCCGCCAGAACCGAATCCGTTCGGACCTTCCGGCAAAATGACCAGCGCCATGCTGGAAAGTACCGCAATTGAAGTCGCGACATGCTTTTTCTCAAGCTGAGGCACTTTATATTCGACACCTAGCTCAGAAATGATATAGCGCATGAGGCGGACCGATGTATCAAGTGTGGTGGCAGCGAACGAAACGACGATGATCGAAACGATCGTCGAAGCGACCGATCCCGGAATCATCAAACCGGAAGCAAGGACCGTCGCCCCTTCAATGAAGTTTCCAAGACCGGCGCCGCTTGCTTCAGCAAAGCTGCTGTAAGATGCGCTAAATGCGGCACGGTCAGGGAATAGCGTGATGACGGCGATAATCGAGATCAGTGCGAGCACGCCTTCCCCGACAGCTCCCAAGTATCCGACGAAGCGGGCATCTGTTTCTTTATCCAACTGCTTCGATGAAGTACCCGAAGAAACGAGTCCGTGGAAACCGGAAATCGCACCACAAGCAATGGTGATGAAGAGTAACGGGAACCAGGAAACGTCAGCGCCCGGGTTGGTTGCCGGCGCTGTGATTTCAGGATTCGTGAACAAGAGACCCAGATACAAAATCGCCAGTCCGACGATCAATTGGTGGGAGTTGATGAAGTCACGCGGCTGGAGAAGTTTCCAAACCGGCAGCGTGGATGCAATGTAGACATAAATCATCAAGACGACAATCCAGATGAAGAATGCGCTGGAAATGGCCCCAAGACCGAACAGGCCGGCACCTTCTTCCCCGCCCATATAGCGGACAAGGTCAATTTGCAAAAAGTCCACTTGGCTGGAAATAACCGCTGTCCCATACATGATTGCAAGCGCTATCAAAGAAGGGATGAGCATTTTCATGTTTTTCTTATAAGCAGCATAGCCAATCCAAACCGCGAGTGGAATCTGGATAAATACCGGAATGACGCTTGCCGGGTACGAAATGAACAAGTTCGCGATGACCCAGGCGAATACCGCATTGACCATAAGAACCAAGATTAAGATGATAAACAAGAACAAGATTTTTCCACGCTGGCCGATCAAGCGGTGGGCAAGCGTCCCGACAGATTGCCCTTTGTTGCGGACCGAAAGCGCGAGCGTACCGAAGTCATGGACGCCGGCTGCGAACACCGTACCAAAGACGACCCAAAGGACCGCCGGCAGCCAGCCCCAATAGACCGCGATAGCTGGCCCGAGAATCGGCGCAGCCCCTGCAACGGATGTAAAATGATGTCCCCATAAGACGAACTTATTGGTCGGGACAAAGTCGACACCGTCTTTGTAACGGTGGGCTGGTGTCACGTAATTCGGGTCGAGCTTGAAGATCTTTTCTGCTACGTACTTGGAATAAAACCGGTATCCGAGAACGAATATAAATAATCCCATAGCAGCTAAAGCGATTGCATTCACATTTCCCAACTCCCTTTTGTCTTTTTTGAAATTTCTGCATACCTTGTTTAATCATAGAGTAATAATTTAATATTGTAAATGTTCTGTTTTTCATTTCTCTCTCTTGTTATTTTCTTCATAAAGTTTCAGCTTCGTATAAACGGTCTCCAGCACGGGAACCGGAACATCGGCTTGCTGTGCTTTTTCAATGAGATGCCCTTGCAGGTGGTCGGCTTCAATGCCTTGGCCTTTCTCCATATCGCGCTGCATCGATGATTTCATGCCGTCGTCCATGCTATTCACTTTGTCTAACTGAATGGCGGCGATGCCTTTTTTGATCGGTGCATCGATCGCCGTCATGACCGATTCGAGTTCTTCGAGCAGCGATTGGATGGCGGATTGGCCGGACGGCAGCTTGCGGATCGGGCCGATGGGCGATTCCATGAGGGAGGTGATGCCGGACATCGCCGTGATGAACATATATTTATGCCACATGTCCTGGTCAATATCCTCACTCAAAACAAATTCCGCTTTTGTTCCATCGAAATGCGATTTCAATTTATCGATGCGGGCTGTCCGCTCGCCGCCCCGTTCCCCGTAAACCAATTGATGGATCGGGCTCGTCTGGACAATCGACCCGTCTTCGCCGATGGTTGTCTCGATAAAGCATAAGCCGCCAATCACTGCATCTTCCCCGAATGCAGAGACGAGCTGTTCGACGTGTGCGATGCCATTCAACAGCGGCAAAATCATTGTCTGCTCGCCGACAAATGGGCGGATGTCTTCAATGGCTTGTTCAAGCTGGTACGCTTTTGTCGATAGAAGAATAATATCGAACGGCTCGGCTTGCATCGTTTTCGTCAAAAGAGCAGGCTGGAGATGCAGATCTCCGTGCCGGCTGTTGACGCGTAAGCCTTCTTGTTCAATCTTTTTCTTGCGCCCTTCCCTGACCAGAAATGTTACGTCTTCTCCTTTTTCCAACAAACGCGCACCGAAATAACCTCCGATGCCGCCTGCTCCTACCATCAACATTCTCATCGTGACACATCCTTTTTAAGTTTGTTTATAAATCCAGCGCTCCGCTTCCAGCATCCGTTCGCATCTGCCCTCGGCGCGCAAATACTCAAGATGGGCCAAAGTTTCACCGACCGCAAAGCGCATTTCGTGGACCGTCAACGGCCGGTCGAATAAACGCTCGCGCACTTCGAAAATCGTCAGCGGCTGTTCAAGCATCCGCCAAGTTGCATCCAAGCGTTCTTCGTGATGGGCAAGCAATTCATCGATCCGTTTGTTTGCCCCTTGGAACGCTTCGCCATGCGATGGAATGACCCATTCCACATCCAATTTGCGAATTTTCTCCAAAGAATTCATATATGTCAGAAGCGGATTCGGGTCGCCATGGAACCAATAGGAAATATTCGGCGTGATGCGCGGCAAAATATGGTCTGCCGCCAACAGAGTATTGTGCTCGCGTTGATAAAAACACACCATGCCATCCGAATGCCCCGGAACGAACAGCACTTCGTATTCGAAGCGGCCGATGCGGATTTTCTCTCCTTCTTCGAAATGATGATCCACTTTCGGAAGCGGGGAAATGAGCGGTTGAAAGGCTCTCGTATTGTCTGCCATTTCCTGCGCCGCTTCCTGCGGGATGCCCGCTGCCTTGTAATAGCCAGGCAACGCGTCCAAAAATGCATCATCCCAGGA
Organism: Planococcus sp. MB-3u-03; assembly: GCF_002833405.1. NCBI lineage: Bacteria > Bacillati > Bacillota > Bacilli > Caryophanales > Caryophanaceae > Planococcus > Planococcus sp. MB-3u-03. The sequence continues at coordinate 325,863 of NZ_CP025135.1, read as the reverse complement.
CTTCATGCCTGCGTCTGCATCGATTTTGCTCATCGACAGCCGTGCGCCGGTCTTTTGCTGCAAGCCGCCCGCATAGCCGAAATGATCCGGATGGTAATGGGTCAGGAGAATCTGCTCTACGTTTTCATCACCGATTTTCCGCTTCCACAACTCTCTCGAAACGTCATTGTTCAATCCGGTATCGATAATCGTCCAGGCTTCTTCCGCTTTTGCCATAAAGCAATTAACGTGGTTCAGCCTAAACGGCAAAGGATGCCTTACGAGCTTCAATCCAAGTTTGTCGAAAAGCTCTTGGCAATCGGTTTGTTGGACCTCATTCATGGTTTCAGTACCAGCTTGCCGATCGTTTTGCGGCTTTGCAGCAATTCGTGCACATCAGCTGCTTGTTCAAGCGGATACGTGCCGCCGATTGTCAATTTCAATTGCCCGCTATCCATATATCCGAGCAATTCCTGAAAGCTTTTCTGGAATAATTCCGGCTTGCGCATGATCTGCGGCAGGAAAAAGCCGATGACCGATTGATTGCGCTTCATCAATTGACCCGGTGCGAATGTCGCCTGCTCTCCGCTTGCCGCCCCGAAAATGACCAATCGCCCAAACGGCGCCAAAGTCTTCAGCGTATCGTTGAAGACGCTGCCCCCGACCATTTCAAGGGCTAAATCGACGCCATTTCCCTCAGTGATATCTTTGATGCGCCCTACCCAGCCATCTTCGCTATAATTCACCAAATGAGTAGCCCCCATCTTCTCTGCATGGAACAGTTTTTCTTCCGTGCTCGCCGTAGCGATGATTTTTCCGGCACCGAAAAGTTTCGCAAGTTGCACGGCAATCGTCCCGACGCCTCCTGCGGCAGCATGGATCAATACCGTTTCTCCAGGCTCCAAACGACCCATCGTTTTTAAAATATGGTAAGCGCTCAAGCCCTGAAGCGGCAATGCCACTGCTTCTTCAAAACTGACGCCTTCCGGAACCGGCGTCAATACCTGCTCCGGAATCGCCGCATATTCAGCGTAGCCCGATGATTCGATCAAAGCGACGACGCGGTCTCCCGATTTGAAGCGCGTGACGCCCGCTCCTGTTTCGATAACCACTCCTGCCACCTCAGAACCAGGAATATAAGGCAATTCGGTCGGCACGACATATTTCCCTTCCCGTCTTGCCGTATCGGCATAATTGACGCCTGCCGCTTTCACTTCAATCAGCACTTCATGACCTTTCGGCTTCGGCTTTTCAGAATCAATATACTGAAGCACTTCCGGCCCGCCGTATTCCTCGAATTTCACCACTTTCATCTCTTTTCCCCCTTAGCTGATATAGTGCCCTGCCTGATAAATCGTTTGAGCCAATTGGCGTTTAGCTGTAACTGTCCCGCCGCGCTGAAGGCGACTGAGTTCTGCTATCGCCATCGCCGTATAGCGCGCCAATTCTTCTCCTTCTGTAATGCCTTGGATTATTTGGCGCGCTGTCGTCTCGGTTTCGAGCAAGGCATCATCGATGAACACTTGCGTCATTTCCACTTTATGCCGGGCTTTTTTCTCATCCTGTTCGAGCGCTTGCTGCGCCCGTGCGACGGCTGATTCGGCGGCATACAAGGCAATTGCGATGTCTGCCAGCTTCAAAAGCGCCTCTTGCTGCTCGCCGATTCCAGCTCCGTAGGATTTTGCGGCAAGGCCGAGCGTGCTGAGGAAGACGCGGCGCATCGCCCGCACGGCTTCCGTTTCGCGGGCAAGCGTTCCGATATACGGCACTTCCGGTGTCTGCATTTCCTCCACTGCCTTCATCGCTGCTGCTTCGAGATCGAATGTGCCTTTTGCGGCGGCTTTTAATATATTGCCTGGGATGAGCAGACGGTTGACTTCATTCGTGCCTTCGAAAATGCGGTTGATGCGTGAATCCCTGTACACTTGCTCGATTTTATATTCTTGGATATAACCGTAGCCGCCAAACAATTGCAGGCTCTCATCCGCGACAAAATCCAAGGTCTCAGAGCCGTATACTTTGCAGATGGCGCATTCGGCGGCATATTCCATCATCCGCTTTGCGATCAATCCATGGTCCTGCGATTCATACAAACCGCCAAGCGCTTCTTCGAGATAGCCGGCGGTCCGGTATTGCAGCGATTCCAAAGCGAATATGCGCATCGCCATCGTCGCCACTTTTTCTTGTGTCGCCGAAAACTTAGAAATGGCACGATTAAACTGCTTGCGCTCCTGCGTGTAGCCAAGTGCCAGCGACAAACTGAATTTGGCAGCGCCCATGCAGGCAGAGCCTAAATTAAAGCGCCCGAGGTTCAGGACGTTCAATGCCACAAGATGGCCTTTCCCAACTTCGCCAAGCACGTTTTCTACTGGCACTTCACAATCTTCGAAAATGACCGGGCGCGTCGAGGAACCTTTGATGCCCATTTTCTTCTCTTCAGGCCCGAGCGATAAGCCCGGATGTTTCTTTTCGACGATAAATGCCGTGAACGCTTTGCCGTCGACCTTTGCATAGGTAATGAAGGTATCGGAAAACGCGGCGTTGGTGATGTACAACTTCGAACCATTCAGCAAATAATGCGTCCCTTGTTCATTAAGCACCGCGGTCGTTTGGGCAGCTAAGGCATCCGAACCCGCTCCCGGTTCCGTCAGGCAATAAGCCCCGATAAACTCGCCGCTTGCCAGTTTCGGCAAATAGTATTCTTTCTGTTCAGGTGTACCGAAATATGTGATGGGCAAGGTCGCGATGCATGTATGGTTGGAATGCGCCACGCCGTATCCGCCTGCCGGGCCGAGCGATTCGCCGACCAGCCCTTTACTGATTTTATCGAGCCCGAGCCCGCCGTAAGCTTCCGGAATGCTGTGCGCGAGGAGGCCCAGTTCTCCCGCTTTGTGAAAGAGCTCCTGGACGAGTTCGAAATCCTGCCCTTCCAGCCGCTCGTTGTGCGGGTGCACTTCTTTCTCCAGAAACTGCTTCGCTGTTTTCGCAATCATTTTATGTTCATCGGTAAACTGTTCAGGTGTAAAGATCGGACCCGCGGCTTTCATCAGGAAATCAGCGCCCCGGTATACATTCGCCTCAGCTTTCATCTTCTCCGTCCCCTTTTTTGTTCAAATATGTACTGCATTCAGTGGCTAGTTTCCCTACATGGCGTGCATGCCACCGTCGACCATCACGACATCGCCTGTCACATAATCCGAGGCTTTCGCCGCCAGGAACAAAGCCGCGCCTTTCAAGTCTTCATCTGTCCCGAAACGGTTTAACGGCGTCCTGGCCAACAAGCCTTCCTCGCCATGCTTCATCACGTCTTTCGACATTTTCGTTGGGAAGAAACCAGGCGCGATGGCGTTGACCTTGATATTATGGCGCCCCCATTTCGCGGCCAGGTCTTTCGTGAATGTGATCACTGCCCCCTTGCTCGTATTGTAGCCGATCGCATCCATCAGCTTCGGGTCAATCCCCCCGAGCCCGGCCACTGAAGAGATGTTGATGATTTTGCCGCTGTTTTGCGGAATCATCACTTCCCCAACAGCCTGGCTCATAAGGAATGTTCCAGTGACGTTGACTGCCATTACTTTATTCCATGCTTCAAGCGGCATCTCAGATACCGGCGCTCCCCAGGAAGCCCCTGAATTGTTTACGAGAATATCAATCGTTCCGAACGCCTCGACAGTCTTCTCGACGACATTTTTAACATCTTGTGGATTGGTGACATCGCATGCGAGCGCCAAAGTTTTCACACCCTTCGCTTCGAGTTGCTTAGCGACTTCCTCGCACGCTTCCACTTTGCGCGAACACAACACCACATTGGCGCCAGCTTCCGCGAAACCTTCGGCAATTTGTGCGCCAAGGCCTCGGCCGCCTCCCGTCACGATTGCTGTCTTGCCTGTTAAATCGAATAAATCCATCACTGGCATATTGTTTCCTCCTTCATTATAAATACCGACTAGTCGGTATGTTCAGAATACTTAAACTTTATGTTACCGTTTTCATCGCTAATATGCAATCGCCTTCCCGCGCCAAAAAGCCGAGCACCATCACGATCAGGGCTCGGCTCAAGGCAATTTGATTTATTCGGTTTCAGCAGCGTTCAGCAAGTCGGCGAAACGCGGCAGGTCGACATTGCCTCCTGAGATCACCGCGATGATGGTTTGATCCGGTGTGCCTGCTTTGCCCGACATGACGGCAGCTGCGGCAACTGCACCTGATGGCTCCACCAGTTGCTTGGTGCGTACGGCGATATCGCGCATCGCTTCGATGATTTCCTGTTCCTCCACCAACACCAGCCCGTCGAGCAGCTCGCTGACAATCGGGAATGTCAGGTCTCCCGGCTGCGACGTCCGCAAACCATCGGCAATCGTTTCGGTCGGGCCGATCGCTGTAATCTCTCTCCGCTCCAAAGATAAGGCCGTGTCATTCGCAAGCGCCGGCTCTGCGCCAATCACCAATACATCTGGACGCCGTGCTTTCACAGCCGTTAAGATGCCGGAAATCAATCCGCCGCCACCCACGGGCACAACGATAACGTCAGCATCCGGCATTTGCTCGACCATCTCCAATCCAGTTGTTCCTTGTCCAGCAATGATGTCGCGATGGTCATACGGAGGAATGTAGACGCCGTTCATTTGATGCGCGAGCGACTTGGCATGCGGAATCCGCTCCGCTGAAGTCGTGCCGCAATATTCCACCTGCCCGCCATACTCTTTGATCGCTGCGACTTTCGCGGGGCTTGCATCCGTCGGCACGACGATGACAGAGGAGATGCCGAGCTCATTGGCCACATAAGCGACCGCTTGGCCGTGATTGCCCGAAGAAGCGGCGGTCACGAGCGATGCCCCGTTCGATACTGCATTCGTCACAGCGTTCGCCGCCCCACGGATCTTGAACGATCCCATCTTCTGCAAATGCTCCGCTTTAAAGAACACTCGGCGCCCCCATTTTTCCTGGAGCGACTGTGAATGCACGATCGGCGTTTTATGGATGATGTCTTGAATGCGGCTTTTTGCTTGCTCCACGTCTTCAATATTGAACACTGGCCTCACTCCTTTTTCCGTCTAGCTTAACATAAGAGTGAATATTCAGTTACCGGAAGATTGATGATGCGAACGATCCGTTCATTCTCCATAATGAAAGAAAATGCGTTAAACTGATAACACTGATTTGCATAGAGGAGGAGACGATATGCTCAAACGCTTAGTCATCACCGGCTATAAACCACACGAGCTCGGCATATTCGACGACAAACACGAAGGCGTCCGCTTTATCAAGAAAGCGCTCGAAAACCGTTTGCGCGCACTGGTCGATGAAGGGCTCGAATGGATTATCCTGAGTGGCCAGCTCGGCGTCGAAACATGGGCTGCTGAAGTGGTGATCGAGTTGCAGGAGGAATTTCCACAGCTGCATTTCGCCATTCTCACACCTTTCGAGGACCAGGAGAAAAATTGGAACGAAGCCAAACAGGAAAAATACGAATTCCTGTTATCCCAAGCCGATTTCCACCGCAGCTTGACGAATAAACCTTACGAAGCGCCTTGGCAGTTTGTCGAGAAAAACAAGTTTTTCCTCAGAAATTCTGACGGCATTCTGCTGATTTACGACGAGGAAACGGAAGGCTCGCCAAAGTTCATCAAACAGGAAGCGGAACGTTATGCCGAAAAAAATGAATACGACATCCTCCTCATCTCCGCCGACGATCTGCGCATCGTCGCGGAAGAGGAACAGCAAAACGAATGGAATGGCTGGTGAGCCGATGCCCTGCACGTAATGTGCAGGGCATTTTTATTGTTCTCGATGAATTACGGTTTTAGCTGAAAAAAACTAAGCAAGTAAGACAAAGACACAGTCGCAAAAAGAAGTCCCATATCTCATTTCCCTGAAGTTCTATATGAAAATAGGATGTTTTTTTATGGTAGCTAAGCATTTGACTATTCTTTCGTAATCCTATACCTTTAATAGTTATGTTAAAAAAACATCATAGGAGGAAACATGAACAAAGCAACTAAAGTTTTCTATATCGCATTCGCACTCGTCATTTTGACTGTCGGTTTCGGGGTTATCGCTCCGGAATTATTTGAGCAAGGCACTGGAACCATCCGCAACTATATCAACAATGCCTTTGGCTGGTATTATCTTACAATCATGGCAATCCTCCTGATTCTCGTTATTGTTATTATTTTCAGCCCTTACGGCAAAATCAGGCTTGGGCGCGATTCGGACCGCCCCGAGTTTTCTACTTTCACTTGGGTCTCCATGTTATTTTCAGCAGGCATGGGAATCGGCCTTGTATTTTATGGGGCAGCTGAGCCACTTTCGCATTTTGCAATTCAACCGGCCACTGCCGAAATAGGGTCGGACGAAGCGTTTAAAGAAGCCCTGCAGCGAACTTACTATCACTGGGGCATCCATATTTGGACCATGTATGGAATGGTCGCCTTGTCATTGGCTTTCTTCCAATTCCGCAAAGGAGAACCTGCGCTCATTTCTTCTACATTAAAACCTTTATTCGGTGATCGGATGAACGGCCCGCTCGGTACATTGGTCGATGTTTTGGCTGTATTCGCTACCGTATTCGGCGTAGCTACTTCGCTCGGATTTGGCGCTGCCCAGATCAATGGCGGGATAGCCTATCTTTTCGGCGCCCCTCAAGAAGAATGGGTGCAGATGGTCATCATCGGTGTTGTGACATTGCTGTTTATTATGTCGGCCTGGTCCGGCCTTAATAAAGGCATCAAGTATCTTTCCAACACGAATATGGTGCTGGCGATCACTCTTCTTGCACTCGTTCTTGTTCTCGGGCCAACCATCTTAATTTTGAATATCTATACAGAAACTTTTGGGGCTTATATTCAAAATCTGATTGGATTGAGCTTCGAATCCGCTCCTCTTAGTGCTGAAAATCGCAGCTGGCTCGATAGCTGGACCATTTTCTACTGGGCATGGTGGATTGCTTGGGCGCCATTCGTCAGTATGTTCATCGCCCGTGTCTCGAAAGGCCGGACGATCCGTGAGTTTTTGATTGGCGTTGTTTTAGCACCGACGATCTTCGGGTCATTCTGGTTCGGAACTTTCGGAACAACTGCTATTGATATGCAAAAAAGCGGCATTGATTTGACTGCCTTTTCCACAGAGCAAACTTTGTTTGCGGCATTCAGCCATTTGCCGCTTGGCATGATCATGTCGATTCTGGCCATTTTGCTTGTCAGCACATTCTTCATCACGTCCGCTGACTCCGCGACTTTCGTGCTCGGCATGCAGTCGACGAACGGCTCCTTGCTTCCGAGCAACCAGATCAAGATTCTTTGGGGCATCGCCCAGTCGCTCGTCGCCGCAATCCTGCTTTCGGTCGGCGGGTTGACTGCAGTACAAAACACCATCATCATCGCGGCTTTGCCGTTTTCATTTATTATGATCCTGATGGTCATCGCATTGTTTAAAGCCTTGAATACCGAACTTCAACTGATGCAACGCAAAAAATAATTTCCTGCCCGCCATTACTTCAATGGCGGGTTTTTTCTATAGCTTACTGGCAATGCAAGAGGGTATAGGACAGTAATGATATTTTGGAGGTGCTTGCATTGGAAGAAGAAACGAAGAAAATCATTCAGGAATCACTCGATGCCCTATACGAAAAAAAGGAATTTCTTCCTGATTTGACTGACGGCGTCCGTACACAAGCATTCAACTCATTGAGCGCCATTATCTCCACACCGAACAATATCCATAAATCGTTTTTACGCGTTCCCCGAGAAGACGGGACGATCGAACGAATCCCTGCTTACCGTGTGCAGCATAATGATAGCTTGGGGCCTTATAAAGGGGGCATCCGCTTTTATGAAGGGGTCAATGAAGATGAAGTCGTCAATCTGGCCTTTTTGATGACTTTGAAAAATGCTCTTCACCAAGTGCCTTTTGGCGGAGGCAAGGGCGGCATCGTCATCAATCCGCGCAATTACAGCGAAAAGGAATTAAATATCGTGTCGCGTAAATATGTCCGCTACTTTGCCGATGTCATCGGGCCGGATAAAGACATTCCAGCACCCGACATGGGATCTGGCGAACGCGAAATGGACTGGATGATGGCGGAGTATAAAAAGATCCACCACGGCAAGCCTTATCTCGGCAGCTTCACCGGAAAAAGCGTCGTCAACGGCGGTTCGCTTGGACGCCGGGAAGCGACCGGAAAAGGCGTCTATTTCACTTTCCGCTATTTGATCCACGATTACGTATTGGCACACAAAGAGCACCTGAAAAATTCAGGGAACCTATTTGCGCAGACAGCTTTGGAGCATGCGGAGCGTCCCTTGAAAATGGCGGTCCAAGGGTTCGGGAACGTCGGGTCTGTCGCTGCACTTGAAGCCTATCAATGCCGCGCCTTGAACAACCAAGTGATCGCCGTCAGCGACCGCAATGTCACGCTGTTCAACGAAGACGGCCTCGATATCCCAAGTTTGATTGCTTTCACTTCCGGCAATCGGGGAGATTTGCCAAAAGATGCGGCAGAACTTGGCGAATCCGGCATCAAAGCAGAAATCCGGGGTCGCGAAGAATTATTGACTTTGCCTGTCGATGTGCTCTTTTTGGCGGCGCTTGAAGACCAGATCCGCCAAGACAATATGGAACAGATCCAGGCCAAAATCATCGTAGAAGGCGCAAATGCACCGACGACACGTGTTGCCGATGAGTATTTGGACAAACAAGGGGTTATCATCATCCCGGATATTTTAGCCAATGCCGGCGGCGTCATCGTTTCTTATCTCGAATGGCTGCAAGGCCGTGAGACCCAATACCACGAGGAATCGGAAGTGTTCCGCCTGTTACTGGAAAAAATGCAGGAAACGATGGACACGATCTTCCCCCAATATTTTGGGGACCCGTATCCACTTCGCGAAAATTGCTTTATCCATGCTGTGCAGCGGTTATCGACTGTGCTGCATAAGCAAGGTAAGCTCTATTAAAAAAGACAGCCCGTTTGGATTCCACGCGGGCTGTCTTTTTCCTTTGGCGCCGTTTTCCAGTCGCTTGTTATCTACTTCTGTGCGGAATGCAAGTCACGGCGGCATGTGCTAGTGTTTCTTGGTTCCTTCATTTTCGGCTATTCGTTTTTCATAGGAATGCCGGTATGCTCCCCGGCGGAACTGAAGGATCGGGTCATCCGAACAGCTGATTCCTGCGGTCATTACAGTCGGGTCGTATAGCGCTTGTTCGGCTTCAGCTTCAGGCGCTTCGATGGTCAATCGACCGAGATAGACACGTTCACGGTCTTTCGGCCAGTCGCGCGTCGGATCATCCGTCGGGTCGCCTGCTTCACCGATAATGGCATACAGTTTAAAAGATGCAGGGCTGCGCGCAATCCGCTCTGCCAATTCCTGTTCGTAGTACCCGAAAGGCAGGTCTTTCATATCCTTCAACGATCGCTTGTCTTCGCCCGCCTCCGGCTCGAATAGATATTTGACCGCTTGCCTTTTTCCTTTCTTTTCAAAGTAGAAAGCATGGATCGAATGATAGATGCCCGTCGCAAAACTTTCGGGCACCGTCATTTTCTTCACGCTTGAAAACATCGCCCGCACCTCAGGAAAGTCCGTCAACAGCTCTGCCAGCTCCCCCAATTTCGGGCGGCCCTTTTGAAAAGAGCGGGACACTTCAAGCATCTCCACGAAACGTTCCGGCGAACGGGTAAAGAACACCCGTGAAGTCACCGACACGATATTCGTCACCTCTTCCGGCCCGATCTTGAATTGGACTGCCATGCCTTTGACTGGCGACATGGCATCCGCCCAAGTGGGATCCGGCGAGAAATGGGAAAAGCGCACAAGCACCGTTATCTTTGCGTTTTGAAAATGCGCAGCATCGGTCAATTCGACGGCCTCCCCGCTTCCTTCGAATAGCCCTTTATATCCCGCACCCCTGGCATGCGCACGCCGATAGCCTTTATGCTCACCGAAGACTTCTTCGATCTGGTTGACTGCCTGTTGTTCTTGTTGATTGGCTTCCATGCCATCCCTCCTTTTTTCTTTCATACCCGCTATGCATATTATTGAAAAGAACGGGAATACCTTTTAAGTAGAATGCTTTTTAAAAAGGAGGACATTAAAATGGATTTTCAACATCAAGACAACCGGATTGCCATGCTCGACGGTTCAGAAGAAGTCGGTTTTGTCAGCTACGTCGAAAACGGTGACGTGCTGACGGTTGACCACACTGAAGTAGCCCCGCAGCTTAGCGGGCAAGGCATGGGCAAAGAACTGGTCGGCAAAATGGTCGAGCACGCAAGAAACGAAGGCAAATCAGTGGACCCGCAATGCCCATACGCCAAAAAAGTGATCGAAGGCACAGAAGAATTCCAGGACGTCCTGGTGAAATAAAGAATTAGTGAAGTACAGAATTGATCAATTATTGAAGAATAAAAAAAGGCAGCCACATTGGCTGCCTTTTTTCAGTATTAAGAAACTCTAAAACGGTATTTTCCGAAGCTTAGCATTTGTTCTGCTTTCACTTTGCTCAAGCATCGCGTAAAAGATGTGCTCCCACATCTGCGCGGCAGATGCGTCGCAAATGAATGAACTCAGCGGATGCTTCGTTCATTCATTGGCTGCCTTTTTTCATTACAAGAAATTAACGGAAATCGCCGTCTGCTACGTTGTAGAGGTAGCTCCAGTTGTCCGCTTTATGCAAGTCGTGGAACGTCAGCTTATCGCCTGTGCCAAGCGTCACTTCTTCGCCCATGATGGCGACGACCATGGCCGTTCCTGCGTTATCCAGGTTCAAATAGACATCGCCGATCGACGGGCGGATCGAGCTTCTGTCGCGCAAATCTTCTGCGAGCTGAGCATCATGCCGCTTCTGTTCTTCGGATACTTTCCCTTTGTCGTAATACGCAATGTCGTTGCTGCCTTGCTCTTCTCCCGGGACCATCACGAAGAATTCTCTCGACTTGACCGTATTTTGTCTTGTCGTGATGACATTCTTGCCTTCGACCGACTCGATCTTCTCGAACTCGTTCAAGGAATAATGGTCCATATAATCCGGATCCGGCTTGGCGATCAGGATGTAACCGCCTTCTTCTGCCGGCACGTCTTCGCGCAAGGTGTAGCGCTCACCGAAGAACATGAACGAATCCATGTGTTTCGGCTTGTAGAGCGACACTTCGTCAGCGCGGCTTGCCACTTGCTCCATGTCCTTGACGCGGAACATCAAAACCGATTTCTTAGCGAGCGGCTTGACGGAATAAACTTTGTGCAATTCGTTTTTGTAGTAGACGAATTGGCCTTTTCGTACTTGAAGTAATTTCATTCTTTCCCCTCCGATACTATCAGTGCTATGGACCATTTTAGAGTAAATAATGCAGGAAGTCCATGCAGCCGAACGATTTATCTGCTATTGTGAAAACATCCCAAGATTCTGTAAAAGGAGTGACCGGCATGGACTATGAAAGCCGTGAAGAATTTATCATCAAAAAATACCAGCAAGATGAAGAAACGATGGTCCGCGTCTTTGTGCAATGGTGCGTCAACCATAAAATCGACCCGCTCGCACTGTACACGGCAGCGTATCCGGCACAGGCTGAGAATCAGCTGTTGAAAACCGCGATGGAAGAAACCGAATCGTTCGAATACGACATCGACGGCGACGTCCTGCTCGAAGTGCTCCAGTCATTCGGTAACGATGACTTGGCATTTGAAGTCGCAAGCGCCATGGAGAAATTGCCGCGCGAGGAATAGCTTAGCGGTGTCCTTTGCGCGCCAATTCCTTCGCCTTGTTTTCGATATGGGTCGTGCGCAAGTTTTCCAGGCGGTTCGAGGAGACACGGCTATAGATGCCGTCGAATTTCGATGCCGTTTTTAATTCCTTGCTTTCCACGTCCGCCACGTCTTCCGGTTCCGAAGGCGTCCGCTCTTCCACTTCCTTTGTTTCTTTATCCATCGCGAGTTCACTCCCTTCCGCAAACAAATCCCTTTTTTCAACCGTTCCCTTGAATGGTGGGAGGTAAACGTCGAGCCTCTGGGCACGAAAGAAAGCACGGCCGGATTTGCTCCGGCCGTGCTTTTTCATGTTGATCTCCATTTACTTAGCAAAAGTCGTGAGGGTTTGCCGCTGATGCTCCAAATACTTCGCCAGTTCCAGCATGCCGTATTTGCCAGCCACGGCTTCCGCATCGGCATTGTAATTTGTGTTGGTGTTGACATCGTAAGTAAATAGCTCGCCCTCGGCATTTTGGATAAATTCGATGCCCGCCACTTCGATCCCGTTTTCTTTAAAGAAACGTTCGTACTTGGCGATAATGGGATCATCGAAGCCTTCGATGACCTGGAATTTCGGGCGCGTTTCCGATGCCCCGTTGGCTGGGCAAGAAAGGACTTCAAGGCGGCATGCATCAGCCGGGCATAATTCAAAGCCTTCTGATGTATCCACACGCACCGCGTATAGGAATTTGCCGCCGACGAATTCACAGCGCGTGATGAACGGCTCAGGTGATTGGATGTATTGCTGCAATAAAGTGATGCCATCCACGGATTCGTCGAATTCATCGCCGCCCACGTATTCCTCCAGCGCTTCTTTCGAGTGGAACAATCGGACGCCGAGCCCTTTTCCGGCGCGGTTGTGCTTCGTGATGAATGATTCGCCCTCAAAAGCGGACGCCGCTTCGAGAAGCTGTTCCTTACCGCTCACCGCCACCGTTTTCGGCGTCTTTATGCCGGCTGCGTCAAGCGCCATGTATTGGTTCACTTTGCTCACTTCAAGCCGGAGTGCGCGGCTGCCATTGACGACGCGCCGGTTGTAGCGCTCGAGCCAGGCGATTTTCGCTTCGGCCATTTCCGGCGCAAACCGGTGCCCTCTCGTATGCGATGATGCGCTCATGCGGTTATAGAACACCCCTTGCGGCGGCTCATTCGTTAAATCGAACGATCCAGTGTCGGTAAACCAGTCTTCATAGGGCACGCCGAGCTCTTCCAAGCGCCGGAATAAATGGACTGTCCATTCTTCGTTTTCATGAATTACGTAAACTTTCTCCGTCATTCGGGTTCCTCCTCAGAAATAGAGCTTTGAATACATTGAGCATACAGTATCCTTTTAATCCCTACAAGCCTTATAGACTTTAAGGGATAAAACGTATAAAAAAACGCCGGATGGCTCCGGCGCCCATTTCATTTCAAGATGTGAAAGTCGATGGCATCAACACGGCAACCACTTCGCCGTTTGCGACTTTTACATCTCCTGCAAACACTTCCACATTCACTTTGAATTTTTTCGGATGGATCTCTTCGACTTTTCCTACCGCTTTTAAGGTCTTGCCTTGAGGTGTTGGCTTCAGGAAATCGACATGCAATGAACCTGTCACGAAGCGCGGCGGCTCTTCCCCGCTGCCAGGCTCATGCCCATTTTTACGGTGAAGGGCGAGCGACGCGGATCCCGTGCCATGGCAATCCACAAGCGACGCCAATAAGCCCCCGTAGACAAATCCGGGAATTGCTGTATGTTCTTTCCGCGGTTCGTAGAAGGTCACGGTTTCTTCGCCATCCCATCCCGTCCGGAGGTGAAGCCCATCTTCGTTCAGGCGGCCGCATCCGTAGCACCAGGCAAAATCTTTTCCATACTCATCTTGAATTGCATGTTCTACCGTTTCACTCAATCCAGTCCACTCCTTTTGCAAAAGTTATCCTCTGCTCTATTCCACATCGTTTCGAAAGATGCCTGCCAAGAAACTTCCTTAATGCTAGAAGACATAGAAAAAGCATGACCCGATAAACTCAGGCCATGCTCTTCCTTACCTTATCCTCCGATTCGTCCGTGGAGGATTTTCGCACGCGGAAAATTCTATTCAATTCTTCTACAAACGTACATGTTGGCGATGTAAAACTCCCGCCTATGCAGTTTAATGGCGCTGGCCGTCTTTGGATTTCTCACATATACCTCTCAGTGATCAATAGACTTTGCAGCCAGGCGTTCAGTTGCACTTACACAAAAAATCTACCTGTTACTGTTGAAACTTCTTAGGCTGAACCATTTTCATCTGGTTCCCGACAAGAGCTATATCGCCAGTAAAGCAAATTTTCCGCCAAGGCTGTGCATATTCTCATCAGAAGGCGATTCCGGTAAAACCGCTCGTGTCTTCTGACGGTCATTCCGCCTTGTATTAACTGGATACCCGCGCCATTTCACGCTTAAACCTATTTTCATAATTTTCTTATTAATTTTAAAATTTTTACTTTTCGTGATTTGGACATTATACTTATGATTAGTTCGACATCCGGAATACAAGGGAGAAAAATCATTGGTTAAAAGTTTACCGCCACGTTCAGAAATATCTATAGAAGAAACATGGAATTTAGAAAGCTTGATGGCAAGCCCCGAAGCATTCGATGCCGCTCTCGAGGAGATTGACCAGGAGACAGCAGCCTATGCCGAGAAGTTCCAAGGCCAGATCACCGACGCCCAGTCGGCACTGGAAGCACTTGAGGCGTATCTCACGATTGCCGAAAAACTGGTTGCTCCGGGCACTTATGCGAGCCTGTCCTACAGCACAGATCAAACCGATACGAAAGCCCAGATGCGCGCCGGAAAATACAGCGCATTCTCCGCAAAGATCGGCAGCCGCCTCGCTTTTGTGACGAGCGAACTGCTGGAATTGCCGGAAGACACGCTGAAACAGGCGATGTCGGAATCCAAGGAGTTTGAAGGCTATTTAAAGAAATTGCTGCGCAAAAAATCGCATCAATTGCATCCGGCCGCCGAAAAAGCATTGGCTTCCTACTCCTCTGTCTTCCAAGCTCCTTATGAGCTATACAATACGACGAAAATGGTTGATATGGATTTCCCGGATTTTGAAGCAGGCGGCAAATCCCATCCGCTCAGCTATGTGTCGTTCGAAGGTGACTGGGAAGCGGAAACCGATACCGAGCTGCGCCGCGCCGCATTCAAGGCGTTTTCCGATAAACTGCGCGATTACCAGCACACGACGGCCAAAACTTATGATATGCAATTACAGACCGAAAAAACGACTGCCGATTTGCGCGGTTATGAGGATATTTTCGAGTACCTGCTATTCAACCAGGAAGTCGACCGCGCGCTTTATGACCGCCAAATCGATTTAATCCAGACGGAACTGGCGCCGCATATGCGCAAATACGCACGCCTGCTTCAAAAAGCGCACGGTTTGGACAAAATGACCTTTGCGGATTTGAAGATTTCCTTGGATCCGGAATACGACCCGGAAATCACGGTCGAGGAGTCGAAACAATATATCAATGATGCGCTCGGCATTATGGGAACGGATTATTTGCATATGGTGGAACGGTCGTACGATGAACGCTGGATCGATTTTGCCCAGAACAAAGGTAAGTCGACAGGCGCATTCTGCGCGAGCCCTTACGGCGATCATCCGTATATCTTGATTTCCTGGACCGGCCGCATGAACGAAGTATTCGTGTTGGCGCATGAACTCGGGCACGCAGGTCATTTCTATCACGCGAACCGCGAACAGAACCTATTCAACGCGCGCCCTTCACTGTACTTTATCGAAGCGCCATCGACGATGAATGAAATGCTTGTGGCGAATCATTTGCTGAAGAATTCCGAAGACCCGAAATTCAAGCGTTGGGTCATTTCATCGATTGTGGCCAGAACCTATTACCATAACTTCGTCACCCATTTGCTCGAAGCGGCCTACCAGCGCGAAGTGTATAAAAAGATCGATGCCGGAGAAAACGTCAACGCCGGTGTACTTAATGCACTGAAACGCGGCGTACTCGAAGAATTCTGGGGAGACGATGTCGAAGTCACAGAAGGCGCGGAATTGACGTGGATGCGCCAGCCGCATTATTATATGGGTCTCTACCCATACACTTACAGCGCCGGGCTAACGATCTCCACGCAAGTGTCGAAGCGCATCT
Source organism: Planococcus sp. MB-3u-03 (assembly GCF_002833405.1). Classification (NCBI taxonomy): domain Bacteria; kingdom Bacillati; phylum Bacillota; class Bacilli; order Caryophanales; family Caryophanaceae; genus Planococcus; species Planococcus sp. MB-3u-03. The sequence continues at coordinate 309,997 of NZ_CP025135.1, read as the reverse complement.
TGTCGGAAGGCCAGCCAGCCGTCGATGAATGGATTGGCGTATTGAACGCAGGCGGAACGAAAACCCCTGTCGAATTGTCCAAGATGGCCGGCGTCGACATTACGACCGAGCAGCCGCTTCGTAACACGATTGCCTATATCGGCGAATTGATCGACGAACTAGAACGCTTGACCGAAGAAATCGAACAGCAAAATTAATAGAAAACAGGCGGCATAAAGGATTTCCCTTTATGCCGCCTGTTTTTATTTTACCCGCACGAACCGCATCATTACTTGTTCAATAAGGATGGCAATGATGGTCCCTGTTATCAGGCCATTTGATAAAATAGCAGCGACAGCTGACGGCAACCCTGCCATGCTTTCCGTCGGGATGAACATCAAACCGACCCCTGTCATGAGGCCGAAAGCCGCTACTTTGTAAGCTCGTTTACTATTTTCTTCCGCTTCAAGCGCGTTGAAAGCCATTTCCACCATTTTGGAGAAAATCGCAAAGATGACGGCATAGGCAACCGGAGCCGGCAAGGCAGCGAGCACGGCCATCAATTGCGGAAACAAACTGATGCCCGTGACGATGACACCGCCAACGATAAACGGGCGCAGTCCCGGAGTCCTTGTCGCGCTGACAAATCCCGCTGCACCGGAAATCGGCACAGGGCCGACAGAAGAAAACAGCCCTGCAAGCAGATGGTTCAAGCCGGATGCAACAGAAGCTTGCTTCATGCGATCTTCTGTCTGGATCAAAAAGGCATTTTTCAGCAAGCTTTCCATCACATGGACCGAAGCCATCATGTTGGCGATAAGCAAGACGGTCAGGAACAAGGTCGTAACAAGCATCCCTCCGTCAAAGACGAGCGGGCCAAAGACCAGCATATCCGGGAATGTTACCCATGCCCCATCAGCCTTTGGAATACTTGGCGCTTTGCCGATAGCCCAAAACAACAGCCAGCCAAAAGCGACGGAAAGAAGTACTGAATAGCGGCTGATGAACGCTGAACGGTGGAACATGAAATAGAAAGTGATCAGGATGACGGCAATTGCTGCCAGCAGCACCCACACATCCATTAAATCTCCTTCCGACGCAATGCCGAACAGGCCTTTCATGATCGATTCGCTGATCTGCAGCACGAGCAGCAGCAAATAGACAAAGGTGACCGTCGGAGTGAAAAACTGTTTCAGCTTATCGACCACTCCCATCACGGCGAAAACAATGAATAATATACCGCTATAAAACAAACCGCTTTGCAGCACTTGCAACGATTCCTCGGCAGTTGAATACAATACGCCGACAAGCCCGGCGTAGACGATAAACACGCCCCACCATAAGCCAGCCGGCCCTTCATTGATCGGCAAGCGATGGCCGATAAAGGCTTGGATCAGGCAAGCGATACCGAGGACGAAAATGGTGCGCTGCAAGAACAGCGCGGTATCGGCAGTGTCCATGCCGAAGATGTTTGCGATGGCGATGGGGGCTGCAATGGATGAAGCGATAAGGAAAATCGCCCATTGAAAGCCGCCCGCTAAATTTTTTGTCATGATGGCAACTCTTTTCATTTAAAGTATTGTTTCACTATACACGCTCCACTAACTAGAAAAAGCCCTGAAACCTCAGGGCTTTTTGGTCGGCGGGCCGTTTGTGTCTTTCGGCTCTTCCGGTGTATTCGGATTTGTTTGCCGTTCTGCTGGTGCTTGCTCATCAGAATCTTTCAGCATCTCACCACGGTCGTAAATCACCGGGTATCCTTGCTCGTTCAATTTTTTGACTTGCTTCCGCGATGCTTTCATCAAAAGACGCACGATCAGGATCGATAGGATGAAAATGATGACGACCGAGATGATTCCCGGAATATATTCTGATTTATCTTCAGGAAAATAGAGAAAGTCCATAACGTTATTACCACCTTTAAACTTCAAGTTTCCCTAGTATTATACATGAAGCCGAGCGGCTATTGCCGTCGGTCAGGTGAACATTTCATGGCAATCGGACAGCATTCGATACCGCTTGTTTCAGGATTTCGTAAGAACGCACCCGCTTGTCCTGATCATAAATATAGGAAACAGCCATCAATTCATCGATTGGCAACTCACCGGCAAAACGGCCGATTTGTTCTCCCAGTTGTTCGGCATTCCCCTTGAATGTATAGCGCGCCATCGATTTGACCATCGCTTCTTCTGCATAGCTCCAGCGGCCGTCCATCGTATCGACAGGCGGCATCAATGGGTTTTTCGTGCCACGGACGACGTTCAAGTAAAACTGGTCGCTCGACGTCGAAAGCTGCTCCGCTTCTTCCACACTATCGGCACCGACCACATTCACGCAAGCGATGACGTACGGCTCTGACAATGTATCGGAAGGCTCGAAGCGGCTGCGGTAGATGGCGACTGCCGACTCCAGCTGCTGCGGGGCGAAATGCGCCGCAAACGCATACGGCAAGCCGAGCTTCGCCGCAAGCACCGCACTCGATGTGCTCGAGCCGAGAATGAATAACGGCACTTCCGTCTCTACGCCTGGATAGGCTTTCACGGATTCCTGCACCTCGAGCGGCCCCAGGTAGCGCTGCAGCTCTTCGACATCTTCAGGAAATTGGAACGCGGTTTCCTGTGTCGTCCGGCGAAGTGCGCGGGCTGTTTGCATATCAGTGCCCGGTGCGCGGCCGAGACCGAGATTGACGCGTCCCGGATGCATCGTCTCAAGCGTGCCGAATTGTTCGGCGACGACAAGCGGCGTGTGGTTCGGCAGCATGATGCCGCCGGAGCCCACTTCGATCGTATCGGTCGCTTCGAGCACTTTGGAAATGAGAATCGACGTCGCGGAACTCGCGAGCGTCGGTGTATTGTGATGCTCGGACAGCCAAAACCGTTTATAGCCGAGCTGTTCGGCATGGCGTGCGAGGTTTTTCATATCTTCGAATGCTTGTTGCATCGGATAGCCTTGGCGCACTGGAACCAGGTCCAGGATGGAAAGCGCAAGCTCTTTTGATTGTTGTGTCATGTGTCAACTTCCTTTCATCCATTCGGATGCTTTAAGCATAGGAGGAAATTCCTTCAAATTCAAACTATCTGCTTTACTTACAATTGATAGCTTTTGCCGATTTCAGCGAATGACACATCGCCGCCGTAGGTTTTCTTCGCTTCTGCGAGGATTTCGGATAGTTCCCCGTATTGCGGCAGATGGGTCAGCAACAGCTGTTTGGCCGAAGCGGACGAGGCGAGTGTTCCTGCCTGGCTGCCGCTCATATGGCCTTGGATGATGCCGAGGTATTTTTCGTATAAATTCGACTCTGCAACGAGCAGGTCAGCTGATTCTGCAAACGGCACGAGTTCATCTTTCCATGCCGTATCGGCCGTGAAGACCGCTGACCGCTCTCCGTTCGTAAAGCGCATCGCCAGGCAGTAGACAGGATGATCCGTCTCACAGAAGGTCACTTGGAACGGCCCGAGTTCGAGCGTGTCGCCCACTTGGATCGCGCGGCCTTCCGTTACGCCTTTATAGGACAATGCAGCAAATCCTTGCTCATCTTTATCATGCGCAAATATCGGCAACGGCACATCCCATTCCTTCAATTGCATCCCGACCATCGCCGCATGCTGCAAGACGCCAATATCCGCCACATGGTCCGGGTGATAATGGCTGATGACGACCGCATCGATGTCTTTCAGTTCCGTATAATTCTGCACCGCCGCGACCACTCCGCTGCCGCAGTCGAGCAAGCAGCGGTAGCCGTCCTGTTCGATCAAATAAGCGCAGGTCGCTTCGTTTTTATTCGGGTAGCCGCCCCAAATCCCGATTGGCGTAATCTTCATTGTCACCACTCCTCCAATTTTCCCTCAGTATATCATTTCAACACACGCCGCATAGTTTAAGAGTTTTGGCATGTGGTATATAGGAAGTAAGAAGAAAATATTGGAGGGATTCGTTTTGGTAATTAAACTATCAGTTGAAAACGCAGTACAAGCAAAAGCAGAAATTGAAAAGCTTGAGTCACAAGGGTTCACGCATGACGACATCTATATTTTCGCTCATGACCCGAAACGCACGAAAGACATCACAAAAGCACTTGATACAGAGTCGGTTGGCATGAAAGAACAAGGCTTCCTCGACAGCATGAAAAACATGACTTCTTCCCGCGGCGATGAATTGCGCGCAAAATTAGAAGCAGCTGGACTTACAAAACAAGAAGCTGACGAGTACGAAGAAGTGCTCGACACAGGCAAATTGGTTATTGTAGCCAATAAAGACCATTAATATTCAGCTAAACCCCTCACGGCATTTTGCCGAGAGGGGTTTTGTTATGCCTTGAATTAATTTCTTTCCAAAAATGCTATATCACGAATATTATTATGTTACCTATCTCGACTCAAAAAACTAGTAAAATACTCTTGTTTTCCCGATTGGATTTGTGAAAACGTTTTAATTTTGCTATATTTGAAAAAGTTTAATTTTCAAATAAGTAAATTCGTACGCTTAACGAGGGGGAGCAAGATGTTTAAAAGTATCAAAATGGGGAGCGCCTTTATCGGAATCATTGTCGGTGCCGGTTTCGCTTCCGGGCAGGAAATCCTGCAGTATTTCACCAGCTTTGGAATGATGGGAACTGTGGCAGCAGTGATCGCCACCGCACTTTTCGCTTATCTCGGGATGAGCTTGACGCGCCTCGGTAGCCGCATGCGCACTACTTCCCATAAAGAAGCCATTTTCGGCATCAGTGGGCGATTGATCGGCACGATTGTCGATTACATCATCATTTTAACGCTATTCGGCGTCGGGGTCGTCATGATTGCCGGAGCCGGTTCGATTTTCTCTCAGCAGTTCGGCTGGTCAGCCGCTCTTGGCAGCACCGTAATGGCCGCTTTGATCATCTTGACGATCATGTTGAATGTCCAAAAAGTCATCAATATTATCGGAAGCATCACGCCGTTTCTGATTCTCTCAGTCATCGCGCTTGCTGCCTATAGTCTGACGACAATGGACGGTTCGTTTTCAGCGCTTGAATCCATCGCCAAAGAACAGGAATCCGCGGTTGGAAACTGGTGGCTGTCCGCCATCAACTACGTATCCTTCAATATCGCGGTCGGCGCTTCCATGTCCATCGTCATGGGCGGAACTGAAAAAGACGAAAAGATCGCGGCACGCGGCGGATTGATTGGCGGGCTTGGGCTCGGTATCCTGATCATCTTGAGCCATTTGGCGATCTTCTCGAAAATCGATGTTGTCGGCACGGCGGAAATGCCAATGCTGCAAATTGCGGATGACCTATCACCAGCACTTGGCGTCTTCATGTCGGTCATTTTGTTCGGCATGATCTATAACACCGGCGTCAGCATGCTGTTCTCGTTCTCTGCACGTTTTGTCGAAATGGGAACAGCGAAATTCCGCATATTCGTCATCATCGTCGGAGTCGCTGCATACATCCTGAGCTTTGTCGGCTTCACGAAACTCGTCAACTGGTTCTACCCGGTCGTCGGGTACCTCGGATTGTTCCTGGTCGGCGCATTGATCTATGCCGATATCAAGAAACCGAAACGACAAGAAACACGCGCAGAAAAAGTCAGACACCAAAGCACATAATTGTGCTTTGGTGTTTTTTTCATGGTACCGTTACTATAATGTTTTTTGAAAATGAGCCTATCCCCATCGGGTCGCCAATTTTCAGCAAACGGAATGGAGGAATAGACGATGAGCGAAATCATTCAATTGAACGGCCGCCCAATCGAAACAGACCAGCTTGAACTTCACAGCTTAGCGGATGGCCGCAGACACATCTCCTGTGACTTCAAAGTGACAAGCGATGCCTACCATGACATTGCCGTGCTATTATATGAGATGAATTTCCGCGTCGCTTTGCCGGCTAAAGGCCAGGAATTCGACGCTGCCATTTCCAATTACTTTACCGATACGACCAATCTCTATAAAGGCAATGAAGTAGCGGACTATCATCTGGAACTGACCGAACTCACATCCACTTAAAAATAAGTACAAGAAAAGCGTATGGAGAAAAAATCTCCATACGCTTTTTCATTTTCGCTTGAACCGGCTGCCTGTGTTTTTGCTGCGTAAACGCGCCATCAGTTCTTCAGCTTTACCTATGCGCTCCTTCGTCTGCGTGAGATCCGCTTCGATATCCACGATGCGCCCCGATTCGATGCTCAGCGTGAACCACATGCCCTGCCTGCTGCCTTCCGGTAAATAGCGCAGCGGCACATGGAATTCGCGCCCGGCTTGTTCTGCGATGATGACGGCCACACCGCCATCTTCAAAACGATCCAATACTCCCCTCATCTGCTCACTCCCCTACACAAGCTAATCCCTGTTCTTTCAATCCGGCAAGTTTTCCTTCGCCGATGCCGCTGACACGCGTCAAGTCATCAAGCGTTTCAAACGGACGCTCATCGATAATCGCTTCCGCCAATGCTTCTCCGATTCCTGTCAGCTCCGACAGCTCCGCAGTTGAGGCTCCATTGATGTCCACACAGCGGTTGCTGCCTTCTTTGGCGATGCCTTCCCGGTCAGTTTCGACGCTATATTCCTGTCCATCCGTCTCGACGACGATTGTGCCATTGACGTCAGTGCCATACACTTCCGCCCCTTCATTTTCCACTGATGCCAGCACTTCAGCGTAAGGATGTCCATATGGATTATCAATGCCCGCACTGTAAATCGCCACATCGGGTTCGACTGCCTGTAAAAATTCCAAGTCCGTGGACGTATTGGAGCCATGATGGCCCATCAACAAAATATCCGCTTCCAGCGGCAAGTTGCTGGCGACCATTTCCTGCTCCGCCTGGATATCTGCATCGCCTGTAAAGATGAATGCTGTCTCCCCGTAACTGATGCGGAACGACAGCGAATCGCCATTTGTATCGCCGCTCAATTCTTCGGGATGGAGTACTTCGATTTCCAGCAACCCGATTTCGTATTCGTCCCCACGCCGCGGTTCTTCATATGGGATTCCGGCTTCATCGACCGCTTCCAGCGTCCGGATAAACGTATTGGAGGAACTCGGGTTTCCTGACATCCACACTTCCCCGACTTCGTAAGTTTCGATGACGCGCGCCAACTGGCCGATATGATCGGCGTCCGGATGGGTCCCGACCGCGATATCAATTTTTTCGACTTCCAGTTTGTCCAAATACATCAGCACATCACTGGCGTTCCAATCGCCGGCATCGATCAGCATTGAATAGCCGTCCCATTCCAGATACGCGGCGGACCCTTGGCCGACATCGATATAATGAACAGCGAGCCCCCCTGGTTGTTCTGGCGCTGCGCCCTGTTCCGGTTCCGCCGGTTTCGGGTTAGCCGGTTCACCGAGCGGCACGCAGCCCATTAAACCCAGCAGCAAAACGGCGAGCCACATTGTCTTTTTCATGTTTTCCACCTCTTACCCGAATTTTACCATAGCTCACGAAAAACGCGGAAATTCCATATAAAAAAGCACGGGTTATCCCCGTGCTTTCATGTCGACATATAGTCGCCGCCGTTCATATGCAAGAATTGCCCGGTCATATAGGAATTTTGCGGATCCGCTAAGAACACATAGGCTTTTACGAGTTCATATGGCTGTCCCGGGCGTCCTGCCGGCACGTCTTCACCGAAATCAGACCCGACGTCCGGGTTCAAATCACCGAAAGTTTTCGTGATGAGCGGCGTCCATATCGGGCCTGGCGCAATGCCGTTGACCGCAATTTCCTCACGGACGAGCCGTCTGGCCAAGGAACGAGTCATGGCGACCATCGCCCCGTTTGCCCCTGAATAATCGATGAGATCCGAATGGCCCCGGTAGGCATTGATGGAAGCGGTATTGATGATGCGCGACCCTTTTTTCAAATGAGGCAAAGCCGCACGCACTAAATAAAACATCGCAAATGCCTTGATTTCAAAAGTTTTCAGCATTTGCTCGTCGCTGATATCGAGCGGCGACGTTTGCGGATATTGGAACCCCGCGTTGTTGACGACGATATCCAACGCGCCGAACTCTTCGAGCGCAAAGTTCACGAGTGCATCGCAATTCTCGGATTTCCCGAGATCTGCGCCCAGAGCACGCGCCTCGCCCCCGTAGGATTGGATGATGCCCAAGGTTTTTTCGGCGCCTTCATCGTCATCGAGATAGCCGATGACTACACGCGCTCCTTCTTTTGCATAGGCGATCGCGACCGCTTGCCCGATGCCGCTGCTTGCGCCGGTGACAATCGCCACTTTCCCTTCCAAAGCGCCGCTCGCTTTGTAATCAGCCAGATCGGTATTATCGAAACTTGCTTGTGCCATTGCTCATCCTCCTGCCGGTTTCAGTTAGTCGGAACTTTCGACAATCCCCATACTTCTTCGGAATACTGCTGGATCGTCCGGTCGCTTGAGAAAATGCCGGAAGCCGCGATATTCCTTACGCACATGCTCGCCCATTCGACGGGATGGCCATATGCATCAAGCACACGGTCATGCGTCTTAGCATAGTCCGCCAAGTCCTTCAGGACGAAAAACGGGTCCCCATGCTCTGTCAATTGGCGTACGATAAAATCGGAATTATGAGGGCCATCCGACCATTCTCCGCGCGCTAACTCTTCAATTGCTTCGCGGATAGACGGATCTTGTTCGATGATGTCTTTCGGGTTATAGCTTCCGTCATGCTCGAAACGCATGACTTCTTCTGAACTCATTCCGAAGACGAAGGCATTTTCTTCACCGACCGCATCGAAGATTTCCACGTTTGCCCCATCATACGTCCCAAGGGTCAACGCGCCGTTCATCATGAACTTCATATTACCTGTGCCTGACGCTTCTTTGGAAGCCGTGGAGATTTGTTCGCTGATGTCCGCTGCGGGAATCAGGAACTCTGCGTGGCTGACGTTATAATCCTCAACGAAAACAATGTGCAGATGGCGCCTGGCGACAGGATCATTATTGACGCGCTCGGCGACCGTATTGATTAACTTAATGACTTGTTTGGCAAAATGATAGCTCGGGGCGGATTTCCCACCGAACAAGAAGGTCCTCGGATACGGCCGGTAATGCGGATCGCTTTTGATGCGCTTGTATAGCTGCTGGACATGCAAAATATTCATCAGTTGGCGCTTGTAACCGTGGATTCGTTTGATGTGGATATCAAAAATCGAATCGGGGTCAACGATGGTATTGTGCTCTCTTTCGAGGTGGTGGATCAAATGCTCTTTTTTCAGCCTTTTGATGGCCTGGAAAGATTCCAGGAACGGCCGGCTATTCGCCAAATACCCAAGTTCACTCAATTGTTCAGGCTGCTGGATCCAATCCGGGCCAATGTGTTCGGTAATGAGTGAGGACAATTCCGGATTTGCCGCAAGCAGCCAGCGGCGATGTGTGATGCCGTTGGTCTTATTATGGAATTTATGCGGGAAGTATTCATTCAGTTCTTTCATTTCGCGTTTCTTGAGAATCTCAGTGTGAAGCTTTGCTACCCCGTTCACTTTATAGCTGCCGACGACGGCCAAGACGGCCATTTTCACCACGCCTTCATCGATGATCGACAGTTTGTGGACGGCTTGTTCATCCAATTCCTTCGATTCCCATTCGGCTCTGAAGCGCCGGTCGATTTCTTCAATGATCTCGTAAACGCGTGGCAGTAACTGGCGCAGCAGGCGGCTCTCCCATTTTTCCATCGCTTCTTCTAAAATCGTATGATTTGTATAAGAGATGGTCCGCGTCGTCAGCGACCAGGCTGTATCCCAATCCAGCTCATAGTCGTCCATCAATATCCGCATCAATTCAGGAACGGACAACGCCGGGTGCGTATCATTGATTTGAATCGCTACTTTTTCAGGCAATTCTTCGATAGCGAAATTGCGCGTTGAAAGGATCGTGCGGATCGAAGCACTGCACAAGAAATATTGCTGTTTTAGGCGCAGCAGCTTTCCGCTATCGAGTGCATCATCCGGATAAAGACGATCGGATATTTTAGCCGTCTCGAGTTCATTCACCAAATACCCGAGTCCATAAGGCAGCGGCCGATCAGACGTTTCCGCCTGCCAGAGCCTGAGCGTATTGATGGTACCGCCCTGCGCCCCAACGATCGGCATATCATAAGGCACGGCTTTGACCCATACCGCATTTTCCAGTTCCGTGCGGACGCCTTGTTCTTCGACAGTCATGCTTGCTTCCCCATAAAACGGGATATCGAGCGCGAGGTCATCGCGGCGCACTTCGAGACTCTGGCCTTCTTTAATCCAATCGGTCGGCAACTCCACTTGGAAGCCTTTGATGAAATGCTGTGTGAACAAACCACCGCGGTAGCGGATCCCGCAGCCATGTCCGGGCAAGCCGAGCGAAGCCAATGAATCCAGGAAACACGCAGCCAAGCGTCCGAGCCCGCCGTTGCCAAGCCCCGGTTCCTGTTCGAGTTCTTCAATCTCCGATAGTTTATAGCCGAGTTCGCCGAGCGCTTCTTCTACCAGATTGTAAGCACCCAAATTGTACAGGTTTTGCCCGAGCAAGCGGCCGAGCAGGAATTCGATCGACAGATAATACAATTGTTTATCACCGCTGTCCCGGTTGGCTGCTTGCTGCTTGTCCCATTCCTGCAACACTTGTTCACAAACCATTTTTCCTAATACGTTATAGGCTGTGTTTTCTGTTTTATCCCCATTTTCCACTGTTAATCGCCGGTTGAATTCTTCCTTGAATTGCTCCTTGGAGTAAAACATTCTCAACACACCCTTCAGTTTAAGCTCGTATATAATTTCTCGTATTCTTTCGCCGAACGCGACCATGAGGAATCTCTCGCCATGCCATTATCGATCAACGCATTCCAATGGTCGGGCTTGTCGTAGAAGGACAGCGCGCGCGATAAGGCTTCATCGAAATGATGGCCGGCTTTGAAATCGCTTAAGAAGCCCGTTCCTGTCTTATCGTCTTCATTATATTCGTCTACCGTATCGCGCAAGCCACCTGTCCGGTTTGCCACCGGAATCGTGCCATAGCGCATGGAAATCAATTGGCTCAAGCCGCATGGTTCAAAATGCGAAGGCATCAGGAAGATATCCGCGCCTGCGTATAATTGATGGGCAAAGGCTTCATCAAAACCAAGATGGACAGAGACTTTTCCCGCATAATCCACTTCAAGTCGCTGGAAAAACTCTTCGTAATGAACTTCCCCAGAACCGAGCAGCACAAACTGGATATCCCCTTCCAAAAATTCAGGCAAGCTTTGTTCGAGCACATCGATCCCTTTCTGTCCCGAAAGCCGCGATACCATCGTCAATAATGGAATATCCGGCTGTTCCGGCAAGCCGCAGCGTTTTTGAATGGCGCGCTTGTTCGCTTGTTTCCCCTGCAACTCCTCTGCGCTAAAAGTCTGCGCGATGTGTTCGTCGGTTTTCGGATTATAAGCTTCTGTATCGATGCCATTCAATATGCCATGCAAATCTGCTTGCCGTTCAGTGAGCAGGTTTTCCAAATGCTCCCCGTAAGCTGCTGTTAAGATTTCATCGCGGTAGTTTGGGCTGACAGTCGTCAATTTATCAGCATATAAAATGCCGGTTTTCAAAGAGTTGAAATTTTCGAGCCATGCCACTTGGCCATCATCGTAAAACCTTTCATCCATGCGGTACTGTTCCAAAAACACATCTTTCGAAAAATTCCCTTGGAACTGGATATTGTGGATCGTCAGGACTGTTTTCACGCGGCCGGACATTTGCTGGTATTGCGGATCTTCCTTCAATAGAAATGGCAAAACAGCCGTGTGCCAGTCATGGACATGCAAAATATCGGGAGCGGTTTCGGAACGCATTAGAAAATCCAGTACGGCCCGGCTGAAAAACGCGTAGCGCTCAGCATCATCCGGCCCGTAAATGCTGTCCCGTTCAAAATACGAATCATTTTCTAAAAATAGGAATTCAACGCCGTGCATATTGAGTTCATGTATCGCATAATTACTCTCTTCACCTTTAAATCCAAAGGAGTGTTCTTCCACTTTCCGGAATTGTTGCTGGTAACGTTCATGGATCAAACTGTATTTTGGGATGATGACCTGCACCTCGTGTCCGAGACGGGCCAACTCCTGCGGCAGCGCACCGATCACATCAGCAAGCCCACCCGCTTTGGCAAAAGGGGCGCATTCCGCAGCGGCCATCACAATTTTCATTGAGAATCCTCCTTCGTGACCCGTTCGCCTTTTCTGAGGACGATAGGCCGATCAGCTGTGCCGCTCAATTTCACGCCTTTTTCGATATAGACGTCCTTGTCAGCAATGACATAAGAAAGATCACAATTTTCTTCGATCGTGCACTTCTGCATAATGATGCAACTGTCCAAACTCGCATTAATGCCCACCGTAACTGCACGGCTGATGATGCTGTTTTTGACATTGCCCAAGATCGTGCTGCCGTTTGCCATCATCGAGTTCGATACGCTTGATCCATCCAGGTAACGCGTCGGCGGTTCGTCTTTTACTTTCGTATAAATCGGAGCTTGAGGCAAAAACAGCAATCGGCGGTTGTTTTCATCCAATAGTCCGAGTGACTCTTTAAAATACTGTTGAATCGAGTCAATGATAGCGAAATATCCTTTATATTCATAAACGCCATATGAATAGGGCGCTTTTTTCAAATTCACTAAATCTTCGACGCTGAGAATGCGCTTTTCCCGATAAGAGCGGATCAATTCAAGCATCAATCTGCGCGACAAGATATAGGATTTCAAAGAGCCGCTTGCACCGACCGCTTCCGTAATGTCTTTTCCGGATGCCAGGTGATGGGCAAGCATTTCTTTATAATCCAATTGCCCCGCGACAAAACTGCTCGTGACCACCACATGCGTTTGGCGGCTCTTTTCAAAAAACTGAAGATGCTCTTCAAAGTCACGGAATGAACCCACTGTGGCGATGCCCCCATTTTGATGGGTTGTCGGAAGGAAGAACAAGCCTTCTTTACGTCTATCCAGATCCCAGCTTTTCCCGACGCCGATATGGTCAATCAACGACCCAAAGGGCTGCGAAGCGAAAATGCCGACGGAGTTGATATCCGCATTCACCAAATTCGACAAAGCGAAATCGATTAGGCGATATCTTCCGGCGAACGGAATCGAGGAGACCGATCGATGAATGGTCAGGTCTTGGAGCCCTGCTACTTTTACAGATGCGTCCACTGCGGCCATCAAAGTCATTGCTGCCCACTCTCCTTCCATGAATCGATTAAGTCTTGCGTTAATAGCGTGATGCCCGCTGCCGGTTCGAGCAGCCGGTAATTTTCCGGAACTGTCACGTCCGGTGGAACGATGACCCGGCTCAAATGGGCCCCTCGCCCGATTTTCGTGCCGCTCATGACGACGCTGTCTTCTACGACCGCTTCTTTATCGATCAGCACGTTCTGGAAAATGACCGAGTGTTTGACCGTCCCGCTAATGACACAGCCTTCATTGACCATCGAACCTTGCACACGCCCAGTTTCTGTGATGACTTGTGGCGGCAGCTGGGGATTTGACGAATAAATCCGCCAGGCGGGATCGTGCAGCACGAGCCCTGCTGATGGGTCAAGCAAATCCATATTCGCCTCCCACAGGCTGTCGACCGTCCCTACATCTTTCCAATATCCCTTGAACGGATAGGCCACCATTTTTTGTTGGTCCACTAACATTTTCGGCAAGATATCTTTTCCGAAGTCATGTGTAGACTCTTCAATGCTATTGTCTTCCTCTAAATAGCGCTCCAGTTTTTCCCAATCAAAAACATACACACCCATGGAAGCCAGATTGCTTTTCGGTTTTTCTGGTTTTTCGTCGAACTCGACGATATTCATGTCTTCATCAGTGTTGACGATGCCGAAACGGCTCGCTTCTTCCCATGGCACTTCCAACACAGAAACGGTGACATCCGCTTGTTTTTCCTTATGGTATTCCACGAGTTTTTCATAATCCATCTTGTAAATATGGTCGCCCGATAAAATCACGACATAATCAGGTTCGCAGCTGGTCAGGAAATTGATGTTCTGGTAAATCGCACTCGCTGTGCCGGCATACCATTTGATGCCATCGATTTCAGCGTAAGGCGGCAGCATGGTCACCCCGCCTTTATGGCGATCCAAATCCCAAGGCGTGCCAAGCCCGATGTAGCGGTGGAGAGCATGGGGCTGATACTGCGTCAAGACACCGACCGTCGTGATGCCGGAATTGGTGCAATTCGACAAAGGAAAATCGATGATCCTGTATTTCCCGCCGTAAGGAATCGCGGGTTTTGCAATATCGTGCGTCAATGATTTCAAGCGGCTTCCTTGGCCGCCTGCGAGAAGCATAGCAACTACTTTTTCATTCACAATAAGTCACTCCCATCTTTTCTTTTTTTCCAGATGCTCATCGTGAACGGCGGCAAGTCAAGCTTCAGTGAGTAATCCTGATTGTCGCACGGAACATCGAGCGTTTTTGCCGCCTGCTGCAAATCGGCAGCCGTGCCGCCAAATTTTGCTGAATTTGTGGAGAAAATTTCTTCATAGGAGCCTTTGCGCGGTGCTCCCACATGAAAGCTTTCATAATGATGTTCAGAGAAGTTGCACAGCACGAGACACTCGTCTTCCGGCAAAAATCCTCTGCGGATAAAGGTCGCCACGCTTTGTTCATGGTTATCGGCATCGAGCCACATAAAGCCATCGCGTTCATCATCGAGTTCGAAAAACGCTTTTTCGCTCCGATAGAATGCCAGCAATTCTTTCATGAAATCAGCGATCCCTTTATGTTGCGGATCTTCGAGCGATGCCCAGTCGAGTTCGGGCTGGAATTCCCATTCCTCGAAGTGGCCAAACTCCTGGCCCATAAACAATAATTTCTTGCCCGGATGCGCCATCCAAAATCCAAACAGCAAACGCAATTGGAGGAAACGCTCTTCCCTTGTGCCAGGCAGCTTGTTGAGCAGGGATTTTCGCCCATCCGCTACAGTGTCATGGGAAAAAATCACTTGGTAGCGCTCTTCATATTGATACACCATCGAAAAATTCATTTTCCCATGGGCTTTCGACCGTTCTGCGGGCGGCGTTTTCATATATTCGAGCGTGTCATGCATCCAGCCGAAGTTCCATTTATAGTCGAAGCCGACACCGCCGGATTCGACCGGATGGGTCACTTTCGGATAATGCCAGGCATCTTCTGCAATCAACAATTTCTCCGGATAATGGAGCTTCAAACTAGCCGTCAGCTTTCTGAGAAAATTCGCCCCCTCCGCATTATGGGGGCGCTCCTTGATATTCGGGATGAACAATAGATTAACGAGCGCATCCATCCGGTAGCCGTCGAATTTGAATTCCTCCAGCCAATAATGGGCACTCGACAAGATAAAGCTCACCACTTCGCCTTTATTGATATCAAAGTTCAAGGTGCCCCAATCCGGGTTCATGCGGCGCTCTTCACGTGCTTCTTCGTAAAGTAGCTGACCGTTGAAATTCGCCAATCCGTGCTGGTCGACGCAAAAATGGCCGGGGACCCAGTCCAAGAACAAGCCGAGGCCATGCTCTGTGCAGGATGTGACAAAATACTTTAAGTCTTCGGCTGTTCCGTAACGTCCTGTCGGCGAAAAATAACCCGTTGTCTGGTAGCCCCAGGATTCATCAAGCGGATGTTCAGTAATCGGCAAAATCTGGATATGCGTGAAGCCCATCTCGATAACATACGGAATCAGCTGATCTGCAATTTCACGGTACGTATAAAATTCCCCATTCTCCTTGCGCCGCCACGTACCGATATGCACTTCGTAAATGGCCATCGCCCGTTCCAGATGCTTATCGTTGATCGTTTGCTTGCGCTTCAAGACTTCAAGCGGCCAAGCGTATTCTTCGGGACCCGAGACGATCGATTTGGTGAACGGCCGTTTCTCGCTTTGCCGTGCATACGGGTCCGATTTCCATAGCACTTCGCCCCTTAGCGTCCGAAGTGCATATTCATAAAGTTGGCCTTCCAAATTTTCCGGGATGCTCACTCCCCATATGCTCGCGTCATGCGGATGCTGCTCTAACGGATAAGTGGATGTGTCTTCCGTCTCGGGGTTCACGCAGACTACGTCGATGCCTTCAATGTCAGGAGCCCAAACCGAAAATGTCGTTTCTTCCCCAAATGCATGTGCGCCGAAATACAAATAGCCATCGACCATTTGTCCTTCATGAAAAGCTTGCAACCGTTCTTTTGTCCATGTATTCAACAAAAATTCCATGCAGCGCCTCCTTTTGGCCAAAACCAAGTTTAGTTTCTATTCTACATTTGAAATGTAAAGTCCTTGTTAAGATGCCGATCGCTGCCAAGAAATTCCACAAACGGCCTCAATGTCGCAATGTCTTCATATTTTTCGTAATCTAACGGCTTGTCGTCAGGCACGGTTTGGAATAGGCTAAAGAAAGACTAGCTTCAACATAGAAAGGACGCGAATTTTTTGCGAGCCCAAACTTATTTACTGAGCCTCTTGCTGATTGGCATCTTGTTTTTGGCTGCCTGCGGCCAAGGCATTGACGACCCATTGAATTGGGAAACAGAAGAATTCACTTTCACTGACCATAATAATGAAGATTTCGGATCCAGCGACCTCGAAGGAAAAGTCTGGCTGGCTGATTTTGTCTTCACCAATTGCACGACTGTCTGCCTGCCGATGATGG
The DNA here is from genome assembly GCF_002833405.1 of Planococcus sp. MB-3u-03. Taxonomy (NCBI): domain Bacteria; kingdom Bacillati; phylum Bacillota; class Bacilli; order Caryophanales; family Caryophanaceae; genus Planococcus; species Planococcus sp. MB-3u-03. Next base: position 293,411 of record NZ_CP025135.1, on the reverse strand, counting down.
CGAATATGAAAGGCGTCCAGGAAGAGCTTCAAGCGCAAGGGCTTGATGTGGAGATTGTTTCATTCAGCGTGGACCCGACCGTCGACACGCCGGAAACCTTGAAATCGTATGCGGAAAGCTACGATGTCGATTTGACCAGCTGGCATCTGCTGACGGGCTACTCCCAGGAAGAGATCGCCGACTTTGCGCTTGAGAACTTCAAGGCGATTGCCCAGAAGCCGCAAGATGACGATCAAGTCATCCATGGCACTTCGTTTTATTTGATCGACCACGAAGGCGTCATCATGAAAGATTATGACGGCCTGAACCCGCCAGTTGAAGACATCGTCCGCGATGCGGAGATCCTCGTCGAGGAGGCGGAAGGATGAAACGCAAACCGCTAGTCCTAGTGGCCGTAGTGGTACTCGTTGCTGCTGCGGCTGCCTGGTTTTTCATGCCTCAGGAAAACGAACCTTCCACAGAAAGCCGGATCGTGCTTGAACATACACATCGCACGTTTATCGCACCATCCTGCTTTGAAGAATCCGACCCGACGAATTTTCTGGAAGAGTCGACGCTCGGCCATGCGCAGGAATTGAATTATCCGCCGCATTCCGAATGTACGGAAAAAGCGTTCGAAAGCAATCAGGACAGCCCGGCAGTCCGGCTATTGAAAGAACTTGGGCTGAAGGAAAAAACGCAAACCGATTGGTAATCGGCAGGGCTTCGGCTCTGTCTTTTGCTATTTCAGCAAGCGCACGCAGACCGGCGTGACCGTGTCGACACTGTCGGCTGTCTCACCTGGCAGCCCGTCTTCGCCGATTTTCTTGACGGCGATCGTTCCCGACTCTTCATGCGCGATGACAATCCACGGGCTGTTAGGAACCAGCGTGAAATGCCGCGGCCCCGCTCCGCCGGCATCCGCATGGCCAACCGATTCCAGTAAGCCTTCCGCAACCCGGAACACGGCTATGCTGTCATGGCCCCGATTTGAAACATAGACAAAGCGCCCGTCTCCCGATACGGCGATTTCAGCGGAAGTATTAGTTCCTGTGAAATGTTCCGGCAGTGCGGAAATGTTCTGTACCTCTTTCAAACCCTTGCTTTCCAGCGCATAAACGGAAACGGTCGAATCGAGCTCATTCACCCCGTAAGCGAAATCTCCGGATGGATGAAACGCAAGATGGCGCGGCCCTGCACCGGGTGCCGTCTTGGTCACAGCTTCCTGCTCAAGCGTTCCTGAATGAAGGTCAAGACGGTAGCGGACAATCGCATCCATTCCGAGATCGGAGACGAAAAAGCGATTCGTTCCCGGCAATTGAAAGGCCGAATGCGGATGGGCGGCGTCTTGCCGATCCGCATTCGCCCCGCTTCCTTTATGGCGCTTGGAATCGGTCATTTCACGAATCGATCCATCCGCAGACAGCGGATGGACAGTGACATGCGCCCCGGAATACGTAACGGAAACCGCCCACTGCCCGTCTTCATCGATCGTGATATGGGCAGGATGGTCGCCCCCCGCATTTTGGCGGTTCAGTTCCTGGATCAGTCTTTTTTGAGGATTAAGCCAATAGGCGACCACTTCCCCGTCACCTGTTTCGCTAACGGCAACAAAGCTGGTGCCGTTTGGATGGACCGCCAGGAACGAAGGGCGCTCCACTCCCGCGACCTCTGCTTTTTTTGTCAATTTGCCTGTTGCAGATTCTAATTCCCAAAGCGTGATACCCGCCTGTTCAGCAGTCGCATAGGATCCACTTAATATGTATGTGCTGCTCATCCTATCCCTCCTTTTTTTCTCTTTACCCTTTATTCCCTGCCAATGATCCATCAAGCTATGGTGTAAAGTTTCTTTATATTTTTCATTTCTTCCTTTCAATTCACCGATGCAGTGCGGTAAAGTGGTGAAGTGAAAACTTACATTATTTAAAACAGAAAGAGAGTGGTTGCGTTGAATTTCCCTTTGTCCGTCCGCGAGAAAAGCATCGTCTGCACAGGTTTTATGGGAGCTGGAAAAACGACAGTCGGCAAATTACTGGCACGCCAGCTTTACCGCGATTTCATTGATATCGATGAAGAAATTGAAAAGGCATTCGGCTTGCCGATCCCGGAAATTTTTAAGACCTACGGGGAGAAAGCGTTTCGCGACAAAGAACGGGAATTGATCAAAGCTTTTGGCAGCCAGCCCTTGCTCGTGATCTCTGTCGGGGGAGGCGCTTTTCTCCAGGAAGAAAACCGCCGAAATTGCCTGTCCAATTGCACAGTTCTGTATTTCGATATTTCCTGGGATTCCTGGAAAGAACGCATTCATGTGCTGACGGAAACACGGCCGCTCCTTAAAGATAAGACTCTTCAGGAGATGGAACAGCTTTTCCGCGAGCGCCAATCGATTTATGCAGCCAACCACTCCCAATTTCAAGTCGATGATTTTGAAGCCATGGAAGCCGCCGAGTATTTGGCTGATTCCTTGAAATTATCCTGGGACATCCATGCGCCGCAACTGTGACAGATGCGCAAAAACCCGCCATTCAGCATTTGAATGGCGGGTTTCCTATTATCCATATTGCGCTTTCGCAAGGTCGAATAAGCCCGCTTTTTTCAAATAGCTTTCCGGTGCCAAGAACGTTACGGTGACCACGCCTGGATGGCGGCCAAGCATTTCCCTGTCATTATCGAGTACTCCATCGACATAATAGTCGACCTACAAAGTATCGACAGCATTCTCGGACATTAGACAGCCTCCCTTTTCTATATTTTCTAAATTATATGACAAAATGACTCTACTTTCAATGAAGACCCAAAAATGCCCGAAGAACCGTGAGGCTCTTCGGGCATTTTTTCAACTCCAGAAATACAATAAAGTCTGGACAAATACTTGAATCATGATATAGAAAGCAATGGCGAATTTTAAATTGAAGCGCAGGCCATTGCGGATGCCGCTCAAGCCGTTGACGCTGCTTAAGATGATCACCGGCATGACGAACGGCGACAGGATGATGGAAATGACGCTTCCTGACGTCACCGCAAGCACGATCAGTTCAGGTGGAAACGGCAGGACCGCCGATTCCAATACCCCTGTCACGAGAACGATGACCGGCAGCGGCCCGAGCCCGATAAAGCCGAGGAAGATGACGATGAACGGAATCAGGAACAACAAATTCAAAAATGGCACATGGCCGGTCAAATAATTCATCGCACCGATGACGTAATCGCCGACTGTCGATTGATTGAGCGCATAGATCAGCAAGCCTGCAGCGAGCAGGATGCTGAACTGCTGGGCTTGTCTCGATACGCCCTCTCTGTAATAAATCGCCGCTTCCCGCGCATAGCTTCCTGTGCGTCTTTTGAGCAGGAAGTACAAGAAGGTCCAGACGAGAATGACGAGCGGGATGACGACAAGAAAGTCAGCCCCCGTCCATTCGTGGAGGATGAAGATTGTGCCGAACAGCGAGATGAACAGGAAAGCGAATTCGGCTACGTCTTTATTCCAACTGCCCGCATTCCGGGAGTTCGCCACCGCCTTATCGATTTCATTCGTCAGCACTGCCGAGAAATCTTTGCCGTAGCGCTTCTCATCGGCCGTCGCAAAGGCAACCGACAGCAAGGTCCCAGCAATGGCTGCGCCGAGGCCGAGCAGCATCGACTTCCATAACACCGCATCCATCGCGCCCACCGCGAAGATGAAGCTCGGAATGCTGATGACCCACATGGTCGACAAGGCGAAACCGCGGAGAATCGCAGTGCCTTTGTAATTTTCCCACGCTTCGTCTTTATGCTCTTTCAGAAATGAATCAATGAACCTGTACATCATCGGCACGACCCCGAACAACAGGAAATGCGAGATAATCTGCGTCATCCCCATCAGCCCTGCGTAAAAAGTTTGGCTCTTGTTCAGCCATTTATTGCCGAAACTCATGATCTCTTCTATGTAAGGCTCTTCCCTGAGCACCCAGCTGATCATCGGAACGATCAGCAATAAGGCAATCAGGCTTTCCATCTGGACGAGTGCTGACGCCAGATCCTGCCAGAAATTCTGGCTCGTCGCCGCCAGCACGCCGATCGCAGTAACGGCGAGGAATGTCTGCAGCTGCAGCTTACGGAGCGGCAATACGCCGAAAGCAAACACCAAACTGAACAATCCGGCAATCGGCAACAGCGCCTCCGTCCATGGATTGGCATGAAAATAATGAATGAAATGAAGAACGGCATAAATAAGCACAGATAAAGTGAATCCTTTTTTTGCTAATGCCCTCATCTGCAAGCCCTCCTTCCGTATATAGGAAATAGTTTTAAACACATACCGACTATTTTACACGTTTTGCTTTCCCACTGCGGCTACAAAGGCTTTGTTTTCTTCCAAAAGACAGGATTTTCATTTTCCAGAAAAACTTTTTTGAATAATTTGTTTACTAAAACCCAATAAGTGGAAGGTAGACAATAAGAAATATAATTATTTCAATAGTTATTTTTATTTTCAGTCATTTATATGATATGCTCTAGCCACACGGAGAAAGACCTCTTTTAGGAGCTCAGCACCCGCTGGTACTACTGGGTTAATTCACGCTTAGATCCGCTATTTCCAAGGGGCGGATTGCCATCGATATTTTATTCTACTGGAGGGCTAGTAATGGGGATCACAAGGAGTTTCTTTATCGCATTATCCAATAACCGGCTATTGAACAACGGAGCCAAAAAATGGGGTTTTCAACTCGGCGCCGCAAAAGTCGTTGCCGGAACCGATATTCCGAATATGATGGCGTCCGTCCGCGCTTTGAACGAGGATGGCATCTCCGCCACAATTGACCGGCTCGGTGAATTCGTCACCAGCCGCGAAGAAGCCACACAAGCAAAAGATGAAATCATTCAGACAGTTAATGCCATCACAGAAGCCGGCGTAGATGCACACCTGTCAGTCAAATTGACCCAGATCGGGCTCGATATCGACGAACAGTTCTGCTTGGAAAACATCCGTGAAATCGCGGCCGAAGCGGAGCAGCGCGGAATTTACGTTAACTTGGATATGGAAAATTACGAGCACCTTCAACCTATACTCGATATATTGCATACGTTAAAAGAGGAATTCGATAGTGTCGGAACCGTTATCCAAGCTTATCTATTCCGCTCTGAACAGGATTTGGATACGCTCCAAAACGTCAGGCTGCGCCTTGTGAAAGGAGCTTATCAGGAAAGCGAGCAAGTAGCGTACCAATCGGCAGAGGAAGTCGACGCCAATTTCCTTAAGCTTATCAAGCTGCGCCTCGACCAGCCGGTATTCACATCGATTGCCACGCATGACCACCACATTATCAATGCGGCCATCGACTATATTAAAGAACAAGGCATTCCAAAAGACCGCTTCGAATTTCAGATGCTCTACGGATTCCGGACAGATTTATTGAAGGAACTGTCGGAAGAATACCAAGTGACGTCATACGTTCCGTTCGGCAAAGATTGGTATGGCTATTTCATGAGGCGTCTTGCCGAAAGGCCGCAGAACATCCAGTTGGTGCTAAAAGGCGCTCTCTCCAAATCTTGATGAACCCAAAAAGCAGCCCGGATCGAAACCCGGGCTGCTTTTTTATATTTATTCAAGCGGGCGCGCATACACTGGCGGCAGCTCCGCCAATAAGCGTTTCCGATACTGCTCGTATTGCTTCGGCAATTTCAGTTCCTCACCAAGCGCATCCGGGCTTTCGTCGATCGAAAAACCTGGCGGGTCGGTCGCAATTTCAAATAACAAATCGCCGTATTCGCGGAAATAAATCGACCGGAAATAATTGCGGTCCTGGACAGGCGTAACACCGAGCCCGTAAGCTTCGACCCGGTTTTTCCATTCCAATTGATCAACATCATCGTCTGCACGGAATGCAATGTGATGAACGGTGCCGACGCCCATTTGGCCCGTACCGACACGGGTCTGCTTGATATCCAATATGCTTCCAAGCTCGCCATCCGAGACAAAACGGACGTAATCGCCTTGCTCTTCTTTACGGGCGAAGCCGATTACTTCTTCCAATAACTCGGCAGTTTTAGCGGCATTGACCGTAAACAGTACAGCACCGGCAAAGCCTTTAATGGCATTGTCTTGTGTAATGCCGCCTCCGGTCCATCCGCTCGCCTCGCCTGCCCCGCGTTCGACCAGCTCTAGCTGAAGCCCATGGGGGTCTTCAAACTTCAAATAGTGTTCGCCGAAACGATGATGCTCTTCAAACGAAATATTATAGCTTTTGAGCCGGCTGCGCCAAAATGCAAAAGCGCCTTCAGGGACAGCGAAAGCTGTAACGCCGACTTGGCCGTCTCCCACTTTTCCTTGGTAGGCTTTGCCCCAAGGGAAAAAGGTCATGATGGTGCCGGGTGCCCCTTGGTCGTTTCCGAAGTACAAATGGTACGTCCCGGGGTCGTCAAAATTCACCGTTTTCTTGACGAGACGCATACCGAGCACCCCTGCGTAAAAATCGGTGTTTTCCTGCGCTTCCCCGACGATAGCTGTAATATGATGAATTCCTTTTGTTCTTTCACCCATGTATATTCACTCCCTCTTTTTCGACATGATCATCATATCATGACAAGCCTAATTGCATGCGGCCTTCAATCAGTGCGCTCTTCTTTTGCTTCGTGGCGCTGTTTGATCGTTAATTTCTTCGCTTTTTCCAATTCCTCTTTTTGTCTCTCCTTGCTTTCTTCAAGATTTTCTTTCTCGCGGCGTTCTTTTTCCTGCTGCTCTGCTGAGTCGTTATCTTCATTTTCAATAATATCTTTCTGGTTTTCCTTCATTTCCTCTACTTTTTCCATTTCCTCTTCATACTGTTCCTCGACTTCAGTTGTCGAAGGCAAGAACGGTTCATCGTTATAATCCGTGCGCTTACCATAGCGCAGCATTTCATAGATGATCATGCCATTGTTTGGCATGCCGTTCGCCGTTTTCATCGGCACTGCATCAAACAGCACAAAATAGAAACCGTAGAACACAAACCGGTTCCAGAAAGTCTCGTATTGGTCCAAAACCCCGTTGGCCACTAGTGCATTGATAACGAATGCCACAATCACATTCGCTAAAATCGGCCCGGCATATAGCATGATATATGCGAATTTACTTTGCCTTTTTAGATCATCATAGGCAAACCAACTATATAAGTGATAATATTTCCTCACGTCGAACATGCCGATCTTGAAGACTCGGGGACCTGAACCGATTGTCAAACGCGGATTCTTCGCGCCAAGCAAGGTACTGACGAGTAAATAACCCGCTTCCCGGATAAAGACAACGACCGGCAAAATGATAAACGCAGATATGACCAGTGCTATCAAATCGCTCAATCCGAACATGAAACCCCCTCCTTCAACTCTTGAAATGACCCATCGGCCTCTCCTCTAAATACCCGATTTGGCCGGCGGCGAACCCCCAAGACCTTACAGTTCCGTTTCAATTTCATGACAGTTAATCTTTTGAGAAGCTGCATGGCACATGATAGGATGGCAATAAGCTTGTTTGAAATTTCGGTGTTTTTACCGTGCAGAGGATGGGAATCATGAAAGGCAAACGACCTATTTCCAAGAAAATAATAGCCCTGCTCGCAGTAGCGTTTCTTGCCTCCGCAGGGTTCGTGCTGGCCAGTCATTTAAAGGAAGATGAAGCGGCCGCTCCACTGATCGGGTCCGCTATTTACAGCCCGCCGCCGAACATCGCAGAAATCGCGTCCCACGTCGAAGTCGTCAAAGACCTCCGCTATCACGCATCCGACAATGCCTTCCTGGATCTCTATTTTCCTAAGGAGGCTACCGGCCCCTTACCAGTCATCCTGTGGATCCATGGCGGCGGCTTTATCGGCGGATCGAAAGACAGCCGGCAGGATTACGGCATGACGCTGGCGAACGCCGGTTATTTGGTCGCCAATATCGACTACGCATTGGCGCCCGGCCAATTGTATCCTGGCCCTGTCATCCAGGCCAATGAAGCCTTGAAGTTCCTAAATGGATCTGCTGCAAAGTATGGCGGCGATATGGAGCGGATTTTTGTCGGCGGCGATTCCGCCGGCGCCCAGATTGCCAGCCAATTGGCTGCCCTGCAATCTACGCCGGCCCTTGCCGAGACGATGGCGTTGACGCCGGCCCTTGCTTCAGAACAATTGCGCGGGGCGTTATTGTTCTGCGGATTATACGATATGGAAACCGTCCGCGAATCCGGCTTCCCGAATATCGATTTCTTCCTGAACGCCTATACAGGCGCAGAAAGTTTCGAGACCTTCGGCAATATCCATGAAATGTCGACGATCCAGCATGTGACGCCCGCTTATCCGGACGTCTTCATTTCAGCCGGCGATGCCGATCCCTTAGAGCCGCAATCGGTCGCGCTGGCCGACAGCCTGCGCCTCAAAGGCGTTGATGTCACCGATGTCTTCTTCCGCGGCACCGATAAGAACCTGAAGCATGAATATCAATACGCCTTGGACACGAACGATGGCCAGGAAACCCTCCAGAAGACATTGGAATTCCTGCTCGAAAAAAGCCAGGCGCAAAAATAAAAGCTGTCCCCTCGCATTAATCGAAGGGACAGCTTTTCTATTCACCCATGGGGTGTGACTGCTTGATTGGATTGTACTGCTTGCGCCTCGCGTTTTCGTTTACGGGACGGCAACATATGGAAAACGATATTCAAGCCGATCGCCGTCAAGCTCCCGGCAACGATGCCGTTGCTCGTCAAGATCTGGACGCCTGCAGGCAATAGCGCGAACAGTTCCGGAACGACCGTTACGCCGAGCCCGATGCCGACAGAACAAGCGACGATCATGGAGTTTTCCTGTGATTCCGAGATGACGCCGCTCAGCATTTTAATGCCTTGTGCGATGACCATGCCGAACATCGCGATCATCGCCCCGCCAAGGACCGGTGTCGGGATGATCGTCGTCATGGCACCGATTTTCGGCACGAACCCGAGGACGATCAGCATGATTGCCGCGATGAAGATGATCTTGCGCGATTTCACTCCGGACATCTGGATCAGCCCGACGTTTTGCGAGTAGGCAGTGTACGGGAAGGCATTGAAAATGCCACCAAGGAAAATCGCCAAGCCTTCAGAGCGGTAGCCTTTCGCCAAATCTTTTTCTTTGATTTCTTTTTTCGTGATGTCGCTGAGTGCGAAATAGACCCCTGTCGATTCAACAAGTGACACTAGCGCGACCAGGATCATCGTAAGGATCGCGGACCATTCGAATGTCGGCATCCCGAAATAAAACGGCTCCACCATATGGAAATAAGACGCTTCTGCGATTGGCGTGAAATCGACTCTGCCCATGAAGCCGGCAACGACCGTTCCGGCAATCAAGCCAACGAGAATCGACACGGCGCGCATAAAGCCGCGTGAGAATTTATAGAGGAAAATGATAAACCCTAGTGTCCCGAAAGCCAAGGCGATGTTGGACAGCGAACCGAAATCCGCCGCCCCCTGCCCGCCGCCCATATTATTGATGGCGACCGGAATAAGCGTGATGCCGATGATGGTGACCACTGAACCGGTCACAACTGGCGGGAAAAAGCGCACGAGGCTTCCGAAAAATCCGGAAACGACAATGACGAATAGGCCGGAAACGAGAATCGACCCATAAATCGCTGAAATGCCATATTGGCCGCCAATGGCGATCATCGGCCCGACTGCTGTAAATGTGCAACCGAGCACGACCGGCAAGCCGATGCCGAAAAAGCGGGAATTGAACACTTGCAGCAGCGTCGCAACGCCGCACAGCAAAATATCGATCGATACGAGGTAAGTCAATTGCTCCGGCGTCAACCCGAGCGCCGCTCCGACGATCAAGGGAACGAGAATCGCTCCTGCATACATCGCCAGGACATGTTGAAGGCCGAGTGCCGCTTCTCCGAATGCTTTTTTCATCAGTTCGGCACCTCCCCGTAAAATTCAACGTGCCCAGGTTCCATCCATTTAATATTCGCCAATGTTTCCACGCGTATGCCTTTATCGCGCAGCAATTTCCCGCCTGGCTGGAATCCTTTTTCAATGACGATGCCGATGCCTGCACATTCTGCCCCAACCTGCTCGACGATATCGAGCAAGCCGAGTGCCGCTTGGCCATTCGCCAGGAAGTCATCGATGATCATCACGACATCGTCTTGCCCGAGAAAATCGTGGGACACGGAGATGTCGTTCGTTTCATTTTTTGTAAAGGAATGGACAGGAGCTGAGTACAAGCCATCCGTCAAGGTCAGCGATTTGCGCTTTCTCGCGAAGACGACCGGTACGCCGAGCAAGAGTCCAGTCATGACCGCAGGCGCGATGCCTGACGATTCGATTGTCAAAATCTTTGTGATTCCCGCCGCTTTAAATCGGGAAGCGAACTCTTCCCCAATTGCTTGCATCAAAGCTGGGTCGATCTGATGGTTTAAAAATGAATCAACTTTCAATACGGCTTCGGATAAAACCCGTCCATCCGCTAAAATTTTCTCTTCCAACTGCTTCATGTTTTCCGCTCCTTTTCCCGCATCCTCCGCAAAAAAGCCCGGAGGACGCGCATCCATTCATAACCATGAGTGGAGCAAGGTCCTCCGGGCTTCGCCGAAAGGAAACGCAAAAGGAAGCCGCCTGTCGAAATAGGCGGTTTCTTTTCGTTCCATTGCTTCTCATAGTCAGTCCGTTTACGGCGGACCGGTAGAAACTTGCGGGCCATATTCCCGCTATTATATGAGTGAATATTCTTTTGAATGGACTTATTATAGCATGTCCAAATGGCCTTTCAAGAGCCGCATTAATTAAAAAACTATTCAGAATCCGCAAAGCATCAGTGAAGTTCGATCAGACCAAGTTTACTATAATAGGTTAAATTAAAGGTTGATGATACCTAAAGAGATTGGTGAAATCGCTCCAGGCGGACGCTTTCGGGCCCACAGGATGCGGGTCATGCTATTCCCGCAGGAATCGCCGCCTTCCACTCTTTCATCAAGTAGACAAACAATAAAATAGGGGGGGTTTTCAACTTCACCTGCTAATGAACGAATAGGGTGTGATTTGATGATTTCCGTTTTTTTGAAATATCGTTTCGTGTAGGTAATGATTTAACTTATATAGTTTAGTGTCCGTTCGCCTCAAGCAAATGCTTGTTCAGTTCAGCGCGGATTTTGGGCGGAATCGGCTCACTGTGCTGCCGTGCCAGATTGAAGTTGACGTAGACGGCCCGGTTTTTTGCGCATAGGCGCCCTTCCTGGTACAGCTCTTCGTACAACTCGAGGCTGCTGTTGCCGATGCGTTCGACCCAGGTATGGACTTCGGCGTCTTTTCCGAAATACACTTGCCCGGTGAATTCGAGTGTTGTTTTGACGATGACCATTTTCCAGTTGGCGAAATCGTGGTCTGGCGTGAATAATTCAAAGAGCGGGTTGCGGCCGGCTTCGAACCACACCGGCAAAGTTGTGTTATTGATATGCCCAACCGCATCCGTTTCGGATACGCGCGGCGTAATCGTCGTTTTGTACATGCTGCCACTCCTTAAGTTGTCTGGAATTAGAAAAGGCGCCCCAATGTGAGACGCCTTTACTTACTTGCGTTTTTAGTTGCGCGGCCAAGAACAAATGCTCCAGCTAGCGCCCGATGGCGATATTGTTCTTTTCGTGAACACTTGTTTGAATACAAGGTTCAAGTTTTGCGGTCGTTCTGCCAGCCGGCGCATGAAATAGGCATACCAGTCATCGCCGAATGGCACGTATGTGCAGAAGTTATAGCCTTTATTCGCGAGCTCGCGCTGTAATTCTTTGCGGAAGCCGTAAAGCATCTGGAATTCAAATTTATCGTATGAAATGTCGTGTTCTTTGATGAAAGCTTCGACATGGTTGATGATGTGATGGTCATGTGTCGCGATCGACGTGAACTTTCCGTTCAGTAAATGATATTCGATCAGCTTGATGAAATTTTCGTCGATTTCTTCACGTGTTTGGTAAGCCACATCCGCCGGCTCTTTGTATGCGCCTTTAACGATGCGCAGGCGGAAATCTTTATGTTCCTGCAAATCGTCCATGGCACGGAAGAAATACGCTTGGATGACGGTCCCGATATTATCGTAGTCTTTCGAAAGCGTATTCAAAAGATCGTATGAAGGCTGTACATGCCCGTAATCTTCCATATCGATGTTGATATGCATATGATAGTTATGGGCAAGTGCGACGATGTCTTTCAAGTTTTCCAGGCAGAAATCGTAATCGATATCCAAGCCGAGCTGGGTCGGTTTCAAGGAAATATGGGCATCGACCTCATTCTTATGAATCGCTTCGATCATATCCATGATGTTCTCTTTCGCTTCGAGCGCTGCTTCCTTCTCGAAAACGAATTCACCCAGGTTGTCGACCGTCGCGCTGATTCCCTGCGCATTCAAACTGCGGATACTTTTAATGGTCTCTTCGATATTGGTCCCGGCCACTACAGTTTGGGCCCCCAATTTCAAGCCGTACTTTTTGGCCGCAGCCGTAAGGAGACGGTTTTGAGACAAGCCGATAAACACATCTTTTAACATTGATTTCCCTCCTGATACCATTCAACTGCGTTGATTTCAACAGTCCCAAAAAGGCCATGCCTCGAACGTTGTCAACTTCCTTCATTGTAGTCGTTTTCCTATCACTATGCATCATAATTTTTTAACAGTTTGCAGTGTTTGAAATACTTTTTTAAAACCAGGTCAAAAAATGGACAAAAGTGCCGAAACCGCTGGGGATTCCGACACTTTGGACGATCATTTATTCAACTGCCAGAATGAATAATTCAACCCAAGCGCAAACGCCACCCAGGCGATATAAGGTACCATCAAAACTCCAGCCAGCTGATCGACTTGATAGAATTCATACGCCGCCCAGATGACTGCACCGAGAAGCGCCGCCATTTCGATGAGCGCCGTCCCCCGAAGCCCCCATTTAAAGAACAAAAACGACCACAGGAAATTCAAGCCGAGCTGCAATTCATATGGGGCCAGCACCTGCCGCTCCCGCCCAAGCGGTTTGGCTGTTTCTTGCGCGCGGTATTTGGCGACGCCCATCATTTTGTATAGCGCTATCCAGACGACCGGAAACACCCAACCGGGCGGCGCAAATGAAGGGTTTTTTAGCCGCTCGTATTGCTCGCGGGTGCCTCTATTGGCAAGCGCTCCGACAAGCGACCCGCCGACGACCGGAACGAGTATACTTACGGCCAGATTTTTCACATGTATGCGCCCATTGACTGATGCGACTTCCATATTGTTCTCCTCCTTTTTCTAATAGCCTCGCTCTTCTCGCCGTTTATCGACTTTATACGTGAACTCCAATTCAACCGTGGTCTCAGGCTGGATCCGGAGGACAAATTCCACTTTCGAACTGCTTTTCCGTTCATAATCGTGGCTGGACGATTCCATTTCCCAAATGGGATCGAAAATAACGTGTTCAACCAGTAAACGGATGCTTTCTGTCTTTTCATTTTCGAGTTTGTACACATAAGTGATGTATTCATGGACGCCATGCTTTTCACGCAATTTTTCATGGCTGTCGCTCGTAACGTCCGTCGCTTTTCCGATATAGATACGCAGGTTTTTCCCAGGCGCTATGTGTTCGATTCGACCTTCGCCCGTGAAAAACGTTTCACCCGAATCCCCGGCTTCGTATACTTTCACCACCCCTTCCGGCAGCGGCATGCCGAGACCGTTTTCGCTCGAGTTGAAAAATTCGAGCTGGATATCGGCATGGGTATCACCTGACCTCACTTGATAAGCCCGCTTGAATTGTGCGCCGTGCGCCGAGAATAGCGATAATTGCTTGAGCTGTTCGTTCATGACGGTGACCGGCCGGTTGATCCTGTAGACAAGACGGTCCGGCAAAGCTTCCGCTGTAATCAATGACTCTTGCATGCGCGAATACAAAATCGGTGAATCACCATTCTTCATTTCCTGTTCCCGGTGGACATGCCCAGCCACCAAAGCAAGCTCTGCCTTTTCGTAATGCGCGCCGCTGTGATTCAAAATTTTTATCCAGCCATCAAATTGGAACCCGTCGTCTTTGATTTCCAGAGTGTAATGGGCATGCCATTCCAGGCTTTTCGTCAAATACGATACTCTGATTTCCTGGTCCACCGCTGCTGGCGCTATTTTCCACACCAGTGCCGGTTTCAGCAATAAGCCTTCCGGCAACGCCGGAAGAATCAGTTCCCCGACCGGATCGATGACGATTTCTTTCGTATCGGCCCGTTCGCCGATGATGCATTCCGACACGCTGAGCAGACGCATCTCCCACTCTTCCCCGATTTCGCTGTTCCGCACATGAACGTTGCGGTTGATATAGCGTTCCAATAATTTCCCTTTGCTGACCAGGTCGTAATCGTAATTCTGCTCCAGGATATCGAGCCCTTTCACAATAATCGAGTCTGTCTCCACCCGTTCAGCAAGGTCCAGGAATTGCACTTCCTCCACTGGCCCGTCCGATTTCAAATAACGCATCTCCTGCACAAGCGCAAACCCTCCGTTATACGCCGCCACCGATAAATGTTTTTGTTGGCTTCGTGTAGACTGCAGTTTCATGGCAACCGCTCCTTTTTGAATCGCTTATTCATTCAGGCTCTTCATCTCTTTCACCTTAGCACATCCGGCATGGAATCGACTATTAATAATTGAATATTCAGTCACAATAAAGAAAGAAAAACCCACTCCGGAAATCATTGAACTGAACCCCAAATGGTAGACACTTTAAAAAGTGCCCCCCATTTGGGGTTTTTTCTGTTTTCAGACCCCGGTATACTGAACATATCTACTGGAACGGGAGAGGTTGTCATGAGTAAAATCATCTTTAACGAACATCAACGACGCACATTGGAAGCGAATCCGAATGTCAAAACGGTCTCGGATCGAACGATTCAATACACACCTGAATTTAAGGTGAAAGCCGTCAATGAAAACTTGCAGGGCAAAGGTCCGGCGCAAATTTTTGCCGAAAATGGATTTGACCTGACGGTAATTGGATCGGACAAACCGAAAGAGACATTAAAACGTTGGCGGAAAACGTTCCGACTTTACGGCGAAGAAGGGTTTTGGGAAGAGCGCCGTGGAAAAGGCAGTACCGGCCGGCCGTCTACCCAAAAGCTCTCTGCCGAGAAAAAGTTGGAAAAGGCGGAAGCGCGCATAAAATACCTGGAAGCCGAAAATGAGTTGCTAAAAAAGCTCGAGGAACTCGAGAGGCAGGCGAAGAAACGCAGCTGACCCCAGCGGAAAAATTCGAAGCGATCAATGTGGTGGTCCGGAAATTCCAACTGAAGAATATGGTGGATGCCCTCTGCCAGACAGCGGAAGTCAGTCGAAGTGGCTACTATGCTTGGCTGAAGAAAGTGGAACAGCACGCCATTCGCGAAGAACAGGACTATGAAGATTACCTGTTGCTGAAAAGCATCTACGATGCGCATCGTGGGAAAGTCGGGTATCGCACCTTTTACATGATCCTTACGGAACTGCTGGAAACCCCGATGAATCACAAGAAGATTCTGCGCCTTATGCGCAAATTCAATCTCTTTGCCAAAATCCGGCGAGCGAATCCTTATAAGCAAATCGCCAAAGCCACACAGGAACACGCCGTCTGTCCAAACCTGTTAGACCGTAAGTTTAAACTAGACGAACCCGGCAAGGTCTTCGTCACGGATATCACGTATCTACCGAACCGGTCGGGACAAATGGCGTATCTGTCCGCTGTAAAAGATATCGCCACCCGCGAAATCGTCGCCTACGAAGTGACGACGACGCTTACGATGGAAATTGTGTACCGCACGTTACAAAAACTGAAGGAAGCATTGGATGACAATGTTCACCCGGAAGCGATGATCCATTCCGATCAAGGCTTCCACTACACCCACCCCGAATACCAACGACGCGTGAAGAAAATGAAATTGACCCAATCGATGTCCCGCAGGGGCAACTGTCTCGACAACGCCCCCATCGAATCGTTTTTTGGTCACTTTAAAGATGAAGTCGAGTTTAAACAAGCGACCAGCCTAGCCGAATTAAAGGGGCTGGTGGATGAATACATGGAGTATTACAACGGAACGCGCAAACAATGGAACCTAAAAAAGATGACTCCGGCACAATACCGAAGTCATAGCCTAGCTGCCGGGTGCTTTTATTAAATCGTCCACTAAATGGGGCTCAGTTCACATCTTCCGAAGTGGGTTTTCAAATAAGCGATCGTTTCAATGCGCGCCTGATCCGTCAGCGGCGACTTCTTTTCGTGGATCAATTCCCCGTATAGCAACTCCCCAAGAAAACGGACCTCGCCTTCAACTGTCGTTCCAGCTTCCGCATCAATCACTTTCAATTGAATATAGAGCGATTGGCCTTGTTCGACATAATCTACAATTTGCACGCTGGCTTTCATCAGAACAATCCGAGCGCTTGCCCGTCTTCCGCCACATCCATATTGAGTGCAGCAGGTGATTTCGGAAGGCCAGGCATGGTCATGATATCTCCTGTCAGGCAGACGATGAAGCCTGCGCCGAGTTTCGGGATCAATTCGCGGATCGTCACCGTGAAGCCTTCCGGGCGCCCGAGCAGTTTCGGCTGGTCGGATAATGAATACTGAGTCTTTGCCATGCAGATCGGCAAGGCGTCCCAGCCGTATTTCTTCAGTTCGGCCAATTGCTTCTGCGCTTTATCCGTCAACTGGACATCCGCACCGCCGTATACTTTTTGCACGATTGTCCGCAGCTTTTCTTCGACGGCATCTTCTTCTGCGTACAGATAGGTGAAATCAGCGCCGTTGTCGAGTTGACGTTTGACGAGTTCCGCGAGTTCGAGCCCGCCAGCCCCACCTTTGCCCCATACTTCCGTCAGGGCAATCGCGACTTCTTCCGCTTTCGCCCAGTCCATCACTTGCGCGAGCTCCGCATCGCTATCTCCGGTGAAGCGATTGAGTGCTACGACCGGCTCGACGCCGAATTGGCGTATTGTTTCCACATGCTTCGCCAAATTGACGATGCCGCGGCGCACGGCATCCGCATCTTCAGCACCAAGTTCTTTTTTATCGACACCGCCGTGCATTTTCAGCGCGCGCACTGTCGCAACGATGACGACTGCATCCGGATGGAAGCCGCCTTTGCGTGATTTGATGTGCATGAATTTCTCAGCACCAAGATCCGCACCGAAGCCGGCTTCTGTGACGACGACATCTGCCAGGCTTCTTGCTGTATTCGTCGCCATCAAGGAATTGCAGCCATGGGCGATGTTCGCAAACGGGCCGCCGTGAATGATCGCCGGCGTCCCTTCGATCGTCTGCACCAAATTCGGTTTGAATGCTTCTTTCAAGAGTAACGCGAGCGCGCCTTGCGCTTCCAAGTCCCTGACCGTGATGGGCTCGCGGTCATACGTATAGCCGATGACCATGCGGGCCAAACGTTCTTTTAAGTCTTCGCGTGAAGTGGCGAGGCACAGCACCGCCATGATTTCCGATGCGACCGTGATATCGAAGCCATCTTCGCGCGGCACGCCTTGCGCAGGGCCGCCGAGACCAATCGTCACGTGGCGCAGCGCCCGGTCGTTCATGTCCAGTGCGCGCTTCCATGTGATGCGCCGCGGGTCGATGCGAAGCGCATTCCCCTGGTGCAAATGGTTGTCGATCAAGGCAGCGAGCGCATTATTCGCCGACGTGATGGCGTGAATATCGCCCGTGAAATGAAGATTGATGTCTTCCATCGGCAATACTTGCGCAAAACCGCCGCCTGTCGCGCCGCCTTTGACGCCCATGACCGGTCCGAGAGAAGGCTCGCGAAGCGCCACCATGACCGACTCGCCGCTTTGTTTTAATGCATCTGCAAGTCCCACTGTCACCGTCGATTTCCCTTCACCTGCGGGTGTCGGGCTGATTGCCGTCACAAGTACGACTTTTCCGTCCTTCGTGGTTTTCGGCAATTTATTCACATCGATTTTCGCTTTGTATTTCCCGTATAGTTCCAAAGCGTCTTCCGCAATCCCAGCTTGCTGTGCAATTTCCTGGATCGGCCGGATAGCCGCCTCTTTTGCAATCGTCAAATCGGTCATCGCCATGCATAGTCCCAACTTTCAATTTTTCTTCCCATTATAAACGGGATGCCGGAAAACACAAGCCTGCCAGCATCCCGAAAAATCTTCAGCCATATAAAAAAACGCACCCTCATTTGGGTGCGTTTGATCAGAAGCGCATTTCTTCGATAAACAAAAGTTCCGGGAAATCCGCTTCAATATGATCCTGCAACTCGTACTCTTCCAGCAAATCATAAAAGCCTTCATCATCCAGTTTCAGAAAACGCGGGGAATCCGGTTCATCGTAATGATAGAACTCCACAATGTATTTTTTTCGGCTATTGCGGGAAATGCTATAGACTTTGAAGCTTTCGTATTCCACTGCCTGGCCAATCTGCTGGCATGCCAGAATCGTCTCTGGGTCCATCTTTTCCAGATGCATGTAGAGAAAGGCTTCTGAGCGCGGCTGTTCCGCAGAGATCGCCGCCATCTTATCGCTATGGCGATTGATGAACCGCTCCGACAATGCCTGATGAAACGTTAGTGTTTCCCATTCCACTTGGCCTTTGTGTTTTTCGATAAACCGCTCCGTCAATTTTTGCCCGCGCGTCACAGCGAGCCAGTCGACTTTATCTGCATGGCGGCCGATCAATGTCATCGGCAATTCCTGCTGGTCGCTAAGTGTCTGCCAATCGACTTGATCATGATGTTTCTCGATGAACATCGGCGATAAGCGTTTGGCGGATACGAGCTTCCAGTATTCCCGTTCATCGAAAGGCTGGCCATGCGCTTCCAAGGCTTTCAACTGCTTTGGAGATAGCTGGCCTTCTTCGGGCTGCCATTTTTCAGGGACTGAAAACTCCTCTAGAAAGCGCTCCGATACTTGCTGGTGGCGGAGGATTTCATCCCAATAAAGAAAGCCGCTGTATTGGCGGATAAATCCTTCAGACAGTGGTTGATGCTTGGAGACCAGCTGCCAATGGATATTGCGCGCATTATCAGTGAGAAATTTTTCCGATAACCGTTCTTCTTCGCTGATTTTCTTCCATGCGACCGAACGCTTGCTGTTTATTCCTTTTTCTTCCACCAA
Organism: Planococcus sp. MB-3u-03; assembly: GCF_002833405.1. Lineage (NCBI taxonomy): Bacteria > Bacillati > Bacillota > Bacilli > Caryophanales > Caryophanaceae > Planococcus > Planococcus sp. MB-3u-03. The sequence goes on along the minus strand of NZ_CP025135.1, from coordinate 274,355 downwards.
TTGTTCAAGGGTGTCAAACATGAAAACCACTCTTTCCTAAAAAAGTATTATGTACAATACTACCACGCTTGCACGCCTAGTGAAAACAGCCCGCCCACCGGATTTTCCGGTGCACGGGCTGTTTTTGGCATACGGCTTATTTTTGCTGGTTCTGTGTATCGTTCATCCGGTTCTGTTCGTCGAGGTTTCTGGCACTATCCTTAAAAGCCTGTTGTTCTTCACGCAACTCTTGTTCGCGGCGCTCTTCTTCCAGTCTTTCTTTGTTTTTGTCTCTTGCCATGTAGATCCCTCCTTATGTCTTATCCCTCGTATTCCCGTTCTCCATAAGCTCAAACAGGAAATCTGCTTGCTGAAAAATGTCCTCGCGGAGCGTATACTGAAACTAAACTATGGGAGGATGATGGCTATGGCACAGACCATCCACTGGGCTTACGCCGAGCACCACGGATTCCGGCTGCTTCTCGCCAAAAGCAGCAAGGGCCTTTGTTATGTGGGTTCGCCGGGCGAAGGCCTTGTTGAAATGCAGCAGCATTGCGCAAAACGATTTCCAAACGCCGATTTCGTCCAAGACCAACAAGCATTAAGGGAATATCAATATGCAATCGAAGCTTGGCTCGGAGGTTCCCGCGAAACATCTTCGCTGCCCCTTGATGTGGGAGGCACTGAATTTCAACATTCCATCTGGCAAGCCTTACAGGAAATTCCCTACGGTCAAACCATTTCTTATTCTGAATTGGCTGAACGCATCGGCAAGCCGCAAACTGTCCGTGCAGCCGGTTCTGCAGTGGGCGCAAACCCTTTGCTCCTTTTTATCCCGTGCCACCGCGTGATCCGGAAAAGCGGCGATGTAACGGGCTTCCGAGGCGGCATGGAACTGAAACACCATTTGCTGGAGACAGAAAAAGATTAAGCGTTCAAAAGCCGCGATCCGGATAAACGGATCACGGCTTTTAATATTGCGCTGGCATAATGCCATAAAGAATAAAATCGGTATAAAGTTCTGCCAGCTCGCCAGTGGTCAGCTCACCGCCTGGCTGAAACCATTGATAGCTCCAATTGGTCACGCCGAGCACGGCGAAAGCGATCATCTTCGGATTCAACTCTTTGCGGAACTCGCCGCTTTCGATGCCTGCCAGCAGGACCGATTCGATCTGTTCGCGGAATTCCGCCCGTTTTGCACGGATTGTCTGAGCGTTTTCTTCTTTTAAATGACGCAGTTCACGGAAATAGACATTTGCGATCGGCCCTTGCTTTTCCATGTCGCCGATCAATAAACGGATAATCTCTGCGAGCTTGTCTTTTGCCGGCGCTGCGTCCTGCAGAATCGATTGCTGCCTGGTGAGCAATTCGTCGATGTATTGCTGGTGGATGTCCATCAGCAGTGCTTCTTTGCTTTTGTAATGATAGTAGAAAGAGCCTTTTGTCACGCCGAGCGCATCTACAATATCCTGGATCGACGTTGCGCTATAGCCTTTGTCGACAAACAGCGCAATGCTCTGTTGCATAATTTCCCTTTTCAAAACCTGTCACTGCCTTTCCGGTCCCCGGATTCCTGGTTCCTCCATTATAACATGGCCTCTTCGTTAAACCGGTTTTTGGAGTGGACAAAAAGGCCGGATCCTCAGCGCGAGGTCCGGCCTTTCGGCGTCATTCAATTGGTTTTTGGACAATCGCCACCGTGCAGCGCGAGACGCAAATGAGCCGCTCTTCTTCATCCATGATTTTGATATCCCAAATCATCGTCGTACGCCCTTTATGAAGCGGCGTGCCGATGGCTGTCACGACGCCGTCTTTTTTCCCGCGGATATGGTTGGCGTTGATTTCCAGCCCGACCGCAATTTCTTTTTGCTGGTCAATTGCATGCCAGGTCCCGAAACTTGCCACCGTCTCCGCGAGCACGACCGATGCCCCTCCGTGCAACAAGCCAAATGGCTGATGCGTCGCTGCATGCACAGGCATCGTCGCGACAATACGTTCTCCGGACTGCTCGGTCAGTTCAATGCCCAGCACTCCCATGATCGTTTCTTCCACTGGCTTCATTTTCACCATTCTTAACCCTCTTTTCCCGCCTTTTCAAGACGATAATTCTTTGTATTGTTCCCGCAGCAGGAACTTCTGGATCTTGCCGCTTGCATTGCGCGGCAGCTCATCGACGAAACGATACGAACGCGGCCTTTTGTAGCGCGCGAGGTTTTCGTGATTGACGCAGTATTCTTCCAAATCCTGTTCAGTCAGCGATGGATCTTTTGAAACGACAAAAGCCAGCACCGATTCGCCCCATTTTTCATCCGGTACCCCGAGCACCGCCACGTCCTGCACTTTGTCATGGCCATGAAGCGCATCTTCCACTTCACGCGGATAGATGTTCTCTCCACCGCTGATGATCATATCATCGACGCGATCGGCGACATACAAATATCCCTGTTCATCCAGGTAACCGAGGTCACTTGAATGATACCAGCCTTTGTAAAGCGCTTTTTTCGTCGCGTCTTCGCGTTGGAAATACCCTGCCATCATGCTCGGACCGCGCACGATGATTTCCCCGACTTCAAACGGCGCAAGCACATCTTCCGGTTCAGACGGCCCGTCTTCATTCGGCCGAACGACACGGATTTCATGATTATAGGCAGGCTGTCCCGCCGATCCGGCTTTCGTTAATTGATCTGCTTCCGACAAAAAGGTAATGGCCGGGCCCATTTCCGTCTGCCCATACGCCTGGATCAGATCGATGCCGAGCACCTCTTTGACGCGTTTTACGAGCACAGGTGCCATCGGCGCGGCGCCGTATAAGCCGCGCGTCAAGCTCTTCACTTTTTGCTGCGCGCCATCGATTTCGGCAATCATGCTCCACATGGTCGGCACAGCAAACATCACCGTCACTTTTTCTTTTTCGATGGTATCCAGCGCTAAAAACGGATCGAATTGATGCATGATGATGCTCGACGCCCCCGCCTGGACACGCGGAATGATATTGCAGTGCAGTTCCGCGCAATGAAACATCGGCGCAGCGACCAAGCCGACATCATTTTTTGTCGTCTTGAGCATCGCAATGCACATCATGCTCTGTTCAGCCATGCTCCGGTGCCGGTGGATGACGCCTTTTGGCCGCCCTGTCGTTCCGCTCGTATACATGATGGCGTACGTATCCGATTCCTCTATTTCTACCCCTGGATCGTCTGTCGATGCTGTGGCGACCTGTTCATGATAGTTCTTTGCAAACGATGGCGTCTTGTCATCGATCGTCCAGAACTGGATCGCCGGGAACTGCGCCGCAATGGTCTGCACGACGCCTTCTAGCACTTCTTCGAACAGCACCACTTCAGGCTTGGCATCTTCTAAGATGAATGCCAGTTCTTCCGCTTTCAGGCGGAAGTTGATCGGGTTGAAGATAGCGCCGATTTTGGCGCAGGCAAATAATGCAGTCGCCAGCTCTTGATTATTGAAAAGATACGTAGAAACGCGATCCCCTTTAGCGACGCCAGCTGCCGTCAGCGCATTCGCCAAGCGGTGCACGTCATCCCGCCACTGCGCATACGTCCAGCGCTTATTTCTTCTTAAATCGACAAACGCTTCACGTTCCGGGTGCAGGGAAACCGTATGGTCAAATATACTTCCGAGTGTCGCATACATTATTTTTTCCTCCCTCTACTGAATGGTGATTCACCAACAAACTACTTCCATAATGTCAGATTAGAATAAATATTTCAACAATTGTTTTAGGAATAGCTTGTTATGACCCACATCTAATAGACTAGAAGAAATTTTTACCATTATTATTTTTATAGGCAAAATAAAACTGTAAATTAAGCCTTTAGATTTTTGTAACACAAATGTAACATAAAACTTATTGCCTATATTCGTGAAACTGAATACACTTAAAGAAAATTGCATACGCAAGTTAAGTTGCGGAAACCAAAGGGGAATGAGCATGAAGAAGCTGATCGGCATGGCAATCACGGCAGGAGTCCTATCTTTGGCACTAGGGGCTGCGGATACAGAAGCAAGTTCGTATAAAATCAAACCAGGCGACACATTATGGAAAGTGGCTTCAAGCAACGATGTATCTGTTGCCAACTTGAAAACATGGAATCGCCTGAGCACGGATGCCATCTATCCAAACCAAGTGCTGCGCTTGACCTCACCAGCTGCAGCGAGCACTCCGGCGCCATCCGCCCCGGCCGCACCAGCTGCCGCAAAGACTAGCACTTATACTGTCAAAGCCGGTGATACTCTTTATAAAGTTGCCAAGGCACACGCCACATCTGTCGCAAAAATCCAGCAATTGAACAATTTGAGCAACTCCACTATCCACGTCGGCCAGAAACTGAAAGTCAGCGGCACGGCATCAGCTGTCGTCGCATCACCTTCACCTGCTCCGGCCGCACCGCCAGCACAAGCCAATACGACTACATACCGCGTCGTCTCAGGCGACACGCTCAGCAAGATTTCCAGAAGCTATAAAGTTTCCGTTACCCAGTTGATGAGCTGGAACAATTTAAGCACGAGCAATATCCGTGTCGGCCAAGTATTGAAAATTCAGGGCGGCACAGCTCCTGCCCCTTCACCTGTCCAAGTTTCTAAACCGGCTGCTTCTTCGAAAGCCGGGCAAGTTCTTTCCATCGCACGCACACAACTCGGAGTACCTTATGCATGGGGCGGCACGACTTCAAGCGGCTTCGACTGCAGCGGCTATTTATACTATGTCTATAACCGCGCAGGCATCACAATCCCACGCACGAACACAATCGGCTATTACGCAAGTTCATTTACGGTAAGTTCCCCGCAACCTGGAGACCTGGTGTTCTTCAAAAATACATACCGTCCAGGAATTTCCCACGTCGGTATCTATGTCGGCAACAATAGCTTTATCCATGCCGGCGGAGACCGCGTCCAAATCACTAGCCTCAACGACAGCTATTGGGGCAAGCATTTCGACAGTTACAAACGACTCAACGCCATGAGATAAAGCGGCATATAAAAAAGCTCCGGAATTTTTCCGGAGCTTTTTTGCGTGGTGATGAAGATATTTTTGTTCTGCTATATTTCACCCAGCGCTTGTGCAATATTCTGCGCCAGGTCTTTGCCGTTTTGGATGCAGGCGCCGATGCCGACCCCGTAATAGGAAGAACCGGCTAGATAGACGCCCGGATAGGCGCCGGCCAACCGTGCTTCAAGCGACATGACTGCTGTTTTATGCCCCATATGATAATTTGGCATGAGCTCATTCCAAGGCGTGATTTCAATGACAGCCGGCTGTTGCTCGATGCCCAGGCTTTTCTGGATATCCGCTTTGGCTTTAGCCGCGATCTGTTCGTCAGAGCTGTGTTGCAGTTCAGCGAATACCGGGTTTGTGCTCTTATAGAACAAACGCACCAACAATTTATGCTGCGCCGAAGTATGCGGCCATTTGCGGCTCGTCCAGGTGCAGGCATTGCACGCCAGGTCGCTGCCTTCCGACACGATAAAGCCGGTGCCATCCGCTGGCAATTGTTCGTCCGGCAAGTCATATCCGAGATAAACGCTGATCAACGACGAGTTAATCAATTGGCCAAATTCCTCATCAAGTGCGTCGTCCTTCACCAATGCTTGGGCTTGCTGGTGCGGAATCGCCAACACGATGAAATCCGCTTCGCTTGAGGTGCCGTCTGAAAAGCCCAATTTATAGCGTCCGTCTCGCTTCTCCAACGAGCTTGTCTCGACGCCTTTTCGGACGAACGCCGTTTCCATCTGTTCTTCGAGGCGGTCGATCAAGGCCGCCATCCCCCCGTCGAATGAGATGAATTTCTTATTCGCTGCACCTTGGAATGTTTCCTTATGCGCTTCGAACCCTTTGATAATGCTGCCGTAGTCATTTTTATAATCGATCAAATACGGCAAGGTGGAAGCTAAGGTAAGTTCACGCAATGAACCCGAATAGACGCCGGATAAGACAGGCGCAATCTGGCGGTCCACCAATTCTTTGCCGAGAAACGCTTCCAGGAATTCCCCGATTGAGCTGTCTTTCGTAAAGCGGTCGTTTACGGTTTCAAAGTCTTGCATAGCCCGCTCTTTCCCCTGTTCCGACACGAGCGTCGAGCTGAACAGCGCTTCGCGGTCCATCGGGATGCCGAATACTGTATCTTTTGGGATGGCATGCAATTGATTGTCGGTATACAGATAAGAAATGCCGGTCCCGTTGTAGACCATCTGTTCTTCAAGCCCGAGCTCTTCCACTAGCGGCAATACGCTGGCATGGCGAGCGACGATGGAATCCGCGCCCACTTCCATCGTAAAGCCCTCTTTTTTCACCGTGCGGATCTTCCCGCCCAGCTCCTCATCTTTTTCAACAAGCTCCAATTCCAACTCGAGCCCGTGCTGCTTTTTCATTCGTTCTAAATAATGCATGGCGGAAAGGCCTGTAATTCCTCCGCCGATGACCACGGCTTTCTTCATCCGAATCACTCCTTGCTTATATATAATTCCGCATTTTCTATAACGGAAATAGTCGTAAATGAATTTATTCAGCTTACTGCTTCTATCTATATTTTACCAAGAAGCTGCACATTTCCCATCCATCAATATGTCATTTTCAACACGATTTTCGCCATTCGTGGTAGGATTTAACCGTAGTCATTTAAAGGATAGGAGAGGTTCAAATTGATGAATCCGATTGATCAATTGATCATGGAAAGAAGATCGATCAAAAAGTTCAAACCAGACGCTGTCGATGTCGAAGAGATCATCGACTTGCTGAATATTGCCAAATGGGCACCTAACCATAAAGTGAACGAACCTTGGCGCTTCCAGCTATATGCCGGTGCCGGCAAAGAAAAATTCGTCCAGGCATTCCTCGATTCGATGAAAACACCGGACGGCGACATTCCACAAAAGCGCTCAATAAAGCTCAGTATTTTCGCGACATCCCGCTCCATCTGGTCGCCATCATGCCGGTCGACCCGCGCCAGCGACGCTTCGACGAAGATTACGGCGCGCTTAGTTCGATGCTGCAAAATTTCCAATTGGCTGCCTGGCAGCGCGGCATCGGCATGATCTGGCGTTCGAACGACTGGATTTACGATCCCGTCTTCCGTGAGGCAATCGGCGTGCAGCCGGGCGAGAAAATCGTCGCGACAATGATGATGGGCTACCCTGCCCACGTGCCGGAAAAGCAAGCTCGCACCGACATTCGCGAAAAGCTGGAAATCATCGACCAATAACGAAGAAAAAGAGCATCACGGCTGATGCTCTTTTTTTATTCCAAAACAGATAAAGCACCGACTGCGCCGGAATATTCGCCATTATCCGGGAACAACGGCGTCGAGCCGCGCAGAATGGTGTAGCTTGTGACAACTTCTTTCAAAAGGGGGTTATCGCTGAATGAAGACCCAATATAGACGATCGTCGAGCTGCGGCACTGGCGCGCTGCATGAACACTGACTGTGCTGACTGTTTCGCCGACCAGGCCGATGACCGTCGCAAGCAATTCTTCTTTCGACAACTCATGTGAAATGGAAAATAGATCCTGCCCAAAATTACTGGCAGTCAACTCACCCGAAATCGGCGGCTCTTTGCCCTCATAAATATGCTTCACTTTTAAATCGATGCGTTCACGCGAGCCGCGCTTGGCGTGTTCAACGATCTCATCGAAACTGGTGATCCCGGTCAATAAATGGCTGAGGCCGATAAGCGTTCCGCCCCCGATTCCCGTACCGCCGAGACGCTCCTGCGTATTATCCTGCACGCAATGGATCGACGTGCCGGTTCCGACATTGGTGACCAAATAGGCTTCCTCGTGAAGCCCCATGCGTTCAAGCAAAACTTGGACGCCCAAGTGAGTCGCTTCAAATTCCACCATTTCCTGGACGGATTTTTCCAGCAAAGATGCAAGCACACCTGATTTGCCACCGGTCACACACACTTCACTAGCCGAAAGCCCGTTGATCCACTCCGCTACCAAACCGATTTCAGCAATCGGATATTTCGCAAAATGAATCGGGCCTCCATCGGTATAGGCCACTTTGATCAGCGTCCCGCCCGCATCTATTCCGACTTTCATCTATCTGCACCTTCTCTTCTTAAAAGCACTTTTACTGCCTTACATAGTTTTTAACATATGGGGAAATTCTAACATATTCGCGCTTCGAGCGGGAGGAGTTTGCCCTGTTCCCCTTTGCGCTTTAAAAGTTTTTCAGTTTTTAGGATTAACCTTCAGAAAATATGGGAATAGAATCTTCAGCAAACCGTTTAATAACTCGTACTGAATTTTCTTTGCTTCTGCAAGGAGGATTTTGTGGGAGGTGATTAAATGGGGAAGATCCAGGGAATACCGAAATTGCTCGAATATCTGGAGCAGCGAAGTTGCCCCATGACAGAGGAGCAGATTCAGCAACTCCTGTCGAAACGAACAATTCCGCATGCCCGGCCTTATGGCGATATGATCCTGTTCGACGAAAACCATATTGAGTGGTGGATTGAAGAGCAGCGGAAAACGGATAAATTAGTGACGGATTAAATGCAAGAAAACCCCCAGACATTGCGTCTGGGGGTTTTTGAATGGTTTCAGTTACCGGTCCAATCCATTAGCATAGGAATTGCTGAGGATCTTGAACAATTGCTCGAATTTATTGAGGATGTCGAGCGCCAATAAACCATTGCCTTCCGCTGTCTTCGGATAACCGAGTGGAATCGTGCGCCGGACAAGCTGCGCATACAATTCCGCCTCTGTCAGCTCACGGTCGAACTCGCGCTCGGAAATGTTGCGGATCAATGCCAAGGCTCCCGACACATGCGGCGTCGCCATCGAAGTGCCGGACAAACTGGCATATTTCCCTTCCAAGTAGGTTGAATAGATATTGATGCCCGGTGCCACCAAGTCGATCTCGTTATTGGTATTGCTGAACGGGGCGATGCGCCGGTCGAAATCGACAGCGCCGACTTGAATGACTTCGCCGTACGCTCCAGGATAGGCAAATTCATCGGTATCGTGCGCATCGTCTCCTTCATTGCCAGCTGCACAGATGACCGGAATCCCGGCATCAACTGCCCGTTTCACGGCTTCGTACAATTCGGGATGATCTTCAGGTCCGCCAAGCGACATCGAAATGACCGTCGTCTTTTGCCCTTCCGGACCGCGCCAATCGATGGCATAATGGATGCCCGCAATAATGCCTTCATAGCTGCCGCTGCCTTCTTTATCGAGCACTTTGACAACGAGCAGATCAGCGAGCGGCGCTACGCCCACTACGCCCTCTTCGTCTCTTAAGGAAGCGGCGACCGTCCCGGCAACGTGGGTGCCATGCCCGTTATAATCCTCGAATCGTTCAGGGTCCCCTCCGTCATCATGCGTGAAGTTGCGGCCGCCCGCAATCCGTGCTGTCAGATCAGGGTGGTCGGTTTGGCAGCCTGTATCCAATACGGCCACTACATTGCCTTTGCCATGTTCAGCGCTTTCCCACAGTTCAGGAGCCTGGATCATCCGCACGCCTTCCGGTATACGCGGCGGTGCAGCCGTCACTTGTTCAACGCGGTATGGAATCAAATGAATATTTTTCATCGAAAATTCCTCCTTCAACTCGTTTCCTTCATTCTACCTGACAGCCGCTATTAAAATCAAACATTTGTTCGCATTTAAAAATGGAAAGTTGTTCTTAATTAGTTTCAAGAAACAGACAGGAATTTCCTGCTTATTGAAGAACACAAGAAAGACACCAAATGACGAGGAGACCGAAAACAATGACTACATGGCTATTGTATGGAGCGACAGGCTATACAGGAAAGTTGATCGCACAAGAAGCAGTCGAACGCGGATTGCGCCCGGTCCTAGCTGGGCGCAGCAAAGAAAAAGTGCAGCCGATCGCCGAAGAACTCGGCTTGGAATTTCGCATTTTCGAATTGAATAACCAGACAGCTGAGCATTTAAAGGGCATCGATCTCGTGCTGCATTGCGCCGGCCCATTCGAAAAGACCAGCAAACCGATGATCCACGCCTGCTTGGAAGCCGGCGCCCATTATCTCGACATCACTGGGGAGATCAGTGTGTTCGAACATACCCACTCTTTGCACAAAGAAGCGCAAAAGAAAAATATCATTTTATGTTCCGGAGTGGGCTTCGATGTCATCCCTACCGATTGCACCGCCCTGAAGTTGAAACAAGCATTACCCGATGCCGTCGAGCTCGCACTTGGTTTCGATTCGGATTCCGGCATCTCTCCAGGCACGATGAAGACGATGGTCGAAGGGCTAGGCGGAGGCAATATCATCCGTAAAGATGGGCAGCTGACCGCTGTCGCGATCGGCAAGCACCAGCGGGTGATCGATTTCGGGCGCGGCCAAAAATCCGCCATGGCGATTCCCTGGGGTGATGTGGCTACTGCTTATTACACCACCGGCATCCCCAATATTACGGCGTGGATTCCGACACCGAAACTTGCTGCCAAAGCGGCACTGCTCATGAATGCAGCGAGCCCTTTGCTGTCTTCTGAAAAAGTGAAGCAGCCTTTGCTGAAATGGATCGAGCGACGCGTACAAGGGCCAGATCAGGAAGAGCGCGCCGGAAGCACTGCGTACATTTGGGGACAAGCCAAAAATGCAGACGGTGTCGTCAAGACGTGCCGAATCGATACCGCGAACGTCTATGACCTGACCGTTTACGGCGCACTGGAAGTGACAGAGCGCTTACTGTCAGGCGACTACCCAGGCGGCAGTTGGACCCCCGCCGCATTGTTCGGCTCGGATCTGCTCGAAAGCCTGCCCAGCTCGGGGCGCTTTGAAATCGACAGCTTTTATCCGGGAACCGCCAACTGAATCTACCCAAAACAAAAAGGCTGACATAGAGAAGAAGTCCATGATCCGCTATGAATAAAAAAGGGATTCCTTTTTTTACATTTAAAATTCAATTTTCTATCTGAGTATTTGGAGAAGCGTTCGCTCGACTCCTGTGGGACTAGCGGGTTTGAGAGACCCGCAGTGAGCGTAGCGAACGAGGAGGCTCGATTCCCGCCCCACGGAAAGCGAGCGGTAAGCTTCGGAAAATACAACTTTCTGAGCTTCTCGACACTAAAAAAGGCTGACATAGCGTCAGCCTTTTAATAATTGCATGCGTTTATTGAACAAGGTTGGATAGGACAAGTATCCGAGGAAAACGCTCGTCACAGCAGCCGTCGTCAATAACAGGAACATGATGAGCAACTGGAATTGCACCGCTTGTATCGGGTCTGCGCCCGCGATGATCTGCCCGCTCATCATGCCCGGCAGTTGGACGAGACCAACCGTTTTCTGGCTCTCGATCGTCGGGATCATGCTCGCCTTGATCGAGTTGATCAATTGGCGGTGAATGGCCTGTTTCGGCGTTCCGCCAAGCGACAAGATCAATTCCGTCTGATCCTGATGGTCTTCGACTTCCGCCGTGAAACGATTCAAGAACAGGATCGACAGCACCATCGAGTTCCCGATGACCATGCCGCTGATCGGGATGATGTATTGGGCAGTCGCCGGCGTGATGTTGAAGCCGATCAGAATTCCTTGCGTCAACACTTCCACAAAGATTAAGGTAACGGCAATCTTCCAAGTAATGCCTTGGATGGCTGCGCCTTTTTTCTGCGCGTTATGGGTTGCCGCGATGATCATCAACGCGACCATCAAGAAGATGTAGAGCAAACTTTCGGAGTCGAAGACGAATTTCAAGACATACCCAACAGCGAGCAGCTGGATGATTGAGCGGATTGTTGCGACCGTCATATCGCGGCCCAGCCCTAAATTCAATGTTTTCGACAATAAAAGCGGGATGAGGACAAAAATGAGCGTCAGCGATAAAGCCCAGTAACTCATGACACCACCCCTTTCACAAATTCATTGACGCGCTGATTCTGTGGATCTTCAAGCAGCGAACTCTCGCCGGTTTCTACCACTTGGCCGTCCATCATGACCCATGTGTAATCACCGATTTCGAGTGCCTGCTGGAGATTATGGGTAATCCAAATGATTGTCGTCTTGTATTTCCGGTTGATTTTGCTGATCAACTCCTCCACTTCGAGCTTTGAAGCGCGGTCGAGCGAAGAAGTGATTTCGTCCATCAAGAGAATCTCTGGCTTGTTGACAAGCGTTCTCGCGATGGAAACTTTCTGGCGCTGCCCACCTGATAGCTCTTTCACTTTACGGTCCAGCAAATCACCTTTCAAGCCGACATCTTCAAGCAGCTCAAGGGCATCTTCTTTCGCCAATTGCTGCCCCTGCAATTCCAAAGGCAAATTCAAGTTTTCGTATACAGTGCCGCTGATCATCGGCGCGCTCTGCAACGCCATTCCAACCATCCGGCGCAGTTCCACCGGATCGTATTCGCCAATCGCTTTATCTTTCACGAAAATTTCTCCGTTCGCCGGCGATATAAGGCCATTGCATAATTTCAGCAGCGTCGACTTCCCGGCGCCAGAAGGCCCTACTAGAGTGGTGATACGGCCTTGTGGAAATGAACCGGTAATATCGTTTAAGATTTCTATGTCTCCAATGCGATAATCCACGTGCTGAAAGTGGATCGCAGGTTTGTACTGGGTGCCCATGCCCACACCTCCCAAATTCTCAAGTTTCTTATTTATAATTATTCTAATGTAGATATCATAGCACAACTTTACAGCCGAACCAAGTAATTGAGAATAACTATTTTTAATTGAGAATACATATCAATTAATGCGTTTTCACAGGCTTCTTAAACGATAATTATTATCATTAAAAAACCAAAAAACAAAGCCCTCCACAAACTCCAAATGGAACTTGTGGAAGGGCTTAGTTCATTCCTCTAGCATATTGCTTGATCGTGCTTGAAATCTCCGCTTATTTTACTTGATCGCTCTCGCTCAATCCGCTTTCCCCGAAAGCTTCATCCAGTTCATCAAAGCGCCCAATGCGATGGATTTTCTTGTCGTCCATCTCAAAATAGTGGAAGATATGGGATTCTCCCGGCTCGCCTTGTTTTTTGGCGAGCTGTTCGAAGATGACCCGATTGCCTTTGGCGAATTTGTTGAGCGTCTCCAATTGCATGCCAGACCCTTTCACCCATTCGGCAAGCATTTCGTGGCCTGCAGCTGATTTTCCAGGACTGATCAATTCGACATTATGGTCCGTGACGGAAAGCACTCCGTCGACATCCTGTTCATTGACATAATCGGTAAAGCGTTCCGCAAGCTTGATCGGTTCAATCATCATGTGTGCTCCCTTCTTCCGGTAATTTTTCGAATATCACCAAGGCCAATGTCGCGATGGGGCCCAAAAGGAGCGACGCCAGAAACCACATGAGGCCGCTCCGGTTTTTGCCTTGGGCGAGCCCTGCATTGATCAGCGCAAGCGTTCCCCATCCGACTGCATATTCGTTTCCCATATCCATTCCCCCTTTTCTTCCATTCTACTCGAAAAAAAGAAGCCAGAAATTCCGGCTTCTCAATAATTGGCGTTTTTCAGTTTTTTGAAGGTCTTGACGAAACGGTCGGGGTCCCTTGGCACTTTATAGGTCAGGACGCCGCGATGCGTGTGCAAATATAATAAATTGGCATCGTCGGAAAAGGTCTTATAGGAAATGTCCCAGACATGCATCAAATTGAACTCATTTGTCGAAGCGGTCAATTTATCTTCGTATAAGTGGATTTCGTATTCGGTGTGAATGATTTTCATCTGGCCGGCTACGATCGAGCGTTCCGTGTCGACATAAGTAATGGAAGACAGCAAACTTTTCGGATCCATTCGGTTCGCCTCCCGGCTGTTTTCCTAAAGTCTACTGCACCCGCGCGCGACTATGCAACTGATACGGCGTCTACATTTCATCGAAATATTCGTTTATCAAATCCCCGCATACCCCGATGGCTGCGGCACTGCCTTCGCCCGCTGCAATGACGAGCTGCGATGGGACGATCAGCGAAGCATCTCCTGCCGCGTAAACATTCCACACATTCGTGCGCCCGTAATCATCCGTCAAGATTCCGCCGTGCTCGTTTTGCTTGCAGCCGAGCTCTGTGGCGAAATTGGTGGCGTGGCTCCATAAAGGCGTGACGAACCCGGCACTGCGGTCGATCAAGGTTCCATCTTCCAACCGGACACTGCGCAGCTTGCCGTTATCCCCTTCCAGGCCGGAAATCGTATCTTCATAAACTTTGATTCCCTTGGCGAGCAGCTTCTGCTTTTGCTCTTCTTCCAGACGCCCTTCACCGTTCGTGAAGACCGCCAAATCCCGGCTCCAGGTGTAGACTTCCTTCGCTAGAGTAAATACTTTTTTATCGGCAATGACCGCGAGCGGCTGGTCACGCATTTCCCACCCATCGCAATAAGGACAGCTGAACAGGGTGGTGCCGTAGAACTTCTCGATATCCGGCACATTCGGCAGCTCTTCTTTCAATCCCGCCGCAATGATGATTTTGATGCTATGAAAAACCTTTCCGCTGGCGGTCGTCAATTCGTAATGGGTTTCAGAAATACGGTCGATGTTGACGACGCGTTCGTTTTCCGTTTTGACGCTTCCGTATTTGCGGATCTCCTCATGCCCCAGCCGTTTGAACTCTTCCGGGCAAATGCCGTCTCTTGTAATGAACCCATGCGCTTCGCGGGTCACTAAATTGCGCCCATTATCATCATCAAACAACACAGCATTCTTTCTCGAACGGCCAAGCACCAATGCAGCATTCAAACCTGCAGGGCCTCCGCCGATAATGGCACAATCGTATAGCATAGCGTTCATCCTTTTCTAATTTCGTTTTCCTCCCCTCTTCCCCCTTCGCATCTGCGTTAAACAGAGGGACAGCCTAAAAAAACCGATTGCCCAGGATCTCCCGGACAATCGGTTTTTTAACGCAGGCTTCGTGCCCCACGCTTTATTTTTGGATCAATTCACGCAATGCCTGGACAAAGAATTCGTTTTCTTCCGCGGTGCCGACTGAAACCCTCACGTATTCCGGAAGGCCCCACCCTTTGCCGTAGCGGACGATAACGCCTTTTTTCATCAGGTCTTGATAAAGTGCTTCTCCTTCGTCCCCCAATTTGACCAATACGAAGTTCGCCATGCTCTTCGTATACGGAAGACCCAGTTCTTCGAATGCTTCATAAAGGAACTCGCGCTCGCGGCTATTCGCCTCGCGGGATTGCGTCACGTGTTCATGGTCTGTCACTGCCGCCGTCGCAGCAAGCTGTGCCAGCGTATTGACGTTGAACGGCTCTTTCACTTTCAGGATCGACGTGATGATCGAATCCGCCGCAATGCCGAAACCGACACGCACTCCGGCAATGCCATAGATTTTCGAGAAGGTCTTCAAAGTCAGCAATGGATAGCCTTGACGGATGAATTCGGTGCCGTCCGTATAATCGTCCGCGTCCGCGTAGTGGCTGTACGCGGCGTCAAAGACCACCAATATGTCTCCCACAGCGTCCAATAATTTTTGGACATCCTGTTTCTTCATATAGGTACCGGTCGGGTTGTTCGGCGAACAGATGTAAATGATCTTTGTCTTGTCGGTCACTGCCGCGATCATGGCATCTACATCAAATGCGAAGCCTTGTGCGAACGGCACTTTTACGACTTTCGCACCCATGATGTGCGCACCGAAATCGTATTCGCTGAATGATGGGTCTGGCACGACGATTTCATCGCCCTGTTCGAGAAACGCTTCCGAGATGAGCGTGATCAACTCGTCCGCACCGTTTGTCGGAATGACTTGGTTTTTTTCGACGCCATGCTCTTTGGCAATTGCTTCCTTTAAATCACTCGCATCCGCATCCGGGTAGCGGTTCAAGCCAAGAACGCCTTGTTCGATGGCCGCAACAGCCTTTTTCGACGGGCCAAGCGGGTTTTCGTTGGACGCCAGCTTAATGACGCGCTCCAAGCCCAGTTCTTCCTGCACTTCCCAAATCGGCTTGCCTGGTGAGTAAGGTTGGATTTGATCCAAGGTTTTGCGTGCTTTGATATTCTCCAAATTCGCCATTATGTACGCCTCCGTCATCTATTTTTGATAATATTGAATGAATATGTACTGCCATCAATAATGATACCATTAAAGCTGGATTTCCTGCATATCCACCTTAGTTAAAGAAAAATAATAGTTTCTATTATTACAGAAAAATCCGTTTCCTGAAAGGGGCACGGCCTACAATTTGAAACCCTCACCTAAATGTGGTTTACTTTAACGAGACTGACGAAAGAGGAGTTTTCACATGATTAAAAAAATGACATTTATTTTTGCCCCATTCGCCCTCGCCTTAGTGCTCGGCGCATGTTCTGATAATGAAGAATCTACCGCAAACGAAGAAGCTGCGGCTCCAGAAACCGAACAGGCAGAAGGAACTGAAGAAGCAGCAGGAACCGAAGAAGCAGCACCTGCTGAATCGGCACTCGAACTTCCTGAAGAAGACGCAGTCGTAGCAGTTGTCAACGGCGAAGAAATCCAAGGCAAAGTGTATAACAGCGTCGCTCGCCAGTTCGAATCGACATTGACTTCACAAGGACAGGACCCTTCAACTGAAGAGAACCTTCAATTGATTGAAGATGAAGCGATGTCCGTCGTCATCGGAAACGCTGTTCTATTGCAAGATGCCAAGGAAAAAGGCCATGAAGCGGATGATGCCGTCGTAGAAGAGCGCATGGAAGAATTGAAAGCCAACTTCGAGGACGAAGAAGCCATGAACGAAGCACTTGCTGAAACAGGCTTCACGCTTGAAGAAATGGAAGAGCAATTGCGTGAACAGCTTGTCTACGAAAGCTATATGGAAGAAGAAATCGACTCACCTGAAGTGACGGACGAAGAAGTCCAGGCAGCTTATGACCAATTCGTTGAAAGCTCAGAAGAAGAAGCACCGGCTTTAGAAGAGATGGAACCGACCATCCGCCAATCATTGCAAGAGCAAAAAGACCAGGAAGCTACTTTCGCGCGCGTAGAGGAATTGCGTGAAGAAGCTGAAGTCGAAGTAAAACTTTAATTTTCAAAAACCCCTACCGCAATCGGTAGGGGTTTTTTGGTCTTACAGCCGTTATTTATTCAGCGAGACGCTCTTTGCAAAATGCCAAAACTTCCTGTTCTTCCTCTTCATCCAACGCAAAATCGAGCGGCTTCTCACTGTCATTGTCGATAAAATGATAATCGGCAATGCGCGCATTGCCGTCTTCGACCGCCAGGATCAGGCGCAGGTCAAGTCCGCCCGGGCGGTACAGTTCGTCTTCCTCGTCCACTTTGATCGCCATTGTGTACTCATAGCGTTCACCTGTCAGGATGCCGGTCGGGTCTTGCAATTTTTCAACTTCGTAATTAATGATTTCCATTATTGCACCTCCATTGCTCTATTTTAGCTTTCATCTTGCCATTTGAATAGCATAGCGGGAAGGTTTGGCGTTTAAGTGCACTGGATACGGGAAAACACCAAACAGACATAAAAAATTAGGAGTGGATTTTGATGAACGTATTAGTTTTGGGAGCAAATGGCCAAGTGGGCCGCAACATTGTAGAAGAATTAACCGAAAAAGGCCATGACGCGGTAGCGATGATCCGCAAAGAAGAGCAGCGTGAGGAAATGGAAAAACGCGGCGCGAAAAAAATCGTCCTTGGCGATTTGGAAAAAGACTTCAGCCATGCATTCGACGACGTCGACGCAGTCATTTTCGCAGCAGGCTCAGGCCCGAAAACAGGCGCTGACAAGACTTTGACCATCGATCTATGGGGCTCTGTCAAAGCAGCGGATTATGCGAAGCAAAAAGGCGTTAAACGTTTCGTCCAGCTCGGCTCGGTCGGATCTGATGACCCAGATGCCGGCGGCGAGGAAATGAAGCCTTACCTGGTAGCCAAGCGCACAGCGGATGACCTTCTTGAACAGAGCGGTCTCGACTATACGATTGTCCGTCCCGGTCCATTATCGAATGATGAGAAAACTGGTCATATCGAAGCAGCCTCACACTTTGAGTCTTTCGAAAACCGTTCGATTCCACGCGCAGATGTAGCACGTACACTTGTTGAAGTGGTAGATCGTAAAAACACCTACGGAAAAGTCTTCGAGATTCTTCAAGGCGAAGCTGAAATCGCTCAGGAACTCGACCGCCTGTAAGCCTTAGGCGGATGGCGTTCACGGCATTTCTATGGTAGACTAGCTTTACGATAATAGAGGACGTGATAACATGATTAATATTCAAGCACCGAAAGCTGACATTACCATCACTCAGCGCAAACAGGAGATTCAAGGCGACGAAGCAGTCATCAAACCGCTATACGGGTTTATCGACTTGCATGAGATTCCGCGCGACAAAGGCGGCATCATCCAATTCTTTAACCACAGCGGAGAGTTGCTGTTTGTTGGCAAAGCCCGCAAACTGCGCCAGCGCGTCAAAAAGCATTTTGAAGACAATGTCTCGCCATTGAAAAACCATCGCGATGAAGTTCATCGCATTGCGGTTTCCATCGTGGAAGACCCGATGGAACGCGAAATTTACGAGACTTACCTGATCAATACAGGAAAAGCGAAATACAACGTCGATAAAGTATTTTATCGCGACTAAGACAAACGGGCGCTCTTAAAGAGCGCCCGTTTTTTCTATTTCTGGATTTCTTTTCAGCTAAGCATACAAAAAACTTACTGAGAGCTTCATCCAAGCAAATTCAAATAAATCCTTTTCCAGGTTTTATGAGACTCCGAAAAGGAATAGTACTGTAAAATCATGCTCTTTGGAGGAACTCACTATGTCCACACACGCCAAGCCAGTCCCAGCGGCCGATTGCCGCAGCGAATATGACACATTGCGCCACGTGCTCCTATGCCCGCCGCGTTTCATGGAAATTCGAGACGTCATCAATGATGTACAGAAAAGATATAAAGAGGAAAACATTGACGTAACGGAAGCCTTACGCCAGCACACCGCCTTTGTCGAGGCACTGGCTGCGGAAGGCATCGATACTGCTTTTCTTGAAGCCTCTGAAGAATATCCGGAGCAAGTTTTTACACGCGACATTGGCTTTACGATCGGTGACACGGTCTTCATCAGTGAGATGGCTGCAAATGTCCGCCAAGGAGAAGAACAGGTGCTGCAGAACTGGCTCGCTGAAAAAGGCGTCCGCTTCAAGCATTTGCCGGGGCACCGCATCGAAGGCGGTGATGTCATGGTGGATCAGGATACGGTATTCATCGGTATCAGCAGCCGCACTTCCGAAGAAGCGATTGAAGAATTGCAGCGGCATATGCCGAATTTCCGCGTCGTCCCTATCCAACTCAACGAAAAATACTTGCATCTCGATTGCGTTTTCAATATTTTATCGCCGACCGAAGCGCTTATTTTTCCGGAAGCGTTGGAACAAGCGTCAATTGACATGCTGAGTGAGCGCTATACACTGATTCCTGTCGAATCCGACGAACAATTCAAACTCGGCACGAATGTGCTGTCGATCGGTGACCGCCGCGTCTTCAGCCAGCCGCAAAACACCAAGGTCAATAAACAGCTGCGCGAACACGGCTTCCGCGTCATCGAAACCGATTTCTCGGAAATCATCAAATCCGGCGGCGCTTTCCGCTGCTGCACGATGCCTGTCGCCAGAGGCTAAACAGAAACAGCTGCCCGCATCAGCGGGCAGCTGTTGTTATGTCCATATCTTTAATCACGGTCGGCTGGCTGCATATGCAGCCGGCTTTCACGCGCAAGTTCCACAAATCTTGCCATCATATCGGTGCCTTCCGGCGTCCCGATCGATTCCGGATGGAACTGCAGCCCGTAGACCGGATACTCTTTAAGCTTGATTGCCATGACGGTGCCGTCATCCAGCGCTTCCGCCTGCATGTCAAAGCAGTCAGGCATGGATGCTTTTTCTATGGCCAGCGAATGATAGCGCATGACTGGGACGCGCTCTTGCATTCCCGCGAACAAATCCGTTCCGCTATGGGACAGCTCGGAAACTTTCCCGTGGCGGATGACCGGTGCTTCGGTCACGCGTCCCCCGAATGCTTCACCCAGCAATTGCTGGCCGAGGCAGATGCCAAGGATCGGCACATCGCGGTGGAGCGCACGGATCAACTCGATCGATTCGGGTACATCTCTCGGATGGCCCGGGCCTGGGGACAAGATGATCGCCTGCGCTTGTTTGTCGCGGATTTCATCCAGGCTTAATTGCCCGTACCGCACAACTTCCACTTCTTCACCGAGAGCTGCGATCGCTTGATAGATATTGTATGTGAATGAATCGTAATGATCGATTAACAGAATCATCCGAACACCTCCGTCAGCGAACGCGCTTTATGAAGCGTTTCCTCGTATTCGGCTTGCGGTTCGGAATCGAAGACGATGCCCGCTCCCGCTTGAACGTGGACCGTGCCGTCTTTAACGACGAAAGTCCGGATGGCGAGCGCCACATCGAGATTACCGTTGAAGCCAAGGTAACCGACAGCGCCGCCATAAACGCCGCGCCGTTCCTCTTCAAATTGCTGGATGAGCTGCAGCGCACGCACTTTCGGGGCACCCGATACCGTACCAGCAGGCAGGCAGGACACAAGCGCATCTAGTGGATGCATCGTGCCTTCCAATTCGCCGGTCACTTCCGACACGATGTGCATGACGTGCTGGTACTTCTCGATGACCATGTATTTCGGGATCGCGACCGTACCGACTTTTGCGACGCGGCCGACGTCATTGCGGCTGAGGTCGACGAGCATTTGGTGCTCTGCCCGCTCTTTTTCATCCCCCAGCAATTCGTTCTCAAGCGCTGTATCTTCCGCTTCGGTCTTGCCGCGCTTTCTCGTGCCGGCGATGGGATTGGTCACCATCTCGCCGCCGCGGATCGTCAATAGGCTTTCAGGCGAAGCGCCGACGACGGCATAGTCGCCGAAATCGATATAAAACTGGTAAGGCGACGGATTTTGCTTGCGCAGTTTTCTATATAAAGTGAAAGCATCGCCTTGGTAATCCGCAGACAAACGCTGCGATAACACCAACTGGAATACTTCCCCTTTGCGGATTTCCTGTTTGGCCAGCTCGACTTTTTCGCGGAACCGTTCAGCTGTCGTTGCGGACTGGAAATTTAATGTTTCCGGCCGGTCTCCCGGTTCTGTCTCCGCTGCCTGCTCAAGCTGTTCTGCGATTTCGCTTGCACGCCCTTCAAACGAGATGACCGTCACATCATGGCGGACATGGTCGAACACGACGATCGTTTCGTATAGCTGCAAATGGATATCCGGCATGTTCAGGCTGTCTTTACGGGCGCTTTCGACCGGCTCATACGCCGCGATTGCATCATAGCCGATATAGCCGATCGCTCCGCCGGTAAACGGCAAGCCTTCAATATCCTGATCGTCTTTCGGCATCAATTCCTTGATCCGTTCGAGCGGGCGCCCTTGTTCCACTGAACGCTCACCGCTCCGGTAATCAATCACTTCCAGTTGGTCTTTCAATCCGATAAACGCTTTCGATGGATCCGCCCCGATAAATGAATACCGGCCGCTTGCACTTGTTTTCAGCGAGCTTTCGAGCAGGCATTTGTATGGTCCTTGCAAGCGGTTGAACACCATGATCGGCGTCAAGCTATCTCCTTCTACTTTCTTGATCTGTACATCTCTTCTCATCTCGGCTCAACTCCTTTTTCTTCCGGGCACCCCAGGTTCAATAAAAAAAGCCCCCTGCACGAAATAAGATCATTTCGTACAGAGGACGGATCGACCGCGGTGCCACCTCATCTTGAAGCTCTCAGCTTCCACTTGAACCCCAGTAACGCGGGGCAGACGGGCCTTC
Source organism: Planococcus sp. MB-3u-03 (assembly GCF_002833405.1). Lineage (NCBI taxonomy): Bacteria > Bacillati > Bacillota > Bacilli > Caryophanales > Caryophanaceae > Planococcus > Planococcus sp. MB-3u-03. Next base: position 252,658 of record NZ_CP025135.1, on the reverse strand, counting down.
TTTTCAGATGGCCACTCATAAGTCCATTCACGCATGTGCCACACCGGTTTCCAGCTGTTCCCGGCTCTCTGTCAGAAGCTATCCATGCGCTACTTTTCTTAGTCAACGATTTTTAATGTGGCGCTTTGTTTCCGCAGTCCTGTAAGGTTGCCGCGCAATTAAAAGCTTGTGACCATCTTATGGAATTCGGAGCCGTCTGTCAACTGAAAGCAAACACTTAATTTAGATAATTCTGTATTTATATGAAGATTTGGGTTATAAATAATAGTAGAAGAATGTTTCTAAAATCGAAGGGGGTATCAGAAAATGAAAAACAGACTTTGGCTGGCAACAGGAACAGTAGGACTCGGGCTCATACTCGGCGCTTGTGCAGGCGAAAGCGGAGGCGGTGATTCTTCTTCTGAGAGCGGCGATGCGACACAGATTAGCTTCATGCACTGGCGCGGAGAAGACAAAGCCGTGCTTGATGAAATCATTGCCGATTTCGAAGAAGCGAACCCTGATATTCGCGTAGAGCAGAACATCTATCCGTCCGACCAATACCAGGCGACGGCACAGCGCATGCTGCAGGAAGGTTCAACAGGAGACGTCTTTACTTCTTTCCCGGGCGCGCAATTTGAATCAATCCAAAGCGCCGGCTTTTTTGAAGACTTGAGCGGAGAAGAATTCGTCTCGAATTTTGACGAAAGCCTGATCGCTGTAGGCCAGAGTGACGGCACGCAATATGCACTGCCGTATCAATTGGTATTCAATATGCCGGTCTACAACAAAGGCATGTTTGACGAACTCGGCCTTGAAGTGCCGAAAAGCTGGACAGAATTTCAGGAAATGGCAGATACCTTGCTTGAAAACGACATCACGCCAATCGCTTTCCCAGGCGCTGACATCGGCCCGAACCAATTCATGAACAGCATGATGATGAATAATGCGCCGGATGAAGATATTTTCGAAAAGCTTCAGAACGGCGACGAGTCCCTAACGAATGAATGGTGGGTCAAGACACTCGAAGACTTTAAACTTCTCGCGGACAAAGGCTATATCCAGGACGATGCACTCGGCACCAATCAGGATTCCGCCATGGCGATGGTAGCGAACGAAGAAGCGGCCATGCTTGCGACCGGTTCCTACCATATGAATTCCCTGCTCGACTTGAACCCGGACCTTGAACTTGATTTGCTTGCCCCAATTACAGTGGAAGAAAGCGAAGCCACTTATGAAGGCATTAATACCGCCACATTCATGTTGGCTGTCAACAGCAACTCCGACAAGAAAGACCAAGCAAAAGCGTTCATCGACTATTTGAGCCAGCCGGAAGTGGCTTCCAAATACGCCAATGAAACGGGGCAGCACTTGACTGTCAACGACGTCGAATACGAGTCCGAAGCCCTGCAGAATACCTCGTATTGGATCGACGAGCGCAATACGCGCTTCCAGCCGCGCTTTTTGATCACCAACGCCCAAATTGAAGATGCGGTCCTCAGTTCAATTGAAAACGTTCTTGGGGGCGAAGATCCAATGGCGGCGGCTGAAGCAGCCCAGCAAATCGTAGAAGAAAACAGGGAATAATAAGTCCATGAGAATCTCCAAATCCATCTACCTGTTCTTTCTTCCGGGGCTTGTCCTATACAGCTTGTTCTTTTTGTATCCAACCATCAGCGCCCTGTTTTATTCCTTTACCGACTGGGATGGCTTAAGCACTGCCTTCCAGTTTGTCGGCATCGACAATTACACCCGGGCATTTACGGGCGATTCAATTTTCCAGAAAACGATCGGCAATAACTTGAAGTTCATGCTGACGGTCGTCGTGTTCCAGACGCTTGTCGCACTGGCTTTCGCGCTGATCGTCATCAAGAACACAAAAACGAACGTGTTTCTCCGGGCGCTTTACTTTTTCCCGACCATTCTTTCTTCGGTATCGGTGGCGTTCATCTGGGCGTTCATCTACGATCCGTCGATGGGCATCCTGAATCAAGTGCTCGAGCTCATTGGCCTTGATTTCCTTGCACAGAACTGGCTCGGCAATGCCAATATCGCGATCTACTCCCTGGCCATCACGCAAGTGTGGTTCCATGCGGGACAGATGCTGATCATCTTTGTCGCGGGGCTTCAAGCCATTCCAGAGGAACTGTATGAAGTGGCAAAAATCGAAGGCGCCAGCAAGTGGCAGACGTTCAAAAGCGTCACTTGGCCGCTTCTTGCACCTTCCGCCACCATCGTCGTCGCCTATACGACCATCCAGTCGTTTAAGGCATTCGATTTGGTGTTTGCGATGACCGGCGGCGGGCCGAATAACTCTACTGAAATCATCGCGACTTATATTTACGATGTCGCGTTCAAGAGCTATCAATTCGGCTACGCTTCTGCGATCTCCATCATTTTCATGGTCATCATCGCGTTGATAACTTACCTGCAGTTCAAGGCCTTGCGCTCAGACCGCGTATCTTACTAGAAAGGGGGCGGCAACTTTGCTGTTCAGGAAATTCTCACTGCTCATCTATGCGCTGCTGATCCTGATTCCGTTGGTGGTCGTCCTGTTGACGTCCGTTAAAACACTTCAGGAGACATTCAGCGACCCGCTCGGCTTGCCGGACGGCGGCTTTAAATTCGATAATTATGTCGCGATATTCCAGGAACAAACCATGGCGGGCTATTTTCTCAATAGCACCATCGTCACCTTGTTCTCGGTCTCGTTCACTCTGCTGCTCGCCGCGATGGTCGCATTTGGCATTACGCGCATGAATAATTGGATCGGCAATGTACTGTTCGCCGTGTTCACACTCGGCATGATGGTGCCGGCACAAGTCATCATGGTGCCGCTGTATTCGCTCATGCTGGATTTGGGGCTGACGAATAGCCTTCTTGGGCTGATTCTCGTCAACATTTCCTCCACCTTGCCGATTGCCGTCTTCATCCTGACCGGCTTCATGAAAACTTTGCCGAAGGAATTGTTTGAAGCGTCGACAATCGACGGGGCCGGCAATTGGAAGATGTTCACGAAAGTGGCGATTCCTTTATCCTTGCCTTCCATCTCAGCTACAGCGATTTTCCTGTTCGTCATGCACTGGAACGACCTTTTGTACCCGCTCCTGTTCATCACGGACAATGCCTACAAAACCTTGCCGCTCGCACTTCTAGAGTTTCAAGGGCAATATTCCACCAATTATCCGATGCTGTTCACAGGCGTCATCATCGCCTCAGCGCCGATGGTCATCGCCTATGTCTTCCTGCAGCGCTACTTCGTCGCAGGCATCACAGCCGGTGCGGTCAAAGGATAATAAAAAAGCCTCCGGAGTTTTTCCGGAGGCTTTTCTTATTATCTGGCAAAGACGTGCTTGCCGATTTTCTTGATCGTCGAACGGGTGAAGATCCACTGGTCAGTTGCCGTGACCGGGTTGTAATAGTATGTCGCGCCGGAAGATGGATCCCAGCCTTTCGCCGCTTCCCGTACAGCACGGTAAGCGGAAGCGTTTGGCGTCAGCCAATACTGTCCATCATTCACTGCTGTAAAAGCGTTGCGCTGGAAAATGACGCCATATGTACTGCTCGGGAACGCTCGAGATTGCACACGGTTCATAATGACTGCCGCTACCGCGACTTTTCCTTCGAAGATTTCACCGCGGGCTTCGCCGTGGACGGTGCGTGCCATCATATCGACTTGCTTCATCTTTTCGCGTGTCATCGGGCCGGTAAAGCCGGTCGCTTTCACGCCGAAATCGCGTTGGAACTGGACAACGGCATCTTTCGTGATCGATCCGTAATAACCAGTCGGTGCGAGGTTGAAATAGCCGAGTTTTTGAAGCTTCGCTTGAAGCTCTGTAACTTCGCTTCCGGAAACACCTTCGTGTAAATCAGGCGCATGGGCGGAAACTGTTGAATGTGAAAATGTTAGAAAGAAAATCGCTGCTAAACTGAATAAGAGCACTTTAATTGTTTTCATGCTTCCTCTCCTTTTCCTTTTTGACAAGAATCGACAATTGATTCCTTTTTAAAGTATATCTTTGGCAAATACCAAAAACAACATGACGGAGTTACTTTGTTTTCGAATTTTTCTATCAACTCACTAGGCCTTTCTATGGTCAGTGGATTCTTTAGACCTACAAAATCCCACTTCAACAATCAGGCAACGAAAAAAAGGCGAGCTATGCGCTCGCCTTCCTCGAAATTTCGTCGATTCAATTTCTCCGTCTCGTGTAATGCAATTGCCCGATTTGGCCGTCTTTTGCCACACCTTCCAATGTGAAATCAAGATGGCGCTGCGCTTTTTGAAATAATGGGATCCCGTCCCCGAGCGTTACTGGCGCGATAGAAATGATAAACCCATCGACCAGGTCTTCTTGCAACAGGCGCTCCAACAGCAAACTGCCACCGACTGGCCAGATGGTGCCGCCGGGTTGCTGCTTCAATTTTTTCACGACACTGGCCGGATCTTCCGATGTAAAGCTGATTTGGCCCTCGTCTTCTTTCGGATGGCTTGTGAATACATAGGAACGCTGATCGACATAAGGAAATTCTCCGCTTTCATGGGAGACCACCCATTCATAGGTGCGTCTGCCGAGCAAAATGGTATCGACCGTTTCGATGAATTGCTGATAGCCGGCATCTCCATCCATTTCCACATCCAATAACCAGTCCAGAGTCTCTTCCTGATCGGCGATATAACCGTCCAAACTTTGTGCAATATAACAAATGACTTTCCGTTCACCCATCGCAATTGCCTCCTTCAGCGGATCGTTGCCGCCGCTTTCTTCATCATACGCCCAATCAGGATTCCAATTCTTCCAATTGTTTTTTCGTTTGCGGGAATGCGTTTGCCTGCCATTCCGAACGATACGCCGAATCCAATTGGGTCAACCCTTGTTCTGCATGGTCATAAGGAGCGTTAACGCTTTCCTCATGGTCGATTTCGTAGCTATTGTGCATGTCGCTGTCTTCATATACCCAAACATTGCGCTTTTTCCCATTATAAGCCTTTAACAAGATCAACCCTGCGCCGAGTGCTGCGCCTGATGCGATGAATTTTTTCATATCGATGCCCATAACGATCCCTCCAAGTTGTTCTTTCTATCTTATCTTCCCCTTTTTCAATCGCCTTAACCTCTCCAGCTTTTAGACGTACGGCCAAGAGTTTGGTAAAGTGGAACAAAATGATCCTGGAGGCGATTTGATGAAGAAAATAGTCATCGTATCTGATACGCATATCCCGAACCGGTCGAAAAAACTTCCGCAGCCGCTTGTTGACGCTTGCGATGGAGCCGATTTCATTATCCATGCCGGCGACTGGCAGATACTCGATGTCTACCATGAATTGTCGGCTTATGCTGAAACGGACGGCGTGGCCGGCAATGTCGATCCTTGGGACATCGTCGACCGTTTCGGGCGGAAGAAAATTTTCACGTTCGGCGATTTGAAGATCGGCGTCGTCCACGGAGACGGCATACGGAAAACGACCGAGCAGCGGGCTCTGGATAGTTTTGAAGGGGAAAATGTCGACATCATCGTTTTTGGCCATTCCCACCAGCCGCTCATGCGTGAAACGGACGGCCCGACCTTATTCAATCCCGGCTCACCGACCGATAAACGCCGTGAACCGCAATATTCATTCGGGTTGCTTGAAATTAGCGATACTTGGGAACTCAAACATGTTTTTTTCGATAAAGAAGATTAACAAAAAGGCCATTTCCTAATTTATAGGAAATGGCCCTTTTCAACGGGTGGAAGATAAGCGGCATCGGCAACATCACTGAATTTCAATCTTTTTGGAAGCTGAAACCGAGTCGCTTGAGCGCTGTCTCGAGATTCGCCTCGATCATCGTCCCTTTCAAGGCCTCTGCAAAATGCGGGACTTTCAACGCCATATAAGGCTGGATGCCTGTCACAACCGGCTGGACGCCGATCAAGCCCAAGACTTTCACGAGCTTCAATAAATATTCGCCGACCTGTGAGTTGATCTGTGACACGCCGGATACATCGATCACCAGTACTTCGATGCCTTTTTCTGCACACCCGTGCATGGCATGGTCGATAATCGCCTGTGCCCTCAATGCCCTGACTTCGCCGATGATCGGCAGGATCGCCACCCTCCCGACAATTGGAACCATCGGCGCAGCCAGCGATTCAATTTCCCCGTATGCCCGTTCAAGCTCTAAGACATACGTCAATAAAGTGGCGAGCGTTTCAAAGATGAACGGCAAATCGGCCGGCAGCTCGCATGGGCCATCGTCGAGACCGCAAACGGTGCCATAGCTTGAGCCGTCTTCATAAAAAATCGGCACGCCGACAAAACAACCTGCTTCGAATCCATCCGCAACCCCCAGGGAACGCGTCAATTCATGTTCTCCAATGTGTTCGATGATCAACGCCTGTGCCCCATGCTCGACGCTCAAAGCCGACAACATGCATGGCAGTGGGGAAGCTTCTCCTTCTTCAATCAGATGATGTTTTGTGTTATGTACCTTGACGATTTTTTGGACACCGCCCTCTTGCTTCGCGATATAGAAGCTGTTCATGCCTGCTTGCTTGCTGAGAATTTGGAGAATATATGAAGCTGCCTCATTGAAATCACTGAAATCCCTTATTTTTTCCAGATTCCCCCTCATCATTCACCCATCTCCCCTTTTCAACTTGTCCTTCAGCCGAAAATTACACTAGCTCTTTTATCTACTTTCATTATAACGCTCTTTATTATCTGAAATGTTTAAATTGTGTAACAAAATAAGTTTTTTTAGCATGTTCACTATTTCCAAATATCGGGTATACCTTATCACAAGCGAAAAGGAGGTACATCAATGAAGAAGGAATGGGACATTGAATTATTGGAACAGACCGATAGCATGATTTCTTTCACCTGGACCCCCACGGATGAAATTTCACGAATAAAAAAAGACGGAGAAATCGTCTATACAGGTACGCAGGCATCATTTCACGATGAAGGCCTGAGCGCCGGCGAATTGTTCTGTTATACGATTGAACGCCAAACCCCGCAAGGCAGCTGGGTGCCAGCCTTGAAACTTTTGACCGGCACCGAAAAACGCGACCCTGACTGCATTAATCAATTGGAACAGATTGTCTTGTCTACCATCGTTTCTCACAGTCGGGTATCACTCGCTTGGGGCGCCATCGACGGCATCGACGAATACGAAATCTACCGCGACGGCGAGCAAGTTGCGAAGATCGCGAAGACCCAATTCACCGACCGGAATGTGCCGGAAGACCGTGAAGTGGTTTATTGGGTGCGCGGAAGACGCCCAGTCGAACGGACCGAAAGCCCATTGCGCAAAATCAAATCGCTCGCCGCCAATATATTCGGGGCCTTGAACCTGGGTTCGTCGCAAGAACAGGCAGCCGTAGAAAAATTCTGGCTGTCGAAAAAGATCGCCCCGCTCAATCAATTGCTCAGAGAAGGCCAGGGCAAGCCGCCGGAGCTGCAATGGCACCTGCGCTACCTGACCTTTTTGCCCGATGATGTGTTGAAAAATCCCAACCTGATATCGCCGAACCCTTATTTCCAGGGGGATAATCGTACATTCGATCCCGAATCGAAACATTATCGCTCACTTACCAACTCCATCGTCAATCTGGTGGAACAGCAGAGCACGTTCGATTTCGACAAAGATATCGGCACCAGCATCGCCTATAATTGGCGCCGGAAATTCCGTAAAGCGGATGTCGCTTCGAATGAAGGTGTCAGTGCCAAAATAACGGAAGAGACGCCCCTGAAAACCGAAATCCTAATCACCCATAGCGTCGGAAATCCGTTGACGACATCGCCGAATATCGATTACGAACTATCTGCGACGTTTTACCGGAACGGTGTGTATGATTTCATCGGGGTCCATGACCAATCGCCGAATCATGAGATTTACTTGAAGCTCGGGGACGGCGGGACATGGCAGCCGCTTCACCAGACTGAAAGCGAAGGGCTAGCCTGGATGGCCGATCCGATTGCAGCCCATTATTGGCGCTTTTCGAATTTCCTATAATGAACATTCGCAAGACAGTTCCATATAAAAAAAGGGCAGTTCCAGTTTTTCTGGAACTGCCCTTTTCTGTATTTAACATTGATCCAAAAAACGCTTGCGGATATGCGGAGGCGGCAGCATGCAGCTGTCGAGCTTGCCGAATACTTTATAGCGGTTTTTTGCGATGACGTCATATGCCCCGTCGCGAAGTACGCGCGGGAACGGCTGAAGATGATACGCCAGTTTCCAAAGGCCCGTCAAATGGTGTGAAATCTTGAGCGCGCCTTCTGACTTTACGTACGCTTCGCCGCCTTCAATCAACACCAGGCTGTCAACGTCGTCCGGGACATTGTGCTTTTTGGAAAGCTCCTGTCCGATCTCGCTTTGCAGGGAAGCGAATTGAAAATAACCTGCCGGGTCATGATTGATGATGAACTGCACACTGGAATCGCAGAAATTGCAGTCTCCATCGAATAAAACAATCGCATGCTCCATAGATGATCCTCCTTTAACTAATGCCTGTCTTTCATTTTCCCTATTCCCATTTCTTGAAACCATCTGTCTTCGTTCCTTGATGAAAGAAGAGCTTCCAGCCGTCCTGGCGTTTTTTCCATACTGAGCTGCGGTGGCTCCATATCCCTGTCGTTCGGTTCTCCAACGTGTATATTGTCAGGACTGACTCTGGGCCAAGCATATTTGCTTCAAAGCGGGAAATCCGATAGTCGTCTTCTTGCAACTCATAGTCCCCGTTAAAATCGGAACGCTGGCAAATCCCGCCGGAGAAGCCGAATTCGAAAAACTCGTCATCCAGTATGTCCGTCATGTTCCGGTTCGACTCTCTGGCAACCGGCGACAAATGGCTGTTCTCCAATGCCAGGAATTGTTTACGCAAGCTTTCCATCCAGATGCCCCTTCCATTTAGGTTTATTGAAGAAAAAAAGCCCCGGCGAGCGCCGGGACCGGATTATTTAAATTGTTCGTCTTCTTCTGCCTCATCGTCTTTATAGAAATCTTCCTGGTCTTCACCCGGCTGGTCTTGAGGGCCGTCTGAGGAACCAAAATTCTCGACATCTTCAAAGCTGTTTTCGTAATCGCGAATTCTGCCGTCTTCCGATTTTGCTGGGCGGTCAGTCGACGATCCGATAACATCTTCCTCTGAAGGGCGGCTTTCAAGGTCCAGGCTGTGATCTGCGTGATCGATGCAGGTGAGCGCGATCGGTATGGCTTCAAGCCGTTCATACGGAATGTCTTTTCCGCACACTGCGCACTTGCCATAAGTTCCATCTTCAATGGCTTTAAGCGCAGCGAGCACGTCTTCATGCTCTTCTTCCTTGAATTGCTCCATCGCCATTCCACGTTCTTGGTCATACAAATCAGTGGCGTTATCGCCTGGGTGATTATCGTAATTGGATAATTCGCTAGTTTCGAATTCCTCTGTATGCTCCATTCGTTGCTCGAGCGATTTCAATTGCGCTTCGAGTTCTTGCTTCAAGTTCTTTTGCTGTTCGTCCGTCATTATGACTCCTCCTCCAAATACTTGCTTGTGCTATATATATTGCCTTTCTCGGAGAAATCAAACCTCAGGCCCACAGCTCAGAAATCATCGAAGCGGTCCATCAAGCTCATCAAATACTCATCCAAGCGGTAACGAACCAATTCATCGGACAAACCGGTCATGCCGAACGTCTTCCATCCAGGGTAGACTGCCGGGCTGCCATCCAAGGTATCGATCAGCGACAGCAAATCCCAATACGGATCGTAAGCAAACGATTCACCTGCATGGCGTTCGTAAGCATCCAAAAATTCATTGGCGACCTGTGTGCCGTAAAGCTGGGCCAAGTTGACGCGGCAATGCCCGACATCGACACCCGCCGGACCGCGGCACGTATTGACCCAATCGACAACACTGCTGACGCGCCCCTCTTCCCATAGAATATTTCCCGGGTGATAATCGCGATGGATCAAGCAATACTCAACCGGTGGACCACCCGCGGCTACAATATAAAATGCGCGCATCCAATCGCCTTCTACACGTGACCACTTCGGCCGCTCGAGGCGCCGTGCATCATTATAAGCAAAATATTCGTAAGGGAAGCTTTCCGCTTTATGGCGATGGATCTTAGCGAGCGTTTCAGCAAGGCCGTCAAGCCAGGCTGCATCATACGCCGGCGGCAAGATGACCGCTCCTGGAACTTTCGTCATCAAGACGGCTGGCATGCCGCATGCTTCGCCGCTTTCATCAAACGCCAAAATGCGCGGGGCGGGAATGCCCGCTTTTTCTGCAAGCTCCAGGCTCATCGCTTCATGCTTAGCCAAATCCGGTTCCTGGTCGAGCCACTCCCCTTTATGGTGAAGCCGCAAAACGACGCTCTGCTGCTCCCCATCTTTGCTTGCGCGAATTTCATAAAGCAGTGAAGAAGTCCCACCTTCTAAGGGGACGGCTTCTTCCAACGCAGCTCCTGGCCATTTCGACTCGACCCATTCGAGTGCCTGGCGGGATAAGCCGCCGAATCCATTTGTCATCCTTGCCGCTCCTTTCAGCCTATCTTTTGTTTTAAGTGTACCATGAAAAAACGCCTACTCCAGCTTTTTGATATGCCCCATCCGGAAATTCCGGAAGCGTTTACCGAGGCGCCAGAAGGGTATGGTTTCCTACAATGACTTTTCAACTTAACAGGTAGATCACCTGCATTGAACATACTGAAGGAGCTGACGTTACATGAAAGTGAAGCACCCGATCCCGAAAGCAAAAGAATTGGACAATACCCTATCCCTTCTCGGAGAAGGATTTGATTTCCTGCCCGGACGCCGCAAAGAACTAGGTTCGGATATTTTCGAGACCCGCCTGCTTGGGAAAAAGGTAGTGTGCATGGCCGGCGAAGAAGCGGCTGAACTGTTCTACAATAACGATTATTTCAAACGCAGCGGCGCAGCGCCGCTTCCGCTTGAGCAAACGCTATTCGGGCGCGGTGCGGTCCACGGCCGTGACGGCGAAGACCATCACCAACAAAAGCGCATGTTCCTGTCGATGATGACACCTGAGCGTTTAGAAGACGCCAAACGCATGGTAATCCAAGAACTTGAGGCGAAGGCCGAACAATGGGAGCAGATGGACGAAGTCGTCCTATTGGATGAAATCGAAGAAATCTTCACGCGCTCCATGATCCACTGGGCTGGTTTGCCGATGAAAGAAAGCGAAGTCAAGCAGCGCACATGGGAACTCGTGACGATGGTCGATTCATTCGGCCTCACTGAAGGGCGCTATCTTCAAGGCATGAAAGCGCGCAATGCGCACGAAGACTGGCTGAAAAAAATCATCAAGCAAATCCGTAAAGGCGAATACAATCCACCGGCCTATACGGCAGCATATATCGTCGCCCACCACCGGACACCGAATGGCAAACTGCTCGACCTTGAGACGGCAGCTGTCGATTTGAATAATGCCTACCGCCCGATGATCGCCACAGCTTACTTTATCGTCTTCGGCGTCATGGCGATGCACGAAAACCCAGTCACGCGCGGTAAACTCCAAGCAGACGAAAACAATTACAGCCACAATTTCGCCCAGGAAGTACGCCGTTATTATCCGTTCGCACCGGTCATGGCAGCGATCTCCAAAAAAGATTTCAACTGGAACGGCGTCCATTTCAAAAAAGACATGCGCGTCATTCTAGACCTTTACGGCACGAACCATCACCCGGATTCCTGGGACAACGCCGATGAATTCATCCCAGAACGCTTCAGCACATGGGACGGCAGCCCGTTTTCTTTCATTCCGCAAGGCGGCGGCGACCATCATACCGGACACCGCTGTGCAGGTGAATGGATGACGGTCATGTATATGCAATCAATCTTCAAATACTTTGCGGAGAACTTGAAATACAGCGTGCCTGAACAAGACTTGTCCTACGACATGTCCCGCATGCCAACTATGCCAAAAAGCCGCTTAATCTTAAAAGACGTGCAAAAACTGAAAAACCGCCCAGACAATGTGTTCTATCACGAACAGAAGAACACAACTGTTCAATCAGGGTGCCCATTCCATTAATAATGAAAAGCTAGAGATTCTGTCTCTAGCTTTTTTTATTTGCTGGAAAAGAAGATAACGAGGGCTTGTTTGGCCAAATGTATAAGTGTTCTATTTGTACTTCATTTTGGTAGTCGCCGCCCGGCTTTGGGTTGGCCTCTTGCAATAAGCCAGGAAGAACGCCTGTCTTACGGCGTCGGCTCACCCGTGGCGCTTGGCGGCTTAGAGATTTCAATGTGTGGAACATGATTAGATAGATCTGCTTCTATAATCAGTTGCCGGCTAGTGGGGGAATCGCTTCCCAAATCGGGCGTATTATGAATATAGCGAGGGCTTGTTTGGTCAAATGTATAAGTATTCTATTTGTGCTTCACCTTACTACCCGCCTCCCTGCTTTGGGTTGGCCTCTTGCCATAAGCCAGGAAGTACGCCTGTCTTACGGCGTCGGCTCACCCGTAGCGCTGGGCGGCTTAGAGATTTCAATGTGTGGAACATGATTAAATTGATCTGCTTCTATATAAATTTGCCGGCTAGTGGGGGAATCGCTTCCTGAGATGCGGCGTCTGACACATTGGTGCTACAGTCTAAAATGTTGTGGGTAGGGTCAGAACTAATTAGCCTCTCGACACTAAAGATGAGTCTAGTTAAAAATATGAAGCATCTCAGCATTTCCTATCGAATGGACAGAAGAAATTCCCTTCCTTTCTATAACTAGAGACGAAGTGAAAGGGGGGCTGACTCCTGAGGGACCGCGCGGGCTGGCGAGACAAATGTACGGCGCTCTTTGCCGTACATTGGCTCAACACCCGCCCCTCGGAAAGCAGCCCCCCTGAAACGCAGTCGAAAAGCGGAAGCTTTTCCAATCACTTCTTTTCATCTCACACTTTCTATCGCATCAACTATATACCTCACAAATTACAGCTTCCAATCCTTAACAAACCAACAATTGACAGAACCGCCCCTATCTTATACGATAAGGCAGGAAATTAAATAACCCGGCAACGGGAGAGGTTCATAGCATTCCACCCTCTATAAAAAACTATGGATTTTGAAATCAAGCCGAATCCACATGCGATTCGGCTTTTCGTTTGTCCGAATTTTTTATAGCTCTCCCCCAGCCGGCCCATTATAAGGAGGCCACTCACATGGCAGGAAGAAATGAAGATACACTCGAGCATTTGTCTTTGCTCGGCAACCAGAACACGCGCTACAAATTCGAGTACGACCCAGGCATTCTAGAAGCGATCGACAATCTCCACACACGCGATTACTTCGTCAAATTCAATTGCCCGGAGTTCACTTCGCTGTGCCCGCAAACCGGCCAGCCAGATTTCGCGACAATTTACTTGAGCTTCATTCCCGACAAGAAACTCGTCGAAAGCAAAGCCTTGAAGCTGTATTTGTTCAGCTTCCGCAACCATGGCGATTTCCATGAAGATGTCGTCAACATCATCATGAATGACTTGATCGAACTGCTCGACCCGCGCTATATCGAAGTATGGGGCAAATTCACTCCGCGCGGCGGCTTGTCGATCGACCCGTACACGAACTACGGCAAGCCTGGCACGAAATACGAAGAAATGGCGACGTACCGGATGATGAACCACGACATGAATCCGGAAACGATCACCAACCGTTAAGGAGAACCGTCCATGTTACTTTATTTGAACGGCGCTTTTGTCGGTTTGCTCATCCTGTCGAATATCTTGGCCGTAAAACTATTTTCCATCAGCGAATGGGCCGTACTGCCGGCTGCAGTCATCGTCTATGTCTTCACGTTCCCAATCACCGACACGATTGCGGAAGTGTACGGCAAAGAAGCCGCGCGCCAAACGGTTATGGCTGGGTTTATCACACAACTCGCAGCCCTGGCGTTCATCTTTGCGGCCATCCATTTACCGTCTGCGCCATTTTTTGCGGACCAGGCAGCGTTTGAATCGATCTTCTCGGCTGGCTTCCGGGTAACGCTCGCAAGCTTAGTATCTTATTTCATCAGCCAAAACCTGGACGTCACGATTTTCCATAAATTAAAAGCCAGAAACGGCGAATCGAAATTGTGGCTGCGCAATAATGCCTCAACGATGGTCAGCCAATTGGTCGATACGACGATTTTTATCACAATCGCTTTTTACGGCACGATGCCGCTGTCGGCTTTGGCCGCCATGATTTTGACGCAGTATGTATTCAAATGGGTCGTCGCAGCAGCGGATACGCCACTCGTCTACCTGCTCGTCAAACTCGCGCGCCGCTCCAAGACAGTCACTCAAAAAAGCTTCGCGTAATCGATCCATGCATAAAAAAGCCGCCGGCAGTTAAACATTGCCGGCGGCTTTTGGTATTTAAATTTTTTGTTTGGCTGGCTGGGCTACAGGCACAAGGATTGCAGCCGAGTCGTGTTTCTGTGTCCAAACGAGCTCTGCGGTGATCGGCAAATGATCCGATACAGCCGTTTCGATTTTTTCTGCATCCCGCACGTCAAAGCCGCGGTCTGCAAAAATGTAATCGATACGCGTCATCGGCTTGAACGATTCGCCGGTTTCGTGATTTTCATAAGGAGACGGATACGTATAGGCGTCGCCGCGCTTCGTTTTCAAGAAGACGTCTGTCATAGTGTGGTGGAGATGGGCCAAGTGGCGATGTGTCGGCGGTGCATTGAAATCGCCCGCGATGATTTTCGGGAAATGGCTTTTGCCGGCAATCTCCAATATTTCCGCAACGCTCATTTCAAGCTCTTCATCTTTCAACGCTAAATGGGCATTCAATACTTTGAGGTATGTGCCCCCGACTTCAATTACTGTCTCGAGAACGCCTCGCTGCTCATTATTGTAGATGTCGGTAACGACTTGCGTCAAAAAATGATTTTCTGCGTATTTGATTGGATAAAGGCTTAACGTAGCATTGCCGTACTGGCGGTTCGGGCGTTCCGGATCATCGGGCGCCTGGTTCAAATTGGCGCCATATGCGGCGTACATCCCTAGCCGTTCAGAAAGCCATTCGACCTGGTCCATATAAAAACTGCGGGCCGAAAAATAACGGTCGACTTCCTGAAGTGCTACAATAGTGGCTCCCGACGCTTCGATCACTTGTGCGGTTCTTTCTAAATCCACTTCGCCGTCCATTCCCATTCCATGGGCAATATTGAACGACATCACTTTCACTGTTGGTGTCCTGCTGGCATCGCCGTGCATGAGACCATCTCCTTTTCTGGTTGAAACGAATCAGTGGCAGCTGCAATTGTCCCCTTAATTATAGCAAGGATGACGCTTTTGTAAGTTAAAAACAGGTTAAAAATTGTTAGAGTTTTGTAAATTTCTGATTTTTGCCACAATTGGTACATGATCTGATGCCTCGGTGTCGATGGTCCATGCTTCTATCGCCTGAAAATGGGCATCGTGAAAAATATAATCGATTTTTTGGCCGTGATCACCTTGTTTTTTATACGTATCCGGATAAGGCCCCGAACCGAACGCGTTGTAAAAATGCTTGGAGAATCGCTTGATGTGCTTAGTAGAAGGCGCAGCATTAAAATCCCCCACCAGCACTTGGGGAAGCGGGTTATCGGTTACGATGGTCAGGATTTCTGTCAAGCTGCGGTCTACTTCCTCGTCAATCAGCGATAGATGCGTATTATAGAAAGAAAACCGGCGGCCTGCCACCTCGATGACCGCTTCGAGCATTCCGCGCGGTTCGAATTCTTCCGGATGGACTTCAACTGCGCTCAAATCATGGTTTTGGGAGGACACGATTGGATAACGGCTCAATATGGCGTTGCCGTATTCACGCTTCGGGCGCCCGCCACCGGCTCCCCTATCGACCAAATTCGGCTCGTACGCCATGTGCATGCCGAGCCGATTGGACAGCCATTTGGCCTGGTCCCAAAAACGGCTGCGGGAAGAAAAGTTCCGGTCCACTTCCTGCAATCCAGCGACATCCACTTTTCCTTGTTCAATTGCCTGGGCCGTTAGTTCAAGGTCGAGCTTCCCGTCGATTCGTTTGCCTGATGCAATATTAAAGCTCATCACTGTCAGCATCTTCCACACCCCCGCCTTCTCTTAATATTGTGTACTTCCATTCCCCTGCCTTGCCGATTGAAACCAAAAAGACCCGCTAGCAGGCGGGCCCATTTTTATTCGCTTCGCTGATCTGTATAAGCGATGATCGCATCCCGCAGATATTGCGCTGCCCCTTCGCCGGCTTTTTCATAATAGGCCGCAAAACGTTCATCTGCGATATACATCTCCGCCAGTCCTGCGTGTGCTTTCGGCTCGTAGCTTCGCCATGTAAATCCGAGCCACTGCCGGTGCAAATCGGCTACTTCCTGCCCCGAGGTTCCTTCCGGTTCGCCTTCTTGCAGCGCATGCTCCAGCTTCTCCAGGATCTCCTGCTCAAGGCGCTTGAACGCTTCGTATCGTTCTTGGTCCATGCCGAGCATTTTGGCGTTTGAACGATCGACTTCCGTGTCGCCGTATTTGTCGCGGATTTCTTTCCCGAAAGCCGCTTCATTGTCATCGACCAGCTGCTTCTTGAATCCTTCGAACTTTTCGTGATCTGCCATTCGACTCTCCCCTTGTTTTGTGGAAATCGTTTTCTCCACATTGGTAATCAAAAGGTCCAGGCGGCTGCGTTCACGGAGCAGCTGTTCCCGCTGTCCGATCAATGCTTCGGTTTCATCAAAATCCGGCTCATCCAAAAGCTTCGCGATGTCGTGAAGCCCAAAACCGAGCTCCCGGTAAAACAAGATGAGCTGAAGACGGTCAATTTCTGCGCTCCCGTACAACCGGTAGCCGGATTCATTTTTCTGTGGTGTCAATAAGCCGATCGAATCGTAATAACGCAAAGTGCGCGCACTCACACCGGCAAGCGTTGCCAATTTCTGCACTGTGTACATGCCGCCACCTCCTGATGACTTCATCTTAAACCTTGACGCAGCGTCAAGGTCAAGAAAAAACATTACGTCAATTGTTGCTCGGCGAATTCACGGTATAGCGGGTGTTTTCCGGTCAACTCTCGGTGGTTCCCAATGCCGGTGACCCGTCCGCCTTCGATAAAGACGATCTTATCGGCATCGACGATCGTCGACAAACGATGGGCGATGACCAATGTCGTGCGCCCTTCCATCAAACGGCCCAGCGCCTGCCCGACGATGCCTTCCGATTGGCTGTCGAGGCTCGCTGTCGCCTCGTCCATCATCAATAATTTTGGGTCGCGCAAAAATGCGCGGGCAATGGCAATGCGCTGCCTCTGCCCACCGGACAATTTGACGCCGCGTTCCCCGACTTGCGTATCCAATCCGTCCGGAAACGAAGCGATGAATTCCTCGGCATACGCCATGCGGGATACGCGCCACAACTCTTCATCCTCATAGTTGTCGGCATCCGGCAAGCCGTAAGTCAGATTCGCCCGGATCGTCCCGCCCATCATGGCACTTTCCTGTGATACATAGCCGATCTGGTCGCGCCAAGAAGCAATCGCCACATCCCCAATCGGCACATCACCGATTGTAATGGTCCCAGCGGTCGGTTCGTAAAAGCGCTCGATCAACCCGAAAATGGTGGTCTTGCCTCCGCCGCTCGGCCCGGCAAACGCAATCTTCTGGCCGGGCCGCGCTTCAAACGACACGCCCTGCAACACCGGCTCTCCGTTTTCGTAGGCAAAGCTGACGTCTTCAAGGCGCAGCGTTTTGCCGGTGATGTCCAGTTCGATGCCGCGCTGTTGTTCTTCAAGCGGCAATTCCAAAATATCGATGATGCGTTCTGTCGCCCCTTTCGCTTTTTGCAATTCCGTAAAGAACCGCGCAAACGTAGCGAGCGGCACGACGATCTGGAACAAATACAGAAGAAAGGCGACTAAAGATCCGGTCGACATTGACCCTTCCGATACACGGATGCCGCCGTAGCCGATGATCATCACGATGACCACCATGACGACCAAATACATGAGCGGGCCGATCAAAGCATAGACTTTCGCTTCTCTCATGCCGAGCCCGTATAATTTCTGGATGCCCGAAAGCCCGCGCTGCTCTTCCACTCGTTCCGCTGTCGATGATTTCATCAAGCGGATTTCCCCGAGCGTCTGCTGGACGTCACCCGTGAATACAGCAGTTTCGTCCTGCAAACTGCGGGAAATCTTCGCCATCTTGCGCCCTAAAGGGATCATGATGGCAATCGTCAGCGGCACTGCGAGCATCATGATCAAGGTCATTTTCCAGTCAAGCACAAGAAGAATCGCGACCGCCCCGATGATCGTAATGATGCCGGTAACGAAATTCGGGAAATGATCGGTGATGAGATTCCTGACGATGCCGGTATCGTTGACGACACGGCTTACCGTCTGCCCGCTTGCGTGCTGGTCGAAATAGCCGACACGCAAACGCAGCAAATGAAGCCACATGCGCTCGCGCAGCCCAGCCACGATCCGCTGCCCGACCATGCTCAATAAATAAATCGATACGCCGTTGATGACAGCCTGCACGATAAAGGCAGCGGCAAGCGCGGCAATCAATCCTCCGCTCAATGCCTCTACTGAAAACCCGTCCACCAATTCTCTTGTCAGCAACGGGACGAGCAAGCCAACGATCGTCGTGACCAAACTGGTCGCCAGCCCGAAAACCAATGCCCATTTCGGAATTTTAATCGACGTTAATAGTGCGAAAAACGGCTTGATTCCCTGTTTTTTCTGAATTGATTCCATAACTCCATCTCCTATCTATCCGGTCAAACCATTTACGCAGCAGCAATTTTCCGGTCTTTCGGCAAAGCCAGCCCGACCAGCCCGAGAATCGGCAGCACGGAAATAATGATCATCGTTTCATAAACGCCGATCGAATCCATCAACACCCCAATCGCGACGGCTCCAATGGCCCCCATCCCAAACGCCAAACCGACCGTCAACCCGGACATCGTGCCGATTCTGCTCGGTACGAGCTCCTGGGCGTAGACGACCATGACGGAAAAGCTCAACATGAGGAAAAAGCCCAATATGGAAAGAATGACAGCGACAATCGGCAATGCTACATACGGCAGCACAAGCGCCAACGGAATCGGTACGATCAACGACAGCACAATGACGCGCTTGCGGCCGATGCGGTCTGCCAGCGGGCCACCGAAAAAGGTCCCGAACGCCCCTATCCCAAGAAATAGGAAGATGAACATTTGTCCTTGCTGGATTGTCACACCGTAATTATCCATTAAATGGAATATATAAAAACTCGTAATAGTCGTTATGTAAAAAGTGCGCGCGAAAATAATCAACAACAGCAAAGTCAAGGCAGTGCCCACTTGCTTTTTCGTCAAAGGCGGCAAGGAAGATAGCACGGCTTTCTTCACTTTCTCCAATTTATCGCGTTCTAATTGCGCCTTGTACCAGGCAGAAATTTTGGATAATACAAAAATGCCAAGTGCTGCGACAAAAAGAAACAAGGCCGCTCCCCGTTGCCCAAGCGGCACCAGGATAAAGGCACTGATCAAAGGCGCCAGTGCTTGACCGGAGTTGCCGCCGACTTGGTAAATCGATTGCGACAAGCCGCGCCTTGAACCCGCTGCCATATACGACACGCGTGAGCCTTCTGGATGAAATACCGCAGAACCGAAACCGAGGAAAATGACCGACAGCAAGATGAGCCAATACTCCGGCGCAAAGGCCAAGCCTGCAATCCCGATAAACGAAAACACCATGCCGAGCGGCAATGCATAAGGCATCGGTTTTTTATCACTCGCAAAGCCGATAACCGGCTGCAACACAGACGCCACCATATTGAGCGCAAAAGCGATCAGCCCGAGCTGCGTAAAGCTGAGCCCCAAATCCTTCTCTAAAATCGGGAACATCGCCGGAATTACTGCCTGTAAGGAATCGTTCAATAAATGAACACCGCCGATCGCGAACATCACCGGATAAACCGGATTCCCCGCGAGCGATGATGAGGAAATTTCTTTTGCCATAGTGCCGCCTCCAAATTAAGTAATCGCGTTCTTTTCCATTATAAACCAATTCATTCAAGAGACGAAATGCACAAAAAGCGCAGTTGCACATTCGCCATTGAATGCCCATCTGCGCTCTTTGTTTCTGCTTATGAGCCCGCCTTACAGTAAACGGAGGAATAGCACTTTCAAGTAATCGCCTTCCGGAAATCTCCGGTCGACATGGAAATCCGCCGGCAGACTATAAGTCTCCACTACTTTGTATTTCTGGTTTTTATCTTTGAATGCTTTATCGATCATTTGGGTGAACCTCTTCATATTGAATGAAGCGCTGTTGGTCGAGGCAACGATCAAGCCGCCCGGCGCCGTAATATCGATCGTTTCTTTCATCAAGTTGGTGTAATCTTTCGCCGCACTGAAGACATGCTTTTTCGAGCGCGCAAAGCTTGGGGGATCGAGGACGACCATATCAAAGCTTAAGTTTTTACGCTTCGCGTATTTGAAATAATTGAAGACATCCATGACCAGAATATCCTGCTCGTCGAAATCAATGCCATTGATGCTGAACTGTTCAATCGTTTTCGCCGAGCTGCGCTTCGCGAGATCCACACTCGTCGTCTTATCCGCACCGCCAAGCGCCGCCGCCACAGAAAAGGCCCCTGTGTAGGAGAAGGTATTGAGCACGGTTTTGCCGTCCGCATATTTCGTGCGGATCGCCTGGCGCACATCGCGCTGGTCGAGGAAAATACCGGTCATCGCGCCGTCGTTCAAATACACTGCGAAATTCATGCCGTTTTCTTGGACGATCAACGGGAATTCCCCGCGCTCGCCCGCTACGAAATCATCATCTTCGATATACTGGCCTTTCGTATCGAACCGTTTTTTCTCATAAATTCCGATGCACTCCACTACATTTTCCAAAGCTGCCACGACGTCTTCACGGAACGAGTAGACGCCTGCGCTATACCAGGACAGCAGGTAGAATCCGGCGTAATAATCAATCGTCAATCCGCCGAAACCATCGCCTTCGCCGTTGAAGACACGGAAAGCGGTCGTCTCCGGATTGTTGAAGAATTTCTCGCGGCGGCTGAAGGCCAATTCCAATTTGCGTTCGATAAAGGCTTGGCTGACCGCCTCGTCTTGGTTTCTCGTCAAGACCCAGCCGGCACCTTTGTTCTGTTCGCCGTAATAACCTGTGCCCAAATATTCCCCATCTTTGTCGACGAGTCGCAGCAAAGTTCCTTCCGGCGCCTCGATTTCACTCATCAATCCATCTTTTGTAATGAGTGGCGACCCTTTCGCCAATTCATTTCTCAAAATATCTTTCACTGTTGCCGTCAATTCGTTTCTCACAATTCCTCATCCTATCTATGCCGTTGCGTTTTGCATTATAATCAGTGTAAAGGAAATCCGTCGCCCTGCCCACTTTCAAACGCCCTTTTCAGTGAATTGGATAAGGAAAGGAGGAGCCGTCGTGAAAAAGAAATTCTACATCTACAACATCCTGCTGACCAACGGGGATATGCTTGAAGGCATTCGCATTGAAGGCGCGCTTGAAGACCATTTTATCGGCATTGCCGTCAGCTTGCTTCCGGTTGAAGATGCAGCGGGCAAGACAATCGTCTTGAACCTCTTCCACATCGTGCGTGCAGAGCTTGAGCGTATTGAAGAAGCTTAGTGAAGATAGCGAGGGTTAGCTTGTGGAAATGTGTTTGATGTTCTATCGGAGCTTCAGGTTAGTAGGGGAATCGCTTCCCGGGACATGATTGGAAAAGATAGTGGGAGTTTAGACGTTGAATTGTTTTTGCTTCTGTTTGAGTTTCGTCTGAGTAGTCGCCGCCGTGCTTTGGGTTGGCCTTTGGCAGCAAGCCAAGAAGAATACTTGTCTTACTGCGTCGGCTCACCCCCTTACGCTAGGCGGCTAGAAGATTTCATTGATCCGGGTATGTTTAATCAGGTCTGCTTCTTTATTCAGTTACCGGCTAGCGGGGGAATCGCTTCCTGAGATGCAGCGTCTGGCATATTGATGCTTTGGACAAGCTAGCTTCTCTATACCAAAGATGACTTGAGCTAGAAAACCTGATTTGTTTCTACATTTAATATTTAATGAGCTGAAAAAACAGTCTTTCACTCTAAAACTAGAGACGGAGTGGAAGGGGCGACGCCTGGGGACCGAGCGGGCTGGCGGAGACAAAGGTGGCGCGCTTTTTGCCACCTTGGCTCAACACCCGCCCCGGCAAGCGTCCCCTGAAACGCAGTCGAAAAGCGCAAGCTTTTCCAATCACTTCTTTTCACTTCTTTTCATTCCAAGTATTCTAATTTCTGGCTTCAATAGTTCACTCAAAGAAAAGCGCTCCGCAGAAATGCGGAACGCTTTGTATCCATTATTCATTCTTGCATCCATTCCCATGCATCGTTCATTTCGTCAAGGTTGAAATGGCGTGTTTCCAGGCCGTCCGCGAAGCCTTGCCAGCCGCTCGCTGCCGAGGTCCAGTCCTTTTCGCTGATAACCGCGAACTTGCGCGCTTGGCTCCAGCTATGCCGGTCGATTTCCGCACTGTCTGCCGCATCGAACAAGGTTGAATCTTCCACTTTGTAGATAATCGCATACATATTGAAATGCCCTTTTTCGCTCACTTTGTCGCGGATGACGTGATCCAGTTTCTCGATATCGGCTTTGCTGGCACGCCCTTCCACTTCAATCGCAATCGTTTCGATGTCTTTACTCGGTACAATTGACAACATATCTCGTCACCTCTCCTTTATCCAATCCCAGGCTGCTTCCATCTGGTCCATTGGGAAATGTTTGGCTTGCACGCCAGGCAGTTTGTCGAGTGCGCCCGATACTTTGTCGAGCCAGTCTTTTTCACTGACGACCGCGAGTTTATTGTATTGGCTCCAGCGTTTGGCATCGATGGCCAACTCTTCGAACATGGCGCCCGCTGTAGGCGTGTCGATATCGCCGATCACGGCGTACACATTAAATTTCTGATCGTTGCGGAATTTTTCGAACACCACATTGTCAAATTTCTTCAAATCGTCTTTGGTCACTTTGCCCTCGACTTCGATAGCAAAGGTTTGTTCGTCTTTACTGGTAAAGAATGATAGCATGGCGGCTCCTCCTTAAAGTTTCCTGATAATGCTGTTATTCCCTTTACAGAGGGCATCAAACTGACATTCGCAAATCAGCGTTTTAGATATATTGCATTCTGCATTTTATTGCTTTGCAGATTAGTGTATAATGGAGTCAGATAATTTCGAAAGGAGATTTACTATGCCGATTCCTGTAGACCATACAAGGCCGGTACGCGTTTCCGCTAAAGAAAGTGCCCACTTACAATTGCAGCAATGGATCATCGACGGCACCTTACAGCCTGGTGAGAAACTGGTTGACACCGAACTCGCTGAAGCGCTCAATTTGAGCCGGACGCCGATTCGTGAAGCCCTGCAGCTTCTTGAAGTACAAGGATTCATTGAAATGTTTCCCGGCAAAGCGACACGCGTTACGGATATCCATATCGAAGACATCAAACACCTCCTGCCTCCTCTTGCTGTGCTGCAAGCACTTGCCGGTGAGCTGGCCATTCCGAATTTGACCCCTGAGATTTTTGGGCTGTTGGAAGAAACCAACCGGAAATTTGCGCGCGCCATCCGCAACAGCGATTCCTTCTCTGCTTTGAAAATCGATGAAGAATTCCATCAGATCATCGTGGATGCAGCCGGAAATCCATATATAGATTCCATTCTCGGCCAGCTTCAATCACATGTCCGCAGACAATTTTTCCACCATTCCCTAGTCTTGACGATGCGCTCCCATGACGAGCACATCGAAATCATCGACACATTGAAAGCCGGAGATGCCGAAAAGATTTCACATTTGATGAAATCCAATTGGGTCCGCACCATCGAAGACTTGACCGCTTCGAAAGGTATTTAAAAAAGCTGTTTCCAACGTGTCTGACACGTTGGAGACAGCTTTTTTTAGCGATTTGTAAGTGCTGGAGATTCCGCTTCACCGCGGTTTTTCAAACGGGTGGCTACACCTGAAATGATGATTGCAGCCAAAGCCGGCACTAGCCAACCGAGCCCGTCTCCGTAGAGCGGCAGGACCTCAGCATAAAAGTCGATGATGCTTTGGAGCCAAGCCGGATTTTCAATGCCGAGCGAGCCTGTCAAAGTTTTCAATCCGTCAACGATCGCGATGAAGAACGTCACGCCGATAGCCGATACGTAGACGATGCGGCTGTGGTTGAAAAGCGGCGACATGAACGCCAGCATGATCAGGACGATTGCGAGTGGATACAAGAACATCAATACCGGAATGGAATACGTGATGATATTCGAAAGTCCAGCGTTTGTTACCACTAACGAAAAGATGGTGAAGATAAAGACATAGGTGCGGTAGCTGATGCCAGGCGTCAGCTTATGGAAAAATTCTGAAGTGGCGACAGTCAAGCCGACTGCTGTTGTAAGGCATGCCAAGATGATGATCACGGCCAATAGCATGGCGCCGAATGTGCCGAAATAATGTTCAGAAGCCCCGCTCAGAACCGGCCCCCCAGTTTCCAAAAGGCCCAGCTGAGAAGTGCTGGTCGCGCCAAGGAAAGCGATTCCCGTGTAAACGACAGCCAATAATCCGGCTGCCACGGCACCGCTGAGAAGCGTCGCCTTCAGCAAGCCTTTAGATGAAGTGACGCCCATTTTCTGGACCGCTGAAATGACGATGATCCCGAACACGAGCGAAGCGAGCGCGTCCATCGTGTTGTATCCTTCCGTAAAGCCGGTCAAAAATGCGCCGCTTGCGTACCCGTCTTGTGCAGGACCAGCCTCGCCCATCGGAGAGATGAACGCCGCGACCAGCAAGACGCCAAGGACAATCAAGATGGCCGGAGCCAGGAATTTACCGATGCTGTCGACCATTTGCGTTGGGTTCAACGACAACAATAAAGAAACCACATAAAAAATGAGCGAGAAGACAATCAAACCGATCGTAATCGATCCGTCTCCGATAAATGGCACGATGCCCACTTCATAAGAAACGGCTGCTGTCCGCGGCAATGCAAAAAACGGCCCGATCGTCAAATAAAGCGCGGCGGTGAACAATAAGCCGTACACCGGATGCACACGGCTCGAGAGATCCTGCAAGTCCCGGCTTTTCGAAAAGCCGATCGCCAAGATGCCGAGAAGCGGCAAGCCGACCCCTGTCGTCAAGAAACCAGCCATCGCCACCCAAACATTTTCACCTGCGTACTGGCCGAGCTGTGCCGGAAAGATCAAATTCCCTGCCCCGAAAAACAATGCGAAAAGCATTGTCCCCATGATAAGATAAGCCTTCATCGATAATTTGCTGTCCATACTTACTAGCTCCCTTACTTTTTTGAATATTCATTCTTCTTTATCCCAAAATACTATCAACGAATAATTGTATGCGATATATTGCATAAGGTAATACTACAACATCCTCTACAAAATGCAAGTCTTAAATTCTTGTTTTCGGAAAATTTCATTATTCGCTCGAAATGCAGTTATATAGAGCTTTCGCGCTATAACATTTTCTTCCTTTCCTTACAGTTATTCCGCCTCAGTTCCCGAAACTATTGGCTCGCATTTCCAGTCCATTGCTGTAAAATATCTACATATATGAAGACGTCCATCGTTTTCCAAAACTGACCGGAAGGCGGAGGTGCCCAATGAAGATCGTACGCATCATTTTGCAATTGCTTGTCCTGTACGGATTTTTGCTGATCGGCGAAGCCATTCAAGCTTTGCTCCAGTTGCCGATGCCCGGAAGCATCATCGGCTTTTTGCTATTGTTCAGCGCTTTATTGCTGAAAATCTATCCACTGGAATGGATAGACGCTGGCGCTACTTTTTTATTAAGTTTTCTTTCCTTATATTTTATTCCGGCAACGGTCGGCGTCGTTGACTACGGCCCCTTGTTTTCCGGAAAAGGCGTGTTGCTGCTGCCGATCGTGATCATCAGTACGCTCATCACGATGGCGGCTGCCGGCTTTGCAAGCCAGTACATTGCGAATCGAAGCGCAGCGCAAAAGGAGGAATCGTAATCATGGCATTCACTCCCGCAGCCATTGTGTTCTCCGTCCTGACCGTAGCGACTTACGTTATCGCTAATTTCGTGTACCTGCGCTTTCGTAAAACGCCCTTGAATCCGGTCATCACAGCGACGGTAGCGCTCGTGGCCATTTTGATCCTGTTCGATGTCCCTTATGAAACCTATATGGAAGGCGGCGACTGGGTGGCGGCTTTTCTCGGCCCGGCTGTCGTCGCGCTTGCCGTCCCGCTCTATAAGCATCGTGAATTGCTCCAGAAAAACCTGGTCCCGATCGCTGCCGGAATTGTCGCCGGCGTCATTGCAGGTCTTGTCAGCGGCACCTTGTTTACACGCTGGCTTGGTTTTACGGAAGAATTGATCTTGACGGTCTTGCCGAAATCATTGACCACCCCTGTCGCCATGCAAGTCGCCTCAACCATCGGCGGCATTCCATCGCTGGCTGCCGTATTCGTCATGGTCGCCGGCTTCACGGGCATCCTGCTCGGGCCGTATTTGCTGCACTTATTGAACATCGACTCCCCGATCGGGCGCGGCATCGGCCTCGGCGCTTCTGCCCACGGGCTTGGCACAGCCAAAGCGTTCGAATACGGCCCGGAAGATGCTTCGATGAGTTCTGTCGCGATGACCTTGGCCGCCGTTCTTGGCGCCTTGCTCAGCCCGCTCGCTGCCTGGCTGCTGCTTTAACCTATTTTAAAACGAGAAATCATCTCTCCTTACCATCATCGCAATTCAATAGCTCCACAAAAAATCCCCGGTGCACGGATGCACCGGGATTCTCTAGTTGATCGTCACTTGCCAGGATACGCCGAAGCGGTCATTGCACCAGCCAAATTTCCGGCTGAAGCCGTAATCGCCAGGTTCCATCAGTACTTTTCCATCTTCGCTTAAAGCACTAAAGACTTTATCGAATTGCGCTTCATCATCCACTTGGACAAATAGCGACACAGCAGGCGTAAAAGTGAACTCATGCGGAATCGGGCTATCGATGCACATGTATTCGGTGCCTGCCAACGTAAAGCTCGCTCGCTCTACTTTACCATCCTCCCGATGCTTCACTGAATCGATATGGGAATTTTTGAAAATGGAAGTATACAGTTTCATCGCCTCTTCTGCTTGCCCTTGAAACAATAAAAATGTCGTAATCGTTTGAGTCATGTGATCAACCTCCTTAAGTTTTCAAATCACGCCGTCGGAAACCATAGGCCCCCACAACAGACAGGAGAACAGCGATTGCAATCATCAGCGCGAGCACGCCGTAATTGACCTCATCCAGTGGAATTGCTGGAATATGTCCGTAAGGCGTCAGCTTTTCCACCCAATCCGGAAGCTGCAACAGCTCGCCCAAATAGACAACGAAAAACGATAGACCTAAGTAGAGCCAGATAACGCTCGCAAAACTTGGCAAAAAGCCGATGAACACGAGCGCTAAACCGATCATGATCAACACTGCCGGCAAATACACGAACGAAGCGCCGATGTACGTGCCAAGCGGAAGATCTTCATCGAGCACGGCATTGCCTGCGAGGCCGAGCCCGCTACCGGTCAAGAACAGCATCGTAATCGCCGTCAACGCGGCAAGCAGCCAATAGCTGAACGCCACGCGCCAGCGGGAAACCGAGCGGCCGATGACGTGTTCCATACGTCCATTCTTTTCTTCCGTCTTCACTTTCAGCATCACCATGATGGCCGGAATCGAGGCGAGAATCGCCATGACCGAAGACAGCACCGGGATGAACAGCTCGATCAAGCTAAAGCCTTCCTGCTCGACGATCAATTGCTGAAATAAATCGATGCCTTCAAAAAAGCGTTCGATTTCCCCGAGCACCGAACCATACGAGATGCCCAGGATGAACAAAGCGACCGCCCAGGCAATCAACCCGGTACGCTGAAGCCGCCACGCCAAGCCGAACGGCCCGCGGAGCGTCGCCGGGGCTTGCGTACGGCCAGCGCGCGTTGGCAAAAAGCCGGAGTCGTGATCGCGGATGCTGTTCAGATACAGCGCCAAGATAGACAGCGCCACCGCCAAACCGACCGATAGCATGACCGGCCACCATAAGTTTTCGACAAACGGCTTGGCGCGCAGGATCCAGCCGAGCGGCGAAGTGAGCGACAAGGCCTCACTCATGACGTCGCCAATCGCGCGGATCATGTAAAACACCAGCAAAGCGGCAATCGACAAGCCGGTCGTCGCGCGGGCATTTTGCGTAAGCTGGGCAAACACGGCCGTTAACGCCGCGAAGAACAAGCCAGTCGCACCGAGCGCTGCGCCGAACAAGAGCGAACCGTGAAGGTCGACGCTCTCGACTTGCAGCGCGGCCATCGAAACACCGGTCAATATCGCAAGCAGCACATTGACAGCTGTCAGCACCAGCAACACCGCCGTTAAACTGGACAACTGCCCGACCGGCAGCGCACGGACGAGCTCAAGCCGCCCTTCCTCTTCATCCCCGCGTGTATGGCGGCTGACCAGCAGGATATTCATCAAGGCGACAATCGCTGCGGTCATGACCAGCATTTCATGTGCCGTCATGGCGCCGGTCGTATAATCCGCCCCGCCGTAATTGGGCCCGACCATCGCGACCATGGCTGGATTTTCCATCGTTTCCGCAATGGCCTGCCGCTCGATATCATCTCCGTATAAATTGTCGAAGACGAGGACGATCCCTGCCGATACAAAGACGAACGACAAGATCCAAATCGGCAGACGGACGCGGTCGCGCCGCAGGATAAAACGCATCAAACTCCATGTATGGTCAAAAAGCTGGCTCATCACACGCCACCTCCTGCTCCTGTCTCCGTTTCCTCGTAATGGCGGATGAACAAATCTTCCAGCGTCGGCGGCCGGCTTTCCATCCGCTTGATGCCAAACGCACTTAAATGACGGACGACCGCGTCGAGTTCATCGGCGTCCACTTGGAACGACCAGCCCCCGTCAAATGCCTGCACACGGTGTACGCCCCGAAGCTCCGCCAAATCCGGTATCGGCTTGTCGGTTTCGATGAACATTAGCGATCCGGTCAAATGGCGCATTTCCTTCAGTGTCCCGGTTTCGATGATGCGCCCTTTACGGATGATCGCTACCCGGTCACACAGCTTTTCCACTTCCGACAGGATATGGCTCGACAATAGGATGCTCTTGCCTTGCGCTTTCGCTTCCTGGACATATTCTGAAAACACGCGCTCCATGAGCGGGTCGAGGCCAGAAGTCGGCTCATCGAAGATATAGAGATCCGCATCTGCGGAAAAGGCGGCGATGAGCGCCACTTTCTGGCGGTTCCCTTTTGAATAGGTCCGGCATTTCTTGCCCGGGTCGAGCCCGAAACGGCTGATCAACTCATCGCGCCGGTCCTTATCATAGCCGCCGCGTAATCTTCCGAACAAATCGATCACTTCGCCGCCGGTCAGGTTTGGCCATAAATTGACGTCACCCGGCACATACGCCACCCGTTTATGGATATCGACCGCATCTTTCCAGACATCTTTGCCGAAAATCTCGGCACTGCCTTCGGATGCTTTCAAAATTCCAAGCAGGACGCGCAAGGTCGTTGACTTTCCTGCCCCGTTCGGCCCGATAAAACCGAACACTTCCCCCTCTTTCACTTCGATGTCGACACCATCCAGCGCTTTGAAATCTCCGAAGGTTTTACTGAGCCCTTGTGTTTTGACGACCGTCATCGCGATTCCTCCTCCGTTTCGTAAAAGCTCTTCTTCAAAATAGCCAAATACGCATAGAATTCTTCCCAATGCGGCGCAAAATCGATCTCGGCAAGTTTTTGCCCTGTCAACCTGGCAAGCAGTTCCTGCTGGTAGCCATCGATTGACCAACGGATCAAATGGAACACTTTCTCGGGATCCGCGTCTTTTCGGAAACGGCTATGGTCGATGCCTTCATACATAAGCCGGTAGCCAGATTGCTTCAATTCCTCTATTTTCGCTCCCAGCTCTTTCGGCAAATGCGCTTCCCCTTCTTGCAAAAAAACCGCCGAGAACTTGAACACTTCTTCATTTTCCGCTTGGGCTTCCATTTTCAAGCGGGCCAGTTGCGTGAGCCGTTCGATTAAATCTGATTCCCCTGCGTCCACTCGATTCAAATAGCGGCTTTGGATGAATTCAAGGCTATACTTCACCAAATACTCGTAGAGCTCCTGCTTGCTGGTGAAATAATAAAACAACATTCCCTTGCCGATCCCTGCCGCTTTGACGATGCGGTTGGTCGACGCTTTCTTGTAGCCATGTTGCGCAAACTCCTCGAGCGCTGCCTGGCGGATGGTGTGTTGCTTGCTTTCTTCCAAACTTTCAAATCGTGCAATGATGATATCCACCTCCTCTTCCTTCACGCAACTAGACCACCCTGGTCGACTTAAATATACAACATTCGACCACCCTGGTCAAACTTAAAAATCAGATAATTCCGTGTTTATCTCTGGAAGTATTTCAGCTTCCCTGAAAGCGCTTCTCATGCTATGTTTTACATAAGTATGACAAGACAGGAGGAGCTTCTTTTGAATAAAATCATGACACCTAAGTTTTCTGTCGCCGCACTCACTGCAGCCGCAGCACTTACCTTGTCCGCGTGCGGCAGTGACAGCGAAGAAACTGCTGACACTGCAAGTGCTTGGGACGAGATTCAAGAACAAGGCACATTGACCGTTGCGACATCCGGCGCGCTTTACCCGACTTCGTACCGCGAGGAAGGCACCGATGAATTGACCGGCTTTGAAGTCGAAGTGGTCCGCGAAATGGCTGAACGCCTCGAACTTGACGTGGAATTCTCTGAAATGGGCTTTGACGAGATGATGACATCCGTCCAGACCGGCCAAGTTGATATCGCAGCGAACGATATCGAAATCAACGAAGACCGCAAGGAGAAATTCGTGTTCTCCACGCCGTTCAAATATTCATACGGTACCGCCATTGTCCGCGAAGGCGACCTTTCTGGCATCGAGACGCTCGAAGATCTCGAAGGCAAAAAAGCAGCTGGCGCTTCGACATCCGTCTATATGGAAACAGCCCGTTCTTATGGCGCTGAAGAAGTGACGTATGACAATGCAACGAACGAAACCTATTTGCGCGATGTGGCAATTGGCCGCACCGATGTCATCCTCAACGATTATTATTTGCAGACGCTTGCCATCGAAGCATTCCCGGAACTCGACATCGTCATCCATCCGACGATCAAATACCGCCCTTCTGAAGGCGGCATGGTCATGAACAAAGGCAACGATGAACTGGTCGAAAACGTCAACAAAGCAATTGATGAAATGCTAGAAGACGGCACCATCGCTGAACTTTCCGCTGAGTTCTTTGACGGCGCCGATGTGACACAGCCAATCGACATTGAAGAATAAGCTCTACTGACCCGATGCCCGCTTCTGCGGCCATCGGGTTTTTTTACAGAATGCTATTATTTTAATAGCATTTCTCAAATAATTTTCGGAAGCGCTTTCTCTCTATTTCCACGATCATCCTTTTTGCTGAGCCTATCTATTTAGTTATTTCTTTTACTTCAACGATTATTTACTATATTAAGATGATAAACTCCAACTATTCTCCACTTTCATTCACTAGTGAAAAGCATTATACTATTAAAGTATTTAGAATAATCTGCAGATGAGGTGAACTTTTGGAATTCACATTTTCCCCGCTCAGTGAACAGGCGCTGGTCATCGAAACCGGTACCATCATCAATAAAGAGTCGGAACAAGCAGTACGCAAACTGTCTTCTCTTCTGGAAAAGCAAACACCGGATTGGCTGGTTGAATTCATCCCGGCATTCACGACAGTGACTGTTTTTTACGACCCATGCCAGATCAGGCAAGCAGAAGTTGAACAGGAATTGCGGCTCCTAGCGGCCCATTTAGATGAGGTCGAAGCACCCACACCACGTCAAATCGAAATCCCGGTTTGCTATGGCGGTGATTTCGGCCCTGATCTCAGCTTTGTCGCGGAGCATAACGGCCTCACCGAAGAAGAAGTCATCAAAATCCACACGTCCGGCGTCTATAGCGTGCACATGATCGGCTTCGCCCCAGGATTTCCGTTCATCGGCGGCATGTCCGAAAAAATTGCCGCCCCACGCAGAAAGTCGCCGCGTTTGCGCATTCCTGAACGCACCGTCGGCATCGCCGGCATGCAAACCGGCGTCTATCCGATTGAAACACCGGGCGGCTGGCAATTGATCGGCCGGACGCCGCTGCGCCTGTTCGTTCCGGAACAGGACATTCCGAGCTTGCTGCGCGCAGGCGATGAAATCCGCTTCACGCAGATCGATGAAGCCGAATACCGCAAACAGGAGGCGAAGCGAGATGCTGAACATTCGTAAAAGCGGGCTGCAGACAGCGGTCCAGGACCTCGGCCGAACAGGTTTCCAGCGCTACGGTGTCATCGCAAGCGGTGTCATGGACCCGTTTGCCCACCGCATCGCCAATTTGCTCGCGGGCAACGCGGAAACGTCCCCGACCTTGGAGATTGCCTTATCCGGGCCGATCATCGAGTTCGACGCCGACCATTTCATCGCCATTTGCGGAGGCGACCTATCCCCTTCGCTTAACGGCGAACCACTGGCCATGTGGCGCGGCCATTTCGTCCCAAAAGGCAGCGTCTTGTCGTTCGGCGAACCGAAACGCGGCGCCCGCAGTTATTTGGCGGTAGCCGGCAGTTTTGACGTTCCGGCCGTCATGGACAGCCACTCGACCTATTTACGGGCAGGCATCGGCGGCTTCCAGGGACGCGCGCTGAAAAATGGCGACAGTTTAAAGACCTTACCCATTTCGCCTCAGCGCCTAGATGCCTTGAAAAACCAGAATGCCCAAACGCCTGATTGGCTCATTCCCCCTGCCCGCTACCACGAGGAGCCGATTGTCCGGATGATGCCAGGCCGGCAGTACGCACTCTTTAATGAAGCGAGCCGCTTGCGCATATTCGAGGAAACCTTCACCGTCTCTGCCAATTCAGACCGGATGGGCTATCGCCTGGAGGGGCCTGAACTGGCGCTCGAAAAGCAGGAAGAATTGATTTCGGAAGCGGTTGCGTTCGGCTCTGTGCAAGTGCCGGCAGACGGCAACCCGATCGTCTTGCTCGCCGACCGCCAAACGACCGGCGGCTATCCGAAAATCGGCCAAGTCGCATCGGTCGACTTGCCGCTGATCAGCCAATTAAAACCCGGCGAATCGCTGAAGTTCCGCCACATATCCGCGGACGATGCACAACAACTTTATATCGAACAAGAACAGCAGATCCGCCAATTGAAGATCGCCATCCAAATGAAACGGGAGGAATGGACATGAACCACAAAGTAGATTTGAACTGTGACATGGGGGAAAGCTTCGGTACGTATACACTTGGAAACGACCAAGTAATTCTTGATTATGTCACGTCCGCCAATATTGCCTGCGGTTTTCACGCGGGCGACCCGGCGACGATGCGTGAAACCGTCAAGCTCGCACTCGAGAAAAATGTTGGCATCGGCGCACATCCTGGGCTCCAGGACCTTGCCGGCTTCGGCCGCCGCCAGATGGCTGTATCGCCCCAGGAAGTATACGACCTCGTTGTCTACCAGATCGGCGCGCTCTACGGCTTCGTCAAAGCAGAAGGCGGGAAATTGCAACACGTCAAAGCTCACGGCGCTATGTACAATATGGCGGCAGGCGATGCTAAGTTATCCGAAGCAATCGCGGAAGCGGTCTATAAAATCGATCCGGAATTGGTTTTGTTCGGCTTGTCCGGCAGTGAAATCATCAAAGCTGGAAACCGGATCGGCCTGCGCACTGCCAATGAAGTATTCTCAGACAGGACCTATCAGCCGGATGGGACGCTCACCCCGCGCAGCCAAGACAATGCGCTCATCACCGACCCGGATGCCGCGATCCAGCAAGTCATCCGCATGGTCAAAGAAAACAAAGTCACCACGACACAAGGCACCGATGCTTCTTTGAAAGCCGACACCATCTGCATACACGGCGACGGCAAGACCGCAAAAGAGTTCGCAATGCATATTTCCAGTTCCTTGAAAGAGGCGGGAATCGATATCCAACACATCCAAAAAATCGTCTAACACCGCCTAAGGAGGAACTTCCATGAACAATGTCAAAAAGATGAAAAACACCAACCGCAGCGTGTTGCTAGGCGCTGCATTCTTGATGGCGACTTCCGCTATCGGGCCAGGGTTCTTGACCCAAACGACCGTTTTCACTGAAACCTTATTGGCTTCATTCGGTTTTGTCATCCTCATTTCCATCATCATCGATATCGGTGCGCAAACGAATATCTGGCGCATCATCGCCATTTCCGGCAAGCGCGCACAAGACATCGCCAATGACGTCCTGCCAGGGCTTGGCTACGTGCTGGCGTTTCTCGTCGTCATCGGCGGCCTTGCCTTCAATATCGGGAATATCGCCGGTGCCGGGCTCGGTACGAATGTGCTGTTCGGCATTTCCCCGGAACTCGGCGCCGGTCTTAGCGGCTTGCTAGCCGTCGGGATCTTCATGGTCAAAGAAGCGGGACGCGCCATGGACCGCTTCGCCCAGATTCTCGGCTTCGTCATGATTGCATTGACCGTCTACGTCATGATCACGGCACAGCCACCCATCGGTGAAGCCGTTGCAAAAACCTTTGTGCCTGACACGATCGACATTTTCGCCATCGTCACGCTCGTCGGCGGAACGGTCGGCGGCTACATCACATTCGCCGGCGGCCACCGCCTGATCGATGCCGGCATGACCGGCAAACGGCATTTGCCGGAAGTAACGCGCAGCTCCATCTATGCAATCGGTGTCGCTTCGATCATGCGCGTCATCCTGTTCCTCGCCGTACTCGGTGTCGTCTCGCAAGGGCTTGCGCTCGACCCGGACAACCCGCCGGCTTCTGTGTTCCAGCTCGCCGCCGGCAATATCGGCTATAAGATCTTCGGCGTCGTCATGTGGGCAGCCGCTGTCACTTCGGTCGTCGGCGCTGCTTACACATCCGTTTCCTTTATCCGTTCGTTCAGCCCGGTACTCGAAAAATATCACCGCTACTTGACCATCGGCTTTATCGTCATCTCGACCATCGTTTTCATTTCCATCGGGCGCCCGGTCTTGATCCTCGTGCTTGTCGGCTCGCTCAACGGCTTGATCTTGCCGATCGCGCTCGGTGTCATGCTGATCGCCGCACACAAAAAGAAAATCGTCGGCGACTACAAACACCCGCTGTGGATGACAATCTTCGGTGTCGTCATCGTTATTGCCATGTCCTGGATGGGCGGTTACACATTATTGAACGGCATCCCGCAATTATTCAAATAAGGAGTGGTTGAAACATGCAATTCACATCTCCAGAAGAGCTGCGCAGCGCCATCAGAACAGGCGAATTCCAAGCACCGACTTCCGGCTTTGCCCCAGGATTCATCCAAACGAATCTGGCCATTTTGCCGAAAGACATGGCATTTGAATTTCTGCTGTTCTGCCAGCGCAACCCGAAATCCTGCCCGGTCATCGATGTCACAGAACCCGGTTCGTTCGTTCCGGCCCTGTCAGCACCGACTGCAGACTTGCGCACTGACATTCCCAAATACCGTGTCTACCGGGATGGCATATTGGCGGAAGAGACGACAGATATCCGCTCATTATGGACTGACGATATGGTGGCATTCCTGCTTGGATGCAGCTTTACATTCGAAGAAGCGCTGACACAAAACGGCATCCCGATGCGCCATCAGCAACAAGGCTGCAACGTGCCGATGTACAAGACTTCGATTCCTGCCGTTCCAGCTGGCCGCTTCCAAGGCCCGACCGTCGTCAGCATGCGCCCGATCAAAGAACAAGACATCGTCCGCGCGGTCCAAGTGACGAGCCGCTTCCCGAACGTCCACGGTGCGCCCGTCCACATCGGCAATCCCGAATCGATCGGCATCCAAGACATCACAAAGCCCGATTTCGGTGACGCGGTGGAAATCAAGCCAGGAGAAGTGCCGGTCTTCTGGGCATGTGGTGTGACGCCTCAAGCTGTCGCCATGGAAAGCAAGCCTTCCTTGATGATCACCCATGCACCAGGCCATATGTTCATCACTGACTTAAAATCAGAAGACTTCAGTGTGTTTTAAACAATTGAAAAAGCGCTTGTATGGAAAATTTCCATACAAGCGCTTTTTGTTTTTCTGTTTAACTATCCATCAATTGCTGGCGGATGCGAATCGCCACTTGCTTCCAATACGACGGTTCATGCGGCACGAAGTCGGACAAGCCGAGCTTTTGCTGCATTAGCTGTCTGCCATCCTGTGTTTCAAAAAAACCATGGGCATCGATGGTCTCCGTTTGCTTCATGCACAATTCAAAGAATGCCCGGAAATCGACAGCCGCCATGCCCGCTACTTCCTCGGGCTGCAGACGATAATCCGCCAGGTCGATTGACGTGCCTTCGTATAGATGAATGTAAGCCCGCTCACGATCGGTGAATCCAGATAGCGAAATCTCGTCGTTCACCACACCAAGCGGCGTCAATTGCTCAAATGCCACCGTCAAGCCAAGCTCTTCCTCAATTTCCCGGACGCCGTCTTTCATCGATTCGTGGGCTGCGATATGTCCTGCTGCTGTTATGTCAAAAAGCCCCGGAAAATCCGCTTTGTCCTGGCTTCTCAGCTGGAGGTGAATCATGGTACGGCCCAATTCACGCGACACGACCCAACAATGAAAGGTCTCGTGCCACAAGCCTTGGCGATGGACTTCATCACGAGTCGCGACGCCTGTCAACGCGCCATCCTCTGTCACGCAGGCGATTTTTTCAATAGCCATCGCGCAATCTCCAAAACACCAGCTCTTTCGACTGCGCGGTGCGTTCAAACCCCAGTTTTTCAAGCACGCAGATCGAAGCTGTATTGTCTTCGTAGCATTCCGCCGTCACTTCACGCACTTCCGGAAATGAAAAAGCCCAATCAATCAAGCCTTGCACGCCTTCTGTAGCGTAGCCATTCCCTTGAAAAGATTCTTTTACGCCGTAGCCGACTTCCACTTTTCCGGCTTTATCCGGACGCCCTTTAAACCCCATATCGCCAACCGGCGCGCCGGATTTATCGAAAGCGATCCATGCGCCCCAGCCGTAAAGCCGCTGATCTTGTTTCAAATCATCCAAATGCAGGCTGATATGCGCGCCCATTTCGTAGCTGCCGTATAAATTGCGGTACAGTTCTTCGCTTATCGGGACCAGCTTCAGCCGCTCCGTCTGGATTTCTTTCGGTAATGAATTGGTGTTCATGCGCTTTGCCTCCTTGCCTTGCTTTGCTCAGTCCATGCTTTTATAAAATGCGAGTGCTTCTTCTATTATATCGCGGTCATACCCTGACCGCTCATGAATGCGCTCCACCCATGCGTCAAAGGAAGGGGCAGGCTCTTCCTGGAACAAGCCCTCGTTCGTGCTGAGCTCACTTTGCCAATCGTTGAATTCCCAATGGGCGGTGTCGCCTTCGAAAGGGACACGGACTTCGATGAGCGGCGTTTTGCCGAGCTGATGCTGCGAATATTCCGCTGCCTGCCAAAATGCTTCTTCGCCGATTGGCTCGAGTGAATACTTCTGCACCGACAATTTGCCGCCGGGACGTTGATAGATGATCGTCAGGCCATCCGGCTCAGCCGACAACTGCACGTCCGCTCCTGGAAAAAACCCTGATTGCGGGGCATCCGAGAAAGCTGGATCTTGCGAGTCTACTAAAATCGGCTGTATCCATTGGTCCCCTAAATCGCATAGAAAACGCCGGCCTTTTTCATCGAGCGCCAATACCACTGCATGCGCTTCTTCTGTGCTAAGTTCGGAACCAATCGCATAAGCCTCGATCCCAGCCTCGCGAAATTCCGCAATCAGCCAAAGCGCCAAGTCAAAGCAATTTCCGCCAAGCCCATGCGCTTCACGATGCTCCCGCATTTGCTCGACGCTTCGCTGCTTTTTCAACCCGGCCCGCTCATAATTCCAAGCCTTCACCAAATTATCCATCGGCAGCCCATCAAAGCGCCGCCATACATTCAGAAGATGTTCACCTGCCTGCATTTCCCAATCCCCTCTCCTCATCCATCTCCCATTACTTTCGATTCGAGACATCTATATTCCTGCATGAAAAAAAGAAGGCCGGAGCCTTCTTTTCAAGTCTTGGCGAATCGCCTCTTCGCATATATATAGGTTACTGCCAATGCTGCGACGAGCACGCCGCCTTTAATGATGTCGAATGCATAATAAGGCAAGTTTTGGATCGTTAGCCCGTTGAGCAAAATCCCGATGACCGCTGCACCGAAAAACGTACCGAGGACATTCGGCTTTCCGGCGCCCAAAACTGCATATCCGACGAATACTGCCGCCACTGCTTCCATCAGCAGCGGTGCTCCCGCATCAATCTGGCCTGAGCCGACGCGTGCAGTGAACAAAATACCCGCCATCGACGCCAACGCACCGGAAACGACATAAGCAATCGTTTTCACTTTTTTGACATTGACGCCCGACAAGGTCGCCGCTTCCGGATTGCCGCCAGTCATATAAAACACGCGCCCCCATCTCGTATGCTGGAGAATGACGTAAGCGACCGAGACGATAGCGAGCATGATCCACACTGGCACCGGCAAGCCGAATAAATACCCTTGTCCAATCCATAAAAATGCAGAGGACATTTCACCCGGCGCCGTACCTCCAGACGTCAAGGGCATGTAATTGTAGATCGAATAGCCTTCCGTATAGGTTCTGTGAAGTCCCGCGACAATATACATCATACTGAGCGTCGCGAGCAAATCTGGAATGCCGACGATGACAATCAGGAAACTATTGAATAAACCAACAAGCACACCGATCACCAGCGGCAACAAAAGAACAAGCCACAGCGGCAAATCGTACCAGACCATCAATGAAGCCGTGAACACCGTCGACAGAGACATCGTTGAACCGACAGAGAGATCAAACCCATCCACCACCAAAGTGAACGTTACCCCAAGCGCCAACAAGGTGACGATGGAAATCGAACGCAGAATGTCGGTGAAGTTGCCATAGCTGAAAAAGGCGCTGCTAATGGAGCTGAAATATAAAATGATGATTGCGAGTAAGCCGAGCGCCCCGTATTTATACAGAAATCCGATGACTTTCTCTTGTGTCGTGTGCTGTTTGGACAGCTTCTTCTCCACCGCTTGCATATAACAAAATCCTTTCCTGGGTCGCTTGTTCCCTTGTTAATTCCTTGACGATGCGGCCGTCGCACATCACGAGAATGCGATCGGAGATGCCAAGCGCTTCTTGTATTTCACTCGTGAAGTACAAGCAGGATTTTCCACTTTCCGCCAACTCACGGATCAGGTGGAAAATATCCACTTTCGCTCCGATATCGACGCCTTTTGTCGGTTCATCAAATAGATAGAGGCGTGAATCCAACGACATCCATTTGCCGATTGCCACTTTTTGTTGGTTGCCTCCGCTCAACTGTGTGAGTGGTGTGTTTGTATCAGACGTTTTGACTTTCAACTTGTCAATAATCGAGTGGGCAAATTTTTGCTCCTCTGCTTTTTTCATGAACAACCGTCCAGAGAACTTGCGTAAATTCGGAAAACTGGCGTTCGTTTCAATCGATTCATGTACGAAGAGCCCTTCTTTGCGCCGCTCTTCGGGAATGAGCGCAATTCCGGATTTGATGGCGTCAGCTGGATGCTTCAAGCGCAGCGATTGACCGCCGAGCGACACGTTACCGCGGATGGTTTCTGCAGCGCCGAACAGCGCTTTAGCAAGTTCGGTTTTTCCTGCCCCCACCAGCCCAACGATGGCGACGACTTCACCTGATGCTGCCGTGAAGGAGATTTCTTTTAATTTTCTTCCATCAGACAAACCTTCCACTTTCAGCAAGGTATCTTGTACGGCATGTTCCACGTGCCGCAATTCACGGCTCAGCGTGCGCCCGAGCATCGCTTCGACGACTTGTTGTTGTTCGGCTTGTGCTGTATCGAATTCCGCAACATGGCGGCCATCGCGCATGACGGTGATGCGGCTGCACAGCTCGAACACTTCCGGCAAACGGTGCGAGATAAAGATGCAGCCAACGCCTTGTGAACTGAGCGCACGGATCACTGAGAACAGCTTATCCGCTTCATGGACCGACAGCGGGGCCGTCGGTTCATCAAAAATAATGACTTTCGCTGAATGAACCAGCGCACGTGCGATGAGCACCAATTGCTTGTCCGCTAAGCTAAGTTGCGCGACCTTCTGCTCTACATCGATATGGTCAGATTGGAGACGCGACAGTGCTTCGCGCGCACGGACGTGTATGTTCCGTTTGGAAACGAACAATGGGCCAGCTGCTGCAAAGCTGTCGAGCAAGATGTTTTCAGCGACACTCAACTCTGTAATTAGCGCGGTGTCAACTTCCTGATAGACGCAATAAATGCCGTTCTTTTTTGCTGCTTTCGGTGAATTCAATGCAAGTTCTGCACCGTTCAAACGAATCGTTCCGGCGTCTTGCGGATAGACGCCTGATAGCACTTTGATCAATGTGCTTTTGCCGGCGCCATTGACGCCAAGCAAAGCATGAATTTCACCACTTTCCAGCGAAAACGCCGCTCCGTCCAGCGCTTTGACAGGACCGAAACTTTTCATAATTTCCTGCATTTCCAATAACTGGCGACCCATTGTTGTACCTCCCTTCTCAAAAGCCATTAACCCTTTTCTTTAGCGCCCTTCCAATTCTTCAAGCGCTGTGGTGTAGCCTTGCTCGCTCACGCCCCAGCCTTCAATGTATTCGCCCAATTCTTCTGTAGTCACTGCTGTCTCCGGCAGTTTGTCCGCATCGATGAAGATCGGTTCAAGCGTTACTTGTTCTTCCGGCGTCTCGCCACCGATCAATTGATACGCATAGCGCACTTGGATGCGGCCGATATCCTGAGGGTCAACTGCTGCCGATGCCGCCCACGGGCTGCCGTCTTTTTGGATCATCTGCAGATCTTCATCGCTCATATCGATGCTATACACCTTGATGTCGTCGCGTCCTGCTTGTTCAATCGCGCGCACGGCGCCTTTGGCGAACTCATCCCATGCTGCCCACACCGCTGTGATTTCGCCTTCTTCAGGGTATTGCTTCAACACCGCTTCCATCTGCGCTTGCGTATCGAGCGCCGTGTTTTGGGTAGCGGCACCGAATGCCGTCACTTCCTGGATGCCTGGATTGTCAGTGAGGAATTGTTCGTATGCCACTTGGCGGCGTTCCATGGGCGCAAAACCGGCTGTCCAGATTTTTACGATATTCGCTTCCCCGCCATGATCTGCAGCTAATTTTTCGAGCGTCAACTCTGCCATTAATTGATCGCCCTGTTCAAGCGACACTACGCCATCGACATCCACGCCTGCGTCAAAAGCGACGACCGGAATGCCTTGCTCTACTGCGCGTTCGACCCCTTGGTTCAAAGCTTCTTTCGTTCCGTGGTCGATCAAAATGGCATCAAACTCTTGGTTGATCGATGCATCCAAATTGGACGCCATTTTCGCCAGGTCACCGTCTGAAGTGAACACCGTCACGCTGCCGCCAAATTTTCCGACCTGTTCCTCTACACCTGCAATATATTGTGCCGAAAAAGTACCGAGGTTTTGCTGCATGATGAGTGCGACTTTCTTTCCTGAAAGCGGATGGTCCGCTGCCGCTTCCGGAGTTTCCGAATCTGCATCTTCTGCCGTCGCTTCCCCCTTTGGCTGGCATCCTGAAAGTAAGATGGCGAGCACTAAACCGAATAAAATGAACCACGCTGATTTGTTTTTCATATTGTTTCTCCTTTTAGCGGCGCCGCATAAAGCTGGGCCTCGATAGTTTGTTCATCGTTCGGGCGGATGACGCCGCGCTCGGTGATAATGGCGGTAATGTATTTTGCTGGGGTGACATCAAAAGCTGGATTGAACACTTTCGTTCCGGCCGGTGCGATTTGCTGCGTGCCGATTGTTGCCACTTCTTCCGCCGCCCGTTCTTCGATCGAAATGGAGCTGCCGGTTTCTAGCGATAAGTCGAATGTCGAGACAGGGGCCGCTACGTAAAAAGGAATGCCGTATGCCTGTGCCAAAATCGCTAAATTAAGCGTACCGATTTTATTGGCCGTGTCGCCGTTTGCCGTAATGCGGTCCGCGCCGACGATGATCGCTTCGATTCCTTTTGCAGCAATCGTGTGAGCCGCCATGCTATCGGTGATGAGCGTAACGTCGACTCCTGCCTGCTGCAATTCCCAGACGGTCAAGCGCCCCCCTTGGAACAGAGGACGGGTTTCGCATGCATACACTTGAAACTCTTGGCCGCGTTCTTTGCCGAGATGGAACGGTGCGAGTGCGGTGCCGTATTTGGCTGTCGCGATCGATCCGGCGTTGCAGATTGTCAATACTCTCTCTTTGTCTGCAAGCAATTCGAGAGCATGTTCACCGATATTGCGGCATGCCGCTTCGTCTTCATCGCGGATGAGTTGGGCTTCTTCAATCAGCTGTGTTTTTGCCTGGGCAACGGTTCCCGTCTGTTCGATCCGATTGATTAAGCGTGCGACCGCCCAGGCCAGGTTGACCGCTGTCGGACGGGAAGCGATGAGGTAGTCAGCATCTTTTTTTACATCCTTGCGGAATGACTCGATGTCCACCGTCTGATGCCGTCTTGCCGCCAAAGCCAAGCCATAAGCGGCTGCAATGCCGATCGCCGGTGCTCCGCGCACTTTCAACTGAAAAATCGCGTCGTGCACTTGTTCCAAAGTTTCAAGCGTTTCGTATTGGACGGCCTGCGGAAGCAGCCGCTGATCCAAAATGGTTAGTTGTTCATCTTTCCAGATAACCGATAACGGAATGGTCATTTGCTCAGCTCCTTGATCGCCGCTTCCAGTTCAGCGATGGAATGATAGCTGCGGCGAGTTTCGATCAATGCTTCCCCGGCTTTCAAGGTTTGCCGCTTGCGGTCGATGCGTGTTGACTCGTCTGCAATATCATCCAAGTCGCGGACATGCGCCAAGCCGATCGTCCGGCGGATCAATTCACATCCGGCAAAGCCAATCGCATCGTGGAAGATTTTTTCGATGGCGTATTCGCGGTAACCGGCCGTCGTTTTATACGTTTCGATTCCGTCGCTTTCCCACAAGCTTGAAAACTGCTCTTCGAACACTTGCCATGTTTGTGTGATGTCTTGCACAATCAGTTCACGTTCTTCGCCGCTGCGCGTAATCGCCTGAACGATCAAATTGGCGAGGAACAATCCGATATCAAAACCGATCGGCCCGTAAAAGGCGAACTCCGGATCGATCACTTTTGTTTGTTGCTCATCGACGAAAATACTGCCGGTGTGCAGATCGCCATGCAAAAGTGCTTCCGCTTCCGTCAAAAAGCTGCGCTTCAGTTTAGCCACTTCGAATTTCAGCGGCTCATTGTTCCAAATCGTCTGAACCTCTTCGCGCAGCGGCTCTTCAAAGTCATTCGTCTCGTGGTCGAAAAACGGATCGGTGAAAATCAGGTCTTCCGTGATTTTGCACAGCTCCGGATTGGAGAACTCAGCCGCAAGCCGCTTTTTCTCGAACGGATGCAAGCCGAAATCCGAGGTGTGGAACAAAGTGTGCGCCAAATAGCCGCCGATATGTTCCGCAAGCTTCGGGTAATGCTTGCCGTCAATCAAGCCGTTGCGCAAAATTGTCAAATGCGACAAGTCTTCCATGACCGTGACAGCAAGCGCAGCATCCGTCGCATACACTTTTGGCACATGGCCTTTTGCGAGCTTGCCGTGCAGCTTCAAGGCATTCGCTTCAATGGTCGCCCGGTGAAGCGTCAGCGGCCAGCTTTCGCCGACGACTTTCGCATAAGGCAAAGCTTGCTTGATGATGAGCCCTTGCCCGTTCGCAGAATCGCTGATGCGGAATACGTAATTCAAGTTGCCATCTCCGATTTCTTCACTTTGCAATGCAGCTTCAGGGGCAAAAACGCCCAGCTCATGTGCCAGCTGAATCGCTTGTTGTTCAGTCAATGCTTTGTATGTAGATGATGCTGTAAGTGTCATATATTATTTGCCTCTTTTCTGTAGAATAATAAAAAGCCTCTTTCCCGAAAGAAAGAGGCGCAGAATAAGAGATCCCATGCCTCTTATCTTTCAGAAATGTACATTTCTGATGGAATTAGCACCGTGCCTTGCGGGAGTGTTCCCGGCGCCAAAGCGCCCCGTCTCACAACGGTATTACGGTCGGTTGCTGGGCGTCATCGGGCCATTTCCCTCTGCCTGCTCTTGATAAGAGTTTGCTATGCAACATTTATGAAGTTCTGAAACGAATGCTAGCATGATTCAGAATTCATTGTCAATAAAATATTTTGAAAAAATGAAAATCTTTCCGCTAAAGGCGAGTTCGCTACTCGGGTTGTCTATGTCGCTGAGTTCCATCTGATCTTCCGTGGACTCCCGTGGCGATGGGTGGATGAATCTCCTTCTTGAAATGACCAGGGGATATTTTTCAGATATTTTGATTTCCTTCGTTGACAGATACTGCTTGCCATGGAATAATCAGAATTACTTTGCAACACCAACAATTCTATATTCTATTCTTATTCAGAGCAGGTGGAGGGACAAGCCCTACGAAGCCCGGCAACCGGTCCGATCATGGACACGGTGCTAATTCTTGCAGCCAACACAATTGAGTGGCTGGGAAATAAGAAGGCGTTAATTCTTAACCTCTTCTTATTTGTGAAGAGGTTTTTTTATGTCCACTAAGCAGGAGGGTTATTCATGAGCGGTGTTATCGCAACATATCAATTATTCGGCAAAGCCGGTTCATTCGAAAAAAAAGCAGAAGCCATTGCACTCGGTTTGACGGTTGGATCGTGGACCGATTTGCCATTGCTCGAGCAGCAGCAATTGCAACAGCATAAAGGGC
The DNA here is from genome assembly GCF_002833405.1 of Planococcus sp. MB-3u-03. Lineage (NCBI taxonomy): Bacteria > Bacillati > Bacillota > Bacilli > Caryophanales > Caryophanaceae > Planococcus > Planococcus sp. MB-3u-03. Next base: position 207,836 of record NZ_CP025135.1, on the reverse strand, counting down.
GCGTCGTGTCGGTCGAAGAATTCTCGCACGTCACCCATCCCACTAAGCACGGAGTCATCCAAGCCCATTTGAAAATCCATTACCCGGCGGCCAATTTCTCAGCGGATCTGCCAGCCATCCTGACGACCGTTTTTGGCAAGCTGTCGCTCGATGGCGAGATCAAATTACTTGATTTGGATTTTGAGGAATCCTTGCTCCGCCAGTTCCCAGGCCCGCGTTTTGGCATTGACGGCATTCGCGACACGCTTGGCGTCACGGGGCGCCCGCTCGCCATGAGCATTTTTAAAGGCGTCATCGGACGTGACCTCGATTATTTATCAGATCAACTCCGTCAACAGGCACTCGGCGGCGTCGATTTGGTGAAAGACGATGAGATTTTATTCGACAACCCGCTGACGCCGTTTGACAAGCGCATCCTAGCAGCACGTCGTGTGTTGGACGAAGTGTACGCAGAAACCGGCCATCGCACGCTCTATGCCGTCAATTTATCCGGACGGACGTCGAGCTTGCGCGACAAGGCGCGGCGGGCACGTGAACTCGGGGCGGATGCTTTATTGTTCAATGTCCATGCCTACGGATTCGACGTCTTGCAGGAACTGGCTGAAGACGAAGAAGTGGCACTCCCGCTGATGGCACATCCCGCATTCAGCGGCGCCTACACGTCATCTGATTTTTACGGCGTTTCCACGGCGCTGGCACTTGGCAAACTGACACGACTAGCCGGAGCCGACTTTAGCTTATTCCCATCCCCTTACGGCAGTGTGGCACTCGAGAAACAAACGGCATTGCAGCTCGGGCGCGAACTAGTCAGCAACAGTCCATTAAATCGCAGCTTCCCGGTGCCATCTGCCGGCATCCACCCGGCACTCGTGCCCTTGCTTTTGGAAGACTACGGCATCGACAGCATCATCAATGCCGGAGGCGGCGTCCATGGCCATCCGGACGGCGCTGCTGCCGGCGGAAAAGCATTCCGCCAAGCGATCGACGCCGCCCTTCAAGGACAGCCTTTAACAGAAGCCGCCAAACACCAAGAAGAATTACAAAAAGCTTTAGCATTATGGGGTGAGACCGTATGAACAAACCGGTAATATTTTGCGACTTCGACGGAACGGTGACTTCCCGCGATAATTTGATCGCCATTATGAAACAGTTTGATCCGCCGGGTTGGTCGCCGATAAAAGATCAAATTCTTGATCAGCGCATTTCCATACGTGAAGGCGTCCAGCAAATGTTTTCCTTGCTGCCTTCTTCCGCCAAACAACAAATCATCGCCTACACGCTCGACCAAGCGGAAATCCGTGAAGGCTTCGCCGATTTTGTCGCCTACACGAAACGCCACGACATCCCGCTCTATATCGTCAGCGGAGGCATCGACTTTTTCGTCTATCCATTGCTCGAGCCATACGGTCCATTCGCTGGAATTTATTGTAACGAAGCGGATTTCTCGAATGACAAGATCCATATCCGTTTCCCACACGGCTGCGACGAACAGTGTGACAGTCAAGGCTGTGGCTGCTGCAAACCATCCGTCATGCGTCGCATCATGTCGGAGCAATCGACGAGCATCGTCATCGGTGATTCGATTACCGACCTGCAAGCCGCCAAGCAAGCAGACCTCGTCATCGCCAGGGATTTTCTGATCGACAAATGCGAGGAGCTCGGCATTGCATATGAAGCCTTCAAAAGCTTCCACGACGTGACGGATATTCTCGACGCCAAGCTAGGGGTGATTTCATGAGTGCTTACGAAACCCGCTGGCAAGAACTTGCCGAAGTGAAGCGATCGCTCGCTGCGCGCGACTGGTTTATGGGTACGAGCGGCAATTTGGCGATCAAAGTATCAGATGAGCCGCTCGAATTTCTTGTCACTGCCAGCGGCAAAGACAAATACAAAGAAACAGCCGAAGATTTCCTGCTCGTCGACAAAAACGGGCAGCCGACACAAGATAGCAATCTTAAGCCTTCAGCCGAAACATTGCTGCACCAAGCCATTTATTCAGAAACATCAGCCGGCTGCAGTTTGCATGTCCATACCATTGCAAACAACGTCATCTCCGAGCTCTATGGGGATGGCGGGTTCATCCAATTTCAAGGACAGGAACTGATCAAAGCTTTCGGCTTATGGGAACAAGACGCCAAGCTAACGATCCCGATCATTCCGAACTACGCCGACATTCCAAGGCTCGCAAATGAATTCCAAAACTTCGTCAACGCCGATAAAGGCGCCGTCCTGATCCGTAACCACGGCATCACCGTGTGGGGGAAAGATGCTTTTGAAGCGAAAAAACTGCTTGAAGCGAGCGAATTTTTATTTCAATATCAACTGGCGCTCCGCCAATTCAAATCCTAAAACAAGAGAGGAAGATTCATCATGGCCATCATTAAAATTCAAGGAACAGAAGAAACAATCGAAGCCCAGCAAGAGGTTGCCGCATTTCTCGAAAGCCAGGAAGTCGTCTACGAGCATTGGGATATCCATAAATTGCCGGAGCCATTGCGCGAGAAATTCGACTTGAGCGACGAGGAAAAAGAACAGATCCTTGAAGCATTCCGTTCAGAAATTGATGACATCTCGGCGCGCCGCGGCTACAAAGCGGCAGACGTCATATCTTTGTCCGACTCGAACCCGAAATTGGACGAGCTTTTGAAAAACTTCCAACGCAAGCATATCCACACAGACGATGAAGTTCGCTATATCGTCAGCGGCCACGGCGTCTTCATCATCCAAGGCAAAGACGAGCGCTTTTTCGAAGTCCACCTGACTCCGGGCGACTTGATTTCCGTACCGGAAAACATCACACATTATTTCACGCTCGCCGAAGACCGCAAAGTCGTCGCCGTGCGCATCTTTGTCACCACGGAAGGATGGGTTCCGGTCTACGAGGACGAAACCGTCAAAAACTAAAGAAACAACCGAAAAAGACATGCCTCCTGTTAACGGGGGCATGTCTTTTATGCTTTTTCTTAACATTTTGTTGGTATTGCGGAGATTAAAATTCAGTGAAAACGGAGATTTTCAATCGTTCAATACGCTTTTTCGTTTGCGGATCTGGTATGTATTCAATTGCTGAAATAGTTTCGATACAGAATGCTGTCCGGCATTGAATTGCACAGCGTATTCGAAATTATGCTCTTTAGCTATTTTTCGGATGATTTTTCCTTCCAGTTGAAAAGGTTCACCCAACAATTCAAAGCTACAGATTACCTGTTCATACAACGCGAAATCAAGATAGGCTTCGAACACAAGCCCTCCGGCACTCAGGCTGGAAATATCTACAAGAACCTCTTCTTTCTCAGATACCCCTACCTTGCCGCTGATCGCGCGGACAAAAGACACGCGAAAAAATTCCCTACGGTTGTCGCTCACATCGTTTCTCCCTTTCCCCCAAGCTTGTTACATATACAAATTGAGCAGCAAGCCTTTTATTTCCCCTACCGTTTCGAGTATACCAATATATTCCACTTCATTATCCAGTAATTGATCTTGAAGCGCAATCACTTTTTCATCAATGATTTTCACAATTTGATGAGGCGGCGCCCCGTCACCGAAACCAGACGCAGCCTGGTCGCTTAGCTGGAGCCCATGGCGGAGCGATTCATTAAGGAATTGCTTGATGGATTGTTTATACGCAACCAAGTTTTCCAAAGTCCTGTGTTCAGCCAGGCGTTTTCCGCGCTGTTCGACATTCGCGAATAAGGGCGTGAGCGCATCTCGCCGGAGTTCGGTCCGGGACTGCTTCATGGCCTCTGCAAATGCACCGCCTGGCGGTTTAGCAATTGCCGTATTGGGTTGTTCTGAAGGCCTAGGCCTTGCTGCATCAATGCGCATCTACATGTCCCACCTATCGAATCTGTCTTTTCTTTTCTAATTGGACGGCGACTTCCGCTTCGCCGATCGGCAATTCCAGAAGCTTCGCGATATGGGCAGCCGAGAAGCCTTGTTTCGTCAGCTGACGGACTTTCTCGCGCCGGCTTGTTTCAACTGGAGGCTTATCGGCAGAACGAACTGCGCTTTTCGGCTCTTGCGCTGGGTCTTCCATTTTTTCTAACTGCGCCATTTTCGCTTCCGTTTGCTCCAGCCGATCCATCAATTTGTCGTATAAGGCATCGTTTTCCTGTTCGACGGCTGTGATAAATTCCGCCATAGCCGCTTCCAGCCGATCGGACTCCTGCTCGATCATCAGCTTTCTCGACATTATCAGTTTGACGTTCAGCAATAACAATAAAGTGCTGACCACTATCAACAGTGCTATCATCTGCTCCCTGCTTTCCTTCAATTAATAATGTTCATGGACCGATAGCATCGCTGCGTGCAACCGGAGCATCGCTTTTGAATGCAATTGCGACACTCTGGAAACGCTGAGCCCGAGAATCTCTGCGATTTCAGTCAGCTTCATTTCTTCAAAATAACATAAAGAAACCGTCAATTTCTCTTTTTCCGGCAATGTGGCAATGGCTTTGGCCAACGCCTCTTTGGTCATCTGTCCAGACAGCTCGCGTTCCGGCGAACCGATAGTGGCGCGCGGCATGCGCTCTTCCAAATTCGACTGGTCATCATCCATCGACAGCATTGCCGATAAGGCAGCTTCTGAGACGGCGCGGTTCAATTCTGCCGGGGTCATCCCCAAGTACTCGCTCACTTCTTGGTCACTGGCACTTTCGCCTTTCTGTTGTTCCAGTTCGGCGTATGCTTTTTCGATTTTTTTCACTTTGTCCCGCAAGGAACGCGGCAGCCAGTCGCTTTTCCGGAGGCCATCGATGATTGCGCCTTTGATCCGCCAAGCGGCATAGGTTTCGAACTTCCAGTCTTTCTCCGGCTTGAATTTATCGAGTGCGTCCAGCAAGCCTTCATAGGCGTAGCTTCGGACTTCGTCTTTGTCGACGGTTTTCGGCAGGCTGATAAGAAAGCGTTGAATCACATAATCCACCAAGGGCAAATACTTCGCGACTAAATAATCGCCGGCATCCCGTCGTCTCTGCGCTATAGGCATTGAATGTCGACTGAAGCCGCAAATTACTCGCGCTCGTGCGCAGATTCGAGAACGCCAAATTCTGTTCACGGATCGCTTCTTGCTGCCACTCCGTCCATACTTTTTGCTGCATCAATTTATCTAAAGGCATTTTCTGTATTTGCATCATTTGTTTAACGATGGAGTCGGTATCCATCCCAGAAGCTAATCCGCCTACGCGCATATCGTCCACTCCATTTCCATAATCCTGTTACTCTTACTATCGGCAAGATAAGCGATTTTTTTAGCAGGAAAATGAATCTTTTTAACATATACGTTAAAACTGTTCGCTGTTTTGACATATAAATAAAAAAAACCGACTCCCACGCGGGAATCAGCTTTTGAAGATTATAAAGTATTGTAAAAGCGTTGAACGCCTGTGGTCCAGTGGTTGTTGAGGCCAGTGGGATCGTTCGCCGCGCCGACCGGAGCATATTTCGCGCCGATCTGGGCGATGCTTTCCTTGCCTTGGTTCAAGTAATTCTGCCGCAAATTGCGCGCCATATCGTAGATGCTATCCGCCACTGTTTCGTAACTGCGGAGACCGTTCTTGCCCATCATGCCGGCAATATTGTTTTTCTCATTCGCCGCTCTCGATGAACCATTTCCGGTTTCATGCACCGCAATCGCTGACAAGAGTTTCGGGTCGATATCGTATTTCTTTCCGGCTTCGATAAAATGTACAGCCGCGCCGCTCAATTTCCCGGCGAGTTGCTCATCGAGTTTTAAAAACTGGACCGGGCGGAATTTCAAATCACTTTTATCCGCACTACTGGTCGCCACGTCTTTATGCTCCATCGTCAAATTCGCGACGGCTGGATTATAGGAATTCCTTGGCGCCATGAAGGACAGGCCATTCGCAGCCGGCGCTTGCTGCGTGAGCATTTGCGTCTGCTGGACATTCTCCATCATCGCCGCCATCAATAACATCAAAAACGAACCAGGCCCCGCCATTCCCGGCCCCTGGTTGTTCGCAGCTCCACTTCCATTCATCGGCGTCGACTGCTGAAGCGAACTCATCGCCGACTGAAACAGCCAATTTGAATTGATCGGCCCCATCATAATTCTTCCACACCTTCCGTTTCCATTTGTTCGTTTAGTTTACAAGAATCTTTTGGAAAAAAGAATAGGCGGATTGGGGGTAAGCAGAAGTTAGGATTATTTTGTTTGGAATGAAAACTGTGACTTTTTACCGCTTTCCGCATAAAAAAGAAGCTTCACTATAGAAGCTTCCATTTTGAAAACAAATTTCCAGCTACCTTAGCCTTTTAAATCAATAGACCCGCCAATATGCGGCTGAACCGATTGTTCAAGCATCTTCACAACACTAGCGCTGTTTGTCTCAGCCTGATTCATCGCTTTCTTAGTTACTAAAACACTCGCTTCTTGCCGGACATTCATCTGGCTAAGCAACATCGATAAAGCTGCGATATCCATATAAGCACCTCACAGAATTATTTGAAGAAAGATTGTATCAATTTAACGGTTAAGTTTCAGTTCAATTTTAACTGCGCCTTCACAGTTTTTCCGCTGCCGCTTATATTCAAAGGCGTACTTACCGCATGATATGGAAAATCATGATTTAAATGGTGTTCAACCGTAATCTCAAACCATTCCCCTTCAATCTCCTTTTGATATCTTTCAATAATTTGCATGTTTGATTACCTCCAAACTATTCTTAATAAAAAAGGAGCCTAGAATCAGGCTCCTTTTCATATTGTTAAAATTAACGTAGCAATTGAAGAACTTGCTGCGGAGCTTGATTTGCTTGCGTTAGCATTGCTTGTGAAGCTTGTGCAAGAATCGAGTTCTTTGTTTGTTCCATCATTTCTTTTGCCATATCAACGTCGCGGATACGTGATTCCGCTGCTGTCAGGTTTTCAGCCGATGTGTTCAAGTTATTAGTTGCGTATTCTAAACGGTTTTGGTTTGCACCAATGTTAGAACGTTCAGCGGAAACTGCTTTAATTGCATCATTGATAGTTGTAATAGCTACTGTTGCCACTGCAGAAGTTGAAGAAATATCAATTGCTGCTGCCGCTTCAGTGTCGTCTGTAGCAATTGATAGACCAGTAGCTCCCGTCATGTCCGCAAAAGTAACAGTGATTTGTTGATCTTGGTTAGCTCCGACCTGGAAAGTAAAGTCACCATCTCCAGCTGGACCGCCTATACCAGTTAAGAGGTCTTGACCATTAAACTGGGTATCTTTAGCAATACGGTTGACGTCTTTTGCTAATTGATTGGCTTCATTTTGAATTGCTTCACGGTCTTCAGTAGTATTTGTATCATTCGATGCTTGTACTGCTAGCTCACGCATGCGTTGAAGAATATCATGAGTTTCGTTCAATGCGCCTTCTGCAGTTTGCAACATTGAAACTCCATCTTGAGCGTTACGTGATCCCTGTTCCAACCCACGAATCTGTCCGCGCATTTTCTCAGAGATTGAAAGTCCAGCTGCATCATCTTTCGCGCTGTTGATGCGAAGACCTGAAGACAATTTCTCCATGCTGTTCATTTGTGCGCTTTGAGCTGAGCCCATTTGGCGGTGCGTGTTAAGTGCTGCGATGTTGTGATTGATAATCATTGTGTATTACCTCCGTGTAATGTTTTTTTGTTTTTTGCAAGCGTCCAAATCCGTTTGGACTGCCTTACACTCTATTTATCGGTAGGCGTTTTAAAATGTTTAGCTTTTTTGAAAAAAATTCTAAAAACTTTTTGAAATCGATTAATCTTAGTACGTGAACTTTAGAAATAAAGCAAAAAAAACCTGAAGCAAGCTCAATTTAGAGCCCGCTCCAGGTTTTATTTTTTCATTTTCAAGAAATCACTAATATCAATCACATTCGACACCGCGTTCTTGTTCTCTTCCTGAATCTCCAAATAAATCTCTTTCCGGTGGATCGGAATTTCCTTCGGTGCGGAAATCCCCAGTTTGATGAGGTCGCCTTCGATGGAAGTGACCGTGATTTCGATGTTGTCGTCGATGACGATTGATTCGCCGACTTTGCGTCCGAGTACGAGCATCGCTTACACCTGCCTTGCCGCTTGTTGGAACAGCGGATGTTTCACTTGGTAGTTCAAGTTGTTAAGGACGATCTGTTTGCCGAGTTGTTGTTTATTATTAATGACGACTGGTGCTTTTAAGTTCGCTGTCGCGTCCCCGATTTGTTTGTTCGGCGTGACCGTCACCAAGACGATCGCATCGGACGAGTCTTCCAGCTTCAATTGTCCGCTAAGAGCGTCATCCAACTTCACTTCATAGTCCGGCAAAAAAACGAACGGATCCGCCATGAAGAAGCTGATTGCCGTATGTTCCGTTGACTGGAGGAAAAAGAATGGCGAATCGCCTGATGGGTCTGCCGGAAGTAAGACGAATTTCGTCTCCTCTTCAAATCCCGGGATGCCGCGCTCGAATGTGAGCAAACGATTGTCTTCGAGTTCAAGTTCGCCGAATTGTTCGGTGTGAATTTTCATCATTAACTTCCTTCCCTAAAAAGCTTTCAGTTTGCGCAATGCCACGTCAAGGGACTTATAAACGCCCCCCCTTTATCTAGCAGTGTATCATTTGTTTGTTCATCCTTGGCGGTGAATTAATATCATCCATTTATAATTATCGGCTTTTAACCACTTATCTTTACAGGACGGCATAAAAAAACCGGACCCATTTGAGGCCCGGTTTCCTAATTTATTACGATTCGATTTTCTCCAAGCTTTCCAGTGCTTGCTTGACGGTCGCATAGGCATCCGCGGATGCTAATTGAATGCCCGAATGGACAATGGTTTGCACCAAGTCCGGACGCAGCCCTGCCACGACGACGTGGATACCCATCAAGCTGAGCGTGCTGCCGATATGATGGATCGCTTCTGCGGTCTGGTCGTCAATCTTCAAAACACCCGAGAAATCCGTGATGACATGATACACATCCATTTCCGCAATGTGCGGGATGACATTCGTCAAAATGTGGTTGACCCGGTAGCTATCGAGATAGCCGATCAAAGGCAAGACGACGACATCGTCCGCAACTGGAACGATCGGTGCTGACAGCGCAATCATCTCGCTTTGCATTTCCGCTTCGTATTTTTCCTGAAGTCGTTCAAACGCAAAGAAGGTTTCGTTCAGGCTGACATCGAGCAAGGTGTTGATGCGTTTGATGACCAGCGCATTCTCTTCCAGGCTGAGCCCTGATTTGACGCTCAGTTCCGTGAACAATTCCGCCATGACGACGCGCGTCGGTGGATAACGCACGACGATCTCCGAAATCTTGCCGCCGGAAGATACTTGCATTTCTGCATTTTGCTTGCTCCACTCGATGAGTGCATCCGGCACCTCAAGGTCGGCTTCATTGCCGATGGTCTCGCCGAGATAGCCAAGCAATTCTTCGTACATTTCCACCGCGCGTAAGTGTTCCTCTGCCGGGATGTCCTGGTCGATTTTCGCAAGCACCCGGTCCACTACTTGTTCAGCGAGCGTACGCGGGCTCGCTGTGATATATCCGCAAAACTCCGTAAATGAAGACATTCCGTCTGCCACCTTTTCTAATGAATTGCTTTCAGTATACCATTTTGTATAAGGGCCGGCACGCCGATATGACCACAGAAATGACAATGTCATACTCCTGTAACAAAGCCCCACCTGCAGTTTCAGGCGGGGCTTATGTCTAGTTATTGAATTTTGATCGTTTTGCGGATAGCGCTCATCGTTCCAAGATGAAGCGCATCATGGGAAATCATGAACGCCAAGACTTCCCCCAGCGTCTCCATTCCGAGAAATGGCTCGAGCAATTTGCTGTCGAGCTTGCCGGCAGTCACATGTTCGATTTGGTCGGGCTGGTCGCGCAGCACTTGCTTGAGTTCTTCTAATGACGGCACTTCGCCTTCCCAGTTTTGCGGGGATGTGCCGCTGGCGAATAATTCTTTATAGCGTTCCGGCAAAAACGGGGATGTGCCGAGTGATTTCGAGACGAAACTATCGATTCCCGTGGCCAGATGCCCCGCATTCCAACGAATCGAGTTGCGGAACGGCGTCGGCATTTGGTCCGCTTCCTCTTCACTCATCTTATCCAGCAGCTTGATGATCATGCCACGCCAGGTTTTCCAGTGCCGAAACATTATTTCTTCGTTCATCCTATCGCCTCCCGAAAAGTTAATAGTCCCATTTTAGCGTTTTCATAGGAAGCTAGGCAAAGCTTCCGACTTGCAGCAATAAAGTCATATCATAAAGCTAACCATTTTTGGTATATACTTTGCCTTTTATGCCTTAAAAGCTAATCTTGTAAATACTTCTTGTGAATTAAGTCACATCCGATATACTTTAATTACCACAAATTTAAGGGGAGCATGTTTGAACTGCAATAATTGTTCTGTCTCGATACTGACATTTGATATTCGCCTAAGCGGTGAATTAAACCATTCCATTATTCCCATTGCCATAAATCATCTAGAGCGCCAAGGCTTGGACGTCTCTTTGAAAGACAGCCGGCTGCGTATGGGCGAGTTCGGCGCACGCGAATTTTTGAGTTTTTGCGAAGACTTGCTGGAAACTGAGTTGGCTGAATTCCGCATCAACCAGGAGAGTTACCAGCCGATCACCGATATGCACCAAGTATTCGATATGGAGTGGATCGATGAAGTCATCCAGAATGAACGCATCGTATCCCATTTCCAGCCGATCGTCGACCAAGACCGCAATGTCTTCGCCTATGAAATGCTCGCACGGTTCCACGACGCTGACGGCCAGGTCATTTATCCGAATACGATCTTCCCTGCGGCGAAAAGCCGTGGCCGCTTGTACGCGCTTGACCGCGTCTGCCGGATGACCGCTGTTCGGGCGGCTGGCCAATTGTCCGGTGAAAAAGCATTTATTAATTTCATTCCGACGTCGATTTACTCGCCGGAATTTTGCCTGCGTTCGACCATCGACCTCGCCCACCAAACAGGCGTCGACCCGAACCAATTGGTGTTCGAAGTTGTCGAATCCGAGAAAGTCGATGACCTCGAACATTTGAAGCGCATCCTTGGCTATTACAAATCGAGAGGCTTCCAATATGCACTCGATGATGTCGGCGAAGGCTATAGCACCGCCGAAGTGCTCGGCGAATTAAAGCCGCATTTCATGAAACTCGATATGAAATACGTGTTTGGCGTTTCTCAAGACGTTGAAAAGCAGCAAGTGGCACAAAGCTTCCTTGAAAAAGCCCAGGCAGTCGGCTCGACGCCGCTTGCAGAAGGCATCGAAACCGAAGAAGATTTCCTATGGCTGAAAGCACAAGGCTACGAATTATTCCAAGGCTATTATTTTGGCAAGCCGGCAGCAGCACCGCTTGCCGTCAATACGGCTTCATAACAAAAGGAAGAGACCGCGGTCTCTTCCTTTTTTCATTGCATTAAATCGGATCATGAGAAGGAAACCCCAAACCCTCTCGTTACGAAATAGTTTCATTTACCGCCAAAACTTCTCATAACCCGCTTTGTCTTCAATATTGAATTCGATCAATTTGCCAAGCAATGCGTAATCGACGGGCCGGTTCCAGCTCATGCGGATCAATTGCTTCGTGATCGAATGGCCGCCTGCTTCAATGTCCTCCTCAAAGCGGTCGATCGCTGCTTTTTCAGGCGCCACCGCCATGTGTTTTTTCGCGGTGCTGAACGCGATGATAAAGGTGCCGTGATCGGTGAACATCGGTTGATTCCACGCAACCCGCGGGGCGAGCTGAGGATAGGTTGCCATGACCCATTTCAATACTTCTTCGATCCGGTCGCGGTGATCCGTGTCGTCAATCTGCGCCAAGTACTCTGTAATTTCATTCATATCATTTGCCTCCTTAGAATAACAGCTTTCCATTACTCCGTTTCCACGAAATACTGGTCTTTCCGGTACGCTACCCCGTCAACCGTCGCGATGATCTCGTCTCCGCGCAGCACGTCGACGCGGTAGAAGCCGACGCGGAAATTGCGCTTGGTCTCGATTGCGCGCGCCGTCAGCAGGTCTCCCGGTTTTGCTGCTTGGATGAACTGGGCATTGGTCGACAAACCGACCGACGCTTTGCCGTGCGCATTGCTCGCAACCGACATGACGTGGTCAGCGAGTGCATAAATGACCGCACCGTGTGCAGTTCCGTACGCATTGACCATATGATCTTGCACGACTAGCTCCGCCTCGGCCAGCGTCTCTTCGAATTTCGTCAAGCGGATGCCGAGCGACTGGGCATACGGGTCGCTCGCCACTTTGTCGCGGATTTCTGCGTAATATTGTTGATGGAGCGCTTGTTCATCGATTCGTTTTGGCATAACCGTCCCCTCCGTCTTCGCTGCACATTATTTCCCCGGGAAATCCCGAGAGCTGCTTTTCAATAGCCGCCGCCAAGTTTATGCGCGTATCGGCCAGTCGGTTCTTCAACGCTTCGTTGTCCCACTCATCTCCTGTATAAAAACTCGCGAACGGCTGATTTTTCTCTCTTGGCACGATATGCAAATGAAAATGCGTCAATTCATCAGGCCCGCCGCCGTTTTGCGTCTGCGTGATGCCAAAAGGCGTGTAAAGTTCCCGGATGGCCCGGCTCATCAGTTGTGAAGCCTTTAAAATAGCAAGTGCTGTCTCATCGTCCATATCGTCAATAAAACGGTAATGGGCTTTCGGCAAAATGAGCACATGCCCTTCGTTGAACGGATCGTGGTCCAAAAAACACGCGACCCACTCGTTTTCATACACCATGTACACCGGCAGCTCGCCGTTTGCCAGCTTGCAGCCTAAACAATCTTGTTCTTTATGACGTAAAATCTCGCTCATCGCCCACGCCCCATATTCCCATGCAGCACAATCGTTGATGCTACAGTTGTTTTCTTTCTATTATACAAGCCAATTTCATCCATGAAAGGAAAATCTAACGTCTTTTCACGCTATGTCCTATACTAATAGGCAAGGAGGGTTTTACATGATTCGTATACTCGCAGTAGACGACGATTTACATATGCTCCAGTTTGTCGCTGGGGAGCTCCGGCAACACGGCTACGAAGTGATATCCGCCGAAAACGGTGAAGAGGCACTGGCGCGTCTGGAACAGCAGACGGCAGACCTCGCGATTGTCGATGTCATGATGCCCGGAATCGACGGGTTCGAATTAACCGAACGCCTACGCACAGACTTTGAGATCCCGGTCATTTTACTGACGGCGCGCCACCATATCGAAGACAAAGAACGCGGCTTTCTCGCCGGATCCGATGATTATTTGGTCAAACCGTTTGAATCCAAGGAATTGTTGTTCCGTGTCAAAGCCATCTTGCGCCGCTACGACCACCCCGAAAACAATACCCTTACGATAGGGTCGTTGACCATTGACTTAAAAAGCTATGAACTGCGTTCGCCAAACGGCTTGTCGTTCATTCCATTAAAAGAATTTGAACTGCTCGCCTTGCTCGCCTCCAAACCGCGCCATGTGTTTACGCGAGACGCCATCATTGAAAGCGTGTGGGGGCTCGATTTCCAAGGGGACGAACAGACCATCAACGTCCACATCAAACGGCTGCGCACGAGGCTTGAGTCATTCGCACCGGATGTCAAGATCGTCACGGTGCGCGGCGTCGGCTATAAACTGGAGGCCGACTCATGAGCTTGTACGTCAAATTTATCTGGTTCACGTTCCTGACCATGCTCATCAGCAGCGCCATTTCGTTTTTCGCGATGAACACGCTGTATCACCAATTTTTGAAAGAAGACAATAACGATAAAAACCTGGCGATCGCCGAATCGTTTGCCGGCCATTTGAATAGCCTGTCGCCTGGACAAGTAGAAAGCACACTCGAAGTGCTCGGCGACGCCGGCTATCAATTGTATTTGACCGATGGTAGCGATATCTCACGCTTCGGCGGTGAATTCCGTGATGAAACGATCGCCCAAGAAGACGTGGAGCGTGTGCTCGGCGGAGATATTTTTAACGGCATCCGTGATTTTCCGCGCCAAACTTTCGTCACCGGCTTTTTCGCCAATGAACTGCAAAATTCCATCGGCGTCCCGTTGACGCTCGGCGGCGAACCTTACGCTTTATTCCTGCGCCCCGACATCGAGCTATTGTTCCAGGAACTCCATCTGTTGTTCGGCGGCTTGGCTGTAGGGATTGTATTGCTGAGTTTTCTTGGCATGCTGTTAATTGCGCGCTTGTTGATTCAGCCGATTACGAAATTGACCGAAGCGACCGAGAAAATGGCGACAGAAACCTTCGACGTGCCGCTCACAATCGACAGAAAAGACGAAATTGGGCGTCTAGCCGACCAGTTCCGGTTGATGCGTACGCGCATTGAACAATCGACCGTCAAGCGCAAGGAATTCGTCCATAACGTCTCCCACGACATCCAGTCGCCGCTCCATACGATTCAAAGCTACCTCGGCTTGTTAGAAAAACCAGGCATTAGCGATTCCGACAAGCAGCACTACGCGGACATCATCCGCGAAGAGACGGCGCGGCTATCGCTGTTGACGACGCAATTATTGACCTTGGCATCGGTCGACAAGGAAACCCCTGAAGCGCTCGAGACCGTTGCACTTCACGAGCAATTGCACGCCACACTCAGCCATTTGCGCTATGCGTTCGACGACAAAGAACTCGCGCTGTCCGCACAGCTCACCCCAGCCTATACGCTAGGCAATGCGGTGCTGCTTCAAACCGTCTGGGAAAACTTGTTGACCAACGCGGTGAAATACAGCGAACAAGGCGGCGCGGTCGATGTAACGCTTACGCGAAGTGAGGGCTACGTACATGTGACGGTGCGCGATCACGGCATCGGCATGACAGAAGACGAAACGATGCACGCTTTCGACCGTTTTTACCGCGCTGACCAAGCCCGCACCCGCGGTCAAAAAGGCTCCGGACTTGGACTATCGATCGCCAAGGAAATCATCGAGCTCCACGGCGGCCAGATCGAACTCGACAGCGCGCCAGATGCTGGCACAATCGTCACGGTCACTTTGCCGGTTTCACTGAACAAGCCAGTTATTGTCGAAAAATCAAATTAACTGTCCCAGTGTTTGGAGAAGTGTTCGCTCGACTACTACGGGATCAGCGGGTTTGAGAGACCCCGCAGGAACGAAGTGACGAGGAGGCTCGATTCCCGCCCCGAGGAAAGCGAGCGTTAAGCTTTGGAAAACACGGTTCTCAATGTTAGTTGAAAGTTTCCACCCCTCCACAACCGGAGGGCTTTTTTTATTCCAAACTGTCAACGCCCGTTCACCTTCCATTCACCTTGCCTCTGTAAACTGAAGCTATACCAAAACGGAGGCGAACAACGTGAATTTAGCATGGAAAGAAATGAAAAAAAGCAAAATGAAATTCGTGATTCTCGGATCGATCGTCTTTTTGATCAGCTTATTGACCTTCATCATCTCAGGGCTCGCGAACGGCTTGTCACAAGACAACGCCGCCTTGATCAAGAATTTACCGGACGGAACGATCTATATGGAAACGGCAGCGGAAGAAACCCACGCCTTGTCCGCGATCGACACAGAAACCCAGCAATCTGCCTTGTCGGAAAACGACGGCGCGTTTGCATTTTCCATCCAGATGGGCTTTTTATTAAATGAACAAGACGAACAGCAAAGCGTCGCCTTCGCCACGTCGACCGGCTCGACTGAATTCCCTGATGTCGCAAAAGGCGAGATCGTTCTCGACCGCTCGCTCGAAGAAGACGGTATCAAGCAAGGCGACATCTTCGCCAACAGCCAGTTGGATGGGGAATTTACCGTTGCGGGCTTTACCGACGGCGCGAAATACAGTCACGCCGCTGTCGCTTTTATCCATTCGAATGACTTCGCAGATATGTACCGGACAGGCGAACTGCAAATGCTATTCGTCCCAGAGACGGCAGAACCCGGCGCAATCGCCGGCTTGCAAAGCTTCTCGATTGAAGAATTTCTCAACACTTTGCCGAGCTATAGCGCTGAGCAATTATCATTGTCGATGATTGTTTGGTTTTTAGTGGTCATCAGCGGCATGCTGTTCGCGATTTTCTTCTATATGATGAACATCCAGAAGCTCGGGCTGTACGGCATCTTAAAAGCGATCGGCGTGAAGACCGGTGCATTGTTCCGCATGATCTGGACACAGATGCTCGTCATTACCGCGATCGCGCTCATCTTATCGATTGCCGTCAGCCAATTGTTCGCGACCCTGGCACCAGGCGACATGCCGTTCTACTTGCCGATCACCGTCACACTTCAATTATCGGCGGTATTCTTTGCCATCGGATTTGCCGGGGCCACTTTGTCCGGCATTCAGATCCGCAAAGCCAAGCCGCTTCAAGCCATTCAACAAGGAGAAGGATAAGCATGATTTTCACAACACAAGACATCCGAAAGAACTTCCAAACCGGTGAGGTAGCAGAAGAAATTTTAAAAGGGATCGACCTGTCACTGACGGAAGGGGAAATCACCGCACTCGTCGGCGCATCGGGTTCCGGCAAAAGCACGCTTTTGACGATCGCGGCGGGGCTTCAGTCCGCTTCTGGCGGCGAGATTCATTTTGACGGCGAGGAATTGACCGCCATGAACCAGGAACAGATTCGCCAAATCCGCGCGGAATCGTTCGGCTTTGTATTTCAATCCTCTCACCTCGTGCCATTTCTCACGGCCGAAGAACAATTGCTGCTCATGCTCGAGACAGCAGGCTCCCCGCTTTCGAAAAAACAACGCCGCGATGAAGCCGACAAAATGCTCCATTCAGTCGGCATGGCCCACCGGAAAACCGCCTATCCTGCCTCGCTGTCCGGCGGCGAAAAGCAGCGCATCGCCATCGCCAGGGCCATCGTCCACCAGCCCAAGCTATTGTTTGCGGATGAACCGACGGCAAGTTTGGACTCCACCAAATCGCACGAAGTGATGGAATTGCTTCAGAAACTGACGAAAACATTGAACATCGCCACCTTGATGGTCACTCACGAAGAAGATTTGCTCGCTTACGCGGACCGCGTCATCACCATGAAAGACGGCCGCTTAGCATAAAGAAAAGAGACGGCTGCGGCCGTCTCTTTAGAATATTGAAGAAGTCTATGGTCTGCTATGAATCGAAAAGCTGCTTACCTTTCCTACTATTAAACTTCAATGAACTATCTCAGTATTTGGAGAAGCGTTCGCTCGTAACCCCTTCTGCTCAATAATGCTGCGCATTACTTTCGCAAAGATAAGGTCTCCCGTAGGTCGACCTAATCTTTCCAGTGGATTAGCGAGACGACCGAGACCCCGCAAGGCGCAAAGCGACTGAGGAGGCTTGGGCGCGAGCCCACGGAAAGCGAGCGATAAGCTTCGGAAAATACGATTTCTTATCTTTCTCGACAAACTGAAAAAAGAGACGGCCTGAGCCGTCTCTTTTTCGTTATCATGCTCTACTCCAGTTCCTTCAATTGCTTCGTCAGTTCCATAAAACGCCGATCCAGTTCTGCGTAGTCCTTGTCTTTCGGCTGCATGAAGCTGAGCTTACCGAGCACGGCCTGGCGCTCCGTTTCAAGTTTCAACCGGAGTTCACCGGTGCTTCCGAGCGCTTCTTTTTGCGGCGCTTCTCCGAGCTGCTTGCGAATCGTTCCGTCTTCAAACACCAGTTTGCAAGACGTCGCCTTGTCGAGCAAATAGCGGTCATGCGACACGACCAGAAGCGTCCCGCGGTAGTCCGCCAAGGTCGATTCCAATTGTTCGCGCGACGGCAAATCCAAATGATTGGTCGGCTCATCAAGCAGTAAGGCGTCTTTGTCCTCCAAGATGAATTTCATCAATTTGCATTTGACCCGCTCACCCATGCTCATTTCACGGATCGGCTCCAGCCATTGCTCTTTACGGAAGCCTAAATGCTTCAATAAGTTTTGCACACGCCCCCGCTCTTTGAACGTGAATTGCTCAAATAATTCGGCAGGCGTCCGGTCGAGCGGCAAATCAAAGACATCTTGCGTCAAATAGCCGATAGAAGCGGAAGGCGATAGCCATAGCTCCCCATCGCTCACTGGCTCTTCGCCCGCCAGCATTTTCAAAAATGTCGTCTTGCCGCTGCCGTTTGCGCCGACGACGGCGATTTTCTCCCCGTGCTGGACCGTAAACGAAGCGTTCTTGAATAATGGCATGTCGCCAAACGATTTACCTAGCTTCTTCACTTCCAAAAAGCGTTTGCCGGCTTTCGGATTGGCGCGGAAGGCAAAGTCCACCTCGTATGCCGGTTCGACAGCGTCGACCGCTGCCTTCGCCAATTCCTTCTCCAGCCGCTTCTGTTTTGATTTCACTTGCGCGTCCATGCTTTTGGCTTTGACCCGATAATATTCCTTATAGCCTTCCTGCTTGGTGGAATTGGCATGCGCCGATTCAGACCACGAGGAAAGCTGCTTCATCTGGGTTTCGATCCGGTCGATGCGTTTTTGTTGTATGTCATAGGCATGCTGCTGGCTTATACGCTTACGTTCGCGGAATTCCATATAATCGCTGTAATTGCCGTTATGGCTGTGGATCTTCCCGTTTTCGATCGACCAAATCTTCGTCGCGATTTGATCGAGGAAATAACGATCGTGAGACACGATGGTGATGGCACCCGGATAAGCGTTTAATTCGCGCAGCAGATGCGCCGTGCCTTGTGCGTCCAAATGATTGGTCGGCTCATCCAATAACAAGAGATCCGCTGTCTGAGCCAAACCTTTCGCAAGCCTCGCCTTTAGTTTTTCGCCCCCGCTCAATTGAGCGAAATCGCGGAGTGGGACTTTCCATCTGTTCAATAGCGTTTGTTCCGCTGCCGTCACGTCTTCAAAAGCGTACTCCGGCAATTCCTGTTCGACTGCCTGCACGCTCATACCCGGCGCGCCTTGAATCAGCTGTCCACTGGGCGGTTCGATTTCACCAGCGATCAGCCGCAAGAGAGTTGTTTTCCCGGCACCGTTTTTCCCGATGATGCCGATACGATCACCGCTC
This sequence comes from Planococcus sp. MB-3u-03, assembly GCF_002833405.1. NCBI lineage: Bacteria > Bacillati > Bacillota > Bacilli > Caryophanales > Caryophanaceae > Planococcus > Planococcus sp. MB-3u-03. Next base: position 188,904 of record NZ_CP025135.1, on the reverse strand, counting down.
ATGATGTTCGCAGTCACGTTCTCGAATAGTGGTTGTTGTTCGATTTCCACGGATACATTCAGTAATTTCATCAGTTCTGTCATGCAGAACCACCCCTTCTCGTTTTGACAGGGAGAATTAAAAAAATCCTCCCAAATCTAAATTTGGAAGGATTAGCCGGTACATTTGGGTGCGCCGAATAAACAGCAACACCTTATGGTTGAAATGGGCAGACTAATCCTATGTTTTTGCCTTCGAAAATAACTATTTCAAATGACTAAAAATATAGGTTAGTTACGCATTGTCCACCCATCAACTCGTTTCATTTCAGAATTGAATTGATTTTATCATGCAGGAACTTTGCTTGCAACCGGGCCAGCCGGGATTACGCAGCGCTTTGTTCACGCTTTTTCTTGACGCTGACAAGTGCACCGACTGCCACGATGGCAAGAAGGACGCCCCAGAAGATCAATTTCCATTCTGTCGAGTGGGCGAAATCGTACGGCAAGATACCGACGCCTTCGTGTCCAAGCGTCAAAACGGTCAATTTTACGCCGACCCAGCCGACGATGACGAACGCTGTCGTTTCGAGCTGCGGGTAATTCGCCAAGAGTTTAACGAATTTATGCGCCGCGAAACGCATGATGACAAGTCCGACCAAACCACCCGTTAACATGACGGCGAACTGGCCGCCGTTGATGCCCCCGACCTCCATCGAGCCGAGGTGCGGCAAGGTGATGGCAAGTGCCACCGCTGCAAGCATTGAATCAACCGCGAACGCGATGTCCGCAAGTTCTACTTTCAATACCGTCATCCAGAAGCCAGAACCTTTTGTCGCTTCCGGTTCGATGGTGTGTTCTTTGCCTTTTCGCTGATCGTAAATATGCTTAAACGCAATGAACAACAGATACGCTGCTCCCAAAGCCTGGATCTGCCAGACATCGACGAGCAAAGTGATCATGAATAATGCCGCGAAACGGAACACGAACGCCCCGAGTAACCCGTAGAACAATGCTTTCTTCTGTTGTGCTTTCGGCAAGTGCTTGACCATGACCGCCATGACGACGGCATTGTCCGCAGCAAGCAAACCTTCAAGTGCTACTAACACGAGCAGCACCCATAAATACTCCAATAAAATTGCTTCCAACTGAAAAACCTCCTTATTTTTGGCAACAAAAAAGACCTCTGCCTATAGAAGGCAAAGGTCTTGCTAAGCAAAATGATTTTGCTATCACAACCGATGGAACGGGTCCATGTAATGACGACTGTGAAATAGGTTTCCCCATAGCTACTCCCCTTTGACGTGATGTCAAGGTCTATTGAGTTGTTAAAAAAAGTATAGCACAAAAAAACAAAAAAGCTACTACATAATATCGCCAAATTTCGGGATTGTTTATCCATCATTCTTCTGAATAATTTGCAGATTCCTGTCATTAATATGGTATTATACTTCTTAATCACTGAAGGAGGGGAAACCATTGGGAAGGGACTAGCGAACATTCTTTACACATTCAAACGAATCATCCGCTTTAAACCGTTTTGCATGAACAGCTGCACCCGTGCGGACCGCCTCATTTCAACGAACGGAGTTCACCTGTCATCGTAAGCGGCCATTTCGACCAATATCAGACGTGCCGCGTGGGAAATTAAGTCCCAGGCCACGGCTGAATTATTTATGGAGGTGAATCCCTTTTTAGGGAATCTTACGTGGACATAATCACATTATTGAATTTAGCTTTGCTTGTACTATTGCTCGCTTTGACCGCCTTTTTCGTCGGCTCCGAATTTGCCGTCGTCAAAATCCGCATGTCGCGCTTGGACCAGTTGATTGCAGAAAGCAATAAAAAAGCCGTGCGTGCCAAAGAAGTCGCCGGCAATTTGGATTACTACCTCTCTGCCTGCCAGCTCGGCATCACCGTGACGGCACTTGGCCTCGGGGCACTCGGGAAACCGACCGTCGAACGGCTCATGTATCCGGTCTTCGACTTTTTCCAAGTGTCGGATTCGGTTGCATCCGCCGCTTCCTATGCTATCGCTTTTCTATTGGTGACGTATCTGCACGTCGTCCTCGGGGAAATGGCGCCGAAAACGCTCGCCATCGAATACGCAGAAAAAATGTCGCTGCTGTTGGCCCCTCCGCTGTATTGGTTCGGCCAAATCATGAAGCCATTCATTTGGGCATTGAACGGAGCCGCCCGCCTGTTGCTGAGAGTTTTCGGTGTCCAGCCAGGACATGAACAGGCGTATTCTGAAGACGAGCTGAGAATCATCATGGCGCAAAGCTATGAAGGCGGCGCCATCAATAAAAATGAATTGTCTTATATGGAAAATGTCTTCACATTCGATGAACGTTCGGCCAAAGACATCATGGTGCCGCGGACCGAGCTCGTAACACTCGACCTCGACATGCCGTCGCAAGAAATCATCGATGTGCTCGACGAACATAATTACACCCGCTATCCGGTCACGGAAGACGGCGACAAGGACCGGATTATCGGCTTTGTCAGCGCCAAGAAAATGCTGCCGCAAATTGTCGCAGGGCGTGATTGGAAGTTGCACGATTTTGTCCGCGAAGTGCCGACCGTTTTTGAGATGACGGATTTGCAAGGCGCTTTGCTGCGGATGCAAAATGCCCGTGTCCACCTCGCGATCGTCGCGGATGAATACGGCGGGACCGCCGGCATGCTTACGCTCGAAGACATTCTCGAAGAAATCGTCGGCGAGATTCGCGACGAATTCGATGAAGACGAAGAACCGGAAATCAAAAAAATCGAAGATCACCAGTACTTATTGAATGGCCGCGTGTTATTGAAAGAACTCGAAGAACGCTTCGGCATAAGTTTCGAAAATAGCGAGGACATCGACACGATCGGCGGCTGGATACATTACCGCACGACCGGAGAAATCCAAATCGGCGAACCGTTGACGTATGAAAATACGGAATGGACAGTCACCGATATGGACCACCAGCAGATCAAGCAAGTGCTGTTTAAGCAAAAACCGAAAAAATCAAAAGACCAAATCAACTAACTGGAGGTGAGCCCCCGATTCTGGGGGATCCAACTTGGATGGACAAATAATAATTAACTTATTGCTCGTAGCTTTAATGATTTTGGCGACTGCGTTTTTTGTCGGCGCCGAATTCGCCATTTTGAAAGTAAGGATGTCACGGATCGACCAATTGATTTCGGAAGGCAATAAAAAAGCCGTGCGCGCCAAAGAAGTGGCAGACAAACTCGATTATTACCTCTCTGCCTGCCAGCTGGGCATCACGATTACGGCATTGATTCTCGGGGCGCTCGGGGAACCGACTGTTGAACGCTTATTGCATCCACTGTTTGAGGAATTCAATTTGTCCCCTGCCATCGCAACCATTTTATCCTATGCCATCGCCCTCAGCATCGTGACCTTCTTGCACGTTGTCATCGGCGAACTGGCTCCGAAAACTTTGGCGATCCAATACGCAGAACGCATGACCTTATTGCTTGCCCCGCCACTCTACTGGTTCGGGAAAATCATGAGCCCGTTCATCTGGCTGTTGAACGGCTCAGCGCGCTTGTTTTTGCGCTTGTTCAAAGTGGAGCCGAGCGGCCATACGGAAGCCCATTCCGAAGAGGAATTGAAGTTGATCATGGCTGAAAGTTACCAAAGCGGCGAGATTAACCAGACCGAGCTGACGTATTTGAAAAATATTTTCGATTTCGATGAGCGCATCGTCAAGCACATCATGATCCCGAAAGAGAAAATCGTCTCGGTCGAAAGTTCCTTGACCCAGGAACAACTTTTCGAAGTCCTCGATGGCCATGAGTATACACGCTATCCCGTGACGGAAGGTGGAGACCCCAACCGCCTGCTCGGCTTCATCAACACGAAAGAATTGCTGACGAGCATGGCAGCCGGCAGAACCCCGGCCCCGGATACGTTCCTGCATCCGATGCCGAGCTTCCCGGAAAACACGCCGATCCAAAAAGTGCTCGCCAGCATGCAGCAAAGCCGGACGCATATGGCCGTCATTACCGGAAAAGACGGACGCATCGCAGGCCTCGTGACGATGGAAGACATTCTCGAGGAAATCGTCGGCGAAATCAGCGACGAATCGTTCGAAGCCGGCACCGTTTATTGATTCATAAAAGAAGAGCTGCTGCGGCAGCTCTTCTTTTCGTTGCATATGATTGGTTTCCTGAAATTTTTCAGCTAAACTGAAGCTAATCAGCACCTTCACAACTCTCCGTTTTCGTTAGGCTTTCAGGTTCAACCGGCTCGACTACCGAGGATCACAAGGGGGCTTCCATGATGGGATGGGCACTTGGAGTATTGATTGCATTGATTTTCGCCAAACGCCTTGTTTGCGGCGTCTGAAATCGCGTTGATTTCATTGAATGACTACAAGATCAAGAAGATGGCCGAGTCAGGCAATAAAAGCCCAGCTAATCGACGCCATGCTGTCGCAGCCGAGCCAGTTCCTCGCGACGATCCAGATCGGCATTACGCTCGCGGGCTTTTGGCGAGCGCTTTCGCTGCGGATAGCTTTGCGGATGAATTGTCGCTCTATGTCCAAGGGACGTCGCTTCCCGTCTCCCCGGTATCGTACAAATCACTTCCTTGATCTTCATCACGTTACTGTTGTCCTACTTCACGCTCGTCTTCGGGGAATTGGTGCCAAAGCGGCTCGCCTTCCAAAAACCGCAGCCCATTGCAATGGCCATGATCTATCCGCTGCGCGTGCTCGCGGTCCTCACCAGCCCATTCGTCACCATTCTCTCTTGGTCAACAAACGGAGTAATTCGCCTGTTTGGCATCGATCCCCATCAACCTGTGCCGGAAGAAACAGAAGAAGAAATCCGGCTCATGCTCGAAGCCAGCAAGGAAAAAGGCACCATCGAAGACATGGAGCAATTCATCATCACGCGCGCTTTTGAATTCAACGACAAAGCTGTCGAAGACATCATGGTTCACCCGACAGACATCATCGCTATTTCCATCGGCGATTCATTGGCACAAGTCGTGCAGCTCGTCACCGACCACCCTTTCAGCAAATTCCCTATATATGAACAAGATACGGACCATATGATCGGTACGCTCCACATCAAAGACTTGGTCCGTTATCGGGAAACTCCCCAGCAGCAAGCCTTCGATATTCGTCAAATCATGAGGGCGCCCCATTTTGTGTTTGAAAAGCGCGGAATCGACGAAGTGTTCCTGGAAATGCAGAAAAGCCATAACCATTTAGCCATCGTGCTTGATGAATACGGTGGAACGGCCGGCCTCATCACCTTGGAAGATTTGCTCGAAGAATTGGTCGGCGATATCCAAAGTGAAGACAAGCCTTCTGTTTAACTGATGACTTAAGCCGTTTTATGCCGTTTTCGCATCAACAACCAGATGACCGCAATACCGATCAAGACGAAAATCCCGATGGCCACGGCGATATAAAACGGGTCTTCATTTACATTCTTAGGGATCCATTTTTCCGCAAGCGGCCCCGCACTCATTAACGCCGCGACGATAATCGTAATCCAGGATTTCGTGTACAGCGCATAGGCGATAAACGCGACAAGGCAGACGGCGACAATCATATAATTCTGTTCAGCCGTTGCCGTGAAGTAAGCCGCTGTATTCTCTGGAACCATCCATAAATAAAATGCCACCCAAAAGCCGATGACCAAAGTTGAAATAGTTACCGCGATCACGCCGAGCTTTACCGGCTGATCGTGAAACTTCGGAAACACTTTGAAAATCAAGAAACTGTAGATAACAAGGCTCAAGACGACCGGAATGATGCCCCAAAGTACCGTTTGCGATAAGTTGAAATCCCCTGACAAGGCTGGTACATACGCCAAATATGCGACAATCACCAGCACCGTCGCCGGGATGAGGACCATCAATTCTTTCGCCGCAATCGGCAGCGACGCCCCAATGCTTTTCATATACTGTTTCGGGTCTTTCCCGACGATGCTCTCGACGCTTTTGCCGTGTTTCTCCGATTCGATCAAATGGCTTTCCAGTTCATCGACCACTTCATTGATGTCTTCATCGCTTTTTCCCCGCTGTACCAAATACATGCGCAGTTCGATCAGGAATTGTTCAGATTTTGCAGATAGCATATCAGTGCCCTCCTTTAGTGATGACCGCATCGACCGATTGCTTCAAATCAGCCCAGCGTCCGAGAAATTGCTCCAGCTCCGCTTGTCCCGCTTCCGTTAATGAATAATACTTACGCTTCGGCCCGGCTGTCGATTTCCGCTGCACACTCGACACGAGCCCTTCTTTTTGCATCCGCAATAGCAGCGGATAGATGCTGCCTTCGCTGAATGATTGAAATCCGTAGCTCTGCAGCTTTTCGGCCAGTTCATAGCCATAAATCTCGCCTTCTTCGATAATCGACAAGATGCAGCCATCTAAAATCCCTTTGAGCATTTGTGTAGAATCCGCCACTTTGCGCATCAGCCCTTTCTCTGTCACTTCGCTACCTTGCAATGCAAGTGTTATAAAATCATCATAAACGATAAACCCTTGCATTACAAGTTAGTGAATGAAATTTTTTCCATAGAAAAAACCAGCCTGTAATCAGGCCGGCCTTGTCTGCTAATTATCCAATCGCTTCTGCAGAAAATACTGGCTGAAGCCTTTCGGGTGATCTTCAAGCATGCCGAACACTTCGTAGCCGTTTCGTTTGTAGAAATCAGGCGCCTGGAAGCTGAACGTATCGAGCGTGATCAAGCGGCAGCCTTTTTCTTTCGCCGCCTGCTCCATCTGCTCAAGCAATGCACTGCCTTGGCCTTGCCCTCTCAGGCTGTCATCCACCCACAAAAAGTCGACATGCAAATGCTGCCAGAACGTAGTAGCGGTGAGGCCGCCCATGATTGTGCCGTCCTCGTCTTTCAGCACAAAATTTAGATGCTCAACCGGCGTCTTCACCTCGTCCGGCAAGTTCTTCATATTGTGCTCAATCACTTTGTTTCGAATAAATTCACTATCTTGTCGATCTGATCCAGCTATCACTTTCATTGGCTTTCTCCCGCCCCTTCCTGTTGAATCATTTCCACCCGGTTGCCGAACGGATCGCGGAATTCAAAACGCGCAAATCCCGGAATCGGCACCGCCTCCAGAATTTCAACAGCGTTCGTTTCCAGCCGCTCGCGCCAATAGTGGATGTCTTCTACTTGATACGCTAGATGCGCCTTTGTCGCCAAACGGTCAAATCCGTCTTCAGTCCCGACATGCACTTCCTGTTGTCCGACGACGAGCCAAAAGCCGCCGCGTCCTCTCAATGCTTCCGGCTTATCGATTTCCTGCAAGCCGAGCAGGTCACAATAAAACGCTTTTCCTTCCGCTTCTGCCCCTTTCGGGATGGTAATTTGTGCGTGATGCAATCCGATGATCATATCGTCTCCCCCTGTTTCATTAATGGATATCGCGCTTCTTGAAATTCCCGCCTTTTACTTCAGCGACATCATACACCGCCACAAAGGCCTGCGGGTCGATTTCGTAAATGATTTCCTTCATCTTGCTGTCTTCGAGGCGGTTGATGATGCACGTAATTTCCTTATAGTCTTCGTTGGTATACGCCCCTTTGACCAAATTGTATGTAGCACTGCGCCCCAAGCGGTCGCGGATCGTCTCGACCATATTCTCGGGTTCACTCGTGATGATCTTATACGTCTTCGAACCGCTCAAGCCTTCCTCCACCATATGGATCACTTTGGAAGCGATGAAATAAGCGATCCCCGACAAGAACGCGCCCTGCAATCCGAAAACCGTCGACACGACGATAAAGACGAATAAGTTCAGGAATAAAATCAAATCACTCGTGCCAAACGGCAATTTCCGCGATAGCAATACCGCGAGCATATCGATGCCGTCCAACGCGCCGCCATTGCGCAGCGCAAGCCCCATGCCGAAACCGATAATGATGCCTCCGACCACAGTCACGAGCAGCGAGTCGCCTTCGACAATCGGCGGGACATGGTGCATGATGGTCGTTCCGTATGCCAAAGCGGCAATGCCGATCACCGAATAGATGGCAAAACTCTTACCAATCTGTTTGTATCCGAGATAGACGAACGGGATATTCAGCAAGCCGATTAAAATCCCGAGCTGCATGCCGGTCAGCTGTGAACCGACGATGCTCAGCCCCGTCACGCCGCCGTCCGATACATTATTCGGAATCAATACGGCTTCGAGCCCATACGCTGTAATGAATCCACCGATGACGACCGCAATGGCCCGCAACAGCTTCTTGGCCCGCTTGCTTGTTCTTTTTTCTGTTATCTTCCCCACTCAAATTCCTCATTTCCTGCAAACTCTTTGTTGTCTCTTTTCATAATACACTTTCTTCCATACCGGTTAAAATGATATCGCAGCTTTCATTCTCAACAAAAATAAAATCCTGGATGACAGACGCCATTGTTCGCGTCTGTCATCCAGGAAAGAAGGGAAAGTGTTATTCGTTGGATCCTTTGCGTAAAGGTTCCAATGCGTTTGTCCAAGCGTTCACTTGATCAAGCATGGCATTGACCGATTTTTCGTGGACTGCTGCCGGCTTAAATTCACTCATTTTCACGAAATCCGTAAACAAGGACATGGCAGGATGGGTCCTCACCGTGGCCACTTGCAGTTCCGCCATGATGATGCGCAAGGATTCCGCTGCCCGGACACCGCCTGCTGACCCATAGCTGACAATGCCTGCCGCCTTATTATTCCATTCGATGTACAAATAATCGATGGCATTCTTTAACGCTGACGTAACGCCATGGTTGTACTCCGGGCAAATGAATACATAACCGTCCAACTCCGCAATCTTTTGCGCCCATGGAATGGCTTCAGGCGTCTGATAGTCCTGGCTATACGCCGCAGAAACCGGCTCTGCATACATCGGCAGATTGTATTCAGCCAAATCCACGAGTTCATAATCAGCATCGCCGCGCTGGTCGGCGATGCCTTTCACCCATTCCGCCACTTGCAGGCTATTGCGCCCTGGACGTGTGCTGCCGGTAATGATGCCTATTTTCGTCATAACTCCGCCTCCTTTATGATGAACCTCTCGTGCCGCATGTATGCAGATCTCGATGCCTTTTCATCATAGGAGAAAAAACAACTTTTTTCAATGAAAAGAGTGAATATTCTTTCTTCTATTCATATCAATTTCATGCCATCATTTTGTCAGAGTCGTTTTACGAACTGCCATCCAAATCTCACTTTTCACATGAGCGGGATCTGACAAATCACCAGTAAATGAAATTTCCGGTGCTTCGGCCAGTTCATAACCGGACGATGGCAGCCATTCGGAGACGATTTTTCCCCATGTCTCTTGCATCACACGAGGAAATTCCCCTTCTGCTTTAAACACCGCCCACGTAAGTGCGGGCACTTCGACTCGATCAAGTCCGTTACCAGCCTCGACATTTTTCGCCGTCAAAAAGCCGATCATGTGATCCAAACTGCCTTGTTCATCCATGCGCCCTTCGTCAAAATTGAATGATGCATTGATCACTTGATGCGGTTCCATATCTGCATAGCTGCGCATTTCCTCACGTTGTTCCGCTGATATGCTTTTGGCAAGCGTCATAATTTCTTCATTTTCCCCTTCGAATTGGATTGCCACTCGTTTCTTCACGCCAATAATAGTGAACGCCTGTTTTTCTTCGATGCGGTATTCCATTTCTACTCCTCCTTTTATAGTTGACTGGAAGGTCAGTTTTGGGAACGACTTCAACATGCCGCTCTTTTGGACCGTTGAAGGATTGATCCCTGCCCATTCCTTGAAAGCACGCGAGAATCCATCGGCTGAATCATAGCCATATTTGAACGCTGCTTCCGTCACACTCATGCCAGCGTGCAAGTCCGCTGCGGCGTTCGACAGCCGCCGCTTTCTCATATACTCGCCCAATGTGAAGCCTGACAAGAAAGAGAACATTCGCCGAAAATGGTAAATGGACGTGCCAGCTATGCGCTCCAGCTCGCGTTCGTCGATTTCCTCTTCCAAATGCGCTTCAATATAGGCAAGCGCTTCGTTCATTTGTTTCAGCATATCCCCTGCCTCCTTACTGCTTTCATTATAGATGCCCGATGTTTCCCACACCCGACAAAAACGATACGGCTTTTGGCGGATTCCAGGATATTCCCCGGGAAATAAAAAACCCCCGCACGGATGCGGGAGTTCACTCATTGCTTATTCAACTGTTACGGATTTTGCCAAGTTGCGCGGCTTATCGACGTCACAATCGCGGTGAAGAGCAGCATAATAGCTGATCAACTGAAGCGGGATGACCGATACAAGCGGCGTCAACAATTCATGGACTTTCGGCAAGACGTGGCTGTCGCCTTCTTCGTTCAAGCCTTCCATGGAGATGATGCATGTATTTGCGCCGCGTGCCGCCACTTCTTTGACGTTTCCGCGGATGTTCAAGTTGACGGATTCCTGCGTCGCGAGCGCGATGACCGGTGTGCCTTCTTCGATCAATGCGATCGTGCCGTGCTTAAGTTCCCCGCCAGCAAAGCCTTCTGCTTGGATGTAAGAGATTTCTTTCAGTTTCAATGCGCCTTCAAGGCCGACGAAATAATCCATCAAACGCCCGATGAAGAAGCAATTGCGTGTAGTTGAAAGGTAATCCGTTGCAATCTGTTCAAGTTCTTCTTTCATATCGACTTGTGCTTGCACGGCATTCGCCACGATGCCCATTTCCTGGACCAAATCGAAACCGATATCACGGCCGCGGCGCTCTGCCGTTACTGCTGCCAAGATCGAAAGTACAGCTAACTGCGCTGTGTATGCTTTTGTAGATGCTACCGCAATTTCAGGGCCTGCATGCAACAATAAGGTATGGTCAGCTTCGCGTGAAAGCGTAGAGCCTGCCACGTTCGTGACCGTCAGTGATGGATGGCCCAATTCTTTGATGCGCACCAATACTTGACGGCTGTCCGCTGTTTCGCCGGACTGGGAAATGAAGATGAACAACGGGTTTTCAGAAAGAAGTGGCATGTTGTAGCCGAATTCGCTCGCTACGTGTACTTCTACTGGAATTCCCGCCATTTTCTCCAAGTATTCCTTGCCGATCAAGCCAGCGTGGTAGCTTGTGCCTGCTGCAATGATGTACAGACGGTCTGCTGTTTCGAGTGCATCCAAAATTGAAGAATCGATCGTCAATTGATCGTTCTCGTCTTGGTAAGCTTGGATGATTTTGCGCATAACCGCTGGCTGCTCATCGATTTCTTTCAGCATGTAATGCGGGTATGTGCCTTTATCGATATCGCTCATGTCGATTTCTGCTGTGAATGGGTCGCGGGCTACTTCTTCGCCGTCGAGCGTCAAGATCTGTACGCTTTCTTTTTTCACGATGACGACTTCTTTATCCATCAATTCAACGAACTGGTCCGTCACTTGCAGCATCGCCATTGCATCAGATGCGATGACATTGAAGTTCTCGCCAAGTCCGACAAGAAGCGGGCTCTTGTTTTTCGCTACGTAGATCGTCTGCTCTTCTTCTGCATCGAGCAATGCAATCGCGTACGAGCCTTTCATCAATTTCAAAGCTTTGCTGAATGCTTCTTTGGTCGTCATGCCTTCTTCAACAAATTTGCCGATCAATTGCACGATGATTTCCGTGTCCGTATCAGACTCCATTTCCACGCCTTCCAAATGGTCGCGCTGGATGTGATGGTAGTTCTCGATAACGCCGTTATGAACGATCGTGAAGCGGTCTGATGTATTCTGATGCGGGTGAGCATTGACTTTGCTTGGCTTGCCATGCGTTGCCCAGCGCGTGTGCCCGATTCCTGTGTTTCCTGTCACATCGTCTTCCACGACTCCGCGCAAATCGGCAATGCGGCCTTTTTCTTTGAATACTTTGATGCCTTCGCCGTTGCGTACTGCAATCCCCGCTGAATCATATCCACGGTACTCCAGACGCTCCAAGCCTTTCAATAAAATCTCTTTTGAATCCTGTTCACCAATATACCCGACAATTCCACACATAATTTATATTCCTCCAATTTTCTAAATGTCAAAATAAGCGTTCGCAAACGCTTTGTTGTGAGCCCGTGCAAGCTGGTTGTCCAATCGATCACTCGACTGTTTTAAGCATGCACATAACGACCGGGCTTCGCGGCCGGGAGGTATCCGCCGAAATCTCGATACTCCTCCTCCTCGTCTACTGAAGACTGACTGGTCCGTCCGAGTTCTTCAGTACAGGCGCTATAATTGGTTTCCTTCGCACTTACCTCTATCCCCCTTTTGCATCGGCGCTAAACCGACTCCCTAATCATAACCGCTCCTTACAATTCCGTCAATCAACGCACAACTTCCCTTAGGACAATCCACACAGTCATCTTCCAGCGGCTGGTTCATAGCTCCTCACGTTTTCTAACTATTTTCAGCTCTAAACAACTTACAGGCGGCCCGAAAACCTGTGAGGACAAGCATGCTAGCTTTTCAATATGTATTTTTGCCGAAAATACCAAAACCTATCTTTTTGAATTCCTTGGTAAACTTTTGACGGCGCAGCCCCTTGAAATGACGATAAATAACCGAAAAGGTTTCAGCTAATGAAAATCTTGTGGAGTAAGTCGGACAAGCGAATGAGAAGAAGTTATCATTGACCCTTTCATCGTCAAACAGCCGCCTCCCGCTTTGGGCATGCCTCCCGCAATAAGCCAAGAAGAACACTTGTCTTATTGCTCCGGCTCGTCCCTGTGCGCGGTTCGGCTATTAGATTTCATTGATTGCTTTGAGCGACTGAGCTTCAGCTTCTTGTATTGCATCCACTGGTTGTCGATGCTTAGTGGGATGTGTGAGTGTGGCGTTATGGCCGATGATTGTTTCATCTGTAAGAAGAGGCCTAGCTAGAGTTGATAGTGGAAAAGATGGTTAACTAGCTATTCTTTATGTAATTACAAAACTGTCTAAAACTATTCCTGCTAATTTCAATGACAGTTGAATTTGATTTCCACACTACACTTAGAGATGGAGCGAAAAGGGGCCGACGCCGGAGGGACCGCGCGGGCTGGCGAGACAAACGTGCGAATGCACGTTGGCTCAACACCCGCCCCTCGGCAAGCGTGCCCCTTGTAGCGCAATCTCCAGCACAAGCATTTACTATATCTCATCTCGATTTCATTTCTACTCTACATCTAGGCGTGGAGCGAAGGATGTCGACTCCGGGCAGCCGATAACGCGACGTCCTGTCACATCGGCTGCATGACCCGCATCCTGCGGGCCTAAAGCGCCCCTTGAAGCGTAATCTCTTCCACTAACAGCTCCACTATCCACTTTCATATATCTCCTAATTCTACACTCAACGTCGTATCATTTTGCCCATAAAAAAAGGCCAGAGCGGATGCTCTGGCCTTTAGCTTATTTATTTCATGCCCATTTCTTCACGTACAACCGCCGCAATCCGCTCTACGTACTCTTCGCACGCTTCTGCAGACGGCGCTTCGACCATGACGCGCACCAATGGCTCGGTTCCGGAAGGACGCACCAGCACACGGCCATCGCCGTCCATGTCGCGTTCCACTTCCGCAATCTTCTTGGCAACGACAGCATTATCTGTCACGCCGTGTTTGTCCGTCACGCGGATGTTCACCAGTTTTTGCGGGAAAATCGTCATTTCATTCGCAAGCTCTGACAATTTCTTGCCCGTAATCTTCATGATGTTCACCAATTGAAGACCTGACAACAATCCGTCGCCTGTCGTGTTGTAATCAAGGAAAATGATATGGCCCGACTGTTCGCCGCCCAAATTGTATTCATTTTTCTTCATTTCTTCCACTACATAGCGATCGCCGACAGCCGTCTTGACGCTCTTCATGTCGTTTTCTTCAAGCGCTTTGTAGAAGCCCATATTGCTCATGATTGTTGAAACGACTGTATCCTGTTTCAAGCGGCCTTCTGATTTCAAATGCTTCGCGCAAATATACATGATCTGGTCGCCGTCGACGATCGTTCCTTTTTCATCCACCGCAATCAAACGGTCACCGTCGCCATCAAAGGCAAGGCCCACGTCCGCGCCTTTATCCACGACCAACTTCGCAAGTGCTTCAGGATGTGTCGATCCGACGCCTTCGTTGATGTTTAAGCCGTTTGGCGAAGCGCCCATTGAGCTGATGTCAGCGTCCAAATCGGCAAATACGTGAGTCGCCAATGTCGATGTCGCACCATGCGCGCAATCAAGCGCCACGTGGATGCCATCGAATTCCTCGTCCACTGTTTGCTTCAAATACTGGATGTATTTTTGGCCGCCTTCGAAATATTCGGTGATGCTGCCAAGATCTCCGCCAGTTGGGCGCGGCAGATCGTCTGTTTCTGCATCAAGCAAGGCTTCGATTTCCGCTTCCTGGTCGTCCGACAATTTAAAGCCGTCCGAACCGAAGAATTTGATGCCGTTATCTGCGACCGGGTTATGGGAAGCTGAAATCATGACTCCCGCTTCCGCGCTCATGACACGTGTCAAATATGAAACACCTGGAGTGCTGATGACGCCGAGGCGCATAACCTCTGCGCCGACTGATAATAATCCAGCCGCTAATGCATTTTCAAGCATTTCCCCGGAAATCCGTGTATCCCGCCCTACGAGCACTTTCGGTTTTTCCTTTGAGCTTTTTGTTAAGACATAGCCGCCAAAACGCCCAAGTTTAAATGCCAGTTCAGGCGTCAATTCGCTATTGGCCACCCCTCGTACACCATCGGTCCCAAAATATTTTCCCATTCTTTTCGCTCCTTCAATCACTCTGTATTATGATTTGTTTATATTAACCTAAGTTTACATTTTTAGCTATTTTTATTCTTCATCATTGCTATCGGCAATTTCTGGATTTTCCAACTCTTCCGGCACGATCAAAGATTCATCCACCGAGATATCTGCTTCTACTTGCATCTCTCCTGGCGAAACCCCAGAAGCTCCCGACGGAATCGGCAATTCGACCGTCACCGTCGTATCGGATGCCGTGACGCTGTTCGCTTCCACTTCGATGACATATTCCTCCATCGCATCCACTACGCTACGCGGTCCGAAGACTCGTACTTGTTCACTTGTAGGCGTCCAGGAATTGATGGTGATGCCTGTCTGCGGATCGCCAGTCGATTCGATACGCACCGGCAGTTCGCGGCTGTATTCCTCTACCGTAACGTCAACCGCCACGGATTCCGGCTCGATCGTGACATTGTCGAGTTTCGTCAAATCTTCTGCCAGCACGCGGACACGCGCTTCAGCAGTGAAAGATTCCTTGATTTCCGGTTCCCCGGTCACTGTCGCTTTGACAAAGCTGATGGCATTGATGACGCTTTGCGGTCCCGTAACGGTCACAGTATCCGGTTCGACAGACAGGCCGTCCAAGACAAATCCTTCTGCCAGCAAGCGTTCGTTCATTTCAGCGTCGATATCGAATTCCTGGGACACCCGCTCCTCGAGCACGACATTAACGAATGCCGGATCCACGCGTGCGCTCAGTTGTTCCGATAGGTTTTCCGTCTGAATCGGCACTTGATGCTCCCCTAGAGGCAGGCTGCGCAAATCGATGAACAGCGTGTAATCATCGAGCTGGCGCGTCGTCTGGATGATGCTTGCCGGGCCGCTTAAATACAGGTCGACCGTTTCCGGCACGCCGCTGACCATCAAGCTTTCATCATAATATACTTGCAGTTCCACATCTTCGATTATTTCCGACACTCTTCCGGTTTCGGTCGTGGTCGTATTGTTTTCCGTCTGGACGGAAAAGAAGAGCAGAAAGGCCAGGAATAATGCCATGATCCGTAGAAACCACGGATTGTCCATCATCTTATCCATTCTTTTTCCCCCTCCAATTCCACCAGGAAGTCGTCGCCTGCTGTTGTTCGGCACCGAACCAGATGCGGCGGAGCTTCACTTCAAAGTCTTCGAGCGACAAATTGCGGTGTAAATCACCGTTGGCCGTCAAACTGATCGCACCGGTTTCTTCCGATACGACAATAGTGATCGCATCCGTCACTTCACTGATGCCGAGTGCTGCACGGTGGCGCGTCCCCAGCTCTTTCGAAATGAACGGGCTCTCGGACAGCGGCAAATAGCAGGCAGCCGCAGCGATGCGGTTCTTCTGGACGATGACCGCACCGTCATGCAGCGGCGTGTTCGGAATGAATAAATTGATCATCAATTCCGACGTAATGTCCGAATTCATCGGAATGCCCGTCTCTATGTAATCGCTGAGCCCGGTTTCACGCTCGATCGAAATGAGTGCCCCGATCCGGCGCTTCGCCATATAGCTGACCGATTTGCTCATCGCTTCAATCAAGCGGTTGCGCTCGGATTCTTCATTAAGCGTACTGCTCGAGAACAATTTCCCGCGCCCGAGCTGTTCGAGTGCGCGCCTTAGTTCCGGCTGGAAGATGATGATGATGGCAAGAAAGCCCCATTCGAGCACTTGCTGCATGATCCAACCGAGCGTTTCCAGGTTGAGCGCCTGGGTCACAAGACGCGCGATGATGATAAAGAAGATTCCTTTTAATAATTGGACAGCCTTCGTTCCCTTGATGACAGTAATAAGTTTGTAAATAACGAACCAGACCAACAGGATGTCGATAACATTTCCGATCATCTGAAGCGGCGTCTGGTCATTGAAGTTTTCCAAAAAAGGCATCTGCAACCCTCGCTTTTCTCCATGTACATATAGTTTCAGTATATCATATCCCGAGACATCTGCCCCCATGCAAAAAGCCCATCCAATGAATGGATGGGCTTTACTCGTCTATTGATTGGTCATTGCCGCCAAAAAAGCTGACGGCATCTTGGAATGTCCCTTTGATCGTATACCAGAGCCACTCGAATGCTTGGTCGATTTCCTCGATTTCACCATTGATGACGCCACTCGATGCCATATACTGGCCGTTGACGATCGTCACGTCTCCTTCAAGTTCCCCGTCCACACGTAAATCGCCATTGCGAATCGTCAAATCCCCGATAACTGTTTGGCCTTCCGGCACGACGACGGTCTGACCCTCAACCACCAAGTGCTCCTGTTTGGTGAATGAAAATTGCTGGTCGTCGCTGAAGCTCGACAGCATCGCTGCACTCATCAACAAGACGAAAAGTGCCGCCGCAATCATTAACGGGTGATGGCGCATAAAGCGTTTCATCCCGACGCGCTGCGATTCTTTCGGCAAACCGGCCATTGTCTTTTGCACAAAGTCCGACGGTGCCTGGACATGTGAAGCACTTTGGACAAACGCAATGGTCTTGGTCAGTTCTTGATATATTTTTCTGCAGTCGCTGCAGCTCTGCAAGTAATCTTTCAGTTCTTTTTCCTCTGATGGGCTGATTTCCCCGTCCAGGTAATCGTCCATCATGCGAATGACTTTTTCCGGACACGCATTCATCATGCTCGCCTCCTACAAATTGCTCAATTGCTTGCGAAGTGCTTCGCGCCCGCGGTGTATCCGCGTTTTCACCGTGCCAAGCGGCAAATCCAGGATTTCGCTGATTTCAGCCAGCGGCAATTCCTCGATATATTTTAACACAATCGCTGCCCGGTACTTATCCGGCAAGCGGCTTATTTCGTACTGCACCCGCTCCTGAACTTCCATCCGCATTAATTCTTCTTCCGGAAGCTCTTCATCATTGGCAATCTTCGAATACATATTCAAGCCTTCCGTGCCTTTGACTTCCGCATCCAAATGATAATCCGGCTTTTTCTTGCGAATCCGGTCAATGCACAGATTGGTGGCGATGCGGTAAAGCCACGTGGAAAATTTACGGTTCTGGTCGAAGGTGTGTATGTTCACATAGGCCCGCGTAAATGCTTCCTGTGCAATATCTTCCGCTTCATGCCGATTGCCGAGCATGCGGTAGCAAATCTGGAACAACTGATGTTGATACAGCTCCACGATTTCGGCAAATGCGTCTTGGTCGCCCTTCATGACTCGTTTTATTCGTTTATTCACTAACGCATCCATGATCTCATTTCCCTCCGCCATGCGGCTGTCTTTTATATACGGTCCAGTTCTGAAAAGGTTTCATTTTTTTCTCTTCTTCTATCCTATCAAACCATCCCCAGAAAAAACCAGCCAATTTCCAGTTCTTTGAATGAATTCATCAGTTTATTATTTCGCTGATAAGAATCATGCAATGTAATACCTTTCAGTCCTACACCCTTCTTCCTAATCCCCTATACATTCTGTGCAATTAAAAAAAGCTGCCCGGAAATTCCGGACAGCCCCTTCATTCTTATACCAATTTTTCACCAAGCAATGAACCGATCAATGCGACCGCCACATCTGCTGTACGGTTCTTTTCATCGAGGATCGGGTTGACTTCGACAAATTCTGCAGAAGTGATCAATCCTGCATCAAACAGCATTTCCATCGCTAAATGGCTTTCGCGGTAGCTGATGCCGCCTGGCACCGGCGTACCGACACCCGGCGTATACATCGGATCGATGCCATCAAGGTCAAGCGACAAATGGACGCCGTCGGTTTTGCGTTCTTCGCGCAAATAGCGGATCGACTCCTGCATGACGTGATCCATGCCCAATTTATCGATTTCGTGCATGCTGAACACTTTGATGCCGTGTTCTTTGATCAATTCGCGCTCACCTGGATCGACAGAACGCGCCCCGATGATGACGATGTTTTCCGGCTTCACTTTTGGAGAATAGCCGCGGATGTTCGTCAATTTTTCATGGCCATGCCCAAAGCTTGCCGCAAGCGGCATGCCGTGAATATTGCCTGATGGCGAAGTTTCGCTCGTGTTCATATCCGCATGCGCATCATACCAGATGACGCCCAAATTCTCGTAATACTCTGAAATGCCAGCAAGCGTACCGATCGCGATGCTATGGTCGCCGCCCAGCACCAATGGGAAATTTCCGGCTTTAGCTACGCCTGAAACAGTTTCTCCGAGTGCTTCTGTTGCTTCGGTAATTACGTCCATATTGCGCAAATTGGTGTTTTCATCCACTTTGCCGTCCGCTTTGCGGATTTGGATATCGCCTTCGTCATTTACTTCGTGCCCAAGATTTTCAATGCGGTCCACAACGCCCGCGTAACGGATTGCGCTTGGCCCCATATCGACGCCGCGGCGCATTTGCCCGTGGTCCATTGGTACACCTATAATAGAAACATTTAATTTTTTCATTATTTTATACCCCCTCAGTAAGATATATTCATTGTACCCTCTGAGGTTCTCTTGGCTCAACCTGACATTATTCCGAATATTTATTCATTTTCTCTTCTAGTGATTTTTTCACTTCCGGCCATTCCCGGTCAATGATGGAATAGACGATGGCATCCCTTGGTTCACCGGTCGAGCGGATCCGTTCGTTGCGCAAATGCCCTTCTTTCACCGCTCCAATCCGTTCAATCGATTTTTGGGAACGGATATTCTCAGCATCGGTTTTGAACTGGACGCGGATCATCTCCCGTTCTTCGAAGCAATAGCCCAACAGTGCATGTTTGACGGCCGTATTGACATGTGTGCGCTGTGCTTTTTCGCTATAGAAGGTCGCCCCGATTTCACAGCTTTTGTTCGTCTCATCAATCGAATACATGCGGGTCGTGCCGACAATCTCACCGCTTTCCGGAAGTTCCACGGCAAATACCAGAACATTGGATTGATTCATTCCAGCCGATAACCACGCCTCTAAATCTTCGAAACGCTCCACCTTTGTCAGCATATATTCGAAGATGTCCGGTGTATAAAGCGCCCATAATGCCTCAAAATCCTCACGTTTCAGCAAACGAAGCCGAATATTGCGCTGTTCAATATACATATCCATCCCCTCCTTATCTGCAGTATACCAGTGCATCCGACAAATTCGCCATTTTCAATAAAACTATCGTTTCTTCAATTCACCGGAAATAAACCGATTGAACGCGACTTAAAAAATCTCTCTCAAGTCCCCCCATGCTGCGCGATAAGAAATACGTCGCAACACTGGGCAATGGAAACAAATCAAAACGGGCTTCCATCAAACGCCCTTCAATCAACTCTCGGCGCACCATCGACTTCGGCAAAAACGATACGCCGAGCCCTTCCTGGATAAACCGTTTCGCGATATGGGCCTGCGTCACTGTCATCGTGCGGATACCCGGCAGCTGCACGCGTAATTTCACCAGCAACTCTTCCCAAAAAACGGGATGATGATGGGTAAAGATGAAATTCTGCTGCAAAACCTCTTCAGCTGAAACCACCGGGCCCCGCTCATCATCATAAGCATCCCTCGGCACAATGAGCAGTAGAGGATCTTCATAAACCACTTCATGGAGAATCACTCGTTTTACCGGCAGCAAAGCGGAGATGCCAGCAGACACTTCCCCGCTCTCTACCAGTTCTTCAATCGCTTCCGACTCTTCCACACGGATCACCAGCTCAAGGTCCGGATGCGCTTTCGTAAACGACTTTAGGATATACGGCAGCACCGTCTCTGCCATTAACGGGGAGATCGCGATGGTCCATTTTCGCCGGTAGCCTTGGGCAAATGATTGAAGCTCATCCACCGTCGAATCGAATTTTTCTACCAATATTTCTGCCTGCTGTTTAAAATGGCGCCCTTCCTCTGTTAACACCACGCGGTTCTTGATACGGTCAAACAGGCGAATCCCCAAATACTCTTCCAATTGCCGAATATGTACCGTCACACTCGGCTGCGACAGCATCAAGCGTTCGGACGTCTTACGGAAATTCAAGGTTTCCGCAGCATCCGCAAAGGTCCTCAGCCATTGCATCTCCATTTTTGCTCTCCTTTCAATTAGTATTTTTAATTATTTTAATTATAAATCTTTAATTTTCATAATTAAAGTTCCAGCTTATACTTTAAAAAAAAAGGAGGAGTTTCCATGTTTCAAAAAGGCCTAAAAGGCATTGTTGCCGTTCAAACTGCCATTGCATCTGTCGAAGGAGATAAAGGCGAACTCCGTTACCGCGGAAAATTGGTCAATGAAGTAATTGAAGGAAAAAATTTCGAACAAACAGCTTACTTTCTCTGGCATGGCCATCATGCTTCAAAAGAGGAACTCGCAAGTCTCACTGAACAATTAAAATCCTATCGCCAGTTGCCGGATCATATCATGAGCATCGCACAGGCCCTGCCTAAAGAGACTTCATTGATGGACGGAATGCGGACCCTTGTCTCGGCTTATCAGCATGCCGAATTCAAAAAATTGGCGAGCCAACAGCAAGCCATTGCCCTGACTGCTGCACTTCCTGTAATGACGGCTCTTCTATACCGGCAAAGCACCAGACAGGAATTCGTCGCGCCAAGAAGCGACCTAGGCCATACCGCCAACTATCTATGGATGATCAAAGGGCAAGTGCCGACACACGCACAAACCGAAGCCTTGGAAACGTACTTGAACTTAACGATGGAACATGGCATGAATGCATCCACTTTCGCTGGCCGTGTCACCATTTCCACCGAATCCGACTTAAGCGCTGCCATCGTTTCTGCAATCGGTACGA